>OY762962.1:0-3251350 GCA_963667195.1 Christensenellaceae bacterium
TGCGGATGCCGTTTGCACGGAAGGTTGCGTTTGCGCAATCCAGCGTCACCTGCGTGGTGGCAAACGTCGCGTCGCTCATCTGGCTCGCGAGGAAGCGCTCATAGATCAGCTTATACAGGCGGAACTGCTCGCTCGTCAGGTGATCCTTGATCGCGGCGGGCTCGTTGTCCACGCTGGTCGGGCGGATGGCTTCGTGCGCGTCCTGCGCGTTGTCGCGTCCTTTGTAGAAGTTCGGCTTCTCTGGGATATATTTCTCGCCAAAGCGTCCCGCGATAAACGCGCGGGAGGACTGCTGCGCTTCCGACGCGATGCGGACAGAGTCGGTACGGATATAGGAGATCAAACCGACCGAGCCTTTGCCGCCGATGTCTATGCCCTCGTAGAGCTGCTGCGCGATCATCATCGTGCGCTTGGTGGTAAAGCCGAGCTTGCGGGAGGCCTCCTGCTGGAGGCTGCTTGTGGTAAACGGCGGCGCGGGATGGCGGGACTTAACGCCCTCCTTCACCTCGTTGATGGTGAAAATCTGATCCTGAATGCGGGCGAGGACTTCCTTGGTGTCGGCCTCGTTGCAAAGGTCTCGCTTCGTGCCGTTTTCGCCGTAATACTTCGCGTCGAACGATTTTTTGTTTGCGATGTCGCGCAGCTTCGCCGTGATGTTCCAGTATTCCTCCGGCACAAAATCGCGGATTTCGCTCTCACGGTCGCAGATGATGCGGGTGGCAACGCTCTGGACGCGCCCTGCCGAGAGGCCCTTGCGAACCTTTCGCCAGAGGATCGGGCTGATTTCGTAGCCTACCAGACGATCCAGAATTCGGCGCGCCTGCTGCGCGTTGACGAGGCGCATGTCGATTGGCCGCGCACCCTTGATCGAGTTTTTAACCGCGGTGGACGTGATCTCGTTGAACACGATGCGGCACTTGCTCTTCTCGTCGAGATTGAGCACCTGCGCGAGATGCCAGCTGATGGCTTCGCCTTCGCGGTCAGGGTCGGTCGCGAGATACACTTTCTCGGCGGTCTTCGCCTCTTTACGGATGCGCTCCAGCACATCGCCTCTGCCGCGCAGGGTGATGTATTTCGGCTCAAAGTTGTTCTCAATCTTGACGCCGAGCTGGCTCTTCGGCAGATCGCGCACGTGTCCGTTGGACGCGACCACCTTGTATTTATTTCCTAAAAATTTGCCGATCGTCTTGGCCTTTGCGGGCGACTCAACGATGACGAGTGCTTCTGGCATAGTAACCCTCCCACCGGAACGCGCGTTTTGGGCGCATACGCACAATAGGCGTACATTTATGTCCGGCAACTGCTTCATTATTCCGAAATAATGCAATTCTGTCAAGATAAATATTGTGGACGGATTGAAAAATGAAAGAAAATTCTCCATTTTACCGGTGAGATTCGGTAGAAAATTACTTTTCGATTCCGGTTTGGATCGCAAGCAGAAAAATTTCTTCTATTATATACTCTCTCGTAGAGATCGAAAGTACGTCGCTTGTTCCGGCGAAAATTCTGCCGGGCGCGTGGAACGCAAAAAGGACCGCGTTTTGCCTTGGCTCAGCCACCAATACTGTTTATTATATTGTCTTTACTGTTATTTGAGTTATATGTCCTTGAGTCTGGTCTGATTGGTATCGATGCTGTATCGTCTGCCGGGCAGCGCCTGCACGATGCCGGAGAACTGAAGTTCCGTCAGTGAAGCGTTCATGGTTCCAATCGGAAGCGCGAGGGCATCGCAAAGCTCGTCAAAGCTCATCTCACCGCTCTTGAGCAGGCGGCAGATAGCGCGCTGCTCCTCGTTGAGCGAGGAAAGCAGAACGATATTCGCGGGCGGGCGCGTTTCTGCCGCAACATGCAGGCAGGAATACTCCGCGAGAATATCCTCCGGCGCAAACACGGGCTTCGCCTCGCCTCTGGCAATCATTCCGTTCGGGCCAAGACTCATCTCGTCACCAATGCGCCCGGGAATTGCGAAAACATCCCTGCCCTGATCGTGCGCATACCCCGCGGTGATGCTGGTTCCGCTGCGCTCCGCGGCCTCCACGACGAGCGTTCCGTGCGCAAGCCCGCTCATCACGCGATTACGAATCGGGAAAAAATAGCGTTCCACCTTTGTTCCGGGCAAAAACTCCGAGGCAACGGCACCGCGCTCGATGATCTCGTCATACAATCTCTCGTTCGACTGCGGATAGACGATATCCACGCCGCAGCCCAGCACCGCGAGCGTCGGGCAGACCACGTCCGCCGCGTCCAGCGCGCCGCGAGCCGCGCAGGCATCGATTCCCTCCGCCATGCCGGAGACCACCAGCGCGCCAGCGGAGGCGAGCTCATGCCCGAATCGCTTGGCGACCTCGATGCCATACTTGCTTGGGTGACGTGATCCGATGATCGCGATTGCAAGCTCCGGGTCGGGCTCGATCTGGCCGATGTAGTAGAGCACGCTCGGCGGATCGGGTATCTCCGCGAGCAGCTTTGGATAGCGCACGTCTCCGGGGTAGGTAAAGCGGATGTGCTTTTTCTCCATCTGCTCCAGCATCCGCGCAAGAAATCCCGCCTGATTCGCCTTATTCAACCGCGCGCAGACCCCTTCTGGAAGCGCGGAGAAGCCCTCCGCATCGTCCGAAAAAGCGGCTCTCGCCGCACCGAGTGAGCCGAAGCGTTCCACAATGCGCTGGAAGGTCTTTGCTCGATATTCGACGCCATAGTTCAGCCAGAGCCGCGCCTCTTCCTCCGCCGTAATCTCCCGCGCCATGGCGTTACGCTTCCCTTCCGCTTTGATCGAGGCTGCGGTACTGGATCGCCTCCGCATAGTGCGCAAGCGTGATCTGGTCTGATCCTTCCACGTCCGCAATCGTGCGCGCGACCTTCAGGATGCGCTGGTAGGCACGCGCGGAGAGCTTCAGCTCCGCGTATGCCCGCGCAAGCAGGCGCTCGCTCGCCTCGTCCGGCGCGCAGTAGCGCTTGATGAGCTTTGCGTTCATCTGCGCGTTGAGGAGGATTCCGTCGTCCGCAAAGCGCTTCCTCTGCCGCTCCCGCGCGGCTTCCACGCGCGCGCGAATCACGTTGGAAGGCTCGCCGGTCGCCTTTTCGGAAAGCTCGAGAAAGCCGACTTCCGGCATCTCGATCTGAATATCGATGCGATCCATCAGAGGCCCGCTGATTCTGCCGCGGTAGCGCTCAATCTGGCTCTTTGCGCAGCGGCACGGGTGAATCTTTGAACCATAGTTGCCGCAGGGGCACGGGTTCATCGCGGCGACGAGCACGAACTCCGCGGGATACGTTGCGGTTGCGGCGGCGCGGCTCACGGTGATAAAGCCATCCTCCAGCGGCTGGCGCAGCGCTTCCAGCACGTTGTGCTGAAACTCCGGCAGCTCGTCGAGGAAAAGCACGCCGAAGTGCGCAAGGCTGATCTCGCCCGGCTTCGCGCTCGTACCGCCGCCGACGAGCGCCGCGCTGGAGGCACCGTGGTGCGGCGCGCGAAACGGACGCTCCCGAACCATGCCGCGGCCTTTTGTCGCGCCCGTGATCGAGTGTATCTTTGTGATCTCCAGCGACTCTTCATAGGTTAGCTGGGGTAAAATCGAAGGAATTGCGCGCGCGAGCATGGTCTTGCCCGCGCCGGGGGTGCCGATGAGCAGGATGTTGTGCCCGCCCGCGACGGCAATCTCCGCCGCTCGCTTTGCACCCTGCTGCCCCTTGATCTCGCTAAAATCGGTGCCGAAGCGCTGCTCATAGCCCTGCCAGCGCTCGGTCGGATGCGGCGCGATCTCCTCGCTGCCGCGTACATGCTCGCAGAGCTGCTTCAGCGTCGCCACGGGCAGAATCTGAACGCCCTCTACATAAGCCGCTTCTTCCGCGTTTGCTTCCGGCACGACGAATACGGTCTCACCTTTGGAGAACGCGTCGATCACCATCGGCAATACGCCCGCAATCGCGCGGACGCCGCCATCGAGCCCCAGCTCGCCAAACGTCACAAACGAGGGATTCGTGTGTGCGCCGAGTTGACCCGACGCGGCAAGGATGGAGAGCGCAACGGGCAGATCGTACACCGCGCCTTCTTTTCGCATGTCCGCGGGAGCCAGGTTGACCGTGATCCGCGCCGCGGGAAAGATGTATCCCGCGTTCTTGATCGCGGCGCGCACGCGCTCGCGCGATTCTTTGACGGCGGCGTCCGGCAGGCCTACGATTTCAAAGCCGGGCAGCCCGTTTGCGATATCTGTCTCCACCTGTACGGCATAGCCGCCGATTCCGTTGAGTCCGTGGCTCTTGATGCGAGAAAGCATGTTCGTGCAGTCTTTCCTCTCCGGCAATTCCGTTTTTTACGGTTATGCTCAGTATACACGAAAAGCGCCGACTTGTGCGGCGCTTTTTCGACAAAATGCGATATGTTTTATGCTTTTTCGGTCGACTCTCCGGACTGCGGTTTGCTCTTGAACACAAGCAGGCGGTTGCCGACGTAGTTCACCGCGATGGCAACCACGGTTGCGATGAGCTTGCAGACCGTGTCCCCTTTGATGAATCCAGCGAGAGCTTTCGGCATCCAGCCCGCAACCCACGCATTGGTGATACCCGCCTTTTCGCGAAGGAGCCAGATCATGCCGAGCGAAACGCCAAGCGACGCGAGGTTGACCAGCAGAAACAGCGCGATCTCGCGAAACGAGCGCGTCCGCTGCTCGCGAAACGTCCAGTTGCTGTTCCAAAGATAGCTGTTGATCACGCCCGCGGTATAGCCGAGCACCTGCGCCGCATACACCCAACCAAGCGTCAGGTTCAGCGTCTGAAACACTGCAAAATCGACCACAGTGTTCAGCACGCCCACAATGGCGAACTTCGTAATCTGCCAGAGCGTCTTTTTCGCCTCTTCGTTACGCGCCATACATCAGTTTCCCTCCAGGCAGTTTGGAAAGGAACGCGCCCCATTGCGCCGGAATCGCGAGGCCGGAAAGGCCCGGATAGAGCAGCACGAAGAACAGGATCGCAAACCCGACCCAAACCCACTTGATGAAATTCGCTTCCGGATAGCGCTCCTCCAGCTTTTGCAGCGCGTAGACCGTCGCCATCAGGATAAACGGCACCGTCGCGAAGAAGTGGTAGATAAACGTGCAGCGCGTCACCAGCACCCAAGGCAGAAAGTTTGCCAGAATTCCCACGAGAAATATCTGCATGGCGCGATCCGGCTTCACCCGCTTGCTCAGCCGTGCCCAAAGCAGCGCTACCGCGCCGATGGAGGACACCCACCACACGGCAGGGTTGCCGGAGGCGCTGAGGGTAGAGACCTGATCCGGCGCGATATAGCTGTTGAAGTAATACCACATCGGCTTGACCGTAAATGGCCAGGAGTACCAGCTCGACTGATACGGATGCGTGGCGACCAGCGTCGAATGATAGTGGTACATAAACTGCTGATAGTGCGCAAACGTTTTGAACATGTCCGCAACACCATAGCCCGCCGTCTGTCCGGATTCGTAGATATAGTACGGCGTGTAGGACGCAAAATAGATCGTAAACGGAATTACGATGAAGAACAACATGCACCAAAGCAGCGTCTTGAGCGCCATCGGCCAGAAGTCCGCAACTCTTGCTTTGTCTGCGTCGTTGTCCCGCGCGTTGACCTGCCGGTAATCGAGATAGCGCGAAATCAGCGAGCCAAAGAGCAGGATGGCGAGCCCCGCGCCCGCGTAGATGCTCGTCCACTTGCAGGCGGCGCCGATGCCGAAGAACAGGCCGGAGAGCGCAAGCGGTTTGAGCGTCTTTTTTAGTCCATCGGCATAGATGTCCATCGTGATGTACTGATACATGTAATAGTACATCAAGAGGATGAAAAACACCGAGTAGACGTCGATGGTCGCGATGCGCGTCTGCGTAAAGTGCATGAAGTCGAACGCAAACAGCGTGGTCAAAACCAGCGCATAGTTGGAGTTCTTGAATAGCCGCTTTCCAAACACGTACAGTACCGGCAGCATACCGATTCCGAACAACGCGCCGACCACGCGCCAGCCAAACGGCGTCATGCCAAACGCCCAAACGCCGAGCATGATGAAGAGCTTGCCAAGCGGCGGATGCGAGTTTTCGTAAGGCGTGAGGTTATGCAGGTTTTCGTAAGCCGTGCGCCCGTGGTACAGCTCGTCGAAATACATGCCGGTATAATAGCTCGGTTCCGCAACGGTGTTCTGCTCGTCAAAGAGCTTGGCCTGATCGCCGGTCGCGCTCACAATCGTCACGGGAATCTGCTTGCCGTCCTGATCGTAAAACGCGATCTCGTTGAGCTTGAGCGAACCGGAATAAAGCGACAGCGTCACCGTGTCGGTCGTAAAATCTGTCGTAACCTTCTTCCAGCGGAACATGTCGTCATACGTTTGGTCGAAGATCTCCTCGTGTCCATCCGGCGTGGCGATCAGCAGCGTTCCGTCATTGTCAATGTTGCCAAACACGCTGAAGGCGGTAACCTGCTCCACCTTGTTGAACTTGACCGTAACGCTCTCTCCCGCCTTGTCGCTGTACCAATAGGTCTGCGGGGCCTTCATGGAGCCGAGGTTTGTGAGCGCAACCACGCCGTAGACCAGCGTGATGCCAAGCATAAAAAGCGTGTCGCGCTTGGTGAAGTGCAGCTTGTTGTCCGTCGGCATCGCGGGCAGGATCGAAATTCGGCGCGCAAGTCGTTTTTGCGGCTGCTTTTCCAGCACGAGTCTCTGCGACAGCTTATTCTGCACGAGAATCTGGAACGCGACGTAGCTCAAGTAGAGCGCGAGCAACACCGTCGCCAAAGAGCCCACAAACGTGATCACGTTATAGACCGTTCCGCGCGCGTCCTGATGGTTCACCACATAATACGCGCATGCGGCGTTGAGGAAAGACGTCACGGTGAGTCCGCCGAACGCGGCAAGAAGCCTGCGGTCTCCGTAATAGAGATACGCAATCAAGATCAACAGCAGCGCGGGCAGCATATAGCGCTCGTGCATGTAGTGTCCGAAGGTGAAGATGAGGAGCACCACAAGTCCGGACGCGAGGAACAGCGCGCCACGGCTCCGCTTTCTTCCGAAGAAATAGAGCACGGAAGAGAACACCGTGGAGAGTACGATCATGCCCATGCCGAACACGTAGTAAGGCATCCACAGGATCAACGTATCCGCGGTTTTCCAGTTCCAGCCACACAGCGAACCGAAGTTGAACGCCTCGATGGAGGCATAATGGTAGGACGATGCGGTAGAGCTGTATTTGTCGATCAGCCAAAGCGGGTCCTGACTTCCACGGAACGGCAATGAGAGCACGAAGAGTACGGCGAGCGCCGCAACCACCGCAAGCACGGTCTCAACCAGCTTCTTTACCCAAGCTTCGCGGTGATCGAAGATGTCCAGTATGAACGCAACCGCAAGAATCGGCCCGAACATCAGCGCCTGTGGTTTCATCAGAATCGCGAGCCCGTAGACCGCGCCGGCTAAAATTCGCTTGTCGCTCTGCAGGAGCAGGATTACGATCGCAATCAAGAGCGCGAGCACAGAGTCAATCTGACCCCATGCGCCGGAGACGAACATCAGCGTCGGCGTAAAGGCATAGATGCCAGCAAGAATAAGCGCGCCTTTTTCGCCGAGATTCTGCTTTTTCGCCATGCGATACAGGAGGTATGCCGTCAATAGGTCGGCAAACGTGGACGGCATTTTGAAGAGCAGCGCCATCCCGTCCGAACCGTACGGTATGCCAACCAGGCGGCAGAAGCCGGAGATCGCGCCGCAGATATACATGTATCCCGGCGGATAGTCCGCAAACGCGCCGCTGGTATAGAAGTTGCTCATGCCCTTTTCCACGACCATATTGCCCCAGGCCATGAAGCAGTTGATGTCCGTCGGATGGCCGTAGAATATGAGCGAAAGGATTACGCGCACGATAAACGCGCATAGCAATATCGCCATCAGGATCAGTTCCGGGTGTTCGACCGTCTCTAAAAAGCGGGACGAGAACCGAAGTTCATTGCGATAAAGCCAGAGAATTGCGCCGCCGAGCACCAGCGTAAACGCAACCGCCAGATACAGCGGATCGTTCGCGGTCGCTTTTGTTGCGGAGGAAGATGTGCTCGTGTCGGTTTGATTGGAGACGGTGCCGTTCTCCGTCGGGAGATCGACGACCTTCGCGTCGGTGGCGACGCACTCCATCAGCGACACATTGCGGTATTCCGCCGTGCCGGTCGCCGTGGTGCCGTAGCCGCCGAGGCGCAGGGCAACGGCAACCTTGGTCTGCTCCGCACCCGTGCGGAAATACAGCTGCACGGTGCGCCATGCATCCGAACCGAATAGATTCTCCGAATAGCAAAATGTTCCGTCGATGGGGTAGTTATCGATCGAGAGATTTGCGCCTGTGCCATTCTCCACGTCGCTCGTGCGAATCTCCGCGCTCAGGCGGTATATCTTGTTGGGTGCGACGGTAACCTCCTGAATCACGCGGGAGTCGTTCGCAACGAGGTTGGTCAAAACAATCTGCGTGTGACCGTCTTCATTTGCAACCGAAGCACTCACGCCATCCGCATCGTTCTGATACGCGGTCAGTTCCCAGCCCGCGGGCAGAGGCGCGCTCTCGGTCTGAATCGAGAAATCTCCGTTATAAAGCAGTTCGTCTCCCGTGGTTTGATCCGCGTTTTCGGCAAGCGCCAGCGCGGGCACGCACAACAGGCATACAAAAAGCAGGATTGTCAGCAGTTTACGCACAAACGTATCCTTTCCCCATCCTTGATCTAGGGTCTATGAATTCCCAAACAGTATACCACAAACCAAAAAAAGCTCAACCGCGTGGATGCGGCTTGAGCTTGTCATTTTTGTGTCAGAGATTTCACGTTAAGGGGGATATCCCTATATACGCACGATCAGGTCGCGTCAAACGCGTTTTCGATGTGGCAAATCCGGTCGCTGCCGAGATAGACCTCGACTACGTCAAACCGCGCGGGAACATCCGTCTTTCCCGTTTCCATTAGAAACGCCTGCGCCGCAAGCGTCAGGAGCCGTCGCTTGGCGAGCGTCACAAACTCCGCGGGCGTGCCGTAGCCCGTTTTTGCGCGCGCCTTCACCTCGACAAACACCACCGCCTCGCCGTCCTGCATGATCAGGTCGATCTCGCGCGGCCCGCTGCGATAGTTTCGGCGCAGGAGCTGGTAGCCCCGCTCCGCGAGATACGCCTCCGCGCGCGCTTCACCGCCTCTGCCCACCGAGGTCGTGCTCATACGTAGCTCCGGATGAAGCTCCTGCGGTGAATCGGGCAGGGGCCAAATTTGCGGATCGCGGCGATGTGCTCCGCCGAACCGTATCCTTTGTTTCGGGCAAAGCCGTATTCGGGATAGAGCGCGTCCTGTTCGATCATATAGCGGTCGCGCTGCACCTTCGCGATGATGGAAGCGCATGCGATGCTGTAGCTCAGCGCGTCGCCGTGAATCAGCGGGTGCTGGCGGGCTGCGATATTGAGCCCCGTGAGTGCGTCGATCAGCACATCCGTCACCGGAATCGGCATTTTTGCAAACGCCTCCGCAAACGCGCGCTTGGTCGCTTCGAGAATGTTGATCTCGTCGATCACGTCGGGATACACCCACGCCGTGGCATATCCCAGCGCGGTTTCGGTCAGGATTGGATACAGCGCTTCCCTGCGCTTTTCGCTGACCTGTTTGGAGTCGTTGACGTACGAAATCAGCGGCTCACACGGCATCGCGGCGCAACAGACGACGACGGGACCTGCCAGCGGGCCACGTCCTACCTCATCCATGCCCGCGAGCACCACACCGCTCTGCTCCCAGAATGCGCGATCCGGCGATGAGAGTATCGCGAGTCGCTCCGCCTCCGGCAGGCGCGTCATTGCGCGGCCTCCGGCAGCTCCAGCGTCACGCGCGCGACCTTTCCCGCGCGGAATTCATCCAGCACCACGTGCGAGGCGCGCTCTGTGTCCAGCTCGCCGCCGCGCAGCAGGAACCCGCGGCTCAGGCAAACCGCCTTGAGCAGGTCCTGCTTCGGGGTTTCCGCGGTGAGCTTGCTGTAGCGCTCCGTCACCTGCGCGGGAGAAATCGACTGCAATAAGGCCAGCATATCGAGCGCGAGCTCCTCGCTGTCCATGACTTCGTCCTTGATGGAGCCTAAGTATGCAAGGTGTTTGGCAAGCTCCTGATCCTCCAGCTTCGGCCAGAGCATGCCTGGCGTATCCATCAGCTCCAGATACGGCGTGATCTTCACCCACTGTTTGCCGCGGGTCACGCCGGGTTTGTCTCCAACCTCCGCGCGGTTTTGCCCCGCGATGCGGTTGATCAGCGTGCTCTTGCCAACGTTCGGAATGCCGACGATCATCGCGCGGATGGTCTTGTTGATGCCCTTTGCCTTCAGCGTGTCCACTTTGGGTTTCGCCGCCTGCTCGATCAGGGAGACCGCAACTTTTTTCGCGGAGCCGCCCGTTGCGGAGATACCCGCGCATTCAATTCCGCGCTTGTTGAAGTGCGTAATCCAGCGCTTGGTGGCGTTGGAGTCCGCAAGGTCGCTCTTGTTGAGCAGCACCACGCGCGCTTTGCCCGCAAAGAGGTCGTCAAAGTCAGGATTGCGGGACGCCAGCGGCGCGCGCGCATCCAGAATTTCGACCACGACGTCGATCATTTTGAGATTCTCTTGCAGCATACGCCGGGTCTTGGTCATGTGCCCGGGGTACCAGTTGATAGCAGGCATTGCGTTTTTCCTCCAAATATGGAAAAACCCCTGATGCCGCATTGGGCAGAGGGGTTTGATCCCGTGTAAATGAATTAGTCTTTCTCTTCGATGCGCTCGCGGATCTTCGCGGCTTTACCGGAGAGGTCACGCAGATAGAACAGCTTCGCTCTGCGCACAACACCGTGACGGATCACTTCGATGCGGCCGATGCGCGGGCTGTTGTACGGGAAGGTTCTTTCCACGCCAACGCCGTAAGAGATGCGGCGGACGGTGAAGCTCTTGCGCACGCCGCCACCCTGAATCTTGATCACAACGCCCTCAAAGTTCTGGAGGCGCTCGCGGTTACCTTCGATAACCTTCACGAATACGCGGACGGAGTCGCCAACCTCAAGGGCGGGCAGGTCGGTACGCAGTTGCTCTTTTTCGAGCTCGGAAATGATGTTCGACATTTTGAAATATTCTCCTTTCATTTTGCCAGGCGTTCATACTTCAAAAGCAGAACAGAGGACCGCCCGATGTCACAAACGCGATTATATCACACCACAATCGCGCATTGCAAGCCGTTTTTGCTGATTTTATGCGGGTTTTGTCTCGAGAGCAGGCTCCGTTTGTGCCTGCGGATGCTTCGCGTCGTACACATACCAAAGTGTGATGACGGCTACCACGATCACGCCGCCGACCAGCGAGAGATACCCCGGGTTCTCGCCCGCAAAGAGAAACACCCAAACGGGGTTTAGCAGCGGCTCTAGCACGGCAAGCAGCGAGCAAGTCAAGAGCGGCGCGTTCTTGATCGCGATGCTGTAGAGCACATACGCAAGTCCAATCTGGAAGACCCCGAGAATCAGGATGCCGACGATCGCTTGCGCGGTAAACGCGGGATGCGTCGCAAACAGCACCGGAAGGCCGATGAGTGCGGTGAGGAACTGTCCTTGCATGATGCCGCTTGCGCGCGTCTGGTCGGAAACGCCCTCGCTCGTGATGAACATGCCCGCAAAGAACACGCCGGAGATCACCGCGATGATGTCGCCAATGAGGTGGCCTTTGCCCATCTGACCGATGAAGCAAAGGGAAACGCCGAGAATCGTGAGCGGAACCACCGCAATATCGAGCGGGCGAAGTTTCTTTTTCTGCACAAACGCGATGTATAGGAGCACATAGACCGGCGCGCAATACTGAATCACGATCGCGTTGGCGGAGGTGGTCAGCTTGTTTGCCGCGACAAATGTGCTGCAGACGCCCGCGAGCGCGAGCGCGATCTTGATCGTGTCCTTGTTGATCACGGGCTTGATGCCGCGGATGCGCAGATAGACATACATCACCAGCCCGCCGATCAGGCCGCGAAGGCCCGCGATGGCGAGCGGGTTCCAGGGAACAAGCTTGATGAAGATTCCGCCGATGCTCCATAGCAGCGCGGTGGCAATCATAGCGATTGTGCCTTTTGTGGTCTGTTTCATACCCGTTATCGCCGAAACCGGCGATTCTCCTTATAAAAAGACAACCCCGAGGATTGCCGTTTCGTTCGATCCTGTTTTTTAGGGGATTACAACCAGGCGTCGTCGGGCGCTTCGATGATCTCGCCCTTGTCCGTCGTCTCGCTCAATAAGTCCGGTCGGTTCAGCGCGGTCTTGAGCCGCGCCTGCTCTTTTCGCCAGGCCTGAATCTTCGCGTGGTGCCCGTTGAGCAGGATTTCTGGCACATCCATGCCGCGAAAGCTCGCAGGGCGGGTGTACTGCGGATATTCGAGCAAGTCCTCCGAAAACGATTCGTCCGCCGCGCTCTCGTCGCTGCCCAGCACACCGGGAATGAGTCTGCTCACGCAATCGACCAGCACCATCGCGGGCAGCTCGCCGCCCGTGAGCACATAGTCGCCGACGGAGATTTCGTCGTCGATGATCTCCATCACGCGCTCATCCACGCCCTCATAGTGTCCGCAGAGCAGCACAAGCCGGTCTTCGCCGGAGAGCTCCTTGGCGATCTTTTGGTTGAGTGTTCGCCCGCGCGGCGTCATGAGAATGCGGTGTGCTTTGCCGCCTTCGAGAACGGCATCCATGCAATCATAGATGGGTTGCGCCATCATCACAAGTCCCGCGCCGCCGCCAAACGGATAATCATCGGCCTTGCGGTGCTTGTTATCCGTGTAGTCGCGGATGTTGTGCACGCGGATGTCGAGAAGCCCGTTTGCCTGCGCGCGACCGAGCATGCTCGCGGAGAGCACGCCTTCGAACATCTCCGGAAAGAGCGTGAGGATGTCAATCCGCAAAGCAGCCGACCTCCTCCAGCACTTCCGCGTCAAGCACGATGCGCGCGTTCGCCACATCCACCTCGTGGAGCACGCGCTTGAGCGCGGGCACGAGCAGCTTGCCGCCGTCGACCTCGTAGACGTCGTTTGCGCCGGTCTCCAGCACGTCCGTGAGCTTTCCGTACGCCTTGCCGCTTGTGTCGGATACGTCGCAGCCGATGAGGTCGGCTACGAAATACGTGTCTTTCCGAAGCTTGACCGCGTTGTCCCGGTTCACGCAAAGATAGACGTTCTTGAGCGTCTCAGCCCGTTCGACCGTGTCGTAGCCTTCCAGATGCAGCAGCACCGCGTCCGGCAAAAAGCGTGCGCCCGTAACCGCAACAGGCGCATACGCGCCTGCCGTTGTTTCGAGATATGCCGTTTTAAGCTGGCGAAACCGGGCCGGATCGTCCGTCAGCGGGATGATTTTCACATCCCCGTGTACGCCGTGGGCGCGGACGATCTGGCCGACGCGCAGGTAGTCATTTCTCAAATTCTTAACCCTGTTTGGCTGAGGTTGGTTGACGCGCCGATTACTCGACGATATCGACCATGTATTTCTTGTCTTCGCGGACGCTCGCGGCCTTGACGACGGTGCGAATCGCCTTTGCGATGCGCCCCTGTCTGCCGATGACTTTCCCCATGTCGCCGGGTGCCACGGAGAGGGAGATCACGACCGTGTCCCCTTCCTCCCGCGACTCGACTTTGACGGAGTCCGGCTCATCGACGAGATTTCTCGCAATGAAGCGTACGAGTTCCTCCATCATCATTTCCTCACTCGATGGCGCCGCTCTTCTTCAGCAGCGCACGAACGGTATCCGTCGGCTGCGCGCCCTTCTTGATCCATTCGGCTGCGTGCTCGTTGTTCACGGTCAGCTCAACGGGGTTCGAGAGGGGGTTGTAGTAGCCGATTTCTTCGACAAATGCGCCATCGCGCGGCGCGCGGGAATCCGCAACCACGATACGGTAGAACGGGGCTTTCTTGGCGCCCATGCGGCGCAGTCTGATCTTCAGCATTGTATGCTTCCTCCAAATATTATGATGTTGTTTTTTATATCGAATACGTTAAAACGTGATTCGCTAAAGTAGTTGAGGTTAGAACCCGAACGGGAAGCCGCCACGCTTACCTTTACCTTTTTTCATTCTGCCGGACATCTGCTTCATGAGCTGACGCGAGGCGTTGAACTGGTTCATCAGGCGGTTAACCTCCTGCACGCTCGTGCCGCTGCCGCGCGCGATGCGCTTTCTGCGGCTGGCGGTGAGGATTTCGGGATCGTGCCGCTCGGCTTTCGTCATGCTCTGGATGATCGCTTTTGTGCGCGCCATCTGCTTTTCGTCGATCTGCGCGCCGGCAAGCTTGCTCGCATCCATGCCGGGGATCATCTTGACGAGATCTTCCATGGAGCCGAGGTTTTTCATCTGCTCCATCTGCTCCAGATAATCGTCAAGCGTTATCGAGTTGGTCTTCATCTTCTCGGCCATCTCGAGCGCTTTCTTCTCGTCAAACGCGCTCTGCGCCTTTTCGATGAGGGTCAGCATGTCGCCCATGCCGAGAATGCGGCTCGCCATCCGGTCGGGATGGAACGGCTCGATATCGGTCAGCTTTTCGCCGATGCCGGAGAACTTGATGGGCTTTCCCGTGACGGAGCGCACGGAGAGCGCGGCGCCGCCGCGCGTATCGCCGTCGAGCTTCGTCAGAATCACGCCCGTGAGCGCGATGGTCTCGTGAAAGCTCTTGGCCACATTGACCGCGTCCTGGCCGGTCATGGCGTCCACGACGAGCAGGATTTCCGCGGGGTTGACCGCGTCGCGAATCTTCTTGAGCTCCTCCATCATGTCCGCATCGATGTGCAGTCGGCCCGCGGTATCGACGATCACTACGTCGATGAACTTCCGCTTGGCTTCCGCAACCGCTTCCTTCGCGGTGAGCACGGGGTTTTGCGTGCCGTGTTCGTAGACGGGGATTTCGAGCTTTTCGCCGACGATCTGCAATTGCTGAATCGCGGCGGGACGATAGATATCGCAGGCGGTTAAGAGAACACTCTTGCCGTAGTTCTTTTTGATGTAGGCGCCGAGCTTGCCGCACATGGTCGTCTTGCCCGCACCCTGAAGGCCCGCCATGAGGATCACCGCGGGTTTCTGGTTGCCGAATTCCAGCTTTGCGTGTTCGCCGCCCATGAGCCGCGTGAGCTCTTCGTTGACAATCTTGATGACCTGCTGGCCGGGCGTGAGGCTTTCGAGCACCTCGCTGCCCACGGCGCGGTCGGTCACGGTCTTAACGAAGTCCTTGACGACCATGAAGTTGACGTCCGCTTCCAAAAGGGCGAGCTTGATCTCGCGCATGGCTTCCTTGACGTCCGCTTCATTGAGCTTGCCGCGCGAATTTAATCGCTTGAATACCGCCTGCAGTTTTTCAGAGACGCCTTCAAACGCCATCTTCTTCCTCCGAAACCAGCTCGCGGATTTGCCGGAGCAGGTCTTTTTGCGTATCACTCAGCGGTGTTTGGTCGAGTCGATCGAGCAGCAGCCGCAGTTTTTCGTTGTCTTCTATCAGGTTGAGCTTGGCTTCCATGTTGCGCAGTTCGTTTTCCGCGGTGAGGATTGCGTCCCGCACCGCTTGCCGTGAAATGCCCTCGCGCTCCGCAATTTCACCCAGCGAGCAGTCCTCGTAGGCATATTGGCGCACAAGCGAACGCTGGCGCTCGGTTAAAAAAGCGCCGTACCAGTCCATGAGTTGTCCAAGTTCGACCAAACGATTCATCGTATCACCTGTAAAGCTAAAAAGCTTTACGCCTTACTTATTATACGAGGCGTGGTGATTTTGTCAAGCGAAATGTTATGTTTTAACAGTTTGATCGCATTTCCCGCGAACTTGCGGGCGCATTCTCGGTTTTCATTATTTTTCGCGGTCAATCCGCGTCGTTTGCCAGCAGCGCCTGCGCGAAAAGCTCCGCGTCAAACGCCTGCAGGTCGTCGATACCTTCGCCGACGCCGACGAACCGAACCGGTACCTTCAGCGTCTCGCAGATGGAGATGACCACGCCGCCCTTTGCCGTGCCGTCGAGCTTGGTGAGGATCACCCCGTCGAGCTCGCAGACCTCCGCGAACGCGCGCGCCTGCGCAACGGCGTTTTGCCCCGTCACCGCGTCCAGCACCAACAGTGTTTCGCAGGGCGTCTCCGGCAGCTCGCGCGAGATCACGCGGCGAATCTTGCCGAGTTCGCTCATGAGGTTTGCTTTGTTGTGGAGTCTGCCCGCCGTGTCGCACAGCAGCAGATCGCATCCCTTCGCCTTATAGGAGGCAATCGCGTCAAACACCACCGCCGCGGGGTCCGCACCTTCGTTATGTCGCACCATCGCGACGTTCGCGCGCTTGGCCCACTCGCCGAGCTGCTCCGCCGCAGCCGCGCGGAAGGTGTCCGCCGCCGCGAGCATAACTTTTCTGCCCTGCTCACGATAGCTGTTGGCAAGCTTGCCGATGCTGGTTGTCTTGCCCACGCCGTTGACGCCGACGATGAGCACGACAGCCGCGCCTGCGTCCGCCGAAAACGGCTTCTTCGTGGTGACAGCCTTGGCGATCAAGCCGGCGAGCTCGTTTCTCGCGCTCGCGCGATCCGAAATTCTCTTTTCCTTGATGGCGGCTTGCAGGTCGTCAAGCAGCCGTTCCGTGACGGCGGCGCCCGCGTCCGCGAGGATCAGCGCTTCTTCGAGCTCTTCATAAAACGCCTCGTTGATGCCGTCCTTAGAGGCGAAGAGCCGTGCGAGCAGACCCGTGCGGGTCTTGCCGAGGCCTGTTTTCCATTTTTGGAAGAGTGGTTTCTTTTCCATATTACTACCCAATCGTCAGATAAATTAGCTTGCCTGTTCCGGAGCTGTTGTGATTCCGTCCTCGCCGAAGCGCGCGGAGACCACCTTGCTCACGCCCTTTTCCTCCATCGAAACACCGTAGAGCGTGTCGCAGACCTCCATGCTCCCTTTGCGGTGCGTGATGAGGATGAACTGCGTCCCGTCGGAGTAGCGCTTGACATAGTCCGCAAAGCGGGAAACGTTCGCCTCGTCCAGCGCGGACTCGATCTCGTCGAGCATGCAGAACGCGGGCGGCTTGAGCTTGAGCATTGCAAACAGGAGCGCGATGGCGGTCAGTGTACGCTCTCCGCCGGAGAGCAGCGACAGGAGCTGTAGTTTCTTTCCCGGCGGCTGCGCGATGATGTCGATATCGCAGCCCAGCACGTCGTTCTTGTCCGCGAGGCGCAGCTCCGCCTGTCCGCCGCCGAACAGCTCGGCAAACGTGGACGAGAAGTTCTGCTGAATCAGCTCAAACTGTTTGAGGAACACCGTCTCCATCGTCTGCGTGAGCTCCACAATCAGCGTCTCCAGGTCTCGCTTGGCATTGTGGAGGTCGTCGCACTGGGTTGCGAGCTCGCTGTGCCGCTCGAACACGGTCTTGTATTCCTCGATGGAACCGAGGTTGATATCCCCGAGCCCCTTGATCTCCTGCTTGATCTCGCTCACGCGCGCGTTGCTGGAGCCAACCGCAATCTCGCGTTTGAGTGCCAGCGCGTTTTCGTAGGTAAGGTCGTATTCGTTCCAGATGTGATCCTGCATGGAACCGAGTTCCATCTCAAGCTTGCTCTGGCTCATCTCCTGCTTGTGGATGCGCTCCGCGAGGTCGCGGGTGTTCGTGAGCAGTTCCTCGCGCCGCGCGCGCTGCTCATAGAGCGAGGCGGAGAGCGTTGCCCGCTCCTCCTCCAGCCGCTTTTGCGCTTCTTTTTCGGCGGCGGTGACCGCGCTGTCGCTTTCGATCTGCGAACGCATGCCCTCTAGCTCCGCTTCGATCGCGGAAATAGTCGCCGCATTCTCCTCCGCCTCGTGTTCCAGCGCGGAGAGGCGAAGCGTCAGCTCGCGGTGCTCGGCAACAAGGCGCTTCTGCTCGGCATAGACCGCGTCGCGCTCCTTGCTGAGCGCCATACGACGCACCTTCTGCTCCGTGAGCTCGCCCGCGACGAAATCGCGGCTTTTGCGCAGCTCATATAGCTCGCCCTGTGCGCGCGCGACATCCTCGCGCGTGCTGGCGTTGCCCTGCTCGATGTCGGTCTGCTGCTCGCCCGCGTTCGCGCACTCCCGCTCCACCTCCGCGAGGTTTTCGGTGAGCTGGACTCTCTCGTCCGCCAGCGACTGCTCGGATTGCTCGCTGTTCTCCACATCCCTGCGGATCATGTCCAGTTGCTCCGCCTGCTTTGCCGCCGCGATTTCGCAGGCATGCACCGCGTCGCGGAAGGAGTCCACCTGGATGTCGCAGCGGAACACATCCTGCTCGCCTTTGCGAAGAGCCGTCTTCTTTTCTTCCAGCGCCGCGTCTGCCTTCTTGAGCTTTTCACGAAGCTCCACTAGCTCGCGTTCGCGGCTGAGGAGATTGAACGTCTGCTTTTGCAGACTGCCACCGCTCATCGACCCGCCGGTGCTGATGATATCGCCTTCCAGCGTCGCGATATGGAACGCGCCGCGCGTGCGGTTCTTCAGCGCAATGCCCGCGTCGAGGTTTTTCACGATGATCGTGCGGCAAAGGAGGTAATCCATGACTCCGCGCACGTTGTCGTCGCACTCGACGAGCTCGTTGGCAACCCCGATGCAACCGGGCACATCCAGAAGCGCCCGCTCCTCGCGCGTGATGCGCGTGGGATTGAGCAGCGCCATCGGCAGCAGCGTCGCCCTGCCGTAATCCTTGGCGCGGAGGTATTCGATGACGTATTTCGCGTCCTCGGCGGTCGGGGTCACGATGTTTTGCAGCGTGCCGCCCAGCGCCATGGTCACGGCAATTTCGTATTCTTTCGGCACGCGCAGCAGCTCCGCCACCACGCCGACGATGGCGCGGCCGAGCTTGGGATCGTTCGGCGCGTCCTTGAGGATGTTCTTCACGCTCGCGTAATAGCCTTCGCGGGAGCGCTGCATCTCGTCCAGCACCCTAAGCCGCGACTGGATCGACGAAATTCCCTGCTCGTCGCGCGAGATCTCCTCGCGAAGAGCGGTGAACGCGTCCAGCGTCTTTCTGCGGTTCTCCACCGAGCCGTCGAGGTCTCGCTTGGCCTGCTCCAGCCGCTCGGCTTCCGCGGCATGCTGTTCCTTTGCCTGCTCCAGCTCCTCGCGCAGGCGCGCGGTATCGTCCGCGCGGCGCTGTGCCTCGGCTTCGATGGCGGCGAGCCGCTCGCCGATAGAGCTCTTCATCGCGTCGAATCTTGCCGCGCTGGATTTAAAATCGGACGCGCGATTCATCGCCTCGATGATGCTGTTCTTCATCTCATCGAGCGCTTCTTCCCGCGCTGCGATATCCGCGTCGATTGCGGAGAGCCGCGCTTCCGCGGCCTCCATCTCTTTTTCCAGCAGCGAGAGCGCCGCCTGGCCGGATTCATCCGCCTGAAGCCCGGCAATCACGCCGCCGAGTTCTTCGAGACGTGCTTTGCTTTGTTCGCGTTCCTGCTCGATGCGCTTCTTGGTGGCAGTCGCGTTCTCGCGCCGTTCCGCGAGCACATGGCTCGTGCCAACGCGTGTCTCCGCCTCCGAAACCAAGCCTACGAGCTTGTTTTGCTGCTGGCTTAATGCGCTGTCGAGCACTTTGAGCTGCTCTTCCAGCCCGGCGACCATGGATAGAAGTGCGGTCTCACCGCTCTCGGCGAGCTCCCGCTCCTCGTTCATCTGGCGCATGGTCTCCTGAATTTGAATCAGCTTTTCGTGTACGCGGTCGTACTGGTACAAAAACAGGTTGACTTCCAGATCCTTGAGTTCATCCCGCAGGCGCAGGTACGCGCGCGCGGACGCACTCTGCTGTTCCAGCGGAGCAAGCCGGTCTGCCAGTTCCTTTAAAATATCCTCGATGCGTTCGAGGTTTTTTTCCGTGTTGTTGAGCTTTCGCTCCGCGTCTTCCTTGCGCACGCGGTAGCGCATCACGCCCGCCGCTTCCTCAAAGGCAGCTCTGCGGTCTCCGCTCTTGTTGGCGAGAATCTCCTCCACCTTGCCCTGACTGATGATGGAGTAGCCATCCTTGCCGATGCCGGTATCACAAAAGAGGTCCGAGATGTCGCGCAGGCGGCAGTTGTTGCGGTTGATGCAATATTCGCTCTCGCCAGAGCGGTAGACGCGGCGCGTGATCGCGACCTCGCTAAACGGTACCTTGAGGAGCCCGTCGCTGTTGTCAAACGTCAGCGTGACTTCGCTGTAGGCAAGCGCTTTTCTCAGCTGCGTGCCGTTGAAGATGACGTCTTCCATCTTCGCGCCGCGGAGGGCTTTCGCGCTCTGCTCGCCGAGCACCCAGCGCACGGCGTCCGAGATGTTGCTCTTTCCGCTGCCGTTCGGGCCAATGATGGCGGTCACGCCCGTGCCGAACCGGATTTCGGTTTTGCGCGCGAAGGATTTAAAGCCGTTGAGTTCGAGTTTCGTCAGCCTCATGCTTCATCCTCCAGTACGCCGAGGCGAATCAGGGCGGCTTTTGCCGCCTCCTGTCCCGCGCTCTGTTTGTTGAGCCCCGTGCCTTCGCCAATCGCCTCGCCGGAGAGGCGCACGCAGATGGTGAAGCGCTTCTGGTGCTCCGGGCCTGCTTCGTCCATACATTCGTATTCGAGGTTGCCGATATGACCCTTTTGCACATGCTCCTGCAATCGGGTCTTATAATCCTTGTCCATTTCGTCCACGCGCGCTTCTTCCAGCAGGCGAATCACCCGCTCCAGAATCACGCGTCTCGCGTCTTCAAGCCCGCCGTCGAGGTAGATTGCGCCGAGAACCGCCTCCAGCGCGTCGGAAACGATGCTGGGTTTGCTGCGTCCTCCGGTGAGCTCCTCGCCGTTGCCGAGGCGAAGATGCGCGGGAATGCCGAGCGCCGTCGCCGCGCTAAAGAGCGCGTGCTCGCAAACAAGCCGCGCGCGGTGGCGCGTCATCGCGCCCTCCTGCAGCTGCGGCTGCTGCCGATACAAGTGCTCGCTGACGCAGAGCTCCAGCACCGCGTCGCCAAGGAACTCAAGGCGTTCGTTGTGCGTTTGCCGCTTTCCGTCCCCCTTGACAAACGAGGTGTGCGTCAGCGCCGTTTCCAGCAGGGAACGGTCGTGAAACGTATACTCAAGGGTTTCTTCCAGCGTGGAAAGCTGGTTTTGCTGTTGCGTCATCCGGTCTTCCTTTGAGCGATTTGTTTTGTAATTGTTGCTATATCGGTATTATAGAGTGCGTTTCTAAAATGCGGCGTGTGCAGGTCGAGTGAATTTTTTGCCAATTTGAGGAACAAAACCGATGGAATAGCAGCGCTATTCCAAGGTTGCAGTGACGAAAAAGCGGTGAAAAAGGCACCGACCTGTGCCGCCGTGCTTTTAGAAACACACTCTGGTCAGATTTCGTGAAAAAACAAGCGCGGCGCGGGACTTTCCGCAAAACGCTTTACAAAAAAACCCGCACCCTCTCGCAGTCTTCGGATGCGGGTAAATGATCGAATGTAGTTGCTTACTTCTTGTCGAGGTAGCCAACGATGTCGGCAACCGTCTGTACCTTGGGGAGTTCCTCGTCCGGAATCTCGATGTTGAATTCCTGCTCAAGGTCCATGATGAGTTCCACGATGTCCAGCGAGTCGGCTTTGAGGTCGTCGATGAGGCGGCTCGTCATGGTGATGGTGCTGGCGTCGATGTCCAGTTGCTTTGCGATAATATCTCTAACTTTCTCAAAAAACATGTTCAAAACTCCTTTTCAACGCGTTTTTTCACGCATCTCATTCGCGTAGTATTCTATATGACCCGTGGCAATCTGTCAATCCTTAAGGCAATCTGGCGGTTATTCCGGCAAGTTGAGCTGCGCGATTTCCTCGCCGAGCAGGCGCGTCACGTCCGAAGACACGAGCTTCACACCCTGTAGTATCGCGGAGCGGAACGACTTGCCGTTGGAGCTTCCATGCGCCTTGATCACGCCGCCGTTGACGCCGAGCAGCGGAGCGCCGCCGTATTCGGTATAGTCGAGCTTCTTTTTGAGCATCTTGAACGCGGGCTTGCAGATCGCGGCTCCGATCTTGGTGCGAAGGCTCGACATCAGTGCCTGTTTCAGCAGGTCCATGATCAGCCCCGCAGCGCCTTCCGTACCCTTGAGCACGATATTGCCGTCAAAACCGTCGCATACCACCACGTCGAAGTCGCCGCCGAGCACATCGCGCCCTTCGCAGTTTCCGGTGAAGTGCACGGGAGCCGTCTTGAGCAGCTGGTGCGTTTCTTTCGTCAGCTCGTTGCCCTTTTCTTCCTCCGCGCCGTTGTTGAGGAGGCCGACGCGGGGTTCTTTGACGCCGACGACGCTCTTCATGTAAGCGGAGCCCATCAGCGCAAACTGCACGAGATAATCGCTCTTGCAGTCGGTGTTTGCGCCGCAGTCAAGGAGCAGCACGCAGGAGTCCGGCGTGGGCATCATCGTCGCAAGCGCGGGACGCTTCACGCCCTTGAGCCGCTTGATGATCAACGTGGCACCCGTGAGCAGCGCGCCCGTGCTTCCCGCGGAGAGCACGCAGTCCGCCTCGCCGGTGGCGACGGCTTCCACCGCGCGCACCATCGAGGAATCCTTCTTTTTGCGGATCGCGAGCGTCGGCTGTTCGTCGCAGCCGATCACCTCCGTGGTGTGGACAATGGACACGCGGGGATCGTTTACCCCGAGCGCGGAAAGTCCCTCTTTGATGATCGTCTCGTCGCCGTAGAGCGCGAGCTGAACATCCGGCTTGAGTTCCGGCAATACGAGCTTGACCCCTTCAAACACCGCTTGCGGTGCGTGGTCTCCTCCCATTGCGTCAATGGCAATTCTCATGGTCTGTCTTCTCCCAATTCCGCGGCAGCACATTGCCGCAATCCCAATCCAGTGTTTTTTTGCCGCAGAGAAGCGAGAATAAGTCCGAATGAATTGGTTTATTCTTCTCCCGGCAACGACGTATATTTCAATATTATACGGGACATGCAGCCATTTCGCAACGAAAACAGGTGTTTTGCGGGTTGACTACGTTGCGAGCCACTCGTAAGCAAAAAAGACCTTTTATGCCGAAACGGCACAAAAAGTCTCTTTGCGTTTGCAATCTTGCTGTCGAAGGGTTCGACATATGTTCGAAGGATTGGATGATCAGGCGTTCTTTTTTTCCTTCTGATCCATGTCGACGACCAGCTTGCCGTCGTAATACCCGCACGTCTTGCATACCGTGTGGGACGGTACAAGCGAGTGGCACTGCGGGCACTCGCCCAGCTGCACTTCCGCTACTTTGAAGTTAGCCGCTCTGCGCGAATCACGCCTTGCCTTGGACGTTTTTCTCTTGGGTACTGCCATGATAATCCCTCCTATTCTTCATCTGATAGCACTTCGGGCCAGTCGCCCTAGGCTTCCTCTGTGGTGCAATCGCAGTTGGTCGTGTTTCGGTCCGCGCCGCAGACGGGGCATAAGCCCTTGCAATCCGCCCGGCAGATGCTCGCGATAGGAAACTCTAGTAAGAGATTGTCCATCACGGCTTTGTCGAGTAAAAGCTCGTCTCCTGAATACGGATAGTTCTCGTCGTCGGCCGCCTCGTCTTCTCCTTTTACAAATCGCTCCGAAAAGGAAAACGCGATGCGCTCGACAAACGGTTTTGTGCATCTGGCGCATGTGCTGTTGATCAAGGCTGTCGCCTTGCCTTCAACCGTAAACGCCTTGCCGTCATAGACATACGTTCCGCTGACCGAGACCGGCTCCGCGAACGAAATCGTCCGCTCACCAAACGCCTGATCGGTAAACTGTTCCGCCGCTTCATAGGAAAACGGCTCACCCGTCTGCCGGATGGCATTCGCTACTCGAATCCGCATGATCTCCACCGCCTTTACCGCCGAGGAAATCGGCGCGTATCTACCTGCTAGCGCGCACAAAACTACCGCGCGTTTCCACGCAACCTTTAGTATTGTATCGGTTCACAGGTGTTTTGTCAAGAACCTAGCGCGCTTGCCCGCGCGCTTTTTGTGCCGATTTCTGCGTGTTTTTTACGCGTCAGCCTCTGCCGCGCCGGGAGGAGCGTCCGCCGCCGCCTGCATTCTTTTTTCCGCCGCCATGCGAACTGTTTCCGCTGCGCGGCTGGGGCTTTCGATAAGCGCTCGCGCGCTGCTCGTCCGGAGACAGATAGTCCGGCGGCACGAGGCAATTTTTGCCGCTGCCGATGAGGTCTTCGCGGTCGGCGGAGCGCAGCGCCTTTCGAATCAGCGGCCAGTTTTTGCGGATATGGCACTGCAGCAGCGCGCGCTGCATCGCCTTTTCCTCGCGCGTGCGGGCAACGTAGACCGGCTGCATCGTCGCGGGATCAAGCCCCGTGAAATACATGCAGGTGGACGCGGTGCCGGGCGTGGGATAAAAGTCCTGCACCTGCTCCGGCCAATGCCCTGTGCCCTTGAGGTATTGCGCAAGCTCGATTGCGTCGTGAATGTTGCTGCCCGGATGCGAGCTGATCAGGTACGGCACGAGATACTGCTTCATGCCGAGGCTCTTGTTGATCGCCTCATATTTCTGCACAAACCGTTCATAGACCGCGTGCGGTGGCTTGTTCATGTACTTCAGCACCCGGTCGGAGACGTGCTCCGGCGCCACCTTGAGCTGGCCCGAGATGTGGTGCTCGATGAGTTCGCGCAGGAACGTATCGTCGCGATCCAGCATCGCGTAATCGTAGCGCACGCCGCTGCGCACAAACACCTTCTTCACGCGCGGCAGCTCGCGGAGCTTTCGTAGCAGCGAAACATAGTCCTCTTCCGAGGTGTCGAGCTGTTTGCAGGGCGTAAAACCGATGCACTGGCGATCCGCGCATACCCCGCTTCTGAGCTGCTTTTCGCAGGCAGGATGCCGAAAGTTTGCGGTAGGTCCGCCTACATCGTGGATGTATCCTTTGAAATCCGGGTCCCATGTGAGCTTCTCCGCCTCGACCAGGATCGAAGCGTGGCTTCTGCCGGTCACGACGCGTCCCTGATGGAACGTCAGCGCGCAGAAGTTGCAGTTGCCGAAGCAGCCGCGCGCGGAGGTCACGGAAAACGAAACTTCCTCCAGCGCCGGAATGTGTCCGCGATACATCGGATGCGGCCTTCTTGTATATGGCAGCGCGTATACCTCGTCCAGCTCCTTGGTCGAGAGCGGACGGGCTGGCGGGTTGCAGAGCACAAAACCCTTTTCGTGCGGCTGAAGCAGACGCTTGCCGCGCACGGAATCCTGCTCCCTCGTCTGCGCGGCAAACGCCTCGCAGTATTTCTTCTTATCTGAGAGCACTTCCGTATAGGACGGCAGCAGCACCACGCCGTTCGCGCCTTCGATGCTGCTTAAGCGCACACAGGTGCCGGGAATATCGGTGATCTCGCTCGCGGGCTTTCCCGCCTTGAGCTCGTCCGCAACCTGAACGATCGCGCGTTCGCCCATGCCATAGATGAGGATATCCGCGCAGGAATCGTAGAGGATGCTGTGGCGCACGCGGTTGTCCCAATAGTCGTAGTGCGCAAAGCGGCGGAGACTCGCTTCAATGCCGCCGATGATCGTAGGAACGTTTGAATACGCCTGCTTGCAGCGGTTCGCGTAAACAATCGTCGCGCGATCCGGCCGCTTGCCGGCAACTCCACCCTCGGTGTACGCGTCGTTCGTTCTGCGCGAGCCGGAGACCGCATAGTGGTTGACCATGCTGTCGATGTTTCCGGAGGAAATCAGATACGCAAGCTTCGGTTTTCCGAGCACGCGGAACGGCTCTACGCCGTGCCAGTCCGGCTGCGCGATGATACCAACGGTATAGCCGTGGCTTTCGAGCATGCGCGTGATGATGGCGGCGCCAAAGCTGGGATGGTCGATATACGCATCCCCGGAGACAAATACAAAATCAAGTTGGTCAATGCCTCGCGCGCGCATCTCCTCGCGGCTGACGCACGGGAAGGCATTCTTCTGTTTGGCCATGTCAATCGTTACTTTCCGGCGGTTGCGCCGTTGTTTCTTTTGGTTCTTCCTGCGCCGCGGTCTGCGGTACCGCGTCCGGCACCTGCTGTGGTTTTGGCTGCGGCTGCGGTTGTGGCTGCGGTTGTGGTTGCGGCTGAGGCTGAGGTTGCGCCTGCGGTTTTGCCTGCGGCTGAGGCTGCGCTGCCGTTGGTGTTGCGGTAGCGGGAGCCGGCGCCGGCTTTACCGCCTCGCTCGTCTCGTGCTCCGCCATGTTGATCAACAGCTCATCCAGCCAGTTGATCGCGGCATTCGACATGCGCTTTGCGCGCTTGTCCGCTTCCTCCGGCGTGAGCTCCTCCTGCGGGATCACCCGCTTTGCTTCCTCGATGATCGCGGCTTTTGCCTCGTCTTCGCCTTTGACCCGGCTGACCTTCGGCGCGCGGATGGGCTTGCCAGCGCCGTTGCGCGTGATGGAACGTGCGGTCTTTTGCTCCTCCTCGCGGGTTTCACTGCCCGCAGGCAGCGAAGGCTTCGCCTGACTTCTGCCCGAATCGATGGCTTTCTTCATATCGGAAAGCGGCATCTTCTGCCCGTGTTCGAGCTTCTTCATGAGATATTCCATGGCGGAGAGCATCTCGCGCTTTTCCGCCTCATAGCGCTCCAGCGTTTCGATCACTTCGTCCAGAAACACATCGACCTGTTCGATGTCATACCCCATAAACGAGCGTGTGAACACCTTGTTGACGATTTCGTCTATCCGCATTGGAACCCTCCTCCGATCAGAGTTGTTGTCCCGATCTTCTCCGGTAAAAAATTGGCACACCACTTGTCTGATGTGCCAGTGAATCTTGTTTCGTTATCCGTCTGTTTGGCTCAAACCAGATCGCCGTAGTCATCCTCGCCGTTGCCCACCACATCATAGTTGTTGGGAGCAACCACAAAGATTCCGCGCGAAATTTTGCACATGGTGCCGTTGAGCGCATAGACGGCTCCCGAGAGGAAGTCCAGAATGCGCTGCGCTGTGTCCAGCTCCAGCTCTTCCATGTTGACGATGACGGGCTTCCTGTTCTTGAGATTGTCGATGATGCTCTGCGTGTCCTCGTAGCTGACGGGATGATACACGATCATCTTCATTCCGCCGGAAATCGGGAGGTTCGCACCGGACGTATTGGATACGCGCTCGTTTCTGCGATTGGGAGCGGCCTGTGCGCGTCCTGCGCCAAAGGCACCGCCTGCGGCACGCTCCGGCGCATCGTCGCGGTAATAACCGTCGTCTCTGCGGTCGTCTTCCTGCTCGTCGCTCTCCTCGATTCCGATAAAATCCAGGAATTTCGTATAAAGGCTTGCCATCCGTCTTCCTCCGAAAACCGTCAGCCAAGGCAATTCAGCCCTCGGCATTCACTCAAAATTTTGTTTTTTTTTCTAGCATGCGAAGCTCTCCATTCACACGCCAGCCTGGGGGTTACATTCTGTCCCGCGCGCCAAAGATTCGGGAACCGACGCGCACCTGTGTTGCGCCCTCTTCGATGGCAACCGCGAAATCGTGGCTCATGCCCATCGAGAGCGTATCAAATACTTCGGGATTCCGCCCGGCGCGAAGCCTGTCATAGTGCGCGCGCATTTTCCGAAAGTACGCACGCGCCTGTTCCGCTTCCACCGCGGGCGGCACACACATCAGTCCGCGCAGGCGCAGGTTTGCGCACAACGCAAAAGATTCCGCGAAAGAATCCAAGTCCTCATCGGGAACGCCGCCCTTTTGGTCTTCCGCGCCGATGTTGACCTGGATCAAAACATCCTGAACAATTCCCCGCGTTTCCGCTTTTTGCTGAAGCTGAGATGCGAGGTTTTCCCGGTCAACCGACTCGATGAGGTCGGCAAAACCGCAGACATATTTTATCTTATTCGTTTGCAGTTGTCCAATAAAATGCACCGTACAGCCGTGCTGTTCAAAAAAAGTTTTCTTTTCGGTCAATTCTTGGGCGTGATTCTCGCCAAAGGTCGTAATCCCCGCCTCGACCGCCTCCGCCATGCGCTCCGTATCCTGGTACTTCGACACGGCGACCAGTTGCACGGTGTCAAGCGATCTTCCCGCACGTGTGCAGGCGTTTGCCATCTCTTCCCGAACAGCCAGTATGTTTTGCGCGATGGTCGTCATGGCTTTACATACTTCATCCCGGCGGTGAGATTATCCGAGGCGTTGTGCGCGCGGATGACCGCCTTGTTGTCGCTCTGCGCGAGGATATCCACCTCGACACGCAGGACGCTGTCGCCATACGAGATATTGATGCCCGGCATACCGGAGATGATCTGAATCGCCGAAAGCGGCACAACCAGCCCCTGCGCGGATTTGCTGATCGTCGCGGCGACGGTTCTGGTTCCGATGAGCTTGCCGATGTCGGTGTTAAACTCCAGAATGTTGACGACCGCGTTTTCCGAAACCTGGCTTGCGCGCGCGGTTGCGGTGTACTGCTGATCGGAATAATCCTGGAAGAGCACGCTGTACTGCTCGCCTTCCGCAAGGCGCATCGGGTCTGTTGCGTTCGTCACAAACGCGATGAACCAGTGCGTATTGTTGATGATACGATATAGCGGCACCTCGCTGGTCGAATCCGCGTTCTTCGCGGTGTTGCCGCCGTTGACGACGGTCTTGACCAGAGCGGAGTTGATCGTCGAAAGCTTGTTGACATTCAGCACCTGCTCGTAGCCGTCAAAATAGAAGCTCACGATGCCGGTCCCGCCGGTGTTCAAGATATCCCGCTTCCAACTGCTCATCACGTTCTGCTGGCTCTTGAGGTCGCTGTAGAGCTGCGTTAACGTGGTGTCCGCCGTCACGACGCTCTGAAGCAGCGTTACTCGCTGGTCTTCGAGGTCCTTGAGCGTCTGCTCCAGATCCAGCATGTCCAGCGTGCTCTGCCCGCGGGACACCGCGCGAATCTGCTTCTCCACCTCGTCGATATTGGTGTTGAGATCGATGAGCTCCTGCGGCGCCTGACCGCCAAGCAGCTGCATCTGATAATCGTAAATCTGCTTTTGCAAGTTGAGCAGGGTCACCATCGTCTCGTCTTGATACCCGCGCCGGTAGAGCTGGGCAATCACCTGATCGTTGTTGACCGTTTCGCCTTCTACCACGTCGAACGTAATCTTCTCATACGGTTCGGACATGATGACCTTCTCGTCGCGAATGATGGCGGCGTTGACCTCCAGGTCCGCGCCAAGCGAGCCAAACTGGATTTCACCGGTCTTCTTGAGCGCGTTTGCGACCACGACGACCAGCGCTATAAACCCGACAAGGATCAGAATCATCAGAAAAAAGCGGCCTTTGATGCGCTTTCTCGATTTAGCCATTCGTTTCACCGCCTACTTCATAGCCCTGCTTTTGAGACCTGCCGTATTGACGGTCAAAGTTCTCCTGATTTTTTGCTTTATAGAGCGAAAACAGCTCTTCCGCCGACATGCCGCTCTTGAGGCACATGCTCACAAAGAAATGCAACACGTCCACGAGCTCTCCTTTGAGAGCCATGTCATCAATCGGCTTTGGATTCTTCCACCACTTAAAGTTCACCTCATCCAACACTTCGGAAAGCTCCGAAATCATGGCGAGCACTTCTTTTTGCATCCATTCCTCGCGCGAAAAAGAGAGGTTCCTGCGCGTTTCAATGTCGCTGTTCAGTTGCTGCTGCAACTCAAAAATCATGTCCAGCTTGTCCAAGTCGGTATCCTCCATCCGGTTTGAAAAAGGGAGATCGATCGGAAGCGCGCGCGTCAGCGGAGCACTTCCAGCAGGGCGTTTTTCTGTTTCTTCACTCTGCCGACCAGCGCCGTGCTGGCTTGATTGAGGTCGAGGCAAACGGGCAGAATCCGTTCAATATCCTCCATTGTAACACACTCGATTCTACGAAGTGTCTCCTGCTCACTATATTCACGTTTTTGTAACAGCAGCGTCTTACCCAGCGCGTTCATTCTCGATCCGCTGGACTCCATGCCGAGCAGGTAGCTGCCCTTGAGCTGGTCGCGGCAACGCATGAGTTCCTCTTTTGTCACGCCGTCTTTGCGGACGCGTTCGAGTTCCTCAATCATGCGGCTGAGCACTTCCTTCGCCTGCTTCTCGCCGGTTCCGGCGTAGAGCGTCAGTGTGCCCGTGCCCGTGTAGCTCGTGGGGTACGAGTAGACCGAATACGCAAGGCCGAGCTTTTCGCGGATGCTCTGAAAAAGCCGCGAGCTCATGCTTCCGCCGATGATGTTGGAGAGCACGGCGAGCGGGTATTGCCCCTCGCTGTCCCGCGCAAAACCGGGCAACGTCAGGCAGATATGCACCTGCTCGACGTCCTTTTCGACAAACTTTTCGCGTTTGCCGCCGGGGAAGCGCTGTAAAACCGGCGCTGTCGCGCGCGAGGAAGCGGCCAGATCGAACCATTTCGTCACGGAATCGATCAGTGCCTGCTCTTCAAAGTTGCCCGCGCAGGCAACGACGATGTTGTTCGGTACGTAAAATTCGTTTTTGTAGGCGAGCAGCGATTCACGCGTGAACGCGCGCACGCTCTCCCTGGTGCCGAGGATCGGGCTCGCCAGCGCCTCATCGCCAAAGAAGAGCATATTGCTCTCCTCACCGGAGAGGTCTTCCGGGCTGTCCTCGTTCATCAGGATTTCTTCGAGTACGACGCCCTGCTCCTTTTTCAGCTCCTCGGGATCGAACACGCTGTGAAACGTGATGTCCGAGAGTACGTCGGAGACAAGGTCGAGGTGCTCGTCCAGCACCTTTGCGTAAAAGCAGGTGTTTTCCTTGCTCGTGAAAGCGTTGATGTTGCCGCCGACCGCATCCATCTCGATTGCGATCTGCTCGGCATCCCTGCGCTCGGTACCCTTGAATACCATGTGCTCGATCAGGTGGGAAGCGCCCGCGGTCTCCTGCGTTTCGCGCACGGAGCCGGTGTCCACCCAAACGCCCATAGACACGGAGCGAACATGCTTCATCTTCTCATAGATCAGGCGAATGCCGTTGGGCAGCAGGTGTTGTTTGATCATTCGTTTCGTTCCTTTCACGAGCGATGGCTTGCAATTCTGTATTCTACCATAAATTCCGGATTCCCGCGAGACTGTTAAAATGAAACAGAAAAGGCGCGGCGTTGCCGCCGCGCCCTTGTATCCTTCGCTTCGGAACCTTACTCTTTGTCAGGCGGCAGCATGTCCTTGCGGGTCAGGCTGATCTTGCCCGTCTTGGGGTCGATGTCGATGACGCGGACCAATACCTGCTCACCCATGGAGAGCACGTCCTCCACCTTCTCCACGCGCTTGTTCGCGATGCGGGAGATGTGCAGCAGTCCATCCGTGCCGGGCTTGAGGTTGATGAACGCACCAAACTCCTTGATGCCGACCACGGTGCCGAGGTACACGTCGCCAACTTCGATCTCCTTGACGATGCCGTCGATGATGCGCTTGGCTTCCGCAGCCGCGCTCGCATCGGGAGAGGCGATGTAGACCGTGCCGTCGTCCTCGATGTCGATCTTCACGCCGGTATCGGCAATGATCTTGTTGATGACCTTGCCGCCGCTGCCGATGACTTCGCGAATCTTGTCTGGATTGATCGTGAACGTGATGATGCGCGGCGCAAAGGGTGAAAGCTCTGCGCGCGGCTCGCGAAGGGTTTCGTCCATCTTGTCGAGGATGAACATGCGGCCCTTGCGCGCCTGCTCCAGCGCGCGGGTGAGGATTTCGCGGTTGATGCCCTTGATCTTGATATCCATCTGGATGGCGGTGATGCCATCGCGGGTACCTGCCACTTTGAAGTCCATGTCGCCGAGGAAGTCCTCGAGGCCCTGGATATCGGTCAGGATCGCGATGTTGCCGGTGGAGTCATCCTTAATGAGGCCCATCGCGACGCCCGCAACGGACTTCTTGATCGGAACGCCCGCATCCAGCAGCGCAAGCGTGCTCGCGCAGATGGAAGCCTGCGAGGTGGAGCCGTTGGAGCTGATGACCTCGCTCACGAGGCGCATGCAGTACGGGAACTCCGCTTCGCTCGGCAGAACCGGTTCCAGCGCGCGCTCGGCAAGAGCGCCGTGGCCGATTTCACGGCGACCGACACCACGCATGGGCTTCGCTTCGCCCGTGCTGAACGGCGGCATGTTGTACTGGTGCATATAGCGCTTGGTCTCTTCAAGCGAAAGCCCGTCGAGGGACTGCGCTTCGGAGATCGTGCCGAGGGTGGCGATGGTCATGACCTGCGTTTGACCGCGGGTAAAGACCGCGCTGCCGTGGGTGCGGTTGAAGATGCCGACCTCGCTCCAGATGGGGCGGATCTCATCCTGCGCACGTCCGTCGGGACGAATCTTCTTGTTGATGATCTTGTCGCGAACGACCTCTTTGGTGAGCGTGTAAAGAATCGCGCCGATGTCCTTTGCGGAATCCGGGTACTCTTCTTTGAACGCTTCGGTGACTTCCGCTTTGACCTGATCGCCGCGCACTTCACGCTCGTGGCGGTCAAAGGTATCCAGCGACCAGACGACCTTGTCAAACGCGTACGCGCGCACTTTGGCTTCAATCGCTTCGTCGGGATGATAGATCACCGGCTCGATCTTCTGCTTGCCAATCTGCGCTTCGATGTCCGCGATGAAGCTGACGATCTTCTTGATCTCTTCGTGCGCAAAGAGGATGGCGTTGAGCATCTCTTCTTCAGAGACCTCGTTCGCGCCCGCTTCAACCATCATGACCGCGTCCTTGGTGCCGGCGACGGTGAGGCTCAGGCTGCTCTTTTCGCGCTGTGCGACGTCGGGGTTGATGATGTACTGGCCATCGATCATGCCGACTGCGACGGAACCCGTGGGTCCAGAGAACGGCGCTTCGCTGATGGCGAGTACGACGGAGGAACCGATCATCGCGAGGATTTCCGGCTGAACGTCCTGCTCAACGGACATGACGGTGGCAACCACCTGCACGTCGTTATAGAATCCTTTGGGGAACAGCGGACGCAGCGGACGGTCGATGAGGCGGGAGCTCAGGATCGCGCGGTCGGTCGGACGACCTTCGCGCTTGATGAATCCGCCGGGAATCTTGCCCACCGAGTAGAGTTTCTCTTGATATTCCACCGAGAGCGGCAGAAAATCGACGCCGTCACGCGCGGTCTTCGCGATCGTCGCGCAGACCAGCACCGCCGTATCGCCCATGCGGACGAGACAGCTTCCGCCCGCCTGTTCGGCGTACTTGCCGGTTTCGACGATGAGCGTCTTGCCGCCAAGCTGCATCTGGAAGTTTCTTTCCATAGTATTTGTTTGCTCCTTCTTCTTCTTTTATCTTCTTTTCTATTATAACTGATTTTAGACAAATTTCACCGTCACAATCGCAAAAGAAATCACATCCTGCGATAGCGGGAAATTCGTGGTGGCTTGAGCAAATTTTTCTCCTGCGGAGCATGGAAAGAAACGATTCCTAGTCCACGCGGGGAAATTGCAATAGAAAAGAAAGGCGGGAACAACCCCGCCTTTTCTCTTACTTAATACGGATGTTCAAGCTCGCAGCAATCGCTCTGTAACGCTCAATGTCTTTTTCCTTGAGGTAGTTCAGAAGGCCTCTGCGCTGACCGACCATCTTTAAGAGGCCGCGGCGCGAGTGGTGGTCTTTCTGGTGAAGCTTGAGGTGCTCGTTGAGGTGGTTGATGCGCTCGGTCAGGAGCGCGATCTGCACTTCGGGGGAGCCGGTGTCGCCCTCGTGGAGCGCGTACTTTTCAATGGTTTCTGTCTTGGTCATGGTATTTTTCTCCTTTTTTCTATTTCCCGTAAACTGAGAAATACGTCGGAGTGTCGTATATCCCGGTAAACGGCATTTGAATGCTTTTATATGATAGCATATTCATAAAAAATTGTAAACAACGGCTGAATGATTTTTTTACTTTGTCAGGTCTGCGTTTTTTCTGTTTCAGACATCCTTGAGAGACTCCGCTTCCTCAACATCGAGCCGAATCTGCTCCTTGAGCGCGTCGAGAGAATCGAACATCAGCTCCCCGCGCATGCGCTTGCGGAAAAGGATGGAAAGCGGCTGTCCGTAGATATCCGCGTGAAAATCGATCAAGTGTGTTTCGATCGTAAGCTTTTCTCCGTTCACCGTGGGGTTGGTGCCGATGTTCGTCACCGCGCGGTACATGCCGCCGTCGACGGAGGCAAACGTTGCGTACACGCCGTCCGCCGGGATGGCGCGCTTTGGGTTTGCGTCGATGTTCGCGGTGGGAAAGCCGATACGGCTGCCGATGCGCTTGTTTTGCACCACCGTGCCGGAGAGCGTGTATCTGCGTTTGAGCAGACGGTTTGCGAGCGTGATATCTCCGCGCTCCACCGCCTCACGGATGCGCGTGCTGGAGACGGGTTCGCCTTCGAGCAGCACCGGCTCCACGACCGAAACGGAAAAGCCTCTGCGGCTTCCGATCTCGCGCAGTGTCTCCGGCGTGCCAGCACCGCGATCTCCGCAGGTGTAGTTGTAGCCAACCACAAGCCCGCGCACATCCCACTTTGCCGACAGCAGATCGACAAACGCTTCCGGGCTCAGCGCCGCCATCTCACGCGTGAAGGGTAGGCTCTCGAGCTCCTCCGCTCCAAGCGAGCGCAGCAGCATGTTCCGCTCCCGAATGCCGGAGAGCAGACGCACGTTGCCGCCGAGCACCTCCAACGGATGGTTGGAAAATGTGTAGACCGCAGGAATCGCATGCAGAAGCTTTGCTTCCTCCTGCAGGCGGCTCATGAGTGCCCGATGTCCTAGATGTACGCCGTCAAACATGCCAAGCGCGACGACGGCTGGTTCGTATGTTGCCATAATCCCCTTCGAATACGGTTTCGCAAGGTTACGATCCTGCGAACCGTTTGATTGTCGATTGGATGATCCTGCTTCCTTCTTAATACAGGTGAATCGTGAGGCGAAAGCGCTCGTGCCGTATCTCGCCGATGCCCAGAAACACGCCGTCGCCATACGCACGCACAAGGCCGTCTGCCTCTCCGCGCACATGCGTCTCCAGCCCGTTCTTCGTGGGTATCGTGCGATCCGCGGGCAGCCGCAGTTCCGGCAAAAACGCCATCGCGTCCTCGCAGGAGGTCAGCGTTTGGTCGAGCGTTCCTGCCGACTTCGCCGCGTCAAGTTCCGCGATCGTCAGCGCGTGTTCGCTCACAAACGGGCCGCTGCGGGTGCGCAGCAGAACCGGCACGTAGCCGATGGTGCTCAGTTTTTCCGCGATGCTCTCGCAAAGAGAGCGCACATACGTGCCCCGCGAACAGACCGCGCGCAACAGGAATCGATTCGGTGCCGTCTGCTCGATCAGCTCCAGCTCGTGTACGCAGATTTCGCGGAGCCTCGGCTCAATCGTTTCTCCCGCGCGCGCGAGATCGTACATCTTCTTGCCGTCCACCTTGAGCGCGGAGTAGATCGACGCCGCCTGAACCTGATCCCCGATGAACTCCGGCAGGATGCGTTCCAGTTCTGTCTGCACGACTATGCGATTATCCCGCGCAAGAACCGTGCCGTAGGCGTCCTGCGTGTCGGTCTGGGTTCCAAACGCGATCTCGAAGACGTATTCCTTGTCCTTATCGACGAGGATGTCGAACAATCTTGTCGCTCTGCCGAGGCAAACGGGCAGTACGCCCGCCGCCGCGGGATCTAGCGTGCCAAGGTGTCCCGCGCGCTTTTCGGAAAAAATCTTGCGTACATCGAACACGACGTTGCTGGAGGTCATGCCGGGCGGCTTGAGTATGGTGACGATTCCGTCCATATCACTCACAAATCCCGTGCAGGAGTTCTTTTGCAAGCGCCAAAATCTGCTCCGCCGCGTTCTCAATCGGGGGCTGCATCGTGCAGCCCGCGGCGAGTCTGTGCCCGCCGCCGCCAAACGCAACCGCGATTTTGCTGACGTCCGCACAGGTTTTTCCGCGCAGGCTCACGCGAATCAAGCCATCCTCGCTCTCGCGCAGCAACGCCGCAACTTCCACGGTGTCGATGTCGCGGATAGAGTCGATGATGCCCTCGGTGTCCTCGTTGGTCGCGCCGCATTCAGCGATATCCGCGAGCGTGATGGTCGAAATGCCGATCCGCCCGTACTCATAAAGCTGCGCTTTGTTCACACCCAACGCATGGAGTTTGAGCTTGTGAAACGGCACCGTGCGAAACAGGCTGCGGTTGAGAAACGGCAGATCGATCCCCGTGTCGAGGATATCCGCCGCGATGCGCATCGTATCCGGCGTGGTGTTGCTGTAAGAAAAATTGCCGGTATCGGTCGTGATGGCCGCATACAGGCAGCTTGCGATGTTCTTATTGAGCGGAATTTTGAGGCATGCGATCACGTTGAAGATCAGCTCCCCCGTCGCGCCCGCTTTCTGCACATAGTTGGATGCGGCGTAGCGGTCGTTGGTGCCGTGGTGGTCGATGTTCAGCGTGGCTTTTGCCGCGCGAAAGAGCGGTTCGCACCGGCCGGTTCTGCCGAGGTCCGCGCAGTCCACGCAAACGACCGCCTCCGCAGGGCGTGCCTGCTCGGGCGGTATCAGTTGATCCGAAAACGGTAGGAAACGGTAGATCGCCGGAACAGGGTCTTCGCAGACCACCTGTGCGTGTTTACCCAGCTCCAGCAACGCGCCGTAGAGCGCGAAGTTGCTGCCGAGCGTGTCGCCATCGGGAGAGACATGCGCAATCAGCAGAATGTCATCATACGTCCGTAGAAAACGGACGGCGTCCTGCAGCATGGCGTTACTCCTTCCCGTCTTCCTGTTGCGGTTCGTTTCCGTCCGCCTTATGCAATTCGTTGAGAATCTCCGAGATGCGTACGCTATAGGAAATCGAGTTGTCCAGCGTAAACTTGATGCTGGGCACTGCGCGGATGCGCATGCGCGCGCCGAGTTCATGCGAGATGAACCCTGCCGCGTGATTCAGCGCTTCCACACTGGACACGCGCTTTTTCTCGTCCTCGTCATAGACGGAGACCTTCACCTTCGCATACTTGAGATCCTTGGTGACCTCAACTTCGGTCAGCGCGGTCATCGGCGAGATTCTGGGGTCCTTCATCTCGCGAATGACTTCACTGATCGTCTTTTTTACTTCTTCGTTCCTGCGGTCTGCGCGAAACGTTGCCATATGCCCTCCTCCGCCCGGCACGCGCCAAGCGGCCGAAACAAGCGAATCTTGAATTATGTACGCTTAACTTCTTCCATCACGAAGGCTTCGATGACGTCGCCTTCCTGCAGGTCGTTGAATCCGTCGATGCCGATGCCGCACTCAAAGCTCGTGAGGACTTCCTTCGCGTCGTCCTTAAAGCGCTTGAGCGAGGAGATCTTGCCTTCGTGAATCACCACGCTGTCGCGCACCACGCGAACCTGCGCGCTTCTCGTGATCTTGCCGTCGTTGACGTATGCGCCTGCGATGGTGCCAACACCCGTGACCTTGAAGGTCTCGCGGACGGTCGCTCTGCCGAGCTCGGTCTCCTTAAAGACCGGCTTAAACATGCCCTGCATGGCGGCTTTCACGTCGTCGATTGCGTTGTAGATGACGCGATAGAGTCGCACATCCACGTTCTCTTTTTCCGCCATGGCGCGCGCGCCCGCATCCGGACGCACGTTGAAGCCGATGACGATCGCGTTGGACGCGGAAGCGAACATGATGTCTGTGCCCGTGATCGCGCCGACGCCGCCATGGATGCAGCGCACGCGAACTTCAGAGTTGCTGAGCTTTTCGAGTGCCTGCTTAACGGCCTCGACGGAGCCCTGCACGTCTGCTTTGACGATGATGTTGAGGTCTTTGAGCTCGTCCGCCGCCATCTGGGTAAAGAGGTCGTCCAAAGACACCTTGCTCTTGCTCTTGAGCTGAGCCGCCTTGATCTTATCGCGGCGCTCCTCAACCACCTGACGCGAGAGCTTGTCCACTTCGGCTACGTTCATGATGTCGCCTGCATCCGGCACTTCGCTAAAGCCAAGCACCTCAACCGGCGTCGAGGGACCCGCTTCGTTGACCGCGTTGCCCTTGTCGTCCGTCATGGCGCGCACCTTGCCGTATGCGGTACCGGCGACGATCGTGTCGCCTCTGCGCAGCGTTCCGTTCTGCACGAGAACGGTTGCCAGCGGGCCGCGGCCTTTGTCGAGCTTTGCTTCGATGATCGTGCCCTTGGCGAGGCGGTTCGGGTTGGCTTTGAGTTCCAGCACGTCCGCCTGCAGGAGGATCATCTCAAGCAGGGTGTCGAGACCCTGCTGCTTTTTCGCGGAAACGGGCACGACGATGGTCTGGCCGCCCCACTCTTCGGAAACGAGTTCGTACTCTGTGAGTTGCTGCTTCACGCGGTCGGGGTTCGCGTCGGGTTTGTCCATCTTGTTGATGGCGACGATGATCGGTACCCCCGCGGCTTTCGCGTGGTTGATCGCCTCTACCGTCTGCGGCATGATGCCGTCGTCCGCCGCGACGACGAGGATGACGATATCCGTCACCTGCGCGCCGCGCGCACGCATGGAGGTAAACGCTTCGTGACCCGGCGTATCGATGAACGTAATCTGTCTGCCGTTGCAGCCGACCGTGTAGGCGCCGATGTGCTGGGTGATGCCGCCCGCTTCGCCCTCGGTGACGGAGCTGTTGCGAATCGCGTCGAGCAGCGAGGTCTTGCCGTGGTCGACGTGGCCCATGATGGTCACGACCGGCGGACGCGTCACGAGCAGGTCGTCCGAATCCGTTTCGCTCGCCGCGCTGTCGGAGAGCACTTCTTCGAATGTCTTCGCGACCTTGAGCTCAAGCTCGATACCAAAGTCGGATGCAACGAGTTCGCAGGTGTCAAAATCGATCTCCTGATTGATCGTCGTCGGCATGCCGAGCAGGAAGAGCTTCTTGATGATATCCGATGCGGGCTTGCCGATTTTCTCGGATAGTTCTTTTACTGTTATGGTTTCCGTGGTGATCACCGCCTTTTCAATCACGACGGGCTCCGGCCGCCGCACAGGTTGCTTCAGCCCGCGTCTGAGTTTGCGGTTCCCCGTTGCATCTTCATCCCAATTGCTTGCGCTGGGTGCTGCTTCACGAGACATCGCCTTTTTATTCTTCGCCTTCTTCTCCGCCTCTTTTGTGCGGCTGTAGGCGCTCTTGTTCGGATCGTAATTGCTCACGCGTTCCTTGCCGCCGGCTGCGGGAACTGCGGGTGCGCCAGCGGATGCGGGACGCGGTCCGCGCGGCGCAAAGCCGCCGGCCTGGCCCGGACGCGGGCCGGTACCGCCCTGCTGCGGGCGCGGCGGATAGTTGCCGCCCTGCGGACGCGGCGTATAGCCGGCGCCCTGTTGCGGACGCGGTTGGTAGCCATCCTGACGCGGCTGGAAGCCTCCGCCCTGCTGCGGGCGCGGTTGGTAACCGTCCTGACGCGGCTGGTATCCATTGCCCTGCTGCGGGCGCGGCTGGTAGCCGTCCTGGCGCGGCTGATAGCCGTTACCCTGCTGCTGCGGGCGCGGCTGGTAGCCGTCCTGACGCGGCTGATAGCCGTTCCCCTGTTGCGGGCGCGGTTGGTATCCATCCTGACGCGGCTGATAGCCGTTACCCTGTTGCGGGCGCGGTTGGTAACCGTCCTGACGCGGCGGATAATTATTGCCTTGCTGCGGACGGCGGCGGTCATCCTGCGAGATGGTGTGCGCCTCGTAACCGCTGTTCGGGTTCTTCTTCGGTGCTTCTGCGGCGGTTACCGGGGCCTGCTCCTGCTGGGCAGGCTTCGCCTGCTCGGCTGCCAGCGGCTGGGCGGGCTGCTCTACGGCTGCCTTCTCCGCGGTATGCTTTTCCGGTTCGCTTTGCTCCGCGCCGCTCTTGACGGACGCGCTGGATTCCACGGCGCTCTTTTCGGGCGCCGCTTTTTCGGAAGCATGCTTCTCTTCTGCGCTCTTCTTCGGCGCAACGGGTTCGGAAGCAGGCTTTTCAGCGGCTGCTTCTGCTGCGGCCTCCTGCTTTTTCGGATGCTCCGGCTTTTGCTGCGGCTGCGGCGGCAGTTCGTCGTCATCTCTTCCTCCGGCGTGTGCGGCGTGATCCTGATCGGAATCGAGCAGATCGCGCAGGCGCTCCATGCGTTCGCGCTCTTCGCGGGCTTTCCGCTTCTGCTCCTCCTTTTCAAGAAGCTCGCTCTCGGAATGGCGCACTGAAACAAGCAGCTCTCCAACGGAGCTCTGCGTCAGCGTCAGCCTCTCCAGAAGTTCTTTCGTGGTCTTCTGAATTCCGTTTGCCGATTCGAGAAAATTGTTTTTTGCCATTTACGTCGTTACCCCCGCGTTTTTCGCCGTCCGCTTTGCAAAGGCGGATGCGCATCTGTCTTTGTTTTTATTTTTTGCATCCTTTGGATGCGTTGTTACTTGTCCTTGGGTTGTGTCTCGTCCTGCGCCAGCGCACGCTTGATCATCTGCGTAAACGCCGTGTCCGTCACCGCGGCAACCATGCGCCCGGGCTTGCCGATCCAGCGGCCAAGTTCCTCCACCTCGACGAGCTCGATCTCGCTGTTTGCGCAAATCGTGCGGTATTTCTCCTTCGTGTTGTCCGAGGCGGTCGTGTCGATCAAAGCGATCTTCGCGTTTTTCGCGCGCAGCAGCTTTTCGGTGACAAAATCGCCGGACTTCAGGCGTCCCGCCTTCATCGCGAACCCGATTGCGCTATTCAGCTTGCTGTTCATGATATTGTGCAAACTGCGCGCGCAGGGTGTCGTAGGTTTCCGGCTCAATCTTCGTCTCCAGCGCGCGTTCCAACGCGCGGGACTTGATCGCCTTCTCTAAACAGGCGCTCTTCTTGCAAAGGTATGCACCGCGCCCGTTTGCGCGGCCTGTCGTATCCAGAATCACCGCGCCTTCCGGCGTTCGCACCACCCGCACGAGCTCCTTTTTCGGCTGCATCTCCCGGCAGGAGACGCACATCCGCATGGGAATCTTCTTCGCCAAGCGTTACGCCTCGCTTTCTCCCGTTTCATCCTCGCGGTAGAAGGCGTCCATCGCCTCTTCCGCCTGCGACTGGCTCTTGATGTCGATCTTCCACCCTGTCAGCTTCGCGGCAAGGCGGGCGTTCTGCCCTTCTTTGCCGATCGCGAGGGAAAGCTGGCTATCCGGCACGATGACCTTCGCCGCTTTCTCTTCTTCGTTGATATAAACCATCAGCACCTTTGCGGGGCTGAGTGCTTTTGCGATATAGACCGCCGAGTCGGAATCCCACTCGATGATGTCGATCTTTTCGTTGTGCAGCTCGTTGACGATGCGTTCAACGCGCGCGCCGCGCTGGCCAACGCAAGCGCCGACCGCATCCACCTGCATGTCGGTGGAGTGCATCGCGATCTTTGTGCGGAATCCCGCCTCACGCGCGATGGACTTAATCTGCACGACGCCCGTCTGAATCTCCGGCACTTCCAGCTCAAATAGGCGCTTGACAAGGCCCGGATGCGTGCGGCTGACCAGTACCTGCGGGCCCTTGCTGTCCTTGCGAACTTCAAGCACATAAACCTTGATGCGGTCGTTGTTTTCATAGGTTTCGCCGGGAATCATCTCGTTCGGCGTCAGGATGCCGTCCGTCTTGCCGAGCTCGACATAGACGTTGCCCTTTTCCACGCGCTGCACGATGGCGGTGAGCACTTCGTTTTCTTTTTCGACGTATTCCTCATAGATGACGCCACGCTCCGCCTCGCGAATACGCTGCACAACAACCTGCTTGGCTGTCTGCGCCGCAATGCGTGAAAACTCCTTCGCTTTGACCTCTTCTTCGAGCACATCGCCTACTTCGTAGAGGACGTTGACGCGCTTTGCATCCGCCAGCGAAATCTCGTTGATCGGGTTTTCCACCTCGTCCACCACCGTTTTGGAGGCATAGATGCGAAACTCGCCGCTGCGCGGATCAATCTGCGCGCGGACATTCGCGGTTGCGCCGTAATTGCGCTTATAAGCCGAGGTAAGAGCCGCTTCGATTGCGAGAATCAGAACATCTTTGCTGATTCCGCGCTCCTTTTCCAGCGCATTCAATGCTTCGACAAACTCTGTGTTCATCCTATCGTACTCCTTCAAATAATCCCGTATAATCGAAATCCTGCATGCCGGTTTCTGATCGATTCCGACGACATGTCTTACGGATTTAAAACACCAATTCAGGTCGCGCGAGCGCAATCGCCTTGCGTTCCAGCGTGAGTTCTCCGCTTTCCAGCGCTATGGCAATGCTCGTCTCGTCATAGCGAAGCAGCTCGCCCGTAAACTCCTTTTTGCCGTTTTTCGGCGCAAAGAGCTTAATCTCGATGCGTTTGCCGATATTCCGGGCAAAGTCCGCATCCTTTTTCAATGGGCGATCAAGGCCGAGCGACGAGACGGAGAGCATATATGCCTGCTCGATGGGGTCGGCTTCGTCGAGAAGCGGATCGACCGCGCGGCTGACACGCTCGCAATCGTCAATCGTAACGCCGCCCTCTTTGTCGATATAGAGCGTGAGAACCCAGTCTCCATATTCCTTGATAAACTCTACATCGCATAGCTCATAGCCCAGCTCCTGTACAGGCAGCTTGAGCAGTTGCTCCACTTTTTGTGCTGTGTTCAACGATATTCCTCCAAAATCGGTTGCAGACCTGATTTGTTCGTTCGAAGACCGGGGTCCATCACTCGAAAAATTGATCTGAATCCGTTGCGGATGCCGAAAAGAGCACCCTGTACTATCAAACAATTACCCGTAATAAGGGGATTTTTCTCGCAGTTAGCTTGAAAAAGCACCCTTCAAAACGAAAGAGTGGGTTTTGCCCACTCTCCGCTAAAAGTTCATCATCCAACAAATGCATTATAACAGCATCGTTTCGCTATTGCAAGCGTTTTTGCGCGGTTGCGCGCGTTTTCACTCCGCCCGATGGCCGTTTTCGTCCGCTTTTGTCGCGTCCTTGGATTCCTTGCCAAATGCACGCGGCAGTTGTGTCGCCGCATAAAACACAAGGGCAAAGTAGGACATCGCGGTCGCCAATCCCAGAATGTAGAGATTATATGGCTCCACATTCAGCGACAGGAACGAAAGCAGGGACAGCATCACGCCCACCGCAAAGAGCCCGGTGGCGATTTTGCCCGGCCAATCCGCCATGGCGACCACCCTGTGTTTCACCATGAACAGACCGCCGATGATCATCAGCAGCTCCTTGAGCGCCATGAGCAAAAACAGCACAAGATAGATCGACTTCATCTTGCCCAGATAGATGCAGACCAGTGCGGCAAGCGTCATGAGCTTGTCCGCTAGCGGGTCCAGCAGCTTACCCAGGTTGGAAACCCACCCGTTTGCCCGCGCAATCTGTCCATCCAGCACGTCCGTGAAAAAGGCAAACACAAAAACGCACAGGGCAGGCAGATAACTGCCTGCCCGAAAGAGCATCACAAAAACGCCAACGAGTACGAGCCGTATTCCTGAAAGAATGTTCGGCAGATGTCTCATACGTTATGCGCCAATGTCCTCCACATACAGCATGCGAACGCCGTCGTCCTGCTGCGGTTCCTGCGCCTTGCGCTCCGCGGCCTCGCGCGCTTCAAAGAACTTGAGCGCAACCTGCGGGAAGAGCGCGTAGCTGAGTACGTCTTCATCCTGACGGATGTGATCCTTGATCTCCTCGCGGTAGGATTCCAGCTCGGGCTTGAGCAGATCCGCCGGCCGGCAGGTGATCACTTCGTCATTACCGATGGCCATCTTACGCACTTCCTCGTTGACCGGAGCGGGCAGCTGACCATACTCGCCGCGCAGCAGTGCGCGGGATTCCTTGGTGAAGACCTTGTAACGCTCGCCGGAGATGATGTTCATCACGGCCTGCGTGCCGACGATCTGGCTCGTGGGAGTCACGAGCGGCGGATAGCCGAAGTCCTTGCGGACGCGCGGCACTTCCTCGAGCACATCGTAGTACTTGTCGGACTTGCCCGCTTCTTTGAGCTGGGAGATCAGGTTAGAGAGCATGCCGCCCGGCACCTGATACAGCAGCGTGTTCGTGTCCACGCCCAGCGCCTTGACGGAGATTGTTCCATCCGCAATCATGCGATCCGCAACGGGACGCATAATCTTCGCGGCTTCGGAGAGCTTCACCAGATCGAGGCCGGTGTCGCGGTCGGTTCCCTTGAGGGTGGCGACCAACGGCTCGGTCGCGGGCTGTGCCGTGCCGTTGCCAAAGGGCGACAGCGCGGTGTCCACGATATCTACGCCGGCCTGCGCCGCCATGAGATAAACCATGTCGCCGGTGCCGGTCGTGTTATGCGTGTGCAGGTGAATCGGAACCTTGACTTCCTTCTTGAGGCGCGAAATGAGCGAATACGCATCATACGGCAGCAGGAGGTTTGCCATGTCCTTGATGCAGATCGTGTCCGCCCCCATCTGCTCCAGCTCTTTTGCCATCTGGATGAAGTAATCGTGGTTGTGCACCGGCGAAACCGTATAGCTGATCGCGGGTTCGCAGATGCCGCCGTACTTCTTGGTAAAGCGGATCGCGCTCTCAAGGTTACGGATGTCGTTCACCGCGTCGAAGATGCGGATGACGTCGATGCCGTTCTCAATCGCTTTTTTGCAGAACTGCTCCACCACGTCGTCGGCATAATGTTTGTAACCCAGGATGTTCTGTCCGCGGAACAGCATCTGCAACTTTGTGTTGGGCAGGGCTTTGCGAAGCGTTCTGAGGCGCTGCCAGGGATCTTCGTTGAGGAAGCGAAGGCACGCATCAAACGTAGCTCCGCCCCAGACTTCCAGCGAGTAGTAGCCGATTGAATCGAGCACTTCGCAAGCGGGAAGCATATCTTCGGTGCGCATACGCGTCGCAGCCAGAGACTGGTGCGCATCGCGGAAGATCGTGTCGGTGATCATTAATTTGCTCATTTGGTTTTCTCCTTATGTGCGGCGCAGGACACGGCAATTCAGCCGCGGGCGTCAACACGGTGTCAATAAAGGGAGCACATGAAACGCCGGGTGTACCAGCGCTCCGCTGCGGGAGAATTCGCTTACTGGATCGAGCAGAGCAGGTCGCCCGCGGAAACGGACGTGCCCTTCGTCACGGCAACGCCGCGAACGGTTCCGGCGACGGGGGCAACGATGTCGCTCTCCATCTTCATGGCTTCGAGCACGAAGATCGTCTGACCGGCTTTGACTGCATCGCCGTCTTTGACGTTGACGCCAAGGATCGTGCCGGGCATCGGCGCGGTCACTTTGTTTGCGCCGACGGGCGCTGCGACAGGCGCGGCAACAGGAGCCGCAACGGGCGCTGCCTGAACGGGAGCTGCTTTCGGGGCTGCTTTTCCGTCGATTTCTTCAACGGCTACTTCATACTGCGTACCATTCACGTTCACAAGAAAATTGCGCATAATTACCTCCGATAATTTACTATATGTGAAATTGTTTGTTCCAGCGATTTGACTGCTGTGTCTTAGTTGAGCTGTTTGATCGAGACAATGCGAAGGCCGGAAACATCCTTGCCCATCACTTCTGCGATGCAGCTTGCAGCCACTGCGGCAAGCTCCGCACGGTTTGCGACGGCGGGCGCCGCTGCCGCGACTTCAACGGCTTCCTCTTCGTTTCCGTAAAGGCGATCCTGTCCCGCGCGCACTGCCTTGAGAATCAGAATCAGTGCGATCAGAACTGCAAACACACCAATTGCGATCCAAATCGTGTTGCTCATGTTTCGTACCTCCGCTTTATAGCTTTTATGAAGAGAGGCAATTGCCTCATCCTATCCGTTCTTGTCTTTCTGTTTGGGTTACAGCCCGAGCGCATGCCGCAGCGATCGCATCTCGTCCGGCGTTAAGCGCCGTGTTTCACCCGGCTTGAGTTCGCCGAGGCTGAGCGGCCCGAAGCGCTCCCTCTTGAGGCGCAGGGTTCTGTGTCCGACCGCTTCCAGCATGCGCCGGATCTGGCGGTTCTTTCCCTCGTGAATCGTGATGAGCAGCGAGGTGTCCCCCGTTTTCGTCGGCCTTACGTGCAGTACCTTTGCCGGGGCTGTCATGCCGTCGTCGAGCTGTACGCCGTTGACGAGAGACGCGATTTCCGAGGGCAGAAGCTTTCCGTCGCAGATGGCGTAATAGGTCTTTTCCACCGAAAACTTCGGGTGTGTCATGCGGTGGGCGAGCTCGCCGTCGTTGGTCATGAGCAGGAGTCCTTCGGAGTTGATATCGAGCCGGCCTACGTTATAGAGCCGCGCCGGAATATCCTTGACGTACTCCTGTACCGTCTTTCTGCCTTGCGGATCGTCGCTCGTGCTCACAACACCTTTGGGCTTGTAGAGCATCAGCGTGATCAGCTCCTCCTCCTGCTTGACGGGTTTGCCGTCGAAGAGGATGACGTCCGTGTCCGGATCGACGCTTATGCCGAGCGTTGCGGTTTCGCCGTTGACCTGTACGCGCCCTGCCGTGATGAGCTCCTCGCTCGCGCGGCGGGATGCAATCCCGGCTTCCGCCAAGTATTTCTGTAATCGTAACATCATATTCGCATCCTTCTTGTTTTGTTCGTTGTTTGGTGTTCCGATTTGTCGGAGTGCGAAATGTGTTTGAATCTGAAAAAGCAGTATTGATTGCAATGATTCGTTTGTTTTCGATTGGCTTTAACTGATAAAGTTTGCCATATGCCACCAAATATAGTATAGACGAAACACCGCGCTCTCTTCAACTACTTTTTTACGAAATTGACACATTTGCGGGAAGAAATCTTCGCTTTTCGGTTACCTTTCTGTATTTCGTGATCTGATTCACCTTGCCTATAAGTACCTATCTTCCTGAAGCACCGACTGCATCCTCTTCCTGCACCGCTGCTTTTCGAATATGCCGGAAAGAAAAAGAGCCGTCGATTTTTGTTCGGCAGCTCTTGAAGACGCGTTTGCAATCCAGCGAAGTTGGATGAATCGTATTTTGCCGTTACGAAAAAACCCGAACCAGTGACGTCAGAAGCCGAAACCCGATGTTATCGAAGATCGCGAGCAGATATCGCCTGAGCAGCAGCCCCGTATCGGTCTGGCGTTGAAACGCATACTCCTCCAGCAGCGCCGCGGAAACCGACTGCGCAGAGCCGAAAAGAATGCCCAGCAGCAAGTATAACACAACGATCACGGGCGAAACAACGCCGAGGACACCGGAAAGAATGACCGTGATCAAGCCGAGCAGCTCCACAAACGGCCAAATCTTCTCGGCAAAGCGAGTGTCTACGACGCCGGTGATCTCCTGCGCGACCAAACGGTTCCTGCGGACGGTGTCGCGCATCTCCCGCTGTTCCGTGCGAATTGCGGCGCACACATCCCGCATCCGCTGCTTTGGCAGTTGGTAGCATATCGCATCCGGCAGCAGTCGCGCGCAATACGCGCGCTTTTCGCGGCGCATCCGCGCATGAATGCGCAGGAGCAAATCCGCGCCGGGTGCCTTTGCAGCGTCCGAGAATCCGCCGGACTCGAGTACCGCGCTCTTGAGAAACGCGGCGAACGTGCGGCTCAGCGGCAGATACACGCCGAGGTCAGCATATCCCGCGCGGTTGGTATAAAACAACGTCAGCCGCTCCAGATACTGCTGCTGGGAGATCATCGTCTGTTTGCGCGCCGGATCATCCGCGGTATCCTTCACCCTTGAAAAGGAACCGATATAGACGCAGGCGGAGTCGCTAACAAACGCATACACCATCTTGAGCAGCGCGTCTTTCGTCAGCCGCAGATCGGGATAGACCGGAGCAATGATCGGATAAGATGATACGTTCACGCCCGCGTTGAGCGCGGAGGCGGTATTTTCCGCCTTGCAGTCGATCACCACAAGGCGCACATCCTTTGCCGAGCGATAGATTCCATCGATCGGTGCCGACTTGAGTGTCTTTTTGTATGGTTGGTGAAACGGCAGCAGCATATACGCGCGGTCCAGGCTCGCCCAGGCTTCCGCATGTTCGCTGTTTGCCACAACGATCAGCTCATACTGCTTAAAGTCCAGAGAAAGCAGGTTCTCCAGCTGTTCTTTCAAACTGCCGGTTTCTTTCGTGGCGGGCAGAATCAGCGAAACCGGCATGACATGCTCGGAGTCCTGAAACCTGCGATAGTCGACCGAGCGCAGAGAGCGAACGTGCTGCTTGAGCTGCGCTGTTGAGTGCCCGATCAGGAGCAAACGTATGATTCCCGCAAGCAATGCGAGCGCAAAGAGGATATAACACACCGAAGCCAGTATTGTTTTAATCTGTGGCAGTGCGGATTGCAGAATCGTAATGAATTGCATGTTATGCCGCCTCCCCTTTGATGAGCGCCGCCTGCTCCAGCGCAAAGCGCATCATTTCCGCGGCAAAGCGATCCCCCGTTTTCTCAACTCTCGCGAGCAGCTCCTTTGTATCGGCAGCTTTTGCGAGGGATTCCGCCGCGCGGTAGCGCACCCACCATTCGCGGTCACAAAGCAGTTTGATCAGCGTTTCCTCGTTCTCATGCTCGCCAAATGTCCCCAGCGCGGTCGCGACAACAGCGCGCATTTCCCAGCGCGGATCGCCAGCCCCCGCTACGATCTGCGGCAGCGCCGCTTCAAAGCGGATTTGCCCCAGCGTGCGCGCGGAATCGATGCGCGTGTTGATATGCCCCTGTATCAAATGCGGCAGTACGAGATCGCCAAGGTCCTCGTAACCCTGCTCTCCGATGGTCTTGATGCAGGTGCGGCGGATATACGGATCGGATGCCGATGTGATCAGCTTTCTGCAAAGCCTCTTGAGGTCCCCGGCATACACGGAGAAGATCTCCTCCAGTGTTCGGAATGAAAGCAGCGAAGCGATCGTGTGGTCGCGGCAGAGCGCGATGATGTCCCGCTCCGCGCCGAGCATGCAGAGCGTGAGCATGCCGACATGCTGTATTTGCGTGGTCGTGCGGCAGCAGTAAATCTGCGTCACCACATCCGGCGTGTAGCTTTTGAGCCTTAGCGCGCCGATGAGCTTGACCACGAGCGCCGTCGTCTCCTCATCCACGCCCTCGAATATCTTATGAAGATATGCGCCGTACCATTCCCCGCCCGCCTCCTGCTGCAGTTTCTCAAATTGCGGCCTGAGCTGTTCCGAGCAGGCGAGCTCCTCCGCGGTCTCCGCCATGACGATGAGCCCGCGCGCGGAACGAATCCCCCGAATATCGGAAAGCTGATCCAGCTTGCCTTCGGGATTGACCATCTCGTAGATGTGGTTCTTCATCCGCTTTGCTTCCGCCGCACCGGAGATCAGGCAAAGCAACTGCTCGCGCAGCTTCTGCACCCTGCGGTTATCGACCGCGCGGGTGATATGCAACAGCAACAGCAGGATCAGGCCGACCGCAAGCAGCACGCCAAGCGTGATGTTGACTCCGACCAACAGCTTCTGCAATATGCTCAAAAACTTCTCTCCTTCCGCCGAAGTGCAGCAAGGTGTCTCGCTCAAACATCCCTTGCCGAACCTGCGTCATGTACGCTTGAGTACGTTAGAACCAATCTCTCAGCGCGATCGTTAGGTTTTTGTTCTCTTGAGCCGCCTGTTCCAGCACCCGAATGATTCTGGCGCCGTAGTCGCCAAGCGTCTCTTCCAGCGTCGGAGTAAAGCGCACGACGATTCGTGTCGGTGTCCCGATCTCGCCCAAGCAGTCGTTCAGCGCGTCGAGGTTATTGCCATACCAGTCGGGCAGTCGCAGGCGCTCCTTGATGTGCGCGTGTGCACGTTCCCGCGTGGTCATCTTCTTTGCGTTTAGCGTCAGCCGCTTTTCATGTTTCATGCTCATCTCCGGCCTCCCGCTTATGGCTCGCCGTAGAGCAGATCGAACGACTCGTAGTGATCCTCCGTGTAGTAGATCAGCCCGTCGTCGGAGAATACGATTCGCTTTGCGCCTCGGCTGTCCTTGTGCAGGGTGTCAATGTCGCATTCGTAATATTGCCGTCCGCGCGCTTCGGGAAGAATGCCTTCGTTGTTGCCGAAGCGGTCTCCGCCGATGCATTTGCCGTAGGCGTAGTCGTCCAGTCCGCCGCCGCTCCAACCCAGCGCGCGCGCGTCGTTCTTGGTGATAAAGTTCTCCGGCAGGTGCCCGTAGGTATATAGGTAAAGACCCACGTCCTCTTTGGAGGTGTACGTTCCCGCTTCGTCGATGGCAACTGCGGTTGCCTGCGGCAGAGATTGTGCCGTGTCGGCGGGCGTTGCGGTAGCCGCCGCGGTCGCGGAAGCGTCGTCGCTGTTTGCCGTGCCATCCAGTGAGACGAGGCTGCTCGTCTGCTGCGCTTGCTCCTGCGTGGCCGCCGGCTGCGGAGCGTAGAGATTGAGCACCCAGATGGCGGCAACTATGGCAAGTATGACCAGCAGTATCGTCAGCGCGCGCTTGTTCACTCGTGAATTCCTTTCCTATATGCAATGCGGCCTCGACCGCACGGCGTTTCCTTTTCTTTAGTCGATCATCGAAACCTGATAGAGCTGCGCGTAGAGCCCGTTTGCCTGCAGGAGCTCCTCGTGCGTGCCCCGCTCGCGAATTCCCTGCTCGTCCAGCACCACGATTTCGTCCGCATGCTTGACGGTGGAGAGCCGGTGCGCGATGACCAGCGTCGTGCGTCCCTTTGACAGCTCCTCAAATGAATGCTGGATGTCGTGTTCGGTGACGGTGTCCAGCGCGCTGGTCGCTTCGTCCAGAATCAACACGGGCGGGTTTTTGAGAAACAGTCTCGCGATGGAGACGCGCTGCTTCTGCCCGCCGGAGAGCATGATTCCCCGCTCGCCAACCTGCGTGTCATATCCATCCGAAAACTGCAAAATCTCCTCGTGGATATGCGCGCGCTTTGCCGCCTCGATGACCTCTTCGTCCGTGGCATCGATGCGCCCATAGCGGATGTTTTCCATCACGCTACTGGCAAAGAGGAACACGTCCTGCTGCACGATGCCGACGTTTCTGCGAAGAGACTTCATGGTCACGTCCCTCGTGTCCACGCCGTCGATGGTGATGCTGCCGCTGCGCTGCTCGTAAAAGCGCGGAATCAGGTGGCACAGCGTCGTTTTGCCGCCTCCGCTCGGGCCAACAAGCGCGAGCGTCCTGCCCGCGGGGATGTCGAGATCGACATGGGACAACACGCACCTGCCGCTTTCGTAGGCAAACGTCACATCGCTAAAGCAGATGTCGCCGCGCACGTTTTGGAGCGTCTTTGCATTCGGGCGATCCTTGATCTCCGGCTCGATATCCATGATCTCGCAAAAACGCGAAAAGCCCGCCATGCCGAGGATGTATACTTCCGTAAACGCAGCAAGACGCTTAAGCGGCTGAATGAACGCCGCAACATACAGTGTAAACGTAATGAGCAGGATCGGGTCGAGGCTGCTTTTATAGATCAGGTATCCGCCCAGCGCCAGGACGACGAGGTTGAACATGGCAATGAAGAATTCCATACCGCTGTTGAAGAACGCCATGTAGCGATAGAACCCGTCCTTCGCGTGGACGAATCTGGCGTTGCCACGCTCAAACTTTTCGCGCTCATACCCCTCGTTGGTAAACGCCTTCGCTACCCGCGCGCCGGAAATCGAGGATTCGATATCCGCGTTGATCTCGGCGACGCGTTCCTTTACCTTGAGAGAGGCGTCGCGCATCTTGATCCTCAGCCGCACCACGTAGTAGATCGCCACTGGCACGATGCAGAGAAGCGCCAGCGCGAGCCGCCAGTCCACGAACATCATCACGGCAAACGCGCCGAGAACCGTCGTGCCGGAGATCAGCACGTCCTCCGGGCCATGGTGCGCAAGCTCCGTGATGTCGAACAGGTCCGTCGTCACGCGGGACATGAGTTTGCCCGTGCGCACTTTGTCGTAAAAGCTGAAGGAAAGCTCCTGAATGTGCGAGAAGATATCCCTGCGGATATCCGCCTCCATGCGGACGCCCAGCACGTGTCCCCAATAGTTGATCACAAACAGCAGCAGCGCGCGCACCAGATACGCGAAAAACGCGGCAATGATAAGGCCGACAAACACGCGAACCATCGCGTGGTCCTTCGTCATCTGCGGCAGGAGCGTGCGAAGGATGTACTGCGTGAGCATCGGGTATGCGATGTCGATTCCGGAGACCAGCACCGCGCAGGATAAATCGAGGATCAAAAGCCCCTTGTGCGGGCGATAATAGGCGAAAAATCGTTTCAGTTTACTCATGTCCCCATATTAGCAGAACGCAGGCGCAATATCAACCGCCGCTGTGTTGCGGCGCGCGTTTCAACGCGCTTTTGCGTTGTCAAAAAGCGGGAAATGCGATACGCTGTATGGCATGGAACATGTGATTCACACCATTCCGCCAATTGTCTCCGCCGAGAGCGAAATACTCATCCTTGGCACGATGCCCTCACCGAAATCCCGCGAGCAGGCGTTTTATTATGCGCACCCGCAAAATCGCTTCTGGCCCGCGCTTGCGCTCGCGCTGGACGAGCTCGCGCCAACCTCGCGCGAGGAGAAGATTGCGCTCGTGCTGCGCCATCGTCTCGCGCTGTGGGATGTACTGTATTCCTGCGACATCACAGGGGCCTCCGACGCCAGCATCAAGAATCCCGTGCCAAACGAAATCCCCGCGTTACTTGCGCAGAGCCGAATCCGGCGTGTGCTCTGCACGGGCTCTACCTCCGCGCGGCTGTATATGCGCCTCGTCTTTCCGCAAACAAATATCCCCTGCGAAATCCTGCCTTCGCCCAGCGCGGCAAACGCGCGTATGCGGCTCACGGATTTGGCAAGGGAGTATAGAAGGATTCTATTCAAATAATCTTCTAATTTCAGATTGATCCCAGGTGGTTATCTGCATTGCAAGGAGGAATATCCTGATTGAAAATTCTCAAATTGATATTGAAAATTCTTGGCTTTGCTCTGGCTGCCGCATTCGCTTTCCTGATCGTGTTTATTGTTTCGTTCAATATGAGCATGGGAGATGAGTTCAAGAAGGATCGCTTCCTCGGCGAGTACACTTCGCCAGATGAAACCCATATGTGTTCCGCTCGTATCGCCGGAAATGGAATTACCGCGCCGTGGACGGTGGTGGCACAAGTTAAAGGTAAAGGAATTTTCTGGAAACGAACAATCTATGTGGCGAAACATCTCGACGAAGCCATTGTCATTTGGCTTGACAATCGAACCGTGTGGATCAACGGCGTATCGCTGGATATCTACAAAGACAAGTATGTCAGCGATATCAACATCACAAGTGAGCCATAGAGCTTCCCCCTTCGCCCAGCGCGGCAAACGCGCGTATGCGGCTCACGGATTTGGCAAGGGAGTATAGAAGGATTCTATTCAAATAATCTTCTAATTTCAGATTGATCCCAGGTGGTTATCTGCATTGCAAGGAGGAACATCCTGATTGAAAATTTTCAAAATCATCCTTAAAGTCCTTGGCATTGTTTTAGCCGTAATATTTGCTCTTATTATAACCCGAATGGTTTTGCTTGAAGTCACCTTTGGGAATGATATGATTGTAAATCGCCCTCTCGGCGAGAGCACCTCACCGGATGGCAAGCACGTTTGCGTCGTATTTGTTTCCGACGGCGGTGCGACTACGCCATGGACTGTGGTTGCGCAAATAAGCGGCACATGGATCATCGGCAAACGAACCGTTTATGCCGTTGATAATATCGAGGACGCAGATTTTCACTGGGTAGATGATCGCACAATCCGCATCAACGGCGTATCGCTGGATATTTACAAAGATTATTACGGCGGCGATATCTACGATTTGGAACCAAAGTAGCGTTACAACTTTAACGATTCCACAAATGAAATCTGACGGAGAGAGTTGTCTTTTCGTCAGTTTTTCTATTAAAAGTTACTGCGATAAAATGATCGTCCTCGGGAGAAACATATATGCTCATTTCCTGCTCGTTGCCTTTTACAAAATCATCACTAACAAGCAGAGCATCATTATATGACTTGCTCATATTAGGCTCAAATGTTTCATCTTTGTTTTCCGTCATTCCCGGCGCGAATTCGTCCATCACAAAAGCAAGAAGCGGCTCCAAATAAACCGTCTCATTTGCTTCGCCCGAAAGCTCCTGTTCGAATTCCAAATAGTCAATCAGCGAGTTGCTTCCTTTGCCGGTAGGATAGTAGATACATGAAATCTTGCTCCCATCCTTACAAACAATCGGTACCGTTTTGCTCCACGAATTGCCATATGAATATTCGCCGCTGTCAATATCCATCGACATCCCGTACTGCTCCATCTTCTCATTGAACAGCTCTTCTAGCTGCTTTGGCGTTTTTTTGTAGGACTCTGTCTGCGGAATATAATTCAGAACACAGCTCCCGAAGATATACACGATAAAAGGAAACAAGATTGCGAGTAAAATGATCTTTGCGAGTCTATCACGATACACAGCGTTTCTCCTAACGTATTTCAATGATATAACATAGGACTATCTGATTCACTCGTTCATGAATAACTAATCTGACGCCAAACCCAGCTTGATGGAAATGCTAGGCTTTTCATCAGCTGTTCTTTCTAAGTTAATACCCTTCCCCAAACCAGTTCTTGCCACAACAAAGAAATGTGTATTTTCTTCAGTTCCGTTTATAAACTCATCGCAAAGACGAATTGCTTCATTATAATTAACTCCTAAACCATCGTTGATCGGATCGTCCTTATCCTTTGTCAGATTTGTATAGAATGTATCCAGCATGAACTTGAGTATCGGCTCGATGTAGATGGTTTCCCCTTCTTTGCCCGTCAGCTCCTGCGTAAATACAATGTATTCAATCAATGCCTTTCTGCGATCGCTCGTCGTGTACATCGTACAGGTTATAACGCTTCCATCCTCGCATTGAATTGGAACCGTCTTCGTAAAATACTCGCCATATGCATAATTGACACTGTCCACGTCAATCGACATACCGTATTGCGCCATTTGGTCGTTGAACAATTCTTCAAGCTGAAACGGTGCTTTCTTATAGGAATCTGTCGGCGGAATGTACCCCAAGATGCAGCTTCCCAACATATAGATCGCAAACGGAAACAGAAGCGTCAATAAGATTACCTTTGCGAGTCTGTCTCTTTGCACAGTCGTTCCCCCAACGTATTTTCCACCATTATAGCTGAAAACAATCGGGTTTTGTATTGCTTTTCGCTAAATAATGCGAACATTTTTTCGTTTTTCTGTGCACACGTTGCCGCGCGGCTCTGCGCGTGCCGTTTTACTATCGACTTGCGCGGGATGCCAGGCGAGCGCGTATCTATAAGGATTTGCCGTGCTGTGCGTTTGGGCGTTTATGATCCGTTCTGATCCAGGCGAAAATTGGTAATTTCTGCAATTTTTCCACACTACTAATCCAATTATGCAAAATACAGTCGAATTTCGGTTGTCTAATTGTGAACAGTTTGTTATGATAGCAGCATGGAAAATTCGCTCAACCGCGTCTTCCTTGCACTCAAGGGACTCGATGTCAAATGCAACGTACCGCTCTCCACCCTGACGAGCTTCCGCATCGGCGGCCCGGCAGCGATGGTGATGCGCCCGCGCAACGCAGAAGACATCCGTAAAACGATACAGGCTTGCAGCCAGTTCGTAACCCCTTACTGCATCCTCGGCAACGGCACAAACGTGCTTGCGCCCGACGCGGGTTACCCGGGCGTCATCATCCGCATCGATACACCGTTGACCACGCCGCTGTTCGTGGACACAACAGTCACCTGCCCCGCGGGCACAGCGCTCTCCGTCCTCGCGCGCGAAAGCGTCAATATGCGGCTCATGGGCCTCGAAACCCTCAGCGGCATCCCCGGCACGGTCGGAGGCGCGGTCGCGATGAACGCGGGCGCTTACGGCGCGGAGATCCGGCATATCATCAAGAGCGTCCGCATCCTCAAAAACGGGCGCGTGCTGGATGTGGAGACTAAGAAGACCGACTTCGGCAACCGAACCAGCAAATATGCTGCCCCCGATGTCGTCGTTCTCTCCGCAACGTTCCAGCTTGAACATGACGACGGCGGCGCGAAAGAGCGCATGCTCGAAACCACCCGCCAGCGCAAAGAAAAGCAGCCGCTCGCCTGGCCGAGCGCGGGCAGCGTATTCAAGCGTCCGAACGGCAGATTCGCGGGCGCTCTCATCGAAGGCGCGGGGCTCAAGGGCTTCTCCGTCGGCGGCGCGCAGGTCAGCCCCATGCATGCAGGCTTTATCGTCAACAACGGAAACGCAACCGAGCGGGATGTGCTGGAGCTCATCTCCATCATTCAGCAGCGCGTGTTCGATGAAACAGGCGTCCAGTTGGAGCGCGAGGTCAAGCTGCTCAGCGAGCTGTAAACAGGTTTAATGTCGTTCCCAACGGAGCGAATGAAGGTAATTCAAATGTATCTTTTAATCGTAACAGGTCTTTCCGGCGCAGGAAAATCGCTTGCTCTTCATTGTTTGGAGGAGCAGGGCTATTTTTGCGTCGACAATCTGCCTTCCTCCATACTACAGGAGTTCGTCAACATCTGTAACCGTGCAAAGCCCGCGATTCAGAAAGCAGCCGTCACCATCGACAGCCGCGAAAGCCTGCTTTCACACTCCTCCGCCTCCATCACCGCAGCGTTTGACGCACTGGATGTGCCGTATGAGATGCTTTTTCTCGACGCGCGTGACGATGTGCTCATGAAGCGCTACAACGAGGTACGCCGCCGCCATCCATTGGGTGAGGCGGGCGATGCTTCGACTGGCGTGAAGCGCGAGCGCGTGTTCCTTCAGCCGTTGCGTGACCGCGCGAACTATATTCTCGATACAAGCGATATCAAGCCGAAGGATTTCTCCGGCCTGATTCGTAAAGTTCTGCCGGAGTTTGAGTGCAAGTGCATGACGTTGCTGTTCTGCAGCTTCGGTTATAAGCGCGGCGTCCCGGTCGACGCGGATTTCGTATTGGACATGCGCTTTATGACCAACCCCTTCTACATTCCAGAACTTCGCCCGCTATCCGGTCTGGATGCCCCGGTGCAGCAGTTCGTGTTTGCGCAGCCTTCCTGTTCGCTGTTCTTTGACGGCGTGGAGGAGATGCTTCGCAAACTCATCCCGCTCTACGAGGAACAGGATAAGCACATTTTGCGCGTCTGCTTCGGCTGCACGGGCGGCCGCCACCGCTCCGTCGCCGCGGCGGAAGAGATGGCGCGTCGCTTTGCCGACAGCGGCATGAATGTGCGAATCTATCACAGAGATTTGACCAACGAGGCCAAAGACATCCATGAGCGCTTTGAAAACGGTTGACCCTATCGATCGAACGACTCCAGACAAACGCCGAAAGGCGTTTTTTTGATCGTCCGAAACTGGTAAACGTGTTTTTACTGACGGGACACGGCAAATCGTTTATAATAAGAACCAGAACCGCATTGCGGTAAAAAAGAATTCGGAGTCGCCATGTCGTTTTCCAGCAGCGCAAAAGAAGACCTCGTCAAGATTCGGCTTAAGTCGAATCCGATTCGCCTTGCACAGCTTGCGGGGCTTGTCCATACCTGCGGGGCTTTGACCATCGGCCGCGGGCGCGGAGCCGCGTTTTCAACCGAGTCGCTCGCCGTTGGAAAGCTCATCGTCTCCCTCTCCGCCTCACTCTATTCGCTGGAACCCACGATTGAGCTCAGCGAGCGGGAGCGCAGGCGTCCGCTGACGCTGGTAACGCTGCTGGGCGACGACGCGGAAAAACTATTGCTGGATACCGGGCTTCTCACCAACGAATCCGGCGAATTCTCGATCGGCGAGACTGTGCCGGAACGATTGCTGCCGGACGACGAGTGCCGCCGCGCGTTTCTGCGCGGGGCTTTCCTCGGCAGCGGTTCCTGCACGAATCCCTATCGCGGGTATCATCTGGAGATCATCGCGCGGTCGCAGGCGTTCGCGGAACAGCTTCTTTCCATACTCTCCGCCTTCGGGCCGGAGGCAAAGACCATGCTGCGCCGCGAAAAACCGGTCGTTTACCTCAAGGGAGACGAAGTCTCCGCGTTTCTCGCGCTCATCGGCGCGAACGCTTCCGTATTGAAGTTTGAGAGCGCCCGCTCCGAGCGGGACTTTCGCAACTATGTCAACCGTACGACCAACTGTGAGACCGCGAATATCGAAAAAACGGTGCTTGCCTCGACCGATCAGGTCAACGCCATCGAGATCATTGAGGAATACATGGGCTTAAACCGTCTGCCGGCTCCGCTTTATGAAGCGGCGCTGCTGCGGCTCAACCACCCGGAGGCGACGCTGCAGGAGCTCGCCGACCTCGCCGAAATCGGCAAAAGCGGCATGAACCACCGCCTGTCACGGCTGGTTCGCATCGCAAAGGAGATCCGTCATGGGTAATTTCACGCATCTGCATGTTCACACGCAATACAGCCTTCTCGACGGAGCCGCGCGCATTCCCGACCTCGTCGCGCGCGCAAAGTCGATGGGTCAAACCGCACTTGCCATCACCGACCACGGCGTCATGTACGGTGTGATCGACTTTTACCGCGCCTGCTTAAAGCAGGGCGTCAAGCCCGTCATCGGCATGGAGACCTACGTTGCCCCGCGTTCCATGCGGGATCGCGAAGGCTCTCAGGATCGCGAATACGCGCACCTGATCCTGCTTTGCAAAAACGAAACGGGTTACAAGAACCTCATGGTGCTCTCCAGCGAGGCGTTTCTGCACGGGTTTTACTATCGTCCGCGCATCGATTATGAGCTGCTTGAGAAGCACAGCGAGGGTCTCGTCTGTCTCTCCGCGTGTCTCGCGGGAGACATTCCGCAGGCGCTGCTACAAAACAACTACGATCTCGCGCTTCGTCATGCAAATCGCTTGCAGGGCATGTTCGGCGAGGATTTCTATATCGAGTTGCAAAACCACGGCATTCCGGAGCAGATTCAGGTGCTGCCGGGCCTTCGCAAGATCGCGGCGGAAATCGGCGCAAAATGCGTGGTCACCAACGACGTGCACTATGTTTCTCCCGACGACGCGGAGGCGCAGGATGTGCTTCTTTGCATCCAAACCCAGCGCTTCGTGGACGAGCCCGACCGCATGCGCATGGAGGGCAACCAATTCTTCCTCAAGAGTGAGGACGAGATGCGGCTCGCGCTTCCCGAGGACGCAGAGGCGATCGACAACACCGCGGAAGTGGTCGATAAATGCAATCTGGAGATCCAGTTCGGCATCCGCCGCATGCCGGGTTTCACCGCGCCCGACGGATCGGACAACGTCACGTACCTTCGCAAGCTCTGCGACGAAGGCATGGCGCTCAAGCTGCCGGATGCGGACGCAGAAGCGCGCGAGCGGCTCCAATATGAACTCGGCATCATCGAGCAGATGGGGTTTGTGGACTACTTCCTCATCGTTTGGGACTTCATCCACTACGCAAAGATGCACGGCATCATGGTAGGCCCCGGCCGCGGCAGCGGCGCGGGAAGCCTCGCCGCGTATTGCCTCGACATCACGGACGTAGACCCGCTGAAATACAATCTGCTGTTTGAGCGCTTCCTCAACCCGGAACGCATCAGCATGCCGGACTTTGATATCGACTTTTGCTACGAGAGAAGGCAGGAGGTCATCGACTATGTCGCCGCGAAATACGGCGATGGGCACGTCAGCCAGATCATCACGTTTGGCACCATGGCGGCGCGCGCGGTCATCCGCGACGTGGGCCGTGTGCTGCGCGTGCCGTATGCGGACGTGGACAAGCTCAGCAAGATGGTGCCGTTTGAGCTGAATATGACGCTGGAACGCGCGCTGAGCATCTCGCCCGACCTCAAAGCACAGTATCAGAGCGACGAAACGACCAAGAAAATCATAGACCTTTCGCTCCGTCTTGAAGGCTTGCCGCGGCATAGCTCGACGCACGCGGCGGGCGTCGTGATCTCCAGCGTGCCGATTACGGACGTGGTTCCGCTGCAGGTCAACGACTCCGTGATCACCACCCAGTTCCCGATGACCACGCTGGAGGAGCTGGGCCTGCTCAAGATGGACTTCCTCGGCCTCCGCACGCTGACGGTGATCCGCGACACGCTGGGCTTCATTGAAGAAACCGGAAAACCGGTGCCCGACCTCAACCGCCTGCCGTTTACGGACGACAAGGTGTATCAGATGATCGCGTCCGGCGACACCGACGGGGTGTTCCAGTTGGAATCCGGCGGCATGCGGCAGTTTTTGCAGCAGCTCAAGCCGGACTGCTTTGAGGACCTCATCGCAGGCATCTCCCTCTACCGTCCGGGCCCTATGGAGCAGATTCCCCGCTATGTCAAAGGCAAGCACAATCCCGGCAGCGTTGCGTATCTGCATCCGCTTCTTGAGCCGATCCTCTGCACCACCTACGGCTGCATGGTCTATCAGGAGCAGGTCATGGAGATCGTGCGCGCGCTGGCGGGCTATTCCTATGGCAGGAGCGACCTCGTGCGCCGCGCCATGAGCAAGAAAAAGCACGAGGTGATGGCAAAAGAGCGCGAGTATTTCGTCCACGGGACGGATGGTGTCGTGGGTGCGGTCGCAAACGGCGTGCCGGAGGCAGTTGCGAACCAGATCTTCGACGAGATGATGGATTTCGCGTCCTACGCGTTCAACAAATCCCACGCGGCGGCCTACGCCGTGCTCGCCTACCGCACAGCCTACCTTAAGTATTATTATCCCGTGGAGTTTCTCACGGCCTTGATCAACAGCTTCTTAGGTTCGGTGGACACGGTCGCGAGCTACGTTTACAGTGCGCGCAACCACGGCATCAAGGTTCTTCCGCCGGACGTGAACTTCTCCCGCGCGCGGTTTGCGCCGGAAAAAGGCGCGATCCGCTTCGGCCTCGCCGCGGTGCGAAACGTCGGCGGCGCGGTCATGGAAGCCATGGTGCAGGAGCGCGCGCAAAACGGAACCTTCTCGGACTTTTTCAACTTCTGCGACCGCGTGGACGGCCTCAACAAGCGCATGCTGGAAGCGCTGATCAGCGCAGGCTGTTTCGACAGCATGGGCGGCAAACGCGCGCAGTACCTCGCGGTCTACGAGCGCGCGCTGGATGCCTCCGCCGCGCTCAAAAAGGCGCGCGGTTCGGGTCAGATGTCGCTTTTCGACCTCGACGGCGGAGACACGCTGCAAAGCGCGCAGATTCCGCTGCCAAACGCGCCGGAGCTTTCACACCAGATCATCCTCGTTAAGGAACGCGAATCGACCGGTCTCTACCTCTCCGGCCACCCGCTGGACAACTACGAAGACCAGCTCAAGAAGCTCAAGTACACGGTTGGCGAGCTTGCGGAGGCGGACGGAACAGGACAAATCAAGGACGAAGAGCAGGTTATCGTCGGCGGGCTCCTCACGCAGTGCAAGCAGAAGCCCACGCGCGCAGGAACCGGCCTCATGGGTTACGCGGTGCTGGAAGGCATCACCGGCAGCGTGGAGGCGGTGCTCTTTCCGCGGACGCTGCAGCAGGCGGGCTCGCTCTTTGTGGACGACGCTCCCGTGCTCGCGCGCGGCAAGCTCAACATTCGCGAGGATCGCGCAAACTCCTTGCTCATCGACGAGCTCAAGCCGCTCGGAGAAGTGAACCGCACACTCTACATTCGCTTTGAGTCCCTGTCGGACGACCTCATGCAGCGCACCTGCGCGTATTTGAAGCGCTACCCGGGCGAGACGCCCGTCGTGCTCTACGACGCGGCTAAGAAGATCGGCAAGGGCGTGACGCGCGAGTTTTATGTTACAATAACGGATGCGTTTCTTGCCGCCGCGGAGGATCGCTTTGGCAAGGAGTGCGTCAAGCTCAAATAGCAAAGTCAATCGAACGAAACCTTAATAAACGAAATTGCCCGCGCGAAAGCGCCGAAAGGATACCCAAATTTATGGCACAAAAACTTCGCCCTCCCGTTGAGAAAAACGACGACCTCGTCGTCACCATCGAGTCCCTGACCAACGAAGGCCAGGGTGTTGCCCGCGTGGAGGGCTTTGCCGTGTTCGTCGTCGGCGCGCTTGCGGGCGAAGAGGTCAAAGCGCACGTGATCAAGGTGCAGCCGACCTACGCCGTTGCGAAAGCAACCGAAATTCTCAAGCCCTCGCCGGATCGCGTCCGCCCCGCCTGCCCGGTCTTTGCGCAGTGCGGCGGCTGCACACTCTGGCACCTGAGCTATCCCGCGCAGCTGCGGCAAAAGCAGCAGTGGGTGCAGGACGCGCTCTCCCGCCTCGGCGGGTTTGCGAACGTTCCCATGCAGCCCATCGTCGGCATGGAAGAGCCCACCCGCTATCGCAACAAGGGCAGTTTTCCCTTTGGCGTGGTCGGCAGCGCCGCCGTGTTCGGCTTCTTTGCGGAGCGCAGCCACAGGCTCGTGCCGTTTTCAGACTGTCTGATTCAGGACGAGCGGATCGTGGACGCCGCACGCAGAGTTGCCGCTTGGGCAAACGCCTGCGGTGTGCCCGTCTATGACGAGGCCACGGGTGAAGGCCAGCTTCGCCACGTCGTCGCGCGAACCACAGCGGAAGGCGAGCTGATGGTCACGGTCGTCACGAAGGGCCAGCTCAAGAAGAAGGACGATCTGTTGTCGTTCCTTGAGGACTGCGACAGCGTTTGGCACAACGAGAATCCAAAGCAAACCAACGTCGTGTTCGGCGAAAAATTCACCCTGCTCTCCGGCAAACAAACGCTCACCGAAACCATCGGGGAGAAGCGTTTCTCCGTGAGTCCACAGTCGTTTTTGCAGGTCAACCGCGTTCAAACGCGCGCGCTCTATGACGCCGCGCGGGAGTTCCTCGCGGCAAAGCCCACCGAGACCGTCGTGGACGCGTATTGCGGCGTCGGCACGATTTCGCTCTTTATCGCGGGAGACTGCGCGCATGTGATCGGCATTGAGCAAGTCGCGCCCGCCATCGAGGACGCAAAGGCGAACGCCAAGGCAAACGGCGTGAAAAACGCGGAGTTCGTCTGCAGCAATGTAGAGGATGTGCTCCCCCGCCTGCTCTCGCGCGAAGGCGGCATCGACGCCATCGTGCTTGATCCCCCGCGCAAAGGCTGCGAGGAAGCCGCGCTGGAAGCAATCGCCAAGAGCGCTGCCTCTCGCGTGGTCTACGTCTCCTGCAACCCCGCCACCCTCGCCCGGGACTGCAAGTATCTTGCTCAACACGGCTTTACCCTCTCCGCCGTCCGTCCCGTGGACATGTTCCCGCAGACGTGCCATGTGGAAAGCGTGGCGTTGATGGTAAGAGCGTAAGATACGACGCGATCTAAGTAGTTCATGTTGCTATTGAAATTCGAGCCCAATAGATTTTTTAGGGTAAGAATTCTTTAAGGAGAAAAGGAATGTTGCGTCTATTTCGTCAAAAATCTGTTGATGAAAAGAAAGTGGATGCTTTCGTTTCGTGGTTTATTAACAATGCTGATAGAATCAAATTGAGTGTGGAAAATAAAGACCATGATAGGAACTCTATGCTTTCGGTTCTTGACGAGGTCGAACTACAATTAACCAAAGTATATCGAGATGGATATAAAGGGCAAATTGAATTTGACTATGGCGGAGTGAACGCAATATGGTGTTTGAATCTTTATCATAAAGATAATCCGTTTTTAGTTCAGGCCACTGAAATGATAGCAAGCAGATTTAAGCAGATAGATCAGGGCGAATGGACTGTACAAGCAGGTATTTAATCGCTATATTGACGAGATACTCATAGCTACAAGCACGGATAGTCGATCGTTAAACGGAGAGAAAATCGACTCTAAGCAATTTACGAGGAACGTTATGTGAAAGAGATTCGTGTCAGGCGTCTGTTGAAATTCAGGTCTGTTCTTCTTCCTTTCTGGATTGTGTTTGGAATAGACAAAAGCCAGTTTATGAAGCTGTTTCATTTGCAGGACGATTTGACTTGTGAAATGGATGTCGCATTTCCGATCTCAAGATTAGGCGAAGTAAATTTGAAAGAATATGGCGTGCCGATATATTCTGGGAGAGCGCTCACAATCGTTTCAGATCGGAATATCTCGTCCTTGTTCGTTATGACATGTGACGGTTTGCTGTCAAACGAAGTAATTTTTGACAAAGAAGCCAAACGCTGTGAGGTTGAAATCTCAGTGGCGGGTGGCTGGCGAACGCCAAGCTATCCGATCGTGCGGTTACTGTAAAACGATTTCACAAAAGATTGCGCATACGAAGTTTCAAGCACAGAAGCGTATAGTTCAGTGAACGCTGAGGAACCGTTGCTTGTTAGGGAATCAATTGCGTTTAGCTCGCAACTATACGCAATGATCAGAAACCGATTCAATTGTAGTGTAGTGTGAATCACCACTACTATATTATAACAGGCATGTTTTTAAATCATCGATCCAGTCTCTATGTTCCCGCAGACTTGCCATGTGTAGACGGTGGTCGCGATGGTGAGAAACAAACGTAATTGGCATCGTTTTTAATTGCAGTGAAGTCGTCGGGCGAAAGGAATTCTATAGATGCGAATTGAGAACGTCTCCATTGTCGGAATGGGTGCGCTCGGCGTGATGTACGGCGACTTTTTGACCGAAAAGATGGGCAAAGAACACGTCGAGTTTGTCGCAGACAGCGCCAGAATCGACCGTTTCCAGCAGGAAGGCATGTTTTGCAACGGACGCGCGTGCGATTTTGCAATAGCGGACGAACTGAAAACTGGGCGACCCGCGGATTTGCTGATCTTCGCGGTGAAGGCAACAGGGTTGGAAGCCGCGATCCACACGGTTCGAAACAAGGTGTCTAGGCGCACCATCATCCTCTCGCTCCTCAACGGAATCACAAGCGAGGAAATCATTGGCAGCGCGTATGGTATGGACCCGATCATCCATTGCATCGTTCAGGGCATGGATACGATCAAAGAGAACAACCATGTGACCTACGCGCACTTTGGGCATGTCCGGCTAGGCATTCACAATGAAAACGACGTGAAGAAAAAGAATCTGCAGGATGTGCAGGATCTATTCGACCGAATCGGTATGCCGTACGCCGTGGAGAACGACATCCTCCGAAGGATGTGGTGCAAGCTCATGCTCAATGTCGGCGTGAATCAGTCGGTTATGATCCATGAAGGAACATACGAAACGGTGCAACAGCCCGGAATCGCGCGCGATATCATGCAAGCCGCCATGAAGGAAGTCATTCTCGTCGCGCAAAAGGAAAACATCTCGATCACGCAGGCGGATTTTGACGAGTACGTTGCGCTCATCGATACTCTCAGCCCCTCTGGAATGCCGTCCATGCGGCAGGATGGTTTGGCGCGTAGAAAGTCTGAGGTTGAGTTGTTCGCGGGAACGGTCATCCATTTGGCAGAAAAGCACGGAGTCGATGTACCTGTCAACCGAGAAATTTATAAAACGATTCTTGAGATGGAGCGCGCATATTAGCGCCGGAATGTCGGAATGCGGCAGGATTTATTCTCTACGTCCAACGATCGAACATAACACGCTTCCTGTAAAATGGTTTTCGTGCAGCCGCAGTAGTGTGTTTCCGCAGTCGTGCCAAATGGAAAACGCCGTGCTTGTCCGCTTTTCGGAAGCGCAAAGACACTCAGCCGCATCTTTGTTCGATGGCGGGAGGCTCTCGCAAGTGGTATAATTCACGAATCGGAACTTCTTCGCCGATTTACTCCGCTTGACAATCACGGAGCAAGTTAGGCCGGACGACCATCCATCACACTTAACGGAGGATTCTCGCGTGTCCCAGACGACGAAGCGGGCTTTGGAAGCTTCACTGAAAAACCTGTTGCTACAAAAGCCGTTGGATAAGATCACGATCAATGATATTACCGAAGACTGCGGCATCAATCGAATGACGTTTTATTACCATTTCAAGGATATCTACGACCTTGTGGAGTGGTCGTGCGTGGAGGACGCCTCCCGTGCGCTGGAAGGCAAAAAGACGTACGATACCTGGCAGCAGGGGTTTGTTCAGATCTTTGAGGCGGTGATCGCGAACAAGCCGTTTATCCTGAACGTCTATCACTCCGTCTGCCGCGAACAGGTGGAGCTGTATCTCTATAAACTGACCTACGACCTGATCATCGGCGTTGTCGAGGAGAAGTCTACGGGCATGACCATTCGCGACGAAGACAAGAAGTTCATCGCGGATTTCTACAAGTATGCGTTTGTCGGGCTGATGCTCGACTGGATTCAGAGCGGCATGAAGGAAGACCCGCACCGTATCGTCGATCGGTTATCCCTGCTGGTTCACGGCAACATCACCACTGCGCTGGAGCACTACCGAACCGACAAAACTTAATCAAACAAGCCGGATTGATCAAACTTTCGGCAAGCAAAGCGTCATGATGAAACTTTCATCATGGCGTTTTTTCTGTTTATTGTCCCTCCTCTTCTGCCGGACTAAAATACACACAGAAATCAACAAACGGAGGTTATTCATCATGTACTATTCCAGTGGTAACTACGAAGCTTTTGCACGTCCGGTCAAGCCGGAGGGCGTCGATCATAAATCCGCCTATATCGTGGGTTCCGGTCTTGGCGCGTTGGCTGCCGCCTGCTTCCTCGTTCGCGACGGGCAGATGAAGGGCAAGAACGTCCACATCCTCGAGAAAGACCCGATTCCCGGCGGTGCCTGCGACGGATACTTGTATGAGAATCTCGGCTACGTGATGCGCGGCGGTCGCGAGATGGACAATCACTTTGAGTGCATGTGGGACTTGTTCCGCTCTATCCCGTCTATCGAGACGGAGGGCGTCAGCGTTCTGGACGAATACTACTGGCTCAACAAGAAGGACCCTAACTATTCACTCATGCGCGCTACGGTCAACCGCGGTCAGGACGCGCACACCGATGGCAAGTTCGGGCTTTCCGACAAGGCTGCGATGGAGATCATGCAGCTATTCTTCACGCCGGACGAGGAGCTCTACGACAAGCGCATCACCGATTACTTCAGCGATGAAGTTCTGAACTCCAACTTCTGGATGTACTGGCGCACCATGTTCGCGTTTGAAAATTGGCATTCCGCGCTGGAGATGAAGCTCTACATCAAGCGCTTCATCCACCATGTCGGCGGGCTGCCCGACTTCAAAGCGCTGCGGTTCACGAAGTATAACCAGTACGAATCCATGATCCTGCCGATGATCAAGTATCTGGAGTCGTTTGGTGTGCAGTTCCACTACAACACCAAGGTCGTCAATGTCGAATTTGACATCCAGGGCGAGAAGAAGCTTGCAAAGCGTCTGGAAATCCTGCGCGGCGGCGAAGCGGACTTCATCGATTTGACCGAGAACGATCTGGTCTTCATCACCAACGGCGGGTGCGTGGAAAACTCCACCCTCGGCAGCCAGAATACGCCCGCACCTTTCAAAAAAGAGATCAAAGCGGGCGGCGGCTGGGATATGTGGCGCAAGATTGCCGCGCAGGACCCGTCCTTCGGCAACCCGGACAAGTTCTGCGGTGACCCGGAGCAGAGCAACTGGATGAGCGCAACCGTCACCACGCTCGACGACAAGATACCGCCGTATATCCAGAAGATTTGCCAACGCGATCCGTTCTCCGGCAAGGTGGTCACGGGCGGCATCGTCACCGCGAAGGACTCCAACTGGCTCTTGAGCTGGACCTTCAACCGCCAGCCGCAGTTCCGTTCTCAGCCAAAAGGCCAGCTCGTTGGCTGGATTTACGGCCTCTTCTCCGACCGTCCCGGCAACTACGTGAAAAAGGCCATGCGCGACTGCACCGGCAAAGAGATCTGCATGGAGTGGCTGTATCACATGGGCGTGCCGGAAGTCCTGATCCCGGAGCTTGCGGAGAACAGCGCGAACACGATTCCCTGCATGATGCCGTATATCACCGCCTTCTTCATGCCGCGTGCCAAGGGAGATCGTCCGCTGGTCGTTCCTGATGGTGCCGTGAACTTCGCCTTCCTGGGCCAGTTTGCGGAGACCACGCGGGATACCATCTTCACCACGGAGTATTCGATCCGCACCGGTATGGAAGCCGTCTACACCCTGCTGGATATCGACCGTGGCGTGCCCGAAGTCTGGGGCAGCACCTATGACATCCGCGAGCTGCTCAAGTCCACCGTCGAGATTCGCGACGGGAAAGGCATCAACGAGCTTCAGCTTGGCTTTGCCGAGAAGATCGCGCTAAAGCAGGTGCTCAAGAAGGTGGAAGGTACGGATATCGAGAGTCTGCTGAAGGAGTATCACCTGATCTAGCCCATGTCACCCGCCTGAATCCCATTCACGCAAAAAAAGCTCGCCGATCATCATTCGATCGGCGAGCTTTCTTGTTGTGTTTGTTTTTGTGTTTCGTTCACCGCACAGCGCGGATCGCGAGTGATTAATCGATCGAGATCGTGCGGATGAAGGCTTCCTTGTTGTCTTCCGGAATCATCTCGCGCAGGACCTCGACGCCGCGGAGGTTCACCACAACGGTGTTACCGCGCATCTCCTTGCTTAGCGCTTTTGCCAGCTTGACGACGGCATACTTTCCGCCCTTGACCTGCTGATTGTCCAGCTTGATGATGAACTCCTTCTTTCGCCCTCTGAGGCGGCGCAAGGTTCTGACGTTCTTCTCCGCGCCACCCAGCATGTCGGTCACCGTGATCGTCACGTTATGACCGATTGCCAGTAGCAGGAAGATCATCAGCGCCGCAGCGCCCGCGATCGTTGCGACCGCTGCCGGAGTAACGTTGTCCTTCGCGGAACGGACGGAGCGCGCGACGATATCCCGCTTGGTCACCCGCACTTCAACCGTGCGGATGTTGCCGTCCTTATCCTTCACCTCAACGAGGTAGGTGCCGGGTTCGACATTTTCCAGCGTGAGCGTGTCGCTCCACTCGCCGCCGGGCAGGCGGATGGAAACCGCGTCTCCGGGAATTTCCTCCACGTCCTCCTTGGTGACCACGACGTCACCCGACGTCGGCACAGGTGTCGGCGAAGCCTGCGGAACCGCCGCGGCCTCGATGATGAACGGCCCGAACGTCTGATAGGTCGTCAGTCCGAACGCGTTCTTCGCCATCGCGTGGATGTAATAGGTGCCGGGGTCACTCAGCGTCAGCGCGGAGCTGTAGGTGCGGTAGGTGCCGCTGGCCGTGCTGCTCGTGCTGATCTGGTAGCCGCGTGCCGTGATCTCGGACTGCGCGTCCGTAAACGTCAGCGTAGCCGAAATCGCATCCTGCGTCTTGGTTCCAACGCTGTAGGCGCCGGAGTTCAGCGCGATCACCGGGCTGGAGGTATCCACCTTGCCTACCGTGTAGGTAAACGTTCTGCGGTTGCCCGCGATGTCGGTGAGCGAGAAGTTGTAGGTGCCGTTCTTCGTGACCGTGAATGTCGGCTGATCTCCAACGCTTGCCACCGTGCCGTCCGGAAGGGTGATCTTGTTGTTGCCGCTGCCGCCGGGGTCGGTATGGAACGTGAAGCTCAGCACCACGGCACCGCCGGAGATGCTTTCGCTAATGTCCGGCTCGGCGGGCTGCTGCTTATCCACACGTGCCAGATAGCCGCCGAGATTAGTCGTATTGCCGTATTCATCCGTCGCCAGAATGTTGACCGTGTGCACACCGGCAACGACATCCATGCTGGTTGCCGCCGCGCTGGTGCCGTCGTCCATGGCGTAATAGTAGGTCACCTTGGAGGCGTCCACCGCGCTCGCAGCCACGACGGTTACGGTTTGGTTCGTCCAAGCACCCGCTGTATAAGCGCGGCCGTCCGCCGTGCGCATGGTGACAACCGAGCCCGTCGGCGCATCCTTATCCACCGACATGATGCCGGAATAGCCGTAATCGCTCGTGTACTCGCTGTCTCTTACATTCACGCGGAACTTGAGCCCGTTCGTGCTCACGAGCGAATCCGGAATGCTGAAGATGTAGCTCGTTCCGGAGAGATTGTCCGCAATGGGATGCCAGCTTGTGCCATCGAAGTAGTCGAGCTTGTAGGTCAACGTGTCGCCGTCGATGTCGAAGCCCGTCCACTCCACCGTCACCTTCGAGCCGGTGCCCGCGCGATCGCCCGTCTGCGGCTTACTCACTGCGATGATCACCGGCGGGTCGTTGACGCTGAGAACATTGACGCTAATCCATGCGGTCTGGCTGGAACCATGTCCATCCGAAACCGTGTAGGTGAAGCGATCCGTTCCGGCAAAGCGGTCTTCCGGCGTGTACTCGATCTTGCCGGAGGCGATCTTCGCCGTGCCGTGCTCTGGCGTGCCGACCGCGGTGAGCGTAAATTCGCTGACCAAATGCAGCGCGTCTTTGTTGAGCGCGGTGTCCGTGTCGATGTCCGTATCGTTCTTCAGTACGTCGATCGTGACGAGATCCTCGTCGTTTGTCTGCGCCGTATCGTCCACGGCCTGGATCTGGTCGTTCACCTGCGTGATGGTGAGTTTAACCTTCGCTTCATCGGTGCTGGAACCGTCCGAGAGGACATAGCTGATCTCGTCCGTGCCGTTGAAGTCCTTGTCCGGTGTGTAGGTGATTGTCTCACCATCGGTCGTGGCCTTGCCGTGCGTTCCGTTCGTCACGGATTCAATCACGGGCGCGGCAGCGGGTGTTTTGTTGAGCAGCGCATCGGTGTCGATGTCCGAATCGTTCGAACGCACCGCGATGGTCACGGCGGTGTCTTCCTTCGTGGTCTTCGTGTCGTCAACTGCAATCGGTGCGTCGTTGACCGGGTTGACCGTGATGCTGAGCTTCGCGCTTGCATGCGCGCCAGCTTTGTCAGTCACGGTATAGACGATCTCATCCGAACCGTTGTAGTTTGCGTCCGGCGTGTATGTAATCGTCGTTCCGCTGACCGCGACTGTGCCGTGCTGCGGTTCGCCCTCGGATTCCACCGTCACGGTAAGTTCGTCTGCATTGGTGAGGATATCCACATCTCCGATGAGGCCGCTCACATCCGTTCCTTTGGCGTGATCTTCGTCGGTCGTCACATTCGCGGCGTTCGCGGTCGGCGTGTCGTTGACCTGGTTGATCGTCACGGTGAGCTTCGCGATGCTCGTGAGACCCGCCGTATCCTTCATCTGATACCGGATCGAGAACGAACCGTTGTAGTTCGCGTTCGGGGTGAACGTGATGTCGCCTTTCGCGTTTGTTGTAAACGTACCGGGCAGGCCGCTGATCGGTTCCGTGAACCCGACAAACGTCTTCGTGTCGCCCGTGTCCACATCGGTGTCATTATCCAGCACGTTGATGGAGGCAATATGGTCCTCATCCGCGCTCGTCTCGTCGTTCACCGCAACCGGCGCGTCATTCTGGGAACCAACCTCGATGATCAGGGTTCCTGCGCTCGTTCCGCCGTGTCCGTCGCTGAGGACGTAATGGATGGTCTGCGTTCCGTAGAAGTCCGGTTCCGGATCATAATCAATCGAAGCACCGTTCTTTACAATGGTTCCGTGTGCCGTGCCAAAGATCGCGCAGCTCGTAATCGAGAGATCCGACAACTGGTGCAGTTCGTTTTCGTTCAGCGAGCTGCTCGTGTCGACGTCCGTGTCGTTTTCGAGCACGTTGACGCTCACCGGCACATCTTCGTCCGTCGAGCCGCTGTCCGAAACCGCAATCGGGTCATCGTTGACCTGCGTGATCGTCACGGTGACGCTTGCCTTGACCTGCTCCTCACCATCCGAGCAGTAATACTCGAAGGTATCGGTGCCGTTGTAGTCCTTGTTCGGCGTGTAGGTGATCGTCGTGCCGTCGGTCGAGATCGAACCATGCGCGGCTTTGGCCAGTGTGGTTCCCGTGATCACGACGCCGATGCTCTCGAGTTCCCAATGCGCGTTCAGCGACTTGTCCATGTCGACATCGCTATCGTTGTCGAGCACCGAAATCACAACCGCCGTGTCTTCCGCGGTGGTCTTGGCGTCGTCGCCGGTCACAGGTGCGTCGTTGACCGGGGAAACGTTCACAGTAACCGTGCCCGTATCGGTCGCGCCCTCCTTGTCGGTCGCGGTGTACACAAACGTATCCGTGCCGTTGAAGTTCGCAAGCGGTTTATACGTGATGTTGCCGTCTGCGTCGATCGCCGCCGTGCCGTGAGAGGCAGCCGTCGTGATCGTGAGGGTCAACACATCCGCGTTTGTCGTGATATCAACATCGTGCGCGACGCTCGCTTTCGTGATCGTCTGCGTGTTCGCGTCTTCTGCAATATTCAGCGTCTTATCGTCGGCAACCGGGTCGTCGTTGACCGCGGTTACCGTGACGACAAACGTGATCGTCGTCTTTCCGAGCGTCAGGTCGTCCACCTGCAAGGTGATCGTGGCTTCACCGTTCTGGTTGTCCTTCGGGTTCACCGTGATCGTGCGGTTGCCGTTGGTTCCTTTTGTCACCGTCACATCCGTGGTTGCGATCAGGCTCGGATTCGAGCTTTCGAGCACCGTCACCGCAAGAGAGGACGCTGCCGTCTCCACGTCGCCAACAACGATGTCGGTCGTGCCGTTTGCGCCGTCTTCCGCGACCGTGATGTTCTGGGGCGGGGTGCTAAACACTGGCAGGTCGTTCACCGGATCGACGGTTACAGTCAGGCCCGTAACACAGGAAGCACCATAACCATCCTGCAAGTTATATAGGATGTTCGCGGTTCCGAACCAGTTCGCCTTGGGCGTGAACTTGATCGTATAATCCTTCAAATCAATGGTTCCGATCGAGGTATCGGTCAGCCACGCCGCAGAGATGTAGAATTTGCTTCTTAACAAGAGCAGATCCTGGTTCAGCGCGGAATCGAGGTCGACGTCTGTATCGTTCGCCATGACGTCGATGTAATCCGTCGCAGAATCCTCGTCGATCCTCGCTGTGTCGGGATTCGCCACCGGGCTGTCGTCCACCTGCGTGATCGTCACGGTCACACTCGCCACCGTCTGCGTGTCGCCATCCGAGCAGTAATATTGGAAGGTGTCGCTGCCGTTGTAGTCCTTGTTCGGCGTGTAGGTGATCGTCGTGCCGTCGGTCGATATCGAGCCGTGTGCGGGTTTTGTCAGCGTGGTTCCCGTAATCACAACGCCGATGCTCTCGAGTTCCCAATGCGCGTTCAGCGACTTGTCCATGTCGACATCGCTGTCGTTTTCGAGCACCGGTATCACAACCGCCGTGTCTTCCGCGGTGGTCTTGGTGTCGTTGCCCGTCACAGGCGCGTCGTTAACCTGGGAAACGTTCACGGTCACCGTGCCCGTATCGGTCGCGCCCTCTTTGTCGGTCGCGGTATATACAAACGTGTCCGTGCCGTTGAAGTTTGCGATCGGTTTATAGGTGATGTTGCCGCTGCCGTCAATCGCCGCCGTGCCGTGGGAGGCAGCGCCTGTAATAGTCAGCGTGAGCACGTCCAAGTTCGTCGCGATATCGACGTCGTGCGCGACGCTCGCTTTCGTGATCGTCTGCGTGTTCGCGTCTTCCGCGATGTTCAGCGTCTTGTCGTCGGCAACCGGGTTATCGTTGACTGCGGTTACCGTGACGACAAACGTGATCGTCGTCTTTCCGAGCGTCAGGTCGTCCACCTGTAAGGTGATCGTGGCTTCCCCGTTCTGGTTATCCTTCGGGTTGACCGTGATCGTGCGGTTGCCGTTGGTTCCTTTTGTCACCGTCACATCCGTGGTGGCGATCAGGCTCGGTTTAGAGCTGTTGGTCACCGTCACCGCGAGAGAGGACGCTGCCGTCTCCACGTCGCCAACAACGATGTCGGTCGTGCCGTTTGCGCCGTCTTCCGCGACCGTGATGTTCTGGGGCGGGGTGCTAAATACCGGCAGGTCGTTCACTGGATCGACGGTCACGGTCAATGTGGAATCACACGAAGCGCCGTAGCCATCCAACAACGTATAGTGGACAACTGCCGTTCCGTTCCAGTTCGTCGCGGGCGTGAATTTGATCTTGTTGCCGGTCAAATCAACGGTTCCGATCGAAAGATCGTCGATCCAGGCCGCGGAAACCGAGAACAGACTCGTCAGATATTGATCGTTCTGATTCAGCGTAGCACCGGTATCGACGTCGGTATCGTTTGCCATGACGTCGATGTAACCTGTCGTGGAGTCCTCGTCGATCCTCGCCGTGTCGGGATTCGCCACAGGAGCATCGTTGACCTGCGTGATGGTCACGGTCACGCTTGCCACCGTCTGTGTGTCGCCATCCGAGCAGTAATATTGGAAGGTGTCGCTGCCGTTGTAGTCCTTATTCGGCGTGTAGGTGATCGTCGTGCCGTCGGTCGTGATCGAACCATGCGCGGCTTTGACCAGCGTGGTTCCCGTGATCACAACGCCGATGCTCTCGAGTTCCCAATGCGCGTTCAACGACTTGTCCATATCGACATCGCTGTCGTTTTCGAGCACGGGTATCACAACCGCCGTGTCTTCCGCGGTGGTCTTAGTGTCGTTGCCCGTCACAGGCGCGTCGTTGACCTGGGAAACGTTCACGGTCACCGTGCCCGTATCGGTCGCGCCCTCTTTGTCGGTCGCGGTGTACACAAACGTGTCCGTGCCGTTGAAGTTCGCGAGCGGTTTATAGGTGATGTTACCGCTGCCGTCAATCGCGGCCGTGCCGTGGGAGGCAGCCGTCGTGATCGAGAGCGTGAGCACGTCCAGGTTCGTCGCGATATCGACGTCGTGCGCGACGCTCGCTTTCGTGATCGTCTGCGTGTTCGCGTCTTCCGCGATGTTCAGCGTCTTATCGTCGGCGACCGGGTCGTCGTTGACAGCGGTTACCGTGACGACAAACGTAATCGTCGTTTTGCCGAGCGTCAGGTCGTCCACCTGCAAGGTGATCGTGGCTTCACCGTTTTGGTTGTCTTTCGGGTTCACCGTGATTGTGCGGTTGCCGTTCGTGCCCTTCGTGACCGTCACATCCGTGGTTGCGATCAGGCTCGGTTTCGAGCTGTTGGTCACCGTCACCGCGAGAGAGGACGCTGCCGTCTCTACGTCGCCAACGACGATGTCGGTTGTTCCGTTTGCGCCATCTTCGGAGATCGTGATGTTCTGCGGCGCGGTGCTAAACACCGGCAGGTCGTTCACCGGATCGACCGTCACGGTCAGCGTGGAATCACACGAAGCGCCGTAGCCATCCTGCAACGTATAGTGGACAACTGCGGTTCCGTTCCAGTTCGTCGCGGGTGTGAATTTGATCTTGTTACCCGTCAAATCGACGGTTCCGATCGAGAGATCGTCGATCCAAGCCGCGGACACCGAGAACAGACTCGTCAGGTATTGATCGTTCTGATTCAGCGTAGCACCGGTATCGACGTCGGTATCGTTTGCCATGACGTCGATGTAACCTGTCGTGGAGTCCTCGTCGATCCTCGCCGTGTCGGGGTTCGCCACAGGAGCATCGTTGACCTGCGTGATGGTCACGGTCACGCTTGCCACCGTCTGCGTGTCGCCATCCGAGCAGTAATACTGGAAGGTGTCGCTGCCGTTGTAGTCCTTGTTCGGTGTGTAGGTGATCGTAGTGCCGTCGGTCGAGATCGAGCCGTGCGCGGCTTTGACAAGCGTGGTTCCCGTGATCACGACGCCGATGCTCTCGAGTTCCCAATGCGCGTTCAGCGACTTGTCCATGTCGACATCGCTGTCGTTTTCGAGCACCGGTATCACAACCGCCGTATCTTCCACGGTGGTCTTGGTATCGTTGCCCGCGACAGGCGCGTCGTTGACCTGGGAAACCGTGAGCGAAACAGTCGCGCTGTTGCTCTCGGCGTGCAGCGCATCCTCGATGGTGTAGGTGAAGCTGACCGGCCCGTTATAGTTGGCGTTCGGCGTGACAAGCACGCTGAGGCCGTCGCTCGCGGGCACGATGGTCGCATTGGGGTCATTGTCCACCACGGACTTGATCTTGATAAACTCCGTATCGGGGTTCGTCAGTAAATCGTCGTCCAAATCGTTGACGAGCACGTAGACCGCGGTCGTCTTGTCCTCCTGGACGATAATGCCCGAGTCATTCACGGCAACAGGCGAATCATTGACGTTGTTGACAATTAGCTGGAAGCTCGCTGTTGCTGTCAGTCCGCCGGGGTCTTTCGCCGTGATGGTCACCGTTGTGGTGCCGTTCCATTTGAGATACGGCTGCAGATCGATACTGCGATCGTTTCCGGTCAGCGTATTGATTTTGATACCGTTTCGTAGCAGGAGCGTATTGCTGCTCTTCGTACTCAGGGTCACTTCAACCGGAGCTGTACCGCTTGCGTCCGTCACGTTGTCCACATCCGTCACCGTAAACGGAATGCCGTTTTTCGGAATGCCCTGATATGTCTCGTAACTAGCTGCCCCCGTATATGTGATCACCGGTGCGTCGTTGACCGGAATGACCGTAATCGAGGCGGTAAACGTATAGTCCGCGTCGCCGTATGCGTCGTGAATGGTATATTCAAACGAATCCGGCAGGTTGCTATCCTGCGCCGTCTTGTAGTAAATCGACTTTCCGTCCGCGGCAACATACGCCGTGCCGTGGGTCGGCGCCGTTGCGATGCTCTTTACCGTGAAATCGGCGGGATTGCTCGCGTAGTCCACGTCGATGCCCGTGAGCACGTCGAGCTGCTTTTCCACGTCCTCCGTCACCTCGAACGACTCGTTTCCGTTGGTCGGAATGTCGTTGACCGACTCGACCGTCACCGAGAACGTTCTGCTATAGGTGAGCCCCTGGGCATCTCTGACCGTGAGCTTGATGTTTCCCGTGCCAAACTGGTTGGCCGCCGGAATCGCCTTGACCGTGCGCAGGGCACCGGTTGCGTCATCCGTCGGGTTGACGACGGTGATGTTGCCAAGCGGGAACAACGTCGTATTGCTGCTCTCGATGGTGATTTGCAGCGTATCGTCGTCGTCCTCTTCGTCGGTCACGCTAAACGAGATCGCTCCCGTTCCATCCGGCGCGTCTTCGAGAATTCCCGTGACGTCCGCAATGGCGGTCATCGTCGGCGGATCATTCACCGGCGTGATGGTCACCGTCACGGTCGCGGTGGATTCGTGGTTCGACGCATCCTTCATCGTATACGTAAACACGTCGGTATAGTTCGCCGTGGTGGGACGCGTCGAATCCGGTACATATTTGAGTTGGTTGTTCTCGATCGTCGCGGTACCGTATTGCGGCGTCGCAATGCTCAACAGAGTCAGCGTGTCGCCGCCGTTGTTGGGCAGGATGTCCACGTCGTCGTTCGCAAGCACGTTGAATACGCGGGAGCTGTTTTCTGCGACAGTGAACGCGTCATCCGTCGCCGTCGGCAGATCGTTGACCGCGTTCACCGTCAGCTTGAAGGTGTCGCTGTCCGTGCCTCCGTCCGCGTCGGTCACAGTAACCGTGAATGTTGCGGTTCCAACTTTGTTCGCCTTGGGCGTGACCGTAAAGCTGCATACTCCGCTCGCGTCCGGGGTCACCGTCACTGTGGGCAGGAGCGTGCTATTGTTGTGCGTGACTGAAACGCTCAGCGAGCCCGCGGCGGTCTCAATGTCGCTCACCGTGAAGGTGATGGCGCCCGTTGCCGTGTCTTCGTCGGTCACGACATCCGCGAGCTTGTCCGGTGTGATTACCGGCAGGTCGTTGACGGAGGTTACGGTGACCGTGATTGAGAATTGCGCGGATTTGCCGGAGCTATCCGTTGCGGTATAGTAGAACACTTCAGGTTCATTCGTTGGGCTGAACCAGTTTGCGTCCGGCGTGTAGGTGATGGTCTTAAGTCCCGCGTCAATGACGGCGGTTCCATGCGCGGGATCGTCCACCTGCGTAATGGTGACGTCTTCCAGCGTGGGGTTCGTCGTCTCATCCACGTCGTCGTTCGCCGCGGCGTCGATGGTGACCGAGTGGTCTTCGAGCACCGTCGCGGTGTCGTTTCCTCCGCGCGGGGTATCGTTGACCGGATTGATCGTGATGCTGACGCTCGCCGTATCCATCTTGCCGTCCAGGTCGGTGATGGTATAGGTGAACGAGTCGGTTCCGTTGTAGTCCGCGGCGGGTGTATAGAGAATGCCGCCATCATCGACAACCGCGGTTCCGTGCGCAGGCGTGGAGATCCTATAGATGGAGATCTTGTCGCCATAGCTCGCGTCCGGATCGCTGTCATTATCGAGTACCGGAATGACGCTCGGCGTGTCTTCGTCGATCGTGATGGAATCATCTCCGGCGATGGGCGGGTCTCCATCCGGCGTAACGGTGATATAGACCGTCGCGTAGCCGACATGGTTGACCGTGTTGCCGTCGTCCGCCAAGATCACGAACGAGTCCTCACCGTTGAAGTCCTTCGACGGTGTGTAGACATAGGTGCCGTCCGCCGATACCACGACCGTGCCGTGGGCGGGATCGGTCGATTTTGCAAACGTGACGCTGTCGCCGTCCGCGTCGGTCGCCGTGGCGGAAGCGGAGAGAGCGGTGTCCTCTTTGGTCTGCTGTTTTTCCGCGGTGACAACAGGCGCATCGTTCATGCTGATCACCATGATGAAGTACGTTTCATTGGTGGAAAGCAGTCCGTCGCTGACGACGAACTTGATGCGCGCTTCGCCGTGCGCATTCGCTTCCGGCGTGACCGTGATGGTCTTGTTCCCCGACTCACTGGTCGAGAGCGAAATCTGTTCGGTCTTGATGATCGCTGGATCGAGAGAAGTGATCTTGATGATCAGTCCGCTCACCGCGGTTTCCGCGTCCGCAACCGCAAAGTCGAATGATGCGGTTGTGTCTTCTTCCATCGACCAGCCGCCTTCGCCGGACGTAATCTGCTCGATGGTCGGCGCATCGTTGACGGGTTTGAGCGTGATATGCACCGTCGCGGTTGCAGTACCGCCGTTTCCATCGGATACGGTATAGGTGAAATAATCGGTACCGTAATAATCCTTCGTCGGAACGTAGTCTACCTTTGTCCCGTTGATGGTCGCCGTGCCGTGCTTGGGAACCGAGACCGCTAAGATGGAGAGCGTGTCCCCCTCCGGGTCGGAATCGTTGCTCAGCACACTGATGCTGGGCTGCGCGTCCTCGTCGATCGTCAGATAATCATCCTTGGCGCGCGGCGGGTCGTTCATCGGGTTGATTGTAACCGTTACCGTCGCGCTGGCAGTTGCGCCTGCGCGATCCATCACGGTATAGGTAAACGTCACGTCGGCGGTGCTGTCGCCGTCCGCGCTGACCGTCACGGAGCCATTGCCGAGGTTGGTCACGGTTCCGTTGACCACATTCGTAATCGAGACGATTTTGGGTTTTCCGTCTTCAATATCCGAATCGTTCGCGAGAAGATTGAGCGTGGTCGTCGATTTCGGCGGCGTGGATTCCGCGCCGGTGGAGACGGCCTCGTCCATATTGCCCGTGTCGTTGTTCGCGATCGGGATATCGTTGACCGGAATGACTTTGAGTTCAAACGCGCCTTCCGCGGTCAACGAGCCGTCGCTCGCAACAATGCTCACCACCAGCGTGCCGTTGGCATTCGCCTCCGGGATCAGGTGAATCTTCATCTGATTGCCGGACACGTTGACGATGGAGATGTTTTCGTCCTTCACAAGCGACTGATCGCTGGACGTGATCGTATAGCTCTCCGCACCGCTGAGGTCGTTGTCCACATCGATAACGGTCAGGGTCACATCTTTTTCCGTGTCTTCGAGCGTGGACTGATAGTAGTCCAGATCGAAGATCTCCGGCTGGTCGTTAACCGGGGTAACGTTGATGGTTACCTTCGCGCGGCTGGAAAGCGCCGCCGTGGTTTGATCCGTAATGGTGACGTAGAAAATATCCGTGCCAAAGAAGTTCGCATCCGGCACATAGAGTATTGTGTGGTTGGAGTTGATCGTCGCGGTGCCGTGTTGCGGCGCATCTTCCGTCAGAATCGACTCTTTTGTCGTGTCGCCGTCCGCTTCGCTGTCCGATCCGGGTGAAGCAAACGTCACTTTGGAGTCTTCGTAGATCGTTCTCTCTACGCTATTCACAACAGGTGGATCGTCCACCGGCGTCACGGTCAGGTCGATTACCTTTTCGTCATAGCTGATGCCGTCGCTCACGCCAACGACGATTTCTCCGGTTCCGTTTACATTTGCCGCGGTCGTGACGGTAACGGTTGCCGTTCCGCCATTGCGGGAAACCGAGTAACCCGTCTGGAACGGAATCGGCCCTGTCGTTGTAGCGTTTTGCGTGTATACATAGAAGTAGAGATCGTTGTTCGCACAATCCGGATCGTGGAAGGTGACATCAAACGTGCTTCCGCCAGCCGTGTCCTCATCCATGGTCACTTTTGCGGGCGCGCTGTCAATCACCGGCGGGTCATTGACCGGGTACACGCGAAGCCAGATGGTTCCGGTACTCTTCTCCGTTCCACCGTTGTTTTGTTCCACAGTATAGGTGATGTTCGCGTAACCGTATTGATCCGGCGCGGGCGTAAAGCGAACCGTATTGTTATCCAGCACCTCAAAGGTTCCAAGCGTCGTCGGTGTGTTGACCGTGAGCGTATAAGGAACGTTATTGGGGTTGCTGATGGAGAGATCGAAGTTAAACGCATCGGCGTCTTCATAGCAGGTGACCGAGCGCCCGTAGGTATACAGCGAGCTGATAAACTCAATGCCGATGTGCACCGTCGCGTCGTCGTAGCTGTATTCCCCCGTTGCGGCTTCGCGGTCGATGATGCGGTACACGAACGAATCCGCGCCGTTTCCTTCCAGTGAAGCTTCGGTGCGCGTATAGGTGATCGTTCCGTCCGCGTTGATCACGGCGGTGCCGTGCCGCGGCGCCGTTACGATTTGGTATGTATGGATGACATCGCCCGCGTCCACGTCGTAATCATTGCTAAGGACACTGATGTTCGCGCTTTCGCCTGCGACATTATTCGGTAGTTCGCGCCAGTCGTCCCAGGCGACGGGTCGATCGTTGACCGGGTTGACCGTAATGGTTGCGGTTGCCTGAGAGGTTGTTCTGCCGTCTGAAACACGATAGGTGATCGTGTCGGTTCCGTTCCAATCTCCGTATGGATAGTAGGTGTAATTACGCCCGTTGCTCTCGATATAACCGTGCGAAGCCGAGGAAATGCTGGAAAGCCAGATCGTGTCTCCGTCGGGATCGCTGTCGTTGGCCAGCAGCGTCAGCGCCAGCGAACTGTCCTCGTTGATTGTAAACTCATCGTTCACCGCAAGCGGAGGGTCGTTTTGTCCCATAATAACAAGGTTGAAGGTTGTGCTGTCGGTCAAAGATGTGCTGTCCGTTACGGTGACGGTTACACTCGTGGTGCCGAACTTGTTCGCAGCCGGCGTAAGCGAAAGCGAATATACCCCGTCACCATGGTTTGTCACCTGAATGTGTTCCGCATCGTTCGGCAAAATCGTCGTGTTCGCGGGGGTAACGGTGATACTCGCCGTATCACCATAATCTTCGTCCGTCACAGAAAAGCTGATACCGCTGATGCTGCCGTCCTCGCCGACATATTTGCTGTCGATGGAGGTAATCATCGGCGCGTGTTTGATGGTTGAGACATTGAGTGTAACCGTTGCGCTTGCGGTGTCCTTGCCGTCCGTGAGCGTATAGGTGAACGTGTTGATGGCGTTCTCACCGATCGCGGGATAATAGGTAAACTTCTGGGTCGCTTTGTCAAAGTTCAGCGTTCCCGGAAGGTCTTCTACAAAATTCGCAACCGTGAGCGTGTCGCCATCCACGTCGTGGTCATTTTCCAGCACACTGAAGGTGCGGCTGCCGCTGTAGAGCACATAGACCTTGTCGTTTACCGCAATCGGTGCGTCCTGAACCGGATCGACCACGAGTTGGAAGCTGTCGCTAGACTGTGCTTCGCCGTCGCTGACCGTCAGCGTAACCGTCACGGTTCCGTTTGCGTCCGCCGCGGGTGTAATCTGCACCTCACCCGTGCCGTCGCCGTTGTTGACGATCGTCATACCATCCGTGGTAGCAATGTCGTCGTCGCTGGTTGCCGCAACGACAGACAGGCTGGCGGCGCTGCTCTCCTGGTCGGAGATGCGGAACGGGATGACAACCTTCGTGTCTTCGTTTGTACGGTAGGAAGCCTCTTCTACCGAGATGGTCGGCGCGTCGTTGACAGCCGTCGCCTTGAGTGTGCAGGTTGCAAGCGTTCTCGCCGCACCGTCGCTTATATAATAGGTAAAGCTGTCTGACCCGTCATAGTTTCCCACCGGTGTATAGCGCAGCGTCGTGCTGTTGAGCTCCTCAATGGTGCCGACGGTCGCGGGCGACACAAGCCCGTCATAGAAGATGGTGTCGCCTTCGATATCGCTGTCATTCTTCAGAAGATCCGCAATCGAAATATCGACGTACGCCGCTCCTTCGGTGTAGTTCACCGTGTCCGCGCCCGCGCGGGGTGCGTCGTTGACGTTTTGTACGTGAACTGTAATCGTTCGTTCGACTGTGTTGAAACCGTCGCCGAGCGTCAGCAGAATATCAACGTCGCCATATTGATCCGCAACCGGCGAAAGCAGAAGCTTGACCGCGGCGGAGTTATCGCCAAGGCCCGATATCGTAATCCCGCTCTGCTCCAAAATCGCTGTGTTCAGTGAAGCCGCCTGCAGCATCACGCTGTTGAGCGGCGTTTCCACGTCGCTGATTTCAAACGCGATTTCAGCGTTCTTTGCGTCTTCGTTGATGGTGTATTCGTTGGAAAGCGCGTTGAAGATCGGATCGTCCGACTCCGGAGAAACAACCACCGTGACGGTTGCTTCGGCAGTCAATCGGCTGTTGTCCTCGATGGTATAGGTAAATGTGTCCGTGCCGTTGAAATTCGCCGCGGGCGTATAGACGATCATGCCGTCCGAAATCGCGGTTGTGCCGTGGCTTCCGTTGGTGCTGGAGAGAAGCGAAATGTGTTCGCTTGTATTAACCGCGGTATCCACATCAAAGTCATTGCTCAGTACATTGATTGTCGCTGCGATATCCTCGCGCGCGGTCGCCGTGTCGGGCTTTGCAACGGGCGCGTCGTTTACGTTATTGACCGTGACGGAAACCGTCGCATCCGCGGTTCCGCCCTTGCCGTCGGAAACCGTGTAGACGAACGAATCCGTACCAGAATAGTTCGCGTCCGGTGTGTAGCGGATTTTCCCGAGCACGATCAGCGCTTTGCCGTGTGCAGGGGTTCCAACAGATGCGATGCTCAGCGTGTCGCCGTCCGCAAGGTCGGTGTCGTTGGCGAGCACGTCGATGGTCGCGGTCGTGTCTTCGTCCAACACGATGCCGGAATCATTCTGCGCCACCGGCGGATCGTTGACCGCGTTTACGGTGACGTTGAAGGAGCGCGTGACTTTCAGGCCGCCGGGGTCGCTGACCTCAACCGTGACGGTGACCGGACCACCGGACTGGTTCGCGGCAGGTGTGATATCGAGGCTGATGCCGGTGTCCGCCTTGTTGACGGTCACCGTGCTTAAGAGTGCGTCGTTCGTCGTCGTGACTTTGACGCTCAGCTCACTGAGTGTGCTCTCCGCGTCCGAAACTGTCAGAGGCACATTCTTGGTTTGATCTTCATCGATAGAGACATCCGAAATCGCAGCCATCGTCGGTGCCGTCGTCAGAGACAGCGGCAGTAACGCGGTGTTGCCTGCGTTGTCCGAGGCGAACACGGTGTAGTTACCACCCGTGGTAATCGTAAATGTGTTGCTGACGATGTCGGTACCGTTCGCGGCAAAGTAATCCGCGGTCTGTGTTCCGGCAGCATAGGCAAACCGTTTGAGTCCGCTCAAGCCTTGCTCCGTGGCGGTGACGTCCACGCGGGTGGAGCCGCTGCCCACCGTCAACGTCGGCGTACCGATGGTCGGCGCGAGTTTGTCGATCTTTGCCGTCGCTTCCGCGTAGGAGGAGCGGTTGCCCGCCGCGTCTTCCACAGCGACGCGAATGGTCGTGTATCCGTTTGCGGAGATGGCGTAGTTGGCCGGCAGATCTGCCCACGCAGACGTACCCGTCTGGTAGACATAGCGTTCGGGGGCACCGCTGGTGGTTCCGAGCGCGGGCATCGTCACCGTCACGTCGGCATTGCTCCAGCCGCTGTTGCTCAGCGGCACGGAGGACGGCGCGGTGGGCACGGTCTTATCGATTTTGTTGACGGTTTCGGAGATCGCATCCGATTGCTTGCCCGCGAGGTCTTTTGCGTAAATGGAGAAGCTCGTGTTGTTGCTGAAGACGACGAACGAGTACGGAGATGTTGCTGAGACCAGCGCGCCATCGCGGTAGATTCCTTCGAGTCCCGCGTCTGCATCCGAGGCGGTAACGGTAACGGTGACGTCCTGATTCGTCCAGTCCTTGTTATAATCCACGCTGCAGCTCGGAGCGCCCGCGTCCCGAATCACAAGGCTCGTGTTGGAGAATACTACCGTGTTGTCGCCGTTTGTGTTTGTTCCCGTCAAGGTGATGAAAATGGAACGCGTACCGGAGGGAATGTGTGCACCGGAGGAAAGGGTTACTCCGCCGGAGACTGCATTGTTGGGTTTCGTGAGATGAACGGAGGAAATGGAGCTTCCAATGTCGTTGGTGCTGCAGAAGTCGATGTCTACGGTCGGAACGTCGTTTTCAGTGCCATTCGTTCCTTCCTGCGTTACTGTAGTCAACGTGGAGAAGTCAATCTCCAATCCGCCGAGATCGACAGACTGCGATATGTCGTGCCCATCCTCGTTGAGATTGATGAGGCCAACCGCCATGCCCTCGGTTGAGCCGGCTGAGGCTGTAACCGTCGTTCCGCTCACCGTTGCCCCACTCGTCGCGTACGCAAAGGTATTACTTGTGACGTTTTCCGAGCCAAAGCCACGGAAATAGAACGCACTCGCAGCAAGCGCAGAGTTCGGTATCCAGAGCGTTTGGAGCACCATAATCAGACAGATCAATATCCGAAATGCCCGCTTCCCAAATCTCTTGATTGCGCCCTTAGTCGTAAACTGCATAGTCGCGTCCTCCGATGTTCTCCAAGTAGTCTCGTGACCGATGATTCAAGCGAGTGAATACGTTTATGATTTGTGACATCGTAACTTTTGGTTCAGGATTCGTTTCGTTCGCAAAGTCTGGCGGCTCCGTTGATGTAACACTCTATAGAGACGAAAACACAATACTCGATGATGTTTCTCGAATATTGAGTCGATATTTCATGGCCTTGCAAGCTCGAATGACGGCAAATAGCCAAAGATTTTGCAAGTGTTACATATTAGTTGCGTTAAGTATTTATTGGTTTGATTATAAATCTTTTCATTTATATAGGAAAGTAGTAATTTCAAGATTTGTAAGTGTTCACAAATGGATCATAAATAATTTCATATACATTTTGATGATTTATTGTTGATTATCGTATATTCTTGCCGAATGATCCACTTTTTACACTGTCGTCCGCTGTGGTTTGTTACATGCTTCCGATCATCATCACGTACGATCCTGTTGTAACACGAGAATTTGTGATTTTGCAACATTTACATTATTCTTGAACAAATTGAACGCTATGTTCATTTGTATGGGATTATTTCACGTTTACACAGCTCATAAACGTTTCAAATATGCACATTTCTCATTCATCATCGCTATGATTTGTTCCGCGCCTCAATACGCAGGATGTATTGACTAGAAACCGCCTGCTATTCCCACTCAACCCGGTACTCTTCAGCATGTTATTCACGCATTTTAGCAATATTTTGAGTTAATTTACTTTTTATTTCAGTATTTTAGTTTTTTACATGATTCGCGCTGCCGGTTGATCTCATCTCCATGTTTCCAAGAATGCAGTTTTACGTTATGATGGAAGAAATAGTCCGCCATCTGCCGGATGAAGCCCATCCTCACGACAGGCACCGCACGTTGTCCGTTTCAAAACAGGAGGTACCTCCAACAGATCATCAGAAGAAACCCGCAAGGAGGATTTTGATCGTCAGATGTCTTTGTTATATGTATTTGTGGTTGGCTGTTCGCTGGCTCTTCTGTTCACGGTCATGTTCTACGCGCTGCGAAATCTGGATATTCCTGGTTCGAAGGCATATGTGCTCCAGATCGTGTTCGTCACGATTTGGGCAATCGGCTCTTTGCTCGAAATGTACTCCAATACCGAGCAGCAGATGCTCTTTTGGAGGAATTTTGAACAGATCGGCGTGTTTCTGCTTCCCGTTGCTTGTGTCTACTTCGCGATTGATTATGCAGGCTACGACCGGCTCAAGCGCTTCCTGCCCTATCTTCTGATCCTGCCGATCATTGCAATACTGCTGATCTTCACCGATTCTTATACGCATTGGATGCGAACCGGATACTCGGTTACCTACAGCAGCCTGTTTGGCAATGCGCTGTCTGTTCATCAAACAACGCTGGGCGTGATACTCGTCGCCTATAACTACATACTCGTGTTCATGGCGCTCATCACGCTTTTCGTCTTCTCCCGCCAGGTATCCCGGAGTCAGCGCGGGCAAATCCTGCTCGTGCTGTTCGCAACGGCGCTTGTTTTCATCCTCGCGTTCTTCAAGACCGCCTTTTTGGAAGGAACGCGGATCAATCTGCCGATCGTGACGATCTATCTGCCCGGCGCACTCGTTCTCTTCTACAACCTATACAAGAACAAGTTTTTCCAGCTCTCGCCGATTGCGCGGGAGAAGGTGTTCGATGTGATCGACGTCGGCGTCGTGGTCGCGCACAACAAGGGAATCGTGACCGACCTGAACCCATATGCAAAGCAGATACTGAGCGATAGAATGCAGCTGCCGCAGGCCGCGCCCGGTATGCCCATCTGCGAGCTTTTTCGCGCGTATCCGGATTGGGTACAGCTGCTGCAATCCTGCGAGGGCGGCAATCTGGAGCTCGCGATTCAGTGCACGGACACGTGCTTTGTCGAGGTTCGCGTGTTCCCGCTGCACCACAACAGCGGGCGGCACATCGGAACCGTAACGCTGCTTCGCGATGTGACCAAGCTGCGCAATCAGGAATCCGCACTACGCGCGCGGGCGGAAACGGACTTCCTCACCTCGCTGCTGAATCGGGATAGCTTCATGAAGGAATTTACGGGTTTGATGCGAGGCTCCGCAGGCGAGCGTCCTGTCAGCGTCTTGATGATGGACCTCGATAAGTTTAAACTCATCAACGATACATACGGGCACGACGCAGGCGACAAAGCGTTGAAATCCGTAGCGGATGTGCTGAAAGCGGCCTTGCGGCAGGATGATGCCATCGCCCGCATCGGCGGAGACGAGTTCGCGGCAATTCTTCCCGGCGTTGACCGCAAGGGTGCGGTGGAGATCGCAGCCCGCATCATCCAGTCGGCGGAGGAGTACTCCGTGCAGATCGACCCGCAAACGAGCATACCGCTCAAGCTCAGCATCGGAATATGTGACAACTCCTTGCCTATGCCCGCACAGGAGATGCTCAAGCAAGCGGACAAGGCGATGTATATTGCCAAAAGCAAGCCGGAGAAGTATCATTCGTGTTGAAATATATTTGTTCATAATTTGGAAATTCGCTAGTAAAGCTCCTGCAACGCTTACCATACATGGTATTGTGTGGTTTAGAGGCAATGCGATGAACCGCGCGAACGATTTCGAGTCTTAAGTTTTTCAATCGACAAGTTGTATCAATCACAAAAAGAAAGGACGCTCCTATGATTCAGAATCAATGGTATGCCGTGCTCAGCTCCAAACAGGTCAAAAAGAATAAGATGATCGGGGTCACGCGCCTATCGGAAAAGCTCGTCTTCTGGCGGGACGACGCAGGCGAGGTGCATTGCATCTATGACAAGTGCTGCCATAGAGGCGCGTCCCTCTGCGCCGGAAAGCTCGTTGGCAATCACGTTGAGTGCCCGTTCCATGGCTTTCAATACAATGCCAGCGGCAAGGTAACCCTCATTCCCGCCAACGGGAAAAACGCGAAGGTTCCGGAAAACTACCGTGTCAACGCCTATCGAGCCAGAGATGCCTACGGTCTCATCTGGGTGTGGTATGGCGACTACAACGCGGAATTGCCGGAAATTCCGTTCTTTGAGGAACTCACCGACGGCTTCAGCTACGGTGAAATCTCCGAAAATTGGAGTGTTCACTACACGCGCGCAATCGAAAACCAGCTGGACGTCGTGCATCTTCCCTTCGTGCACAAGACGACCATCGGCCGCGGCAACAAGACGCTCGTCAACGGGCCCGTCGCCAAGTGGAACGGAAACCGCATGACCTTCTACGTCAAAAACGAGCCGGATCAGGGGCAAAAGCCGGAGAAGCCGAACGAGGTTGAGAATTACGAAAAGCTGTTCCACCTCCAGTTGCAGATGCCGAATATCTGGCAAAACATCATCTCGGACAAACTCCGCATCTTCGCCGCGTTTGCGCCGGTTGACGAGGAAAACACACACATCTACCTGCGCTTTTACCAGAAGTTCATGCGCGTTCCGGTGCTGGCGCAGCTCGTCAGCGGGCTCGGCGCAGCAACGAACCGCGTGATTCTACATCAGGATCGCCGCGTCGTGCTGACGCAGCTGCCGAAGAAGAGCGAATTCAAGATGAAAGAAAACCTTGTGCAGGGCGATCTGCCGATCCTCGAGTTCCGCAAACGCCGGGATCAATTGAAAGAGAAAGAGTCCCAGAACTGACCGGAACCGAACAGGACGATATATGACGATCTCACCCGCAAATAAAGAGGACCTGCCCGCGATTCTGAATCTGCAATACCGCGCTTACCAGAGTGAGGCGGTTCTGCTGCAAAATTTCTCGATTCCGCCGCTGAAGCAAACCCTCGCGGACTTAGCGGCGGAGTTTGAGCGCGGCGTCGTCCTCAAAGCGGAGGAAGACGGCAGAATCGTCGGCTCCGTCCGCGCGTATTACGAAGGCGACACAGCCCGCATCGGAAAGCTGATCGTCGATCCCGCGTTTCAAGGGCGCGGCATCGGAACCGCTCTGCTCTCGGCTGTGGAGCTAGCATGCTCTGCCCAGCGCTACGAGCTCTTCACCAGCAGCAAGAGCGAGAAGAACATTCGGCTCTATGAACGCGCGGGATATGTTCGTTTTGCGGAAAAGGAAGCAGGCGCAGGCATTACCTTCGTCTATCTTCAGAAGCCCTCGGCCTAACCAATCACACACGTTATATGTGCATCAAGATGCCATACGGCATGGTAATTTCCTTGCCGATATGGTATCTTTTTATCATGAGCAATTTGAGGAGAAACGCATGAATCCATCCCCTGTTCGCGTTGCGCAAATCATGGGCATCATGGAAAACGGCGGCGTGGAAGCCGTCGTGATGAACTATTACCGTGCTATCGACCGCACGCGCGTGCAGTTTGACTTCTTTGTGGACGAAACCTGCTCGTTTCCCCAGCGCGCGGAGATTGAGTCTCTCGGCGGACGCTGCTACCTCGTTCCCTCGTATTCACATCCGTTTCGCTATATCCGCACGCTCAAGCGTCTGTTTCGCGAGAACGCCTCCCCCGTCGTGCACGCCGAGATCAACACAATGAATGTTTTCCCGCTTTTCGCGGCTTGGCTCGCGCGGGTGCCCGTCCGCATCTGCCATAATCACAGCACCTCCCACCGCGGCGAAGGCGCAAAGAGCCTGATTAAGCTCCTGCTGCGCCCGTTTGCACGGGTTTTCGCCACGCATTGTTTCGCCTGCGGGGACACCGCCGCGCGCTGGATGTATGGCGATGCTCGCGTGTCCTCCGGTCGGGTGACGGTGTTGCCGAACGCGATCGACCTAATGCGCTTTTCGTTTTCTCCGGAAAACCGCGCTTCTGTGCGGCAGGAGATCGGCGCGCGTGAGTCCACGCAGGTCGTGGGTCACATCGGGCGGTTTATGTATCAAAAGAACCATGCGTTCTTACTCAAGATTTTTCAAGCACTTCTCGATCTTCGGCCCGACGCGATCCTGATGCTCGCGGGTGAAGGCGAATTGTTGGACGAAACGCGCGCGCTCGCAAAAACGTTGGGCATCGAACATCAGGTGCGTTTCCTCGGTGTGCGACGCGACGCGGAGCGGCTGTATTCCGCGATGGACGTCTTCTGCCTGCCGAGTTTCTACGAGGGTCTGCCCGTCGTGATGGTGGAAGCGCTCGCAAACGGGCTGAGCTGCGTCGTGTCGGATCAGGTCACGCGGGAACTCAACGAGTTTCGCGTAACGCAACTTCCGCTCGATGCTGCACCCGCTGTCTGGGCACAGGCGCTTCTCGAAGCCCCGCGCACGGATACCGCGCCGGAAGCACTCATCGAGCGATTTGACATCCGCCAAACCGCAAAGCAGCTGGAGGCATTTTATCTGGAGCACGCGAAATCGTAGCGGGCACTCATCATCGCGCGCATTCGCGTTTTCTGTATCAGTACCGTTCCTAGACAGTATTCACAGGGTGTTTCGTTATGAAGTTGGAGCTTGTTGACGGAGAATCGCGCATCGAGGACGTGAAAACGCTCTTTGCCGAGTATGCGGATTCTTTGGGCATCGACCTGAGTTATCAGAATTATTCCGAGGAGTTCGCCCGTCTGCCGGGAAAATATGCCCGCCCGGATGGCAGGCTCTATCTTGCGCTCGTGGACGGCAGTCCCGCAGGATGCGTCGCCATGCGAAGGTTGAGCGAGTTTCGCGCGGAGATGAAGCGGCTCAATGTGCGGCAAAGTTTTCGCGGCGCGAAGGTCGGACTCGCTCTGGCGGAGAGGGTACTTTCGGATGCGCGGGAGATCGGTTGCCGTGAACTGGTGCTGGATACCCTCGCAACCATGCAACGTGCGCAAAAGCTGTATGCCGATCTCGGTTTTGTCGCGACTGACCCGTATTACGAGGGCGCTTATCCCTGAACGGTGTTTTTAAAACGAATCTTGTAGTAGATCCATGCCCTACACAATCGTATGATGAAAAATCAAAAAAATCGAACGACGGAGAACCAATTAAACAACATGCGAAAACCTGACGCCAAGAAATGGAACCCAAAACAACTCATCCCGATTGCAATCTTCCTTATCGTCGGCTTTGCCGGCGGCTTCTGCATCGGGCTCCTGCTGGATGACTTAACCGGACTTTACCAGGGGCTTCCCTTCCCGCTTCCGATTGTGATCACGATGGTCTATCTCTTCATCGCAATCTATGCGCAGCTGATTCTGCACGAGGCGGGACACCTCGTTTGCGGACTCGTGAGCGGGTATCGTTTTTCCTCCTTCCGAGTTGGCTCGCTGATGCTCTTCAAGGATGGAGACCGGCTCAAGTTCAAGACGCTCTCCATCGCGGGGACCGGCGGCCAGTGTCTGATGCTTCCGCCGCAAATCGAGGACGGACGAGCCCCGTTCCAGCTCTATTTTCTGGGCGGAGCGCTCGCAAACTTCGTCACAAGTGCCGTTTTTGCGCTGCTGTATGTCGTCACCCCGCGCACTTCCTTCCTCTCGCCGCTTCTGAGTGCGCTCGCGATCATCGGTCTCACCATTGGGCTCATGAACGCGATTCCTATGCGGCTTTCGATGCTGGATAACGACGGCAACACCCTGCGCTCCCTCAAAAAGGACCCGCAGGCCGTGCTTGCGTTCTTCCAAATGATGCAGATTCATGGCCGGATCGCAGCGGGTGATCGCCTGAAGGACATGCCGGAAGGTTGGTTTCAAACACCTGTTTCCGCGGATACAACCAACGCCCTGATCGCGACCATCGAAGTCTACCGCTGCAATCGCCTGCTGGATGAGCAAAACTATGCCGAAACGGCCGAGAGCATCCGCGCGCTGTTCGCGTCCAATGCCGCGATCGCCGGAATTCACCGCGGGCTATTGGTGTGCGATCTTGCGTATTGCGCACTGATGATGGATCAGGAAAGCGAGGCAACCGCGCTCCTCGATGCACAGCAGCTCAAATTCATGAAGTCGATGAAGCGTTTCCCAGGCGTTCTACGCACGCAGTATGCCGTGGCGATCCTGCGCGATCAGGACGCGGAACAAGCAGCAAGTTTTCAAACGGCGTTTGACCGCGTGGCTGTGCACTATCCCTACGCCAGCGACATCGTAAGCGAGCAGGAACTCATGTGCGCCGCGCTGAAAAAGAGCATCGCACCCTAATCCCCTCACGCTGAATCGCGAAATTTAACAGGAGGATGTCACCATGCAGAAGATCGTTCCGCACCTTTGGTATGACACGCAGGCCGTCGAAGCGGCAAAATGGTATGTCAGTATCTTTGATCAGGCCGATATCGCCAGCATTTCCCAGTTGCACGGTACTCCTTCTGGAGACGTGGACACGGTGGAGTTTTCGCTGGGCGGCGTCGAGATGAGCGCCATCAGCGCAGGCCCGTATTTCGAGCTCAACTCCGCCATCTCCATGATGGTCACCTGCCGCAGCGTGGCGGAGGTGGACGCGCTCTACGCAAAGTTAGGCGAAGGCGCGAGCATTCTGATGCCGCTCGACGCATATCCCTTCAGCAAGCGCTATGTCTGGCTCAAGGATCGCTTCGGTCTCGACTGGCAGCTCTGCTATTTCGAGACAGACGAGATCGCGCAAAAGATTCGCCCGGTTCTGCTCTTCTCCGCCGAGGTCTGCGGAAAAGCGGAGGAAGCGCTCACGTTTTATCAGAGCGTATTCCCCGACAGCGTTCCCGGGTATTTCAACCATTATGGGCCCGGCGAAGCGCAGGACCTGCGCGCAAAGACCAACTACGCGGAGATGACGCTGCTGGGATTCCAGTTTGTCGCGATGGATCACGGCTTTGGCGGCGAGGAACCGTTTAACGAGGCGTTTTCGTTCATGGTGCTCTGCCGCGATCAAACCGAAATCGATTATTATTGGGAGAAGCTCTCCGCCGTTCCCGAGGCGGAACAGTGCGGCTGGATCAAGGACAAATTCGGGCTGTCATGGCAGATCGTGCCGGAACAGCTCAGCGAGATGCTCTCCTCCGCAACGCCCGAGGAAGCGCAGCGCATCACGGAAGCGTTCTTGAGCATGAAGAAGCTCGATATAGCGGCGCTGGAACAGGCGCGGCTTGGATAAAACGATCCTGCGGGTTTGAGAGGCAATATGAAGCTCCTGTTGCTCAACAGCAGCGGACGCGCCGGCGGCAACACCGCGCGCGCAATGGATCTGCTGGAAGAAAACCTTGTTGCGATGGCCAAACAGAAAGGGCTGGCGTTGACCTGCGAGCGGGTATCGCTCGCACGCCTCGCGCTCAAGCCCTGCATCGGCTGCCGCGCGTGTTTTGACCGCGGAGAGGCGGCCTGCCCGCAGCAGGACGAGCTGCTCGCGCTGTACGAGCGCATGCGCTCCGCCGACGGCTACATCATCGCGAGTCCCGTCTACGTGGAAGACGTCAACGGCATCCTCAAGACGATGATCGACCGCATGGCGTTCCTCTGCCACCGTCCTGCACTCTACGGCAAGCGGGCGCTGCTATTTACCACAAGTGGTATCGGCTCCTCCCGCCATGCAGTGACGACAATGACCAAAGCGTTCGGCACCTGGGGCATCAAAACCGTGGCGACGATGCAACTCAGCCTCGGCGCGCTCACGCCGCGCGAAGAGGTCAACAAGCGTTATGGCAAGCGAATTGCCGCCACTGCCGCGCGATTCGTGCGCGATCTGACGCTGCCGTTTCGTCCGTCCTTCTATTCGCTGATTGCGTTTACGGTGCAGCAGACGCTTTGGAAGCGGGATCGCGTCGATCACGCGAGTTTCGACTACCGCTTCTGGCAGGAGAACGGCTGGCTCGATTACGGCAGATGGTATTATGACGCCGCGCAAAAGCACACCCCGCGTGTGCTGTTTGCACGTATGCTGGGAAAGCTCATCGCGCTGTTTTTTCACTGAGAAGCAAGTGTATTGAACTAGGAGAATATATGACAGACCAAACCGATCTCCAGCGGGAGATGAACCGCCAGCTGGAACAAAAAACGATACTAGAGCAGGCAAAGGCATACGCGTTTGATTACATCGATCACGTGAGCGAAATGCCCGCGGTTCCTTCCGGCGAGAGCAAGCGCACGCTGAGCGCGTTTGATGAGGCGTTGCCGCAAGGCCCGCAATCCGCGAAAGAAATCCTCGCGCTGTTGCAAGAGGCAGGTCAGCCCAACCTCTCCGCGCAGGGCGGCGGGCGCTATTTCGGCTTCGTCAACGGCGGCATCCTCCCCGTTTCGCTCGCCGCGCGGTGGATGGCGGACGCGTGGGATCAAAACGCCGCGCTTTCCGTCATGTCTCCGCTGGCAGCAAAGCTGGAGGACGTCTGCGAACGCTGGCTCGTAGATCTTCTGAATTTGCCCGAAGGCACTGCCGCGGGTTTCGTCAGCGGCTCCTCCACGGCTACGCTCTGCGCGCTCGCGGTTGCGCGGGACACGCTTCTGCTGCGGCAAGGTTGGGATGTGCGCGCGCGCGGGTTATACGGCGCGCCCATCGTCCGCGTGGTGATGGGCGAGCAGGCGCACTCCTCCGTCTTCAAGGCGCTCTCGCTCCTCGGCATGGGTCGCGAAAACGTCGTGCTCGCGCCCGTCGATGCGCAGGGGCGTATCGATCCCGCGCACCTGCCCGATCTGGACGGCAATACACTCCTGATCCTGCAGGCGGGCAACGTCAACGGCGGCGCGTTTGATCCCTTTGAGCCGCTCTGCACGCGCGCCCGCAATGATGGCGCATGGGTGCATGTGGACGGCGCGTTCGGCCTCTGGGCAGCAGCGTGCAAAGAGACAAAACCGCAAACGCGGGGGATGCAGCTCGCGGATTCCTGGTCATGCGACGCGCACAAGACGCTCAACGCGCCTTACGACAACGGCATCGTATTTTGCCGCGACCGCGCCGCGCTGGTGCAGACCATGCAGGCGACCGGATCGTATTTACTCTATGGCGAGGAGCGCGACGGTATGCTCTATACGCCGGAGATGTCCCGCAGAGCGCGTGGAATCGAGCTTTGGGCGGCGCTTCGCTCGCTGGGACGATCCGGTGTGGACACGCTGGTGGCGGGTTTGTGCGAAAACGCTCGATACTTTGCGCGGCTCCTTTCGGAACGCGGATTTCGCGTGCTAAACGACGTGGTCTATAACCAGCTGGTCGTCGCATGCGATTCACAGGAGCTAACGCGGGCAACGCTTGCCGGAATCCAGTCCGGCGGCGTCTGCTGGTGCGGCGGCGCGGTCTGGCGAAATGAACCTGTGATTCGCGTCAGCGTCTGCTCCTGGCGCACCACGCATGCGGATGTCGAGCGCAGCGTCGAGGCGTTTGCCGAGGCGCGCGACCTTGCCCGGAAGAATCATACTCCCGAAGGATGAAGAACCGCATGGAAACGATCACGATTCTAGCGTTGATTTAGGAGTGGGCTAACGCGTGGGGCACTTTCGTGATCTGCTATCACGGCGGCGTCCTGAACCGATAAAGACGAACTACCTAGTCGATTGGATATGAGAGGAGCGAGACGCTTGAATATCGACGCTTACACACATCCGGAATTGCCCGTGGTGCAACAGGTACGCGAGCTGGAGCGCGTCTGTCAGGCGCACGATGGGCTCAAAGGGTCGCTGTTTCTAGACCCAACGATGAATTTTTCTGCGGAAGCACCGTGCCTGTTTGTTGCTTATGAAGAAGGGCAGCTCATTGGCGCGATGACGTTCCTTTGCCCGTCGCTGGAAGAAGCGGAGCTCGTTGGACTCACGCATCCCTCTTTTCGCAGGCGCGGCGTGTTCCGCGCGCTGCTCTCCGTTGCGGCGAAGCAGGCAAAAACGTTGCACATTCCGGATTTTCTGCTGGTCTGCGAACCGCAGTCGGTGGATGGAGCCGCGGCGCTGCGCGGCTTTCATTTACATCCAGATCACACCGAGTATGCGCTCCGCTACGACCAATCCCTCTCGCCGGATCAGCTCGCGATACCGGAGGGACTGGCGCTGCACCGCGCGGCGCACGCCGACCTTGCCGATATGTCGCGTATCAGTGCCGAGAGCTTTTCGGAGGAAGCGGAGCGCGCGGAACGCTTTCTTTCGCTTGCGCTCGAGTCCGAAACGCGGCGGCAATACCTCGCGCGGCTCAACGGCGAGCCGGTCGCAATCGGTGCGCTCGGCTACGACAACGGCGAGGCGACGCTGTTCGGACTCGGCGTTCGTACCAATCTGCAAAACCGGGGAATCGGGCGCGGGCTGGTGGCGCTGCTGCTACGCGAGGCGCTCGCGCAGGGAGCGAAGGGCATCCTCATCGAGGTGGACAACACCAACGCACGCGCGCATCATCTCTATCTCTCCTGCGGATTTTACCCGGAGGCGATCTACGATTATTGGCGCACGCCGATTGAGCAGTTTCTGTCAAAATAAGCAAGTGCACGCATACCAAAAGCGCCGAACCTTTCGAGTTCGGCGCTTTTCTTTAAGCTTGATTACTCAACAGTCGATCATATAAGCGTTTGATCGAAAAACGCAAGCACCTCCACGTTTGCCTGCTCCGGCTGCTCCAGCGGCAGGATGTGTCCCGCGTTCGGGATCACCTTTAGCTCCGCATGCGCTCCGTTTTCCCGCGCGAGCGCGACGGCGCGCTCCATCTCGCTCTGTTTGACGAGCGTGCTCTTTTCGCCGCGCAGCCAGAGCGTCGGGCACGCGATCGTACGCACCTGCTCCAGCAGGTTCCATTTGAGGTGAAACGGTGCAATCGCGCCGATCTGCCAATCGTCCATGTCGTTTTCACCGCACTCGAACTTGCCGCGAATCTCGTCCTTGAGGATCGCGGTCAGCCGCGCGGGATGTTCCGGCTTGGTTCCCTTCGTGAAGATCGTGAGCAGAAGCTTCTCGATTGCGGGATCTTCCAGCTTCACATAACGGCGGCTGAGCATACGGAGCATGCCCGGCGTTTTGAGATACAGCCATGTGATCAGCTGCAGATCGACGTGCTCGCCGAGCCCGCCCGGCTCAAACAGCACCATAGACGCGATCTTCTCCGGGTGCAAACTCGCAAACTCGATCGCGAGCCCGCCGCCCATCGAGAGCCCGACGATGCTGAAGCGATCTAACCCGAGAAGCGTAAACGTCTGCGCCAGGATCTCCATCAAGCGCGCGCGGTCAAGCTCACCTTCCCAAGGACGGGAGCCGCCGTGACGCGGGGTATCGATGGCAAACACGTGATACCGCTCGCACAGCGCGGGAAACAACGCGTCCCAAATGAACCGCGATTCGTCATACATTGCACCGTGCAGGAGCACGATCGGCGCGCGGTCGCTATCCCCTGCCTCATAGACGCAGATAGGCCCGCCGCAGACGGTCAACATCCTCTTCTGTACGTTCGGCGTACCTTCCACGCCGCCGTGCCGTTCTTGCTCACTTTGAAGATTCATGCTCATCATTCCCTCTTTCTTTCAGAAGCAATTCCATCAGGTCCACCCATTCCAGATACGCTTGTTTCAGCGACTCCGGTTCTGCGACTCCGCGCGCAAGCTGATCGCCCAAGAACCCCTGCGAGATCCAGAAGATCATCTGTTTCGCGCGCTGCGGGGAAACATCCTTCCGGATGCAGTTATATCGCGCCGTATCCTGCTTGGTAACACCTCTCTTGGCAAACTCTTCCAGCACAAGCTGCCTCGGCAGCTCTGCCGTGTCATATGCCGCGGTGTATGAAAACGAATACACATACGGCGCGCGGGCAAAGAGGCGCATGCGCGCATCCACCGTTTTTCTTAGAGCTGTGAAAACATCTTCCGACTCTGTTGCAGCACTTGCCGCTTCCGCATCTGCCCGCGCAATCTCGTCGCTCGCTACGCGAAACGCCGTTCGATACAGGTTTTCTTTCGATTCGTAGTACTTGAACACAACGCTCTTGGAGACCCCTGCTGTTTCGGCGATATCCTGCATGGATGCCTTCTCGTACCCAAACCGCGCGAAAATCTCCCAGGCAGCTGTCAAAGCCCGCTCTTTTTTCTCGTTGTCCGCTGATTGCATCTGGCTCGCTCCAATGTAGTCATTTCATTATCGCGACCGTTTCGGTCACGTTTATTTTATCACGCACTTTCAAGTTCGTAAAGCGTATTTTTCAGCAAGGTTTCTCGTCTGCAAAATTAAACGAAAATTCTCAACGCCCGTTGATTTTTCGCCGATTTTTACAAATTCAGAATCGTGTTTTACTTCTTACAATGTTATACTAGGTACAAATATAACCTTGCCCTGAAAGGAGTCGCGCAATGCAGCTCACCATTCAGCCGCTCACACCCGCGCTGGCGCAGACATTCTGCGATTATCTGACCCAGCTCGATTTTGCCAATACACCGCACTGGGCATCCTGCTTTTGCAGGTTTTATCATCTGGACTGCTCGCGTGAGGAGTGGATGGCGCGCACGCTGGAAGAAAATCGCGCGGAAGCCTTGCGCGAGATCGAAGCGGGACGCATGCGCGGATATCTGGCGTTTGACGGGGATACCTGCGTCGGTTGGTGCAACACAAACGATATCACGGCGTTTCTCCGGCTTCGCGAGGAAGCGGAAACGCTCTGTCAAGGCAAGCGCGTCGCCTGCACGATCTGCTTTGTGATCCATCCAGACTATCGCGGCATGGGGTTTGCGCGCATGTTGATTGCAAGAGCCGTTTCAGATTATCGCGCGGCTGGCTATGACGCGATGCTCGCGCTTCCGGTCGAAGCGGAGGGCGCGGGTCAGCGACGATATCGCGGCACGCTACATATGTTTCAGGATGCAGGCTATCGCGAGCTTGAAGCGAACGGCGGTCTGCACGTCATGTGGCTTGATCTGGCGGAAAAGGACTTGGCATGATTCATTATTCGCACGCCAATTTAATCGCGAAAGATGTCTCCAGCTTGATTTCGTTTTACCGGGATGTGCTGGGCTGCCAAAGCATCGGCGAAACGCGCGATCTCTCCGGCGAGTGGGTCGATCGCCTCACCGGCATTCCGGGTGCTCATATCTTCGGCGAGCATCTTGCCCTGCCGGGATACCCCGCAGGCGGGCCGACGCTGGAAATCTTCGGCTACGATTCCGTCCTGCCGCAAACAGTAAAGGCCGTAAACGCAAGCGGCTTTGCGCATATCGCGTTTGCGGTGGACGATGTCGCGGAAACACTCCGTCTTGTGCTAGCGCACGGCGGTGGACAGATTGGCGAACTCGTAGAGAGCCGATATGCAGACGGGCGGACGATCACCGTGGTCTACGCAACCGATCCGGAGGGAAATATTCTTGAGTTGCAAAGCTGGCGCTGAGGAAATCGTCCTCGTTTTGCCGCTACCAACTACACGAAAAATAAGTACGGCGGGGTAAATACATGGAAGATTCTTCCCCACATACACTTCAAATAGAATCGATTCGCAACGAGCTAAACAGCATTTTGGACAAATGGCTGCTGTTGCACTTTCGTCTTTCAATGGTTCTAGTAGCGATCGCGTTCCTTGTGGAAATCGGTCTTGCGTTTTATATCGCGGGCTCTGATATCTTAACCACCACAGTTCCACTTTATATCTTAAAATTCATTGCTGCCCCGAGCGGAGTTTCTGCGCTTCTTCTTTTGACCGCGTACTATTTACTGCGGTTAAAACGGATATCTCAGAAATCAAAGCAATATGTCGTTTCTCTGCTCTTCGTTGCATTATGTTGCATTTACTATACAGCGCATTGCGCATTTGTGCCCATCTACGCGCTTTATGCGGTTGCGATCTTTCTTACGACGACCTATGCGGATTACAAGTTGACGGGCATTACTTCCGCTCTTTCGCTGATCTCGTTGACTGTCTCCGAGCTGTTTATCTTCTGGGATTTGGATAAAGTCAGCGTGTTTGCGAGCTCCAACCGCATGGTGGATTTCGCCGTCGTGATATCCATTCTCGTCGGTTGCAGCCTTGTTTCCGGCGTGACAATCTACTACGAGCGGCGAAAAAACGAAGCGAGCCTGAGGCGCGAGGTCGAGCGGGAGCTGCTGAAGGAGTCCATGCTGTTTGACGAGCTCACGGGCGCGTATAACCGCAAAGCCCTCCACGACGAAATGCGCCTTCTCGAACAACACGCTCCGACCGAACCGCTGGTGTTCTGCATTACGGATATCGATCACTTCAAATCCGTCAACGACCTTTACGGCCATCAGGCGGGTGACCTTTGTTTGATGGAGTTTGCCTGCGTTCTGTGTGACTATTTTGGGGAATCCTCCGTCTTTCGCTACGGCGGAGACGAGTTTTGCCTGATTCTGAAGAACACGACCATCGAGGAAGCAAAGCTTCTCTGTGAGCGCGCACAGATTCGCATCCGTCGCATTGACCTTGAGGGAGTCACCTCATTCCGGCCGACCGCCTGCTTCGGCCTCACGGCTTATAACGAATCCGACGGCGTCACGCGCCTGTTCAATCAGGCGGACGAGGCACTTTATGAAGCAAAGCGAACGCGGAACGCAATCCGCGTCTATCAGCGCTCTGTCCGTCCGGTCGGTTCGTTTCACATTCTTTCGCAGGAAAACTCCGAGAAATAACGCGATACATTGATTTTACTCAAAAATCTATGAATGTGCGGAACTAGGTGACAAAGCAATGAAACAATACACCCTCAAAAAAGAAGGCTATGCCGTTCGCTATCACGAGCTTCCCGGCGCGGAACCGAAGCTCGTCTTTTTACACGGGCTAGGTTGCGCCAGCTCCTTTGAGTATCCCGCTGTTCTGGCTCAACCCGCACTTCGCGGGCGCGGCGCGCTGCTCATCGACCTGTTGGGCGCGGGCTACAGCGACAAACCGACGGAGTTCGGTTATACCGTGGAGGAACACGCAGCATATCTCAACGAAATGTTCTTCGCGCTCGATCTTCGCGATATCGTGCTGTTTGGCCACAGCCTCGGCGGAGCTGTCGCAATCTGTCTTGCAGGGTTGCTCGGCGAGCGGCTTCGGATGCTGATTTTGACGGAGAGCAATCTCGACCCGAGTTCCGAAGGCGCAACCAGCCGCAAGATCGGCTCGCAGAGCAGCGAGGCGTTCCTTGCACACGGTTATCAGAATATACTCGCCCGCGCACGACGCAGTAATCCCCTCTGGGCTGCAACTCTCGCGCATTGGCTGCCGGAGGCTGCATGGCGGATCTCCCGCTCCGCGATGCGCGGCGGTACACCCTCGTGGCGGCAACAACTTTACGACCTCGGCAAACCCAAGGCGTTCCTCTTTGGTGCGCGGTCGCTGCCCAGCGAGGATATAGATATGCTCCCCGCGCACGGCGTTCGCGTCGAGATCATTCCCGACGCGGGACATTCGATGGCGCTGGACAACCCGAAAGCGCTCGCGGAAGCGATCGCAACCGTTATGCAGGATTGTCTGGAGGGAGCATGATATGATGCAGTCTTACATCGCGCTGCTTCGCGGCATCAACGTTGGCACAAACGGGCGCATTCGCATGGACGCGCTTCGAAAATTGCTGGAAGACGCGGGTTTTTCCCGCGTTTCGACCTATATTCAAAGCGGAAATGTGCTTCTTGACTCCGCGTTATCGGAGCAGGACGCAGCGAAAGCGATAGAGCGCGCAATGAAAGACGGAGCAAACATCACGACCGTCGCGGTACTGCGCAGTGTGGCGGAATTTGCCGCGATCATTGAGCAATGCCCGTTTTCCGCAGAAGAGATTGCGCAGGCACAGGCGGCAAATCAGGATGGCGAGAGCTTCCATGTGTATCTCTTGCCGAAAGAGCCTTCCGCTGATACGCTCAAAAAGCTCGCGGACCTGCCTGCGCAGGACGATACCTATGTGTTGTCGGGCAGAACGGTCTATCTACTGCTCCGGCAAAGCATTCGCACCTCCAAGCTCGCGTTAAAGTTACAGCGGGCGTTTCCCGATGCAACCGCGCGCAACTGGAACACGATGGTTCAACTCAACGAGCTGGCACACCGGCAGAGTGGAGAAGCGTTATGACGAATTCGACCGAGTCCCTCAGCGCTTGCATCGAGGATTATAGCCGTGCCGTTGCAGACGGACGCTTTCCGCGCGCTTATCGCGGAATCCTCGCCTCGCTCACGCTGTTTCAGTCCGCGTGGAAGTCCGCGCATCCCGCGGACACGGTCGGCGCGCTGTATCAGGGATACATGGACATGAGCTTTGTCGCGTTTGCACCGGCAGAGCTTGCGGAAAAGCGGCTGAAGATTTCGCTCGTGTTTCTGCACGACACGGGAATTTTTTCTCTCTGGCTTGCCGCCGGAAATCGGGACATTCAAAAACGCGTTTCCGAGGCGCTCCGGCCTTTGCCACTGGGCAAGTATTCGCTGAGTACGCTGGTGCCGGGCGTTGACGCGATCATCGCATATGATCTGCCAAAGCCGTACACGTTCGACGACTCGCAGGCACTCAATGCAGCGCTTGTAGCGGCTGCGGAAGCTTTCACGCGAGACATGATCTCGCTCACGACAAGCATATGAATAAAGCAGAATTCATCGAAGTCCGTCCGCTCCAAACCGCGGAGATGCCGGAGGCGCTCGCGCTGGTCGAGCGCGTATTCATGGCGTTTGAAGCGCCGGAGTATTCCGAAGAAGGTATCAAAACGTTCCTCACGTTCATTCGGGACGCAAACGCGGTCTCCGCGCTGACATTCTACGGTGCGTTTGAGGAGGGTCTCGTGCGCGGCGTGCTCGCGACGCGCGGCAGCAGCCACATCGCGCTGTTCTTCGTGGATGCCGCGCATCAAAATCGCGGGATCGGCCGCGCGCTCTTCTCGGCGGCTTGGAATGCCTGCCGCGCGGACGGGATGACGGTCAATTCCTCGCCCTACGCCGTGGAAATCTATCGCCGCCTCGGCTTTGAGCCGGTCTCCGGCGAGCAGGTGCGGGACGGAATCCGGTACACACCGATGCAATGCATGAAACCATAATGGGGTGCTGTTTATGATCGATTCCAACACGATGTCACTCGTCACGCCTGAAAACGCGGCGGATTATGCCGCGGCGCTCAGTTCTGCGGATATTCCAGCGCTTGTGGAGCAGCTCGCCTCAGCCGAGGACAAGATTCGCTATCCCGCATTTCTGCTGCTCAAGGAACGCTCGGCTATCCGCGCGGACGTGTATCCGTTTTGGGATGTGTTTGACGCGAAGCTAACCAGCGAAAACTCCTATCAACGGAGTATCGGAGCGATGCTGATCTCCGCCAATGTACGGCACGACGCGGCGGGAAAGCTCCGCCAAAGTTTGCCGCGCTATCTTGCGCTTTTAGGCGACCCGAAGCCAATCACCGTGCGGCAGTGCGCGCAAGCGCTACCGGAGATATTGCGCGCAAAGCCGGAGTATACGGAGCCGATTTGCGACGCCATCCTGCGGGTTTCGCTGATGGACTATAAGGACACGATGCGAAAACTAATCCTGCTGGACTTTCTGGAAACGCTGCTCATTTGCCGCATGCTGCATCCTACGCCCGCGCTTGAGGAATACTTTTTCTCCGTGCTCAGCGGCAGCATTCTCGACGATAAATCGAAAAAACAGCTCCGCGCGAGGCTATCGATCTAGTTTCATTTAAAATTCCGAGTGGTCACATAGTGGCGCAAAAAAGCGGTCATCCTTCCGGACGACCGCTTTGTGTTGCAAGAGCTTATCCCTTTTTCTTAATGGTTTTCTTTGCGGTGCTCTTCTTCGTTGAGGAGCTCTTTTTTGTGGAAGAGCTGCTCTTCTTAGCGGAGGAAGACTTCGTGCTCTTCTGCGAATCGTCGCCGAAGATGCTGCCGAGAAGTGCCCCGCCAAGGCTGGCTGCGCTGTTGTTGTTTCCGCCGCCGCCAAGCAGCGACCCCAGCAGTTCCCCGCCGAGTGACGAGCCGGACGACCCGGAGTGGCTGTTGTTGCCGCCGCCGAGCAGGCTGCCCAACAGATCACCGCCATCGTTGTCATCATCGTTGGAGTCGGAAAGCAGCGAACCAAGGAGCGAACCAACGCCACCGCTGTTGCTGTTGCTGTGGCTGGAGTTGCTGTTGTTGTCGTTTCCGCCGAGCAGGCTACCGAGCAGCGCACCGCCAATCGAGGAACCGGAGGAGCCGGAGCCGCCGAGCAGCGTCCCGATCAGAGACCCCGCGGCGTCGCTCGTTCCGCTGCCGAGGAGGCTGCCAATCAGCGAACCCGCACCAGAGCTGTTGCCGGAGCCGGAGCCGAGCAGCGTGCCGAGGATCGAGCCAATTCCGCCAGAGCTGTTCTGGTTCTGCTGCCCCAACAGAGACAGGAGCAGCGGCGCGAGCTGGAGCAGGATGGACATCGTCTGCCCTTTCTCCACACCCGCTTTTTTCGAAAGAGCGGAAACCGTCTTATTCGTGTTCTCACCAAAGAGGTGCTGCAAAATCTTCGCGCTGTCCTTGGAATCCACGTTGGAAAGGAAGGACTTCACGTCCGTTGGGTCGCTGTTCGCGTGGTCGGAGAGCGCCTGCGTGAGCGCCTTCTCTCCCGTCTTCGTGCTGGCGTTGTTCTGCATGCCTTCGAGCATCAACGGCAGCGCTGCGCCGATGACGGACTCCACTTGCGATTTCTTCGCCCCGCTGTTTTTACTCAGCGCGTTGACGGTGTCGCCGCCCAGGAAGGTATCGATCAGGATGTCGGTGTAATTCATATTGTCTCCCTTTCCAGTCCTAACAATCATTTGATACCGCCGAGTATATCCGGTTTTCATCACATCTGCGGTGACATTGTATCATAACACCTTCAAAATGTGATGAAACACTTGGGTTCTTTCCCTGAGTCCGTCTTTCTCACAGCAAATCTGTGTTTTAAGCTGCCAAATCCTTCGATTTCGCGCACGGTTGACAAACAGATTTACTCTGTCTTTGCAGTGGAATCGCTCAGAATCAGCATGAGAATCTGCGCTTCTTCCGCGCTGCTGTTGCGCACGGCGTGGCTCTCTCCGCTTGCGCAGAGATGCATATCCCCGCGGCGCAGTGTCTGCCAAGCGCCGGAGTCCAGCACCTCCACCGTTCCCTCGAGCACATAATACACCTCAAACTCGCCGTCGTGCCGATGTTCGCCAATCGAGGCGCCGGCCGGCAGTTCGGTGCGGGAAAAGAGCTTGCCCGCGCCATAGGACTCCTCCGCCAGTAAAAAATCGTGGAACGCAAGCGCGCCTTCGCCGCCGCGCACGTTTTCCCGAATGCGAACCTGTTGTTCCCCTGCTGTTTTGATCATCGTATTGTCTCCTTACTCTGTTTCTAAGTTTGATTATAGATTCCCCGTATAAACGTAGGTCAAATACTCTTTGGCAATCTTCGTCATTTGCTTGACCGTGTCCACAGGCGTTGGAGCGACGTTCTTCATGCGGTGGCGCGGAAAGAAGCGGGAAATGTGCAGCGGGATCGCGTTCGAGATGGACGCAATCCACTCGCACTGGGCACGCAGCTCGCTCTCATCGTCACTAAATCCCGGCACGATCAGGGTCGTGAGCTCCACATGAATTCTCCCGTGCGCCTGCGCAATCGCGGCCTTCACGGTGTCCAGATCGCCGCCAAGCGCGCGATATTTCTCCGCCGTAAACGCCTTGAGGTCGATATTCGCGGCGTCCACAAACGGAAGCAGCTTTTCCCAGGGTTTCGGGCGGATCATGCCGTTTGTCACAAGCACGATCTGAAACTCCCGCGGCTTTGCGAGTTTGGCGCTGTCCAGCACGTATTCGTAGCCAATCAGCGGCTCGTTGTAGGTAAACGCAAGCCCGATGTTCCCCTGCGGGCGGTAAGCCTCGGCAAGCGTCACCAGGGATTCCGGCGAAATGTATTCCCACTCGATGCTGGCGCTGTCCGCGCGCGCAATCTCGCAATTCTGGCAGTAGCCGCAATCCATGTTGCAGCCATAGCTGCCGACGGAGAGAATTTTCGACTCGGGATAGAACCGCCTTAGCGGTTTCTTCTCGATGGGGTCCAGCGCAAGGCTCGTCACCCTGCCATAGTTTTCGCACACGATCACGCCCGCGCGATTGACCCGCGCGTGACAAAATCCCGTTTGATCTTCATTTAGCGAGCACCTGCGCGGGCAAATATCGCAAACCGCCTTCACGTATGACGCACCACCTCAAAGCGCTCCATCCGGCAGCGCTCGTATTCCGGTATTCCCGCCTTGCGCTTGGCGATCTTGAGCTGCTCCTCCACCGTATCTACGCCTTCGAGATTGGGCAAAAGCAGCCCTTTCCGGTAGCCGGAGGTGACGATCACGCCATAGCGCTTCGCGTCCAGCTGCTCGATGGAATCGATGCGCTCCGCGTTGCCCAGCACATCCACGCTATACGTGATGCGCTCCAGCTCGTCCGCGCAGACGGGATCAAAGCGCGGGTCGTCGCTGCAGGCGGAAATCGCGTTCTTCACGATCTCGTGCGCGATGTTCTCCGTTGCGGCGGAAATCGTGCCGATGCATCCGCGCAGTTTTCCGGCGATCTTGAGCGAAACAAACACGCCGGCTCTGGTCTTCATCTCCTCTGGCAGATCGTCCGGAAGGTCGGGCACTTCTCCCGAACGGACAAAAGATTCGATGGTTTGCCGCGCGAGCTGTACGTACGCATCCTCCCCCGCGCGAACTGCGCCGAGCCGTTCCCGCTCCGCCCGCTGGTAAAGAACGTCGAACGCGCGGTTCTCGTTTGTCCCCTCCGGCGTAAAGGCCGCAACCGTGTAGCCTACGCCGAACGGCCCTTCGTAGCTGAGCAGCTCGCTTTTCACGTTCAAGCGATCCAGCGTACCCGCGAGCGCCCAGAAGGTGCAGAGTCCGCATTCCGCCGCGTCTTCGCAGAGCGTGGAGTCCAGCGTCATCAACTTTAGAAAATCGCCCTCCGCCATGGCTTCGGTCGAGAGGCGGTCAAACACGGGCCCGCTCGGGTGGAACCCGTATGGCCCGCTTTCCAATAGTTTATGCGAAAGGTCTCCGCTCGCGATCACGACGACATCGCGGTCTAATTCCTCCGCCGTCTTTTTGATGCATTTACCGAGGCGGTAATGCTCCGCGGCATCCATGGCGGAAAGCCCGATACGAACCACCTCGCAAGGCAGTTCACGCTCCGCTAAAAACGAAAGCGGAATGATCGTGCCATGATCGAGCGCCTTCTCCCGTTCGCCTTTCGTGCCCGCGGGTAAGCCCGCGCGCTTTGCGTTTCGTTCCAGCGCGAGGGCAAACGCTTCATCGTAGACCGCGTTGACCTGCACCTGCTCCGCGCCAAAGCGCTTCATGTCTCCGCGCGCCTTCTTGCCGGGCGAAATATGAAAATAGTCCGCGTAACTCGTGGCGTGAGAGGAGATGATCACAATCGTTTCCGGCGAAAGCTCGCGCACACGCCGCGCAATCTCGCGATACGCTGCCGTAGTCGCGCGGATTTCGCGTTCCTGTCCCTGCCCGATTTGCGGCAGGATAATCGGCGGATGCGGTACGATCGCAGCCAGTTGAATCGGCATATGCTCTCCTCGGTTTCGTTTGTTTTGCGTTATAAATCGGTTGATTTTCGGACTTATTTTAACACTTCGTCCGTGGTGTGTCAAAAACGGGTCGTTGCCATTTGTATCATTTTGTGACGATTTTGGTTTCTCTTTCGGTTCTGTGCTAAAATATAGAGTACGTGCAAAAGGAGTAACCATGACGGAGCGAGCGGGTCGGCACAAGAACTATAATCAGATGAGAAACGCGGCGGTTGTCGCGCTTTTGGGCGTGATCAGCCTCTGCGTGCTGTTTCTGCTGATCATGCTGCCGCTTCGCGCGCTCAACGAGCACCGCGAACTTGAGGCCACCGCGAGCCCCGCGCAAACGCCAAGCGTAACCGCGATGCCGTCGCCCAGCCCGACGCCGCGCGTTCCTTCCGTTTTGACCTTCGACGAGAGCACCGATAATCCCATGCCCGTGCGGGAAAGCCGTGTCGCATTCGGACGCGGATACAAGCTGCGCGGGACTGTGCAGTCCAACTATCCCCTGACATCGGTCTCGCTCGAAATCAACTGCGCGTTCAGCGAAGACCCGCGCTATCCCTATGTAAAGACCGTCTCTTTCGATCCGAATAACCTCGTCTATTCCTATCCGCTGGACGATGCGCTCACGAAAGAGGGCGTTTCACTCGATTCCCTCACGCAGTTTTCCGCACTGGGCGTGGGCATCCATACCCTCAAGATTTTTGCCACCAGCACCGGTCAGGAAACGCCGGAGAAGCTCTTTGAAACCCGGTTTTACATCCTCTCGAACAGCTGGAATACGATCAAAAAATCCGACTTTTCGAATAACAGCTATGAAACGGCACTGCGCTTCTTCAAGGACAAAGACGCGTTTCTCTACCGTTACCAGTGGGTAGACGCGCGCTATGTCGTCGCCGATCCCGATTGGGAGAACGAGTACATCGTCTCCTACGACGCTCTGCCCGGACGCGAGCCCTGGCGCATCCATAAGTTCGCGCTGCCGTACTACAAGGAAGCGTCGTTCTACCTCAACAACGTCCACGTTCGCGTCTCCGGCACCAACGGGGACTCCGGCGTGTTGCTGCTGCGGGACCTGATCGACACCTATAACGGAAGCTACTGCTCCCGCTTTACCTCCAGCGAAACGCACATCAGCCACCATGCGTTCGGCACGGCAACGGACATCAACGGCGGCATGGGCGCAAACGACAATCTCAAGGAGAACATAGAGCTGATCAACACCGAGGTGCGCGATAAGCTCGTCTACAACGGCATCAAGACGGAAAATGGCGTCTCCTACTATGATTATACCTACTCCGGCGATTCCCTGCTTTGGGTGTATCAGACCATTCCGGAGACCGTGATCAACTACATTCTCTACGAGCTTGCCTTCTATCGCGCGGGGTTCCAATGGGGGCACTATTATGTCTCCACCAGCGACGGCATGCACTTCACGCTGACAGACAACATCCGCATCAGCCACGACGGCAACGACGGGCTAAGAAAAGTGTTTGATTATTGCGAAACCTATACGCCTGCGGAATAGTTGCGCAAATCCTGCTTCGGATTTTGATTTGAAAACGAGGGTTAAGATGCAGATTTATATTCGTTTTTTAGCGATCGGCAACAACTTGAAAAAAGACTACACCCCTTTCTCGGTGCCGGAAAACGCAAACGCAGGGTTCCTCTTTGGCGCAATCGAGACCGCCGGACGCGCGGGCGTGTTCTGCCCCGCGGCGGACTGGCCCGGCTTGCCGGAGCAGGTGTTATTTGCGGCCGACGCGCACATGCTGCGTCCAGACGAACAACTGCAGGAAGGTCAACAGATCAGCATCATCGGTCAGATGATCGGCGGCTAACAAATCGCTCTTACAAATCTAGTTCTAGCTTTCATCCTGTATTTTATTGACAAAATGTGCTCTTCATGATTATGATTTTTCATAACCACTCGTTTTATGCGTAATTTTTCTCAAAGAATAACGATCGGAGAGTGTTTTCTATGCCTAAAATTTTGCGAGCGGACGGTATGAACAAGTGCCTGGGATGTTTTACCTGCATGCTCACTTGCGCCGCCGTCAACAAAAAAGAGCACAGCATGTTCAAGAGTGCAATTCGCGTTCGCACCACGGGCGGACTCACCAGCAGCTTCGTCGGCATCGTTTGCCATGGTTGCACGGACGAGCGCGCCTGTGCGGAAGCCTGCCCGACAGGCGCACTCAAGCCGCGCACGGGCGGCGGCGTGGTCCTCACACCGGAGAAGTGCATCGGCTGCAAGAAGTGCATCGATGCGTGCATCGTTGGCGCGGTCAACTTTGACGACGATCTGCATATCCCGATCATTTGCAAGCATTGCGGCATCTGCGCGCAGTTCTGCCCGCATCAGTGCCTGACGATGGAGGAGGTTTGATCTATGCTGGGTGATGACAAGAAAGTACTCTTTATCGATCTTGGCACGGAGAAACTTCGCATTGAGAAGCGCGCCGATCTGAACCAGTATCTGGGCGGCATCGGCATCGCAATTCGTCTGTTCGAGGAAAATTTTCACCCCGATCTGCCGCCGCTGGACGATTCGCAGCCGATCGTGTTTGCCGTCGGCGCGCTGACTTCCGTGTTTCCCGTGATGACCAAAACGGTTGCGGTCTTCTATTCGCCGCACACAGGCGAGCTCGGCGAAAGCTATGCGGGCGGCAGACTCGCGTTTGCGATGATGCAGGCGGGATACGACGCCATCGTCATCACAGGCAAGGCAAAACGCCCGATGTATATCTCCGTCCAATCGGACAATGTCTCGTTCCGCGACGCGCGTGCGCTTTGGGGCCTGCCCAGCACCGTGATCGGTCGCGTGATTCGTGAACGGGAGCCGGGCCCCGGCAAGCGGAGCATCATCCGCATCGGCCCCGCCGGCGAAAACGGCGTCACCTATGCCAGCGTTTGCGTCGATACCTATCGGCACTTTGGGCGTCTCGGCCTCGGCGCCTGCATGGGTGCAAAAAACCTGAAAGCGATGCAGGTTTACGGCACAAAGCCGATTGCAATCAAGGACTTCCCCGCCTACTGGAACGCCTATCGCGCCGTCTACAAAAAATGCACGGAGACCGAGCTGATGCAGAAGTATCACGATCTCGGCACCTCCATCAACATTGAGCCGCTCAACTCCCTCGGCGTACTGCCGACGAAGAACCTCAAACAGGCGGTGTTTGAGCACGGCGAGAAGATCAGCGGCGAGGAATTTGCCAATAAGAACCTGATCCGCAAGATGGCATGCGTCGGCTGCCCGGTCGGCTGCATCCACATCGGCCAGTTCCGTCGCGAATTCGACAAAGAAGGGCACGAGTACGAGTCCATCAGCGTTGGCTATGATTATGAGCTCATCTTCTCCCTCGGCAGCTTTCTCGGCATCAAGTCTACTGATGAGATTCTGGAGTTGATCGACGAAGTGGAGGAGCTCGGTATGGACGCCATGTCCGCTGGCGTGGTGCTCGGCTGGGCGACCGAAGCCTATCAGCGCGGTATTATCACCGATAAGGAGACACTTGTCCCGCTCAAGTTTGGCGACAAGGACGGGTATATCAAGGCGCTGGATCATATCGCCTGCTCCGCAAACGAGTTTTACGCCGCGCTGGGCAAGGGTGTTGCGCATGCTTCCTCCGTCTATGGCGGCGCGGATTTCGCCATGCAGATCGCGGGCAACGAGATGGCGGGTTATCATACGGGCTACGGCGCGCTTGTCGGCATGTCCTGCGGCGCGCGGCACTCGCATCTTTGCAACGGCGGATACTCCATCGATCAGGGTCTCAAGGCGGTGGATATCGACGTCATTGCGCAAAAGCTCTTTCAGGAAGAGATCGATCGGTGCATGCTCAACTCCCTGATCATGTGCCTCTTCGCACGAAAGGTCTATGACCGCACTACGATTCTGATGGCGCTGCAATCGCTGGGTTATTCGTTTACCGATGCGGACCTCACGCGCGTTGCGGAGGAAACGTATGTGGCGAAGATTCGCGTCAAGCGAGCGATGGGCTTTGATCAGGAGGCGGTTCGCTTCCCGAAACGCTTTTTTGAAACACCCAGTATGCACGGCCCGCTCGACGAGGAATCCGCTTACGAAACGCAGCGCAAGTTTAACGCGATGACCAACGATCTGGTCAAGCGCTATGAAGCTCAACCTGCGGGGCAGCCCGAGGAGCAGTCCCCCGCCGCACCGAAGAAGCCCGCGAAGGTCGCCGATCCCTCGTAATCCTTTCATCGATCTCGAACCCAAAACCTAATAAAAACAAAAAACGTCCGCCTGTAGAGGCGGACGTTTTGTTGATCTGTTGCTTATTTCTTCTCGTTGATCTTGGCCTGCGCTGCCGCAAGACGGGCGATCGGAACGCGGAAGGGCGAGCAGGAGACGTAGTTCAGGCCGACGTTGTGGCAGAACTCGATGGTCGAAGGATCGCCGCCGTGTTCGCCGCAGATGCCGAGTTTGATGTTCTTGCGAACGCTCTTGCCGAGCTCCACTGCCATCTTAACCAGCTTGCCGACGCCTTCCTGATCGAGGCGGGCAAACGGATCGGACTCGAAGATCTTCTTCTTATAATAGTCATCAAGGAACTTGCCCGCGTCGTCACGGCTGAAGCCGAACGTCATCTGGGTCAGGTCGTTGGTGCCGAAGCTGAAGAACTCCGCATGCTCGGCGATCTTGTCCGCGGTCAGCGCTGCGCGCGGAACCTCGATCATGGTGCCGACAAGGTACGGAATTTCGACGCCGCGCTCTGCCATAACCTGCTTGGCGGTTTCGTCGACGGTTTCCTTGACGTACTCAAGCTCCTTGACTTCGCCAACGAGCGGAATCATGATCTCGGGGACGACTTCGATGCCGGTCTCCTGGCGCACTTCGATGGCGGCTTCGATGACCGCACGGGTCTGCATTTCCGCAATTTCCGGATAGGAAACCGCGAGGCGGCAGCCGCGGTGGCCAAGCATGGGGTTGAACTCATGCAGGCTCTCAACGGTATGCAGCAGGTCTTCGTACTTGAGGTTCATTTCCTTCGCAAGAGCGCGGATGTCCGCTTCTTCGGTCGGGAGGAACTCATGCAGCGGCGGATCCAGGAAGCGGATGGTGACGGGGCGTCCGCCCATCGCCTTATAGATGCCCTTGAAGTCGCTGCGCTGCATCGGAAGCAGCTTGTTCAGCGCGCGCTTGCGGCTGTCAACATCGTTGCTGATGATCATCTCACGCATGGCTGGGATGCGCGCTTCGTCAAAGAACATGTGCTCGGTGCGGCACAGGCCGATGCCTTCCGCGCCAAACTTGACCGCAACTTCCGCATCGTGCGGGGTGTCGGCATTGGTGCGCACATGGAGTGTACGGTACTCGTCCGCCCATTCCATGATCTTCGCGAAGTTGCCGGAAACCTGCGCTTCGATGGTCGGCAGGGCTTCGCCGTAGATGTTGCCCGTGGAGCCGTCGAGGGAGAGCCAATCGCCTTCTTTGAAGGAAAAGCCGGACGCAAACACCAGCGTCTTGTTCTTCTCGGAGATGGTGGCTTCCGAGCAGCCGGCGACGCAGCAGGTGCCCATGCCGCGGGCAACGACCGCCGCGTGGGAGGTCATGCCGCCACGTGCGGTGAGGATGCCCTCGGAGGCATACATGCCCTCGATGTCTTCCGGAGAGGTCTCAAGGCGGGCAAGAATAACTTTCTCACCGGCTTTGTGTGCAAGCATTGCATCTTCCGCGGTGAAGTACACGCGTCCGCAGGCAGCGCCCGGGGATGCGGGCAGTCCGCTCGCGATGGGTTTTGCGCTCTTGAGCGCTTTGGGCTCAAATGTGGGATGCAGCAGGGCATCAAGCGAACGCGGGTCGATCTTGGCGATCGCTTCCGATTTGGAGATCATGCCCTCGTTGACGAGGTCGACCGCAATCTGGAGCGCCGCGGCTGCGGTGCGCTTGCCGTTACGGGTCTGAAGCATGAAGAGTCTGCCGCGTTCGATGGTGAATTCCATGTCCTGCATGTCGCGGTAGTGCTTTTCGAGCTTCTCCGCGGTTTCAGCAAACTGCTTATAGACGTCCGGCTGGGCGACTTTCAGCTCATCGATAGGGCTCGGCGTGCGGATACCCGCAACGACGTCTTCGCCCTGCGCGTTCATCAGGAACTCGCCGTAGAGCTTCTTTTCGCCGGTGGAGGGGTTGCGCGTGAACGCAACGCCGGTGCCGCAGTCATTGCCCATGTTGCCAAAGACCATGCTCTGTACGTTGACGGCGGTACCCCAGTCGTAAGGAATGTCGTTCTTTCTTCTATAGACGATGGCGCGGGGGTTATCCCAGCTGCGGAAGACGGCCTTGATGGCCTCCATGAGTTGTTCGCGGGGGTCTTGCGGGAATTCGATGCCTTTTTCTTTCAGGTACAAGGCTTTGAAGAGCTTGACAACCTCTTTGAGGTTTTCTGCGTTGAGGTCGGTGTCGAGCTTGCAGTTGTTCTTATGCTTAATCTCGTCGAAGATCTCGTCAAACTTCGTTTTTTCAATTTCCATCACGACATCCGAGAACATCGAGATAAAGCGGCGATAGCTATCGAACGCGAAGCGCTCGTTGTTGGTCAGTTTTGCGAGTCCCACCACGGTTTTGTCGTTCAAACCAAGGTTGAGGATCGTGTCCATCATGCCCGGCATGGAGGCGCGGGCACCGGAGCGGACGGAGACGAGGAACGGATTGGACGGATCACCGAACTTCTTGCCTGCTTTTTCTTCGGTGATCGCCAGCGCGGCGTTGATCTGCTCAACGATTTCCGGTGCGATGGTCTTCTTGTCGGTGTAATAGCGCGTGCAGGCTTCCGTGGAGACGGTGAAACCGAACGGTACCGGAAGGCCAAGGGTGGTCATTTCGGCAAGATTTGCTCCCTTGCCACCGAGAAGCTCGCGCATTTTTGCGCTACCTTCGCTAAAAAGATAAACGTATTTGTGTGACAAAACCTCTTCCTCCTTTGATTCTCTAACAGCAAATAATTATATCGTTTCCCTAGATGTTATGCAAGAAAAATCGCAATTAGGAGCTTATGCCAAAGCAGGGTTTGCAATGGTGAACCGCATGCCATTGCATTCTATCTATTAAAAAATCCGCTAAATATTCGGATTTTCGATATTCCCCCCAAATTGATCGTCCCCGTACCCGCAGGAAATCCTGCATAAGTATAGCATCTCTATCAAAATTGACATGATCGATGTATGCTCCTTGCGCAGGCTATCACGCCCCCGATTCACGATAAACGAAAAACGGAGCCGAAAAACGGCTCCGTCTGTTGCACAAGGTGATTTATGCGATGGCATAAATGATGGATGCGATTGTTCCGAGTATCATCATGATCGCCACGATCAGGCTGAAAATTCTCAGACCCTTGCTCATTGTCTCACGTCCTCTTCGTTATTTGCCGATCGACGCATAGTTGTCCGGGAAGCGCGTAACCAGCGTCTCGTCGGCAACCCACTTGCTCACGATATCGTTGTAGTACTGCTGTTGATACAGCGACTGCTCATAGGCGTCAAACGATACTTTGATGTCGGCATACGGAATCTCATGCGCGGCTTCGGTCGAAACACGCTTGATGATGTGCCAGCCGTAGTCGGACTGCACCGGCGCGGAAACTTCGCCATCCTTGGTCAGTGCGAGCGCCGCGGTGAGGAAGGACTCCACATAGCTTGCACCTTCGCCGACCAGATAGCCCTTGGCATTCGCTTCGTCCTTCATGCCGGGGTCGGTGTTATATTGCGTCAACAGGGTTTCAAAGTCTTCGCCTGCATCGATCTTTTGCTTGATCAGATTGGCAGTTGCTTCGTCCGCAACCAGAATCTGGCGCACACGGAAGAGTCCCGCGGGAACATACACCGCCGGCGCATTGTAGCCGTACTGCGCGTAGGTCTGATAGGTAAAGAATTCGGACGGTGTCTTATCGAAGAGCGTCTTCTGCGAAGCGAGCTCGTCGGTGTACTTTGCCGCCAATTCTTCTTCCGTCAGGGCGATGCCTTTGAGCAGCTCCGTGCGGTGCTTGCTCACGAGCGTCTGATTCTTCGCGTCCTCAAGCATGCTGGCCTGGAGCTTTTTCAGCGTGGTATTGTTCTGAACCAGCGCCTTGGTGAGCAGCGTCTTGGCATACGCGTCAACGTTCGTCGCGCCGGCCTTCTTCGCTTGATCTTTGAAGGAATCGATCGTATCCTGATAGTTCTTGTCCGCGGTCGTCTTGGCAGCTGCCAGTTCTTCGTCCGTCAGCGTGATGCCCGCCTGCTTCGCCTGATAGATCTTCATCGCGGAAGAGATCAGGTTGTTCAGCAGATAGTCGCGAAACTTTGCGATGCCATCCTCGGTGGAGGTGTCGTAGCCGTACGCGGAGGCATAGCTAAGGCTGTTTTGGTAGGAGTTTTTCAGCTGGGTCACAGTGACTTGCTGGTCGCCGACCGTCGCCGCGAGCACGGGCTTGCCGCCGCAGCCGAGCAGCGTCGCCGCCGCCAGCACGATCACCAAAACCAGCGCGATTGTCTTGTTCCGTTTCATGAATGTCAGTCTCCCTTTTGTATCAGTAGAGGTTCCAAAAAGCGCGATAAAAATTTGCGTTGAAACGAATGAATTATACTCTTGGGCGGTCATCTTGTCAATCAAACCAGCGTGCAAACAATACTTCCAGCGCGAATTCGGCATCTGTGTGCAGTTTGGTTTGAAAAGTGCAAAATTACGGCGCGTTACGGGAGGATGCGAAGATACGCGGCCATTCCGCCGGTGTTGCCTTTGTCCCTGCGGTGCGAGTAGAGCCGCGGTGTCGTCATCGTGCAAATGTCGAAGAACGAGATATGCTCCGGCAATACCCCTGCCTCGACAAACTGCCGGAACGCCACCATCCACAGATCGACGTGCGGCCTCGCGTTCTCCTGCTCCAGCACGCACGGAAGACCGGGGTATGCTTCTGCAAACTCCTCGGCTACGTTGTGACCAACCTCAAAGCAGTCCGGACAGATGGAAGGCCCGACGCCTGCGAGAATGTCGGCGGGATCGGAGCCGTACTCCTGCGCCATCCGCTCGACCACGCGGGAACCGATGCGTCCCAGCGCGCCGCGCCAGCCCGCGTGCGCAAGGCCGATGCATCGCCTGACCGGATCAACGAAGTAAAACGCCATACAGTCCGCGTGCCCGGTGATCAGCGTGACCGCGGAATCGTTGGTGACGAGTCCGTCGCAGGGCGGCAATGGATCGAGCAGGTACCCCTTGCCCATATCCGCGTGATCCACCTTGATGACGTTTGTTCCGTGCTCGTAGTTGTCCATGACCATCGTGTCAAACGGAATCTCCGCCGCGCGGCAGAAGATGTGATAGTTCTCCATTACATTGTCGCGGTTTTCAGGCCGCGTGAAGCTGAGATTGAGCGACGCAAAATACCCGTCGCTGACACCGCCGCTCCGCGCGGTAAACCCGTGGTCAAATCCACTGAGCTGTTCCAGCGAGGGCAGCGTATAAAGTCCCACGCCGTTGACGAGGTGAAACTTCGAGCCGCGGCGAGCTTGCGCATACTGTTTTAAAAATTCCGGCATTGATGTAACTTGATCTTGCATGTTTCTCCAATGGTTCTGTGAACAGAGGTCTCGTGGTTTATAAAGGTGATTTTCTTGAAAAAAGGCGGCTCAGCGCCGCCGGTGGTTGTTTGGTTCAAATGACACCACAAAAAACGATCCTTACCGGACAGCCGGATCAGCTCTTCTCGTCCAGCAGGTGCTGCAGTTCCTTCATAAATGTTTGCGTGTCCTTAAACTCGCGGTAGACGGAGGCAAACCGGACATATGCCACCTCATCCACATCCTTGAGCTTGCGCATGAGGATTTCGCCGATGTCGCGCGTGGTCACCTCGGAGGCAAGCGTGTTAAACACCTCGCGTGTGACATCCTCCACGAGTTTGTCCTGCACATCCGCCGCAATCGGGCGCTTCTCGCAGGCCTTGCGGATGCCGATGCGGATCTTTTCGGAATCAAACGGCTCGCGTCTGCCGTCGCGCTTAACAACCATGATCGGGATCTCTTCAATCTTCTCATAGGTCGTGAAACGTTTGCCGCAATTGATGCATTCGCGTCTTCTGCGGATGGCGCTTCCGTCTTCCGTCGGGCGCGAGTCGATCACCTTGCTCTCGATGCTGGCGCAATATCTGCATTTCATGGCGGTATGCTCCTTATTTGGTGCATTGTTACTTATTATAATACCATATCTATGCTTGCAATACCACTGGGAATTTCGTTTTGTCCCAATCGAAGCCCGCCGTAAGGGTATGCCGCATTCCTACATCCCATTTTTCTTTCAAAAAGTTCGGAGAAACGAAAAAGCGAACCGGAAAACCGGTTCGCTTCTGTGTCATTGTGAGTGCCCCGTGATTAATACTTGCGCTTTCTCGCGGCCTCAGCCTTCTTCTTACGCTTCACACTGGGCTTTTCATAGTGCTCGCGACGACGGACCTCTGCCAGGACGCCGCTGCGTGCGCATTTGCGTTTGAATCGTTTCAGAGCGCTCTCCAGGGACTCGTTTTCACCTACGCGAATTTCCATTTTCTTCCCCCCCCTCTTATTCCGACTCTGCATGCGCCTTAAGACGCTAAAAGTCATTATACTCGAGGCTGTAGATGAAGTCAACAGGTTTTTGTCTGCATGAAATCCGCTCAAAATTTACATTATACAGACTTGTCATCTTGTTGTTTCCGATAATCGACTGTGATATACTTTGTTCATGCTCTGCACTATGCAGGGCGTAAAAACATCAGGGAGGAAAACTCATGAAAAAATTCGTAACAATCCTTTTGATTCTGGGTATGATCCTGTCCGTCGTGGCTTGCGCCCCGGCTGCGACCCCCGAAGCCACAGCGGCCCCCGAAGTCACTGCGACTCCTGAAACCGCAGCAACGGAAGCTCCCACCGCCGAAGCCACCGAAGCGCCCGTAGCCCTCAACATCGCTATGGTCACCGACGTCGGCAACATCGACGACAAGTCCTTCAACGAGTTCACCTGGATGGGTTGCAAGAACTGGGCCGAAGCAAACGGCGCAGTTGCCAACTACTACCGTCCTTCTGAAGACAGCGACGAAGCCCGCATCGAGACCATCAAGACGGCCATCGACAAGGGTGCCAACGTCATCGTCTGCCCCGGCTACCTCTTCGGCGCAACCTATCAGCAGCTGCCGCAGCAGTATCCGGAAGTCATGTTCCTCGGTATCGACCTTGGTCTCGGCGATGTGCCCGCGCCCCAGGCGAACACCGCGCTGATCACCTATCAGGAAGAGCAGTCCGGTTTCCTCGCTGGCTATGCGGCCGTCATGGATGGCTACACCAAGCTCGCGTTCCTCGGCGGCATTGACGTTCCCGCGGTCGTTCGTTACGGCTTCGGCTTCGTTCAGGGCGCTGACAAAGCGGCAGCCGAACTCGGCAACACCGCTGATGTCTCCGTGAAGTACTGGTACTCCGGTTCCTTCGCGCCGAACGACGAAATCAAGACCAAGACTGCCGGTTGGTACACCGAAGGCACGCAGATCATCTTTGCTTGCGGCGGCGGCATCCTCTACTCGGCAATCGCGTCTGCTGACGAAGCCAACGGCAAGCTGATCGGCGTCGACGTTGACCAGTCCAGCGTCTCCGAGCGCATCGTCACCTCCGCGAAGAAGGAACTCGAAAACTCCGTCAAGCTCGCGCTCACCGACCTCAAAGACAATGGTGGTAAGTGGTCCGCGAAGTATGCCGGCGTTGAGAACAAGCTTGGCGCCGCGCAGGATTGCGTTGGTCTGCCGACCGATGCAGCAGCCTGGAGATTCAGCACCTTCACGGTTGACCAGTACAAAACCCTCTTTGATAAGGTGAAGAGCGGCGAATACACCATCTCCTCTGCGATTGATGTGAAGCCCACCGTCACCATCGCCGTTGATTATCAGAACTAAGAGCTGACGATCTCAGGCGAAAAACAGGTCACTCAGGGGCTGGGCTTCAAGCCCGGCCCCTCTTATATTCTTCGAGATTTTAAAATTATCCCCCACATCGTTTGCCCGGCGGCTTGGTACACCGCGCGCATGGGCGATCCCGCAAGATATGCGGCTTTTCTTCGTTTTGAATTTTTTCTTTTTTTGATTGAACGATCCAATATTGATCCGTATAAAAAAACAACGGTTCATCCGTACATCGCCCGTCTATCAACAAATGGGAAGGGATACCGATTATGAACGAATATGTCATCGAGATGCTGAATATTACAAAAGAATTCCCCGGCATCCGAGCCAACGACGACATCACACTGCGCCTGCGCCGCGGCGAAATCCACGCGCTGCTCGGCGAAAACGGTGCGGGGAAAAGCACGCTCATGAGCGTGCTGTTTGGCTTATATCAGCCGGAAAAAGGCGTGATCAAGAAGGACGGCGAGGTCGTCCGCATCAAAGACCCCAACGACGCGAACGCACTGAATATCGGCATGGTGCATCAGCACTTCAAGCTGGTTGAAGTGTTCACCGTCCTGGAAAATATCATCCTCGGCGTGGAGCCGAACAAGATGGGGTTCCTACAGAAGAGTGAAGCGCGCAAAAAGGTGCTTGAACTCAGCGAGCGTTACGAGTTGAAGATTGACCCCGATGCGCTGATTGAGGATATCTCCGTCGGCATGCAGCAGCGCGTAGAGATATTGAAGATGCTCTACCGCGACAACGACATTCTGATCTTCGACGAGCCCACCGCGGTTTTAACGCCGCAGGAGATCAACGAGCTCATGCAGATCATGCGATCGTTTGCCGCGGAAGGCAAGTCGATCCTGTTTATAACGCACAAGCTCAACGAGATCATGGCGGTTGCAGATCGCTGCACCGTACTTCGAAAGGGCAAGTGCATCGGCACGGTGGACGTTAAGGACACCGACAAGGTCAAGCTCAGCCGCATGATGGTCGGCAGAGACGTGGAGTTCATCGTAAATAAGGACGACGCGAAGCCCGGCGAAACCGTGCTTTCTGTCGAACACCTTACCGTTCCCAGCAAATCGCACAAGAACAACGCGGTCAAAGACGTTTCCTTCCATGTGCGGGCGGGCGAAATCGTCTGTCTTGCGGGTATAGAAGGCAACGGGCAGACGGAGTGCGTATACGCGTTGACGGGGCTGGAGAAACCCACCGCCGGAATGATTACGCTCAAAAACGAGCCCATTGTGTTCATCGGCCGCAAGCGCGGCAAGCAGAGCGCAGCGGAACTCGCGAAAGCCAAAACGGTGCTGATGCCCATTCGCCAGCGCAGCAAGCTCGGCATGAGCCACATTCCGGAAGACCGGCAAAAGTTCGGCCTCGTGCTGGATTATTCGCTGGAGGAGAATCTGGTGCTTCAGCGCTACTGGGAACCCGCTTTCCAGAAAAACGGATTCATTCGCAAAACCAACGTGCGTCAATACGCGGAAAAGCTCATCCAGCAGTTTGATATCCGCAGTGGTCAGGGCCCGATCACAACCGCGCGAAGCATGTCCGGCGGCAACCAGCAAAAGGCGATCGTCGCCCGCGAGCTGGATAAGAACCCGGAGCTGCTCGTCGCGGTGCAGCCCACGCGCGGCCTCGACGTCGGCGCGATCGAATACATCCATAAGCAGCTCATCGCAGCCCGCGACAACGGCAAGGGCGTCTTCCTCGTCTCGCTCGAACTGGACGAGGTGATGAACGTCTCCGACCGGATCCTCGTGATGTACGAAGGCGAGATCGTCGGCGAGTTCGATCCCAAGACCACGACGGTCGAGGAGCTCGGCCTCTACATGGCTGGCGCGAAAAAACAAACAGTCGAAGGGACGGTGCATTGATCATGGAAAGTAAGAAACGGCGTTCTTTGCGCATCCCGATCAGCACGAATATTCTCGCCTCGCTGATCTCCATCGGCGTCGGCCTGATCGTAGGGTTGATCCTGCTTTTCGTGCTCAACGCGAAGGCTGCGGGCGGCGCATTCATCAGCCTGGTCACAACGGGCTTCCACTCCAGCGATAAATTCGCAAAGGTACTGTATCAGGCGGCTCCGCTGATCATGACGGGTCTTTCCGTCGGGTTTGCATTTAAGACTGGACTCTTCAACATCGGCGCGACGGGTCAGTATACCGTCGGTGCAGCGATGGCGCTCATCGGCGCGATCCAGTTCCAGCTTCCGTGGTACGTGTGCCTCTTGCTTGCGCTCATCGGCGGCGCAATCTGGGGTATTTTCCCGGGCCTGTTCAAAGCGCTCTTTAACGTCAACGAGGTCATCACCTCGATCATGTTCAACTGGATTGCGATGTTCGCGGTCAATTTGACCATCAACAACCTGCCCATGATGCTCGCGAAGTATTGGGGCGGCGCGCAGATGGACCGCACCGCAAACCTCGCGCAGGCAAACCCTAACGCGCTGATTCCGCGCATGGGGCTGGACGTGCTCATGAAGAGCAACTACATGAACATCAGCATCTTCATCGCGATTCTGTTCGCGATCGTGGCATGGATCATTCTGAGCAAGACCACGTTTGGTTACGAGCTCAAGGCCTGCGGCTTTAACCGCAACGCGAGCATCTACGCCGGCATCAACGCCAAGCGAAACATCGTGCTTTCGATGGTCATCGCGGGCGCGTTTGCGGGCGTCGGCGGCGGGCTCTATTTCCTCGCCGGAACGGGTCAATACACGCTGCTCAAGCAGTTGCTGGCCGCGGGCTTCAACGGCATCCCGGTCGCGCTGCTGGCAACCTCCAACCCGATCGGAACCATCTTCTCTGCGTTCTTTGTCTCCTATATTCAGGTCGGCGGAGACGCGATGCAGCCGGACTTCGTCAAGGAGATCATCGATATCATCATCTCCGTGATCATCTACCTTGCTGCATTTGCGCTCCTCACACGTGAACTTCTCGCGCGCGGAAAACAGCGACGCGCGGATGAGGCGGAAAGTGCATCCGCCGTGGTCGAGCCGAAACAGTCGGCAGCCGGCAATGAAGCGAAAGGCGAGGTGAGATAATCATGAGTATCTTAGCGGATATCCTCAGTGCAACCATTCTGTTTATGATTCCTCTGCTGCTCGTTGCGTTAGGCGGCATGTTCTCCGAGCGCAGCGGCGTGGTCAACATTGCTTTGGAAGGCATCATGATCATCGGCGCGCTCTGCTCCTGCTTGTTCTTGCGGTCGATGGACGCGAGCGGCTTTGGCCCCGCGCATCCGCAGCTTGCGATGTTCTTTGCGGTTCTGGTCGCGGCAGGCACCGGCGCGGTCTTCGCGCTGCTGCTCGCGTTTGCCTCGGTCAACCTCAAGGCGGATCAAACCATCGGCGGTACCGCGCTGAACATGTTTGCCCCGGCGTTTGCAATCGTGCTGACGTGGGCCATCCAGGGACAGGGTCAAACCACGATCCTGATCCCCACGTGGTCGCGTATCACGCAGGCGACGCTCGGCATCGCGGTCAAGCAAAACTTCTTCCAGGCGTTCCTTTTCAAGAGCTTCTATCAGACGACGATCTGGGCGGTGGTTCTCTTCATCATCGCGTCTGTGTTGCTCTATAAGACACGCTTTGGCCTTCGCCTTCGCGCCTGCGGCGAACATCCGCAAGCCGCGGACTCCGTCGGCATCAACGTCTATCGCATGCGCTACGCCGGCGTATTCATCTCCGGCGTGCTCGGCGGCATCGGAGGTCTTGCGTATACGCTGGCAGCCGGCAGCGCGTTCCAGTCCACGGTCGCAGGCTACGGCTTCCTCGCCCTCGCCGTCATGATATTCGGTAACTGGAAGCCGCTGAACATCCTTGGTGCTTCGCTGTTCTTCGCGCTGTTCAAAATTCTCGGCTCCTACAGCGGAAGCATTCCGTTCCTGCCGAAGTTTGAGAGCATCAAGGCCAGCGAATACATCTACCTGATGCTGCCCTACATCGTGACGATGATCGTCTTGATCCTCACGAGCAAGAAGTCCCGCGCGCCGAAAGCCGAGGGCATCCCCTACGACAAAGGCCGCAGGTAAAGACGTTTCCTTAATCCCACGCGAGTTCTGGCGCCGCGGCGATGCGCATTCGTCGCGGCGCTTTCTTCATCTTTCACTTTCAATTTCTTTCGCTTTTCTGTGATTCCGTTTTCAAGTATAATGATGACGATCCTATCTTTTGACAACTACCTTTCCTATAGGAGGGCTTATGGCAAAACTTTATTTCCGCTATGGCGCGATGGGTTCGAGCAAGACCGCGAACGCCATCATGGTCTGGTATAACTATCAGGAGCGCTGCAAGAAGGCGCTGCTCGTCAAACCCGGCGTGGACACGCGGGACGGCGTCTACACCATCCGCTCCCGCAGCGGCTTGGAAGCAGACTGCATCCTCTTCGACCAGATCGACTGGAAGAAGGTGCGCAATCACGAATATGACTGCATCATCATCGACGAGGCGCAGTTTCTTTCCGTCGAGCAGGTGGATATGCTGCTGCCGATCGTGGACGATTACGATGTTCCGATCATCTGCTACGGCCTCAAGACGGATTTTCGCGGCGAGTTTTTCCCCGGCAGCGCACGGCTGCTTGCCCGCGCGGACACGATTGAAGAGGTAAAGACCATCTGCTGGTGCGGCAAAAAGGCGACCAACAACGCCCGTCTCGACGGCAAGGGCGGCATCACGAAGGTTGGCGAGCAGGTCGTGCTTGGCGCAAGCGATAAATACATCGGGCTCTGCCGAAAACACTGGCTCATCGGCGATCCCGGCCCCGGACTCCGCGCGGACGACCTTGCCAAAGGCGCGGTGCCCGGCAAGTGTGCCTGCGAAGAGGACGACGACGAGGTGCTATCACCCGGATGAAATTTTATGTAGCAAGCGGCGTATCCAACGCCGAAAAAGTGAATCTGGCGGCGGCCGCGCTGACCGCGGGCGGACACCAGCGCACCTACGATTGGACGACGCACGGAGATGTCTCCAAGGCCGATCCTGCGTTTAAGCGGCATGTCGCGGCTTCCGAGTCGCACGGCGTGCTGGATGCGGAGCTCGTCGTGCTGCTGTTGCCCGGCCGGTTTGGCACGCATGCGGAGCTTGGCATGGCGCTTGCTTCCGCAGAGAACAAGCGCATCCTGCTCTGGTCTGAATCCCCTGCCCCGTTCGACGGAACGGAGGGGTTTTGCGTGTTTTACCACCACCCGGCGGTAGAGCGCGTGGTGTGTCCGTTTGAAGAGCTGCTTACGCTGCTGAAAAGCATTTGAGGAACGATAGTTGACGAATCTCGATCGAAAACCGACCATCCTCCACCTAACCGACTACGGCGCGCCGTACGCGGGCAACTTCATCGCGTCGCTTTCTGCGCTGGAAGCGCTCGTAGTGGAGCGCGGCGGAAGCGTGGTGTATGCTTTGCCTCCGCGCGCATCCGAGCGTGTCTGGGCGCAGGAGATGGCGCAATCGCGCGACGTTCGCTTTTTGCAAAAGGGCGGATTCTTCTCGTATGTCCGGCAGGTGCGCGGCATGCTGAAGGCGACGAACGCAACCATCCTGCACGAGCACTTCATCCACTTTCCCGAGAAAATCGCGGCTTGGGTCGCAATCAAAACCTGCGGGCATCGTGTGCAAACCGTTCTGCATCTGCATAACCACATTGAGCTGCCGAAAAATCCGCTGCTGCGCTTGCCGCACCTGCTGTATTTTCGCTCCGTGTCGCGCTTTGTCTGCTGCAGCAAGTCGGTTGCCGCCCACCTTGTCGCGGACGGTGTCCCGAAAGAGCGCGTCCTCGTCGCGGAAAACGCGATTGCGTTTGAGCGGTTGGATCACTTCGACGACTCCGTGCGCGCGTCGCTTTCGTTGCCGGAAGGCGCGAAGCTCGCGCTGATGTTCGGCTATAACTTTGAAGTAAAAGGCGTCGATCTCGCGGTTGAGGCGGTTCGTCTCCTGCGCGAGCGCGAAAACATGCCGGTCGTGCTCGCGGTCGCGCTCTCCTCCAATCTGGAGAGTGTGCGCGCGCGCATTCTGGCGCAACTCGGCGTAGAAACCCTGCCGGATTGGATTCTCCTGTTGCCTCCGCGCGAGGATGTCGGCTCGTATTACCGCATGGCGGACGTGTTTCTTTCTCCCAGCAGGCAGGAAGGCTTCTGCTATGCGCTCGTTGAAGCGGCCTATTGCCTTACTCCCGTGCTCGCGAGTGCAATCGACGCGCAAAAGGACCTCGCGCTGCCAAAGAGCGCGTTTTTTCCGCCGCAGGACGCGAGCGCTTTGTCCGGCGCAATACAGCGCGTATTGAGCGAAGAGCACTCGCAGGAGAGAGCGCAGAATCTGGAGCAGGCAAGCGAGCGTGTGAGGCAAACATACGCGCTTTCCCGCTGGGCGGAGCGTGTATACGCGGCTTATAGCGAAATACTTTGAATAATCTCCCGAATCGCGGAGAATACCGCTGTTTTCTTCGTTTTCGGGGTTGACACCACCCAGAGCGTTTGTTAAACTATTCGGTGTGCCATTGGGATTTAGACGCCACAGCCCCGGCTGTCTTCGCTCAAGAACACAACAGAATTGAAATGATATGATGGAGGAATCGCCATGAAATCCTATATGGCAAAGGGCGAAACCGTCGAGCGCAGTTGGTACGTTGTGGATGCACAAGACATGGTCTTAGGCCGTCTTTCTTCCCAGGTAGCAGCGATTCTCAGAGGGAAGCATAAGCCCATATACACCCCGCACGTCGACACCGGCGATCACGTGATCATCGTGAATGCGGCAAAAGTGCGCCTGACCGGCAAAAAGCTGGATCAGAAGAAGCACATCCACCACACCGGTTATCCGGGCGGCATCCGCGAGGTCAGCTATCGCACGTTGCTTGCCACCAAGCCGGAGTTCGCCGTCTATGAGGCGATCCGTCGCATGATGCCCAAGGGTCCGCTTGGCGACAAAATGCTCACCAAGCTGCGCATTTACGCAGGCCCCGAGCACAAGAATGCCGCGCAGATGCCCCAGCCTTTGAAGCTGAAGTAACGAGAGGAGAACAAGAACATGGCAAGTACGCAATATCTTGGTACCGGCAGACGGAAAAAGTCCATTGCCCGCGTTCGTTTGCTCCCCGGCAGCGGCAGCATCACGATCAACAAGCGCGAGCTGAACGATTACTTCGGTGTGGAAACGCTGAAGATGATCGTCCGTGCTCCCCTTACACTCACCGATACGCTTTCGAAGTATGACATTTTTGTCAACGTCTATGGCGGCGGTTACACGGGGCAGGCAGGTGCAATCCGTCACGGCATCGCCCGCGCGCTGCTCGTTGCGGAACCCGCTCTTCGCCCCGCCCTCAAAAAGGCCGGCTACCTCACGCGCGATCCGCGCATGAAAGAGCGCAAAAAGTACGGTCTGCATGCAGCCCGCAGAGCGCCCCAGTTCAGCAAGAGATAATCTCTTTTGCCCGAACGAACTACGACAAATCAGCATCCCGCTTCACTCGGCGGGATGCTTTTTTTATGCGTTTGCGCGCCTTTGGTCAAGGGCGTATAATAAAATGCAATGAATACGACGAGAGAACAACTCAAAAAGCTCGGCCGCCGTGCCGCCGCAACCGCGGCAGGCGTTCTCGCCGCGGTAACACTCGCGCTCGGAGCTGTGGTAGACTCTCCGGACGAGCTGTTTTCCGGTGCTCCGCAGGCAGCGCAAGTTGTCCTTTGCGCTTCCACGCAGGATGATTGCGCGCAGGAGCCGGTCCCCGCAAAGCCCGCGCAAAAAGAACGCCTGCGTGACAAGCTCCGTCGGCTGTTCCTCGCGCAACCTTCCGCTATTCGCGGCGTCGTGCTGCTGCCGTTCTGGGCAATTGGCAAAGTGCTGGTCGGGTTGCTATCCCTGCTCTTCACCGCGCTAAGTCCGGTTCTTCAGCTCATACTCGGCGTGTTGCTGAATGCGCTGCTGCTCTTTGGGTTGTTTCTGCTGGTGCTGAAGATGCTGTTTCCGAACCTCAAGCTGCGGGACTTCCTCACCAAGCGAAATATCCTGCTGTTGATCGCAGGGTCTCTCCTGCTTTCGTTGACCGACGCCATATTGAAGATGTTCTGGGACGACTACCGCCCGATCAGCATCGCGATTAAGATTGTTGCGGGAGCGATTGTGTTGTCGCTCCTCTGCTGGCGAATCTTCGGGAAGCGAACGCAACCCCAACCCGCACAAACAACATAAAAAGAGGCCTGACGGCCTCTTTTTTGTATGTTAGGTGATTTTATTGTTTTGCCGGAATGCTCTTCAACAACGCATCCACCGCTTCCGGCGGGGTCGCCCACGAGGTGCAGAAACGCACGACGTCGTTCTCTTCGTCAAACGTTTGCCAGAATGCGTAACCAAACTCGTCCGCGAGCGATTTGAGCAAGTCCCGCGGCAAAATCGGGAACACCTGGTTGGTCGGAGAATCGACAAACAGCGCGTACCCTTTATCGCGTACGCCCGACGCAATCCGCTGTGCTTCCTTCACCGCATGCCGCCCGATCTCGTCATAGAGCCCATCTGCAAACAACGTTTCAAACTGAATCCCAAGCAGCCGTCCTTTGGCGAGCATGCCACCGCGCTGCTTGATATGATAGCGGAAGTCCTTCTTCAACGTCGGATCGTTGATCACCAGCGCCTCGCCAAACAGCGCGCCCATCTTGGTGCCGCCGATGGAAAACGCGCTCGTGTATTGCGCAAGCTCCGGCAGGAACACATCCGCGCCTTCCGCGGCAAACGCGTCGCCGAGCCGCGCGCCATCCACATACAGCGACATGCCATACAGCAGGCAAACACGCGAGATCGCCCGCAGTTCGTCCTTGGAGTAGACCGTTCCGACCTCGGTGGGTTGCGAAAGATAGACCATCCCCGGCTGCACCATGTGCTCCGCCGTGGAGTCCGCATAGTGCGCGGCGACATACAGCGCGATCTGCTGGGCCGTGATCTTGCCGTTGTCGGTCGCAAGCGGCAGCACCTTGTGGCCCGTCGCCTCGATTGCGCCGGTTTCGTGCACGTTGATGTGTCCGCTATTGGCGCAGACCACACCCTGATACGGCTTGATGCTGGCTGCGATGATGGTGAGATTCGTCTGCGTGCCGCCGACGAGAAAATGCACGTCGCTCTCCGCTCCGCCAAGCCTCGCCTGAATCAGTGCGCGCGCGTTGGCGCAACGGCTGTCCAAGCCGTAGGAGTCGTCCTGCTCACGGTTTGCGCGGGCAATCGCCTCCAAAATACGCTCGTGGGCGCATTCGTTATAGTCGTTCATGAAGTTATAGCGCATGTCGTGTCCCTCCGCGCGGCGAAAGATCACCGCAATTCATGCACGAGTATAGCATAATTTTCATCGTAATTGCGCGACAAATTGAATCAAGCGCCTACTTTTTATGCGCAGGTTTGCGCAAAGTTCACAGGCGGGTTTCATAAGTGCCACGCAAAACATGGTTTATCGTTTGCAACGAATGATTAAATTCCTCTATAATCAAGCTATGAAGCATCAAACTTTCTTAACACACCCGCGCGTTTTATCGCGCGTGATCATCCTGATTCTCTGCCTCGCGCTGCTCGCGGGCTGTTCCGCCGCGCCGTCGAACTCGTCCGCAGATGCGCTGGTCGATGAAGATGCGTCCGTGTCGCTCGACGCTACGACGCCCGCACAGACCGTTTCGCCGGAGCGCGCGCTGGACGTCGCCGCCGAGCCGTTGGATAGCGCGCTGCCGCAAAACGGGTTTGCGATTTTGTTTGTCAACGTCGGCAAGGCGGATGCCGCAGTATTACGCTTTGGTGAAACCACGGTGCTCATCGACACCGGCTCCGCGGAGTCCGCGCCGCAGCTCATCGCGGGGCTCAACGCGCTCGGTGTCTCTAAAATTAGCACGGTGTTTGTGACCCACAGCCACGGCGACCACCTCGGCGGCTTAGACGCGCTGAGCGCCAACTACGATATCCCGATGGTCTATTCCCCGTTCTTCTCCGAGCAGGACAAAAACGGCGTCGGCAAGATCGTCAAGCGCGCGGAGAAGCTCGGGCTGCCGCATACGGAGCTACGCGCGGGTGACACAGTCCCCGTTGCCGACGGCGTCTCCTTCCGCGTGCTTGGGCCTCTCTCGCTCAACGAGGATGACGACAACGAGAACTCCCTCGTGATTCAGTTTACCTATGGCGGCAGGACGTTCCTCTTCGCGGGAGATATGCAGTTTATCGAAGAGCAGGCGATCATCGCCTCCGGTGCCGCGCTCAAGAGCGATGTGCTCAAGGTCGGCAACCACGGCAATCCGGACGCGACGGGTGACGACTTCGGCGCGCTGGTTTCGCCCGGCTTCGCGGTGATCTCCACCAACACGGCGGATGATGCGGACAGCGCAAATCCCCGCGTGTATGCGGCGCTGCCCACGGCTAAGGTTGCGGTTACGCAGAATTTCCCCATCGGGGTCCTCCTCAGGCTGGACGACTCCGGCGTGGTGACGCTCAAGAACCCGGCGCGCCCCGCGTCAAACGCCGCCGTTAAGGTTGACTCGTTCGACGTTTCGAAGCAGACGATCACGCTCATCAACAGCAGTTCGGATTCCGTCGATCTCTCCGGCATGATCCTCTACTCCTCCCGGTCAGGCGCCACCTTGCGTTTTCCCGAGGGTACTTCTCTCGCAGCAGGTAGCTCGCTCGTCGTCGGTGCGGGTGGGGACTTCAACTTCTCCGGCGAGGACAAGCCGCTGAGTAAGAAGAAGGATAACACTGTTATTCTCTACGACAGATTCGGTACGATCATAAGCGAACTCGAACGATAAAAACGCTTGCGCGCAAAAGCGGCGTGTGCTCGTGCACACGCCGCTCTTTTCGTTCTCATTCGTTACGATTCGCCTAAAGTTTCCTTCGGTTCAGTCTCGATTTCAACGTTCTTTCCGCCAATCTTGCGCCTGCCGACGTAAAACCCCGCTTCGAGTGCCTTGGTCGGGCAGTTTTTCACGCAGTCTCCACAGCGGATGCACTCGATGTCGTCCGGCGCTTTCGTGGGATCGACGCCCATCTTGCAGGCTTGCTTGCAGGCTCCACAATGGGTGCAGGCGCTCTCGCTAAACTTGAGTCGATAGAAAGACGCCTTGTTAAAGAGCGAGTACGCGGCGCCCAGCGGGCACAGATACTTGCAAAACGGTCGATAGAGAAACACCGAAAGCCCAAGAATCAGGATCAGTATCGCCATCTTCCAGCTGAAGATGAATCCCACGACCGCGCGGAGGCTTGGATTCGCCAGCAAAAGCGGGATGCCCGCAAAGAGCGTGCCGCTGGGACAGACCCATTTACAGAACCACGGCAAGCCCACGCCCGCCGCGTTTTTCACCAGCGCGGGCAGGAGGACAACCAGCACCGCCAGCACGACGTACTTCAGATACCGAAGCAGCCGGTCGTGCTTGAATGTAGCGATCTTTCGGGACGGAATCTTGTACAGCAGATCCTGCACCCAACCAAACGGGCAGAGAAAGCCGCACACAAACCGCCCAAACAACGCGCCGAACGCGAGCAGAAACCCGGTCACATACAGCGGAAATTTGATCTCGCGCGCCGCAAGCTCCGCCTGCAGCGAGCCGATCGGGCAAGCGCCAAGTGCGCCGGGACAGGAATAGCAGTTGAGTCCCGGTACGCAGACGGACTTGCTGTCGCCCTGCCAGATGCGCCCTTTTACGAAGCCGACCAGATAGCCGTTCGACACGACCGTACAAGCGCCCTGTACCCAAGAACGCAGTTTGTTTTGCTTCCACTTGTTAGCCAATGCCGATACACTCCAGGCAGATATTTACCGCGCGGGACAGCACCACGGCTACCTCGCCGCGGAAAATGCCCAGCACAAGAAACACAACTCCCAGCGCGAGCAGCAAGATTGGCAACGCGCGCTGCGCCGTCTTCATCAGGAGACCTGACCCAGCAGCATGTCGATGAGGCTCTTCCAGTCGTCATAGCTCTTTGCGCCGACAACCGTGGTGCCAACCTGCTTTCCGGTGGAGTCAAAGAACATCGTGGTGGGGATCGCGTAGATGCCATCCGAATGATCGAGGAAGAAAGCCTCCGGCAAAACGACGGGATAGGACATTCCCTGATCCGCAATAAATTTCTTCGCGCCTTCCGTGTCGTCGTCGCCCGTCAAAACGCCGACGATGGCAAAGCTCTTGTCCGAGTATTCCTTGCTGATCTTGATCAGGTCGGGAATCTCGCCGACGCACGGACCGCACCACGTCGCCCAAAAGTTGACCATAACGAGCTTGTTATCGGTGAATACCGTCTGGTCCAGCGTATCCCCCGTCAGCGTCGTGAGGGAGAACTCCAGCTTCGTGCTGTCCTGGTCGGTGGCCGTTGCGGTGGCCTCGGGTGTTGGCGTCGCCGCTGGTTGGGCGGGCGTAATCGCGCATGCCGAAAGCATAAATGCCGCGGCAATGAAAATCGTGAGTATCCGTGCAATCTTTTTCATGAGACAGGTCCTTTCCATATTCTGAAACAGGTATGTTGCCGCTATTTGATCCTGCGAAGCAGGCATATACGGCGTGAGGGTGGTCGATCAACAGAATATGCTTTGATGGTAAGGATTGTTGTCGCCTGTTTCCGTGATTATATCACACGATCGTTTTTTTCGTCGAGTCATCCTTCCGCTCTTGCTCCGGCTGCTCGAATTGACGTCTAAATAATGAGACCCGCTTTTCTGCACCGATTGGGTTCAAGCCACCAACTTCCACCCGATTCTCCATTGCGAACGACCGGTCAAACGGCTATACTGGTTACAAAGCAATTTTCTGCACTTCCATCCATTTATTGAATTTTTTGTACAATTTTCAATTGCTCCGGTATTTTCTCGCGTTTCATACGCTTATTTTTAATTTCGCTATGGAGGAACAAAACGCACATGCAAAACGACATCAGCAAAAAGAATTGGCTGCTCATCTGGGTGTTCGGCCTTGCGGGGCAACTCTGCTGGAACGTGGAAAACGCCTGGTTCTCCACCTTTGTTTACAACAAGGTCGCGCCCGACCCCAACATCATCAGCTGGATGGTGGGACTCAGCGCGGTGGTCACCACGTTTTGCACCTTCCTGATCGGCACTTGGAGTGACCGCATCGGCAAACGCAAGCCGTTTGTCAGCATCGGCTATATTTTCTGGGGCGTGTTCACCATCGTGTTCGGCGTGGGTGAATTCCTACCAAAAACACCCATCACGCTGGTTGCGACGTTTGTCGTGCTCGCGGACGCGATCATGAGCTTCTTCGGTTCGTTTGGCTACGACGCTGGATTCTCCATCTGGACGACGGACATCTCCAACGAACATAACCGCGGCAGGCTTGGCGGCGCACTCGCCGTCATGCCCGTGATCGCGACAATCTTCGGCACCGTCGTCTCCGGCATGATCGTGGACGCGCTCGGCTTCTTCGATTTCTTCATCCTCATGGGCGGACTCGTGATCGTGATCGGTTTTGCGTCGCTCTTCCTCCTCAAGGACGCGCCGGATCTCAAGCCCCGCCGCGAGGAAAAGACCTATTGGCGGCAGCTGACGAAGGTGTTCAACTGGCGCACGGTCAAGGAAAACCGCGAGCTGTTCTGGGTATTCGTCGTCATGCTGATCTACTTCATCGGCTTTAATGTGTATTTTTCGTACATCACGATCTATTTTGTGAACTATCTCGGCTATAGCTTCACGATTGCCGGCGCGCTGCAGGGCGGCGCACTGGTGCTCGCGGCGTTTATGACGATTCCCACCGCGAAGCTCATCGACAAGGGCATGCTCTCGCAGGTGATCCTGATTGCGCTGGTCGCCAATACGATTGGGCTTCTGTGCATCGCATTCGCGAGCGGTATCGTGATGCTCTGTGTGGGCATGTTCCTCGCTGGCTGCGGCTATATTCTCACGCTGCAATCCCTCACCGCGTGGATGAAAAATCTCTATCCCGAGGATCAGCGCGGTCAGTTCGAGGGCATCAAGCAGGTATTCTATGTCGCGCTGCCGATGATCTTTGGGCCCATGATCGCAGCGCCCGTCATCAACGCCTGGGGTGTTGAGAAGGTGGTCAACAACGTCTCCGGCATGGTGCCCGGGCCTTCGCTGTTCCTCGTCTCGGCTGCGGTCACCGCGCTCGCCATCCTGCCGTTGATTTCGGCAAGCCGCCTGCACAAGCACCGTCTCGCGGAAAAAGCGCAGACGACGCTCGAATCGCTATGAGTGCCCCGGATCACGTCTTCTCTCCCGGCGAGCAGGCTCTCCTGCCGAACGGTACGCCCGTTGCGGGCTATTCGCTGTATGCGGACGCGGTCTACACGAGAAGTCGCGTGCATTCCGCGCCCTGGCGGCTCAAGGAGTGGGACTTCTACCAGATTGCGGACGACAAGCTTTGCCTCCAACTCGTGATCGGGCATGTATCGTATGTGGGCAACTGCAACATCGCGTTGTTTGACCACACATCCGGCGAGCGCATCTTTGAGCGAGGCGTGATGATTCCCCTTCCGTTTCGAAGCATGCACCTGCCGCAGAGCGCGCATGAAGACTCGGTGCTCGCGTTCTCGCGCGACGGCGCGCACCTCTCGTTTGAAACCCACGACGACGCGCGGCATCTGCGCGCGGACTTCGCCGGACTTTCTGCAGACGTCACGCTGACGCCGACCGTCAAAGAGAGCATCACGGTCTGCACGCCGTTCTCGAAGAAGCACGAGTTCTATTTCAACGAGAAGATCAATCTCCTGCGCGCAAACGTCAGCCTCACCCTCGACGGAAAGCGTTACGAGTTCGATCCCGACCGCACGTTTTCGCTGCTCGACTGGGGACGCGGCGTCTGGCCGTTTTCGCACGAGTGGTATTGGAGCAGCGTGAGTACCCTGCTCGAAGGAGCACCGTTTGGCTTCAACCTCGGCTGCGGCTTTGGCGAGGAAGAGGCGATCCGCGGAACGGAGAACGTCGTATACTATCGCGGAGAAGCGATCAAGCTGGGCCGTGTTGCGATCCGGCACGAAGACGACGTCATGAAGCCCTGGCACTTTGAGGAGGAGAGCGGGCGCTTTACCGCGCAGCTGAGCCCCCGCTACGACCGGGACACCATCACCAAGCTCCTGTTCGTCGATAACCGCTGCCACCAGATGTTCGGAACCTTCTCCGGATCGTTCGTCACCGGTTACGGCACGCGGATCGCGTTTTCGAATGTCACGGGTTTTGCCGAGCACGCGGTCAACCATTGGTGATCTCAAATCGCGTAAAAAAGAAGCCGCATCCGCGGCTTTTTTTCTTGCGCTGCTCCTTGGTGTATCGTCGTATAAACATACGATTTACATTGATTTTATACATTTTCGCTAAAACCGCTCCAGCAACAACACGTTTTATGAAATAACGGCTGAAGCCCATCCAAAGTGCGTGCGTTCTTTGTACGCATGTTGTGCAAACCGGAATGAAAATGTCAATAGAAATCAAACGAATTGTGAAAAGCAGTGCGTTTCCCACCGATTCATGATATGTTTATCTTGCAATTCTGTGGCGGAGACAGCCATTTAGCCTTAGATGTGTGAAATATCCGTAACATATTTGGCGGTTATGTTTACATATATATACTAGTCATGTATAATTTCTCCGACAGAATGTCTTTCATGCAAGAAAGGATGTGTACCGAATGAAACGCACTATCGCACTGGTTATGAGCCTGTTCATGCTGCTCGTACTGGTGCCCACCACCGCGCTCGCGGACACCGATGTACACCCATATTTGGAAGTAACCCCGGTCGCGGTCGCCCCGGACACCACACCGACGCTCTTCCAATTTGGAACTGACCTCACTTTTAACTGGACGAATGCAAACCTTGTCGTCAAGATTTTTGACGATAATGCCGACCCCGCTCCAGCTGGCAGGATCCTCACGCTGGGCACTACGCTCACCCCGGACACCTATGTGCTCTACCTCAATGGTGTGATCTACAATCCCGCAACACCGTACACCTTCCTCGCGTCGGATGTCGGCACGAAGACGTTGACGGTGAAATATTATTATAAGCCGGTCGGCAACACGAACTACGTTACGGTTACCAAGGATTTCACGATCTCAATTCAGAGAAACGTTCTTCAGAGTATCACCGTATCTGGTCCAGCGCAGATTTCCTATTATGCTGGTGAGTACCTGAACCTCAGCGGTCTTGTTGTGAAGGGAACCTATAGCAATATGACCGATCCGGTCGTACTTGACAGTTCGAAGTACAACTTGCGTCTCTACAAAGATACCTCAGGTACGATTTCTCATGAAATCGGTACATCGGATAAACTAACTGACCAAAACACACTCAAAGTCAGTGTAACGGAGACTTATCCTGGCTCCGAGGATACAGTGACCGCTACCAATAGCTCAACAATAGTCGTTACTCCTGCGATATCAGGTCTTTCAATTGATACGGCTAGTAAAGAGCTAACGCTTGGTAGCGCCTCTACTGATAACTTCGAAATAAAAGCTACCGTTACAGGTGGCGGGACGGATCCGAATGTAAGCCTTATTGCAAGCGTGGATCAACCTGCCGTGGCAGCAATCGACACCTCAAAGTTGATCACGGAAGGCAAAGTGAAAGTTAATGCTTTGTCCGTTGGCACCGCGATTGTCACCATTCGTGCTCGTGGAACAGAACTTTCATATACCTGCACAGTCACCGTGAAGAAAGCTCCGACTGATGTAAGCAGCCTAGTTCTGGACAAGTCCTCCCTGTCGCTCCCCGTCAACGGTACCTACACGCTCACCGCGACAGTTGGGCCGGATGATGCAACGGATAAGTCCATCACCTGGACTTCCGCTAGCCCAAGCGATGTCTCCGTGGACTCCACCGGTACCGTCAAGGTGCTGCGCAACTACACGGGTGATGTCGTGATTACCGCTAAAACAAATAGTGGTTCTATCACGCAAACTTGCAAAGTTTCCGTCAACTCCATCAAGGTCGACGGCATTGCAATCAGCGACACGAGTGCTACGCTCTACAAGGGCAGCTGGAAGCAGCTCTCCGCCGTCATTACCCCCTCCGGTGCGGCAGACCCCGCCGTTACTTGGAGCAGCAGCGACAGCGACATCGTCAAAGTTGACTCAACCGGCAAAATCACCGCTGTTGGAACCAAAACATCTGGAACCACGGTGATCAACGAGGCGATCATCACCGCACAGAGCTCCAACGCTTCTGTGTTTGCGACCTGCACCGTTAAGGTGCTCGACGCGGTGCTCATCACGAGCCTGACGCTGAACAAGTCCGAGCTTGCGCTCAATGTTGGCGATGAAGAAATCCTCACCGTCACCGGCTCTCCCTCGAACGCGACGAACAAGACGCTCCTTTGGACCAGCAGCAACCCTGATGTTGCCAGCGTATCCGGCGGCAAAGTCATCGCGGCCGCCAAGGGCACCACAGTCGTCAAGGCGGAAGCAACCGATGGCAGCGGCAAGTACGTCTCCTGCGTCGTCACCGTCAATAACATCCAGATCCTCAACGTTTACCTTGACAAGTCTTCGCTTGATTTGAGTGAAGGCGATACGGCAAAGATTACGGCGACGATCTATCCTTCCAACGCCACGACTTCTACGTTGAAGTGGACGAGTTCGAACACCTCTGTTGCGACCGTTGACTCCAAAGGCAACATCGTTGCGGGCGCTACCAAGGGCTACGCCATCATCACCGCGTCTGCCACCGATGGCAGCGGTAAGTTTGCCGAATGCGTCGTGCTCTCCAAGCCGAAGGTACACGTAACGGGCCTCACGATCAACTACGGCACAACGCTGGATCTGCTCGCAAATGACTCCACGTACCTCAAGGCGACCGTGCTTCCCGCGAATGCGACCGCAGCCACCGTCACCTGGTCCTCATCTGCACCCGCGATTGCGTCGATCGACGCCGCATCCGGTCTGCTCAAGGGTCTCGCACTTGGTGAAGCGACCATCACCGCAACCGCGGACGGGAAGTCTGTCACCATAAAGATCAACGTCACCAACACCGAGTATAACTACGGCGTTGCGACGGGCTTCAAGCGCAGGGTCAACGTTCGTGAAAAAGCGAGCGGGCTGAGCAAGGCAGTCGGGTTTGCCTACATTGGCGACACGTTCAAGATCCTCGGCAAAACCGGCAGCTGGTACCTGATCCAGTACAACAACACCACGAAGGCCTACATCTGGGCGAGCTACCTGAAGGCATCCAAGACCAGCGCGTCCTACGTTTCGGCCAACGGCACCACAACGCCGGCGCCGGGTGCAACCGCAACGCCGGTCACGACAACGCCGACGAAGGTCACGATTGCCAACTGCCAATACGCGATTAACATTCGCGCAGCCGCGAGCACCTCTAGCGCGCGCATTGGCAAGGGAAATCTCGGCGCAACCTTCACGTACCTTGGTAAGGAAGGCGACTGGTACAAGATCCAGTACGACACCAAGACCATCGGCTATGTGTATTCGACCTTCGCAACCCTGAGCTAACGGTACAACATCCTGTCAATACGGCGGGCCGCTCCTATGAGCGGCCCGTCTTTTGTTTCTCTTTCCAGCTCTTCCCCCAAGTTCCATGAGATTGTGATCATTCCGCATTACGGATGTATTATGTCTTTTCCGTAGAAAACGTGTGCCTGCTCTAGCCGCGACAAACGAGGTTTGTTATACTCTTTGACATGGATCATGTGAAAACTACTGCAACGGAACAAGTTCAGTCGCCACAGTCGCCCGCAAAAAATCGGCATCCGCGGCGTACCGGTTTGTTTCTTGCCGCGATCGCAGCGATATTTGCGCTCTTCAACTGGGGTACAAAAACAAGAATCGTCACTCGCTATTACGAAATTACAGACGCAAGAATTCACGATGAAGTCCGCATTGCGATCGTCTGCGATCTGCACGGCGCACAATACGGCAAAAAACAATCCGATCTCATCGCGGCGCTGGAGGAGGTATCCCCCACCGTCGTGCTGTTGCTGGGCGATATCTACGACCAGGACGGAATCGAATCGCACGCGGTTGAGCTCATCGATGCTCTATCGAGCCGCTTCACCTGCTATTTCGTTCCGGGCAATCACGAATATAAATCCGGCGAGCTCAACATGATTCGCAACCTCTTGCGCGAGTCGAACATCCCGAATATTGCTGGAGAAACCGTTACCGTGCAGGTCAAGGATACGCAAGTGCAGATTTTCGGCATCGACGATGGTCAGGGCGGCAAAGCCAAGCAGCTCTGGCAGATTGAAAACGCCGCCAAGCAGCGCAAAAGCGATGTCTTCTCTATCCTCGCCATCCATGTGCCAAACGGCGTGGAGTCCTACCTGCACTACGGATTTGACCTGATGCTCTCCGGCCACACGCACGGCGGGCAGATTATCCTTCCGCACGTGCTCAACGGCCTCTACGCGCCGGGACAGGGCTTCTTTCCGGAATATGGCGGCGGTCGCTACGACTTCGGCAAGCAGACGCTGATCATCAGCCGCGGACTATCGCAAAAGCCGCTCTGGCTGCCGCGATTCGGCAACCCGCCGGAGCTCGCCATCATTACTTTAAAACCTGCTTCCTGATAAAACAAAACCGGCGCGCAGAGCCTGCGCGCCGGTTTCCGGTTCACCCGATCCATTACTCGTAAAACGTAACGACGTCCTCGATGGGCTTGCGTTTCTTCTCGCGGAGGGCGTCGCTTGCCGCGTACCCAACGGCGAGAATCAACCGCACGCGCGAAGTCTTCGGCAGGTTGAACAGCTCCCGAATCTTTGGCTCGTTGTGCCAGCCGATGATGCAGGTGGATAGCCCCTGCTCCGTCGCCGCATAGCAAAACTGTGAGCAGGAAAGCCCGACGTCGATCGGCGCAAAGTCCTGATCCTTGAATTTTTGCGAAAGCGACACCTTCAAAACGGTGTTTTCCTCAAGCACCACCGCAAACGCCGGACAGTTCTTGACGAACTTGTTCATGTTGAGCTCCATCATCAACGGGCGGAGCTTCTCCACGAGTTCCGGATTCGTCACAATCAGATAGCGCCATGGCTGCCCGTTGCAGGCCGAGGGCGCGAGCCAGGCCGCCTCCGCGCAGCGCTGAAGCTTGTCCTTCTCCACGGGACGGTTCAGGTCAAAGTTGCGGCAGCTCTCCCGCCGCCGGATCAAATCAAAATAGTCGCTCACGATTGCTTCTCCTTCGCGTCATTGATCTTGTTTAAGGTGTCTTCGAGCATCAGCGCGCGGAGTTGCTTGAGATACGGAAACTCGCTCGCGTTCTCCACCGCGTATGTCTGCTGCAGCTCGTATTCCAGCGGCAGCCAGGTGCTGATGTCGCTTTCGTTGTGCTGAATCACCGCTTCCAGTTTGTCCAGCGCCTTATAGACGCGGGCTTCCTGCGTTTCCAGCGCGTCCATCTCACGAAACAGCGCGGAAAGCTCGCTTCTGTGCGGTTCCGGCAGGGTGGAAAGCAGCGTCTGCACGGCGTCCTCTTCCGTCGCCTCATGCGCCTGCGTCTTGAGAAACGAAGGGATATCGCCCGTAATCGCCTCGCCAAAGTCGTGGATGAGGCACATGCGCATGAGCTTGTTGCCGTCGAGGCCCGGAAACTCGGGCGCGACCAGCATCGCGAGCACAGCCAGCCGCCAGCTATGCGCGGCTACCGTCTCCGTGATTCCGCCGACGGTCGTGCTATGGCGTCCGTTGGTCTTGAGGCACTCCAAACGATGCAGAAAATTCAGCAGTTCGCGTTGTTCCATCGTGTTCTCCTTCGTTCGGGCGGTGATTCGCCCGTCCGTTTCATCGATCATAACACATCGTATTTTAATTGAATATGCGTCAAAGAAAATTTACGAAAGAAATTTGAAAAGCATCTTGACTCTGACGTTACGTCATAGTTTATGATACGATCAGGAGGTGAGAGTACGATGCGTTATTCCATCGGATCGCTCAGCAAGTTATCCGGCGTTTCCATCCGCGCGCTGCATTACTACGACAAGCTTGGTCTTCTGCGGCCGAGTGAGGTCGCGCAGAGCGGGTACCGCTATTATGACGACGCGGCGGTAGAGAAGCTCTGGCAAATCTTGTTTTTCCGGGAACTGGACTTCCCGCTCAACGAGATCGCCCAGATTCTGTCGTCGCCCGCGTTTGACCGGGACCGCGCGTTGGCGGAGCACCGCAACCTGCTGATGCAGAAGCGTGAGCGATTGGATCGGCTCATTACCCTCGTCTCCAATGCCATGAAAGGAGAAACAAACATGGAGTTTAAACCGTTTGATACCAGCGAAATCGACTCGCTACGAAACCAGTACGCCGAGGAAGCAAAGGCCCGCTGGGGGGAGACTGAAACGTATCGCGAGAGTGCTTGGCGAACAGCAAAGTATTCTCCCGAAGACTTCGCTCGGATTCAGGAGCAGTCCAATGACCTGTTCCGCGAGTTTGCCGCATTGGTCGGTGTCGCCCCGTCCGATGAACGCGTTCAAGCGCTGGTGAAGCGTTGGCAAGCGCTCATTAGCGAGAGCTACTATTTCTGTTCCGATGAGATTCTTGAGGGTCTTGGTCAAATGTATGTGGCGGATGAGCGTTTCACCAAGAACCTCGACAAGTTCGGCGCGGGCACGGCGCAGTTCATGAGCGACGCCATCGCAGCCTACTGCAAAAAGTAACGAACGCAACAAAAGAACGGCGCGGTCTTATCCGCGCCGTTCTTTTTTATGTTTGACTGTACTTTACACGTTATCCCGACGCATTTTCGCGCGGAACACCAACACCGCTGCGATCAGCATCGCCACCGCGTACGCAATCACCCACCAAAGATGCGGCATAATCGCGGCAAAGTCCCCGCTCATCGCAGCCCTGCCCGCGTCGACTGCATGGGCAAACGGCAGCGCATACGAAATCTTCTTAAACGCGCCGCCGACGAGGTCAAGGTCAAACCACGTTCCGCTCAGCCACGCGGAAACGTTAGTCAAGAGTGCCCCGCAGATGCCGCCGACCTGTTTGTCGTTCAGCGCGCTGCCGCAGAGCAGCCCGACTCCGATGAAGAAAACCGCAGCGGGAAGCGTAACAACCACTGCAAGCAGCACGTTGGCGGTGAGCTTCATACCAAGCAGCCCCGCCACCAGATAGCACAGGATTGCCTGCGCGAGCGCCATCGGAACCAGCGGCAGCGTGTAACCGAGGATGTAGTCCCCCGCGCGCATCGGCGAAGCGAAGAGCCGCATCAAAAACGATGTCGTGCGGTCCTTGCTGATCAGCGTCGCCGAAAACAGCGCGATGAACGAAAGCCCGAAGATCGCGATGCCCGGCGTCAGATACTCCAATTGAAACAGGTTGACGGGGATATTGCGCTGAATCGCGGTCAACAACAGCAGCAGAACCACCGGAAAGCCGAGGCCGAACGCGAGATTCAGCGGATCGCGCAGCATCTCCTTAGTGTTTCTGCCGGAAAAAGCAGTCAGTGCGTTCATGCGATCGCCTCCGTTTCTGTCGCGAGCGCGATAAACGCGTCCTCGAAATTCTTTGCGCCTGCCTGCGCAATCAGCTCCGGCACGGTGCCGATGGCGACGAGGCGGCCTTTCGCCATGATGCCCGCGCGGTCGCTGAGCGCCTCCACCTCTTCCAGATAGTGCGTCGTGAGCAGGATCGTCACCTGGCCCTTGAGGCGGAGCACCACCGTCCAGAGCTCGCGGCGGGCGATGACGTCCAGCCCCAGCGTCGGCTCGTCCAGAAACAGAATTTTCGGACTGGAGATCAGCGCCATACCTATGCTGAGCCTGCGCTGCATGCCGCCGGAGAGCGTCTTTGCCTTCGCTTTTGCTATCTCCGTGAGTCCCAACTGTTCAGCGGTCTCTTTTGCTTTCTGCGTGGCTTCCGCGGCGTTTGCGCCGTAGATGCGCGCCATCAGCGCGAGGTTCTCCAGCACGCTGAGGTTGCGAGCCACCGCCGTCTCCTGCGGGGAAACGCCGTTGTGCGCCTTAGCGTGGATCGCGTCTGTCACGATGCTGTCGCCGAGCAGCAGTGCATCCCCTTGCGTCGGCTGCGTCAGCCCGCTGAGCATTTTGATCGTGGTCGTCTTGCCTGCGCCGTTGACGCCGAGCAGGGCAAACAGCTCGCCGTTCTTGATTTCGAGCGACAGATCGTCCACCGCGCGCTTTGCGCCGTACTCCTTTGTCAGCCCGGTTGCCTGAATTGAATATTCCATAACTAGAACTTACTCCTCCGCGCGCTGTTCTACGCGCTCCTTGATCTCTTCGAATGTCGATTCATCGGTTTCCGGCCAGACTTCTTCCCGCTCCGGCACGGGTTTCCGTTGAAAGATCGCGCTCGCGACCTGCGACAAAAACACATCGTTCTTGATGATCGCGATTCCCGTCGCCTCGTCACCCAGCACCACGAGGCTGTCCCCCGGCTGGATGTTGAAGATTTCCCGCGCGTCCTTGGGAATCACGATCTGCCCTTTTTCCCCGACCTTCACGGTGCCAAAGATGTGTTTGCCCTTTGGTGCTTTCATCCGGCATGTCCTTTCGTATAATTAGTATAACTTTTCATACTTTTCATTCCTGATCTGTTATACTCCCTTGCCGTCATGTTGTCAAGATGCACCAAAAAAATCGCCCTGTTATCAGGACGAATTTATTGTGCGATCGATGATCAAAAGCGAACTCAGCCGAAAACGCCGAGGTGTTCCAGCAGGATACGAAGTCCGATGAGCACGAGCACGATGCCGCCGATCAGCGTTGCGCGATCCTCATATTTCGCGCCGAATTTGTGCCCGATTGCGACGCCCGCCATCGAAAGCACGCAGGTTGTGATGCCGATGGTCACGACGGAAGGCACGATCTGCACGTTGAGAAACGCAAACGAGATACCGACCGCGAGGGCGTCGATGCTGGTTGCGAATGAAAGCCCAATGAGCTCCTTGATGTTGATCTTCTCCTCTTCCTCACAGCGGGATTCGTCTCCGCCCTTGAGCGCGTCGTAGATCATCTTGCCGCCAATGAGAGAAAGCAGCGCAAATACGACCCAGTGATCCACGCTGGTGATCAAGTGCTCAAACTGCTTGCCAAGCAGCCAGCCAAGAAGCGGCATCAGCGCCTGAAATCCGCCGAAAAACAGCCCGATGATCCCCGCGCGCTTCCAGTTCATCACGCGAAGGTTGAGGCCCTTGCAGGTCGCGACCGCGAACGCATCCATGGAGAGCGCGACCGCGGTGAGCAATAGTTCAATCCAACTCATTTGAAATCCCTTTTCGTTTCTCTGTCACTTCTGACGAATTTTTTCGGAGATGATCTCCACTGCCCGCTCCATCGCTCGCTCGTCTTCCACCGAGAAGCGGTTGAGCAACGGGCTGTCGATATCCAGCACGCCGACGGGTTCGCCCGCCGCGTTTTTTAGCACCACGACGAGCTCGCTATTGCTTGCGCTGTCGCAGGCGATGTGTCCCGGAAACGCGTGAACATCCTCCACGCGCTGTGTACAGTTTTGCGCAATCGCCGTGCCGCAAACACCTTTGCCGGGCGCGATGCGCGTGCAGGCGGCTTTTCCCTGAAACGGCCCAAGCCGCAGTTCACCCTGCTCCAAAAGATAGAACCCGACCCAGTTGATTTCCGGCAGGAGCTCGTTGAGATATGCACTCGCGTTTGCCAGCGTCGTCACCACGCCGTCGTTATCGTCCAGCAGGTAGGATAGCTGCTCCACGGAGGTAAATGCTTCCGAATGCATACGTATTTCTTCCTTTCGCTGACGTTGCGGTGGTCCAGATGCGGAATGCACCGCAATCGTAACGAGATTTTTGCAAATCGATAATAGCCACGCCACGATGTCGTACTATAATCATGCGGAAAAACGCGGCAACGATTCGGCAGGGTCATTTCGCAATATTATAATCGAAACAACCCTGCTTTACAAGTTTTCCGTTGCATGCTAGAGTAGAAAACGGAATCGAGGTTCGATATGAAGCTGGAAAAACGAAAGCAATTTATCATCAACTTCCTGTATTTTGCCATCATTCTCGGCATCGTGATACTGCTTGCGCGCTATGCACTGGGGGTTCTAACGCCGTTTCTCATCGCGCTACTGGTTTCCCTGCTGCTCAAGCCCGCGGTCGCCTTTTTTCATGAGAAGGTCAAGCTTCCGCGCAGCATCATTAGCATCGTCCTTGTAGTACTCTTTTACGCGCTGGTTGGGCTGCTGCTCTCGGTCATCGGTGTGCAGCTCTTCTCCGCCGCAAAGTCGTTTTTCATGACGCTGCCGTCCCTCTACACGAACTCGATCGTTCCTTGGATGAATCGCGCGTTTGTCTCGCTTCAGGAGTTTGCAGGCCGCCTCGATCCACAAGCCTCCGCAGCTTACAACGTCGTCTCCTCAAACGTAACGACTTCGCTGGGCTACGCAATCGTCAATGTTTCCAAGAGCGTAGTCTCATGGGTCACGAGCTCGACGCTGAAGGCACCGAAATTCCTTTTAAATCTGCTGATCATGGTGATCTCGACGATCTTCCTGACCGTCGATTTCCCGAAGATTCAGGCATTTGTCATGCGCCAATTCTCCGAGCACTGGATAACACTTTTGCATAACGCGCGTGTACAGCTTGGGCGTACACTCTGGAGCTACATCCGCTCCTATGCGATCATTCTCGTCATCACGTTCAGCGAAATCTTTCTTGGGCTTAGCATCATCGGCATCAAAAACGCCGCAGGCATCGCCGTTGCGATCGCGATATTCGATATCCTGCCCGTCGTTGGCAGCGGATTGGTGCTCCTGCCGTGGACGATTATCACGCTGATTTCGGGGAATCTCGTGCATGGAATCGGGCTTGGCGTGCTCTATGTGGTGGTCATCGTCGTGCGGCAGATTATGGAGCCGAAAATCGTTGGCGACCGCGTTGGCCTGCACCCGTTGGTGACGCTGCTGAGCATGGTGCTCGGCACCTATCTCTTTGGCGGCATCGGTCTGCTTGGCCTGCCCATCACCGTGGCTCTCCTGCATGCGCTGAACAAGCAGGGTGCAATCCACCTTTACCGCATGAGCGATGACGAGGCGGAGTGTGCAGAGGTGCCCGGCGAGTATGACGCCGTGTCCGGCGGCGCGCAGGTAAGCGCGCCCGAAGCCGCGCCGCAACCGGAACCAAAACCGCAGCAAAAGCCGAAGAAAGCGAAGAAGAAGTAATCGCTTCAACCGATTTCGACACTATCGCCGCCTGAAGACGGCAATCATCCATATTTCACGAAAGAAGGCGTTATCCTTGGCTCTGGCAATTGCGCACCGCGGGTTTTCCTCCCGCTATCCGGAAAACACCATGCTCGCGTTTGAGCGCGCGCTCGATTTGGGCGCGGACGGCGCGGAGTTTGACGTGCAGCTCTCGAAGGACGGCGTTCCCGTCGTATTTCACGACGAAAGCCTCCAGCGCATCACGGGAGACCCGCGCCTCGTGAAGGACCTGACGCTCGACGAGCTCAAATCTCTCGATCTTTCCTACAAGTTCGCAGGCCAGTGCCCCGTACAGCGCATGCCGACGCTGGAAGAGTATTTTTCTCTGGTGCAGAACCGGAATTTTCTCAGCATTCTGGAGTTTAAGACCGCGATTTTCGAATACGACGGCATCGAACAGAAGGTCATCGACATGATCCGCCGCTTTGGGCTGAGCGAGCGCATCGTGCTCTCCTCGTTCAACCACTACACGCTCGTTCGCTGCAAGCAGATTGCTCCGGAGCTATCCTGCGGCATTCTCTACGAGTGCCGCATCGCGGAACCGCAGGACTACTGCAAGCGCCTCGGTATGCAATACCTGCATCCCGACTATCGCTTTTTGGACGATAGCGAGCTGACGAAGTATGAATCCGCCGGTGTGAAGACGAGTCCGTGGACGGTCGACGGCGACGATGAGATTCGCTATCTGCTAGGTCAACCGAACATTTTCGCCATCATGAGCAATAAGCCGGATCGCGTGCTGGAGCTGCGCGACGGAAAATGATCATAACGCGTACAAAAAAGGCCGCAGGGTTTCCCCTGCGGCCTCTGCTTTCGTTATACCGTTTTTTCCGGCGGAGAGAATCGCGTGATGATCGCTTCCGCGGCCTTGATGCCGTCAATCGCTGCCGAGACGATGCCGCCCGCGTAGCCCGCGCCTTCGCCGATGGGATACAGCCCCGCATGCGATACGCTCTCCATGCTCTCCACCCGCAGGATGCGAAGCGGCGCGCTGGTGCGCGTCTCAACGCCCGTGAGCACCGCGTCCTCGCGGTCAAAGCCCCGCAGCTGCCTGCCAAACGCTTGCATGCCCACGGCGATTCCAGTTGCCACAAACGGCGGCAGAACGCGCCACAGGTCGCATGCGGCGACGCTAGGCCGATAGGACGGCGCGACCCCGCCGAACCCGTGCGGGGTTTCCTTGCGGAGGAACGCGCCAAGCGTGCTCGCGGGTGCAGCCCCGCTGCTTCCGCCCGCGCGAAACGCCGCGCGCTCCAGCTCTTTTTGAAAGCGCATGCCGCCGAGCGCATCGGGCGCGAAATCCCCGGGATTGACCTGTACCACTACGGCTGCATTTGCGTTTTCGGCGTTTCGAGCAAAGTTACTCATGCCGTTGACGACGATTTCGTCACTTGCGGACGCGCTGGCAATGACGTTTCCGCCGGGGCACATGCAGAAGGTATAGACCCCGCGTTCCCCGTTCTGCGCGGTCAAGCGATATTCCGCCGCGCCGAGCCGCGGGTGCCCCGCCAGCTCGCCAAGCTGCGCGCGGTCGATCATGCTCTGCGGATGCTCCACGCGAACGCCGACCGCAAAGGGTTTTGGCGACATCGCAACCCCGCAATCAAACAACATTTGATACGTGTCCCGCGCGCCTTGCCCGATCGCGAGCACCAGCGCCGCGCATTCGATCTCCTCGGTCCCCGACGCGGACGCAACCTTCACGCGGCTGATCCTGCCATCCTCCTGCGCAAAGCCCGTCAGCGTCGCGCGAAAGCGCACCTCGCCGCCAAGGCGTTCGATCTCCCTGCGCATCGCGGAAACCACGCCGCGCAGTCGATCTGTGCCGATGTGCGGCTTTGAAGCCGCGGTGATCTCCTCCGGCGCGCCAAAGCGCACGAACGAGGTCAAAACCTGTTCCCCGCGCGCGTCCTTGCTACGCGAGGTGAGTTTTCCGTCGGAAAACGTGCCCGCACCGCCCTCGCCGAACATGACGTTGGAGTTTTCGTCCAGCTCGCCCGTCGACCAATAGTGCTCAACGCGTTCCGCCCGCTGCTTGATCGCGTCTCCGCGCTCCAGCACCAGCGGCGCATAGCCGCATTTTACGAGTTGTAACGCCGCAAACAGCCCCGCGGGGCCAAGACCCACCACGACGACGCGACCGCGCAAATGTTCCGTTCCAGGCGTAAGTTCAGCTTCTTTCGTGGCGATAAACGCCTCCACATGCGGGTTGTTGCGCTCGAGCAGGCGCTTTGCTGCGCTGTCATCCACATCAGCAACAGCGGACAGCAGAAAGAACACATCCTGTTTTTTTCGCGCGTCCAGCGCGCGGCGCGTTACCCGCGCGGAAGAAACCTGCTTTGCTTCCAGCCCAAGCAAGTTTGCGATACGGTAGTTGAGCGCCTCGTCTCCTTCGGAAATCGGCTGTTTGATGTTGTTGATGCGCAGTTTCATGTGGTATTCCCCCCTCGAAATCACAACGGCGGAGCTGATTTGCCCCGCCGTCGATGCGTTTGTGCGGTTGTTATTTGGGTTGGTCGATCGTGACCGTTACCTCTGCGATAGAGAGCGTGGTCGTGAGCTCAATCGTCGCGTCCGCGTCCCGAACCCGAACTGCGATCGGTAACTTGTAAACGCCAGGCGTGAGCCCGGTCACGTCCACAAATAGCTGTACGTCGCTGCGCGAGAGCATGCTCACAAGGCTGTACCTGCCTTCGACGGTCAGATCCGCGGCGGGAATGCCAAGCGAAACGTTTGCATGGCTCGCGTTGCCGTGTACCTGTATCTCCAGCTGCTCAAACGTCTGCTTGATCACCATCTCGCGCACTTCCAGCAAGACAGAAACGCTCGTGTTATCGAGGAGCCGGACGCCCTCCGGCACGATCAACGTGCCGGTGACGGTCATGGTCGTGTCGAGTCCGTTGACCGGTATGGGTTCCATCTGTATCGTGTTGATCTGATCCAGCACGGATTGATCGCCCACAAGGCGCACGGTTGCGGGTGTCGCAACCGCCTTGATGATTTCGTGATTCGCCGCGAGGTTATCCGCGCCGACCAGTGAGCTATCGACGTCCACGGGTACGTTCTTCATGGGATAGACAGGCAGCCTTACCGTTGAGGTCGGCAGCGTTCCAATCATGATGTCCGAGGAGACGATGCTGTTGTTCTTGTCATAAAACGTCACGTCGTAGGTACTGTAGATCGTGCCGGTTCGCCCCGTTAAATCCACCACGCACTCGCCGTGGGTAATGCCGGAGATATCCGTCTTTGGCCCCGTGATATCCAGACGCGTCGTTGCGGACAGCGCGTCCATATCCGCCCAATATCCATCCGGCAGTGTTCCAATAAACGTCGTCGTGATCGGTATCGTCTTGGTAACGAGTTTATCGATCTCCACATGCACCGTTGCGGGCGTAATCGTCTGCACGACACCCAGCGAAGACGTCACGGAAGCCTGAATCGGCAGATCGTATTCCCTCGCCTCGCTGATGTTGCGGAGGCTGATCGTGGCGATGATGGAAGACGCGTTGACATACGCATAGTTGGTGATCTGTGTGCGTACCTTGACGGAGACATCCTGCAGGATGTCCGAACGGTTGCCGCGCACGCAATATCCCTGCGCAATCAGCTCCGCCTCGCCTTCAAAGCTCGTCGTCACATTGGAAAGCTCTTTTTCGCGCATCGGCTTTTGATCCGTCAGCACGTAGCCCCAGAGCAGCATGGCGAACACAAACGCGATGATCTTGAGCGCCAGATTTTTTGTAAAGAAGCTTTTGAACCCTGCCGCAAGCTTCGCTTTGTCGATCTTAGGAATGTTCATGGGAACCCTCCGTCGGCTTGCGCTTGATCCAACTAAAGGCGGAGGAATTGCCCGTCTGCAAGAACAGGCTTTCCAGCACATTGGAGAGCGCCTTCGCGTCGATATAGCGAACGAGTTTTCCGTCCCGCGCAATCGAGATCGCACCCGTCTCTTCCGAAACGATGATGGTCACGCTGTCGGAAACGGTCGAAACGCCGAGTGCCGCGCGGTGCCGCGTGCCCAGCTCGCGGGAGACGGTGAGGTCGTCCGAAAGCGGCAGGAAGCAGCCCGCGGCAAGAATGGTGGAACCGCGCACGATCACCGCGCCGTCATGCAGCGGCGTGTTCGGCTCGAAAATGTTTTCGATCAAGGCGCCGGAGAGCGCGCCTTCGATGCGTGTTCCGGTGCTCACGAGATCGCCAAGCCCCGTCTTCTGCTCAAACACGATCAGCGCACCGACGCGACGATGCGAAAGCGACAGGATCGCCGTCTGCATATCGCGAATCAAGGCCGTGTGTTGAACGCTTGAGGCATCGTACCAGCCCTTTCCGAGGCGTTTGCCGCTTCTGCCGAGCTTTTCCAGCACACGTCGAATCTCCGGCTGAAAGAGAATCACCAGCACGATGATGATCGAGCCGGAGGTTAAAATCGAATCCAGGAGCCAGCTCAGAATCGTCAGCGAAAAGAGCTGCGCCACGATGGAGCACAGAAATAACAGCCCAATTCCCTTGAGCACCTCATATGCGCGGGTTTCTTTTGTCCAAACGATGAGCTTATAGATCAGAACGGTGATGATGGCAATATCGAGCGCGTCCTGAATGAAGAACTGCGAAAAGCCGCTGGCTAGCGCCTTGGTGATGCTGGTATACGACAATTTTGCGTTCTCCTTTCTCAGCGGAGCGCGCGCGAAACCGCGCAGAATGCACTCCGGCTATTCTTCGATGACGTGATCCGCGATATCCGTTTCGTAAGCGGTAACTTTTTCGTTGAGCGTCTTTCCCGTGAGCCTGCCGGAGGATTCATACTCCCGAATGACGAGGTCCGCAAGCTCTTTTTGTCTGCGCATGCCTTCGTCGTCCAGCAGCGGCTCCTCGATGGGAAGTCCGTCCAGTTTTCGTACCTTTGTTTTCATGTTTGATCCTCGCCTAACATTTCTATTATAGCATACCGAATTTGGCACTTTGACGTAAAAATTTGAATTTTCCGTGGCGTTTTACTTTATGATCAGTTAAGGTGATTTAGCGATACAGAAGCATCCGGATGCGGCGCGGAAGATCGTTTCATCGCAATTCGAAAAGAAAACCAACTGGAGTTGTCGAAATCGAAACGGAACCCGTCCGAGATCTACTGAAACACACGAAATATCTTTTGCTTTATTATTTGCATAAGAACGTGATAAAATCAAGTGAAAGGATCTCATTTCCTGCTGATCTGGGAGGGTTTATGTCCATTCTGCTCTATCACGGGTCCTCCACCGGCGGCATTCAAACGCTGCAACCATTCACCGCGGATCACGGCAAACCCTATGTGTATTTCACAACCAACGACGTTTCGGCAGCGTTTTACGCGTCCCGCGCCGTGGCACGCCCGTATTACTGGGTGCCGTACGGCTACGATGCGCAGGGAAAAATCACCTATACCGAGGTTTGGAAGAACGCGTTTTCCGAAGTGTTCGCCGGAAAAACCGGGTATCTGTATTGCTGCGAGGTGGACGATCAAAAGCTGCTCCGCTTTCCGACGCATAAGAGCCTGCGCCTTTCGCAGGAGCCGGTTGCCGTCTCCCATTGCGAACGAATCGACGATCTGCAGAGCTGGTTTTTCCAGCGGGAACGCGATGGCAAGCTCGTCATCCAGCGATACGAGTCGCTCACGCCGGATCAATTGTCGCTCTGGCACGGCATGGTGCTTGAGGAGCTGATCGATAGCTTCTCCGGCGTTGGGCCGGGGCATCCCTACGCGCGATTTGTGCAGGAAAAGCTGCCCGCCGTCTGGGAGCGATTTTTACACGAAGCCCAATGAAACATTCAAGAAATGCTGCAACGCGCCGTCAAACTGACGGCGCGTTTTTGATTCGAACTGTTATTCAGTTGCATGTGGTTCCCGCAGCATGCACCAAACGGGTAAATTGTCGCCGGGCATGGTGCCCTTCTCGATGAGCTGAAACCCGCGCTGCTCATAGTACGCGACATTGGCCTCCCGATGTGTCTCGAGATAGATCGGCATCGCCTCGCGATCCGCGCGATCAAACATTGTCTTCAGCAGCGCCGTGCCCGCGCCGGAGCGCTGGCGTGCGGGATCGACCGCGATGCCCCAGAGATAGTAGTGCGCTCTTCCGGCAAGCAACCGCTCCTGCGTGTCCGCGAGGAATGCTTCACTCGCGCTGACGACCGCATATTGGCGGAGCCCCACCACAAGCGGCGCGAAAAGAAACCCGCTCTTGACGTAATCCAAGTCCGTCAGCCGCGTATGCCCCGGCGGGAGCAGAAACAGCACGCCGGAGAGGTCACTTGTCGTCAGCACTTCGCCATAGCGCAGCGCGCTCATGAGCGTATGCTCCATATACCAAGGCAGCTTCCATTTCCGACTCGCCGGGTCGGGGAAATACTCTTCCAATAAAGGATAGTCAAAGAATGCATTCACAACCGCCAATGCCGCTTTCTTTGTGTCTTCTTTCTTGAGTGGTATCACATGTATATCTTTATTCATGTTCATAACTATAGCGTTCCTGCTTCGATTGGTCAACGAAAATGAGACGAGCGATACAGAATTCGTTTTCGACGAAAAAGACAGCGCACGGGAGTTTGCCGTGCACTGTCTTTGATTCTTTGTTGCTATCGAATTAGTAGTTCTTCACCGTTGGCGTCCAGTACTGACCGCCGTAGATGTCCGTGATGCGATACGCCATGTCCCACTTGACGTTGTCGCCAAGCGGCGCGTTGCCGATCACCCAGCTGCCGGTCGCCGTCATCTGCTCGCCGAGGTAGAAGGCGTCGTTGAACGTGCCGTCGTAGTTGTAGTAGTCGCAAAGAAAGTCGATCTTGTCGCCCGCTGCGATCTCGACGAGTCCCTTCATGATCGTGTCGGTCGAAGTCGCGGCGTAGTCATACTGCGCGCCAAGCACCTCGCCATTCGGGTTTTCGCTCGTGAAGCGAAGGATGATGTTCACGCGCGTGCCGTTGAGCATCGCGGGAACGCGGCCAAGAATCATGTAGCTGTCGTCCACCTGATCCTCGCTCACGAGGTAATAGGAAACGATCTGCCCGTTGAGCGAGAGCCACGTGCCGTCATACGCCATGATGAGGTCGTTGTCCGCGTCATAGTCGGCAACGTTGTCGAGGCCGAGGTCGATGTAACCCGTTCCATCGTCGATATAGACGTTTTGCTCCAGCGTGACCACGCTGCTCCACTGCTCCTCGGTGAGCACGAGCGTCGGGGTCTCGCCCTTATAGGTGAGCATGAGGTTCGCAAAGCCCGCGTTGTTCTTCTGATAGTCGGCAACCGAGCCGCGGACGAGGTCTGCATCCACCCAGCTGGAGTCCTTATCCCCCGTCACCACGCTCTTGTTTTTCAGGAAGAGCTCCAGCAGTTGGGTCACCGTGTCCGTCGTGGCGCTCGCGGTGTCGCTGCTGCTGGTCGTTCCGCCGAGTAGCGTGCCTAGCAGGCTGCCCGTGTTGTCTCCCATCAGGGTGCCCAGCGGGTTCTCGCTCGATCCGCTCGCCACCTGGCCGCCCGCCGCAACGGATGCAAAGCTCTTGATGCAGTCGGAATAGCTCTTGTCGAGGCCGATTGCGTCGTAGGTTTTAATCGCGGTGCTCACGCTGCGCAGCGATTGATACGGGAAATAGATCGAAAGCCCGTTTGCGTGCGAAATCGTCGTGGAGTTCCGGTTATATTTCACAGCATCGCGCAGGATCGCAGCCAGCGCGTTTGACTCCGTGGTCGCGAGGTTATCCGCAAAGTGGATCAGGTCGATCTGGTTGATCTTGCTGCTTGTGGAGAAGTCGCGCGACCCGCTTCTTGCGGTCGCGACGGCGTTGAAGCCGTCTCCCGCAATGAGCGCGCTCGTGGAGGAAGAAAACGCCTTAAACGTCGCGGGAACCGTCGCTTCCAGCTCCGCAAGATCGGTCATGGAGAGCGTCGTCTGGCTGCTGTCTCCGCTCATCTTGACGTAGTCGTCAACGATCTGCTTGCCGACGTCCAGAGAGTCCATCGCAGGGTTGTCGGAAAGCGCGGAGAGCCAGTTGGTGTAATACCAGCCGGTGCCGGGCTCGACCGCCTCGGAGGCCACGAGATAATCGCTGTATTGGGATGTCACCAGCGCGGTCTCCAGCGTCGCCATCAGGCAGGCGTCGAATCCGATGATGTCAAACTTGACCCCGCCGTCCTTGAGCGCGGTGTTGATCCCGTCGAGGCTCATGCTCTCACCCGGGAAGAGCTCGTCGTAGCCGTAGCCGGTCAGCGAGCCGCCGCCGTGATCCCAGAGAACGAGGATGTAGCGATCCGCCGGATATTCCCGCGCGCTGAACTGAATGAAATCCGAAAGCGTTGCGGGGTCCACCATGGAGCGCTTGCCAACCTTCGCGTCGAGTGTCTCAAGGCCGCCCTGTTTGATGCGGAAGCGCTGGTTTGTGTTGCTCTTGATGATCTGGTTTTGCCAGTTGGAGGCGCCGCCCGTTTCGAGGATCACGTTGATGTTGCTGCCAAGCGTCGCGTTCACCATCTCCTCAAGGTCGGAGGTCGCCATGCCGCTCTTGCTCTCGAGGTCGGTGCCGCACATATAGACCATCACGGTGACGGTCTTTGCGCGCGCGGTGTCGGTGAACTTCTCCCGCGCGGAGGCCGAAACCTCGCGGTTGGGCTCGTGCGCCTTGTAAACCTCGTCCGAACCGGAGGCGGGTGCAATCTGGCCGGACGTGCTGCCGTAGCTGCCGAGCAGGGAACCGAGCGCATCCGAAACCGCGCTCGAAGACGAGCTGCTGCCGGTCGTGTTGTCGGTCGTGTCCACGCTGGAAAGTCCGCTATCCGTCGAAGAGTTCGTATAGTCGCCAAGCAGTGTGTTGAGCAGGTTGCCGCTCGTGCTACCGGAGCACATGTTGAGCAGCAGCACCGCGCCGACCACGATCAGGATCAGCACGAGGATGCGACCAAAGCACCCGCGCTTGTTGGTTCCGTTTCCGTTGTTGCCGGCGCCGCCGATGAGGAGAGCAAGCAACACGGCGAGCAGTCCGCCGCCACCGCTGCCGCGATCCCCGCCGCTGCCAAACGATCCGCCGGAAGAGCCGCGCGGGCCTCCGCCTACGCCGCCGGTGCCGAGGCCGCTTCCGCGGCGATAAGCATTCCCTCCGCCGGAGACGGTTCTTCTCTCTCTGCCGCCCGGCCTGTTTGCAGGACTCATGGTGTTACCTCCTGTATGTCATATCCATCTTGTTTATGATTCAAAGTGTTGCAACGTGTTATCGTATCAGGGCGTTGTGGTCGTTTCCTTTGGAAGGAAGTCCCGTAACCCTGCGTCTGTCAGAACGGTGCTCGCGCCAAAGTGGTCGCCCACCATCATTTTATAGCCGAAGCGATCCAGGATCGGCGAGTAAGTGATGACTTCCAACGTGTCCGCCGTCGGGTCGAGGCGCAGAATTCGCAGATACCCGACTCCGTTATAGGGATCATCCTGCAGGTTCATCATCATCTGATGCACCGTGCGATCCGGCTGACCATCCCCGTTGTCGTCGAGCTGTTCGGGAACATAGAGCATGCCGCCATCGTGCCCGCACAGCACCAACCGGATATTGGGAGATTTCTTTACCACGCGCTCAAACATCCGGCTGCCGATGGAGGGATATCCGCTGAAGTTCACATAGCTATGCAGGCAGAGCACGGCGTAGTGATCCGAATACTGCTTGCAGACCTCGTTGATCCAGTCAATGGCTTCCACCTCATGCCCGTAGGAAAGAGAAAACACGAGCATCGGCACGCCGCCCGCGGTAAACGTGGTGTAGTAGGCATACCCCGTTTCGTCGAATACTTGCTTGGCCTCAAAGTCCGTATCCGGCCTGTGATCGAGATACGGCGTGTGCTTGTCGTATTTAGGCAACTGGTCGTGGTTTCCGGCGACGGTCAGAATCCGCATCCCCTCCGGCAGGCGGCGGAACCCGTCCTCCGCGTTTTGCCAGGCTTTTTTTTGATAGGGATTATAGACGATGTCTCCCGTATGCACGGTCAGAACCGTGTTGTATTCCTTTTGCGTGTCGCTGATCCATTGCGTCATCCTGCCGAATACGTCGCTGTTTGCCGCGGTATAGGTTTGCGTATCGCTCATCCACGCAATCGAGAACGGCTCCGGTGCCGGCGTTGGTCCCGGTGTGGGCTCCGGCGTGGCGGTCGGTGCCAATGTCGATTCAGGGGTTGATGCAGGCGCTTCGCTAGATGCACTTGTCGCCTGTACTTGTGAGGGGCTGTTCTGGGCTTGCAGCGAGCATGCCGCGAGCAGCGGTATCGCGAGAATTGCAAAACCGGTTGCAAATAGTCGTTTCGTTAGATGCATGTTCCAGTAGTAGTCCTTCCGTGGTGGTTGCCATATGGCAAAAATTGTTGCATTGTAACAGAGTTGTATTTACTACAATCATCTTACCATTTAGGCGCGTCCGCGTCCAGTTGTATGCACGTGTAAATCGTGCTAGAATTGATTTATGAGTATTTTCATTCGGCACAAACGATTCATCATTGTCCTGTTTTCAGCGTTGATTCTCGCAAGCATGGGATGTGGAAAAGGCGCTGCGGTACCCCCTGCGCCAACGCTTGCGCCCGTTGTGCTGGCAACCGACTCGCCCGCACCCCAGAGCGAACCCACCCCGCTGCCGCAGCCGCAGCTGAAATACATCTTTCTTCTGATCGGCGACGGCATGGGCAACGCGCAGATTCAGGTGGCAAACGAGGCGCTCCTTGCCGCGCAGCAGAGCCCGCTGTGCTTCCTCGACTTCCCCGTACACGCCAGCGTGAAGACGCAGAACGTCTCCGGCAGCGTCACGGACTCCGCCGCTGCCGCAACTGCGATCTCCACGGGACAAAAGACCGTCAACGGCTATCTTGGGCTGGATCAAAACAAAACCCGCATCGAGACCGTTGCCGAAACGCTTCGGAATCTCGGCAGAAAGATCGGAATACTCACCACCGTTTCGCTCGACCACGCCACACCGGGCGGATTTTATGCGCATGTGGACTCGCGGCGCAGCTACTCCATGATTGCGGACGATCTCTTTGCCAGTGGATTTGACTACTTCGCGGGCGGAAGATTCCATAATACGCCGGATGCGGCGGCCTATGCCGAGGAAAACGGATATACGATCATTCCGTCGTTTGAGGAGGCGCCGACCTCGACCGAAGGCAGGCTGATCCTCTCCTCCTCACTCGAATTCGGCGACTACGGCGTGGTGCCCGCCATCGACGGCGGCGCGCGCACCGATTGGCTCAAAAAGGCGACGGATCTCGGCATCACGAGGCTCACGAACCCCGCCGGATTCTTTATGATGATTGAAGGCGGCAGAATCGATTATTTCTGCCACTACAACGACGCGGCCTCCTTCGTTTCCGAGTTGATCGACTTCGATAAAGCGGTTCAAAGCGCGCTTGCGTTCTATCAGGCGCACCCGCAGGAGACGCTGGTGCTGGTCACAGCCGATCACGAAACGGGCGACGTTTCGCTCACTCAGGGCGACCGCGGTGCCCTGCTTCGGCAGACGATTTCAAGTGATCTATGCGACGACACGCTGGTCAAAGACTGCGTCGCCGCGCAAACACCGTTTGATCAGGCGCTTCCGCTCTTTGTTTCTGCGTTCGGGTTGAACGATCTCACCCCAGATGAAACCGCGACGTTGAAGGAAGCCTATTATCGCACGATGCAAAATAATAAACCGGGCAGCACGAACGATGAGGAATCCGGCGTCTATGACCCAATCACGACGGCCTGCATCAACCTGGTCGCCGCGCGCGCGGGCGTCGTCTTCGGTTCCGGCGGGCACACGGCGAAGGAGGTTTCGCTCTATGCGCTCGGCATCGGGTCCGAGTTCTTCAGCGGAGATTATGAAAACACGCATATCCACGACGCGATTCTTCAGGCGGTCAGAGCGTATCCCATCTCCTAGCCATCGGCAGCCGCTTGATCCCGATTACGGCATAAACAGAATAAATCGAACACGGAAAGGCAACCAGTATGAAACTCACCTTCATCGGAGCGGATCACGAAGTCACCGGAAGCTGCACTCACCTCGACATCTGCGGCAAACACGTCCTCATCGACTACGGTATGGAGCAGGGCAAGGACTTTTATCAAAACGCGCCCCTGCCCGAACTGCCCGGTGAAATCGACGCGGTGCTGCTCACCCACGCGCACATGGACCACTCCGGCCTCTTACCGCTGTTGTACAAGAACGGTTACCATGGCGAGGTACACGCCACGAAACCAACCTGCAACCTGTGCGACATCATGCTGCGCGACAGCGCGCACATTCAGGAGTTTGAAGCGGAATGGCGCAACCGCAAAGGCGAGCGCAGCGGAGAAAAGCCGTATGTGCCGCTCTACACGATGGAGGACGCGGAAGGCATCCTCAAGCAGTTCGTGCCGCATCGGTATGATGAAAAGTTCACGCTCTTCGACGGGATTCAGGTGCGCTTTACCGACGCGGGGCACCTGCTCGGTTCTTCCTATATCGAAGTTTGGATCGACGAGGACGGCGAGCAGCGCAAGATCGTGTTCTCCGGCGACATCGGCAACGTCAATCTGCCGCTGTTGCGCGATCCCTCCCTTGTGGACGAGGCGGACTACATCATGGAGGAATCCACCTACGGCGACCGGTTGCATGACGCGCCTCCCGACTATGCAAAGGCGCTTGCGGACGTGCTGCAAACGACGTTTGACCGCGGCGGCAGCGTAATCGTTCCGTCCTTTGCGGTTGGCCGCACGCAGGAGATGCTGTATTTCATCCGCCAAATCAAGGAGAATCACCTCGTACACGGGCACGACAGCTTCCCGGTGTTTGTCGATAGCCCGCTTGCGGAGGCTGCAACGAAAATCTACATTGAAAACGCGGAATTCTGCTATGACGACGAAGCGCGCGCGTTTGTGGAACAGGGCATCAACCCGCTGGAGTTTGCGGGATTGACCATCACCCAAACCAGTCAGGAATCCATGGCGATCAACACCGACACGCGCCCGAAAGTCATCCTCTCGGCAAGCGGCATGTGCGAGGCGGGCCGAATCAAGCACCACCTCAAGCACGGACTTTGGAACGCCGCCAATACCATCCTCTTCGTCGGCTTCCAGGCGCAGGGTACGCTGGGTCGTTCCCTGATCGAAGGCGCGGAGAAGGTCAAGCTCTTTGGCGAGACGATTCGCGTCAACGCCGAGATCAAGCAGCTGCCCGGCATCAGCGGACATGGCGACGCGAATATGCTCATCAAGTGGGCCACGCATTTTTCGCCAAAGCCCCAGCGCGTGTTCGTCAACCACGGCGAGAGCGAGGTTTGCGATCTCTACACGAAGCGCCTGAGGGACGAGTTTGGCCTCAACGCCATCTCGCCTTTCAGCGGTTCGGTGTTCGATCTTGTGAAGAACGAATACATTCTCGAAGCGAAGCCGGAACCGCTGGCCGAACGCGTGCGCGAGCATGTTCCCGCGGAAGGCCGCGAGCAACTCGACCGTATTCCCCTTCCGGTCAAGCAACCGCAAGCCACGCAAAAGCAACCGTATGTTGCCGCGCAACACCCGCAGCAGTCGGGCGGACAGGATTCGTCCTATCAGCAGCTGCTGGTTGCGCTGGAACGCCTCGTCGATCTCATTCGCTCCAGCAAGGGCAGGAGCAATCGCGAGCTACGCAACATCGCCAGCGAGATCAACAATATCAGCAACGAGATGGAACGCGAGTAAACGAGAACACCCAAATCACATATGCAAGCAAAAACATCCCGCGGGCAAATGCCCGCGGGATGTTTGTTTTAGCGCGATCTACTCTTTAGTGGAGCTGCAGCATCCGCTTCTCTCCGCTGTGCACAAGCGACGCCCACATGAGAATCGTCACCACGACGAGCACCGCGAACGTAATCGGAGCGACCAGCGCGCTGCCGATGGTAGCCGCGAGAATGCCGGGCAGGAATGCCGCGCCCATGCCGACGAACACGGACACCATGGTGGCTCCGCCCTGCTTGATTGCCTCCGCCTCGCTCTGCCAATCCAGGCGCGGCATGCGGATATTGACCCACAGCCCCAGCACGCCGAACGCGATGGCAAAGGCCGCGGGAATCAAATACATCCAGAGCGTCTCGATCAGGCTCGTCTTGAGTCCGATTGCGATCAACGTGGAGCTGATGAGAATGCTCGGAATTGCGAGCACCAGCGTCACTTTGAGCTTCGCCAGGAACCAGTCCCGCGCGGAGACAGGCATGCTCTTGATGATCCAAAGCGACTTACCCTCCATCGAGATGGAGCTTGCCGTCGTGGAGCCCATGGAGGCCATCCAGCCCAGCACAAACGGCACGATCGCGACCAGCGACGGCATACCCGGCATCTCGAGGTATTTGACCACATCCTGCGCTTTGACGAGCAGCGCCACGGCCGCGATGATCATCATCACAAAGCCGAACGCTGTGTTGACCACATACAGGCTAGAGCTGAAATACCGCGTCCATTCGCGGCGGAACAGCGCCGTGGTTTTCGAGGTGTGAATCTGCCTGCTCATCACAAACGTTTCGCCGCGGGGCTTGCTCTTGATGCGGGAGTTGATTGAAACGAAGTTTTTGCCGAGCCAGAAGATCAGCAGCGACATCGTGGCAACCGTCAGAAGCGCAAGCCAAAGCAGCGACAGCAGCGATCCCGACGCGAGCGCATCCTGGAACCACTGCGCGGGCGGGTACATACCGCTGATGATCGGTTTGAATATTCCGGCGAGGTTTCCGAGCTTCGTCGGGTCCTCAAACGCCATACCGCTGCGCATGGAGACAAACATCAGCGCAAACACGAGTATCATCTGCGCGATGACGCTCATGATGCTGCTCTTCTTCATCCGCGCGGTGGCAACGGTCAACAGCGTGCCCAGCAGCGCGCCAACGATCGTCGGCAGCGCGGGCAGTAGGAAGATCAGCACCAGAAACAGCGGATAATACCACAGCGGCGGCGCTGCCATAATCGCATAGATCACGCCTGCGGGCAAGAGCAGCAGAAACGCATAAACAAAGTTATACGCATACATGCTGAATACCCGGCTTGCGGCAACCGTGCGAACGTTGACCGGCCAGCTCATCACGATGTCGAAGTCTCCAAAGCCGAAGAGCACGCCCTTGGTTTCGAAGATCGAGAAGATCAGGATGAGCATGCTCGAAGCCAACGCCATGATGCCAAGCAGCGTCGGCAGTGTGTTGAACATCCGGAAGGATTTCGCGAGCACATAGCTATACAGCACGGAGAGATAGCCCAGCGCAAACACCATCGCAACCAGCGAACCCAGCGCACGCTTGCCCTGCTTCTTCTCCTCTTCGTTTTTCATGTGCAGGATTTTATTGATCCCGAAGAGGGAACTCACCTGCAATTTTGACAATATCCAGAACTCACGCATGATCCGTCAACTCCAAAAACAGCGTTTCCAGCGACTCGTCGCCTTTGACCTTGTCCATCTCGCCCGCCGCAATCAGCTTGCCGTTCTTGATGATGGCTATCTTGTTGCAGATTTTCTCCGCAACCTCCAGCACGTGCGTCGAGAAGAAGATTGCGCTGCCGTTTGCGCAGAGCTCCGACATGATGCTTTTGAGCGTAAACGCGGCTTTCGGGTCGAGGCCGACGAACGGTTCGTCCAGCAGCAGCAGTTTGGGCTCGTGAATCAGCGCGGAGATCAGCGCGATCTTCTGCTTCATACCGTGGGAGCAGCTGCCGATGAGGTCGTTGAGCCGCGGCGTCATCTCGAGCGCATCCGCATAGCGCTGGATGCGAGAATCGCGATCCGCGGCGCTTACGCCGTAGATATCCGCGACAAAGTTGAGGTACTGGATGCCCGTCAGGTGCTCGTATAGATCGGGGTTATCCGGAATATACGCCATCTGCTGCTTGCACTCGATCGGAGCATCGGCAATGCTCTTTCCGTTGATCGTGATTTTTCCGCTGTCAAACGAGAGGATTCCCGCCACCGAGCGCAGCGTCGTGGTCTTTCCCGCGCCGTTGTGCCCGATAAAGCCGTAGATATCCCCCGGCATGACGGTGAGGCTCAAATCGTCCACCGCTTTGACGTCTCCGCCATAGCACTTGGTTAGATGTTCAATGGTTAACATAACTGTTTTCTTTACTCCTTGCGTCCCCCCCGAGCCGCGTGGATTTTCCCGCGTTTGAGGCTTTTTCTGCGATATTATACCACAGAAATAAGTCCCTTATTATCGATTGCGCGCAACTATATTGAATTTCACAATTCTGTAACTATATACAGGCGCTCTCTGCGTTTTCCGGTCAAGCGCGCCTTTGATTGACAGACCCCCGCCGATTGCATAAAATGATCATGAGAAAAAGCAACTGTCCATTTCGGAATCGACACACTCGAACCTAACCGAACGGAGAATATACATTCATGAAAGACGGATTTGTCAAGGTCGCGGCGGGCACGCCGGAGATTCAGGTTGCCAACTGCGAATACAATGCGGACGCGATTATCGCTCTTCTTCACCGCGCGGAAGCGGACGGCGTCAAGGTACTGGTGCTGCCGGAGCTCACCATCGTTGGCTACACCTGCGGCGATCTTGTGCTGAGCACCGCGCTGACGGACGCAGCCATGCGCGCACTGGAGCGCATCACGCGCGCAACCGCGGGCAGCGATATGCTCGTCGCCATCGGGGTTCCGATCGTGTTCGGGCATCTCCTGTATAACTGCGCGGCGGTCGTACAAAACGGGCGCGTGCTGGGCGTGATTCCCAAGACGCACCTTGGCAACTATGGCGAGTTTTACGAAAAGCGCACCTATGCTGCGGCGCTGGAAACCATCGAGGAGATGGAGCTCTTCGGGCAGAAAGCGCCGTTTGGCAACCGCCTCGTGTTCTGCTGCCGCGAGATGCCGCTCTTTAACGTCGGCGTGGAGATCTGCGAAGACCTCTGGGCCGCCGTTCCGCCTTCCACTCTTCTCGCGGACTGCGGCGCCAGCATCTTATTAAACCTCAGCGCGAGCGACGAGGCGGTCACCAAGGTAGACTACCGCCGCCTGCTCGTGCAGAGCCAAAGCTCCCGCACCAACTCCGCTTACGTGTTTTGCAGCGCGGGATCGGGCGAGAGCACCACGGACGTTGTCTTCTCCGGCCACGACATGATCTGCGAAAACGGCACCATGCTTGAGGAAGCGAAGCCGTTCGGGCCGGGCTATTGCGTGAGCGAAGTCGATCTGGAGTTTCTCTCCCGCGAGCGCAGGCGCTTTGCGAGAAAGCTCTTTGACAACACGGACATCGTGCGCATTCCGTTTTCGATGGACATCAGCGAAACCAAGCTCACGCGCGCGTTTTGGAAGACGCCGTTCGTGCCGGATACCAGCGCGAGCGCGGCCACGCGGTTTGATCAGGTGCTCGCGATTCAGAGCCACGGCCTTGCCCAGCGCATCAAGCACACGAACGCGAAAAAGCTGCTCATCGGTATCTCCGGCGGTGTGGACTCCACCCTCGCGCTGATCGTGAGCCGTGAAGCGCTCGCGCTGCTCAAGCGCCCAGCGGAGGACGTCATCGCGGTGACAATGCCGTGCTTCGGCACGAGCACGCGCACCCGCGCCAACGCGGAAAAGCTCTGCAACGCGCTCGGCATCTCCATGCAGGAGATCAACATCGGCGAGAGCGTCAAGCAGCACCTCAAGGAGATCGGGCACACGATGGATGTCCACGATGCGGCGTTTGAAAACGCGCAGGCGCGCGAGCGCACGCAGGTGCTGATGGATCTTGCAAACATGCATGGCGGGCTCGTCATCGGTACGGGCGACCTCAGCGAACTCGCGCTGGGATTTGCGACCTTTAACGGCGATCACATGTCCAACTACGGTGTAAACGCGGATGTGCCAAAGACGCTGATTCGCGCGATGCTGCGTTATTTTGCGAGCAAGTCGAATGACGCGCTGAAGGAGGTGTTGATCGATATCGTCGATACGCCCGTCAGCCCGGAGCTCCTGCCGCCGAAGGATGGCGAGATCACGCAGGTCACCGAGGATATCGTTGGTCCTTACGAGCTGCACGATTTCTTCCTCTACCATCTGCTTCGTCGCGGCGCGGGCAAGGAGAAGATCGTCCGCCTCGCGAAATACGCCTTCGACGGGGACTATGACGACGCCACCATCGAAAAGTGGTACTCGATGTTCATCCGCCGCTTCTTTGCGCAGCAGTTCAAGCGCAACTGCATTCCGGATGGGCCCCGCATCGGCAATGTCGCCCTCTCTCCGCGCGGAGACTGGCGCATGCCCAGCGACGCCCAACCGCACGCGTTCCAGTAAGAGTTGAAGTAACAGCAAAGCCGCCCCGAAGGGCGGCTTTTTGAGATTTTCAGTTGCAATAAAGTTTAAAGATAACGTCCAATGATAAGAGTAATATTGAGAGTATCTTCATTTACTTAAAAATTTCATAGTGAATCGGCCTCATGTTGTTTGAAAGGAAGAAGCTAATATGTCTTTCATGTCGCGCTTGATGTCACTGATCCTTTCACTGCCACCCGCAACCCATCGCAAGCTGGAATTTCAGCCTGACCTGCAAATTCCGATGCCGGATGGCGTAGTGCTGCTCGCGAACCGCGTCGCACCGGTCGGCGGAGAACATCTTCCGATCATCCTGGTGCGCGACCCGTACTCGTTTCGCGGGAAAACGCCCGATTTCATCTCGCAGGTGATCGCGGAGCGCGGCTATCAGGTCGTCTATCAAAACTGCCGCGGTCGTTGGGGCTCCGGCGGTGATTTTGAGCCGTTTCAGAACGAGCGTGCGGACGGATTGGCCACGCTGCAATGGATCTCCGAACAGTCCTGGTTCAGCGGTTCGGTCGGCATGTACGGCCTGAGCTACTGGGGCTATGCCCAACTCGCGTTAGGCGCGGGCGCTCCATCGTTTCTCAAGGCTCTGGTGCCGCAGATGTCCGCTTCCCGCATCTACAACGTGTTCCGTTCCGGTGGCGTTGTGCGACTTTTCACGCTGTTGAGTTGGTGCTATTCTACATTCGTTACGAATTCCAAGCAGGACCCGAAGGAAGCGCAGCTTGCGCGTAAGCAGCAGGCAGCCATATTAAGCAAAAGCGCACAGCATCTGCCCGTGGGTGAAGCGGATCAACTTGTGATCGGCAGCAAACTGACGTTTTATCAGGATGTGCTTGCTAATTGCAATCCGCAGGACGCGTTCTGGGCTGCGACAGACTTTTCCGCACTGGTGAAAGACATCGAAGCTCCGGTGCACTTTGTCGACGGTTGGTATGACTTCTTCCTCGCGGATCAGTTGCGCGACTATACCGCGCTAAAGGAGGCGGGCAAGAACCCGTACTTAACGGTCGGCCCTTGGACGCACGCAGAGATCAACGGCATGAAATCAGGTTTTCAGGAGAGCTTTCGTTGGTATGATGCGTACTTGAAGGGTAACCTCAACGCGCTGCGCACTTCTCCCGTTCGCGTATTTATCATGGGCATACAGCGGTGGGTGGATCTGCCGTCCTGGCCGCCGGAATCGGCTGCTTCTTCGCTCTTTTTATCCTCCGGCGGCGCGCTCGCCAAGAAATCCGAGGCATCCACCACACCTTCGCGCTATCGGTATGATCCTGCAAATCCGACGCCAAGCATCGGTGGCGCGATCATCGAGGGCGGCGGTGCAAAGGATAACCGCGCCGTTGAATCGCGAAAGGATGTGCTGGTGTTCACCGGCGAACCGCTGCGCGAGTACATCACCATCATGGGCAGCGTTTCGGTGAACCTGTTTGTGCGCTCCTCAAACGCGAATACAGACTTCTTTGTGCGCCTTTGCGATGTTGCGCCGGACAACAAGAAGTCGCTCAACATCTGCGACGGTTTGATTCGTCTCTCGCCGGGTTCTACGACGCCCGATGAAGCAGGCGTGCAATCCATCCGGATCGAGCTATCCCCAACCGCATACTGTTTCCAGCCCGGGCACCGCATCCGCCTGCAGGTTTCCAGCAGCGCTCATCCGCTCTATGCGCGCAATCTCGGCACCGGCGAACCCATGTCGTCCGCCGTCGCGATGCTGCCGTCCGATCAGGAAGTATTTCACGATGCTGTGCATCCATCGCGATTGATCCTGCCTGTCCTGGATCATTGAGCGGGATATAGAATCATTTTCCCAACAAAAGCCGCCCCGAAGGGCGGCTTTTTATGTTGCTTACGTTATCTATTTGCTTAACCCGAAATCGCCTTCTTGATGCGCCAGGTTTCGCTTTCGTTGAGTAATAGCGTCAGGTGCGTGCCGTCCTCCTCGTGCGACTCGGACAGGATGGTCGCGCTCTGGCGGATCATCTGCATCGCGCCGTGCTTGTCATACGGAACGACGACCTCCAGCCGCACCTGAGACTTTGCGAGCGCTTCCTCAATCGCCTTGAGCAGCGCTTCCACTCCGTCGCCCGTCGCCGCGCTGATGGCGATGCCGCCGCTTCTCGGCTTGGCTTCGGGTTTGTCGATCTTGTTATATACGTCGATTCTCTGCGTATCTATCGCGCCGAGTGAGGTCAATACCTCCTCGACCACGCGCATCTGCACGTCGAAGTAATCGCTGGAGCTATCCACCACATGCAGCACGAGATCCGCGTCGCACACCTCGTCCAGTGTGGAGCGAAACGCGTTGACCAGATCGTGCGGCAGCTTGTTGATGAAACCGACCGTGTCGGAAAGCAAACACTCGGCGCCGTTTGGCAGCGTAATCTTGCGCACGATGGGATCGAGCGTCGCAAAGAGCTTGTCTTCCGCCAGCGCATCCGCACCGGAGAGCAGGTTGAGGAGCGTCGATTTACCCGCGTTGGTGTAGCCCACCAGCGCCACGACGGGAATCGGGTTCGCCGCGCGCTTTGCCCGGCGTAAGCCGCGCTGCTTTTCAATTTCAGCGAGCTCCTGCTCGAGTTCAAATACGCGCCTGCGGATTCTGCGGCGGTCGATCTCCAGCTTTTTTTCGCCCGGGCCGCGCATGCCGACGCCGGAGGAACCCTGCCGGGACAGCACCTTGCCCATGCCGAGCAAACGCGGCAGGCGGTACTTGAGCTGCGCCAGCTCGACCTGCAGCTTGCCCTCGCGGGACTGCGCGCGCTGCGCGAAGATATCCAGTATCAGCATCGTGCGGTCGATGATGGGTAAGCCCAACACCAGCTCCAGATTGCGCAGCTGGATGGCGGTCAGCTCATCGTCAAACACGAAGATATCCGCTTCGCAGGCGGAGGCCGTCAGCGCGAGCTCCTCCGCTTTGCCGCTGCCGATATAGGTCGCGGCGTCCACGGCGCGTCTGCGCTGCTGTTCCTTCGCGACGACCTTGATGCCCGCGGTCTGGCAAAGCTCCGCCAATTCGGAGAGCGTGTCGTAGCCGTCCGCGGACTCGATGCCCGCGAGCACGGCGCGATCCGGCTTGATCTCCACGATGTTGTAGGTGTCGGAAAGCAGGCGCTTATCCGCCTCAAGAATCGCGTCCATGAGCTGCTTTTGCGGCAGATGGTGCGCGCGCATCGGCCCGTACCAAATGGGGATGCGCTCCTCGCCTTCCATGTCGCCGATGAAGGCGGCATAGACGCTGCTCGCCTTGCCTTCCTTGACACCGATGGCGCACATGGCGTCGAGGCGCAGCGCGTTGAGTGAGCCAAGATCGACATCCGAAAGATACCCCGTCTCGTTCGGGTGCGTGTGGATGCAGCGCACACCGCTGAGGCGGTCGATGTTGCGCACAAGGCGCATCTCCTCCATATGGACGGAGTGGTCGTCGCCCACGCGAACATCCTCAATCTTGCCCACGCGAGAGACGTAGATCAGCACCTCGCGGTTGATGATGGATGTAAAATGCACCAGCGCGTCGCAGACCTCGTCCGAAAGGAACTCGTCCGCGGACATCTCGATATCGTAGAGCAGCAGCATTTCATTTAGAACGATGTCCCGAATGCCGCCGATATTACCGTGTATTTCTCGTTTCATGTGGTTACTTGTTTTTTCCGTTTCTGTTTCAATTGCGTTTTCGCACGTGTTTGGGTGCTTTTCGCTTGAACGTATCATATCATTCCCTTCGCCCGCTGACAATTAGAAAGAGTCCTTGGCAGTGGTGCTCGAACCAAAAAGAGCCCGAAGGAACTCCCTCCAGGCTCTTTGGATTGCCGTTTCGCCTTACTTAACGTTCTTGTCCTCATCGTCGAAGTTAAACGCAGAGGACGGCATGGAAGAGCCGCCGCGCGGTGCCGCGCTCTGCTTCGACTTGGCCTGTGCGTCCTTGTCGACATACTTGCGCATCTTGACGACGAGGAACACGATGAGTCCCAGCGTCAGCGCGAGAGCGACGTAGGAGATGATATCAAACACCGGCGCCGTGAGGAAGGAGAACGCACCGAGGTCTTTGATTGTCACCCAGCCATAGACCGCCTTGGCGGTTTCGGTTGCGGGCGTGATCTCCTGATAGGCGTAAAACGTGTTGCGGAGCAGGGATGCCGCGCTGTTGATCACCATCGCGATGCCGAGGAAGATGTAGATTTTGCGGGAGAGCGCTTTGAACTCCTCCTGCAAATCCTCTTTGATGTTCTCTACGCTGTAGAGTTTTCCCTTGCCGACGATGCCCGAGTAGAGCACATAGACAGAAACGGCGAGCAGCAGCCAGTCAAACATGGCAAATGAGTTGGACATATTGATTTCTCCTTGTCAAAATGTATTTCTTTGTGAATGCTTCGATTCGCTTCGTTATAGTTTCTTGAGCTTCGGGCCGGTCGCCGTGTCCTCCACGGTAAAGCCCATTTCCTTAAGCGCATCGCGAATCTCGTCCGCGCGCGCAAAGTTTTTCGCCTTGCGAACAACCTGCCGCTCTTCCAGCAGCGCCAATGCTTCGGCGGGGAACTCCTCCGCCTTTGCGTGGGTTAAAATGCCCAGCACGCCGGTGAGCTCGCTAAAGAGTGCCTGACCCGCTTCCAGTGCGGCTTTTCCGCGCGGCTCGGTGACAAAGGTGTTCGCAGCACGCGCAAAGTCGAACAGCACGCCGATGGCGTCCGCCGTATTGAGGTCGTCGTCCATCGCCTCGCAGAAGCGCGCCTTGATGTCCTGCAGCTGGGTGAGGAACGCTGCGTCCTCCGCCGTGCCATCGGGCGCAATCTGCGCCTCGGCGAGCCGCTCTTTCGCGGTGCGGAGTCGTTCCAGCGCGCTCTCTGCCTGCTGAATCATCTCGCGCGAGAAGTTCACGGGGTTACGGTACTGCACGCCCAGCATGAACATCCGCACGGCTTCGAGATCAAATTCCTTGGCGATATCACGCACGGTAAAGAAGTTGTTGAGCGATTTGCTCATCTTCTGGTTATCCACGTTGATATAGCCGTTGTGCATCCAGTAGCGCGCAAACGGGTGTCCCGTTGCAGCCTCGCTCTGCGCAATCTCGTTCTCGTGGTGCGGGAAGATCAAATCCTGCCCGCCGCCGTGAATATCAAACGTTTCGCCGAGGATCGCCATGCTCATGGCGGAGCACTCGATGTGCCAGCCCGGCCTGCCTTTGCCCCAGGGAGAATCCCAGCTCGGTTCGCCGGGCTTTTCCGCTTTCCAGAGCGCGAAGTCGAGCGGGTCGCGCTTCGACTCGTCGGGATCGACGCGTGCGCCATTTTCCAGATCGTCGATGTTCTGGCCGGAGAGCTTGCCGTAGCCGTCAAAGCTGCGAACGGAGAAATAGACGTCTCCATCCGGCGTGGCATAGGCGTGACCCTTTTCGATGAGCGTGCTCACGAGCGAGATGATCTCGCCGATGTGCTCGGTGGCTCTGGGGTTCACGCTCGCGCGGCGCACGCCAAGCGCGTCCGCATCGTGGTAATATTCCTTGATGAAGCGCTCGCCGAGTTCCTTGACCGTGGTTCCCTCTTCGTTTGCCCGGCGGATCATCTTGTCGTCGATGTCCGTAAAGTTCTGCACAAAGCGCACGTTGTATCCGCGATATTCCAGATAGCGGCGCAGGGTGTCGAATACGATAAACGGGCGCGCGTTACCGATGTGGAAGTAGTTATAGACCGTAGGTCCACAGGCGTACATCGAAATCTGTCCCGGAACGAGCGGAATGAGCTCCTCTTTCTTGCGCGTCATCGTATTATAGATCTGCATGGTATCTCCTCCGTGTATCGTTATACTATATCACAGTTTGTCCCAATCGTATCGGGAATTCTGTTGTTAATCCTTGGTTTTCTATTGGAGCAAGGATTTCAGTTTATTAAAAATCTGTCGTTATCCTTTGCTTTTCTCGCGCAACTCGGCTTCCAGTGCGTCCAAGCGCTGTTTAAGCTGCTCGAGCTGCTGCTCCACCGGATCGGGTAGATCGACCTGATCGAGATCGACGCCCGCCTCACCGGACAGGCCCTCGGTTCTTCTGACGCATTTGTCCGTGTCGCTACACTCGCATTTGCCGTCGTCACACATCCCAACCCGCTCGCAAGGCACCTTGCAGCCATAGAGCCGCACCACGTGGCCCGGCACGCCGACCACGGTGGAAAACGCGGGCACATCCTTGAGCACCACCGCGCCCGCGCCGATCTTCGCGTGGCTGCCGACCGTGACCGGGCCAAGCACCTTCGCGCCTGCCGAGATCGTGACATGGTCGCCGACCGTCGGGTGGCGCTTGCCGGTGTCCTTGCCCGTTCCGCCGAGCGTCGCGCCCTGGAAGATGGTCACGTCGTCGCCGATGACCGCGGTTTCGCCGATCACCACGCCAACGCCGTGGTCGATGAAGAGGCGCTCGCCGATCGTAGCGCCGGGGTGAATATCGATGCCAGTGGTAAAGCGGCACCATTCCGACGTCATGCGCGCGAGAAGGTTCATCTTGCGGCGGTAGAACCAGTTCGCTCTGCGGTGGATGCGCACGGCGCGAAACCCCGGGTAGCAGAGCATAACCTCCCAGATGGATTTTGCGGCGGGGTCTCGTTTGAGCACCGCCTGCAGATCGCTTTTCAGCGTTTTGAACATATCTTTTGTGTTTCCTTTCGCGGAGTGCCTCGTGCGGTACTCCGTCAGCAAATAAAATAAGCGCAACCATCATAAAGACGATTGCGCATCGCGGTTCCACTTTATTTGAAGAATTACAAAAATTCTTCCTCTCAAGGCTGTAACGCAGCTGCTGCGTCCGCCGATACTCGGCCGATCCATCGCATGGCGGCACTTTGTCGGCGGCGGCTCTCGGAAGGCACTTCGGCAACTCTGGTTCAGGTTGGCTTTCAGCCGGTGACCAACCCTCTCTTGGAACAAACGGAAGATGCTTACTCTTTTCCGATCATACGCCTGTTTCATATGATTGATACCTTAGTTTATGGTAAATTTAGTCCGTATGTCAAGATGCAATGTGACTTTCTCACACAACAATCACACCGCAAATCACGACTTTTCCCCTTGTCAAATCATGATTTCTGGGCGATAATAAATTGTTTATCAGAATTATTGTGGTTATGTAGGAGAAATGTGCTATGAGAATGAGCGAATTGCTCGGCGAGCGTTACAAAGAGAAACCCGCAGACTGCACCATTGAGAGCCACGCGCTCATGGTGCGCGGCGGCTACATCAAGCAGATCAACACCGGCGTGTATACGCTGCTGCCGCCCGCAAGACGCATCACGCAGAAGATTGAGCGCATCATCCGTGAGGAGATGGACGCCATCGATGGTCAGGAAGTGCTTTTCCCCGTCGTGCTGCCCGCCGACCTCTGGAAAGAGAGCGGCAGGTTCACGAGCGTCGGCAAAGAGCTGGTTCGCCTGACCGACCGCATGGGCGCGGACATGGTGCTCGGCATGACGCACGAGGAAGCAGCGGTGCACCTCGCGCGCGACGCCGCCAAGAGCTATGCCAAGTATCCTTTTATGATCTATCAGATTCAGACCAAGTTCCGCGACGAGCCCCGCGCCCGCGGCGGTCTGATTCGCGTACGCGAGTTTACGATGAAGGACGCGTATTCCTTCCACACAAATCAGGCGGATCTGGAAGAGTATTACCAGCGCTGCTATGTCGCGTATGAGCGCATCTTCCGGCGCGCAGGCTGCAAAAATGTCATCGCCGTGCTCTCCGATTCCGGCATGATGGGCGGTCGCGTTTCGCACGAGTTCATGCTGCTCACCGCCATCGGCGAGGACACGCTGGTCATCTGCGACAACTGCGACTTCAAGGCAAATATCGAAGCCTGCGCCAGCGTGGTGGATAACTCCACACTCGGAGCAGTCGAAGCGCTCACCCTCGTGCCCACGCCGGAGATGGCGACCATCGAGGAAGTCGCGGGCTATCTGCACAAGCCGCATAACGCCACCTGCAAGGCGGTCGTCTATCAGCGCAACGCGGACGACAGCTACGTCATCGCGTTTGTGCGCGGAGACCTCGAGGTACACGAAACCAAGCTGCGCAACACCGTCGGCGCGGAGATCCATCCCGCCGTCATCACGCCGGAGAGCGGCATCGTCGCGGGCTTCATCGGGCCCAAAGGCCTCGACACCAAGAAGATCACCGTGCTGTTCGACCGCTCGCTTGAGGGCATCGGTGCGCTCGTCTGCGGCGCGAACCAGCAGGACTACCACTACACCGGCTTCAACATCGAGCGCGACTACGGCAAGGTTTCGTATGTGGACGTCGCCCGCGCGATTCCCGGTGGCATCTGCCCTGTCTGCGGCAAACCGACACTGACCATCAGCAACGGTGTCGAGGTCGGCAACATCTTCCAGCTTGGCGACAAGTACACCAAGAGCATGAACATGCAGTATCTCGACGAAAACGGCCAGCTGCAATACCCCATCATGGGTTGCTACGGCATCGGCGTGGGTCGTCTCTCCGCGAGCGTCTGTGAAGAGAGCCACGATGAATACGGCCCCATCTGGCCGATCAGCATCGCACCGTGGGAAGCGCAAATCTGCGTGCTCCGCGCGGATCAGGAGGAGCCCAAACGCGTTGGCGAAGAGCTCTACGCCGCGCTGCAGAAAGCTGGCGTGGATACCATCATCGACGATCGTCCGGTCAGCGCGGGCGTCGTGTTCTCGGAAGCCGACCTCATCGGCGCGCCGATTCGCCTCACCGTCAGCCCCCGCAATCTCGCGGACGGCATGATCGAGCTCACCACGCGCGACAAGCGGATCAAGAAGCAGGTTCCCGTTGTGGAAGCGCTTTCCGCCGTGCTGGAGCTCAAAGCACAGCTCTTTGCCGAGATCATGGAGTAATAGCGGTTTAACCGCATATCTGTAATCCCGACACATCAACTGCAACAAACAACGCCGCAAGAGCAATCTTGCGGCGTTTGTGTTTTTCCGGTTTTTCGTTAGTCGGCGGGTTTTGCTGTAATGGGGCAGCGCTGGTCGATAAGCCACGCGAACTCTTCGGCCGGCATCGGACGCGCATAGAAGTATCCCTGTATACGGTCAATTCCCAGCTCGCGCACGATATTGTCCTGCTCCTCGGTCTCCACGCCTTCGGCAAGCGCGATCACATTCATACTTCTAAGCCCGGTTACAAGCGTTTGCAGCATCCCGCGCGACCGCGGATTTGTCGCGATATGGCGAATAAACCCCTTGTCGATCTTCACGCACTCAAACGGCAGTGTCATGACGTTGACGAGATTGCTGTAGCCGGTACCGAAATCGTCCAGATAGACGCCGATTCCGCGGCGGTTTAGCTCATCCATCGTCGCATGTGCCCGCTCCAGGTCTTCCAGAAGTACCATCTCGGTAATCTCCAGCTTGATCTGCTCCGGCGCAATCTGGTATTGATCGAGCAGCATCTCCAGATGATGCACGGTCTCGTCAAACTCATCCTGCTGAGAAGAGATGTTGATCGAGAGCCAGCCGATCTCCAGCATTTGATTCGTATGCAAAAACTGGCAAGCCTTCTCCATGACCATCAAGCCAAGTTTGGTCGCAATTCCGGTCTCGATGGCAATCGGGATAAACTCGCCCGGCGAAATCGGCATGCCGTTGTCCTCGTTTAAGCGAAGCAGTACCTCGCCGCCCGTGAAACGCTGTTGCCGGATATCATAAACAGGTTGAATGTTGAGAAAGAACAGATCGTCCCGAAGCGCTTTTTCCATTTGTGTGATGACATAGTTCCTGCGCGTAAATTGGCTTCTGAGCCGATTGGAGAAACGCACCGGCTTCCCGTTCGGATCTTCTTTTGCGAGGCGCGTGGCGTATTCCAGCGAGGCGATCACCTCGTCCACATTGGCTGCATGCTCCGGGCTGTGGATGTCCGCAAATACCGCGCGCAATTCCGCCGTGCATGTATCCGCTTGCCAGAAACGTGTAAAACGCTCGACAACAGACTGAAAAAATGCTTCATACTCTTCCCGCTCGTTTATTTTGGTCACCAGCGTAAACTGCACACCGGAGGTACGGTATGCCATCGCGCGAGGCTCCAATTGAGCCAGATAAGAACCGACCGCGTACAGCAACGCATCGCCGGCTTGCTGCCCATATTGACCATTGACTTGCTTGAAGTTTTTCAGTCCGATGATGATGATGGAGTACGGTATCCTCTTTTGGCAAAGATGGCTGATATCGTTGAAGAAGGCTTCCCTGTTGGAAAGCTCTGTCAGCGAATCCACGCGCGCGCGCTGCTGCTGCCCTGCGATGAAGAGCGTTAGGAGGGAAAACGCGTTGATCGTGCCTGTGAGAATGGTCTTGGGGAAAAGGTACTGCATAAACCCGATCACGGCGGCTACGGAAGGCAGCACGATCAGGATCAGCTTGAATGATTTCTTGATTCGCTTGCGTTCCAATACACCAAACCACAAGACGTTTGCAATCGCAATCAGCAGAAACACGACGCCGATTGCGTTGAGTGGCCCCGCGTGATAGAAATGCCGCTTGTCAAAGTAGAAAATCATTCCCGTAAACAGGTTGATGAAAACGATTACGACCTCGGCGAAAAAATAAGAGAGCGAAATTGCGATCGCGGTTTTGAGCCGCGGTTCGCCATAGCGCCCTTCAAACATCGTAAAATAAGTTGTAATGGAGACCATCGTGGTCATCGCCGCGACCGCGAAATAGTAAAACGTATTGAGCGAAACATTCAGCATCAGCGGCAGATGAGCCGCGTTTTCGATTGTATAGATCGAAAAAATGTTGAAAACGCCCGCAACCAGGGAAAACGCGAGACTGCCCTGAAAGATCTTTTCCTTGAGCGATCTGGATTTACGGTCGAACGAAAGATAGACGCCGATCAGCGCCAATAAAACGCAGGAGATATATTCCGGAACGATATTGTACTTCAAGCCTGCGCATACTCCAGTTCAAATTCTATCGCTTATTGTATACTACACTATGAGTTAGATATTTTCAACTAGTCATTCTGAATGTAACATTTTTTCGTTTGGTTCTTCATTTGAAAGCGATTTATGTCGGTAATGCACGTGAATCGATCTGCGAATTACACGAAAAGTTTACTAATATTATGATGGATGTCACATGTCGGACACGCAAATAAACCGCCCCGTAAGCGAATTCATACGCTGACGGAGCGATTATTCATAAAAACGCAACGTTTTATACACGAGTAAACTTGGGCTTGAAGCGCGGATAGCAGCAATAGCGAAATAGATTGATTTTTGTTGTGATGGGCACACCCAATAGTTGCTGCTATGCTACGAGATAGAAGAGATCAGTCCGCCGATTCAAAGGACGGCGCATACATGCGATCGTAATAGTCTGCATATGCGCCGGAAAGTACGTGTTCCAGCCATTCATGATTGTTTTGGTACCAGGCAATCGTCTGCGCAATTCCTTCTTCGAATGGAATGCTTGGCGCCCAACCGAGCGAAGTTGTAATCTTGGTGTTGTCGATTGCGTATCTGCGGTCGTGCCCCGGTCGATCCTTCACATAGCGAATCAGGTCTTCCTTCGCGCCGAGCGTGCGGATGATCAGCCGTACGATGTCCATGTTTGCGCGCTCATTGTTGCCGCCGATGTTGTAAACCTCGCCCGGCAAACCGCGCGTGAGAACCGCGTAGAGCGCGCTGCAATGGTCGTCCACATACAGCCAGTCGCGAATCTGCATCCCGTCGCCGTACACCGGTAGCGGTTTTCCTTCCATGCAGTTGTGAATCATGAGCGGAATGAGCTTCTCCGGGAACTGGTACGGGCCATAATTATTCGAGCACCGCGTTATGTTCAGCGGCAGTCCGAACGTCTCATAATACGCGCGGCAGACGAGATCCGCGCTCGCCTTTGCCGCGGAATACGGACTGTTTGGCGCGAGCGGCGACGTTTCGGTGAACAACCCTTCACGCCCCAGCGCGCCGTAGACTTCATCCGTTGAAACCTGCAGAAACCGGACGCCTTCGCGGAACTCCCGGCTGTATTTATCCTCCGGCATGCGCTTCCAGTGCTGCTTTGCAGTGTCCAACAGCGCCTGCGTGCCAAGGACGTTTGTGCTTAAAAAGAGCTCGGGATCGACGATGCTGCGATCGACATGCGACTCCGCGGCAAAGTTGACCACGTGCGTGATGTCATACGTGAAGAAAACCTCGTTCATCTTCGCCCGGTCGCGAATATCCGCGCGGAGAAAGCGGTATCCCTCGTCCTGCGGAATATCGCGCAAGCTCTCCAGATTGCCTGCATAGGTCAGCGCGTCCACATTGACGATGCGGTGTTCCGGCGCGTGCTTCTTCATCCAGCGGACGAAGTTGCTGCCGATGAACCCTGCACCACCGGTGACGAGGATGTTCATGCTTTCTCCTCCTGCACAAGCGCAAGCAGATACTTGCCGTAGTCCGTCATGCGCAGTTCCTCTCCGAGGGCTTTGAGCTGCTCCGTCGTGATGAACCCGCGACGCCAGGCAATCTCCTCGATGCAGGAGATGTAGAATCCCTGGCGGGACTGCACCGCCTCCACATATTCCGCGGCCTTGAGCATTCCTTCGGGTGAGCCGGTGTCGAGCCAAGCCATCCCGCGGCCAAGCAGCTCAACATGCAGATCTCCCAGCGTCAGGTATGCGTTGTTGATCGAGGTAATCTCGATTTCGCCGCGTGCGGAAGGACGCACATGCTTTGCGATTTCAACCACGCGGTTGTCGTAGAAGTAGAGTCCCGGAACGGCATAGTTGGATTTCGGATGCTCCGGCTTTTCTTCAATTCCGATCACTTTATTGTTTTCGTCAAACTCCACAACGCCAAACGCGCGCGGGTCTTTGACAGGATAGCCGAATATGGTTGCACCCCATTCGCGCTCCATGACGGCGTTGAGCGTTGCGGTCAAGTCCTGTCCGTAGAACACGTTGTCTCCGAGAATCAGGCAGACGGGATCGTCGCCGATGAACTCCGCGCCAAGAATGAACGCGTCCGCAAGGCCTCGCGGGGTCTCCTGCACCTTGTAGGAAAAGTGCATGCCGAGCTTTTCCCCGGTTCCGAGCAGCCGCTCGAAGACGGGGGTATCCTCTGGTGTGGAGATGATCAGCACGTCCTTAATCGAGGCCAGCATCAGCACCGAAAGCGGATAATAGATCAAGGGCTTGTCGTAGACGGGAAGCAGTTGCTTGCTGACGGCCTTCGTGCTCGGGTAAAAGCGGGTGCCTCTGCCTCCCGCGAGAATGATGCCTTTCATACGCGTTCCACTCCGTTCTGATCGTATTGCGGCGTCCGACGAATACGTCGGTGCCTTTGGTACGTGACTCAGCGCCGCTTGCTCCACCGGCGGCGCAAAGGGAAACTCGCAAAAGTCGCAGGACTGGTCGAGTTCGTTGAGGTTGCTGACCCCGAAACCCTCCGTGCTCTCCTCGGCGAGGAACAGCACTTTGAAGGTCATAAAGATCAGCTGGATATCCTTCATGATCGAGCAGTTCTCGATGTAGAGCATGTCCAACTTGAGCTTATCCTCAAAGTTGGTGTTGTATTTTCCGTAGATTTGTGCATATCCCGTTAAGCCCGCCTTCACCTTCATGCGATAGCGAAACTCCGGCATACGTTCACAATAGAAGTCCACGTTTTCGATTCGCTCCGCGCGCGGGCCGACCAGCGACATCTCGCCGCTTAATATATTGAAAAACTGCGGCAGTTCGTCGATCCGCGTTGCCCGCATGAAGCGTCCAAACGGCGTGATGCGGCTGTCCCCCGGTTGCGTGAACTGCGCGCCGTTCTTCTCCGCGTCAACGATCATGCTGCGAAACTTGAGCAGCGTAAACTTCTGATAATTCCGCGTGTACCGAACCTGCGTAAAGAACACGGGCCCGCCGTCCTGCAGCTTGATGATCAGCGCTGCAAGAAGCATGAGGGGACTTGTGATCACAATGCCGATGATCGAAAAAACGATATCGATGAGTCGCTTGATCGCGGCCTGCTCCGGCGTGAAGGTATGGTCTCTGCACTGATAGACCAACGAATCGCCGACGAAAGTTTCGTTCGCGTTGTGGAAGATGATGTCCTCTACGCTCGGTAGCACAAACAGCCGTTTGCTGTGTTCAAAGCAGTGTTCTGTCAATTCCAGCCGGAGCTCGCGCGAGATATCGCCCATAAACACGGTGGAATACGGCTCCATGCACCGTTTGATCTCATCGAGGCTATGCGCCTCGGTCACCAGCATCGCGATTTTGTGGCGCTCCTTCATCGAATCGATCTTTCGAAACACCGCCGTCTCGTGTTTGTCCTTCGAGCAGACCACGATGCTGAGTCGCGCCGGGTAGAGCAGGTTATAGAGCTGATCCGCGCCCAGATAGAGAAGCGCCGCAATCAGCCATTGCGCCAGCGTCATGATCGAGATCGGTACGACGTTGAGCATTTGCTTCGCCGTCAGCGAAAGGATGAAATAGAAGATGAAGTTCGTCAGAAACGACGAGAGTATGTAGGTAAAATAGAGTTCCCGATACCGGATGGTGCCGATGTTAAAGCAGCGGTAGGTCGAGGCGAATGCAAGGAACACCACGAGATACAGAAACACAAAAACCAGGAAGCCTTTGAACCAGAAATCGGTCTCCGGGTAGAAATGCGTCACCAAATACAAAAAGGCGCCGGCAGTGATTGCCGTGATCGCCAATTTGCAAAAAAATATAACAACACCTTTGAATTGTCTTGGTGAAAGTTTTGACACGCTGCGTTCCTCTTTCCTGTCTGGTTCCATGCGGAAATGCATATCGATTGATGATATCAAACGCCTGCGATACCGTATAAAAACTTAAGCCGCTCTTTGGCCGCCGTGTCGATTGTAGCATGTGTGCGCAAAGCTTGTCAAACCTACGCGAGCATCAACAAATGGATGAACCCGCGGTTTTATGCATCGAAAATCTCATAACATCAACTTGCGATTTTGTGACCCGTCCCGTCTTATGGCTGCATTGGCGGCAGATAGGCTGCAACGACGTTTTGAATCATATTGTGCTCGGGAGCTGCGTCCGTCAGCGCTGCCTGATCATCGGATGCCGCATAGGTATAGGTGCCCGTCGCGGTGCTGGTCGCGGCCTCTCCGTTGAGTGTAATCTCGCCGGAAAACAACACGTGATTCTTCCAGCGTAACGTTCCTTCTACATAATAGGTATAGGTACCGTCGGGTACACGCGTGCCGCTTTGGTCCGTCAGGTCCCAAACATAGCGGAGCGAGCCGGATTTCGGAGTTGCGCCGGATACCGCATCCTGCGCGGTGCCTTGCGCGAGGCCGGACTGCTTGACCCAAACCGGAATGGCATCCGGACGCTTCTCATAGCCGCCGTTTACGGTGAACTGCGTCACATAGAGCGTCTTTACCAGCTTGCCGTTCGCGTCCTCCACCCAAACCGCGAATTGATTGGATGCATAGCCGCTTTGCTTTTGATAATCAAACGTAACGGCGACGATATCGTCCTCTCTTGCCGGAGTGACCGCGCCCGCAGGCGCACCACAGCCCAGCAGCAGGAGCATAGAGGCCAATAACAACATCAAAAGGACGCGAGTTTGTTTCAACATGAGAATCTCCTTGCATGTACTCAAAACCAACAACTGATTATATCAGCCAACGCATGCGTTCAGGGTGAACTTTCCGCAAAATCTGGAATCGGTTTGCTTATAAACCCACCTCATTTCTTAAAAACAATCGCATTTCCTATGTTGCCTCCTATGGCAATATTCCTTCGCTTCAGCGTGCCGTTTATGTTCGAAATACGCGTAAAACCTTACGCGATACGTGTCAAACCACGCTTCCACTAAATTTGTATTGACAAGCTTAATTTTCTCGGATATAATATGGATACAAGTTCTGGAAACGTTTCCAGTATCGTTACCAGAAGCGTTTCCGATCATATATGATCCATTCGATCATAAAATTCGCTTTTTATTCCAGATTTTTCAACCGAAATGAGCAGTCGAACTTTGTTGCGCACTCCGGCAAAAAACCGCGTGAAGCTGTGACACGAGAGCGCTCTTCCATGCCCTCTCCCGCCTGCCGCAAATCCAGATAAAGGATCGCTTTGAACACCATGACAAACATCAAAGACATAGCGCTTCACTGCGGTGTGGCAATCAGCACGGTTTCGCGCGTACTCAACGATCACCCGGACGTCAGCGAAGAAACGCGGGAGAAAGTGCTCCGCGCAGTACAGGAGCTGCACTACATTCCCAACAACAGCGCAAGAAACCTTGTTCGCACCACATCGGACTCCATCGCTCTATTGGTCAAGGGCGTCAACAACCCCTTCTTTTCCAAGATCATCAAGGCAATTGAACGCGAGATCACCCTGCGCGGGTACACGCTGGAGCTGCACCACATGGACACCTCGGAAGACGAGCTCCGCATCGGCGCCCAGCTGGCAAACGATCGCAAGTTGATCGGCATCCTCTTCCTCGGCGGCAGATTCAATTACTCGCCGGAGGAGATCGCACAGATCAATGTTCCAAGCGTGTTTTGCACCTATACAAACACATTCGGCAATCTCGACGCGGGCTCGTATAGCTCCGTCGCGATCGACGATAAGCAGGCCGCGCGGGATGCGGTGGAAACGCTCGTCTCCCTCGGGCACCGCAGAATCGCGATTCTCACCGACAACGACAGCGACAACTCCATCAGCGAGCTGCGTTTTCAGGGCTATAAGGATGCGCTTGCCACGCACGGTATCCCGTATGATCCGAACCTCGTCGCCTGCACCGGAACGTTTTCCGATATGCGCGCCATCTACGACGCGACAAGCAGGCTCATCGCCAGAGACGATACCTTTACCGCGATCTTCGCGATTGCAGACCTGATGGCGATTGCCGCAATCAAGGCACTCAACGACCACGGCAAACGCGTGCCGGAAAACTGCTCCGTCGTCGCCATCGACGGCCTCGAGCTCTCCGAATACACGCTGCCTACGCTGACCACGCTGGTGCAGCCGGCCGAGGAGATGGGTCTCGTTTGCGCAAAGACGATCATCGAGCTCATCGAGCATCCCGGCAAGAACCGGCAGTTCACGTTCCACACGGTGCTGCGTCCCGGCGGATCGGTCAGCAGGCTGGACGCTTAAGGCGCACCAGCTTTATACGCCGGATAAATTACGAATCTACGAGTCGAAAGGCTCTAGAGAATACAAAACGAAAGGGAAGGAACGATTTGTGAAAAAGCTATTTGCTCTGATTCTGGTCGCCATGATGGCGTTTGGGTGCTTCGCATGCACCACCGCAGCACCCGCTGCAACCGCAGCCCCCGCCGCGACGGAAGCGGCTGCCGCCACCGCAGCTCCCGCCGCTGACACTGCAGCGCCGGTTGGCAAGGTTTACTACCTCAACTTCAAACCCGAAGCGGACGCCGCCTGGCAGGACCTGGCTGCCAAGTACACCGCACTCACCGGAGTTCCGGTAACCGTTGTTACCGCGGCTTCCGGCACCTACTCCGAGACGCTGACCGCCGAGATGGATAAGGGCGCAGCCGCCCCGACGCTGTTCCAGTGCGGCAACAAAGCAGGCCTCGACACTTGGGGTGATTTCTGCTATGACTTCACCAACACGGACGTCTACAAGCAGATGACCACCAACGACTTCAACCTCTTTAAAGCGAACGGCGAAGTAGCCGCGATCGGTTATTGCTATGAGTGCTTCGGCATCATCGTCAACACCGCGCTGCTCGAAAAGGCCGGCCACTCCCTCTCCGAGATCACCGACTTTGCCTCCCTCAAAGCCGTCGTGGAAGACATCCATGCGCGCGCCAAGGATCTGGGCTTTGATGCCTTCACCTCCTCCGGCCTCGATGGTTCCTCCAGCTGGCGCTTCTCCGGCCATCTGGCCAATATGCCGCTGTTCTATGAGTTCCGTGATGACGGCGTGACCGCGCAGCCCGCGACCATCACCGGCAAATACATGGATAACTACAAGAACATCTGGGATCTCTACATCAACAACTCCGCAACCGCTCCCTCGCAGCTCGCAACCGCGACCGGCGACCAGGCGGAAGCCGAATTTGGCCAGGGTCAGGCCGTGTTCTATCAGAACGGTTCCTGGGAATACAGCAACCTGACCACGAAGTTCAACATGAGCCCGGACAGCCTCGCCATGATCCCGATCTATTGCGGTGTTGACGGCGAATCCAATGCGGGCCTCTGCGCCGGCACCGAGAATATGTGGGCAGTCAACTCCAAGGCAGCTCCGGAAGACATCAAAGCGACCCTCGACTTCCTCAACTGGGTTGTCACCTCTGACGAGGGCACCACGATGATGGCCGAGCAGTTCGGACCGATCCCGTTCAAGGCCGCGAAGGAATCCACCAACGTGTTCTTCAACGATGCCAACAAGATGTTTGCCGATGGCAAGTATGTTGTGACCTGGGCCTTCAACTTCACGCCGAACGTTGACACGTGGCGCGCAGGTGTTGTCGCAGCTCTCACGCAGTACTCTGCGGGCGGCAGCTGGGACGATGTTGTGACCGCGTTTGTGCAGGGCTGGGCCACCCAGTATGCCGCGCAATAAGAGCACGGAACTGCATTTCACACAGCGAATCTGAACTCTGCGGGGGCGAGTACAAGTGCTCGCCCCCCTTCTGCACATAGCACCAAGGGAGGTCGCCATGAAACGCAGAGCAAAATCCAGTAGTGCGGCACTGAGCGGAAAGCTCATCCGCCGCCCGATTCAGCGGATGTTTCCTATCTTTTTATTGCCGACATTCATCGCATTCTGCATCGGGTTTATCTACCCGTTCGCAAAAGGTATCTACCTCTCCTTCTGTAAATTTACGACCACCAGCAACGCAAGCTGGATCGGACTTGGGAACTATCTCAAGGCGTTTCAGGACGCGAGCTTCATGCACGCATTTCAGTACACCGCGATGGTCGCGATCGTGTCCCTGATCGTTATCAACCTGCTCGCGTTTGCGGTGGCTTATGCGCTCACGCGCGGCATCAAGGGCTCCAACACGTTCCGCACGGTGTTTTTCATGCCGAACCTGATCGGCGGCATCGTGCTGGGCTACATATGGTCGATGATCTTCGACGGCATCCTCTCGCACTATGGCACCTCGATCGTGCTCAGTACGACTTACGGCTACTGGGGACTAATCATCCTCATGGCGTGGCAGCAGATCGGCTACATGATGATCATCTACATCGCGGGCTTGCAGTCCGTGCCGGGAGACCTCATCGAGGCCGCAAAGATCGACGGCGCGAACGGCTGGCACACGCTCTGGCACATCACGATTCCGACCATCATGCCCTCGATTACGATCTGCACGTTCCTGACGCTGACCAACTCGTTTAAGCTCTTCGATCAAAACCTCGTGCTCAACGGCGGACAACCGTTTGTCTTTATGGCGGATGGAACGGTGATCAAATCCACCGAAATGCTCGCGCTGAACATCTATAACACTTTCTACCTCAACGCAAACTCGCGCGGCGTCGGTCAGGCAAAAGCGGTCATGTTCTTCGTGCTCGTGGCAACGATTGCGCTGATTCAGTTCTCGGCAACGCGAAGCAAGGAGGTACAGCAATAATGAAACGGGATCAAGCAAGAAAATCGATTTTGACAGTGCTTTTCATCGTGATCTGCGTGATCTACCTCATGCCGGTCTTCACGGTGCTGATGAACTCGTTCAAGACCAACGCCTCCATCAACACCAACACATTCGCGTTTCCGAATGCGCAGACGTTCACCGGAACCAGCAACTATGTCAACGGCATCAACGTCGGCGAATACCCGTTCCTCAAGTCCGCGGGCTACAGCCTGCTGATTACGATCACCTCCTCCGCGCTGATCCTCGTTTGCACCTCGATGGCTGCGTGGTATATTTCACGCGTCAACAGCATTTTTGCGCGGATCGTCTACTACCTGTGTGTCTTTTCGATGGTGGTTCCGTTCCAGATGGTCATGTTCACGCTGGCAAAAACCGCCAATGTGCTGCATCTGGATACACCGTTTACGATTCCCGTCATCTACCTCGGCTTTGGCGCGGGGCTGGCCGTCTTCATGTTCGCGGGCTTTGTCAAAGGCATCCCGCTGGAGATTGAGGAAGCCGCGGCAATCGACGGCTGCGGGCCGCTGCGCACGTTTTTCCTCGTCGTCTTCCCGATGCTCAAGCCGGTGATGATCTCCGTTGGCGTGCTTGAGATCATGTGGATCTGGAACGACTACCTGCTGCCCTATCTCGTGCTGGATCGCACCAAGTACAAGACTATTCCGATTCACATTCAATATCTGCAAGGCTCCTACGGTCATGTGGATCTGGGTGCCGTCATGGCGCTCATCGTCATCAGCATCATACCTATTGTCGTGTTCTATCTCACCGCGCAGAAATACATCATCAAGGGCGTGGTCGAGGGCGCTGTCAAGGGTTAATACGCTCGAAAACCAATCGTTTGGGGAGCAAAGAGTGCCTCCCTTGCTTGAATTTGCGCACTTTCTGTTGCGATTCAGGCGAAACGCGATATAATGAAACGAAATTTATGAGAATCGGTGCAATGTTATGAAACGTTCATCCGGCATTTTGATGCATATATCATCGCTGCCCTGCCCTTACGGCATCGGCACGTTCGGGAAGGCCGCGTATGATTTTGTCGATCAGCTCGTGTGCGCGGGCCAGCACTACTGGCAGGTGCTTCCGCTCGGGCCGACCAGCTATGGTGACTCGCCTTACCAATCGTTCTCCGCGTTTGCGGGAAATCCATATTTCATCGATCTCGACATGCTCGCGGACGAAGGGCTCCTCGATCGCGACTGGATCGCATCCATTCAGTGGGGCTATGGCGAACGGCAAGTCGATTACGGCACGATTTTCGAGCAGCGCTTCCCCGTACTCCGCGCGGCATTTTCGCGCGCAAAGGAGAACTGGGATCACATGCAGGCGCTCGATCAATTCGCCGCCGAAAACGCCGACTGGCTGAACGATTATGCGCTGTTTATGGCGCTCAAGGACGAAAACGGCGGCGTCGCCTGGGAAAACTGGCCGTACGAGCTGCGCATGCGCGAGGAATGGGCGCTTTCCTCCGCGCGGGAACGCCTCGGCGAGAGCATGCGATTCTACCAATATCTGCAATACCTCTTTTATCGGCAGTGGACAAAGCTCCGCGCCTACGCGAACGAGCGGGAAATCAGGATCGTCGGCGATCTGCCGATCTACGTTCCGCTCGACTCCGCGGATGTCTGGAGTGCGCCGCAGGAGTTCCAGCTCGACGAACAGCGCCATCCGCGCTGCGTCGCGGGCGTTCCGCCGGACTATTTCTCCGCGGACGGGCAACTTTGGGGTAACCCGATCTACGATTGGGACTATATGAAGCAGACCGGCTACGCGTGGTGGATGCGCCGCATGCGCTCCGCCTGCACCCTGTTTGACTGCGTGCGCATCGACCACTTCCGCGGGCTCTCCTCCTACTGGAGCGTTGCCGCGGATGCAAAGACCGCGCGGGATGGCGAATGGGTGCTTGGCCCGGGCGCGGACTTTGTGGATCGGCTGAAGGAGTCGTTCCCCGGGTTCGAGATCATCGCCGAAGATCTGGGCTTCTTGACCGACGAGGTGCGGCTGCTGCTCAAAGGCAGCGGATTCCCCGGCATGAAGGTGCTCCAGTTTGCCTTCGACGCGCGGGAACCCAGCAACTATCTGCCGCACACCTACGGACGCCACTGCGTCTGCTACGCGGGCACGCACGACAACACCACGGTGGCATCGTGGTTCGACGAGGCCGATCCCGCGGATGCCGCGTTCTCCGTGCGCTATCTCGGGCTCAATACGGAGGAAGGTTACGTTTGGGGCATGCTGCGCGGCGGTATGGGCTCGGTTGCCGATCTCTTTGTCGCGCAGATGCAGGATTATCTCGAGCTTGGCAAGGACGCGCGCATGAACATTCCCGGCACGCTCGGCGGCAACAACTGGAAATGGCGCCTCCTGGCCGGCGAGGTCACCGATGAACTGATCGAGAAAATCAGCGCGATGACGAAGATGTACGGAAGGATATAACGAGAGCAACAAAAAAACGGAACCGCTCAAACGGTTCCGTTTTTTTGTGCCCTGTTTTATGCTTTCTTTTTCAAGGGAATCCAGACTTCGCTGTAATAGTCCGGCGAGGTCGTGTCGCCATCGGAGTACATCTCAATTTCGACATACTCTGCGACCTCGTAAGTGCCGTTGGTCGGCAGCCACTCGGAGTAGATCTGCTTGGTCACGCTTTGAATCGATCCCGGCATGGGACCTCTGCATGCAAAGCGCGCCCAGAGATGCGCGGGGATTTCGCGAACGCTCATCCCTTCCGGCACTTCCTTGCCGGGAGCCAGCAGCTCGGCGATCATATACGGGAAGTTTCCCTTCTCGTCCGCGTCAAAGCAGACGCCGAACATCGGCACGATCTTCTCCTGCAAGCCCTGCGTGAAGAACGTGTCCCAGAATTTCGGGATCTCCTGCAGGTTTGAGGACATGTGAAAGGTTTTCTCAAGGCCTACCACCTTGAATGCGTCCATCTGTTCAATCTTGTAATCCATTCGTGTTGCGCCCTCCATCTGAATCGATATGGCAAGCGGGTTCTGGCAACGCAGCAGCGTACTCATTCTGCGCGCAATCGTGGGTGTTACCCCATGAAAGCGCGTGAACGCCTTGGTGAAGCTTTCCGGCGTGTCGTAGCCGTACTTCAGCGCAAGATCGATCACCTTTGCGTCGCCTGCAATGAGCTCCTGCGCCGCGAGCGTGAGCCTGCGCGCACGGATGTACTCGCTCACGCTCATGCCGGTGAGCGAAGCGAACGTCCGCTCCAGATAGAAGCGCGAGAGACCAACGTGCCTTGCCGCCTTCTCGCTGTCCGCGTCTTCCAAAAGATGCTGCTCCAGGTATTGCAGCGAGGCATTCAGCGTTTCAATCAGCTCCAAGTGCGTCCTCCCTCTCTGCGTCGCTTTGCGCTGTCGTTTTCCACTTACAAAGAGATTGTATCAGGTGGGTTCGCGCGCTTCCTGTCTTTTCTTGTCACGATTTGTCCGCTAGCTCGCGGGTTCGTAAACGATCTCCTGCGTGCCCTCCTCCAGAAGGCGCGCCGCGGCGTCGGGCTGGTTGAGCCAGGCTTCCCGCTGCTCCGGCGGCAATATCAGCGGCATGCGATCATGGATAAACGAAATCCCCTGCGACGCGGGTGCGGTGAGGATCACGAACACAGGAGTATCCGATCCCACCTCGGAACGATACAACCCCGCGAAGGTGAAGAGTCCCTCTTTCGCGGGGCGTAGTTTGTATTTGATCTTCTGTTTTTCGCGCGTTTCCCATTCGAAATACGCGCTCGCGGGAATCAGGCAGCGCCCGGACTGCGCGGTTTGCGCCTGCGTGAGCATCGGCGCGCGAAACATCGACTTTTCCAGCACGGATTCGCTTCTGGCGTTGATGACCTTTCCCTTGCCGTCAAAGCGGGCAAATCCCCAGCGCATCGCGCGCGGGCCTGTTGCATTCAGCGCCGCGACCTGATCCGTCGGAAACACTTCGCCGTTTTTCAGCATAAGTAAGCCCGCCTCGCGCTCACTCCGGAGATAGAGCATAGCGAGCATTTCGCGATATTGCGCGTCGTCAAAGTCCGTATAAAACCGTCCGCACATCGCTCGAATTCTCCTTTTTGGTTTAACCGAGCCAGAGCCCGATACATATACCCATAATCGAACCGATCAGCACCTGCAGCGGCGTGTGTCCAATCAGCTCCTTGAGCTCCCAATTCGGCAGTTCCAGAATCTTTCCTTCCTTGAGCAGATGATCCACAATCGCGGTGATGGTCACCGCCTGCTTGCCCGCTTCCTGACGCACGCCGCGCGCATCGTGCAGCACGACGGACGAGAGCACAAACGAGATCGCAAACTCAAACGACCCGAGCCCAAACTGCATCGCAACCGCGGTGGTCAGCGCGCAGACCGTCGCCGCGTGGGAGCTCGGCATGCCGCCGCTGCCCACGAGCCGCTCAAACTTGAACTCGCGGTTGACGATGGTATAAAGAATCGCCTTGATCGCCTGCGCAATCGCCCAGGCAACCAGCGCCGCAATCAGAATTCTATTGTTCAAAAAGTCCTGTAAGTAATGCATATTGATCCATCACATTCCTTGCGTCTTTCCGCGTGTAACAAACATCACGGCTCAATCATTGTACAAAATTGCGACGGGAAATACAATATTCTCGCCGGAGCGGTGCGGGTTTTTGCAAAGACTCGTCCGCTGAATCCGGGCAGCTTGATTTCCCTGTATTCGTATCGAAAAAGATCAAAGAATTGTAAAATTCGGCACCCTACATCCTTGACAGGTATCTGTATATCCCTTACGCTTAATGAATGAAAAAACGATTACTTTCAATCACCGCTTTGGTGCTGATGCTCGGCGTTTGCCTGCTGCCCGCGTTCACGACAGCGCACGCCGAAGAGAGCGCTCCAACGAGCCTTAGCTTTGGCAGCGACGGCACGTTTACCGTGCTCATCCTCTCCGATTTGCAGGATACGCAGTTTACGACAAAGCTCGTCGTAAGCGGCGAGACGAACGTGCTAAAGGACTATCCCGCCGATCTGATCGTGCTGCTTGGCGATCAGTTGGAGGGCCCAAGCCCCGTGCTTCGCCTGGGTAATGGCGCGAAAAACTGCGAAGATACGCTGCGCACGCTGCTTGCTCCCGTCGCGAAAAGCGGCATCCCGTTCGTGGTCGTCTTTGGCAACCACGACTATGAAGCGCCGCTATCCATCGCAGAGCAGGTGAAGATTTACGAGAGCTACGATAACTGCCTTGCGGTTTCCTTTGGCAAGGATTCCACCAAGGACGGCGCCTTCGTGCTTCCAATCAAGCTGTATAACAGCGATGTCGTCGATATGGCGCTGTATTTCTTCGATTCCGGCTCCTACATCGCAAACGGGGACTACGACACCGTCTCGAAAGAGCAGGTCGCCTGGTACAACGAGCAGAGCGCCGCGTTCAAGGCCGCAAACGATGGTCAGGCGCTTCCCTCCGCCGCGTTTTGCCATATTCCCCTGCCGGAAGTATATAACCTCCTCACCGAAGTGCCCAAGGGAACCAAGGGCGCGTTCAAGGGGGTTGGCGTCGGAGCAGGCAAGTATTATTTGCCCAACGAGGACAAGATCTTCACCGGAGCCGTCAATGAAGCGCCCTGCCCTTCCAGCGAGAACAACGGCCTCTTTGACGCCTATCTTGCCAACGGTGATGTGTTCCTGACCGTGAATGGACACGACCACGTCAACTCGTTTATCGGCAGCGTGGAAGGCATCGATATCGCAAGCGCCCCGGGCAGCAGCTATACGAGCTATGGCAATCCGGATGTTCGCGGCGTGCGGCTGTTCCGCTTCACGGAATTCAACGTGCGGGATTACGAAACGCTCCACGTGCTATACAGCGACTATAACACGCCCGCAAGCTTCGGTTATCTTCGCTACTATTTCAGCACCACCACGGGCATCTACAACGCCATCAAGGTGGTTCTGAGCATCCTCATCGTAGTCGTCGCGATCGTCGTGACCATCATCGTCGTGACTGTCCGCAAGAAGCGGCGCAAAGCATCCGCAGCCGTTCTCCCCGCAGAAGCGAAGGACGAAAGCGCGGTTGAAGCCGAGAAAAAAGAATAAGCTTCTCGCACAAATCATTGGATCAAAAAAATCCGCCCATACGGGCGGATTTTTTGATTGCACTTTCTACGGATTACGGAATCTCGATGTCGTTGAGTTCCGCCTGCGCGGTCACCAGCGCAACGTCTTCCATGTTCCGCTCGTAGAAATTCACGATGCAGTGCATCGGGCAGACGGGAATGCACGCGCCGCAGCGGGTGCAGGTTGTTTCGTCGATGATGGCAACGCCTTTAACCACCTTGATGGATTCCGAATCGCACGCCTTTTCGCAGCGCTTGCAGCCGACGCAGGCGGTCTTGCATTGCAGCACGGCGCGCTTGCCGGTCGCCTCGTTGCGGCACATCACCACGACGGTTTGATCCTTCGGCAGCATCGTAATGATGTTGCGCGGGCAAACATCCACGCACATGCCGCAGCCGGTGCAGGCGTCGTCGTCAATCACCGCGATGCCGTCCACCATCTTAATCGCGCCAAACGCGCAGACAGACAGGCACTCGCCAAAGCCCACGCAGCCGAACTCGCAGGCATTTGGGCCGCCCGCGATTCCGCTGACCGCGCGGCAGGAAGGAACGCCGCTGTATTCATAGCGCGTGGTGACCCGCTCACAGGTGCCCTGGCAGCGAACGCGCGCCACCATCGGCTCCTGCGCTTCCGCATCCACACCCATGATCGCAGCGATCGCCTTGACCGTTTTCGCGCCGCCGGGCGTGCAGGCGTTTGCCTTCGCGTCCCCGCGCACAACCGCCTCGGAATACGCGTCGCACCCGGCATAGCCGCAGGCACCGCAGTTCGCGCCGGCTACTGCCGCGCGCACCGCGCTCACGCGATCGTCCACCTCGACCGCGAACTTCTTATCCGCAAGCCCCAGCACGACTCCAAAGAGGATGCCCAGTCCGCCCAGCGCCAGCACAGCATAGAGTATCGGCAGATATTGCGCCATGACTTACATCACCCCCGCAAACATGTTCGAGAATCCCAGAAACGCGATGCTCATGAGCCCCGCGATGACCAGCGAGATCGGAAATCCCTTGAGCGCGGGCGCGATCTTCGCGGTCTCGAGCCGCTCCCGAACGCCCGCCATCAGCACGATCGCAAGCAGGAAGCCCAGCGCGCCAAACGTGCCGTTGAGCACCGAATAGAGCAGGTTGTAGCCCTGCGTGATGTTGAGGATCGTCACGCCCAGCACGGCGCAGTTGGTCGTGATCAGCGGCAGATAGATGCCCAGCGCGCCATAGAGAGACGGCGCGGATTTCTTGAGAAACATCTCCACCACCTGCACGAGCGAGGCGATGACGAGAATAAACGCGATGGTGTTGAGGTACGCCAGGTTGAGCGGGATGAGCACGTAGTAGTACACAAAATACGTAAACAGGCTCGCCAGCGCCATGACGAACGTCACCGCGATGCCCATGCCAAACGCGGTCTCCACCTTGTTTGAAACGCCGAGGAACGGGCAGCAGCCGAGGAAGCGCGAGAAGATGTAGTTGTTCGTCAGCACACAGCTGAACATGAACAGGAGTATCTTGACGATGGGGTTCATTCGCTCTTCGCCTCCTTTTTCTTGCCTTGGTGCATGCTGATGGTGTTAAACACCGCGAGCAGCAGCCCGAACACGATGAATCCGCCCGCGGGCAGGATCAACAGCAGCATCGGCTGGTAGCCGCTTCCGATCACGGTGTGCCCAAAGAGCGTGCCGTTGCCGAGTAGTTCGCGGATGCTGCCGATCAGCGTGAGCGCAACGGTGAAGCCGATGCCCATGCCGATGCCGTCCACCGCGCTGTGTAAAACGGGGTTTTTACTCGCAAACGCTTCCGCGCGCGCAAGGATGATGCAGTTGACCACGATCAGCGGCAGGAAGATGCCGAGGCTTTGATACAGGGCCGGCAGAAACGCGTTCATGAACATCTGCACCATCGTCACAAACGTGCAGATGACGATGATGAACGCCGGAATGCGAATCTTGTCCGGAATGAAGTTTCTCAGCATCGAGATGACCACGTTGGAACCAACGAGCACAAACGTCGCCGCGGCGCCCATGCCGATTCCATTGGAGGCGCTCGTCGTGACCGCCATCGTGGGGCAGGTACCCAGCACGAGCCGGAACGTCGGGTTCTCGGTGATCAAACCGTTGAAGAATACGCTTTTGAGTGTCTGTTTGTGTTCCATATTGTTATCCCTCCGTCGGCGGCGTGAGGCCCGATAGCGCAAGCACCGCGTTGTTGACCGCCGTGGTCACCGCGCGGGATGTGATGGTTGCCGAGGTGATGGCGTCGATCTCGCCGCCATCCTTTGCCAGCGCAATTGGCGAGGATTTGCCGATGTATTGCTCCATAAACCAGGCTTCCTTGGCGCGCGCGCCGAGGCCCGCGGTCTCCGAGAAGCTGGAACCGCCGACCGAAATGCCGGTCACGACGCCATTGTTATCGGCGCCTACGGTAATCTCGATTTCACCGCCATACCCTTTGGTCAGGATGGTTGCGGTCTTGCCGACGAGTTTCCCGCCCGCATCGTAGCCCGCAAATGCTTCCTTGAGTCCTTCCGGCGCGGTCAATGCCGTAAAGTGGTCTGCACTGGGCAGTACCGCCCTGCGCGCAGCCTCCGCGGCCTTGACCTGCTGCTCCGCAATCGCGCCCGAGGTGACCATGTTGGTCACGCCCAGCGCTAGGCCAGCAACCGCGGCAAGCAGGAAGAGTTTCAGCCCGAGAATGATGACTTTACGCACGTGCCTTCACCTCCCCGTAGATTCTGCCGCGCGTGACGCGGTCGATGAGCGGAGTTAGGATGTTCATGATCAGTATCGCGTAGGTCGTGCCTTCCGGATAGCCGCCGAACGCGCGGATCAGCGCGATGAGAAGCCCCGCGCCCGCCGCGAATATCATCTGACCCACGTGCGTCATGGGGCTTGTGACATAGTCCGTCGCCATAAATACGGCGCCGAAGAGCACGCTGCCGATCAGCACGCCCTGCAGCGGATCGCCGCCGAAGAGCCAGGTAAAGAGCATGAAGGACGCGATCATCGTCACGGGGATGTGCCAGGTGATCGTCTTTCGAATCAGCAGGAACGCTAAGCCCAGCAGAATCGCGATCTTGCTCACCTCGCCGATGCAGCCCGGAATGCGGCCGATGAACATATCCAGCGTACTCGGCGGAACAAGTCCGTTGACCGTCGCGCCCGAAACCGCGTTTGTACCCGCATCCGCCAGCTGCTGGAAGATGGAGAGCGGCGTCGCGCTGGACACCGCGTCAAACGGGGTTACATAAGCGCTCGCGCTCATCAGTGCGGGCCAGCTTGCGAGCAGCACCGCGCGCGCCGTGATCGCGGGGTTGACGAAGTTATCGCCAATGCCGCCGAAGAGCTGCTTGACGAGCAGAATCGCAACCGCGCTGCCAACCACAAGCATCCACCAAGGCGCGGTGGAAGGCACGTTCATCGCGAGGATGATGCCCGTTACCACGGCGGAGAGGTCGTTGATCGTGATCGGTCGATGGAAGAGCACCTCACTGAGGAATTCAAAGCCGACGCAGCTCACCACGCAGATGATGATCACGCGCGCGGCGTTCCAGCCAAAGAGCCAGATGCCCGCGACAACCGTCGGCATCAGCGCCGCAATGACGTCCATCATCAGCACGGCGGTCGAGTCTTTTGAGAAGATGTGCGGCGCCGCTGATACGGCAAATCGTTTCTTCGTTTCCATATTGCGTTACCTCCTCGCCTTGGCGGCCAGGTCTTCTCTCGCTGCCTTGAAGCTGGAGGAGAGATACCGCCGCGCGGGGCAGATATAGGAACAGGCACCGCAGAGGACGCAGTCCATCAAGCCGTGCTGCTTGGCGCTGTCCGTGTCGTGTTTGTCGAGATCCGCGCGCATGAGATACGGATGCAGCCCAATCGGGCAAACATGCACGCAGCGCGCGCAGCGGATGCAGGCGCTCTCCTGAACGGCCTTTGCCTGCTTTTCGTCCAGCACGACGATGCCGTTGGTCGCTTTGGTGATTGTCGATTCCAAGTCCGCGGTGCAAAGCCCCGTCATGGGTCCGCCCGCGAAAACCTTCTTTGCGTCTTCCACCAAGCCACCGCAGGCGTTGATCGCGTCTTCATAACGCGTGCCGACGCGAAGCAGCAGGTTGCCCGGCTCCTTGACCCCGCCGGTCACGGTCGTGACGCGCTCGATCAGCGGTTTGCCGAGCGTCACCGCATCGTGGATCGCGGCGGCGGTGCTGACGTTAAAGACAAGCACACCCGCATCCAACGGAAGCTTTCCGCGCGGGACTTCCCTGCCGGTGACCACGTGGATCAGCTGCTTTTCGGAGCCTTGCGGATACTTCGTCTTGAGCGGCATCACGGAAATTTCCGGTATTCCGCCGGTTGCCTCGCGCATTCTGGCGATCGCGTCGGGCTTGTTGGATTCAATCGCGACCACGGCGCGGGAAACACCCGTTGCGCGCAAGATGAGCTTGGCTCCGGCGACGATGCGCGCGCTCTGCTCAAGCATCATGCGGTGGTCGGCGGTTAGATACGGCTCGCACTCCGCGCCGTTGAGGATGATGACATCCGCCTGCTTGCCTTCCGGAACCGTCAGCTTGACATGCGTGGGAAACGCTGCTCCCCCCATGCCGCAGATGCCCGCGTCCTTGACGGCTGCGATGATGTCCGCCGGGCTTGCGGTCTGTGCGTTGAGCGGATGGAGCTCTACCCATTCGTCCGCGTGATCGTTCTGGATGGCGACGCACAACTCCGGCCTGCCTTTGAGCATCTGCCGCTCGTCCACAAAAAGCACCTCTCCGGAGACGCTCGCGTGAACCGGCAGACCAAAGCCGCCGACGGGAGTCGCGATGACCTCACCAACCCGGACGCGCTGCCCTTTTGCCACGCAGGGAGCGCTTGGGGCTCCCAGATGCATGCCGACGGGGAGGACGACGAGATCCGCCGTAACCGTGCGGATGGGGCATGCCTGTGTCAGCGGTTTCCCTTCGCCAATGTGGTGAAGTGGATGAACACCGCCTCGAAACGTATTCCTCAATACCATACACCTGCCTTATTATTTGCTGACGCAACGGCGCGTCATGTAACCAAACGAAAGATACGCATGCGGATTCGGTTTTGCACACGACCGGAACATTTGATGGGCGGAATGAAAAAATATGAAAGAAAATGCCGAAGGAAGTAACCTTCAACCTTATCCAGTATACGGGACAAATCTGCAAAAGTACAGATTGACTAGCAAGTCAATGGTTGCATTACGAAACTTTTTTTGAATATTCGATTTCATGTGAAACGATTGCTTCGTGCCCGCGCAAAGCGGATCATCAAATTCCGCCGTTCGTGCGAAGCCCTGTGGTTGATGAAAAAAGAACCGCCATGATAAGGCGGTTCTGGAATATACCTGTATTATTGATTGACGCCAAGGTATTTCAAAATACCATCGACAATTCCCTGTGCCATCGTCTTTTGGAACTCTGCGTCGTTGATCTTCTTATCCTCGGCGGAGTTGCTGATGTGGCCAAGGAACAGCGTCATGACCGGTGCCTTTGTATCGCTGAGGAAGGTTTCGTCGGTCTTATCGATGATCGACTGATCCTTGACAACTCTGAGCGGCAATCCTGTCGCTTCTACATAGGCATCCAGCACGGCTTTTGCGAGCTTGTCGCAGTCCGACTTTTTGTCATGTTTCTCCGGCACCCAGGCCATTGCTCCGCGCGTATCGGAGGACTTGACAGAGTTGCACTCGATACGAACCGCAATCTCGACGTTTCCGTCGTTGAGCACCTTCACGCGCTCGGAAGCTGTCTTATCATCCTTCACGCTGGAGAGTGTGAACACAACCGTCGCGCCCATAGCTTCCAGCTTTTCTTTGACCAGTGTTGCCACGGCAAAATTCAAGCGGTTTGCGTAAACCTTCGTGGAAACGCCCTGAATCTTGGAGCTGTATCCGCGCGCAGGATCGATGCCGATGATGCGGCCATCCAGCGCTCCGGCAGGCTCCGGCGTCGGGGTTGGTGTGGAGCCGGGCACGAGCGTCGGCGTAGGCGTCGGCTGCATGGGATCGACCGTTGGCGAAGGCGTTGCGGTGACCGGGGCAACCGTCGGCGCGGGCGTCGGGGTTGCGTGCGCAACCTGGTAGCTCACGATGGCGGGCGAGATGACACCGGCAACCAGTGCATACGTGATGCCCGCGAGCAGGACGAGGATCATCGCGCACAGAATACCAAACGCAAGCGGGTTATTGATGCGAAAAGTTCTCCTGCGCTTAACGATCTTTTTCATGCTCTCCACCTCAGTCGTGCTATCATGAGTATTGTAACACGCTCCTTCTTAAAAGTACCATAGGAAAACACAAGATTTTCAAATTTTCCACGTTTTTGTTGGAAAAAAGTCATGACTGTATCAAGCCGGAAAGCAGAATCCGCCTTGCCGAAAATCGGCAAAAGCCGCACAGGTGTCCGTGTTTTTATTTCTCAGGCTGTCTATACCAGTCGATGTTTGGTTCCGTGATACGTTTATGCCATGTCGCAGCAACTTCACAATTAGAAACGATCGTTTTTCAAGCTTCGAATTTCAGGACAACACGCATGAAATTTGTGTTTCCGCGCGGGAAGGGCTTGTAGGAAAGCCGATGGAGAATCTATAATACAGCTATGCCGTACAATTTTACACATGCGCTGGTTGGCCTCACCGCGCTGAAACATACTTCCGAGGCCGTCTCCTCCCTGGTTTACGCGAACCTTGGAGAATTCCTGATCGGCACCATGGGCCCCGATCCGTATTTCGGGGACGCCATGCCAAAGCCACTCTTTGCGCAGTGCCGCCTCGACCTTGCGGATAAGCTCCACAAGCACGACGCGCGTGCGCTGTTTGCCGCGTTGTTCCCGCTCGCAGGCGACAGCGCACCAAAGCAGGCGTATGTGCTTGGTTTTTTGTGCCATTTTCTGCTGGACACCAACGCGCATCCGTATATCGAAGCCCGCTTCTTTGGCAAGGCGCATACGCCCGCGGAGATTCAAATCGACCTGATGATGACCTCACGTCTTGCCTATCCCGGCGTACCGGAAAAGCCGCGCGCGTTTTACAAAACCGCTCATTTAAAAGAGTTGGATGTGTTACATGCGGAGCTATCCAAAAGGCTCTTCTCCATGGACACGCGCGGAGGATTTGCACGCGGGTTTCGCAAATGGATTCTCGTCAACACGCTTTCCTACGATCCGAACAACCGCAAACTGCGATTTTTCTCCTGTTTGGAAACGCTGATTCGCAAACCGGGGAAGCTCACTTCCTATCTTGTCTCGCGTCATCCTGATCCAAACGACCGATTGAATCTCAACCACGCGGTCTGGCGCGCGCCCTGGGACGAAACCGCGCGCACGGAATCGTTTGTCGAGCTGTTTGAGCGCGCCTGCGGCGAAGCGCCGGAGCTCATGACTACCGCGCTCTGCGCCATGACCGGCGGTGACAGCACGGAAGCAATCGAACGGATCGGCGCGCGGAGGATGGATGCAAGACCTGTTTGACCGGATCAGCGGCTGCTGCTTCACCGGGCATCGACCCGACGCGCTGCCCGCATACGGAAACGAAGCTTCCGAGGAGATGCAGTCTCTCGTGTACCTACTGGATCGCGCGGTGGAGCGCGCGATTGAGGACGGCGTCACGGAGTTTTACGTTGGCGGCGCGCAGGGGTTCGATACGCTGGCGGCCGAGTGTGTGCTGCAAAAGCGGAACATGCACCCGGCGCTCTCCCTTCACCTTGCTCTACCGGGACAAAACCAGACCAGCGGCTGGAGCGCGCGGGATCAGGCACGGTATGAGGCAATTCTTCACGAGGCAAACGAGGTTTGGTTTGCGGCCGAGCTCTGCTCGCCGGAGTCGATGAAGCGAAGAAACCGCTATCTGGTCGATCACGCGGGTCGCTGCATCGCGTATCTGAGGCGCATGCGCGGCGGCACGCTCTACACCGTCAACTACGCGCTCGATTCCGAAATCCCCGTCGATAATCTCGCGGAGCGCATGATGATGCTATAAATCATTCCCAATCAAGAAGAGGGCTTTCACAAAATCGCGCCGATCACGGCACGTTTTTATTTGCTTGCCAGCAATTTTTATTCATGTTACAATTCGTTTCACCATTTCTCAGAACAATCTCGGAGCCAGAAACAAAAGAAAGTTTTAGGTGAAACGCGCTTAATATGGAAGAAATCACGATCCCAGCCGCCCCTGTGCGGGTCAATAAGATGGCGATTCAGCCGGAGGGCAAGCTGCTCTTCGGCATGGGTGCTCCGCTTGCGCTCTCTATGATGGTGCAGGCACTCTACAACATCGTGGACAGCATTTTCGTCTCCTATCTGGGAGAAAATGCGCTGACCGCGGTTTCGCTTTCCTACCCGATCTTTATGCTGATGATCTCCGTTGCGGTCGGCACCGGCGTCGGTATCAACTCGCTGATTTCACGCAGGCTCGGCGCTAAGCGGCATGACGAGGCGGAGCACGCGGCGGGCAACGGCTTAACGGTGATGTTACTCTCCATGCTGGCGTTCGTGCTTTTCGGCATCTTTGGCACGCGCCCGTTCATGCAGGCGTATACGACGAACCCGGAGACGCTGGAATACGGAGTGACCTATCTCTCGATCATCCTGACCTGCTCCGTGGGTCTCTTTATGCAGATCTACTGCGAACGCATCCTCCAATCTCAGGGCAAGAACCTGTATATTATGCTCGTACAGATCGCGGGCGCGGTGTTCAACATCGTGTTCGATCCCATCCTGATTTTCGGGTTATTGGGTTTCCCGAAGCTCGGCATGGCGGGCGCCGCCATCGCGACCGTCGGCGGGCAGATCCTCGCGATGCTGCTTTCGTTTGTGCTGCTCTATAGCAAGAAAAACGAGGTGCGCATCCGCGCGAAATACCTGATCCCCCGCGCGCATGTCGTGAGAGAGATCTATGCGGTCGGAGCGCCCAGCATCATCCTCCAGACGCTTGGCACGGTGATGACCCTCGCGCTCAACGGCATCCTCATCGCGTATACAGAGACCGCGGTGGCGGTGTTTGGCGTATACTTCCGCGTGCAATCCATTGCGCTCATGCCGCTGTTTGGCATGACCAACGCCGCGATGAGCATCATCGCCTTCAACTACGGCGCGCAGAACAGAAAGCGCGTGATGCGCACCTGGCGGCTTGCGCTGATCTCCGGCACCATTATGATGCTGATTATGACGCTCGCGTTTCTGCTGCTGCCGGATCAAATACTGAGCCTCTTCAACGCAACGCAGGAGATGCTTCGTATCGGAAGATCCGCGATGACCATCATTCCGATAGGACTCGTGCTGGCCTCGGTCAGCATCGTCTGTTCGGTTCTGTTTCAGGCAATTGGAAACGGCAGCTACAGCATGTATCTCTCCCTCGCGCGGCAGCTCATCGTGCTCGTTCCCGTGGCGTGGCTGCTCTCAACGCTGTTTCACGAAGTGACCGCGGTTTGGTGGGCGTTCCCGATTGCGGAGGTGTTTACGATCATCATCGCACTCATCATGTTTGCGAAGATCTACAAAGAACGCATTCGCACCATGCCGCCGGAACCGCAGGCTTTTGCGTAGAATTTCCAGCAGGCGTCCTCGGGCGCCTGTTTTTTTTGCGCAATTCTAAATCGCGCGGGCTTTTTGTACGAACAGATTCGGATTCAACGATTGCGCACCAGAGCAGAATGTGCGAAAATATCCAAAAGGGGGATTTGCCGCATGGAACGTATTTCAAAACGGGATTACTACCTCAAGATCGCATCCGAGGTCGCAAAGCGCTCCACCTGCCTGCGCAGGCAATACGGCGCGGTCATCGTGAAAAACGACGAGATCATCGCCACCGGATACAACGGCGCCCCGCGCGGAGATGAAAACTGCTGCGACGTCGGCTCCTGCTGGCGGGACCGCCACAACATTCCCCACGGCGAGCAGTATGAAAAGTGCGTCGCCGTCCATGCGGAAGCAAACGCAATCATCAGCGCGAGCCGAAACGAAATGCTCGGAAGCACGCTGTACCTCTACGGCTTCGAGGGATTTGATAAACCGATTGAGAACCCCGAACCGTGCATCATGTGCAACCGTCTCATCAAGAACGCGGGCATCGACCACGTCATCAACATGCTTGGAGAAGTGAAACTATGAATCAAATGCGGGTTGGCGAGGGAACCGTGGTGTTGCTCGCCGGCGGCGGCAAGGTGTATACCGACGTTGCCGCGCGTTTTACACGCAGCGAACGCGGCTTGAGCGAGATCATCGCCTCGCCGTATAACGCGGACCTCGTGCGCAGCATCATCGAAAAAGGGCACCTCGCCGCAACCGAATTCGACTATTTCCTCTTCGGCGTGGAGGGGTATTCCCGCGTGACAGAGGTGCAGCTGGTACGCAAGCGCCTTGCGAGCTACCTCATCAAGAGCGGCCGCGTGCAAAAGGGCGGCAAGCGTTCTTACGACGTGGTATTGCCGGACTCCATCCTGCCTCATCAGGCCGCCTGCACCTTACCGGATGGAACGACCGTTTCACTTAACGCGGTCGATCTGCTGAACATGCTTGAAGAGTGGTACAACCAGGGCGTGGAGGCCGGATTCAAAGAGGAAGACCTTCGCTATCTCAAGCCGCAGGCGACGGAGTTTAAGGCGCTGATCGGCATGAATGCGCACGCGCTGCTGGACTGGTTCAAGATTCGCTGCTGCAAAAACGCGCAGGCGGAGATTCGCGACCTTGCCAACAAGATGATGCATCTTTGCAAGGAGGCAGCGCCCGCGCTCTTTGAGGACGCGGGGCCCAGCTGCGTCTCCCTCGGCTACTGCCCGGAAAACGAATTTCAGCATCCCTCCTGCCGGATAATCCGCAAAAAAGAAGCGCTGGAGATCCTACGAAATGCCTCGAAACAATCGTAAACCGCATATCGTCTGCCGCCGCTGCAAAACGCGCTTTACGGGCGCCTATTGCCCCTATTGCGGTGCGGAAAACGGCTCCGCGCGTGCGAGCCTGACCCGCGGCGGAATCATCGGAGGACTCCTGCGGTTTCTGTTTTCCTTGTTTATGCTCGCGCTGCTTCTGTCGATTGCGTTTATTGTGCTGGACTATATCGCGTCCGCCTCGGGAGACTCCCACGGCGCCGCCCGCGCGATTCTCGACAGCGCGCGGTATGCAATTCCGAAAAGTATTCTCGACGGCTACGCAGAGATCAAGGAGCAGTTTCTGGATCAGTGGGTCACGAACATCATCGATTTCTTCCGCGTATTGTTCAGCTAAATTTGATCTTTTGCATGCAAAAGAGCGTCCGGCTTTCACCGGACGCTCTTATTTGGTTTCTTCCTCAGGCTGCGACGCAGTTCCAGCCCGCAATCAACAGCGCAAGCACGGCAAGCCCGCAAAACGCGGCTGCGATCATGCCCTTCATGCCAAGCTTTCGCACCTTTACCTTGACCAGGAACGCAATCGCGGTCATCAGTAGGCACAGCGCATACAGCAGCAGAAAGCCGTTCTTCATCACGGGACGCAGCGTATAGATCATCGGAATCAGGATGGCGATCGTCGTGACAGGCAGGCCGTCGTAATAGACGCGCTTGCTGTTCTCGCAAAACTCGATCTCGTCCTCCGTCACGTTGTAGTAGGCAAGCCGAATCAGCGCGGCGAGTACATACACAATCAGCACCGCGGCTTCATACCAGCGCGTCATGCCGATGGAAAAGCCGATTGCGGCGGGCAGTATGCCAAAACAGACCAGATCCGCGAGGGAATCAATCTGAATCCCGAACTTCTTTTCGTCGATCGTGCGTGCGCGGGTGCGCGCAATCGAGCCGTCGAATAGGTCGCAAAAGCCGGACACCATGAGGCAGACAACCGCCATGGACGTTCGTCCGTACATCGAAAGCCCAACCCCCAGCACCGCGCTGACCACGCCGATATACGTAAGAATCACCGTGTAATTATAGAACCCAACCATCCATTTTCATTCCGTTCCCGCATTTTTTGGCATACGAAATAGAGCCAATACGTGCCATATGAATATTTTTACTTGTAATACGATTGATACCAGCTTGTGAATTGTTTTAGTCCTTCTTCGACTTGCGTGGAAGGATCAAAGCCAAAGTCGCGTTGCGTCTTCTCGATATCCGCATAGGTCTTTTCCACGTCTCCCGCCTGCATCGGCAAGAAACGCAGCTCGGCCTGTTTACCGAGTGCGGATTCGAGTGCGCGGATGAAATCGTGCAGCTTGACCGGGTTGTGGTTGCCGATGTTGTAGACGGCATTCGGCGCGCCAGTTTCGTCCGGTTTCGGCGGGCAGAAGAGCATCTTCTCCAGGCAGCTCGTTACATCATCGATATAGGTAAAGTCGCGGAGCATGTTCCCGCCGTTGTAAACGTCGATTGCTCTGCCTTCGAGAATCGCTTTTGTAAACTTAAAATACGCCATGTCCGGTCTGCCAAAGGGGCCATAGACCGTGAAAAAGCGCAATCCCGTCGCGGGAACCCCGTAGAGATGTGAATAGGTATAGGCGAAGAGCTCGTTGCTCTTCTTTGTTGCGGCGTAGAGCGAGATGGGTTGGTCGACGCGATCCTCCACGGAAAACGGTGTTTTGTCGCGGTTGCCGTAGACGGAACTGCTGGAGGCATAGAGAAAGTGTTCCACCGGATGGCGGCGCACTTCCTCCAGCACGTTGAAGAAGCCCAATACGTTACTCTCGATGTACGCGCGCGGATTTTCGATGCTGTAGCGAACACCGGCCTGCGCGGCAAGATGCACAACGACGGTGGGCTTTGCCTCCGCAAACAAACGCGCGGTAAAGGCTTCGTCGGCCAGATTTCCCTCAAAAAACGTGAAGTTCGGGTATTTCGCGAGCTCACTTAACCTTGCGCGTTTGAGCGAGGGATCGTAATAATCATTGACGCAGTCCGCGCCAACGATCCGCATCCCCTGCTTGAGCAGCCGCAAGGAAAGATGGTAGCCGATAAATCCCGCGGCACCCGTGACCAGAATTGTTTTTTCGCTTTGGCTAAGCAAATGTCCTTCTCCTCTACCGTCCAATGGAATAATACTCCACTCCACCGCGCTTCATCAACTCCGGATCAAAGATGTTGCGTCCGTCATAGACCAGCGGAACGCGCATGCGTTTGCGGAATTGTTCGGGCGTCAAGCGGACAAGCTCTTCCCACTCGGTGAACACAAAGCAGCAAAACGAGCCTTGCAGCGCTTCCTCCACGCTGTTCGCCAGCGGGACATTCGGGTATTTCTTGTGGAAATTCTCCGCCGCAATCGGGTCATAACAGATCACGTCCGCTCCGTGTTCCAGCAAGAGCCGGATGTTTTCGAGCGACGGCGCTTCTCGTAGATCGTCAGTTCCCGGCTTAAACGCGAGTCCCAGCACCGCGACCCGCACGTTTTCAAACGTCATGAGGCGCTGCTTTGCCTTCTCGAAGAGGCGCGTCTTTTGCCGCTCGTTGATCTCCACCGCAGCGTCGACAGTCTTGAGCTGCGCGCCGTGCTGTCGGGCAAGGTAAGTCAGCGCCTTGGTATCTTTCGGGAAACAGCTTCCGCCATAACCGACGCCCGCCTTGAGGAACTTGGCGCCGATGCGCGGATCATACCGCATGCCCTCGGCGACGTCGTCGATGTTGGCACCGACGAGCTCGCAGAGGTTCGCGATATCGTTCATATACGAAATTTTCAATGCGAGAAAATTGTTGCAGGCGTACTTGATCATCTCGGCCGAGCGGCGGGAAACCGACACGATCGGCAGATCAAACGGCGCGTAGATATCGAGCAGGATCTTTCTCGCGACGTCGTCCTCGGTGCCGATGATGATGCGCGTTGCATGCATGGTGTCGTAAACGGCGTTGCCTTGCGCCAAGAACTCGGGGTTGCTGGCAACGCGGATGGTCAAATCCCGCTCCAAATTGTCCTTGATGAACTGCTCCACCTTGTCGTTGGTGCCAACCGGTACGGTCGACTTCACCACCACGAGGCAGTCACGCGTGACGTTCTGGGCAATCTGCCTGCAAACCGCGGCGATATAGCGAAGGTTTGCGCTGCCGTCAGGCTTTTCCGGGGTGCCGACGCCGATGAAGATCGCGTCCGCGTCCGAATACGCGCTTTGGTAATCGCTGGTAAAAAAGAGCCTGCCCGCCGCGATGTTTTTCTTGAGCAGTTCCTCCAGCCCTTCCTCATAGATGGGCGAGATTCCCTGGCGCATCTGCGCAATCTTTTCTTCGTCCACATCCACGCAGGTGACGGTATGCCCTTTTTCCGCGAAGCAAACACCGGCCACCAAGCCGACATAACCCGTTCCGGCAACAGAGAGTTTCATAACGAACCTTCCTCCTATTTCAGAAGCCCGCTCAAGCGGGATTGATGGATCAGATGATCTTGTTGACGTCGTCGCCGCAAGAGCCGTCCTCGGCGCAGACCGGCGGCTGAGGCGTGCGGTTCTTCGTGAAATACTTGCGCATAGCCGTCCAGAGGTAATTGAAGCTTTCCAACTTTAATAATACCGCCAAACCGAGGTAAACCGCAATCCCGCAGACGATCTGCAAAATCAGGCTTACCAATTCCGGCATAGGCACGAGCGATACGCCGTAGACCGCACCGCACATGGCGACGGAAAGCAGAACGGGCGGCATCATATCCCAGATTTGGTCCCGCCAGCGATACGCAAAAAATTTCTTCATGTAGACCATCGTTACGATCATGGAGAACACGCAGGTCAGCACATAGCCCCAGGCAATCGCAAACGGCGAGGAAAACGCAAACACGGAAATTGCAAGTGCCGCAAGCCCGAATACCTTTTTGATAATCTCGGACACCAGATAGATGTCGCTTTTGCCGAGCGCGAGAAGCGCCTGCAGATCTGTTGCCTCCATGGGATAAAACACCGACGCAATACACATCATTTGCAGATACGGCACGGTTGGCAACCACTTAGCCGTCAGCAATATGTGAATGAAGGGGGTTGCAACGGCAGCAAGGCCCGCCATCATGGGAACGACCATCAGCGAGGTGGAACGGTTTGTCTTTCGCACCATTTCACGTACGCGGTCTCTATCTTCCTGATGTAACGCATATGCCGGAAACAGCACGGAAAGCGCAACACTGTTGAGGCTTTCCGAAATCATCCCGGGAATCTGCTTGCCCCTTGAATAAAACGCAAGGGAAGCGTCACTATAGCGCGCACCTAAAATCTGGACTGTGATGCTGTTATATCCTTTGTCCAACAAGCTCGAAAGCAAAAGCTTCCACCCGAAGCGTAAATGCGTCTTTGCTCGCCCGAATGAGAACACAAAAGCAGGCTTCCAGCGATCCAGCAACCAAAGTATGATCACGCTGCAAAGCGAACCAATCATCTGCTGCGCAATCAGCGCCCAGAGGCCATAGCCTCGATACGCCATATAGATACCAATCGCACCGGCGATCAGGGATGTGAACAACGTCGCAATGCAAAACATCCGGAATTCCAATTTGCGCTGAATGATTGCACCCTGAACCGCGTTGAATGCGCTAAAGAACAGCGAGAGCGCGATCACGCGCAGCGCCGGAATGTAGACCGGATCTTTGTTTACTTTAGCAAGAAATGGTGCGCTGAAATAAAAGATTGCGTAGAAAACGCTTGCAAGCGCAAGCATGATCCAGAGAACGGTTGAAAAATCCACGTTGTCTGCGTCTTTACGCTGAACCAGCGAGGTCACGAATCCACGCTTCATGATCTCACCCGCAAAATCGACATACATCAGCATCATCGTGAGCGTCTTGTAGTTCTGCGGATCGAGTAGGCGCGCCAGTACGACGAGGATGACCATCTTGACCAACTGGTTGCCGCCGCTCTCCATCGCCTTCCAGATGACGCCCGATATGGTTTTATTGCGAATTGTTGAATCCATAAATCCTTCTTTTACTTTCTCCGGTTGCGCGCCCAATTCAGATAGCGCATGGTGAGCCCGGAGAAATATTTTTCGCCAAACAGCCGAATCTTGCGATTGGTTGATAGCTTATCGTAAAACACGCGATAAGGAGGTTGTTTGGCCTCCTTGAGTTTGTGCTGATAGGTTAGAATCAAAAACTCCTGATACTGAATCGCCTGAACAAACGCATCATGGTACTTCCCGCCGGAATATGCGTCATAGCCTTCGTTGAGCGCGATCAAATCGCGGCTCGTCTTGATGCGCGTCTCCATTCTGGACGCATACTGCCGCGTCGACCAGGAGCCCGGAACCGCCAGACGGTACGCCATCAGCGTGTCCGCGATATACCAGGCGTATCCCGTGAGCGCGCCGAGCAGTTGAAAGGGAATATCCTCCGCCTCCACATGATCCGCAAACTCCGGCAAATCCTTGAGCAGCTGTGTCGGCATCACGATCGTGTTCGTTGCGTTAAAGCCGCCGCCACCGCGAATCATATCGACCGGATCGACCACCCGATCCACATCATACGGCTTCACGTGACCCACGACATTGTTATTCACATCCACGAGATCCGCGCCGCCGATGCAAAGCGTGCAGTCCGGGTGCGCTTCCAGATACTCGACCTGTTTTTGCAGCTTCTTTGGATCGATCCAGTAATCATCTCCGTCGAGAATCGCGGTATACTTTGCGGTCACGCGCGGGATTAAAATATGCGACTGAATGCGTCTATCAATCGTATACTGATTGACCGTCTGCGCAATTAAAGTGATTTTTTCCGGATAGCGTGCGGCATATGCGCGGCAAATGTCCGCCGTGCCGTCCGTGGAAGCATCGTCATGCAGTAAGATGTCAAAGGGAAACTCTGTCTGTTGCATCAACACGCTTTCAATCGCTTGTGCGATGAACGGCGCGTGGTTATGCGTTGGCAGGATCACCGTGACCAGCGCTTTTTGCGTCTGCATGATTTCTACCTCCTGAGTCATTGTTTCAGCAATCCGATTCGCACGAGATGCATGCGAATGCGCCGCTTGAGCGGCAGCTCCAGATAGCGCTTGCGATACGGCGGCTTCTTGAGCGCGGGCAGGTCGTTTGTCATGCGCAGCACTTCGTATTCCTGATAGGTCGCGTTGAAGTCCACCGCCTCATGCCAGCGATAGTTCGATTGATGGTCAAACTCGCGCAGCGCGCGCGCAAGCCCTCTGTGGTGAACGATCTGCGCCTCTCTGCCCGCCGCGTGATACGTCTCCGTCCAGGAGCCGGGCACCGCCTGACGGTAAGCGCACATCGGCTCGGAAAAATAGTGCGTCGTTCCGTTGGAGGCAAACCAAATCTGCAGCACCGCGTCGTCCACATCCGTTTCGTCGCAAAACGACGCGCGGTTCTGCGCGAGGCTTGTGGGAGCAACGATGGACGCGGTCGCGACAAAGCCGCCGCCGCCGATAATCATATCCTCGGTTGAAATATCCGTGTCCTGATCATATGGGGAAACGGAGCCGATCCAGTGTTCCTCCGGGTCGACCAAATCCGCCGCGCAGACGCAAAGCGTGCAGTCGGGATGTTCTTCCATATAGGAAATCTGTTTCTGGAGCTTGTTAGGGCTTGTCCAGAAGTCGTCGCCTTCGCAGATTGCGATATATTTCCCGCGCGCAAGCGGAAAGACATAGTGCTCCAGTATCTTCGGGTCTTTTGAGTAGACGTTTTCGGTGCGGTAGACACAGCGAAACAAGTCGGGGTGCGCCGACTCATACGAGCGGATGATGTCAGCCGTCTCGTCGGTCGAGGCGTCGTCATGCACGATGATTTCAAATGAAAACTCGGTTTGCTGGCTTAAGAATCCATCCAGCGTGCGCCTGATATACGGCGCATGATTATAGGTATCGCATACGATCGATACCAGCGGTTGATTATGCTCCATGCTGCGCCCTCATCTTCAGCTTGCCCAGCGCGCAAATGCCGTCCAGCAGCCAAATGGTTTGATCGAGTATCGCGCGCACCTGCAAGCGATGCATGCGCGATAAATACTTATTAGAAAAGAGGTGCTTCTCCTGCGCCTGAAAATGCGCGTCCCAGGGGAATCGCAGAACGTCAAGCTTCTGCGCTCTGGTCTTTGCCGCGCGATAATGCATCCAAAATACCGTGAGAGCGCCTCGTGTCGTGCGCGCTTGCAGCCGATCGATCTCCTCCCGGGAATCCATGCCCCAGAGCGCCATATACCGGCGCAACTGAGATTCTTTCTTCTCGTCAAACATCTTCTCCAGCCGCTGAATCTCCATCACTCTTGTCATACTGCTGGCATGCCTGCGGTAGCGGTAGAGCATCTTGTCGCGATACACAATCTTGTTTGCGTACGTCAGCGGATAGAGCGATTGCAGCAAATCCTCTCCGTGCGGATTATCCGCATAGAGCATGTAGTCCGTATCGTCGCTTTTAAGCAGCGGCGTTCGGATCGCCTTCATCCAGATGTTGTTCAGCCGTTCGGATGAGATGAGCTCGCGATAGATCTGCTTTTTCTGTTCGCCGGTAAACTCCGTTTGATCGGGAAAGACGACCTTGTTCGGTTCAATCGAGCCGTCCTCCTCAAAATAGCTGTAGTTGTTGAAGATCACGACATCCGCCTGCGTCTTCTCGATGGTCTCGCGCACGGTGGCGAGGCACTCCGGCTCATAGGCATCGTCCGCGTCGAGAAACATGCAGTAGTCCCCCTGCGCCGCGGCAATTCCCGCGCGCCGCGCGAGAATCAGCCCCTGATTCTGCTGATGAATCACGCGCACCCGTTCGGGATACCGCGTCTGATATGCGTCACAGATTGCCCCGCCCGCATCGGTTGAACCATCGTCCACGAGTATGAGCTCATAGTCGCTCTCACGCTGGTTTAAGACGGAATCGAAGCATTCCTTGAGATATTTTTCGGAATTATAGACCGGAACGAGTATGCTTAGCAGCATGTCTCACTCTCCTTTTGGCTTGGTAAAAATACACACAGCGATTGATCATGCTCAAATGTTGTCGATATTGAGCTGATCTCCCAGATACCGATCTCCCTCCGGGCGCATTGTGATGCTCAGCCCGCTGGAACTATGCAGCGTGAGCTCGCCGAACTTCACGCCATCCGGCGTATCATATAGATCGACGCGAACGTGAACGAGTCCTGCGGAGAGCCTTTCTGCCAACTCGATCATCTCAACATAATGCGGTGGTCGTTCGATCGGTTGGTCTTGCTTCGTTTCCACAAGGTTGGCGTAAATCGAAACCGGCGTGAAATCCGGTAAAAACGTATAGCTGCTGCCGTCTCTGTCCGGATGGTGGATATACACGAGCACAATCGCCACTTTGCCGCCGAAGCAAAAGAACTTGTAATCTATCGGCGGTGTTCCGTCGTCTGCTCCAAGATACGCTTCTGCGAGAATCCGGCGCGGCACGTCGTGATATGGCCACTCCCGCCCGGCAACGGCATAATCCTTTTTGAGTCTGCGCTTCAGCGCTCGTTTCGCGGCCTTCCAGTCAAAGCGGCTCTTATCCGGGCAAAGGATCGCGCTGCCCGAATCATGCGTGCATTTCAGCACAAACCGGTTCGGCAAGGCGGATTCATCAATCTCATACGGATCGCTCCACGACCCAAGAAATGGAATTAGGTATTGTGTGCCAATGCGCTGGGAGACATAATCCCGTACTGCGATCTTGTCGCATAGCAGCGGATTGATCGGGTTTTTGTCGTGCAGCTTGAGCCATTGCAGCTTCTCGCTATAGTCCCGAGGCGGATCAAGGTGCAAGGGCCTGCCAAGTACCCCGCGATAGAGCAAGCGCAGATACCGCTCGTCATCCATCCGCGCAAATAAGCCATGATGCGTCAGCCCGGCAAAAATCTTGTACGGGTTTATCAGAACGGAGCGAATCCCACTTGCTGGTAATAGTTTCATGTAATCCCCCCGGTCGATGAACCCTGCCAAACATTAAATATTAATTCTATGCCGTGACGCCCAGCGACTCAAACCGCGCGGGGACAAATCCTTCCACACGTACGCGCAAAGAGCGCTTCTGAAATTCCTCCATCAGCTCCGCGGACGCCGTTTCGTCGGCAATCGCGGCGCCGTTACCCGCGCCCACGACCGGCACGAAGCCGACCGTATCCGCGCCGTAATCGCCGATGGTATAGCGCACGAGAAGACCCGCCTGCGCTTCGCCGGAGATCAGGCTGCCCTGTCCGTAGACGATGGTGGTGTTGTTCCAGCGCTCGCTGCAGCCGACGGTGTGGCTGCCCTGGCTCAGCACGAGGGACGCACCGCATTCCGCAATCTTGCGGCAGACCTTTTGCTCCATCGGCGTGGGATACGCATATCCCTCTTTCCCGCCGTGGTAAAGCACGATCAGGCGGTCGCAGTTGGTCTTGATCTCGCGGATGCGATCGCTGAGGTTCACAAGGTCGAGCGGGTTCGCGCCCGCCCTGTGTTCCGTGGCGCTCGCGCTCTCCTGATCGCAGACCGCATATACGCCAACGCGAACGCCGTGCCGCACAAAGAAGAACGGCTGATCCGCAGCGTCGATATCCTCACCTGCGCCAAAGAAAGCAACCTGCTTGGCCTTGAGCGCCGCGCGCGTCTCTTGGATTCCATCCGCCCCGCAGCACGCGATGTGCTCGGTGCAGAGGCTCACCGCCGTCGGGCTCAGCGCGGCAATACCGCTTGTGCAAGCCGCGGGGGCACAAAAAGCACTAGCGCATGTTTCGCAGTTGGACGCATCCGCAAGCGGTGTCTCCAGCGAAAACAGGCGCGCATCGGCTGCCTTCCACGCCGCATTGAGTCCGTTGAACAACAGGCTCTGGGTACCGGACGAAAACGCTTCCGTGTTCGACGCCGACAGGGCAACGCCCGCGCCGATAAAGATCTCCAAGCTCATGCTGGCTCCTCCAAACGATTTCCTATTATCATCACCCAATATCGGGGGATTCTCTCGTTGTAATTGGTTCGGTCGAATTCCGGATCGCATGACGCGAAGTTTGGCGTCACTTGCTCCCTTTGCCGTGCTTACCGTCGGCAATCGACTCCAGATACTCTCTCCACTGCTTTGCGACAAGCGCCTCATCCAGACGGCTGCGGATCGCGCTTGCCTTGTGACCAAGCCACTCGGCATACGGTTCATCGTCCGCGAGCTTGCACATCGCCTCCAGCAGCGCATCCTCGTCGCCCACCGGGATCAGCAGCCCGTTTTCGCCGCTGGTGAGCAGCGAGCGCACGCCTCCGATGGGGCAATCCGTCGCGATGCAGCTCAGCCCGCACGCCATCGCCTCGATGAGCACGTTTGGCATGCCTTCATAGTCTGAACTCAGCACAAACATGCCGCTGTCGTTGATGTCGGTCAAGAGCGTCTTGCTTTGCCCCGCGAGTTCGACAGCGCCCGCGATGCCGAGGCTGCTCGCGGTCTTCTGAAGGTGTTCCTTCTCCGGGCCTTCTCCATAGATGACCAGAGAATAGGTGTGGTGAGTCTTATAAAACCTCGCAAATGCGCGAATTATGAGGTCAAAATTCTTCTGCTCGTGGAGCCTGCCCGCGGCGACGACGTTCTTCTTGCGTTCGCCTTCATACCGCGCGGGAATGCGGCTGGTGTCCAACGGGTTATCGAGCACAACCCCGCGCCGGCGAATTGCATGCGAAAAATACTTTGCAGCGTCCTTCGTCTGGAAGATGAATCCGCTCGCATAGGGATACACAATTCTGCGGAGCGCGCGTTTAATCCGGCTCTCCGGGTGGCGGTGCGGGTCGTTTCTCTCGCTGACCACGACTGGTACTCCGGTTCCGAGGAGGAACAGCACCGTCCAGACGTTCACCTTTTCCGGCAAGGCAAGCACGACATCCGGCTGCTCCTGCTTGACGATCTTGCGGAGCTTTCGGTACGCCTTGGGAATCTTCTTTGCGGGCAGCGTGGAGTCGAAGGTCAGATAGATCTGCTCGACCGACTCCGGCAGGTCATAATAGGAAGGCACGCCGCACTCGGTAACGAGTTTGCACTCAATTCCATCCCGCGCAAAGCAAGTCAGCAGCTGCGCTATCACGCGCTCGCAGCCACCGCCGCTCATTTTGTGCGTTACGATCATGAGTTTTTTCATAGAGCCTGTCCCTTCCGTCGAGTGTCCGATCGTCGGTTGCAATCGAGATGATCGCGAGACGATCCGGTGCGTTATATTGTCCGCTGCGCTGCGGATTCGTAAATTTCCATCAGCGTTTGCGCGTTTTGGCTCACGTCGTAGCCTGCTTCCTGCGCGCGGAGAATCGCAACCGAGGATGTGATCGCGCGATCCGTTTGCTTGACTCCCGCCATCGCGCGGGCGAACGAATCCGCCTGCTCAATCGGCGCGAACGACACGAGCTCCGTCAGCGCTGCCTCGCGCGTCACGCGATCCGACGATACGCAGGAAAGCCCCGCGCACTGCGCCTCGACCAGCGTCAGCGGCAGTCCCTCGTGCAGCGAGGGCAGCACGAATGCGTCCGCCGCGGAGAGCAGCGCGGGAATATCGTCCCGCAAGCCAAGAAACGAAACCCGCTTGCTTCGTCCAAGCGTCTCCGCGCGTGCCTCGCAGGAGGCCTTGCGTTCGCCGTCTCCAACGAGAAGCAACCGCGCGTTTTTTTTGGATGCAGGCAGTTTGGAGAATGCTTCCAGCAAAAACGCCTGGTTCTTCTGCTCGTTGAACGCGCCGACGTGCAGATACACAAATTCGTCTTTTGCTATACCGAGGCTTTCGCGCATCCGCTCTCTTTCAAGGGCGGAGAATCGGAACCGTTCGGTATCGATCGCGTTATTGAGCACGGTATAATTACGCTTTGGATAGAGCCACTCGCCAGCCGCGGTTGAGCAGGCCATATTGTCCGTGCTCGCGCGGTAAAAGATGCCGCGCAGGAGTTTATCCGTCGTCTTCATCGTGCAGGTGGTGTTGTGGGAATGCGGCATGCGCACGCGCGCCCCGCCGCGCTTTGCCGCGATCAGCTCGGCAGCAAGCGTTGCGCTGTTGCCGTGCGCGTGGAGAACTTCAATCTCCCGCTCCCGCACGAGCCTGGATAACCTACGCACATAGGTGAGCGGTCGGCGGTTTCGTCCGGCGAGCACAAACACACTGCCGCCGGTCTGTTCCACCAGCGCGCGCGCTTCTTCACCCGGTTCGTTGGGGCAGACGAGGTCGCAGCGCACCCGCGCGGGGTCCAGCCGCGAGATGTAGTTCATCACGCAGTTCGCAATGCCGTTTTTGCCGTATCGAACGGTCAAAACCATCATGACCCGAACGGGATTTGCCACACGGTACCTCACTTTCCCAGCGCGCGAAGCTCGCTTTCGTTCTGCCCGGTCTTGCGGTATTCATAGATCTTGGCATCCACCAAAAACCGATACCAGTAGCTCTCGAAATAGTGGTAGAGGTAGCCTTCTTTTCCGTCCAGAAACCCGAGGCGGAAATAGTAGTTGTAGATAAACCAGAGCCATGCGCGCAGGAACATCGGCGCGCGGTAATAGACCGTGAACTTCTTCTTGCGGTGCTGCATGAGCTGCGGATCGGTGTTCGCGTCGAAGCTTGCGCCCTGTTCGAACGCGATGTAGTCCTGCAGTTCGCGGATGGCATACCAGTTATAGCGGCTGATATAGCTCGTCAAATCCTTAAAATCATAGTGCAGATAGCGTTCCTTGATCGCAACCGTGCGCCCTTCGAGCAGGATAGTGTGCGCGTCGCGCTTGCGGTCTTCGATTCTGCCCTTGCCGGTTTTGAAGAGCATGATCTTGCGCTTTTTGCTGCCGCCGTGCTTCATCTGCCGACCGAGGAAGAAGAAGTCGCTCTCCATGACGATGCCGTTGACGTCGTCCTCCGCGTGTTCCGCGAGGAGGGATTCACAGTGCGCGCAAACCTCCGGGGTAAAGCGCTCGTCCGCGTCCAACCGCAGCGTCCAGCGCGTGGTGATGTTTGCGTTGTCTACGCCCCAGTTGTACTGCGCGGCGTAATAGGTAAACGGGTGCTCGAAGATATCCGCGCCGTGTTCGCGCGCAATCTCCAGCGTGCGATCCGTGCTGCCGCTGTCGAGCACAATCACGCGGCTGCAAAATCCGGCGACGGACTCAAGGCACGCGCCGATATTCTTTTCCTCATTGAGGGTCAGTATAATCGCAGTTACATCCGCCATCTGGCGCAGTTCCTTTCCAGAAAGAGCGTATCTGTTGTTGAGGGTACACTTTCCCCTATACTCCACTCCATGATACCACCGTAGTTTACCATTTGGCAGGGGGTCTGTCAAACGCAGCGCGTGCGCACGAAGTGGTTTGCGGCGGTGATTTTGCGCGCAGGAAACGCCCGTTATACGTTGTCAAACCGTCCGCTTTGTGCTAGACTAGCGCTCATGAAACAGCAAAACACGCCTTATTTTATTCAGGACAAGCTGGCCAACTTCGACGTGTTGGAAGCCTCCCTGATGCCAAATGTGAGAAAACTTTCCGAAAACGAGCGCGGCGTATTATATGAATACGACAACCTCTATTTTCTCGCCTGCGAGCCGGAGCACGCGGAGTCGTTCTTTCCGCTGATCACCGAAGGGTTGACGCACGATTGCGGGCGGCTCGTGGTGCTGCGCGGCGCGAACGCGAGGAACGCGCTGGAGCAGCTCGGTTTTCGCACGCAGATGGAGTGTTACAACGCGGTGTACCTCTCGAAGGAGCCGATTGCGTATACGCTGCCGGAAGGCGCGGAGATCCGTAAGCTCGATGGAAGCTATGTCGATTTCGTCCATGCGCACTATCACATGGTGGACGACATCCGCTATATCCGAGACCGGATCGAGGCGGGCATGTTTGGCGTGTTTCTCAAGGGAGAGATCGTGGGCTTTGCCGGCACGCACGAAGAACGCTCGATGGGGCTTCTCGAAATTCTGCCGGAGTACCGCAGGCTTGGCCTAGCTTACGCTCTGGAAGCACACCTGATCAACTACCTGCTCTCTCAGGGGCGCGTTCCGTTTTGTCAGGTGGCGATCGTCAACGAAGCTTCGATCCGCCTGCAACAGAAGCTGGGACTTGTGATTTCAGATCAAGTGGTATATTGGCTGGGTTATCACGGCTAAATCGAATCGATGATATGAAAGCAGGACGAGGGCAATCCCCCGTCCTGTTTTTTTTGCATTGATACAAGCTACTTTTTGATGTTGCTTTCTTTTTGAATATAGATCGGGCGCTGCTTCACCTGCATGTAGGTGCGCGCAACGTATTCGCCGATGATGCCGAGCGCGAGCAGGATGAAACCGCCGAGGGTCAACATGATTGCCAGCAGCGAAGGATAGCCCGCAACCGGGTTGCCCCAGATCATCGCGATGACCACGCGAATGACCATGTATAGCAGCGACAGCACCGAGATCACGCTGCCCGCCGCGGTTGCCATCTTGAGCGGAGCCGTGGAAAACGACACGATGCCTTCGATTGCATATTTCGTCAGCTTCCAGAACGACCACTTGGTTTCGCCGGCGACGCGCTCGATGTTTTCATACTCCAGCCAGACCGTATCGAAGCCGACCCACATGAAGATGCCTTTGGAGAAACGGTGATATTCCGGCAGCTCCAGCACCGCGTCCACGACGCATCTGCGCATCATGCGAAAATCCCGCGCGCCGTCTACAAACTCCGTGTCCGAGATGCGGTTGATGATTCGATAAAACGCGCGCGCAAACGCGCTGCGGATCTTCGGCTCGCCTTTTCTCGTCACCCTGCGCGTAGCGACGCAGTCGCAATCGTCCTGAGCAAGCCGCGCCAGCATGGTTTCGATCATCTCCGGCGGATCCTGCAGGTCGCAATCCATCACGCAGACGAAATCGCCCTTCGCGTTCTTGAGTCCCGCGTACATCGCCGCCTCTTTGCCGAAGTTGCGGGAGAACGAGAGGTACTTGATGCGCTCGTCCTTCTTGGCAAGTTCGCGGATGATCGGCAGTGTTTTGTCCTTTGATCCGTCGTTGACCAGAATCAGCTCGAAGTCATAGTCACTTAGGCGTGAAAACACGATCTTCTGCATCGCGTCTTCATACAGCGGCAGCATGGCCTCTTCGTTATAGCAGGGGCATACTATGGAGACCAGCGGCTTTTGCGCCGTGTTTCGGGATTCGCCGGGGATGTCACGCGAAACGAGCTCTTCCTGTTGCATGCTCTCCTCCATCCGTTTATGTTACTTGTTCAGGATCGGAACGCCGCTGATCAGCATGAACAACAGCTTAGCCAACAGCCAAACGCCGAGCGCGATCATCATCCAGACGCGCGCTTTTTGCACGGTGCGCTTGACGCGCTTTTCCACCAATCTCGGCCCGAACAGCGCGAGCAGTGCCGCAGCGATGGTGCCGTACATTCCGATGGAGGGATAGCTGCTCAGCTCCGTGAGCAAATATCCGCATGCGGCACCCGTTACAGCGCCGCCGATGGTTTGGTACAGGTTCCATTTTGATTCGGGCAGATCCCGAACCTTGGTCTGTAAATCATCCAGCTCTTCCGGCGGCTGATGCTCCGCATTGTTTGGCTGAAGCTTTGCTTCCGGTTCTGTCTCCGGTTTGGTTTCCGGATTGGTTTCTGGGTTGCGCGTTTCGTTCTGTTCCAATTTACTTGACCTCCGATGTGCAGTATGGGCAACGGGTCGCGTCGATGGCGATGGTGCTCTTGCAATATGGGCAGGTCTTCTCGGTGGGTGCGGCTGCCGCAACTTCGCCTTTTTTCAGCTTGCCGCCGAGTTCACGCGTCGCGCTGATGGCCTTGATGAGCAGGAACAGCACGATTGCCATGAGCAGGAAGTTGATGATCGCCGTTAAAAACGAGCCGTACTTGATCGTAACGCCGCCGATCTGCCAGACGAGATCGGTGAAGTTGGTGTCCGCGACGAGGCCGATGAGCGGAGAAATGATGTCTCCAACCAGAGAATCGACGATGCCTTTGAACGCAGCGCCGATGATCACGCCGACGGCGAGATCCAGTACGCTGCCCTTGGCGATGAATGCTTTAAATTCCGAAAAGAGCTTCTTCATATGGTTGTCCCCTTCGATTGCATTTGAAATGAAAAGATGTATTTCCTGATGAGTATATCATTTTACGCAATGGGATTCAATCGCCGCGCACCAAGCCCGGTTCTGATCGGCAAAGCGAATTGATTCTGCAAAGCATGTGTAGTCAAAAATTCGGCATGCTTCCGCTTGCAATGGCACACTACCTATGCTAGAATATTTCTCTGAGCCGGTGTGATGGAATTGGCAGACGTGACGGACTCAAAATCCGTTGGTAGCGATACCGTGTCGGTTCGAGTCCGACCACCGGCACCAAAGAGGTAGATGCAGTTTTGTGTCTACCTCTTTGGTTTATATTTAATCAAAACGCATGAAATGACCATAGTTGATGAACACAAAAACGGCGAGAGCATCTCTGCTTTCGCCGTTTGTTTCTCTCGTTATGGTGTTCCTGCCAATGGCGTGGGTGTGTCGGATGGTATCGGTGTCGGCGTGGGCTGAGTGCCGACCAGCCTCCGCCCGGGGTTGCCCGGGTACACACTTTCTCCGAAGAAGATCGGTTCCACGACCTGGCCATTCACATAGTGGTCGATAAAGACGTCCACCACATACTTGGAACGCGGCGGGGCTTGTACCAAATCATCACCAATAAAGCGCTTGTTCGTTTCTGTGATGATCTCCTCGGCCGGCGGCTCTTCGGAAACCAGCACCACGCGGGTTTTGTATTCTTCTCCTTCCGGCAGCGCCTGTCCGTAGATGACCACGGTGAGGTCGCGCTTACGGCTGGTATACATCTTGTTCTTCGACACATAAGCGCAGATATATACACTGTAGCCCGAGTTATTGGTGAACTTGAAGTCGATATGTCCGCTGTCGACCGTCGCATCCAGTCCCTTTTCAACGTAAGTCGAGGGGAATGAGTGTTCCTCTCGTTTAAAGGTAAAATACGGATATGCGTCCAGCAACGCATTGAAAAGCGTGGTGCTGACTTGGCAAACACCACCGCCGTACTGCTTTGTGAGCGTATCGCCGCCGAAGATACCGTTTGCTTCCTTCCAGCCGTTTTGCTCGTTACGGTCGCCTACCGTATCGTTAAAGCTCCATGTTTCGCCGGGCATCACGACCTGACCGTTGATCATGGCAACCGCTTTTTCAACATTAAATGCGCGGTTCGGAATCAGGAATGTGCGCGCTTCGTCCGTGTCCTCTGCGGTGCCTTTGAAGGCATAAGTCGTCGTGCAGCTGCCGATTTTGGCGGTGTGCGCCTTGACTTCCTCAAGCGTTTGTGTTGGCTGAACGGTCGTCAACGTCGGCGAGAGCGTGGTTTGCAGCTGTCCGGATTCGATCGTCTGCTTGATCAGCGCGACGGTGGATGTCACGTCCAGACCGAAGCCCGCCTTGCCTTCGGTATACTGCGGGCTGGAGGATTTCGAGAAATCCAGCACGACAGCGGGTTCCACAGGCGGCTGGCTCGATGTTTGATTGATTGCGTTGATGCGGTTGGTCAGCGCGGCTTCGTCGATGGAAATCGCCGTGTAGTACACCTGATTCGGGCCGCCGGAGAGCGCCTGCTCGATGACAGCGTTGAGGTTGGAGCTCGCGTTCATGTCCGCGCCGATGATGGTCGCGTTGATTTGCTCGCTTGACAGCGTAATTGCGATATTGCTCAGCGCGTAGGACTCGTTGGACTCCAGCTGCGGGCGCACTTCGTCCACCGTTTTGTCCGAAAGATCCATGCCGTTGATGTAGACGCCGCTGTGGAACTTGCCCGTCGCCGGATCGACCTCGACCGGGTCCGCGCAACTCTTGACCAGCACCACGACCGCAACGACGAGGAGCGCAAGAAGCACAATGCTTCCAATCCCCAGAATCAGCTTGCGTTTGCGCGCGCGTGCGCGGCGGCTGCTTGGCCGCTTTCCGCCCGCGGAACCGCCGCTGCTGCGATTCGGTGTTTGCATATACTCCACGCTTCTGCCGGAGGAGTTCCCCGCGCGCGAAGAAGGGCGTTCGGAAGACCCGCCGCTCTTGGAGGATGATTTTGTTGTATCAGGTAAACCCGAGTATTTCTCATACATAGTGATCCTTTGCGGTTGTTCGTCGTGCATTCGCGGAAACGCGAATCAAACTTCATTTATTATATTCGTTTGAATTTGTAAAAACAATCAAATTAATCATAGGAATTGTGTCCGGCATTGATCCGTTTCCGAAGCGTTTTCTGGCTCTGACGTTACATTTTTTCGCTATGTTCGCCGCATTCTCAGAATCATAGATTGCTTCTGTTCGCTCAAATGATACACTTATACAAGTCAACAACCAACAGAGCAAGGTGGTGCAAACATGGTTCAAGCGGAATTTGGTGCGTTCCTGTCCCAACTTCGCAAGGAAAAAGAATTGACGCAAAAGCAGCTCGCCGAGGCGCTGTTTGTCTCGGACAAAGCTGTTTCGCGCTGGGAATGCGGAAACGGCTATCCTGACATCAGCCAACTTCAGCCGCTCGCTGAAGTGCTTGGCGTGAGCCTTGCGGAGCTGCTCAACGCAAAGCGCATGGATGAACCCGCCAGCATCGCGGTGGCAAACGACGCGATCCAGTCGGCACTGAATTATTCGGAAAAGAAAATCCAGAGTACACGAATGACATTCCGGTTGAAACTCCTGCTTGTCTTGATTGGCATCGCGATATTGCTCAACCTTCACTTTGGTACTGTGTTGGATAGAATTGTATTTGGAACAAGATATCACTTCGCTGAACTGTTTGAAATCTTTTATTTTTCTCGTTTTTGGATGGCGTTCGTTGCACTCGCGTTCGTAGGTGCTGCTTGCTTGTATCCGCAAAAACGTGCTTATTCCTGGTTGTCACTCGCTGGGTGCATTGCTTCAGTTGCATCAACACTTGTGCAAATCATCAGTTGGCACATCACGCATTTCGGCGAACGTATCCTACTCATCACTTTCATATGTTTCGCGCTATATCTTCTTTCAACCGTTATACTGGTGATCGCCTTGTTCCGATATCGAAAATCTGCGGCTGGTCAAATGCAAATACTGCTGTATGCGGCTTCGATTTGCGTTCTGGTTTCCGTCCTTATCCCGATGGTAAGTTTGAATTATTACCCGCTCTATCAATCCATCCTAACGAGCTTCTCGCTTGCCAGTCCCATGCTGCTACTGGCCGTGTTCCTCCGAATTCAATCGCCCGCGCAAACGCGAAAGCCGTGTGAATAGCGGAGCTTCTCTTTGCGAGTGAAATCGAATTGCATGCGATGTTTTCGGTGGGAATTTCCATATAGCTCTGCTATAATCAATCTTGGCTCAATGCAAACAACTCCGCGAATTCGGTTTTTGTTTTATAGGAGAGGACGATCATGAACCAAAACGTTATCATTCGTAACGAAACCCCGGCCGATTACGACGCGGTCGAGAAAATGACCCGCGCCGCGTTTTATAATCTCTACGTTCCCGGCTGCAACGAGCACTATCTGGTGCACACGATGCGCCCGCATCCGGACTTCATACCGGAGCTGGACTTTGTTCTGGAGCTGGACGGCAAGATCATCGGAAGCATTATGTATACGAAGACGCGGCTTATCGACGACGCGGGCGAGGAGAAAAACATCCTCACCTTCGGGCCGGTCTGCATCGCGCTGGAGCATCAGCGGGTGGGATACGGCAAGCAACTCATGGAATACTCCTTTGCGCGGGCGCTTGCGCTTGGCTACGACACCATCGTGATCTTCGGAAACCCCAACAACTATGTCAGCCGCGGATTCATCAGCTGCAAGAAGCGCAATATCTCGCTTTCAAACGGCGTCTGCCCTTCCGCGATGATGGTCAAGGAGCTCAAGCCGGATGCGCTGGACGGCAGGCACTGGGTGTATCGCCAGAGCGCCGTATTTGACGACCTCGACGAAGCCGCCGCGGAGCGCTATGACGAAACGTTGGAGCCGATGGAAAAGAGATTCCTACCGAGTCAGGAGGAATTCTATATCTCCGTGCACTCGATCGTGCAATAGCGCGCTAACTCGCAACGAACCAAATCGAAAGGAACCAACCCAGTTGAGCATTCGTCAATCGTTTGAAGTTCCCGCGCCGGAGGATTACCTGAGCCTTCGGCAGCGCTCCGGCATGGGCGAAAAAGATCGAACCCGAAGCGAAACCGCGCTGAACAACTCGCTCTTCACCGTGTCCATCTATGACGGCGACACGCTGATCGCCTTTGGCAGAATCGTCGGCGACGGCGGCATCACCTATGTCGTGAGCGATATCATGGTGGACGCAACCTACCAGCGCAAGGGCTATGGCGAGCGCGTGATGCAGGCCATCGACCGCTACTTTGACGAACACGCGCATGAGGACAGCTATATCGTTCTCATCGCGAACCGGCCCGCTGATCGGCTGTATCACAAGCATCGCTTTACGTATCTACCGGAGAACAAGTGCGGCATGCTGCGGGATCAACGCAAAGAAAAGTAACTTCCTCCAAATATAGAAAAAAAATGGGCTGTCCATTCTGACAGCCCATTTTTGATACAACTTGCGCGATCACGAAACGGCAAATTGCCGGTTCGTTCGTAAATCACTTCTTATTTCCTGCCGATAATCAAGCGGCTGATGAGGATCAGCAGACACGCGCCGCCGAGTGCGATGAAGAAGCCGCCGATTGACCACACGTCGCCGGAGCCGATGCCCGCGTAGTCCGCAAGCCAGCCGCCGACCACTGCGCCCGCGATGCCAACGATAATATTGCGGATCAATCCGCCCTTGCCGTGCATGATTTTGCTGGCAAGCCAGCCGATGATGGCGCCGATGAGCAACCAACCCAGAAAATTCCACATAAACCTGTTCCTCCTAATCGTTTTATTCTGATATCATTCGCGAATCTCTTCGCGTTATTCCGTCTTGTCCGGGTTTGAATCCGCGGCCTTTGCCTCGCTTTGCGTCTTCTTCTTGAAGAACACGCGAAAGAGCACGTTTGCCACCGCCGCGATCACGGGGCCCAATATCATACCCGCTCCACCGAAGAGGATTAGTCCGCCGACGGATGCCAACAATGTAATCCACGGAGAGAGGCCTACGCTCTTTCCCGTGATGATCGGGTCGAGAATCATTCGCAGCACGACCATCGTGATGTACGTTGCCCCGACCATGATCGCCATATGCGGGTTTTTCGCGATGAGCGCGATGATCGCCCACGGCACAAACACGATGCCGGAGCCGATGACGGGCAATAGATCAAGCAGGCTGATCGCAACCGCTACCAGCGGAGACCACCAACCGAGGCCAGCTACGATCATGCCGATTGTGATCACCACAAAGTTGACGCCAAAGAGGATGAGCTGCGCCTTGCCAAAACCCAACGCGGTGTGGCCGAGCTCCTTGAGCGCGGCAAGTGCCCGCGCGCCTTTGGACTCCTGCTTCTGATTTTGTTTTTCTTCCGGTTTCATTTCCATAGCATGATTATAACGAATGATCTCTTTTGGCACAATGTAAATGTGTAAGTTCATCACATTGATCCAACAGATTTCATTAATAAATAACCGCGAATATTAAGAATCACAATCAAAAAGAGGAGGCGAACCTCCTCTTTGTGTGTTGTTGCGTTTATCTGCGCACGATCCGGTAATAGGTCCGCGCGGTGACCCGGTAGATCACGAAATACAGCAGCGTAAAGGCAACCAATGTTCCGCCGATGCAGGTCAGCACCAATCCCCAATCATAAAGCATGAAGAGCCGGAGCATCCACGCCATGATCTTGGAAGCAAAAAGCATGTGAAGCGTCGTTGCAGCAAGCGGCAGGAAGAAGACCCAGAGCACCTGCGAGTTGATGGTCTTTTTCACCTGCTGGTCGTCCATGCCGACCTTTTGTAGAATCTCGAAGCGTTCCTTATCTTCGTAGCCTTCCGTGACCTGCTTGAAGTAGAGGATCAGCACCGCGACGGCGAGGAACAGCACCGCAAAGAACACGCCGAGGAACAGGAGTCCGCCGTAGAAACCGTAGCCCTGCTCCATCGCGGTATAGTAGTCCGCCACGATGAGGTTCGGCGTTTCGGAGAAGGACTGGCTGTACTGATCGCGCACCGCCTGCACAAACGCGAGGCAGTCGTCCGTCGTGCCGGAGATATCCATGCGATAGTTGCTGTCATAGAAGATCAGCGTCGGCACTTCGACAAACTTGCTGTCATCCCAGACGAAGTTATTGCGTCGGAATTCCTCACCCTTCGGCAGTTTGGTGATGAGTTTGCTCTTGTCCGCGGAGAGCGTCACGTGGTTTTCCGCCGCGATCTTGTTCAGCGTCGCGTCGTAGTCTACAATCTGCTGCTGCGTGGCGGATTCCGGCACATACACCTGCGCGTCAAAGGGATACATGCTGCGTGTCATCTGCTCGCTGCCAAGGTAGAGCGAAAGCGTGCCGGAGACCGTGACCACAAGCATCGTGGAGAGAATGCAGATGGTAGCGAGTCCCCGCGCGTTCTGGCGCATGCGGTGGAACATGCCGGAGATGGTCACAAAATGATCCGGCTGGTAATACAGGCTCTTCTTCATGCGAAGGAGTTTCAACACCACAATGCTTCCGCATAGAAAGAGCAGATAGGTTGCGATGATGACCGCAATCGCCAGCGGGAAGAATATGCCGAGTGCCAGACCGGGAATCTCCGTCGTCCACGCGAAGTAGTACGCGCCGCCGAGCATGATCGCGCCGAGAATCGCGAGCGGGAGCAGACCTTTTTTGTCCTTTTCGCCGCTCTTTTCGCTGGAGAGCAGCGCAATCGGGCTTGCGGTATGCACGCGGATGATGTTTGACACCGAAGTCACGAGGAACACGAGGAAGAACAGCGCGAACATCAGCGAAAACGCCTGTAATGAGATGGAGAACGTGCTGCCCGGAATCGTGTGGATCATCTTCATCAGAATCAGGAACAAAAGCCTTCCGAAGACCAGCGCAATCGCCGTTCCGCAGAGGAGTCCGCCGCCGATGACAAACGTGTTTTCCCAGAGGAGCACACGCCCGACATGCCGTTTGTCGAGGCCAAGGATGCCATAAAGCCCGAACTCCTTCTTCCTGCGCTTGATGAGGAAGTTGTTGATGTAGAGCATGAATGCAAACGTAAACAGCGCGTAGACAACGAGGCCGAACGCAAAGAGCGCTTTGGCTGTGTCGCCGCTGGGCGTATTGGTCAGCCCCTTGGAGAAGAGCAAGCCCGCGATTAGGAGAAACACGCCGCTCATCACCGCGGTTGCCACGAGATATGGCAGGTAGGTGATCTTGTTGCGCCGGACGTTGCTCAGCGCAAGTTTAAAATAGAAGAATTTACGCATGCGTTTCGCCTCCCGTCAGCCGAGGGCAAACGCGAACAAGATGCTTACGCAATGTCGCCACCCCCTAAAATGGAGAGGTTCGCGACGATGCGGTCGAAGAACGCGCGGTTGTTCTCCTCGCCGCGATAGAGCTGCGAAAACAGCGCGCCATCCGAGATAAACAGCACACGGGAGGCGTAGCTTGCCGCCATCGCGCTATGGGTGACCATGACGATCGTCTTGCCGATCTGGTGCAGGTCGGTGAGCTGACCCAACAGGCTCGCGGAGGCTTTGCTGTCCAGTGCGCCCGTGGGCTCATCAGCGAGCAGGATGCGCGGGTCGGTGATCACCGCGCGCGCGATTGCCGCGCGCTGCTTTTCGCCGCCGGACACCTCGAATGGATACTTGCTCAATAGCTGTGTAATGCCCAGCTGCCGCGCGATCGGCAATAACCGCTCTTCCATCTCGCGAACCGGCGTCTGCATCAGCACCAGCGGAAGCAGGATGTTATCCTTGATGGAGAACGTGTCCAGCAGGTTGAAATCCTGAAAGACGAAGCCGAGGTGCTTTCTGCGGAACTCCGAAAGATCGCGGTCGGCGATGGACGAAAAGCTGACACCGTCCAGCAGCACGTCGCCGGTGGTGGGCTTATCGAGTGAGGCTAAGATGTTGAGCAGCGTGGTTTTGCCGCTGCCGGATGCACCCATGATGGCGACAAACTCGCCTTCGATCACCTCGAAGTTCACGTTTTTCAGCGCGATGCACTGCCGCATACCCAGTTTGGTGTTATAGACCTTTCCCAGTCCTTTTACCTGGAGAAGAGACATGGAAATTTCCTCCAATTTTGCTTGATGCGGCTATTGTACGAAAAAAGCGACTGCGCGAACCATCGAAGTGTCTTACAAAACGTGAATCCAACCTTACGGTTTTGTCATGTTTGCCAATCTGCTACATCTGCGCAAACTCGTCGTACACCGGAAACTGCAGCGAAACGCGCGTACCCTTTCCCAGCTCGGAGGTCACCATGATGCGGATGCCGAGAGCTATCGCCGTGCGCTTGACGAGGTACAGCCCTATTCCGCTGGCCCGCGTGTCCATCCGCCCGTTGTAGCCCGTGTACCCTTTTTCAAAGATGCGCGGCAAATCCTCCTTGCGGATGCCGATGCCGGTGTCCTCCACGATGAGCGCCGTGCCTTCCATATAGATGCGCACGCCGCCCGAACGCGTGTACTTCACGCTGTTGGAGAGCAGCTGCCCCAGGATGAACTCTAGCCACATGCGATCGCAGGGAATGTCCTTTGCCAGCGGTTCAATCCGTGCGGTGAGCTTGCTATAGACAAACAGGAGTGAATACTTCTTCACCGCCGCGTGTGCTATCTCGTTGAGATCGCACCGCTCGATGATCAGATCGCTCTGAATATCGCCAAGCTTGACAAACCGGAGCGCGAGATCCGCATACTGATCCACCTTGAACAGTTCCTGCCGGAGCAGCGGTGTCTGCTCCTCGCGGTTGGCGTCCAGAAGCAGGCGCATCGCGGAGATCGGCGTCTTGATCTGATGCACCCAGAGCGTGTAATACTCCTTTTGCTCCTCCTGCTGGTGAAGGTTTTCCGTCTTAAGCCGCTCGTTTTCCTGTGTCAGCGCGCGAATCAGCGTGTTATAATCGCGGCTGAGTGCGTCAATCGGCTCCGGCAGCTCACGCGGGAGCAGCTCCGTCCGTGTTTGAATCAGCGATAGGCTCTTGCGCGCTCTGCGGTAGCGCGCGCCGTCGCCCAGCAGCACGCAAACAAACACAAACGAGATGATGATGCACGCATAGCGCACATAGATCGTGTCCTGCCCCGCGAGAAAGCCGAGCAGGAGAATCACAAATATGCTCAGCACATATAAAAGAAGCACCGCCATCCGCGAGGCGAGATATTCCCGTAGTTTTCGCATAAACACCCACTCCTTTGCGCGCAAGAATGATTCTCGCGTTTACGATTCGATCGAATACCCCTGCCCCTTGTGCGTCTTCACGCAGTCGCCAAGCCCCACCTCCGCGAGCGTTTTTCGGAGTCTCGTCACGTTGACGGTCAGGGTATTGTCGTCCACAAATTCGTCGCTGTCCCAAAGTTTGAGCATCAACTCTTCGCGGCTGACGATCGCGCCGCGTTTCTCCAGCAGCGCCTGCAAAATGCGGCTTTCGTTTTTCGTCAGCTCACGCTTGCTACCTTCATAGAGCATGCTCGATGCGGATGCGTCAAACTCCGCACCGAGAAAGCGATAGCCGGTGCTCGTCTCATAATCATACGCGCGGCGGAGCACCGCCTGCACCTTCGCGATCAATAGCTCGGCCGCCACGGGCTTTGCGAGATAGTCGTCCCCGCCCATGTTGACCGCCATGACCACGTCCGCCGTGTCCGTGCGCGAGGAGAGAAACACGATCGGCACTTTCGAGCTTCTGCGGATGCGCTCGCACCAATAGTAGCCATTGTAGTACGGCAGCGAGATATCCATAATCACGAGCTGCGCGCAGGACTGCGCAAACTCCTCGTCGATGCGGTCAAACGCCCTTGCGATTATGGCATCAAACCCCCAGCTTGCGAGGCTTTTTGCGATCTCGACGGCAATCACCTCGTCGTCCTCTACGATCAAAATTCGAACCATGTGCGTTCTCCTGTCGTTTGGCTTCGTGTATGAACCATATAATACACCGTGTTGCGTGTTCTTGCAAGCGGGCGCACGGCGGATACCGTTGTGTCGGGTTTTTCTGGTTTGGCCACGGACAAATTTTTATGCATTCAAATTGAATTTTTGTATATAGTATATTCGAAAAGTGCAGATTTTATCGGTTCTTTATAGCTGAATAAATATACTATATATTCTTATTTCTGCCGTTGACAGCCATACCTTTAACGCATAGGATAACATCAGCGATGTTATATTAAAAGAATTTCGGCACCGCCGAGTACGCGGAGGAGACAGCATGCGACTGCTCATCATCAACCCCGGCGCCACCTCGACGAAAATCGCCGTCTACGAAGACGAGGCGGAGGTGTTTTCCGCCTCGATTTCACACGCGCCCGAGACGCTCGCTGGCTTTTCGCGCGTGGTGGATCAGCTGCCGCTGCGCGAAGCACTCGTGCGCGAGGCGCTGGCAAAGGCGGGCTTTGCGCCCGCTTCGTTTGACGCGGTTTGCAGCCGCGGAGGGCTAGTGCGGCATATCCCCAGCGGCACCTATGAAATCGACGATCAGGTCATTCACGATATCTATAATCCCCCGTTTGGCGAACACGCCTCCTCGCTCGGCCCGCTGATTGCGAATTCGATTGCCCGGGAAGCGAAGATTCCCGCGTATTTTGTCGATCCGGTCTCGGTGGACGAGCTACAACCGCTTGCCCGCATCACGGGACTGGCGGGCATGGAGCGCGAGAGCTTTTTCCACGCGCTGAACCAAAAAGCGGTGGCGCGAAAAGCGGCAAACGACCTCGGCAAGCCGTATGAGCAGCTCAACCTCATCGTGGTGCATATGGGCGGCGGTGTCTCCGTCGCGGCGCACGAAAAAGGGCGCGTGGTGGACGTTTACAACGTCAAGGACGAAGGCAGTTTCTCGCTCGACCGCGCGGGCAGCCTACCCGTCAACGCGCTGGTCAACCTCTGCTACAGCGGTATCGGTAAGCAGGAGCTGAAGAAAAAGCTGGCGTTCGAAGCAGGCGTTTATTCTTATCTACAGACGCGGGATTTCCGCGAAGTCGAGCGGCGCATGCTGGAAGGCGATGCGGAAGCCGAGATGATCTTCCGCGCGATGGCATATCAGCACGCGAAGGACATCGGAGCCATGGCTGCGGTGCTTCGCTACTCGGTGGATGCGATTCTGCTCGCGGGCGGCATCGCGTATTCCGACCGCTTCTGTGCGGAACTCTGCGGTTATGTGGAAAAGATTGCACCGATTTTGCGCTATCCCGGCGAGGAAGAGATGAAGTCCCTCGCCCTCGGCGCGCTGCGCGTGCTCCGCGGAGAACCGGCAAAATCGTATTCGGAGACGATTGGCATAAATGATTGAATATATTCACCTGCAATTATTAGAAAAAATACTTGCTTAGAAATCTAAGTATTGCAATATATAAGGAGGTTCTCGATATGGATATTAATAGGCTAAATGAGCAGCAATTGAAATCCATCTGCGGAATATTAGCTGATACCTCTCGAGGATTGGCCAAAAAAGAGCTCACTGAAATACTCAACCAATGTAAAATATCACTCGTTGATGACGGCAATAAAACTATCGGAAACGGTATCGCTTATCAAGTTGGTTTGAACAAGAGGGATTGGTTGTGTAATTGCTTTGCTAACGAAGTTAACACAAATGGAAATGATGAGAAGATTTATAAGTTTATTGAAACCGCACTTGATCCGATAAGATATACAAAGGTAGAAGACCGCAAAAAATACAATTGGCTTTTTGAAGAATTGAATAAAGTAATTTTACTTGTAGGTATGCAAGTTCGAAATGATGGTAAATTAGTCGTTGCGCAAAGAGCATCTTCACTTAATGAAGTTGATTCAAGAGTAAATAGTTTAAAGAAGAAGCTTTACGATAGATCAATACATCATGAAGTAGCTAAATACTGTATTGAAGATTATCTGAGAAAAGATTACTTTGATGCTGTTTTCGAAGCATCAAAAGGGCTAGCTGAGCGGGTTAGACAATTATCAGGACTTACTCTAGATGGTGGTGAACTTTTTCAAACCGCTTTCTCTATCAAAGATCCTTTTGTTGTTCTCAACACATTAGAAACTGAAAGTGAGAGAAGCGAGTTTAAAGGATTAAGAGAACTAATGGAAGCAATTTTCCATCTTGCAAGGAATCCAGCAGCTCATACGCCAAAGGTTAACTGGCGAGTTGACGAAACAAAAGCCCTCGATATATTGACACTAATTTCATTTGCGCACAAGTATCTTGATGAGTGTATTCGAATGCCAAACAAGTGAAATCTTAGTGTTTTCTAAAGGATGATAAATGGTTAAAAAAACAAAAAACCTAATTTCAAAGCTCAAGTTGGTATTTTCAACACCTTCAATTTGGGTTACTATTGTAATTCTTCTATTAGCAGTAGTTTCGATTCTTCTTTCAAAATCGCTATCTGATAAGGGATATGCTTTCAAGTCCTCGGTGTTCTCAAACATCTTTGCGGGTCTTGTCACCGGCCTTGCAGTATCCGTTCTATCAGGAACGAAAGCAGTGTTCACAACATATCTGCAAGAGATGAGCAAATGGCTTCAACAGACCAGCGAAATGATCCTCTCATTTGAATCGATTAAGCACGAAATAGTATCTTCTTCTAGTTTAACTGAACTCGAAATGTCTGATATGGCATATGATGCCATTTCAATAGCAAACGAAGTTCATTTGCATATCTCGCATAGAACATTTGGAAAAACAAACTTGTTTGACGCAAAGAAGTACTTTTTTAAGCATATTGACTATGACATAGAAGAGGAATCCGATTACTTCAATGCTTTACCTGACTTTTTTAATGACTATGAAGGAAGCAATGATCCCCGTAGGGCAATAAAGGAAAAGCTTAGAGAGCTATCTCGCAAACTAATCACTATAAATAAAAAAATTGTTCGTGAGGTTGAGCTGCTAGAAGTAAGGATTGCGAATATGCAAAAGTCCATCATTTAGAGGCTAAAAGCAAAAGTTTTTAGCTGCATACATAGGCAGTTATCATTTGCATAAAACATGATAAGGAGACACCAACGCATGAAACACTCCCTGAATGAGTTTGTGGAAGCAGCGCAAGGCTTAAACCTTCGCGTGGCGGTCGCCAGCGCGCACGACACGGAGGTCATCGAAGCCCTGCTCGCAGCTAGGGAAAAAGGCATCTGCACCGCGCTTTTGTTTGGCAAAGCGGCAGAGATTCACAAAATCTTCGCCTCGCTCGGCGCGGACGAAACCGGCTTCACCATCGTCGAGCCGGAGGACGGCAGCGACGTTGCCTGCGCGCACGCGGCGGTACACGCCGTGGAAACAGGCGAAGCGGACTATCTCATGAAGGGCATTCTCAACACGACGGACTTTCTGCGCGCGGTGGTGCACTCCGAGCTCTTGCTTGGCGGTCTCCTTTCGCACGTGATGATATTTGAGTTTCCGACCTATCATAAACTTTTGTACATCAGCGACGGCGCCATGAACCCCGCGCCGGACTACGAGAAGAAGCGCGTGATCCTCGAAAACGCGGCGCGTCTCCTGCAGCTCATCGGATACAGCAGCATCAACGCGGCAATCCTCAGCGGAAGCGAGGTTGTCAGCGAGAAGATTCCCTCCACGGTGGACGCAAAGGCGCTCGCTTCTCTCGATTGGTCGCGCTACAACATGACGGTATTCGGCCCGGTCGCGCTCGATCTCGCCATCAGCCCGGAAGCCTGCAAGCACAAAAAGTACACAGCAGCGGGCGGCGGAGATGCCGACCTGATGATCATGCCGAACTACGAAACCGGCAACGCGCTTGGTAAATCCCTCACCTATTTTGCGCATGCGCGCTCCGCGGGGCTCGTCCTCGGCGCGCGGTGTCCGATTGTGCTCGTGTCCCGCGCGGACCCTGCGGACGCGAAACTCACCTCGCTCGCACTCGGCGCAATCGCGGCACATCAGGGAGGCAAAGCATGAGCAACAAACATCTTCTCACCGGAAACGAAGCCATCGCACGCGGAGCTTATGAGGCGGGCGTGACCGTCTGCTCCGCCTATCCTGGCACACCGAGCACCGAGATTTTCGAGAATCTCGCGCAATACAAAGATTCTCTTTACGCCGAGTGGGCGCCGAACGAAAAGGTAGCCACCGAGGTTGCCTACGGCGCGTGCATCGCAAACGCGCGCTCGCTGACCGCGATGAAGCACGTCGGCCTCAACGTTGCTGCTGACCTCGTGTTCACGGCGGCATACAACGGCGTCGGCGCGGGCTTCGTCATCGTCACGGCGGACGATCCCGACATGCACTCCTCGCAAAACGAGCAGGACAACCGCCGCTATGCGCAGTTTGCGAAGATTCCGCTCATCGAGCCCGCCGATTCGCAGGAATGCAAGGACTTCATGAAGGAAGCCTATGATATCTCCGAGCGGTTTGATATTCCTGTGCTGTTTCGTACCACCACGCGCGTGAGCCACAGCAAGAGCCTCGTCAGCTTTGGCGAGCGGCAGGAGATTACGCCCGTGCGTTATGTGCGCAATATTCCGAAGAATGTCTGCACGCCCGGCAATGCGCGGATTCACCGCCCTGAGTTGGAGGAGAAGCTGAAGAAGCTGGAGGCATACGCCAACACAAGCCCGCTCAACAGCATGGAACTGCGCGGCGGTATGATCGGCGTCATCTCCGCCTCGATTGCGTACCAATACGCAAAAGAGGTCTTCCCGCAGGACACCTCGTTCCTCAAACTGGGCTTTACCTGGCCGCTTCCGCTTGACCTCATCCGCGCCTTTGCTTCCAACGTGGAGACGCTCTACGTCGTGGAGGAGCTGGAGCCGTTCATGGAGGAGCAGCTCAAGGCCGCAGGCATCGCTTGCATCGGCAAGCAGGTCATCCCGCCGATGTACGAGCTCAATCCGGAGATCGTCCGTAGAGGCGTGTTCCACACGGAACCGGAGGTAGCAAAGCTTGAAATCGACATGGTGCCGCGTCCGCCGGCCCTCTGCCCCGGCTGTCCGCACCGCGGATTTTTCCACGTGATGAGCAAGCGCAAGGATTTCGTCATCACGGGCGACATCGGCTGCTATACGCTTGGGTATGCGGCTCCGCTCTCCGCGATGGACACCTGCGCCTGCATGGGCGGCGGCTTCTCGCTCGGCATGGGCATGGCAAAGGCGTTTGCGCAGCAGGGCGTCACCGATAAGAAGATCTTCGGCGTGGTCGGTGACTCCACCTTCTTCCACAGCGGGCTCACCGGCGCGGTCGAAATTCTCTATAATAAGGGCAACATGATCCCGTGCATTCTGGATAACTCCATCACGGGCATGACCGGCCATCAGGATAATCCCGGCACGGGCTTCACGCTGGAAGGCGAAATTGCGAACAAGATTGCAATTGAGGACGTTCTCAAGAGCTTTGGCTACGGCAACGTGATCATCGTTGACCCGCAGGACTTAAAAGCGATGCAGAAGGCCGTGGACGACGCTCTCGCGAGCACCGTTCCCGCGGCGATCATCGCACGCAGGCCGTGCCTACTCATCAAGCGCATCAAACACGACGTCGGCAAATGCACGGTGGATCGCGACAAGTGCCGCAGCTGCAAGATGTGCCTAAAGGTCGCCTGCCCAGCCATCCACATGCGGGACGGCAAAGCGGAGGTCGACCAGACGCTCTGCACGGGTTGCAAGGTCTGCGCGCAGGCGTGTCCGTTTGAGGCGATTTCCCGCACGGACGAGCGGAAAGGAGAATGACGACGATGGCAAACTCTACCGGAAAAAGCATTCTGATCTGCGGCGTCGGCGGGCAAGGCACGCTGCTCATGAGCAAAACTCTCACGACGGGCCTCGTGCAAGCGGGCTACGACGTGAAGATGAGCGAAGTACACGGCATGGCGCAGCGCGGCGGCTCCGTCTCCACGCAAGTGCGCTACGGCGAAAAGGTTTATTCCCCGATCATCGGTCGCGGAGAGGCGGATGTGCTCGTCGCATTTGAAAAGCTCGAAGGTGCGCGCTATTCCAACCTCCTCAAGATCGGCGGCACCGCGTTGATCAACGACTATGAGGTCATGCCGCTGCCCGTTTCCAGCGGTGCCGTGGCATACCCTGAAAACATCTACGACGAGATGAAGCGGGTGTTCGACCTGCGGGTCATCCCAGCAAGCGACATCGCGAAATCGCTCGGCAACATCCGCTGCACGAATATCGTGCTGCTGGGCGCACTTGTTCGCGCGTTTTCGCTGGAATCCATCGACTGGAACGCGGCGCTGACGGAGTCCGTTCCGCCGAAAGTGCTTGCCCTTAACCTTGCCGCCTTCGAAGCGGGCTACAATTATCAGAAATAGTGTTTGTTTGAGAGCCTATATCAAAGTAGCTCTTTCCATCGCCGCAGAGTGTGATACAATAGCAAACAATATATTCTGAACTGACCGCTAATATCAGAGAGGAAACAGGCGCAATGGTATCCAAAGACATGCTCAATCTGGGGCGCGTGCGCTCCGCCATCCGCGAACTCTTCGAGTTCGGGCGCAAGCGTGCGGCGATCGTAGGCGATGCGAACATCTACGATTTCTCCCTCGGCAACCCGTCCGTTCCGCCGCCCGAGCAGCTGACGAGCGAGATGGTGCGGCTGCTAAACACGTCCGATCCCTCCGCGCTGCACGGTTACACCAGCGCGCCGGGCGCAAACGAAACGCGGGATGCGATTGCGGATAACCTCAACCGCCGCTACGGCACGAACTTCACGCGCCGAAACCTCTACATCACCTGCGGAGCAGCGGCCGCGCTCACCTCGATTTTGCGCGCGCTGACGGTCGATCGGGACACCGAGTTTGTCGCCATCGCACCGTATTTTCCGGAGTATGGCTGCTTTGCTACGACCGCAGGCGGAATGCTCGTTGTCGTCGAACCGGACATGGAGCATTTTCAGATTGATTTTAGCGCGTTGGCCGCGAAGATCAACGCGCATACGCAGGGCGTGATCATCAACTCACCCAACAACCCCTCCGGCGTGATCTATTCCGCGGAGACAATCCAACAACTTGCAACTCTACTCACGAAAAAGAGCGCAGAGGTTGGGCACCCGATCTACCTGATCTCGGATGAGCCTTACCGCGAGCTGAACTATACGGATACGCCCGTGCCGTTTGTGACGGATTATTACGACGCGAGCATCATTTCGTATTCCTATTCCAAGAGCCTTTCCCTGCCGGGTGACCGCATCGGCTATGTGCTGATCGGAAGCGACATGCCGGACTTTGACGATGTCTACGACGCCATCGCGGGTAGTGCTCGCGTTCAGGGCTATGTCTGCGCGCCGTCGCTGCTGCAAAAGGCAATCGCGCGCGCGGCGGAGCTCAATCTCATGCCGGATTTGAGCAGCTACCGGAAGAACAGAGACGCGCTCTACGACGGGCTGACCTCCTTCGGCTACCGTTGCATGCCGCCGGACGGCGCGTTCTACCTCTTCCTAGAGGCCCCCGGCGGAGACGGAGACGCCTTTGCGGAGGCCGCGAAGGACGAAGACATCCTGATCGTCTCCGGCCGCAGCTTCGGCTGCCCCGGCTATGTGCGCATCGCCTATTGCGTGGCATACGATACCATCATCCGCGCCCTGCCGGGCTTCGGGCGGCTGTATCAACGGTTCTGCAAGTAAGTACAATAAAATCATCAAACAAAAAATGCGCCGCGGATCACTCCGCGACGCTTGTTTGTTCCCTCATGCTATAGCTTCCAGTTTTTCAGAAATGCTTGTGTGCTCTCCGCCTGCGGAGATTGCAGCACCTGCCGCGTCTCGCCGAGCTCGCCGATGTTGCCGCCATCCAGCACAAGAACGCGCGTGGAAAGCCGCATCGCCTGCGACGGCATGTGCGTGGAGAAGATCACTGTGCAACGCGTTTGCTCCGCATAGTCGCGTATCGCGCACTCGATCTGATCGATCGCCTGAATGTCCGCGCTCGCGGTCGGTTCGTCCAGCAACAGGAGCTTTCGCGGCTGAGCAAGCACGCGCGCAATCGCCATACGCTGTGTCTCGCCGCCGGAGAGGCGGTTTGCGCGCGCTTTCGCCAAATGCAGCAGTCCCACGCGCTCCAGCGCCTCGCTCGCGCGCTTCGTCTTCTCCCGCTCGTCTTCCAGGGCCAGTTCCACATTTTTCAGCACGCTCAGATCAAACGCATACGGCTGCTGCGGCAGGTAGCCGACCTCGCCGCGGCGAACAGCATCCATGCGAATGGTGCCCGCGTCCGGCTCGATCACGCCGGAGAGCAGCCGCAAGAGTGTACTCTTTCCGCTGCCGTTCGGGCCGATGATCGCAAGCAGCTCACCTTCCGAAACGGTCAACGACGGAAGATGGAGCGCAACACGCGCGCCGTATCGTTTTTGAAGATTGGTTAGTTCGATCATACGCCGACGCTCCTTTGCAGCAGATGCGCCAGCACGTTGACGATCAGCGAGATGATCAGCAGCAGCAACCCCAGCGCGAGCGCGTAGGAAAAGTTGCCCATATTGGTATACATCATGATCGCGGTGGTCATCACGTTTGTCTTGTACGCAATCGCTCCGCCGACCATCGAAACCGCGCCTACCTCCGCCATCGCGCGGCCAAAGCCGAGCAGATAGGAGGAAAACAGCGCGTATTTGCTCTCGTTGAGCGTCAGGAGAAACGTCTTTCCGCGAGAGAGCCCCAGTCCGCTCGCGCTCTCTCGAATACTGGCGACGAGCGGAGAGAGCGTGGTCTCCATGCTGCCCGCGATGATGGGCGTAATCAGCAGCACCTGCGCCACCACCATGCCCGCCACGGTAAAGAGCAGCTTGAGCGCGCGCAGAGGCCCGACGCCGGAGAAGAGTATATAGCAGAACAGTCCGCACACCACCGGCGGAAGACCCATAAACGTGCGGTTGAGGATGATCAGCCCCCGCCTGCCGGGAAAGCGGCCGGACGCAAGCAACACGCCATACGGCGCCCCGAGGAGGAGCGCCGTACAGGAGCTGAAGAATGTCATCGTCAGCGTGACTTTGATAATGCTTGTCAGGAGCGCGTCGCCCGAAAACAACAGCTCGAGCGCGCGCGTAAACGCGCTTCCCATCGCGCCTTAGCCGACCGCGCCGCCGCTCGCCTCGAACGCGAGGAACGTCGCCTTATCCGAAAGCACGTAGCCGTCCATCTCGTTCGCCATGGTCAGGCAGACGCCCATGCCCGCGTTGCTGGAGAAATACCAGTCGGTATACGCGGCAACACTCGCGGGATCGGTCGTGATGCCGAGGGATTCCGGCCAGAGCGAGACTTCCTTGGTGTGCGTTCCGCTCTGATCTCCACGGGAGACGAACGGGAACTTGCCTTCCGCGATGCGCGCGAATGCTTCCTTGACGCTGCCCGCCTCGGCGCACTTGGCCGGGTCCGCAATGGGGCCAACCAGCACAAAGTAGTTATACATGAACGTCAGGCGCTCGGTGTCGTAGCCATCGACCTTCATTGCGTACCCATCCGCGATGAACTTCTCCTCCTGCGTCTTGCTGTGCACGAGGATCACGTCCGCGTTGCCCATGGTTGCGGCTGCAATCGCCTTGCCGGTTCCCGCGGCGGAAACATCGACTTCGTAGCCGTATTTGCTTTCAAACGCGGGTAGCAGGTAGTCGAGAAGTCCGCTGTCGTTGACCGAAGTGGTCGTGGAAAGTCGAATGATCTTTGTGGCATCCGTCGCCTGATGGATATCGCCCGAGAACACAGGCTTGCCTTCCTTCAGGGTAAAGAGCGCTTCTCCGTACTCCGCAACGCCGTAGTTCGCAATGAGCTTTGCCGCATCGTCGCTCATGAGCCAGTCGATGAGCGCCTGCGCGCCTGCGGTGTTGATCGCGACGTTGCTCACCGCTTTGCCGTCCGCGTCCTTGAAGGGCGCCGCGCTGTTGACCGCGATCACGGAGTAGTTGTTGATCATGTCGTCGTCCTGCTCGAGCAGGATCTTGATGCCGAGGCCTTCGTTGGTAGCCGGTGCCGCTGTCGGCTCCGTGGTTTGCTGCGGTTCCGCTTGAATAGCGACCGGCGACGCGTCCTGGGGAGTGACGACAGCCGCTTGCTGCTTTGCGCAGCCAAAGGCCGCAACTGCGAGTATAATCGACAAAACGACGAGGCAAATGCGTTTGGTCATGATGATTCCTCTCCTTTTTTGTACAAGGAAAATCATGCGACCTTGCGCGCTTGCGCCGCCGTCGGATGTTTTTTCGGATGCATCCCTTTGCAAACACGGCAGGCGGAATCGTTGCCGATCTCGCCCATAGGCCAGCGCGACCCGGAGGGTCACAAAGGCTCGGGATTTTCCTTGTAGATTCTGTTTTAATTCGGGCTGTTTGATACGGTATCGTCACATAACCCCACCGTATATTTCACCCGTTGAGGGTATTATTCCACATTGGTCTTGGCTTGTCAAACGCCGTAATCATCTGTTAAAAGAATCTTAATAAGACCATCTGCAACAAAAAGATTGGCATAAACAATGCCCACAATCCAGAAGTGAAGTCCATCGTAAATGCATACACGATCATACCAGCCCAGAGGCTTGCAGCATTGGCGAGCAAGGCGTAAACCACACGCCGCATCACGGTTTTTTCTTTGAACAGGAGCGCGTATACCACCGCTTCTATGACCGCAATCGCTAATTCAAGCCACAGCAGCACCGACCAATCTTGTGAGGTAAATTCGAAATAGTGCGTCACGAACAGGACAGCATTCAACAGCAACTGCGTGGATAAATTGGTCACTGTGACCATACGCCAGTTCTGTTTCAGCGAAAAACCAAGCGGTTTTAACAGCAGCATTTCGATGAGCAGCGTCACGCCGATGGCGATCAACAGCCGCTTGCCATATTCCCAGAAATCGATGCTCTGTGTGAGTTGATTGGTGGAAACGTCATAGCTCGCAAGGTTTGTATAATCCCTGCGCACGATTGGCTCCGATACCTGCACAATTCCGCTTTGACTCACATAGATCAGGCGGTATTCCTGAAGCTTTTGCGACAGCGTCATCCACTTTACGGTATCGCTGCCCGCCGCGCGAATCAGTCCGTCCTCGGGCAAGTCGCCGAGCGGGTACCAGCCTTCCGCCTCAAGCGAAAACAGCGCTTCTACCATCTTTCGTTGGCTCGGCTGCACTGCGCCGGAAAGCGCGTCTATCGTTGTGCTCTTCTCGTGCGTGAGGATGCCGACGCAATACGCCTCTCCGGGCGCGTGCGTGACGTGGAGGATATAGTCCGCTTCCGCTGGCGGCGGCAGAGAGTCCGCGAAAGCCTGAGTGGGAATGATGAGCAATAGGCTCAGCAGCAGTATCCAGCGCCAGCGTCGTTTCATGTTCCCTCCGTCATTCCTGCTCCGTTTTACACTTTTCAATTGTAACACAAAGCGCACGGTTTTTGTTCCGTGCGCTCTGCCATTTTTGCCGTCTCCGGTGAAAAATTAAGTTCGCATTTCGCTCTCGCGTCAGATCTTCGTAATCACATGCACGAGGAACGAAAGAATCAGCGCGATCACAGCGCTTCTATGCGCCCAAAGCAGCGTTTTGTTGCTCTTTTTCTTCTGGAACATGATAACGCCGAGGATAACGGTAACTACCGCCAGAGCAGCCGTGATGATACCCGTGATCGAAACCCACGCAAAGAGAATCTGAATCACGACATGCGCCACCATCAGCGCCGCGGCACCGAAGCCGAAGAATCGATGATTCTTGACGAGGAATTTCATGACGCTCATGTAGAACTGCTTGAATTTGTTCTCCTTGGGCAGCTTCATGACCCACTTGCGGTTGACAAACTTGATCACGAAATTCATGATCGCGGCGCCGAATGTAATAGCGGTGAGAATGCCGAGAAATTCGCCTAATTCAACCATATGCTTTGCCTCATTTCTGTTGTTACCCAATAAGGTAGCACGTTGTCGCAAGACTATCAATAGGGAGCTAAGATATTCAACTGGCAAGCTTTTTTCGATGAATATCTATTGACCATGCAATGAATAAACCCGCCGGATTACCGGCGGGAAGTCGTCATTACTCGTATTCTTACGTCAATTCGTTCATGCGGGATAAATCCACAAAGTCGACGACCTGATTATAGGTATCGATCATTGCGCGCACCTCGGCGGTCTTTTTCTCCGGCGGCAGGTTTTTCGCCTTCTTGTAGAGCAGCGCCATCATCACCTTGTGTTTCATGTTAAGGCGGCTGTAATCAATCCCGCCGCGTAGATGCACAAGCTTCGCGTGCTCCAACATACCAACCGGAAGTTGGCGCAGCATGCCTTTGCGGATGTTTGCTACATTTTCTTTATCTGCGGTATCCGCCAACCCCACCGTCGCAAGTACAAGTTTTTTGTTTTGCCAATTGGTAAGTTTGCCAATGGTCTCCGCCATGCCCAGCACCCCGCCAGCATAAAGCGAACCAATGTATATGATCTTCTCATACCCTGATAGATCGCCCGCATTTTCGTAGCTTTCGCAAGGCAGCCCTGTTCGGCGGCTGAGTTCGTCCGCATACTGTTTTGAGGATCCGTAGCAGGTTCCGTAGAGGATGATGCCGTTCATTGCGAATCCTTTCAGCTCCAAAGCTCCCGCATCTTCTTCACGTCTTCGTTCTCGATGTATTCATCATAGGCCTCGCGCTTGTCGATCACGCCGCCGGGGAGAATCTCCATGATGCGGTTGGCGACCGTCTGCGTCACCTGATGGTCGTGCGAGGTAAAGAGCATCACGCCCGTAAACTCCGTCATGCCTTCGTTGAGCGCGGTGATCGCCTCCAAGTCGAGGTGGTTGGTCGGCTCGTCGAGGATGAGCACATTCGCGCCGGAGAGCATCATCTTGGCGAGCATACAGCGGTTCTTTTCGCCACCGGAGAGCACGCGCGCTTCCTTGAGCGCCTCCTCACCGGAGAAGAGCAGCCGTCCTAGCCAGCCGCGGATCGTGGTTTCATACTGATCCTTCGAAAACTGACGCAGCCAATCGACGAGAGAGTAGGTCACGCCGTCAAAATACGCGCTGTTGTCGCTCGGCAAGTATGCCTGCGTGGTGGTCACGCCCCACTTGAAGCTGCCGGAATCCGGCTCTATCTCGCCCATGAGAATCTGAAACAGCGTGGTGCGCGCGAGCTCGTCCTCGCCCACAAACGCGACTTTATCCCCGCCGCAGATGACGAAGCTCACGTTGTTGAGCACGTTTCTGCCGCCGATGTTCTTGGTCAGCCCGTTGACAGCGAGAACGTCGTTGCCCACCTCACGGTCGGGTTTAAAGTGGATAAATGGGTACCTACGCGAGGACGGCGCAAAGTTGCCCATGTCGAGGTTATCCAACATCTTTTTGCGCGAGGTCGCCTGCTTGCTCTTGCTGGCGTTGGCGCTAAAGCGCATGATGAACTCCTGCAGCTCCTTCGCCTTCTGCTCGTTTTGCTTGCGCTTGTCCTTCTCCTGCCGCGCGGCGAGCTGGGTATATTCATACCAGAAGTCGTAGTTACCGACATACATCTGCATCTTGCCGTAGTCGATGTCCACGATGTGCGTGCAAACCTTATTCAAAAAGTGACGGTCATGAGAGACCACGATGACGGTATTCGGGAAGTCAAGCAAGAACTCCTCCAGCCAGTGGATGGCGTAGATATCGAGGTTGTTCGTCGGCTCGTCGAGGAGCAGAATATTGGGTTTGGCAAACAGCGCCTGTGCGAGCAGCACCTTGACCTTGTTCGGTCCGTCCAGCTCCGCCATGGGAGCCGTTTGCAGCGCCGCCGGCACGCCGAGGCCGTTGAGCAGAATTTCAACGTCGGACTCCGCGCTCCAGCCGTCCAGCTCGGCAAACTCGCCTTCGAGCTCGGCCAGGCGGATGCCGTCCGCGTCGTCAAAGTCCGGCTTGGCGTAGAGCTCTTCCTTGAGCATCATGATCTCGTGCAGTCGCTCGTAACCCATGATGACCGTCTCCATGACGGTGTACTGGTCAAAGGCATAGTGATCCTGCCGCAACACCGCGATGCGCTCGCCGGGAGTCACGGAGATTTCGCCCTTGTTCGGCTCCAGTTCGCCGGAGAGGATGCGCAGGAACGTCGATTTTCCCGTCCCGTTTGCGCCGATGAGACCGTAGCAATTGCCGTTGGTAAACTGTATATCCACGTGCTCAAACAGCGGTCTGCCGCCGAATTGGAGGGATACGTTGCGTGCGCTAATCATGATATCTTACCTGCTTTCTGTCAAAACACCCGATATCATACCATACATCGTGAAAAATGCATAGCATTCCGCGAGATTCACTTTGAAAAATACAGCAAATCCAGCAGTTCCAGACCGGATTTGGTGCGAAAGAGCTTCCCGCGGACGGTGCGGATGGCGTCGTCATCCATCTCGTCCTCAAACGCGTTGACGAGGAAGTCCGCCTCGACGAGAATCTGATAATCCATACCCTGAATGTCCGTATACGTGTGGTGGTGCGCAATCAGCCAGCAGACTCGCTCGATTGCGAGCTCGCAGGCTCCAAGCTCTGCCAGCAACGTCCGCGCCTCCGGCGGGCCTTCCTCCTGCTGATGCGCGCCCGTGCAGTTGCCGTATTTGCGCTCACTGTTGCGGATGCCGATGTCGTGCGTCAACGCCGCGATCTCGAGGATCTCCTGCGTGTCCGCGTCCAGGCCTTCGCGCTCGCCAATCGTCTTGGCGAATCCATACACCTTGATCAGGTGGTTCACCCGCCGCGCGTCGCCCGCGTTATAGGCGGTCATCGCTGCCAATACATCTCCGATTTTCACGCAATTCACCTCGCAAATTTTCTGCTAGCTGTATTCTACCCGTTTTTGTCCGCTGCGTATAGTATAAAGAAAGAGAGAGGTTTTCCCTCTCCCTTTTGCTTGATTAACGATGTTCCTGCTCGTGCCTGAGCAGCCAGTCCTTGCGCCAGAGCCCGCCGCCGTAGCCGGTCAGCGCACCGTCCGCACCGATCACCCGATGGCAGGGAATCATGATCGCGATGCGGTTCATTCCGTTCGCCGTGCCGACCGCGCGAACCGCTTTGGGGTCGCCGATTGCCGCAGCAATCTCGCCGTAGGAGCGCATCTCGCCAAACGGAATCTCACGAAGCGCCGCCCAAACCCGCTGCTGAAACTCCGTTCCCGGCGCGTGGAGCGGCACGGAAAACGTCTTTCTCGTGCCCGCGAAATACTCCTGTATCTGACGGACTGCTTCCTCCGTGAATTCGTTTTTGCCGGGCAGGAGCACGGCACTCAACCGCTTTTGCAGGTCGGCAAACTCGCTTTCCAGCATGCGCCGGTCGCCGAACTCCAGCAGACACAGCCCCTTCTCGCTCGCGATGGCGACCATAGGGCCAAGCGGCGCGTCAAAGCGCTGGTAGACGAGCACGTTTTGGGGTTCGCGCTTCGCCTTGCCCGGCGCGGTTCCTATGATCTTGTCAAACGCGGTTGCAAAACCGCTCGCGGACGAATATCCGCTCTCCAGCGCTGCGTCCAGCACGCTGTTGCCTTCCCGGATCGCGCCGAACGCCGTGTTGATGCGGTTCATCCGGCAAAAGGCTTGAAACGTCATGCCATAGTGCTTCATAAACCAACGCCTGAGTGTGTTCGGGTCGAGGCCACGCTGCTTGAGCTGCCACTCGGTGATGCGAAACTGCGGGTTTGCCTGCACCTCGGCTAACAGCGCCGCGATATCCTCCGGCACATGATTTGCGCTCTCCATGGGTCTGCAAATCTTACAAGGACGATATCCCGCGGCAAGGGCATCATGAATCGTATCGTAAAAGCAGACGTTCTCCTGTTTGGGTTTGCGCGCGGTGCAGGTGGTTCGGCAGAAGATGCCCGTCGTCTTTACCGCGGCAAAAAACGCGCCGTCATACGCCGAGTCTTTGTCCACAAGCGCCGTATATTTTTCGTTGTCCGTCATAAAAATAACCTCTCTTTGAGGCGAGTATAGCATGGTGGCACGCGTTCACTCCACCGAAAAAACATCAAGTATGTTTCGCCTGTTCGGCGCGCAGAATCTCCTCATATGTGCGGCGGCATATTTCCGTGATGCGGGGATATACATCGTACGCGGTCTTGAGCGTGTCGTCATCCCAGCCAAACTCGACGCAAGTATCGCCCATCTCTTCATCAAACAGGATTGAAACGCCTTCATCTGATATGTCCATGGAAATTTCGTGCCCGCGCTTCATAAAAACAAGACAGATATTCTGGCTTGCAACATCTGACTGCGTCAGTTTCCAACTGCTGAAGAATTCGTTTCTACAGAGCGGTTCAAGCTGGTTATTAGCATATTCCTCCAATAACTCTTGAAAGACCGCATGGGTGATCGGCTTTAGCTCGTTGCCGTAGAGCTGCGTCTTGATCTCTTTGGTTTCAGCAATCATTTGGCGAGATTTGCGGACGCCGTACCAAAACCAGACCACGCCAAGGAATAACGCAACTGGAACGATCAGTTTCGTTATCTTCCAAAGCACAGTGCCAACGACGAGAAGAGCAAAGACGATATATCCGGCAAACTTTAATCGCCGAGAAAATCGATCCTCTTTTTTCAACTTGTCTTGATATTCATGTTCCAGTTCTGATCTGGTTTGTTCCATTCTTCACTCTCAACTTCACTTCAAGCATGTATTTTGCTTATTCCTGTTGGCTCTTCTCCCGCCAAGCCTTATATTCCTTCACGTCGTCATGCACGAGCTTGAGCGCAACGCCGATGACCGCAGCGTCGTCCACAAGCCCGATGGCGGGCAGAAAATCCGGCAGCAGGTCGATGGGGCTTAAAAAATAGATCAGCGCGCCAACCATCGCGATGATGGAGCCGATCGGAATATCGAGATACCGCTTCTCGATATACGCCTTGACGAGCGCGATAAGAATCGGAATCTCCGACAGCATCCCGCCGACCACTGGAATGTGCTTGAGCTTTCGCTCCAGCCGCTCCAGAAAGCGATCCATCTTATCCCGGTCTTCGAGCAATTTCTTCGCCTTCTCCTGGCTCTGCTCAAATCTTTTCTGAACCTCTGCCTCGTCCAGCACCTCGACCATTTTTTCATCCGAGATATCGTTCACCATATCGTTGATCTCCTTTGGCTTGTTTCCGCCAATCGTTGGATTCTATCAAATTTGCTAGTTTTACCCTGAAAATGCACGATAGTTTTCTTGCTTATTATAATACGTTTTCCAGCAATCCTGCCTGTAATTCCTGAAATTTGTCCGAAACGATCACATTGTGGACATGGTCTTTGTGATCTTCACGATTGCGGAAGCATATCAAATGGGTATAAAATAGCACATGGAAAACGATTGACGTTTCCAATTGATCAGAACTGCATCGACAGCACGAAAAGCCGATCCCAAGAAGGACGAAACCGTTTTGCTTCCCGCTGTACATCGACGGCGGCAACTGATTCCGGGGTGCATGATCGCAGTATTAGGAGGACGAGAATTTGAAGAAGTTGATTGGTATCCTTGCCGTTATGCTGCTTTTGACCGGCTGTTCCGCAGAGAACGGGATTGGGTTCAGCGCTACGAAAGCAAACAGTCCCACGCCTGAGATTGTCGAAGTCGAAAGCTTCACACCGACTCCCGAAGTAACCCCCGTGCAGACGCCCACACCCAGCCCGACACCCAGCCCGACGCCGCGCCTGTATGGCCGCCTCTCCACGATGACCCTGAAGGAATCCACCGATGAACTGATCAAGCTTGGAGCGGACATCACGAACATCGTTGAGTACGACGAAGCCGCAGCCGCAAAATCGGCAACCGGAAAGCTCGAAGCGTATACGCAGAGAATCGACTTCACGCTCAACGGAAAGCACGACTGCATCGTGGAAGCGTTCGCGAGCGTCGATGCCGCAACCGCGCGAGCCGAGTACTACTCGCGCATCAGCGAAACCGCCACCATCGGAGCTTATGTGTACCGGCACGATTTGGTGGTATACCGCATCAAAGAAACAGCCTCTCTCGAAGAAGCGGAAGCATTTAACCAGCTGCTCACGCAAGTCGATCAATAAAGCATAGCAGCGTTCGTTATCAAAAAGAGCAGCCGGGCCGATTCGTGATCGGATCCTCCGGCTGCTTTTTGATTTGCTGTTTTGCGCGCAAAAAAGCCACCCGTAAAACGAGTGGCCTTGTCAAACACATTTGCTTCTCACCATGCACGATGATCCGCGCAGGCGAGCCTCAGTTTGCCTCGCTCTTCATCTGCGGGAGATATCCTTTTTCGCGGAACCAGGTGATCGCCTTTCGGATGGTTTCCGGCAGCGGCGTGCGCGGCATGCCGAGCTCGTTGACCGCCTTGGAATTCATCCTTAGAAAACACCTGATAATAAAACCCCAAACTCGCAATCCTGATGCGTAAAGCAATCTCTCGAAATCATTCGATCCTGCCAAGCAGCAAATCAATCTTTCGTTTTCATTTCTTCCATATAGAAAACAAAACCCGAACCTGTTTCCATGTTCGGGTTTTGCGTTGCTTGGCGGAGGCAGACTCAAAGGAAGCTCTGAATGTCCGACAGTGTTTGAGCGAGACACTTGTAGAAGCTCGCGGATAGGGATGTGATCGCAGATTCGTTCGCATCCTTCAGCGCACGCTGCAGTTCGACAGCAATATCGTGAAGGTTCTTTGCGCCAATGCTGCCGGCGCTGCTCTTGATTTTGTGCACAATCTGCTCGCCTTGCGCGAAATCTCTTACCTGAATTGCCCCGCTGAGCTGTTCGGCGACGCTGTTATTCTCCTCGGCAAACGATTGCAATACCAGTCGGTAGATCGCCTTGTCTCCACCCATCCGCTTGATTCCGTCTTCAAAATCGACGGCTTGCGCGCCATTTCCCGTTGCTTCCTCAGCCGCTTCCTGCTGCACTTCAACCTTAGGTTCTGTTCCGCTCAGAAGCGTAATCAGCGTTTCGATCAGCTGATCCGGCTCGAACGGTTTACTCACATAGTTCCAGATTCCGTGGCTTCTGCACTTCTCCTCAACGCCGGTGATCGCATCCGCGGTCATCGCAACAATGGGAATCTCCTGATTGATTTTGCGGATCAAGTCGGACGCCGTATAGCCGTCCATGACGGGCATATGCAAATCCATCAGAATCAGGTCGACCTCGTTCTGGTGCGCCGCATAATACTGATACCCCTCTTCTCCGTCGGAGGTGATATCCATCACAAAGCCCGCCTGCTCGAGAATGCTCTTTGCGATAAATTGATTGGTCTTGTTATCCTCGACCAATAGCAGGCGATACGGGTGCGGCGAAACCAATTGCTTTGTCTTCTGCAAATGGCGCTTAGCTTCCGGCGGTTTGATTTTCAGGATTTCGATGATCCCATTGTACAAGACCGACGGGATGATCGGCTTTGCAATTCCGATATCGATTCCAGCCGACTCCAGCTCCTCAAACAGATCCTCCCGCATCATCGGCACGAGCAGGATCGACTTGCTTCCATCGGGGATACGATGTTCTGCTCTTAGTCTGTGGAACAACTCGATCCCGTTATTTTGAGGAGTCGCATAGTCGATCATCAGGAGTTGATACGGGTTCCCTGATTTCGCTGCGACGTCATCCAGCCTCGCGCGCATCTGCTGCTCGGTTTCTACGATCTCGTTCCGGATGCCGAATGAGCGGAGATACTCTTCGATCTGGTTGTGCGTTTGCTCCGGTTTCAGCAAAATCAATGCGCGCGTATCGCGGAAGCAATCCGACGACATTCTCGCATTTTTCGCCGATTCCTGCACCGTGTCCACCTCCAGCGGAATCTGTACGGTAAACGCCGAACCTTGTCCCTTTTCGCTGGTTGCGGAAATCTGCCCATCCATGAGATCGGTGAGGTATTTGACGATCGAGAGCCCAAGCCCGCTGCCACCAAAGCGGCGGCTGATGCTGGAGTCCCCCTGATCAAACGGAATGAACAGGTGCTCCAACTGTTCGGGCGACATTCCGATTCCGGTATCACTCACGACAAAGGTTACGACACGATTTGTCGAATCCGCAGCAGTGCTTGAGATGTTCACCCGGACTGCGCCGTGTTCCGTGAACTTCACCGCATTGTTGATCAGATTCAGCAGGATTTGCTCAATGCGCAATGGGTCTCCCAGGAACATGGATGGCACATCGGGGCTCTTGTTGACCGACAGTTCAATCCCCTGCTCTTCCACCTTGACGGATTCGATGTTGATGATTCTCTGTAGAATTTTATCCAAATCAAACGGGACCTTCTCGATGGTGATCTTTCCAGCTTCAATCTTCGAAAAATCCAAAATGTCGTTGATTGTACCGAGCATATTGCGCGAGGCTTGCGTCAGTTTATCCAGATACATCCCCTGCGTCGCAGTCAGGTCTGTCTTTTTGATCAGATAAGCCATGCCGAGGATCGCATTCAGCGGCGTCCTGATTTCATGCGACATGCGCGCAAGAAACAAAGACTTCACCTGATTTGCCGAAACCGCTTCCTCTTTGGCTAAGGTGGCCTCCTCCTGTGCTTTTTTTCGTTTCGCAACCTCTTTTCTCAGGCGAATGATCCAAAAGTACGACACCGCCAACACGGCCAATAAAATCAGGCCGGCAATTCCAATGATGCGCAGAACATAAGAGAAATCAACTGCACCCTCTACATCGATCCACTTGTTATTGATCTCTGTGCGCTGCTCTTTGGTGATGCTGGCAAGTGCTTTATTGATGATGCTGACCAGCTCCGGCCAGTCTTTGCGAACCGCAAAATGCAAGGACTGCGACTGATCTCCCGCGCTTACTTCAATAGGGATATATTTGAGGTTGGAAATCCCCAGTGATTTTGCCAAGTAGCTGGTCGTTGCAAAGTTGCCGACAAAGGCGATCTCCGTTCCGTTTGCAACCGCGCGCAGCGCCGCCTCCACAGTCGGATACAGGCTCAGTTTCACCTCCGGGAACTGGGTCATATAGCTGTGGTGTGAGCTATTCATCTGAACCGCAATCGTTTTGCCGGACAAATCCTCAAAGGAACGGATATCTTTGGTGTCTTCATTGATAAAAATCGCTCGTTGAAACGTAAAATACGTATCCGAAAATAAAAAATACCGCTCTCGTTCAGCGGTTTGCCCAACACATGGCAGCGCGTCAAGCTGGCCTTGAACCGCCATTTCATACGCTTCCGTCCAAGTCAGGCCTTTTTTGACTTCCATCATCAATCCGGTTTTTTCGCAGATCAGCGCAATATAGTCCGCCGCAATCCCTTTATATTGGCCGTCCGTGTCGATGAATTCATACGGCACAAACGTTGGGTCCACGCCGAGATGAATCACCGGGTGCTCTTTAATGAAGTCCTGTTCCTGCTGTGTCAGCTGGAGTTTCGGTTCAGGGCTATTATCCGCGGCAAGAGATGTCGATGACAAAACGAGCGTCACCAACGTAAAGATCGCCAGCACGGAAGCGAGAAACTTGAATGGTTTCATGCAATCGCTCCTAACCGGCCTGCTGTTGGCCAAAACTATCCGCAATCGACCGAACCTCGGCTTCGATTTCAAAAAATGCATCCAATAGTTCCGGGTCGAAATGCGTGCCACGTTCGGACGCCAAAATCTCCAGCGCAGCTTCGTGGGTAAAGGCCGGCTTATACACGCGCTGATTGACGAGCGCATCGTACACGTCGATGATTGCCATCAGCCGTCCTGCCAGTGGGATATCCTTGCCTTTCAGTCCCTTTGGATAACCGGTTCCGTCGAACTTTTCGTGATGCGTTCCCGCAATCTCGGCCGCCGTACGAATGAAGGAGAGATTATCGCTCTCCGGTCCCATGCAGCGCAACGCCTCAACGCCGAACGTCGTATGCTTCTTCATGATCTCGAATTCATCCGCTGTGAGTTTGTCCGGCTTGAGCAGGATATGATCCGGAATGCCGACCTTTCCAATATCGTGCAGTGGCGTCGTGTCAAACAATTCCGCAGCATAGCTATCCGTCAATATGGTGTTATACGGCGCCTTCGCCTTCAGATGGGAACAGATTGCGTGCATCATCATCTGCGTTCGCTTGGTATGGTTGCTCGACTCAATATTCCGAACCTCAAGCAGGCTCACCAAAGCGTGAATGGTCACATCGCGCGCTAAAACACTCTCGCGTGTGCGCTCCTGCACGCGTTTTTCCAGAATGATGTTTTGCTGTTCCATCTCATCGCGCGCATTCTTCAGCTTGATCTGCAGCTCGACCCGTTTCCGGAGTGACCGGATATTGAGCGGCTTTCGAATGTAGTCCACCGCGCCTAAGTCCAAGCCTCGCATCTCGTTATCAATCTCGTCAAAATTGGTCAAAACCAATACGGCGACATTCTTATACTCCGGATATTTTTTCATCTGCTCAAGCACTTCAAAGCCACTCATGCGCGGCATATTGATATCCAGAATGAGGATGTCAACATTCGGATGGCGTTCCAGTGTCTCCATGGCTTCCATTCCGTCATACGCAAAGAGCAGCTCATAATCCGATAGTATGCTGCTGATGATGGCTACATCGGTTTTCGAATCGTCGGCAATCAGTATTTTCATCATCCTCGCCCCTTCAACTCTGTTCAATTGCCCGTGAGAAGTTTGTTTCCTTCCGTCTCAATCATCTTTAGAAACGATTCTGTCGTGATCGCACCTAACATGACGCTATGCAGGCCCGGCTCGTAATACTGCTTCTTGACGGTCTGCCATGCCGGCACAGGAACATCCACACTGGGATTATCAAACCCTTCTATGAACACCTGATAGATCGGATTCATCTGCATCAGAGGCGTATTTGCCATATCCTTTCGAATGGGTGTGCGAAACGGATAATACGCATCGTGTTCCGGACTATACTCGCCGTTTAAAATCGCTTGTTGCGCGTCGATGGAGATCATGTACCGAATGAATTCCTGCGCCTGCCGCTTTCCGTCATCAGACATATTCTGCGGAATCGCCAGCATCATCGGGCCAATTTCGGAGCAGATACCGATCTGTTTGAGCGGCATAACACCAACATCAAACGCAGACCCGTTCTTTTGCACGTCTGTCAGTCCCCAGATGCCTTGAATCTCGAACGCGACCTCCTGGTTTAAAAAGTGCTCCATGACTTCTGTACCGGTATCATTGATCCAGGAGGATTGGGCATGCGCACCCAACACATTTTTATAGAAGTCGATTGCCGCGGCCGATTCGGCACTATTGATGCGTACTTTTTTGCCCGTAGAATCGACCAGCCGACCGCCGAACCCGTACACGAACTGGTTGACCATCCAGGAGACGTCGTTGCTGTCCGCTCCTACCAGTCCAATCCCCTTTGCGTTCGTTTTCTGTTCCACGCTGTCCATCGCAGAAACGAAGGAATCCAGATCGACAATCGATTCCGGAGAAACGCCCGCCTTCTGGAGTAAGTTTTTGTTGTAGAGCAAACACATCGAGTGTCCCAGCCATGGTATGCCATAGACGGAGTCTTTCACCATGCCCAGTTCCCACACCGTTTGATAGAACAGAGATGAATCCTGCGTGAAGTCATCTGTCAAATCGGTTAGAAGCCCCATGCTCCCGAAGTATTGAATATATCGATATGGCAAAACAAATATTGTCTCCGAATCTGTTTCCAGCAGCGTTTGAATCGCCGCCATGTCCTCATCACCGCTGATCAGCTGGATATCTGTTTGATCTGAATTGCTTTGATTATACGCATCTACGATCTTCTGAATGGCCTGTCCGCGGCCTGAATAATCCTTCCATGTAATGCGGAATGAAAGCATGTTATTTTCCTGTGGCTCCGCTTCCTGCGCGCTCTGCTTTGTTTCCGGAATTTGGTTGCACGAAGCCAGGCTGATCGAAAGAAGAATTGTCATCAGCACTGCACCAAAACGTTTGAATGTCATTTGTTTCAACCCCATTCTAAACGATTTTCAGTTCGATATGACGTGCTTGAATTGTTACATTACTTTTATCATACACCTGATACAAGTTCGAATGCAATGTGCCGGACTGAATTATTGAGCAAAATCTTCGCTGGAAAACGCCTAGAAAAACACCGAATTTGCTCGATTCTGTAATTTCAGCACCGATACTTCTCAGACATGTTTGTTTGTGATTCGCGAATTCATCCACGTGTATAATCAGTTTACAATCTTCCCGACCTTCTCTTTGGTCTGCCGGATCAGGCTTGCATCCAATCAGCTGATGCGATTTCGTCCCGATTGTTTTGAAAGGTACAGCGCCTTATCTGCCGCGCAGATTAAATCGATTCGATTGAGTGCGTTTTCGGGCAACTCGGAAATGCCGAACGAGAGCGTAATGTTGCGAATCCTTTTCCCATCAAACTCCACGTCAGACTGCGCGACTAACGTTCGAATCGCTTCTGCCCTTGAAACAGCTTCCGCTTTGGAGCACTCTGGAAGAATTAATATAAACTCATCCCCTCCATATCGACAAACGATGTCGGAACTGCGCGTGTTGCTCTTCAATATTTGCGCAATATGCGCCAAAACCAAATCGCCAACCACGTGACCATACGAGTCATTGATTGTCTTGAAGTAATCCACATCGGTCATGATGACGGCGAGTTTTCTTTCTTTCCGTATCATTCTTTCAATCTCGCGATCAAACGTCTCCTCCATGTACCGCCGATTATACAGTCCCGTAAGAGAATCCCGGATCGAGAGATCGTGTATCTGCTCCAGTTGCTTTCTGTTCGTGTGTCCATAGGAAACAGCGATTGCCGAGGTGGCGAGGATAAAGGCAAATAAGCTGAGCCAATTGACTCCCGTCGTTTTGGCCATGGATTGAAGGATTGTCAGCACTGCAATCATCTCGGCAATCGAGATCCAAATGACCCACCTTTCCTTGAGCAGTATGGCGCAGCCTTGGACCGATAGTCCAACATAGAGAATTGGCACCAGATCACCTTGCAGCACAAGCGGATCGAACAAGATCGATATCCACGGTGTCACGACTAAACTGACCACAGTAATCAAAGTTGAAATTCCGTATTTACCTCTTACATTCAGAAAAAGAGCGATCAGCAGAATGCCAAATAAAAAGCAAATCATCGGGATGTACAGAAAGTGTCTCGGGTCCTGCTTGCTGAACACAAGAATCAGCAAAAATGCGAGCAAGACAACCAACAATGCTCCCTGAATCGCAAGCAAAGTCATCGCATTTCTTTGATCGGCCAGTTTGTGTTTGTTCTTAAATCCTTGTATGAGTTTTTGATCTATAAAAGACAACATATGTTGTTTTCCCCTTCCCGTTTCAGGATTTGGCCGGCACACATGATGTATCGTTTCTTCAAGTCTCTGTTCGTTCAGTTGTGAAAAATAGATTTTTTAGTACAAGCAACAGTATATAGGTATCATATATGAAATCTCAAACCTTAGCAAGAACCCGCGTAATATCTAGCTTTTTCACCGAATTTTGGTTTGTTTTGGATCGTTTGGCGGACCACTTAACGTATCATTTTCGAATCAGAAATCGTTCGTGGTCAAACACAGCGTCGCTCTACAGTTCACACTCCCGCTTGAATCGACCAAGGATGAAAAACCATCTGAAGGTGCGTCGCGGATCAGCCTTTGATTTTTTTGAATAAAGCAAATAAAAAAGAAATGCAGACCTTATCAGGTCTGCATTTCTTTTTTGGTGGAGGCGGGGAGAATCGAACTCCCGTCCGAAAACCCCTCAACCAGACTTTCTACGAGCGTATCCGGTGGTTTTACATTCCCTCTCCCGATCTCCCTCCGGCAGGATATCGGCTTTAGTAGCTTCATAAGTCCGGCCCGCCGCAAAGCTTAGGCGGGTTCGTTCCCTACCCTAAATGACGCCCGTATCTGGGACGGTAAGTTTTCCCAGGCGAACGGTCACTGCTTAAGCAGCGACAGCTAAAGTATTTTTGTCAGTTACTTTAATCTGTTCCCGCTTTTTACGAAGCTCGGGCCTTCGGCTCGCTTATCCAACATCGGCGATCCCCGTCGAAACCAGGTCGCCCCCATATATGCTTATTATACACGAAAAACCGCGGTTTCACAACCCCGCCCGAGCATTCCCGTCAGCGCGGTTGCTCCGCTTCTGCCGGTGCAATCTTGAAGTCGGGCAGGCGGCTTCTCTTGACGCTCATAAGCCAGAAATAGAACAATCCCAGCATCGTTACAGCCAGAATGCGATACTGAAAATGCGGGCAAGCATTCATCGGCTCCGTCGCAACGCAGATCCAGAGAACCGGCAGCGTCGAAATCGCAAGCATCACAAGCGCGCGCAGATAAGACTGCTTGTCGGTGCGCAAAACCAGCATCGTAATGCCGGCAACCACCGCGACACCCGCGGAAATGACGAGCATCGGCCAATCGAAGAGATGTTTGAACGCCCCGATGATAACCCTTGGCGTTTCATAGTACATCTCCGTTCCCGGCGCTTTGGTGACGCCGAGATGCGTTGCGAGCGAGCGCCATGCGGTTCCAAACGCGTCCTGATCGGTAAAAACGCTGCTGAGCACAAGCTTTGTGACCCACATCGCAAAATATGCCGCAAACCAAACCGCCATACATTTCAGCGTGGTCAGCATCATCTCTTTTGCGCGCACCTCGGGTTTTGCATAACAAATGCAAATCAGCCAGCAGAGCATCGGCAATCCGAAGGTGACCAGAGGCGCTGTGTAAAAGTCGATAAACTGTGTCGTCATGCCGAGGATCATAAACAGCATCGGCCCTCGCTCCGGTTTCTTGATCAGCATCGGCACAAACAAAATTCCGATAAACGCGAGTATGAAGCACCCGCTATATTGAAACAACACACTCACTATGACAGGATTGATGAACAATATCGCTGCGGCAAAGAGCATCGGCGGCCATACGGAGCGGGTCTGGAACCCAAGCATCATCGTGCAAAGCCCCATCAGCAGGAACAGCGTCCACATGATGAGCGTGCGCATCGAGCCATAGTCCATCACGGAAAGCAGAGCGCGCACATAGGTTCGAAAACCGTGCCAATAGCGCACATAGAACACGTCCGACTGCTCGTGGTTCTTCACCGCGTCGCGCGCGCTCTGTAGCGTAAAGTCATCCTCCAGCGGATAGGAGTTTTTCAGCACGCTCTCCGGAGAAGTCTTCACATCCATCGATGTGGAAAGCGAAAGTATGATGACCTCCGTCCAAACATCAAGAGAATAGGAGCCCCAACTGCGACGGATGATGTTAAAGTCGTTCCACTCCGGTTCAATCTCATCCAGCGAAAGCAGATAGTTTTTCTCGACCTGTTCCTGCGGCGCGAGTCCACACAGAAACAACATCCCGACGCCGAACGCGACCAGCATGATAAACACGATCACATAGCGAAGGAAGCGGGAAAACCAAGATTTCATTTCTTATACCCCCGGTGAATGATGATAAACAAAGCGTCTGGTGAAAGAAAGCGGGATACGCATCCAAAGAACACGCATCCCGAATCGTTTTCGCGTGTCGGTTTGCGTATCATTTCTCTGGCGAACGGGCGGATTTTGTCCCGCGCACTCCACTATTTTAACACACAAACCCAACACGATCGAGTCTTTTTATGTGCGAAGGTCGGTTGCCCGCCCTGCGCTACAGGTTCAGCCCCAGAATGTCCAGCGTACTGAAGTAATCCTGCGGTGTCTCCGCGCGGCGAATCAGCTCCGCAGAACCGTCCGGCTTGAGCAGCACTTCCGCGCTCCTGAGCTTGCCGTTGTAGTTATATCCCATCGAAAATCCGTGCGCGCCGGTATCGTGTATGACCAGCAGGTCTCCCGGTTCGGTCTTGGGCAGCGGGCGGTCGATGGCAAACTTGTCGTTGTTTTCGCAGAGTGAGCCCACCACGTCGTACACGTTGGTCAGCGGAGCCGACTCTTTCCCCATCACGGTGATGTGATGGTAAGCGCCGTACATCGCGGGGCGCATCAGGTTGCAGGCGCAGGCGTCCACACCGATGTACTTCTTGTGCGTCTCCTTCTTGTGGATCGCACGCGTCACGAGATATCCAAACGGTCCCGTGATGTAGCGCCCGAGCTCGGTGAAGATGCGCAGCTTGATCTTACTCGGTGCAACGATGCGGTCATACTGCAGCTTGACCTCTTCGCCGATATAGCGGATATCCGTCTCTTTTTCATACGGGCGATACGGAATGCCGATGCCGCCGGAAAGGTTGACAAACGTGAAGTTCGCGCCCGTCTCCTCGTTGAGCTCGACCGCCGTCTTAAAGAGCTTTTTCGCCAGAGCGGGATAATAATCGTCGTCCGTCGTGTTGCTCACAAGGAACGCGTGCAGGCCAAACTCGACAGCCCCCAGCGATTGCAGCTTCTTCACCGCCTCGCTGAGCTGCTCCCGCGTCATGCCGTATTTCGCCTCGCCGGGGTTGCCCATGATGGTGTTGCCCAGCAGGAATTCACCGCCGGGGTTGAAGCGCAGGCAGACGGTCTTCGGGATTCCGCCGTTTGCCGCAAGAAAATCGATGTGCGTGATGTCGTCGAGGTTGATCAGGACATTCATCTCGCTTGCGAGCTCAAACTCGTTTGCGGGTGTGTCATTGGAGGAAAACATCACGTCGTGTCCGGTGACGCCGACTGCGCGGGAGAGCATCAGCTCGGTGAGCGAGGAGCAGTCCATACCGCAGCCGTTGTCAAAGAGCAGCTTCATGATCACGGGATTGGGTAGCGCCTTGACCGCGAAGTATTCGCGAAAGCCTTCGTTCCAGGCAAACGCCTCCTGCAAGCGTTTTACGTTTGCGCGGATGCCGGCTTCATCGTAGATATGAAACGGGGTCGGATATTTTGTTACGATGGCCTCCAGGGCATCCTTCGTAAACGGCAGGTTTCTCATGATCTGTCCTCCTTGATCCGTCGTTCCATTTCGCGGTCCGCGTCGCGCTCGGCAATCGTGTGGCGCTTGTCATAGAGCTTTTTGCCCTTCGCAACAGCGAGCAGCAGCTTGACTCTGCCATCCTTGAGGTAGAGCTCCAGCGGAACCAGGCTCATGCCCTCTTTCTGGGTTGCGACCTGCAGCCTTCGAATCTCGCTCTTGTGCGCCAGGAGCTTTCTCGTGCGAAAGGGATCTTTGTTGTAGATGTTTCCCTGCTCGTACGGGCTGATGTGCATGCCGATGACAAACAATTCGCCATTCTTCACCTGCGCATAGCTGTCCTTGAGGTTGCATGCGCCGTTTCGAAGCGACTTTACCTCGGTGCCAAAGAGTTCAATTCCGCACTCCAGCGTCTCCTCGATAAAGTAATCGTGCCGCGCTTTTCGGTTTTGTGCAACAGGCTTTACGCCGCGTCTGACGGGCATGGATCGGCCCTCTCACTTTCCGACGGAAAATAATATATTATTTTACAATCATTCTAATCGGTTCACGTGGAAGAAGTCAAGCTTATTTCCCGCGTATCTTACCGATTCAAATGGTTATCCTCCGTCTCAAACTATCGTAATCGTATTGACTCAAAAAAGCGGCGCACCTCGTTGGCACGCCGCATATGGTTCGCTTTACCGGCCTTAGAAAATGGTCAATAACAGCGCAAGCACACCGACGATGATCGCGAGAACGACCGTCAGTTTCTGAAGTTTGGCTTCGCGGCTTGCAGCCTTGCCCTTCGTGGTGAAAGACGTCGTGTCTCCGCCAAAGGAAGCGCCGAGGCCGGAACTCTTCGTCTTCTGAAGCAGAACGACGACAACGAGCAGAATCGAGATCAACATCAGCGCGATGCGAATGATAAGCGCCGCAGTTACCATGGTGACATTCCTCCAATTTTGATCTCCGATGCTCGCGGGGTTTTTCCGCAGCAGACGGAGCGTTCAGCAATAATGACTCACTCGCCGGATATCCGGCACCTAAGCCTAGTGATTATAACATGCACCCGGCTTGATTGCAAGCCTGAATGCGCTCAACTAGCCGCGAAAATCAGCCCTTGATCAGCGATTTTCCGGTCATTCCTTCCGGCACGGGCAGCCCGAGCAGCTCCAGCAGCGTAGGCGCCAGATCGCTGAGCCTGCCGCCTTCGCGGAGGGTGACATTCTTGCGGGCGTTGTCCACGAGGATGCAGGGCACAGGGTTGGTCGTGTGCGCGGTAAACGGCACATGCTCTACCTCATCCCACATCTTTTCGCAGTTGCCGTGGTCGGCGGTGATGATGCAACGTCCGCCGGTCTTCAAGATCGCCTCCACCACCTTCTCGGCGCAGGCATCCACCGCGTGGACAGCCGCCGTTGCGGCGGACATCACGCCCGTGTGCCCGACCATGTCGGGGTTAGCGAAGTTGAGGATCATCACATCGTACTTGCCGCTCTCGATGCGCTTGACCGCTTCGTCCGCGACTTCAAACGCGCTCATCTCCGGCTTGAGATCATAGGTCGCAACCTTCGGCGAGGCGATCAGCGCGCGGTCTTCTCCAGGATTCGGCGCTTCCACGCCGCCGTTGAAGAAGAAGGTCACGTGCGCATATTTCTCCGTCTCCGCGATGCGGAGCTGCGTTAAGCCCTTCTCGGCGAGATACTGACCAAACGTGTTGTCGAGCGATTCCGGGCGATAGGCCACGTGTACGCGCTCTCCAAACGTCTTGTCGTACTGCGTCATGCAGACGTAGTAAAGCGGGAAGAACCCGTTCTTGCGCGGGAAACCGTCAAAGTCGTCGAACACGAGTGTACGCGTGATTTCACGCGCGCGGTCGGGACGGAAGTTGAAGAAGATCACGCTGTCGTTTGCCGAGATCTTGCCGACAGGCTTGCCGTTCTCAAGGATGACAGTGGGCAGCACGAACTCATCCGTCTCGCCCTTTTCATAGCTGTTCTGCATGGCGATTTCGCCGGTGGCAGCCGTTTCCCCTTCGCCGTACACAAGCGCGCTGTAGGCTTTCTCTACGCGCTCAAAGCGGTTATCGCGATCCATGGCATAATAACGGCCCATCACGGTCGCAATCTTGCCTACGCCGATCTCCTTGAGCTTTGCGTCGAGTTCTTCGACGTAGCACTTGCCGCTGCTCGGCGGAACATCGCGTCCATCCATGAAGCAATGGACAAAAACCTTCGTCAGGCCTGCTTTTTTCGCCATCTCGACGAGCGCGTAGAGATGTGTGTTGTGCGAATGCACGCCGCCGTCGGACAACAGCCCCATCAGATGCAGCGCGGTGCCGTTCTTTTTGCAGTTTTCAATCGCGCCCAGGAACGCCTTGTTCTCGAAGAAGTCGCCGTCCATGATCGCCTTGGTGATGCGTGTGAGCTCCTGATATACGATTCTGCCCGCGCCGATGTTGAGGTGACCCACCTCGCTGTTGCCCATCTGGCCATCGGGAAGACCGACATCCATGCCGCTCGCCGCAATCTGCACATGCGGATACTCGTTCCAAAGGCGCGAGATATTATGCGCGCCGTCGGCTTTGATGGCGTTGAACTCCTTCTCTGTGGAGCAGCCGAAGCCGTCCAGTATGATTAATGCGGTGATCGGTTTCGTCATTAGAAATGAACCACCTTTGAAAAGTCTTCGCTCTTGAGCGAAGCGCCGCCGATGAGTCCGCCGTCGATCTCCGGCATCGCCATGAGCTCGCTTGCGTTCTTTGCATTCATGCTTCCGCCGTACTGAATCCGCACGGCATCCGCAACCTTCTGGCCGTAGACGCCCGCAATCGCGTCGCGGATGACCTTGATGGTCGTGTTCGCATCTTCGTTGGTCGCGGTCTTGCCCGTGCCGATGGCCCAGATGGGTTCGTAGGCGATGACCGAGCGGGCAACTTCTTCCGCGCTAAAGCCCGCAAGCGCCGCTACGGTCTGCTTGCTGACGATGGTGTCAGTGACTCCGCCTTCGCGCTGCTCGAGCGTTTCGCCGACGCAGATGATGGGCGTGATGTTCGCGTCCAGCGCGGCCTTTGCGCGCTTGTTGACGGTCTCATCCGTCTCGCCGAAATACTGGCGACGCTCGCTGTGGCCGACGATGGCGTGGGTGACTCCCATCGCGAGGAGCATATCCGCGCTGATTTCGCCAGTGAATGCGCCCTTGGGTGCCCAGTGGATGTTCTGCGCGCCGAGCTTGATGTTGGTGCCGACGAGCAGCTTGCCAACGAGAGCCAGGTCAACGTACGGCGGGCAGACGACGACTTCGCAAGCCGCGTCCTTCACCAGCGGGATCAACTCGACGACGAGGCGCTCGGCCTCCGCCGGAGTCATGTTCATTTTCCAGTTGCCTGCGATGATGGGTGTTCTCATAGTGATGATTCCTTTCAATATGGGTTATTTTGAAACGTTATGTACGAGCCGGAAGACCGGTCGAACTGTCAAACTTATGAAACCGCCGGAGCGCATCAAGCGCTCCGGCGGACGTTTGAATCGCTTACTTATCGTTGAGCACTGCCACGCCCGGAAGCACCTTACCCTCGAGGAACTCGAGAGAAGCGCCGCCACCGGTGGAGATGTGCGTCATCTGCTTGGCAAAGCCGAGCTTTTTGACCGCGGAGGCAGAGTCGCCGCCGCCGATGATGGTCGTGCCCTTGCAGTCCGCGCAAGCCTGCGCAACCGCGCGGGTGCCTTCGGCAAACGCGGGCATTTCAAACACGCCCATGGGCCCGTTCCAGATGACGGTCTTGGCTTCGACGATCGTCTTGCGGAAGAGCTCGCGGGTCTTGGGTCCGATGTCGAGACCCATCCAGCCTTCGGGAATGTTGTCGGAGTCGATGATCTTATTCTCCGCATCCGGCGCATACGCAGTCGCAACCACGTTATCCACCGGCAGCAGGAGGTTCTTGCCCATCGCTTTCGCCTTTGCGATGAGTTCGTTCGCGAGACCTACGCTGTCCGCATCCAGCAGAGAGGTGCCGATCTCGTAGCCCTGCGCCTTGAAGAAGGTATACGCCATGCCGCCGCCAATGATGAGGGAATCGCACTTGTCGAGCAGGTTGGTGATGACGCCGATCTTATCGGAGACCTTCGCGCCGCCGAGAATCGCGACAAACGGGCGCTCCGGATCTTCCAGCGCTTTGCCCATGATGCCGAGCTCTTTGCCGATCAGGAAACCGGCAACGGCGGGCAGATACGCCGCGACGCCTGCCGTGGAGGCATGCGCACGGTGCACGGTACCAAACGCATCCGAAACATAGATGTCCGCGAGGCTCGCCAGTTCTTTGGCAAACGCGGGATCGTTCTTCTCCTCTTCCGGATGGAAGCGGACGTTCTCCAGAAGGACGATTTCGCCTTCCTTCATATCATCAACCGTGGCCTTGACGGCATCGCCGATGCAGTCGTCCGTCATCCAGATGCGCACATCGGGCAGCAGCTCGCTCAGACGCTCGCCAACGGGCGCAAGAGAAAACTCAGGGGTAACGCCTTTCGGCCGACCGAGGTGCGAGCAGAGAATGACCTTTGCTTTGTGGTCGAGCAGGTATTGAATGGTCGGGAGCGCCGCTACAATGCGCTTGTCGTCTCCAACTTTTCCTTCGGGAGTGAGGGGTACGTTGAAGTCCACGCGCACCAGTACGCGTTTCCCTGCGACATCGATATCCTCAATCGTCTTTTTGGCCATGGTGAGATTCCTCCGTATTTATTATATTCAATCACTTTTTATCGATTTATTATAACATGCTTCCTGTTGTTTGAACAGAATGATGCCCGTGATACGGGAAATTTTACTCGTGTGTCGGCACACGGAAAACGGGCGGAATCGCGCGTGAACGCGCGAACTGCCGCCGGATGAAAGCTTACTTCTGCTTCGCAGAAACACCGATGCATTGCATTTATTCCACTAAATGCAATATCGCCTCAGTTCTTTTACCACAATTGCCGAGGGAAAGTCAATCTCTTTTTTCATCGCCTCTTCGGTATCGCGTTTTCCCCAAAGATGCGTGAGGTACAGCGTCCCTACTCCCGCGTTTCGCGCGAGCGCGCAGGCTTCCTTCACATTCATGTGCGGACCGGTCTGCGAGGCATCCACAAAGCACGCGTCTGCCAGCAGCGCGTTTGCGCCCATCGCTCCCGCTTCCATGCCGGGAAACGGCTTTGTGTCTCCCGTGAAGAAGAGAACAGCGCCATCCGCGCCCGTGATGCGCATGCCGTTTGTCGGCACCGGGTGCGCCATCGGAACAAACTGAAAGCGGAGGGTTCCGATCTGAATCTCGTCTCCGCCTTTGACCGTCCGGTGCGAAAACAGTGCTCCGGTCGTGATCGCCTTGAGTGTATCAAACGGCTCTGCAGGGGTATACAGCGGAACGCGGCGCTTCTCCTCGCCCTCGCGTACATCCTGCTGATCCAGCGCATAGCGCATCACAAACAGATCGGAACAATGGTCAAAGTGCATGTGGGAGAGCACAATCGCGTCCAGATGCTCCGGGCGGACATACTCCATAAGCCGCGAAAGGACGCCGCTGCCGCAGTCGATGAGCACGCGGGTCGGGCCATCCTCAATGTAATATCCGCTGCAAGCCCCGCCGGGACGCGGATACGGGCCGTTGCGCCCGAGAACGGTTAAAAACATAATACCTCCGTTCAATCGACGGGTCTGTGAATCTCCAGCATCTTATCCGGCTCCATGACCGGCATGAAGCGAAGCACCACGGCGCCGAGCACAAAGCAAACCACACCCTGAATCAACTGCATCAGGAGCGACGTGCCAACCACGCGGAACTCCCGAATGATCAAAAGATCGTACACCACAAACAGGAGAAGCATCAGCCCTTCGGTGATTCCGGCAACGACAAAACTCTTCTTCCAATCGTCCACCTTCGCCGCAAACGCGAGCACAAACAGTGCCATGAGGCTACGGATCAGGATATTGCCGATGATGAAGTTCTTGCTGCCCATCACGATGTCGCCGACCACGATTCCTACCACCGGCGCAACCACGCCCCAGGGACTGCCGAGCGCCATCACGGAGGCGATGATGCCCACGTCCTGCAAGGACGCGTATGCGTTCACAGCGCCGACCGCGGAGGTGTTCGCGTCCACCTGCACGCGAATGATCGAGAGGATAAACGTTCCAATCACGCAGAGAATGATCGTGATGAGTTGGCGTTGGTCGATGTTTTTCCAGTTCATGAAAGAGCCTCCTGTTTAAAAAATCGGAACAAGCTCACTTAATCTCCGGCCTTGATGATTTCGTCGAGCAGGTCGTCGAGCGAAATTTCTTCCTCGCCGCTCGATTGCCCGACAAATCGGGAAACGGTGGGAATATCGCCCATATCCGGCTCGTGTTCCGGCTCCCACTCACGGATTTCGCCATACTCGTTATAGCGTCTCGGAGCGGGTTTCGGTTCCTCTTCTTCCTCTTCCTCCGCCGGAGCTTCGTATGCCGCGGTTTGCGCCTGCGACGGCTCCTCACGGTATGGTTCCTCATACGACCACGAGGTGTCTACCGCTGGCTTTGAGGGCGCCATGATGGAGTTGATGTTGGTCAGATAGTCGTCAAACGCCCGCTCGGCATCGTTGGAGCTTGCAGGCTGGTGATCATATGCGTTGCTTCCGTTAGCTGGTTGCGCCGGTTCCGCTTCCCGTTCACCGAACAGTGTGCCTTCTGCCTGCGGTTCCAGCTCGCTGGTAAACGACTCGCGTTCCCAGGCACGCGCGGAGTAGGGTTCCGGTGCGGGTGTTGTTTCCGGTTCGGCTGGTTTTGCCATTTGCGTGGATGCAGATGGCGTGTAAACGCCAATCCCAGCGAGGTAATCATCAAACGCCCGCTCCGCATCACTGGAAGTTGAAGGTTGCTTTTCATATTCCGAATAGACTTGCGTGGGTGTCGGCGGTTCGATTTCCTGCCCGCCAAAGAGCGTGCCCTCCGCCTGCGGTTCCAGCTCACTAGTAAACGATTCGTGTTCCCAGGCGCGCGCGGAGTAAGGTTCCGGCGCGGGTGTTGTTTCCGGTTCGACTGGTTTTGCGGTTTGCGCTGGCGCGGATGGCGTGTAAACGCCAATCCCCGCGAGGTAATCGTCAAACGCCTGCTCCGCGTCGGCGGTAGCGGCTGGTTCCAAAACGTTTTGCGTGGGTATGCGCTGTTCAAGCTCCTGCTCGCCAAAGAGCGCGCCTTCCGCCTGCGGCTCGAGTTCGCTGGTGAATGACTCGTGTTCCCAGGCGCGTGCGGAGTAGGGCTCCGGCGTTGCCGCTGCCTGCGTTGCATCGGTCGCACCAGCTTCGGGGAACGATTTGAGGATCTCCTCCGCTTCGGCGTCACTGACGTATTCCGGCGCGGGTTCAGGCTGCGGGACAGCGCCTTGCGGCTCCGTGGCTTGCTCCACCGGAATCTCGTCCTGCGCGGTCTTGCCGGCAGGCTCGAATGATTCATCAAAGTATGCGTCAAATGCGCGCGCGGCGTCCGCCATCGGTTCGAGCGCGAGCGTCTCGCTCACGAGTGCCGCTGTGGTCGGGATATCGACGGCTGCCGCTCCGGCAAGCGATGTCCCGCTCGACATCATCGCGTCAAACTCGCTCTCCGCGTCCGCCTGCGTCACGCTGCACTCGTCGTCGTGAATCGTATAATCGCTCTTGACATACGCGTTGTCGAAGGACTTGGTAAACTCCGCCTGCGGTTCGCTTTCGCTCTCATGCGTTTCGTTACGCCACGCGGCTTCGGAGTATGGCTCCACCGCGCTCTGCCGCTCGTCCGCTCCGTTGCCGTCCTGCATCGGAAACTCCGGTGCGCTAGTGGCCTCGGCCTGTGGCGGTTCCACCGCAAGCGCGGGTTCGGTCGCAGTAGATGCGGCTTCTTCCTTGACTTGCTGCTCATCCTGTACGCCGGCATCCAGCCGATCCTCCGGCAGAGGACGGTTTTGAATGCGGTAGATGTTTTGCATCAGGAGCGCGGGGTCTTCGCTCGCGTCCGGCAGGGCTGCGTCGTTCATCTCGCCGACTGATTTATAGAACGCGTTGCCGTCGAGGCGCGCTTCCGCGCGATCGATCTTGCGGTTCTTCACAAACTCGGCGAATCGCGCCGCCGTAGTCTCCAATTCACTCGCGTTTTGAGCAAGCATGGCGTTAAACGAATCCACCATCTCCTCGTACTCGCGCTTGATGATCTCCGCGTCGCGCAGCATGCGCTCGCTGTCCGCCCGAACGCCTGCGGTCTCTTCAAACGCACGCCGCTCGGCCTCCGCCTTGAGAGTGTTCGCGGCGGAAATCGCGTCCGAAAGCAGTGCTTCCGCCTCCGCTCTTGCGTTGATGCGCGCCTGTTCCGCTTCCGCAAGTGTCTTCTGCGCTTCGGCACGAATCTGCGCTCCTTCGGCCTGTGCCTGCTCAAGCGCCTTTGCAGCGGTAACTTTGGCGGCCTGCAGCGCGTCCAGAACCGACTGCTCACGCGCGCGGTATCCTTCCACTAGCTGATCCATGGTGTCAATCCGCGTTTCCAGCAGCGCAATGCGCTCAAAACGCTCTTCCAGGAGGAGCTTCATCTCTCTGCGTTTCATTCCTCTACCTCCAGTTTCAACTGCTGCGTGTCGCTCTGATAGCCCAAATGCGCATATCCTGCCGGCATGACGATTCGTCCGCGCGGCGTTCTCGCGATAAATCCGAGGCGCAATAGATACGGCTCGTACACATCTTCAATCGTGGTGGCGTCCTCGCCCGTTGCGGCCGCGATGGTGTCCAGTCCAACGGGTCTGCCGCAAAACTTGACGATCATAGTCTGCAGCATGCGGCGATCGACCTCGTCGAGGCCAAGCTCGTCCACGCCCAGCATGTTGAGGCCCTCTTTTGCGGCCTCCAGATCAATAAATCCGGCCTTGCGCACCTCCGCATAATCGCGGATGCGACGAAGAAGGCGATTTGCTACGCGCGGGGTGCCCCGCGCGCGGGAGCCGATCTCCACCGCGCCATCCTCGGTGATCTCGATACCGAGAATGCGCGCGCTGCGCACGATGATCTCCTTGAGCGACTCCGCGTCATACATCGCAAGCTGCTCTTTGATGCCGAAGCGATCGCGCAGCGGAGACGTCAATAGCCCCATGCGCGTGGTCGCGCCGATGAGCGTAAACTTTGGCAAATCCAGCCGGATGCTTCGCGCGGAAGGTCCTTTGCCGATGATGATATCCAGCGCGAAATCCTCCATCGCGGGATACAGCACTTCTTCCACGTTTGCGTTGAGGCGGTGAATCTCGTCGATGAACAGCACATCTCCGGGAGCAAGATTGGTCAATAGCGCGGCAAGGTCTCCTGCGTGCGTGATCGCGGGTCCGCTGGTGACGCGAAGGGAAACGCCCATCTCGTTTGCCACGATACCCGCAAGCGTTGTCTTCCCCAGCCCCGGCGGGCCGTAGAAGATCGCGTGATCGAGCGGCTCCGCGCGCTTAAGCGCCGCATCGATGTAGATGCGCATGTGATCCTTCACCGCGTGCTGACCGATGTACTCGCTCAGCGTGCGCGGTCGAAGGGAGTATTCCGCTTTTGCATCCTCCTCACGCATTGAGGAGCTGATCAGGCGTTCGTCCATGCTTGTCCTATTCTATGTTACTCTCGTAAAGTTAATCTCTTGTTGTCTGCTTACTTTGCCATCCTGCGAAGCGCCGCGGTGATGAGCGCTTCCACGCTCTCCGCCTGCTCGATGGCGGCGACCGCTTTGCCCGCGGCGAGCCCGTCGTACCCCAGCGAAACCAGCGCCGCAACAGCCTCCGAGCGGATATCGGGAGCGTCCGTGTTCGCGCCACCTGACAGCATTTCGCTGGTGTCCACGCGCTCCTTGAGTTCCAGGAGGACGCGCTGCGCCGTCTTTCTGCCCATTCCGCTTACGCGGTCGAATGCCGCGGCGTTGTTGGTTACGATTGCGCCCGCAACGTCGCTGGGCGTTAGCACGGAGAGCACCGAGAGCGCGAGCTTCGGGCCAACGCGCGTCACCGTGAGCAGCCGCCGGAACATGTCCTTCTCTTCCGGCTCGTAAAAGCCGTAGAGCGCCATCACACCTTCCGCAAGATGCAGGTGCGTATAAAGCCGCTCCTTTTGTCCGGCGCGCAAGCGCTTGAGCGTGAGAGCGCTGCAAAACAGCTCATATCCAACGCCACCCGCTTCTAAAACCGCGCGGTCGGGCAGTAGTTCGTCCACAATCCCGCTGATGTATGCGTACAAGGATCATTTCCTCCGTGTTCTTATCGAATGCGGTATTCTTCCGCGGCAGGGCCGATTGTGCAGCCGTGGCAGATGGCAGCCGCGAGCGCGTCCGCCGCGTCGTCCGGCTTTGGAATGCTCTTGAGCGAGAGCAGTAGCTTCACCATGCTCTGCACGGCGCGCTTGTCCGCGTGTCCGTCTCCCGTGACCGCAAGCTTGATCTGCATCGGCGTGTATTCATACAGCGGAATCTTCGCCTGCTGCGCCGCGAGGATCGCGACCCCGCGTCCCGCACCAACAGCGAGCGCCGTCGTCGTATTGCGGTAGAAAAACAGCTCCTCAAACACCGCCATGTCGGGATGAAACCGCTCGATGAGCGCGCGGGTGCCGTCGTAGAGGCGGTTCAGCCGCTCCGGCAAGCGCTCGTCCGGCGTGGTCTCGATGACGCCGTAATCGACAGGCGCAAGCTTTGTTCCCGAAACATCCACCACGCCGTACCCAAGTATTGCGTAGCCGGGATCGATTCCGAGAATTCTCATGCATATACCTGCCTACATATAGTCATCTTATTTTAGCATGATCGCGTTCGGGTGTAAATGAACGCGGATTCATTGGCGCATAGTTTCATCTGCGTTCATATCTGTTTGCGTTATCTTCTGATACAAGAACGTTTGATATCACACGCTTGAAAGATAGCAAAAGGCAGCCGTGATTGCTCTCGACTGCCTGATGAAACGCTTTTAAGTTACTGCTTGTATTTTGCGATGAGCTCGTCCAGCTTCTCTTGCGAAACACCGAAGTATTCGCGCATGTTCTCCAGCGCATAATCCGGCCGCTGCTCGATGAATGTGCGCATCTGCGCCACGCTGTCTTCCCATTCGCTCATGGAACTGGGCTTTCCCCAGCGCGCGATCTGACGCGGCATCTCCGGGCGAATCGCGGCTACCATCTGGTCAAAGAGCGCAGTCGCCCGCTGTGCGTTGAAATATTTCTCCACGACTTCGACATAGCGCTCTACACAATGTTCCCGCCATGCCGCGTTCTTTTTGAGGCCAATGTAGATTTCGAAATAAGTCAACGATCCATCCGCGGAAGGAACGCCGTTTTCGTTGAAATATTGCCCGATCATGTCTCTGGCGGCGGTTTTATAGGCGAAATCGAGGTCGAAGAATACCGGTCGCCATTTGATCTTGTAATCCGTCGTTCTCCAGTACTTCTGGTTGAACATGTCGCTGTTGCAGACATACGTTTCTGCGATGAAGTAGTCCGTAAAATAGTCGACATCGATCCACTGCGTAAACTCGGCAAACACCGCGTCATCGCTCAAATTCTCGTTTTCCGCGAACGCGCGCACGCGCTTGATATCCGCGCTTCCGCCCTTGATCGGCTGGCTGTTGCGGCGAATGAACTCCACCGTGTCTCCGTCCACGCCATAGTGCGTTTGGAGAAACGAGCTATTCTGCTCTTCGTTGAGGTCATACAGACCGTTGTATTTTCCGTTGATGTAGACAACAACAGGGCGCGACGCGGAGTTGTCGAGATTCATTCCTTCGACAAGGTTGTTTGTGAATGCGTCCCGAATACGCGCGGCGCTCCAGTCCTGTCCGCCGTTTCGCACCACGAGCGCGGAGAACGTGTCGAAGTCATAACCAGGCCAGAATGGGTAGGTCACACTACTCTGGCCGTATCCTGCGCGCAGATTTATGCTCAGCGACTTCTGCGAGTAGATGATGGTACCCGCTCCCTTTGGCTTAATGCCCGCGGGGAACGTAACGCCGAGTACGCCGTCCGGTTCGTAAAACGAGATGTTCGCGAGCCGCTCCACTTTTTTGAATTTATCGTCCACGCTCAGAACCTCTTGGATTCTGTCCGCGTTTCCCGTAATGCAGATCACCGGAACGGTATGCTTCTCCTCAAACAGATAGGTGGCAGTCGTGATCTCGCTGAGGCGCTTGCCGCTGACATACGATACCGCGCGCAGTGGCGTGCTATCGTTGATCTGCACCGGTTCCGTGTACCGGTGGGAGTCCAGCGAAGGCTCGTCTCCGTCTGTGGTGTAGTAGATCTCCGCGTTGGGGTCATCGCACGTGATGGTGACGGCAAACGCGCTGTCGTGATACAGGCTCAGATCCGAAAAAGCTGGCTGCGGCGCAACGCCCGTTGTGATATCCGTGCTGTTCTCTCTGCCGCGTGTGGGCTCTTCAAAGAACACGCGCGCGGTGGTGGTGTCGCCTTCGATTCTGCCGCTCGTGATCTCCGGCGTGAGCACGCCTGAGTCAAACGCGTCCACGATCATGCCTTCCGCGTTTTTGAGGATCAGTGTCTCGCCTGCAGGTGAGATAGAAAACGGCGCAATCCCATCGCCTTGCTTGGTTGCCGAGCTGGTGCATTCGATGACGAGATAGTCCCCAGCCCCGATCGACAGGCCGGATAGCGTGTAAGGCGTGTCGGAATCAACCCCGTCCTGAAGCGTCCAGCCGCTCAGATCGACGGATTGATCCGAGCCGTTGTGCAGTTCGATCCAGTCATTGTCGCCGCTCTTGACCTCGCTGACGGCGGAAACTTCGCTGATAAATACCCCTTTATTGTCGAAACAGCCGATCTGGTCGGCTGTTTCAAATCCGTGTACGTTGTCGCTGCCGGGTGTCGGCGAGGCATAATATCGAATGTTGTGGTCGCTGTCGATTCCCACCGAGATGTTATCCCGCGTGATTCCCGCAAGAGACATGCTCTCCGTTCGCATGCCGCTGAGCGACGTAAAGAACACCTCGTTCTCGTCGTCCGAGAGTCCGAAGTTTGCGTGGAGCTCTCCGCTCGTGCGGTCTTTGCCGGAGAGGAAGATCACCTTGCATTCGCCGGGTTGCAGCGTCACATCCGGCAGCGCCCATTTGTACAGGTCGTCCGGATCATCCGAGAGGAAGTACCCAAGCAGCGTTTGCGCCTCGCTTGAGAAGTTCTTAAGCTCAACCCACTCTTCGCGGTCGCCGTCCGCATCGATCGCGGAAAGCGTGTTATACTTCAACACCTCGTTGATGTGCACAGGATCGCTCTGATCCATGACCGTCATCTCGAGCGAGGTAAATGTCTTGTCGCTGTTTGCCGCTTCAAACGTGGGATACGCGGTATAGACCGCCGAGCCGGACGCGTCCTTGATGACGGAAACGCCACCCGGAACACCTGCTTGCCAGCTGATGCGGTCGATCAGGTTCCCCTGTAAGTCGGAGAGCAGAACCGTCGTGTCCTCGCTGCTGAGTCGGAATGGCGCGTGGATGCCGTCCTTTCCTTCGCTGCCGAGGCCGGACAGATAGATGCAGACATATCCGTTTGCGGGTACGGTGCCGGAGGAAATCTGCCACTTGAGCGGGTTTGTCTCGTCGTCCGAGAGGCAATAGTTTTCCAGCTGAATCGCGCTGTCGCTATTGTTGTGGAGCTCGACCCAACGATAGCCATTCGCGTCGTCGGTCGGCAGTACTTCGCTGATGGTCAACGCGTTGAGGTTTTGTGCGGAGAACACCGCGTCGAGGCTCGCGAAAATCTCGCTGTCGTTCGCGGCTCCGGGTGTGGGCACGCCGCAGTAGCCGTAGGTGCCGTCCGCTGCGCGCGCATAAGAAACATCCGTATACAGAACGGGAACCTGCATCTGCGCAACCAGCCCAAAATATGCGTCGGTGATGAAGATGTAGTCGCCGCTCTTGCTCAGCCCGAAGTTTGTGATCATCGGGTTGGTTTTGTCTTCAGTCGAATTGGTCGCATAGAGAACGAGGTATTCGCCCGGGCCAAGTGTGGTGCCTTCGGGTACGACGAACTTGTGCAGCTTGCGAAGGTTGTCCGAAACGCCGTAACCGGAGAGGTCCAGCGCTACGGAACCCGTGTTGTAGAGCTCGATCCAGTCCGGCGTGCCAAGAGAATCGTCCACAAGCGAGCGCTTGTTGCTGGAGACGATCTCATTGATCACGAGCGCGCTGTTATCGACGGTATTTTTTTGCGTACACGCAAAAAGCAGCGGCAGCATTGCCGCGGCGATAAGTGCGAGCGATATTTTCTTCGTCAAGGATGTCTTTTTCAATCCGGATATCTTCCTCAATACATGTAATGCTGATTTACCGAAAAATCACCACGTGGCAATTATTATATCATAGAGATTCACAGATTTGTAGAATGCCTCCTTTGTTGCGAAAAAAGTTACAATATCAGCGCTCCTTCCCGATTTGTTTTCCGCTCGTTTCTCAATTTTTGCGGCAAACAAAAAACCCGCCGGTTGCCCGACGGGTCTTGTGTTGCTTGGTTTAGCCTTAGTCGACGAGTTCGACGACGACCATCTCAGCGGCATCACCGCGACGCGGCCCGAGTTTATACATACGCGTGTATCCGCCCTTGCTGCCCGCTGCAGCGCGCTTTGCATACTTCGGCGCGAGATCGCGGAAGAGCTTCTCAACGACCGGGTGCGCGCGTTCTTTCGTGCGCTCGGTGTATTCGCTCTTGCTCTCTTTGTCCTGCTTGGCTTCGGGAATGTCGTAGATGTACGCCATGATGGCGCGGCGCGCGGCGAGCTTGCTCGCCTTGTCGTTGACGACTTCGCGTTTGATGATCTGCGACTTCTCGTTGCGGGATTCCTTCTCTACGGTCTGGCTGTTATCGTATTCCTTGACTGCCAGCGTGATGATCTTCTCGGCAATCGAGCGGATCTCTTTGGCGCGCGCTTCGGTCGTGACGACCTTGCCGTTCCAAATAAGAGCCGTGGTCTGATTCCTTAAAAGAGCGACGCGCTGATCAGAGGGCTTACCCAGTTTGCGGTTCGCCATTGTGCTTCCTCCTCTTATTCATCGTGTGCGCGAAGTGACAGACCCAGCGCACTCAGTTTTGCCTGAACTTCTTCGAGCGATTTCCGGCCAAGATTTCGAACCTTCATCATCTCTTCCTCGTCACGCTGTACGAGCTCTTCAACTGTGTTGATGCCCGCGCGCTTGAGGCAGTTATACGAGCGGACGGAGAGATCGAGGTCTTCGATATTCATCTCCAGAATCCGTTCCTTCTTGCTCTCTTCCTTCTCCACGAGGATCTCCACGCCGACCACATGATCGGTGAGGTTGATGAAGAGCGCCAGATGCTCCGTGAGAATCTTTGCCGCGAGGCTCGCCGCCTCGTCCGGCTTGATGCTGCCATTCGTCCAGATTTCGAGCGTGAGCTTGTCAAAGTCCGTAATCTGGCCAACGCGCGTGTTCTCAACGGTGAAGTTGACCTTCTCAATGGGTGTGAAAATCGAGTCCACGGCGATCTCGCCGATGGGCATGTCGTGCCGCTTGTTGCGCTCGATCGGAACATAGCCGCGGCCATTTTCAAGCATGATCTCCATGTGGAGCTTCGCGCCGCGATCCAGCGTTGCAATATGCAGCTCGGGGTTGATGATCAACACGTCGGAATCCGGAAGGATGTCTTTCGCCTTGACTTCACCCTCACCCGTAGCATCGATAATCACCTTCTTGGGGCCGTCGCAATACAGCTTGCAGCACAGCTCCTTGAGGTTGAGAATGATTTCGGTAACGTCTTCTTTCACGCCCTCGATGATCGAGAACTCATGGAGCACACCGTCGATGCGTACGCTCGTGACTGCCACGCCGGGCAGGCTTGAGAGCAGCACGCGACGCATGGAATTGCCAAGCGTAGTGCCGAATCCGCGCTCCAGCGGTTCCACGACGAATTTGCCGTAGTTTTCCGCTAGTTCAACACATTCGAGTTTGGGCTTTTCGATCTCCAGCATTGCTTACCCTCCTTCGGTTTGTCTGTTGCGGTCCGCCAAATCAGCTTGGCTTACCTGGAGTAGTACTCAACGATGAGGTGCTCTTCGATCGTTAAGTCGATGTCGTCGCGCGACGGGAGCGCGATAACCTTACCGGTGAGCTTTTCAGCGTTGAGCTCGAGCCATTTCGGAACGGTTCTCGCTGCGCCCTGCTCTTTGAGGGTCTTGAAGAATTCAACATCGTTGCTCTTCTCGCGGACGGAGATGACGTCTCCCTCTTTCACGAGGTAGGAAGCGATGTCCACTTTCTTGCCGTTGACCAGAATGTGGCCGTGGGTTACCATCTGGCGCGCCATCGGGCGGGAATCGCCAAAGTTGAGGCGGTAAGCCACGTTGTCCAGGCGGCGTTCGAGCAGCGAAAGCATGTTTTCGCCGGTAATGCCGCGCATATTGGCCGCGGTCTCGTAGTACTTGCGGAACTGGGACTCCAGAACGCCGTATGCTCTGCGAACCTTCTGCTTCTCACGAAGCTGAATGCCGTACTCGCTCTGCTTCTTTCTGCCCTGTCCATGCATTCCCGGAGGGGTGTGGCGCTTGTTGATGGCGCACTTCTCGGAGAAGCAACGGTCACCTTTGAGGAAAAGCTTGACGCCTTCTCTGCGGCACTGCCTGCAGACGGAACCGGTATATCTTGCCATATCGCTTTTCCCTCCTTAAACTCTTCTGCGTTTGGGCGGGCGGCATCCGTTATGGGGGATGGGCGTCACGTCCTTGATCATGTTGACATCCAGGCCTGCGGTCTGCAGGGCACGGATTGCCGACTCACGGCCGGAACCGGGGCCTTTGACATAGACTTCAACCGTCTTAAGGCCGTGCTCCATCGCGCCGCGCGCGGCGGTCTCCGCCGCCATCTGCGCTGCAAACGGCGTGGACTTCTTCGAACCGCGGAACCCGAGGGAACCTGCGCTCGACCAGCTCAGGGCGTTGCCCTGCAGGTCGGTGATGGTCACAAGGGTGTTGTTGAAGGAGGAGCGGATGTGCGCTGCCCCGCGCTCAATGTTCTTGCGCTCGCGGCGCTTGCGCGTGGTGGCGGTTTTCTTGACTTGCTTTGCTGCTGCCATTTTCGCTATTCCTCCTTACCGTTTCTTGCCGCTCTGCGAGCGCTTGGGTCCCTTGCGCGTGCGAGCGTTCTGCTTGGTGCTCTGTCCGCGAACCGGCAGGCCCTTACGGTGCCGCACGCCGCGGTAGCAGCCGATCTCGATCAGCCGCTTGATGTTCATCGAGGTTTCACGGCGAAGATCGCCTTCCACCTTGACATTGTGGTCAATGTAGTCTCTCAGTTTAGAGACGTCGCTTTCCGCCAGGTCGCGGACGCGGATGTCGGGGTCGACACCGGTCGCGGACAATATTTCCAAAGCGGTCTTGTGGCCGATCCCATAGATATAGGTCAAGCCGTACTCGATCCGTTTGTCTCTGGGAAGGTCAACGCCAGAAATACGTGCCATATCGTTCCTTTACCTCCGTAAATAGTCGTGAATGGTTATTTATATCAGCATCCGCCGGAAACGTAAATCATGGTCTCCCATCCCTTACGCAGCCGCTCCGACGGTTTTGTTCCTGAAAAATCAGCCCTGCTTCTGCTTGTGCTTGGGGTTCTCGCAGATAACCATGATGCGGCCTTTGCGCTTGATGATCTTGCATTTCTCGCAAATGGGTTTCACACTCGGTCTTACTTTCATGGTGGTTCTCCTTTCGCTTCCTATCGTCGAAAAATCATTTTTCTAAAAAGCTTCGTTCTTTTATTGCCGGTCGTTTTCTTCCGCTTCGTAAAAGAGCGCCGCTCTTTTCAAAATCAGTTCTTGCCGCGCCAGGTGATGCGCCCGCGTGACAAATCATACGGAGAGAGCTCCACGGTGACCTTGTCACCCGGCAGGATCCGAATGAAATTCATTCGAAGCTTCCCCGAAATCGTTGCGAGTATCTTGTGACCGTTCTGGAGTTTCACCTCGAACATAGCGTTCGGGAAGGAATCCGAAACGACACCTTCTACTTCAATAACGTCCTGTTTTGACAAGCTATCCCTCCTAATTTGTCTGTCTCAACCCGGAATAACGAATCCTTGGATAACGTTTTGTGATCAAGAGATTCAACCGATGTTGTAACCGAATAATTTTAACGCATTTCGCACATCCGCGTCCAGTACTTCTTTACTTTCTGCGAATTTTTTTGCAATTTCGTCCGCATTTCGGGGCTCAATGTGCAAATGCGAGAGCTTTTTCTTCTTCGGTCGCGCGAGTTTCCGCGTTTCACCGTCGCTCAACAGCACATGGTTCTCGTCGAAGATTCCGACGATGAGAAACGCTCTGCCTTTGTCGTGCCCGGCACGCGAGGTGCAAACTCTGCCGATCACCGGTTCATTCATGCGTGCTCTTCCTCCTCATGCAGGGTCAGAAGCCTCGGCTCTCCCTCGGTGATCAGGACGGTGTTTTCGTAGTGTGCGGAAGGCTTGCCGTCCGCGGTGACGACCGTCCAGCCGTCGTCGAGCTGATACACACGCGCGGTTCCCAGATTGATCATTGGCTCAATCGCGATGGTCATGCCCGCTTCCAGCCGTACCCCGCGCCCGAAGCGCGTGTCGTCCCAGAAGTTTGGTACCTCGGGATCTTCGTGCATATGCCGTCCGATTCCGTGGCCGACCAGATCGCGGACAACGCCGTATCCGTGCTTCTCCGCGTGCGCCTGTACCGCCTTTGCGATGTCCGAAATGCGGCAGTTGGGCTTTGCGAAGCGAATCCCTTCGAAGAAGCATTCGCGCGTCACACGGACGAGCTCCTGTGCTTCCTCCGAAACGTTGCCGATCAGCACAGTGCGCGCCGCGTCTCCGTGAAACCCGTTCTTGTACGCGCCCACGTCCAGAGACAGGATGTCTCCATCCTTGAGGCGGTAGTGTCCGGGAATCCCGTGAACCACCTGCGCATTGACCGAGGTGCAAATGCTCCTCGGATACCCGTTGTAGTTCAGAAACGAGGCTTCCGCACCGCGGCTCTTGATGTAAGCTACCGCAATGTCGTCCAGCTCCTGCGTCGTCATGCCGATTGCGGCGGACTTCGCCAGCAGGTTCAGCGTCTCTTCCACAATGCGTCCCGCTTCGTCCATCTTTTCGATGTCGGAGGCGGACTTAATCGTGATCCCGCTCATTTTTCAATCACCGAGCGGATTGCCGCGTCAACTGCATCGATTTCCGCGTTACCGTTTACCGTATGGAGCAGGCCTTTGTTGGTGTAATAGTCGATCAGGGGCTTTGTCGAGCGCTCATAGACGACGAGGCGGTTGCGCACCGTTTCTTCCTTATCGTCCTCGCGCTGATACAGCGCCGCGCCGCAAACGCAGTTTGGCTCCGCATACGTGGACACATGATAGCCAGTTCCGCAGGACGCGCACATTCTCCGTCCGCTGATGCGCTTGATAAGCGTTTCAACCGGTACGTCGATATTGATCACGTGGTCGATCTCGCTGATTGCTTCCAGCGCTTCCGCCTGCGCGATCGTGCGCGGGAATCCGTCGAAGAGGAATCCGTTTTTGCAGTCCTCTTTCTGGATGCGGTTCTTGACCATTCCGAGTATCACGTCGTCCGGCACCAGTTCGCCGCGATCGATGAGATCTTTGGCTTCTTTGCCGAGCTGCGTGCCTTCGCGCATTTCCGCGCGGAGCATATCGCCCGTCGAAATATGCGCAATCTGGAACCTCTGGGCGATCTTGACCGCTTGTGTTCCTTTACCCGCGCCTGGCGGGCCTAAAAAAATGAGTTTCATAGCGTTTCCTCCGGTCTAAGCGCGTTTCGTGCGTTTGCTCGAATGTCTGCTTGTTCCGTCTATCCGCGCTCGGCGCAAATCCCTCTGCAATTTCGCGGAACCGGCGCGCCGGTGTTGAAGACCGGCACGCCTTTTACCGCTAATCTGTTTTCGGATATCAGCGCCAAGGGCGCATTGTTAATTGAGGAATCCCTTGTAGTGGCGCATGAGCATGTGGCTTTCGAGTTGGTTCGTCGTCTCAAGGGCAACGTTGACCATGATCAGTACGCTGGTTGCGCCAAACGCACTGCTCTCCGCCATTCCTTTCATCGCCAGCTGCGGCAAGATCGCAACCACCGCGAGGAAGAGCGATCCGAACAGCGTGAGGCGTCCGGAGATCTTTCCGAGGTAATCGCTCGTCGGCTTGCCGGGACGAATGCCCGTGATGAAGCCGCCGTTTTGCTGCAGGTTTTTCGACATCTCGATCGGGTTGAACGTCACGCTCGAGTAGAAGAACCCGAAGCCGACGATCAACAGAGCATAGATGACATAATAGATCGCGCTGCTCGTGCCCATGTACGTCTTATAGAACGCATAGAACGAACCATTGGGGAAGAACTGTGCGATCATTCCCGGGAACTGGAGGAACGTCAGCGCGAAGATCAGCGGCAGAACGCCGTTGGAGTTCGCCTTGATCGGCAGGTAGGTGCTCTGTCCGCCATACATCTTGCGACCGACAACGCGCTTGGCGTACTGCACGGGGATGCGGCGCTGCGCCTGATCCACATGCGTCACCAGCGTGATCAGACCAACGACCAGAACCGCAAGAATCAGCAGTTCCCAGATGGGAAGCGTGCCAACCCAGAGTTGCTGACCCAGGTTGATGAACGTCTTGGGTACGCGAGAAACGATTGATGCAAAGATCAACATCGACACACCGTTGCCAACGCCGTCCTCGGTGATGCGCTCGCCGAGCCACATTAAGAATGCGGTACCTGCGGTGGAGCAAATGCCGATTGTGGCATAGGTCAGCCAGCTGGTGTCAACCAGGTACTTCGTGCCGAGGCCGATGAAGATACCGATGGACTGAACCATTGCCAGCACGATACCGGTATAACGGGTGATCTTCTCAATCTTGACCTTGCCATCCTCTTCCTTGCTCAAGCGTTCCAGGGAAGGAATCGCAATCGTCAGGAGTTGGATGATAATCGACGCGTTGATGTAGGGCGAAATGCCCATCGCAAAGATCGTAAACTGGCTGAACGAACTACCAGTGAGCAGGTCGAGGAAGCCGAGAATGTCGTATTGCGACACGGCGCTCTTGAGGAGCACCGTATTGACGCCGGGGATCGGAATGAAACTTCCGAGCCGGTAGACCACGATCAGCAAGAGGGTGAAGAGCATCTTCTTGCGGATCTCTTTGATCTTAAACGCGTTGATGTATGTCTGGAACATTAGCCGATCACCTCAACACTTCCGCCAGCAGCCTTAATTGCAGTCTGAGCGGATTGAGAGAACTTCGCCGCTTTAACGTCCAGTTTCTTCGTCAGCTCGCCGCCGCCCAAAACCTTCAGGCCGTCCTTTTCGATCTTGCTGATGAGGCCTTCTTTTTTCAGCATCTCAGCCGTCACTACGGTACCGTTCTCCAACCCGTCAAGGTCGGAAACGTTGATAATCGTGTATTCTTTTCCAAAGATATTGGTGAAGCCGCGCTTGGGCAAACGGCGCGCAAGCGGCATCTGTCCGCCTTCAAAACCGTTCTTCTTGCTGCCGCTGCGTGCTTTCTGACCCTTGTGGCCCTTCGTGGAGGTCTTGCCCATGCCGCTGCCGGTACCACGACCGATGCGCTTAGGGGCTTTGACCGACCCGGGAGCGGGCGATAATTCATGGAGTTTCATGATGCACGTCCTCCTGCTTAAACTTCTTCCACCGTGATCAGGTGCTTGACCTTAAAGATCATGCCGCGCGTGCAGGCGTTATCCGGCTGGGTAACGGTGCTGTGGAGCTTTTTGAGGCCCAGCGCGACGACCGTCGCCTGCTGATCTTTCAGGCAGCCGATCGGGCTCTTAACGAGCGTTATCTTGAGTTTTTTGGCCTCCGCCGCTTTTGCTTTCGCCATTGTAGCGTCCTCCTTAACCCAAGATCTCTTCCACGGACTTGCCGCGGGCCTTGGCAATCTGCTCCGCCGTGCGCAGCTGGCTTAAGCCTTCGATCGTGGCCTTCACGCAGTTGCTGGGGTTGTTGGAGCCGTAAGATTTCGTACGGATATCGCGAATGCCGACCATTTCAAGCACCGCACGGGCAGGGCCGCCAGCGATAACGCCGGTACCTTCTTCGGCGGGAAGCATGCGAACATGGCCCTTACCGAACTTGCCTTCCACGGCGTGGGGAATCGTCGTGCCCACGATGGGGACATCGACCATATGACGCTTTGCGTCTTCAACGCCCTTGCGAACGGCTTCCGGAATTTCCGCGGCTTTGCCGAGTCCAACCCCGACCTTGCCCTTTTCGTTTCCGACGACCATCAGCGCGGTGAACCGGAAGTTCTTACCACCCTTGACAACCTTCGCAACACGATTGATGGAAACCAGACGCTCTTTGAATTCGCTGGGCTCTTTTTCGAATCTCCTGTTGTTTTGCATGTTCGTTCCTCCTTAGAAGTCCAGCCCGGCTTTGCGAGCGCCGTCCGCGAGAGCGGCAACGCGTCCGGTGTAGAGGTAACCGCCACGGTCGAACACGACCTTGGTTACGCCCTTCGCCTTTGCGCGTGCGCCTACGAGTTCGCCGACGAGAGCGGCCTGTTCAACCTTGCTCTTGCCCTCCAGCTTGCCCTTGATGTCGGCGTCCAGCGTGGAAGCTGCGACCAAGGTGTTTCCAACGGTGTCATCAATCACCTGCGCGTAGATGTGCGTGGTGCTGCGGTAAACGTTCAAACGCGGACGCTCTGCGGTACCAACGATATTCTTGCGCATGCGGTAATGACGATCCACGCGAATCGCGTTTTTATCGATTTTGCTAAACATCTTTCGTCACTCCTTCCTGCTTTACTTACCGGTCTTGCCTTCCTTGCGGCGAACGACCTCGTTCTCATAGCGAATGCCTTTGCCCTTGTAGGGTTCGGGCGGACGCACCGCGCGGATATCGGCGGCCACTTGGCCAACCTTTTGTTTATCGATGCCCTTGACCGTAATCTTCGTGGGCGCCGGAACATCAAAGCTGATGCCCGCGGGTGCCGTGAAGTTCACAGGGTGAGAGTAACCGACGTTGATCACGAGGCCAGTGCCCTGCGGCTGCACTTTGTAGCCGACGCCGACGATCTCGAGCTTCTTTTCAAAGCCGCTCGTCGTGCCCATCACCATGTTGTTGATGATGGTGCGGGTCAAGCCATGCAGCGCGCGATGGCGCTTGTCGTCACTGGGACGCTTGACGGTGAGTACACCTGCATCCTGCTCGATCACCATCTCCGAAGAGACTTTTTCGGTGAGCGTGCCTTTCGGACCTTTTACGGTGACGACGTTGCCGTCTTCGACCGTAATTGTCACTCCGGCAGGAATGCTGACCGGAAGTTTTCCGATACGAGACATGTTGTTTTCTCCTTTTTTGTCATATCATGCAGGCGCGGACGTCCGCTTTTCGTGCCTTTTTCCATCGAAATCGGCAGAAAAACGAGGCATCCGCCCTTTGTTGATTACCAAACGTAGGCCAGCACTTCGCCGCCGACGCCTTGCTTACGCGCTTCCCGGTCGGTCATAACGCCGCGGGAGGTGGAAACAATCGCGATGCCGAGGCCACCCAGGACCTTGGGCATTTCGTCCTTACGCGCGTAAACGCGAAGGCCGGGACGGGAGATGCGCTTGATGCCGACGATGACGCGCTGCTTGTTGGCGCCGTACTTGAGCTGAATCCGGATCGTCTTCTTCTCGCCGTCCGCAATCACTTCGAAGCTCTTGATGTATCCTTCGTCCACGAGAATCTGCGCGATGGCCTTCTTCATTGTGGAAGCGGGGATTTCAACGGAATCATGCTTCGCAATCAGTGCGTTGCGGATACGTGTGAGCATATCGGCAATGGTATCTGTCATGTTCGTTTCCTCCTTTACCAGCTGGCCTTGCGTACGCCGGGAATCTCGCCCTTATACGCCAGTTCGCGGAAGCAAATGCGGCAGACGCCATACTTGCGCAGAACCGAGTGGGGCCGGCCGCAGATGCGGCAGCGGGTGTAAGCACGGGTGCTGAACTTCGGCTCGCGCGCCTGCTTTAATTTCATGCTTGTCTTAGCCATTTTTGCTTTCCTCCCTTATCAGCCCTGCACAAACGGGATGCCAAGCTGCGTAAGCAGTTCTTTGCATTCTTCGTCGGTGTTGGCGCTGGTGACGAACACAACGTTCATGCCGCGCACCTTGTCGACGTCGTCGTAGTTGATCTCCGGGAAGATCAGCTGTTCCTTGAGGCCGAGGGCGTAGTTGCCGCGCCCGTCGAACGCCTTGTCGGATACGCCGCGGAAGTCGCGGACGCGGGGCAGGACGATGTTGAAGAGCTTATCGACAAAGTAGTACATCCGGTCGCCGCGGAGGGTAACCTTTGCACCGATGGTCATGCCTTCGCGAACCTTGAAGTTTGCGACGCTCTTCTTCGCACGCGTCGGGACCGCTTTCTGGCCTGCGATGGTGCTGAGTTCCTTGATGGCGGCTTCGATGCCCTTGGGGTTTTCCTTGTCGGTGCCAAGGCCCATGTTGATCACGACCTTCTCGAGGTACGGAATCTGCATCGGGTTCTTGTAGCCAAACTTGGTCTTGAGGGCCGGTGCGATCTCTTCGTTATAACGCTTCTTGAGACGCGGCATACCTTCGAGCTTCTTCATGTCGGCCTGCGCACCCTTTGCGGGCTTCTTGGCTGCGGGCTTGGCTGCTGCTTCGGCCTTTTTCTCGACCTTGGCGGCTGCTTCCTTGACGGCGCCTGCCGCTTTTGCGACGGTCTCCGCTGCCGCTTCGCTGACGGCTTCCGCCGCTTTCTCTGCGGTTTCGGCTGCTGCTTTTGCGGTCTTCTTCACGGCCTTTTCAACGGCTTCTGCGGCTTCGGCGGCCTTGGGAGCTGCCTTTTTCGCGGCTTTCTTTACTTCTTCCACGACCGTCTCGGCTGCTGCTTCGACGGCGTCGGTTACGGTTTCAATGTCTTTCTTCGTTGCCACTTGTCAGTTCCTCCTTCCGCCTTAGTCAATCACTTTACCGCACTTTTTGCAAACGCGGACGCTCTTTTGCTTCTTCTCGCCGGAAATCTCAACTTCCTTGAGCTTGTGGGCGATGCGGGTGGGTTTATCGCACTTCGGGCACACCAGCATGACGTTGGACGCATGGATGGGGCCTTCCTTTTCAATACGACCACCGGGCTGGCCTTGCTTGCGGGGCTTCACGTGGCGGGTCACCATTGCGGCGCCCTGCACGATCACGCGCTCGTCATCGGGCTGAGCTACCATGATCTTGCCCTTTTTGCCCTTGTCTTTGCCGGAGATGACAACGACGGTATCGCCTTTTTTGACGTTTAAGCTGTTCATGTCATGCTCCTCCTTTACAGTACTTCCGGTGCGAGGGACACGATTTTCATGTAGTCCTTCTCACGGAGTTCACGCGCCACGGGCCCAAAGATACGGGTCCCGCGGGGCTGCTTCTGGTCGTTGATAATGACGGCGGCATTGTCGTCGAAACGAATATAGCTTCCGTCCGGACGCTGAATGCCGGATACCGTACGCACGACAACCGCGCGAACGACATCCTTCTTCTTGACCGCGCCGCCCGGCGATGCGGACTTGACGCTGGCTACGATGACATCGCCAATATTGGCGGACTTACGGTAGGAACCGCCCAGCACGCGAATGCACATGATCTCTTTCGCGCCGCTGTTGTCCGCGACCTTTAATCTGGTTTGCGGTTGAATCATATTCCCAGTTCCTCCAGTCTTTACTTCGCCTTCTCGACGATCTCGACGAGGCGCCACCGCTTGTCTTTGCTGATGGGGCGCGTTTCCATAATCTTGACGGTATCGCCGATGCCGCACTGGTTCTCTTCGTCATGAACCTTGAACTTTCTCGTGCGGTTAACCATCTTGCCGTACAACGGGTGGCGGACTTTGGTCTTGATGGCGACAACGGCGGTTTTGTCCATTTTATCGCTGACGACCACGCCGACACGGGTCTTTCTGTAGCCTCTTTCTTCCATGTGTCTGTCCTCCTTCCCGTTACTCGGCTGCCTTCGCAAGCTCGCGCTCACGAATGATCGTTTTTACTCTGGCGATGTCTCTCTTGCACTCGCTGATGCGATTCGGGTTCGAAAGACCGCCGGTAGCCGACTGAAAGCGAAGGTTGAACAGCTCGCTCTTAAGCTCTTTTTCCTGAGCGGCAAGCGCGTCGTTGGTCATATCGCGAAACTTATTTGCCTTCATCGGTTTCACCACCCTTTTCGGTTTCCTTCTTGATTACTTTGCACTTGAGCGGGAGTTTGTGCATTGCAAGACGAAGCGCTTCGTAAGCCTCCTCCTGTTCAACTCCAGCAATCTCAAAGAGGATGCGGCCCGGTTTCACGACGGCAACCCAGTATTCCGGGGAGCCTTTGCCGCTGCCCATGCGGGTCTCAGCGGGCTTTTCGGTAACGGGCTTATCGGGGAAGATCTTAATCCAGACCTGACCGCCACGCTTGATGTAACGGGTCAGCGCGACACGCGCCGCCTCGATCTGTTGGCTGGTAACCCAGCAGGGCTCCAGAGCAACGAGGCCATATTCACCCTGCGTAATCGTGTTGCCACGGGTGGCTTTACCCTTCATGCGGCCGCGGAACACTCTGCGGCGCTTTACTCTTTTCGGCATCAACATGGTTATTTGCCCCCTTCCTCACGCCTGTCGGAAGCGCCACGCTTGCCGAGCAGTTCGCCCTTGTAAATCCAGACCTTGCAGCCGATGCGGCCGTAGGTGGTCTTCGCTTCCGCAAAGCCGTACTGGATGTCCGCGCGCATCGTCTGCAGCGGGATGGAACCGTCATGGTACCCTTCGCTTCTCGCGATTTCCGCGCCGCCGAGACGGCCGGAGACCATCAGCTTGATTCCCTTGACGCCGTTCTTCTGCATCGCACGACCCATGCTTTGCTTCATTGCGCGGCGGAAGCTGATGCGCTTCTCAAGCTGGGACGCGATGTTCTCTGCAACCAGCTGTGCATCTGCGTCGGGATCACGGATCTCCATGATGTTGACGCTGACGTCCTTGCCGATCTCCTTCTTGATGTCTTCCTTAATGGTTTCGATCCCTGCGCCGCCCTTGCCGATCAGAAGGCCGGGACGCGCGGTGAAGATGCTCACGGTGGTCTTGCCAGCCGCGCGGTCGATCTCGATGCGCGAAATGCTGGCCTGGAAATATTTCTTCTTCACGAAGTCGCGAATCTTGCGATCTTCGACGAGGAAATCGGCGAAATCCTTCTTGGAGGCGTACCAGCGGGTGTTCCAATCCTTGATGACACCAACGCGGAACCCGTTCGGATTAACTTTTTGACCCATAGCTCATTTCCTCCTTACTTCGCCTGATCCAGCACGACCGTGATGTGGCTCGTACGCTTGCGGATTGCACTCGCGCGGCCATGCGCTCTCGGCCGGAAACGCTTCAGGGTCGGTCCCTGGTTTGCGTAGATCTCGGCGACGAAGAGTTCTTCGCGGTTGAGGTCAAGGTTGTTTTCCGCGTTCGCAATCGCGCTCTTGAGCAGCTTTGCTACCGGCTCGGTTGCCGCTTTCGGCGTGTAGAGCAGGATGGCTTCGGCTTCTTTGACGCTCTTGCCGCGGATCAGGTCGATGACGGCCTTCACCTTACGCGAAGAGATACGAATGTATTTTGCGGTCGCGTGCGGGCGCTTTTCTGCGCTTGCCGCGCGTTTGGCCGACTTTTCTCTCATTCTGGTTGCCATTTGCTTCGTTCCTCCTTACTTCGCAGAAGAGGACTTCTCGGAGCCTCTGTGTCCTCTGAACGTGCGCGTCGGCGCGAATTCGCCGAGCTTATGGCCGACCATTTCCTCGGTCACATATACGGGCACGTGCTTTTTGCCGTCATGCACCGCGATCGTGTGACCGACCATCTGCGGGAAGATGGTAGAGGCGCGAGACCAAGTCTTGACGACCGTCTTTTTTCCGCTCGCATTCATCGCTTCGATGCGCCCAAGGAGGCGTTCGCTAATGAATGGGCCTTTTTTAATCGATCTGCTCATTATTTATCTCCTTCCTCTTCCCTTACTTACCGCTGCCGTTGCTGCGGCGCACGATGTACTTGTTGGTCGGGTTCTTATGCTTGCGCGTCTTGTAACCAAGAGCGGGCTTGCCCCACGGGGTAACCGGGCCGGGCTTGCCGATCGGGCTCTTGCCTTCGCCGCCGCCGTGCGGGTGGTCGCAGGGGTTCATGACGCTGCCGCGCACGGTCGGGCGGACGCCCATGTGACGCTTGCGGCCTGCTTTACCGATCTGGATGTTCGCGTGGTCGATGTTGCCGACCTGGCCGATCGTGGCTTTCGCGTTCATCGGGATGAGACGCACTTCGCCGCTGGGCAGACGAACCTGCGCATACGCGCCTTCCTTTGCCATCAGCTGCGCCGCGTTGCCCGCGGAGCGGACGAGCTGCGCGCCCTTGCCGGGTTTGAGCTCGATGCAGTGGATCATCGTGCCGACCGGGATGTTCGCGATCGGGAGCGCGTTGCCGACCTTGATGTCGGCGGTCTCGCCGGAGACGATCATGTCGCCAACCTTGAGGCCGAGCGGGGCGATGATGTAGCGCTTCTCGCCGTCGAGGTAATGGAGCAGCGCGATGTTCGCCGAGCGGTTGGGATCGTACTCCACGGAGAAGACCTTCGCGGGCACGTTGTCCTTGTTGCGCTTGAAGTCGATGATACGGTACTTCTGGCGCGCGCCGCCGCCCTGGTGGCGAACGGTGATCTTGCCGGAGACGTTACGACCGGCATTCTTTTTCTTATCTTCGACCAGCGAGCGTTCCGGCGTCTTCTTGGTGATCTCTTCAAAAGAAGAAACCGTCATGAAGCGCTGGCCAGGCGTGATCGGGTTGATTTTACGGATACCCATGGTTCGTCCTCCCCTTACTGCGAGATGCTGTCGAAGAACTCGATGCCTTTGGAGTTCTCCTTGAGCTTCACATAGGCCTTTTTGCTGCTCGGCGTGCGGCCGGAGGAATTCCCCTGGCGGCGCATTTTGCCGTCGCAATTGATGGTATGCACGCTTTCGACTTCCACATCGAAGATTTCTTCGACTGCCTTCTTGATCTCGATCTTGTTGGCGGTCTTGTCCACTTCGAAGGTATAGGTCTTGCTCGCGAACTGATCGTAGGATTTCTCGGTCAGAACCGGCTTTTTGATGATGTCATAGGCGCTCTTCATTACGCGTACACCTCCTCGATCTTCTTGGCCGATTCCTCGGTGAGGATCAGCACCTTATACTTGAGAATCTCGTACGCGCTCAGGGTGCCGACCAGGGTGGTCTTCACGCCGGGGATGTTGCGCGCAGCGCGCTCCACAGCGACGTTGGGTTCCGGCAGGACGATGAGGGCCTGCTCCGCCTTGACGGCTTCGAGAACCTTGACCATTTCTTTGGTCTTTGCGGCCTTGAGGTTCAGCTCGTTGAAGAGAACGAGTTCGTTATCGAGAACCTTGCCGGACAGCGCGCTCTTCATTGCGAGGCGCTTGACCTTCTTGTTGACGCGGATCGTGTAGTCGCGGGGTTTGGGCGCGAACACCACGCCGCCGTGACGCCACTGGGGCGAACGTGTGGAACCCTGACGGGCACGGCCGGTGCCCTTTTGGCGCCAGGGTTTGATGCCGCCGCCGGAGACTTCCGCACGGGTAAGTGCGCTCTGCGTGCCCTGACGGCAGTTTGCGAGGTGCGCTCTGACGACCTCGTGCAGAACGAACTGATTGACAGGCTGTCCAAAAGTGTTTTCGGAGAGCTCGTATTCGCCGACCTTTTTGCCGGTGATGTCGACAATTGCTACTTTAGGCATTCTCTTGCTCCTCCTTACTTCACGGTGCTCGTTACGGAAACGAGGCCGCCCTTCGGGCCGGGAACCGCGCCCTTGACGAGCAGCAGGTTACGCTCTGCGTCCACGCGCGCAACTTCGAGGTTTTGCACGGTGACGGTTTCGTTGCCCATGTGGCCGGGAAGGTTCTTGTGCTTGAATACGCGGGACGGGCTCGAGTTTGCACTCATAGAACCAGGTGCGCGATGGAAGTGGGAACCGTGTGTCATTTTACCGCGGCTCTGGTTCCAACGCTTGATGACGCCCTGGAAGCCCTTACCTTTGCTTACGCCGCGCACGTCGACTTTGTCACCTTCAACGAACATGTCCGCTTTGATGACCTGGCCGACTTCGAAGTTCTTCGCGTCGTCGAGCTTGAACTCTCTCATATAACGGAGGGGTTTCACGCCCGCTTTGGCAAAATGCCCCGTTTTCGGCTTGTTGGAGAGCTTTTCACGCAGCTCGCCAAAGCCTACCTGAACAGCTTCGTATCCGTCCGTCCCGACGGTCTTCTTTTGGATGACGGGGCACGGACCGGCTTCGATGACTGTCACGGGGATCATGGTACCGTCAGCTCGGAACATCTGCGTCATACCGATCTTTTTGCCCAAAATGGCTTTCTTCATGTTTACCTCCGGTTGGTTACAGTTTGATCTCGATGTCAACACCAGCGGGGAGATCAAGCTTCATCAGCGCGTCAACGGTCTTGGAAGACGGCTGGAGAATGTCGATCAGGCGCTTGTGTGTGCGCATCTCGAATTGTTCGCGGGAATCCTTGTACTTGTGGGTTGCACGCAGAATGGTAACGATTTCCGTTTCCGTGGGCAGGGGGATCGGGCCACTGACCTGCGCGCCGGTTCTCTTGGCGGTTTCAACGATTTTCTCCGCGCTCTGATCGATCAGAGAGCTTTCATACGCCTTGAGCTTGATGCGAATTCTGTTTGCCATGTTATTGATATCCTCCTTCGTAATAGGGGGCGGTACACAAAGCCGTGTGTTTCCTTCTTCATAAGGCAGGCGCAGCCTCTCGGCTGTGCGCTAAACTCGTTCGGGACTTACACGAATTGCTCCGTAGACTCACCCTCGTCCATGATACGGACGTTGGGTCTGAGCGGAAATTACCCGGATGGCAGAACCGGCAACCTCCCGATCATCCCTTTCACGCGCAAAAACATCGCCTTTGCGGCGCGAACAGTCTTATTTTACACAGTCTGGGTAGGGATTGCAAGAAGAATTTTAAGAATTTGAGCAACTATTTTCGCGAACGATGCTCTGCATGTTTTGCCCGCAAACGGGCAATTTCCGGCGGAAGTGGTCGAATGCGGCGTTTTGCGCAATTTTGCGTCCGATCCTATCAAAATCCAACGTTTTTTGCGCTTTTTTAACCGCTCAGGGAGTATATCACACTTTTTCCTGCCGCGCAACACCGCGAAACGCGTTCTTGCTGCACTCGCGCACTCATTTACGGATCAGAAACGCGATCTAGTACTCCTTTTGATTCTTCTTCCTATATATAGTACCGCAGAGAATTACGACAATCGTTTGCCTGAAAATGCGCGCATAAAAAACAGGCTCAATCTTGAGCCTGTTGTTTGAGACGAAGGTCCGGTTATTTCATTGTATTCGGAATAAACTGTTTTGCGTTGAGGATGTGGTCGCGCAGCAGGTTGCAGGCGCTGTCGAAATCCCCTTCGCGGCAGGTCATGATGATTGCCTCGTGCTCGTTGATCGAAACCTCGCGCGTCTGCTGGGTTCCGTAGAAGCTTGCGCGCAGATAACGGTCGATGTTGGCATGCACCAACTCCAGCAGGAAGTTTGCCATCGAGTTCTTCGCATGCGAGGTCAAAATCTCATGGAACTTGTAGTTGAGCTCCTCTGAACGGACGATGTCATCCACGTTGGTCTCCCGCTGCTGACGAACGATCTCGTCCAGCGCGTCAAAATCCGCTTTCGTGAGCATCGGCGCGCTGTTGCGCATCATCATGACGGAAAGAGTCGCACGCACTTCCATCATATCTAACAGTTCGCTCCGCGTGAGCTCCGTTACCGCGGCTCCGCGATTGGCGTGGATGCGGACAAGCCCCTGCGCTTCGAGTCTTCTGAGCGCCTCACGCACCGGAATGTGGCTGACGTTGAGCGCCGCGGAAATCTCGTCCTGTTTGAGCTGCATGCCCCCCGGCAGCTTGCCGCTGATGATGCCTTCCCGAAGCACATGAAAAATCCACTCCTGCGTGGCGCCGACGCGCGGCCCCACCTGTTCCGCTATGGCTTTGTAATCCATAATTCACCTCATAAAGTTTGAGAGTTGAACACAAGAAACGATCTATGTGCATTATATATGATCGAATGCCGGGATGCAACCCTTTTGCATAATGTATGTTTGTATGCAGTATAATCACCAGAGCATGCGGTTTCTTTCCAAAATACAAAGAAACAGGAAACGAACTTCTTCCGGCGCGCATATCGTGCGTTTGGATTTCGGCTGTTTCCTGTTGGATGGCCTATGGGTATCTGTGTCGGTTTACCTTGCTTCCTCCTCCCGGGCCGGCGGAGGTCAATCCTGTTTCAGCGGCCGTACTTCACGCGCTCCAGGCGAATCAGCGCCAGAACGCCTTCACGGATCTCGCTCGGCAGGCGGTCAGCCAATGCTACGTCGTTACGGTACGACTGCATGCCTTCCGTGTCGAACAGATAGCTCGGTTCCTCGGTCAGTCCGAGAATGCTGTCGGTCGAGGTGTTGTAATGCGTCGCGATCGCAACCAGGGAAGCGATGTCCGGCATGCAACGGTTGGATTCCCACGCGGCGACGGACTGTTGTACTACGCCAACCGACTCGCCAAGCTGCTGCTGCGTTTCGCCGTGGGATTTCCGAAGTCTCTTGATGCTTGCTCCAATGTCCATATTTGTTCTCTCTCCTCCAACTGATGTTGACAGTATCTGCTTTTCGTGAATTTAAAGCAGCGATACGGGGTTGACACAAGGCGATATCCCTGCGCCGTCAGCTCTATCCTCACTGGTACTCGGAAGAACCGTTAAATTCATTTTACTATATAACTGGACAGAAGAAAAGAGCCAGAATAAAGTTTAATTAAAACTTTTTTGTGGCATTGACAGTGATAGTACGTTTTACTGTTTCATATGAATCTATTTTTCTTTCTTTTGCTCTTTTCGGTCAATTGTGTTTTCGACTATATATTTCTGTTATCCAACACGCGGATACAATAGAACACAATGAATTTACGAACGGTACTCGAAATCGTTTTCGTGCGTTTTGTAACCATTCGAATCAAAATGCGAGCGATATTCTCCGATTCAAATATGTCATCTATACAAGTGAATCAATTTGAGTTACGCGTGTTAACCTTGAATCAGGATAACGCTTCCATAATACAGCACAGGCTCGTGAACCGATCGTGTTACATTGTAATATTTCTGCATGCCAATTGCGTGGCGTTTCTCTCGTTTTTATCGCGATCGCTAGATCGTAGAAAATCAATCCAATTTTACTCTATCAAATAAATGTTACATTTGGAGATGCAATTACATTGTATTTTTTTCCAAGAATCATAGCACGCGAAAAATAAATTGTGCTATACTATTCCAAGTGTAACGGTTCTTACCGCTCGCGATACAAGACACATTGTCACATGACAATTTCATTTCATTTCTTTTTGGAGGCGGCATATGGGCATCAAGCTGGCAATCGTCGGTGCAGGCAGCACCTATTGTCCCGAGCTGATGCAGGGACTGATCCGCCGCAAGGATAAGATTCAGCTGGATGAACTGCGCCTGAGCGATATCGACGAATCCCGGCTCAATATCGTCGGTGAGTTTTGCGAGCGCGTGCTGCTGGAAAACGGCATGGAGCCGCGCATCACGCGCACAATCGATCTGCCGCGCGCGCTGGACGGCGCAGACTTCGTGGTCGCGCAGATTCGAGCGGGCAGGCTTGAGGCACGCATTCGCGACGAGAAGATTCCGCTCGGCTACGGCTTCATCGGTCAGGAGACGACCGGCATCGGCGGCTTCACCAACGCCTTGCGCACGATTCCGCAGATGGGCAAAATCGCAAGCGCCATCGAGCAATACGCGCCCGAAGCCTGGCTGATCAATTTTTCCAATCCCTCCGGCATTGTTACGGAGTTTCTGCTCAATCACACCAACGTCAAATCGGTTGGGCTTTGCAATCTGCCGATTGGGATTCAGGAACGCGTTTCGAAGCTCCTGCGCCTGCCGATGGATCAGGTGCGGTTGGAGACGGTGTCACTCAACCATTGCGGCGCGGTCGCCGCGGTACATGTCGGCGTTAAGAACGTGCTGCCCGGGTTGCTGACGCAAGGTGTTCTGGATCAAGCGTCCGCGCAGGACCCGTGGATTCAAAACTATCGTCCCATCATCGAGCTACTAAACGCCATTCCCAACGATTATCTGCAATACTTCTTCTATCACGAGAGAAAACTCAACGAACAAAAGGCTGCGCCGCAAACGCGCGGAGAAGCCTGTGTCGATATCGAAACCCGCCTGCTATCCTATTATGCGGACGAGCGGAATCGCACCGTACCGCCGATGCTGGCGGAGCGCGGCGGACACCTGTATTCGGAGGCGGCAATCGCGTTGATCGCGTCGCTTTCCGGCGCGGAGCCCGGCTATCATGTGATCGACGTGCAAAATAAGGGTGTGATCGACTTTTTACCCGACAACAGCGTGATTGAAACCTGCTGTTATGTCGAGAAGAATAGCATCCGTCGTATGCCGCTGACCGTTTCGCCCTGCGATACGCTCCGGGCGCTGCTCACCAGCGTGAAAGCATATGAAACGCTCACCGTGCAGGCTGCGATGACGGGAGACCGCCAAACAGCGCTCCGTGCGCTGGCCTGCAACCCCATCACGGCCGATCTGGATCGTGCTCAACCCTGCCTTCTTGAAATGCTGGAGCAAAACCGCTCACTTCTTCCCAATTTCTTTGCGCAGTAAGCCCGCTCAATTTTGATCGTATCCAACCTGATTTGTATCGACTTTCCATCCTTCTGAATCTATTCTAGGCCGCAGCTCTTTTGTATCACACCACAGTAAGGATTACATATATGGACGAGAAACGCTGCTATCTGGCCGTCGACGGCGGTAACTCCAAAACCGAATATCGCCTGCTCGACGCGTCCGGCGTGGTCATTGCCGCGCACCGCGGGGGTGCAAGCAACCACGAGACCATGCCCGGCGGATTTGAAGATGCGGCGGACGTGCTTGTGGAATCCATCGAGACCCTGCTGGAAGCGCAGGGCTATTCGCTGAGTCAGGTGACCGATGCGGTGCTTGGGCTTGCGGGCGCGGATTATTCGGAGCAGGCAAGCGCGCTGCAGCAGGCGCTACGTGCACACGGACTCAGCCATAATTTTGTCTGCAACGACGGCTATCTCGGCGTAATGGCGGGCATCGACAGTGGCGTTGGCATCTGCTACTCCGCAGGTTCCGGCGTTACCTGCGCCGGAATGAACGCGGAAGGTGAACGCGCACAGTTCGGCGGAATCGGCGTACTCAGCGGAGACACCGGCGGCGGGTTTGATATCGCGGCGTTCGTCTATCGATGCGTGTATCAGCATCTCTTCTTCGAAAAGCCCTACACTGCGCTCAAGGATGCGTATTTTACGCTGTTTGATATCAAGTCACCGGAGGCGTTTCTCTCCTCCGCCGCGCGCATTCAAAACGAAGAAGCCGCGCGCCAGCTGATCGGGCTGTTCTTCACCGCGGTGGAAACCAGCGATGAAATTGCGCTTCGCTATGCGGCGCTTGCCGCGAGCCACGCCGCGGACTGCATCATCGCGGTATCCGATTCTCTCCGGCTCAAGCAGACGATACAGGTTGCGCTCTCGGGCTCCATCATGACCGCAGTCGCTCCCCCCGCCTATCGCCGCATGATCGAATACGAGCTCTTCCGCCGCCGGGGTAAATGCTTCTCTCTGCGCGTCAATGATCGTCCGCCGGTCGACGGCGCGGTACGCTGGGTTCGCCTGCGAAATCACCTGACCATTGGTTCGTAACGGTTCTATCGCCTCTATCCCGTCCGCCACCGCGCGAACGGGTTTTTTATTTGCCCGCGAAATACTGCTCATTTCGAATGGAGAACGCGTAGTGCGGCATGTCTGTGTTGTAATAGTGCTTAGTAAACCGGCAGCGGATGGTCATTCCGTTTCGGATGGCGACGTTCATCGAGGCAATGTTGTTGTCCCGCACGATGGAAAACACCTCGTCCGCGTTGAGTGTTTCAAACGCGAATGCCTTGCAGGCGCGCGCGGCCTCGATGGCGTAGCCCTGCTTCCAATGCTTGCGTTGAAAGAGGTAGCCAATCTCCAACACCTCGCGCTCCTCCACGCGCTGCCGCGTGAGTCCGCATTGGCCGATCATCTCGCCCGTCTCCTTCCGTACCACCGCCCAGAGGCCGTAGCCGTCCGTGCGATATCGCTCCAGCATGCGGTTGAGCCACGCCTGCGTCTCTTCGTCGGAGAACGCATGCTCGTAGGCAAACATCGCCTCGCGATCCTGCAAAATCTGCGCAAGCGCCGGGTAATCCTCCTACGTCATTTCGCGCAGAATCAACCGCTCAGTCTCCAGAATCATCGCCTACTCCTCTCATAATTGAATTGTACGGTAATCGCCCGAATCCGCTTCTTGTGTTATAATACTCTTCGAGTTTCGATCGCGTCCAGCGATACACCAAGCGCAAGGAGAACCCAATGCCCCAAACGAGCCAGATCCTCACATCCAACGAAGCCGAAATCGTCATCAAAGCGCGCGTTGAAGCGCTTCTCCGCACGAGCGAACGCGTACTCATCGCCGTCGACGGCAACTGCTGCGCGGGCAAAACCACGCTCTCGCAACGCCTCGGCAGTTTGCTTGATGCAAACGTGTTTCATCTGGATGACTACTTCCTCCAACCGCACATGCGCTCGCCGCAGCGGCTCAGCCAGCCCGGCGGTAACGTCGATTCGGAGCGTTTTCTTGCGCAGGTGCTCCTGCCCGTTTCCCGCGGAGAGCGGGCAACCGTGCAAAAATATGACTGCCATGCGGATGCGCTGCTTGATCCTGTTCTCGTTTCTCCCAAGCGCGTCGCAATCATCGAGGGCGCATACAGCCTGCATCCGCTGCTCGCGCCATATTACACGCTCAAGGTGTTCTGCCGGATTGATCCCGCGCTTCAGGCGTCTCGCATCCTCGCGCGAAACGGCGAAGCGGCGCTCCCCGTGTTCCGCGAGCGTTGGATTCCGCTGGAAAACCGGTATTTTGAAGCGCTCGATATCCTCTCGCAATGCGATCTCGTCGTCGACGGCGAAAATTCTTAGATTAAATCCATTTCTATCAGAAATGCCGCTTTCGCGGCATTTTTTTGCATCCTGATTCGATTATCGAAGGTAAGGATCAGCAGAGATCTCCGCCGCAACAACAGTTGAGGCACATCAGCGCGCTGCAAACGTCGCAGCAAGGCGAAGCGTCCATGTTTCCCGTCGTGTTGCGCTGGTAAGCACGGCCGGAGTTGTTGAGCGAAAGATACGCGTTGCGGTACTCGGGATTATCCGGCTCCGCGTCATATGCGCGACCGAAGCACTCGATTGCACGTTGGTAAGACCCCTGACGCAGGAAGATCACGCCGGAAAGGTAGTTCCACTCCGCATTGTGAACCGAAACGCTGTTCAGCACCGCCTGCGCGGCATCGAGGTTGTTTTGGTTGATGAACGAGCGCGCGCGCGCAAACTCCGCGGCAAACGGCCCGCTATACGCCGTGCCGCCGGGCCGCGAATAGGTTCCGCCCGCGTTATAGGAGCCGTATGCGCCGTTGGACGAGGAGCCATAGCCAGAACCGCTGGTCGTGGTCTGCTTTTTGGTGAGCATTTCGTAGGCTTGATTGATCTCCTTGAGCTTCTCGCCAGCCAGCTCCTTGAGGGGATTGTCCGTGTATTTATCCGGATGGTACTTCTTCACGAGCTCCAGATAAGCCGCGCGAATCTCCTCCTGCGTAGCGTTTTCACTCACGCCAAGCACTTTGTAGGGGTTCATTCCTTGTCTCCTTCATCCCTCTGCGGGGCGTTATTCTCCGCCGCGCAGACTTCCTTTTCCGCAAGCACACGCTCCTGCGTATGCACAAGTCCCAATATCATGATGTTTTCCAGCACGCCGCCAGGTGCTTTCAGCGAAAGCAGGTCGTAGGCCTTCTTCGCCTCGTTGAGCGTGATATTCAGCAGAAACTCCGCCTGCTCGCGGCCCATGCCGGAGAGCAAAAACGGGTTGTAGCTCTTATTCTCCTCGTCCTTCTTGCGGTCGTCCCATGCGTCGATGAGATAGATCCACTTGCCGAGGTTATAATACATCCACTGCGCGGCTGTTTTCTCGCTCTCGGGCAGCGTCGGCGCGTTGAGGATCACGGCGGCAAGCAGCTTGCCAAAGGCGTTGCTCGGCTCGTCCACCTCGCGGCAGCCTTCGCGCTCCAGCTCGTGCAGGCGCTTCATGCTCTCGCCGATCTGGTGATCCAGCTCCGGGTTTGCGCGCGCGGCTTTGCGATAGGCGCGCCTGAGCGCGACGCATGCAGCGGCTGCTTTTGCGCCCTTTTCGTCCGCCGCGTCGTCGGCCGCTTTATACCACGCGAGTAGCACATTCACGTCCGCCGTATAGTCCAGCGTCGGCGAGGTGTCCGCAATCGGGCGCTTGCCGCGATAGATGCGCGGGCCGCAGTTTCCGCGGGTAAACTTTGCGTCGCCATTGATCGCCATCAGCGTCAGCGCGAGAAACGCGCAGTCATAGCTCAGCGTCAGGCGCTCCAGCTGACCGTAGCGTCTGCCGATGCTCTTGCATAGTCCGCAATAAATTCCGCGGTATTCCGCCTGTTCCCGCACCTTGAGTTCGCACTCGAGCGGGCGGATATAGCCAAACATATGCCGCTTCCTTTCTGCATCCGCAAAACATTGTATCATGTCAGGGCACCTGTGAGAATGCCTTTTTTCCGTCGAGGATGTGAACGAATGTGAAACAAGCCCCTATTTTCGCGGAAAACGGCGCAAAAAAGCCGCAGAGCGGACTCCGCGGCTGGCTTGCACAAGTTTGTGTTCTGCTACGTTACTTGCCCGCGAGATACTTGTTGATATCTGCGATGAGCGCGTCGGAATTGATTCCGTGAACCGCGCAAGCCTGCTCAATCGACTCGCCATGCGCCATCGCGCAGCCGAGGCAATGCATGCCCGCGTTCATCAGAATATCTGCGGTGCCTTCGTCCAGCTCAATCATCTGCTGAATGAGCATATCTTTCGTTGCCTGCATGTGTATCGTCCTCCAAATTAGTTGTTTCGCCGTTTAATCACTAGCTTTTTACTAGTATATCATGATTCCCGAAAAAAGAAAGTGTTTTTACAACGAAACTTGGCCAAAAACGTGGTGTTTCTGCGAAAAACCTCGTCAGCTGCGGGTTTCGAACACGTTCCCGCAGTGGGTGCAGGTCACGCGGATTCTGCCCTTTCCGCGCGGAACGCGGAGCCTCTGCGCGCATTGCGGGCAGATCAGGTATTTATATTGCTTGAGTTCCGCCCAGGTCGGGTTCTTCCCGGCGCGCTTGGCACGCGGAGCCTGATAAGCGCCGCCTGCGCTTTTCGCGCGGAACGTGCGGCGGAACCAGTCCTTGACCGCGGTTTCGTAGGTCAGGTACTTCATGTTCTCCTGATAGCGCTTGTTGAAGTTCTTGCTCGTCATGCGGATGACGATCAGAACCAGCAGCGCGCCGCTGAGGAGGCTGAGTACGATTCTAAGCCAGCCGACCGATTTGGAAACGATCATGCCGATGATGGACAGCACAAGCGCTGCGATCAGCATCGTGCGCGAAAGCTCGTCAATCCCTCTTCTTTGTTGTTGAAACATCCGGTTTCCCTCACTTTGGTTTTCTATCGTGCATATCGAACGGCTTCGATATTTTTGCCTTACTGGTCATGTTCAATCTTGTTTTGTCAGATACAGCCGCGCAGTCAGCGGCGGGAGCGTGGTTCTTGCCTCACCGTCAACCGGCACGAGAACCTCCTGCGTGAGCACGTCCGTCATCGGCTGATCGAGCGTGATCGGTGTCTCCCCGTCCGCTCCTTGCGGAATGTCGTCCGGGTGCAGCGTCACCGCCTGCTCACGTTCGCCGCGATTGATCAGCAGCAGCGCCTGCTCGCCGCTCTCCGGCAGCCACCGCAACACCGCGAATACCTCCGGCGAGAGCGCGCCCATGCGGCAGAGCCCGCGCTTGAGCGCCGCGCTTTCCTTTCGCGCTCGCATCAGCGCAGAATATCCCGCGAACACCGCCTCGTTCTCCGAACCCCACGGATACGTTCCGCGGTTGAAGGGATCACTCATGCCCGTCATGCCCGCCTCGTCTCCATAGTAGACGCAAGGCACGCCCGGGAGCGACATCTGGAGAGCCGCGGCGAGAATCAGGCGAAGGTAGCCCTTCTTTTGATCCTGCTCGCTGGGTCGGTAGGTCGCCTGCACCTTGCGCGAGACCGCGTTGCGATCCGGTGCTCCGGAGAGCGCGGTTGCCGCGCGGATGATGTCGTGCGAACTGATCAGGTTCAGGCAAGCCTCGAAGAACGGCCTCGGGTAATGTTCCCGCAGGGTTTGCAGCGCGTGGTCGAGCGCGTAGGCGTCCGTCCGCGCGGTCAGAAACGATATCGCGGCCTCGGTGAAGGGGTAGTTCATGGCGCTGTCCAGCTCATCTCCGCTGACATAGCCGCGCCTGCCCTCCGGGCCGTATTTGTTGGAGCAGTCGTCCCAAACCTCGCCGAGGAGCACGCCCTCCGGATCGTTCTGCTTGAGCCTTTTACGTAGAACGCGAATGAACTCGTCCGGCAGCTCGTCCGCCACGTCCAGCCGCCAGCTGGTCGCGCCGTCCTCTGCCCAATGCGACAGCACGCCGTGCTCGCCCGCGATGAAGTCCGTATAGCCCGGCTCCAGCTCGTTGACGTTGGGCAGGCTGGGGAATCCCCACCAGCTGTCGTAATGCTTGCGGTCGCCCGCAAAGCGGTACCAGCTCTTGTAAGGCGAGTCGTCCGATTCATACGCGCCGACATCGTCATAGCGCAAGAATTTGTCGAAATAGCGGCTGTCTGCGCCCGTGTGCGAAAACACGCCGTCGAGCATAATGCGAATCCCGTGCGCTTTCGCCTCCGCGCAGAGCGCGCGGAAGTCGTCCTCGCTGCCGAAGATCGGGTCGATGCGGTGGTAGTCCGCCGTGTCATAGCGGTGGTTGCTCGCGGATTCGAAGACCGGGTTGAGATAGATCGAGGTCACGCCCAGCGATTTGAGATAACCGAGCTTCTCGCGGATGCCGTTTGCGTCTCCGCCGAAAAAGTCGTTGGGTTCGTATTCCTCCGCGCCTGCTGCGGGCGTATAGCAAACCTCCTCGCTCCAGCGGTCGTGGATGCGCAAAAACCGTCCGATGTTCGCGTGATATTTCGCGCGCTCGCGAAAGTCCTCCCAGCTGCTCCTGCGGAAACGGTCGGGAAAGATTTGGTAGACGATGCCTTCGCGCCAATGTTCAGGCGTCTGGAAGCCGCCGTCGTACACCGTGATCTGGTAGGAGCGCGGCGCGTGGGATTCCAGCCTGCCCTCGCCGCTGTCCGCGCCGTAATACTGCGTGCGCCCGTCCGAGGTGCGAATGATGAAATAATACCAAACGAGGCACGGCACGCCCGGCATGGGAATCTCCCCGTGCACACGGTCGCCCTCGCGCGTCAATTCAAAAAAAGACTCCACGCCGAGCTGGTTGTAGAGGCGGAGCTGCACATGCGCGCCGCCATCTCCGCCGATCTCGGCCTCAATGCGTATGTTCGTGTTGCAGGGAACCGCTCCCTGCGGCCTGCGAAACGAAAGATATCTGGAATGGTGTCGAAACGTAATCATAAGCATAGTATAGCCGATTCCCAACGGCGAAACACCGGATTGTGCGGAATGTTGCGAGCTTTTCACAATCTTACAAACTTCGAAAATCCAGCGTTTCTTTTGTCAAAAACTGCTGCACTTTCCCACAAGTTGGCAACAAAAAACCGCGCACATACCGGGCTTCCTTGCCCGCCTGCCACGCGGCTGATTTCGAATTATTTGCGCGGAACGATGTCATCCTGAGCCTTGAAGATGTGCCCCGCCTTGACCACGCCGCGCACACGCGACAGCGGATAGACAGAGGCGTATGGTTCCAACACCGTGCCGGGGTTGAGGACGCTGTTGCAGCCGACCTCGACATGGTCGCCGAGGATCGCGCCGAACTTCTTCAGCCCCGTTTCGAGCAGCAACCGCTCATGGCGAACGACGACGAGCGTTTTGTCGCTCTTGACGTTGGAGCAGATCGACCCCGCGCCCATATGCGCAAAGTTACCGAGGATGCTGTCGCCAACGTAGTTATAATGCGGCACCTGCACCTTGTCGAATAGGATGCAGTTTTTTAGTTCCGTGGAGTTGCCGACCACGCAACCGCGGCCGACGAGCACGCTCCCGCGGATAAACGCGCCGGGACGCACCTCGGTTCCCTCGCCGATGATGGTAGGCCCCGCGATGAAGATATTCGGGTACAGCACCGCGCTCTTGTGAATCCAAACCTCCTCGCTGGGATGGTCGTATTCCGCGGGCGAGAGCGTCGGCCCAAGCGCGCGTACAAACGCCTTGATTTGCGGCAACACTTCCCAGGGATAGGTCGTCTCCGTAAAGAGCCGCCACGCCTGCGTCGTGGAAAGATCGGCAAACATATCTGAATTTTTCATGTGTTTTCCATTCCTTTACCGGTGGCTTCCGCCCTCGCTTACTGGTTCTCCTGCGCAATGGAGCGGAAGCGTGTGTATTCGCCCTGCCAGAGCAGCTTGACCACGCCGGTCGAGCCGTGGCGGTGTTTGGCGATGATGATCTGGCTCGTGTTGTCGCCCATCTCGTACTCCTGCGTGTCCATATAGACAGCGGGTCGATAGAGCAAGATGACCATGTCGGCGTCCTGCTCGATGGAGCCGCTCTCACGAAGGTCGGAGATGACCGGTCGGTGGTCGGTTCTGGTGTCCGGGCCGCGGTTGAGCTGGCACAGGAGGATGATCGGCACGTTGAGCTCGCGTGCAAGCAGCTTGAGCTGGCGCGTCATGTCGGAAATCTCCTGCATGCGGTTGCCGTCCTTGCGGTTGCCGCTTGCCTGCATGAGCTGGAGGTAGTCGATCACGATCATGTCCAGCCCCGCGCGCGCGGAGAGCCTGCGGCACTTGCTGCGAATCATCGGCACGCTCGCGCCGCTGCTGTCGTCGATGTAGATCTTTGCGCGGCTCATGGGGTCCATGACCTCCATGAGGGAGTTCATCTCGTTGCTGCCGATGAGGCCTTCCTTGATCCGCTGGGAATCGACGGAAGCTTCCGTGCAGAGCATACGCATGACGAGCTGTTCGCTGCTCATCTCAAGGCTGAATACCACGACCGTCTTTGCGTTGTGAACCGCCGCATATTGGGCGACGTTCATCGCAAAGCTCGATTTACCCATGGCGGGACGGGAGGCCACAATGATCAAATCGCTCTTTTGAAAGCCGTTTGTCATGCGATCCAGCTCGATAAACCCGCTCGGGATTCCCGTGATCTTTCCGCGCCGCTGCGCGAGTTCGCCGATGAGGTTATATGCCTCCGGCACGATCTGCTCCATGGGAACCAGCGTTCCCTGAACCTTTCGCATGGAGATTTCGTAGATGCGCTTTTCGGCGAGGTTGAGCGTGTCGTCCAGCTCTTTCTCGTCGTCCATGCCGTCCCGCATGATCTCACTGCCCGCGCGGATGAGTGCGCGCTGCGTGCTCTTGGTCTCCACGAGGTTGATATAGTGCGAAACGTTCGCGGCGGTAGGCACAAACGTTACGAGATCGGTCAGGTAGGCCAGTCCCCCCGCCATCTCCAGCTTGTTGTGCCGCTCCAGCTCCGCGGTCAGGGTCACGAGGTCTACCGCGTTTCCGCCCGCGCGTACATCCCGCATCGCGGCGAAGATCGTCGCGTTTGCGGGTACGTAAAAATCCTCCTCGTGCAGCTGCTCGAGGCTGACTTCCAGCGCACCGCCGTCGATGAGCATGCTGCCGAGCACGGAGCGCTCTGCGTCGCTCACGTGCGGAAGCGTGGTCATACTGCCCGCGTCCTGATTGAATTCATATTGTTCCATCGGGTGCTCCGATCCGCTTAGTTGCTAGGGTCTCTGCCGCACCGGCTCTTTGCCGGGCTGTGGCAGATCAGCACTTTTCGACGACGACCTTCAACTGCGCAAACGTGTTTTCATACAGGCTCACGCGGACGTTGTATTCGCCCAGCGCACGGATGGGGTCCGCCAGCGCGATCTTCTTCTTGTCGATCTCCACTTTCTTCTGCTCCGCAATCGCCGCCGCAATCTCCTTGCCCGTGATCGCGCCGAAGAGATGCCCGTTTTCGCCGACCTTGGCTTTCACGGTGATCACAGCGCCTTCGAGCTGCTTGGCAAGCTCGCGCGCGGCAAGCCCCGCCTGAAATTTCTTGTGCGCGGCTGCGCTCTTTTGAATGCTCGCGGCGTTGATCGCCTGTGCGTCCGCGGGGGTAGCCAGCTTACGCGGCAGGAGAAAATTACGCGCGTAGCCATCCGATACGTCCACGATCTCGCCCTTTTTACCTGTTCCCTTAACGTCTTGCTCCAATAGTAGCTTCATAGTGTGTTTTGAACCTCCTGCATGTATAGTTCGATGGCGGTGCGCACCTTCGCCTCCGCTTCGTCGAGTTCGATATCGCTCAACTGCGCGCCCGCCATGGTGAGGTGTCCCCCGCCGCCGAGGCGTTCGCAGATGATCTGTACGTTGATGTTGCCCAGCGAGCGCCCGCTGACGCTGATGCTCTCGCCGTCGCGCCCGAGCACAAACGCGGCCTCGATTCCCTTGATGCCGATGAGCTCGTCCGCCGATTTTGCCGCGATGAGCGGCGCGTTGTTCATCTCCTCGCCGACGCTCGCAAGCGCGACGCCACCGGGTAGCACCTCCGCGCTGCGCACGGTGGTTGCAACGTCGCCAAAGCTCTCCATATCCTCTTGGAACATCTGCTTGACAATGCTCGTCTCCGCGCCGTTCTTGCGAAGATACCCCGCCGCCTCAAACGTGCGGGAACCGACGTTGAACGCAAAGTGCTTGGTGTCGATCGTGATGCCCGCAAGCAGCGTCCCGCAGACCAGCGCCGGCGGGCGAAGATTTGCGTCGAAGTATTGCAATAGCTCCGTGACGAGCTCGCTCGTGGAGGAAGCGCGCGCTTCGAGGAAATGCAGCGTGGGGTTGTCGATGTGATCCGCGCCTCTGCGGTGATGGTCGATCACGACCACGCGTCCCGCGAGCTCCAATAGCTTCGGCGCAACCAGCGAGCCCACCCGCTGGGTATCCACCACGACCAGCACGCTGGTGGGACGCATGATGCGCTCCGCATGCTCCGGGGTAATCAGCATCGAGTTGAACGCCTGGTTGTCGCGAATGAGCTCCAGCGCGTGCTCGATCATGTTGTTTTGCTCGCCGAGCACGATATAGGCGCGCGAACCCGCCTGTTTTGCGCAGGTGGCGACGCCGAGCGCGGAACCGATGCAGTCCATATCCGGTCTGCTGTGGCCGACGATGAATACATCTCCCGTATTGTCGAAGAGCTGGTGCAAGGCTTTGCTGAAAAGTCGCATCTTCACGCGGCTCTGCATGGCCTCCATCTGGCGTCTGCCGCCGTAGAAAACATATCCGCCGCCTTTTTTGATGACGGCCTGATCGCCGCCGCGACCAAGCGCAAGCTCCATCGCCTGGCGGGCGCTCTCGTCCGCGCGGGCGACGCGATCCGCGGCACCGACGGCAATCGAGAGCGAAACAAGCATGCTGGTGCCCGTGTCGATTCCGTGCGCCTGCTCCAGCAGCGGAAACCGCGCGCGCTCCATCTGCGGAAGGTGCTGCGCTTCAAATACAACAAAGAATCGCCCGTTCTCATAGCGGCGATACACACCGTTGATCTCCTTGACAAGCTCGGCGATCAAGCGCTCCACCTCGGAGAATACGCTCGTCCTATGAAACTGCACATCCGCGGAAAGCTCTTCGTAGTTGTCGATGTAGATCAGCGCAACATACGGCATCTGCTCTTCAAAGAGCCGCTGATAGTGCGCGGCCTCCGTGCGGTCCAGCCAGTATTGAAACAGCATCGCCCGCTCGTCCTTCTCGCGGTACACGGGCACGCTCATCACCTGATAGACGTTGCCTGCGAGCTCCAGCGGAACCGCGACGAGCGGCGCCGAAAAATCAAAGTGCGGCTGCACGCGGCAGATATCCGGCTCGGAATAGATCTTCTGCATGCTCTCGTTGCGCCAGGCAACTGTTCCGTCCCGCTCAATCAGCGCGCAGGGAATCGCAACCTGATCGACCAGCTTCGATGAAATCTCGGAATTCTCCGCAAACACGTCATCCATGCGCTGCTGTGTTTGCCGCGCGCGCTTTCGCTCCATCATCATGCTGGAAAAGAGTACGATCAGGCTCACGCCAAACGCAATCAACGCGATGTTGAGCCGATATGGCTGATACCAGCCGGAGACATAGATCATCACGCAGAGCACGCCAAGCAGAATGCCCAGCGGCAGGAGGATCGTCTTTGACTTCTTCATACCGTCTCTCCTTTGCGTTGATTGTTTTATGGTTATTGCAGGCAAGCTCCGTGATGCTTTGGATTCATGGAACATCCCGCGCGTTTACACATCGCTTGGCGGGAGGGTTGACATCCGCATTCGAATCCTAAATATCTGGTCAAAGCAACCGATCAAAAGAAGCGCCATCGCCGTATATTGAAACAGAACAGCTGTACCAATGTAGATCAAAACACGGGTTGTCGTGATGTTCTTCCCGGAGCGGACGATGAAGTAGTCGATGACGCAGAGCCCCTGCAAAAACAGCGGCAGCGCTACGAGGATGTTCGCCGTCATGGCAAACGCGTCGGCAATTGTCCAGTCCGCAAGCTCCGCAATCAGCGAGAGTATCAGGATTGCAAACAAGCCAAGTGTCGTGCTGTTCGGCAGTGTCCAGTTGCGAAACGGGCGCATCGGAGAAATCGCAATCTCTGGATGTTTTCTGCAAAACAGCCGGAAAAAGAGCAGATTCCCGAGTCCAAATACGCTCGCAACAATGCACAGAACGGCAACGAACCCGATCGGTATCGACTCGTAGATCAAATTCATCGTATCCATGATGGATTTCGCCATGTTCGCGTCGATCTGCGGCATCTGCGCGATCGTCTCGCGATCCATTGCAATCAGCGCATTCATCGCGTTTTGAATGTCCGCAAACGCGCCTCTTCCCGCCAGAATCCCCGGCAGGCAGAAGGTTGCGTAAAGCCCAACCAGAAACACGCCGGCGAGGATCAGCGCCGTGTCCGAATTGCTCATGCGCCGCGTCATCATCACATAGAGGAGAACTGCGCAGAGCGCGGAAGCTCCATACAACCCGGCAAGAATGCCGAACGAGCTGATCTGTAGCGTGCAAAGCGCGAACACCGCGATGGGAAGTATCATCCAAGCAGGTCTTGTCCGTGCCCCGGCATAAGCCCAGAGCGCGGGCGCTAACAGCAGCGCAAACGGGAAATACGCCGCGATTGCCGCGACGACGACCGAGAGTAATAGCACCAGCCAGCCGCGCGAGTTTGCGCGTGATGGTTGTTGGTTAGAATTTTCCATGTCATCATTCTATCGTCCGGCGCGCAAGAAATCAAGGCGCAGGATGCCTTCCCGGCAGGTTTTGCCGTCGTTCTTTCCGGTTGTTCCGGTATGCCTTGCGTAAAAAGAGCCGGAAGCGCGCGCCCCCGGCTCATACCAAGTCGCAAATGATGTTGCGTTACGGTGCCTGCGTCGTCTGCGCCGCAATCGCAGCCTCGATATCCCAGGTTCCGAGCGATTGTTTTTTCATCAGAACGCGCTTGACGCTCTCGTCGATGCGTTCCTGCGTGAGCCGCCCGTCCGCCGCGGCAGCGTTGAGCGCCTCGACGATTGCCTCTTGCTTTTCACTCACCGCGCCGCAGAGAATCACGTCTCCGCCCGCGAGCAGGAAGCGAACCGCGGCGTCTCCTATCTCATAGCGCGTGGTGAGTCCGTCCATGCGGAAATCATCGCTGATGATCAAGCCTTCAAACCCCATCTGATCGCGCAATAGATCGGTCATGATGGGCTTGCTCATGGAGGCGATGTCCGTGTTGTCCAGCGCGGGATAGAGCACGTGCCCAATCATGATCGCGTCCACGCCGGAGGAGATCGCGCTGACAAACGGGACGAGGTCGTAACTTTGCAGCTCTTCCACGGTCTTATCGATGACCGGCGTCACCGCATGCGAGTCCTCCTTCGTGCCGCCATGTCCCGGAAAATGTTTTGCGCTGGAGAGGCATCCGCCCGCGTGGAGGCCGTCGATGACCGCGCTGCCGATGGCAGCCGCTATATTCGCATCCTCGGAGATGATCCGCGTTTCGAGGAAGGTATCCATGGGGTTTTCGGAAACGTCGAGAACGGGAGCCAGGTCGAGGTTGATGCCGACGCTGACAAGCTTTGAACCGATGGTTTTAAACTGCTGCATGGCATAATCCGTGTCCCGCCGTCTGCCGAGCGAGCGCGCGGAGACCGGCTGTGGACTCCAGCGGAAGCGAACGACGCTGCCGCCCTCCACATCGATGCCGATCAACGGCGGAATCTCGCTGTTGACGGTAGCGCGAATCTGCTCCGTGAGCTTGGTCGCCTGCCCGAAGCCGCCGTCGTTGTTGGAGCTCTTGATGTTTGAGCCATACAGGATCGCGTTGCCGACAGAATAGCTGTTCCAGATCGTGTCAAACGGGTCCTGCACCTGCGACGTGCCGGAAAAGCCAAACATGCAAAGCTGACCGAGCTTTTCCTGCGTGCTCATGGTCGCCATATATCGCTCCACCCATTCCTCCGTCGTCACAGGGGCTGCCTCCGGTGTGGCCGTCGGCTCCGGCGTGGATGCGTCAAGCGCAACGGGCGTTTCCTGCGCGATGACCGTCGTCGTGAGCTCTTCATCCGGCACAGCCCGCCAGACTTCATACTGCAACGCGGGAATCACGCCAAAGAGCACACCCGCGCCAAGGCCAAGCAACAGCGCAAGTGCTACGAGCACAAAAAACATCTTTTTAAACGCGTTTCCGAACAATTGCGTTCTCCGTTTCTTGTTTTCTTCATCAAACAGAGCAGGTCAAATGATAACCGTTCATCCGTGTTTTTGCGGTATCTGAAAATGGTTTCCCATCGGCAAACAAAAACAATCGCGCAGATTGCGTGATTTTTACTCATTATACCCCGTTTCGTTTTGAAAAGTAAACCGCATGTTGTGAAACTTCCTGTTCCGTTTCAGTCAGCGAAGCCTGCCGCAACCTTGCAAAACGCATCCGAAGCGTACTACAATATCGGTAGATCCGCCTGCACCCGCAGCGGAAATACGGCCACCTTAGAGGAGCGAAGCATGGACGAGATGAAGACCCCGCAGGCAGAGCACAACGATAGCACTGCTCTGACGATGGAAACATTCCAAAAGATCGAGTACAAGCGTCCGGATATGGGCGCGATGAAGAAGAAGCTCAAGCAGCTTTTGCGCGCGCTCAAAAAATCCGCGACATATGAGGAAGCAAGAAGCGCCTATCTCGCCTCTCAGGAGGAGAGCGGGCATTTCGAAACCAGCTATGTCGTGGCGAGCATCCGCAACACGCTGGATACCACGGACAAGTTCTACGACGGCGAAATGCAGTACTACAACCGCGCGGTCGCGCAGTTGATGCCGCTGAGCAAGTCCTTTACCGAAACGCTCCTGCGCTCGAAATTTCGCGCGCAGTTTGAGGCGGAATACGGCAAGCAGATCTTCACGCTCGCCGAAATCGACCAGAAGATGCAGAGCACCAAGATCATTCCCGACCTGATCCTGCAAGGCAATCTGGAAAACGTGTATCGCAAGACCACCGCCGCCTGCAAAACCACCTTCCGCGGCGAAGAGGTCAACTTCTACGGCCTGCTCAAGCACATGGAAAGCCCCGACCGTGAAGAGCGCAGGGAGGCTTATCTTGCTTGGGCAAAGCTCTATGAGGACATCTCGGAGAAGCTCGACAGCCAGTATGACAAGCTCATCAAGGTTCGTGTGCGCATGGCGAAAAAGCTGGGCTTGCCGAACTACACCACGCTCGGCTACCTGGGCATGCACCGCGCGGACTACGGTCCGGAGGAGGTTGCGCGCTTCCGCGAGCAGGTGCGCACGGTCATCGTGCCCGCCGTCGCGAAGCTGCGCGAGCAGCAGGCGGTGCGCCTCGGCCTGGACAAACTGAAGTACTACGATGAAACCATCATCTTCCCGGACGGAAACGCAGACCCTATCGGCGGAGAGAGCGTGTTGGTTCCCGTCGCGCAGAAGATGTATCGCGCAATCTCGCCCGAAACCGGCGAATTCTTCGATTTTCTGTCGTCCCACGGGCTGTTCGATCTGGAAACCCGTCCCGGCAAGCACCTCGGCGGATACTGCACGTATCTGCACGATTATCGGGCGCCGTTCATCTTCTCGAATTTCAACGGAACGGCGGCGGATGTCAACGTGCTGACCCACGAGGCGGGTCACGCATTTGCGGGCTACACCGCAATGCGTCATCAGCCGCTGGCGACGTATCTGAGCTCCACCAGCGAGGTCAACGAAATCCACTCCATGACCATGGAGCATTTCGCCTATCCGTACCTCAAGGATTTCTTTGGCGAAGACCATGCGGAAAAAGCCAAGTTTGCCCACCTTGCCGGCTCGCTCTCGACGATTCCGTATCTCGTGAGCGTGGACGAGTTCCAGCACCGCGTTTACGAAAAACCCGCAATGAGCGCCAAGGAGCGCCGCGCGGTCTGGCACGAAATCGAGCAGAAGTATCTGCCGTGGCGCGACTATGACGGTGTCCCGTTCCTCGAGGAAGGCGGATTCTGGATGCAGAAGCAGCACATCTTCCTCTATCCGTTCTATTATGTAGACTATGCGCTTGCGCAGGTGTGCGCCTTCCAGTTCTACGGGCGCATGAAGCAGGATCACAAGTCCGCCTGGGAATCCTATCTGACGCTTTGCAAGGCGGGCGGCAGCAAGGGTTATTTCGATCTGCTACGGCTGGCTAAGCTGGATATCCCGTTTGAGGAAGGCAGCGTCGAGAAGGCCGTTCGCCACGTCATCGACGAGCTCAACGCATAAAGTCAAGGCGCGTTTCCCGCCCGCACGCAATCCAAGCGTGCGGGCTTTTTTTCTCCCGCAATCTCAGATGTAATAAGAATAATCGGGTGGAAACAAACACGTCTTACCATGAATCTATATGTAAACAAGTTGTGAGTTTTGCCGTTTTCGTTGAATCGGGACGGATTGTTGTGATATCATGGTTGCGTTTTACAGAGGATCATGAGACCGAATAAATGAGGTATATAACATGTCAAAAGTCATGAAGATCGTATTGATCGCGCTGCTCGTCGTCGTGCTCGCGGTGGTGGGCCTGGGCGTATACGTCCTCACCAACATGCGCGCGGACGCCGTGCAAACCGTCGAAAAGCCGGTCGACCTGGAGGCCTCGGATGAACCGGAGCCCATCGAAGTCGTTTCGGACGAACCGACCCCCACCCCGACGCAGATGCCGATCTATGAAGAGGAATCCAAGTCGGATAACATCGTGAATATCCTTCTCGTCGGCACCGACTCGCGCAGCACATCGGAGCTTCAGGAGGCCGGCGGGCGCTCGGATTCCATGATGCTTGCGTCCATCAATACGGATAAGGGCACGATCACCCTCGTTTCCTTCATGCGTGACTCCCGCGTACATCGCATCGGCAAGAGCGGAAAATTCACGTTCTACAGCCGCCTCAACGGCGCATACAGCGGCGGTTATGCCGGCGGCGGCCCGGGCGAGCTGATCAACACGATCAACGAGAACTTTAAACTCGACGTTCAGGAATACATCGCCATCGGGTTTGACGGCTTTGCCGCAATGATCGATAAAATCGGCGGCTTGGATGTGGACTGCGACGAAGCGGAAATCAACTTCATCAACGACCGCATCACGGGCGACCACATCATTGAGCCGGACATCGTCAAGCATGCCAAGACCATCAAAGCGGAACCCGGCATCATCCACCTCGACGGCGCGCAGTGCCTGATCTATGCCCGCAACCGTCACACGGGATTTGATGGCGGAGCAGGCAACGATTTCGACCGCGTCAGCCGCCAGCAGGAGATCATCCAGCTCGTGTTTGAGAAGGTGACCAAGGAGTTCAACGAACAGAGCCTGATCGCGCTGATCGGCTTTGCAACCGACTATGTCTCGACCAACATGGGACTGGACACCATGACGGATCTGGCCAAGATTCTGCTCACGAAGGGCATGACGTTCACCAAGGCGACGCTTCCCGCGCCCGACACGTATAAGAACTATGTGGACGAGAACGGCCTTGAGACCGACATGCTGGAGTTCGATATCGATGCCGCGGCTGCCTCGCTGAACACCCTGCTCTACGGAGACTCGTTTGTTCCGACGCCCACCCCGGCACAGTAAATCATCCCGACACCTTACAAACCGCCGCGCAGTCAAAAAGCGCGGCGGTTTTTTCGAGCAAATTTCTCTTACTACACTACACCCGCACAATACAGTCATGCTATACTAGGCGCATGAAACGCCTATTTATCTTATGCGCAATTCTGCTGCTGATTCCGCTCCCGGCCTGCTCGGAGGGCTCCGTTGCGCTTTCTGCGCAGTCCCCCGCCGCAACAGCCGCGGTCACACCGTCTCCGGTGCCCGAAGTCAAACAACCCGATAAACCAAGCGTCATCGCGGTATTCGGCGCGGACAAATCACCCGAATTTCTCGATGGCGTGCGCGCGGCTTGTGCGGCGAGCGGCAGCAACATCGAGATTCTTCCGGTCAGCGGCGGTCTATCGCAGCTAGCGACCTACGCTTCAACCGATGCGGATGTCGCGATTGTTTTTCTGGCGGATTCGGCGGATCAGCTCCCCAAGGCAGGCATCCCTATCTATGTATTTGCTGCAGAGGGACAAAGCGTTCCCGCCAATGTTCCGCACCTGACCTATTCCGACGATACCGCGCCGCAGCTCGCACTGGACTATGCGCTGAGTTACCCGCCGCATCTCGCGCCCGTGCGTATGATAGGGCTATTCACGAGCCAAAGCAGCCCTGCGTACGCGCTCTGGACAAGCGAAAAAGCAAACGGAAAAGTCCTCGCCAAGGAGGAGTTCTTTCTGGATACCCCGGAGGTCTCCGCCGCGGATTGGCTCGGTGAGGCCCTCCCGCGCTATTTCCCCGGCATGCTGGATGCTATCTATGCGGAGTCCGGCGCGCTTGCCGTATTCGCCGCGGATGCGCTCGCTGGTCTTGGTCGGGACGATGTCGAGGTCTTCTCCGCAGGAACGGATGCAAACGCGGCAGAGAAGTTCTCTTCCATCCTTGTCTGCGCGGTCGGGATCGATCTTCAGGATGCAGGCGCGCGCTGCTTTACGGAAGCGGCAAAGCTTCTCACGGGTGCCGCGGCAGAGAGCGGCGTACTCCCGCCCGCAACCGTCTGGTTCTCCGAAAAACCGGAGGCATAACCTCGAACCTCTTGTTTGGACGGATGATCTCCGTCCTTTTTTATACAGCAAAAGAGGCTGCCGTTCGCAGGTCAGCGTCTGATTTGAATTCCGATTTGAATTAGTTGATGATGACGCCCCAGTCCTTGATGATCTTGCCCGGCCGCACATACCCCGTCACGTCCTGATAGACGATCTTGATCCAGCCGTCCTCCGTCGTCTCCAGCACCTTGACGGAGACGCGCGCCGGCGCCTTAACGAGCTTCTGCGCCTGTAGATTCGGCTCGGCAAACAGCCACTCCGTAGACTTCAGCACATCCGCGTCCGGCTTGGTGTCCAGAACGCCTTTCTCATAGGAGACGTATCCGCGCTGGACGTATCCTTCCTTTTCGCCGAAGCGCACCTTGACCCAAACTTCGCTTTCGATCAGCACCTCCAGCTCGTCTCCAACGTTGAGCCGCGCAATGCTGTCGAAGCCATTGCCGCTGCCCTTGCGCAGGCGCGCGCCCTCCACGGTAACCCAAATATGCGGGTTCGGCTGCTCCTCTACGTCGTCCGTGATGGTCTTTTGAAACGCGTTGTAGTCGGAGAACGAAATCTTGCTCTTGAGCGCCCGACGCAGCTCCTTATTGCTTGGCTCGTCCGCGCTGACCTCGATGGTCGTGCCGGGGCAGGCGTAGTAGTAAAGCCACCGCGCATCCTCGACATACAACCTCACGCAGCCGTGAGAAACATTGTTCCCCATCTCGCCATAAGGCCCGCGTTCCAGCGCGTCGATGGATCGTTTGCTAAACAGCAGCGAATGGAAGTAGATACTGCCGACGATCTGCACCCAGTAGCGCGCATACGAGCCGGAGAAGTTCGCAAACTTACCGAAGCGCTCCCTGCCTCCGATCTTCCAGATACCGCGCGGAGTCGGCGTCGCTTCGTCTTCCGGGTCTTCCTCATCCACAGCCGTGCGCCCGCTGGAGCAGAGAAAGCGGCGAACCACTTTGGTGTATTCGCCTTGATCGTCCTTTTCAAACACGGTGACGATCTGATTTCGAAGGTCGAGCAGAATGTAGTATTTGTCCGGATCGTTGTTTAAGAGGTCGTCCTTCGCATCGGCGCGTCCCGGCACGAGCAGCACGGAACACAACACCAGCGCAGCGCAGATGATGCTCAGGACTTTTCGCATTCTGTTTCCCTCCCGGTATAGAAGATGCGCGGGAGAGGCGTTGATTCGCCAGTCCCGCGCATATTTGATTGTTGGATGCGCGTGTTGTTTAGAACACGTGATAGGCGCAGATGAAGTGCCGCGACCAATATCCGCCGGAGCTCAACACGGAGGAGGATTGACGAACCTGCCCCTCCGAGGAGCTGGCGTCGACCATCTTGCCGCCGCCGAGATAGATGCCAACGTGGCCCGAGGAGTCCGACTCGCCGGAGAAGACGAGAATGTCTCCTCTCTGAATCGATCCCATGTCGGTAAAGCGCGAGAAGCGGGAGGTTGAGCGCCACATGATGGATGTCATGTAGCTCGTGCTCACGCCTGCGTTCTTAAGGCACCAGTAGACGAATCCGGAGCAGTCGAAGTTGTTCGGGCCTTTTGCGCCGCGGACGTACTTGCTGCCGATCTTGCTCTCCGCCAATGCGACGAGCTTTTCGACACCCGACTTATCCGAAATGCCGCTGGAAGAACCGCTGGAAGAGCTGCCGCTGGAGCTTCCGGAGGAGCTGCTTCCGCTGCTCTTGGTTTCCTTCTTGGTCGAAGGCGCGCTTGCGGCCTTCTTCGCGCTGGAGGAATTCATCATGGTGAGCGTAACTCCGCCGACCTTTCCGTCCGCGGTTAGGCCTGCGCGCTTCTGGAACGCACGCACCGCATCCTCGGTGATCTCGCCGAAGTAGCCGGTTGCGTTCGCGCTGGACAGATAGTTGAGCTTGGCCAGGCGCGTCTGCATGTTTTTGACGTCCGTGCCGTAGTCGCCGAGCTGCAACACCATCTCCTGCGCCTTGCCGGAGAGGATCATATCTCTCGTAACCGGGCCGAGCGCACCGTCGCGCGTGAGCCCGTTTGCCTGCTGGAAGGCCTTGATCGCGGAGACCGTCGCCCTGCCCATCACGCCGTCCGGCTTAAAGGTAATGTACCCCAGCTTTTTCAGCGCCGTCTGGCAGTCCAGAATCACGCGGTTCTCGTCTCCGAGGCGGAATGCATTGCCGACCACATCTTCGCCGTAGAGCATCTCCAGCGTTTTTGCGCCGACCTTGCCGTCCGCGGTCAGATCGTTTTTCTTTTGAAACTCTTTTGCTGCGGTTTCCGTCTTGTCGCCGAAAACGCCCTGAATGTTCGCCTTGTTGTCGAGATAGCCGAGCTCATAGAGACGCTGCTGAACACCCTCGACATCCGGGCCGGAGTCGCCAAGCTGCATCACGTAGTGCTTTGCGTCTTCCTGCATCAGCGCTTCGTAGGTCGATTGTCCGCAAATGCCGTCGTCGCCAAGGCCGTTGTGCCGCTGGAAACTCTTGAGCGCGCTCTGCGTCAGCGGGCCAAAGTGCATCGTCGGTTCATCGGAGTCCATGTATCCAAGCTCCATCAGGCGGGCTTGAATCGCGGCAATGATCTCGCCGTCATCCCCGGATTTGACATCCTCCGTGAAGGCGGGAACACCCGCAATCTCCGTTTGTGTCCCGTCGGTTGTTTGCGTATCGGTGCCGTCGGTCGTCGTGTCGGTTGTTTGCGTGCCGTCGGCCGTCGTGTCGCCGGTCTGTGTGCCATCGGCGGTGGTGTCGCCGGTTTGCGTTCCGTCCAGCGTGGTGTTGCCCAGTGCGGTCTGTTCGGTTTCCAGTGCGGTAAACGCCGCGATCGGCTGATCCTGATCCGCTTTTGTCGCCTTTCCGGGCAGCGCGATTGCCAACACGACCACGGTGATAAGTAATACGCCAAACGCGCCGCTGCCGATGAGCAGCGTACGCTGCGGTAGCTTCATGAGAAATTGGTAGAGCTTGCGGAATCCAAGATATACGCCGCGCGCAGCAAAGCGCGTTGCGCTCAGCAGCGCTTTTTGCACCTTTTCCCAAACGTTCTTGGCCGCGGCGGGTTGAGATTTTGATGAAGCTACACGGTTGGAACGATTGTCGCTCTCAAATAGAGGTTTCTTTTGAGAAAAGCCGAGGTCGTTCTGATACGGCTGTGTTGCGCTTGCCTGCTCGAGCGGATGTTCCTCCACCTCAACGAGCTTTGCGCCAAAGGCCTGCAGCTCTTTGCCAAGCTTCTTGAAAAACCGCTTGAGCTTAAACTTCTTTTTCTTCTTTTTGGGTTGTACAGAGCGGGTATCGTAACCGTCCTTCACAGGCTTTGGCCGCGAATACTCTGCTGCATATCGGCCTTCCGGCTCGCGCGGCTTTCGCACATCGCGATCCGCGGTGTAAGCGCTCTTTGGCGACTGCGCATGTTTTTCGCTCTTATGGGATACATGCTCTGCGTGGTGAGACGAGCCTTGTTTATGGGAAGATGCATGCGAATGAGAAGCGGACGCGCTGCTCTTTTTACCGGATGCAGCGCCGCTCATTTGTGATTGATTTCGTTTCTCCGGTTTTCCCTGAGAGTGCTTTCGATCAAAATAAGGATCAGGTGGCACGTTTTTAGACTCCTTTCGGCGCGCGGTTTTTCATCTGCCGCCGCCTATCCATCCAAATCATGTGTCATGCTGAAATTAGCAATCCAACATTCGTCTCTCTTCCAGCTTAGATCAAGAGAGCCTGATTCTGAAACATGCTGAGTATAGCAAGCAATCGTGTCATTGCCTTGAACTATTTTTAAAGAAACGATTAATCCGGCTGCCGGATTATTCAAAGCTTTTCGCTCACATTCCGCCAAATGGGAGCGTTTTTTGCTCAACTGTCGTAATATTCGCCGCGACGGTAGTCGTAGACCGCCGCGTTGTATTTCTTTAGGTCGTCGAGCACGCGCCCCGTTCCGAGCGCCACGCACGAGATCGGATCTTCCGCAATGCGGCAGGGTACGCTGGTTCGCTCCGTCACATACCGGTCGAAGCCCGCCAGCAGCGCGCCGCCGCCCGTGACCACGATGCCGGTGCGCGCGATATCGCTCGCAAGCTCCGGTGGGGTGCGCTCCAGGAGCCCGCGCACGCGCTCCATGATGGCGGCGAGCGGTTCGCTCAGCGCCTCCACCATCTCGTTCGTGCCGATTGGAATTACTTCCGGCAAGCCCGTGACCACGCTTCTGCCGCGTACCTCGATGATGCGCTGCTCTTTTTCCACGTGCGCGCGCCCGTAGGCAATCTTGATGTCCTCGGCGTTTCTCTCGCCGATATAGAGGCTGTGCTTGCGCTTCATATAGCGGCGGAGCGCATCGTCAAACTTATCTCCCGCCATCTTGATCGAGTCGGAGATCACGGTGGCTCCGTGCGAAATCACCGCGATGTCGGTCGTGCCGCCGCCGATATCGAGCACCATGTGCCCCGTCGGCTCGTTGATGTCGAGCCCCGCGCCGATGGCAGCCGCAATCGGCTCCTCGATCAAATACGAATAGCGCGCGCCCGCCTCGTCTGAGGCTTCGATGACGCAGCGCTTCTCCGCCTCCGTCACGCCGGACGGGATGCAAACCACGGCACGCGGGCGATACAAAAGCCGCGTTCCAACCACTTTTTGAAAGAAATAACGAAGCATGCGCGCCGTCACATCAAAATTGGAAATAACCCCATCCCGCAGCGGACGAATGACGACGATGTTGGCAGGCTCGCGCCCCATCATCTTTCGCGCGTCTTCGCCGATTGCGGCAATGCGGCCTGTCACGCGCTCCACCGCGACGACGGATGGCTCCTTGAGCACAATCCCCTTGCCTTTGACAAAGACAAGCGTCGAGGACGTGCCAAGGTCGATTCCAATGTCGGATGTATCAAACAAACCCATTTTTATACCCTGCTTTCGCGTGATCCAATCGGACACATCGATCCTATGATATCAATTGATTTTAACATGGGTCTTGGGCATGGGCAATCAAACAAAGTGTGAACGGAGTATGAAGACGCGTGTGACAAAGGGCTTCACCGCCTTCAGCGGTGAAGCCCTTAAGCTTGCTTGCGCGTGATTCGGTGGTTGTTACGCCTCTTTTGCCAGCGGGCGGTCAAGTACCGCGCGCCGCATCACCTCGCCGATCGGAGAAGCGATGCTCAGCGTTGCGCTGCCGTTTCGGCTGGTTTTGCCGAGGTTGATCACCACGAGGTTCTTGCCGTGGAAATAGTCCACAAGCCCCGCCGCGGGATAGACCGCAAGCGATGTGCCGCCGATGATCAGCGTATCCGCGCGATCCATCTTGGACACCGCGGTGTGAAGCACCTTTTCGTTGAGCGGCTCTTCATAGAGCACCACGTCCGGTTTGATCACGCCGCCGCAGCCGCAGGTCGGAACCCCGACCTTACGGATGATGTCCTGCAAGGTGAATGATCTGCCGCAATTCATGCAGTGGTTGCTGTATACGCTGCCATGCAGCTCCAGCACCGTTCGGCTGCCGGCCTTCTGATGCAGTCCGTCGATGTTCTGTGTGATGACGGCGGAAAGAATGCCTTCGCGCTCCAGCTTTGCCAGCGCGCGGTGGCAGTCGTTCGGTTGCGCATCCGGATGCAGCAGAAACTTGCGATAATATTCGAAGAAAACATCGGTGTGTTTGAGAAAAAACGACCGGCTCAGCAGGGTTTCCGGCGGGTAACCATAGTCCCGCATCGCGGCAAACACACCGTCGCCGGAGCGAAAGTCCGGTATACCGCTCTCGGTAGACGTGCCCGCCCCGCCGAGAAAAACGACCTTGCCCGGTCGCGCAAGAATCCGCCTGAGTTCCTCGATCTTCGATAACTCATCCGCATTGATCATGTTTTCACACTTTCCAATTGATCCATCTGATCCAATTCTGATGTGCGCTGCCCAAGACACAATATGGCGGCGTTGATAACAGCTGATATGATCGTAAGATTCGGTTGTTATTGTTCTTATTTTAACACGATTTTTTCGATGATGCAGTCTATATTTGAAACAAAGCTGTGATTTGTTCTGAATTGTCGTGTTTCCAACTCTCCGGCTTGTCCCCGGAGTCTTCTTGACACGCTCTGGATTCTAAAAACCAGCTGTGTTAAAATAACCGCATGGTAACTAAATTTTACAACGCTAGAATTCTAGCACTGGATGGAATAACGCCGTTGACGGAGGGCGAGCTGATCGTCTCCGGCGGCAGGATTGTCGCGCTCGGCAAAGGCGCCGCCTTCAGCGGAACCATCGATCGCGAAATCGACTGCCACGGCAACCTCATCATGCCGGGCTTTAAGAACGCGCACACGCACAGCGGCATGACGTTCCTGCGCTCGCTTGCGGACGATCTGCCGCTGCAGCGCTGGCTCACGGAGCAGGTGTTCCCCAAGGAAGCACAGCTCACGCCGGACGACGTATACGTGCTCACAAAGCTCGCGATCATGGAATACCTCACCAGCGGCATCACGATGATGTTTGACATGTATTTTGCGCGGGAGAGTATTGCGCAAGCCGCCATCGACACCGGCTTTCGCGCGGCGTTGGTCGGCTGCGCGAACGACTACGGCGGAACGGCGCAGGAGACTGCGGATGAATACGCAAAGTTCTCCAGCTATCACCCGCTGATCTCCTACCGGCTCGGCTTCCATGCGGAGTACACGACGAGCGAGCCGCTGCTTCGCGATCTTTCCGAGATGGTGCAGCAGCTCAAGCAGCCGTTTTACACACATCTCAACGAGACCGCGGCGGAGGTGGAAAGCTGCGTTGCCCACAGCGGCATGCGCACCATCGAATATCTCGATTCCCTCGGGCTGTTCAACTACGGCGGCGGCGGATACCATTGCGTGCACGTGTCTCCTCGCGAGATGGACATCATGCAAGCGCGCGGCATGACCGCAGTCACCTGCCCCGGCTCCAACACCAAGCTCGCCAGCGGCGTTGCCCCGGTCTATGAGTACCTCAAGCGCGGCATCCCGGTCGCGATCGGCACCGACGGGCCCGCGAGCAACAACTGCCTCGACTTCTTCCGCGAGATGTTCCTCACCACTGGGCTGCAGAAGCTTGCCCACGGTGCGGAAGCGGTGGACGCGATGGATGTGCTCGACATGGCGTGCAGAAACGGAGCCTACGCCTGCGGATTTGACGATTGCGACTGCCTCGCGGTCGGAAAACAGGCCGATCTGATCCTGATCGATCTGAATCAGCCGAATATGCAGCCGCTCAACAACATCGAAAAGAACGTCGTCTACAGCGGCAGCAAGCAAAACGTTTCCCTCGTCATGATCGCGGGAAAAATACTGTATGATCGCGGTGAATTCTTCATCGGCGACGATCCGCAGCGCATCTATGCGGAGGCAAACCGCATCATTCGCGGCATGAAATAGCAATCTCAAGCGTTAGGAACACCGTTATGACGTTACTGGAGAAGATCGCGCCGTTGTTTGACGGCTGGAATGAAACGCTCATCTGGTCCGTTCTGCAAGGGCATATGGGTTCTTACATGGTGGACGATGAAGCAGCGCCCGAAGCCGCGCAGATTGCGTTGGGCGATTTCTGCTTCTTCGCGGGCAAACCCAGCGCGGCGTTTGCGGCAAAGGCCGCCACGCGGGAGATCATCCCGCGAGACGCAAGTTGGGAACCCGCAATCGAGCAGGTATGGGGTGACCGCGCGGAGAAACGCCTCCGTTACGCGATCAAGAAGGAACCGGACGTTTTCTCCCGCGAAACGCTGCAACGCTATGTCGACAGCCTCCCGCCGGAGTTCGAGCTGCGGTTGTTTGACGAGTCGCTCTATCATCAAGCCGCGCTGGAAAATTGGTCGGCAGACTTTCAGGGCTGCTTTTCAGACGCAGCCGACTTCCTCGCCCGCGGTGTCGCCATCGCCGCGCTTCACAACGGCAAACTCGTCGCAGGAGCGGGCAGCTACAGCGTCTATACCGGCGGGTTTGAAATCGAGATCGACACGCACCCCGACTATCGCAGGCGCGGCCTTGCGACCGCGTGCGGCGCGAAGCTGATCCTGTACGCGCTTGACAACGGTCTCTACCCCAGCTGGGACGCGTTCGATCTGCGCAGCGTCGCGCTCGCGGAAAAGCTCGGTTATCATTTTGACCATCCCTATGTGATGTATATGATCCATTGACGTTTGAACGAAAAAACAAACCCCGGCGCAAATCGCGTCGGGGTTTTGTTGTAAGTTGAATCGATTAGCCCATCACAGGAACGGGTTTTGTAACCTTGCGCTTGCGAAAGAGGTTCTTGCGCTCCTTGGTCAGGAAGGAAACAGTGTCCTTGATGGTCGTGCTGATGTCGCGCGGCTTATAGCCGAGGTCGCGGCGCGCTTTCTCGTAGGTGAAGCGCGCGTTGCTCGTCAGCGTATAGAGCGTGTAGCGCGTAAAGAGCGGGGACTCATGGCGAATCTTGTAATACAGCTCGGCAAGCGGCGCGGTCATCTTCGCAAACCACAGCGGCAGCACGGTTGTGATGTTCTTGCCGCCGGTCACGCGGGAAAGCGTATTGAGCAGCTCACGCACGGGGATGTAGCGGTTGGAGAGAATGTAGCATTCTCCCTTCTTGCCTTTGTCCGCCGCGGCAATCACGCCATCGGCTACGTCGCGCACGTCCACGAAGTCATAGCCGCCCTCGACGCAGGCCGTCAGCGTGCCGTTGAGGTAGTTGATGACCATCTGCGTCAGGTGCCCGTGACCGTAATCGTTCGGCCCGATGATACCGGAAGGATGGATGATGGTCGCGTCCAATCCGCTCTTGACGGCGTCCAGCACAATCTGGGTTGCGGCGGCCTTCGTCTTTGCGTAGAGCCCGATGACGGATTCCGGCTGGAAGCCCTCCACCTCGTGGATGACGGTTCCGTGCGGAAGCTCCGGCAGCGCATGGACGGAGCTGATGTAGACCAGCTTCTTGACGCTGTGCTCCTTGCAGAGGCTCACGACGTTCTCCGTGCCGCGGACGTTGACGTCCACCACGCGTTGGTCATACTTGGTCGCGACGGAGACAATCCCCGCGCAATGGATGAAGTAGACCTCGTCGTCGTCCTTTAAACCGTAAAACAGCGGTTCCATGGAGGACTTGTCCCGCACATCTCCGCGTACAATCGATACTGCGTCGCCATAGAGCATGGTGACATCTTCGTTTGGCAGCGCAAACCCGCGCACGGTTTCGCCCGCGGCGAGCAGCTCCCGCGCGACCGTATTGCCAAGGTGGCCGCCGACTCCGGTGATAATATAAACTCGTTTCATGAGAAATTGCCTCGCTTTCCTGGTCCTGCAACACGCGATTGGACTCTTCCAATCGTTTAACTCTTTTGATATTGCCATCATAGCCGCTTAATGTTACGCGGCTATTACGAAAAACCGACGATTTGCCGACAACTTTACGTCTTTTTTATGAAAAGCGCCATGATATCGGCCAAGTCGGATGAAAAATGCCTTCTCCGGCTCTTTCTTACTCCGACAAGCGCATCATAACAGTCGATTTTCAAGAAATGCTCAAGCATTGCTCAACGATGGATCAAGTTTCCTGGCAGCCTTTGATTCCCGCGCCTAGCGAAAGGCAATAAAAAAGGAGCCCCGCTCCTGGATGCTTAAGTTTACGATTTTGAAAGGATCGCGCGATCAACCGCAGTTCCCGGGCTGTTCGTTTTCCGCGGCGTCCGACTCGATTGTATCGTTTTGGTACGCAATTCTTCCCTTTCCGTTCTTCTTGGAGCGGTACATCATCGTGTCCGCCTGCGCCAGCATCTCCTGATAGGTGCTCTCCGTCCGCATCTGCACGACGCCGAAGCTGCAGGAGACACTCGCGCCTCCGTCGAGTGTCAGCGCGTTGATTGCGCTCTTGACGCGATCCAGCAAGAGCACCGCGTTTTGCAGGGTCACGTTTGGCAGCAGCAGCACAAACTCATCCCCGCCCCAGCGGGCGATCGTGTCGGAATTTCTCAACTGCGCCTGCATCACCGCCGCGATCTGCTTAAGTACGCTGTCTCCCATCGCGTGTCCATAACAATCGTTGATGCTCTTGAGATTATCGACATCCACAAACACCAAACACAGCGGCAGGCTCTGCCGGCGGCAAAAGTTCATCCACCGGTGCGCTTCCTCTTCCAGCCTTGCGCGTGTCGCGGCGCTGGTCAAATAATCCTTCGCGCTCGTTTCCTGCAATGTTTTCTTAGCGAAGAACTCGCGCTGCGCATGGCGATCCGTTCCGAAGTTTTTCATGCAGCAAATCATGATGGTAAGCGCCACATACACGATGGAAACCGCCAGCGACTTGATCGGAACCGGGTCGATCAGGAAGTAGAATTCGGCAAAAAATGCGACAGCCGCCGTGATCGTCAGTATCAGCGTGTTTACAATCCGGTTTGGGATGATGCTGATGACAAGAACGGTAACGATCATGCCCATAGACTGAATCATGAAGTCGGGAGATTGATAGAGCCACAGCACGTAGAGATATAGGAAGATGGATGCCGCTTCCATGATGGTCACGATGGAGGCGAACGCGCCAAACGTCTTGACGCGCTGTAACGCGCGCACCATCAGGATCAACAGGATCGAGAAGCAGTAGCGCGTGATCGCAACGATCAGGCGCTCGCTTTGTCCTTGTATGAACATCATGTCGCAAATTAAAAATATGAAATTGCCAATGCTAGCAATCTGCGCGTAAACGTGGATGTTCCTTTGCGCTGCGCTTAACTGAGTCGCCTCATAATTGATGCGCGACTGTTTGCGTTCTTCCGCCGTTTTCTTTGCAGCTCGATCAGGCACCATCGTTCACCTATCATTGATTGGAGTAGTCATAAAAACCAACTGCATCACGCTCGTGTGCGTGCGCAAAACACGTCATTCATTTTACACAATTTAGAAGTTATTTCAAGTGAATTTCACTAAATCTGTTAATATTACATTATTGTTATTTGTTTATTCTATTTCCAGCGTTTTCCTCTTTCGTTTTGTGTAACGTATATGGATCATTCCTCCGATTCTACTCTTGTGATTCGAAAAGGCGCGATAAAACGGCGTTTTACCACGCGTGGTATGCTGAATCGGTCAAATTGACTGCTTTTTCGAGAAAAAGTCGGGGTACGACCACAGTTTTCGACAAATAACCGGGTTAGTACCATTCAAACATACATCACGAGCGTTCTAAATACGGGGGATTTACCATGCAAGGTAGGTCGAAATATTCGCTCGCCGTACTTATTGCGAGATTATGAACAAAATTTGAATGCGATTTATGCCGTTTCTTGCGCGTCAACTGGATATTGCACTTTCCGCGTCATATGCCAGCAGAGGATGCCAACGCCAATGCCGAGCAGCAGATCGCCGATGCTCGCAAACCCCAACGGTCGGCTTGCGGTGCCGATGCGGATGATGTCCCCAAGGGCAGCGAACCGCGTGGCAGGATTCGCGAGGCAATACGCATACACCTGCCCTTGCGCAAGCTGCGTAAGCCTAGTTCCCGCCTCGCCGAGGAGCGAAGGCGATACCGGCATGCAGCCGCCGTTACTAACGATCACGAGGAAATTGAGCAGTGTTCCCGCAAACGCAAACAGCGGCCAAACAGGCCGCCGGATGTTGAGAATCAGAAACAGAAACAATAGCGCATATTGTGCGATGGCGACGATGACCGCGCCAGTCTGCGGCGCAAGCAGGAAGGCCGCGCCCGCTTTCAGCGCATACGCCGCGATCGGCAGTAGCAGCGCCTTTAGCGGATAGTGCGCCAGCGCCCTGAGCGACCCGCCGGTCAGCAGGCCTAGGATCAATCCGAGCGCCGCAAAACCGAGTAAAATCATATTGAATACAGCAGCGATTTTTCTGCTTCCTCCAGGCGAAGCCGCGGCTCGATTGCGAGAAACGCCTTCACGACCTTCGGGTCGAGCTGGGTTCCTGCCGCTTCCTCCAGAATTTCTCTCGCGCGTGCCTTCGTCAATCCCGCGCGATACGGTCGGTCGCTGATGATCGCATCATATGTATCCGCAACGGCGAGAATCGCCGCGGAGAGCGGAAGCTGTCCCGACGCGGGGCCTTCCGGCGGATAGCCCGTTCCGTCAAATCTGCGGTGATGATAGAGCACTGCATCGTTGACGGTCGCCGGCAAATTGATGCTTTCGATGATACGGCGGCCGACGACGGGATGTTGTTTGATGATGTCGTATTCCTCCGGCGTCAGCGGGCCGGGTTTTCTGAGCACCGCGTCCTCCACGCCGATCTTGCCCGTGTCGTGCAACAGCGCCGCCATCATGACCTGATCGGTAAAGGCGCGCGAGCAGCTCATCACCTTGCAGATTTCGCAACTGATGTATGCCACGCGCTGGGAGTGTCCGTGTGTGTAGGGGTCTTTGGCTTCAATTGCTTCAACCAGCGATGCGATGGTGCGCAGCAGGATCGTGTGGCTGTCGAGGTACACCTTAAAGGAATACCGCGCGAGCATCAGCGGCGCCATGAACATCACAAGCCACAGATACGCGTTATACTGCGTCAGGATATAGCCGATTACGAGGCCCAGCGGAATGGTTGCGAGGATGTTCGGCAGTATGCCGCCGATGTTGTCCCGGAGCAGAGCGAAGAAGCGCCCCTGGTCACTGAGCTGAAAATACAGAATAAAGAAGAGAAGATTGCAGAATATTGCGATAAAGGAGAAGACCACGGCGCCAAAGACAACGCCCCATGTAAAGACCGCGCCGCCAACCGTCGGGACAATCAGATTATAGACAAGCCCGCCAAGCCAGATCGCAATCAGCACATTGGACACGTTAAACAGCTCTTTTTGCGGAGCCTTCTGCCACGGGGAATGATACTTCTTCGTCTGCGGATCGGAGAGAAAGACAAAAAACGAAGAGATCATATACAACACGATGGTCAGATCGACACCCCGCGTCACAAGGCAGGCGACGACGGGCACAAAGCTGATCTCCATCGTTTTATCGGACGTGATATAGATCGGCAGCATATGGCACATCGTGAGGATGACGACCATCACGATGCTGTAAATGATGAGATCCAATTTTTCGGGGGTCGCTAAAAAAGCGGTGACGACGTGGTATGTGCTGAAGCCAAACACGGCAATGCCGCATATGCTCACGAGCGCCATATAGATTTTTTGTTTGTTTAACCAGCTATGCACTTGTTCTTAACCCCCGCCAATTGGCGAAAAAAGGATTAACAGATCCGGCAGAATATCCAAAACACGATCTCGAGTTTTAACTAGTCTTATCTGACATAGAAAAACGCGCCGCTTGCCAAAACCAGAGCAGCCAGAGATGCGAGCGCCATGAGGATCTTCTTCATGTGGATATAGCCTCCTTTTTCAAGTCTCTGTTCTCCGCTAGTCGAACAGGCTATATCCGCTACGCTATTGCCGGATCTGTTAATTTTTCAAATTACACTTCTGTATGATCACGATATCCCGTTATGATTCTGAAATGAACTGCTGACTGCAATGACGGCGAACCGCGTTAGATTTCCTGCGTATAGATCTCGAGTTTACGGTTGATCGCGTCCAGCACACTTTGCGCCACCGCCGCATCCTGATCCGGCTCCGCATAAACGCAGCCGATGAGCGGCGTATTCTCCGGCAGGCAAAACACCTGGGAAACGACGATTGCGCGCGCGTTGGACTGAATAACCTCCACGCTGGCCAGTTCAAAAAACGAGGTTCCGTTGGTGCAGGCTTTCACCGCGTCCAACGTTGCCTGCGCGATGCAGCGCATGCGCGAAAACGGAATCGAGCTGCCGACCGCGGTTCCCGTAAAGCGTTCTTCATCCCGCGCGAGTACGACGGAAACCTCTACCTCCTTGCCGGAGGAGCGCATGCTGATTCCGGAATAGATCAGGCGAAAGCCCATTCCCGTGACGAGATTGGAGGTTACCTGCGCCACGCTGATGATGTGATAATCCACATCCAAGCCGTAGCGGGCGGAAATTGCGGACTGAACGTCCCGCACGATCGACTTGACGTTGCGCCGATTGCTCGCGAGCACGTGAATTTCGATTGGTTCCTGTTGTTCCGAAAACACCACATGTGAGGCAAATACGCCGTTGAGCTTTGAAATCAGAGATTGCCAGTCGTTCGCGGAGCCATATCTTCCGTCCATTCTATTCTCCCGTCCCATCGCGCGTGTAGTTTTATCCTGCTTCGGCTGCAATTTTATGCTATCTTGGTTCATTATAGCCCTTGTGATATGCATGCGCAAGGACAACAACGCAGTTTGAAATGATCATGTAACGAAATATCAGCTTTGGTTGTATTTTTGTGGCCTGTATTTACATTGATTGTCTACTTCATGCAGTATTTTCTTGATTTTACTTACAGAAACAGAATTTTTGTGCGTTTTTTGAATGGATTACAACGTTTTCTTTCAGAGATAAAAGCTTATACAAAACAAGCATTCTAGAAATGACAAGGTTGTTTCTTACAGTGTAACAGATACGGTCATGCAATTCATATACACTTATCGCGTAAAGTCATCATGAAAATAATATCTGCCGCGTTCCCGCGTCCCGCTGCCGATTTGAATTGCGCGTTGCGGACAGCGATTGATGCAGCCCATGCACTGCGTGCAGTCCTTCTTGACCCAGACGGGTTTGCCGTCTTTGAGCTGAATTGCCTGAATCGGGCAAATCCGCGCGCAAAGTCCGCAAGCGTTGCAGCTCTCGTCCACCGAAAAGCGGCTGGTTGCGCGGGCAAAGCGGTTGAACATCGGCCGCACGAACGCGGTCTTGACGCCAGCGCCGGAGCCTTCGTTTACGTCATAAACGCTGGACTTTGCAAGCACCGCCTCCGCGATTCCTTTGACCCGCTCGCTTGCCTCGCTCACTTTTTTGTGTTCGAGTTCCGGGCTATCCACGTCGAACCCTGCGATGTAGTTATTCGGCATCTTGACCGACCACGCGGCCTGATAGGCGAACATCTTCTTCAGGCGCAGAATGGCTTTGCCCGCCTCGTCTCCGCAGGTGCAGACGACGTAGGGATACGCGCCGGACGCAAGCTTGATCTGCTTACAAAACTGCTCGACAAGTAAGGGCGCACCCCATGCATAGATGGGAAACACGATACCGATCCGCGCGTCTTTCTCAGCGAAAACCGCGGTTGGGCCGTCGCTTAAGAGGGCTGCGATGCTCTGCACCTCGTCTCCCGTGAGCCGAGCCAGCTCCTGCGCAATCCATTTTGAATTTCCGGTTCCGGAAAAGTAATAGATCATGCGATACCTCCGCAATACTTGTGTCCATTTACCCATGAGTATACCACAGGTAGTCGTCGTGCGCACCGCATGCGAACAGGATTTTTTACGCTTGATCGGTGCTACAACAATGCCGCCGGGGAATCCCGGCGGCGTTGCTGAGGAGAGAATCGGGTGAGGATATCATCATGAAGGAAGATTCTTGTTATACGTCTTCGCGTTTGCGCTTTCTGCCGAAGCAGTCGAGCCAGATGATCGCGACGATCACGATGCCCTGACAGACCTGCTGGAGATAGGGAGCTATGCCGAGCATGTTCATACAGTTGGTCAACAGCTGTAGCACCATAAGTCCGATAAAGCTCTGGAGGATGCCGCCGACGCCGCCGGCAAAGCTCGTTCCGCCGACCACGACGCCGCAGTTGACCATCAGCGCGGTGTCGTCGCCATAGATGCTGGAGCCCGTGTTGAGCTTGCTGGAGAGAAGCACACCCGCGACCGCGGCCAGCGCGCCGCTGAGGATGAATGCAATCCACTTGGTCGAGATGACATTGATGCCGGAGTATTTGGCAACGTCATAATCGCCGCCGAGCGCGTAAAGGTTTCTGCCGTAACTCGTGTATCGCAGCAGCGCATAGACGAGCAATCCGATCACGATCATGAACAGCGCGAGGTTTGGTAACACACCGCCGATCTTGCCGTTTGCGATTTTCATGAACTCCATGTTCGTGCAGGAGACCGGGTGCGCGTCCGTAAGCTGCTGGTTGATGCCCTTGATGAGCATGCCCGTACCGAGCGTGATGATGAATGCTTCGGTCTTTTGCTGCACCACGAGGAAGCCGTTGATGAACCCGACCGCGGCACCGCAGAGCACCGCAATCAGGATTGCAAGCCAAACATTCATGCCGCCGTTGATCAGCTGGATCGATACGATGCCGCTTAGGCACATCACGCCGCCGACCGAGAGGTCGCACCCCGCCGCGATGACCGTCAGCGTCACGCCAAAGGCGATGATCTCGTTGACAGCCGCGTCCTTGAGCACGTTGAGCAGGTTATAGCTCGTGTAGAATTTTGTCTTGAAGAACAGCATCACGATCAGCATGATGAGGATCGCGATGATCGCCTTCTGCTTGGTAAGAGCACGCAACGAGCGTTTCCCGAATGCCGCGAAAGTTGTTTGCATACCGTTACCCCCTTATTGCTCTTTCCGGTTGTCGAGCCAGATGGCGACCACCAGAATAGCGCCCTTGAGCACGACCTGCAGATAGGACGAAACGCCCAGCAGGTTCATGCAGTTTGACATCAACGTGATCAGAAGCACGCCAAGCACGGTGCGCAGCACGCTGCCCTTGCCGCCCTTGAGCGTCGTACCGCCGACGACGACGGATAGAATCGCGTTGGTCTCGTAGTTTTTGCCGATGATCGGCGCCGCGGTCGTGATGCGTGAAAACAGCACCACCGCACCGATGGCGGACATGAGTCCGCAGATCGTGTAGATCAGCACCACGCTGCGCTTGATCGGGATGCCAGAGAGTTCCGCCGCGACCTTGTTTCCGCCGGTGTAGCTGATGGCTCTGCCGTTGTAGGTCTTGTTGTGGAACACCCACAGCGCGCCCAGCGAGACCAGAAAGATCAAAAACGAAACCGAGATGATGCCGACCGTGCCGGAGCCGATTGCGGTAAACACGGACTGGGACGTTTGCAGCCAGCTCATGTGCTGCGTGGAGCCGCCCGTATAGATCAGCGCTACCGCGCTATAGACCGCGCTCATGCCGTAGGTGATGAACAGTGCCTCCGCCTGCGTCAGCGCGCCCGCGCTGATGAGCACCATGCTGTTGAGAAAGCCAAGGAATGCGCCGAGGCCGATGCCGAGAATCAGCGCGGGAACCTGTCCCAGCGGGTCGATCAGCGAAACCGTCACCACCGCGACGAGCGAGATGATGCCCGCGACCGAAAGATCGATAAACCCGCCGATGATGACGAACGTCATGCCCAGAGAGACGAAGCTCAGCGGTCCAAACTGGCGCATGATGTTGGTCAGGTTCTCGCCGGAGAGAAACTTCGGCTCCACGATGATCGTGATGATCACCAACAGCACGATGGCGACGAGCACCAGATAGTTCAGCAGAAAATTCTTGAGACTAAACCGTTTTGTCATACCGTTTCCTCCCGTCAACCGATCGCGCTGTCCATGATCGTTTGCGCGGACACCGATTCGGGGTTGAATTCACCCGTGATGCGGCCTTCGCAAATGGTCAGAACGCGGTTAGACATGTTCAGCACTTCCGGCAGCTCCGAGGAGATCATGATGATCGATCCGCCGTTTTCCACGACCTGCCTCATCAGCACGTAGATCTCGTACTTTGCGCCTACGTCGATGCCGCGCGTGGGTTCGTCCATGATCAAGATCTGCGGATTGATCTCCAGCCAGCGGCCCACAACGCATTTCTGCTGGTTGCCGCCGGAGAGACTGACCACTGTCGTCTGCGCAGAGGGCGTCTTCACGCCGAGGTTGTTGATCTGGCGCTCCGCAATGCCTTTTTCCTTGGAGGCGTCCACGAACCCGAACTTTGTAAGGTTGTCGAGGCTCGCCATGACGATGTTGCTCTGCACGGAGAAGCGGAGCACGAGGCCCTGCAGCTTGCGGTCTTCCGGCACAAGTCCGATGCCGTGCCGCTTTGCGTCCGCGGGCTTCTTGATCTTCACTGGTTTGCCTTCGATCAGAACCTGATGCCCTTTCACCCTGTCCGCGCCGCAGATGGCGCGCACGATCTCCGTGCGTCCCGCGCCGACGAGGCCGACGAAACCGAGGATTTCGCCTTTCTTGAGCTCAAACGAGATGTCGTGGAGCTTATGCGTGTTGATCGAGCGCACCTCCATCAGCGTCTCTCCGACGCAGCGCGGGCGTTCGGGATACTCGTGTTCAATCGAGCGGCCGACCATCTTGGTGATCATCTCCGCGCGGGTCAGCTCGCCGACAGGCTTTGTGTCGATCACGTGTCCGTCTCGCATGACGGTCACGATGTCGCAAAGCTCAAAAATTTCATCCAGCTTGTGGCTGATGTAGATGATGGACACCCCGCGCGCTTTCAAATCGCCGATGATCGAGAAGAGCTGCTTGAGCTCATCGCTGGTCAAGGAGCTACTGGGTTCGTCCATGATGATCAGCTTGCTTTGAAACGACAGCGCCTTGGTGATCTCTACCATCTGCTTTTCCGCGGCGGAGAGGTCGCCAACCAAGGTGCGCGTGTCGATCGTGCAGCCGATGCTGTCGAGGAGTTTTCTCGCCTCGGCGTGCGTGCCGCGCATGCCGTGCATCTCCGAAAACCGCCCCAGAAAGATATTCTCGCCTACGCTCATCGTGTTGACGAGATTGAATTCCTGATAGATGATGCTCAGTCCCCGGTTGAGTGACTCAATCGGGGTTGTGTTTTCAATCGTCTCTCCGTCGAACACAACCGTTCCGGTATCCTTCGTATAGACCCCGGAGAGGATCTTCATGAGCGTGGATTTCCCCGCGCCGTTCTCGCCTACGATTCCGTGTACGATGCCCCGGGCAACCTCGATTGAGACGTTGTCCAGCGCCTTTACGCCGGGGAACGATTTGCTGACGTCTTTAATGGAAAGGATGATTCCCGAATCCTTTGCTTCCACCCGAATTTTCCCCTTTCAAAATGATGCAACGTAAGTGATGCTATATGCGGGCCGATACGCTCCTCTCTCTTCCACTCAAGGAGCGCCCCGCAGGCATCGCCTGATTCTGCAAACATAAGTGATAGGCTGCCCGGCTCTTGCGACAGAGCCGGGCAAGCCCACCCAAGATCAGTTTTGGCTCGAGTTTACCATTCCGGATACGGGAGGGTATCCACGTTATCCTTGGTGACGACGTCGAGCGGGATGAAGTTGACCGCTTCAAATGCCTGACCCGTCAGCTTCGCCTGGGCGCACTTGAGGCTCTGGATCGCCATGTTGGTGAAGCTCTGTCCGATGGAGACCGCCTGCGTGCCGGCTTTGACCTGGTCATAGCCCGCGCGGCAACCGTCGACTGCAACAACATAAACATCCGTCATACCGGCGTTCTTGAGGGCTTCGATGACGCCAGTGGCTCCGTTGTCCCAATGGCAGAACACACCCTGGATCTGAGAGCCGTACTTCACGATGAAGTCTTCCATGATCGCCATGGCATCGGCGGTGACCCAACCGGAGCAGTTCTGGGAGTCAAGCAGGGTGATCTTGCTGCCATTGATGGCCTGACGGAAACCGTCCGCGCGCTTGATCTGCGCGTCGTGACCGGCCTGGCCGCCGACTTCAACGATGGTTGCGCCATCCGGGAAATGATCGACAAACGCCTTGCCCGCGGTCTGGCCGGCCATGGTGTCGTCAACGCCGCAGAAGAAATCACGATACTGCTGCGATTCCTTGGGCAGGTCCGAGGAGAACATGCCAACGACGATGCCGGCATCCTTTGCTTCCATCAGGCTGGGAACGATCGCGTTGATGTCGCTCGGGTTGATGAAGATGGCATCATAGCCCTGCGCGATGCAGGTGCTGACTGCCTTCGCCTCGTTCTGAACGTCGTTCTGTCCTTCAAAGACGTCCATGGTGAAGCCGTACTCGCCGCAATATTGCTGGAACTGTTTCCAAGCATACGCCTGCGATTCATTGGAGAGCGCCTGCGTGATGAACGCGGCTTTGTAGGTCTTCGCGGCGGTGTCCGCGGCGGGTGCTTCGGTCGCGGCTGCGACTGCGGCATCCGTTGCAGCGGGCGCTTCGGTCGCTTCCGTTGCGGGAGCGGTGACGGGTGCGCAGGCAAACACGCCGACAACCATCATGAGAGCCAGGAGCAGTACGAGAATCTTTTTGGACATTCTATTTATTCCTCCTTTTTATTTAAGCAACCAACGCACGGATTTCCGTGTGCGCGCCGTTTGCTTATTCCGTAATTGGTGCGCCTCCTTTTGGCGCGGTATGAAGTTAACTGCAAGTGCTTTTTTGAGATACTCTTGACTGATTTCTGGAGTGAAGGGATTGTGTCGTTACGATCCGATCAACGCGGAGATATATTCTATAGAAGAATTACTCAATTCTTGCCCGGAAAATCCGCGTTGACGTGGTGTGTGCTTCTTTGTTCGCTCAGCTCAGCGCCTCTTGCAGAGCCTTGAGCATCACCGCTTTGTCGGGCTTGAGCCCCGTCCAGAGCTCGATATTGATCGCGGCCTGATTGATCAGCATGCCAGTGCCGGTGTTCCATCTTGCTCCGCGCGCTTCCGCCGCCCGTAAAAACGGCGTGATCGCGGGATTCGGAATCACGTCCTGCACAAACATGGAGGGCAGGATCGTGTCAAGATCGATGTTCGGAATCTCGTCGATGTTGGGATAGAGCCCGATCGGCGTCGCGTTCACGAGGATATCCGTGTCCGCCGGAACCGAGTAGGTATGATCCCAGGTGACGAACGAGTTGTTCTTGATGATCTTGTTGAGCAGCTCCATGAGGCTCTTGGCGAGTGCCGCGTCCTCAGGACGGTTGACGATCGTGATGCTGCCCGCTCCCGCAAGAGAAAGCTCCACGCTGACCGCGCGCGCGGCTCCACCCGCGCCGAGGATGACGATCTTCTTGCCCTTGGGGTCTACATGGTTTTCCTGAAGCGACTCCATAAAGCCTTTGCCGTCCGTGTTTTCGCCGAAGAGCTTGCCGTCGTTGTTGACGATGGTGTTCACGGCTCCGATCAGGCGGGCACTCTCGGAAAGCTCGTCGAGATACTGAATCACGTTGATCTTGTGCGGAATGGTGCAGTTGATGCCGCGCATCTTGAAGGCCTTCAGGCCCTTGATCGCGTCCTCAAGCTTGTCGGGATCGACGTCGATGGTCAGGAAGCGCCAGAGGTTGAGGCCAAGCGCGCGAAACGCCGCCTCCTGAATGACCACGCCGGGGTTCTCCGCCGCGGGATGGCCGAATACGCCGACGAGACTGTCCAGGTAATTCTGTTCCTTCATATGAATACCCTCCGCTGATCGAATGTTGAACGAGTGATTTATAGCTGCGATGCCGCGAAGTATGCCGCGCCGACCGCCTGACCAAACTGCGCCACCGTGTGCACGGGATCGCTCTTGAGCTCCAGCATGACGGGCGTGAACGCGAGCGTTCCGTCTCCCGCCACAAAGCGCACGTCATTTCGTGCGGCTGCTCCCTCTTGCATGAGGTCAAAGCAGCGCTTGTGCTTGACGAATCTACCGAACAGAATCCGCGCGCGGCTCTTGGGAGCGAGCATCCACTCGGTTTCCTCAAACGTCACCGCGAGGAATTCGCCGATCTCGCGGAAGATCTCCGCGGCTGTAGCGTCTCCTTCGGAAGCAAGTCGCATCAGGTGCTCCAGGAGCGGCTTACGCATATCGCTCGGCGTCTGGCAAACGAATACGCCGCCGTCTCTTTTCTCTAAAAATCCTTTGTCAAAGAGCTCCGCATAACGCGCGGGTTCTTTTTCTTCAAACTTCCGAAGTGCTAAACGATACGCGCCGCTCTGGCTACAATACTTTTGCAGCGTGCCGGAGAGCCCCGTGTTGAAGTTATTCACGCTGCGCGCGTCGAGCTCGTGATAGGCGCGCGCGGGATGGTTGCCAAGGTCGATGATGCAGTTGTACACTTCCAGCGGAATCTGCGGAATCTCGCCCGTCTCGTCGATCCAACCCGTGCCGAGCTCGGTACCGAGCGTATGCGCGAACACGCCGGAGACGACACTTTCCGCCTCTGCGGAGTGCGCAAGCTCCACCGCTGCGGTATACGCGGCAAGCGAGCCGTCGTTGGAAAGATGCACCTTGCCGCCGGGTTTGCACTGCTCCAGCAGCATTTTTTGTAAGAATGACAGCTTGATAAACTCGGACTCGTAATCCTTTGCGGCGTTTCGGATGCCGCGCGTTTTATACGTTTCTCCGCCAACGATCTGGTCGTCGATCACCACATCCGGGAAACACACGCCGATGCCGTCGAGCAGCACGGGTTCGCCGTAGATCGAGCGGCAGGTGTCCACCGCGCTCTGCATCGCCTCGTTGGAGACGCCTTTTTTCAGCATCTGCTCGCGCAGGGCTTCGGCCTCCGCCGTGTTCGGCAGCGACATCGCCGCGCGAATCACCCGCGCCATGAGCAAAATCGGTTCGATGACCTGCTCCATATGCGTCATCTCGGCCGGGAACCAGTCGTATTCCTTCACGGCGGCGATCCTGCCGCCCAGAATGCCGACCACCTTGATGTCCGTGCCGCCGATGTCGATGCCGCAGATGCAGGCGTCGCCCGCTTTTTGTACGGCGTCGCGGCAGGCGGAGACGGCGTCGGAATGCTGCACCGGCTCCTTGGGAAGCGCGGGCAGCTGATCCTGCGTCACCACGAACGAAAACTTGGGTTTCCCCTGAGACGCGTTGATGCGATCCGTCACGTTGAGGCACTTGCCGTAGCCACGGCGCGCGCTCTTGGGTGAATGTACCTGAAACACATCGTCCAGCGTGTCGCAAAGTGTTTTTGCGAAACCATCTTCGGGTGCAATCGAGAGCGTCATGCGCGTTCCGCCGAAGGTCGAGAGGATGTTGTACAGCGTGGCGTAAAAGTATTCGCGCACAAACCGGAGCTCGTCCGCCGCTTCCACCGCGGGAACGCGGATTTCCCAGCGCTTGTCGCCGCCGATCACGAGAGATAGCTGGCACACAATCCTGCTTTCCGCTTTGGAAAACGCCCGCCGCACATCCGAAAGATAGACGTTCTCGCCGCGCGCGGCTTTTTGTAGAAATGTTTGCAGCTCAGCTCTCATCCGTCGTGTCCATCCTAAATCGCTCTCAGACCATGTTCGGTCAATATTTGCTTCAGCGCATCCACCCGCGCTTGCGGAATTTCGCGCTGATCCAGGTCAAATTGATACGTCTCGCGCAGAGATTCGTATTTTTCTCTGCACATGGGGTTAAAATTCAACAGCTCCACGGGAATGTCCCGCTCGAGCGAATCTATAAAGCCTGCAATCCCGCGGATGTTCTCCTCGTCGTCCGTGAACCCCGGAATCAGTGGCACGCGCAGTAGAAGGTTTGTGCCGGTTTCCGCGAGATGCCGGATGTTTCGCAGGATCACCGCGTTGTCCACGCCCGTCGCCTGCTTGTGACGAATCGGATCGATCAGCTTGATGTCCGCGATGATCTTGTCGGTCACCTGCGCAAATGCCGTCACCACTTCCGGCGAGGCAAAGAGGCTCGTCTCGATCTGGGTATTGATGCCGCGTTCGCGACAGCCGCGCAGGACACCGAGGGAAAACGCGGGGCTCATCATGCACTCTCCGCCGGAGAGGGTCACGCCGCCGTCGCTCCCGTAAAACGGGCGATCCTTCTCGATCTCGGCCAGTATTTTTTCCACGCTCAAGCTCTGCGCGTCAAACCGGATTGCCCCGGTCGGGCAGGCGACCACGCAATCCCCGCATCGGGTACAAGCGTCGTGGTTGATCGCGACACCGCGATCATCCCAACTCAGCGCGCCCGCCTCGCAGGCCGCGATGCAGCTCTTGCAGGCAACGCAGATGTTCTTTGCGTACCAAAGCTGGATTTCGGGGATCAACCCTTCGGGATTCTGACACCATTTGCAGGCAAGCGGGCAGCCCTTGAGGAAGATCGTCGTGCGGATGCCGTCGCCGTCGTTGATGGAGAAACGCTTGATGTCGAAAATGTTCGCGGTGATCATATGTCCGAAAATTCCGTGCGTTCGATGATTTCGCGCTGTAAATCCGGTGCCAGTTCCGTGAAATATGCGGTGTAGCCCGCGACGCGGATGGTCAGGCTCTTATACAGCTCCGGCTGCTTCTGCGCCGCGATCAAGTCCTCGCGGTTGACGACGTTGAACTGCACATGAATGATCTTGAGTTCGATGAATGCTTTGAGCAGCCGCACAAACTTCGCCACGCCCAGCTCGGTATGAAACAGACTCGGCAAAAACTTCATGTTGAGCAGCGTGCCGTTGCTGCCGTATTCGCTCTTGACACGGGAAACGCTCTTGAGCACCGCCGTCGGGCCTTTCGCATCCCTGCCGTAGACGGGAGACATGCCACCGTCCGCCAGAGGCTCTTTGGCGAACCTTCCGTCGGGTGTCGCGCCAACGTTTTGCCCCATCGGCACATGCGCGGAGACGGTGTAAAGCCCCATCTGGTACGGGCCGCCGCGCACGTTGGTGTAGCGGCTCAGCCGCTCGGCAAAATCGCGCGCCCAATCGAAGGCGATCGCATCCACCCACTCGATATCGTTGCCGTACTTCGGTGCTTTGTTCAGCATCCGAAGCCGGAGCAGTTCTGCGTTTTCAAAGTTGTGCACGAGAGCCGTATGCAGCTCCGCACGGTCGACGATCTTCTCGTCGTAGACCAGCGTCTTGAGCGCTGCGAGGCTGTCCGCAATATTCGCGCACTGAATCGCCTGAATGCCGGAGAGATTATAGTGCGCGCCGCCGGCGGTCACGTCGATGCCCGCTTCCATGCAGTCATCGATCACGCTGGTGAGAAACGGCGAAGGCAGCAGCTCCGCGTGCGCCCGTTCCACCACTTCGCAGCAGCGGATCATCCGCTCAAAGAAGAAGTCCACCTGCGTGTTCAGCGCGGCAATCACGTCTTCATACTTGGTAAAATCTTTCAGCGTGCCGGTGTGCGCGCCCATCTGCTTACCGGTGAGCGTGCAGACGCCGTCGTTGAGCGCGAGTTCCAGCGCCTTGACGAGGTTGAACATCGCGGCGTCGCTCCAGCCGAGGTTGTTGCCCATCGTGGTGAGCTCCACGCAGCCGACGATGGCATAATTCCGCGCATCCTCGTCCGAAATGCCCTTGCCCTTGAGCGCGGGAATCACCGCTTCGTCGTTGAAAAACTGCGGCATGCCGCTGCCTTTGCCGACGACTTCGGAGCAGCGGGTTAAGAAATGCTCGCTCGATCCCGCAAACACGCGCGCCGAGAGGTTCGGCTGCGGCAGGAGCAGGTGTTCCTGCGCACGGAGGAAAAGGAAGCTCAGTTCGTTTTCCGCAGAAGTACCCGCTTCATTCTGTCCGCCGATGGCGACGTTGAAGCCGATCGGGAACCCCGCGAAATACTTCGCGCTGGAGCTGCTACGCAGATACACGATCTGGTTAAACTTGAGGAACAGGCATTCGATGAGCTCCAGCGCGGACTCCTGCGTCAGCGCGCCGGATGCGATGTCTTTTTCATAAAACGGATAGAGGTACTGATCCATGCGTCCCGGCGAGAAGGAGGAAGCGTTGCTCTCCATCTGCAGAATGACGTATAAAAACCAGCTTGCCTGCAGCGCTTCGCGGAAGGTCTCCGGCGCGCGTTCGCTGAGGGCGTCACACACGCGGGCAATCTCAAGAAGCTCCTCGGGATTTGCGGAGGTTGCCGCCATCTCGCGGGCAAGCGCCGCATAGCGCCGCATGAACAGGCAAGCGCCCTCAAGAGACAGGATGATTCCGTCGTAGAACTGTGCGTTTTCGGGATGCTGCTCGCGCTTTGCCTTGGCTTCCTCAATCAGCCCGGCAGGGCCGTACTTGAGCCAACGCTCGGTGTTCGGGCAGATGTGCCCCTGTGCGTGGTCGGTCTGGTTGATCTTCGCGACCTTGCCGATGGCGCGCATCTCGTCGCCGATGCGGTCGTCGAGAATGTCCTCCAGCGTCTTGCCCTTCCAGAACGGGAAGATGTCCTCATGAAAGGCGTGTACATCCTCTTCGCGAATCTGAAACGGGTCCTGCGGGCGCGTCGGCAGGGTTTCGATCTCGCGATCCACCCAGCTCAGGCCCGACTCGGGAAAGATGACGCCCGCGCGCACACCAGTGGTGCGGTTGCCGACGATGCGCTCGCCTTCGGTGATCTTAATCTCGATCTTGAGCAGTGCCTCTTTGAGTGACAACGCGCGCAGGATATTGCGCGGCAGGTCGCCGTGCGCACGATAAACCCCGGTGACGATCTTCGCCTGCTCCACAGACGCATACCGTTCCTCGGCAAACATGACTTCCTTCAGTTTCGCTACACGGTGGCTCATCGGTAACTGATCGAGCTTGGTTTTCATGTGTTTTACCCTTATGCTGTGTCGTGTTGAAAAAGTTTGATATTTTATCTTCGGTGTTGAATATTCTGTGTTTGAATCGTGTTAAGTTTCATACGTAATTGTTCGGACAATGAATAGAACGAATCTGCTTGCTTCTATAAGAATGCTACCATAAAAAAAACGGTCCTAAAACCGTTTCTTGAGCCTGAAACGTATACTATCGTGAACCTGTAGACTTGTTTTCTATCTCTTCTTTCCGGTACTCGCGTGTGGACATGCCGGTGTACGCCCGAAACGCGCGGTAGAAGAATTTGGTCGAATGATAGCCGGTTTGGTAGGCGATTTCTTCCGTGTTGAGATTGCTGGCAACCAGCATCGCCTTTGCCGCCTCCATGCGCAGGGAGTTGAGATACTCCATCAGCGACAAGCCGGTCTTTTGCTTAAACGCGCGGCTGAGGAAGGATTTGCTGACATAGACCATGTCCGCGAGCTGCTGCACGCTAATGCTCTCGGTCAGATGGTCGTGCATATAGAGGATTACGCGGCTGACTATGTCGTTTTGCGTCTGTTTCTCAAAATAGCAGCGGCCGATCAGCAGCACAACGCTCTTGACGTAATGGTCGATGAGAGCCTGGCTGGGTGTCTTGCTCTTATACTCCGCGTGGATGGCCTCCATGAGCCACTTGAACCTCGCATCCTTGTCCTGGATGCGCAGAATGTCCCGAAGCTCCAGTCCGGGGATATCCACCCAGAGGCAGATGATCTCCTGATGGTGGTCGAATTGCAGGCTCTCCGTGTGCGGCATACCCTTCGGGTAGATGATCATGTCGTAAAACGAGGCCTGCACGCTGGTTTCGCCCGTGATCACGCGCGCATTGCCGTAGAGAAAATAGATCAGCTCGATGCAATCGTGGCAGTGCTCCTTGAAATTCCAGATGCTGCTGCGCTCGTCAAACCGCTCGCAAAACAGCACCGGCGTTTCGGAAGCATCCACCGCCGCGCAAAAGCCATCGAAACCTTCCGAAAAGAAATCCAACTCGATCTCTCCTTTTCATGCAAAAGCAAGGCGTGTTCCTTCGAATCGATCCGTATGATATCCAAACAAAAATGAAAGGGCTGTCCAGAAATGATTGCTCCATCAAAATGGGAGGCTTTAGTGTCGTGGGCGGATGATATCCGCCCCTACACGCGCACCAGAATATCCAGGTTCCATTCGTATCAAAGAGTTGCACGATTCGGGCTGCTCCGCAAGAGCGGATGTAGGGGCGGATATCATCCGCCCGCTGTGACCCAAATTAAATTTAGAGGCTGTCCGTAAAAGAAAAAATCTTTCTAGACAGCCCCTTGTTCTGCTTTACGTGAGGATAATCTCCACGCCGCTCTCTGTCAGTGATGCGCGACAGTTATCCGGTATCGCGTTTGTAATCACGTGCGTGACTTCCCGCGCGGGCATGAGCTGCACCACGCCGCGCTTGTTAAACTTGGACTCGTCGGTGAGGATAATGCGCTTATCCGCGCGTGCAGCCATCGCGCGAACGGCCTCCGCGCGGAGCATATCCACGTTGGAAAATCCCTGCTTGGGATCGTAGCCGTCGGTGCCGATAAAGAACTTATCGACATAGTACTCCTCCGCGCATTTGCCCACGAGAGGGCCGCTCATCACCTGCGCGTCGGGATCGTATGTGCCGCCGAGCAGCACCACGCGCGCACCGGGGATGGAGCGCACATAGCCCGCGATGAACGCGGAATTCGTGATGATGGTCACATCCCGCTTTTTGCGCACGAGCTCTTCCGCGAGCATCGCGCACGTGGAGCCGGACTCGATCATGACCGCCTCGCCGCTTGCCACCATGTCCGCGGCACGCCGCGCGATTCGCCGCTTGACCTCATAGTCAAACGTCATGCGGTAGCCGACGTCGTTGGGAGAAACGCGCATGGCGCACCCATGCTGCCGGTGCAACAGCCCCTTGTTTTCGAGGATTGCGAGGTCTTTTCGCACCGTGACGGCGGAGACGTTGAGCCGCTCCGCGAGGTCGTTGACGTCCAGCGTCTCCTCGCGATTGAGCAGGTCGAGTATGGTCAAGCAGCGCTGATTCATTTCATAACTCCCATTTACCGTTTCAAATGACTGATCCTGTTTGATCATATGAAACCAATCGTTGCGCCTATTATAGCAGTATTCAGCCCGATTTCCAATCAGAAACAATCGGACTTCGCGAGAAAAATCCCGATTACAGCACCTGCTCGGTTCTCGCGATGATGTCGTCCTGCGTCTGGCGCGAAAGTACGTTGAAAAACGCGGAGTAACCCGCCACGCGAACGATCAAATCCTTGTGGTTTTCGGGATGCACCTGCGCGTCCAGCATCGTCTCTCGCGAGACCACGTTGTACTGCACATGGAAGCCCTTGAGCGCGTTGAAGAACGTCCGAAGGAGCAGCAGCAGTTTCTGCCGGTCGCGCGGTTTTTCGAGCATGCTGGGCGCAACCTTTTGATTGAGCAGCACGCCTCCCGTGATCTTGTCGGTGCGGAGTTTGCTCACGCTCTTGAACACGCTGGTGGGACCGTTGACGTCCGCCGCGTGTGTGGGCGAGCAGCCCTCCGCAAGCGGGTCGCCCTTGTGCCGTCCGTCGGGCGTTGCGCAGGTGCCCGCGCCCTGCGGCACGTTGGCGGAGATGGAGCTCGTGCCCGCGTAGTAGCAGCCGCCGATCGGCCCGCGTCCGTAGCGCGTGTTTTTATACTTCTTCAGCTCGTCGATGTAGATGTCGTACCCTTCCACCACAAGGCTGTCCACATAGTCGTCGTCGTTACCGAATTTCGGCACGGCGAGCAGGAGTTTGCGGATCTCTTCCCCGCGCTCGCCCGCAAAATCGGTGAGGAGCGCGTTCCAGAGTTCTTCGCGCGTTACGCTCTTGTCCTCATAGACCGTCTTTTTAATCGCGGCGAGAGAGTCGCCAAGGTTCGCGATGCCGACCTGCAGGTCGCTGATGAAGTCGTAGACCGCGCCGCCTTCCTTGAGGTGCTTGCCTCTGGCGATACAGTCCTCCGTCAGCGCGGAGCAAAGGATGTCCGGCACCTCCTGCTCGAGCACCATGTCGGCCGCGGAGTCGAGAATCACTGCCTGGCGACAGAATTCGCGCACGAAGATGTCCCAGGCCTTCATGACGTCGTCAAACGACTCCATGTTGAGGAAGTGTCCCGTTCCTTCGAACACACGCTTGCCGCTGTCGATATCCACGCCGTCGTTGAGCGCGATCATCAGCGTTTTCGGGAAATTCAGGAAGCTCATGCCCGTGCAGCGATAGCCCCATTTGCCGGGCACCGCCACCTCGACACAGCCGATGGCGCTGTAGTTATACGCGTCCTCTTTCGCGACGCCGATGTTGAGGAACGAAGGAATGATGATCTCGTCGCTGTTGAAGGCGGGCATGCCGAACCCGCAGCGGATCACCTGAATGCACTCCTGCATAAACGCGTCGCTGAGCCCCTTGTGGTAGCGAACCGTGAGGTTCGGCTGCGGCAGGTGGCAGCGCGCGACCGAGCGCAGTATCATGTAGCTGAGTTCGTTGACCGCGTCCTTACCGTCCACGGTCTGCCCGCCGACGGTGACGTTCTGGTAAAGCGGGCTGCCAGCGGAAAAGCGCGTATGCGACCAAGAGCGAATCTTGTTGACCGTAAACGTGCGGAGCCAGAGGTTTTCCAGTAGCTCAAGCGCGCGTTCCTCGCTCATGCCTTCCGCACGGCTCTTTTCATAATACGGGTAAACGTACTGATCCATGCGTCCGTAGGAGAGCGAATGTCCGTTGCTCTCGATCTGGAGCACGACGTGCATGAGCCAGACACTCTGCAGCGCTTCGTGGAAGCTATTCGCGGGCTGCATCGGTACCTTGCGACAGATGCGCGCGAGCTCAGTTAGCTCCGTTGCGCGTTCCGGTGAGGCGGTCTTTGCCTGCTCTTCCGCCAGCGCGGCGTAGCGAAGTGCAAACACCTCAACGGCGTCCAGCACGATCAAGATCGAGCGGTAGAAGTAGCTCTTCTTGAGGTCTTCAAAGTTCGACAGCTCCAGCTTCGACTGCTGTTCCAGCGTGCGCGCGCGGTAGCCCGCGAGCCCTTCGCGCAGGATTCTGCCGTAATCGACCGCGATATGCGCATCCCCAGAGGTGATGTTTCCCTCGGTTTTGATGATGCCGAGGTCGTAAAACAATCTCGCCCGCTCCGGAAATGCGGCGTAGCCCTTGTCCTGCAAAGTGCGCCCTTTCCAGTATGGGTAGATGTCGCGCAGAATCTGTTTGTTCTCCTCCGTGATGGTGAAGCGGTCTCCGTCCCGCTTGTCAAATGCGTCCAGCTCGTTGATGACCCAATCCATCGCGTATTCGGGAAAGATCGGCGCGCTGCGGTCGCTCGACGCCTGATTGCCCACGAGGAGCGCATCGGGATCGATGTAGATGCTCATGTTGCGCAAAACGTTGTCCAGCATATATGCGCGGCGCAGCACCACCTGATCCTGCTCGTGCGCGCGGTAGCTCTCCGTGGTCAGCAGCGCGCGTTGGGTATCCACCGTAGGCTGGGTATCAAGCAGGCGCGCGCGGATGCGCGCAGTGCGCTCGTTCAGCGGGCCGAAGTATTCCTTGGGGTTACCGTATTCTTTTTGATTCGTCAGTGCTTCCATATATGTTCTCTCTCCTGAGTTGTGATACGTTCTTATGCCTCGCGGACGAACTCCGCGGCGCCGATGAGGCCAATGTCTCCGCCAAGCTCCGCAAGCTTGAACTCCACGGGCAGCGGAATGTGGTTGTAGCGGTCAAACTCCGCGCGAACGCGGTCAAACAACACATCTCCAAAGTTCGTCAGCCCGCCGCCAAAGACGAAGCGGTTGATATTGAGCATCTGGTAGATGTTAAACGCGCAAACGCCGAGGTAGTGCGCGATGGTGTCGATGGTCTCGATGGCAAGCGGATCGTTCTGGTGATATGCCGCCAGCACATGCTGGCCATCCGCCGTTTCGGGCGTGAGAATCGTGGTGTTGCAGTAGGTCATCTGCCCGCGCACACGCGCGCTCATCGCGCGACCGGAAGCGTAGCTCATAAAGCACCCGCGGTTTTCGCAGCCGCACATCAGGCCTTCGTCGGGCGTCGCGAGCATGTGCCCGCATTCGCCTGCCCAGCCGTAGCTGCCGCGAAAGAGCCTGCCCTCGATGATGATGCCGCTGCCGAGGCCGGTGCCCGCCGTGATGTAGACGAGATGGCGGCTGCCCCTGCCCGCGCCGCGTCGATATTCCGCGAGCGCGGCTGCGTTGCTGTCGTTGTCCAGCACGATGTTTGTGTTCAACCGCTCACGCAGATAGTCCCGCATTGGAAACTGCTTGATGCCCGGCATGGCGGAGGTCATCAGCACAATTCCTTCGTCAAAGAGGATGAACGACGGCATGCAGATACCGATTCCGTCGAGATCGGTGTCCGCCATATTGTTTCGCGCCAGGATCGCGCGGATATTCTCCACCAGCGTGTCCGAAAACGACTCTCCCGTGGCGCAGACATCGGTCGGGTGCTGCTCGCGGTCGATCCGCTCTCCCGCCGGGTTGAATAGGCCGTAGGCAACCTTTGTGCCGCCCGCGTCGATTCCGATGACGTATCCGCTCTTCATGCTGTTTCCTCTTTCACGCACAGATCTATGGTTGGATTCCAGAATCAGTATAGCGGTCAAAAAAGAGCGTGTCAACGAGAAACGTTATCATTATAACAATATTTCTTTCATATGAAACTATTCTATCTATCATTGCATATTTTGCATCAATGCGCTAGAATGAGAGCGGCTGAGGAGATCTCAGCGCAAGTTTGACTTTTTGTGATCACGCAACTGCTCTTTTGTATTCATTCAACAAGGAGAAAAGCTCATATGAAGCGTTCCGAAATCAACGCGGCCATTCGCCGCATGGAAGCGTTTGCCAGGCAGTTCTGTTTCGCGCTGCCGCCGTTCTGCGCTTGGACGCCGGAAGATTGGCAGCAGAAGAGTCATGAGTTCGACGAGATTCGCGAAAACATGCTCGGCTGGGATGTCACCGACTACGGCGCAGGCGATTTTGCAAAGATGGGCTTTTCGCTCGTGACCTTCCGAAACGGCAACTTTGGCAAGCGGGACGTGTACCCCAAGCCCTACGCGGAAAAGCTTCTTTATATAGAAGAAGGGCAGTATTCGCCGATGCACTTCCACTGGAGCAAGATGGAGGACATCATCAACCGCGGCGGCGGCAATGTGCTCATCACGGTCTATAACTCCACGACGGACGAGCGCCTCGCGGACAGCGACGTGGCCCTCCATTGCGATGGGCGCGTGTTCACGGTCAAGGCCGGCACACAGATTCGCCTGACACCCGGCGAGAGCATCTCGATCCAGCCGTATCTTTATCATGACTTCAACGTGGAGGCTGGTTCCGGCCCGGTTCTGCTAGGCGAAGTGAGTATGTGCAACGACGATGTGCACGACAATCGCTTCCTTGAGCCGCTTGGGCGTTTCTCCACGATCGAGGAGGACGAAGCCCCCTATCGCCTCCTTTGCAACGAATATCCCGCGGCGAAAGGCTGAGCGCATGACGAAAACGAAACTCGTCGCGCTGGACGTGGACGGAACTCTCGTTCGCCGCGACCTCACCATCTCTCCCGCCGTCATCCGCGCGGTCGAATCGCTGCGCGACGCGGGCATCGCCGTTGCCGTGGTCACGGGCCGTTGCATGGCCGAGCTGACCGATTTTCGGCGGAACTTTCCCTGGATTCGATATTTCGTCGTCAGCAACGGCGCAACGGGGGTTGACGCGCAAGCGAACACCGCGTTTTACGAAAACCATCTGCCGCTCTCCATCGCGCAGGAGATCGAGCGGGAATCGCGCCGCTATGCGCTCATGACGGAGGTATACGCGGACGGCGTGAGCTACGTCAACCGCGACTGCTGGGAGCACACGGAGCGGTTTGACGCCGAGTTTCTGCATCACGCTTCGCTGGTCGAAGGCCGCGTCCCGGTGGACGACGTCGGCGCTCTGCTCACCGCGCGCACCAGCGACATCGAAAAACTCTACTTCTCGTTTGAAACACTCTCCGACCTGCCGAAGCTCCGCGCGTACTGTGAGCGCTTTCCGGTCGATCTCGTGACCTCGATCCATGACGGGTTGGAGGTCAACCAAAAAGGCGTGGAAAAAGGCGCGGGACTACTCGCTCTGTGCGACTATCTCGGCATCCCGCCCGCCGAAACCGCCGCGGTTGGAGACGGAGAAGCGGATATCGCGATGTTCCGCGTCGCGGGGTTGTCGTTCGCGATGGAAAACGCAAAGAGCGACGTGAAGGCCGCGGCGGATATCGTGGCGCCCGATCACGACGACGACGGCGCTGCATGGGCGATTTCGAAGATTCTTTCAGCTACATTAGTCTGATTTTATTTTGAGGAGACACAATGATATGAAAAATCGGTTGGTATTCATCGGCAGTTACTCTCAGCCCATCGTGCTCGGCACGGGCGAACTCAGCCCCGGCAACGGAGACGGCGTCACCGTCTACCGCATGGACGAAAGCGGCCATCTCACCCGCCTGTTTGCGACGGGCAAACCGAACCCGACCTATCTTGCGCTGAGTTCGGACAAGCGCTTTCTCTACACGGTCAACGAGCTGAAGGAGTATCATGAGGAGCCGTCTGCAGCCGTTTCCGCCTACGCGATCCATCCGGAGTGCGGCGAACTCACCTTCCTCAACCGCCGGATGTCCGGCGGTGCGGACGCCTGCTGCGTCAGCGTCAGCACGGGAGATACCCACCTGATGGTCGCAAACTTCACGGGCGGCAGCTTCTCCGTTTTGCCGATTCTTGCGGACGGCAGCCTCGGCACCGCCTCCTGTTTTGTGCAGCACTACGGCAAGAGCGTCAATCCCACGCGGCAAACCTGCCCGCATGTGCATCAGGCGACGCCCGATCCTGAGGGAAAACATCTGCTCGTTGCCGACCTCGGCACGGACGAAATCCGTGTTTATGGCATCGACTGGGCGACGGGGCTCGTTTCCCCGAACGCCGCGCCTGCGATCAAGGCCAATCCCGGCGACGGTCCGAGGCAGTTTGTGTTTGACCAAAGCGGGAAGTTCCTCTATCTCGTGACGGAGCTGAATAACACCGTCCGCGTCTACGCCTACGACAGCGCAACGGGACACGCCACATTCCTGCAAACCCTGCCGACCCTGCCGAACGATTGTGTACTCAACACCACGGCGGCGTGCATCAAGCTGCACCCGGTGGGCGAGTTTCTCTACGCGAGCAACCGCGGGCACGACAGTATCGCAAGTTACCGCGTCCACAAGGACGGCAAGCTGACCCCGCTTTCCATCATGAAGGCCAACGCCAAGACTCCGCGCGATTTCAACATCACGCCCGACGGAAAGTTTTTGCTCTGCGGGTTTCAGGATTCCGACGAGCTGATCCTCTACTCGATCAATCCGCTCAACGGCCAGCTGACCGAGGTGGAACGCACCGCCTGCAACTCGTCCACCGCGGTGCTTTTCGCGGATTACGAGTAGCCTTTTGAAACGATGAAACGATTTACGCAAAAAAGACCGCCGATTGCTCGGCGGTCTTTGTGTATTTCGCTAAATCGAGGTCTTACAGAACGAGGCTCGGCGGCGCGTACATCCGCGTGCCATCTCCTGATCGAGCATGTAGAGGCCTTTTCCATCGCTGCCGAAGAGCTCCATCTTCTTGATGTTGTCGGTGGAGTTCATCTCTTCCTCCGCCTGCTCCTTGACGAACCAGTCGAGGAACTGCATAGTGCGGAAGTCTTTGGCTTCATAGGCCGCCTCGTAGATCGTGTGGATCGAGGCTGTGATGAACTGCTCATGATCCAGGGATGCACGGAGCGCGTCCATATGCTCTTTCATCACGACGTCGGGTTTGCCTACGGCTTCCAGTGTGACTTTGATCTCGTTGTTCTGCATGTATTTGATGAACAGAAGCGCGTGGTCACGCTCCTCCTGTGCCTGCACCATGAACCAGTTTGCAAAGCCCTTGAGACCCTGTTCCTCGTAGTAGTTGACGAAATCCAGATACAAATATGCGGAGTAGAACTCCTTGGTGATCTGTTCGTTTAACAGTTTCTTTACTTTCTCGGTAAACATGTTGTCATTCTCCTTTTCTCTCAATTGTATTCCTGTTAGTCAATCTAGTTGTTTAACGTAAGTATATGGCTTCTTACATCATATTACCGTGCTTTTATCACGTTGTGCAATAGAATCTTTTCTCTTTCCTGTGACTTTCACACGGATTCTTTTTTCGAGTGTGATATACTGATTTCAAAAGTGAGGAGGTATTCACATGGATTTTCAAAAAGTTGCTGAATTAGACGCACTAAAGCCCGGTGAAAAGAAAAGCTTCCCGCTGTCCGGCAAGACCGTACTGTTAACCAATGTTGGCGGCACGATCTACGCGCTGGACAACAAGTGCCCCCATATGGGTGGCTCGCTCGTTGACGGAGATTTGGAAGACGTAACGCTGACCTGTCCCCGGCACGGAGCAAAGTTTGATGTTCGCACCGGCAAGAACGTTGGAAACGCGAAGCTCGCGTTCATCCAAATGAAGGTTGCGGACGCAGTGTCATTCCCCGTAAAGGTAGAAGGAAACGACATTTTCGTAGCCCTCGCATAACAAAAAGGATTTGATGAGCCGCATCGCACGGCAAAAAGCAATGATAACGAAAGAAGGATATTTTTTATGAAACAGAATGTTGGAAAAGTGGATCGCTGGATTCGCATTGTGGTTGGCGTAGCTGTGCTGAGTCTACTGGTATTTCTTTCCGGACCCGCCCGTTGGTTCGGGCTCATCGGCTTGATTCCCCTGCTGACTGGTATCTTCGGGTTCTGCCCGATTTACTCGCTCTTTAAGATCAAGACCAACTAATCGGACTTATCTTTGATCGACGTTAATTGATGGTTTTGTTCCTAACCCCCGTTGGCGGAAGCTGGCGGGGGTTATTTGTTGGATATGATATAATTGCGGTGTTGGAGGTAGAAAGGTGCAAATCGACTTACTCACAGGAGAAATATCGGAGGATTCTTATGATTACGCTCCTTCTTTGGAAGCGTACTACGAATTTACTCGATCCATACTTAAAGGTGAGCAAAAAACAGTTTTTGACAAAATTATCATTGACTTGATTTCGGATAACCTGATATGTGTCGGTGATATTCGAGATAATACTTTCTGGTGGCGTGCTAGAATAAATGACGAATCAAACCCACTTCCGCATATAAAAAATCAGATTGGAATTAATAGAAATTCTCCAAATGGTGGAAGGTTTAACGCTTGTGGACGAGGTCAGTTATATTTATCGAAAACACGCGACAATGCGCTTGAAGAAGTTCAAGCATTAAAATCAAACGTTTTTTCGCTTGGACGGTTTAAATTAATCGAACCAATTAAGGTTTTTGATTTCGTGTATGCGCCGGTTTCAAATACTTATGGGAACTATGGTGGCTTGAACGCTCCTCATGCAAGATACTTTTTAGTACTTGTACTCGAGAATTACATTAAAGCTAACTTCTCTTCTGAGGTTTACACAATCACGCAATATGTATCGAGGCTGTTTCAAAAAAACGGTGTTGAAGGTATTTTTTATAATAGCGTGAAAGATGGAAGTACTGGTTGTTTATGCCTTTTTAGTGAAGTCCATACACAATTTCGTTATACGCGGCAATGGAGAATTATCGATTTTGACGAAGAAAATCATAAATACTGTTGTGAACTTATCGGCGAAGCAAAATAACATTGTTTTTGCCAACAAATTAAAGGATTAAACACGCCCGCGCACCATTCGGCAACGCGGGCGTTTGTGTTTCTAGAGCATTATAGACTTATTTGAGCTTCTTCACATTCAGCATGCGGATGGCGTTGAGAATCGCGAGGATCGCGACGCCGACGTCCGCGAAGATCGCAGCCCACATGCTGGCGATGCCCAAAGCCCCCAGCAGCAGCACGACGCCCTTGACGATCAGCGCAAACGTGATGTTCTGCTTCACGATCCGCAGCGTCTTTTGCGACACGCGAATCGCGGTTGCGATCTTGCTGGGTTCGTCCGTCATGATGACGATATCCGCCGCCTCAATCGCCGCATCGGAGCCAAGGCCGCCCATCGCGATGCCGATATCCGCGCGCGCGAGCACCGGGGCATCGTTGATGCCGTCGCCCACAAACGCGAGCTTTCCGCGCGGGGACTTCTTCGCGATCAGCTCCTCCACCTTCGTCACCTTGTCCACCGGCAGCAGCTCGGCATACACCTCATCCAGCCCAAGCTGGGATGCGACGTGCTCGCCGATTCGCTTTGCGTCTCCCGTGAGCATGACGGTCTGATGGATGTTCGCGGCCTTGAGCTCCTCAATGGCGCGCTTTGCATCCTCCTTGACCTCGTCCGCGATCACGATATAGCCGCGATAAACGCCGTCCTCCGCCACGTGTACGATAGTGCCGATGATGTCCTCCGGCTCCGCAAACTCGACGCCGAGTTTGCGCATGAGCTTCGCGTTGCCCGCGGCGATGATGCGGTCGTCCACGCGAGCGGTCACGCCGTGGCCGGAGATCTCTTCGACATCACGAATCCGCGCGGTGTCAATGGGTTTGCCGTACGCTTTTTTGAGCGACTGCGAAATCGGGTGGTTGGAGTAGCTCTCCGCATACGCCGCGCGCTCGAGGAGTCCGCCTTCGTCAATCCCCTGCGGCACAATCTTCTGCACCGCGAAAACGCCCTTGGTGAGCGTGCCCGTCTTGTCGAAGACCACGATCTCCGTCTCCGCCAGCGCTTCCAGATAGTTGCTGCCCTTGACGAGGATGCCGCGGCGGGATGCGCCGCCGATGCCGCCGAAAAAGCTCAGCGGAATGGACATGACCAGCGCACACGGGCAGGAGATCACGAGGAAGATCAGCCCGCGATAGATCCAGTCGCGGAAGGTCGCGCCCGGCACGACGAGCGGCGGAATCAGCGCTAGCAGCACCGCGACGATGACGACGACCGGCGTATAGATATTCGCAAACTTCGTAATGAAGTGCTCCGACTTGGACTTCTTGTTGCCCGCGTTCTCCACGAGGTCGAGAATCTTGCTCACGGTGGACTCGCCGTATTCCTTCGTGACCCGCGCGGTGAGTAGCCCGCTGATGTTGATGCAGCCGCTGAGCAGCGCATCACCCGCGTCCACATCCCGCGGCAGGGACTCGCCCGTAAGCGCGGAAGTATCGATGGAAGAGCTTCCGCTGAGCACAACCGCGTCCAGCGGCACGCGCTCGCCGGGCTTGATCACGATGGTCTCGTCGATTTTGACTTCGTCGGGATCGACCTTCTCCAGCGTATCCCCGCGCTGCACGTTTGCGTAGTCCGGGCGGATATTCATGAGGGCAGCAATCGAATCGCGGGATTGATCCACCGCGTAATCCTGAAACAGCTCGCCCACCTGATAAAACAGCATGACGGCGACCGCCTCGGCAAAGTCGCCGACGATAAACGCGCCGATGGTGGCGAGGCTCATGAGAAAGTTCTCGTCAAACACCTTGCCACGGAGGATATTTCGCACCGCGCGCCAGAGTACATCTCCGCCGATGATCACATAGGCAACGAGGAACGCTGCCAGAGAAAGCGTGCTGCCCTTTTCACGCGTAAAGATTGCCAGCGCGTAAATCACCGCACCGACGATCGTTTTGATTAACTTTTTCTGGTTCTCGTTCAGTTTCATTCTATTTACGCTTTCCGTACGACGACGTCCGGCTCCACTTTCTTCGCAATCGCGGCTGCCTGTTCCATAATCTCGTCCATGCGCATGTCGTCACCCTCGATTGTCATCTTGGTGGTCATGAAGTTCACGCTCGCGGAAGACACGCCGGGAATCTTTGCAACCGCATTTTCAATCTTTGCCGCGCACGATGCGCAGTCCAGTCCATCCAGTCGGCATACTTTTTTCATGTGTTCCCCTTTTCGCGGCTGTCTGATCCAGCCGCTCTCTTTTTTCGGTCGCCCGCTGATTCTTCCGTACGCTTTTCTTCTTTCGGCAGGAACAGTTGAGCAATCATTCAACTCTTGTACCTATTATAGTTGAGCATCCGCTCAACTGTCAAGGCGGAATTTCTTTTTTCTTGTTTCCATGCAATCGTGATATGATATAGGAAGTATATGATTTGACGCAACCTTGCATCGTGATTTGACTGGATGTTTGGTGGAAAGGACAAGGAGCTCATGGAACATAATACCCCGGAAAAGGAACTCTATGTGTGTGACTGCGACATCATCCACGGAGACGTGGTGGATCAGGTCAAGTGCAATATGCCCGACGAGAGCGAACTATACGACCTCTCGGACTTCTTCAAGGTGTTGGGCGACAGCACGCGCGCTAAGATCATGTGGGCGCTGGATGAGCACGAGCTCTGCGTCTGCGACCTGGCGGCGCTCCTGAACATGACGAAATCTGCGATTTCGCACCAGCTCCGCGCGCTGCGGGACGCAAACCTTGTCATCAACCGCCGTGACGGAAAGAACATCTATTACGCGCTGGCGGACGACCACGTGCGGCAGATTTTCGAGATGGGTTTGGAGCACATTCGCGAAACCTGCATATCCCGCGAAGGCTGATTCCGCCCGAACCCGCGAAACGAAACCCGGCGCTTAGCCGGACTTGTGCCGTTTTTCTGCCGGACTCGCGCATTATTATGTATCTTTTTAGTATAATTATACACTTTTAAATCTTGTTTATCCGTTTTCCTTGAATTTCAACGAATTTTGTTGAATAATTTGCTTATAATTATAAATTATATATTGACAACGTCGTATATATATGCTATTTTAGTGCAAACAATGAAGTTGAATTGTTCAACTTCTATTTTTTTAGGAGGAATAGTGAAATGATGAAGAAAATAATCGCTCTTGCTTTGGCCCTGGCGATGATGCTCTCGTTTGCGGCCTGTGCCGCGAAGGAAGCCCCCGCGGAAGCCGCAGCAACCGCAGCGGCTGCAACCATCGATATGTCCGCTGTGAAACTGATGCAGGACGGCGTTCTAACCGTCGGCATGGAGATCGGCTATCCCCCGTTTGAAGACTTTGCCGAAGATGGCACCACCCCGATCGGCTATGATGTCGATTTCGCCAAAGCCCTCGGCGAAAAGCTCGGCGTCACCGTCAACTTTGTCAACACCGCGTGGGACGGCATCTTCCAGGGTATCGGCGTGAACTATGACTGCGTCATCTCCGCCGTGACCATCACCGAAGAGCGCAAAGCCAGCATGCTCTTCTCGGAACCGTACATCAACAACTATCAGGCGGTCGTCGTGAAGAAGGACTTCGCGGGCAAAATCGGCAGCTTCATGGATCTGAACAACATGGCGATTGCCGTGCAGAAGGAAACCACCTCGGATATCCTGATGTCGGACTACGTCAGCACCGGCTCCATCAAAGCCACAATCTCCGCGAATGAAAAGGTCACCACGTGCTTCACGCAGCTTGAAAACGGCGAAGTGGACGCGGTCGTCGTGGACTCCACCGTTGCGGACGGCTACCTCGCCTCCAACCCGGACAAGTTTGTCAAGATCTTCCAGGACGAGAGCGAGCCGGAGCAGTTCGGCGTCGCGATGGCGCTGGACAACACCGCTCTGCAGGCCGCCATCAACGAGGCGATTGCACAGCTGACGACGGAAGGCTTCTTTGAATCCAACGTTGCCTATTGGTTCGGTAAATAATCCATCCGCTTGATGGAACGTTTCGTTCGGCTGGCGCGGGCAATTTCGAATTGCCTGCGCCGGCCGAAGTGTTTCCCCCCAATCCACCAGATAAGCGAGACAACATGAGCACTATAAAAAAACTCGTGGACATCAAAAACTGGCAGCGCTCAACAAAGGTAATCGCCATTGTTATCATGGCGATTTTAGCGCTTGTGATCGTCCTTTCCGCGATCAATGTTTCCGAACAGGATATGCTCAACCGCGCCTCCGACACGGTCAAGCAGATCATGGAGCAGGAAAAGACCAGCAGCAGAAAGTCCCTCACGATCACCTATAACGATCTCGGCGTGATCAACTATATCTCCTTTACCACCTCGGGTGCGAGCGCGATCAAGGAGAGCTATGTCGGTTTCGCGGGAGAGATCTATGGCGCGGACGCGGGTGCCGGAAAATTCGCGGGTCAGATGGTGAACTACACCTACCGCATGCTCGGTACAGGTGAAAACCTGCTGCACGGCGTGAAGCTCACGCTGCTCTTGACCACGTTATCCATGGTGATCGGCGCGATTTTGAGCGTTTTCCTCGCGCTCGGCAAAATTTCCGAAAACAAGTTTATCAGCAAGATCAGCAGTGCGTATATCTTCTTTTTCCGTGGTACGCCGCTGTTGATTCAGATGTTTGTCATCTACTTCTCCGTGCCCGGTATTTTCGGCTTCTCCTGGCGCAGCCTCTTTAGCGTTGCGGACCCGGAGGCCGTCTACAAAGGCGCGTTTATCGCGGCGCTGATCGCGTTTTCCCTCAACGCCGCTGCTTACTGTGCGGAGATCGTCCGCGCGGCGATTCAGTCCATCGACAAAGGGCAGAACGAGGCTTCCAAGGCGCTCGGCTTGAGCTACGGCCAGATGATGAAAAATGTCATCATCCCGCAGTCGATCCGCCGGATGATTCCCCCGCTGTGCAACGAGTTCGTGATGATGATCAAGGACGTCTCGCTCGTGTTCGCGATTTCGCTGATGGATATCACGACGATCAGCAAGACCATCATGACCAGCGAAGGAAACTACCTCGTGTTCATACCGGCGCTGTTGATCTATCTGGTCATTACGGCGATCTTCACGTTTATCTTCGGCAAGATTGAAAAACGGCTCTCGATCTATGAGTAATACGCGCGAAGGAAGAGAACGAGCAAATGAAAAACGACTTTCGACTGATGAGTAGGGCGCGCATATGAGTGATTATCAATACATTTTAAGAACAGAGCACCTTTATAAGAGCTTCGGGTCCCTCGAAGTCTTGAAGGATATCAACCTTTCTGTGAAAAAGGGCGAAGTGATCTGCATCATCGGGCCTTCCGGCGCGGGAAAATCGACCTATCTGCGCTCGCTCAACCAGCTTGAGAAGATCACGAGCGGAAAGATTTTCATCAAGGACGAGCTGTTCCTGCACCGTGAACACAACCGCACGATCCACCGTGTGGAGCCGGAAGCGCAAAAGGCAATGCTGCTCGAGATGGGCATGGTGTTCCAGCGCTTCAACCTCTTCCCGCACAAAACCGTGCTGGAAAACGTCATGCTCGCGCAAGTTCTGGTGCGCAAGAAGTCCAAGGAAGCCGCGGAAAAGCTGGCGAAGGAGATCATCGAGCGGGTAGGGCTATCCGACAAGCTGGATGTCTACCCCAGCAAGCTCTCCGGCGGACAGCAGCAGCGCGTCGCGATTGCGCGCGCACTCGCCATGGAACCGGAGATCATGCTCTTTGACGAGCCCACGAGCGCGCTCGATCCGGAGCTCGTCGGCGAGGTGCTCAGCGTCATGAAGGGTCTTGCGAAACAGGGCATCACCATGCTCTGCGTAACCCACGAGATGGGATTTGCGCGCGAGGTTGCCGACCGTGTGGTGTTCATGGCAGACGGTATGATCCTCGAAGAGGGCGCACCGAAAGACATCTTTGACCATCCGACCAACGAGAAAGCGATCAACTTCCTCAGGAGCGTTCTGTAAGGAAGCCGTTGATTCCGTCGTAACGTTTATCCTTAGCTTTCCAGCATCATTAGCAGCGCCGTGTTCCAACGGCGCTGTTGTTATAAAGGCCTATTACAGCGTGCAGATGAACGATCCACAGCCTTGTTATTGCTCGATTTCCACCAACTTGTGTTGACAGTCGATGTAAAATCATATATAATAAAACATACTTATTTAATAGGACAAGACGGGAGGGCGACTTCATGAGAATCTCCGCAAAGGGACGCTATGCGCTCGCTTCGGTTGTGCACATGGCGCAGCAGCAGCACAGCGGGGAGTCGATCACCCTCGTCAGTATCTCCGAACGCCTCGGCATCTCGAAGATCTATTTGGAGCAGGTGTTCTCGCTTCTCAAGCGAGGCGAGCTGGTCACCTCTGTCAAAGGCGCGCAGGGCGGATATCTCCTCTCCGCGTCACCGGGGCAAATCAATGTGCTGGACGTGCTCGCCGCGGTGGAAACCGGCCTCTTCGACAAAACGGAGGACACGGTTGCCGAGCGGGCACCGGAGATCGAGTTTGCCATGCGGGAGCGCGCGTTTCAGGCGCTGGACGACGCGGTTTCGGCTTCGCTTTCGCAGGTCACGCTGGAAGACCTCGTGCTCGCGAGCGAGAAATACAAAGGCGACGACGCCGCGATGTACTATATCTAAAGAATCGCGATATGAAACAGCCCCGCTAACGCGGGGCTGTTTTTACGCAGCTCCAAATCCCTCTGAACAGCAAATCAAAAAAAAGCAAGAACGCCCGCGCGGGGGTTCTTTGTCTTTAGAAATCAGGGGGGTGCAATATTGCCAAATAACAGCAGAACTATGAATTTAAAATCCGGGAATAAAAATTGGTTGGTTATTTCCCAAAGGAGATTTTGTTCAGGATGACTTTATACAAGGGAAACAGTCTATCTCTCTCAATACACTTACCATCAAGTGAATCATTCCACGCATGACGTTCTTGCTGTTGAAATGAAAGATACAAATCGTTTTCCAGCCCAACATAAACTTCCCTACCATCTTCAAATTGATCGCTAGTTATATCAATAATCATACCCCTATACTCTAGCCACGCATGTGAGAAACCATTTCTTTCCCCACAAACATATTCATGTTCATTGAGGCCTAACGAATGCAAGTAAGCCCCAAGCATAAGCGATACTACGCCACAACATCCATGAGGAAAATGCTTTATATACATAAAATCATTTTGTTCTTCGGATAAATTCATAATCTCAATAGCATTACGAAATTTCTTTGAAATCTCATAAATCACGTCTTGATTAATTTCGTTAACCTCTAAAATCTTCATATCTCTCGTTAAATTGTTATCTTGTTTATATACGGAAAATCCTGTCTCGTTAATATTAACACAACTATTCGGTAACGAATATGATCAACTTGCATTCAGTAGTAATGCAAAGATTCTCCGCCGCGCTACGCAAGATCTCGCCTGCGCTCCACGGCCGTGGAAAACGATCCACTGGATCGTTTTCTTTCACGGCTACGTGAGAATTTTTGAATCAAAGTGAAATTCTTCGAATTTCACAAAACCGGAAATTTCTCCGAGATGCTTCGCATATGTAAACCCTCCGAATAATTGACCAAAAGCAAAGAGACCCTTTTGGGTCTCTTTGCTTTTGGTGCGGCTGGAGGGATTTGAACCCTCAAGGTTTCCCCGACGGATTTTAAGTCCGTTGTGTATGCCGTTCCACCACAGCCGCAATGTGAATATTTTACCATGTGCAGGCAGAAAGTCAATTCAAACCAGTGCGATTTCTTGATCTCTTCGTTCTAAAATAGCCCCAACAGCACACCCACAATACCACCCGCGAGAAAAAAGAAAACCGGATGCAGGTTCTTCACTTTAGGGACAAACAAAAGTCCCAACAGCACGGCGTAGAGCGCAACATTTTTCCAGTTCAACGCCTGAAGAATTCCGCCGGAGATCGGGCCAACAAACAGCGCCGCGTAGACCACCGACCAGGCAGCCGCCGCGATCAAGCCGGTCACCGCGGGTCGAAGGGTAAGTAATGTCTCACTCACGAGGCGGTTCTGCCGGTATTTCTCCAGCGCTCGTGCAACCAAAGAAACGATCACGAACGACGGCAAAACAAGCGACGCGGTCGCAATCAGCGCGCCCGGAACACCCGCCGCGCTGTACCCCGCAAACGTCGCGGCGTTGACACCCACAGGCCCCGGCGTCGCCTCTGAGATTGCGGCGATATCCGCAAGCCGCAGCGTACCAAACCAAGCGGGATACCGTTCCATAATTTTCTGGATGAAGGGCAACGTCGCGTATCCGCCGCCGATTGCGAAAATACCCGTTTGAAAAAACTCCCAGAACAGCAGCAAATACGTCATTTGCGTATCCCCCACAGGAGAACGCCCACAACGATCGCAAGCAGCACCACGAACACGGGAGAAACATGCAAAACCGCAATCAGCACAAACCCGACAATGCAAAGGCCGATGCCCAGCCAGTTCTTCACGTTCGCGCGAATCAGGGAAACGACGGCGGACGTAATTACCGCCGCTACCGCAACACGCACACCGTTGAACGCGCTGACCATGACGGGATTGTTCCAGAATTGCATGAGCACCGTGGCTACAAGCAGTATCGCGATGATCGGAGCCGTGACAACGCCCAGCACGGCAGCAGCAGCGCCGCGCCAGCCGCCGCGCTTTTGCCCGATGAACGCCGCGGTATTCACGCCGATCACGCCGGGCACACACTGCGAGAGCGCGAATACGTCCATGAGTTCATCCTGGGTCACCCACGCGCGGTGCTCCACAATTTCACGCATCAAGAGCGGCAGCATGGTGTACCCGCTGCCAAACATGAGTGAGCCGATTTTTAAAAACGAAACATACAGTTCCCAAATCGTCTTCATGTAAGCCTGCTCCCGAACGCGATTTCTTTACAAGAGGTTTCGGTCAATAGACATACCACTGGTTCACATAGGCCAATAGATAGATTATGAATAGCGCAATACAGACGATAGTTGCAATCCGGTCAACCGCTTTTTTCTCGGTGATTGCACCAAGCGCCAGCGCGAGCGGATAGGCCGCCGTCAGGTAGCGCGGCGCGGAGAGCAGCCAGGTAGCCCCCATGCACACCGCGTAATATGCAATAAAGTATGCCACATTGGAGGCACGGAGCTTGTTTTGCGCCGCAATCACGATGCCGAGCGATGCAAACAGATAGACGATGTTCGGCAGCCAAAGCCCCCAAAGCATCGGTATGTTATCCGCAAACGAGCCGGTTGCGTTGCTGACCAGCGTCGCCATTGTGCCAAAGAACCAGCCTGCTTGCTGATGCCAGTTCTCCTGCTGATAGGTTAAAAACATGGTGGCGGAGCCTGTCACGCGGTAGTTGATATAGAGATAAAGCAGCAACCCTGCCGGAATCAGAAAAAGCGAAAGCGCGTTGCCCACCATGCCGAGCCGCCAGCGATTGTCCTTGCCGCGCATCGGGCGTTCGCGAATGATCGTGCCCACCAGCTCAAAGCACGCGGGCGCAACGAGCAATATCCCCGGCATCCGCGTAAACGCCGCAAGAAAGCCAATGATTCCCGCCACGGGATAGAGGCTCTTTCTGACCGCATAGACACACGCGACAGACAGCAGCAAAAACAAACTGTCCGACAGCGGCGCGGAAAAGAGAAACGACGCTGGTAGAATGCAGAGATACTTGAGCGCACGGAGCGCGCCTTTCTTGTCCGTATCCATCAGCGCCAGCTCATACAGCAGATATGCCGCGAACACCCAGCAGAGGTTGGAAACGATTAGCCCGCTCACGAGGTAGTTCTGGATGATGAAGTGTAACCCGCGAATCAACAACGGATACAGCGGGAAGAAGACGATCAAGAGGCGGTCGTCGCCCGTTGCCACATATCCGTTTTGCGCGATGTTCAGGTAGTGCTGGCTGTCCGTGCCGAGCTGGTTCCAGATACCGAGGCTGTCCAGCAGACCGCCGGTGTACGTCTTTTCCGCGAGCGAGAGCGTATAGGCCAGCACGAAGAGCAGCAGCCGAAACAGCACTAGATAGAAGATCAGCTGCACCATCGGGTGCATGCGCTGCTTTCTTCCGCTTCGCTTGCCCTCCGGCTCGCGTACGGGAAGCCAGGGTTTCTTACTCCAGGCCGCCATCCACTGCGGGATAAAGCGAATGCCGAGCAGCGCAAAGAGAAACGCGCTTGCTGCCGCCGCGAGAATCGCAATCGGGCTGTGCGGCGCGCTGGTGAGCATCCATTCGGCAAAGGCCGCGAACAATAGAATTAAGGGCACCGCTGTAAACAGTACCCTCTTCCAAAACCATACATTCTGTTTGTTGGTCAAGTTTTGCATCAACGTTTTCTTAGTCCCTCACTGCCAGACACGGGCCGAGTATTTCCGCCATGACGAGCCCGTTGCGTACGGATTGCACATCCCAGGTAAACGCGTTTTCAAACGGGCTCTGCGCCTGCTGCGGTGTCTGCTTGGCGGGCGCTTTGTCCGGCGGACAGTTGGTTTCCACGCCGCTTGCGCTCGTTTCTTCGTGCGCGTGTCCGCTTTCGCTGCTGACGGTTACCGTGTGCGTAATCGACGTTTTCGCTTCCGTCAGCGTGCTCTTTGCGGTGGCGAGGTCGGGCTTGACTTCATGCGGAAGTTCGCCTTCAAACGTTGAACCATCATACCCCTCTTGGGAAGCGGTTCCCTCGCTGGATGCCAATACGGTAGCTTGCGTCGGGCGAACAGTCGGTGCGAGCGGTGTGGTTCGCATCGGCTGCTGCGCGCGCTGGGGCTGGGGCGCCTGCTGCCGCATGGCACGCTGGCGCTCCGCCTCCGCTTTCGCTTTTTTCTGGCTATTCTTCGCGATAATCGGGATAACTACCCAAAAGATCACCAGAAGGAATATTGTCCACTCCATAGTTATTTTTTGTTATCGGTGGGCGCGGGTTTCGTACCCTTACCGATGGCTGTGCGCATTTCGGTGTCCGAGTTCATGTTCTGCATGCGATAGTAGTCCATCACGCCAAGGTGGCCCGTGCGGAACGCTTCCGCCATGGCTTTCGGCACCTCTGCCTCGGCCTCGACCACGCGCGCACGCATGCCGGCGACCGCCGCGATGTTCTCCTGCTCCTGTGCTACCGCCATTGCGCGGCGCTCTTCCGCCTTGGCCTGGGCGATGCGCTTGTCCGCTTCCGCCTGGTCGATCTGCAGCTGTGCGCCGATGTTGCGGCCAACGTCCACATCCGCGATGTCGATGGAGAGAATCTCAAACGCGGTTCCCGCGTCGAGGCCCTTATCCAGAACCGTGTGGGAAATCTTGTCCGGGTTTTCCAGAACGTCCTTGTGACTCTTGCTGGAGCCGACGGTGGTGACGATGCCCTCGCCGATACGGGCGATGATGGTCTCTTCCCCCGCGCCGCCGACGAGACGGTCGATGTTCGCGCGAACGGTGACGCGCGCTTTGGCTCTCAGCTCGATGCCGTCCATGGCAACCGCCGCGATGATCGGGGTCTCAATGACTTTCGGCAAAACGCTCATCTGAACCGCGTTCAGCACGTCGCGTCCTGCGAGGTCGATGGCGCAGCTCTGCTCAAAGCCCAGCGGGATGCCGGCGCCCTGCGCCGCGATGAGCGCGTTGACCACGCGATCCACGTTGCCGCCCGCGAGGTAGTGCGCTTCCAGTTTGTTGATGGAAACGTTGAGGCCGGCTTTGGTCGCCTTGATCATCGGGTTGACGATACGGCTCGGGATGACCTTACGAACGCGCATACCGACGAGTTGGAAAATGCCGATTTTTACGCCGGAAGCAGCCGCGGAAATCCAAAGTCCGAGTGGAACAAAGCTGAAAAACAGCACCAGGAAAATGACGATTACGATAATAAGTGCAACAGGTCCGAATACCATAAATTACCTCCTGAAGTCCGGTATAGTCTTGTTTTGAACGCCGGAATGCTCCGGCAATTTGAAACGCCACATGGCGTGACAAACATCTTATTCGGCAGTGCGATCCGCTCCGCCCGCGCGAACGCGGATGTGCATGCCCTGCGCCTGAATGACCGTGATGGTTTCGCCTTTTTTAATGAACTCACCTGCCGTTGCGACATCGACGCGTTTTCCGTCGATCTCCGCAATGCCAGCCGGACGCAGCGTCGTAATCGCGACGCCGGTCTTGCCGATGAGCTCTTCCTTTGCCGCGGCAACCTCCGGCACGGACGTACCGTTGGAGTGATCGCGGTTCACGATCAGAGACTTGCTCAGCCGTCCTTTTTGGAAAGAACGAATGACCCAGGTCAACCCCAGAACAATAAGCAGCAGAGTGATTGCGATGATATAAAACGCAACCTGCGGGTGACCCCAACCAAGCTGCATCACGAATACCGCAACCAGCGCGATCAATCCCGTCACGCCCGCAAGCCCGATGCCGGGCATGAAAAGCTCGATGATAAACATCACGAGCGCCACGATCAGGCATATGATTGTCGCCACCGCGGTCGGTCCCAATAATTCCATAAAACTCATTGCATAGTACCCCCTTTTCGGAAGATCAACACTATTATATCATACGCTGCAACAGTAATCGAAACATTATTGTCACATCGCGGTATATACATTTGTCACAATTCAATATCGTTTTTAGATACCCTGCCCGATTCGCCCAGATTCGTTTTCCTCTCCTCCAGCGCGCGGAAAAACATCGCGCAGGCGAGCAAGTCCGCTGCCCCGCCCGGGCTTGCGTTCCAGGCGCGGCAGTCGCAATCCAGCGCGCGGATTTCGTACGCGAGCGCCACTCCACCAGCGGGATAGCGCGCCGCAAGTTCCCCCGCTCTCCGCCGAAGCTCCCGCGCGGTCGCTTCTCCGCAGCGGGCGAGCACGTTAGCGTCCTCCACAGTTGCAATCAGCGACAACAACGCAAGCAGCCACGCATCATTCTCGCTTGCGCCCTGCTCGATTGCGAGGGAAAACGCATCAAGCGCAAGCAACACGTGCGGAAATCCGTCCTCCGCCTCTCCGCGCGCGCCGCGCGCACCGTAGCGCGCGAACGCCCGTCCGGCATCCTTGCCGAGCTCCGTCGTGATGCCCCGGCAAAGCCTTGCGCCAAGCGCGCAAACGTCCCGCGAAGAAAGCTTGCCGTTTGCGGAGGCATGCCCCGCCGCGTAGCAGAGCACGCCGAGCAGGAATAGCGCGCCCTTATGCGTGTTGACGCCGTGTGTCGCGGCGAGCATCGCCTGCTCCGCTTCAACTCCATCCGCGCGAATGCTGGCGAGCCTGCCGTCGGGTGAAAGCTGCGCTTCCAGAAGCCCCAGCTGAGCAAACCGCACAAAATACGGCTCCAACGCGCCGGCACTCGCGAGCAGCAGCGCAACATCCATGTCCTTGTGCGCGCCATTGTTCTCCACGTCCACGAGGCCGGGTTTCGGCGAAAGCACCGCCTCCTGTTCCAGCGCCGCGCGGGCAAGCCGCCCGATTTGCTCCGGCGTGATGCTCATAGCGGGTTCTCCCGAATGTAGTCGAGCGTGGTTTGCGGCACGAGCGGCGCGATCTCGTCATACCGCCCTTCGTGCCAGAGTGCGCGCACGCGAGAGCCAGAGATCGGGCTTGTGCCAATCGTCTTTCTCGGTATCACGCGAACCGCAATTCCGTGCTCCGGCAGAATCGCGCAGAGCGTTTCATTATATGCCGCCGTCATGGGATCAAGCGGCTCCTCGCCGACAAAGCGCGCCGAAATGCCGCACGCGGGCGCAATCCTGCGCGCAAACAGCGTCGCGTCCAGCCGCGCGTAAGCCAGCGCCGCCTCGTTTTTATCCTTAAAGAAGTAGTCGGGGAATGTAGCGCCCGAGATGATGTAGTCCCCGCCTTCGAGCACCTGCACGTTCGCAAGTTCGCGACAGCCTTCGCGCACAAGCCGCAGACGAACCGCGGCGGGCACGTGCGAAGCCTCCGACGAGAGCACGAACACATTCAATCGCCCGCACTGTGCGCTTGCGGTTTCAACCAGATATCGATGCCCCAGCGTGAAGGGATCGGCGTTCATCACGATTGCGCCGTCCGCCTGCGGAAGATTGTGAAGATAGCGTGAGAACGCGGTGTTGCTGCTCTCCAGCAGCGCCGCATCCTGCGTTTGCGCGAGCTCGTTGAAGCAAAGCGAGGCGAAGAGCGGCGCATAGACCGGCTTTGTGACCACAAACACGTTGCTGATTCCGCTTTCGCGCATCTGTTGGTAGAGGTGCGTGACCAGCGCAGGTAGAATCCCCTCGCCCTGGCGGGACTCCTCCACCGCGAGAGAGCGGATGGCGTTGCCCGCGATTCCGCCGAGCGCGAGTAGCGTCTCCGCCTCAAACGCGCCGTAGAGCGCGGTCACGCCGCGGTCGAGCCGGATGCCCGCGCGCGCGTAAAAAGCCTCGATCATCGCCTGATCGCGCTTGAGTGAAAGCGAGCGAATCTCCATCGTCATTTCTCTCCTCGTCAGCCCGGCAGGGTGTCGAGCAATTTGCGGTAGGCGGATTGTACCTCCTGCTCCGTGTGCAGTCTGCGGGAATAGCAAGCCCTGCCCGCTTTGCCGCAGACGAAGCATCCGCGCGGAGAAAAACCGATGTCCTCACGGCTGATGTGCTTGCCATCCGGCTTGATGACGTCCATATCCCAGAGTCTGCCGTAGGGCGCGGACTCTTCGAGCTTGCAAAGCTCCATCTTGAGAAAGCCCGGCTCGGTCTTCACCACAAGATACGCCTCATCACCGGTGTCCTTCTGGTGCGCTTCAAACACGAGAGGCGCGAGCTCGTTTTTCACAATCACCCGCCCCATGGCACGCGTGCCCGCGTCAAAGAGGCGCTGCGTGTCCGGCGAGCGCTTGGTTGGCCCCGGCGCAATCACCGTCAGCACGGCGACGCAAGCGCCGGGATAGCGCTTTTGCAGTTTTACGATATAGGCCGCGCGCTCGTCACGGGCGGCTAAAAGCTGTTCCAACGTGATCTCCATGCTTGCATTATAGCATACTTGATTTGCGGTTCTCGCCTCGTATTTTTATGCTTTTATGCGTTTTTCTATTCATCTTGACGTTTTGCGATCCGGTTTGCATGGTTCTACCACTGTTTCTCACATTTTTCAGCGCTTGTGCGCTTGTATACAGCGATACAAGCATGCTTGCGTGTGATATATGATCGTATGAATCGTTGCATAACGCTTGTATTCGACGTGGAATGCGCATATGATTATGCATAGAGGAAAACCACCGTTAAAGGAGCGAAACCCGCATGAAGATCACCGCGCCCGCCTCGGCGGGCACCATGGAATCCGGAGACATCTTAATTGAGATTGAACCCGGCGAACAGCGTCAGGTCGAGGTCGTCTTAAAGAGCTCCGTCGCGAACGAATTCGGCAAGCAAATTGTGTCCACGATTCGCAGCGCGGTCGAGGAATTCGGCCTCGAATCCGCCGTAATCAACGCCGTGGACAAGGGCGCGCTGGACTGCACGATCCGCGCGCGTGTGTTCGCGGCCTGTCAGCGTGCAACCGGCACGAGCGAGTTCGACTGGGGGAAACGCGTATGACGAAGCTTCGTCGCACCATGCTGTTTGTGCCGGGCAACAACCCCGGCATGATGAGCGACGCGCATATCTACGGCAGCGACGCGCTCATGTTCGACCTGGAGGACTCCGTCACACTGCGCGAAAAGGACGCGGCGCGGCTATTGGTCTATCACGCGCTCAAGACGATCCACTACGGGGATTGCGAGCGCGTAGTGCGCGTCAATCCACTAAATACCCCGTATGGTAAAGCAGATATAGAAGCTATGGTAGCCGCCGGTGCGGAGGTCATCCGCCTGCCGAAGACGGAAACCGCGCAGGATATTCTCGATACCGAAACGGAGATTGAGCGCGCGGAGCGAAAGTTTAGCATCCCCGTGGGTCAAACGCGCATGATGGCGGCCATCGAGGGTGCGCTCGGCGTGGTCAACGCCTACGCAATTGCCACCGCAAGCCCCCGCCTCATCGCCATCGCGCTCGGCGCGGAGGACTACTGCGCAAACCTTAAGACGACCCGCTCGCTCGACGGCAGCGAATTGTTCTATGCGCGGGGCGCGATCATCGTCGCGGCGCGCGCGGCGGGCATCGACGCCATCGACACCGTGTTTTCGGAAGTGAACAACGAAGAGCAGCTCATCCGCGAAACGCAGGCGATCAAGCAGCTGGGGTTCGACGGAAAGTCCGTCATCAACCCGCGGCAGATTAAGCCTGTTCACCGCGTCTTTACGCCGACGCAGCAGGAGATCACCAAAGCGAACCGCATCCTCGCGGCGAGCCGGGAGGCCGCCGCGCGCGGCAGCGGTGTTGTCGCGCTGGATGGCAAGATGATCGACCGCCCGGTGGTGCTCCGTGCGGAGCGCACGCTGGAGCTGGCTTACGCGTCCCGCGCGGTGTTTGAGGAGGACGAAGCATGACACGCGATCAGGCACTTTACAGCGCGCTCTCCGCGCTCGATTTAAAGGCATATGTTCCCGGCGCGAACCCGCGCCTCTACGACAAGGATCCCTCCCCGCTGAAAAACCGCATGGCGCAGGAGAACAAGATCGTCGAGAGCCTCGAAAAAGCGGTGGAGCTCTCCGGCCTTCGCGACGGCATGACGATATCGTTTCACCATCACTTCCGCGACGGGGATCACATCGTCAACCTTGTGATGGACACCCTCGCGCGGATGGGCTTTCGGGATCTGCGGCTCGCGCCGTCCAGCCTTTCGGACGTGCATGCCCCGCTGATCCAGCACATCAAAAACGGCGTGATTTCGCATATCGAAACCTCCGGCTGCCGCGGAGAGCTGGCAAAGGCCGTTTCGCGCGGACTCATGGACGAGCCCATGATCTTCCGCTCCCATGGCGGCAGGGCGGCCGCAATTGAGGAGAACGACATCCACATCGACGTGGCGTTCTTGGGCGCGAGCAGCTGCGACCCCTTTGGAAACGCGAACGGCTATTCCCGCGAAGGCGAAGAAAAGTCGATGTGCGGCTCGCTGGGATACGCGCGCGTGGACGCGCAGTATGCGGACTGCGTCATCGTGCTCACCGACAACATCGTGGGCTACCCGAACGTGCCGTTCGGCATCTCGCAGCGGCTCGTGGACTACATCGTCTGCGTGGACGACGTGGGCGACGCTTCGAAGATCATGACGGGCGCCACTCGCTTTTCCACCAACCCGCACGATTTGATGATCGCGGAGGCAACCTCCAACGTCATCGTCCACAGCGGATACTTCTACGACGGATTCTCGATTCAAACCGGCTCCGGCGGCGCGTCTCTCGCGGTCACGCGGTTTTTGCGCGAGGCGATGCTTGAAAAGAACATCCACGCGAGCTTTGCCCTCGGCGGCATCACGGGAGCGATGGTCAAGATGCTGGAGGAAGGGCTTGTTCGGAGGCTTCTCGACGTGCAGAGCTTCGACCTCGACGCGGCGCAGTCGCTCAAGAACAACCGCTTCCATCAGCAGATCGACGCGAACTATTACGCGAATCCCTACCGCAGAGGCGCCGCCGTCAACCAGCTGGACGTGGTCGTCCTCTCCGCGCTGGAGGTGGACACGAGCTTCAACGTCAACGTGCTTACGGGCTCGGACGGCGTGATTCGCGGCGCGGTCGGCGGGCATCCGGACACAGCTGCGGGCGCATCGCTCGCCATCGTGGTCTGCCCGCTCATGCGCGGGCGCATGCCGAGTGTGCGCGACCACGTGAACACCGTGGTCACTCCCGGCGACACGGTGGATGTGCTCGTGACCGATCAAGGCATTGCGGTGAACCCCAAGCGCCCGGAGGTGGCGGAGCGCCTCGAAAAAGCGCACCTGAAGGTGACGCCCATCGAGGAGCTTGCGCGCAGAGCCGAGCGCATCACGGGAAGACCCGATCCGCTGCCGTTCGGCAACAAAATCGTCGGCATCTGCACCTATCGCGACGGAAGCGTGCTGGATCTGATTCGGAACCTTCCGTGATACGTCATGCCTGATTTGCTACATTGTAACCAGATCACAGTGGTATTTCGAGGGTGTGTTATAATCGCATAAAGGGGTGAGCTGTATGAATGAAACAAACTTTACGAGAGAACTCGCGGAGGAACTGTTGGAAACGCTCAAATCCCGCTTTCAGGCGAATCAGCACCGCCACGCCGGAATCAGTTGGGATACAGTTGAGGCACGCCTCCGCACCCACGTCCCGAAGCTGTGGTCGCTCTATATGATGGAGAAGACGGGCGGAGAACCGGACGTGTTCACGCTCGATGCCTCCACCGGAGAGGTCCTGTTTTACGATTTCTCCGCAGAGACACCGCTTGGCCGCAGAAACTTCTGCTACGACCGCGCTGCCTGGGACTCCCGCAAGGAAAACAAGCCGGAATCCTCCGCGATGGAGAAAGCGGAAAACATGGGCGTCACCATGTTGAACGAAGACGAATATCGCGCACTACAGGCGCTTGGGGAATTTGACCGCAAGACGTCGAGCTGGATTGAAACACCCGCGGCGATTCGTGCCCTTGGCGGCGCGCTCTTCTGCGACAGACGCTATAACCACGTCTTCACCTACCACAACGGCGCAGAGTCATATTACGGCGTTCGCGGATTCCGCGCAAAGCTTTCGGTGTAACGAAAACTAGTATTATACAAGAGAGGCTTTCGCCTCTCTTTTTTCTTGCGCCGGAATGCAATCTGTGTTATAAAACTACAAACGCCAAACGACCGCCCGCACGTGCGCGGCACACGGAGGATCATGAAAAAAGGCTTGCTACTGGGACTTCTCGCCTCGTTCTTTTTCGCGTTTACGTTCTTGCTCAACCGCAGCATGCACCTTTCCGGCGGCAGCTGGATTTGGAGCGCAAGCCTTCGATATCTCTTCACGTTTCCGATCTTTGCGCTGCTCGTCTGGCGCACGTCCGGCTTTTCTCGCGTGCATGCCGCCATTCGCCGCTCTCCGCTTCGCTGGCTACTTTGGAGTACGGTCGGATTCGGGCTCTTCTACGCGCCGATCTCGTTTGCGGCCGACCACGGCGAAAGCTGGCTCATCGCCGCAAGCTGGCAGATCACCATCGTGATGGGGCTGTTGCTCTCACCGCTGTTTCAAAAGCGCATCGCGGTCAAAAACCTCGGCGCGGCGGGCATCATCCTCGTCGGCATATTTCTGCTTCAGGTGAAAAACATTGTCTCTCTCAACACCGCGTCTCTCCTCGGTACCCTGCCGCCGATTATCGTCGCCGCCGTCTCCTACCCGCTCGGCAACCGCAAGATGATGGCGCTCTGCCCGCCGGAACTGACCACGATCGAGCGCGTCTACGGCATGACGCTCTGCTCGCTTCCGTTCTGGGTTCTGCTTGCAATCGTGGGTCTCTTCACGGTCGGCGCGCCTTCTGGATCGCAGGCGATCCAGTCGTTCGGGGTTGCGCTGCTCTCCGGTGTGATCGCGACGCTCCTGTTCTTCCGCGCGACTGACCTCGTGCGCCACAGCCAGCGGCAGCTCGCCGTAGTGGAATCCACGCAATCGTTCGAGGTGCTCTTTACTTTGATCGGCGGCGTGCTGCTGCTGCACGACTCCACGCCGGATGTGTACGGCTGGGTCGGCGTCGGGCTGATCGTCGTCGGCATGGTGCTCAGCAGTATCGCGTCGCTCGAAAAGCCAGTAGCAACAAACTGAATCAACACTATTCCAATCAAAAAGAGGCTCGCGCCTCTTTTTTTTGTAACTCATGCTATTCCAATTTTAATCGAAGACGCTTCTTTTGATATTGCGTGTCTCGATAGAGTCCGTCCGTGCGCAGAAGCGACGCAAGCAGCCCCGCCAACAGAAGGTTCATCAAAAACGCAAGCGTGTTGTCGGTGAGGAACGGAAACACCGCGCTGTACCAGAGCGGATAGCCGAAAAACACGGCAACCGACAGCACCGTCTGTGCGCCAAACACGAGCAGGATGGCAGTCGCGAGTATTTTCCCGAGCGTACTGCCGAGCTTGCGCACGCGGGTAACGCCATACCATAGCCACGCCACGAGCCCGATCACCGGCAGTGCCGCAACCGCGAGGCCATAGCGGTACGCAAGCATCGCGAGCAACAGACTCTGCGAATTCGTACTCTCCCCAAAGCGCGCGGCAACCTCCTGCGCTGCGGTTGGCAGCGTGCTCCCCGCGCCAAGGATCGCCGAATGCGAGATCAGCTCCCGAATGCGCAACACGAGCCAGCCGTCTCCCATCGGGTCACTCGCGGGATTGAGCACCGCAAGCAGGCGCGCACCGCGATACGGCTCCGAGACCAAAAACAGCCCGATGAGCAGCGGCACGAAGAAGATGATGAGCGCGATGGCCAGCACTTTGTTGCAATGGAAAAACCCCGAACGAATCGCATAGACCAGCATCCACAGGCAGGCAAAGCAGGCGATTCCCTCCAGATAAAATCCGCTCCAGAACAGGATCGCGCTCAGCAGAAAGGGTACTCCGACCAGCGCCGCAGCAGCGAGGATGCCAAAAAATCCAAGTCCACGCAGGCGGTAGAGCAGCAAGCCGTAGATCAGCGGAAACAGCATCCAGAGATAGCGCGTTGTGAGATAGAGCGTGCCTTCAGCAGTCTGCTGCCCCGTCACAACGGAAGATATCGCGGGAAGCGCGATCACGATGCCCAAAAACGCAGCGTACGCAATCCAGCCAAAGCGCACCGTATGATACAGATTCAGCCGAAACAGCAACGCGACACCTGTGCCGCCGAACACCACCGCGAGTAGGAATCCCGTCCACGCCGCAGTGCCGGACATTTGGTAGACGAACAGCCGGAACACGACGCCCAGCAGCGCGTAGAGCACAATCGGAGCCAGCACGCCGAATGTCGCGGCCGGGCGATAACTCGCGTCGAAGAGCTGCCCAAGCATCTCCGGCTCGCCCAACTGGCGCAAAGTTTGCTCCTGCGCGGCTTCCGGCGCAAGTCCGCTTAATAGCAGCGCCTCCTTCTGATCCTCGATGTGGTCGCATAGCTCCGCGCGAATCGCAGGATGCGCTTCTTTCCAGCGCACCTCGCCGCAGACCGCGTCTAAAAATGCGCGCTCCTGTTCAGACGCTTGCAAGGCTCGCACCTCCCGTCAGCACTTTGTTGACCGCGCCGGAAAAGGTTGCCCATTCCTGCGTTTTCTCCGTGAGTGTCTCGCGCCCTTCTTTCGTGAGCGAATAAAACTTCCGCACCCGCCCGGTATCTGCGGTCTTTTCGTAGGAGACGACGAGCCCCTGCCGCCAAAGGTCGTGCAGCAGCGGATAGAGTGTGCCCGTCTTGAGGGAAAACGTATGATCCGACCTGCGGCTTAGCTCCTCAATCATCTGGTAGCCGTACATGTCATGCTCCTGCAAGAGCTTGAGTAGCAGCATTCCCGTGCTTCTCGTCACGAGCGTTTTATCCAGTCCCATATGATGCACTCCTTGTTCTACGATTGGATTCATATATCGGAATTCTATCTATAACATATATCGGCGTTCTATCTATGTCAAGTAAATTAAACATAAATCAGAACAGATTAAAATATTCAATTAATTCCTTATCTCGCGAAGTGTTAAAACTCTGCATAAAAAAACACCCGCTTCTGCGGGCGTTATGATGATTTTTATTGACAGAATGCGGTTGGAAACAGTACACTAGATGTATATATTTTGCAAAATGATTGCTTTTATGCACTCTATATTTTCATCATAAAACAAAAATGACGCACTGTCAAGACAAGAATGACCGATACAGGAGAATGCATGAACGATTTGGAACAAAAGCAGGAAGAACAGTGGCTCTCTCGTGTCCTCGACGAGGCAAACGCGCAATACCACGACGCAACCGATCGCGACGACGCACTCAAGGACGACGCCATCACCACCCAGCGCGAGCTTTGGGAGGACGTCGGCTCCATCTCCGCCTCCGACGGGCTGGATAAGCTCGTGGATTTTTTGGAATACATCAGCGTCATGAAGAAGCAAAAGCGCAGCCACGGCATCCTCGAGTCCCAGCAAAAGAAGCTCCAAAAGATCCTCCGCTCTCCCTACTTCGGGCGGATCGACTTCCGCATTTCGCAGGAAGACGCGGCAAGGCGCTACTACATCGGCACCTTCAGCCTCATCACGGACGACAATCGCGTGCTGGTCTACGACTGGCGCGCGCCCGTGAGCGGCATGTTTTATGATAACGAGATCGGCGAGGCAAGCTTCACGACGCCCGGCGGCGTAGTCGAAGGCGAGCTTGTCCGCAAGCGCCAGTACAAGATCGAAAACGGCAAGCTGGTCTACAGCTTCGACAGCAGCGTCAAGATCGACGACGAAATGCTACAGCAAATGTTGGCGGGACACGCGGACGGCAGGATGCGCTCCATCGTGACCACGATTCAGCGCGAGCAAAACCGCGCGATCCGAAACGAGTCCTACAAGCACCTGATCGTGCAGGGCGCGGCGGGCAGCGGAAAGACCTCGGTCGCGCTCCACCGCATTGCCTACCTGCTCTTTCGCCATCGGGACACCATCACGGCGGAAAACATCATTATTTTTTCGCCGAACACGGTGTTCAGCGACTATATTTCAAACGTGTTGCCGGAGCTTGGCGAGGCGAACATGCTGCAAACCACGTTTGAGTCCTTCCTCTCCGGCGCGCTGACCACGCCCGGTAAGCGGGAGAAATACTACGACCTGATGGAGTATCTCTTCTCCTCCCGTGAGCAGCCGGGGTATGATCGAAGGATGAATAGCCTTCGCCTCAAGTCCTCGCCTGCGTTTCGCGATGCGCTGGTCGGTTACGCGCGCTTGATTGCATCGCGCGAGGTTGCATTCCCGTCACTCGTCTGCGCGGGAACCACCATCGCCACAAGCGCGGAACTTGGTCGGCTGTTCTCCTACGATTACGCGTCACTTCCCTATTTCGCGCGGTTTGAAAAGCTCCGCGCGCGCATGGACTATCTACTCGATGGTTATGAGGCAAAGCGAGCCGCGCAGATCTCCGAAGCGATCACCGCGTCCGAAGGATTCATCGACCGCACGGAGCTCAAGCGCAGAAGCCGCGCGCTCGCCAAGCAGGAGTCCCAACCCGCGCGGGAGAGCGCAGGCAGCGTTACAAACGTTAACGCGCAGCGCGTATACGAATCGTTCCTGCGCGAGCTGGCGCAGCGATTGCCCGATGTTCCCGCGGAAGAATGTGAATCCGTTGCGCGCGATACGCTCGAAACCCTCCGCGCGCATCAGCTGCACTACGAGGATCAGATTGCGCTGCTGTATCTGCAAGGCGTGCTCGGTGGCACGCAGAAAACCGCGCGCATCCGCTATGTGATCGTGGACGAGGCGCAGGATTATACGCCGTTGCAATACGAGTGCATCCGCCTGTATTTTTCGCAGGCGAGCGTGACCATGCTCGGCGATCTCGATCAGTCCATCACGCCGTATCTCAGCCTTGGCGGATATGAAAACCTCTCCGCGCTCTTTCCCGCGGAACAGACGCTGCTGCTGCGCTTTACAAAGAGCTACCGCTCCACGGCGGAGATCATCGCGTTTGCGGGCGCAATCCTTGGCCGCGAACAGGCGGGGGACTCGGTCGGTCGACACGGCACACACCCCGCTGTCGTCCGCCTGCCGGACGAAGCCGCCACGCACCGCGCCATCGCGGAAGATATCCGCGCGCTAACCGCGCAAGGTTACGCCTCCATCGGTGTCCTCACCGAGACGAAAGCGGAGGCAAAGGCGCTGCACCACGCGCTGAAGGATGCCGTGCCGGTTCACGCGATCTTTGGCGGCGAGGAGGAGTTCCCACGGGGCGCTGTCGTGCTGCCCGCGTATCTCGCCAAGGGGTTGGAGTTTGACGCGGTCATCCTCGCCAACGCGGGCGGCGGGCACTATGCGGATGAAAGCGAGCGACTGCTGCTCTACACCGCCTGCACCCGCGCGCTGCACGAGCTAAGGGTGTATTGCGTGGGCGAGCCTTCGCCGTTCCTCGCGAATTTTACGTGCGTCTGATGTGCGCAGCACTTTACGCGCAAATCGGATTGTGATACGATTCGTTGCAAATCAACCAACCCGGAGGAACGATGGAATCAACTCCCGAACAAATAAATCTGCCTCGCCCGCGCTTTTCCCGCGCGCTCTTTGCCGCGCTCTTGATGAGCGTCACAGCGCTTCTCGTCTGGTTTTTACCCAGTGAAAACGCGGGCTCGATCGGACTCGCGATCCTGATTGCGACCGCGATACTGTCGCTCTTCAACTGGCTCACCTTTTTCATCACGCGAAAGACAAAGCGCGGGCTTGCGCTCGTCGTGCGGATTTTTGCCGCGGCCGTCAGCCTCATAGCGCTGTTGAGTTTCACGATCTATCAAATCGCGCCGACACTGCTCTTTTACCCGCACAGCGACGCGGAATCCACGCAAAAGCTCGCCGCATGCCCCGAAGCCGAGCGCCTGACGATCCAAAACAACGGGCGCGTCATCTCCGGCTGGATGCTGCATCAGGTCGAGGGCAAAGCCCCGCTCGTGCTGTATTTCGGAGGAAACGGCGAAGCCTCGGCAAAGCGTATCCTGCGGCTGATCGAGAGCGGAGATGGTCATGCATTCTCCGGCTGTAACTTTGCCTATTTGGACTATCCGGGCTATGGCGAAAGCAGCGGAACACCCGGCGAAGCCTCGCTCCAGCAGATGGGGCTCAACTGCTACGACGCGCTGGCCGCCCGCGAGGACGTGGACGCAAGCCGGATCGTGGTGTTCGGTTTTAGCATGGGCACGGGTGTTGCAAACTACGTCGCGTCCAATCGCTCGGTTGCGGGGTTGATGCTGTTTGCGCCGTACGCCGACGGCTACGATCTGTATAACACCATGGTACCGATCTTCCACGGGCCGCTGCGTGCGCTGGTCGCGTTCAAGATGGAGTCCGTCCGGTTCGCCGAGTCGATCTCCGTCAAGCCGCTTCTCTTCTCCTCCATCGACGATCATGTGGTGCCGTTTACCTCCTCGGAGCGACTCGCGGGCGCGTACCCCGCCGGATGCTATTTTGAGAAGCTGCAGGGTCTCGGGCACAACGACTACTGGGGCTCGGACGCGGTGCTTACGCGCGTTTCGACCTATCTTGCGGAGGTGATCGGCAATGGAAAATAAAGAAAAATCTCGTACAGGTTCGTTTGCTCCCGCGCTCGCGGTTGCGCTGGGCTGCGCGCTTGCCGGGCTGCTGCTCAGCACGTTTCTGCTGTGCAACACGTTTATTCAGCAGTTCCTGCCGCTGATCCTGTTCGCGGCGTTCCTGCTCATTGCGTTGCTTGTTCAGCGCATGCGCTGGGCTCGCGCGCATCTGTGGCTGTTTTACGCGGTGTGCGTCGCGCTTGCGATCGCCTGCGGGTTTGTCATCCGCGCCGTGTTCTAATCACGTTTCCAAAACGAACAAAGCCCGCCTTCCGGCGGACTTTTTGTGTGCGTCTCGCTGTCAGTCGATCAGTGCATCGGAAAACACCGGGTAGGTATCCACAATCACATACACGCGCGCGCCGGCAGGAATCGTTTCGCCCTTGTCGAGAGTGAGCGTGACGAACTCGATCGTCCCGTCCGCGTTTGCCTTGATGGAGGTGTTCTTCGTGTAGTAAAGCGGCAGCGGATGGTTGCCCGCGTCGGTAACTAGCACGCTAAAGACGTGTTCGTCCGCGCGAAGCGAGGTCTGCGCAAACGCTGCCGAAATGCTTGTTTCATCTTGCGCAAGCGTCACCGTGCCGACGCCTTCCGGCATGGTTGCGTCCGCGCGCTGGCTGAGCCGCACGCCGCCGCGCACGAACATCTGCCCGGTCTTGAACTCGCTCATGCCCATGAGCTTGAGCCCGATGCCGTAGAATTCGATCTCGTCGCAGTTGGCGACCGCGACCACGTCCGCATCCCGTGCAAACGTGCCGTCGGCTGCCAGCGGCGCGCTGACGCGATAGCTCGCAAACGGCATGTTCCACGAGCCGATGAACTTGATCTTGAACCCGTCGTCGTTATACAGCGTGACGAGCCCTTTTTCCTGATGTAGCAGCATGGGATAGCGCGTCACCGCGGCGGGATCGATTGAGGAGGTGCCGTCGTCGGTCAGCCGCCCTTCGATCACCCACACGAGCAGATCGCCCGTTTGCGTCTTGTCCACCACGCCCGCGATATAATGCAGCGAGTCGAAGCCGATCTGGTTATACGAGGGCAATATGGACGGCGTCGGCACGGAGAGCCTGCTGAGCTCCAGCACGCTCTGTGTCTTGTCCTGCATGGCGGTTTGGAACATCTTCTCCGCGTCCGCTCCCTGCGTGATTTGATAGTCTTGGGATATCGCGAATTCAACCGGATTCCTGCCGCCGAAGAACTTCAGCCCGAAGCGCGAAAGGTCGGTCACGTAGTTCCCCGTGATGGAGATGGTGATCTTCCCGCTTGCGTCCGCTTTCCAGCCGCCAAGCGGCGGCACGATGTTGATGAAGCGGTTCGTCGCTCCCACCTCGACGCGGTAGCCTTCGTTGCCCTCAATTGTGACGCGCACACTGTTTCGATCCAGTGCGGAGAGCGCCGTGTCGCCGTTTTCGCGCACGAGAAGCGAGTAGGTGATGGGTTCGTTTGCGTCGATCGACTCCGGCTTCTGGAGCAGCGTTGCGCCAAACGCGGTGGTAAAGAGCAAGTGCGCGCCGTCCTCCGGCATCCTCTCGCCCGTTGAATCACAGCGGGGGTCGTTTTTGCCCGCGTCGCTGAGCGGATAATCGTAGGGAACGAAGAACACTTCTCCGCTCTCTCCCGCGATGAACACGCCGTTGTAGCCCAGCGCGGGTGAGCCGTTGAGGTCGTTTCGCACGTCCGTGATGCACTGATAGCTCCAGCGCAGCGTTCCGTCGGGGTTCACGCAATAGAGTTTGCCCTCGCCGTTGCCGAAGTAGATGTTGCCGTTTCCGTCCACGGCGGGCGAGGAGCGGATGGGTTCGAGCGTGTCAAACTCCCAGATGGACTTGCCCGTGTGCGGGTTGATCGCATACAGCGTGCCGTCCGTGCTTCCTTGAATGATCGTGCCGTCCTTGAGCTGCGCGGGGCTTGCGTAGATGTGATCCCTCGTGCCGAATTTCCAGAGCAGCTTGCCGCTGTCCTGCGCGAAGGCGCGCACAAATCCATCGAACCCGCCGACGATCACCGCGCCGTTTTTCGCGTTGCTGGTCAATAGCGTCGTGCCCGCGACCGTGCCGAAACTGCCGGTTTTCCAGAGCTGCTCGCCATTTACGTCATAGGCGAACACGTTCTGCAAAATCTGATAGCACGAGGCGAAAAACAGCCGCCCCGTCTCCACGTTGACCGAAGGCAGCGACCAGACCATCTCGTTGGCGGGATAGGCGGTCTTTCGCGCGCCGTCTTCGCGATTCAGCGCGTAGACGAGATAGTTGTCGTTGGGCGCGAGCAGAGTACCGTCCGGCAGCATGCCGATATTGCCCTCAAACCAGTTGACGTTATAGGTCTTGATGCCGTACTGCGCTTCGACCTCCGCGGTCGTTTGCGCGGGAGATTTCCAGATAAGCTTGCCTGTCTCGCGATCGAGGCAGTAGACGTTCGCGTCCCCGCTGCCGAAATAGACGCGCCCCTGATCGTCCAGCAGCGCGGAGGAATCGATGATTTCGCCCGTTTGGAAGCGCCACTTCACGCTGCCGTCGGGCGCAAAGCAATAGAACACCGTGTCCGCGGAGCCGATGTAGCAGTTGCCTTCTGCATCCACCACGGGCGAGGAGAAGATGCCCTTTCCGGTGCGATAACTCCAGGGTGAGAGAGCGGTGTTTGCCAGGGGGGCGACCGCGCTCCTGCCGTTATTCAGCGCGTTTGCGCGGAATTTTGCCCAGGGGCTCATGGGATCAAGCGGAATGCTGTAGTCAAATCCGCCGTCGGCCTTGATCGCGACATCCGGCGCGGGCGAGAGATCGTGCGGCGCTAACGGCACGAATTTCACCAGCGCGAAAATCCCGCAGATCAACACGAGCGCAAGGAATATCTTCCACCCGAGCCCTTTGTGCTTCCGCACTCTTTCTTCCCGTTTTCCCATCGGTATCCCCTCCTGTTAATCCTGTTTGGACTCCAATTGATCCCGGCCGGCAGCGGAGCAAACCCCGCCAAGCAGCATCTTTACCGCGCGCTTCTGCTCCTCGGCGAAGTCCGCCGTTGCGCGCAGCTCCTGCTCCAGCATCAATCCTTCGACCACATACGCGAAAATCTTCGCAAAAAGCGCATGATCAAACGGCACAAGCGTGCCTTCGTTCACCGCCTCATCCATGATTGCAAACGTGTTCTCCCAGCCGGTTTCGAGCCACACCGTGAGCTGAAGATACGCCTGCGGAAATGCCCGCCGCAGCTCGCGGATGCGGTAGAGCTGAAGCGGCTTCTGCGGCACGGCGCACAATAGGCGTTGCGTTTTTTCCAGTGCGGAAAGCGAGTTATCGTCGCGAATGCCGCGCTGCTCCCGCTGCACCGCGTCAAAATAGTACATAAGCGCGCGCCCGACCAGCTCCTCCTTGGAGCGGACGAGTTCGTAGAGCGTCTTTTTGCTGATGGATAGCCGCAGTGCAAGCTCGTCCATCGTGAACTTAACCCCTTGCTCCTGATAGAGCGCAAAGGTCGTTTCAAACAGTTTTTCTTCGGTTGTCATGTCGCCTCTTATGATGTTTTTTCGTATGTTTCTTCCAAAAAATCGATAGGAAACGTTGGAAACTGATTTGGCATTTTGAGTTTATTATAGCAGAAACGCCACCTAATGCAAGCGTTTCAAGAACGCGGCTGATTTCCGCGCAAAGCTATGATATAATATCGAAAGCAAACATTTGTACTTGTTTTTTCGAGTCAATCTCTTGCGCATTTTTGCCATAAGGAGCCGCCGTTGGAGAAGCGAAGAGTATCCGTGCGAACGCTGGTCGAGACCGTGATGCTGTCCGGGAGTCTTTCCGCGACGGCCTCTTCCGCGCGCCTGCTCGACGGCATTCGCGGGCATCAGGCGCTGCAGGCAATCGAGGCAGACGGCGCGAAAAACGAGGTCTCTGTCTCCGGCACGGTCAGCTCCGAGCACATCGAACTCACGGTCTACGGCAGGATCGACCGCCTCTATGGAGACTCTCGCGTGGAGGAAATCAAGACGACCTATCTTGCGTCCGAGCGGCTTGCTCCCGGCGATCCGCTGCACTGGGCGCAGGCAAAGTGCTATGCGTTTCTGCTCTGCGAATCGGCGCAGCTTTCTCAGATCGATGTCAGCCTGACCTATTTTCACCTCGACACCGGCGAGATTACGAGCTTTACCGAGCCGTACACCCGCGCATCTCTCTCGGAATTTTACCTGCTCCTCACGGGGCGCTATCTCGATCTGCTCGAAACCGAGTTTGTTCACGAGTGCGCGCTGCGGCAGGATGTGCGGCAGATGGCGTTTCCCTTTCCCACGTTTCGCGCGGGGCAGCACGAGCTCGCATCGCAGGTTTACTACGCCATCCGCGAAAAATCCGCCCTGCTCGCGCAAGCGCCGACGGGCACGGGCAAGACCATGGCGGTGCTGTTCCCCGCGCTCAAAGCCCTCGCAGACGGGCACGCAAGCAAGATCTTCTACCTGACCGCGCGCACCACACAGCAGGAGGCGGCAATCCTCGCGGCAAAGCGCATACAAGCGCCGCATCTGCGCGCCGTCGTCATCTCCGCCAAAGAGAAGATGTGCGTCTACGATCACCCGATCTGCCGCGAAGGGGATTGCCCGCGCGCGGAGGGCTACTATGACCGTCTTGGCGACGCGCTCTCCGAAATGAACACGCTCGACGGCGTTTTCACGCAGGAGGTCATCCGCGCCTATGCGGCCAAGCACTTCCTCTGCCCGTTTGAGCTTTCGCTCGATCTTTCGCTTTCGTGCGATCTGATCATCTGCGACTATAACTATGCCTTCGATCCGCGCGTGCGCCTCCAGCGTTTCTTCACCACGGGCCGCAAGGGGTTCGTGCTGCTCGTGGACGAGGCGCACAACCTGCCCGACCGCGCGCGGAGCATGTATTCCGCGGCGCTCTCGCTCGCGAACATCGCGGAAACGCGCCGCTCGATTCCCAAACAGCACCGCAAAGCCCCGCTCTACCGCGCACTGAAGCGGCTGGAGGCGGAGATTGCCGCGCTGTTTGAATCGATCGAATCCCCGCTTGCGGCAGCGGAACCGCCGGAGTCGATCACAAAGGCGCTCGAGTCCGCGCTGGATCAGCTCTCCGCGGACGTGATTCCGGCGGATCGCGCGCTCGGGCGGCAGCTGATGTTCGACCTGAGTTCGTTTCGCTTTGTGCTGGATCTCTACGACGCGCGGTATCGCACGCTCTATCAGGGCGGAAAAACCACGCGCACGATCACGCTGTTTTGCACCAACGCCGCGCAAAAGCTCGCGGAGGTCTACCAGAAGTGCCGCAGCGAAATCCTCTTTTCCGCGACACTCTCGCCGGCTGGCTTCTACCGCGACCTTAGCGGTGTGAAGGCGGAATCTCCGTTTCTCGCGCTGCCCTCGCCGTTTCCGCAGGAGAACCTCGCGGTCTACCATCTTTCGCTGGACACGCGCTTTGCCGCGCGGGAGGCGACGCTACACGCGGTCGCGGATGCGGTCTGTGCGTTTGTTTCCGCGCGAGAAAACGGGAACTATCTCGTGTTTGCGCCGTCGCACTCGTATCTCGCGAAGCTCTCCGCGCTGCTTCGGGAGTTGCTGCCAGACATCACGTTTTTAGAGCAATCACCCAAGATGGATGACGCTGCCCGCGCGGATTTCTTGGCGCAGTTTAAGCCGGATGCCGTGGGCATCACGCTCGGCCTCGCCGTCATGGGCGGCGTGTTTGCCGAGGGAATCGACCTGCCTGCCGAGCGTCTCTGCGGCGCGGTGGTGGTCGGCGTGGGGCTTCCGCAGGTGTGCCTCGAGCGAGACGTGCTGCGCGAAACATACGAGGAGACGTATCAAAGCGGATTCCGCTACGCGTATCAATACCCCGGTATGAGCAAGGTCTTGCAGGCGGCGGGCCGCATCATCCGCACCGAGACCGACCGCGGCGCGCTGCTGCTCATCGACACGCGGTATTCGCTGTCGGACTATCGCGCGCTGCTCCCGCCGCACTGGAAGGTTGAGCGCGTTCGGCACAAAGAGGAACTTGCGGACAAAGTTTCGGCTTTCTGGAAAGAGCCGAATGGGTAGCCGCGCAGCAAAAGCGCCCTGTGCGCTTGCTTCCGCGCGGATAACCTGATAGACTACACGATTGTATGAGTAAGACGAATTCGTTCAACTTCAAAGCCATCATGTTTGACATCGACGCATGTCTGATCGACTCCGCGCCGAATCTGATTGAGACCCTCGACCGCGCTGTATTTGACACGGGCGGCGGGCATCATCCGCCGGAGTATCTGCGCAAGATGCTGGGGCTTCCCGGCTATGCGCTGGGCGATCTATTTGACCTGCCGGACTGGGAGCGCACGCTTCGCACCTGGAGCGAGTATTATGCGCCGCTTGCGGTCGAAAACAAGCCCTTCGACGGCATCGTGCCGCTGCTTTCCGCTATCAAGCGCGCGGGGCTTCCGCTCGGCGTCGCCACCTCGCAGGGACGCGCCCTGTATGAGGATCATTTCCACAAGTACGGCCTGGCGGAGTTTGTAGACTTCGCCGTCTGCGCGGACGACGTGGAAAATCCCAAGCCCGCCGCCGACCCGCTGCTGTTTGCGGCAAGGCACTTCGGCATCTCGCCCGCGGAGATTCTCTTCCTTGGCGACGCGCCGTACGACATGCAGTGCGCACACGCAGCCGGAGCAAAGGGTGCGCTCGCGGTCTGGGGCACCACCGATCCTACGATTCCCGCGGACTACTACCCGCCGACGCCGCTGGACGTGCTACCGATCATCGGCATCACGCTAGACTGATTCCAAACATCAAAAATCCCCTGAACCGTACGGTTCAGGGGATTTTTTGATGACCGGTATGTTACAGAATCCGTTTGCCGATCTTGCCAAATGCGTTCTTGCCCGCGTAGACGGCGGAAGAGCCCAGCTGGTCTTCGATTCTCAATAGGCGGTTGTATTTCGCGACGCGATCCGTGCGCGAAGGAGCGCCCGTCTTGATCTGACCCGAGTTGGTGGCAACCGCGATGTCCGCGATGGTCGTGTCCTCGGTCTCGCCGGAGCGGTGCGAGGTCACGGCGGTGAAGCCCGCGCGCTGCGCCATCTCGATGGCCTCCAGCGTCTCGGTCAGCGAACCGATCTGGTTGACCTTGATGAGGATCGAGTTGACGCTGTTCTCCTCGATGCTGCGCGCGAGGCGCTTGGTGTTGGTCACGAGCAGGTCGTCGCCAACGAGCTGTAATTTATCGCCAAGTTCCATGCGGAGCTGTTTCCAACCATCCCAATCCTCCTCGGCGAGGCCGTCTTCAAGCGAGATGATCGGGTATTTCGCGGCGAGATCCGCCCAATAGCGAATCATCTGGTCGCGGGTCTTGAGTTCGCCAGTCTTCCAGAAGAGATAGCTTCCGTCTTTACCCGCCTTCTTCGCCTCGTCGAACATCTCGGTGCTGGCGGCGTCCATCGCGAGCATGAAGTCCTTGCCGGGCACGAATCCCGCCTGACTGATCGCCTCGATCAGGGTTTCAACTGCCTCCACTTCGCCGGAGAGGTTTGGCGCAAAGCCGCCCTCATCGCCGACAGAAGTACTTAAACCCTTCTTGTGTAAAATTCCTTTCAAGGTATGGAACACTTCCGCACCCCAGCGCAGGCCTTCCGCAAACGACGGCGCACCGACAGGCATAATCATGAACTCCTGACTGGAGATGTTGTTGTCCGCGTGCTTGCCGCCGTTGATGACGTTCATCATCGGCACGGGCAGCACATGCGCGTTGACCCCGCCGATGTATCGGTAGAGAGGTAGATCCAGCGTCTTTGCCGCGGCGTTTGCCACCGCGAGCGAGACCGCGAGGATGCCGTTCGCGCCAACCTTACTCTTGTCGGGCGTACCGTCGATGGCGAGCATCTTATAGTCGATCTCGCGCTGGCTGGTCACGTCCATGCCGAGCAGTTTAGGCGCGAGCTTTTCGTGTACGTTCCTGACCGCTTTTTGCACGCCCTTGCCCTGATAGCGGCTCTTGTCGCCGTCGCGCAGCTCCAGCGCCTCATAAGCGCCCGTGGACGCGCCGGAAGGCACGGCTGCCCAGCCGACGACGCCGCCGCTCGTGGTAACCTCCGCTTCGACGGTGGGATTCCCGCGGGAATCGAGAATTTCTCTGGCAACTATTTTGGAAATCGTCTGTTGACTCATATCTGAAAACCTCAGCTTTCTCATGCATTTTTGTTTGATTTGCTCCTCGATCGGAGCATTGGTTGATACAAATACAACGTAGCACAATCGCCTGGATTGTCAAGCGATTGCGTCACGCAGCGCGTGTTGTTTGCGACAAAGTTACAATCGAAACAATCCATCCATCGTTCGTTTCGCGACGCGAAAATAGAGAAAGAAACGTGATCCGGCGTTCCGAATAGCGCTGTTTTAGATCGATCATATGCACAGTTCACACGATATTTCGACAAAAATAGGTTGTTTGAAAAATTCTTCTTGACATCGGCGCGCAAATAATATATAAATTTGCCATTAGCAAAGGCGCTTAAGGGGCTTCCCTCAAGCGCCCTTGTTTTTTTGTTTCAAAATTTTGTTCAGAAAGCCTGAAAATAGCGCAACCGCGATGTTTCCGGCGGTTTGAAGAAACAAAACTCGATTTCAGGGGATTACGATCGAGCAAAATCAATCAGGAGGTAGAAACATGGCGAAAGCAGTTGCAGCCAAGTCGTCCATGGCGAAGGGGAAAGTCGTCATGCTCGTCATTCTTTACGTTGTTTCGGTGCTCATCATGCTGCTCGGCGCGGGCTTTGGCATCTACAGCATGATCACGGGCGCGCAGTTGAACGTGATGTCGTCCACGATTCCCGGCTTCGTCTTCGGGATGGTGATTCTCTTCCTCGGCATTCGCTACTTTATGTCGCTTTCCAAGCTTCGCGAGGAAGTCATGAAGTCTTCCGGCTTTTCCTGGAGCAACTTTCGCAAGGAGAAAACCAGCCATTCCTGAGTGCGGTGCACCTTCGGGAGTGCTGTGAAATGATCTAAAAAAAACGGGAGGTACGTCAATGAAAAAGTCAATCTTTGCTATCGTAGTCCTTCTTGCCCTCGTGGCGGCGGTACTGCTGCTCATCTTCCCAATGCAGTCCGCGGCTGCTGATCCGACCGGGGCCAGCTATGTTGCAACCACCGGCGCGGAGACCATCGCGGATGTCGCCACCACGGCGAACAAAGCGTACTTTGGCGCAAACTACACCTGGGTTATGATCTGCGCGTTCATGGTCTTCTTCTTCCAGTGCGGCTTTGCAATGGTGGAAACGGGCTTCTGCCGCGGCAAGAACGCGGCGCACACGATCACCATGAACTTCATGGTCTTCCTCGTCGGCGCAATCGGTTATTTCCTCGTTGGCTTCGCGCTCCAGATGGGCGGCAGCGGCGGCGCGGCGGGCCTCGGCGCAGGCGGCGCGGCACTCGACTCCATGATCAAGATTCCCGGCCTCGGCGGCATACTTGGCTACAAGGGCTTCATGCTCAACGGCACCTATGACGCGGGCGTCTATGCACTCTTCTTCTTCCAGATGGTGTTTATGGACACCACGGTCACGATTCCGACCGGAGCCATGGCGGAGCGCGTGAAGTATTCCGCGGTCGTCATCACTTCCTTCTTTATCTCGATGGTGCTCTATCCGCTCTTCGGCAACTGGGTCTGGGGCGGCGGCTGGATGGCGACCCTCGGCGCAAACTACGGCATCGGTCACGGTGTTGTGGACTTCGCGGGCAGCGCGGTGGTTCACTCCATGGGCGGCATGATCGCACTCGCCGGTGCAATCGTCATCGGCCCGCGCATCGGCAAGTTTAAAAAGGACGGCACGGCGCGCGCCTTCCCTGGCCACGACATCCCGATGGCGATCATCGGTACCATCATCCTCTTCTTCTGCTGGTTCTCGTTTAACGCCGGGTCAACGCTCAACTCCACCGACTTAAGACTCTCCGTCGTCGCGACCAACACGATGATCGCGGGTGCCATCGGCGGACTCGTCGCGATGTTCTATATGTGGGTCAAGTTCGGTAAGCCCGATCCTTCCATGACCGCAAACGGCACGCTCGCGGGCCTCGTGGCAATCACCGCTCCCTGCGCGTTTGTCGACGGCATCTCTTCCTTCATCATCGGCCTCGTCGCTGGACTTCTCGTGTGCGTCTCCGTTGCGTTTGTGGAAAACAAGCTCAAGCTCGACGACCCGGTCGGCGCGATCTCCGTCCACGGTGTCAACGGCTTCTGGGGTGTCATCGCGCTGGGCCTCTTTGCGGATGGCAAGTACGGCGATGGTTTCAACGGAGTCGCGGGCGGTGTACGCGGCCTGTTCTACGGCGATCCGACGCAGCTTTACGCGCAGCTGATCGCAATCCTCGTCCTGCTCGTCTGGGGCTTTGGTTTATCGTTCCTCTTCTTTAAGCTGCTCGACAAAATCTGGGGCATCCGCATTGCACCTGAAGCGGAGCTCGAAGGCCTCGACATTCCCGAAATGGGCGTTCTGGCCTATCCCGATTCGCAACAGGTTCGCAGCGAGCTGGACTACGATTCCGCCGACAACGCGGAAATCAAGCAGCTCCGCAGATTCAACTATATCCCGTTCCATAAACAGCCCGCTCCCAGCGCGCCCGCCGCAACCATCGATGCCGCGGTGCCGGTCGAGCTGGTCAGCAAACCCTCGAAGGTCGTGGGCTCCGACGTGAAGATCACGAAGGTCGAGATCATCACCAAACAGAGCCGCTTCGAAGCGCTCAAGGCTGCGATGAACGAGATCGGCGTCACCGGCATGACCGTGACTCAGGTGCTCGGCTGCGGCATGCAGAAGGGCAAGTCGGAGTTCTACCGCGGCGTTGAAACCGAGGTAAACCTCCTGCCCAAGGTGCAGGTCGAGATCGTGGTCACGAAGGTGCCTGTGCGTACGGTCATCGAAACCGCCAAGAGCGTGCTCTACACCGGACACATCGGAGACGGCAAAATCTTCGTATACGATGTGGAGAACGTCATCAAAGTGCGCACGGGTGAAGAAGGCTACGACGCACTGCAGGACGTTGAATAACCCACAGAACCTCAACCCACAAATCTCTATCCCCTTCCCCGCGAAGGCCCGCGCACTACAATGCGCGGGCCTTCTTGTATCCCGTATCTTTCTTTATATAGTTAGGCAAAGATTCGTCCTGTTATCGCTTTACGATATCTGTTTACAATATCGACTTGCGATATTATAATACGGTAAGGAGATGATCGATATGCAGGACAAAATTCTGAAAAAGCTTCATTTGGGGTTTATTCAGGTGCACGTGCTGTATCACGCAAAAAAAGCCGCTTTCTACGGCACCTGGATGATCGACGAGCTATTTGAACACGGTTATCGCATCAGCCCAGGCACGCTGTATCCCATGCTGCACGAAATGGCGACGCAAGGGCTGCTCAGTGCGCATCCGGAGATTGTCAACGGCAAGGTACGCAAGTATTATTCGATTACGCAGGCAGGCGAATCGGTGCTTTCGGACGCAAAGCAACGGGCGCTTGCACTTGTGCGCGAGCTACAGGAAGATTGATCCGGATCTTTGATACCGACATGAACTGAAAGAACTTACACTAATAAGAAAAAATTCTCCATACGAGGCATTCTATGCAAGATCTTCAGAAGAAAAAGAGAAATCCGATTACCCCTGCCATGACATTTATCATACTCTTTAGCATCGTGAGTTTGCTTTCCGACATGACGCACGAAGGAGCAGCCAGCATCCGCGGCGCATACCTAAGCCTCTTGGGCGCATCGGCTGCGACCATCGGCTTCGTCTCGGGACTCGGCGAGCTCATGGGCTATTCCCTGCGCCTGCTCTTTGGCCGCTTTGCGGACAAAACCAAGCGTTACTGGCTGATCACCGCGGTCGGCTACGTGATCGACGTACTGGCGGTGCCCGCGTTGGCGCTCTCCGGCGAACACGGCTGGATTTTCGCAAGCTCGCTCATCGTCGTGGAGCGCATCGGAAAGGCAATCAAGAAACCCGCCAAGAGCACGCTGATGTCCTTTGCCGCTACGCAGGAGGGCGTCGGCAAGAGCTTTGCGATCCAGGAGGTGCTGGATCAGTTCGGCGCGTTCTTAGGCCCCGTGATGCTCTATCTTGTGCTGCTCTTCAAGACGGACGGCACCCTACAGCAGCGGTACGCATTTGCCTTGGGGCTGTTGATCATTCCCGCTATCGCGACGCTCGTGATGCTCTACGTCACCCGCAGGAAATTCCCCAATCCGGAGCACTTTGAGCCGGAACCCAAGGAGCTGATCCCATTTCGCCTGAACCGCAAATTCCTGCTGTACCTCGCGGGCATCAGCCTCTTTGCGTTCGGCTTTATCGACTATTCGCTGGTTCTGATGCACGTTTCCCGCACGCATGCGGCGCTCTCCGCCGGGCTTTCGGAGGCGACCTCACTGGTCAACAGCGGCACGCTGCCGCTCCTCTACGCGGGCGCAATGCTGGTGGACGCGGCGGCCGCGATGGTGTTCGGACTGATGTTCGATAAAAAAGGCGTGCGTGCGCTGGTACTCTCCACCGCGCTCTCCGCGCCGTTTGCGATTCTCATCTTCGGTGGCACGAGCAACGCCTCGCTCCTCATCGGCATCGCGATGTGGGGCATCGGCATGGGCGCGCAGGAATCCATCCTAAAGGCAGCGGTCGCAAGCTTTGTGCCCAAAGCCAGCCGCGCAACCGGCTACGGCATCTTCGAATGCGTGTTCGGCGTGTTCTGGTTCCTCGGCAGCTGGCTGTTGGGCGCGCTGTACGACGTGAGCATTCCCGCGCTGATTGCGGTCTCCGTCGGCGCGCAGCTGCTCGCCATCCCGCTGTATTACCTCTCCTCGAAATGCAAAGATGCCGCTGCCTGATCATCATTACGACTGCGGGCAACCGATCATAAATCCGTATGATCCGCTGTTTGGAAAGTAACGTATAACCAATCTTGGCACACAAACGGAGTCCGGTTTTCGCTGGATTCCGTTTTGATTCTCCTCGCATTTACACGCATCACGTAGGCGCACGGCATACTATTGTCATAGGTGCGGTAAATCGATATAATAAGAAAAAAAGAGGAGGACACTCAAATGGGTTTTTTAAAAAAGCTTCTGGGCATCGGTGTCACCGCTGGCGCAACCGTTGCAGCGGTTAAAGTCGCGGAGCAGGTAAAAGAGAATAATCCCGACGGCGTGCAGGATGTCAACGGCGACGGCAAGGTCGATGCAAAAGACTACTTCGAGGAAGTGAAGAAGGCTGCCGTTGAAGTCTATCAGGAAGCGACCGCCACCATCAAGGAAAAGGCTCCCGTCGTGACGCAAAAGGCGAAGGAAGCGGCGGAAGATGTGAAGGAAGCGGTCACCAACACGGTCAATACCGTTCAGGAGAAGGCGCCGGAGTACGTGGAAAAGACGAAGGAAGCCGTGACCACCGCCGCCAACACCGTCAAGGAGAAAGCGCCCGAATACGCGGAAAAAGCCAAGGATGCCGTTCTCGGCGCAAAGGATGCCGTCGTCAGCGCGTTCGAAAAGAAGGACGACGAGCCGAAAGCGTAAGCCATCACAGCTTGATAGAAATAGAAAGAAGCTCCCGTTTGAACGACGGGAGCTTTTTGATTCGTATTGAAGATTGCGTTTTGCTCAGCGCTCTTGCATCTTCTTCACAGCGGTGTATTGATTCATGCCGCCGGAGAGATTGTACACATGCCGGAATCCGCGGTTGAGCAGCAGGTTTTGCGCGGCGTTTCCCGTGACGCCCTTGTTGCAGTAGGTGACGATGACCGCGTCCCGATCCAGCGCGTTCGCGGACTTGCGCAGCTCCGCTAGCGGAATGCTGACCGCGCCCGCGATATGCGACTTTTCATACGACTCTGGTGCGCGGGTGTCGATGATGACGGTCAGTTCCCCTGCGCGCTGCCGCTCCAGCAGTTTCTCCGCGGTCATCAGCGGCTTTGCGCCGTGTAACGCGTTTTCGAGAATCATGCCCGTGTACAGCACCGGGTCTTTCGTGGTCGCAAACGGCGGCGCATACGCAAGGTCGAGGAAAAACAAGTCCTCCGCCTTTCCGCCGAAGGAGATCGCCGTGGCAAGCACATCGATTCGCTTATCCACGCCCTCCGGGCCAACGATCTGCGCGCCGAGCAGGCGCCCTGTCGCGCGGTCGGCAATGGCCTTAATGGTCATCTCTTTGCCGCCGAGGTATTCCGGCTTGTCCGGCTTTGTGCTGTGGCACACGACGGTGTCATAACCCGCCTCGCGCGCTTCCCGCTCGCTCAGCCCGGTGTGCGCTACGCTCAAGCCAAGCACGCGGAAAATGCCCGTGCCGAGCGTGCCGCGGTAGGCGAGAGAGCCGCCCGTTGCGCAGTCTCCCGCGATGCGGCCTGTCTTGTTCGCGGTCGAGCCCAGCGGTCGATAAACCGGCTGACCCGTAACCACGTGAAACTCCTCGGCGCAATCTCCGCAGGCGTAGATGTCGGGTAGGCTGGTGCGCATGTGTGTATCCACCGCGATCGCGCCCGTTTTGCCGAGCGCAACACCCGTGGCTCTCGCCAGCTCCACATTCGGTCGAACACCCGTGGAGAGCAGCACAAGTCCCGCGGGGATCTCCGTTCCATCCGCAAGAATCACATTGTTTTCCGTGATCTGTGCGATCGAAACACCCGTTTTCACGGCAACACCGCTCTTCTTGAGGTGTTCCTCCACGCGGATTGCCATGTCGCCATCCAGCCCCGGCGTCACCTGCGGCAGCTTCTCCAGCAGCGTGACTTTCATGCCGCGCCGCATCAGGCTTTCGCACATCTCAAGCCCGATAAATCCCGTGCCGATGATCGCGGCGGAGTTCGGTTTTCTCTCGTTCAGAAACGTCTCTATGCGAAGCATGTCGTTGATGTTGCGCAGCGTAAAGACGTTGCTATTCTCACGCCCCGGAATCGGCGGCGTCACCGCGCGCGCGCCGGTTGCGAGGATCAGCGTGTCATACGAATCCGAAAAGACATCTCCCGTCGCGAGATTTTTCACGGAAACCGACTTGTTGGCTGGATCAATCGAGAGCACTTCGTGCCCGGTCTTGATCTCGACGTTGTATTTGCTCCGGAAAAACGCGGGATCGCGCGGGCTCAGCTCCTCCGCGTGCGCCACCTCTCCGCCGAGATAATACGGCATGCCGCAACCGGAATAGGAGATGAAGCTGTCCTTCTCGTAGATGACAATATGCGCATCCTCGCTGTTTCGCCGCGCTTTTGCCGCGGCGGAGGTTCCGGCCGCTACCGCGCCGATGACGATGAGTTTCATTCCTCGCGCTTCCTTTCTCAATCGACTCTACTTGCTTACCTGTTCGGGAAACCAGTGCGTCGTGCAGTTTGCGATCTTGACGAGAATCAGCATCACGGGTACCTCCGTCAGCACGCCGACGATGGTGGCCAGCGCGGCGGGAGAGGACGTGCCAAAAAGCGAGATCGCCACCGCAACGGAAAGCTCAAAGAAGTTGGAAGCGCCGATCATGCCCGCGGGCGCCGCGATGTCATGCGGCAGCTTGAGCAACTTGCTCGCGCCATACGCGATAAAGAAGATCAGGAACGTCTGAATCACGAGCGGCACCGCGATGAGCACGATATGCAACGGGTTTGCGAGGATCACCTTGCCCTGGAAGGAGAAGATGATCACGAGCGTGAGCAGGAGCCCCATGATGGTCACGTTGTTGAACTTCGGCAGAAACCCTTTTTCGAAGTAGTCGAGTCCCCGTTTTTTGATGATGCTCGTTCTGGTCAGGATGCCGCCCGCAAGCGGAATCACCACAAACAATCCAACGGAGAGCAGCAGCGTATCCCAGGGGATCTTGACCCCACCAATGCCCAGCAGCAGCGCGACGATCGGCGTAAACGCCACGAGTATAATCAGGTCGTTCGTCGCAACCTGCACCACCGTGTAGGCGGGATTGCCTTTTGTCAGGTGGCTCCAGACGAATACCATCGCCGTGCAGGGAGCGGCGCCCAGCAGGATCGCGCCCGCTAGATAATCCTTGGCGAGGTCTGCGGGAATCAGCGTTTTAAAGATCACAAAGAAGAACAGCCATGCGATGCCAAACATCGTAAACGGCTTGATCAGCCAATTGGTGACCCACGTGACGAACAATCCCTTCGGGTTCTTGCCGACATTCTTGATGCTCTGAAAATCCACCTTGAGCATCATGGGATAGATCATCAGCCAGATCAGAATCGCGATTGGAATTGAGACGTTCGCGTACTCAAACCGGCCCAGAAACGCGGGAATTGCAGGCAAGAACTGCCCGATGAGCACGCCTGCCACCATGCAGAGAATCACCCAAACCGTTAAGTACTTCTCAAAAAACCCGATGCCGGAAGATTTCTTCGCTTCCATTTGTGTTCCCCTCCCTGTTCCGTCGTCTGTTTCTTAGTGAATCTTATTCAAGATTGCGACAACCTCTTCCGTCTTGAGCACCTTGCCGTAGGAGACGACCTTGCCGTCCACCACGAGCGCGGGCGTGGTCATCACGCCATAAGCCGCGATCTTTGAAAAGTCCGTGACGTGCTCAATCGTGGTATCCATGCCGAGCTGCTCCAGCGCGGCTTTGGTGGCTGCCTCCAGCGCGTTGCACTTGGCGCAGCCGCTGCCGAGCACCTTGACGCGCGCGCCTTCGTTCTTGGCCTTCTCCGCCTGCTCCATGCTTTCGCAGTCACAGCCACCGCAGCAGCAGGAGGTTGTTTTCGGTTCTTCTTTTTCCTTGCGTTTTCCAAAAAGTGCCATTGTATCTGTTCTCCTTATATTTCTGATTATATCTATTGTTTAGACGAGTATCGTTTGCAGCAGGTTAAACAAGTAGCCGACCAGTATGATGCCCACCGTGCAGATCGCGATAAACAGCGCGAGGAGCTTTGGCTTGACCGCCTTTCGCAGCATGATGATCGAGGGCAACGACAGCGTGGTGACCGCCATCATAAACGACAGCACGGAGCCAAGCAGCGCACCTTTTGTAAACAGCGCCTCCGCAATCGGAATCGTGCCGAAGATATCCGCGTACATCGGAACTCCGATGAGCGTCGCCAGCACGACGCCGAACGGGTTCTTGTTGCCGAGCACCGTGACCACCCACGCTTCGGGAATCCAGTTGTGAATCACCGCGCCGATGCCGACGCCGATCAGCACATACGGAAACACCTTTTTAAACGTGCTCAACATCTGTTCTTTCGCATAGGTGAGACGGTCTTTGATCGTCAGATCGGGCGATTCGATGTCCACACTACCCGCGGAGAGGATAAAGCTCTCCACATAGCGCTCCATGTGCAGCTTTTCGATGATTGTGCCGCCGGTCACCGCGATGATGAGCCCGAATACGACATAGATCACCGCAACTTTCGCGCCGAAAATGCTCATCAGCAGCACGAGCGAACCAAGGTCCACCATCGGCGAGGAGATTAAAAACGAAAACGTGACTCCGACCGGCAGCCCCGCCGACGTAAAGCCGATGAACAGCGGAATCGACGAGCAGGAGCAAAACGGCGTCACGGTGCCCAGCAGCGCCGCGATGATGTTCGCGCCGACGCCGCGAAAGCGACCGAGAATCTTCTTGCTGCGTTCCGGCGGAAAGAAGCTCTGAATGTAGCTGATGAGGAATATCAGCGAGCAGAGCAGCACGGTGATCTTGATTACATCATACAAAAAGAACTGAAGGCTGCCCGTCCAACGGTTGGTGACGTCCAGCCCGAGCGCACCAAGCGCACCGCCGAGAAGCTCATTGAGCCACTTCATTGCGAGAATCTGATTCTGGAAAAAGTCCCAAGTGGATCGTAATACCTGCATGATTTCCTCTTAATCTCTTTCGAATTTTCTTGCGGTTACTTGCAAAGGCAGCTGCTGTCCTGCTGTTCATCCCGCGTGGTGATCTCGTTGAGCAGTTCCTTGGCCCGCGCGCATCCCGCATCGCTGATGCTGTAGTGCGTCCACTTTCCCTCCTGACGCGCGGAAACAATACCCGACTCGACGAGTATCTTCATATGATAGGAAAGCGCACTCTGCCCGATGCCGAGGCTCTCGATCAGGGCGCAGGCGCACTGTTCCCCGCCGCGGAGTTGATTCAGCACGCGCAATCGATTTTCATCGCAAAACGCTTTGAACACCTTCGCGTCCTGCTCATAGTTTCCGTTCATGGACCCACCTCATATCAAATTATCTTGATATGTTGATTCTAATCCTCAAATCAAGATTTGTCAATCTGTTCTCTGCGAAAATCGAAACGAAATTCGATTCACAGACAGCCCACTTTACGGTATACTGTCGCTAACCATATCACGAAAAAACGCCTGCAACGGCGCGAAAAAGTCGCGGTGGAGTCCACCGGAGGGTATATGACGCAATCCGAACAATTGGAGCAAATCGAACGCAAGCGCATGCACGGGCTGTATCTCTCGAGGCGCTGCCCGGACCTGTTGACGCTCTCGCACGAGCTGATGGGCCTGCACAGCTGGTTTTACCGCAACGTCGCGTTTTCCGCGCTGATTCGCGGCGCGGACATCACAGGCTGGAAGACGAAGCTCACCAAGACCTGGCTGTATCGCGGCACGCTCCACGGCGTGGATTACCAGGACTTGCCGCAGCTGCTTGCGCTGCATCCCGGCGGTTCGTATCTCTCCGGTCTTTATGGAAAGCAGCTGATCGATTCCGTCGCGGAGGAAGTCATTCACCTGATGGAGGACGGCGTGAACTCCCGCGCGGAGTTTCGGCGCATCTTCTCCGCGCAATACAGCCCGGAGATGATCGAGGCGCTGTTTTCGCCTTGGGGCGGTATCTTCGTCTATCTTGCGCGGCAGGGACGCGTCGCGTTTCGCGACATGGCAAGCCGCGACTTCGACCTGATCTCCGCGGAACCCACGCAGACGTTTGACGAGGTATTGCCGGAGATGGTGCGGCTGTATTTCGCGGTCTACGGGCCTGCGACGCTCAGCGACGCCGCGTGGTTCTTCGGGTTCTGGAAAGAGGAGGCGAATGTGCTTCGAAAGCTGCCGCTGGACGATCTCTTCTGCTTCGAATTCAATGGCAATCGTTATTATGACGCGGGAGACGAGCCGACCGGGGATATTCCTGCGATGACGCTACTCTCCGGCTTTGATCCGATCGTAGTTTCATACACGGATCGCAGCGCGGTGCTGCCCGTGGAGCACAAGAGCAAGGTGATCCTCAAGTCCGGCATTTGCAACCCTTCCATCGCGATCAACGGACGCATCGCCGGCATCTGGAACATCGTGAAAAACGAGCCCGTCGTCACCTTCTTTGAAAAGCAGCCAAAGCGTATCACCTCAGCCGCAATGGAACAGGTGGAGGCCATCCGCTGGCGGATGCGTTAGGCTAGCGCCTTGGATCTTCCCATTGTAAGGCGAGAATGTGAGACGGTACTCCTCGCATACAGCTAGGTGTAGCCTTGCTTGCGTAAACAACCGAGATTACAATAAAGAAGTATCTCACCATTCCATTGCTTCAACAGTGCAGGCACACTCCCGGTAGCTTGGTGATTGGTGTTTGCGCATACCGGAACAGTAACCCTAGGAGGCAGCCTTGCAAAACAACAAACGCATCCCAACCATTTTGATAGCGCTCGTCTTTGTCTGCATGTTTCTCGTCGGAATCCTACACTATCAGGATTACGGCATTTCTGTCGACGAACCGATTCAACGAAACCATTCTTTGATCGCGTATCGATACATCATGCAGCAGGTATTTCATCGCGACGTCAAGGAGCTTGACTATCTGCCGAATTTGCAGGAGTATGAGCACAGATATTACGGTACATTTTTGCAGCTGCCAATGGTGTTCCTTGAGGATCTGAATAATTTTCAAACCGATTTGGGGGATGTGTATCGTACCCGGCACCTGATTACATTCATCTACTGCTTCATCGGATATCTTTGCTTCTATTGGCTGGGTAAGCGCGTGTTCCGCAACCGCGGGCTTGCGCTTCTCGGCTCGGTGATGCTCTATCTCTATCCGCGCTTCTTTGCAACGCAGTTTTTCTATATTAAGGATATGCTCTTCACTGCGTCTGTAATGGTCGCCATGTGGGCAACCGTGTTGTTCCTCGAAAAGGAGGAGAAGCCATTCTATGGCATACTCTTCTGCGTTGCGACGGCGATTTGTTCTAACATACGCTTCATGGGCATGATGTTTCCCGCACTACTCATCGGTTATCTCTTCATTGGGGATTTCTTCCTCCGGAAAATTTACCGAAAGGGAGCGCCTGCCATTCTCAAACGCGTGTTGACGTATGCGGCGCTTGCTGTTGGCTTTCTGGCCGTATATGTGGCAATCCATCCTGCCTGCTGGGTGACCCCGCTCAGGTCTGTTGTTGCGGTCGTGCAGCGTTTCGCCTATTATGACCGCTGGCAAGGGTCTTCGCTGTTTATGGGTCGCGAGGTCTTCTGGTATGCGATCCCGTGGTCGTATATCCCCGTTTGGCTCCTGATTTCGCTTCCGGTTTGGTATCAGCTCCTCTTCTTCTGCGCGATCTGCCTGTCCGTGCTCATGGTTCTTGTACCCAAGCGCGTTGAAACGCGGCTCGCTCTGCGGCAGGACGAAGAGCAAAACCCGACCTGGTTGAGTGTCCTGCTCTCCGCGCCGTATCGGTATGTTCTCTTTGCGCTGGCGCTGTTCTTCTGCCCGCTGTTGCTGGTCATCGTAAAAAATTCTGTACTCTACAACGATTGGCGGCAGATGTATTTCCTGCTAGTGCCATACATTTTTCTCGCGCAATTCGCGCTCGTCGCGCTGTTTCGGGTGGTCCGCCGCAAATGGCTTCGAGTTGGGCTCATTGCCGCTATCTGCGCTTCGCTCGTGTTTCAAGCGGGCTGGATCGTGAAGAATCATCCCTACGAGCATCAATTTCTCAATCAAATTGCAGCGCCCTATCGCAAGGATTTCTCGAGGGATATCACACGCACGGCATCCTATAACGCGCTGAAATACATTTTGGCGCATGCGGAAGAAAAGACCATTGTACTGGACAGCACATATGGCGACTTTCCCGTTGTGCTGTTTCAGATTTGGCTGTTTTCCCCGGAGGAACAGGCCCGCTTCCGTTATGAACCGGGCGGCATGTACGAGATCGCGGATTATCGGTTCATCCCAAACGACGCCGTCGCTCACGACGGTTATGAACCGTGGTATACCATCTCGGTAGAAGGATGCCCAATCTATACCGTTCTGCGCAACCCCACCCGCTCGGCGGATTGACAAAGGAGAACGCATGCTACAAAAACTATCGCTCGTCATCCCTTTTTTCAATGAGGCTGATTCTTTGCCGGAGCTGTATGACCGCGTTCGGCAAAGCGCGGATGCTTGCGTTGTCGCGGGACAGATAGCAGACTGGGAACTCTGGCTGATTGACGACGGCTCGACTGATTCCTCTAAATCGATTGCCCAGCGCTTCGTCGATGCGGATCATCGCATTGGCTTGATTGTGTTTCGAAAAAATCGCGGTAAAGCCGCGGCACTTCAGGCCGGGTTCACTCACGCAAGCGGAGACGTTGTCATCACGATGGACGCCGACCTGCAGGATGATCCTTGTGAGATTCCGCGCTTTCTTGAGAAGCTGGAGGAAGGATATGACGTCGTTTCCGGCTGGAAACAGAAGCGCAATGACCCCGCGGAAAAGCGGATTCCTTCGCGCCTGTTCAACACTGTGACGGCAAAGGGCTCCGGCGTGATGATTCACGATTTTAACTGTGGTTTCAAGGCATATCGCCGGGAGGTAGTGCGCAGCATCACACTCTACGGCGAATTGCACCGTTATATCCCCGTGCTGGCGGCGCGCTCCGGCTTTCGCATCACGGAGATTGCGGTGCAGCATCATGCGCGCGCGCACGGTAAGTCCAAGTATGGTTTTGAGCGGTATCTGCGTGGCCTTTTTGACTCGATGACGACGCTGTTTTTACAGAAATACTATGATCGTCCGATGTACTTTTTTGGGCGCTTCGGACTTATCTCATTCCTAACCGGTTTCGTTCTGTGTTTTATCCTGACCATCGAGTGGTTCATGGGGCATTCGATCGGCAATCGTCCGCTGCTGTTGCTGGGAGTCTTACTGATCCTGCTCGGTATGCAATTTTTTGCGACGGGCTATCTCGCCAGCATGTTTGTAGAAGCGAACGCCAAGCGAAACTATACCGAGGATCACATCAAGGAGATTCTCAAACAGCCTGACAGCCATGTTGGAAAAGAATAAACGAAAAAGGATATCTGTGTGATTCGAAAAGTCCTATCCAAAGAGATCGTTCGTTACGGTATCTCCGGCGTGTTAATCTCGCTGGTCAACCTCGGTGTCTATACCGGGCTTGTTTACCTCGGCTTGCGATATGAGATCGCAAATATCATCGCGCTGATACTCAATCGCATTGCGGGATTTGCGCTCAATAAATACTTTGTGTTTCGCAGCACGTGCGAGGGTAGCTTCTGGCGCGAATTCTGGGGTTTCATGGCGGCGCGCGGGCTCTCCGGCCTCGTGGATTATTTCGGCGTGATCCTGTTGGTCGATCAACTCCACGTAAACGAAGTCCTGTCCAAGGGATTCGTGATGGTTTTCGTGATCGTGCTGAACTATTTCCTCGGCAAGTTCCTCGTATTCCGGCGGAAAGAGTCCGCTGCACTCCCCCCGGAAGACACGAAAGACGAGCAGCTTCCCTTCTAAGCCGGAACCCCCTATCTGCGCGCAACATAGCGTTTGATTCACGCGCTTCGCGATATAAAGTAAAATAGGATAACAAAAACGGTATGCGTTCTGCGGACGACATACCGTTTGTTTGTCTTCATTCGATTTTTGAAACTGCTGATCAAAAAATCAAACTTATGGTATTTGGGTTTCGTTGATTTGGTTTCTGTTTCCTACGCGCGGTTGCAGCGGACGACGACGCGGCTCACTCCGCCGGGCGTACAGGTAAACAGGGTCAAATCATAGTCATTGTGAATCAGCTTGTCGACCTCTTTGCTGCCGAGGGTCTCCACCGCGGCAACCTTATAGAGAATCACGTTGCCAACCGCGTTGGTAAACGCAACGCTCGCACCAACCTGAATCTGCCGAAGTCCGCGGAAGTGCGCGCGCACGCTGTGTCCCGCAATCACGAGCGTATCATCCAGAAACGAGCCGGAATAGCAGCAGGGCGAGTGTGCGAGCTTTGGATAGCTCCACTCGCTGTTGACAGGCAGCTCCAAATTCAAGGACGGGATTGCGATCACGCCAATGTATGTTTCTTCCTTGATTTGGATGGTTTGCATCTGTGTGGATTCGGCGACGGCATCCTGCGCTTCCTGCGCTTGCGCTGCCACCAGCGCCGTGCTGTCCGGGTTGCTTGCCGCAGCGAGCATTGCCTCGCTCTTTTCTTCTAGCGTGGGGATGACCATTTGGATCTGCTTGAGCGTTTGTTTCGCAAACAGATCCGCCTGCTCTTCCTCCTGCATGTTGCGGTAAAACAGCCCGCCCGCAATGAGCAGCATCAGCACACCGATCACCATGAAGAGTGTACCGCGGCTACGACGCATGATGCTTGCCTCCGTTGCCATAACGCTGACGCCAGCCAATCGTGAAGAGCAACAAGCCTACAACAGCCAGCGCATAGATCGGCCACCAGAGCAGTCCCGTCTGCGGGATATCCTTATCAGGCACATCATCGCCCGGCGTCAAAGAGCGCGCGGTGTTGACGATCACGAGCGTCGTCGCGCTGCGCTGATACTTGACCGTGTAATCGGCAAGCCGCGTGGTCTCAATCGCGGACCAGATGTATTGGTTGCTCAGGTTCGTCCAGGTATAGCGCCAGTTTTCCGCGCTGGTCAGCGTATGGGTATCATACACAACACCGTTTCGCAAAAGCGCGATATCGATTTGATCCGGACGTTTTGCGGTCGTTCCCACATCTACCCATTGCTTCATCACCATGAGGTCGTATAGCTCCGGAACGCCTTCCTCCGGGTCTACGATCTTAGGGTAGGAGGTCACGTCGTACTGCCAGGCCCCGCTTTGATCCATCCCCGGCAAAGCGATGAGAAACGGCTCGACAAAGTACGAGTTGATCCCGATCTTCAGCGTATCTCCAACGACCAGATACAAGCCTTGTGAGAGTCCGGCAAACGATACTTTACCCGTTGCGTCCGTGCTCCCGCCAGCCGTGGCAGCGATTCCGTTTGGCTGAATATAGGAGGCAAGCGAAGCCGCAGTCGTGCTCCAGCCGGAGCCCGTGAGTCCGGCAAGGGACACCGGTATCGTGGCAAACGAACCGCTGAGGGAAAATCCCGTGTCCGCTGTCCCGTTTGCGACGCGATAGATGCGAAGCGGCATGCCCTGCAGCAGCTTGAGCTGATACGTGCAAACAAGGCTCAACGAGCACTGCCTGCTTGGATCAGGCGATTCCGCGGCCATTGCCGTGCGCGGTAGGACGCCCGTCAGGCAAACAAAGAGCACCAATAAAATGGCGATTCTCCGCATATTCTTCTTTTTTGCCCGAATATCGTTCAATGCAATAATTCCTCTAGTCAACTTCTGTTTACGATGCCGTACACCGTCTCATCGTGCGTTCAGGCGGCGTTGCCGACCGCGTTGCACGTATTTTCCGCGCCGCGTCCTCTTCTCCACTCCCGCCAGCACAAGCAGCAGGATCACGAGGAAGACGATTGTCAAAAGCGCGGGTGCAAATTGGTAGCTGCCGGTCTGCGCCGGTGTCGTATTCGCGCTCACCGCGACCGTTGCGGGTGCAGTGTCCAGCGTACGTACGCCGCGCACCATCAATCGGTGGGAATTGATCCCGTAAGGCGTGCAGGTGACCAGCGTACAATAATCCTGATTCGGATCGATGTCGAGCGCGCTCAGGTCGTATGGCTGCACAACCTGGATTTGGTCGACGCGATAGTTCAGCGTTTCGTTGAGCACGTGGAGCGAAAACTCGTCTCCCACCTTGAGCTGCTCAAGGTTTGTAAACAGCATCGCGGAAGGTAGTCCGCTGTGGCCGGAGATTGCGCAGTGCGTTCCCACACCGCCAACCGGAAGCGAAGTCCCCTCAAGGTGACCCGCACCAACCTGCAACACGCTTTCGTCGGTTCCGTGATAGATCGGCAGCTTTACGTCGATCTTGTCGATCTCCACATAGCCCATGATGCCGTTTTTGAACGGATCCATCTGCGCGAGATAGGCTGCATAGTCTTCATCCGTCTGCAAGAACCGGTCAGGATTGGCGGCAAGCGCCGTGTTATACGCCTGAGCCGCCTTGCGAATCGGTGTGTAGTCCTCTGCGCTTAGCTTTGCCGCATCCGCCTCATAACTCGAGACGACATGGCTTTGATGAAGTGTGTTGATGTAGTTACTCACCGTCGGGTATAGCAGCAGCGTCAACCCGGCGATAAACACAAGCACAAGCATCAAATTCGGTAAAAGCTTCTTCATTCCATATCCCGCGCGCGGGCAAGCCGGTGCTCGTACCGGCCCGCCCATCGCGACGCATTTCCTGTGTTTAGTTCTTCTCGGAAGCAGATCTCTTTCTGGCAATCATCAGGATCAGCGCCAGCAGGATCAGCGCAAGGCCGCCGACGACAAACGCCTTCGTGCCTACGCCGCCGGTCTCAGGCAGCGTCACGCCAGCCTGGTTGACAACTGTCAGCTGCGTGCCGCCGTTGACGGTGACTCCCGTGAGCTGATCATTCGTCGCATCCGGGATGTGGCCGTCCACATAGGCGGAGCTGCGCGATCCATCGTTGTAGGAAGAGTCGATCACAACCGTAACAGGCGTTGCCACGCGGTTATAACCCGCGGGTGCCGCGATTTCAACGAGGTAATACGTGCCCTGATCGAGGCCGCTGATGGAGTACGTGCCGGTGCCGTTGTCCGCAAGGGTGTAACCGCCGGTCGCTGCGCGCGTATAGCTGCCCGCACTGCCGGAGAAGGTCAGCGCCGTGGCAAAGTTCGCCGCGGTCAGCGGATCGGTTGCGGCGGTCGTCGCATCCGTCTGCGAGGTGAAGATGGCAAACGTTGCTCCCGTGAGGGCCGCGGGTGTTGCGTCGTTGTTGACCTTGTTCATCGGGAGTGTGAAGGTATAGACCACAACCTCGTCCTTGGGGGTCACGCCGGTGCCGGTGCCATCCGCATTGTTCGGGTTGTTGCTGTAGGTCAAATAGACTTCGCTCGGGTTACCGGGGTTGCCGACCACCGCGTTGCTGTTGAGTGTAGCGGTGTATTCTACAACGATGTAGCCGCCGCCAAGCGCCGGAACGTTCGTCGTCGCGGACAGGTCGCTAAACGTCACGGTAAAGCCGGTGCCGGTCGAAGATACGGTGAACCCGCTCGTGAGCTGGGTGCCGCCCGCGCCGGTGCCGGAAGCCGTTTCCACCGTGTACATATCGGAGCCGCTGGGAACGTAATACACCTTTGCGCTGCCCGCGTCATAGGTGGAGCCGGAGGAGATCGTATCCGTGATCTGGTAGTAGTAGGTGTCGAAATACGTCATATCCGGCACGATGCTGACGATGCGGTACGGCACGGAGTTCGTGATGTTGTAATCCGCGGCATCGTTCCACGTGTTCTGATAGGTCGCATCGTTGTTCTCTTTCACCTTCAGCGCGATCGCGGGTTTATCCGTCTTCGCGGTCACGGTTACGTTGTCCACAACCTGAAGAATGTACTTCGTATAGGCGTTGTCGACCGTACCGCCGAAAGAGGCTTCCGTCACGAAGTAGTAGCCGTCATTCAGCGAGGTGATCGTATACGTATAAGGTCCGGTGCCGGTCGGCGTGCCGGAGCTCGTAAACGTGCTGTTGACATGCGCCGCAGCCAGCTTTGCAAACGCGGCTGCAAAGGCGGAGTTGGTCGCATAGTTCGTGCTGATGACGTTTGCAACGTCCGCCGCGGTCGTGCAGCTCGTGAAGCTGCTGCCGTAGGTCGGCGCCGCCTTCAACGCGGTCAAAAGAGCCGCGCTGTCAACGCCTGTACCCCAGGTGACGTTGGTCAGTTTGCCACTCACCGTATCATAGGTTCCCGCAAAAACCTGATAGGCGCGGTAGGTGTGACCGGAGGTCTCGGATGTGATGGTGACGGTGTTGCTCCCTGCTGCCAGCGCACTGGTGAAGCAAAGAGAAACCAAGATCGCCACGATCAGAAGGGAACTCAGCAGTTTCTTTGTCGTTTTCATTGTTTTGCCTTTCTGTTCTCCTTGGTGGTATCTATTTGAAGTTTATTTAGAACCCGCACTATTTCGTTGGCTGTGCGCTCTTCGTTGCGCGGTGCCCGCGCGATAGAGCAGCATCAGCGCCCCGGCTAGCGAAACAAGGCAAATGCCCAGCGTGTAGTAATGCGTTGCCCCCGCACCGCCTGTTTCCGGCAGCGCGTAGAGATATTGGTTGGATACGGTGATGCTTCCGCTTGTAACGCCGGTCTGCGTCGAGTAGGTTGCGTTATAGCTCGCGGTCACGTTTGTGGAACCCCGCAACACGGTGGTTTCCACAATCGTATACAGGCTGCCCGTCGGCAGTTCCAGCCAGTTATAGGACCAGCCCGTGGCGGAATTCAGCGTTACCGGCGTTCCATACGCGGTCTTGGTCACGCCGCCGTCCGTGGAGCGGTAGAGCTGGAAGGTCACGCTCGTGTTCGCGGGCGCGCCTGCGCCGTAATCGGTCCAAACCTTCGTGCCCGTGACGGTCACGCCGTTTTGCACATCTCCGATGAAGTCGTCGCGATGGCTCTCCGCGCTGATGGTCACGTTGTTTCCGATGACGGTTCCGTTCAGGTTCTGGCCGACGGTCACCGACGCATCCGGCGCAAGCACCGAACCGTACATCAGCCTCGTGGTCACCGACGCCGTACAGTTATACAGGTTCCAAAGAATGCGGCCGTTGACAAAACTGGTCACTTCCGTGAGGTTCTGCGCGGTTCCGTCCACATACATGCGGCATTCCGGCAGTGTGATCACGGAGCTGACACCCGTGCAATCCACGTTGACGATCACGGTTCCGCTATGCCCGGTTTGGAAGCCCTTCACACCGAAGTAGCTGTAGCCGGACAGCGCGGACGCGGTGATGTTATAGAAGCCGACCTTGTCCGGGTTCGTCAGGTTGATATAGCTCAAATCGCAGCTTCCGCCCGTGGTGGAGAGATGCGACTCCGTGTAAGCCGCGGTCTTCCCTGCGAGTGAGGACGCGAGCGACTTACTGCTCGCCTTCACCGCGACGAGGTCGATAAACGGCGTTGTTGCCGTCGCCTGATCCTGCCAGAGGTTCTTCGGGCGATCCAGCTTTGTGCCGCTGATGGCAAACGCGTTGCCGTTGTCCACAGCGGTGATGACGTTTGTCGTGTCATGCGTGTTGCCAAGCACCAGCACATGTGCGTTGTTGGAGGCGCTGACGCCGTTGACCTGCGTGTAATTCTGAATATACGACAGCTCATTGGCCAGTCCGTTGGTGCCAAAGTTGCTGTTTGCCGACACATACTTCGCCAGCACGTTTCCGTTGGTGTGCGCACCGAGCGTAGCGGTGTTAAATGCCACAATATGGAAGTTTCCGGCGATGCCGAGCTTCTGCGCGGAATTATAGTAGCTCGTGTTGGTAAAGGTATCCGCGACGGTAGCGATCACCTTATACGTCAGCCCGGAGCCATCCGCGAGCGTAATCGTCGTACCGTTTGCCAGAACGATGAAGACGGAGAAGCTGTCCGCGGAGAAAGCGACCTGCTCCTCTCCCGTGCTCGTGTCCTCCGTTGCAGGAATCGCCTCCAAAGCAGGCTGCGTACCCTGCTCATCGACGACGTGGTAGACCAGCGGCGCATTCACGGCTTGCGCAAACGATGCATCACGAATCGTCACATTCACGACGTCGCCGACCGGCTCAACCTCCTGTCCATCGGCGTGGAAGCTGATGTCATAGGCATTGAACGCAATCGGAAAATCGGTGTTGTAGAGTGCCTGGAGCATCTCGGCATACTTCGCATAGCGCTCCGGCGAGTTTTCGCTCGTGATGCGCATGGCGGAGAGCACCGCGCCCTCCGGCAGCACCTCACTGTTAGCGGGCGAACCGCTGACGTAGAGCCCGTCGCAATCATATTCGTAGACCGGAAGCGGCGATGCGCTCGGCGAAGGTTCGGGCGTCGTCTCCGGCGAAGGCGTCGCATCGGTTGCAGTCTGGCGCTCCACCAATATCACGCGCGGGCAGGACGAAAGCGAAAAGACGAGAGCTCCATCCTCTATATGTGCCGAAACTGAGTGCAGCTGCGCCGTGTTATCTTCGCCGCAGAGCAGGTAATACACGCGGACGGAATCCGTGTCCGCCGCGAATTGCTGCGTGCTGTCGCGCAGCGAAAGATCCGCCGCGCTTTGCGTGGGCGAGATCGCGTTGCCGTCCACCGCGTAGTTGAGTTCGTAGGCAATATAGTTCTGCGCCTGCTCCGGCGAGACCGCCTCGGCGAGCAGCGCACGATATGGCTCATATGATGCCGCATCGCCTTCCGCGGTCATGCGGGAAAGCGACAGCGTCAGCGCCGCCTCGGCGGGCAAAGGCAACTGCGTGTTCACGCGAACCTGTACACCGTCCGACTCACGTTGGAACGAGACTTCGCGAACCTCGGTGGGTTGCTCTGCGGTTGCGCTCGGGTCCGGCGTGGGCGTAGGAGTCGTCTCCTCGCCTGCGCTCGGCGTGGCCGTGTCCAACTGCGTCTCGGTCGCAAGCGGCGTAGTGTCGCCCTCCGGCGAAGGAGTCACGCTGACCAGGTCGCTGGGCTGAAGCGTTCCTTCCGCGTTCAGCACTGATGCGCTTCCGGCGGTGTTGCTCTCCTCTGCGGCAAATGTGCGTCCGAGTGCGGATGACGAGCGCATGAAAAACGTCGTCAGCGCAAAGCCTACGAGAAACAGCGCAACACAAACACGCACCGTCAACTGCCGGTGTTTGCGTGCAGGATGCTCAACCCTGAACTTCGATTGTTGACTCGTCTGTTTCAATCCAGGTCTTCTTAGCCTCTCTTGCCAAATCTCTGCAAAGTTATCTTTCTCTTCCACTCCGGCGTGTTCCGGCTGGCCAACGCGAAAGAACCTTGCTGTTGTTTTCTCGTCACGTTCTGCCGACTACTATTGGTATCACAGTTCGCTGTGTAATGGGAAATACGTTATTGAACTAATAGTCCACTTAATTTTTCTTCCGGTAGTACTCGTTTGTATTACCATCAAACGTCCTGTTTTTGTTTCGATGTGACATTTTTCATTCGTGTTCGCTGTACACGTGTTGAGGATGAAAAAACTGTCAAACCAATCATTTTCAGTATTTTTGCACTTTCGCAATCGATTTCGTTACACGATTTTAAAAAAATCGATCTTTTGACGAAATCTTAATTAATATAGTACCTAATTGTTACGAGCGTATTACATTGTAGCAATTGACACTGATTCATGTTTTTCGTATTATAGTGCAATTCTTGAAATCACTAATTATTAAGTATGGATTTGCTTAACGGATGCTGTTAAAATGATACAGATCATGGTGAATTCGAGGTGACTGCTATGATGTTTCTGCTGGACGAAGCCGATCAACGCAGAATAAAACTCATGGAAATCCTGATGCAGCAATCCGGTTGGATTACCATCGGAGAGCTTGCGCGCCTTGTTGACGCAAGTGAACGAACCATTCACTCTGACCTCATCGATATCAAGACCAATTGGGGTCAAAAGCTGCAAATTGATATCTCGCTGAAAAACGGCGTGAATATGGGCTGCCGTAATGCAGCCATGCTCCACGAAATTCAAATTGACATATTCAAATCTTCGGTTGCGCCGCGCTTTCTGCGGGATCTGTTCTTCTTCCCGCATCACGATATCGAGTTCTACACCGGAAAGCTCTTCATCAGTAAATCGACGCTGATTCGATTGATTCCCAGAATCAACGCGTATCTTTCCGCTCTCAACATCACCATTGAACGAAACGGCCTAAATTACTGCCTCAATGCCAAAGATGAACTGGAGCTGAGAAAGCTGCTCTCTTCGCTCTATCTGGAGCTCAATCCTGCCCTCGCGCAATTGCCCGGGTTGCAGGTTGAGTGGCCGGTGCCGGGCGCAAGAAAGCCGATCAGCTTTTCCCGGATGTATGAAATCGTGTGCGCTATGCTGCGCAGAGCGAGCAATCACGAAGCGGTCGAGCTCGTGATGAGAGACGCCTCGGCTATCCCGCAGATGGTTGCCTTTTACTTTGTGTCCCTCCTGCGAGAGTATCAGGGATTCCGCTTGACCAGTTCCCGCCCGTTGGGCAGCGAACTAGCGAAAGACGATTTGTCCTATATCAAGGAGCGGTTTCCGAGCATCACCCCGGAGCAATTGCAGCCGATTCACGCGTTATTGATGAAGCCTTTTGAGGAGCCGGACGACCCCGAAGAAGAGGCAAGGTTAACCGCGCAGGCCGCCGACTATTTTGCGCGCGTGTTTGATACGCTGCATGCTTCCTGCCCGCCCAAGATTCAGCGCCAGCTCGTCGTAATGATGAAGATTCTCTACCGGTTTGCATTGGTCTATCCGGCCACGCTTCCGGGATCTCTTCGGCGTATCAACGGCTTCATCTCGTCCCTGCAACGCTCGCATCCAAAGTTATACGACGCGTTCGCCGACCACCTTGATTCGTTCAATCGTGCAATGGAGATCGATCTATCCCCTTCGCTTCCGGATTTGATGCTGCATTCCTGCTTCCTCTTTCCGGCGCTGGGCATGGCATCTCCGACGCGCTGTGTTTTTATCGTGAGTGATTTTGGCATCGAGCATACGTCGTTCATCGCAAACTTCATCCAATCCGCCATGAACAGCAGCTATTTCAAGGCCGTTCAGGTGACGCCCATTCCCTATGCGCAGGCAATCGATCCCGCATTCGCTTCGAGCTTGACAGCGGACGATATCTTCGTCACAACCGCGCCTGCCTTTCTGCGGCTGGCACCGGAAAGTCGAACGCTCCTGTTCCATGATTTTCCGTCTATGGAGGACTTTTGCCAGCTTTACGAGGCGATCTATCTTCGCAAATGAATCCTGACTGTTGGTTTCACATAAGCGCGGCTCAGCCGCGCTTATTTCACCTCGTCTTTTGTTGACAGCTCGGCCTTTCCTCCGCATAATGAATGCTAAGTGTAGCGCTTTTTGCCTTTCTCCGCTTTTCATCAAGAACAACACACAGAATATCGACTCGGAGGTTTCTATGGGAAAACCCCGATTGGTTGCCGAACCGATCCTGAGCGCAGAGACTCGTCACCGTTTGGCTCCTTCCAAGCTTTCCGTGCCGTTTTTGCGGCTCGGTCGCTTGCTCATGCCCGTTTATCTGAAGAGCGCGCTCGCGTTTGAGGGAGTTGAGATCCTCTCTGCGGAGCGCATCCTCTCCGAGCTGCGCGATCTTCAGTCGAATAAATCCCGCCTGATCGTCGCCTTTCGCCATCCGTATGGAGATGAAGCGCAACTGATGTTTCACGTCTTTGAAAACATGCTGCCGCGCCTCGCGAAACAAAGCGGCAATCCGCTTTTGCGCCAACCGGGGCTGAGGCTCGTGCACGATTACGCCGTGCCGCTCTGGGGCGACGCGTTCATCCGCTTCCTGCTGCCGCGCGCGGGCGCGATGCCGGTCTACCATGTCAAGTGCGAAACAAACAGCCTCTCCAACATCCGCGCCGTACTCCGCGATGGTCCGAACCCGCTCGGGCTCGCGCCGGAAGGGCAGATCTCTTACCACAGCGAAACTCTGCCGAGAATCGAGCTCGGAACCGTGCGCATGGGGTTCTGGTGCGCAAGCGATCTTGCGCGCGCAGGCCGCGCGGAGGAAGTGCGCATCCTGCCGATCTCGGTGCATTATCAATATGACACGCGGGACTATCACAAGGTTCACACGATCGTCCGCCGCCTGGAATCGCTGTTATCAATGGATTCACCGTCTATCGCGAAAAACACGCGGCTTCCCGCGCTCCTGCCGCGGCTGGACGCAATCGAGCGCAGGCTCCTCACGCTGACGGAACAGTTCTATCGCGACACCTACCACTATGCGGTGCCGGAGGCCGTTTCCGGCGAGAGCGAGGCGCAGGAGCGCCAGCGTCGCTGGAACGCGCTGCTGCCCGCGGCGCTCTCGGTTGCGGAGCACACGCTCGGCATCGATCCTGGGCAGGAGGACCTCGTGCAGCGGATGTATCGCGTCCGGCTTGAGGGCTGGAGCCGGGTCAAGCCGGAGGAATCGCTGAACGCGCTCTCCCCGCTGGAGCGTGCGCTGGCAGACCGCCGCGCGGGCGAGGGCTGGTTTGCCATGCGGCATATGGAACTGGTCGATCTCATGAGCTATCACGACGTATCGTATGTGAATTGTGATGCGCCCGGTTACGAGAACCGCGTCGTGGAGCACGCGATGAATCTATACGACCTCGCAAGCAGGCTCATGGCCGGCAACGTCTCCAACCGCCCGAACAACATACGCAAACATGCGCTCGTCGTTGCGGGAGAGAGCATCAATCTTACCGCGCTTCTGCCAGATTATCACAACAACCCGAAAAAGACCGCACGCATTGCGACTGAGACACTCGCTGAACACTTCAAAAAATGTATTGAAAGGGTCTATCATGAAGCAAACTGCTGACAAAGCCACTTCAACCGGCTCCAAGCTGCCGCTTTCCGTCAAGCTGGGCTTCGGCATCGGAGACCTCGGCGGAAACCTCTTCTTCACCGCGATGGGGTTCTACTCGCTGATCTACCTAACGGACACGGTCGGTGTCTCCGCCGCGCTTGCGGGCATCGCGATCCTGATCGGCAAATTCTGGGACGCGGTCACTGATCCCATGATGGGTTATATCTCGGATCGCACGCGCTCCCGCTGGGGCAGGAGGCGGCCTATCTGCTCTTTGGCGCGCTGCCGCTGCTCTTGAGCATGTGGTATTTCTTCTCCGCGCCGGATTTTTCCAGCCGTCAAACGGCCGGATTTCTTTGGGCAACGCTTGCGCTGTGCCTGCTCAACACCGCGTAAACGGTCGTCAATATCCCCTATGGTTCGCTCACACCGGAGATTACAAAGGACTATCAGGAGCGCACCACACTCAACGGCTTCCGCTTCAGCTTTGCCGTCATCGGCACGATTCTCGGCGCAGCCGTCGTGCTGCCAATCGTGAACCGCGCGAAGAATCCGCATGTTGGATACTCCCATGTCGGTCTGCTGTTCGGATTCATCATGTCGGCGACGATCTTAACGACGTTTCTCACTGTGCGCGAAACGGCGAGCAAGGATCAACCGCGTCCCAAGACCAAGTTTTTCGAAACCTTTGGTGTGGTGTTCAAAAACAAGACCTATCTTCGCCTTGCAGCGGTTTATACACTGAACATAACTGCGCTCACGTTCGTGCAAACCATGCTGGTCTATTACTTCAAGTACATCTACAAGGATGAAGGCATGACGACCATTGCCATGCTGCTTTTGCTCGGCGTCGCGATGCTCTGTGTGCCGGTGTCGGTTCTGGTCGCCAAGCGCATCGGCAAAAAGCGCACCTATCAGCTCGCGCTCGGTATTCTCGTGGTCAGTTGCCTTGCGATGTTCTTCTTTGCGCATATACTCGGCATGATCTTCACCTTCTGCGTGATGGTGTTCGCGGGCGTGGGCATCGGCTTTGGCTATGTTCCGCCGTTTGCGATGCTGCCGGACGTGGTCGAGGTGGATGCGATTCAGACCAAAACCCGCAAGGAAGGCGCATACTATGGCATGTGGACGTTCTTTTCCAAGATCGGCATCGCGCTTTCTGCCGCGCTCTCCGGCGTGTTCTTGGGCTTTGCGAAATTTGTTCCAAACGTTGCGGATCAAACGGCAAACGCACTGTTTACAATTCGCTTGTTGATCGGCCCGGTTCCCGCGGCAATCTTCCTGCTTGGCATTCTGCTGATTCAGCCGTATCCGCTGGACGAGCAGAAATATGACGCGATTCTCGCGGAGGAACAGAAAGCGGAGTAATCTGCCGCTCCACACAAGCAACACAAAAAGTCCCGCACGGTACACCGTGCGGGACTTTTTCTCATACGATTATGTTCTTAAGATTATCACTTTGCCTGTTCCACGGCGGGCAGCACCTGTTCCTGAAAGAACCTGCGCGCTTCCTCCGCGGCAATCACGCTCTTGACTCCGTCGAGCGACACCGCGACGCCGGGTTTGTGGCACTGCTTGGTGCAAAACTTCGCGGAGAACGCAACCTTCTCATGTAGATCATTCGTTTCAATCAGGTGCTGAAACGTGGAGATCACGTTATACGCGCCCTTGAGATGGCAGGCGCTACCGATGCAGACCGAAAGCTCCGTCATGCCTTGTGCCCTCCGTCCTTCGTGTAGTCCACATGCAGCAGCTCGTGTACGCGACCGCGGAGCACGTCGCCGTAGAGCGACTGCACGAGCGAGTTCTCCTCCGAGCGCTTGATGCTGGAAACGCGATCCACAGCATAGAGCCCCTCTCCGCGCTCCGCCTTTGCGGTGGAAGAGCTATAGGGCTGTCCCGCACCGCTCACGCAGCCGCCGGGGCACGCCATCACTTCGACGAAATCGTAGTGCTCCTCGCCGGAGACGATCTTCTGAATCAGCGCTTCCGCGTTGGCGAGCCCGCTCACGATGGCGATGCGCACTTCACGATCCAGATACGGTACGCTTGCTTCCTTCACGCCTTTCATGCCGCGCACGCCGGTCAATGCCGAGGCATAGAGCCCGCCGCGCGATTTATCGGAGGCGAGCCTTCTGAGCACCGCCTCGGTCACGCCGCCGGTCACGCCGAAGATCACGCCCGCGCCGCTCGTCATGCCAAACGGCATATCCAGCGCCTCCGGCTCGAGGTCTTCAAACACCACGCCGGATTCCTTGATCATGCGGATGAGCTCCTGCGTCGTGATCACCGCGTCCACGTTCGGCACGCCGTCCACGCGAAACTCGTCTCGCGCTGCCTCGAACTTCTTCGCCGTGCAGGGCATGACCGCCACGTGAAACTGCTTTCGGGAGGAGGTCTTCTCCTGTTCCTTGATGACCGATGCAAACATCTCCATCGGCGAACGGCAGGTAGAGACGTGCGCCAAAAGCTCCGGGTGCGACTTTTCGCAAAACTGCACCCACGCGGGGCAGCAGGAAGTAAACAGCGGCAGCGTGGCTCCGCTTTCCAAATGGGTCAGCAGCTCCTCGCTCTCCTCCAGCACGGTCAAGTCCGCGCCGGTGGAGGTATCGTATACTTCGTCAAAGCCCATGCGATGCAGGGCAGCGACGATCTTTCCCATGCTGTTTTCGCCTTCGCGCAGGCCCATCTCGCGGCCGAGCGCCACGCGCACCGCAGGCGCAATCTGCGCCGTGACCTTCACGTTTCGGTCGTCCAGCGCGCGCCAGACGCGGTTTGCGTTGTCGCGCACGACGATGGCGCCCGTGGGGCAAACAGCCGCACACTGGCCGCAGCCCACGCAAGGGGATTCGGCAATCGGCATGCCAAACGCGGTGCTGATCTCCATCTTGGAGCCGCGGTGCGCAAAGTCGATCGCGCCGACAGACTGCACCTCGTTGCACATGCGCACACAGTCGCCGCAGAGGATGCACTTGCTCGCGTCCCGCGCGATGCAGAGCGAGGAATCATCCTGCTGTTTCTCCGGCGCGGTGTTGGGAAAGCGCACGCCCTCAATGTTGAAGCGCATCGCGAGGTCCTGGAGCTTGCATTTGCCGTTGTTGCCGCAGGTGGTGCAGTCGCGGCAGTGATTCGCGAGCAGCAGCTCCAGAATATTCTTGCGGTAGCGGCGGAGCCGCTCGGTATTGGTCTTGATCACCATGCCCGCTTTCGGCGGCGTGGAGCAGGCGGCTTCGAGTCCGCCCCGCTCGGTCTCCACCATGCACATGCGGCAGGCACCGTAGACCGAAAGCTCCGAGTGATAGCAAAACGTCGGCAGCTTGATGCCCGCCTTGCGGATGAGTTCCAGCAGGTTCTTTTCGCCGTTGATCTCGACCGGGATGCCGTCCACCGTCATAAAGTCGCGTTGTTCCATGTGTCAGTCCTCCAGAATCGCGCGGAAAGCGCAGGTTGAAACGCACGACTCACACCGGATGCACTTGCTTAAATCGATGGAGAACGGCTGTTTGATCTGTCCGGAAATCGCGTTGACCGGGCAGGCTTTGGCGCACTTGGAGCAGCCTTTGCAAAGCGCGGGATCGATCCAGATGCGCTTGAGCTTCTGGCAGCCGCCCGCGGGGCAGCGCTTGTCTCGAATGTGAGCCTCGTATTCACTCCGAAAGCTTTTGATTGTGCTCACGACAGGAGAAGCCGCGCTCTTGCCAAGCCCGCACAGCGCCGTCGCCGTGATGGTGTCCGCAAGCTCCAGCAGCAGCTCGATGTCGCCTTCCTCGCCTTTACCCTCGACGATGCGCTCCAAAATCGCGAGCATGCGCTTGGTTCCCTCGCGGCAGGGCACGCATTTTCCGCAGGATTCGTTCTGCGTGAAGTGCATGAAAAACCGTGCAACCTCCACCATGCAGGTGTCCTCGTCCATCACGACGAGTCCGCCGGAGCCGATCATCGCGCCCGCTTTTTTCAGCGAGTCAAAGTCCAGCGGAAGATCGAGGTCTTCCGTGGTCAGGCAACCTCCGGAGGGGCCACCGATCTGAACGGCCTTAAACGCTTTTCCGTCCCGCACGCCGCCGCCGATGTCAAAGATGACTTCGCGCAGCGTCGTGCCCATCGGTACCTCGATGAGTCCCGTGTTGACGATGTTCCCCGTGAGCGCAAACGCCTTCGTGCCGGGGCTGTTCTCCGGTCCGATCGATTTGTACCAGTCCGCGCCGCACGAGATGATCAGCGGCACGTTGGCGAAGGTTTCCACGTTGTTGAGCACGGTTGGCTTGTCGAAAAGCCCGTGCTCCACCGTGCGCGGGGGTTTCACGCGGGGCATGCCACGCTTGCCCTCGATGGAGGCGGTCAGCGCGCTGCCCTCGCCGCAGACGAACGCGCCCGCGCCGCGCGCAATGTGCAGCGTAAAGCTATAGTCCGTGCCGAGGATGTTGTTGCCGAGCAAGCCAAGCTCCTCCGCCTGCGCAATCGCGCGGCGAAGCCTTTTTACCGCAAGCGGATACTCCGCGCGGACGTAGATGTAGCCTTCCCCGGCGCCGCAGGCCAGCCCCGCGATCATCATGCCTTCGAGCATGCGGTGCGGGTCGCCTTCCATCACGCTTCGATCCATAAACGCACCGGGGTCTCCCTCGTCGCCGTTGCAGACGATGTACTTCACCGGCTCCGATTGGCGGCGCACCTGCGACCACTTGCGCCCGGCGGGAAATCCGCCGCCGCCTCTGCCGCGGAGGTTGGATTTTGTGATCTCGTCGATGATGTCGTCCGGCGAGCGGTCAAACAGCGCGGTTTCAAAAGCGGCATACCCGCCAAAACCCAAGTATTCGCGGATACTGGTCGCGTCAATCTGTCCGCAATGCTCCAGCACGAGCCGCGTCTGCTTTTGATAAAACGGTATTTCGTCCTGCTTGGGATAGGCGGTTCCGTCCTTTTGAAACGAGAGCTGCTCGATGCGTTCGCCGCGCAGGATCGTTTTCTCGATGATCTCCTCGCAGTCGGACAGCGCGGTCTTTGTGTAGAGCCAGCCCTGCGGCTCAATGCGTACCAGAGGCCCCATCTCGCAAAACCCGTGGCACCCGCATTCCTTCAAGCCAACGCTTTCGCCGTGCGGCTCATGCGCCAGCTCCACTGAAACGGGGATGTTTCGCTCCTCCATGAGCGCTTTGAGGCGCTCGAATATCTGCATCGACCCGCTGGAGACACAGCCCGTGCCCGCGCAGACGAGGATGCGCTTTGTTTCGAGTTGGAGAGCAGATGCGCATTCTTTTCTGAGCGCGATCAGTTCGGTTCGATTACTTAGTTTACTCATGCGCTTGCGCCCTCGCTTTCCGCCGCAAGCTGTGCGCGCAGAGAGGCGATCAGCTCGCTCGCCTTCTCCGGCGTCATCGCGGGATAGACCTGTTCGTTGACCGTGATCACGGGAGCAAGTCCGCAGGCGCCGAGGCAGGAGACGGTCTCCACCGTGAATCCGCCGTCCGGTGTGGTCTTGTTTGTTTCCGAAAGATTGAGTTCCTTGCGCAGGCGCTCCAGAATCGGAATCGACTTGCGCACATGGCAGGCGGTTCCGTCGCAAACGCGAATGACGAACCTGCCCTTTTTCTCCAGCGAAAAGTTCTCGTAAAACGTTGCGACGGAGTAGAGCCGTGCCTCGCTTACGCCAAGCGCACGGGCCAGATACGGAAACACCTCGCGCGGCAGATAGTGGTAGCGCTCCTGCACGTCCTGCAGGATGGCGATGATATTCGACTCCTTCTTTCCATAGACGGAAAGAATGTCGTCCACCGCACTGTAGTCAAAGGATGGCTGCATGTGTGTGTTGTTCCTCCAGCGTGTTGATAAACCTTGGTCTCCTGCCGCGCTTTTGGTCCGCGGATCAGGAAACGCTTAAAAATAACTCGTTTTGATGCGCTTTCCCATCTTCATCAGGCAGTCGGACAGCTGCTCGATGAGGCGCATCTTCAGGTTGAAGTTGATCGGCAGTTCGGGGTTTTGGTGCGCGGGGTTGACCGCACAGCCCACGAAGAAGTTGATGTCCGTCGCTTCTTCGAAGAGCAGCCGCGCGATGCTGCTCGCGCCATCTCGTCCCGCGCTCCAGCGCTCATAATCGCTGTTGTCGTCGAGATAGTTCTTCGCGTACTCCAGCACGCGGTTGATCGTGATGACGCCCTCGGTCACGAGATCGACGCCCGAAATCGTCGCGGTCGGCGGAATCTCCGGGTCGGGAAAGTCGAGGTTCGCCACAAGCTGCTTTTGCAGATAGTTTGCCGCGATGGTGGACGTCGTTCCCCCGCAGATGATGTGCTTGCCCTCTTTTCCGAAGAAGAGGGACATCATCTTCTCGTTGTCGTCGCGACTGCTGGGCGGCCCGCAGAGCAGGTTCATCGGCACGCGCGGGCGGATGCGAACGGTGCAGACCGTCGCGTCGTCGCCGGGTTTTCCGTCGTAGAGGCGGTTTGTCTCCTGCAACAGAATCGTGGTCAGCGTCTTTGCCGTAAAGCCCACGTGCCAGAAGGTCTCCATATAGCGCGCGATGTCTTCCGTGCGCCAGCCGAAGTTATACACGCCGCCGACGCCTGCGTGCACCACGCCGTCGCTCATCGCGATGAAGATGTCGTTTTCGCGCAGTGTGATGTCCGAGCGGTAGATGCGCTTTTCCCCGACCGTCTGCATACTGGTTGCGAGTTCGCAGCTCTTGCCGTCGCGCAGCAGGATCACCGCGGGGTTGTCGTATTGAATGATCTCCGCGCGTTCGTTGTTGACGAGGCGAATGATCGTGAAGGTCGAATACGCGATGCCGCGATTGCTGCAAACGGGCAGCGTCGCCGCGATGGTCTCCACGCAGTCCTCAAGCCGCAGCCCCGCCGCCAGCATCGTGGAGATGATCTTGCTGGTGAGGGTACTCAGGATGCTCGCCTTGACTCCGCTGCCGAGGCCGTCCGCAAGCACGATCACGGTGGAGTTTTCGTCCGTGCCCGCGATCTCGATATGGTCGCCGCAGAGCTGCTCTCCCGCGTGGTTGAGGCTCATGTAGCCGATATCGGCGCAAAGGTGGTTGTGTGTGATCATCGGCTCTCGCCTCCTTTCCGTTGGGTTTTCTCCGCGTTATCGTGTCTCTTCGCTGTTGATCGATTCTTTCAGCTTCGTGAGCGCAATCTTGGTTTCGGCGGTGGTTTCGCCGAGGAGAGAGGCGATCTCCTGCACGATGCGCATTTGCTTTTCCACGACGCGGTCGGCAATCTCCACCGTCTGGCGGCCGATCTCCTCCTTCTTGAGGCGCTCCTCCTCCTCCACGGTCACGTCACGGAGAATCGCAATCAGGATGTGCGTGGTCTTGTCATGCACGAGCGACAGCTCCAGATACTTGGAATACTCCGCGTAGTACGCGCGCTCCTCCTTGACCAACTTCCCTTCCAGCGCGCTCAGGAACGGCAACGGGTCCATCACGCGCACCAGCGGCTCGCCGAGCACATCGCCTTCACGCTGGATATGCAGCATCTTCATCGCGGCTGCGTTGACCTGCTGCACCTCCAAATCCTCGTTGACCACGAGGATGCCGTTTGGCGTGTGGCCGAGGATGTTGTTGGAAAAGCGCTCCGCCCGATCCATCAAAAACGGCAGGCACATGCTGATATCCGCCTTGCCGTGGTAGACCGCAATCGCCTTTTCGCGGCAGGTGTTGTAGCCGCAGCTGCCGCAGTTGAGCTCGTCTTCCTTGCTGGTCTTGCCCATCTTGGCGAGGATTTCCGCAATCTCGTTTTCGGACGGAATACTGCTCGGAACACCGATGTACGTATGCCTGCGCGCGAGCGTGCCCGCCGCGGGTTGCGCCACCGCAAAATCCCGCTTGCCCGCAAATGTAGTCACCGCCTGATAATGCCGCACAGGCGAGTTGTTGTATTTCTCCATGACGGGGCCGCCGATGCAACTGCCGGAGCACGCGCTCATCTCGATGAAACAATTGTGGAGGTTACCCGCCGCGATGTCCGCGAGCGCGGACTTGCAGTTCTCCGTTCCGTCTACGGTCAGGCAGGTGTAGCCCGTGTCGGGAATGTCCATGGTCTTGAGGATGCCGCCGACGGTCGGAAACAGCCGCGCGCGGCTCTCCTCCGCGCTGTCCAGCACCGGCTCCGGCGCGATATCCGCCGAGGCAAACATACGCGAAAGCTCGTCAAACGTGAGCACCGCGTCAACGGGACTGTTCTCTGCCTCGTCTTTTTTCGAAAGACACGGACCGATAAAAACCGTCTTGGCTGTTGGGATCCGCCGCTTGATATCCTGACTGTGTGCGATCATAGGCGACACAACCGGCGAAAGATATTTGATCAGTTCGGGATAATATTTCCGGATCAGCAGGTTGACCGAGTGGCAGCAAGAGGTGATGATCACGTCCGCGCTCTTCTCGGCAAGCTGCTTTTCATATTCGCGCTTGACCAGCGTTGCTCCAATCGCCGTCTCTTCGGCAGAAGCAAACCCGAGCTGCATCAACGCGGCCTTGAGCGAGGCAAAACCGACCCGGTCGAAATACGCCGCAAACGACGGCGCAAGGCTCGCGACCACGGGCGCGGTACCGTCCAACAGCACGCGCACCAGCTCCGTCCCGTCCGCAATCTGCTTCGCGTTTTGCGGGCATACGACGAAGCATTGCCCGCAAAGGATGCACTCCTCGCCGACAATGTGCGCCTGGTTGGCGGAGAAGCGGATGGACTTCACCGGGCAATGGCGAATGCACTTGTAGCAGTTTTTGCAGTTCGACTTCTTGAGTCGTAATACGTCCGACATCGTGCTTATTCCTCTGATTCGATCATACAGGTTCGATTTGTGTTTCGGTTGCGTGTTTTGTATGCGCAAGCTTTGGCAGCACGTTTTGAATGAAAAAGTGTTCGGTGTCCTCCGGTGTAAGAGAGTAATACGTTTCGTCGACCAACACACTCACGCCGGTTTGGCATTGTCCCATGCAAAACGACCCGCGCAACTCAATTTCGTCCTTCAAACCGCGCTCAAGGATCAGTCGTTCCAGTTGTTCCACAACGGCGCGCGATCCTTTCAGGTGGCAGGAGCTCCCGATGCATACCGTAATGTTCACGCGTTGATCCTTTCTCTCTGATTGCAAAGGCGATTTCGCTTTAATTTTATCGATATAATAGTACTGATACACGCTTTTGTCAACCCGCAATCCGGCATACGCATATTCCTTCAAAGAGCAATCAAAAAAGCATCGGTTCAATCAAGTTGAAACGATGCTTATTTGTGGAGTAGAATTCCCGACTCGATACCGGCCCGTTTTGTCAACTCGCGGCTGGAATCAACCGCGTTTTGGATTAGTACGGCAGCCCAAATGCAATCTGATATTCAACGTAAAGGCCGTTATCCGTCCAGCCGCCGTCGCCGGAGCTGTTTGCGCTAAAGCAGATTTTGCAGTTTTTCAGGGCGTCGCTCAGCTGCTGTCGTTGCTCCTCGCCGACATCTCTCACGCGAATGAACCACAGCATCTCCAGATTCTGCATTTTCAGCAGCGGCGTGATGTCTTCGATATAGGTCGAGCTGCAATTGAGGTATTTAAGCTTTGGCAGTTCGGCGACCGGGGAGATATCCTTGATCGGATTTTGGTAGATCTCCAGACATTCCAGCTCCTTGAGCTGTGCCAGCGGAGAGATGTCTTCGATCTTGTTCATCGAGAGGATCAGAACGCGAAGATGCTTGAGCTGAGAGATCACTGACACGTCGGAAATCCGGTTGCCGTGGCCCAGATCGAGATACACGAGATCGGTCAGATACTTCAGCACCTGAATGTCGTCGTTACTGAAGTTCGTTTTCCCTTCGCCGGTGAATTCGCCCATCCCGTTTGGAAACGTCTTGCGGTTGCCCTTGGAGAACGCGGTAATGTCGGTGCGAACCTCCCAGGCGCCGATCTTCAGCATCCAGACGAATTTGACGGACGGAAACTGCGTCATGAGTTGCTCCATCTGCTCGTTTGTCAGTCCGCAGTCGCAAAGATCCGCCTTCGTTAGATTCGGCAGATACTTCAGCTTGTCCGCAATCTCTTCCACAGAGGTGAGCGGGTAGCCGTTTAAATCCAGCTCGGTCGTCTGCGACGTTACCTGCTGGGAAAACAGCTCAAACGAGAACGAAAACGAAATCTTCGGGAACGCGCTCGTCAGCGCGTCCATCTGCTCAAACGAGACCTGCTGGCCTTCGAGATTGACGCTCGTAAGGTTGGGCAGCTGCGCCAGCACCTCCGGCAGTTTGTCGAAATCCACCGTCTTGGTTGAGAGATCGAGCGACTGCGTGCTCGCCGGCACCGATTCGCCGAATACGTCCACATCGCTCTCAAACGAAATTGCGGGATAGGCAGCCTCCAGATCGGCAAGCTCCTCCGCGCTCCAGCCAAGGTTATTGCAGACCACTTGCTTGAGGGCGGTCAGCCCCAGCAGAAACGGCTTGACCTCATCCGCGGATATGGTCTGCCCGGTCAAATCCAGAGAGGTGTCGCTGCTCTTGACCAGAATGCCACCGATTGTCGCATTCCACGAAAACGCAACGCCGGGATACGCCGCCGCGGCCTCGGCAAAAGCCGCGTCCACGATGCAGCCCGTTGCATCGACCTGGGTCAGCGCCGGAAAATATCGCAACAGCGCCAGATCGCTTGCTTTACACGATTGAGGCAGCGTGAGCGTGCCGGACGTGCTGTCGAACGATTCCGAACCAAGCGGAACCTTCCAAACGATCTCGGCGTTGGGCAGCTTGGCTTGCAGCGCATCCACCGTCGCCGCGTCGGCAGCGACCGCGCGCAAATCGAGCGTTTTCAGCTGGTCAAAGCCCGCGAAATCCTGACTCTTGAGCTGCGCGAGATCGGTGATGACGATGGTTTCCGCGCTTGGATCGAGCTTTTCCGCCGCGCATCCTGTACCAAACATCATGCAGAACAAGGCAACGAGCAACACTATGACCGTTTGCCGAATATGTTTTCTCGAACTCACTCGCTTATTTGCGTTTTCGATCATCATTCCCTCGACCTTTCTCTTCATGCAAATTGTAAATCCATAATATGTCTACCGATATTCATCCTCAACCAATCGGGTAGTTCTCCAGCCCGAATCGAATGAGCGCTGCGATGGATTGCGCGTTGACTACGAGCAGCGCCAGCGCCGCGGCGGAGAATGCGCCGATCTGCGCCGCGCGCCATTTCTCCAGCACGCGCGTGATCAACATCACGATCAGCGCGACAAACGCCCAACCGAAGTAGAGGGTATAGAGCACGAGCCCGTTCTCGGATGTCCCCCAGCCGACCACGCACAGCAGCAGCAACGAAAACGCAGCCCAGCCCGCACAGATCTGCGCAAACACGCGCTTGCGGTTTACCACAAAGCCCGCAATTGCCAAAGCGAACACAACAAATCCCGCGATGCTCCAACCGGTAACCTCCGCCTGCTGGAACACCACACCGCCGTTGGGAAAGCGCGTAATCTCCGCCAAGGGAGCGACGAAGCACGACGAGAGAAACATGCTGTATTGCTTGGCACGCGCCAGAAACGGCAGCTTTTCGCCCGCGAATTGCACCAGGAATCGAATGGTTTCCGAGGAGGAGAGCACCATCGCCACGCGGCCCAACAGGATCATGACCAGAGCAAACAGCAAGACAGCAAGCGCGCCCTGCTTGACTTTCTCCTTGACGGTGCCTTTGCCCGGCAGTATCAAAAGCAGGATGCCGCTCGTGAGCATCGACCCGCTGGCTGCCACCCAAGCGGTGTCTCTGCCCCGCTCTTCGCCTTGCACAATCATCCAGACCAGCAAAATCAGCCAGAACACGGAGAACACATACTGCTCCACATTCAACAGGAACAAGAGCGTTGGATACAGCAGCGTGCCGCACGCGAGCGCGAGCGCCTTGACCGCGCCGGAGGCTCCGGTCATCCGCACGATCAGCACGAGGCCAAGCGCGAGAAACGCGGATTGTAGAATTTGAATCATCGCGGGATACGCGCCAGGCTGCATCACGGCGCGCGAAACCAGCGAGGCCGCGAGCGCAAACGGAGCGGCAAACACGCCAAACATTGGCTGGCGAATGTCGTTCTCCGACGCTGCGATGTTATAGAACACGTTCTGCTCCGTTAGCATGGAGGAATCGCTGGAATACACGATGTCGATCTTGTCCCATACGTTGTCGGAGGAGGCGTTCGCCGCGTAGAACATGCTGGTCTTGCTGTACACCAGCGAGATCGCCAGCGCAAAGAGCACGCACGCGATGATCAGATACCAACGCTCCACACGGTCGGAGGAGTGAAACACCTCCCGCATCCGCTCGGAAAACCAGCAAAAGAACCAGTAGAGATACACGAACATCGCGGGAATGGAGACAACCGTCGCGATGATTGTAAAGATCAGTCCAAAGCGCGAGAGCAGACCGACCGCGGTCGCGCTCGTCAGTTCCCCCGCGAGGCTCTGCATATGATAATAGAAAAGGTCGCCGTAGCAGTAGGCCGCATAGAGCGCAAGAATTCCGCTGAGAATGGCGATCCAGCGAACGCGAACGGCAAATACGCGCTCCAGAAAGCGATAGCGGAAGATCAAGATCGCGAGCGCCGCCATCGCCAGCGGAATCCCGGCGGCAACCCAGATCAGGTTTCCTTTGGTGGAAAGAAGGCCGGCAAGTGCCGTACCCGAGAGCAGCAGCACCCATCTCAACGCCGTGCGCAGTCCGCTCTTTTGAGCCAGAAATTCCTCCGACATCGCCATACCTCGTCTCTTCCTGCGAAATCCTGTTATCATGATTCGCGTCATTATATCACGCGCGGTTTGGTCGATCAAACGTTCCTACCGCGCGCACAAATCGTCTTGTTGCCCGGTTCAGGCTTTCTTCTTGCGAAACGCAAACAGCTTGAGAATCAAGAACGTCACCGGGATGCCGATCACTGCGGCGAGGATATAGGCAAGGAGTTCCGTTCCGCCGAACACGCCGTGCACGAGGAACACTACGATGTTTTGAATCAGAAAATTCGGGAAGTACGAGACAAAGAAGCGAAGCATCTTGGGAAAGCTGAGCCGCTCGTGAAACGTGATCGCGCTGTTGAGCAGATACGAAATGCCGAGGCTCAGGACATAGCCGCACCAGAACGCAACCTGCGCGGGCAGCGCGCGGGAAAACAAATACGAAAACACCACGCCGTTGAGCGTATTGACGCAGCCGATCACGAGGAAGCGGAAGAACTCAAACGAGAAGAAATGTCGCTTTGCTTTCTCCATCGCGCTGGGATGAAACTCGCTCCACGGCGTCAAACCCCCGTGGCGCACCATAAAGCTCGTTTTCGCAATCTGCGCCATGGGAGAATCCGAAAGCGAGTCGGAATAAAACGAATCCACCGCGTCCAGCCCCAAATCCGCCATAAGACGCCTGGGTTTCTCCGCGCCGTAGTTGTTCTCGCCGGAAAAGCAGCCCGTCTCGGGATCGACGCGGGAAGCGATCAGGTGCTTGACCCCGAGGAGATCGCAGATGGGTTTGAGCAAAAACTCCGGCGAGGCAGATATAATCAGATCGTTTTCCTGCTGCCGCTCCTGATACCAGCCGTAGATCTTCTCTTTGTGCGTCGCCCAGAACGCGGCGATCAGAGCATCCCGATCCTCCAACCCCTGCAAAAAGCAGAAGAAGCGCTCCTTGAACGCCGTCTTTTGAATGAAGGCGAACGCATACAGCACGAGTCCCCAAATCTGGCGCGGAAGATAACTCAGCAGCGCGGGTTTTTGCTTGAGGCAGAAGCGGTAGAAGTCGATCGTACAATCACCCGCATAGATGCAGTGATCAAAGTCGTAAGCGTTCATGTGTCATCCTTTGCGCGCAGCTTGCATTTGTCTGTCGAAACAGCATACGCCATTCTTATTTTAGTGTGTTACGGCGCGGTTCGTCAATCCGTCCGGTGGTTGAACGCACGTTTTGCCGATAAAACCGCAAAAGCAAGTAAATTTGATACAATATCTATTGCCTCGCCTGATGAAGTATATTATAATGCAAAACAAGCATCATCAACGGATAAAGGGGGAAAGTTGATTGGATCACATCATCGAAGTGAACGGGCTTAAGAAGAGCTATGGCCCGGTGCAGGCGGTCAAGGGGTTGGACTTTTACGTGGAGGCGGAAAAGATCTTCGCGTTTCTTGGGCCGAACGGCGCGGGAAAATCCACCACGATCGACATCATCTGCACGTTTTTGAAGTCGGACGCGGGCACCGTCGAGGTGGATGGCCACCTGCTGGGACGCGACGACAACGCGATTCGCCGGAGCATCGGCGCGGTGTTTCAAGATGGGTTATTAGACCCGCTGCTCACCGTATCAGAAAATCTCAGGATTCGCGCGGGGTTCTACGGGCTGAAGGGGAAACGGCTCGAGAGCACCATCAGCGAAATCGCGCAGCGCATGGGCATTGAGGAGATCATGAAGCGGCCTTACGGCAAGCTTTCCGGCGGTCAGCGCAGGCGGTGTGACATCGCGCGTGCGCTGGTCAACACGCCGAAAATCCTGTTTCTCGACGAGCCCACCACCGGCCTTGACCCGCAGACGCGCAAGAGCGTTTGGGAGACGATCACAAAGCTCCAGCACGACACGGGCATGACGATATTCCTCACCACCCATTACATGGAGGAGGCAGCCGAGGCGGACTACGTGATTGTCATCGACAACGGCAACATCGTCGCCAAGGGTACGCCCTCCGACCTCAAGGAGCGGTTCACGAGCGACAAGCTCACGTTCACCACGAAGGAGCCGGAGGCGCTTGTAAGGCGGCTCACGGCGGCGGGACTTGTCCCGGAGGTGGTTGCAAACCGCGTGACGCTCAGGGTAGCAAACACGCTTGCCGCGCTGCCGATCCTCGAAACCTACAAGGATGCCATCACAGGCTTTACGGTCACGACGGGCACGATGGACGACGCGTTTATCGCCATCACCGGAAAGGAGATTCGCGAATGATCAACTTTATGAAGCGTAACCTCCTCGTCTTTTTTAAGGATAAGGCGTCGGTGTTCTTCTCGCTGCTGTCGGTGTTCATCATCATCGGCATGTACGCGCTGTTTCTCGGCGATGTTTGGACCAGCAGCATGAAGGATGTCCCCGGCGCGCGGAACATCATGGACTGCTGGATCGTCGCGGGCCTCATCGCGGTGACGTCCGTCACCACTACGATGGGCGCGTTTGGCACAATGGTGGAGGACAAGTCCAAGAAGATCATCAAGGACATCCACTCTTCCCCGCTGCCGCGCGTCAGCATCGCGGGCGGCTATATCCTCAGCGCGTTTATCATCGGGGTGATTATGTGCGTGGTGGCGCTGGTGCTGTGCCAGGCGTATTTGCTCAGCGAAGACGGCACGATGTTTACGGGGATTCAGCTCGCCAAAATCTTCGGCATCATCCTGCTTTCGACGTTTAGCAACACCGCGCTGGTGCTGTTCTTCGTTTCGTTTTTCCAGAGCAACAACGCGTTTTCGATCGCGAGCACCATCATCGGCACCGTAATCGGCTTCCTCACGGGTATCTATATTCCGATTGGCCAGTTGCCTGCTGGTGTGCAGACGGTGATCAAGGTGTTCCCGCCGTCGCACTCCGCGCTGCTGCTTCGGCAGGTAATCATGGAGGACGCGATCAAGACCGGGTTTGCGGGCGCTCCCGCGGATGTGGTAAACGGGTTTAAGGAGATGCTGGGCGTCAGCTTTAAGGTTGGCGACCAAATCGTAACTCCGCTCACCAGCATCTTGATTCTGGTTGCGGCAGGCATCCTGTTCCTCGGGCTTTCGATGTTGAGCCTCTCGCGGAAAAAAAGATAATTCCTTGATTGTAGGGAAACGAATTACCCCCGCTGGCGGTTGTCGGCGGGGGTGATTTTTTCTTTTGGAAACGACGACAAAATCCTCTCTCGCGTTAGGGTTTACTAGGTGGTATAGTGAGGTATGGTTGGATTTTCAACCACTATTTGATTTATACTTGTCAGCAATAATAATCAGATGGCTTCATGCATTGCAAATGCCGTTTGCCTTTTCTCGTGTACAGTTATACTTAGGAGGATTGAATGTTACCGAACTATAAAGGACCTCTATCTTTATCACAATTAGCAGAAACTTGCACTAAAGCTATTAAAAATGCCAATGAATTACTTGATGAATCCGAAATTCTGTTTGAAAGAGACCACTTTGCAAGATCGCTTTATTTATTAAGGATTTCGAATGAAGAACTAGGTAAATTCTATTTATCATTAGAAGCAATATTCTTTGAATTGCATAAGATTGAAATTAACTGGCAAACATTCTGGTTTAGTTTTCGAAGGCACGAATTAAAGACTCAGATTAGTGAATCATTTATCTCACACATGATAGAAAATGATTTATATCGAGTATCTAAAGAAGAGCTTCCTAAATCAGTGCTAGCTTGGGAACATGTTAAGCTTTCCAGCCTTTATGTTGATATATTTGAAAACCAAATTCGATTACCTAGTGAGACGATCACAAAAGAACTTGTTAGCGAAGCTATAGAAGTTATGAGTAGAAGATTACGTCCACTGCATGGGTTTGATATAAATGCAGTAATAGAAAAAGAGTTGTCAAAGATACAGTCGTAGAACAAAAATTTATATCGTCACCTATATGTCAATTAATCGGTTGACATTCTCTTTCCCTTCCCTTATACTACCCCCTAAGGAGATTCCCATGACCGTACAAGACCATCTTCGCACGCTCCTCGAATCCAACAAGAGCGTCTTCCTCTCCGGTGAGGAGATCGCCCGCTGCCTCGGCGTGAGCCGAAACGCGGTCTGGAAGGCGATCAAAGCCCTCCAAGCCGACGGCTACCCCATTCAGGCGGTGCCGAACCGCGGCTACTGCCTCGCGTACTCCAGCGATGTCCTCTCCGAGAGCGGCATCCGGCAGTATCTCACCGGCGATGCGCGGGAGCTTTCGCTCCACGTTTACGACGCGGTGGACTCCACAAACCTCGTCCTACGAAAGCTCGCAAGCGAGGGCGCATCGGAAGGCACCGTCGTCATCGCGGCGGAGCAGACCGGAGGCCGCGGGCGCAAAGGGCGCAGCTTTTATTCCCCGCAGGGCACGGGCGTCTATGTCTCCCTCCTGCTCAAACCCAAGATCGCACCGGACGACGCAACCCTCATCACCACCACGGCGGCGGTCGCGGTCTGCGGTGCGGTGGAGGCGCTCTCCGGCGAAACGGCCTCCATCAAGTGGGTCAACGACGTGTTCCTTCGCGGCAAGAAGGTCTGCGGCATCCTCACGGAAGGCTCGTTCGACATGGAGAGCGGACAGTTTGAGTACGCGGTGCTCGGCACGGGCATCAACGTTTACGAACCCGCGGGCGGCTTTCCGCCGGAGCTTCGCGAAATCGCGGGCAGCGTGCTGACTAGCCCCGCGCCGGACGCGAAGAATCGCATGATCGCGGAATATCTCAATCGCTTTCTGCCGCTCTATCGCGCGCTCGGAAGCGCGGAGACCAACGCGGAATACCGCAAACGCAGCTTTGTGTTGGGAAAGCAGGTCAACGTCATCGGCGGAACCGGCACCACGCCCGCCCGCGCGATCGATGTGGACGAGCGCTGCCGCCTCGTCGTCGAGTATGAAGACGGTCGCAGAGAGGCGCTCTCCTCCGGAGAGATCAGCGTGAGAATGATATAGTGTCCGCGCTGCGCGCGGCGGCATCCGAAGCGAAGCTTCGGAAGGCCGCAATAAAACACTTTTTTAGGAGAACGATCCAATGAACCCTGTTTCCAAATCCCGCACGTACAAGATGATCCTCGTGGCGCTGTTTGCGGCGCTGATCGCCGTCGGCGCGTTTATCCGCATCCCGGTGCCGCTTGTGCCGTTCACGATGCAAACGTTTTTCGTCGTGCTCGCGGGCATGCTGCTCGGCAAAAAGTTGGGCGCCGCCAGCGCGCTGGTCTACCTCGCGGTGGGGCTCATCGGCATCCCCGTCTTCACGCAGGGAGGCGGCATCGGCTACGTGCTCAAGCCTTCGTTCGGGTACCTGATCGGCTTCATCGTCGCCGCGTTCATCACGGGCGCAATCGTCCGCAAGGTGGAGAATCCCTCCTTCTGGCGGCTGCTGCTGGCTTCGCTCGCGGGGCTTCTCGCGCTCTATGTGCTCGGCACGGGGTATTTCTACTTCCTGAGCAACTACTATCTGGGCAAGCAAGTCTCCGTCTGGACGGCGGTGCTGTATTGCTTCCTCGTGTTCGTGCCCGGCGATCTTGCCAAGAGCATCGTCGCCGCGCTGATTGCCAAGCGCATGATACCCGTGCTGAAAAAGAACAACCTATCGTGAATTTTGGTTTTTGAGCCAAGCAAAATGCCGGAGCGTCTGCCCCGGCATTCTTTATTGGAACGATGTATGATCGTTTAGCGCTAGATTCGTTGCTTGAGCAGCTTACGCACCCGCTTCCAGTCGGGATAGTACACATCCATCCGCTTCCAGAAGCGCTCGCCGTGTCCCGCCTCGTGCAGGTGGCAGAGCTCATGCGTGAGCACGTACCGCAGGCACTCCGCAGGCCGCTCCACGAGGCGAAGGTTGAGCGTGATCAGCCCCGTGCGGATGTTGCAGGTGCCCCAACGCGTCTTCATATCGCGCACCTTGAGCTCTCCCGCGCGCTTGCCCACCGTGCGCTCAACGGCGGGTAGCATTGCGCCCGCGGCCTCATACAGCGCCTCGCGATACCAGTTGTCCACCGCCCGCTTTCGAGCATCCACGCTCGCGTCCTGCCGGATGGTTAGCTCCAACACATCCCCGCTAAGCGCGATGTGCGTGCGTCCAGTGCAATCATGCAGCCGAAGCGTCAGTTGTTTCCCGAAATACGGCACCGCATCCCCGTCCTCAAACCCGCGCGGTGCAATCTGCATGAGCTTTCCCTGTTGCAGCGCGATCCAGTCCGCGCGGCTAAGCACAAAGCGGGAAATCTCCGCGTCTGTGGTGCGCATGGGCGCGTTGACGCAAACGCCTTCCTGCGGCAGCACGCGCAGATAGAGGTTCTTAATGCGCTTTCGCGTCACTTGTACCGTAAAGGAGCCGATCTTCAGGCTCGCGGTCTTCGCCATGCACTACCTCTAATGATTCATTTCGCTGTCGATTGAGCAACTCGGCAATATCCGATCATCCTGCAATTCTAGCATCCGCGCCTTTCCCGCGTCAATCTCCCGTCTCCTCGTGCATGGGTCGCTGTCGTTTCTCAATTTGTGTCTCTCCCGCCTCGCGAATGCCGAATAGCCCCACCACACCCGCTTCCATCGCCGCATACAGTACGATCTCCAGGATGTCCTCGCGCCATTTATAGAGCGTGGATTCCGAAACGCACATCTCTACGCTGAGGTGCATCATGCGCGCGCGCATCGGCTGGCTCCTGGGCAGCGGTGCTTCCAGCCCGAAGAGGCGGCACATATACCGCTCCTTGACGGGGTTTTGCGCGCGCAGATATACACGCGCGGAGTCGATGGCGCGCATCCATGCGAGCATGGTGCCGCCTTCCGCGCGAATCGCGTTGCTGCGATAGACGCGGGAATTGTTTCTGCGGTATTGCAAGAGTTGGCGTTTTGCCTCCGCGCGAAGCTGCTGTAACGAGAACGCTTTCATATGTTCCTCCCGTGTTCGCATTATACGAACGTTTGTACGTATATTATACGCCAAACATACTGCACTTGTGGAGGGGTAAGTTGTACAACTTCGATTTATTTTTCAAGAAATGTTGCGTTATTTATCGTTTCTTGTCGTATTTTGTCGATAACACACAGCAATCCGCGATGCGGAGTCTATCGATATGACTCAATCGCACAAAATGTTGCAATCCGTTCACTTGCACGGCGGCGCGCATCGTTGCCACCCTGCACAAGTCGTGTTATCATATTAAAAGTAATTTTATGTGCTGTCCGCGCGGGAGATTGCTCCACGGGTGCGCTGTATTGATATTAGGGGTTTTATGTTAGAGTTTTCAAAGATAACGATTCAAAATGCGCGTGAGTTGAAGCCTTATTTAGATGTTCAACCATATCGCAGCTGTGACTATACGCTTGGCGCCGTGTTCCAGTGGCGCGCATACTTCCGCTCCGCCTATACGATTGTCTCCGGCATGCTGGTCATGCTGGCTACCTACCCCGGCGAGGGGGTTTGCTTTGTCTATCCGGTCGGCAGCGGAGACGTGGACGCCGCGCTGGACGCGATCGAGGCGCACGCAAAAGAGAGCGGCATGCCGCTGCGCTTCTGCGCGGTGCCGAAAGAGGCGATGGAGCATCTCTGCGCGCGCTATGGTTCGCGCGCCGTCGTCTCGACCCACCGCGACTGGGCGGACTACGTGTACAACACGAGCGACCTCGTCGAGTTCCCCGGTAAAAAATACCACACGCAGCGCAACCACCTCAACCGTTTCTGCAAGGACAATCCCTCTGCGGTGTTCGTGCCGGTCACGGAGGAAACGCTGCCCGCCGCCATCGCGTTTCTGGATGAGTATGAGCATCATGTGCCGCTGGATAAGATCATCGAAGCCGAGGAGATGAAGCGCGCAAAGGAGCTCCTTGCGGATTCGCTCGTGCTGGGTCAAAAGGCTGGCTATATCGACGTCGCGGGCACCATCGTCGCGCTCTCAATCGGCGAGGTCGTGGGCGACACGCTGCATTGCCACGTGGAGAAAGCGCGCGTGGACTACGCGGGCAGCTATCAGGCAATCGTGTCCTGGTTTGCCAAGTATGCAGCCGAAAAGGATACGTGCTTCATCAACCGCGAGGACGACTCCGGCGAGGAGAAACTGCGATATTCCAAGCTCGCGTATCGTCCTGTTTGCATGATCGATAAGTATTGGGTCACGATCGAGTAAGGGATTGAGCTATTGTTTTTAACCGCGCATGTATCAAACCGTATTTTGTGATTGGGGGTAATTTGCAATGAAACGGGCGAGAGATTATCGTGAGTCCGGGTGGAATATTCTACGCGGACGGTATTGGTGGGCGTTGCTCGCCGGGCTTATCGCGTCGATTCTCGGCGGCTTTGGTTCCAGCGGGTCATTCCGTTTTGATTTTAATGTCAAGGCCGATGCCACAGATTTTCACAACTTCGCACAACGGCTGTTCAACGGTCAACTCGACCTGTCGCAGCTAAACGATATCGTGCGTCCGTTTTCAGGTATCATGGCAGCACTTGGCGGGTTGTTTGTGGCGTACGGCATCGCGATGTTCATCATCGGCAGCGCGGTGGAGCTTGGCTACGACAAGTTCAACCTCACGATGTATGAAAGCCCCGCTGCTCCGAAGATCGAGACCATCTTCTCCCGCTTTGCCTATTTCGGAAACGCGCTGCTCCTGCGTCTGTTGATGTTCGTCAAGATTCTGCTCTGGGCGCTGCTGTTCATCATTCCCGGTATCGTCGCCGCGTTTCGCTATAGCATGGCGCCTTATATCATGGCGGAAAACCCGGATCTCTCCGCAACCGAGGCCATTGAGCGCTCCAAGCAATTGATGGCTGGCAACAAGTGGCGGCTCTTCTGCCTCGATTTCAGCTTCATCGGCTGGTGGCTGCTTGCGGCGCTCACGGGCGGCATCGGCGGCGTGTTCCTGCATCCTTACGTGAAGGCCTCGGCAACCGCGTTTTACCTCGACCTCACGGGCAGGCTCTCTGCTCCAGCCAATCCCGCGCCCGCTTCTCCAGTCAACCCAGGCGCGCCTATCACGCCGGAAGCGCCGAAGCTTGGCGAAGGCGAACCCAGCTCCAGAGAATTCATCTAAACAAAATTCATTCAACGATACACAAAAGAGGCGCTCGCCAAGAGCGCCTCTTTGTTTGATTCGATGAAAAATCGTTATTCCACAGTCTCCGCAGTAATTGCTTCGGTAGCCGCCGTCGGCACCGGCGCGGGTTTCGCTTCGGTCTTTGGCTGCTCCGGCACAATCGCCGCGGGCAGCATTTTTTCGTACAGCGCGAGATACGCTTTCGCGGGCTTTGTCCAGTCGAATCGATCCGCCATGCCGCGCAGCATCATCCGCCGCCACATGTCCTTGTCCTCGTTCCAATACTGCACCGCGCGCTCGATGGTAAAGAGCATCTCGTGCGCATTGTAGTTGGCAAACGAGAACCCGTTGCCCTCGTCCGTATACTTATTGTACGGCACGATGGTGTCCCGCAATCCGCCTGTTTCGCGCACGATGGGTACGCAGCCGTACCGCAGTGCGATCATCTGGCTCAGTCCGCAGGGCTCAAACTGCGACGGCATGAGGAACATGTCCGCGCCCGCATAAACACGATGCGCTAACCCCTCGTCCAATTCGATTCTCGCATGCACACGCTTTGGATAGCGCCAGTTTGCCCAGTTGAGCAGATCGACAAACCTGCGGTCGCCTTTGCCGAGAAACACCATCTGCACATCGTTTTTCATGATGTCGCCCAACACACGCTCCACCAAATCCAGACCCTTTTGCTGAGAGAGCCGCGCGATCATGCCGATGATCGGCACATCCCGCTCCTCCAGCCCGCATTCGCGCTGCAAATCTCGCTTACATGCGAGCTTGCCCTCCAGCGAATCCGCGTCGAAATGATTCGCTAGGAAGCGGTCGTCGGATGGATTGAAGATCGTGTAGTCGAGGCCGTTGAGGATGCCGCTGAGGGTGTTTTCCCGCGCGCGCAGGAGGCCATCCATATTTTCGCCAAAGAACGGCGTCTTGATCTCCTCCGCATAGGTCGGGCTCACGGTGCAGAGCCTGTCCGCAAACACAAGTCCGCCCTTCATGCAGCTGATGCAGCCGTAAAATTCCAGGTATTCGTAAGTAAAATATCGTTCGTCCAACCCCAGCCTGCCCGCGATTTCGCGCCATGAGAAGATACCCTGGTACTTGAGGTTGTGGATGGAGAACACCGTGCGGATGCGCGTATACTCCTGCCTTGCGGCGTATTGCGTCTTCAATAGCGCCGCAATGAGTCCGGTCTGCCAGTCGTTGAGGTGCATCACATCCGGAACAAAGTCGATGTGCGGCAGGGCTTCCAGCACCGCGCGGCAGAAGAACGCAAAGCGGAGTCCCTCCGTAATGCCGTCGCCGTAGATCTCTGTCACACCGAAGTACGTTTCATTGTCCACAAAGTAGTAGGTCACGTTGTTGTCCACGACGCGCTCGATGCCGCAATAGACCGTTTCCCAGCCGAAGAGTACGTCAAAGTGGCAAACATGCTCCATGCGATTTTTCCAGTATGCGTCGATCACGCGGTATTTCGGCAGAATCACGCGGACATCGTTTCCTTCTTCCGCGAGGGCAATCGGGAGCGCGCCTGCGACATCCGCAAGACCCCCGGTTTTGACAAACGGTACGCACTCGCTTGCGCAGAACAGTACTTTCATGTCATCAGCCCTCCTGAAAAATGCAATCTTTCTCGGTTCCTGCCGCGCGGCACATCGCAAAGCCAGGCGAGCCTTGCCCGCCGCAAGTGCGACCGCGCGTGGCGTATGCGTTTCTTAAATCGTGGTGCCTTTTTTGAGAATGATCGGGAATCCGTCGTAGCCGGTGAGCGTGCGCCCTTCGCGAACGGTGACGCTTTTATCGAGGATGACGTGATCCATCGTGCAATTTTCGCCGATACTGACGCCCTGCATGAGGATGCTGTTCTTGATGACCGCGCCTTTTTTCACGCTGACGCCGCGGAATACGATGCTGTTTTCCACGGTGCCCTCAATCTGGCAGCCGTCGGCCAGCATGGAGTTCTTCACGACCGCGTTTTCGCCGTATTTCGCGCTCACCTCGTCCTTGACCTTCGTATAGATCGGGTGCGCGGGGTTAAACAGATCGTTACGCACGTTTTGCTCAAGAAGCGCCATGTTATGCAGGAAGAAGTCGTTGACCGAGTCCAGCCGCGCCACGTAGCCATCGTAACGGTAGCCCATGATCTTGAGCGTCTGGCACTTCTTCAAAAGGATATCGCGAGTCAGGTCGTAATCCCCGTGGGAATACGCTTCCTCCACGAGATATTCAAGCAGAAGCTTGTCCATGATCATCACGTCGCAGCTTCTGTGTGTAGAGCGCGGCGTAAAGGGGTTGAGCTCCATCTCGGTGACGCGCTCGTTCTCGTCCATGAGCAGCCTCAAATCGAGATTCTGCTCCTCGCTGACGGTTGTGTCCACCTCGTTATAGAGCATGGTGATGTTCGCGCGCGTCTCGATATGGCGCGCGATCATGTCGTTAAACGTCATGTTGAAGATCGTGTGGCTACCGGAAAAGATCACGTACTGCTGCGGATTTCTGCGCACGTAACCCAGGCAGGAGCGAATCGCGTCCACGCTGCCGCGGTAGAGCCCCGTGTTCTCCTTCGTCATGAACGGCGGCAGCATGAAGAGGCCCTCGCGCTTTCTGTGGAGGTCCCATTCCTTGCCGGCGCCCAGGTGATCCATCAACGAATGATAGTTTTTCTGCGTGATGAGGCCCACGCTGGTGACGCCCGTGTTGACCAGATCCGAGAGGATGAAGTCGATACAGCGGTATCTGCCTCCGAACGGCACCGCGGCGACTGAGCGAGACAGCGCAAGATCCCTTAGAAACGGATTGGTTTCGCCCGTGTAGATGAGGCCGAACGCATTACTTGTCATAGCATCTTCCTCCGCATGCGTCTTCGGTCGCGACCGTGCCCTGCGGCAGATACGCACCTTGTTGAATGCTGATATCGTTGCCGACCAGCGTGATCGTGCCGGTCAGTGAGTTATCCACGCGGTCGCCAAGCCGCAGCTCGCCGCCGATGATTGCGCCTTCGCCGATGACGGAGTTTTCGCCGACAATCGCCTGATAGACCTTCGCTCCACGTCGAATGACAGCTCCCGGGAAAATCACGGAATCATAGACCTCCGCCTCCGCCTCCACGGAGACGTTGGAGAAGAGTACGGTGTGATGCACCTTCCCCTCCACGCGGCAGCCTTCGGTGACGAGACTCTGCGTGACCGAGGCGTTCGCGCCGACATAGTGCGGCGGCATGATCGGATTACGGCTGTAGATTCTCCACTGCGGGTCGTTGAGCACGAGCTTCGGCGGCATGGAGATGATGTCCATGTTTGCTTCCCAGAGACTCTGGATGGTTCCAACGTCCTTCCAATACCCTTTGAACGGGTAGGCGTATACGGCTTGCCCGCCGTTGATGATCGCGGGAATGATGTCGTTGCCAAAGTCGTTGGTCGAGTCCGGATTTTCATCATCCAGGCGCATGCACTCTTTCAGCGCGTGCCAATTGAAGATGTAGATGCCCATCGAGGCTTTGTTGGACTTTGGTTGTTTCGGTTTTTCTTCAAATGAGGTGACGCGGTCGAATTCGTCCGTGTTCATGATGCCGAAGCGGTGCGCTTCCTCCATCGGAACCGGGAGCACAGCGATGGTTGCCACCGCGCCTTTTTCGATATGAAAGCGCAGCATTGCGCCGTAGTCCATTTTGTAGATGTGATCGCCGGAAAGGATGAGCACATAGTCGGGATCGTACTGATCGACAAACTCACGGTTCTGGTAGATCGCGTTCGCGGTGCCGGTATACCATCTGCCGTCCACGCCCGTGACGTAGGGCGGAAGCACGAACACGCCGCCGTTCATACGGTCGAGGTCCCAGTGTTGACCGGTGCCAATGTAGCTGTTGAGCGCGAGCGGCCGGTACTGCGTGAGCACGCCAACGGTATCGATGTCCGAATTAACGCAGTTGCTGAGCGGAAAATCGATGATGCGGTACTTGCCGCCAAAGGGAACCGCGGGCTTTGCCATGCTGGATGTCAGCACGCCGAGGCGGCTGCCCTGTCCTCCGGCAAGGAGCATTGCCACAATGCGTTTTTTCATGCGTCGTCCTCCTGTTTTACCTTAAGTTTTGGCAGGGGTTTCGGGGTAATCTGATAACAAACAGCGCCAAACGGCGGTAACCTCAGGCGGATGCGACAGGGATGTTCCCCGTATGGCTCGTAGACCGACAGTGTCGGCGCGTTGGGATAGTCCCCCGTGCCGCCGTAATACGGCGCGTCGGTGGAGAACACCTCGGTATACTGGCCGTAGATCGGAACTCCGATCATATAGTCCAGCCAGGGAGTCGGCGTAAAGTTAAACGTCCAGAAGAGCGCGTTTCCGTCCCGGTCATAGCGCATAAACGACAGGATCGAATGGATGTTGTCGTCCACGCCGCACCAGTGGAAGCCCTCCCACGTATCGTCCACCTCAAACATCGGCGGGTTTTCGAGATAGAAGTGGTTGAGGTCATGCACATACTGCTGCATTTCCGCGTGCTTCGGGTAGTCAAGCAGGAACCAGTCGAGGGAGTCGTCTTCTTTCCACTCGATGTACTGCCCGAACTCGCCGCCCATGAACATGAGCTTCTTGCCGGGGTGCGCGTATTGATAGGCATATAAAAGCCTGAGCTGCGCGAACTGCTGCCAGTAATCTCCGGGCATTTTGCTGAGCATGCTCTTTTTGCCGTGGACGACCTCGTCATGCGAAAACGGCAGCACATAGTGCTCCGAAAACGCATAACACAGCGAGAACGTTAGTTTGTCGTGGTGATATTTTCGATAAATGCTGTCCATGCTCATGTAGGTGAGCATGTCGTTCATCCAACCCATATTCCATTTGTAAGCAAAGCCAAGCCCATCCTCCGAAACTGGACGGGTGACATACGGATACGCGGAACTCTCTTCCGCAAAGAGCATCTTTCCGCCGTCGAGGTTGTTGACCGCGGAGTTGAGCTTGCGAAAGAACGCGACCGCGTCGAGGTTGTCGTGTCCGCCATAGCGGTTGGGCAGCCACTCGCCGGGGCCTTTGCCAAAGTCGAGGTAGAGCATGGCGCTGACCGCGTCCACGCGAAGGCCGTCAAAGTGGAACTCCCTGAGCCAATACATCGCGCTGGAGATCAAGAAAGACTGCACCTGCGTTTGCTCAAAGTTAAACAGGAGCGTTCCCCACTGCGGCATCTCGCCGCGCCGGGGATCGGGATGCTCAAACAAGGGTGTGCCGTCGAATAGGCGAAGCCCGTGCGCGTCCCGCGTGAAGTGCGCGGGTACCCAGTCCATGATGACGCCGATGCCTTCGTTATGCGCGCGGTCGATGAGATACATCAGCTCCTCCGGCTCGCCGTAGCGCGCCGTGGCGGCGTAGTATCCCGTCACCTGATAGCCCCAGCTTGGATCGTACGGGTACTCCATGAGCGGCATGACTTCGATATGCGTGTAACCCATGTCCACCACGTAATCGATCAGCTCGTCCGCGAGCTCCCGATAGCCGAGCCCCTGCTTCCAGCTGCCGAGGTGTACCTCATAGATATTCATCGGCTGGCTGAAGGTGTCCCGGTTTTCGCCGCGGCATTCGAGGTAGTCTTCGTCCGACCACTCGTAATATGGCATATCGCCGACGACAGAGGCCGTGCCGTTTGGCTCCGCGCGGAAGGCAAACGGGTCTGCCTTCATGATCAGCTCGCCCGTGTTGGTTACGATTGCGTATTTATAGAGATCGCCGGGCCGAGCCACGCCGATTGCGACTTCCCAAACGCCGGTGGTGCCGACGCGTTCCATCGGATCCGCCGCCGGATTCCAGAAGTTAAACGTGCCAGCCACGCTGACAGACTCCGCGTTTGGCGCCCAAACGGAGAAGCGGAACACCCGCTCCCCATATTCGCCAACGCCTTCATGGCAGCCAAGCTCCAGATATGCCGCCGTAGAAACGCCACGGTTAAAGTAATAGAGTGCTGTTTCGTCCGAAAATCTGCTCATCTACGCTACCCCCGGGTACCAGGCTTCAGGTTCTGTTCTGCATGCGCATCGATCACGCTGGTTTTGTTTATGCATTTCTTTCTGTCATCATACCATCATTTTCAGGCAAAAGGAACAAGTATCTACCTGATTGGTCCATTTGCCCGCGCATTTTACAAGCGGTTTACGAACATGGATTCAGTTGTGTTAAGTGAAGGTTCGTTTGAAAGCGTTTGCAGGCGGGATTGCTTTCGGATCGCGGATTTTCTCTCCCATACGAAAAAAAGCATAACCTGCTTTTCCTCAGCCGCACCCCGAAAGACACGAGGGTGTGTTATAATGCATCCAATATCGCGCTTATTTGGGCGCAGACTGTGATAAACCGGGGTTCGTCGATGGAAAACCTGCTGCTCTCGTTCAATGTTGTGGCTCCGCTGTTGATCTATATGATCATCGGCGTGGTGCTGCGAAAGACCAAAATCGCATCGGAAAGCCTGATGCGCAACGCAAACAACATCATCTACTACGTCACGCTCCCGCTGATGTGTTACCGCGCAATTGCGGTGGCGGATATCGGCGCGATGTTTGCCACGCCGTTTCTGCTGTATATGGCTCTCGGCATCGTGATCACCTTCGCGCTCGCTTTGTGGATCGTTCCGCTGGTCTGCAAGGACAATCGTCGCCGCGGCGTGCTGATTCTCGGCGTGTTTCGCTCCAACGACGCGATCTTCGGCCTTGCGGTCGCGGCGGCGCTGCTGGGCGAAAACAACCTTGGCATGATGTCCATCGCGATCTCACTCTCCGTTCCGCTGTTCGGCATTCTCGCCGTCATTGCGATGGAGCGTTTTCGCGACGAGCGGGTCAATTTCGGCACCGTCCTTCTGCGGGTGATCAAAAACCCGATCATGATCGCCTGTTACGCAGGATTCATTGTGAATCTATTGAATATCAACCTGCCCGTCGTGCTGCAGAAGCCGATTGACGCGCTCGCGGCCTCCACAACACCTTTGGCGTTTGTGCTTCTCGGCGGCACGATCTCATTTGCCGCGGTCAAGAAAAATCTCGCCGCGATCACGTGGGTCTCGCTGCTTCGCCTCTTTGTCGTGCCGCTCTGCGCCGTTGCGGCGTTTCTGCTGCTGGGCTTCCGCGGCGAAAGCATCGTCGTAGCTCTGATCATCTTCGGCGCTCCGGTCGCGATGCTGACCTACACGATGGCGGTCGGCATGCAGGCGGATGACGAGCTCGCGGGAACGCTGGTTGCGATCACCAGCGTGCTCTCCATCGTCACGATGTTCTTCTTCATCTTTGTTCTCAAGCAGTTTGCGTTTATTTAACGTTTTTCAAGTGACGAAGACAATTTGCTCTGATTTCATGCGAGGGTAAACTATGACAAAGCGTTTGTATGACCTGGACAGCCACCAAACCGAGGCTGAATCCCGCGTTGTCTCCTGCGTTGCCGCGGGAGATGCGTTTGACATTGTGCTCGATCAAACCGTGTTCTTTCCGGAAGGCGGAGGCCAGCCCTCCGATACCGGCACGCTGGGCGCGGCGTTTGTCTCCCATGTGCGCGAGGAGGGCGGCGAAGTCGTTCATCGCGTGGATCACGCGCTCGCGGTCGGCGCGGTTGTGCCGGGCAAGATCGACTGGGCACGCCGATTCGATTTCATGCAGCAGCACACGGGCGAACACCTGCTCTCGTTTTCGTTTTACGAGCTTTTTTCGGCGAGCAACGTCGGCTTCCATCTTGCGCTGGACTACGCGACCATCGACTTCGACAAGCCCGTTTCGCACGAGCAGATCGTCGAAGCGGAGCAGCTCGCCAACCGCTTCGTCTGGAAGAACCTTCCAGTGCATGCGACGTTTTACGAAAACGAAGCGGACGTTGCCGCGCTGCCGCTGCGCAAGCACGCGGAGGGGCTGATTCCTCCGATCCGCATCGTCGGCATCGAGGGCGCGGACTTATGCACCTGCTGCGCGCCGCATTGCGACAAGACGGGCGAAATCGGCTCCATCTTCGTTGCCGACGCGTCGAGTTATAAGGGCGGCACGCGGATCACGTTTTTCTGCGGCGAGCGCGCGCTGAAGCTGCACCGCGCGCAGCACGACGATCTGGACGTGATCGCGCGCAGATTCTCCTGCCAGCGGGAGGCCGCCGTGAGTGCGGTGAAGAAGCTCTCGGACGACTACGGTGCGCTGAAAAAGAGCGAGCGCGACCTTGCAAGATCGCTCAATGGCTATATGGCAACCGAATTCTTAGCGAGCGCTGCTAAGGCGGGCAAATACCGCGTGGTAGCGCAGCTGGTCTACGGCGTGGACGCAGCCCGCCTCAAGGACCTCGCGCAGGCGGCTTCTGCGGAAAAGACGATCGCACTCCTGATCAACGCGGGAGACGACAGGCTCTCCTACGTGCTCTCCACCGGCGCGGGATTCCCGCTGGATGTTTCGGAGCTCATGCCCGCAATCAACGCGGGTCTCGGCGGCAAAGGCGGCGGCAGAGGCACGCTCGCGCAGGGAACTTCGTCCGCAATCACAGGTACGGCGGAAGCGCTGGAGCAGCTCAGGAGTTATCTGGTCAAGCGCCTGAGCGATCTGAAGTAACGTCAACAAACCAAGCATCAAAATGGCTATCCGAAAATGAGTAGCACCAGCGAAACGAAAGACTTAAGAGGCGCGGGCGGATGATATCCGCCCCTACATCCGCTCTTGCGGAGAAGCCCGAATCGCGAAGCTGTTTGATACGATTTGAACCGAGATATTCTGGTGCACGTGTAGGGGCGGATATCATCCGCCCGCAATGACCTAAGTTAAATTTAGAGGCTGTCCGTGAAAGAAAACATCTTTCTGGGCAGCCTCTTTTTTACGTTTGCGTTTTTTTACAGTCCTTTGAAGATGGTGCCAAGAAGCATCAGTCCGTATGCCGCGGTCATGACCCAGAAGTCATACTGCTTGACGAAGCTCCCGACCACGGGGATGCCGACGTATTTGCTCGCGATGGCCAACCCTGCGAGAATCAACGCAAGCAGCCAGATGATAAATTTCGGTGCGCTCAGTTTCATAATGATCATCCTCCCTGTTGAATTGATCGAATTGTAGCACGCGCGCGATCCATCGACCGCAAGTTTGTCACATAGTGCCTTTGTTTTGTATCAAACGCCAACAAAAAAGGCTGCCTTCCGGAGAAGACAGCCCTTGAGAACGTGTGTTACAAAGTCTTGACGAAGCAGCGGCGGCGCTTATGCTGTACGCCCTGGAACCGCTCCCACTGCGCGAGGATGTGGTCGTTGATCTCCAGCATCGGCCCCGTCTCGGCATAGCGAACGCCCGCCTTGATGAGCTTGTGCTGCATGTCGTCGAGGATGACTGCGTTGACGCCCTGTCCCTGCAGGTCGGGCCGCACCGCGATGAGCAGCAGATCGACCGTGTCGTTCTTGCCCTTGAGCGCCTTGAGCAGGCGAACCCAGCCGAACGGCATCGTCTTGCCCTTCATCTTCTGCATCGCGCTGTCCAGCGCGGGGCAGCAGATGCCGAACGCGACCATTTCGCCCTCTTCGGTGTAGACAAACGACGTGGTGCGCCGCGCCACCATCGGGCGGAACTCGCCGACGTACTTCGTAATCTGCGCTTCCGTGAGCGGAATCATGCCAAAGAGCGTGTACGCGCGGTTATAGAGCAGGAACATGTCGTGGATGAGCTCCTTGAGGGGTTTGTCGCCCATGTTGACCACGTGCAGTTTTTTGCGCTTCTTAACATACTCCGAAACGCGGGTGAGGGACTCCATCGGTTCGGTCGGAATCGTCAGCCGCATCTCCATCCAGTCCACCTGCTTGCCGTAGCCGCGCCGCGTGAGCTGGGTCAGATAGTACGGGTGATTGTAATAGGTGTAGAACAGGCTCTTTTGATCAAAGCCTTCGACCAGCATGCCCTCGCGGTCCATGTCCGAAAAGCCCAGCGGACCGTGCATGGCCTCGCAGCCAAGCTCGCGTGCCCAGTTCTCCACGGCATCAAACAGCGCGTCTACCACCTCGTCGTCGTCGATGAAATCCACCTGCGTGAAGTTCATATACTTGCGGTCGAACGAAGCGTTCGCGCGGTCATTGAGAATTCCCTGAATGCGGCCGACGATCTTGTCGTCGCGGTAGGCGAGAAACGCCTTTGCCTGACAAAACGCGAACGCAGGATTCTTATCCTTCTGCATGTCCGCAACCTGGCTCGCCAGGATGTCCGGCACATAGTAGGGATTTCCCTTGTAGAGCTCGAGCGGGAATTCCATGAACTTGACCAAATCCTTCTTGGTCACGGCCTCTTTGATCGTTACCACCTAATCCAACCCCCTGATATTAAATTTTTATTCGTTCTTTTTTACGGTGTTGTCCGGCTCGGCGGACGCCAACTGCTGCGCCTTGAGCGCTGCGGCCTTTTTACGCTTGTTCTTCTTGTGTACGATAATCGGAACCCCGATGACGAGGAACAGTATACCTGCCGGAATTGCGGCAACAGCGATGAAAATGCCGATGGCACCAATCGCGTTCACCACAAAGCGCGCGCTGTTTTGGAAGCCTTTCGACATCCTGTTCCAAACGTCGGATGCCTTCCACATCGTGATCAGCTCGTTTTCGCCCTCTACCGCGGTCTTGGGCGTGCGGTTGACGGTGATGTTGAGCGTCGCGTATGCAACAAGGTTGTCCCAGAGTTTGATCTGACCCGTGTAGCTCTCGATGTCCGCGCGGACGCTGGAGAGGCTCTGGCGAACGGCAAGGATATCCTCTACCGTTTCACACTTTGCGAGGATTTCGAGCAGTTGCTGCTCCTCGGCCTTCGCGCTGGTCAGCCGCGCCTGAATGTCGTAGTAGTTCTGCGAGATGTCGTCCGAGCTCAGGCGATAGTCGTTCACCTTGCCCAGCGCGTTTGCCGCGGTCACAAGCGCTTCCAGCTGATCGGCCGGCACCTTGAGCGTGGCGTACGCGTAGTTTGTCCCTTGATCATCCGTGGTGGAATACGAGCCCGAGACATAACCGCCCAACGTTTTTGCCTTTTCGACAAGCACGCTCAGCGCAGCCGCGGGATCATCCACCGTCACGGTCATGTCCGCGTTGTAGACGATCTTTCGTACGTCGAAATCGCCCGTGGGCTGCTCGCTCTGCTGCGTGGCAGAGGAAGCGTCATTTGCGGAAACTGCAGATGACGCGGCTTTTTCCTCCTGTGGAGCTGCCATGTCATAGGTTCCGCTTGCTGGTTCAGCATACACGGCATCGCTTCGCGCAGGGCTGCTTGCGGCGCAGCCAATGGTGGTTAACAGCACTGTGCAAAGAACGAGCGCAATCAGGGTGCGTTTTGTTTTCATAATCGATCTCCCCTTCTTTTGTCCATTCGTCCGAGTAGTTCTTCCGCCGCGTTTTGGTTTGCGGCACTCGTCGTAAAAGCGCTTGCTTTCATATACAACACTGCGTTCTTTTGCGATCGGTTGCACGATACTGCCCGAAATGTGAATCCTTTTTACGCGGACTCCATTTTCTATATGCTACAGATGATTGCGTATAGAATACCACATTTTGGACAAAAAGAATAGAAGCGGGATGTTACCTCGTCAAAAAGCCGCCCATTAGGGCGGCTATGTGTGCAAAAACCGATTTTATCCCTGCGGCGTTTCTTCCGGTGCCTGCGTCATATCGGGAGAAGATTCCGGCGCGATCGTGTCCGTAATCACATTGCTTCCCGCGCTGTCTGAAAGCTTACAGCTCACGAGCAGACGTCCATCCGAGCCATCCGGCAGCACGACGCAGAAGGAAACGATGCGGTCGCTGGATGTGACCTTCACATTGCTCGTAAACGCGGATGCCTGATTGAGTGTATCGATAAACGCAAGGAACTCCGCCTCGCTGGAAAACGCAATCGGGATGCTGGCGCGCGTTCCGTCCACATGGGAGCAGGCAAAGACGACCAGCGTCTTTTGCGTTCCATCCGGCAGGAACAGCTGAATCTCGGGATGGCGCGTGTAGTAGTTCGGGTTTTCATACTCCCAAAACGATCCGAACATCGAGCCGTCGCTCAGCGCGTGACCATAGATGACCGTGTGCCGGTCGGAGAAATCGCCGACGTTGCCCGCGTCAATAAACGGGGTTCCAAGCTTGTTTCTCTCTTCGTCAAATCGATGGGTTAAATAAAACGAGTTGTCCGTGGTCTTGACCACCGGCAGATTGATCGCCGTGTCCGAAAGCCGCACCCAGGCGCGCACCTCCGGGTTCTCTTTGGCGAGCAACGCAAAATCCACCGCGTCCGCGGGAGCCGCTTTTTCGGCAAGCGACGCGTAGTAGTGATTGCCTACGGTTACGCCCATGAGCGCATACGCACCACGGCCGATGCCGTATAGCGCCGCGAGCACCAGAAGCCCGAAGATTCCATACAGCACGCCCGTAATGATATCCGCTTTTGATCTGGATCTGCGTTTTTTCCGTTTCATATGCGAAGTATAAACCAAACGGTTTCGCTTTGCAATGCGGTTGAATAGGAACACAGCCCCATGCAATACGATTTTGCACAATGTTAACGAAAAACCGCCGTTTGATGGGCGGTTTTCGTGTTTTCGCAGGATCGTGAATTAACTGTGAAGCACGTTTCATGCAACGCGTATGACGCGTATTTGCTCTTCTTTCCTCCGCTAAACGCGGGACTCCAGATATTCCTTCGCCTTTCTTGCGACGACGATCTCCTCGTTGGTCGCGATGGCGAAGATCCGCGCGCGGCTGCCCTCGCCCGTGAGTTCGCAGTCGGGCTTCGCGGTTTCGTTTTTCGCTAAATCGAGCGAAACGCCCATGAACGCAAGCCCTTCGAGTGCGCGTCTTCGCACCAGTGTGCTGTTTTCGCCGATGCCGCCCGCAAAGCTGATCGCGTCCACGCCGCCCATCGCCGCGGCATAGGCACCAATCTGCTTCTGAATCTGATAGCAGTAACTGTCCACAGCGTTCTTCGCGTCCTCGTTGCCCTGCCCCGCCGCAAGTTCGACGTCCCGCAGATCGTTGGAAACACCGCTCATGCCGAGCAGCCCGCTCTCTTTATTGAGCATCTTTTCAATCTGCTCCAGCGAGTAGCCGAAATCCTTCATCAGATAGATCGGGATATACGGGTCGATGTCGCCGCAGCGGTTGTTGTGCATGATGCCGCATTGCAGCGAAAAGCCGAGGTTCGTGTCCACCGACTTGCCGTTTACGATGGCGCAAAGCGAGCCGCTGCCACCGAGATGGCACGAGATCAGCTTGAAATCCGCTTTCCCCATGAGCTCCGCCGTGCGCGTGGAGACGTATTCGTGGGACGCGCCGTGGAAACCGTAGCGGCGGATCGCGTGCTCCTTGTAGAAAGAAATCGGAACCGAATAGAGATACGCCTTGGGCGGCATGGTTGCGTGAAAGCCCGTTTCAAACGAGCCGATCATGGGAGTGCTGGGCAGCGCCTCCTGAAACTGGCGAATCGCCGCGATATACGGCGGGTTATGGCTGGGAGCGACGGTGTTGAAGGCCGCCATCGCGGAGAGCACTGTTTCATCGAGCAACTGCACGCCGGTGACGCCCTTTGCATGCACCACCTTGAACGCGACGCAGTCCAGCGCCTCCATGCGCTCGAGCGCGTGCGAAAGAAGCGCTTTCTGCATCAGCCGGATGCCCGTGGCATAGTCGGGAATCGGGAGCGTCTGCTTGACCGCCTCCGCGCCCGCGTCCTTGTGCATCCACGCGCCGGCTTGTGTGCCGACCCGCTCCATGCGCCCTTCGGAGAGCGTTTCTTCGCCGCTCGTCAGGTCAAAAAGGCGGTATTTGAGCGATGTGCTGCCAACGTTGCAAACAAGAATCTTCATGTTGTTACTCCTTTGTTCGGGGTAAGCTATTTGGGGATCGATGTGGAACACTCAAATTCGGACCGCGTCGTGCAGCAGCATGAGTCCAAAGAACGTGACCGTATTGCTGCCGTTGAGGTACGCAAGCCCGCTTTTTCTCGCAAGCTCGACCACATCCACACCCGCGGCCTCCAGCGAAACCACCGCGCGGCCGGGATGGCGGCAAGGCTCGCCGGACACGCGCGCGCAGGTATTGCAGCCGCCGCAAGCGCCCGCGCCGAGGAGCATGCAGTCGATTCCGTCCCGTTCCGCGGCTCGTTTCAGGCGGCGAATCAGGTGGTTATGCGCTTTTGCTGCGCGGTGCATGCCCTCGATATCAAACGAATCCGCAATCTGCTCTACGGTTTGAAACACGATTGCGTGTTCAAACGATTTTGCGAGCGCAATCAGCGTCTCGATGTCGCCCACGTCCGGCGGACACATCCAGCATGCGCCGTAATACCCGCAGGCATTCCGCTCGCAATCCGCGCGAAACGCGGGATCGAAGCGAATGTCGCGGGTTTCGATGGGCGCAAACGCGTGCGCGTGTCGCTTGATGAGGCTCGTACTGTGCATCAATAACTCCTGATTCGCTCAAACCCGCACGATATAGTTCGCCTTGCGCGGCGCGGGTTCCGGCGCGGGGCCCGCCGGGTAGCCGAGGATCACCTGTCCGATTCCCTCAAAATCTCCTTCGATGCCCCATTTTTGGAGCAGCGCTTTGCCTTCGTCGCTCTCAAACATCTCTTTCGCGCGGTGAATCCAGCAGGAGCCGAGTCCCACCGCGTGCGCCGCATTGACGAGCGTGGTCATCACGGCGGCGCCGTCCAGCAGAAATGTTCCGCGCGAACGCTCCGCGAGCACGACCAGCACCGTCGGCGCGCCGTAATACGGATCGTTCTTGTTGCCATTGACTGCGGCGTTCATGCGCGAAAGCTGCTTTACGGTCGATTCGTCCTGCACGGCGACGATGACCGGCGTTTGCCTGCCGCCGCCTGTAGGTGCGAATGTGCCTGCCTCAAGCACCTGCTCCAGCAGGTCTTTCTCCACCTGCTTGGGTAAAAAGGAGCGGATGCTCCGGCGCGTCAAGAGATTGTTTAGTGCTTCATTCATGGTTATTTCCTCCGGTCTATTTGTTGTCCTGCTTCTGCTGCGCGATGAGCTCCGCGTGCGTCTCGTCCTTGGCGTATGTCAGCACGCCTCGGATGCGCTTGAGAATCGGCAGAGGCTTCTCGACGTGCTTTGCGTACGTCAGCCCCAGCCGGTCGTATAGCTGATAGTGCGGCTTGAGGCGAGTTAAGAAAGTTTTGTAATCTCCACCGCGCGCAGACCAGCCGGTCTCCGCCGTCGCGGCGAGGCGCGGTAGGGTGTTGAAGAAGAGCTTGTCCTCCGAATCGACCCACTCCGTCCAGATCGCGGACTCGACGCCGAGAATGTTCTTTGTGTTTTTCTTTTGGATACCACGCAGGGTAGGATTGTATTGAAACGTCTTTTTCAGCGGCGTCAGCGCGTAGGGATAGTCATAATACAGGTGCATGAAGGGGCTCAGGATCGCGCGTCCGCCTGCGTTGATGCGCCGGACCGTGCGCGCGGGGCCTTCGAGGTACCAAGGCGTCCAGAACTGCACGATGGCGCGCGGATCGAGCCCGTCGCACAGCCCGTCGTTCCAGACGATGGCCTCCCGCCCGCGCGACGCAAGATGCGCAATCACACGGTTGAGGAGATACCCCTGCAGCTCGCGCTCATCCTTCAGCCCCTGCTCACACATGACCTTCTGGCAGCGTTCGCAGCGTTTCCATTCGCTCTTGACGGCCTCGTCGCCGCCGATGTGCACATACGGAAACGGGAATATCTCCATCACCTCATCCAGCAACGAAAACAGGAACTCGTACGTTTTCTCGCTGCCCGCGCAAAATAGCTTCCTGGAAAAATCGGTCACGCCGAAGTACGTCGCGACCTCCATCGGCTCCTCAAAGCACGCAAGATCGGGATACGCCGCAATCATCGAAAGCGCGTGTCCCGGCATGTCGATTTCGGGTACGATCTCGATGCCGCGCGCTTTGCAGTAGCGCACCAGCTCCCGAAGATCCGCCTTGGTGTAGTAACCGCCGTGGGGAATCCCGTCCTGACCCTTGAACACCGCATGGTTCTTCACCGTGCTCTTGCGATAGGAACCAACGCTGTTGAGAAGCGGAAAACGCTCGCTCTCGAAGCGAAACCCCTGATCCTCGCTCAGGTGCAGATGCAGGCGGTTGTATTTATAGTACGCGAGCAGATCGACGATCGTCTTGAGCGTCGAGATCGGGAAAAAGTGCCTGCAAACATCGACCAGAAACCCGCGCCATGGGAGCTCCGGCGCATCCGTAATTTCGCAAAACGGCAGCTTACCCTCGTGCCCCGCGCAAAGCTGCGCTATCGTGGCCGCGGCGTACACCGCGCCCGCGATGCCGCCCGCCTCGATCACAACACCGTTTCCGTCGGCAAGAATGCGGTATTGCTCCGCATCCAACGCCGGATTCTGGTGGAAGTTGGCGACTATACCATCCGTGGTAGGAGACGGTTCACCAAGCGCGAACATCGCAAACACGCCCTCATTCGCCTGTTCCAGCGCGGAATCGAATGCCGCCTGCGTGCGGCAAAGCGCGAGGCTACCTTCCAATATCTTGAGCTTTTTGGCTTGCGGAATCGTCATGGTTCGTTCTCCTGTTCTCGGATCGTTCGTGAATATCAATTGTTCGATGCAATTTTCATTATACCCCGCCTCTTCTCTTTCGGCAACGCCGCCGAGGTGGTATACTCAGGTGAACGCGTTCTTAGTCGATAAGAAGGAGGCTTGCCTGATGTTTTCCGCGATTCTCAAGCGTGTTGCCCCGATTCCCAAGCTCGATTCCTTCGAGCGTTATCTCTTCATCGGCCCGCATCCGGACGACATCGAGGTCGCCTGTTCGCCGAGCGTGCGTGCGCTGACCCGCGCGGGCAAGCAGGTTTCGTTCCTCATCCTGACCGACGGGCGCATGGGCGCGATCGATCCCGCGCTGTTTGGCGACGAGCTGGTCGAGATTCGCCAGCGGGAGGCGCGCGCCTCTGCGGAGCTGCTCGGCGTAAACGACGTGACGTTTCTTCCGTTTTACGATGGCGGCATGTACCCGATGGAGGACGCAGCTTGCGAGATCGCAAAAGCGATCGTCCGCCTCAAGCCGGACGTCGTGTTTGCGCCCGATCCAAACGTGATCAGCGAATGCCATATCGACCACATCAAGACGGGGCTAGCCGCCAAGATGAGCATGAATATGGCGCCGTTTGAGAGCGTGATGAAGAGCATCGGCTCCTCCGGCAGCCACGCGGTCAAGGCGCTCGCGTTCTATTATACGGACAAACCGAACGCCTATCTGCGCGTGAAATCGACGTTTTCCGCGCGGAAAGAGGCGCTCGCCTGCCACAAGAGCCAGTTTGACGAGCAGATGGTTTCGGATATTTCCATGTACTTCAAGCTCCGCTCGATTCGGCTTGGATTGCGCCGTTTTATGGGGCTTGCCGATGGCTACCGCGCGCTGTCGCCGACGCATATGCACTGCTTTCCAGAAGCAAGTGAGTGGGTGAGATAAACGTATTCTCCAATGCAATATATATAAACAAACGCGCCGATCACTCGGCGCGTTTATCGTCTCTCGTCATATTGGAGCTATGATAGAGAGCTCTCCTCTTCTTTGCGGCTTTCGATTTCCAGCATCATTTGATCATAGTAGTTTTCGTCGATGAAGAATTTCTTCTTCTGAATATACAGCGAAAGCACGAGCATCAGCGCGGGCAGCAGCGTCGCCGCAAGGCGCACCCAAACGCGCATGGTCAGCGTCCGCTGATCGCGGAAATGGATGTTTGCCGCGCTCTCGTCTCCGCTCTTGAGGTCGTCAATCTTGATGGAATACGTTCCGTTCGCGGCGGTGATCGACTTCGCGTCAAACGAGCCGAGTCTGCCAAGCTCCTTCTCCGTTCCATCCGGCGCCTTGAGGATGACCATCGCATCGCTCAGCGCGGGCACATACTCCGGATCAAGCTGGAACTTACTCACGACGTCGTCCGCCGCAATCTCAGCACCGACCGTCTCCGCGACGGCTTTGTATTCCGTTGTTCCGGCCTTTAATCCGTCATATTCCTCGAGGTAGTCCTGCACCTGCGTAATGTAATAGGCCTGATCCGCGGCATTGTGCTTGTCGAAGAAGTCGCGCTGGGTTTCCAGCGTGCTGATCGACTGACTCAGCAGGAACGTGCCGGAGATCGCGAGCACCAGCGTGACAATCAGCGTGTGCATCGCCGCGGCAAACTTTGCCATAAACGGGCGGAGCGTGGAGACGACTGCTTCATTGCGCTCGCCGTATTTATAGTCGTTATACTCGACGCAGTTCGCCATGTTGATGATGCAGCTCATGTAGAAGAGCGACTGTCCCGCGGAAACCATCATGCAGAACAGGCACAGCAGCGCAATATTAAACGGCAGCACCGGCAGCCAGCCCATCAGCGCAATCAACGCGTAGCCGATGACCGCCGTGAGAATGCTCACGTTTTGCAGGCGGTTTCTGCCGAGCTTATTGACCAGCGCGGGATACAGCGCGTTGACCGCGACCATGGTCACACCATATGCCACCACAACGTAGAAATAAAGCGTACCGTTGTAGCCGATTTCGATGTAGAGAAGGTTTGCGGCAAGCGCGATGAGCATCGTGCTGCCGATGTTGTAAAACAGCATCGAGAGCGTCATCCAGAGTACCTGGTCGTTTCTCGCGATGGTCTTCCACATCTTCTTGAGCGAGATGTTTTCGCTCTGCTCCACCTTGCGGCGCGGCGGTTCCTTGACCGTAAAATACAGCATCACCTGGCAGCCGATGAACACGACCGCAATCAGGATCGACACGAAGCGGTAACCCGCACGCATGTCTCCAACGGTGACCTGCGGAATGATGCCCTGCGCCAGAATCGCGCCGACGCCCGCAAAGAGCACGGTCAGCGTCGTGATGGAGTTACGCTCCTCTTTCACGCTCGAAAGACTCGGCAGCATGGCCCAGTATCCGATGTCGTTCATCGTAAACGTGGATTCCCAGAGCAGATACATGATCGTCATAAAGACGACAAATCGCCAGCCGGGGATGCTCTGAATGTTGAATATCAATATGATGACAAGTCCGCAAAGGATCGCGCCAAGCATGATCCAAGGTCGGAACTTGCCGTTTTTGAAATGCGAGCCTTCGATGATCGCGCCCATGAGCGGGTCGTTCATCGCATCCCAAATGCGTCCGCCGACGCCGATGATCAGGCTAAGCGTCGTGAACTGTGCAAGTGTGAGCGAAACGCCAAACTGAATATAGATGAGCAAAAAAGAGTCGATCAGGGCATAGCTCATGTCGCGGCCGATACCGCTGATGGAATAGAACCACTTGTTGCGGTTGAAGGTCTTTTTGCGGAGCAGCTCGGCGGCGGATTTTGCGTCCGGTGCGGAAGCTTCTTTCGCTGTGTTTGTCTCCATTTCCACATTGCTCCCATCATGATGAATTGATCAAAATTGACTTGCTGGTTCGGTCAGGCGACCGTCTGAGAGCAAGCGTATCACACTCTGTTCACAATGACAATCCTTCTACATAATTCTGTATTTATTGTCCAGCAATCAACCGATCTTGGTATCAAAAAAGGGCGGTTCCCCGCCCAAATGATGCCTTATGGTTGCTGTTTTCTTAAAGCTTGATTTCGCCCGTAAACACGATCTCCGCAGGGCCCGTCATATAGACGTGGTTGTCCTCCGCCCAATCGATGTGAAGCGTGCCCAGTTCAAGTTGAATATCCACGCTGCGTTCCGTTTTGCCGTTGAGGTAGCTCGCTACCGCGACAGAGCAGGCACCCGTTCCGCAGGCAAGCGTCGGGCCGCAGCCGCGCTCAAATGTGCGCATCACGAGGGTGTGTTCATCCACCACCTTGGCGAAGTTGACGTTGGTGCGCTTGGGGAACACGCTCGCGTGCTCGATGTCCCAGCCCATGTTCATCCACTTTTTGTCGGTCGGATCGTCCACGTAGATCAGCGTATGCGGAACGCCGACGAGAACGGTGGTGTAGCGGAGCGTCTGCCCCTGCACCGTGAGTTCGCGGTCGATGCAGCGCCCTTCGCCGACCACGGGAATCTCCGCACACTCCAGATACGGCTCTCCCATGTTAACCGTGACGCCGGTCACCTCGCCGTCCTTGATCACGAGTTTCGGGCGCATAATGCCCGCGAGCGTCTCCACGCCAAACTCCGTTCTCGGCACAATGCCTTCGCGATAGACATACTTCGCAAAGCAGCGGATGCCGTTACCGCACATCTCCGCCTCGCTGCCGTCCTCGTTGACGATGCGCATGCGGATATCCGCCTTCGCGCTGTTTTCGATGATCAGCAGTCCATCCGCGCCGATTCCGGTCTGCCGGTGGCAGAGCTTCTTAGCCAGTGCGGGATAATCGTGCGATTCCGTTCTTCCATCGAGTATGATAAAGTCGTTGCCCAGTCCGTGAACTTTGGAAAAATGCATCTGGGAATATCTCCTTCACTCATTCTAGCAGGATTCCGGTGCGTCCGGTTCTCAATCAGCCGCCCATGATCTCGACAAACGCCTCGTCGGCGTAGCTGCGCACGGCTTCCTCAAACCTGCGGTAGGCCGCAAGAAAGCTCTTTCCGTCCTGCGTGAGCTCCGCGCCGCCGCCGCCTTTGCCACCGGTGACGGAAAGCAGCAGCGGAAAGCCGAGGTTTTCCTCCGCGATCTTGACGATCTTCCAAGCCTTGCTGTAGGCCATGTCCATCTCGATGGTCGCCTTGCGGAGAGAGTGCAGGCGATCGACGCGTTCCAGAAGATCCGCAACGCCCGGACCGAAGCATTTCTCTTCGCCGAAGATGCGAACGCTGACCTGACAGCGTAGCTGTTTGTTTGGCATAGCGACCTCCATCGAATCATAAGGCATAAGAGCACTGAAATTACCGGTGTATGGTGAATCTTCGTTCAGCATCGCCGTTCGATGATTCACATGTTTCGGTTATTATATCACATGTGTCGGTGGAAGGCACCGCACGTTGCGGGAAGTTTACATTTTATACAGCGGATTTCTGCACAAATGCGGGCTTTTCTTGCGCGTGTTTCATGCAATTTTCACGCAAAAACGGTGGTTTCCATCGCATGCAAGGTAAAATTCTTCCTATACGTGCCCTCGGTCATTGACAGCGCGTGGGCACTTGGATAAACTTGCATATATGAAACCGCCGTATGAAAGCGAAATCCGCGCACAGCTTGTTCGTGTGCTCGGAGTTGCCTTGCGGGAAGCGCCGGATGCACGAAGCCTCCGCCTGCCCGCGCGGGACGCGCATGTCAGCTTTCGCCCGCCGCATGGCGTAGACCCCGATCCTCTTGCCGCGCTCGACTTTGGCGTGCTCTATGGAGCGCCGCTGGTGGAGCGGGTGCGCGTGGTCAACGGCTGGTTGTTGTTCGATCTTTCTCCCGCGTTCTTTTCCGCGCTGGTGGACGAGATCAACCGCTCCTGCCCCATTCCGGAACCGGCGCACGATACCCACGCGGAAAACCGCATGCGTCTCGTCTCCCGGCATCCCGGCACGGGTTGTCCCGATATCGCCTCGTTTCATCGCGCGCTGATGCTCGCGCTCGCGGCACACGAAAGCGTTGCATCCTACACCAGAGCGGAACGCGCGGCGCTGTCGCTCTTTCACACGATTCCCCCGCGGGATCGTCCCGCGCTCCTTTCCGATTGCGGCGCACTCGGTGGCGCGATGCTCCGGCTGCTCGCTTTCTAGCATAAGCACCGCTGGCTTCCACCTCTTCACACAACCTCAAACCGCTCGCCGAAGAAACCAAAGATGCTTTCTCGACGATCCTGCCATACCGGCAGGGCTATTTTCACATAAGGAGATGAAACAAACATGCAAATTACCTGGTACGGACACTCCTGCTTTCTACTCACGAGCGAAAGCGGCTATTCGATTTTGACCGACCCGTGCGATCCGGAGACGGGATACGAGCTGCACGACCTTGTTTGCGACGCGGTCACCATCAGCCACGAGCACCACGACCACAACTGCCTCGCAATCGTCGCGGGTTCGCCGGAGATCATGCGCACACCCGGAGAGTTCCTCGCGGGCGAAATTCCGGTGACTGGATTTTCGAGCTATCACGACGACGCAAAAGGCACAAACCGCGGCGAAAACGTCGTGTTTCTCTACCAGATCGATGGACTCAAGGTGCTGCATCTCGGCGATCTAGGCCACATGCTCTCCGACGACGTCATCGAAAAGATCGGAGACGTGGATGTCTTACTCGCGCCTATCGGCGGTGTGTTCACGCTCAACGCCAAGATGGCAACGGAGCTTGCCGACCGCCTGCACGCGAAGGTTCTGATTCCGATGCACTATAAGACCCCGGCGCTACACTTTAACATCGAAGGTTTGGAGCCGCTGCTCGCTGCCAACGCCACGCGCCGCGTCCACCACCTCAACGCAAACACGGCGTCCCTTTCGCGCGAAACGCTGGGCGATCGCAGGCTGTTGATCCTCGACTACAAGCGCAACTAACTTTTTTCGCGTTACTTTTTCGAAATCATCCTGCGTTACGGAATCGTTACATCGTCAATCATGCAAAGCCCGGAGCGTATCTCTCCGGGCTTTTTTTCGCCGTAAAGCGGCTGTTTGCGAGGATTTCGTTACCATGGATTGACCGTAGAAACCGCCTCTGAACCTGAAAATAAAGTCAGGGTGTAACAAGAGTAAACGATCTGTAAACTCGCAATATCTGGTTATGTCAAGTCTTGTTTGCTACCAGATATGGTGCTATGCTGAATTTGCGCCTGAACTGGGCGTCTTCTCATCTAGCGGGTATGCAATTCGTTTTTCGCAACGAAAACCATATAATATGACGATTTTAGTAAGGGACGGGATTTCCTATGGCAATTGGCGGCATCAATGACAACGCAATGAAGGTACTCGAAAAGCGGTATCTGGCAAAGAACGAACAAGGACAAGTGACGGAGGATGTCGAAGGCCTCTTCCGCCGCGTTGCGCGCGCGGTTGCAGCGGCGGACGCGCTCTATGATGAACACGCGGATGTGGAAGCCAGCGCGGACACATTCTTTGAGCTGATGACATCGCTTCGGTTTCTGCCGAATTCGCCGACGCTGATGAACGCGGGGCGCCCGCTGGGGCAGCTCTCCGCCTGCTTTGTGCTGCCCGTTGGCGACAGCATGGAGGAGATCTTCGAGGCGGTGAAGAACGCGGCGCTGATCCACAAATCCGGCGGCGGCACGGGCTTTTCGTTCTCGCGTTTGCGGCAAAAGGGCGCGACCGTCCGCTCCACGGGCGGAGTTGCGAGCGGGCCCGTGAGCTTTATGCGCGTGTTCAACGTCGCCACCGAGGCCGTCAAGCAGGGCGGCACGCGGCGTGGCGCCAACATGGGCATCCTGCGCGTGGATCACCCGGACATTCTGGAGTTCATCCGCTGCAAGAGCGATACGAGCGACATCAACAACTTCAACATCTCCGTGGGGCTCACGGAGGCGTTTATGCGCGCGGTCGAAGCGGGCGAGGCGTATGACCTCATCGACCCCAAGACGAAGAAGAGCGTTTCCCGGCTGAGTGCGCGCGCGGTGTTCGACGAAATCGTGGATGCCGCCTGGGCGACCGGCGAACCCGGTATCGTCTACCTCGACCGCCTCAACCGCGACAACGTGGTTCCTTCGGTCGGCGAAATCGAGAGCACGAACCCCTGCGGCGAGCAGCCGTTGCTGCCGTACGAAAGCTGCAACCTCGGCTCCATCGACCTCGTGACGCTGCTGAAAACCGAGGACGGCGCGGTCAAATTCGATTTCGACCTGTTGAAAACCACGGTGGAACAAGCCGTGCATTTCCTCGATAACGTCATCGACGTGAACAACTACCCGCTCACACACATCGCCGAGATGACCAGAAGCACCCGAAAGATCGGGCTTGGCGTGATGGGCTTTGCGGACGCGCTTCTTGCGCTCGGCATTCCCTATAACTCCGCCGAGGGTGTCGCGTTTGCAGAACGCGTGATGTCGTTTATTCAAGCGACGGGGCATAACGCGAGCAAAGCCCTCGCGAAGACGCGCGGTGCGTTCCCGCTGTTCTCCGAGAGCACACTTCGTGACGGCGAACCCATCCGCAATGCGACCGTCACCACCATCGCGCCGACGGGCACACTCTCCATCATCGCGGGCTGTTCCTCCGGCGTGGAGCCTGTGTTCGGCTATGTTTACATTCGAAACGTCATGGACGGCACGCAGATGGTCGAGGTCAATCCCTTGCTGATGGAGAAACTTCGCTCTCTGGGACTCGACAGCGAGGAGATGTTCCAGCGCATCGCGTCTGAGGGCACGATTGCGCACATCGCGGAGATTCCCGAGGATGTACGAAAGGTGTTCGTCTGCGCACACGATATCTCGCCGGAGGCGCATGTGCGCATGCAGGCGGCCTTCCAGCGGCACACGGACAACGCGGTCTCCAAGACCGTCAATTTCCCCAACGCCGCCACGCGGGACGATGTCTACGCGGTCTACCTCATGGCCTACCGCGAAGGACTCAAGGGCGTGACCATCTACCGCGACGGCAGCAGAACGGGTCAGGTGCTCAACATCGGCAAGGTCAACGACGGAAAGAGCGCGTCCGACAAGCCGGAGCTGGATGCCCCGCTGCCGGAAAACTACGGCAAGATCGAGCCGCGTCCGCGCCCGCTCGTGACGCGCGGCTTTACGGAAAAGATGAACATCGGCTGCGGCACGCTGTACGTGACCGTCAACTACGATGAAAACGGCATCTGCGAGGTGTTCACAAGCACCGGCAAAGCGGGCGGCTGCCCCAGCCAGAGCGAGGCCACCGCGCGGCTTGCCTCCATCGCGCTGAGAAGCGGCATCTCCATGAGCGAGGTCTACGACCAGCTCAAGGGCATCCGTTGCCCCTCCACGATCCGGCAAAAGAATATGAGCTGCACCTCCTGCCCGGACGCGATCGCCCGCGTGCTGCTCAAGGTCAGCAAATACATCGACAGCGGAGCGGACTACACGACTCCCGACGCGCAGGCAAAGACCATCGCGCCGCAGCCCGCGCCCGCGCCGCAGAGCGGCGAGCTCCCGTTTGTTCCGGTGGACGTTTCGGACGTGCCCGCCAACGCCGCCGAGGTGCATGTTTGCCCCGAATGCGGCGGCAAGGTGGAACACGAAGGCGGCTGCGTGATCTGCCGCGCGTGCGGATTCAGCAAATGCGGCTGAGGCGCTTCGAGCGTAAAAACTTATCCGATTTTTCTCACATGGGGATGGGAGGAAAACCGAAATGCGAACCTTGATTTTGACAGGTCCCGAGAGCGAGGATCAGAAGGCTGTTTCGCGCGCGCTCAAGCAGGCGTTTACCGCGCGCGGGGATAGCTGCCTTGTCGCAGGCGCGCTCGCGCTCCTGGGTCAGCATGTTCCGCTTTCCCAGGCGCGCGCAATGGAGCAGGAAGCGCTTCCTACCCCGCGCGGGTTTGCGTTTCTCTCCGCCGGAAGTGCGTTTTTGCGCGAGCACAAGCGAAGGTCGCTCGTCTACGAAATCAACGCCAAATATGCGGAGCACCTCGCTACCCTTCTGCGCGAGGGCGAGTTTGACGCGGTATTATGCCTGCATCGCTATCCTGCCGAAGCGGTTTCGTTTTTGCGAAAGACGATCACGTTTTCCGCGCGATGCTGCTACCTCAGCTGCGACTATGCCTGTGTGCCCTTTTTAGAGGAGACACGGCTCGACCACTACCTGATTCCGCACGAGGATCTTGCTTCCGCTTACGAGAAACGCGGTATCCCGGTAAAAAAGATCATTCCCGCGGGCATTCCCGTTCTCGCGGAGTGGTTTTCCGCGGAAGAAAAGGCAGATGCGCGCGCGCTGCTCAATCTGCCGCAGGCAACACCCTGCATTTTGGTTCCGTTTGCCGAGGACGCGACGTCCGCCGTCAACGCGATACTTTCGCAGATGAAGGGTGATGAAGCGAGAATCTGCGTGCTCGCGCCGGACGGAGCACCGCCGAAGAGCCCGTTTGTCGCGCGCTTTGCGGGCGATGTCCGCGTATCGGTATTCGCGCCCGAAGACCCGCTTTCGCGCTATCTCGCCGCCTGCGACGTGATCCTCACGCTGCCCTCCGGCGCTGTGACCACGCTTGCCGCCTTGTCCGGAAAGCCCCTCGTCCACCTGCCGTCCTCCGACGTTTGGCAGCGGCAGACCGCGCAATTCTTCTCGTCGCGCGGGCTGAGCCTCGCGGGTGCGGACGAAACGGAGAGCGCGTCCCTCGCGCTCGCGCTTGCAAAGGATGAGGCGCAAAAGAGCGCCATGCGCGAGAAGATGCAGCTTTCACGCATGCAGAGCGCGGCGCCGCGCGTCGTTCGCTTTCTGCACGAAGGGCGCCTGTAGCCGAACAAAAAATCGACAAAATTCTACCTGTTTTTCTCTCGTTTTATGCGTAAAAATACAATGTTCTGATATAATGGTGTCGATCGCGCACGCTTTGCCGATCGACATTTTGTATGAACAGGGTTATGACACGGATGAAGCAAGCTCTTCGCGGTCAGCTGACCAACATCCTGTTTCTGGTTTTAATCGTCGCAGCCGCGCTGACGATCTATTTTCTCTCCCGCGCCGAGGACGGCGGAGCCGCCGCGAGCACGCAGACCGTAACCCCCGCCGTTTCCGCGGCAACGGCAACCCCATCGGATGCACAGCAGAAGAAGTCCGCTTCTCGCGGCGTACCGGAATCGGTCTTTACCACCTATCTTGCGACAACCGAGGCGTTCACCGCCGACAAAAGCCGGCATGGTTCGCGGGACTATACGCTGAGTTATGGCGAATCTCCGGAGGTCACCGCAACTCTCCGCTACGAAGTGCTGGAGGGCAACGTCTCCTCGGTGGAGATCGATGTGCCTCTGCCGGGAGAGTACAAGAAAAAGGGCAACACCAGCATCGAACAGTATCTCTATGAGAACGCAGGCAAGCAAACTGAGGCGATTTCGGATGCTCTTTCCGTGATATTGAGCGATCTGCTGCCCGCAAGCGACGCAGAAGACGAGCTTCAGCTCTCGTCCGTGCGCTATTGGGCGGAGCAGGCAATGCTGCTCAAAAAAGCGGGAGACGATTTTGAAGACACCCTCGGCGGCTACCACTTCCTCGCCTATCGCAGCGAAGAGGACAACCAGCAAACGCTGATCTGCATTCTGTATTTGACATAGCAGGCAATCGAATCAAACACAAAAAGCGCTTTCCTCGCGGATTGCGCTTTCTTTTTATAAAGATTCGGAAATTCGGTTGATCAGTCGGTCACGACGCCGCCTTGAGAATGCTGGCGGCTCCGCGGCGCAGCGCCTCCTTGTTGAGGCTCACGAGGTTTGCTTTTGCGCCCGTAAAGAGATGCGAAAGCATCTTCTCCACCGTCTGCGGACGAACGCACTGCGTAACCTCGATGTACGCGCCGAGCATGACCATGTTGGCGGCTCTGGGGTTGCCCAGCTCCTGCGCGATGTCCAGGCACGGCACATAAAACGCTTCAATATCCCTGCGCGAAGCGGGAATCTCAACGATGCTGCTGTTGATGAACGCAAGCCCGCCCTTGACCAGCAGCGGCTCAAAGCGCAGAAGCGAGGGTTTGTTCATCACGATGATCTCCGTAGGCTCCTGCACGAGCGGGGAAACGATCGGCTCGCTGCTGAGCAGAACCGAGCAGTATGCGGTGCCGCCGCGCACCTCCGGCCCGTAGCTGGGCAGCCAGTTGACGCTCAGGCCCTCCTGCATGCCCGCCTCGGCCAGCATCTTCCCCATCGCCATAATGCCCTGTCCGCCAAAGCCCGAAAGAATGATTTCGTGCGTCATCGCGCCAATTCCTCCTTTTGTTCCGTCTTGTCTGCATAAACGCCCAGCGGATAGACCGGAAGCAGGTTCTCTTTGAGCCAGCCTATCGCCTCGATCGGGGAATACCCCCAGTTGGTTGGACACGTGGAGAGCAGCTCCACCATCGTAAAGCCCGCGCCCGCAAGCTGGAGCGTAAACGCCTTCTTGATTGCGCGCTTGGCTTTTGCGATATTCGCAGGATCGGTGACCGTCACCCGCTCCGCATAAACGCAGCCGTCGAGCGTAGACAGCATCTCCGCCATGCGAATCGGCGAGCCGTGCTGCTCCTTTTGCCTGCCCTGCGGTGCTGTGGTCGCCTTTTGACCCAGCAGCGTCGTAGGTGCCATCTGGCCGCCCGTCATGCCGTAGATCGCGTTGTTGACGAAGATTGCGGTGATCTTTTCCCCGCGCATCGCCGCGTGGACGATCTCCGCCGTGCCGATGGCGGCAAGATCGCCGTCACCCTGATAGGTAAACACCGCGCGGTCGGGAAACACGCGCTTGATGCCGGTCGCGACCGCGGGCGCACGCCCATGCGCCGCCTGCTGCATGTCGCAGGCAAAGTAGTTGTAGGCAAACGCGGAGCAGCCGACGGACGCGACTCCGATCGTCGTGCCGACGATATCCAGCTCGTCCAGCACCTCCGCAACCAGCTTGTGAATCACCCCGTGCGTGCAGCCGGGGCAATAATGCATCTCCGCGTCGGTCAGCCCGCGCGAGCGCTGATAGACAATTGCCATATGCTCACTCACCTTCCAGCGCACGAAGCGCGGTCTGAACGAGTTCCGCAGGCGTCGGGAAGGTGCCGCCGCCCGTGCCGAAGAAGCGGATGAGTTTTGTGCCGTTCAGCGCGATTCTCACGTCGTCAATCATCTGCCCCATGCTCATCTCCGCGCAAACGACGGCCTTCACGCCGTTACGGTTCGCGCAGGCGTAGAGCTCCCGTTCAGGAAACGGCCAGAGCGAGATCGGGCGGAACACGCCCGCCTTCACGCCGCTTTCGCGGAGCTTGAGCGCCGCCGCATGGCAGATGCGCGCCGTGGTGCCGTAAGCTACAAACAGCACCTCCGCGTCGTCGGTATAGAGTTCTTCATTTCGCACCTCGTTTTTCGAGATCGCGTCATATTTCTGTTGCAGGCGGATGTTGTGCTCCGAGCAATCCTTGGGATCGATGAAGAGCGAATTGATGATGTTGTGTTCGCGTTCGCCCTTTGTACCGTCGGTAGCCCAGCTCTTCTTCGGCAGCTTGCGCGCCTTGGGCTTCTTCCACTCCACGGCCTCCATCATTTGACCAATCATGCCGTCCGCGAGGATCATCACGGGAATGCGATATTGATCCGCGATGTCAAACGCCTCCTGCGCAAGATCGGTCATCTCCTGCACCGTCGCGGGCGCGAGGACAACCGTGCGATAGTCCCCGTTTCCGCCGCCGCGCGTCGCCTGAAAATAGTCCGACTGCGCGGGCGCGATGCTGCCTAAGCCCGGGCCGCCGCGCATCATGTTCACGATGACCACGGGAAGCTCCGCTCCGGCAAGATAGGAGATGCCCTCCTGCTTGAGGCTGATGCCCGGCGAAGAGGAGGACGTCATGACCCGCGCGCCGCAGCCTGCCGCGCCGTAGGTCATGTTGATCGCCGCAACTTCGCTCTCGGCTTGCAAAAATACGCCGCCATGCTCCGGCATGTGCCGCGCGAAATATTCGGGGATCTCGTTCTGCGGGGTAATCGGGTAGCCAAAGAAATAGCGGCAGCCCGCGCGGATGGCGGCCTCCGCCACCGCTTCGTTGCCCTTCCAGAGTTCCTTTGCCACGATTCCTCAGCCCCTTTCCACGGTGATCACGCTGTCCGGGCACATCCGCGCGCAGCTTGCGCAGCCCGTGCACTCTTCCATGCGCTCCACCGTCGCAGGATGGTAGCCCTTTGCGTTCGTCGCCGCGCTGAGCACGATGATGTGCTTCGGGCAGACATACAGGCACAGCTCGCAACCCTTGCAGCGTTCCTCACGAAACGAAACCTTACCCGGCAAACGGATCACCCCTTTTCCAATATTTCGTCAAACTAAAACTTCCCACGGCTTTTTCATATAGAGATGCATCTCGAAGCACAGCGCGTTCGGCAGCCGCAATCGACCGGAGAACCGTTCTTCAAACGCGTGATATCGAACAGGAATTCCCGTTTTCTCCGAGAGCTCCTCCGTGAGCCGGATGCCGCGAAGCAAGTCTTCCTCGCTCGTCTCGTGGTCGAGATGCGTGTTATTCACGAGTCCCGTGATGGGCAGCCGCGCGCTGTACGCAATCTCCCGCAGGTACGCTTCCGCTTTTTCCGGCGTGTTCGTCTCCGGGCGGTTGAAGTTTACGATGCAAAGCAGCTCATGCTCAATCGTCTTGATCTTCTGCGAAAAGCGACCCAGCGCTTGCGCGCCGACCGCGTCCCCGCCGACATCCATCACGCCGCAGACGCCCGGCTCAAAGAGCGCATACACCTCCGGGTTGATGGCGGGCAGGTCGGAATCCGCTCCCTTGGACGCAATCAGGCGAATGCCCTGCTGCGCCAGCTCGTCCTTGCGCTCTCGAGAACAGAAATAGGGGTTCACGATATCGAGATCCGCCAGCATGACCTCGTTTCCCTCGCGCGCGAGGCGAAAGGCGAGATTCACCGCAAACTCCGTCTTTCCGCTGCCGTAGTGACCGGTTACGATGATCAGATGATTCGACATGCTTTTCTTCTCCAAAGCGCAATCACGTTGATCGCGATAAGTTCAATATTCGAGCGCCTGTTCCTGTCCCAGCAACACCCTGAGCGCCGCGGCGCAGAGCGCCTGCTGCTCGTCCTCACCCGGCATCACGACGATTTCCGCAAGAAAGCGCGTGCGTTCCGCAATCCAGCCCGTGAACATCTTGTCCCGCGCAAACCCGCCGGTAAGGATGATCGCGTCCACCTTTCCGCGCAACACCGCGGCACAGGCGCCGATCTCCTTTGCGACCTGATACGCCATGCCCTCGTAGACGAGTCGCGCCTTTTCGTCTCCGCTCTCGGCTCTGCGGCTGATCTCTTTTCCGTCGTCCGTGCCAAGATAGCCGTACAATCCGCCCTGCGTGTTCAGCTGCCGTAGCAGCGCAGTTGCGGAACACTGCTCCCGCTCCATGAGCCGCAACGCGGCATTCGTCGGGAGGCCTCCGCAGCGCTGCGCGCTATACGGACCTTCTCCGCCGAGGCCGTCGTTGACGTCGATCACGCGGCCTTTTTCGTGCGCGCCGACCGTGACGCCGCCGCCGATATGCGCAATGATGAGGTTCACTTCGTCATATTTTAGCCCGCGTTCCGCGCAAAAACGACGCGCCTTCGCTTTCTGGTTCAGCGCGTGAAAAACGGATGTGCGGTTGATTTCAGGGTGTCCCGAGAGGCGAGCCAGCGGGCAGAGTTCGTCGGTCACGACCGAATCCGCGATGAACGCGGGAATGCCCAGCTTCCGCCCGATGGAGTCCGCGAGCATCGCGCCCATATTGGAGGCGTGGTCGCCATACTTCGCGCTGCGAAGGTCGGCAAGCATCCGCTCGTTGACCGCGTAAACACCGCCGGGAATCGGATGCAGGAGTCCCCCGCGGCCCACGACGGCATCGAGCGAGTCCATCTCAACGCCATGTGTCGCCATGGAATTGAGGATATGCTTCATGCGAAACTCGATTGCGCCCGCGGGGTCTGCCGAGTAGGCAATCGCGCTGCCGTTGTGCTCAATCGTCTCCTCAAATAAGGGCGTTTCGCGCTCGTAAACCGCGAGTTTCGTCGTAGACGAACCGGGATTGATCGCGAGAATTCGAAGATTCATCTCTCGATTGTTCCTTTCGTTTGCCGCTGATCGGATGGAAAAGCCGGATAAGCTCCGCGTTGTGATCTGCCGGAAGTGATGGTATGTAGGATCGTGTTGTACGATGTATGATGCTTTGATACGACATCATACTACTAAATCATTTGTATGATGTCAAGGCGGAACAGGCCCTATCTCTTGTAAGACGAAAATATATGATGTATGATGTGTGCAACCATTTTATAGTCGCCTTTGACTCCCGCAATCTCACGTATTATCCTCACAAAAGAAGGTGTGTTACATGTCCGGCGAAAGCAAAAGCCTCTCCGAACGCACAGCAACCGAACTGTATAACATGATCGTGCTGCAAAAGAAGTTCTCCGCGGGCGAGAAGCTGCCCAACGAAAACGAGCTTTCGCAGAGCCTCGGCGTGAGCCGCACGACGCTGCGCGAGGCGGTGCATTACCTGATTGCGCAGGGAATTTTAAGCGTACAGCGCGGGCGCGGCACGTTTATCAGCGAGGATTTGTCCTTGTTCCACAAATACGACATGGGCGCGCTGAGCCACACGCGGCTGGCCGACATGTACGAAATTCGCCTGATGTTTGAACCGCAGTGCATGATGCTCGCCTGCCTTCGCGCGACGGACGAGGAGCTGAGCGGCATCTTTGAGCAGGCGCAGCTGGTGGAAGAGCTCGTTCGATCGGACGGCAACTGGCCGGACGAGGATCAGCGCTTTCACGAGATGATCGCCGCGGCCTCGCACAACGAGTTCATCATTCGCATGTTTCCGATCATCAACGCCGCGGTCAACGAGGCCATGGAGATGACGGACAACATTGAGGGCCTCAAGAACATCGTGATCTACGACAACCGCGATATGGTCGGTTTTCTCCGCTTGCGGGATGCCGCGGGCGCCAAGAGCGCCATGAACATCCACATCCGGCATGTGATCAACGCGCTTGGGCTTTCTGTTCGCGCCGTGATCGGCTAAATTGTGCTCATTTTCTCTTTTCCATAAATGATTTTCGGTTCGAATTGTGAGTTAGTCATAAACCGATTGAATTGAATGCGTTATACTATAATCACAACAGAGAAAGGGGTAACATATATGAACATAGATTATCAAACCTCAGCCTATTCCACAGGTGGACGGGACGGACATGTCCGTGTTGAGAATAGCCCGATCGATTTTGAGATGGCGCTGCCTGCGGGCCTCGGCGGCAAGAAACTGGATGGCGTCAACCCGGAGCAGCTCTTTGCGGCTGGGTACGCGGCCTGCTTTGGAAGCGCATTGCAGCATGTGATCCGTGTGCGCAGGTTGAATCTGCCCGCGCCAGACGTGCAGGCGACCGTCGGCATCGGCCGCAACGAGGCAAGAAACTTCCAGCTGGAGGTTCACCTGCTCGCCATCATCGACACCGACGATGCGGCGCTTGCCGAGAGCATCACGCAGGAAGCGCATCAGGTTTGCCCCTATTCGCACGCGACGCGCGGCAACATCACGGTCACGCTGGAGAGCCGCACGCGGTAAGCGAAGAACAGAAAAATTACCATCAAAAAAGGAGCTGTCCAAATTCGGACAGCCCCTTGCTTCTTTCTTAATACCTTCTTGCGCGATTTGCTTAACCGGCGGGCTTCGGCGTAGGGGTTCCCTCAGGCGTTGCCGAAGGATCGATGCTCGCGGAAGGCTCCGACGTCGGCGTCACTTCCGGCTCCGCAAGCCCGCTTGCAATCTCAAACTCGTGGTAGAGATCCGCTTTGCGCCAATCCCCTGCGATCGGGTTGGAGCCGCGGGAAACGATTTCGCAATCCGGCAGCGCTTCGGCAAGCTTCGCGACGAGATCGCGCGAAATCTTGTTGTTGCCGAGAATGTAGAGCAGCTTGAGCTGCTTCATTCCGCTGAGCATGGTGATATCGGTGATTCCCGTACGCGCGGCGTTGAGGTGCGTGAGCTTCGTCAGCCCCGCAAGCGGCGATTGATCCGCAATCGGGTTTGAGTAGATCTCAAGGTACTCCAGCTCGGTGAGTCCCGCAAGCGCGGAGATATCCGTAACCTTGTTCCCGCCGAAGCAGAGCAGGCGGAGTTTCGGCATGTTCTTCACAAACGAGATGTCGGTGAGCTTATTACCGGACAGGTCGAGATACACAAGATCGGTACAATAGGCGAGCCCCGCGACATCCGCGTCCTCAAGCCTGGTGTTGCCGTCCTTGGTAAACGTTGCAGCGTTGTTGGGGAACTCCTCGCGGTTCTGCGTGGTGAAGGCCACGATATCCGTGCGGATCTGCCATGCGCCAACCTGCACGAGCCAGATGAACTTCACCGCAGGGAACTGCGTTTGCAGCTGCACCATCTGCTCGTTGGTCAGCCCCGTTCCGCTCATGTCGCAGAGCGTAAGGTTTGGCATGTGGCTTAATCCCGCCGCAACCTCCTCCGCGCTCGTAAACGTCTGCCCCTGCAGGTTGAGCTCGGTGGTTTCGGGCGTGAGCTGCTGGCCAAAGAGTTGGAAGGAGAACTGGAACGTCACCAGCGGATAGCGCTCCTTGAGGGCGTCCATCGTCTCAAACGAAACCGTCTGTCCGGTGAGGTTGCAGCTCGTGAGGTTTTTAATCGAGGCGAGCGCGTCCACAAGCTTGGTGTCGTCCATCGTGGTGGCACCCGTCAAGTCCAGCTCGCTGACATCCGTGTTGACCTTCACGCCAAACAGATCGATCGTGCGCAGGAACGTGATGTTCGGGTAGCGCGCTTCCAACGCCGCGCCGTCCTCCGCGCCGATGTTGGTATCGGTGATGTCCACCGACGTGAGCTCTGGCAGGTAGTAGATGTTTTGCATCAGCGCCTGCGCATCCAGCGTCCTGCCGGAGAGATCCAGCGTGGTGTCGGTGTTGAGCAGCGTCACGTCGTCGATGGTCACCTGCCACGTAAAGGCGATGTCCTGCCGCTCAAGGCTCTTGCTCATGAGCGCGTCATAACACGTGCAGCTCTTGGCGTCCACGGTGGTCAGGTTCGGAAAATACCGGAGCAAATCCAGCGAAGCCGCATCCGTTGTCGCGGGCAGCGCAAGCTGGGTCACCTGATTGTCATAGCGCTGATCCATGATCGGCACGCTCCAGTGGATGCTGCAATTCGGCAGCGCATTTTGCAGCGCTAGATACTCGTCCACCGTGATGACGGCTTTCCGAATGTCGAGCTCCTGAAGGTTTTCATACTTCACGAGGTCTTTTGCGTCAATCTTCGTCGCGTCGTCGATGGTCAGCGTGGTGGCCGAGCGGTCTTTGAGTAGCCCGCAGCCAAACATCGTCAGCATCAGCGCGAGCACTAGCAGCGCGGAGAGTATGCCGCGAAGTCGGATTTTCTTTTGCGCGCGTTCAGTTGACGCGCTGGTATAAACGGTATGTGTCATTTTGTCCTTCGCTCCAGAATGTCTGGGTTTGAATCAGTGTATATCCCTCCGGAGAGATCTCCAGATTGCGGGTGACAAGAAACTCCGCGCTCTTTTGCGCGATATAATCGCTCTGTGCCTGCTTGAGTTCGGGCAGGTCGACGTTGACCCGCGCGAAGAAACGGTACTGCGGAATGATGTTGGCGGCGAGATAGAACCCCGCGTCGGGACACTCGTAGCAAAACAGTGTAATCTCGTCCTCGGTCTTCTTCTCCCGCATGATGGTGGCAAAGTGCACCTGCGGCGTGTCCTCCCGCTTGATCGAGAGCATGTACCGGTTGTCCGAAATGAGCAGTGCAAACGCGAGCATCAGGATGGTAAACCCGCCAAACGCCGCGCGGCGAACCCACGATTTGCTCTTACCCAGCAGTTCCTTCTTTTCAAAGAAGCGGAAGACCGGCACAAATCCCAGCGCCATAAACGGCGTGAGCACCAGCCCGTAATAGCGGTATCCCTGTCCGCCCATGTAGATTGCGCAGGCGAGCAGCCCCGCCATGAGCACCACGTTGATCTTTTCGATCACGCGCGCCTGCTCCCGCTTTTGCAGCAAGAACCAGAGAATGCCGATTGCGATGAGCAGCGCAATCTGCGGGTTACGGTAGGAGAACGCGCCGACACTCTTGATGATGATGAAGATCACGCTCAGCATCGAGGATTCGTCCGTCATCGAGTAGCCGAACATGTTTTGATAGAAATAATAATGGAAGAAATCCCCTAGAGCGCCGTTTGCCGCAAAGTAGATCACAAACGGAATGCCGACCGCGAACATGATGGCAAGGAACAGTCCGCTTGCCGAAAACGCGCGCTTGACGTGCTTGGCAATCAGTTGAGAGACCGCGAGCACGCCCATCCACGCGATGTAGAACGCGAGAAAGGTGAACTTTCCAAAGAGCATCACGCCCGCGAACAGCGCGTTTCGCGCGATCATGCCAAGCGGCACCGGCTTTGCCGGATAGCTTTCCTTAAAGTAGCGCAGCGTGTCGTAGAGCGACCACGCGAACAGCGGCATCATCAGCTCTTCGAGGCTTCCGCCATGCGAAAAGCTCAGGCTGCCGAGGATGAACGCGGAAAGAACCGGCAGCGCGAGGAGCGCATATTTTTCGGTATAGAGCGCGACGATGCGGTACGCCGCATAGAGGAAAAACGAAAACGCAATCGTCTCTAGGACGTAAACGCCGAGGAAGGAGGTGCCCGAAACCAGCGACGCCAGCCCAAAGAGCAGGAATGCGACCGGCCCTTTCTGATCGTAGAGATTAAGATACGGCACATAGCCGTGCATCATTCCCTTACCGATGGTGAAGTAGATGTTTGCGTCCACCCACTCGTTGAGGGGATACAGCGGAGAGCTCTTTGTACAGAGAAACAGAAACACAGCCGCAAACAGCAGGCAAATCGGGTATATCGTTTTCCAGGTAGAGGCGTTTCGCCTTTGCTCCATGATCAGTCCTCCAGTACCGGATTTCCGCGTGTTTTGGCGCTTTTCGCCAATACGAATTCATATTATACTCATTTTCCACCGTGCGTGCAACCTTTGTCCGTTTTGCCGAGTGTTCTAGGTGAAGAAAGTGGAAAAAAACCGACCCAAGACACAAGGAGGAATACACGATTATGAAGAAGTTTATCGTACTCACCGCGCTCGTTCTGGCAGGGGCAGTGCTATTGACCGCCTGCGCACCGGGCGCAAAAAATACCGACGTGATCTACCGCGGAGAGGTCACCAGCATCTCCGAAAACGGCGACATTTTGGTCACGCAGGTTGCCGGCCATAACTACGGGCAAGCAAGCATTCTCTTCCATTTGAGTAGCGGCAGCGCCGCGGAGCTTGGCAGCACGCTTGTGCAAGGCGCGTTTGTCGAGATCCACTATAATGGCGCGCTCACCCGCTCCATCCCCGCGCAGGGCACGGCGGACAGCATCACCGTGATTGCGAGCTACAGCGAGGGCATCGTGCAAAACGGCACGATCCTCAGCGTCACGCCCGGCAAGGACGGCTACAGCATCTCCCTTCTGCCGCTGGGTCAGGAGAAGATGGATGACCTGAGCAACACCATCACGCTCACGGTGCATATGTTTGCGCTCGAAGGGCTTAAAGGCACCGACCTCGTCGAAGGCTTGAAGGTCAGCGCGGTCACCACCGGCATCGCCGCGATGAGCTCGCCGCCGATCATGCAGGCGGTCGCGCTTCTTCCGTATACCGAGTAATTGAACGCTCGATTCTCACGCATCCACAAACGTCGGGGCACATGCCCCGGCGTTTTTCTTCGTCTCGTTTTCCGTAAAAATCATGCTTGACAACTATATCGGCAAGCGATATAATTCTATTACGGCAACCGATATATCGTATTACGTAATAAATAAATTTGGAGATGATGAACTTGCCGGAGAGCAATGAACGCGGCGCCTTGACGGAGGCGGTATTCTACATACTGCTTGCGCTCTATACCCCTATGCACGGCTATCGCATCATGCAGACCGTGCGGGAACTCAGCCACGAGCGGGTCAATCTGGGCGCGGGCACGCTGTATGGCGCGATCAACACCCTGCTTGAAAAAAGCTGGATCAAGCCCCTTGCGGGAGAGTTGGATTCCCGCAAGAAAGAATACGAGATCACGGCACTCGGTAAATCAATCGTGGAGTCCGAGTTGCTTCGATTACAGGAGCTGGTGGAGACGGGAAAACGAATTGCGGGAGGACGCATCTGATGAAATACGTCATTTGGAAAGCCTATTGGGATTATGAAAAAGAAGAGCGGTGGCTCAACGAGATGTCCGCGCGCGGCTTGGCGATGAGTGATTACTCCTGGTGCCGCTATGTGTTCGCGGATGCGCAGAAAGGCGAATATAACTACCGCATCGAGCTATTGGAAAACATGCCGACGCACCCGGAGAGCATGGCTTATCTGCGCTTTCTGGAGGAGAGCGGCGTGGAGGTTGTTACCACTTATATGCGCTGGGTCTACCTGAGAAAACCCGCTTCGGAAGGCGCGTTTGACCTCTATACCGATCTTGACTCCAAGATCAGGCACTATCAGCGGATCAACTATTTCTGGACGGCATTGATGATTGCGGAGTTCGGAGCGGCAGTCGCCAATCTTGGCATCGGCATCGCCAATCTGTTTCTGAACGAACGGCTCGGCAACTTCTCCTATGGCAATCTGATCATCGGAAGCTGTGTCCTCGCGCTGGGGATTCTCTTCCTCGCGCTGGATATTCCGATCCGGCGAAAGATCCGAAAGCTCCGTCAGGAGAAGGCGATCCACGAATAATCATGATTCAAAACAAGAACCTCTTTATCCGATCAGCCGGATCAAAGAGGTTCTTTTTTGTTTATTAAAAAGAAAAACCTCTTTTACTGAAGATCAGTAGAAGAGGTGATTTCCTTTTGTTAAAAAAAGAATTCAGGCTTAGTTGCTACGGTTAACCTTGCCGGAACGGAGGCACCGCGTGCAAACATTCATCTTTGTCGGTTTCCCGTCAACGACAACATGCACGCCTTGGATGTTCGGCGCCCAGCCGCGCTTGGTCTTGCGGTTGGAGTGGCTGACCAGATTGCCGGACATGACACCCTTGTTGCAGACTTCACAGTACTTACCCATGCGAATAGTCCACCTCCTTGATAAAAATCGAACATTACAATATTACCACGCGATTTGGCTTGATGCAAGTCTTATTTTACTGATATAGGCTAGTTCTTTCGCGTTTTTCGAAAGGTTTTACGCGCGATTCCCCATTCCGGGTCGCGGCGCTAGCCGCACAAGATGAAATTACTTCCTCAGGTCATCTCCGGAAAGCCCGTTTGCCGCAGCGCCTCGTAGAGCACGAGCGCCACACTGTTGCTCAGGTTCAGCGAACGCAAACCCTCGCGCATGGGGATGCGCACCGCGTCCTCGCTCCTGCGCGTCAAGAGCGCCTGACCAAGCCCCGCCGTCTCCTTGCCAAAGACGAGAAAGTCCCCATCCTGATAGGCAACATCTGCATAGCTCTTGCTTGCGTGCGTGGAGAGCAGGAAAAACCTTGCCTCCGGGTACGTCGCCTCCACCTCGGCAAAGCTGTCGTGATAGGTGATATCAAGCTCGTGCCAGTAATCCAACCCCGCGCGCTTGAGCTGCTTATCCTCCACCGAAAACCCCAGCGGGCGAACGAGATGCAGCTTTGCTCCCGTCACCGCGCAGGTTCGCGCGATATTTCCCGTGTTCTGCGGAATCTCCGGCTCAACAAGTACGATGTGAAACAATTTCGGTTCCTCCGGGTTTGAAGTTCATAAAATCGGGATTAAGCACTCACGCCGGTGATCGCGTCGATTTTCGCGAGCTCATCCGCGGTGAAGGCGGGTGCCTGGAGAATGCCAAGGTTTTGCACGATCTGCTCCGGCGAAGAGGCGCCGATGAGCACGCTGGTCACCGATTCCGCGCGCAGCACCCAGCTCAGCGCGAGCTGGGAGAGGCTCTGGTTGCGCGAATGCGCGATCTCGTTGAGCGCGCGAATCTGGCCGAGCTTATCTTGGGTGAGCTGCTCCCGCTTGAGAAACGGCCCGCCTTTTCCGATGCGGCTGTCCGCGGGAATGCCGTCGAGATAGCGATCGGTCAAAAGCCCCTGCGCCAGCGGGCTAAAGCAGATGATGCCAAAGTCCTCATCGGCAGCCGCCTGTTCCAGCTTGTCCGCCTCGATGTGGCGGTCAAAGATGGAATAGCGCACCTGATTGAGCACAAACGGGCAGCGAAGCTCCTTGAGGATCGTCGCGGCTTTTCGCGCGGTTACATTGTCGTAGTTGCTCAAGCCCGCATAGAGCGCCCTGCCGCTCTTCACCGCCGTGTCGAGCGCCATCATGCTCTCCTCCAGCGGCGTATTCTTGTCCATCCGGTGGTGGTAAAAGATGTCCACGTATGGCAAGCCCATGCGCTTGAGGCTTTGATCGAGGCTCGCGAGCAGGTACTTGCGGCTGCCCCAGTCGCCGTAAGGCCCGGGCCACATCGTGTACCCCGCCTTGGTGCTGATCACCAGTTCGTCGCGATACGCACCCAGCTCCTCTTTCATGATCCGGCCAAAGTTCGTCTCCGCGCTGCCGGGTAGCGGGCCATAGTTGTTCGCAAGGTCAAAGTGCGTCACCCCGCGGTCAAACGCGGCAAAGCACATGTTTTTCATGTTCTGATAGTCGTCATTGGTGCCAAAGTTGTGCCAAAGCCCAAGCGAGAGCAGCGGCAGCTTCAGCCCGCTTTTCCCGCAGGCACGGTAGGTCATCTCCTCATAACGGTGTTCGCTCGCAGAATACGTCATGTTGCTCCCTCCGAAATCGCGCAAGTAAGCGCTGTCTGAAATTTGTGCCATCCGATCTGCTTCATTGTAACATATTACGGCATGTTCCCCAAGCCAAGCGCACAAGAATCCGCGCGGAAACGGGCGTAGGCAAAACGAAGCTCCGGAAATGTTCAAATAAATATAAGAAATCGTTCATTGACTTTTTTGCGCAAATGCCGGAAAATGAGGAGCATCGGCGGCAAAAATCGGACTTTTCACGCGTTTGCCCCGCCGAATTTTTTGAAACAACCGGAGGACACATCGTGATCACCAAAGTACCCGTAGCCACCATCGAAATGCAGACCGGCAGCATCATCAAAATGGAGCTGTATTACGATATCGCACCCAACACGGTCAAAAACTTTGTGACCCTCGCCAACAAGGGCTTTTATGACGGAACCATCTTTCACCGCGTGGTGAAAAACTTCGTTATCCAGGGCGGCGACCCGACCGGCACCGGCACCGGAGGCCCGGGCTATCGCATCAAGGGCGAGTTTTCCAACAACAAGCACCCGAACCACCTTTCCCATGAGCGCGGCGTGGTCAGCATGGCGCGCCAAGGCAACCCCTACAACCCCGCCGCCGCCTACAACTCGGCAGGCAGCCAGTTCTTCATCCTGCATGCAGACGCAAAGTATCTGGACAAAGACTACGCGGCGTTTGGCATGGTCACTGAGGGCATGGACACGGTGGACGCCATCGCAACCTGCGTGACCGGCGTGCAGAGCAAGCCCATCGTCGAGCAGAAGATCAAGACCATCCGCGTGGAGACCTTCGGCGAAGAGATCGGCGAACCGGAGACCATCGAAGACTGATAACAATCGGCCTCGAAAGCGGGATTCTGGTCGGAAACCCGCAAAATCGAAGTAAAATTTGTACTCATCGTTCAAAGTCTATTGACAGGAACGCGCCCATCTGCTAGAATACATAAAAATATTTATGTATTTGAGGCGGTTTGGCGCGTTCTTTTTTTGCGCCTGTTCCTCATTTGGCACACATTGATTGCGAATTGGAAGTGATGCTATGTCCCAGACCGGAATTGCGAACGCAGTATCGGAGTTATATCGAAACCTGCGCCTCTCGCACTACCGCAATCTCTTCGGTCAATTGCGCGAAAAGGCGGGCAGCCTCAGCGCGACCGAGGCATTCTCCGCCGAGGTGATCTATCTGCTGGATCGCCCGACCATCGGCGAATTTGCCGATTTTATTGGCATTTCGCAGCCGAACGCGAGCTATAAGGTGACCTCGCTCGTCACGAAGGGGTACCTGGAGCGCGTCTGCAGCGATGACGACCACCGCGAAGCGCACCTGCACGTGACCAAGAAGTTTCTCGACTATTACGGTCGGCAGCTGCCGGATATGAAAAGCGCGGTCGCGTCCGCGCTCACGTCGTTTACCGAGCAGGAGATCGAGCTGCTCAACCGTCTTTTTCACAAGCTCAACCGCCATCTGGTCACGCAATCCTGATAACAGAAAGCGTTTTATGATTCACTGCCGCGCGTTACGGGGGTAGCCGCGGCTTGGCATCCACAAAATCGATTATTGGGGGTACTACATGGATTTATTTGAAAAGTGCGGCCGCATGACCGCCGTCAAGGAAACCCGCGAGGCGGGTATCTATCCGTATTTTCACGCGCTGGAGTCGCGTCAGGATGTCGAGGTCATGATGGAAGGCAAGCGCCGCATCATGCTCGGCTCGAATAACTATCTGGGACTCACTACGCATCCGGAGGTCGTCGAGGCGGGCCTCAAGGCGATGGAGCAATACGGCTCCGGTTGCTCCGGCTCCCGCTTTCTCAACGGCACGCTGCGTATGCACTTGGAGGTGGAGCAGGAGCTCGCGCGATTCCTGAACAAGGAAGCGGTCGTGACCTTCTCCACGGGCTTCCAGAGCAACCTCGGCATCATCAGCGCGCTCGTCGGCAAGGGCGACTACGTCATCTGCGACAAAGAGAACCACGCGAGCATCTACGACGGCTGCCGCCTCTCCTTCGGCACCATGGTGCGCTATCGTCACGCGGACATGGAGCACCTTCGCCACACGCTGGAGCAGATTCCCGACACGGCGGGCAAGCTCATCGTCACCGACGGCGTGTTCAGCATGGGCGGCGACATCGCGAACTTGCCTGAGATCGTCAAGCTCGCCAAAGAGTTCGGCGCGCGCGTCATGGTGGACGATGCGCACGGCCTCGGCGTCATCGGCAAAGGCGGACGCGGCACCGCGAGCCACTTCGGCCTTGAGGACGAGGTGGACGTCTACATGGGCACGTTCAGCAAGTCGCTTGCGAGCCTCGGCGGATACATGGCCTCAAGCCTCGAGGTTGCGGAGTTCGTGCGTCACACCTCGCGGCCTTTCATCTTCTCCGCGTCCATGACGCCCGCGAGCTGCGCCTGCGCGCTGGCGGCGCTTCGCGTTCTCGAGCGCGAGCCGGAGCGCGTCGCCCGTCTGCAGGAGATCTGCCGCTATGTGCGCGCGGGGTTGACTGCGCGTGGCATTCCGCATAAATACACGGCGGATGTGCCGATCATCCCGATCTACACCTACGAAACCATCCGCACGCTGACCGTCGCGAAGATGCTCTACGATGCGGGCGTATACGTCAATCCCGTTCTGCCGCCCGCCACGCCCGCGACGGAGTGCCTGCTCCGCACGAGCTATATGGCGACGCTGAAGGAGCCGCTGCTCGACGAGGCGATGGATATCATGGCAAGCGTACTTGCGGAGGAAGCAAAATGAAACGCGTCTGCATTCTCACCGGCGGCAGCAGCGGCATCGGCAAAGCGACCGCATTGCTGCTCAAAAGCAACGGATACACCGTGTATGAGCTGAGCAGAAGCGGTTTGGATGCGGACGGCATTCGCCACATCACGGCAGACGTGACCGAGCCGGAGCAGGTGAAGGCCGCGATTACAAGCGTGCTTGCGGCGGAGGGTCAGATCGACCTGCTCGTCAACAACGCGGGCTTCGGTATCTCCGGCGCCGTGGAATTCACCGACCCCAAGGAGGCGTTTTCCCAGCTGAACGTCAACTTCTTTGGCGCGCTCAACTGCATTCAGGCGGTGCTGCCAAGCATGCGCGCGCAAAAGAGCGGACACATCGTGAACATCAGCTCCGTCGCGGCGCCGATCGCGATCCCGTTTCAGTCGTTCTACAGCGCGACGAAGGCCGCGACCAACTCCCTCACGCTCGCGCTCCGCAACGAAGTCAAGCCCTTCGGCGTGAAGGTCTGCGCGATTCTGCCGGGCGATGTGAAGACCGGCTTTACCGCCGCGCGCAAGAAGAGCAGCGCGGGAGCGGAAGTCTACGGTGCGGCGCTCGACCATGCGGTCGCTGTCATGGAGCACGACGAGCAAAACGGCATGCCGCCAGAGATGGTAGCCAAAGCGGTGCTCCGCGCAGCTACTGCCAAGAATCCCAAGGCGTTTGCCACCGTCGGGTTCCAGTATCAGGTGTTCGTGCTGCTCAACAAGCTCCTGCCCGCGACCTGGACCAACGCACTCGTCGGCATGATCTACAAGTAATCGAATCTTTCGTACGCAAGCGCCGCTTCCTACCGAAGCGGCGCTCTTTTTATCTGCACGATTCCATCTTTTTGAGAAAATCTGCCCGAATTTTGCCGTTTTTGTTCCGCTTGCGATGCAAAATTTCCATATAAAGTATGTGTAACATAGATAGGGAGAAAGAAACGAAATGGAACCACAAGAAAAGAGGCGGCTCACAGCAGGCCAAACGCGCGCACTCAAGCTGGTGCTGGACGCGATCATGCTGGTGTTGCTCGTGTTGATGTACAAAAAGCAGGTCGTCAGCCTATCGTTTCACGAGATCGGCGGGCTCGCGCTGATCGGGCTGTTCGTGATCCATCATCTCGTCAACGCGCGCTGGATCGGCTCCGCAACGATGCGGTTCTTCCGCAAGGGTACGCCCGGCATGGTGCGCGCGCGATATCTCGTTGACGCGCTGCTGCTCGTTGCGTTCCTGACCATCGGGGTCACGGGCGTACTCATCAACAAAACGCTGTTTGAAATCCATGTCGCGGGCAACGCAAAGACGCTGCACTATTTCGCCTCCGCGCTCGCGATCATCCTCATGGGCGTACATCTGGGGTTGCATGCGGACTACATCTTTGGCAAACTCCTTCGTAAAGGCGCAAATAAGCTCGCAAAGGCCGCGATAGCGGTAGCGCTCGCGTGCCTCGTCGCCTTCGGTGGCTACAGCCTCTTCACCACGCAGTTTGTGCGGTTTCTCGCCGCGCCCATTCAGGCCGCTGCGTTTTCGCACGGAACGTTCAAGCCAAACGGCGCGCCTGCGCTCGACGGCTCCAGCGAAGATCGGCCAACCGACATCAGCAAGCTTCCGGAGTTCGCGGGTGGCGACGCCGCACAGCCGCCGCAGGGCGACGCTAACAGCTCTTTCGACGGCGGGCAAGGTCAGCGCCACGGCGATGGCCAAGGGCGCGGAGAGGGCGCGGGAGCGGGTCTGAGCGAAGACGGCTCCACGAACGCCGCGCTGCTGATCGCGCAGTACGTGAGCATCATCTCGCTGTTCGGCGCGCTGACGGTCGGCATCGTGAAACTCGCGGGCAAGAGAAAGCGGCCCAAGTCGGACGAAACGGCGATCGTCGCCGCCATCATCGACGAACCGACGATTCAACCGCCGCAGGAATAAACAAATCCGTCAAAACAAAACCCCCGGTCGCATGGCTGCGGTCGGGGGGTATTTCTTGCTCTGATTCGGTTTTTGCAAGCGGAGAGAATCCGGTTCTCTCCTTGCGAGGCGGCGTTACAGCTCCTTCTCGAATTTCACGCGGTAGTAGATGTGGCTGCCGACCACGAACAGATACGCAAACACCATCAGCAGAACGACTGCCACATCGACGTTCATCAGCGCAAACGAGATCATCAGCGCGCCGAATACAAACACCATCGTGTCATACCCCTTCGCTTTTGCGCGGTTGCTGATTTCGCGGTTCCTCTCGTCGTTGACCTCGATTTCCTTCTGCTTTTGCATGTCGGGATGCTTTTTGTAGACGTATCTCTCGATCACACCTGCCACACCCTGCCCAAAGAGTCCGCTGCCGATGCCTACGAACACGTATGGCAGCGTCAGCAGGATGCCCTCCGTCGCGTTGGTGGTCTTCACGAGATACAGCCCCAGCGCAAGCAGCGCAAGGCCGAGGATGCCGAGTATGGTTTGCCAAGTATTGCGTTTCATATGGATTCCTCCTCATAGATGAATATTTCTTCGATGGACACATCAAAGTAGCGGGCGATCTTGAACGCCAGCAGGATGGACGGGTTGTATCGCCCGTTTTCCAGCGAGCCGATCGTCTGGCGCGAAACTTCGAGCGCCGCCGCCAGCTCCTCCTGCCGAATCCCCCGCTGCTTTCGCAATTCTTCCAGTCTGTTTTTCATATTTCCTCCAAATGGGTCAATTCGCAAATGGAAAGCGCGCTTTCCATCATAGTAGCATAAAAGTGAGAAATGTCAAGCGTGCTTTCCATTTTTTATCTACACGAGAATATGAAAAACCCCGGTCGCGAGATGTTAACAGTGAAATATCGCCCCGTTCACAAGCCGTCGTGGTATAATGATCAAAAATGCTAGGAGCGAACGGATAATGGAGAGTATTTCCGATTTGGAAGGGTGCAATGATACACAGAAACCATCAGAGTCAAGTGGTACCGATCTTCCATCACAAGTTTCTCTCCCTTTCCAGACTTCTATGAGCGCTGAACTTGTCAATGAAGAAGTGGCATCTGAAGATTCTCTAAGCGAGGTGCATGAAAAACTGAATAGTAATGAAGAGAACATTTCTGCAGTAAATAAGTTTGTAAATGATCTTAGTCTGTACCACGATAAGATATCAGAAACAATGAACACAATAGCCACCATTTCGAAAAAAATTAACCGCATATTAGAGGATGTTCAAGAACCATTTAAACTCATCTTTGAAGCGGTTCGCGCGTTTAGTGAGAACTTCGAACGCATGCTTCTAAGCACAAGAAGTGTCTTTAGAACTATTGAGATACTTAAAAACAATCAGTTCACCTTGTGGTATAGTGTGGAGATTCCAGATAGTACAGACTTGGATGATCCAATGTCAATTAATGACTATATGCTGAATTTCTTTACATCCAATAGCGAGTTTAAGCTTCGAAAGCTAATCTGTGACTGCCGAGCATCTTTAGATGGTTCGTCCGCTGTTATATTATATGATCAAGCAATAACTTGTTTACAACACAGTGATTTTCATATTGCTATGCTTGGCTTCACAGCAATACTTGATGGTTTGCTGTCTCTTGTAAGTGAATGCGATGCGACAAGCATCAAAAAGCGCGTAAACTTACTCGCCGAAAGAATCATTGCGAATGATGAGAACGAGCTTGCATCCGAAGAGATCAACGAGTTCAGCTTATATTACACGCTAGTATATTCAATTGAGTCGTTTGGGGCGCATATGGAGTTTTCAGAGCCAGAATCAACTGTGTTAAATCGACATAGACTTATGCACGGTCGATCAACTCGAGATTACACATTGATAGATTGCATTAAACTGCTAAGCATGATTCGAGGAATAAATCTCGCAGGGGAAAAAATACAAGCAATTTTATAACCCATCTTTGGATTCAATAGCCTTTTTGCAGATATGATTAAAACAAAAATCGCATCCCTTTTGGGATGCGATTTTTGTTTTTGGAGCTGATGAGCAGATTCGAACTGCCTACCTCCTCATTACCAATGAGGTGCTCTACCGACTGAGCTACATCAGCGCTGCAACGAACATTATAGCGAAGCCAGCCGTTCATTGCAAGTGTTAATTTCCGTAAAAACGAATCTTATTCCTCTACGCGGATGACGCTCTCCACCGCGTTGACGCAACTCAGCGCCTCGATCTTCTTGAGCGCCTCTCTTACGCCAAACTCGCTTGCCGCATGCGTGAGGAACGTGATCCTCGAAGTAACGCCGTCGTTCTCGCCAAGCTGGATGACGCTCTTGAGCGAAACGCCCTGCTCCGCAAACGCAGCCGCGATTGCCGCCATCGTGCCGGGCCGATCCGCAACGTGCAAACGAATGCAATAGATGCAGTGGAAATCTTTGACCAGCTCGATCTCGTTGGACATGCTCGCTTCGTTGACAAACGTCATGTACTTATGCTGCTTCTCGTGATGGCAGGCGTAAACGATGTCGCTGACTACAGCGCTTGCGGTCGGCATACAGCCAGCCCCTCTGCCGTAGAGCATCACGTCGTCCACCGCGTGTCCTGTGAGGAAGATCGCGTTAAACACACCGCGTACGCTCGCGAGCGGGTGCGTCACGGGGATCATCGTCGGATGCACGCGCACCTCGATCTTGTTGCCGTCCTTTTTACCGATAGCGAGCAGCTTGATGCGATAGTTCAGCAGCTGCGCCGTCTCAAAGTCCGCCTTGGTGAGCTTCGTAATCCCCTCGCGGTAGATCACCTCGATCGGCATATGCGCATGGAACGACATCGACGAGAGGATCGAGAGCTTGTACATCGCGTCATAGCCCTCCACGTCCGCCGTGGGGTTCGCCTCGGCATAGCCAAGCGCCTGCGCATCCTTGAGCGCGTCCTCGAAGCTCTGTCCGTTCTCGGTCATCTGCGTGAGGATGTAGTTCGTCGTGCCGTTGATGATGCCCATCACGCGGGTGATGTTGTTGGCCTGCATGGAGTCGAGAATCGTGCGGATGATCGGGATGCCGCCGCCGACGGTCGCCTCCAGATACAGCCCCGCACCGGTGGCCTTGGCGGCCTTTTCAAACGCGGGCCAGTTCTTGCTCATGACCTCTTTGTTGGAGGTCACAACCGTCTTCCCCGCCTCCAGCGCGCGGATGATGAACGTCTTGGCGGGCTCAATGCCGCCCATGCACTCGACGACGATGTCGATCGACGCATCCGATAGGATCTCGTCAAACGACGTGGTGAAGATCGCGCGCGGTGCCATGTTCAGGTTGGGTTCGTGCTCAAAGTCCCGCACCAGAATGCGGCCGACGGAGAGCTCAATGCCTTCGCGGTGCGCAATCTGCGCACCATTTTCGTTGATGATGCGGTAGACGCCGCTACCGACCGTTCCAAAGCCCAGCAGGGCTACTTGATAGTGTTTCACAATTCCTCCTGTATATCTTTCAACGAAGCTGTTTCGCCAAAAGCGTTTGTTCGATTCATTTCTATTTCTTTCCGTAAAAAAGAGCGCCGCCAAGCGCTCTTTTCAAAAGCGTTCGGGTAAAATTCTACTCGGATAGTGCTGCACCGATCGCCGTTGCGAACGCGGCATGGTCCGGCACGATAAACATGACATTGTGCAGAGCCGCGACCTCATCGAGGCTGCGCTGCGCGATCGGCCAGTCCGTAATCGTACCGACCATGATAATAGTTCGAGTCATGTGCTGCTTGGCGGCAAACACCGCCATCACGCCGATGGATTGGAAGATCATATTGCATAGCCCCGCCGCGATGTCCGCGCGCGCAGACTGCTCCGAAAGCTTGCTCATGTTCGCCACCGTCGCTTCGGGCGTCAGGTGCGAGAGCGTGCCTTCGAACACATCCTTGAGCTGCAGATCGATTGCATGGAGGTCTCCCTCCGCGGCGAGCCGCTGTAGCTCTTCCATATCGTCCGTTCCGCAGAGTCTGCCGCTGAGGCCCTTGAGAATGCCGCCGCCAAGGCCCGTGCCGCCGACGTGCCAGGCGCGAACCGGCGTGATGCGCGTAAACGACGTGCCGGTGCCAACGCTGACGACGAGGGTATTGAGCTTCTTGGAGAGCTTCGTTGCCCCGCGCGAAACGGAGGTGAATTCGTCCTTATGCACGGTGGGAATGCCGTGCAGGTTTCCCTTGATAAACGAGGAGCCGACGCCGGTGATCGCGATGCGCTTCACGCCCGCGTAGCCAAAGCTTTCGAGTGCGTCTTCAAAGCTCTGCTCGTCCGGCTTGCGATATTCCTTGACGCACTTGCCGTTTTTGACCAGCGCAAACTTCGTGGTGGAGGCGCCGATGTCGATGCCCAGCACAAGCTCGCGTGGGCTGATTGCCGCAACGATCACGGGCACGAGCAGAATCGCCGCTACCAGCTCGATGGAGCCGTTGACGCCGATGAGAGTCGCATAGATGGTGCCGAGCAGCGGCAACCCCGTGAGCACTGCGGAGAAGAGCTTCAGCGCGGAGAGCACGAGAACGGTGTTGGTCAGCGTCGCGGCCGCGGCGGAGAGCGCTGCAACAAGGCCGGTGCGCAGGCGGAGCTTGCGAAGTCCGCTTGCTGTGAGGCCGCCGACGATGCCGACGATCACGCGCGGAACCAGCGAAATCAGCGGGTTGACGAACGGCGCCCAGAGCGGGTTGGTCAACGCGCGCAGGATGCATGTTACGCCCCAAACGAAGCCGAGCACCGCGCCGTACTGCCAGCCGAGCATGACGGCTCCCACGGCGACGACGATATGCAGCGTGGTGATTTCCACGAGTCCATAGTTGATGTATCCGGTATAAGGAATAACGGTCATGACGATGATCAGGGCAGAGAGAATGCCCGCGCGAACCAGGTTCTTCGTGTCGGTCTTCCGCTTTGTCGCAAGTTCCATATCAATCGCCTCCGTCTCAGTCTGTAGGATGATTCGTCTCGTTGAGTTTCCATATTATATATCATCCGTGCCGCACATGCAATCAAAACGCCTGAATTTCTTTCTTTTCGCGGAAAATTCAGCGTAACATCGCGGATTTCGACTACTCGCAATGCGAAAAAACGCGGTCAAATTTACTTGATTTTTCTCTTGCGAATGTGTCAGTTTTTCGTTGACAGGGCAACCTTTCTCCGCTATACTTATTTTTGCATTTGTGATGTGCGGGGGAGCATAGCTCAGCTGGGAGAGCACTTGCCTTACAAGCAAGGGGTCACAGGTTCGAGCCCTGTTGTTCCCACCAAATTTCAAGTGGCCCGGTAGTACAGTTGGTTAGTACGCCAGCCTGTCACGCTGGAGGTCAGGGGTTCGAGCCCCCTCCGGGTCGCCATTTTTTATGCCTCGGTAGCTCAGCTGGTAGAGCAAGGGACTGAAAATCCCTGTGTCGGTGGTTCAAGTCCACTCTGAGGCACCAGTTTTCCTGCGGGAGTAGCTCATTTGGTAGAGCGCAGCCTTGCCAAGGCTGAGGTGGCGGGTTCGAGCCCCGTTTCCCGCTCCATTCATGAGACGGCATTCAACCGACACCGCCGTCTCATGAATGGATTTCTTTTCAAATAGAATGGTATGGCGCCATAGCCAAGCGGTAAGGCAGAGGTCTGCAAAATCTCCACCCCCAGTTCGAATCTGGGTGGCGCCTCCAGCTAAGTACTCACGAAATGATACAATTCGTGGGTACTTTTTCTATGCAAGAAGCCCAGATTTTCTGGGCTTTTTTAGTATTTGGTGTTTTGATTGTTTGTGCGAGAATCGGTCGATCATGCCTTACGACATAACTAGCAAGTAGATTTGCACCCACCCCGGAGGAAACGCGCGGGAGTATAGGGGAAACGCGCAGGAGTATAAGATATTCTCAGAAAAAAATGGAACTTAATAACTTTTCAAAATTTGCTCTACATCCTTGTCCACTACAACTGAAAAAAGTATAATGAATACAACTGGGTCGTATGAAAGGTCGTTCTATGACGCCGGAAGCAAAAGCACGTGAGATCATAGATCAAAAGCTACGTGATGCGGGATGGATAATTCAGGATCTGAAGCAGTTCAACCCTCTGGCTTCGTGCGGTGTTGCGGTTCGTGAGTTCCCAACCACGAGCGGTCCGGTCGACTATGTGCTGTTTGTCAACCGCAAACCGGTTGGCGTGATCGAAGCAAAAGCGTCCAGCCTCGGTGAGACCTTGTCCGCTGTCGAGACGCAGTCGCTACGCTATGCGACGAGTCAAATTCGTTGGGGGCAGCAGTCATTCCCAATTCGATTCGCCTATGAATCGACTGACATTCTGACAAGATTTACTGACTACGCGGACGAGAAAGCGCGTGCTCGGGAGGTCTTCTCATTCTTTCGTCCTGAGACGCTTGTAGAGTTGCTGAGCGACGGCAGTACGCTACGCAATCGAATGCGGTGTTTCCCTAGGTTTGATACAGAAGGATTTCGTGACTGCCAATCACGTGCCATTTTAAATTTAGAGGAGTCTTTTTCAAAAGCTAAGCCGCGCGCGCTTATTCAGATGGCGACAGGCGCAGGAAAAACATTTACAGCAATTACGTCCGTCTATCGGCTTTTAAAATGTGCAAACGCGAAACGCATACTGTTTCTGGTCGATACTCGCAACCTCGGCGAACAGGCAGAGAGCGAGTTTCTTCGATATAAGCCAAATGACGACGCACGTCTTTTCCCCGAGCTGTATACAGTGAGGCGACTAAACTCCGGCTACATTCCAGTTGATACCAAGGTATGTATCAGCACGATTCAGCGCATGTACTCGATTCTACGCGGCGAGGAATTGGACGAAAGTCTTGAACAGGAGTCGCCTAACGAATATACACTCACGGCAAGTCCACGCGAAGTGGTTTATAATCAAGCCTATCCACCAGAGTTTTTCGATTTTATCGTGATTGATGAATGCCATCGCTCCATCTACAATACATGGCAGCAGGTTCTGGATTATTTCGATGCTTTTTTCATCGGTTTGACTGCAACGCCGGATAAAAGAACTTTCGCGTTTTTTCACCAAAACGTTGTGAGCGAATATTCACACGAACAGGCGGTTATTGATGGCGTCAATGTCAGCGGAGATATCTATACTATCGAAACGGACATCACACGAAACGGCGCAGTCATTCTGCAGCAATCCGTTGAGCGCAGAAATCGGCTTACTCGAAAGCGACGCTGGGAGCAATTAGATGAAGAAGTAAACTATTCCGGGACACAACTCGATCGCGATATTGTGAATCTGAGTCAAATACGCACAGTGATAAAGACGTTTCGCGATAAACTATTGACCGAGATCTTTCCGGGTCGCAAAGAAGTGCCGAAAACGCTTATCTTCGCCAAGACAGACAGCCACGCCGAAGATATCATTCAAATCGTGCGCGAAGAGTTCGGTGAAGGCAATGAGTTCTGCCAAAAGGTCACGTATCAGGCGGAGCAACCGAAGACTGTGCTCGCGAATTTCCGCAACGGGTATTATCCACGCATCGCGGTGACAGTCGATATGATCGCCACGGGCACCGATGTCAAGCCGCTTGAGTGCCTGTTGTTCATGCGTGATGTGCGCAGCCGCAACTATTTTGAGCAGATGAAGGGTCGCGGTACACGAGTCCTTTCGAAAGACGATCTGCAAAGCGTCTCGCCTTCTGCTACGGATGCGAAGTCCTGCTATGTGCTCGTAGACGCGGTTGGCGTAACCAAGACGCTGAAAACAGATTCCCGTCCGCTGGAGCGAAAACCCTCGGTGTCACTCAAAGATTTGATGATGAACGTTGCTATGGGAGCTCACGACGAGGACACGCTTACGACCATCGCCGGACGGCTCACGCGGCTGGATGTTCGCATGACGGACCAGGAACATAAGCGATTCACCGATATCAATAACGGAAAGCCGCTCCGCACAGTGGTTCAGCAACTGTTGGACGCATTTGACGACGACGTGGTAGAATCTTACGCGCGAACTGCACAAGGCATTCCTGCCGAACAGGATGTTTTGCCCGGGCAGATGGAAGTCGCGCAGCATGAGCTCGCGGAGGCCGCTTGCCTACCGTTTTATAATCCACAAGTGCGAGATTACATTGAGGATGTCAGAAAGTCGCACGACCAGATCATTGACAATGACAATCTCGATCATATGACCTTTGCGGGTTGGGGCGAACAGCAGGCCGCGCATGCAGCGGAGATCACCGGTTCGTTCCGCGCGTATATCGAGGCGCATCGCGACGAGATTGCCGCACTCAGCATTATCTATAATAGAAGTTATCGCACCCGTGCGCTCACGCTGAGCATGGTGCAAGAGCTGCACGATCTCCTGCGGCAGAATGGGCTGGTACCGGAGCGGGTTTGGGATAGTTACGCTATTGTCTCGCCTGCGCAGGTAAAACCGCGCTCCGCCGAGAAGCAACTGGCAGATATCGTTTCGCTCGTGCGCTTTGCGCTGGGACAGGTCGATCAGCTCGCACCGTTTGTGGAAACGGTCAACTTTAACTTCATGCGTTGGACGCTGGCGAAGAACGCCGGACATATCCACTTCTCGAATGAGCAGATGGAATGGCTGCGAATGATCAAGGATCATGTTGCGTGCTCCCTGAGTATTGAGAAAGACGATCTGGAGTATACGCCGTTTGATGCGCGGGGTGGGCTTGGGCGGTTTTATATGTTGTTTGGCGCGGAGTATTTAGAAGTGTTAAAAGAGATGAATGAGGTTTTGGTGGGATGACATCCAAAAGATACTCGACCCTCGATAATTTACAGGGAACGACCGGGTTGTTTTCTGATGGCGATTGGATTGAAACCAAAGATCAATCACCACTAGGAGAAATAAGGCTTATACAATTAGCAGATATTGGTGATGGTCGATTTTTAGATAAATCAAATAGGCATGTCACTAACTCAACAGCGAAAAGGCTGAACTGCACTTTTCTTAAGAAAAACGATGTCTTGATCGCTCGCATGCCTGACCCACTGGGTAGGGCATGTGTCTTCCCACTACCGCATGCGAACAGCTATATTACAGTAGTTGATGTTGCCATCTTACGAGTTGATCATTCGTTAGCTACACCAAGATATGTTTGCGCAATGATGAACGCACCACAAACGCGCAAAAGCATCGAACTCATGCAAAGTGGTACAACTCGGAGCAGGATCACAAGGAAAAACCTTGCTACAATTCAGATTCCCCTACCCCCTCTCCTCGAACAAGAGCGCATCGTCGCGCGGATTGAAGAGCTCTTCTCCGAATTGGACAAGGGTGTTGAAGCCCTGCATACGATCAACGCGCAGTTGAAAGTGTATCGGGAGGCGGTGCTGAATGAGGCGTTTGAGGGTAACTTAACGGGATCGCACACTCAAGCAAAACAAGCCTTGGGTGATTTTATAGAAGTTCCTCGGTATGGAACCGCGAAGAAGTGCTCATTTGACAACGTTGAAAACTCGACTCCCGTATACAGAATTCCAAATATCCACCCCGTTCTTGGAGTCATTAGTCACTCAGATATCAAGTCAGCGTGCTTTAGTGAATCTGAGCTTGCACCTATTCGCCTCGGAATCGGTGATATCTTAATCATTCGCTCAAACGGAAGCCCATCACTTGTTGGTAGGGCGGCAATTATCCGTGAATTTGATACGGATGGCGTGTTCGCTGGTTACTTACTTAGGTTAAGAATCAATAAGCCAGATAAATTGGATAGCTTTTTCTTGCTTCACTTTCTTGCGTCGCATGAATCTAGGGTTTATATAGAGAGAACAGCTCGTTCAACTAGCGGGGTGAATAATATTAGCGCAGGGGAAATTTGTCAACTTAAGATACCAATTTATTCCCTTCAAGATCAAAAGCAAATCGTTACCGAAATCGAATCCCGCCTGTCCGTATGCGACAAGATTGAGCAAATCGTAGACGAGTCCCTTAACAAAGCGGAAAGCTTGCGGCAGAGTATATTGAAGAAAGCGTTTGAGGGGAGGTTGTAAAATGCAATTATATAAAAACACAGCAGATGCTCTTGTAAGTTACTTGCTTAAACATGGCTATCCCGAAAGCCGAATTGCTTTTGAATGGGGCGATCGCCAGTTCGCTATAGATATAGTGGTCTTGGCGAACGATAATGTTACCCCAATTTCAATTTTCGAAATTAAGGGATCAAGAACAAATGAAAGTTACTTATTGGGTATCGAACAGCTCCGAAGAGCTGTACGCAGATTAGATTTTAGTGTTCAATGTTCTTTGGTTTTCGGAATAGACGAAGCCCCCTATTTCATTGCCTATGACGTTACAAACATCGTATACAGCAATGCCGAAATCAGACCATTTGAGAATACTCGTTCAGAATCTTCGAAGTATCAACCAGTCAGATATGAATATCTGACATTGGGTGTTGAGCCAAAGTTACTAAATCATGAAAAAGTGAAAAAGCAAGAACGAATCGATAGAATGAAGTGGTTTTGTTGGCTTCTAATTCCCGTCGCAGCAATAACCGTATTGGTTCTGGATAAACAACACGTTCTTCCTCTAACAACTGAACGATTGGTAATAATTGGTGCGGTATTTATCGTCTTATTATTGCCATTTTTTAGCGAAATATCTATAAAGGATATTTCGATGAAACGAGATAATTCCACAAAAGACAAGAATTAGGAGACCCCATGCCTGAACAACCCTCCACCATCCTAAACAAAGTCTGGTCGATGTGCGACGTGCTGCGCGACGAAGGCGTGTCCTACGGCGACTACCTCGAACAGCTTACCTATATGATCTTCCTCAAAATGGCGGACGAATACGCGCGCCCGCCATATAACCGCAGCCTCGGCATCCCTGCCGGCAACGGTTGGGCAGATCTTCGCTCCCTCTCCGGCGCGGCGCTAGAGGCACAATACAAGCTTACCCTCGACGCTCTCGGCGGTAAGCCTGGCATCCTCGGCGAAATCTTCACCGGTGCTCAAAATAAGATCAGCGATCCCGCGCGGCTCGCGCGCATTGTGACGATGATCGACGCGGAGAGCTGGGTCTCCATGTCGTCAGACGTAAAGGGCGACATCTATGAAGGCCTGCTGCAAAAGAACGCGGAGGACACCAAAAGCGGCGCCGGCCAATACTTTACCCCGCGCCCTCTCATCGAAGCGATGGTTGAGTGCCTGCGCCCCGAACCGATGAAAACAATCGTAGACCCCGCCTGCGGCAGCGGTGGTTTCTTCCTCGCCGCGCAGCGATATATCTCCGGCAAATATCAGCTCACACGCGACCAGAAGGAGTTTCTCAAGAATGAAACCTTCCACGGCTGGGAGATCGTCCGCACCACCTACCGCCTGAGCCTGATGAATCTCTTTTTACACAACATCGGAGACCTCTATGGCGTAGTCCCCGTCACGCGAAACGACGCGCTTTTGGCCGATCCGGGCGAGCGGTATGACTATGTTCTGACCAATCCGCCGTTTGGCAGAAAATCGTCCATGACGTTTACCAACGAGGAGGGCGACCAAGAGCGCGAGGATCTGGTCTACAACCGTCAGGATTTCTGGGCAACGAGCTCGAATAAACAGCTCAACTTCATTCAGCACATTCATACTCTGCTCAAGTCGACCGGCAAGGCAGCGGTAGTCGTGCCGGACAATGTGCTCTTCGAGGGTGGTGTCGGCGAAATCGTGCGCAAGAAGCTGTTGGAAACCTGCGATCTGCATACGATCCTACGTCTACCGACGGGCATCTTCTACAAGCCGGGCGTCAAAGCGAACGTGATCTTTTTCGATAAGCGCCCCGCCTCGCCGGAAACACAGACGCGCGAGGTTTGGATCTACGATTTCCGCACCAATATACATTTCACGCTCAAGCAGCATCCGCTCGCGTATGAAGATCTGCGGGAGTTCCTTGTCTGCTACCATCCGGAAAACCGTCACGAACGCCGCGAAACCTGGTCGCCGGAGAACCCGGACGGCCGCTTTCGCCGCTATGGCATCGACGAAATCCTATCCCGCGATAAAACCAGCCTCGACATCTTCTGGATCAAGGACAAATCCCTCGCCGACCTCGACACTCTGCCCGATCCTGACGTACTCGCCGCAGAAATTCTTGAGATCCTTGAAGAAGCGATGGAGAGCTTTCGAGAGATTGTTTTGAAGTTGGGTTAAACATCAGTTCTTAAATAACCCTGAATCGGATGGCTGCTTTTCATCGATACTTGATATTATAATGTTTCAATTGTCATTATTAGGCTACTCAACCCATTCAATAAAAGGAGATAGTGGCAATGTCCATCTCAAAAGTAAAAATATGTAATTTCAAGGGTTTTCAGGGGCCTTTTACATTAGAATTAAACAAAGGACTTAATATTTTAGTTGGTAACAATGAAACCGGGAAATCAACTATACTAGAGGCAATTCATCTTGCTTTAACCGGGCTTTATAATGGAAAGTATATAAATTGATCTAGCCCCACGGAACCGGGCCAGCTACAATGTTAGGAAAAAGAGAAAAAAGACTAACAAAGGAGCTGAAAGAAGATGGCAAGAAAGAACTTCACGGTCGAACAGATCATTGTCAAGCTGCGGGAGGTAGAACTGCATTGTAATCAAGGCAAAACGATTACAGAAGCCTGCAGGGGGCTCGGAATCACCGAGCAGACATACTATCGCTGGCGAAAAGAATACGGTGGAATGAACACAAGTGATGCGCGACGAATGAAGGAGCTGGAAAAAGAAAACGCACGTTTAAAGAAGCTGGTAGCCGAGCAAGCGTTGGATATCTCAATTCTTAGGGATGTGAACTCAAAAAACTTCTAAGCCCTGCCAAGCGCTTAGCGGCTGTCAAGTATGCCGTGGTCAAACATCATGTGGCAGAAAGACGGGCTTGCAGGGTATTGCAAATCAACCGCAACAGTTGTCGTTATGAACCTGTGAAACGCAGTGACGAAGACGAGATCCGAGCCGCGATCATCCGATTGGTTACTAATTACGGACGAGTCGGGTATCGGATGGTTACTTATATGCTTCGGAACGAAGGAATTCTAATCAACCATAAGCGCGTTGAACGAATCTGGCGGGAAGAAGGCTTGAAACTGCCGAAAAAGCAAGCAAAAAAGCGCAGGCTCTGGCTAACGGATGGCAGCTGCATCCGTCTGAGAGCAGAGCATAAGAATCATGTATGGGGTTATGATTTTGTAGAAGACAGAACCAGTAATGGTCGAAAGATCCGATTCCTGAACGTCCTGGATGAACATACACACGAATGCCTCGCCAGCGTGCCACGCAGAAGTTGGCGGAACAATGATGTAATTGAATTACTATCAGACCTCATGCTGACCCGCGGGGTTCCGGAGTATATGAGAAGCGATAACGGAAGTGAATTCACCGCTAAACAGATTCGTAAATGGCTGAGAGATGCAGGTTCCATTACAGCCTATATCGAGCCGGGCAGTCCATGGGAGAACGGTTATATCGAGAGTTTCAATGCTCGTATGCGGGCTGAATTCTTGAATGGCGAGTTGTTTGACACCATGTATGAGGCGCAAGTGTTGACGCAGCGATGGGTTCGTTACTACAATCAGGTCAGGCCGCATTCGAGCCTCGGCGGGCGGCCGCCCGCCCCTCAAACCGTGGTTCCGATTGCTGCCTAGAACGATTCATTTCCTAACATTGCTCCTGATCCAGAAAACGGGGGCAGATCACTTCAATATACATGCTTCATTATTGTAGAAATTGTTTTCATAATTCGCGCCAATTCTTCTGGTGTTTCCTTCTGCCCGGAGCGAATCCACTCCTGTAAAATACCAAAGGATGCATTGCTCAGATAGCAAATCAGATAATTCAATTCTGCTTCGTTTTTTGTCTGCACACCTATTTTCACCAGAATGTTATCTTTTGCGTTTTGTCGAATCAGAGACAGCAACATTTTCTGTACCTCCGGTGAGCCATTGTCTGAAATCAGCAATGCCAGCAGTTTGCCATCACCACACATAAATTTCACTATCGCAAATATGAAATCTGGGCTGTTTGCATGCGATAGAAAGGAGTCAGTCCCCATTTTTATCATACTGTCAACATATTGTTCCACCAAATCATATTTATCTTTGTAATGCAGGTAAAATCCGCTACGGCTGATTTTTGCTTGTTTGCAGATGTCGTCCACGGTGATTTGGTGGAAGCTCTTTTCCTGCAATAGCTGAATCATGGTTTCGCGAATAAAGCCTTCCACCCTTTGAAATCGAATATCCTTTTCTTCAGCCATACTGTTCCTCATTTCTGCTAATGGTCAGTTTTATCGGAAATGTCCAACATCTCTGTATTCCATTGACGAAGGTTCCCTTTCTGTATATATTTATAGCAGATAGTGCACACGTTGTCCATTATCTTAAAATATTTCGTGGAGGTTTTTCTGATATGAAATTCATGAGAAACCATTGGTACGACCTTTGTGGTATCTGTGCCATTATAGCAGGAGTTTTGTTGACTGTTTTCTGGAAACAGTTGAATACAATCCAGATTTTGATGTGGATGAATTTTATTGTCATTCTGCTACATCAGTTTGAGGAATACCGTTTTCCGGGCGGTGGACAGGCCATGCCCAATACCATGCGCAGGGGCTATTTGGTTTATGACCGCTATCCGCTGAATCAGAACAATGCTATGCTGGGTAATCTGTTTATTGCGTTTACTTCGTATCTGATTCCCATTTTCCTGCCGAATGTGATGTGGTTGGGTATTGTTCCTATGGTATTTGGTCTGGTGCAAATTATCCCTCATGTGTTTGTAGGCAGCCTTAATCTGAAAACGCTGTACACACCCGGCTTTTTGACCACGGTATTCGGATTTGTCCCCATTGGCGTTTATTACCTGTACTACATTATCAGCAATGACCTTGCAAGCACGCAGGATTGGATTTTTAGTGCCATATATCTAATTCTATTTATGGGTGTCATTTACTATCTACTTTTTTATGTGCTACTGGCAGACAAGAATAGTCCTTATCCGTTTACCGAGGAAGAACTAAACCGATTCCATATGCTTGACAAGATTCGTGCTGCACAGGCGAAGAAAGCAAAAAATGCCTAGTTTTCGCTACGCAAGAGGCGTGAACCAAACCACATCATAATCCACTATTCTCGCTCTGGCGTTATAAAAAAACTGGTAATTTGTATTCAGCAGGAACTCGGACACGCATCTTAAAAGTCCAGCAGGTGAAGTACTATAGCAATTACTTTATGTCCCTCCTTCGTGTCGGGAAGGAAAGACTACCAAATGACCTTCCTGCATTAATTGCAGATATTTAGGCCCTCTGCTTAGCCTAATCATACTTGCACCCACTTGCACCCACCCTCAAGAAATCGCGCGATTGTATCACTTCGTAAGGGTTTATTCAGCTAAGTACTCACGAAATGATACAATTCGTGAGTACTTTTTATATGTAAAAAGCCCGCCTTTCCAGGCTTTTTCAGGTTTTGGTGTTTGATTGCTTATGCGAAAATCGGTCGATTATGATTTACGACACAAGCGGCTAGAAAATTTGCACCCACCCCGAGGAAACGCGCGAGAGTATAGGTGAATCGCACAGGAGTTCTAATAAATGCCCTGATGATATGTCACCATTACCGTGCGAAATTTTTTCCATCAGGAACTAGCATCCCATGTTTTCGCATAGTATGTTCACAGTTTTGTATATTGAGAAATCTAATAAAACTTTTTTGAGTAGGTTAACTTCATCCTCCCAAAAATCAACGCCGCCGCTTCAGCAGCTCCTCCACTATTTACTTGAGCGACACTCGGATAAAATATGATTATCCTTGTACCATCTCTGTATTTCAAATATCGCTCGGCTTCTCCAAGCTCGAATCGTTCTTGTTGTAACATCAAAGTGCTTTGCGATTTTTATATCCCTTTGGTTCTGCCAGTATTTTAGGAGCAATCCACCAAGTAGGTGTTTTGGCAAGCTACACATTGCTGTATATAAAGTATCGTTATCTAAGGCGTATGAATTGCCTTCGAACTCGATCAACAAATGATCAGATTTGTATCTATCTTCAGTTCTTTCCATTACACCTAGGTAATTCTCTGGTTCTGAAACTGTCAACTCATGCACAATGACGTGCTTTGCTTTTCTTAAGTAATCGATCATGGCATTTCTCAAGACCTCTTTGCAAAAGGCATCGAACATCGCGCAAGCCGCAGCCTTTTCGCTTTCACTCTTCATGTAGATATTTCTCCTTGATATCATTTATATTGATTTTCAAATTCGCTTTTTTCTCCCTCTATATAAATAAAACGTTTTGACTTTCCAAAAGCGGAAACAAAATGCCCGTTTTTGCGAAAATATATTATTTCACGTTATATAGAGCGGTTTCTTTGAGAAATTTAACAATTTCACGTTCGATCACTGCACAAATACAACCTCTTAAATACCTTCTTTGGAAAAGTCAACAATTGAACTATTAGGACGATTTTAATGTCCATATGTACAACTGTTATTGAGATTCCCGAACTTATGACAGCATGTGGGGCAAAAAGTAATACCAATTTTCGAAAGCTTATATTTCATATTCGTCATCAATCTTGGTCAAGTGAAAAAACACAATGCTCACCAAAAATCAAAAAAACCCGCATCGTCAGCGGGTTTCTAATTTGCATTAGCGTATCACTAGGGTCTGATGAGTTTTACCTCAGAAAATCTACTGCCCTACGCCCGTTTTAAATAATAGGTTGGTGCTTCTGCTTCCGACTTCTCACAAATTACACGTCATCTTAGCTACAGGCTATTATATTTGCAAAAATGTTCAACGTACGAATCGATTGCCGCTTCAATTATCTTGATCGCAACTTCGGTCGGTTGCACTTCATCCACAACCGTCTCTTTCTTTTCCAAGGCTTTGTAAACAGAGAAGAAATGCGTCATTTCATTAAACACATGCTTCGGAAGCTCGTCGATGCTGTGGAACTGATTATAGGTCGGGTCACTGAACGGAATCGCGATAATCTTCTCGTCGTTCCTTCCATTGTCGACCATACGAATTACTCCTATTGGATAGCAGCGTACCAACGTCATGGGAGCTAATGGCTCCGAACACAATACCAGAACATCCAGCGGATCAAGGTCGTCCCCATAAGTACGCGGAATAAACCCGTAATTCGCAGGGTAGTGGGTTGAAGTATACAATACTCGATCAAGCATCAGTAATCCTGTTTCTTTATCAAGCTCGTATTTCATCTTGCTGCCTTTGGAGATTTCAATTACACCAATAAAATCTTTCGGTGTAATTCGCGCCGGCTGAATTCCATGCCAAATATTATTCATTCAGATACCTACAAGCTATTTTGAAGACATTCTGTCAGGAAAGAATCTCGCAATCTCGATGTTGGCATTTTCTTCAGAGTCTGAGGCATGAATCAGATTTTCATACGCACACATCCCATAATCGCCACGGATTGTTCCCGGTGGAGATTCGAGTGCGTTTGCTTTTCCTATCATATTCCGAACAATCGAAATGGCTTTATCGCCTGATAGAATCATCGCGATGCAAGGACCGCTTGTAACGTAAGATATGATATTCTCGAATATCTGCAGATGGTTTACATGCTGATAATGCTCTTTCGCTGTTTCCCTATCGAGAGTCAATAGCCTCACATCCACGATAGAAAGGTTCTTACGTTCTAATCTTAAAAGAATCTCGCCCACAAGCCGTCGCCGTACTGCGTCAGGTTTAAGGATTACGAGTGTCTGTTCCATCGGTTCCTCCTGCTCATTAATTTAGAGATCAATGCGATTGACTCAATTCTTCATGAATCGCCTTTGCTGCGGTCTTGCCCGCGCCCATCGCGAGGATGACCGTCGCGGCGCCCGTGACCGTGTCGCCGCCCGCGTAGACGTGGTCGCGGCTGGTTTTGCCCGTGCATTCGTCCACGATGATGCCGCCCCATTTTTCAGTGGCGAGACCCGGCGTGGTGTTCTTGATCAAGGGATTCGGGCTGTTGCCGATGGCGATCACGACGGTGTCGACATCGATCGTATGCTCGCTGCCCGCTTTCACAATCGGGCGTCTGCGCCCGCTGGCATCGGGTTCGCCGAGATCCATCTCCACGCAGGTCATGCCCTTGACATAGCCGTTCTCGTCGCCGAGAATCTCGGTGGGATTCGTCAGCATCTTGAAGATGATGCCCTCTTCCTTCGCGTGGTGCACTTCCTCGACTCGCGCGGGCATCTCCGCTTCGCCGCGGCGATAGATGATATAGACGTTCTCCGCGCCCAGCCGCTTTGCGCTTCTCGCCGCGTCCATCGCGACGTTTCCGCCGCCGACGACTGCCGCGTTTTTGCCGACCTGAACCGGCGTGTCCGAATTCGGGAAATTATACGCCTTCATCAGGTTGATACGCGTTAAAAATTCGTTGGCGGAATACACGCCGTTGAGGTTCTCGCCGGGGATTCCCTGGAAGCGCGGAAGTCCCGCGCCGCTGCCGACGAAGACCGCGCTGTAGCCTTCTTCTTCAAGCAATTCGTCGAGCGTAATGCTGCGGCCCACGACCATGTTGGTCTCGATCTTCACGCCCATGTCCTCGAGAATCTTGATCTCGTCCCGCACGAGCTGCTTGGGCAGACGGAATTCGGGAATGCCGTAGACCAGCACGCCGCCGGGGGTATGGAGCGCTTCGAAGATCGTCACTTCGTATCCGAGCTTGCGGAGGTCGCCCGCGCAGGTTAAGCCCGCGGGGCCGCTGCCGACGATGGCGACTTTCTTGCCGTTGTCGGGCAGGGGTACCGGCGTCTCCATGCCGTGCGTCATCGCGTAGTCCGCGACGAAGCGTTCCAGACGTCCGATGCCGACCGGCTCGCCCTTGATGCCGCGCACGCACTTTTCCTCGCACTGGGTCTCCTGCGGGCAGACACGTCCGCAGACGGCGGGCAGGGCGTTGGTGGAGCGGATGACGTCGTTGGCTTCCATGAACTTGCCGGCGATCACCAGCTGGATGAATTCCGGGATTTTTACGTTGACGGGGCAGCCGTCCACGCAGGGCTTATGCTTGCAGTTGAGGCAGCGCGTCGCTTCTTCGATGGCCATCGCCTCGTCGTAGCCCTGCGACACCTCTTCAAAGTTACAGTTGCGGATATCTGGATCCTGCTCGCGCGCGGGCAGTTTGGTCAGTCTCATATTCGGCATAGGTCAGTTCCCTCCCCGCTTGGTCTGAAGATCGACGTTCAGAAGATTGCAGGCGAGTTTTTCCTCACTTAATTGTTCTTCTTTTTTATACATCTTGCTTCTCGCGATTGCTTCATCCCAATCGATCAGGTGACCATTAAAATCAGGCCCGTCCACGCATGCAAATTTCGTTTCGCCGCCAACCGAAACACGACAGCCACCGCACATGCCCGTGCCGTCGATCATGATTGGATTCATAGAAACGATCGTCGGAATCTGAAGAGGCTTCGTCATATTGCATACCGCGCGCATCATGACCATAGGACCGATGGCGATCACGCAATCATACTTGACGCCCGAGTCCATCTGTTCTTGCAGCGCGGTTGTCGTAAACCCTTTATGACCGTTGCTGCCGTCGTCCGTCACGACAAAGAGATGATTGCAGGCTGCCTGCAGCTCGTCCACCAGAATAAACAGGCTTGTGTTTCGGAAACCAACGATGATATCGACATCCGCGCCCGCTTCATGCAGCGCCTTAGCCTGAGGATATGCAATCGCAATACCAAGACCGCCTCCGATGACTGCGACCTTTTTGCCTTTCCACTCATCAATCTCACTCGGCGTTCCCAGCGGGCCGACAAAGTCATGCAGAAACTCGCCCTCGTTCAGCAAGTCCAACCGCTTGGTTGTCGCTCCAACTTTTTGAAATATGATCGTAACGGTGCCCTTTATGGGGTCCGTTCCTGCAACGGTCAGAGGAATTCTTTCACCATTTTCATCTACGCGCAGGATAATGAACTGCCCTGGCTTCGCTTTCTTCGCGATATAGGGCGCCTCCACTTCCATTAGCGTGACCGTCTCATGCAATGGGCGCTTGGTCGTAATTCGATTCATCCATGTCTCCTGTCCAACTATTATTTTCTTCTTGGCTTCGTTTAGTACATCTAGCTCCTTCGATAGCAGCTATAATTCGAATAAATCCGATCCATCGGATAGTCGTGCGGCTCCGTGATCACATTTGACACTCTTTGCACCTCGAATGCAACAGCTGCAATCATCGCATGGTTGCACTGCTGTAGGAATCTGTCATAATACCCTGCTCCCATTCCAAGTCGATTGCAGTTTTCATCAAACGCCGTGCATGGGCATAATACCAAATCTATCTCTTCAGGCTGGATGAGCGTTGAGTCTTCCGGGTTTGGTTCGAGAATCCCAAAGGCACCTTTTCGCCATGTACTTCGATTGTTTGGATAGAGAGCGACCATTTCCGTTTGGGTCACACAAAGTGGGTAAACGACTCTCTTATTCTTTTGCAAAGCGATCTGATCCAATTCTTCCAGATTAACTTCGCCTCTGACCGCGCGATAGCTCATGATCGTATTTGCCTTCTCAAATTCAGAGCTATCCGCTATGCATTGAACGATGATGTGCGATCGTGCTGCTCTTTGACTTTCCGACATCGCATTTCGCAAGCGAATACTCTCTCTCCTTTGCCATTTTTTAAATGCGCGAGGGAAAATGGATCGTATCCCTCCGGCTAAATACAGTGAGCCGAACGCGACGATGGGACTGCCCTTCGCGGCAGTTAATGCGGCAATGATTCCTCGTTCCACTTCGTCAAATGCCGTCGCTTTGATATCAAAGCCCTCCAGCACGCTCGCCAAAGCTTCCGCAGGCAGTGCTCTGTCGCTGTCAGGGGTTAAGCAAATGACCTCTTTGATCCGGTGTGATATCATTTTCAACATTTGCAGATAGTCTTTATCCCGCAGTATTCCTGCTAAAAACACGACTTTCCGGTCTTGGAACAGAGCTTGCATGCTCTGTTCCAACATTTCAACGCACTGCGGGTTATGCGCGCCGTCCAGAAGAAAAAGCGGTGCTTTGCAGAGGATCTCCAACCGTGCCGGCCATTTGGTATTGGCTAACCCATCTCGAATAGCACCCTCACCAATTTCCCAGCCCTTTCTCTGCAGCGCCTCCACAGCGGTCAGCGCGGTAACGGCGTTCCAAACCTGATGACGTCCCAGCAGATTAATTCGAAGCTGCTTCATTTGTTTCCAGTCGAATAAAGAGCCCTCCAATGATTCTTCTCTCACGAGAACTTCTTCTATGTCGGCACGGAGAAATGCAGCGTTTCGCTGCACGCAGGCCTCTTCAAACACAGATTCTACAGATGGTAACTGCGGGTAAAAGACAACCGTTCCGCCCCGCTTGATGATACCCGCTTTTTCTCCAGCGATTTCCTGGAGCGTGTCTCCAAGAACCTCGGTGTGCTCTAGCCCGATGTTCATGATGATTGCCAGTTCTGGCACGGGAATCACATTCGTCGCATCCAACCTTCCGCCAAGGCCCACCTCCAGAACGACGATGTCACACTTTTGCTGCAGGAAGTAGAGGAATGCCATCGCGGTGATGACTTCAAACTCAGTCGGTTTTTCATTCATTTGGTCGACGACGGCTTTTACCTGTTCCGCAACGTTGATCAGGGCAGTATCGGAAATATCCGTTCCGTTGATCTTCATCCGTTCATTGATGCGCACAAGGTGCGGCGAGGTATATAGCCCCGTCCGGAAACCCGCTGATTTAAATATAGAAGAAAGCATCGCGCAGATGGAACCTTTTCCGTTTGTCCCTGCCACGTGAACAAACCGCAACTCCGCCTGCGGATTTCCCAGACGCCCCATGAGATCCTGCATTCGATCCAATCCAAGGCAGCTTCCCATCCAACTCGTAGCATGGATAAATTGCAGTGCCTCCTCTATGCCCATTGCAGTGCCTTCTTTCTTAAAAATTCACCCAATGTTTTGACCATCAACCCGATCACCAGTAATTCAACCGGAATCATCACCGCGCACTGTAAAAGTCTTGTTACCAGAAGCGGTGCAAACGGTGAATCGTACAACACGGAGATCCAGTAGGTGTTCAGCAACAAGCTTAAGATTAGCTGATGAATCGAGACGGATACCAAAATCTTCCAGAACGATTGATTTTTGTGCAGGAATAATCCATATAGAGTGCCAACCAGTGCCGCGGTCAGTGTAAAGCCGGGGAAATACGGCCCAATCGGGAGCAACATAACCCCTAGGAAATCTGCCAGCGCAGCTACGATTGCGGCACGAACAGGGCCAAGGACGATTCCCGCGATGACGACGGGAAGGAACGCAAACCCAATCTTCATATCCCACACAGAGTAGGACAGCATTCTGGAGAGCACGATCTCCATGGCGACCAACGTTGCCATTAGCACAAGTGATTGAATCGAAATGATCCTTTTGTTTTTTTGATTTTTCTGTTCTGACATAAATAAAATCCTCCTTTGCAGTACGCCGCAACGGAGGATCTAATCCCCTCAAATGCGGCAGTGGATGCGGAACGTCACCGCGAAACCTGTTGGTTCCTTCGTCCGGCGGCGACTTCCCATCCACCGGCACTTTACGCGACGAACCTACTCTGCGACAATTTTTTACATTTTATTCTCTCTTACTGTCGTTTACCCCTTCTTTCTGTTAGCTACCCAAAGGGTAGCGCCTAGCGCAACACCGCCTACGATGTTGCCCAGTGTCACCGGCAGTAGATTTTTGAGTAAGAAATTTCCCCAAGTCAGCACCGAAGTGTCGAGCCCAGCCTCCACCGCGAGCGCTGCATATTTCGGCACCGTCAGCGCGAACAGTCCGGCAGGAACGAAGAACATGTTTGCCACACAGTGTTCAAACCCGCAGAGCACAAACAGCGCAACGGGCACAAACGCTCCGATCGCGCGCCCTGCGACGTCCTTCGCGGAAAGCGAGAGCACTACACCCGCGCAGACGAGGATGTTGCAAAAGATGCCGGAGACGAACGCGTTCCAGAACGGTAGCGTGCATTTCAATGCAGCAATCTTAATCGCGTATTCGCCAAGCATGCCTGCCGAGTAGTTCATCTGACCAAAAAACGCAAGACCCGCCGCAAGCAGCACCGATCCGACAAAGTTTCCAATATACACGGCAGCGAGGTTTTTCAGCATGCCGCCGACGGTCGCTTTCCGTTCGAGAACGGAGATGCTAATCAGACAGTTACCCGTAAAGAGTTCAGTACCCGTCATTATGATCGTGATCAGGCCAAACGGAAACAGCAGCCCGCTCACCAGTCGAATCAAGCCGACGTTGGTCAGCGTGTGCGAAACCGTGCTCGTCACCGCGCCGCCCAGGCCGATGAACAGACCCCCGAAGATGCCCAGCAGGAACAGCTTCCAAACCGGCGCATTGGACTTTTTTTCGCCGATCAGTGCGTAGTTCTCTACAAACTCAGCTGGAGTGAAATAGTTCATTTCTTCTGTTTCCTTTCCGCAGCTTCAATAACATGTTTTACAAGAACCGATGTCGTCACCGTGCCGACGCCGCCAGGTACCGGCGTAATCGCGCCCACGATCGGTTCTGCTTCGCTGAAGTTTACATCACCGCACAGGTTCCCCTGTTCGTCCACATTAATGCCCACATCGATCACGATCTGCCCTCCGGAAAAATACTCTTTCCCGATGATCCCGGCACGACCTGCCGCGACGATCAAGATCTCAGCTTGGCGACACACTGCGGGCATGTCTATTGTTTTCGTGTGGCACACCGTCACTGTCGCGTTTTTCTGAAGTAGCATCATGGCGGCGGGTTTCCCGACCACGAGCGATCGGCCAATCACCGTCGCGCGCTTTCCGGCAGTTTGGACGCCATAATAGTCCAGAATCTCCATGCAGGCAGCCGGTGTACACGGCGGGAATCCCTGCTTCGTTCCGACGTATACGCCCGCAAGCGAACCATCCGTGATTCCGTCTACATCCTTCTCCGGTAGCAGCGCATTTCGAACGAGTTCATCGTCAAACTGCTTCGGCAGTGGTCGAAAAATGAGGCATCCGTGGATTCGATCGTCGTTATTGACCGTTTCGATCACGCGTAGTAAATCTTCCTGCGAAGCGTCCTGCGAAAGGAGAAACTTTCGCACCGCTACACCAACTTTTTCGCAACGCTTCTCCGCCCCGGTCTCATATGCGATATCGTCGCCGCGTTCACCAACACGTACGATAGCAAGGCACGGGACAACTCCGTTGTCACGTAGTTCCTGCGTTCTTTTCGCAAGGGATTCGTTCAGCGTCTGAACAACATCTTTTCCGGATAATAGTTTTGCCATTCTTACTCCTTATCGAAACCGTGCGAGAACAGAATCCGCGATGGCGTCGCTTAGCGGGATATATTGTTCCAACAGCGCGTTGGCTTTCCCGTTGACCTCTTCCGCGTATGTCCGGTCCGTCATGGCTTTCGTATTGATGAAAACGTTCATTGAAGCGCTGGTCAGCGCAGCGCGACAGCAGGCAGCCCCACACCCCGCGTCGCTGATCGCGATCGCGGTTCCTTTCTGCGCAAATTCGTGAATCAGCTTGATCGCCTCGCAGCAGTGTTCCATGATCGAAAGCGGCACGGCGCAGGCTTCCTTGAGCGCGGCTTCCATGACCTGCGTTTTGTGCGTCTGCTCTTCCGGCGTCTCCTTCGGCAGGCCGTACGCGCGGGACAACGGCTCAAACACCTCCGCGTCCCGCTCGATCAGGTTCAGCAGCTCCCGCTCGATCTCGCCGGCTTTTTGCTTGAGCCGCTCGATATCCGCCTGTACTTCTGCATATTTCTTCTTGCCGAGCGTCAGGCTTCCCACCATATCGCCCAGCGCCATCCCAATTGCACCGACGAGCGCGCTCGCGCCACCGCCGCCGGGTACGGGTGCATTCGAGGCAAGCGCAAAAACGAACGCTTCGCAGGAGTTGTCTGTCATCTTGTTTGTCTGGTTGTTCTGCATTTTAATCTCCTGCGCGGATTAGAAGAGCCCCGAAACCTTGCCGGTTTCAACATCAACATCAATTCGACGATAAGCCGGATTCGATCCGGTACCGGGCATCATGCTGATGGTACCTGCCATTGGGCAAAGGAACTTAGCTCCGCCGTATTCGAGGATGTCACGCACAGGCAACCGCCAGCCTTTGGGTACACCCTTCAAGTTTGGATCATGCGACAACGAGAGATGCGTTTTGACCATCATCGTGCTATAGTCCGCATATTTCGGGTCACTTTCAAAGCGCTCCGCTTTTTCCAGAGCAAGAGGACTCCAGTCGACACCATCGGCTCCATAGATTTCTTTCGCGATCTTCTCAACGCGCTCGCGAAGCGGTGTCTCAAGATCATAGAGATATTTGAGCTCCTGCGGTTCTTCACAGGCTTCGATGACGGTTTGCGCCAACTCGCTCGCGCCTTTTCCACCATATTGCCAGTGCTCCGACAATGCACAGCGCACACCCTGTTCCGCGCAAAGGCGACGTACAAGGGCAATTTCTGCATCGGTATCCGTATGGAATTTATTGATGCAGACGACCGGCTTAATGCCGCTCTTTTTGACATTTTTCACATGATGGAATAGGTTGGCGCATCCTTTTTCAAGAAGCTCCAGATTCTCTTCGGTATACTCCTGCGGCAGTGCGCGTCCCGGCCGCACATCCGGGCCGCCGCCGTGCATTTTCAACGCGCGAATGGTAGCAACCAGCACTGACACATTTGGTTTCAGTCCGGAAAGACGACACTTAACATTCCAGAACTTCTCAAACCCGATATCAGCAGCAAACCCAGACTCCGTCACATGATAATCAAACAGTTTCAGTGCAAGGCGATCGCCGATAATCGAACTCTGACCAATCGCAATGTTCGCAAAAGGTCCCGCATGCACAAGGCAAGGCTGATGTTCAACCGTGTAGCAAAGCGTCGGGTTAATGCAGTTCCGCATCCAAGCGCACATTGCGCCGGCAACCTCCAGGTCCTCTGCGGTAACCGGTTTTCCGCTCATGTCGTATGCCAATACGATTTTCCCGATGCGCTCGCGCAAATCGCGTAGATCACATGCAACCGCGAGAATCGCCATTAACTCCGAAGACACGGCAATATTTGTGCGCGTCGTCATGCGATATCCTTCCGTTGTGCCTTCTCCAAGACCAATCTCCATTTTACGAAGAGCCTGACAACAGAAATCCATCACAAAATTCCACTCGACGCGATTCGGATCGATACCGAGCCTGCGAAGCCCCAAAGCAGAAAGCTTCTCATCGTCATAATTGCGTTCGTGCTGCATACGCGCGTTCAAAGCAATCATTCCAAGGTTGTGCGCGTTCATGATATCGTTAATATCGCCTGTCAGACCAAGCGAGAATTCAGTCATTGGAATCAACAATGCGTTACCGCCACCTGCCGCGGTGCCTTTGACGTTCATGGTCGGTCCACCGCTGGGCTGGCGCAAGCAACCGCCGACGCTTTTTCCGAGATAACCAAGCCCTTCAATCAGGCCTAGACTTGTTGTGCTTTTTCCCTCGCCAAGCGGAGTCGGTGTGATAGCAGTTACTTCAATGTACTTGCCATCCGGCTTGTCCTGCAATCTGTCCATGATTTTCATGAAGTCCAGTTTCGGGGTTTTGCCGTAAGGAATAATTTCATCCGACAATAGTCCCATTTTCTCGCGGAACCATTCAATAGAGGGTAAGCTTTTCTCCGCATCTTCTGCAATTTGCCAGTCTTTGTAAATTGTAGGATCCAGCATGATTCTTGCTCCTTTTTATTTTTGTTGTTAATAATTTTCACGATTCCGCATTTGGATACATGCCTATGCACTAATGATCGTAAGGAAAAAAATGCAAGAATCGATTGTTTGCTTTTTTATAACAGATCTGATTGGATTAAATTATCTGTAATTGTCCCTTAAAAGTCAGCTGGCGCGTTCTTAGCGCGCCAGCTTTCCTTGTTCTACTTCGTGTAGTAGCCTGTAATCTGCGCCATCTCGTTATTCAAGCATGTTGAATTTCATACTTTTTGCGGAACAGAAATTCATCTATGCAATGCGGAAATTACGCTTTCTCGATCGCACTGAGGAACTTCTCAAGTTCCTTCTCGTCCATATGGACACCATGTTTATCTTCCGGATATGCGCCGCTGCGTACATCTTCAGCCCAATCCGCGTATGCTTCGACTGCCCAAGGGAAGAAGTCGGCATACTGCTTCACGTGCGAAGGAGAGCTGGGCATCATGTTGAACGTATCGAGGTCGACCATTTCGGAACCATCCGCAGCACCGCCAGCCGCGATACCGATTACGGGAACGCGCAGCTTCTTTGCAATAGCATTGGTAACTTCGATAGGCACCAGCTCAATGGTCATGGCTTTCATGCCGTTTTCCTGATACTCGTAAGCCATACGGAAGACCTTCATGGCATCTTCAGCGGTTTTGCCCATGCGCTTATAGCCGCCTTGTGCAGCAGTTTGCCAGCCGGACAGAGCACCAACATGGCCGAAAACGACAAGCCAGTTGTCTGCCATGTACTTCAGCGTTTCATTATTGACGCCCATGGGCAGCAGGGAATCCGCGCCAACATACATGTATTCCGAGCCGTATGCCAAAGCTCTTTCTTTGGATGCAAACGACGGGGTGGGCATGTAGTAGTTGATGTGGATGATTTTCGCAGCATTACGGACGATGCGAATCCACCAGGGGGCGATCTTCATCTGCCATTCCAGATCATCGGTACCATCTCCGGGAACCGTTAAACGGCAAATGTCACAACCGGCCATTTCCGCAGCCATCGGCCAGAACTGGTCTCTGATCGCCGGGCACATCTGAACGATCTTCGTTCCCTCATCTTTGAGCTGCTGCAAATAGGCGATGGACTTACGCCCTTTCACCATTTTTGAGCCTTTGACGTTTTTGTCTTCCGATTTGATTTCAGACATTTTTGTAGCTCCTTTCACTTTTTGCGTGCTTTCCAGTATCGTCAACCATCATAGGTAACAATACTAAAAAATGATTTTTATAAAATACCTAATTCTATGCATTTCTCATGTTCATATATCTGGGTTCAAATGGAGATCAGGTTATCACTGCATGCGTATACACAAAGTCAATTGCTTTCCTGATCAGCAAATCACTTCTCAGCATTTCCAGATCTTCTCCGAGAAACTTTTTAACTTCATCAACAGAGGTCTGCTGACGTGCAGCCATGGCTATCGCCTCGGCTTCCAGTTCGTCTTTTGATAGTGTGAATTTCTCTTCGTTGATAATTGCTTTGATTACCAGCCGTGTTTTTACCAATTTGAAAGCTTCCCTGTTAAATTGCGCTAAATAATCTTCACGATCCTCTTGTGACAAACTAATATAAGCCCCTGTTGCAAGACTTTCATATTTCAACCTGTGATTCAGTTCAATAACCATCGTTGTGACTTCTTCATCGATCTGATCTTGCGGAACTTCTAGATCATTTATCTCCACTACCTTATCGATTGCAGCTTCCTTCATGAGGGTTTCTGTGTGTTGTGGAGATCTGTGATTCTTGATGCGCTCTATTTCGACGCCTTTATAACCGTGAACTTTAACGATAGACATATTCGTGTCCCCTACCAAGATTTGGATCTGCTTTTTATTTTGCAATTGGTTGCTCAAATACGCCATATCTCCCCGCGTGTTTGGAGATTATCGCGTCTACTTGATTCGCCATGCACCAAAAGTTGTCATGCCTCCGCCATCAACCAACAAATCCATACCTGTTATATATCTAGCCGCTGCGCTACACAAAAACGCGTATACTTGACCTAGATCACTCGTGCGACCATAACATTGCAAGGGCGTAACTCCCATGTTTCCGGCACGAGTATCCTCATCCAAATCCCAAATATGACGTGTCCAATGTGTGCCGGGCGAAATGGTAACTAAACGGGCTCCTTTGCTTGCAAAACGCCAAGTACTAGCCTTACAATATTCAATAACAAAGCGCTTACTCAAGCAATATGCCTGCCCGTTTCCGTCATACTCACCAAAATCTTCGGTGAGCGTTTTCAATCGATCCAGAAAGCCATTGTCATAGCAACTCTTGAAAATCTTCATGATCTGATCATCCATTTGTACATGATAAGAAGCCTGCGATGCGGTTTGAATCATCACACTGCCATCGTTCATATACGGGAAGAAAGCCTCTGACGTATTGAGAGCGCCTATCACATTTGTTTCATATATTTCCGCGCATGATGCCATCTCAGCTTCTGTATACGAGGTACTTGGTGCAACGCCAGCAATGTTCACGAAATTCGTAATCGGTCCATACTTGGATGCAAACGCGGCAAATCTATCGCAACTCAACCTGTCACGAACATCCATAACCATATTGTAGTGTTCAATATTGAGCGAAGTAAGGATACGGTCGGTGAATTCAATATTCTCTTCAAGCATATCGCCGATTACTACGATACCCAATTTACCTAGTTCTATTGCTGTTGCTCGCCCAATTGCACCTGCACCACCGGAGATAACACTGACCGTTTTCATATTTTTACAAACTCCTAAATTAGATTCATTCCTAATAGATCCCTAGTCTGGCCGCACAGAGTTGCTGCTTCCATACCATAATCCACGATTAATCCGATTCCTGAAATATACTCAGCAAAATTGCTATTCAGATATACGATTGCTTTTGCCATTGCTTCAGGCGTTGCGTATTCCTTTCCGTTACCAATCGCATCTCGAAAGTTTTTGTCATCCGAGCCCATAACGCTAAGGAACTCTGAAATAAACGGGGTTGATGTTGAGCAGGGCATGACGACATTGATCCGAATATCATGATCTGCAAACTTAGCGGTTTTTGTCGCCGCATAGTAGTTCATAGCACGCTTTGCCAACATGTATGCCATGATTCCCATATTATCACTTTGATCCAGCTCTTTGATTGCCTGAATAGTAGCATCCCACCCCTCGGCGGTTACGATTGATATATACTCGGCAATCAAGTCCTGTCTTGCCCAACGCACCCCCGAAGTTGAAGTTACAAAAGCAATTGCTCCCCCATCGACAACACGATCCTGCAGATACGTTTCGGTGATATATTTGTTGGCTAAGAAGTCTATAATAATTGTTTCTTCATATGAATTGGCAATACCGGAGACCCCGGCGATGCCAAAGAACCGATCAATTTCACATGGCAATTGTTTGAATGCCTGATCGATCGATGATTTGTTTTCTAAGTTAGTTTGGATCCAGCTACTAATCCCCTCAACGTTGGGTTTTGTTCGGCTCAATATATAAACTTCAGCTCCCATTTCAACCAGTAGGGTAGCGGTCGCTTTACCAATTCCGGAGGACGCACCTGTTAATACGCAGGTTTTCCCTTTATATCCAAAATAGTCGATCATATATTTCTCGTTTCGTTGTTAACATCAAAATGATAGGATGGCGCATCTATTGCGATGCGCCATCCTGCCTTAGCTAATTATGCATCCAGCGCGTCAAGTCTTTCTGTGATAAGTTTTTGAACATCATCAGAGAAACCTGCCTGCGGGAATTTGATCAGCAGGTTCATACGCATGCCCATGCACGGTCCCATCAGCGGATCGCTAGAGAAGCCGGGTTTGTATTCTTCAATGATTGCAACAGCGCGCGGATCATCAAGAATCTCCCTCAATTTGCTCTTCGAATTGATAGCCATAATAAATTCCTCCTATTTTTTGATTGTATTCTCACCACCGGCTTTTCCGGAGGTAATGTCTCATTTAGCGTGGATACCGCCTTCCATCGTATAACTCCATGGTTTCTGCTGGAAAGAAAACTGTGCTCCGCCATCGACTTCAATTGTCTGCCCATACATGAAGTTGGAAACATCCGTGCACATTGTCACGATCATGAGCGCCATCTCGTCAGGAGTAGTAGACATCGGCGTTGCAGATCCAAAGTTCTTGACATCCTCGTCCCACTCACTACCGTAAAGCTCGGAGGACTTGAGGTTATTCATCATCGCCCCGGGCGTGAGCATTCCGCCCGGTGCAACGCAGTTTACATTAATTCCGTACTGCTTGAGTTCTTTTGCCATACCAATCGTCATGCCTAGAATGCCTGATTTGGCAGCGTTATAGTTTGTCATCATAGCCATTTTCAGCATGTCATCGCCTCGATAAGCAACCGATGCGATAGTAACAACTTTGCCGCCTTTGCCCCCACGTATCATGCTGCGAACGGCTGCTTGAACGGTGAAATACTGCCCTTTGAGATCGGTATCAAGTACATCGTCCCATTCATCTTCCTTCATATCTACAAATGCACGTGCTCCCCACGTTGCCGCTACAGGAACAACGATATCAACGTTCCCGTAATTTTTTTCAGCAAACTCTGTAAGTGCGTAGCAATCATCCACTTTGCGAACATCGGTCTTCAGAAAGCTTACATCATACCCTTTATCGCGCAGCGTCTCTTCCGCCAATTTTCCCCATTCCTCAGTACGGCCCCCAAAGACTACTTTCGCTCCACATTCCGCAAGGCGATTGATTACGAAAATAGCCAGTCCGACGGTTCCGGTTACCACAGCTACTTTCCCTTGCAAGTTGAACACTTCATGCAAAGGTTTCAGGTCATCCAGTGAATCCGCAGACATGTAGAATAAAGTCTCTTTATCCATGATTCTTCTCCGTCTTCTTTATAAATTTACTTGGAATATTATTTGTGCAATGTTGAATTACGAGACACTCATTTGAAATGTCAGTGAATGATTTCAGACCTCACATCATTTAGCAGATCAATGGAAGAGGGTCTCCCCGACATGCTTACAAAGCGATTAACGTTCTTTTTTTATCAGGCAATTTGATTCTACCAAAGCACATACAACATGGTAATGAATAGAAATATGTATGATAAATAATGAATTTTATGTATATGACTGATCGATGCAAGATGATACATTTAATATTTACAAAGCACTTGAAAGGAGATTGTTCTGTGGCGAATGAAATCAAATACAATGCGGAGATTCAGGAAAAAATTCTATCCGGAATCGACCAGCTTGCAAATGTTATTAAGTCCACTCTTGGTCCCAAAGGACGCAACGTGTTAATCCAGCATCTCCCTGGGTCTCCAATCATTACAAACAATAGCGCGACTATTCTCAAAGATTTTGAGCTCAAAGATTACTTTGAAAATATTGGCGCCAAGTTGATGAAAGAAGTAGCCACGAAAACCAACGACGTTGTCGGCGATGGAACTACTACTGCAATAATATTGGCGCAATACATTGTTCGCGAAGGATATAAAAATATAACTTCTGGTGCTAATCCCAAGGAACTTATCAAGGGCATTCAAGGAGCGACGCAGATTGCTGTTGCAGCTATAAAGCGTCTTGCAAAACCAGTTGATACATTTGAAGCCATTGAGCAAGTTGCGTCGATTGCAGCAGATGATGCGGAAATCGGAAAAATAATTGCGCAAGCAATGGCAAAAGTCGGAAAAACGGGCATCATAACCGTTGAAGAGTCTAAAGGTTTGAAAACAACCCTTCAAGTTAAAGAAGGGATGCATCTTGAAAGAGGATATGTTTCGGCTGAAATGATTACAGATAAAAGTCGTATGGTTGCTGAGTTGGAGAACCCATACATTTTAATTACAGATCGAGTCATTTCCAATCCACAAGATATCATTATATTGCTAGGACAGATTGCAGAGCGCGGTAGGTCTCTTTTGATTGTCGCCGAAAGTGTTGAAGGAGCGGCTCTGGGAATGCTTGTTAAAAACAAGCTCAGTGGTGCCCTCAATTCTGTCGTCGTTTACCCTCCTGTTTTTGGAGATGGCCGTAAAGCCAGAATGAGTGACTTGGCGCTATTAACTGGCGGCGTCTTCATTACTGAAGAAACAGGACTTTCGTTAAGAGAGACAACCCTTGACATGCTTGGAAACGCTCAATACGTACGTGTTGAGAAACAAAACACCGTCATTGTTGGCGGAGCTGGCGATAAAGATATGATTGCCGCAAGAAAAATGGCACTTCAAACGCAGATAGAAAAGTCCGAATATGATTTCGACAAAAAGCGCTTGGAAGAACGTCTGGCGAAATTGGGCAATGGTATTGCTATCATTGACGCAGGCGCAGTCACCGAAACAGAATTGAATGATAAAAAGGGACGGATTGAGAGCGCGCTCCACGCAGCAAGGGCCGCCGTAGAAGAGGGTATTGTCCCGGGCGGCGGTGTAACATATATTAACATATGTCCCGCGATAAAAGCATATGCTGAAACATTGTCCAGAGATCAGAAAACCGGGGTTATGATATTGATGGGTTCACTAAAGGAGCCGACACGACAAATTGCCGAAAATGCCGGAATTGAAGGAGTCACTGTTGTTAACAAAGTGCTTCGATCCACTTTGGGCACTGGGTTTGACGCAGAGAGAAGTGAGTATGTCAACATGATGGCAGCTGGAATCGTAGACCCTGCGAAAATTGTGAGACTTGCCCTCCAAAACGCTGCTTCTGTATCAAATATTCTTTTAACTACGGATGCCGGCGTGACCAGTAGTGCCAATTAAGACACGCTGAGAAATAAATATTGGAACAGTGTTATCTCATCATGATCGTTTCTCTTATTCTAACAGGACGAATGTCTAAGAATATTATCTGTCTCTTTGATCAAAATGTTGTACCATACACTCGAGAAATGATGAATTTTATGTATTGCCAACACTCCACGCTTATCTATACTGGAAACTAAACTGAATATATTTGGAGGTTTTCTTGTGAACGCAATTACACTTTGCATGTCAAACCCCGTTAGTGAATTCCGAGCAGACGAAATGAACAACTGGTATACTTCAGAGCACGTTTTATCATGTATGCAGATGGAAGGATCTATTGCAGTTCAACGGTTCAAACGCAGCAAGTTTCAACCGAAAAATGCATACCTTGATTATAGCGTGATTACGGTATATGAACTCTTTGATCTAGACGCTTGGACAAGCACATGTAATGTTTGGGGACTCGACAGTCACAAAATGCCGATGTCGACATCATTTGATATCGAAAAATTTATTGAGGACTACTGGACGCCGGATGTTATGGTTGATGATTTTGCAGACTTTGCAGACTTTGAGGGCGATAAGTCCATCTTGCTCGTAAAATTAGGTGTTATTGGAAATAAATCTCCGGAGCAAATTTTCACAAAGGAACTCCTGAGAAAGTTTAGAAAAATCGAAGGTTTTAAGACGCTGCACCTACTGAAAACAGCGGGCTATAATATGAGTTCCATGGATGCTGACCCATCATACACACATATGTTGGTCGGTCAACTCAACAGTTCCTATTTCGGCAAGGTTTCATGGGATACATTTATAGATGAAAACCCGGACTTGAGCAACCTGTTCAAAATGCGTGCTGTCATTTATGAGCCGGTTATGGCACGAAAAAAAGCAAGTGAAATTCTCAACGACCCCGTCTCACAAGCCCTTTATACCATTACTCGCCAACTCTTGAGGAACCAGCTTGATTGGGGCGACGAAGGCTGATAAATCGCATATAAATATTAATGCCTATATTTTTCAAATAATTCTGGGATTGAAACAGCATTCTACATGATTCAATAGAAAGAGGCTGCTGCCGGTGTTCAGGCAACAGCCTCTTTGTTTGCTAAGATAGAAACATGATGGTTAGAGAAATCGTAACCAAAAGCAATATCAGCTGATTTGATGCAGCATACGAACCAGCAACTCCTGCTGGCTGGAAACCTGTAGTTTCTCATAAATATTGGCTATATGTTTGTAAGTCGTTGCGAGGGCGATGTAAAGCGTGCGACTAATATTGGCTGGTGAAATCCCTTGACACAACAAATTAGTTATCTCTATCTCTCGCGCGGTCAAGTTTGCCAGTCCCCAAGTTGCTTTTTTGATGGCACTCAACCCAAATCCCTGATAATAGAAATTCTTGTGCAGATTATTGAGTAGCGGGATTGCTAAAAGTAAATTTGCAAGCTCATCATTGCTGAACCCTTTGTTTTTAACACGATCGAGCGCAATCACTGTTCTGTAGTTGCCATTTAAATCAAATAAAGGAAAACCACATGAGTATTTAATACCTCGTGGACGTATATAACTCGGAACAAATTCTGAAGAACGCTCATTATCCCAATCATATGTTTTTAGTAAAACTTTGTTTGGATCCTCTTTTATATCGGCTGTATAGTTGTATTGCATATTATCGAGGCTCGCAAAATACTCAAAATACATTGTCCCCCAACGTTCATTGATATTCATCAAGTATCGATCGAAAACCTTACCGTTCCCATCCAAAAAATAAACAAATGCCTGGTCGAAGGAGCATAGTGCCCCTAAATTTTTCAATATTTCTATTGCTAGATTCTTAGGGGTGTGAGCATTACCGCACGTGATCGTAAAGTCATAGATTGATTTCCAACGAGTATCTTCAATTTGGCTAATTGAGATCTCTTTTACTATCTCACCCATGGCTTTTCTCCTCCTGAATAGTATTAATATCTATAAAATCAAAATACAGAATTCCGAACTAATAGTCAACAAGAATATTTATGCCTCAGCAATATGAAATAATGCGCCTAAAAAATAAGCAATTTACCAAGAAAGGTAAAATACTGTAGCAAAAATTAACGCCTACATAAGTTGTATTTTCAAATCAAAATCTAATTCATTACACAGATACTTTTGAGTATAGAGCAATTGGGAGAAACCTTTTTATTTTAGCAAAATTAACATTATGAACATAATTCGAGAAAGTGAGATTGATAAGTTTTAAAAAGATGTGAGATTAAAAATAAATGCCTCAAAGTAAGAAGGAGTTTGTCTTTTACTGAAACAGGCGGAGTTGGGCGCACCGACCTCGGAGGTGTGCAGAAAACTCGGAATCGCGGAGCAGACGTTTAATCATATGAAGAGCAAGTACGGTGGGATGCTCCAAGTGACAAAAACAACTGAGGCAGCTTGACAAAGAGAACGTCAAGCCGAAGATGCTGGTGGATCTGAGTCTGGACAAGTTGATACTGCAATACTGACAAAAAAACTTAGGCCAACCAATAAGCGGAATGCCGTGTGTTATCTGCAAAAACGCTTCCTCGCAAGCCAGCACAAGAGTGGTACGGTTTCGCGAATCAACCGGTGATAGCATCGGAGGCGGCCAACCCGCAACGAGCAGGCTTTTTTGCAGATGAGCATCAGGGAAATCGTCTCCATGAGAAAGCGATACGGCTACCGAAAGAGCCTGGTCTTTTTAAATCTGATGTGTGGAAAATTAACCGCACGCGGGTCTAGAGATTTTACTTAAAGGAAGTATTGAACCGTTGGAATGTTTCGTATCGTACTAAGATTAGCACTTCAAGCGCACCTGAGAAGGGACTTTCATCTGCGGTGAACGAATGCTGGTATATGGACTTCGTATCCGATCAACTGTACAATGGAAGTCGATTAGAACGTTGATGGTACTGTACACGTTCAGCAGAAACAGCTTTGCCACCTAGGTGGGCAAATCAGTCAAGGACGAACGAGTCTGCAAGGAACTGAAAAAAGTCAAGGCGGTTCGCGGGCTGCCTTGGTTTCGTTCAGTTTAACATCTCAGAAACATATAGGCGCTACAATTATTATGAAGTAATTTTGATAGGATGGTGTTTTCTTGATCAATATACTTGTCGTTGAGGACGATATAAAATTAAACCAAATCGTCTGTGCATATCTATCTGACGCAGGATATCTCGTGACGGGATGTTACAATGCCGCTGAAGCGTTCGATTCCATGGAAAAGACTTTGTTCAATCTTGTGATATCTGATATCATGATGCCCGGGATGGACGGTTTTTCGTTTGCCGAAGCGGTTCGCGGAGCGGACAAAACGATGCCGATCATATTTCTAACTGCACGTGAAGATATGTCTGCAAAACAGAAGGGATATCGAATTGGTATTGACGACTACTTGGTAAAACCCATTGAACTGGAAGAATTAGTACTACGGGTAGGCGCATTGTTGCGACGAGCAAATATTGTCATCTCCAGAAAGCTCTCCATCGGCAAGCTATCTTTAGACGCCGATGAGCATTCCGCCTATCTTGCCGGTAAAGAGATATCGCTGACTGTTCGAGAGTTTGATATTCTGTTTAAGTTGCTCTCCTATCCGAAAAAAACATTTACCCGCGCTCAGCTAATGGATGAAATCTGGGGATATGATACAGAATCTAGCCCACGTACCGTAGATGTCTATATCACAAAACTCCGGGATAAGTTTTCAGAATGCAGTGATTTTGAAATCATAACCATACACGGATTGGGATACAAAGCGGTGATAAAATGAATACTAAAAAACGACAGGATTCCCGCGTCAGAAGGAGTCTGTTTACGGTACGCGGATATATCGGATTCTTTCTGTTGGTTGCGTTTGTCGTAACTTGTTCCTTTTTACTTTTCTATGGGTTGATGAGTCGGCTCGGTAAAAACATGGTCATCAGCGCATTACTGACATTTGGTAACATTCTCTTTTTAACGGCGATTATTTGCTTTGCTGACGGGATTCGTCGAAAAATTACGATTGCGCGTCCAGTCGATCGAATACTTGAGGCAACGCATAAACTTACGTCCGGTGATTTTTCCGCGCGTATTCAACCGCTACATCGCTTTGGGCACGAGAATGAGTTTGATATTATCATCGACGATTTCAATAAAATGGCGCAGGAACTATCCGGAATTGAAACACTGAAGACTGATTTTATTGCCAATGTATCCCACGAAATCAAAACGCCACTTTCCGTCATCCAAAATTATGCGGAAGCCATGGGGAGCGAACATATTACGGTCGAAACTCGAAAGTCATATTCTGATACGATCGTTTCTGCGTCGAGACGTCTCACGACGCTGATCTCGAACATATTGAAATTGAGCAAACTCGAAAATCAAGAAATCTTTCCGGAAGCGAATTACTTCTTGCTGAGCGAACAATTGCGTTGTTGCGTGTTGAATTTTGAAGAACTTTGGGAACAGCGTGGCCTGGAATTCGTAGTGGATATCGACGAAATTCAGGTTTGCTATGATGAAAGCCTTCTCGAAATCGTTTGGAACAACCTCATTTCAAACGCAATAAAATTCTCTAGCAACGGTGGCGTGATAACGATCAGTTTGAAAAAAGAGGGAAATTTTGCCGTCGTCCGCATATCCGATACCGGTTGCGGGATGCCACCTGAAATCGGTGAACATATCTTCGAGAAGTTTTATCAGGGTGACACATCGCATGCTTCCGAGGGAAGTGGCCTCGGTCTCGCTCTGGTCAGGCGAGTCATTGATATCGTCGGTGGAGTCATATCCGTCGAGAGCACGGTAGGCAAGGGCAGTACGTTCACTGTTCAGTTGTCAAATTACCGATAAGGAAATGCGAAAATTCTTAAGATCGTTACGCCGGTTTCAAGCCAAGGGGCCTCTGCTCTTATTTCTTGTTATAGCCTCAACATTGGCAGTTTACTATGTTTTGAGTCAACAGCCTGTTGCGCCGGTTATTGAATATGCCGCTTATTTTATTTCGGCATATACGTTTTGCTGTCTTGTTTTATTTGTTGTCGGTTCATATAAAATACTTGCAAGAAAGGCATTGCAAATCACTCATATCCACAGATATTTCCATGATTTCGAGTGGCGTACCTTTATAAACACATATGGTTCGCTGGCGATGAATCTGGCGTTTGCAGTCCTGAAACTTATGTTCAGTTTGCAATTATCGTCCCTTTGGTTTGCCGCAATTGCACTTTACTATATTGTTCTGAGCATTGCCCGTTTTATCGTTCTTTCGAATAATCGTAAGATTCGCAGTATCGATGACCAAAAAGAACGGCGACTCGTGCAGCTACGAACATATCGCACCAGCGGATATATCCTTTTCGTGTTAACCGTTGTGCTTCTCGGCGCTGTTTGGCAAATGGTGTTTTCCGCAAAAAGTTATATTTATCCCGGGCACCTGATCTATGCGGTTGCACTCTTCGCCTTTTACTCGGTCATTACTGCGCTGTTGAATCTATTTAAATCGAAGTCGCTAGAGAATCCAATTGTTTCCGCAGCAAAACTCATCAGCTTTGCAAGCGCGTTGGTTTCCATGCTTACACTTCAAACGGCTATGTTTGCCGCATTTGGGGGAGCAAATACAAAAATGCTAAGCCAATATATGAACGCAATATTTGGCACTCTGATCTGTTTCGGGATTTTCGTATTAGCTCTTCTTGCAGTTTTGCGTGCTGGAAACGAAATTAAAAAATAAAACAATTTATGGAAAAGCCAAAATCCTGTCCGGTAGTAACTCCACCGGACTTTTTTTTTGCGTTAACAACTTGCAAACAATTCACCAACAACTCAAAAACATACGTGTCTTAAGATACACCCATGAGCTGAAATGACTTTGCTCAATGAAAAAATAATGACAGGAGATATAAAAATATGAAGAATTCAACCCTCTATCTCGTGACCGGCGCGGCCGGGTTCTTAGGCAGCAGCGTATGCCATCAACTTCTGGAACGCGGAGACAAGGTACGGGCATTTGTCCTGCCTGGTGACAAATCCGTTCAATATATCCCAAATGGAGTCGAAATCTGCGATGGCGACCTCTGTGACCCCACCGCCGTGGATCGGTTTTTTACCATCCCTGAGGGTATGGACTCAATTGCGATTCATTGCGCCAGCTTGGTGACAGTAAACCCGGATTTTAATCAAAAATTGATCGATGTAAACATCGGCGGAACAAAGAATATTATTGACGCCTGCCTGAATCACACCGAATGCAAAAAGCTGGTCTATGTCAGCAGCACCGGTGCCATACCCGAGGCTCCTAAAGGTCAGAAGATCAAAGAGGTCGATCAGTTTGACCCCGAAAAAGTGGTTGGCTGGTACAGTCGCACGAAGGCGGTTGCCACGCAGGCAGTGCTGGATGCGGTTGAACAGCGCGGGTTAAATGCCTGTGTTGTACATCCCAGCGGCATCCTCGGCCCAAATGACTACGCAGTGGGCGAGGTGACGCGTATCGTCATACAGATTGTAAATGGAGAGATGCCCGTCGGCATGCAGGGTTCCTTCAATCTCTGCGACGTGCGCGATCTCGCTTATGGTTGCATTATGGCGGCCGACAAAGGCCGTGCGGGAGAGTGCTATATCCTCGGCAATGAGGAAGTTACGTTAAAGGAGCTCTGCCAGTTGCTCCACGATGATCTCGGATGCAAACCGATCCGTTTTTACCTGCCCTTGGGGATTGCGGGTTTCATCGCAACAATGATGGAACAGAAAGCGAAAAAGACAGGTAAACAGCCGCTCATGACCACTTTTTCAATCTATAACCTCGCCCGCAACAACTCGTTTGACTACAGCAAAGCCAAAAAGGAATTGGGCTACAAAACGCGCTCATACAAGGAAACACTGCACGACGAAGCACAATGGCTCAGGAGCGAAGGCAAGATCGCTCTTGTCGCCTGAAGAAAGGAGTATCCGATGAATCAAGAAAAAAAAGTGTGCGTCATTACAGGTGGCGGCAGTGGAATGGGATTGGCAACCGCTCGCCGTATGAGCAAAAAGGGGTATCGAGTCATTTTGACCGGACGCACCGCTGGCAAACTGGAACACGCCGTGGCTGAGCTTCAAAAGATCGGCGGCGACGTAGACGCGGTTACGTGTGATGTTTCAGACTATGAGAGTGTTGAAAAGCTCGCTTTATATGCGCAGACTCGCGGTAAAGTGATGGTTGTCATCCATGCTGCAGGCATGTCGCCCCACATGGGTACGCCGGAAGAGATCATGCGCACGAACGCGCTGGGTACGATTTATATCAACAATGCCTTCTATAACCGAATCGAAGCGGGCGGATGTTTGATCGATACTTCATCCATCTCTGCGTACATGACACCATCCTTCGCCATCCCAAAGCGGTTGTTTCGATATGGTCAGACAGACCCAGACCTGTTTTATAAGAAAATGATGCGGATCGTCAATCTTTTCCCAAAATCTGTCCGTACCGGTGTGGCCTATGCCTTTTCCAAATCATTCGTGATTTGGATGGCACAAAAAGACGCAGCCCGCTTCGGACAGAAAGGGGTTCGAGTTCTGTCCATCACACCAGGAAATTTCGATACGCCGATGGGGGATGCTGAAAAGGAAGAGGCTTTGACGTATTTACAATCAAACGCGATTAAGCGTTTGGGAGATCCTGATGAAATTGCCGCTTTATTTGAAATGGTCAGCGATGAAAGCGTCGGATTCCTGACCGGAACCGATATTCTATGCGATGGCGGGTGCATCGCTTCCGGTGCAAATGCACTTCGTCGAAAAACAGCATCCTAAACTGAAACAGGGTTGCCATGTTGGCGCTCGCGAAAGGGAGTGGTTCAAAATAAAATGGATTATCTGACTCTCTCCGAATTGAGATTGTCACAAAAGTAACACCAGAGATAAAATCTTGTTCTCTTTAATAATTTACAAACATTTAGAGAGAATAATATTGACAGATTAAGGAAGTTGAAAGGATTTGAATCAAAATGGAGCAGAACAAAAAGTACAATTACACATATGCAGCACAAAATCCCGACGAGAGAAAAGAAGTTGAACGCATCCGTAATGCTTTTATTTCGCCGGAAGAGAACAAGCTCGAACAACTTCGCCGCCTCAACGCAAATGTATATAGACAAGGGTTGGTCACATCATTGGCGGTAGGCATCATTGGCACCCTGATTCTGGGTGTGGGCATGACTTGTGTTCTTGTTTGGGAGCAGATGATTCTCGGCGTGATCATTGGCGTTGTCGGCTTAGCAACCCTAGGGATCGCATACCCGCTCAATGCGAAGTTGGTCAACAAGCGCAAAGCCGAGTTCGGTCCGGAGATTCTCAGACTCAGCAATGAGATCCTCGAGAACAAATAAAACGCAGCATCGAATCCACCGGCTGTCTTATATCGTCGGGCTCCAATGCAACATTCACTTTGACTGTATGCCTTCATGAATTTATTGCGTTGTGATGAAGAATCAGTAAGCGAATTATGTTAGTCACCAAATATGATACTACCAGAATGACAGTGCTAAAAGCTACAGTGGCAAGTACGCGATACGTACCATTACCTCTGTAGCTTTTTACCCTACTTCATACGAAATATCTGCAGGATACAATAATTCAAGCCGAATAAATAATTGAAATGAGGATGAAATTTTGAAGATCGGTATTTTTACAGATGCATATTACCCTGAAATCAATGGCGTTGCCACTTCCTGTCTGAACTTGTTTCAGGAACTAACATTGCGTGGCCATGATGTGGACGTTTATGCTCCTCAGTGCAAGGGTTGGGAACAGCACCGGAATGCGAATGTCCATTATCTCGCTTCAACTCCATTGCCTCTGCTAAAAGATCGGAATGTGGCATTGCCCAATTACAAAGCTATACAGCAGGCACTGGATATGCCATTTGATGTAATACATACCAATAGTGAGTTTGTTATGGGTAGTTTAGGGCAATATCTTTCAAAAAAAATGGGATGCGCCTGTGTTCATACGTACCATACCATATGGGAGGATTACACATCCTACATTACGCATGGTTTAGGCGATGCTTCAGCGCGAAAGTTTGCGAGACGTTATAGCGAATGGTGGTGTGAGCGTTTTGATCGCATCATTGCTCCAACTGCCAAAACGGAAAAGCTGTTACAATTTTATGGCGTCGAGGCACCGATTGACATCATCCCAAGCGGGATAGATTTAAGCAGATTCGCGCCGGAAAAACATACGCTGGAAGATATTACATCCGTACGAGCAGAATGCGGGGTGCGTGACGGTGAGCGGGTTTTGCTGAGTATTGGTCGGCTCTCTAAAGAGAAGAATGTGGATCAAATCCTTCGTATTTTTCCGGCTCTGCACAGCGTTTGCCCTGATGTCCGTTTTGTAATCATCGGCGAAGGTCCTATGAAGGAACAATTATCTCAGATTGCACGTGATAATAGCATAGATGGATTTGTTAGTATTATCGGTGCGAAACCATGGGAACAGATCGATCGTTACTATGCAATCGGAGATGTATTCGCGAGTACCTCTCACTCCGAAACGCAGGGATTAACCTATATTGAAGCCATGGCTTCCGGTTTGTGCGTGTGTGCGGTACAGGACCCTTGTTTGGATAATGTTATTGAAAACGGGGTCGATGGAATATTAACAGGAGATAGCGATACCAAGCTGTTGACCGCCCTGCAGCTTGCATTCAGTCCGATCGGAAAAGAAATTGGAAAAAGAGCAGTACACGCTGCCCAGCCATTTAGCACAGAAAAGTTTGCGGAAAATGTAGAAAAATGTTATATTGCCGCGATTGCCTCGAAAGCACAAGAGCGCGACTCGGCAAATAATGAAGCATGAAATTACGTTCGGTACACAGTTCCAAAACATAATGAACGTCTCGACAATAGCCCCTCAATATAGCAGAGAAGAAGGGCGTATATACGCCCTTCTTCTTTGCGATTTTGAGTTACGCAAGCGGTTTGTCGGAAAGTGCCCACCCTTCGATAACTCTTGCTCCAATTGGCTGACCATTCTCTTTGAAGTGAACAAACTCCATTGTCTGATTCTCGTGACGCTCGCCGGTCTTCTTGTTGATGAAAAAGACCGTATAGCGGATTGCGCACCAATCGTCCTGAACGAGCATATTGTGGAATTCGCCCAGCTCGATATCAAATACCGAGAAAAACTGTCCCATCATGTCTTTGTACTGCTGTAACGTCAATCGCTTGCCATAAACATTGTAATGTGCATCGGGTTCATAGAGCGTGTTGCACCAATCCAGCCACGATTCGTAGCCATTGTTCCAGTTCTTGAATCCGGTCATCAGTCGATCTCTGATTTGTTCTTGAAAATTCATATTTTTATTCTCCTTCTTCTTCCGGTTATCCCGGCGCTGCTTTCCGCAGTTCTTATGATGCTATTTTAAAAAGGAGATGTTAAAAAGTTGTTTTCGTATCGTTTGCGATATGTTAACGCCAAAATACTTATTCAGCATGCGCTGCGGGGCAATTTATACAACTCTTCTGACTTAAGATGCTTCCACCTAACAACGGCATTTGAGTATATGATTTGATCAGTATGCGAACGGTTGTCATTACATGCAGATGGGATTGAAAATACATACATCGATTGAAGCTAAGTAACTAAATCGGAAAAAATAAGCTATTGAATTAATTTGAACGATGGCACATTTCTGACCTCCCCATATTCAGTATCTACCGTTTTCATTTGCATAAAGCTAGATTACATGTGGTTTTTTAGCCCCCGAACTTCTCTCTTGTTCAATATTGATTGTTCATAATATCAAAAATCTCTCATCAAAACTCCAATAATGCCACTTTCGAACTCCCCATGTTCAGTTGTCCCCCGGATAATTCCTGGAAAAAATGTCCCCTAAATTGCACTGGCGTCTTGTATCCAAATGCTGTGTGGTCGTAGTTATTGAAAAATCGTACATGCTCTTTTGAGCAAGAGTGGTGATCGGATTGTTAAGTTAATATCGAAATCGTTCTATTCGATTACGCAGTGTATTCTCCATGCATTGATTTGCACCCACCCTCGTCCATTTTGCACCCACCCTCAAGTAATCGCGCGATTGTATCACTTCGTAAGGGTTTATTCAGAACAAAACAGCACCCGAGCGGGTGCTGTTTTGTTTTTGCGGAGATGATTGTAAGTATAACTTTTAAATTCTGGTTCTTGAGCGTGTTTTCTTATCAAAACATGTAGGCATTATTAGTGTGTTTTTTGAATATAACTCAGCCGTTGAATGGCATTTGCACCGTTTCAATTGACCGCTTGTTCGTTCACCGGGTAGCACTATGGTCGCCCTTTTTCACTGAAAACCGCCTTTTGAAACTGAAAATCTATTTGATTGGGATTGTGATTGCGTATCGCAGACACAGTTTTATTCCAAATGAATCAAGCCTTTTAAAATACACGTCCTATATAGACGTCGTAGATTGATAGAATGCATGCCATTTCGATCAAGCGTTATATCATACGTTATAGGTGCATGACGCGGAACCTATATTTTTGAATTAGATCATGGTTCCGCTCGTCTCCGTCCGGTAGATTCCCGCTACGGAACACATCCGGCTCGAAGCCGCGCGCGCGCAGCTCTTCGCATGCAGCAAGCGTGATGCTGTTTGCGATCGCGACCGATGCAATGGTGGAAACAGGGCCTGCCTTACTGCCGTCGGAGCGAACGGTGACCGTTGCGTCTCCGTGCGGCACGTGGTTGTCGATGCAGATTTGGCAAACATCCGGCAGATGCAGCCCATCTTTTTGACGGGAGGCATCATTGAGATAAGCAAACGACGAGATGCCGATGACGGTAGCTCCGCGTGCCGACGCCTCCTGCGCCATCTCGATTGCAAAAGGGTTGATGCCCGAGCTGCTCACGACAAGGAAGCAATCTCCCTTTTGAATCGGATACCGCGCAGCGACCCACGGCGCGTATCCGCTGAGGCGTTCTATTTCACTGCTCTTCATCGCGCCCTCGTGCAGCATCGTGGAGGATTCGAAGATCGGGCTGACGGCGGCAAGACCGCCCGCACGGTAAAACAACTCCTCCGCGAGAATATGGCTGTGTCCGCAGCCGAAGACATAGAGCAGGCCGTCGCGCTCCAGCGTATCGGCAAGAGCGATTCCGGCGTCTGAAATCCGTCCCTTCTCCTGCTCGAAAATTGCATGGAGAACTTGCATCACGGCGCTTTGATATTGCTCTACAAACATTGGAACCCTCCTGATATGTATTATAGCTCGGTCACGAGGCGGTAGCGATCCGCGCGATATTTCGACTCGACATATTCCACGCACTGGCCGGTGGCGTCAAACGAGCGCCGGGTGAAGTGCATGGCGTAAGGGATGCTCTCGCAAACAAGAAGCTTGCGCTCGTAATTCTTGAGTCGTGACACTTCGATGGTCTCGGAAGCGCGCGTAATGGTCACACCGCAGGCGGTCTGCATGAGCTGATAGAGCGACATGTTGTCCGCGATTTTGTCCGCGATCACGGCGCCGATCTTCAGCGGCAGATAGCAGGTTTCTATCGCCATCGGCTCATCGTCCGCAAGACGCAGGCGCTTGAGCATGTAGACGTCCTCGGTGGGCGAAATGCCGAGCTTTGCCGCGATGACCTCGCCGCTCGGGATGCGCTCCAGCGCGAGAATCCGGGATCCTGCCTTCATCTGACGGTTGGACATGTCCTGCGAAAAGCTGGACACGCGAAGCAGCGGCTGCTGAATCTTTGCGGCGTTGACAAACGCGCCCTTGCCCTGCACACGAAACAGAACGCCGTCCAACTCCAGGTCGGCTACCGCGTGGCGAATCGTAATCCGGCTTACTCCAAATAGATCGCAAAGCTCCCGCTCGGACGGTAGACAGCGATCGGGAAAACGGTTTTCGTCCCGAATCATGTGAAGAAGCTGCGCTTTTACCTGCGCGTATTTTGCCTCGTGCGGATCGTTCTCCATTTTGCGAAGGCTTCCTTTCGTTATTTTTCGCCTAAGCCGGACGCGACCAGCTGCCGCAGGGCTTCCACGGCGGCTTCCTCGTCTTCACCCTCGGCTGCAATCTCCGCGACCGAGCCCTGCGAAAGTCCCAGCGTCAGGAGATGGATGATCGACTTTGCGTTGACCGCGCCACTGATCTCTTGGGACGCGTTCTTGATCGTGACGCGGCTCGTAAACTGCTTGGCCAAAGCAACAAACTCAGACGCGGGCCGCGCATGCAGGCCGGTCGGGTTGATAATGGTAACGCGAGCTGATTTCATGTATTTCCTCCGGGTTGTTGTTTCTTTTATTATATGTGTTCGGACGATGCCGAAACACAGGATCAATCCTGGTGTAAAGCTGCCAGAAACGCGTCCGTTTGCCCGATGACTTCCTGCTCGGTTGCGCATGCCATCGCGCGGACAAACAGCGCGTGACAATCGGGGATGGAGCAAGCGCGGATAATGCGCTTTGCACGTGCGAGCGAGGAAGCGGACATGCTGAGCTTTCGTACACCCGCGCCAAGCAGAAGCGGGATTGCCCGCGATTCTCCGGCAAGCTCGCCGCAGACGGAGAGCGGCTTACCTGCGGCAGAAAACGCTTCTGCGCTCATTCTTATAAGCTTGAGCATCGCGGAAGAAAGCGGATGCGCGTACTGTGCCGCGAACGGGTTCATGCGATCCGCGGCAAACGTATACTGGCAAAGGTCGTTGGTGCCGATGCTGGCAAAGTCCGCCTCGCGCGCGAGCTGCTCTGCGCATAGCACCGCAGCCGGAATTTCGATCATAATGCCGAGCGGAACCTGCGGAATTGCGTGACCTTCCTGCGCCAACGCGTCCCGAACGGACTGCGCAATCGACCGTGCGCGGCGAAAGTCCTCCACAGAGCCGATCATGGGAAACATGATCATGAGGTTGCCAGCGCTTGCCGCACGGTAGGCTGCGCGCAGTTGCGTGCGGAATATCTCCTCGTGATCCAGACACAGCCGGATGGCGCGGTTGCCGAGGAAGGGGTTCTCCTCCTTCGGCAAAGGCAGGTAGGGAAGTGTCTTGTCTCCGCCGATGTCTAACGTACGCAGAATGACGGGACGAGTGCCCATCACGCGAAGTACGTTCGCATACGCCGCAAACTGCACCTCTTCCGATGGCATCGAAGCCCGCTCCATATAGAGAAACTCGGAGCGAAACAGGCCTACGCCGTTGGCATAACGCTCCAAATCCGGCAAATCTGCGGAGCCAATATTGAGACTCAACGGAATGGAGACTCCGTCTTGCGTTTCGGCGAGCAAGGGAAGAGACTCCCTATCCCGCGCCTCTTCAGCGAGTGCGGACTGCTGTAGTCGGCGGTAGTGCGATAGCGTCACCTCATCCGGATCGATCAGAACGGTGCCGTTTGCGCCATCGACGATGACGCTCTGGCCGTCGCGCAAGGTCTCCATCAATTCAGGGATGCCGAGCACCGCGGGGATGCCGAGGCTTCGCGCCAGAATTGCCGCGTGGGAGGTGGCGCCGCCGGTTTCGGTGAGAAACGCGAGTACGAGCGCGCGATTGAGCCGCGCAACGTCGGAAGGAAGAATATCCCGCGCGGCAATCACCATAGGCGTCGTCAGCGCGGCAAGTGAGGATTCCTTTTCCCCGCGCAGGATGCGCAACAGACGGTTTCGCACATCAATTAAGTCCGCCGCTCGCTCGCGCATCACGTTGCTCTCTTGAGACTGCATCAATTCAATATAGGTTTGAAACACGGAATAGACAGCCCACTGCGCGGAAGCACCGGCGTGGATTGCGTCTTCAATCTCCTCGCGGATGGATTCATCCTCCAGCATCTCCAGATGCGCGCCGAAGATGGCACTCTGGCTGGCCGGAAGCGAGGCGATCAGGGAACTCAACTCACATTGTGCCTGCGCGAACGCGGCTTGATAGGAGACGATGTGCGCGCACTGCTCCTCCGGCGGGATCAGCTCCTCCCGGCAGGTGGGGTTAAACACTTGATAACAAAAAACCTTCCCTATGCCGAAGCCGGAAGATCCCGAAATGCCTTTGAGCATCTGCGCATCTCCTTTGATCGCGTAATAACAACCGATATGACAAGTATACCACATATCATAAATAATGCAACCGGACTTCTTGAAAAAATAAACCGTGTTGGTTTGCGTTGGCATAATTGTGTCGGAACGAGGTTAAAAATGGCTGTTCGGAGCAGAAATCCGGTTTTCACGAGTCATAATTTTTACGAGAATGTAAACAAGTGGTATTGCAATCGAATAAAACATGTGGTATATTCGAATCACGTTGAGCTCCCCTGTGCAACAGGTTGGAATACGCATGACCAAGTCGATATGTACATGGAAAACGGCAAACCGGTTCAAAAGAGTTATACGAATTAAAACACAACACAGTCATATGATATGAAATCAAACAGATTGGGAACACAGCAATGGGATCATTGATTGAGCAAAGGCATATTCAGTTGCAGGCGGAAGCGGCTGGCTGGCGGGAAGCAATTCGCGCTGCGGGGGACTTGCTCGTTAAAAGCGGGTGCATTGCAACGGGCTATATCGAGAGCATGATTCGCGCGGTTGAGGAGCTTGGGCCATACATGGTGATTCTGCCGGGGTTTGCGCTTGCGCATGCAGCGCCCAGCCCGGATGTGTTTCAAGACGCGATGTCGCTCATTACTCTGCGCACGCCCGTGTGCTTCGGCTCGGCGGAAAACGATCCGGTTCGCGTCGTGCTCTGCCTAAGCTGTGTGGATCGCGAGGCGCATATCGCTTCGCTCCAACGGGTCGCGATGCTCCTCATGGAGGATGATATGGTACAAAAGATTGCGGACGCTGCTTCGGTCGAGGAGATTCAGGCGCTGCTCACGCCGCAGTCGTAAGCGATAAGAATGCTTCTTTAACCCCGTTTCTCAGTAACTGGGTAGATATCAGAAAGAAGGGAGTTCAGAATGGGCGAGATCAAAATTCAGGCAGTTTGTGGTTTCGGATGCGGATCTTCATTGTTTCTTCGCATGAAGATCGAGGAAGTGCTCAAAAAGAACGGCTATGCCGCAACAGTGTTTTGCGGAGATGTAGGCACCTGCTGCGCTATGCAATGTGACGCGATCTTCATCTCTTCCGAGTTGGCCGAGCGGATCGCTGGTCGAGCAAAGGTTCCTGTTGTTGTGATCAACAACTTCATGAACAAGGCGGAAGTCGAAGAAAAAACTCTGGCATTCATGAAATCTCTTTCCTAAAACCGCGCATCGCGATCCGCGCGCCTCGTTTTACCAGCCCAACTCCGCGCACTCGGAGCAGATAGACGCCGCGGACGCACATCTCTAGCTCAAGTCACTTGCTTTTCGTCTAACCAGAATCATACAGGAGGATATTATGGGAGTTCTTAACTTTATCGTCAAAGAAATCTTCGGACAAGGCGCAATCTTTCTTGCCATGATCGCGATGATCGGCTTGATCATCCAGAAAAAGAACGTTGGCGAAATCATCCGCGGAACGTTCATGACCGCAATCGGCTTCTTCGTGCTCAACCGTGGCGTCGGTATCGTCTCCGAAGTGGTTAGCGGACTTTCTTCCGCATTTACCGCCGTCATGCCCAAAGCCGTTCCCTCCACCTCGGTGGATATCGGCGGCCTCTACGGTTCGCAGATCGGCATCGTCATGGTGGTTGCGTTCATCATCAACCTCTTGGTTGCCCGCTTCACCAAGTGGAAGAGCGTGTTCCTCACCGGCCACATGCTCTATTGGTTCCCCTACGTGTTCATCGCCGCGGGCGTTGATGCGGGCATGAAGGGCTTCGGCCTCGTCGCGCTGGCGACCGTGTTCACGGCGGTCTACATGATCGTTTCCCCGAACCTGATGCGTCCGCTCGTCAAGGAAGCCACCGGCGACGACAGCTTCACCATCGGCCACCCGACGACGATCCTTTCGGTCATCGCGGGCTATCTCGGCAAGGTTGTCGGCAACAAGGAAAAATCCACGGAAGACCTCAAGGTCTCCAAGGGCTTCAGCTTCCTGCGTGAAATCTCCATCACGGGCAGCATCGTTATCCTAATCACCTACATCGTGATGGCGTTCGTGCTCAAAGCAAACGGCCAGAATCCCGCCGAAGTCTGGGGTTACACGCCGGAAACCGTATTTTCCTTCTACTTCACTCGCGCGATGACCTTCGGTGTTGGCATCACCATCCTGCTGCTCGGCGTTCGCATGCTCATTGCGGAGATCGTTCCGGCATTCAAGGGCATTGCGGACAAGGTCATCCCCGGCGCAATTCCCGCGCTGGACTGCCCGGTGATCTTCAACGTCGCGCCCAACGCGCTGATGATCGGCTTCATCACCGCACTGATCACGTCCACGATCACGATCCTCATCACCGTCCCGCTCGGCATCTTCCCGACGGTCGTCATCCCGCTCGTGTTCACCTGCTTCTTTGAGGCGGGCACGGCTGCGATCATCGCGAACGCGACAGGCGGTATCCGCGGCTGCATCATCGGCTCCATCGTCAACGGCATCATCATGGTGTTCCTCGTTGGCCTCGGCGCCTACTTCTTCAGCCACACCATCAACGACTGGATGCTCGTCTTCGGTGGCCAGGACTTCTCTTTCTGGGGCATCCTCGAAGGACTTGTTGCGAAGATCTTTGCCTGAGTCTTAGCAGCGGGTTACACAATCGTCCAATTGAACTCAACAAAGCGGTGGACCAGATCATCTCGATCGGTCCACCGCTTTCTGTAAGCAATATGTTTTGATTTGTGCATCCAAGAGTATCAATTTGACATCGGCCTGTTATTTGAAACGAAGTGTAGTCAAGTCTACGCGAAATGGTAGCAGCCTCGAAAATTGGAAACTGGAATTCTCTATAATAACCGTTTCATTGTATTCGCTCTTGCTGTTTTTTAGACAAACAAAAACCATCCGCTGGATGGTTTTTGTTGATTAGCTTATTATCAAAGAAGCTAATGTAAGAATTAAAAAGAACCGGCCAAAGTTTCCTCAGCGCTGTTGTTGCAGCGTGAATTCTCGCATGTTTGCCTTTTCCTCTTTGGTGAACTTTCTCAGGGTGTTGATCGTTTCGCCATTGTTCCACTTGCGGTCGCCAACATCGTCCGTCGTGCCCATGATGGTTACGTTGACCTGACGATAACGAGCGCGCAAGTGATCCCAATCGACAAAATAGATATGCGCGAATTCTCCCGCGTCGAGCTTTCCGTCCTTGTTGGTGACGCTCTCGCTGCGCCCTAAGAACACGCTCCTGAGGTGTCCATCGGTGTTCATGCTGGTGAAGTTGCCGGGTTCGTCGCAGGCGCGGCCAAACTGCGCGTGGAAGGGACCGGGTGGCGATACTAGTGCTCCTCGGCAAAGTCCGGAATCATCTTTCGCATGATGTCCAGCAAATCGTGCTGCCGGTACTCCAGATCAAACGAGTCGAGATCGTGCGAGCATTCCTGAATCATCACGGAACACGTCGAATAATGCGAAACGATGGAGTAGGTGCAGTTTTTGACGCCCGATGCCGCGACGATTTCCAATATCCCCTTAGAGATATCGTGAAACGTGGGAATCCATCCGCGGGACTGCAACTCGATCTCTTTTTGAACCACTTTAAATTACATATTCTTCTCCTGATGATTGTTTTTTATCAGTCTTGTTTGTTTGCGTTCTGCTGCGCGGTCATCCCATGCGCTGCGAACGGCTAAAATCATCTCGTATAGCATTGCTGCTCTGTCCTTCACCTTCACAACCCCGCTGGAAGAACCAGTCGCCTCCGCGCCCGCGCGAATCATGCGATACACGTCCGCTCTGCTGCTGCGGCAGGCCTTGTTCACGACGGGGATACGCTGTTCATCAACTCCGGTACCACCACGTATTTCACCGCGGTCGAGCTCAAGCAACGCAAAAATCTCAACGTGGTCACAAACTCCATCTCCGTTGCGGTGGAGCTGGGCGGGCTTCCGACCTTTCGCGTGATTCTGCTCGGCGGCAACATCAGTGCGCAGTATTCCTTTACCTACGGCGAGGATGTGAAGGAGCAAATCTCCCGCTATCGCGCAAACCGGGCGATTCTCTCCATGGATGACATTCAACCCGGCGCGGGCATCACCACCTATCACGCCGAGGAAAGCGTGATCGACCACATCATGATGGAGCGCGCGCAGTCGTCCATCATTGTCGCGGACAGCACAAAGCTCGGCAAGGAGAGCTTCTCGCGCATTAGCGCACTATCGCCGAAGACGCTGATTCTCACCGACAGCGGCGCAAGCCCGGAGATCGTGGAGCAAATCCGCGCGGAGTGCGTCGAGCTACAGATCATCTGATTTCCGTATCAACCTAATTCAATCTTCGTCTTATCAATGCCCGTCTTGCAGTAAGACGGGCTTTCTCGTAAATCGGTTGATGAAAACATAGTACCAAACGGCGCAGACGAGATAGGACCCCACGCAGAGGGCAAGCAACGCCACCGTCGGTATCTTTCCCAGCAACGCGCCGACCAGATAGGACATCGCCGCCGCGGACACGCTGAAAAGCACCGTACGCCAAGCGTTGTACACGCCGGAGACGGCTGGATCGATCAGCTGGAACACCATCGATGGCACGGCGTAATCGACCAACGTCCTGCCCATGTATCCAAACATGGCCACGATCAAAAACAGCATCTCCCTGCCGCTGTATGGCAAAAAAACCACCGTACATAGAAGCCCCGCGCCGATTAAGCCGAGTCGCTTTGGCTGCATAACGCGGAAGAGCGCATTATAGGAAAGGCTGCCCAAGAGGTAGCCGATTGATCCCGCCATCGCGAGATTGGCTGCTGTTTTTGCGGAAGCGCCGAGCTCCAGCGCAACCAACACAAGGGAATTGAGGATCCCAATTGTAACCCCGCGCAGGGTGTTTGGAATGACGAACACACGAAACTCCGGCTGCCGCAGCACGGAGACTACCATGCTTATCTTTGCTTTGACGCCAACTTTCGCCTGCTTGGGATGCGCAAACGGTTCGTGAAACACCGTCATCTTCCGGTTGCAGACATAAGCCGCGAACACCAGCAGCGCGCTAGAGCAAAACCCGATGAGAAACGCAATCCTAGCGGAACAGCGCGACAGCGTCTGCGCAAACAGCCAGCTGTACGCCATGCCGAAGAGCCCGATCGAGACGCCCGTCATGGAGGCAACCACGCCGTATCGCTCGATATCGATGATTTGATACAGCATTTTATAATCCAGCACGCCCTTGCAGGATGCCAGCACAATCTGCACCGAAGCAACCACTATCACGAGCAACCAAATCGTGTGCGAGGCCACTTGATCGTTGAGCAGCAGCGGCAGGTAGCAGACGAAAAGTAACGAGATCGAAAATAGCAGCCAGCCATTTTGACGAACAGCATTCGGCCTCCGCTCCGCAATATCGGAAAACGCCATCGTCGCAATCAGGCTCACGACGCAGAGCACCGTGTTAAACACCCCGATATCCACGGTGGAAACACCCTTCTGCGCGAGGTAAAGCTGAACAAACGTGCCGCTGATGAACAGCGCCGCCGCGGCATAGCATCCTTCCCGAATGGCGTAGTAGATTCCGTTGTTGCGCTGTGTACGCCAAATCTCCCGCGGGGTATCCGCGTTATTTATTTGTGGGTGCATGGTTCTTTTCCGCCAAAAACGTTCACTTATACCTTGAATCAAATGACAAAGCCAGTATGAAACAGGGTGGTCGGGTTGATCCCGGCCACCCTGTCAGCGCTATTTCGCGCATCAATATTGGAAATAATCGTCCGCCTTGATCGTTGCCGCGGAGTTTTCCGACATATAGATATAGGTTGGCTTATCGCGCAATTGCAAGATGGAAGCCGGCAGCTCCTGGCAGGGATTTGCAAAGATGCAAAGCCGCGAGATCATACGCTGCCAGGTGACCTTGGTCCCATCCGTCGTGATGCCGTGGAGGTCGAACACGTTCTTTGCCTGCATCGCATCGCGCGGACCCATCATCGCGCCCATCGGGGGCACCTTCGCCACGTCTCCGCTGTAGCCAAAGGAACCGTGCAGTGAATTTTGCAGCATCGTCATGGGATGCAGCTTTGCCACCTTCGCGGGCTGGCGCATGTATTCCTCCAGCGAGTCGCAATACCAGTCTTCTACCGGATCGATAAACGCGAGATGCCCCGGCCAACCCGGTCCGGAATAGATCGCATCCGCTTCGCCGTCGTCCTCCAGTCGTTTGGAATAGCTGTCCACCGTCTCGTTGGAGAAATAGACGAAATTTTCCATCTTGAAACCCAGCGAAGGATCGAGCTGCGAGATGCAAAAGCGCATAAACGCGTTGCCAAAGCCCGACTCATAGCTCAGCGGCGCGATGTTGCCGTCTTCGTCCGCCCACTCGTCCATCATATAAAATTTCACGTTGCGGCAGCTGACATGGCAGCTGTTGAGCATGTACGCGAGCTTGCGGTATGTTGTGCAGGGATTCGGCATGACCAGCACAACCTTTTTATCGAGACGATCAGAATCCAGAATTCGGTTGAACATGTCGGTAAGCATGATCATCTCAAACTCTTCATTGCGGATGACGTCCAAATGCACATTAGTGTTACGAGGATGAATGTGGTTCATCGCTGCTATGTCTTCGCGCGTGATCGCGCGCACACGATTGAGCTCCGCTTCGTCGCGATATGGCACCCACGCGCCGGGTTTCTGATGAAAGGTTCCCATGGTACAGTTTCTCACTTTCTTTTCTCTTCTTTTCCGTTGATTGAATGATTTTTTATTCTCGTGCCGTTTTCTAGCTCCGGCACGCAATCGTCTTCTTAATCGGACAGGCTAGTCCGGCAAGCGATCGATCGTATCCAGTGTGCGGTCGATCAGCTCTCGCCCGAACGCGACGTCCAGCATTGACGTGTCCGCCTCATAACCGCCCTCGCTCATGCCCTGCGGCGTGATCAGGTAGCCGGGCAGGCAACCGTTTGCCAGCGTATTGACCACCACCATCGGATAACCCGCCATGGCTTTGAGGTAGAGCGCGTACTCGACAAACGCTTCTCCCGGAATGCCGATCACGCAGCAGGAGCCGATGCGAAACACCTGAATCTCCGCCGGTCGCTCGTCACGCAATAGCTCAATCTGCACACCGCGGTTCTGCATCCGCACATAGCCAAGTTGATCCTCCGATCCGAGTAGCTTCAGGTTCGCGTTTTGCCAAAGATAGTATTCGTCCCGATTCGTTGAGGTACCATAGCGCGCGTATAGGTCTTCATAGATCGCGCGATCCCTTTCCACGCGCTTTTCCAGTTCCGCCTCTTCACCAAAGGCACGAATGATCGGCTTTATACTGGAGCTTGCAACTGAAAGAGACAGATCGCTTCGGTATTCGCCGCGTTCAACCACGCGCCAAGCGGCGATTCCCAGCAACGAACCCACGCGCTCCGCTTCGTCAAACGATTCTCCGGTGCGGTAGTACCGGCTGGACTGATTGCCGGAGGCGCCCTGCGCAAACCCGAATACGGCATCCGGCTCATGTTTTTGAATCTCCTGTCGCATATAGCCCGGATAGTCCGCCGTGACCACGTCGCTCCACTCGTGAATAAACGTCGGGTGCAGCGTATAGTTCACGAACACGCCGCGCACCCGGTCGTTCCCGTCCTTCACAGAAAACACGCTGACCAGCGGGTCATGCGGGCCGCCTCGCATCGTTCTGTTTCCGCCGACGCCCTGCTCCGCGCCGCAGATTTCACATCCATAGGCGAGCGTCGCCTCAAAGCACTCGTTCTTTGCCTGCGCTACAATTCGCGTGATCCGCTCGATGAGCGATTCCACATACGCATGCGGTTGTTCTTTGCCAGCTTCCAGGCTCTCCACGTCGAGCCTGCCCGCAGCCCACGGGCCGGAGTGCGTGTGCGAACACGAGATCATCAAATGATCCGCCTTTAGTCCGCAAACCGCCTGTACACGCCTGCGCACCTCCGCCACATGCCGTTTTGAGAAAAACAGCAGATCCAGCGTGACCATCGCTAGTTCCGTTTCACCATCGGAAAGATAAAGACACGCCGCAAACAGCGGATCGTGTACGCCGGTGTTGTTGCGCGGATAATGCGGATATCCCGCCAATTCCAACCCCTGATCGGGCGAAATCTCTGTCTGCGCAACTCCCGCTCTGAACCTCATTCCCTCTATCCCCTTTCCATACGGACCGCCTGCTTAAGCCGGCTGTCCGTCAATCCGTTCCCCATCGATCCATACACCAAAGAGATGCATGGAGTCGTCCGCCAATACGAGATTTGCGCGTTTACCCGGAGCAATGCTGCCAACCTCGCCATCGAGACCAACCGCACGCGCGGGGTTCAGGCTCGCCATACGAAACGCCTGAACTACGTCGATACCAGCATGGCGCATCATATTGCGGCAGGCGACTTCCATCGTGAGCTTGCTACCGCTGAGTCCGCCGTTTGCGTCGAACATCAAATCGGATATGTGCCGCAGATTCTCCGGCGACTGCTCGCTGGAAACAAAGCTGTCCGTAATCAAAATCACCCGGTCGTCGCCCTTGATGCGGCATATGAGCCGCAGCATATCAGGATGCACGTGGATGCCGCAGGAGTCGCAAATCACCTCCGCGTACATGTCCGGATCATAGAAGCAGGCTTCGTCCGGCCCGCAGGCGCGCGTTCCGCCAACATCACACGGCGCGCCCGTCGCGTTGGTGCAGTGCGTTTGAATGATCAGGTCATAGTCTTTGAGCTGCGCGATTTGCGCAGGAGTGGCCTCGCTGTGCCCAACGGCAAACCGTACGTTATTATTGACAGCTTTCGCCGCCTGCACAAACGAAGCCACGCCCTCTCTTTCCGGCGCAATTGCCCAAACCAAAACATCCTTACCAGCCGCCTGAATCAGCGCGTTCGCTTCGTCGGGCTTAATCGGCCCGCGCCACTGGTTTTTCTCCGGCGAAGCGCCGTATTTCGGGTTCATATATGGCCCTTCCATGTAGATGCCGCCGATGTTGGGCGCGCTGCCCTGCCGCATCGCGTCCTGAATCCGCCGGATTGCCGCAATCATCTCGTCATAGGAAAGATTGTAGTAGAGCGTCGCCAACACCGTCGTTTCTCCGTGCGCGAGGAAATTCGCCGCGGCGCCCGCGGGATCGGCGTCAAACATGATTCCGTTACCACCGTGGCAGTGGATGTCCACAAACCCCGGACCAACCAGTTTTCCCTGCGCGTCGAAAATCTCTGCGTCGATTGGAATCTTCGTTTCATCCATCGTTCCAAAAGAAACAATTCTCCCCTTGTCGATGAGGATTGCTCCATCTCGAAGAATCCGATCCTCCAGAACCAAGTTTGCATTGACGATGGCTTTCATGCTCTCACCTCTTGTGTCGACTAATCTGCTGTTTGCAGGCAAAATCTTCTTTTAATCATGACTCGCGGTCGGATTCCAGCTTTTGCTCTAGCGCGCGAAAGCGTAAATATTGTCTCTCTTCCTCTTTTGAGAATTCGGAGGGCAGGCAAACCTGCGAAGCCGCAATTTGCGGCCAGTGCTCTCGCCGGAATACCCCCACGCCAAGTCCCGCCAGAATCGCTGCTCCAGCCCCCGCCGTCTCCGCGTTATCCGGAATGGAGACCGGAATTCCAAGGCCGTCCGCGAATAATTGTCGCCAGAGCGGACTCTTGACCCCACCGCCAAAGAGAACGAGACTTTTCGTCTCCCTGCGCGCGTCCATGGACTCCAATATCTCGCGAATTTGGTAGACAACGCCACGCATCACAGCCAGCGCGAGATCCCCACGCTCAGTCGCAAGTGTAACGTTGTGAAAACACCCAGTCGATGCGGGATCAAACCGCGGAAATCCCGGCCCGCAGAGATACGGCAAAAACGTAACCTCGCTGCCCCTATCCCGCGCAAACTGCGCCTCGCGGTTGATCGCATCATAGTTCGTTTCCCGGTAGATGCTGTCCCGTAGCCAGCGAAGGCTTGCCCCCGCGGCTCCCGCGACGCTCTCACTGACCCATTCACCGGGGAATACATACGGCGACCAGCCGACGTGCATGCCCTCTTCCGGCGCAAACCGGTCGGAGAGTTTGCAGACCGCGGCAGCTGTGCCCAGCGACACCGTCACAACGTCCTTTGCTAGCCCCGCACCAAGCGAGGCGCAACGCTGATCCTGCGCACCCACGCAGACGACACAGTCGCCGGATAACCCCAGCTTTTCCGCAACTTCCGGCAGGACGGTTCCCGCCACGCTACCGCTAGGGAGAATTTGCGGAAGCGTTTCTTCCGAAATTCCGTATCGCGCGAGAGTCGGTTTGTGCCAGCCGCCCGCCCGCATGTTGTATAGCAGTGTGCCGGACGCCATGGAAGGGTCTGTAACCGCGCGGCCAGTCAGCTTCGCAGTCAAGTAATCCAATGGCATCAAAAATCGGTCTGCAGCGTGAAAAATCTCCGGCTGATGCGTCTGCATCCACAAAAGCTTTGGCAGCGTATAGGTTGCGGCGATTCGCTTGCCCGTGCGCAAAAACGTTTCCTCTTGCCCGAGTTCGGCAGCCAGCAGCCGTTCCTCTTCCTCCGCCCGCGTATCCATCCAGCTGAGCGCGTTACTCAGCGGCTGCAGATGTTGATCGACCGGAACGATGCTGATTCCCTGGGAACTGACACTGATCGCCGTGATTAGCTTTCCTTCAATTCCCGCTTTTTCTATAGCGCCTCGCATCGTGCGGCAGGCGATCTCCCACCAGAGATTTGCATCCTGCTCATACCAGTTCGGCTTTGGCGTCATGAGTCCGTATTCGATATAGTCCGCACCCAGCAGACGCAACGTTTCGTCATACACCATGCTGCGGCAGCCGGTCGTGCCGAGATCAATCGCCATCAAATACGCCATGCAACCATCCTTTTGTGCGGTCTACCTCCTGCTGATACGCAGGTGTTATTTCGTAAACGCGTACTCCGCGCGGCCTGTCTTCTCGTCGTAGTGCAGCATGGTAAAGCGGAATCCGGCAGCTTTCGCAATCGCATCCATCACCGAAGTCGTGGTCAGCTCATACCAACGGGATACCGTTCTGCCGCTCGCCTTGATGTGGCTCACCGCCGGACACGCGCTGATCAGCACATGCAGTCCTTCGCCCTCGCGCTCGGTCGTTAGCACGTCCTGTGCTTCCTCCGCCGCGTAGATATCCCGAAGATACGTCTCCATGGGAGCGATGCCTTCGCTCTTCATCCGCTCGATCAGCGGCGCAAAATAGGCCAGCGCGTATTCCCGCAGATAGCGATCCACTGCCGCTTCACCAAAACGAGTCCCGACATACTCGACGCCCGCATTCATGGAAAGATGGAAATCCTTGTGAAAATAGCGGTTGTCGCTCGCGCTGCGCTTCATCACGCGCGTCTTTGGGGACACCTTGAGGGTGTCGCGAAACTTCGCGGGATCATAGATCAAGAGTTCGCAGTTAGCCTCATCGCATCCCGTGAAGTTATAGACGTATTTCAGCCCGTACTGCTCCACGGTGCGCCGGTAGAGGTCGCAGTGGCTGCAATAATCGTGATACGGCGTCATGTGCTTGATGGCAAGCAGCCTTCCCTTGGACGGGCAATGCCGCATCCGGCAGAGATACCAGCCGTTTTCCTCGTCGAGGTAGAGGTCAAAGTCCGCAGCCTCTTCGTTGAGCGTGTGCGTCCAGTAGTTCCAGCAGCCGACGATGCCGTTTTTGCTGAGCTCTTCTTCCAATAAGTGCGTAGGGCCGTTTTTCTTTGGGTCAAACAGGTCTTCCCAATATCGATGCACCTCTTCTACGCCGTAATTCTCTTCCAGAAACGTAAATAGCGTGCTGTAGGACGGGATAAACTCCGTGCAGGAAATCATAGGAAATCCTTTCTTGTATCAAACGATGTTCTTACGAATCGTTACCAGTTGACTTTGACTTTGCAGATGATCTTTTTGACCGTTTCGCTGCCCGCGCGGTTGGCGGGGCAATGCGCGTCCTGTGGAAACAGCACGAGGAATTGCCCTTGTTGGAGCAGCACCGCTGTTTCGTCGCCCTCCGGCCGCGTCAGCAGCGCCTCGATCGACGCATCGTAAGGCTTGTCGATCTGCCGCAAGCGGTCGGTTGGCTTTACGTAGATCAACTCTTCGCCTTCCACCATATACATCACGTCGATGAAATCGCGATGCGCTTCCAACAGGCTCTCGCTTCCAAACTCCTTGGGCGAGTATGCGTTTTTGATGAAATAGAGCTTGTCCTGAATGATCTCCGTCTTGCCCGTGACATAGGGATCGAGCGAAACGGTTTGCAGCGCGTCAAACGCCGCGCGCAATCCTTCCGAAATCGGTGCGTACTGCGCCGCGTGCTCCAGTGTATCGAGAATCATACAAAGTTTCCTTTCGAAAGCCCGCCGTTACAGCTCGCCCATCTGCTTGAGGTATGCCGTCACTTTTTCGTGATAAACGGCCTGTGGCAGGCTGTCGTAGTCCATATGGAACGAGCCTTCGTAGCCGAGGTCGTTCATCGCATAGGTAAACGCGCCCAGTACGCTGCCGCTCTCAACAAACAGATCGCGCAGCCCCACAATCGCGTCGAGGCAGGTGGTCGCTTCGGCAAACCGATCTTCCGCAAGAAGCGCATACATCTTCTTCGCGGTCTTCGGTGTGCAGGCAAACATACCATCGAGGTTTTTGTTGATACCGTAGCGATACGCAACATCGAACGTATCCAGATCGCTGTAGACAATGTCAAACGATTCCGGTTTTTCGGGGCTGTTGAGCAGCAGCCGCGCGGTCACTAGGTTGCCCGTCTTGATGCCGCGAATGTTCGGGTGCTTCCAGAGCTTCATCACCGTCTCCGGCATGGTGCGCGTCTTTGTGACAACCGCGAGATCGTATAGATACACCGGAAACTTGCTATGATCTGCCAGCGCGGTATAAAACTTGACCACCTGAGACTGGTTCATGGCGTTATAATACGGAACCGTGGAGACTACGCCGTCGATACGCAGATCGTTCAGCGTGTCCACGCGATCCAGCACGCGGCTGATGCAGGTGTCCATCACGCCGACGAGAACAGGAGCCTGCCCTTTTGCCGCCTCCACGCCGCAGCGCGCGACGCCCGGGTAAACGCTGTTGCGAATATACGGCTCAATGCCCATCGAGCCCATCACGAGCAGGCCGGAAGCGCCCGCGTGAATCTGATCCGAAATCTGCTGACGAAAGCTCTCGCAAAGAAGGTTCCCCTTTTCGTCCAATGGCGTACCCAACGCCGGGAAAAAGCCCTGTTTCATTTTCTCAATTCCTCCGTTCATATGTGGCGCGAACCTGCTTGATTCGTGGTGTTCCGCACGCGCACTTTGCGCACAATGCGACTTGATATTGCACGACGCCGGAAAGCTTCCGCGCCGTAAGGTCTTCTCCCGCTTCCACCCGCTGCCAATCGCGGGTCAATAGCTCTGCTTCGCTGCTTGCCGCGCGGACGGAAAGCTCTACCCAGCTGGTCGAGGTGCACTCGCCTTCCCACGTGATGCCCGTGAGCACCATTCCCTCCGGCAAACGTTTTCTCTCGGACGTATACCTCTCCCGATCCCCGCGATCGAGGATATTGCCAGGATCGACGGTCGTCATGCCGTGCGGGCCTACCGTCGGCAGAATCGTCTTGCGATCCTCCGATAGCCCGTCCGGGCCACCCCAGAAGATATAGGAATGTGAGCAGTGGTTGCCGTATTCCTTGTGGCAGGCGACGGCGAGGTCGGTGTATCCGTCCCCGTTGAAATCGCCGGACACGCAGCCGGAGCCCGAGTGGTTAAAGAGGTACTGCACGTTCTTGATGCTGTATTCGCCGTGGTCGCCTTTGTACAGGTAAGACAGCAAGTCCCTCGTTCTGCCGTTGTTATAGGATGTCGCGTAAATATCGAGGCTTCCGTTGCCGTTATAGTCGCCGACCGTGACGGCGTTTGCGCAGGAGACGGGCAGCTGCATTCTGCGGTTTTCCCGATAGCCGTCCGGCCCACCCCAGTAGACGGTCACGTAGGATTCGTACTTCACGTTTTTCTTTGTAGACTGGTGGCTCGCAAGGATCAAATCCGGCCAGCCGTTTCCGTTGAGATCGGCAACGTTTGCCGAGGAAACACCGTCGGTGAGCAGCGTGGTCATTCGCTTCTTCGAGAACCCGTCCGGCCCACCCCAGAGGATGAAGCAGCGCGGACCCGTGATCTCGGAGATCAGCAAATCCGGCCAGCCGTCACAATTGAAGTCCGCGGAGAGCATCCAGCGCACCTGACCGAACTCCGTGGTCACCGCGCGCTCTTCCGGCGGAACGCTCATGTAGACGTCCTGTCCCTCGCCATACTTCTCCGGTCGATAGGTGCCGTCGTCCGGCCCAAGCACAACGCGCGAAACGTTCTCCGGCGAGTAGCCTTTCTCGCTGCCGTGATAGATCAGGATTTCGCGATTGCAAAATCCACCGAACGCGATATCCAGATAGCCGGATCTGCGAAAATCGCCAATCGCGGAGCCGGAACAGTGCAGCGTAGGAAAGACGACTTTCTTCTCTTCGCTGAAGCCTGCTTTATCGTGCTGATAGAGATAACAGCCGTCGTCCAGGTGCAGCGCGTCTTCAAAGCAGTTGCAGACCAGCACGTCCACCTTTCCCGTGTCAAAAAAGTCGCACATAGCTCCATCCACCGCGGAATGAGCGGGAAACTCCAGCCGTCTCTCCGGCAGATAGCCGTCTTTGCCGCCCTGATAGACGAACACATGCTCGGCGCCCTGCGCGCGGTTGAGCTCGTGATTGAGGGAAACGATCGTGTCACGCGTTTTGCTTCCGTCCGGCCTTCCGGCAAGGATGCGCGTGCAGTCTCCAGCGGGAATGGAAAACACCTGTTTCGCAGTTCCGTCCGGCGCAAAGCGGAATGCGGGCGAGAGCGTCTCGCGCTCAATCCGTTCTCCGCTGCGGCAGACGATCAGCGTCTTTCCATCCAGATCGGCACAGGTTACGTTGATTGCCCCTTTGACAGGCAGGCGCGAGACCCGCTGCTCCGAAAAACCGTCTTCCCCGCCAAGATACACCCGGCAGTCCTGCTCCAAATCGCGATCCAGAAAAACCGCAATCGCCAAATCATCATATCCGTTGCCGGTAAAGTCCGCCGCCGTGACTGCCGCCGCATTGGGACAGTTCAGCGAGAACGCACGGGAGAGCTTTCGTTCCGCCGAGCAGGTGTAAAACACGGCTTCGTCCTTTTCGCGACTGAAGAGATACTGCTTCTGATCGATAGTAACAATACAGGGCCGCCATTGCACATAGGCATGAATCTGACCAGCCGTCGTGCTGCCTTCGCCTTCCTTGACGGCAACCGCCGCCTGATTGAGCCATACGATATTCGAGAGTTCAAAGCCCGTTGCGCTGCCAAACAGAACGCCGGTTTTGCCTTCAACGTCCTTAAAATACAGGTCGCAGAAACCGTCGACATCCAAATCCGCGGCGACAATCACCTTTGCGTTCAACGGATAGTCCGTAAAGCTCGCGGGACAGAACCCGCGCTCCTCCTGCTCAAACACCCGCAGTTTCTCGTTGGAAAGAAACGCAATGTCCTTGCGCCCGTTGCCGTTGAAATCCCCGACCGCAACGCCTACGCTCGACGGCGCGGGCAGTTCCATGCGATAACGTTCTGTGAGCCCTTCGGGACTCCCGAAATAGAGAAACGCCGTCACGTCCGAATGCGTTCCGTCGTGCTGGCAGGCGACGACCAGATCGTCGTACCCGCTGCCGGACAAATCCGCAAACACGCCGTCATACGTGCCGCCGGAGGGCAGCTCCCGATGATCGGTGCTCTGCGGCAGCTGCTCAAACACATACAGCGGTGGGCGCTCATACATGCTTTGGCTGCAAGCAAACAGCAGATCCGCAAAGCCGTCTCCATTGATATCGTAGTGAAAAATTCGCTGTAGAATGCCTTTCTTCGAAACATAGAGATTCTGCCCGCCGTTCTCCATGGTTCCTCTTGAAAAGCCTTCAAATCCTTCTGTGATCCAATCCATCGATATACCCTTCGTTCACCTCAATCAGGCAAACCCGCCTGAGCTCACTCTTTTGCTTCATCCGCGCAGGAGCACAGAAACGTTTGGTCGCAGCTGCAATCCGCGTAATGGCAGGCGACAAAGTGGTTAGGTTTGCCCTGCATCGGCAGCAGCTGCGGTTCTTTCTCGGCGCAGAGCGGCGTCGCTTTCGGGCAGCGCGGGTGAAAACGACATCCCGAAGGCGGGTTGACCGGAGACGGTACATCGCCTTTGAGGATGATGCGGTTCTTCTTGGCGCCGATGATCGGAATTGGCACGGCGGAGAGCAGCGCCTCGGTGTAGGGATGCGCCTTGCAGTCGCATAGCTCGTCCGCGGAGGCCAGTTCCATCACCTTGCCCAGATACATGACCGCAATCCGGTCGGACATATACTGCACCACCGACAGATCATGCGCGATAAAGAGGTACGTCAGGTCGTATTGCTTTTGCAGTTCACGCATGAGGTTCATGATCTGCGCCTGAATTGAAACATCCAGCGCAGAGACCGGCTCGTCGCAAACGATGACCTCCGGGCCCATGGCAAGCGCTTTTGCAATGCAGATTCTTTGCCGCTGTCCGCCGGAAAACTCGTGCGGAAAGCGATACATATAATTCGGTTGGAGATTGACTGTCTCGAGCATGTGCGCGATCTTCTCCCGGCGCTGCGCCTTGTTGCCAAGGCCGTGGATGCGCATCGGCTCGTCGAACGCGTTATAGATGTTGATGCTGGGGTTGAGAGAGGCGTACGGGTCTTGAAACACCATCTGCACGCGGCGGCGCGCAGAGAAGCTCTCCGCCTTGTTCAGCGTCAGCAGGTCTTTCATCTGCCCGTCTTCCTGCCGCAGCAGAATCTTTCCGCCCGTCGGCTGATGCAGGCGCACAACGCACTTGCCCAGCGTCGTTTTTCCGCAGCCAGACTCGCCGACGATACCGAGCGTCTCGCCCTTGTACACATCGAGCGAAACATCGTCCACCGCCTTGACGTAGCCTACGATCTTCTTAAACGTTCCGGCGGTCACAGGGTAGTATTTTTGCAGGTTTTGCAGGCTCAAAAGCGGGTTCGCGTTCTTTGTCTCAATCATTTGCTTCACCCTCCTTTGCATACAGGAAGCAGCGCACACAGTGCCCGTCCGGCAGGATGCGATCCTGCGGCAGCGCGCTCAGGCATTGCTCCGAGCAGTGATCGCAGCGCTCGGCAAACTCACAGTGATGAAACTCGATCGAAGCATCCGGCGTGGAGCCCTTGATGGACTCTAATTTCTTATCTTTGCCGATGCCAAGTACGGGAACGGAGCGCATCAGCGCGCGCGTATACGGATGCAGTGGAGAATTAAATACCTGCTCCAGGGTGCCGTATTCCACTACGCGTCCCATGTACATAACCGCGACGTCGTCGCAGGCCTCCGCTACGATGCCCATGTTGTGCGTAATGAGGATGACGGAGGTGCCGTGATCCTGCTGAACGCGCTTCATCAGCTCCAATATCTGTGCCTGAATCGTCACATCCAGCGCGGTGGTGGGTTCGTCCGCAATCAAGATGCCGGGGTTACAGATCATCGCAATCCCGATCATGACGCGCTGACGCATACCGCCGGAAAACTGATGCGGATATTCGTCGTATCTTTGCTCCGGAATCGGGATTCCGAGGTCTTTGAGCATTTCGATGACGCGCGCGCGGGCGGCCTTTTTCGAGAGGCGCTCGTGCTGCAACAGGTTCTCCGAAATCTGGCGTCCGATGGTATAGACGGGATTCAGCGCCGACATCGGGTCTTGAAAAATCATGGAGATATCCGCGCCGCGAATACCGCGAATCGTCCTGCTGTTTCGCTTGCAAGCGGCAATCTCGACCGGCTTTTCCCCGCCGAAATATTCGATCGTACCGTTTGTGATCCTGCCGGCCTTTGGCAAGAGCTGCATGATCGCGCGCGCGGTGACGCTCTTGCCGCAGCCGCTTTCACCGACGATGCCGAGCGTTTTTCCGCGCTTGAGCGTAAAGCTAACGTCGTTGACCGCGTGCACCATACGGCGGCCTACTTTTATTTTTACTTGCAGGTGCTTGACCCGCAAAATCTGATCGTGATTCATTCTGCGCTCCTCCTTCCGTTATGTCGGATCCAGAACGTCCCGGAGTCCGTCGCCGAAGAAGTTGACGCCAAGGACAAACAAGCAGATGCATACGCCGGGCGCAATCCACATCAACGGATAGTTTTGAATGACATTCATGTTTCTCGCCGCGTTGATGATGTTGCCCCAGGTCGGAATGCTGGTCGGCACACCCATATTCAGAAAGCTCAGAGCGGATTCCTGCAGTAGGAAGCCCGCGGTCGCAAGCGTGATATTCACCACGATCGGGCCTGTCGTGTTTGGTAGCATATGCCGGAACATGATCGAAGCTCCGCTGATGCCGTTTGCGCGGCAGCTTTCGACAAACGTCTCCTCTTTGAGCGAGAGAATCCTGCTGCGCACAATGCGGCAGACGCTGGCCCAGCCGGTGACCGTAAATATGATGATCAGGTTCTTCAGGCTCTGACCCACGAAGCCAACCAAGATCAAAACCAGCAGAATCTGCGGAAATACCATGAATATTTCGGAGATATAGACGATGACGCTGTCCACCTTGCCGCCAAAATACCCCGCAATGCAGCCGAGAATGCTGCCCACGAGCGCCGCGCAGATCGCGCCGACCATGCCGACGAAGATGGAAACCCTGCCGCCGTAAAGCAGTCTTGTGAGTAGATCGCGTCCCAGCTGATCCGTGCCCAGCCAGTGTTCCGCGGAACTCGGCAGATAGCGGTTCGCCGGATCGACCGTCGTCGGCGAATACGGCGAAATCAGCGGCGCAAATACCGCGGAGAGTATCATGATCAATATGATGGAAAGCCCGAGAACCGCCACTTTATTGGTAAAAAACTTATACAGGTTCCGTTTTGCCAGGCTTGATTTTTTGGCTCTCGGACGGGTTGACTGTCTGTTTTGTTTCATCATCCCATACCTCCTGTCAGCTCAGCCTGATCCGCGGATCGAGCATTGCCGTGATCAAATCCGCCAATACGCTGGAGAGCAGCACGACGATCGCAATGATAAACGTGGAGATCATCACGACGGGCATGTCTCCGCCGGAGATGGCGGAAAGCAGCATATTGCCCATGCCGGGGTAGTTAAACACGCTCTCGATGACCACTGTTCCGCCGACCAGCATCGGCAGACGAAAAACGATGGTGACGATGACCGGGATGATCGCGTTGCGGAAACCGTGACGGAAATTGACCTTGTTTTCGGATAAGCCCTTGCTGCGCGCGGTGGTGATATAGTCCTTATTGAGCACGTCCAGCATGGAGCCTCGCGTATAGCGCATAATCGTTGCGATATACGCGGTTCCAAGGCAGAGCACCGGTAGCACGAGATACTGTATCCGGTCGAAAAATGCTTCCTTGCCCGGCGCCATGCGACCGCCGGTTGGAAACCACTTGAGTTGGATGGCAAAGAGTACGATCACCACCATGCCGAGAAAGAATTCCGGCACGGAGACGCCGAGCATGCCAAAGGTCGTACAAAGATAGTCAAACGGGGTGTTCTGCTTGACCGCGGAGAAGTAGCCGAGGATCAGCCCCAGCACCGTGGCAACCAGAAGGCCGAGGCCAACCAGCTCTAGCGTCGCGGGCAAGCGCGCCGCCAACATCACGGAGATGTTGCTGCCGGAGACGATGCTGTAACCAAGATCGCCTTGCAGCATCTTGCCGAGCCACCGAAAATACTGAATCGGCAGAGGCGCGTTCAACCCTAAGCTTTCACGCAGCGAATCCAGCTGTTCCGGCGTCATCTGTGCATAGATATCGGGCGGAACCGTTCTTGTGATCGCATCACCGGGCAAAAGCTGTAGCCCTAGAAAAATAATTGCGGAAATGACCAGCAGCTTTGGCAAGAGCGAAAGCATCCGTTTTCCAAAGTATTTGAGCACGCGCATCCCCCTAACATCAGTTCAGTATGATGGCGGGCCCGGTACACTCACCAGCGCCCGCCATCATCATGTTAGTTCCCTATCTGTTTAAAATCAACCAATCAGCTTCCAATCCGCAAACTTATAATCCTTGGACTGCTGATAGTCGCCTGCAAAGATCGACGTGTCCAGCTGCAGGTGGGCGCCGTTGTACGCAACCATCTTGCTCAGGTTGTACAGGTCGATGTCATACTTGTCCTTGACCTGCTGCTCCTGCAGTGCGATGACAGCAGCTTTCGCGGTTGCATCGTCCTTCGCGCTGAGGAACTGGTTATACGATACGCCATAGGTCGCCGCGCGCTCGTCCACATTGCCAAAGAGGGAATCCCAGTTGCCGCCATCCGGCGCGAGCAGAGCGTATCCAAATGCAGGAACCGCAACCGAGCCGCCGCCGGAGTAGATCATGTCCCAATTGCGCTGGGTGTAGATGATGTTGGCAAGGTCTCCGGTCGCAAGGAAGGATTCAAACTTCACGCCGGCCTGCTCGAAGCCCTGACGGAGCACTTCCATGATATCCGCCGTGGTCTGGTCGCTGTAGTAGTAGAGTACGCGGACGGGTTTGCTGTAGTCGTAGCCCGCCTCGTCGAGCAGCGCTTTTGCCGCGGCTACGTCGAACGGCGTCAACGTAAGCGAGGTGTCAAAGAGAGAGTCGTTCGGGTTGATCATGGTGACGGCAGCGTTTGCCTGGTCGCCGTAGAATGCGGCGCAGGTGGCCTTATCCATGAGCAGTTCAAACGCGGTGCGGACGCGGACGTCCTGCACAAACGAGTTATAGTTCTTATCGGTCGAGCCGGTCAGGTTGAAACGGAACTGGCGCGTATAGGATGACGGAACCACCATGCTGACCATGTCCGGATTCTGAGAAACGATGTTTTTCATCGTGTTGCTGTCGTTGACCGCGTCGCCGAAGATGAAGTCGAGATCGCCTGCAATCGCCGCGCTCACGATTGCGTCGTTACCGCCCGCATCGTAGCTGGTGAAGAGAACGTTCTTAATACCGGCGGGTGCGCCAAAGTATTTGTCGTTGCGAACCATGGTGAAGTAGTTCGGGAAGGAAACCTGATCGATGACATACTGGCCGGAACCGAAGGGTTTGCTCCAGAATGCTTCATAGGTCGGTACGTCGTTATACGCAACGCCTTCGAACGCATGTGCCGGCAGAATTGCGCTCAGCGCGAGGCCGTAGAGCAGGCCGTTGTCCGCGATGGACTCGGTGATCTCAACCGTGTTCGCATCTATGGCTTTCACGCCGGAGAGTTCCGTTGCCGTGCCCGCGAGCACGTCCGCAACGCCGACGATGTTCTTCATGAACTGCTTGACCCAGGACTTTTCATACGCGATTGCGGTGTTCAAAGAAAACACAACGTCATCCGCGGTCACCGGCGTTCCATCTGAGAAGGTCGCAGCCGGATTGAGCTTGAAGGTGTAAGTAAGGCCGTCATCCGAAACGGTGTACTCTGTCGCCAGATCGCAGGTGAAAGTGCTGTCCGGCTGCGCTTCGACCAGCGTGCTGAAGAGCATGTTCGGATAGAGGCACTTGATGTCCGTGTACGGGCACTCGAAGATGGAGTTCGTGCCGATACCGGCAACCCACGCCAGCTTCAGCGTACCGGTTTCGCTCAGGTCTACCGATTCGGTAGGTGCTGCTGTCGCTTCCGCGGTCGCTTCTGCGGGGGCTTCCGTGCTGGTGGCTTCAACCGGCGCCTTTGCCGTGCAACCAACCAGTGCACCAACCGCCATCAAGACAACCAAGAGCATTGCAATGGTTTTTTTCATGTGGTGTTCTTCCTCCTCGTTTTGTTCTTTATCCGCTGCCGCTTACGGCGGCGATAAATCGGTAAGATAAAAAGAATGCCGAGACCCAAGAGGATGATGTTTACTTCGTCAGTTATGCGTTGTTTGATTTATATAATCGAATTTCCGGATGGTTGCAGGAAACGATCTTTCCCGTTGAAGAGCAGGCTGTAAAATTTGCAATTGGCGTTTACATTCAATGAATTAATTTCGTTTTCGTTACTATTGTGAAATCGCCTTTGATTTGTTTTTCAAATTTTCTATCCAAAGAATACCACCACAATCCCACGAATGCAATACAATTTTGTTGTTTTCGTAAATTATTTTTACGTATCTAAACGGTTATTACCTATATTTTATTATATTTATTTCTCTTTACGTAATTATGTCTCCCGAAATAAGTTCAAACACGCGATTTATTGTTTCGTTGGTGTTTATTTCGTTATTTGAATCTTTTTCGACTGCTGCCGGTTGCAGTTTCTCTCGCTTGTGTTAAAATAGATAAAAAGGCGGGGATTGTGTGTGAATTTTTTAAATTATAAAGAGTATCGAAGATATCTCGTTCTCAATCTGATTCATTCTCTCGGTCCGATCAGCCGCACAAAACTCGCGGAGATTACGGACTATCGTCCCGCTGCAATCGGGGATATCATCAACGAGCTCATGGATGAAAATCTCTTAGTCGAAACCGGCTCCGCAGCCAGCGGGCAGGGACGCCACCGGACGCTGCTCGGTTTAAATTCAGATTATATCTGCGCAATCGGTATCTCCATCAATGCGTCCACGATCATCACAAACCTGCTCACAATTGACGGAACCGTACAAAAATCCGTCTCTAATCGAATCCACGCTAGCGGCTCAATCGACGAGCTCGTGCGGCAAACGATTGAGACAATTCAGGATATGCTGAATGAGTACTCCGACCGCAAGATTCTCGGCATCGGGGTCTGCGATCCCGGTCCTGCACCGGGACATTGGGATGAGGCGGGCGACCTGTTCCCTACCCTGATTGCGTTCAATGACTGGGTCAATCACGATCTCAAGGAGATCTTGCAGTCGCAATTTCACCTGCCTGTCGCGGTATTTGCGCGCGGAATCCTCACATCCATCGCCGAAGAGAAATTCGGCGCGGCGAAAGGACTCAAGGACTTCATTTGCCTGGATCTCTGCAATGGCGTCGGAATGAGTTTTTATGTCAACGGTGGTGTCGTGCGCGGCGCAAACAATGTCGCGGGGCAAATCGGCGACACGGTTGTGCATACAAACGAACGTATCTGCAGTTGCGGAAAGGTCGGTTGTGTCGAGGCCTCCGCGGCGTTTCCCGCCGTTCGCGCCAATATACTGGGCGCTCTGGAGCGTGGCGTATTCTCTGTGCTCAACAACTACTATGACTGCAAGCAGGAGTTGACCGTGCAGGACGTCCGGCGCGCGCTGGACAGTGGGGATAAGCTTTGCAGCCACTATATAAAAGAGTCGACTCAGCTGCTCGGCTTAGCAATTGCCAACGCGGTCAATCTGCTCAATCCGCAGTGCGTCTTTCTGCATGGCTATATGATCGGTCTGGGCGACTTTTTCATTCAGAACTTGGAAGCGTCCATTCGTGAAAACTGCATGATGGTGTTCAGCAATGTCGAAATTCGGGTGCTCTCATCTTCACTTGAGGACGACCTGCCGCTCGGGGCCGCCGCCGTGATTTTTGACGATTTCTTGCATACCGATGATTTCAAGTGGGTCAAGAGTCTGAATGTCGAATCCTCTTCGTGTTAAGGCCTGATTATAGTCGTAAGCTTTTTCCCACTCAACATATGCCGCCAATGCAAAATCTCTTCCGAGCACTAATTCGCAATGGAATTTTATGTAGGGGTAATTTCCATTCTTTTTCCTAAGTATCAGGTATTTACCCTTTCGATATCGTTGTCCCAAAACGACGGTAGATATCTGAACCCTCGGTGTTCAATATCTACCGTTTTCATGTGAAAAAAAGCTGGATTTCATGAGGTTATTTAAACCTAAAATCTTATCTGTAAATATTGATTTTCCAAAGTCTCAGAAATCTCTCATCGAAACTCCAATAATGCCACCTTCGAACTTCTTGTGGAGTAATAAAGCCTCAAATCTAGACTGTTTTGATGCACCCAGCTGCACCCAACCTGAAGTAATCGCGCGATTGTATCACTTCGCGAGGGTTTATTCAGAACAAAACAGCACCCGAACGGGTGCTGTTTTGTTTTTGCGGAGATGCGCGCTTTATGCGGGAAAGTCTCATTATCTGGTGTATAACAATGTGTATGCTCTTTCTTAAACGCTGTTGAAACGATCTATGAGATACATTCCATAAACGCATCCCTTATATATTTGTTTTCAGTTATTCGATCTCTAGTTCAGTGACATCTTTGGGGTAAACAAAGGTGGCTTCGTCCTTTTCATGCAGCAGATACCATACCTGCGCAAAGAAAGGGTCTACTTTCGCGCGGTTTTGGTAATTCCAGCTTTCCCGCTCACAAACCGGACACCAGTGTCCGCCTTCTAATATCAGGCGCGGGCTTGCTTCAAACGCATGTCCGAATGCGCAGCGAAACCGGAGCTTACCCGCCCAATCCCCCTGCTTCATTTCGGTTGAAAGGCACTCACCTCCGCGGAACTCCGCTGCATGACGCACATCCTCTAATGTAAGTTCGCTCTCGGGTTTCGATTCATCGTAGCCATGATCAATCGGAACCACCGTGTCCCAGTCTGTGAAGTGTTGGCAATCGCAAAGCGGCGGAATCGCTTCCAGCGCTTCTTTGGAGCCCCAGTAGGCCGCGATATGGTCATCCATACCCTCTTGAATGAAGTGCGCCGTTCCGTGCTCCGTCAGCGCGGTTTTCATAAACCGCTTCTTCATCGCATTGCCGATCAGCTTTTGTCCTCCGGGCAGTTTGGTGATGAATTTCGAAATCTTCAGCGTCGGTCCAAGCTGCTTGAGGTAGCAATCGTAATAGTACTGCTGGAATCATGCCGGAAGTGGAGGTAATTCTCCAGCTTGTCGGAATCCAGATAGTAGTACCCGTGGAAATTGCGTGTGCCATAATACTTTGAATCGAGCAAGGCATTTGACAGATCCGTGATGCCGAGCGCGCCAAAGAGAAATTTGTACATGTCGTATGTGCTGGTTCGGCAGCTTGCGCCTCCTCCGATATTGTAGATATGATCCCAAAATTCTTTCGGAAGCGTGCCAACGCGTTGGAAGTCGCATAGATTTTTCAGCAGCGCCGCGGAATCCCGATCGGATACATATTCCAACACATTATCCAGACAGTTATGGAACATAATCGCATCGTCGATTTCACTCATCTTCGGTCCACAGATTCTGCTCTATCGCAAAGACCTGTTTGAAAACCAAAGCCTGCAGGAGCAGTTTGAGAAGAAATACCGCACGAAGCTACGAGTCCCCAGAACGTGGTTTGAGTTCAACGTGGTCAGCAGCTTCTTTACGCGGAAACTCAATCCCACCTCTCCGACACCTTACGGCACCGCGATCGCAGCCGGCAACGAGGCGATCATCATGCCGGAGCTAATGCCCCGCGTCTGGGCATACGACGGTTGCGTGTTCGACGAGTCCGGCCACGCGGCGACCAATACCTCCGCGTTCACCAAAGGCATCACGAGCTTCATCGAAACCTTCTCTTACGCGAATCCGAGTACGCGGAATTACACCGTTGAACAGACGGTTGCGGATTTCTACAACGGAAATATCGCGATGCTGGTCGGCTTTGCGTCTTTCATTGCAGACGTCAATAATGAAAAGAAGTCAAAGATCGTCGGAAAGATCGGATATTCGAATATCCCCGGCGGCTACTCCGTCCTCGGCAGCTGGGGGCTTGGCATTCCGCCGGAATCCAAGCGCAAGGAGGAAGCATTCTCCTTCATCCGCTGGACGTGCGATCCCGAAATGAGCAACTACTTTGCTGTGCTGGATGGGCAGTCCCCGCTGGAGAACGTCTATATCAACGACGAGCTCGCTAGCCATTATCCGTGGCTGCCGAGCATCTACCGCTCCTACGAAACCAACCGGCAGCGAAAGTCCTTCCTCCGCAGCGACGGGGCGTTTGTGCCGATCACGAGCGTAGAGCACTCAATCTACCGCGCAATTGATGACATACTACAGATCAACTGCTCGATCGACGAGGCCTTGAAGCGGTTAACGATCAGCATCGATCAACTGGGCTGAGACGTAAAAGCATGATTTGTCTTTTATTTTAGCAGATGTAGAAATTCGTGCGCATATGAATGCGATTTTTTTGAAATGGAATAACATCATACCCGGTGTATCCAGCGCAGTATGATGTTCGTTTTCTCCCGAAATGTATCACAACGCAAAAATTCCCGCGGAATAGTCTCCGCGGGGAATTTCTTGTTTCTTGATTTTAGCAGCGTTTACAGACACAACAGCTCTTTCCAAGCCGAAATATACGACAGCGCCTGCGCCTCGCTGTGCCCTTCCGCGAAGATGCGAAGCAGCGGTTCCGTGCCGGAAAAACGGCAAACGACAAACGAATCGTCCGCAAAATACACCTTGCAGCCGTCCTGATAGCTCACGCGGACGGGCTTTTGCGAAAACTCCGGCAGAGCGCAGTCGGTGAAGATCGTGTGCGCGAGCTGCTCCCGCTGCGGCGCGGAAAACGCCACGTTGCTCTCCTTCATGATGTAGGTGCCAAATTTCCGCGAAATCTCGGTGATCATCTCGCTGGGGTGCTTGCCGGTCTTGCAGATCATCTCCACAAACAGCGCGGAGGAATACACGGAATCCTTGCCGTGGATATGCCCGCGCACGGTCAAGCCCCCGGAGGATTCGCCGCCGAGCACCGCGTCCATCTCGTCGATCTTGGAGGAGATGTACTTAAACCCGACCGGTACCTCATAGCAGGTCTCGCCGAACGATTCCGCCACGCGATCCAGCAGGTGCGTGGTGGACATGTTCCGCACCACGGGGCCTTTCCAGCCCTTATACTCGTGCAGATACGTATACAGCAGCACAAGGATTTCGTTTGCGCTGATGTAGCGGCCTGTGCCGTCGATGATGCCGAGGCGGTCGCCGTCGCCATCCACCGCGATGCCGAGGTCGTATTTGCCATAGACGACGCGGTTGCGAAGCTCCGTCATCGTGTCCTCGGTCGGCGCGGGCATCATGCCACCGAAATACGCGTCCTTATCGCCGTGGATCTGATCCACCGTACAGCGCGCGGTGTTGAAGATGACGGTCAGCGGATAGGTCGAGGAACCGTGCATTGAGTCAAATAAGAGTCTCGGCCCGCGCGCGCGGATGGCGTCAACGTCGATGACGCCAAGCACCGCGTCGATAAATCCGTTGAACGGGTTTTGGAGGTAAGTGACGAGTCCCTTCTCCTCCGCCTCCTGCATGGTGATCGCCTTCACATCTGTCAGCGCGTTGATCTCGCGCTCCAGCCGCTCGGTGACGTCCAGTGGGGCATCCCTGCCTTCCTCCACGATGATCTTGATGCCGTTGTAGTTGCTGGGGTTATGGGAAGCCGTGATCTCGATGCCACGGTAGAGATCGTTTTGCTTGACGAGGAACATCACGAGCGGCGTCGGCACACTCCTCTTCATAAACCACACCGGAATGCCGTTTGCCGCGAGCACCTCCGCCATCCAGGTTGCGGCCTCGGCAGAGAGAAAGCGGCGGTCAAAGCCGATCACAACGGGTTTGTCCGTCTTGTTGTCCGCGACCAGCGTGTCGGCAAGCCCCTGCGCCACGCGTTGGATATTCGCCATGTAGAAGTCCACGCCGATCTGTGCGCGCCAGCCGCCGGTACCAAAGCAAATCATAAAAATATCCCTTTCGTAAAACGAGAATGATCCGTTTCGATCATTCTCTCTATCATCATATTCCATTTTACAGGAGCAAATTACCCTTTTTGGTTGCGGTACTCATAGGCACTCATACCCGTGATCTTCTTAAACGTCCGCGCGAAATGCCCCGGATCGCAATACCCCACGCGCTCGCCAATGTCGCCGATCTTGAGCTTCGGGTCAGCCAGCAGCTGCTGCGCCCTCTTCACGCGAATCTCGTTGAGCAGATCATAAAAGCTCTTCTCCAGATGGCGGTTGAGGAGCTTGCTCAGGTGCCATTGTGACACATAGCAGTGGTCGGCAACGTCCTGCAGCGTGATCTTGTCCGCAAAGCGCTGCTCCATATACTGCACCGCCTCGCGCACAAGAAAGCTGCCCGCGGGCTGTGCATCCTCCGGCGTTTCGTCCTTGGTCAACCCCGCCGCGCGAAGGTTTTCGGTCATGGTGCGCATGGCCTCGTTGATCTCGTCCATCTTGGAGGGCTTGAGGAGCAAGCGCGTCACGCCGAGGCGAATCGCTTCCTGCGCATAGGCAAAGTCGCGATATCCCGTCAGCACGGTGACCTCCAGCGCGGGAAACTCGCTCTTGAGTCCCGCGAGCATCGTCAGGCCGTCCTGATCCGGCATCTTGATATCGGTAATCACGATCTGCGGTTGATGGCGGCGGATCATCTCCGCGCCCGTCGTCGCGTTTTGCGCAGTCGCGACCACCTCGCAGCCAAAGCCGGACCAATCGACGACCTTTTTCAGGCCCTCGAGGATGATAGCTTCGTCATCGATCAATACAACTCGAATCATCGGGATACTCCTTCCCGACTATTATACCATAATCCGCCTGCCGAAACGGCGCGCATCAGCCTTTGACCGCGCCGACGGTCAGCCCTTTGATGATATTTTTTTGCAGCAGCACGTAGACAATCAGCACCGGAACGACCACGAGCACGACCGAGGCCGCCATGAGGCCGTAGTTGACGCCCGCCTGCGAGCTGATTTCGTTGGTGAGCAGCGTGATGGTCTTTTCCTTGGGGTAGCGCAGAAAGAACGTCTGCGTAAACAGGTCGTTATACGACCAGAGGAAGGAAAAGATCGCGACCGTCGCAAACGAGGGTTTCGCGACAGGGATGATGATCTTGAAGTAGATCTGGAATACGTTGCAGCCATCGAGATAGGCCGCCTCCTCCAGATCGATCGGCACGCTGCGGATAAAGCCCATCAGCACCACAATTGCAAACGCGAGATTGCCCGCAATCTGCGGCAAGATCGTCGAGAGCAGCGAGAGCCAGCGGTTCTGCGTGCTCGCGATGCCCCAGAGCACCTCCATGCGAAACACGGGAATGATGGTCGAGAACACCGGAAACATCATCGCCGCGATGATCATGCCGTGCACGATTTTTTGCCCACGGAAGCGATAGCGCACCATGCCATAGGCGAAAAGCCCCGCAAGCAGAACGACCACCAGCGTCACCACGACGGAGATCAAGATGCTGTTGGTGTATCCCGCCGCGAAGTCGCTGCGCTGGTTTGCGGTGACGTAGTTGCCAAACGTAAAGCTTTGCGTCCAGGGCCACGGAATCGAAAACGAGTCTGAGCGAATCTCTCCGCGCACGCGGAAGGAGTTGAGGATGACCCAGAGGAACGGATACGCCGTGGTGATCGCCCAGAAGGTCAGTATCACATAGGATATCACCTTGGAGAGCGGAGCGCGATTCCGAAGTGCTTGCTGTTCTTTCATCGTCGTCTCCTCCCTTAAAATTCTTTCTCTTTGAACACGCGGTTGGCAACCTGCGCCAGCACCACGCCCAGCACCACGATGATCACCGCGATGGCGGAGCCGTAGTCCACGTTTCCGCGCGTAAACGTCTGGTTATACATGTAGGTCCCAGTAAGCCAGGATTGATCGAGCGGGATGCCCGCGCCCATCATCACCCACGGCAGGTCGAACACCTTGAGTGCGCCCGTAACCGCGAGGATGAGGCACGTGCAGATCACATTTCGCAGCAGCGGCAGCGTGATAAAGCGCACGCGTTTCCAGCCCGTCGCGCCGTCGAGCTCCGCCGCCTCGTACACATCAGTGGAGATGTTGTTGAGTCCCGTGACGAGAATTACGAAATAGAAGCCCACATATTGCCAGAGCACCGGCAGCAGCATCGTGAAAAAGTAATACTTCTCGCCTTTCCAGTCGATGTTCGCGCTGGTGATGCCGAGATTTTGGAGGAGTTGATTGAGCATGCCGCCGTTATAGAGGAAGATGAGGTTAAAGAGCAAGCCCAGCGCGGTTGCGCTGATGACGATCGGGAAAAAGTAGAGCGTACGGAAGAATTTTTGCCCGAGCTTGATGCGGTCCACGATCAGCGCGAGCACGAGCGCCGTGCCCACCTGAAACACCAGCGTGCAGCACACCAGTAAAAGCGTGTTCTTCACCGCCGTGCGCATGCTTGGGTCCTTCCAGAGTTCGACATAGTTGGTGTACCACGGCGTATTGACGCCCGTGGCCTTGGTGCCGAGTCCGCTGATGGAGAGAAAACTGTTGATGACGTTTTGAATGAATGGATAGTACAGATACACGATCAAAAACAAAAACGCTGGCAGGAGAAAAAACAGCAGCGGCGCTTTCTTCTTATAGATCATGGAATTCATTGTTTGCCTCCGTCTGCCCGCTCCGGCCTCGCGCTGCCAAATCGTGCGTCGTGTTTCAAAAATACCGGGATCGCGGTGGTTTCCCGCAGTTCTTTCTGCCGGATCGTGAAAAAGTCAGTCAGGGGTCGGCCGATCACTCGGTCGACCCCTGTTCGGTTCAGGTGCGCCTTACGGATGCCTTATTTGGCAAGCGCGGAGTCGATGGCTTCGGGCGCTGTGATCTTGCCGGTGACGATGTTCTTCACGTTCGCGAAGAGATCGCCGCGCTGTTCCGCCGTGAGCTTATCCTGCACGGCGCCGACCACGCTGGTGGCACCCGCGCACATTGCAATTGCGGACTTCTGGAGGCTGTCGAGGTTGGCAGCCGGGGTAACGCCGTTCTTGAGCGCGGTGACCGCGGTGACGGAGAAGATGGAAACCTGCTCGTCGCTGGTCATGTATTCCACGAACTTGACAGCTGCGTCACGCTTGGCGGGATCGTCCCAAGCCTTCTTGGTGATGTAGTAACCCATGGAGATACCGCCGATGAGGTCGGTGGCCTGGCGTTCGCCCTTGGCGGGCACATAAGCCAGTGCGAAGTCTTCGAGGTGGTCTGCACAGTTGGTCTGGAAGAAACCGATCTTCCAGCTGCCGTCGATCAGGAACGCAGCCTGGCCGTCTGCCATAAGCTGAACGGTCTCAGCGTCCGTCGCGGTGAGGGTGTTCTCCGGCAGATAGCCTGCGTCGTAGAGCGCCTTGATGTCTTCGAGGCCCTTTGCCCACTTCATGCCGGTTTCGTCGGTAGAAGCCGCGGGCACGTTGAGGTGGTTTGCGGTGTTGCCGTTGTTATAGACGGTGAACTCAAACCAATAATGCGGGACTTCCTGCAGGGAGACGGCCACCGGCGTAAAGCCTGCGTCCTTGATCTTCTGGCAGTCGAGCAGGAACTGATCCCAGGTGTAGCCTGCGCCCGGCAGCGTCACGCCCGCAGTCGCGAGAACCTTGGTGTTGACATACATGCTCTCCCAGTAACCATTGACCGGAACGCTGTAGATCTTGCCGTCGACCGAGGAGGGAACGAGCATGTCGGCCTTCATGTTGGTCGCATATTCGGGGTACGCCGCGCGGATATCGTCAAGGGAGACGACCTTGCCCGCGGAGACGATTGCATCGGAGTCGTTGCCGTTGAAGTAGAAGAGTACGTCGGGTTCGGTGCCGGTTTCAAAGTCGGTCATGACTTTGGCTTTCCACTCTTCGTTGGAAGTGGCGGAAGCGTCGAGCACTTTGTTGCCCGTCGCGGCTTCATAGCCCGCGAGAGCCGCTTCATAGTTGGCGCGGTTGCCATCATCGCCGCCGTAAGAGGTGACGACCGTCAGGCTAACGGGTTCCGCAGGCGCGGGAGCTTCGGTTGCTGCTGCGGCAGCTTCGGTTGCGGCCGGTGCTTCCGTTGCCGCTGCGGGAGCGGTCGTCTGGCAACCCGCAAACGCGGTCAGGCACATTGCCAGTACCAGAATAAGCGCTATGGATTTCTTCATGGTCTCTTTCCTCCGTATCGATTTGTCTGAAATGCAAAAACAGATTTGCCTTCGATGCACTCATTATAGGACGCCTGCCGCGTCTCAAATAAGACACGCTCTTGTCGTATTTTGCACGTGGTTGCTATGTTGTCTCTGCTTGCCAAGCACAGTCAATCGTTCCGTACAAATCCAGGGATTGCATCATACAATTTCGTTCTTGTTTCCCGAAATCAGCGGCAGCTTGATGCGGGCAAGAATGCTGCCCGGCGCAATCTCTTCAATCGTGAGCCCGAACTCGTTACCATAGAGGATCTTGAGCCTGCGGTTGACGTTGCGGATGCCGATGCGCCCCAGCCGCGTCTCCTCGCCTTCGCTCGCGCCGTCCCAACTGAGCAACCGCGCGATGTTCTCGCGATCCTGCTGCGTCATGCTGCCGTCGTTTTCCACCTCCAGATAGAGGTGCTTTTGTGCGAAGATGCGCAGCGTGATCGTGCCGTTGCCGCGCTTTTCGACGCCGTGCTCCACCGCGTTTTCCACGATCGGCTGGAGGATCAAGCGCGGCACCATGTGCTCCAAAAGCGATTCGTCGATCTGCTTTTCCACACGCAACCGCTCGCCATACCGCTCCGAGAGGATATAGAGGTACGAATCGACATATCGCAGCTCCTCGGTGACAGTCACGGCGGAGCTGCCCCCGCGCGCCATCGCGGCGTCGAGCATGGTAGAAAGCGCCTCGATCATGCGGCAGGCTTTCTCGTTGTTTGCCATGCGCGCTTCCCAGTTGATGATCTCCAGCGTGTTATTCAAAAAATGCGGGCTGATCTGGCTTTGCAGTGCTTTCACGCGCGCATCCTGCAAGGCGAGCTGCTCCTCATAGCTCTGGTCAAACTGCGTCTTGAGCTCGGCGGACATGCTGTTAAAGTGCTCGGCCAGCGAGCGAAACTCCTGACTTTCCGGCAGCGGCGAGATCGCATAGCCGCGCTCACCGCGTTTCACGTGCCGCGCGGCGTCGATCAGGCGAGCAAGCGGCTCCGTCACATAGCGATAGAACGCCCAGATCACGAACGCGAGCAGCGGAAGCGCAAGCAGCATCACAATTAACAGAAACCGCATGGAGCTCGGCAATTCGCTGATGATCTGCGCGCCGTCCGAGCGCGCGAGAAGCGAGAGCGTATAGTCGGAGGTGCGCAGCGTCCTTCGGATGGGATAGAGTTGATCCGCGCCCGATTTGGCGGCATCATTCACTTCGGTAGCAACCCCGTCGCCTGCAATCACGCGCGAAATGCCGTTGATCTCCACGCTCGCGTCCTTGAGCCAAACGATGTTGCCAAGCGGCGCAAACAGCGCGCGCTCGTTGCACTCCATCACGATCACCGCATACGGCCGAAACCCGCTGTCCACGATATTACGCAATAGATACAGCACGCCGTTCGCCTCAAAGAAGCACACGCGCGTGCTGGATTCCTTCGAAAGCTCCCGCGCGATGTCGTGCGCATATGCGCGGTAGTTGCGGATGGGTTCGGTCTTACCCATGTTGGAGCGGTTGCTCGCGTAATAGATTGTGGCGGGATCGGAGACGAAATAGAGCATCACGCCGCGAAAATTCTCGTCATAGGAGTATTGCTGGGAGAGATATTCGGTCACGCTGCCGTAGAGCGCGACGCCGTCCGCGTCGTTTTGATATTGCGTCCACGCGCGCTGGACAACGTTGTCGTAGCTCGCGGCGCGGGAGGCAGCCAGCGCGGAATCGATGTTTGCTTTCGTCAGATCGATCGCGTTGGTCACGCTGGTTTCGATGGTTTCATCGATGCGGATCTGGAGGTTGTTGCGGATGAAATAGCCGGTCAGCGTGAGGATGAGTAGCACCGGCAGCACCCAGCACACGATGATCAGCCCGATCAAGCCGTGTTTAAGGGAAACACCCTTTTTCGTTCGCTCCGCCATGCCGCTTCCTCCTTTTTAAATGAGAGAAACACTTTTTTTGTTCGCTCATTATGCCAATTCTTGATTGATCGAATAAAAGTGAACACAGGCTCCGGAGCCAACCGAAGCCTGTTTGTTTGATGAATCAGATGCGATCTTTACCCAAGCTCCACCAGAACGCTTGCGCGCGCGCCGGTCGGCAGCTGCGGAATCCGCGCCACGGGCTCGCCGTCGAGCAAAATCCGCTTGACGCCGCAGGTGACTCCCTTGGAGTTTGTCACGCGGATGTCGTAGGTTGCCCCGCGCCAGACGCGGCTCATGGAGAACTCCTTCCAATCCGCCGGGATGCAGGGATCGACCGTGAGGCAGTCGTAGTCCGGCCGGATGCCGAGGATGTACTCCGTCGCTGCATAATACGACCAGCCCGCCGAGCCCGTCATAAACGGATGCCGCGCTCTGCCGAAGGCCGTATGCGCTTTGCCCACCACGAACTGGCAGTAGACATACGGCTCCGCCTGCCGCACCTCGATTTTATCATTTTGGTTGTAGGGACACAATGCGTCGTAAAACGACATTGCGGTCTCCCCTTCGCCGAGCGCACAGGCGGCGCCCCAAGCCCACGGGTTCGGGTGCGAAAAGATCGCGCCGTTCTCCTTCAAGCCGGGGTACACGCGCGTGACGAAACCTATGCCGTCGTCCGGCTTGGTGTAAGGCGGCGCGTTGAGGATGATGCCGTACGGCGTGTAGAGATAGTCCTGAATTGCGCGCAGGGCTTGTTCTCCGCGCTCTTTTGATGCCACGCCCGAGAGAACCGCCCACGCGTTGCTCTCCAAATGCACCTTGCCCTCCGCATCCGTATGCGTGCCGATCTTGCGGTTATCCGCCGTGATGCCGCGGATATACCAGCCTCCATCCCAAAGCACGCGCTCGCAAACGTCCTTCACGTGCTCCGCCATCGTGCGATAATGCGCCGCGTCGTCGCTTCTTCCGAGCTTTTCCGCGAGCGGTACGAAGTGATCCAGCGCCCAATAGTGCAGGAAGCTTACCATGGCGCTTTCACCGCCGCCGAGGTTGAGACAGTCGTTCCAGTCCGCGCGGAGGCCTTTGCAGATGCCGTTTTGCCCGACCTGCTCCGCCGAGAAATTCAGGATGCGCTTGAGGTGGTCGTAAACGCTCTCCTCGCCGCCGTCCGCGTAGGTGATCCGCTCGTCGGCAAAGTCCAGATCGCCCGTCTCACGGATATATTGCGTGACGGCGACCACGAGCCAGAGCGCGTCATCCGAACACGCGTCCTTGATGCCGTGGACAATGCTCGCGCGATCCGGCACAGGAATCACGGTGGGAGAACGGAAGCTCTGCTGTTTCTGCTCCGGCTCAAACCATCGCGGCTCGAAGAGATGCAGGCCGTAGCCCGCCGTCGTTTCCGCGCGGAGCAGCTCCACGATGCGCTGGCGGCACTTGTCGGGGTTGCTGTGCGGCACGCACATCGCGTCCTGCGCGGTGTCCCGGTAGCCAAGCCCCGTGCGCCCGCCAACCTCGATGAACGAGGAGAAGCGCGAAAAGATCACGTTGATCTCGCTTTGGTAGAGCGTCCAGATGTTGATCAGCGTATTCATGCCGTCGTTCGGCGTTTGAATCTGGAGTCTGCTCAGTTTCTCGTCCCAAAAGAGACGCAGTTTTTCGAATTGTTCGTCCACCGCGGCTGCGTTTGCATACTTCTGCCGCATGACTTTGCCCGCCTCCATGCCGCCTTCGCCGAGGAGAAAGATCAGCCGCGCGCTTTCGCCGGGTTGGAGCGTGAGTTTTTTCTGCAACGCACCGCAGTGGTTGCCGCCGAGCTCTGAGCTGCCAAGGCATTCACCGCGCTCCACCGCGAGCGGGTTGCGCTCCGTGCGATAGCCGCCGATGAACGCATCCCGGAGGCAGTCGTAGCCATCCGGCTCGAAGTTCGAAGTGAAAAATTGGTAGCCATCCTCTTCATAATATAGATCGTGCTCAATCACGCCGTCCTGATACCGCGATCCCGCAGCATACAGGCTCATCTGGAAATTGCGGTTGTCCATGTCGATCTGGTGAAACGAAAACTCGCAGTAGGAATAGGCGGAAAGATTCCGCACGCGATTGCTGTCGTTGCGGATCGTTACATCCCAAATCTCCACGGGATCATCCTCGGCAACAAACAGCGTCTGCTCCGCGTGGATGCCGCGGTAGTCGCAAAGATACTTACTATAGGAAAGCCCGTGACGGCAGACATATTTCGCCTGATCGAGGGGTTTGCCCACCGGCTGCCAGCTGACGCTCCAGAAATCGCCGTCCGCCTCGTCGCGCAGATACACGTAGTGCCCGGGGAAATCCATCGGCACACCGTTGGGACGAAAGCGCGTGATGCGGTGGTATTCGCTCGAGCCGGAGAAGAGATAGCCGCCCGCGGTCTGGTTGACCACGCCGCACATATCCTTTGTTCCGATATAGTTTGTCCAGGAAACGGGTGTGTCCACCCGGTCGATGACGTATTCGCGGTGTTCATTGTCAAAATATCCATAACGCATGCTCAGAATCCTCCTTCTCTATGATACAGCAACAAGCGGCCCAACCAATATGCGGGCAAATGTGTTCTTTTGTCTTTGATTGTTCGGGTGCTTCGCAATCACCGTTTTGAGCGGAAAATCGCCCTTCCACCAAACTTTTCATCAGCTGTGGAACGGAAGACTTTCTGTATCCGCTGCATCAGGACACAAAAAAAGCGCTCATCGCGCTCGGTGCGGATGCGCACTTTGAGGAACACCCCGGTGCGCACAACTGGCAATATTGGGACAAGCACATTCAGCGCGCGCTGGACTGGTTGCCGCTGAAAAGAGATGTCATCCGATGATGATGCGCATTGTCTGAAACTGAGTTCGGTCAATTTTTTGAATCATTAGTTGTCCCCCTTGCATCCAGAGCTATCTTTTTGTACCCACCCTCATAGCATTATAAGTGTTTCGCCGTAATAAGACAGCACCCGAACGGGTGTTGTCTTGATTTGTGTACGTTCAGGGCAAAATCTGCGGTTTATCCGCTACCATGCGGGTAATTTTCATAGAATCAGGCAGTTTGAACTCTGTTTATTGCGCAGGTGTTGACGAACACAACTTTCAATACTACAATTATATAAAGTGGTACTTTGTTATAGAAATTCAGTCGCCGCGCGCGAATCGCAGCTTTCTTACTGCTATTCCGATTGATTTTACTGGTGTTATCATTGGGCTGCTAGACCAGGCATGATTCTTGATACTTCCATCTTCTGAAACTGAATAAAACCGCCGAAAGTTTTCTCACACTTACCACTCATAATCAAAACAAAACCTTCTGTCGACTACGTACTCAATGGAATTTTGGATTGGAAGTGATTTTTGTGGATGAACTCTCTGCTCAAGTTTTGCCGGGGGCTTCTTTCAAGTTAACGGAGAACCTTTTTGGCGTTGATGGAATTCTGGATATTGGGAAAATATCCGTGTTGTTGAATAACTTTTATAACGCAACCGGCATGGCAAATGCCATTCTAGATTTAAATGGCAATATCCTTTGCGGTGTGGGCTGGAAACGCATATGTACCGATTTTCACAGAAAAGACAAGCGGTGTATGGAACGGTGCCTGCGAAGCGATACGATCCTCGCCAATCAGCTTGCGTGTCAGGAGCGGTATGCGCTCTATGTATGCGAGAACGGAATGGTCGACGCGGCTACCCCGATCATCATCGGCGATGAGCACATCGCAAATTTGTTCATCGGACAATTCTTTCTGGAAACACCCGATCAGGAGTATTTCATCAAGCAAGCCGAAGAGTTCGGTTTTGATCAAACGAAATATCTTGAGGCATTGCATGCGTGCAGCATTTACAGCAAGGAGACTATCTATAGTTATCTGGACTTTCTCAGAGGCCTGACCAGCATCATTGGCGAAGCAGCGCTGGAAAAGAACAAGCGTGAAGCACTTTTAACCGAATTGATGGATATCAAAAACCATCTAGAGGCAACCAATACGGAATTGGAAGCGTTCTCTTATTCGGTTTCACATGATTTGAAAGCGCCCTTACGCCATGTTACCGGGTATCTTTCACTGTTTGAGGACGACTATCTAGCCGCGATTCCGGAAGACGGGCAACGATATTTGAAAAACGCCGAAACCGCTGCCAAAGAGATGGGCAAGCTCATCGACGGACTACTCGGTTTTACCAGATCGGGAAAGGTTGATATCGAATATCAACTGCTCGATATGAACGATATCATCAGCGCACTGATCAAACCCTTTCACGATAGAGACACAGAAAATAAGATCGTATTCAACGTTTCTCCGTTGCCAAAGGCATACGGAGATCCTGAAATGTTCAAATCCGTATGGGGAAACCTTCTGGATAACGCAGTCAAGTTTTCGAGGACCCGCGAACGCATCGAAATCAATATTGGAGCAAAAGAAGGAAACGACGAAACAATCTATTATATCAAAGACAATGGCGTTGGGTTTAACGCAGCTTATGCATCGAAACTCTTTACCATCTTTCAACGTCTGCACAACAAGGACGAATATGAAGGCACCGGAATCGGGCTTGCCATATTGAAGCGGGTCATGACAAGACACGGAGGAAGAATCAGGGCAGAAAGCGTTTCAGGAGAGGGAGCAACATTTTATTTCTCATTGCCGAACAGAAAGGAATGTACCTGAGATGGAAATGAAGACTACGCTAAAGACCATATTATATGCGGAAGACAGCAGTTTTGATGTTGAATTAACGCGCAATGTCCTCAAGAAAAATAACATACTAAATCCTCTGGTCGTCGTAAAAGATGGTGTGGAAGCCCTGGACTACCTGCACCGCACGGGCGCCTATATGGACAGGCCACGGGGCAATCCGGGCATGATATTGCTCGATTTAAAAATGCCAAGGATGGATGGATTGGAGTTACTCGATATTTTAAAAAAGGACGAGCAACTTAAAACGATTCCGATCATCATGCTCACATCATCCAGAGAAGAAAGCGATTTGATCAAAGGATATAATCTGGGCGTGAACGCCTATGTCGTCAAGCCGGTTGATTTCAAGGATTTTGCCGAAGTCGTCCGTGAAATCGGCATTTTCTGGGCAATCATCAACGAAGTGCCGACCGAATGAAGTCTACGCCATGATACACAACGAAGAAAGCAGTTTGATATTGAAGATTCTACACTTAGAGGATTCCGCAATGGACTCTGAGCTTATTTCTCAATATCTAAAAAAACACCTTGATGTTGCATTTCAAATCGATACAGTTTCCAACGAGAAAAGTTTCGTCTCTGCGATATCGAAATACCCGTATGATCTGATTCTCTCCGACTTCATGCTGCCGGATATCGATGGATTTCAGGTGCTCAAGCACTTGCAATCCATTTCAAAGGATATTCCGGTCATCATACTCTCCGGCTTTATCGGCGAGGAGACAGCGGCCGAGCTCCTGAAACAGGGTGCCGCGGATTATGTGTCGAAGGAATCGTTATCGCGACTGGATCATTCCATCAAGCGAGCGCTAAAGGAATACAGTGATCAGAAAAAACTGGAAGAAGCGCAGCAATCTCTCATAAAGAGTGAAGAGAAATACAGGCTGTTGTACACCGCGATGTCCCAAGGCCTTGCGCTCCATGAAATCGTGACGAATGAAGCGGGAAAACCCATCGACTACGTGTTTCTCGATATCAACGAAAGCTATACGCATCTGCTGGGTGTCACCCGCGAAATGTGCATCGGCAAGCGAATCACCGAAGTGATGCCAGAAGTGGAGCAGTATTGGATTGATGTGTTCGGCAGAGTCGCCTTGTCGAGGGAACCCATGTACTACGAGAACTACCTCAAGACCACGGGCGGCTATTACGCAACCTACTCCTATTCGCCGAAAGAGCGGCAGTTTGCCGTGTTGGTTTCGGACATCACGGAACGGAAAAAGAACGAGGAGATGCTCCGACATCTGAGCTATCACGACCAACTCACGGAATTATACAACCGACGGTTTTTTGAAGAAGAGCTGAGGCGGCTCGATACACCGCGCAACCTTCCCATATCCATCATCATGGCCGATATCAACGGCTTGAAGCTGATCAACGACTCGTTTGGCCATACGGTTGGCGACGAATACCTCGTCAGTTTGGCGAGAATCCTCAAATGCACATGCCGCGCGGACGAAATCATTGCGCGCCTTGGCGGTGATGAATTCGGCATCGTGCTTTCTCGAACCGACGCAACCGAAGCTTCGATTGTCATCAATCGTTTAAAAGACCAGATCTCGAAGACAAAGGTTGCGGGCATCCTTTTGTCCGTTTCCTTCGGTTGTGAAACAAAGGAGACCGCAGGCCAGCTGATCTCCGAAGTCGTTGCCAGCGCAGAAAACCATATGTATACGCACAAGATTGTCGAGCGCGCAAGTATGCGCAGCAAGACAGTTGAGATGATCATGAGCGCGTTGTTCGAAAAAAGCGACCGGGAAGCGCAGCATTCGCAGCGGGTCAGCGAACTCTGCGAGGAGATCGCCATCCGAATGCAGTTTGATCATGATGACGTGGAGCAAATCCGCATGGCCGGACTGGTACACGATATCGGAAAAATCGGCATCAACGAAGCGATTTTGAATAAGAACGCCGTCTTGGACGAGAGCGAATGGATCTCGATGAAACGTCACCCGGAATCCGGCTGGCGTATTTTGAACACCAAGGTTGAGTTTTCGGAAGTCGCCCAGTTTGCGCTCTGCCATCATGAGCGGTTTGACGGAAACGGTTATCCAAAGGGCCTTAAAGGTGATGAAATCCCGATCCAGGCGAGGATTATTGCCGTCGCAGATGCGTTCGACACAATGACAAGCGAGAGGAGTTATCGCAAGCCGCTGAGTTTTGATATCGCCATTCAAGAGATCAAGAAGTGCTCCGGCAAACAATTCGATCCAAAGATTGTGGATGTATTTCTAGAGATTGTTTCAAAGAATGATCCGCAAAACTCGGACTGTAAATGCAGCGAATAGACCAATTTTTTAGAAAGTTAACCCCTGCCAACGAAATCAAAACAGATTTTTCTTTATTTGAAAGAAAAACGGTATAACAAAACCTCCTATCGCCTTTATTTGCGACAGGAGGTTTCTTCTTGTTAGCCAATGTTCCAAGTTAAGCTTGAGTTACTTTTCCGCCAGCAGCGCAAGAACAGAATCTGCCAGGGAGGAAAGAAGCAAATAGCAACTCGTTGCGCCTGCATCCAATACCCCGCGCGAACGTTCGCCGAGCCTGCTCGCTCTGCCGATCTTCGCGATCATTCCTTCGGTAGACTGCCAGCCTTCTTTTGCCGCCGTCTGCAAGCCAAGAAGCGCTTCCTTGAAGCTTTTCCCCGCATCCAGCGCCGCAGTATACGCTTCCACGCCGGGGATCAGCGTGTCGAGCAGTGTTTTATCTCCGCGCTTTGCGCTGCCGATCTCCTGAATGCCGGAGAGTGCGTTTTGCAGCATGGTTCCGAACTCGCGCGCGTTGATTTCTTCCAAATCCGCGCTTGCAATAGACATCTCCTCGAAGAACACGCCGTAAAGCGGGCCCATCGAGCCGCCGATGTCCTCCATCAGCGTTTGGCTCAGTATGGCCAGACCTTCCGACAGCGAATACTGCTGTCCACTCAACCGCTGCGCACACAGCGTGAAGCCTTTGTTCATGTTGATCCCATGATCGCCGTCGCCGATCTTACCATCGATCTCGCTCAGGTAAGCCGCATTGTCATGGATCGTCTGAATCAGGCCAGTGAGAATTTTCTCGCCGCTCTCTCGATTGTTGATCGTCATATCATCCACCCTGTCACAGTTGCTTGAGTCCCATGGAATTCGCCGGATAATCGACGCACTGCTTGAGTTCGTCATCCAGCTTCATCACGGTCAGCGTGACGCCCATCATCTCCAGAGAGGTGAAGTAGTTGCCGACATACGCGCGATGGACACGAATGCCCTTTTCCGTCAAAACTTCCTCGACGCGGTTGTAGACGATATACTGCTCCATCACCGGCGTTGCGCCGAGGCCCGAGAGCAACACAACGACTTCATCCCCCACCGCAAACGGCAGGTCCGGTAGGATCAGTTGCAGCATCTGCTCGGCAATCTCGTTTGCGCTTGCCAGAGGCTGGACGCTGACGCCCGGCTCTCCGTGGTGCCCGATGCCGAGCTCCATGGTTCCGTCCGCAATGGTAAAGTTCGGGTGCCCAACGGCGGGAATCGTGCAAGGCGCGGTGCCGATGCCGACGGAGCGCGTGTTGTCGATCGCTTTTTGAGCCGCCGCGATAACCGCATCCAAATCCGCACCCATCGCGGCTTTTGCGCCGCCGACTTTCCACATGAGCACTTCGCCCGCAACACCACGGCGCTTCTCCAGCTCGTCTTTGGGCGCTGAGGCACAGTCGTCATTCGCGACGACGGTCTTGACCTCTATGCCCATTGCTTTCGCCTTGCGCATCGCCATCTTGACGTTCATGTTGTCGCCGGCATAGTTGCCGTACAGGCATGCGACCCCGCGGCCCGCGTTTGCCGTCACCATCGCGTCTAAAAATGCCGCGGCGGAGGGCGAAGAGAATATCTCTCCAACGGCGACCGCGTCGCACATGTTTTTACCGATGTAGCCGATAAAAGCAGGCTTGTGTCCGCTTCCGCCGCCGGTCACGATGCCGACTTTGTTCGCAACGGGCGCATCCTTATACTTGAGCACGCGCGAATTCTCCGTCGGGCTGACGATGTCGGCGTTTGCCTTGATAAAGCCCTTGAGCATATCTTCTACAACGAAGTTTGGATCGTTTACGATACGATTCATGGGTATTCCTTTCAGCAGGTCTTGTGATACATGGCGTCGATTTCGTCGATGCGATTCACCTTTGGCGTCGATCCGCCGCCGGAAAACTCGCATCCAAGCCAAATGTCGAGCAGATACTTGGCGAGCTCCACGCCGATGACGCGTTCGCCCATGCACATGATCTGCGCATTGTTGCTCTTTCTGGAACGCTCTGCAGAGAACGGATCGTGGCAAACAGCGGCGCGAATGCCCGGCACTTTGTTCGCCGTGATCGACATGCCGATTCCCGTTCCGCAGACGAGTATGCCGCGTTCAAACTCGCCCGCAGCAATCGCCTCCGCAACCGCTTTGGCCACGTCGGGATAGAGGATCACCTCTCCCGCATTGGCGCCAAAGTCCTTCAGCTCGATATCGTTCCGTTTCTTCAGGTGCTCAATGAGCGCCACCTTGAGCGTATAGGCTGCCTCATCACACCCGATCGCAATTTTCATACCGGTCTCCTTTTAGTCTCTGTTGACCCAAAACAGCACGGTTTGTGTTGACCCGGGATTGCTCGAAAGATGCCATTCTCCCGCCGGAAGATGCACGATCTCGCCCGCTTTTGCGCGGATGCTCGATCCGTCTTCTCCGGCAATCTTGAGTTCGCCGGACGCGAGGAAGAAGATTTCATCCGATTGATGCTTTTCAATCTCCTTCATCGATTCGCCTGGTTGAAGGGTCAATGTTCCGCAGCTGAGTTCCGCACCGTTGCCAGCGCAGAGCGCCTGGCGGACAACGCCGCCATATTGTGTCGTTCCTTCTGATTCGGAAGGTCTGTAAACTTTCATCTTATTTATCCTTTGTCCCTTAGAGTTCTGCCGCGATCCGCTTGAGATTCGCAAGACCTTCGGTCGCGAGCGCTTCGCCGGTGGGCGCAAACGTCCGCCAGATTGCGCAATTGCCCGCAAGCTCAGTAAAGCTCGGGTCAAACGACTCGATCGTCAGCGGGCCATCGTAGCCTACCTCGGCAACCGCCTGGAAGAATTCCTTAAACGGAACGAGTCCGGTGCCGGGAATTCCGCGGTCGTTTTCGTTGACGTGGATGTAGCCGAGATACTCCTTGCCGCATGTCTTGACCGCGCCGGAAAAGCTCTTCTCCTCGCGGATCATGTGGAAGCAGTCCAGGTGTACCTTGATGTTGCCCGTACCGACGTCCTTGCAGAACTTCACGGCGTCTTCCGCGATGTTGAGGAAGAAGGTTTCAAACCGGTTCACGCACTCCACGCAGATCACGACATCGCCCGTCGCTTTTGCGTATTCGCCGACTTCGCGCATGCACTCGACGCCCCACTTCCACTCCTCGTCCGTACGCGGACGCTTCGTGATGTAGCCCCACGCGGCATAGTTCACGCCGCCGAGGATGTTGGTGCCGAGGGTATTGCAGATATCCACGCACTTCTTCATTGCGCGGACGCCCTCCGCGCGAATCGCGGGATCGGGCGAGATCGGGTTAGTCTGCGGCGTCAGGGTCGTCGTGCAAACGCAGTCGATGCCCACGCGCGCAAGCTCCGCCTTGACCTGTTCCGTCGGAAAGGTAAACGGATTGGAGATCGCAAAATCGACCGTCTCAAAGCCGAGTTCCTTTGCCTTCTGGATGATCCAGAGATCCTTTTCACCAAAGCTTTCCGCCCAGATGAAGCTATCGACTCCAAACTTAAAATACATGCGCTTCCTCCTTACAGGGTCTGCGGAACCGCAGGATTGTTGTTGGCAAAGTTCTGCAGTATGATCAGGGGTTCGTAGCTGCTCGTATTCTCTACGACAATTCCCTTCTTTGCGGCGCTCTCGGAGACAAAGAACTCGTCGCCGGAGATATCGCCATAGCGCAGCACGCCCGGTGCTTCGCACTCGAAGGTGCCGAATTTTCCGTGTCCCTGCACGACCAATGCGCAGTAGCAAGCCTCGTCGCCGAGCTTTACCTTTGCGCCGGGCGCAACCGTAACCTCTTTGGCGGCAATCCACTCGTTGGCATAAGCCACCCACTTTTCAGAAAGCCCCTTTTGGGTTTCCGGCAGGGGTTTCGGCGCGCGGAAGTATTTCTGTTTATAATCCTTGCGGGTGCTCTCTTCCCAATCGATCTGTGCAAAGAGCGCGTCCGCGTTGCCTTTTTCTTCCTTCGGCTGGCAGTCGGTCAAGAGGTTTTCGGGGTTCACTTCACCCATCGTGACGTTTTCCATGATGGTATTGACGTCGCTGTTCCACTGTGGCTCATAGGTCACAACGGAAGCGGGCGCGTGAATCACGCCGGCAGGCGTATACCAGCCGGTGCCGAGCTGCACGCGGTAGGCGCGGGAAAGCTCCGTAATGCGCGTATCCCGTACACCATAATTGCGGATGCACTCCATGACCTCTTCCTTCGTTGTGGAAGGATCAAAGCCGAAGTACGTCAGCGGGAATTTGCCAAGATAGGGGTTATACTGAATCGGAAAATAATACGCTTCCGGCTTGCCGTGGCGGCCGATCTTGTTCGCGCGCTCCTCCGTCAGGTGCAGGTGATGGAACAGGGGTTTATCATAGTCATACAGCTTTGCAAAAGTCGGCCATGTGCCGTACTTTTCCTGCAACGCGCTGCCGATGAGATCCGCGCCGAGTTCCTTCACCGCATCCGCAAAGAGGATTGTTTCCTTGGTGTCCGGGTCCGCCAGAACATAGCTCATGCCCTCGGTGGCTCCGGTCTTGGGTCCGTTCAGCGCGACCGTAACGGAGCCGAGCCAGCGCTCGCATATGCCGCCGCGATCCATGCCGAATGCAAAATAATCGTCCGGGTGCAGGCGTAGTCTGTGTCCGGGTTCATTAAAGCCGCGCGGCACCCATGTCGGTGTCAGCTGCAATACGCCTTTCCCCTTGTTCAATACCTTCTTGATGTTATCGCTGGACATATGCAAAGCCTCCTTGTCTTACAGACTGTAATATTTGACTTTGTCCGCCGCGTTGAACAGGTCGATCTTATGGTTGATGACCTTCTTCATGGCTTCGATTCCTTCGGGATAGAGTTCAAACGGTTCTCTGACTTTCGGATCGTTCGTCAGGGTCTTGCGGAGTTCCTGATAGAGCGCATCCTTGATATCAGAGGAGATATTGATCTTGTTGATGCCGCGCTTGACGCTCTCGGCAATCTCTTCGTCCGGATTGGCGGAGCCGCCATGCAGAACGAGCGGTACTGCTGCTTTCTTCTTGATCTGCGTGAGCAGGTCGAGCTTCAGCTCCGGCTTGAATCCCTTCGGGTAGATGCCGTGCGCCGTGCCGATTGCGATCGCGAGGCAGTCGATGCCGGTTGCCTGAACGAACTTGACCACGTCGTCGGGATCGGTATAGATGATTTCGCTGGTGCCGCCCTCCGCATCGTTGCCCGTGGTTCCGATGGTGCCGAGCTCCGCTTCGACGGAGATTCCCAGCGGGTGAACCATCTCTACAATCTGCTTGGAAATGCGGGCGTTCTCCTCAAACGACTCGTGAGACGCGTCGATCATGACCGACGTAAAGCCCGTACGAACGGCATGCAGAATCTCTTCCACCGTGGAGCTGTGGTCCATATGGATACAGACGGGGACTTTGGCTTTCTCTGCCGCGTCGCGCATCGCTGCCATGGCGCTGTCGCCCTGGAATGCCAGTTCTTTGGGGTGAATCGCCAAGATGACGGGAGCTTTCTTTTCCTCGCAGCACTCCACAACCGCTTTCAGAATCTGACAAGTGCCGATATTGAACGCCGGAACGGCAAAGCTCTTCTCATTTGCGACGGAAAGTATCTCCTTCATGTTCACTAACACAGTTGCAATCCTCCGAATATTGAAATATAATCATTTATGTATAAGCCGACATTATATTCGATGTCAGGTCTTGGTTTCTAAACCGTAACAGCTCGCATCCGAGCGCACAAAACGTTGTATCGGTAGACTCCATACCGGATATTTTGTCGGGATCCGCATCCGCGGAGCAATCGTTCGCTTTTTGTATGGATTAGGTCGGAAGCAACCCCGATTGGGGGCTGCTTCCAACCATCATAACGGTTTCTAGGTTCTTTCGACTGGTAGTCTGTTTTTACTTCAGGTACTGGTCAACGTTCTCCGCGGTAACGAGGGTGAACGGAACCATGATGGACTTCTCGACGGTCTTGCCGGCGACGATGTCCGGGATCAGGTTGATCGCGGTGGTGACCTGCGCTGCGCCATCCTGAAGGACGGTTGCGAGCAGCGTGCCATCTTTGACCATCTGGAGCGGGCCCGCGTTGCCATCGACGCCGATGCAGACGATGTCGGTACGGCCGATGGAGTTGCAATAGGCCTGGACTGCGGAGGACATGTCGTCGTTGTCGCAGATGATCGCCTTAATGTCGGTACCATACTGCGTGAGCACGTCGGTCGCGAAGCTGACCGCTTTGTCCGCGGACCAATCCGCTGCGAAATCACCAACGCTGGACCAGTTGCTCTGCTTACCCATGATATTCGCGATGCCTTCGCCTCTCTGAATCTGAGCAGAGTTGCCGACTATACCCATCATGTGAGCATACTTACCGCCATCCGGAATCTTATCGAGGACGAACTGCGCCATCATCTCACCGGCTTGAACGTCATTGGAACCGACAAAAGCCGTTGCGAGATCGGTGGTGTTGTTCGTCATGGAGTTGACGACGACGATCGGGATTTTGGCTTCCGCACAGCGGGAAACCACAGGTGCGCTGCCTTCGGCTTCGGCCGGGAGCAGGATGACGAAGTTCGCGCCGTTGTTGATCGCGTCTTCAATCAGGTTGGTCTGGATGATCGGGTCAGTCTGGCCGTCATAGAGCTGCCAGTCGGCAATGGTTCCATTGGCAACCAGTGCGTCCAACGCGACTTTCGCGGCGCCGTTCAGCGTTGCGTGGAATGCGTCCACCGTGTTCTTCGCGATGTAAGCAACGTGGATTGCCGGTGCTGCTGCGGGAGCTTCGGTTGCTACTGCTTCCGTCGCGGCCGCGGCTTCTGTTGCTGCGGGGGCTGCGGGTGCGCTGCTGGCACAAGCGACAACGCTCATAACCATGGCAAGCGCTAACACTAGAACAAGTACTTTCTTCACTTTTGGTTCCTCCTGTTTATTTTATCTTTACCCGTTTAGCGGGGTAAGATCAGATTGGGGTGGGTGGTTTACGCGGCGGATTAGCCGCGTTTTTTGTTGAGCGTCATGTCGAGCATGACGGCGCCGATGATCAAGAGGCCTTTCACGATAGTCTGATAATACGACTCGATGCCGATCAGGTTCATGCCGTTATAAATCAGTCCGATGATCACGATGCCGACCAGGGTGCCCGGGATGGTCGAAACACCGCCCGCGAACGAGGTGCCGCCGATGACGCATGCCGCAATCGCGTCTGTTTCATAGCCTACGCCGATGTTCGGCTGCGCTGCGTTGATCTTCGCCGTCATCAGGATTCCCGCGATGCCCGCAAAGATGCCGCTGATGACAAACGTTGCCGTCCGCGTCCAGAAGATGTTGACGCCGGACGCCGTTGCCGCGTTGATGTTGCCGCCGACGGCGTAGACATAGCGGCCGAATTTTGTCCAGTGCAGCAGCACATAGGAGATGATGAACACCACCAGCAGGATGATCACCGGATACGGCATGAACGGAAAGAGTTTTCCGAGGCCGATCTGCGAAAACGTCGGGTTGGCCAGCGCAAACGAGTAGCCGCCGGAGATGACGAATCCCAATCCGCGGATGACGAGCTGGCTGGCCAGCGTGACCACAAACGGGAACATGTTGAACTTCGCAACCAAGACGCCGTTGACGAGTCCCAGCACGCCGCAGATGATGATTGCCGCGAGGCACGCAAGCAGGTTGCTTCCGGTCAGGTTCAGCACTACGCCGATGGTTGTGCTAGCAAGCGCCAGCATTGCGCCGATGGAAAGGTCGATTCCGCCCGCGGTGATGACGAATACCATGCCCAGCGCCAGAACGCCGTTGATGGAGACCGAAACGAGGATGTTGATCAGGTTGTTCGTCTTCAGGAAGTTCGGCGAAGCAAACATCAGTATCACAAACATGCCGAGCATGACGAATACGATGCCGTATCGTTTCATGAAAATGTTCAGATCATGCTGATCCATTCCAAGGACTTTTTTTTCTTGATTTGTGCTCATTGTTGTCTTATCTCCCGCCAAATTCTTTGCTCAAAATGGTTTCCTGACTTGCGGTGGCGTTCAGAATCTCACTGCGCGTCACTTCTCCGTTGATTCTGCCCTCATGGTAGATCAGAATCCGGTCACTCATTCCCATGACCTCGGGCAGCTCGGAAGACACCATGATGATCGCCATACCTTCCGAAGCGAACTTGCTCATCAGCGCATGAATTTCCGACTTGGCACCGACGTCTACGCCGCGCGTCGGTTCGTCCAGGATCAACAGTTTCGGCGTTGCCATCACCCACTTGGAGATGACCACCTTTTGCTGGTTGCCGCCGCTGAGGCTATAGGCCTGAGACTCGATACTCGCCATCTTGACCGTGAGTGTCTTTGCGATGACGCGGCATTCTTCCTTTTCACGCCGCTGATCGATCAAAAATCCCTTCTGCCGCGCGGGCAGGTTTGGAAGCGAGATGTTCTCGCGGATCGAGCGGAACAGGCAGAGGCCATAGTTCTTTCGATCTTCATTGATCATCGCGATGCCTTTAGAGATCGCGTCGCCGGGTTTTCTGATCTTCAGCTCTTCTCCGCAGAGATACATTTTTCCGCTCGTGAGCTTATCCAGGCCGAAGATTGCGCGCATCGTCTCGCTCCGGCCGGAGCCGACCAGCCCGGACAAGCCGACGATTTCGCCCGCGTGTACCTCAAAGCTGATATCCTGAAATCCTTTGCCGCAGAGGCCTTCCGCCTTGAACACAACCTCGCCAACCGGGCAATCGACCTTCGGGAAGATGTTTTCCACCTTGCGACCGACCATCATCGAGATCAGCTCGTTGACCGAGATATCCTCCACGCGGCCCGTGCCGATATAGTGGCCATCGCGAAATACCGAATACGAATCGCAGATCTTGAAGATCTCTTCCATGCGGTGCGAAATATAGATGATCGTGACGCCCTGCTCCTTGAGGTTGCGGATGGTCTGAAACAGGCGCTCCGTCTCCTCGCTGTCGAGTGAAGACGTCGGTTCATCCATGATGACCAGACGCGCGTTGCAGGAGACCGCCTTGAGAATCTCGATCATCTGCATCTGCGCCAGCGTCAGAGACTCCATCAACGCTTTCGGGTTGATGTTGAGATGGTATTGTTTGAGCAGCTCCTCGGCTTTGCGGTTCGTTTCAATCTTGTTAAGAAACGGTGTGTGCTGGTATGTGGCTTCCCGTTTGAGGAAGATGCTCTCTGCAATCGAAAGATACGGTTCGGGGTTGAGCTCCTGATGGATCATCGAAATGCCGGCGCGGATGGCTTCCGCGGGTCCGTTTGCGGAGTACGGCTTTCCCTCGAAGCTGATTTCACCGGAGTCCTGGCGAAGCAGTCCGATGACGATCTTCATGAGCGTCGATTTGCCTGCGCCGTTTTCTCCCAGCAGCGCGTGGACTTCCCCGCGCTTCACCTGCAGCTGCACGTTTTGCAGCGCATGCGTGCCTCCGAAAGATTTGCTGATTCCCTGACAATCCAGAATGTATTCGGCGTTTTCGTTTGTGTTGGTCATTGCATTCAAAGATATCACTTCATTTCTCCACGAATTCTTGCGGTTATGATGAGCTGCGATCCAGCGCGGTGAGTTTGTTGAGCGTTTGCTGAGCGTTTCGAATTGCTTCTTTATATAAAGTGTAATAGTCCTGATAGATCTCGTGGCGTTGCGCGTTCGGCTGAATGATCTCGTCGCGGTAATGCACCGCAGCCCCGCAACCCTCTTCCAGATTCCTGTAAACCCCGGCTCCGACGCCCGCCGCGATTGCCGCGCCAAAGCCCGCTTGTTCCTTGGTTGCCGCAACCCGGAGCGGGAAGTTGTAAACGTCCGCCTGAAATTGCAACCAGGGCTTACTGCGTGCGGCTCCGCCGGAGGCAACCAGCGTTTTTGCCCGGAATCCGAGTGATCCGCAGATCTCGATGCATTGCATCAGGGAATACGCGACTCCCTCCATCACGGCGCGCGTCATGTGCGCATGCGTGGTTCCGATGTTGAGCCCCAGAAACGCGGCCCGCAAATCGGGGTCGAGATACGGCGTTCGCTCTCCATTGAGGAAAGGTAGGAACAGCAATCCTCCGCTGCCCGGTTTTACCCGCTCCGCCTCCTGATCGATGATCGCGTAATCAACGTTTCCGGAATGACGATGCCACCATTCCAGAGACAGCCCCGCGGACATCGTCGCTCCGAAGAGGAGCCATCGACCTTTTTCATATCCGCAGAACATGTTTGTGTTCAAGTCCGGGTTCAGCACCGGCCTGTCAATCTGGAAACTGACCTGTCCGCTTGAGCCGATGTTGACCGTCGCGTCTCCAACGTTGACCATCCCGTTTCCGATGCCCTGCATCACCTGATCTCCGCCGCCCGCCGCCACGATCGTGCCGGCTTTCAGCCCCGTTTCGCGCGCCGCGAGGGCAGATATTCTGCCGGCGCTTTGCGTGGTGGAATAGCACTTCGGGAACAGGGAGAGCGGTATATCGACCAAGTCCAGGATCGGTTGTGACCACTTGTTCCCGCGGATATCGTATGCCAGCGTTGCCGAAGCATCCGAATCGTCCGAAGAAAGCTCGCCTGTCAACCGGAGCTTTAGGTAGTCCTTTGGCAGACACACAGATCGTACTTTTTCAAAGTGAGCCGGTTCGTTTTCTCTCACCCAGAGCAGCGACGGCAGTAAAAATCCTGTATAGATCGGGTTCATCACCAGCGATGAAATCCCTTGCACGCCGAGGCGCTCGCGCATTTGCTGTACTTGCCTGCCGGAGCGCGCGTCGCAGTGTAAAATCGCCGGTCGAACGGGGAGCAGGTTTTCATCGAGTGTGACGAGTCCGTGCATCTGGCCGGAAAAGCTGACACCGACGATCTCGTCTGCCGGGCAACCGCATTCTGCAATCGCCTCGCGGATGGTGTCTTTGCAGGCGTTCCACCAGACCTCGGGGTCTTGTTCCGCATAGCCGGTGTGAGGCGTGTCGAACTGATAGGAGCGCTTGCTGAGCGCTTTCATCTCGCCCGCTTCATCGATGATGATGGTTTTCAGGCTTGAGGTGCCAAGGTCAATCCCCATCATCAAAGCCATGCTTCAACCTCCTCCCTTATCGGACAAATGCGGTCAGGCATCCGGCCATAAATGTGTCGCCGAGGCCTATCGTGTATTTCGGATGCTCCATGTATCTGGAAGGAACGATGCAGACGCGCTCGCTGTGCTCGATGTGCTCCAGCTCATCCGCAAATCGGACTCCCTCCGCGCTGAGCGCGAGATTCATGGTCTCCCGGCAATCTTCATAGGAGCCGTAACGTCCCGTTCTTGCTCTCGTTGCCGCCATGAGATTTCCGAGGGTCAATCCCTTTTCCATATCGCTGTTCGGAATTTCCTGTCCAAAGTACATCGCATAGTCCTTTGTGTGCAGGATAATACCGCGTACCGGATACTGTTCAAGCAGCAGGCGAAGCGCCTTCAGTACCGAGGTCAGGTCTTCCTTATCGGTCTTTTGTCCAAAGCGTTCCGCGTGCTCCACGAGCTCTTCTTCATTCATGCCGTAGAGATCAATTACGCTCGACAGCCGGTCAAAGACGAGGTTCTTCAGCTCCGGGTTGAGATAACACGCGCCTTCAAGATAGATCATGCAGTCCGTGTTGTTTTGCTTGACCGTCTGATAGTGCAGGATCAGCTCATCTACCTTTTCCGACATCACGCGTTCGTCGATGATGCCATTGAGGCCGGAGATGCAGTAGACGAGGATTTGTCGCGCCTGCTTCTCGCAGAAATCGTAAAACCACGGGTCAACCGGCATCGCTTTATGGATGGTATCGAAGTCCATGATCAGCCGGTTGGAAACCGGCGCCTGCCAGCTTTTCCCGTTGTACGTAATCGTTGTTCCTTTGGGGTATTGCAGGATCATGTGCCGCACGGGCAGCTCGCTCGTCGCGCTCTGCATCATCGGGGCAACCCCCTCGCGCGTGACCGTGTCCAGCCCCGCGCCGCTCATCAGCCGGCAAACCTCGCGGGAGCGATCCGTGATATGCGCAATCACCGGAAACCCTACCGCGTTGAGTGCCGCGGCTCCCTGCGCACAGGTCCCGCCAAGCGCATATCCTGTATGAAATCTCTTTTCAAGTTGCTCGCAAACTTCAATGTTTGTGATGTCGATTTCTCCGCCGAGCCCGCGAATCATGTAGTGGCTGACAACCCTTGCGAACGATTCCATGGAATCGATCACGTCTCCGGGTCGAAGCGCCGGTTCCTCGCGGAGGAAGCTCGTCAATATTTCTTCGAATACCTCGCCGTTCCATTCCAGTACGACGTCCAGATCGCTGGTGTATCCGAGGATGATCCGCTTTCCGCTCGCTTCCAGGCGGCTGACATCCTGCGGTAATTGTTGGTGATATCCGGCGTATTGATCCCGATATGTCATCCTATCCTCCGGTTTAGAGCTTCGTCTCCGAAAGCAAGTATTCCACATCGTCCGCAAGCACATTCTTTGCCGCATCTTTCTTCGCACGATCCAGTTGATAGATCAAGATATCCAGTATCGCGGTGATGTAGATATGAGACGCGGCACCGAAGATATAGACGCTGGAGTATTCGATTCCGGTGCTCAGGGTAATATCCGCTTCTTTTTCCAGCGGCGTTCTCAATAGATCGGTGATCGCGATCGTCCGCATGCCGCGCTTCTTTGCAACTTCCATCGCCAGCAACACCTGCTTGGAGCTTCCCGAGTGGGAGATTCCGATGACGAGGTCGCGCTTCGTTCCGAGATCGACATTGTTGATCTGGTGCTCGGAGATGCTGGAGCTCGTCGAGCGGATGCCGAGTCTGCCAAGCCGGAAGGCAAAGTCGAGCGTAGAAGGAATGGAGTTGCCGATTGCGACAAGATGCACCGTTTCGCTCTTAAGAATCAGTTCCACGCACTTTTGCAGCGTTTCCCCGTTGAGGTTGTTTTTCGTTTGAACGATGTTAGAGGCTGCCTCTTTCATCACATCTTCCCAGCCGCCAAGCTCGCTGGTTTGAATATTTCCGCTCAGGAGCTGATCTCTGCCGAGATCGTGCGCCAGCTGCAGCTTCATCTGGTAGAAGCCCTTGTATCCAAGGTGCTTGCAGAGCCGGATTACCGTTGCGTCGCTTGCTCCGCTCGCCTCAGCCAGTTCCGACACATTGATTCGAACCGTGTTCTCAGGCTCGCGGAGAATATAGTCGGCAACCTTGCGTTCTGCCGAAAATATCTCTTCGTAATTTGAACGGATATTGTCCAATACCGAGCATTCAAATTCCATAAGCAACCTTCTTTTCTTCCCGATGTTTATTCTTGCTGTTTTGGTGATCTTCTGTGGATTGTTTCGTGTAATATTTTTTCTTCGAGTGATGGAGAACGATTTGTATGCTTGAATTATATGAGTCATAAAACAAGTTGTCAATGCATTTTGGACGTTTTCGTGAAATATTTTTTCTTTATTTCATGAAATACTGTCATATATTTATATTTATAATACAATATTAGTCTATTTTCTGTGCAGATTTGTGACTGCCACGAAATAAAATTTTTTTACTTTCTTGCCGCTAGGCTTTCACGGATGAAGGATTGTTATCTTTCTTGCATCCAAGCATAGGATTTGTCGCCAACTCCAAAAAGTCGCTCGCATATATCGATTTGCGCGGATCTCTCAAAATCAAAACAGCACCCGTTCGGGTGCTGTTTTGATTCCTGCGCGCGGTTACTCTTGCGGGATATCGCTGAAAAACTTAAAACCGTTGCGGCCATGCTCTTTGATGTAGTACATGGCTTCATCCGATTTGCGAATCAGTTCTTCGATCTCCATATCGTCCTTTGGATAAATCGCGATTCCGACGCTTGCCGAGATGGCGATCGGGTGCCCTTCAAACTGGATCGGTTCCGCAACCCGATCGATCATCCTCTTGACGATAAACCCAATATCTTCCACATGTTGAACTCCGCCCAGCAGAATGAGGAACTCATCCCCGCCAAACCTGGAAACCGTATCGCTTTCCCGCAGAAGTTCCGAAAGGCGGTTGCCAACGGTGATCAATGCGAAATCGCCTGCGACATGTCCCCATTGATCATTGATCGATTTCAATCGATCCACATCGAGGGACACGACGGCGACGCTCCCCTTCTCCCGCCGTGCTTTGGCGAAAGCGATGTTTGCACGATCATAGAACAGCTGCCGGTTCGGCAGTCCGGTTAGCGTATCGTGCAGTGCCATCACTTCAAGCTTTTCTCTGATTCGGTTCATCTCCGAAATATCGTTGACGCTCGTCAGGATGCACTCTTCGCCGAGTATGTAAAGAATGGTTGCCGAAATCAGGCAGGTGATAAACGTATCGTTCTTGATCCGGAAACGCGCCTCTTTTTCATGCACATCCCCGCTCATCAGGTCATGGACAAACTCCCTCCGGTCCTCCGGATCAATCCATAGGCCGATTTCCAGCGTCGTTTTTCCAACGACCTCTCCCGGTTGATAGCCCGTCATGTGTACAAAGCCTTCGTTCACCTCAAAGATTTTCCCGTCGGAAACCTTTGTCAGCAGCAACGCGTAAGGCGCAGAATGAAACGCCTTGATGTACTTGTCTTTCTCGGTTTGCACTTCGTTCAGCACCCGTTGGCTGATCATCATAATCAATCCTGCGGTGATCAGTATATTAAGCGTACTGTATGTGATCAACGCAACGGAATTGACAATGCCGGACGAAAAAAACTCGTTGCTCGGCTGCGGTAAAAGGATCAGTGCCACGATTCGTAGTGTGCTGGATATGCTGTAAACAAATAATATGCTCGCGGTAAACCGGGCGATGCGCCGCGATTCCTGATTGGACAGCCGGAATAAGAAAAAGCAACTCTGTCCGGAAATGAAAACGATGCTGCCCGAGAGAAGCAGGTTCCTCACGAGTAAATTGTCCTGAATCGCCGAAAAGTAAACGATCATCGCCATAAAAACGGCAAATATGATATAGCCATAGACGCGCGGTTTGTATCGATCGAAAAACAGTTCCAAACCGATCAGCAAACAAATCAACCCGGATACCGAGAACAGGTTTGTTAAAACGATGGATACAACACCCGGCAGCACCCCGCGCAGCAGCAAGCATAGTGAACCGAGCGTTTGCAGGCACATGTCCGCAAGCAGATATGATAGTCCGTTCAGGTGTTTCCGATACATGCGCCAAATCACGAACATAAGTCCGTTGTTCATTACGTTCGCAATGAAATAGAAAAGGGCTATCGTCTTGATGTCGATATCCATATGCTACCCTCTCTGTCCAACGATCATAACGCCTGCCGTCATATTGACTATACTTCTTTTCCTTTGCACTTTCAATGCGATTTTCCTGTCAGCGCAATAGCCAATGGAACACAAAAAACAGCACCCGTACAGGTGTTGTTTTTTGTTCTTACGTATCGAATTTGAAAATATCGAGTGGGTTATACCCGCTCCAGTACGCATTCCGAGGGAACGAGTTTTTCGAGGAACGCAAACGATGCGTTGGTGCTCCGGCGCGTAAACGTCAGCGTGTCGCCCGCAAGCGAGAGGCAATATTCCTGCTCGTAGCAGGTTTCCACAAAGCGCGCCGAGAACACAAGCTTCTCCGGCGACTCGAAATACCCGCTGAGCAGCACGCGCGTCATCGGCGAACTCTCGAACTCGTATTTGTTCTCACGGCGGCTGCCGTCCAGCGCAATCTGGTAGGTTTGCTCCGAACAACCTTTTGTTTCATGATTGTCTGATCTAAGCCGCGCCTCTGCGCGCGCATCATTTACACCAGTTTACACCAGATTATTCTTCGTCTCCGTGTCGAAAAGATGGATTTTGTTGCGGGAGACCGCGAGTTCCAGCGGAATCTGTGCGGCGTTGGTCTGCGTCAGCCTTCCGCTCTCCGACTCCGGAATGCGAATGATGAAGTTCTCCTCACCTGCGCGCATATGCAGCAGCACCTCGTTGCCCAGCATCTCCGAAACGTCGAGATCGGCTTGGATGCGATAGGCATCTCCATCCGCGGCAAGGCACACATCCTCCGGACGGACACCGGCGGTCACCTCGCAGGACTGGATGCCGTTTTGCAGGAGCCGACTCTGTGTTTCCTGCGGCAACGGCAGGCGAACGCCGAGCAGCGTCAGGAAATATTCGTCGTTGACCCGCTCCAACCGGCAGCGCTCAAAGAAGTTCATCTGCGGACTGCCCATGAACCCCGCCGTAAAGAGATTCGCCGGGTGGTGGTAGATCTCGCGCGGGGAACCGATCTGCTGGATCACGCCCTCGTTCATCACGACGATCTTGCTCGCCATCGTCATGGCCTCCACCTGATCGTGGGTCACGTAGATGAAGGTCGTTCCCAGCGAGTGATAGAGCTTGATGATCTCCGCGCGCATCTGGTTGCGGAGCTTCGCGTCAAGGTTGCTCAGCGGCTCGTCGAGCAAAAACACCTTCGGCTGGCGCACGATGGCGCGGCCCAGCGCGACGCGCTGGCGCTGACCACCGGAGAGCGCGCGGGGCTTCCGCTTGAGATACTGTGAAATTCCGAGTGTTTCCGCGACCTCCTCCACCCGCTTTTTGATGATGTCCTTCGGCACATGGCGAATCTGCAGGCTCAAAGCGATATTATCAAAAACCGTCATGTGCGGATAGAGCGCGTAGTTTTGGAAGACCATTGCGATGTCGCGGTTCTTCGGCTCCACGTCGTTGACGAGCTTGCCGTCGATATAGATCTCTCCGCCCGTGATCTCCTCCAGCCCCGCGATCATGCGAAGCGTCGTCGATTTTCCGCAGCCGGACGGACCAACCAGCACGACAAACTCGTGCTCGCCCGTCTCCAGCGAAAAATCGCGCACGGCGAAGTTGCCCTTTTCATATTCCTTATAAACGTTTGTTAGCTTAACGCCAGACATGACACTCTCCTCCTACCGTCTCTTCAACCTTTGACCGCGCCGCTGGACAAACCGGAGATGAAATACCGCTGCAAGAGCACGTAGATCAGGATCACCGGAATCATCGCAAGGCAGGTCATGGCGAACACGTATCCCCAGTCGGTGCGGTTATGCGCCTGAAAGAACTGCGTAATCGCAACCGGAAGCGTCCTGAGCTCGTCCTTTTTGAGTATGGTTTGCGACCAGCCAACCTCTTCAAAGGCAAACAGGAAGTTGAACACGCTGACCGCCGCGATCGAGGGAGACGCCATGCGCAGCATCACCCGGCGATAGATCGTAAACACTGTTCCGCCGTCCATATAGATCGCCTCGTCCAGCTCGCGCGGGATGTTGTCGATGAATCCCTTAATGAGGAACGTCGAAAACGGAGTCACCCACGCGGTGTAGAAGAGGATCACACCCCAGAGGTTGTTGACGAGTTTAAACGTGACCGCGAGCTCAAACTGCGGCACCAGCATCGCAAGCCCGGGAATCAGCATGGTCGTGATGATGATGCTGTAGAGTAGGTTTCTGCCCGGAAAGCGGAAGCGGGAGATGCAGTAGGCAAGCATCGACGACAGCGCCGCTGAAAATATCGTAGTCGCGGTTGCAACGAGCAGCGTGTTGCCGACATAGGTAAAGAAGTATTTCTGATGCAGCACGTAGTCGTAGTTGCTCAGCGTTGCTTCGTCCGCAGTGGGAATCAGGCGAATCGGGTACGAAAACGCGATGTCGTTCGGCTTGAGCGAGGAGGACACCATGTAGACCATCGGGATCACCATGATCAACAAGCCCGCGCAAAGCAGGATGTAGCGCATGCTCATCGAGAGCGGCACGCGCCGTTTATTTCGATGAAATGTTTGATTACTCTGTTGTTGAGTCATGATCTCTTCTCCTCCTTCTGCGGCGAAAACACCTTAAACAGCAGCACCGCTAGCACGGAGATGATCGCGGTCACCAGGAACGAGAGCGCGGCCGCATACCCCATCTTGCCGGAAACGCTGAAGGTCTGATAATACAGCCATGTCAGGACGACCTCGGTCTGATGCGCGGGGTTGCCGCCCGTCATGACCATGATCGGCGTATAGGTGTTGAACGCGCCTATGATCAGCATCACCAGGGAGAACAGGATCGTGCCTTTGATGTTCGGCAGTGTGATGCGGAAGAACTGCTGTCTGCGGTTGAGTCCGTCGATGGACGCGGCCTCGTAATACTCCGCCGGAATGGCCTGCAGCGCGGCAAGGAAGATCACCATGTTCCAGCCGATGCCCTTCCAGATGCCGAGAAGGCTCGTCGCGGTCAGCGCGGGCCAGCGGGTACTCAGCCAGCCGATGGGATCGTTTGTGATGTGCAGCACATCCATCAGGAAATAGTTGAGAAGCCCCTGATTGCTGAAGATGTTTCGAAACAGGAGCGCCACCACCACCCAGGACGTGATGACCGGCAGATAGTAAAAGAGCCGGAATCCCACGGAGAACCTGCGGATGCCGTTGATCAATAGCGCTACTATAAGGCCGATGATCATCTGCAGCGGCACCGTTAGCAGCATATAGTAAAACGTATTTGCGATCGCGATGCCCGCCTGCTTGTCGGAAAACACCGCGGCATAATTTTCGAATCCAACAAACTGGGAGACTTGCTGGTAGCCGATCTTCCAGTCGAAGAAGCTCATCACGAACATCTTGATGATCGGATAGAACGTAAACAAGCCGATGACCGCGAGCCCCGGAAAGAGCAGCGCGAGCAATCGGATGTTGTCTTTTTTATGAAAGAATGATTTTTTACGCGTGTTGCGGACCGACATGATCGTCCTCCGGTTTCAATTACAGGAAATGCATGGATCAGCGGGTCAGCGGGAAGGATTGCGAGGAAGCGCAATCCTTCCCGATTCACATCATCAGCCTGCGAGCAGTGCGTTGATTTCGGTTGCGGCTTCGTCCATCGCGGTCTGAACCGGTTTCACGCCGGTGATCGCTTCGGAGACCTTGGTCGCTACGATGCCTTCAATTTCACTCCACTGCGGAATGACCGGGCGGGATTTCGCCGTTTGCAGCGCTTCCACATACACGGGCAGCAACGGCATTGCGGCGAGCGCGTCCGCGTTCTGCAGCGCGGCGAGGTTCACGGGCATCTGGCCCACCTTCGCCATGGCAACCTGAGATTCTTCGCTGTCCATGAACTGGATGAACTTCCAGGCTGCTTCCTTCTCGGCATCCGTGGAGGAGGTGAACATCATGAAGTCTTCACCACCGAGGACGCTGGTCGAGCTGGCCGTGCCCTTGGGCAGCGGAATCGCACCGTATTCGATCTTCGCGCTGTTGAGCGCGCTGCCACGCCACGGGCCATCCACTTCCATCGCATACGTGCCGGCAGCCCAGCCGTCGGTGTCGCCGATTGCACCCGGGTCCATCGTGGGGCCGGTCAGTGCCTTTGCGGCATAGAGGTCTGCGAGCTTCTGGATGGTTGCAACAGCTGCTTCGCCGTTGATATAGCCGGTTGCGGTCGTGTTATCGGGAGAGAGCACATCGCCGCCGTTGCTCCAGATATACGGGCCAACGTTCCACCAGCCGGTCCATGCTTCCACGAAGCCGAACTTGCCGTCTCCGCTGAGTTTGCTTGCGGCTGCCCACATCTCGTCCTGCGTGGTCGGAACCGCGACGCCCGCGGCATCCAGCAGGGTCTTGTTGTAATAGAGAATCTTGGTGTTGGTGTTGGCGGCGAGGCCGTAGTTGCCGCCGTTCATGCTCGTCGTGCTGTTGGCAGAGGGCAGAACGCTAGCAGCCATGTCCGCATAGCCGGGCAACGTGCTCATATCGACCAATACGTTCAGCGCGCCAAACTGGGGAACAAACGCGATATCGCCGCGGAGCACGTCGGGCAGCGTGCCCGTCGTGGCGCCGGCAACGACGCCGTCATGCAACGCAGACCACTCCATGTACACCGGTTCTACGGTGATCCCGGGGTTGGCTGCTTCAAACTTTGCGATCAGCTCATCCAGAACGGCAATCTGACCGTCGGATTCGCTGTAGTTGTGCCAGAATTCAATCGTGACAGGTGCCGCCGTTGGAGCAGGCGCTTCCGTCGGTGCGGTTGTGGGGGCTTCCGTTGCCGCTGCGGCAGGTGCTTCGGGCGCCTTTGCGCAGGCAAAAGAGGTCAGCATCATCATTGCTGTTATCAGGACGACCAGAATCTGAAATCCAACATGTCGTTTCATACGGTTTCCTCCTTGATTTTAAGTATCTCAGCGCCGTACGCCGGCAGCACAACGCTGAAACTGGAACGATAGCGCATTCTGTCCTGACGATAGAAGCGATCGTTATCATCGATGGGATGGAGCGGAATCTCGTCTCCGCTCAAAAGGGAGTGTGCAATGCTTTGTGCGCATTCCAGCGCGGGAATCGTAAGATTCTGCGATTCGGCGGAGCGGTTGAGGAGCACATAGATCGTCTCCGCGCCAAGCCGCCGCGAGAACGCATAGGTATCCTCCGAAACGTGTACGGTATGAACGTCGCCAAGGCGGAGCGCCTCTTCCCGCGCACGCAGGGCGGTGATATTCCGGTAAAACGAAAGCAGCGCTTCGTTTTGATTGTTCCAATCCATGGCCTTGCGGCAGTCGGGATCATTTTCGCCCGTCATGCCGATCTCGTCTCCGTAATAGATCGCGGGCATGCCCGGATACGTCATTTGAAACAACGCGGCGAGCTTGAGCTTTCGCGTATCTGAGCCGCAGAGCGTCAGGAAACGCTCCGTGTCGTGGCTGCCGATGAGGTTATAGAGCACCTGCTGGGCGCTCGCAGGATAGAGCCGCTGGAGCCGCTGCAATTGGGAATCAAACTTTTGCGCGGAATCGTTCCTCGCAAAAAAGCCAATCAAGGCATTTCGGAAGAGGTAGTTCATCACGGAGTCCATCTGGTCGCCGCGGAGCATGTCTCCGCCGTCCTTCCAGGTTTCGGCGATCAGGATCGCGTCGGATTTGATCGAGCGAATCGCGCGGCGAAACTCCTGCCAGAACGTGAAATCGACCTCGTCCGCAACGTCCAGCCGCCAACCGTCGATATCCGCCTCGCGCATCCAATAGGTGCCAACTTCGAGAAAATACGCGCGCACATCGGGGTTACTCATGCGCATCTTGGGCATCCATTTGTAGTAACCCACGCATTCATAGTTCGGCGGGTCGGTCTGCACGGGATAGGATTGAGTGATAAACCAATCGCGATACTTTGATTGCTCGCCGTTTTCGAGTAAATCCTGAAACGGCGCAAAGCGGTAGCCGCAGTGGTTGAACACGCCGTCCAGCAGCACGCGGATATTGCGCGCGTGGCACGCACGGGTCAGTTCGCGCAGGTCTTCCATCGTGCCAAACGCGGGATCGATCTGAAAATAATCCTCGGTGTCATACTTGTGGTTGGAAGGAGACTTAAACACCGGGTTGAGATAGAGCACGCCGACATGCAGGCTCGCAAGATAATCAAGCTTTTGGATGATGCCGCGGAGATCGCCGCCCATGAAGTTCTCGCGCGAGGGGTTGCTGCCCCAGGGTTCCGCATCAGCGGGCGTCAGCGCGGGGTTGCCGTTAGCAAATCGCTCCGGAAACACCTGATACGCGATTGCGCCCTTTGCCCAGTCCGGCATGGCGAAGATATCGCACTCGTTGGTGCCTAGATACTCAAAGCACGGTTCCGGCACGGTGTCCGTAACCCCGTCCGGGCCTGCGAACACGGCGTTGTCGCTCGAAACGATGTAGTAGCGCAGGTATTTCGTCGCTTCCTGCGTCTCGATTTCGCAAAGGAAGCTGTCCAGTTCGCCGTCTCCGCCGAGGAAGTCAAACGCTTTGTTGAACCGAACCGACTCATTGAACCGATTCCAATAAACGAGTGTCCAGTCCTTGTTCCAGCCGCTTTGGCATTCAAAGCGAATGGACAGCCTGTTTCTCGATACCGGGATCACATATTCTCTTGTCGGTCGGTGGAGTATCAGCATGTTGGGTTCCCCTTTGATGTCATATCATGCGCGATTTTTACACGCGTTTTGTGGATTCTCTCGCTTGAATTTCCGTCGCTATCAGCGTCTGCTGCTGGCGCGACAACGGGTTCTCGATCATCTTAAACAGCATCTGCGCGGTCTGCACGCCGAGTTCGTAAACGTCTACGTCAACCGTGGTCAGCGGCGGGTCCGCCAGATCGGCGATCGGGAAATTATCAAAACTCACGATGCCGACGTCCTTCGGCACGGAGAGCCCAGCCGTCTGAATCGCCTTGAGGATGCCGAGGCTGAGGATATTATCCGTGCAGATGACGGCGTCCGGGCGATCTTCCCGCGCGAGCAGCCGGCTCATCATGGCGAGTCCGTCTGCCTTCGTGTTGCCGCCCTCCGCCGCGAACTCCTCCCGAAACGCCAAGCCGTTGCGCTCGAGCCCATCGAGATAGCCGCGATAGCGGTTCTTGTTGAAGAGTTCCTTCCGGCTGCCGCTGATGAACGCGATCTTGCGGTATCCCTGGCGTACCAGGTGCTCGACCGCCTGCTGTCCGCCCTGGCGGTTGTTGACGTCCACCCAGTTCAGCGGATCGGGACAGTCCGGCTCGCCAAACACGACAAACGGGAAGTGGTGCTTGTTGAGCTCCTTGATGTTCTTCTCGGTCGCGAGCGAGGACGGCAGAATGATGCCCTGCGTCCGCTTGCCGTTGATCAGCCACGTGAGGATGCTTTCCTTCTTGATGAAGGTTTGCATATTGGCGATGATCAGGCACAGGTCTTTTTGATACACGACCTTCTCGATGCCGTGCATGACCTCGTAAAAGAAGGGGTTGTTGAAGGATTTCACGTCGTCCGCATTGATCGCGAGCGTGACCGTGAACGCCCGTTGGTTGGAAAGCGCCCGCGCCATACTGTTTGGCACATAGTCGAGCTCTTTCATGATCTTGAGCACTTTTTCGCGCGTCTCCGCGGAAATCGCCGGGTTTTCATTGATGATGCGCGACACGGTCGAGGTGGACACGCCCGCCGCAATCGCCACGTCCTTGATACTTGCCAAAACCAATCACTTCCTTGCCTGATTTCCGGAATGCAACAATACTGGTACCGGTTGCATTCATTATGTGATTTTGGCTTTCCCCTGTCAAATCATTTCACGGGATTACGGATAAATTCAAATCTGAGACTGTTTTTAGCTGATATTGTACTTGATTGAGCCTGTTCAGCCCCACGCCGATGCAGTCAAATCCAGCCTGAGTCGCTCCTTCAATCGCGGATTGCGAATCTTCGATGACGAGGCACTCGCTAGGCGTTACGCCCAGCCGGGCCGCCGCCTCGAGAAAACATGCGGGATCGGGTTTGGGTCGCTCGACATCGCTTCCGTCCACGATGGTGTCAAACAAATCGAGGATGCTCGTGCGCCGTAAAATCTCCTTTGTGTTTCTGCTCGCGGATGCAACTGCCGTAAGAAATCCCTGCTCGCGGCAGGTGTTGAGCAGATTCCGCGTCTTTGGCATCAGGTCATCGGGTGTAATGCTCTCTAGTAGTTTCTTATAAGATGCGTTCTTTTGATCCGCAAAGAAGACGATCTGCTCCTGCGTCATCTCAATGCCCATCAACTGCGCAAGAATCCGCATGCAGGCGCGGCGTTCCACGCCCTTGAAGCGCTCATTCATCTCCTGCGTAAACGTGAAATTCCACTCTTCTTTGGCAAGCGCTCTCCATGCTTCGTAATGCAGCCGCGCCGTGTCGGTCAAGACGCCGTCGAGATCGAAGATCAGCGCTTTCGTGCTGTGGCCTTGCGCGGGTTGCGCGAAGGGAACATGTATGCTGTTCTCTAGCCGGTACTCACGTTCGTAGACCGAAATCGTCAGCGGGTCTCCGGATTGGAGTGTGATGGTGACGCCCGCTGCGTCCACGCTTAAGCGAATCACGCGCGCTTGGTATCGCACCGAAAACTGATACCGTTTGAGCTGTCTCGGCAGAATCGGCGCGAAGCGGAGTGTACCGTTCGCCGTCTTCATTCCAGCAAATCCCTTGACCACCGCGAGCCATCCGCCGGACATCGCCGTGATATGCAGGCCGTCCGCGGTGTCGTGGTTGACGTCGTCGAGATCGAGTCGAACCGTGCGCAGAAACAGCTCCCACGCCTGATTCGGCTGCCCAGCCCAGCTCGCCATCACGCTGTGCACGCCCGCGGAGAGGCTGGATTCGTGCACCGTCATGGGCTCGTAGAACCCGAAATTGCGGCGGATCACATCGCCGGAAAACGCATCTTCGAGGAGAAACATCCCCTGCAGCACATCCGCCTGCTTGATATAGCACGAGCGAAGGATGCGATCCCAAGACCAGTGGTGGCTGATGGGCCTCTGCGCGGGATCAAGTCCGGACGCAGGCCGAAGCTCCTTATCGAGAAAGCCGTCGTGCTGAACGAACACCCGGCGTTCGCTGTCGTAGGGCAGATACATCCGCTCCGCAACGTCGGTAAAAAGCCGCTTTTCCGCTTCACCAACGCGACTGTCGAGCTTATCTGCAAACGCTTCCATCACAGAGACGGTGTATTCCAGCGTCCATTTCGCGATGCGATTGGTGTACCAGTTATTGTTGACGTTGTTCTCATATTCGTTCGGGCCGGTCACGCCGTGAATCACGAAGGATTTCGTCCGCGCGCATTCGTGTGCCCGCGAGACCCAGAAGCGGGACAGCTCCAACAGCACCGGAAAACCGAATCGAGTCAAATAATCCGTGTCATTCGTGTAGGTCACATAGTTGAAGATCGCATACGCGATTGCTCCGTTTCGGTGAATCTCCTCAAACGTGATTTCCCACTCGTTGTGGCATTCGCGCCCGTCGAAGGTGACCATCGGGTACAGTGCACCGCTCAGTCCAAGCTTCTTTGCGTTCTCCATTGCCTGCGGCAGCGTCTGATACCGAAACAGGAGCAGGTTCTTCGCGACGGAAGCATCCGCAATGCCCAGATAAAACGGAATCAGAAACGCTTCCGTGTCCCAATAGGCTGCCCCGCCGTATTTCTCGCCGGAGAATCCCTTTGGCCCGATGTTCAACCTGCTGTCCTGACCGCGATAGGTGCAAAGCAGCTGTAAGAGATTGTATCGAATGCCCTGCTCCGCCTGCGGATTGCCTTCCAGCTCGATCTTGCAGGTTTCAAGTAAGCTCGCCATCTTCTTGCAATGCGCGGCGAGAAGTTGATCAAAACCTTGCTCCGATGCGCGAAGGAGAACCTCCTGCGCGTCGCGCTTGATCTTCGCCGTGTCGCGCGAAGTGGAGAGCGCAACGAGCTTGTCGATCTGCGCTGCCTGCCCTTTTGCGCAGTGGTGTTGGAGCGAGACCGAAACATAGCCGAGTCCCGTTTCGTGAAACATCTTTCGCGCGGGTTCGCTCCCGACGACTTCCATCGCGGCGCACACATCGAACCGGAGCGCCGTAAACGGGTTTTCGATGGTTCTGGCGCAGACCAGCCCGCCGTTTGCGGACTGCTCTCCCGCTTTGGGTTCCCAGAAGTGCTCGTCGTAGTTCGCGTCCTGATTACGGACGTTACAGTCCAGATACGGGATCAATACCACTTCCGCGCTCTCGTCCATCGGCGTTACCAGATAGCGAATCGCCGCAACCTGCTGCTCCACAATGCTCAGAAACCGGGTCGATTCAATCTTGACCCGACCGGACGCGGTCTTGACCACCATCACGCGGTTGAGCACCGCCGTGTCGAGGCTCAGCTCGGAGTGGAACGACTCGACCTCCTGAACGCCCGCGTTGATCTCTTCGCCGTTGACGAGCACGCGGATGCCGATGAAGTTGACCGCGTTGATCACCTTACCGAAATATTCGGGATAGCCGTTTTTCCACCAGCCGACCCGCGTCTTGTCCGGGTGCCAAACGCCCGCGAGATAGGTGCCCTGCAGATGATCCGCGCTGTAGCGCTCCTCAAAGTTGCCGCGGATTCCCATGTAGCCGTTCGTTTGAGAAAGGATGGACTCGAAGAATCGCATCTTCTTCGCATCAAACGCATCAAAACGGATGCAGTCCGCGCGGTATGCGGCGGTGGAATCCGGATGCTCTGTTTGATTGTGCGAAGCGCGGAATTCTTGCATGTGATATTGCCTCTGTTGAATGGATTCATACAATCGGTTGCATGGATAATAACTATGATTTGCTTTACTTATTCCTTATTTCATGATTGTTTTATGCAACCGGTTTCATAGCTCTATTATATGCGTTATCGTTGCGGTGTCAAGAAGTTTTTTGAGTTTTTTCCGTGGTAGATAGAACGATCTGAATTCTTTGTGATAAAAGATCACGTCTGTCTAAGAAGTCGATCTCTTGAAATACAAAAAACTCCGGCACTTGGCCGGAGTCAGGATCAAAATTTGAAATGCTTCTATCCCATCAGGAATGAAACTCTAGCCGATCCGCGTCGATCGTTCCCGCTAGACAGCGAACGGTTAAAACCAGCTTACCGATGGTTTCGATCGTGAAGACAGCTGTTCCATCCGGCTCTCGTGAGGAGGCGAGCTTCTCGCCATTTGCGAGCACCTCCCAAGCACCGTCTCCCGCGACCCAAAAGCGAACGTAGGTCGGCGCGCTCTCGATTTGAATCCGGAAGCGGATTTCATCTCCCGCGAACAGGCGCACGACGATATTTTCGCTTTCCGGCTGCGGTTCGCCCTTGAACCGCTTGTAGTCCGGCTCGCCAAGGTGACCGTCGCGGAAGAGCAAGCTGGCTTTCTCGCGCATGCGCAGCGTAGCGCCAGGTGTGCGAACGCTCAGAATCGAGCTTTCGTCAAACGCCTCGCAAGGCAGCACGAACGGCGGGGTGCGCGTCAGCGCGCCGATCACGCGCGTGTTCCGCACTGGATTTGCGACACACGAGAGAAACTCATCGAAAATCCCCTGCGCCTGCTCTTTTGTGAGCGTCGTTGTGCCGTGGATATAGTCCATCAGCGAATCCCAACCCGCCGGACGCGCGAAGGTTACGGGCGAGTTGTGGCATGCCATCTTTTTGTAGCTCCAGAACGACCAGCCGATGTCGAGCCTTTCGCAGAGCGGAAACATCGCCGTGTACCACTCCAGATTATTCTCTCCGCTTTCGCCCAGATAGAGCGGAACGTGCAGACGCTCCGCCGCGGCAATGTATCGATCGAGGCTCTCCTCATCCGGCGCACTCCAGTATCGATGGAATTGCAGCACGAGATTGTCCGCCGCTTCTTCTCGGGTCATGCCGTCCAGCACGGAAAAATCCGTCGCCCAGTGCGCGCCTTCCAGCATGATCATGTGATCCGGGTCAACCGCGCGGATGCGCGCGATCAATCTGCGGTACAGAGGAAGAACCTGATCGTTGTATTGGGAAAAGAAGTCCGGCAGCGGCTCGTTAATAAGATCATGCGCGGCAACGACGGGCTCATTTGCATATCTGCGTGCGAGAAGCTCCCACGCCGCGCACAGCCGGTCTTGATTGAGTGGATCGATAAACAGCTCCGGCTGATCGTTCTCACAATCGTCGATGTTCTGCCCCGTCTGCCCGCCGGGTGCCCCGTGCAGATCGAGAATCACATAGATCCCGCAATCCCGGCACCAATCGATCAGATCGTCTACATGCCTCAGCGTTTTTTCAATAAACGCTGCGCTTTGCGCGCTATATTCAAACAATCTGCGGGCGTTGATCGGCAGCCGAACGGAGTTTAACCCAAGGCTTGCGATCCACTCGATATCCGCGCGGGTGATATAGCGCTCCTCATATCGTTCCCAAAAGGAAGCGGCATAGTTCGCGCCGCAGAGCGTCTCAATCAATCGCTCGATGCGCCGTGGTCGGTCATATTCGCCTTCCATCTGCCACATGTAGCCTTCCGGCAGCAGCCAGCCGCCGAGGCCGAACCCGCGCAGCAGAATCGGTGTTTCGTCAACATACATCCGCCTGTCGCGGCAAACCAAAAATCCCTGTTTCATCCCTTCATCGCTCCGTCCGTAATTCCTTTTAAAATTTGCTTTTGCAGTAGTGCGTAAAACACGATCACCGGCAGCGCCGCGATCACGAGCGCGCTCAGGATGGCTGACCAATCCGAGCTGTATTGGCCAAAGAGCGTGTTTGTGGAGAGCAGCAGCGTGTATTTCCGGTTGTCCGAGATCACGATCAGCGGCAGCAGGAAATCGTTCCAAATCCAGAGCACGTTGGTGATGCAGATCGTGGCGGTCACGGGCTTGAGCATCGGAAATACGATCTGAAAGAACGTTTGTAGCTCTGTGCAGCCGTCGATTGCCGCGGCTTCCTCCAGCTCCTTGGGAATTCCCTTGACAAACCCGTGGTAGAGAAAGATCGCCATGCTCACACCGAGGCCCGCGTAGACAAAGCAGAGGCCTATAAGCGAGTTCTTGATCTTGAGTACCAACACGACCTTATACAGCGGAATCATGATCGAGCTAAACGGAATCAGCATCGAAAACACGAACAGCGACAGCAGAAATCCCGAAAGCTTCGTCTTCGTGCGGCAGAGTTTCCAGCCCGCCAGCGCGGAGAACAGTACGATCAGCCCAACCCCGCCCGCCGCGAGCAGCACAGTGTTTCCGAGGCTTTGCAGATAGTGCATCTTGCCTACGGAGCGGACGTAGTTTTCTGCGGTGATCGCCTTTGGCAGCGAGAGCACGTTGGTGAGGATTTCGCCGTTCGACTTAAACGAGTTGATCAGTGCCAGAATCAGTGGTGCAAGCGTAAACAGCGCGCAAAGGATCAGAAACACATACACGCCCGCCGACAGGGCATTTCGCTTTTTCATAGTTCCTCCTCCCTGCGCTTCATGACGGTCAATTGAATCGCGGTGATCACCAGCACGATGATAAACAGCACCGTGGATTTCGCGGTTGCGTAGCCATATTGGATGTTCCCGCGAAACGCCTCTTCGTAGATGTTCAGTGCGGCGGATTGCGTCGCCCTGCCCGGGCCTCCGCCTGTGAGGGTATAGATCACGTCGAACACCTGAAACGCGGAGTTGAGCGCCCAGAACACGCAGATGGTCACCGCGTGCCGGATCATCGGAAACTCCACCTGCCAGAACCGCTGCCAGGCGTTCGCGCCGTCGAGCACGGCTGCTTCCTTCATGCTGCCGGGCACGCCCTGCAGCGCCGCCATATAGATGATCATCAGGTACCCGACCGCGCCCCACGCCGCGACGATGATGATCGCGACAAACGAATACTGCGGGTCTCCGATCCACATGTGATCCAGAAACGAAAAGCCGTTGTAGTTGTCCGCCAGATAATAGAGCACCTTGGTGAAGATGAACATCCACATATATCCGCCGATGACCATGCTGATCATGTTCGGCATGTAAAACACCGTTCGAAACACGCCGCGCGCATGCCTCCGCGTCTCGATTGCGACCGCGAGCGTGAGCGCGATGACGTTTGCCACGATGACCATCACGGCGACATATTTGAACGTAAAGAGGATCGACTGCCAGAAATACGCGTCTTTCAGCACGCGGGCGAAGTTGGCAAGGCCGATGAACGACCACGTTTTGTCGATGCCGTTCCAGTCCGTCATCGCGTAAAAAATACCCGAAAACGCGGGATAGAGCTTGAACAGCGCGTAGACGATCAACGCCGGAAGCGTAAATAAGAGCAAGGATCGGTTTTGTTGGCGCGTTTTGCTTTTTGCGGCAATCTGCGCGGAAGGTTGTTTCATAAGGTTTCCCCAATCTCCGCCATGTGTGCGCGAAGCCGTTTTGGACTCGCTTTTTCGAAAAGAGAGGGACTCGCGTCCCTCTCGGTTACGGTTCCTGTTGTCAAATGCTTAGTTCAGCGCGTTTGCCTGCTTGAACACTTCGTCCATGCGGGCGATAAACTGATCGACTGTGATGCTGCCGACGTAGTATTCCTGGAGCAGTTTGCCCTGTTCGTCGGTCACGGCGCTGGGCAGAACGAGGTCCTGATACGCGCGGCCGTTTGCGACATAGGCGGATGCATCCGCGACCCAGGAGGCTGCCTCAAACGTGTGGCAGGTGGCGATGGGGTTAAACGTGCAGCTCTGGAACAGCGTGGAAGAATCGTTGTCGTCCAGCACGTAGTTTGCGAATTCCAGCGCGAGATCCATCTCTTTGCTGGAGGGATGCACGGCCAGCGTCGTGGAGGTGGAGAGGTTCACGCGGGTGCAGTTCTCGTTGTTGTTGATCGGCAGCGCGAACACGCCAAGCTGGAAGTCCGGATTGGTCTCCATGATCGTGCTGGCGGCCCAGGTGCCCTGCACAAAGATCGCGGCTTTGCCGTTTGCGAAGTCCGCGGCGCCCGCCTGCGAACCCTCTTCCATGGCGCGGTCGGTTCCGTGCTGCATGATCAGGTCGATGACGTCGAAGATTTCGCGCACTTCTTCGTAGGAGCCCGCGTCTTTATACATGCGGTCGACCCAGTCTGTCAGTTCGCCGGAAACTTTGCCGCCGAGGGTCAGCGCGGTCATCAGCTGCGGAACCCACTGTTCCTGGAAGGCGAGCATAAAGGGCGTGTATCCCTTGGCTTCGAGTACGGAAACGACGTTCTTGAGCTCATCCAGCGTTTTCGGCGGGGTGAGTCCGCACTCCGCGAAGATGGCCTTGTTGTAGAGAACGCCCCAAGCCATGGACTCGATCGGAACCGCGAGCACCTTGCCGTCGACCGTGACGGTATCGCGTACGTTTTCGTAGAGCTTCGAGACGAACGGCTGGCTGCTCAGGTCGACCAGATTGCCGGCCTCGTTATAAACCTTGAGATTGTTGCAATGAACGGTGTAGAGATCGGGCGCATCGTCGCCGGTCAGGCGCGCCTGCAGGACGCTCTCATACTGGTCGGAGCTGGGCATTTCCAGATTGATGGTGAGCTTGATGTTCTGTTCCTTGAGCACCTTCGCCTCAAACTGGTGGCAATAGGTTTCCCACTGATCCATGTACTGCGGGAAGCTCATCATGATGTTCAGCTCCGCTTCGCGCGGGGCCGCGGTCGGCGCTTCGGTTTGCGCAGGAGCTTGCGTGTCCTCGGCAACCGCTGCCGGAGCGGGCGTTGTTGCGCAGGCGAACGCGGAGAACGCCATCAGGAGCGCCAGAGTCAAGACTAATACCTTTTTCATTGTGTTTCCTCCCTTTTCGAAATGATGTTGTAGACCTGTGCTACAAACATATCCCACACAAGGGTTCCTTTGCATTTGCTATTCTTCTCTTTCTGCGTTGCTCATATTTAATGCGGCCCGCATTTGCCCCGGTGTAAAGCCAAAGTGCTTCTTAAACACGCGGTAGAAATGCGCGGTGTCAAAATAACCCACGGCGGGCCCAATGTCCTTGATCGCGATTTCGTACTCGCTCATGAGCCGAAGCGCACGCTCCATGCGGAGCTTGGTCACATACTCGGTAAACCCTTCGCCAAACTTCATCTTGAAGACCTTGCTGAGGTATTCTTTGGTCACATAGAAGTGCGAGGCCGTCTCCTCCAGCGTGATTCCGCGCGTGTAGCTCTCCTTGACGAATTCGCGTACGGCCTCCAGATTGAGCTTTGTGCTGTTGCGGGTGAGATCAGAAACGCGCTCCACCGCGATAATCAGCAGCTCCCGCGTGAAGCGAAAAAGCGCGGCGCAGGTGCTCTCGCGGCCAAACACAAACGCGGTGTCGTTTTTGCCGAACACCTCGTCCACGCTGTATCCGCTGTCGGAAATAAAGCGTTGCAGCGTGCCCATCATGGCATAGTAGACCTGTATCAGCGAGCTACTTGGCGGTTCTTCTCCCTCATGTTGGGTAATGAGCGCGCGAATTTCGGCGAGCTTTTTCTCCACAGCCGTGGTCTCTCCGCTTTGCAGCGCGAGCTGAAGCTCTCCGCAGAGCAGGTAAAACGGCTTTGCCCACGCGGCATCGATAAACCCCGGCGCTTTGGCGATATTGGCGCTGGATTCGCTTTTTTCGGCGGCCCAGCGTTTCCGCGCCTCCACGCATTTTTCCAGCCGCTCGTTGAGTTCGTTTGGCTTGATCGGCTTGAGCAGGTAGTCCGCGGCGCCAAGGCGGAGTGCGCTTCGGATATATGAGGAGTCGTCATAGCCGCTGAAGAAGATCACCTGCGCCTCGTTGTGCTCCGCGCGGAGCGTTCGCACGAGGTCGATGCCGTTGAGATACGGCATGCGCACGTCGGTGAGGATGATGTCCGGCCTGAGCTCGCGCACCATCTCGAGCCCAAGGTCGCCGTCGGACGCCTCGCCGACGATCGAAAGACCAAGCTCCTTCCAGCGCCCGAGGTGCTTGACCACCTCCCGCGTCCAAGGCTCATCGTCTATGATGACGACGCTATAGCTGCACATCGCTTCCCTCGCCTTCCTTCACCGCGCGGAGGCGCACGGTGATGCTCGTGCCCGTGTCCGGATCGCTGTCGATCACAAGACCGTAGTCCTCGCCGCCGAACATCAGGCGGATGCGCGCGTTGACGTTGGTCAACCCGATGTGCTCCGCGCCGCGGAGGCTTAGATCCGTGCCCGACTCCAACGTCGCCCGGATCTGCTCCAGCTTCTCCGGCGGAATGCCGACGCCGTTATCCGTGACCGTCAACAGCAAATCCTTTCCGCTGACAGCCGCGCGAATGGTCACGACCCAGCGGCCCGCGCGCTCCGAAAGCCCGTGTTCAAAGCAGTTTTCCACCAAAGGTTGCAGAATCAGCTTTGGCACAAGGTACTCAAAGCACTCCTCCGGCGCGTCAAACGCGAGGTCGAGCCGCCTGCCAAAGCGGAGGTTCTGAATCTGCAAATAGCTCTGCAAATACTTGAGTTCGTCCCCCAGCCGCACGCGATCTTTGGAGAAATTCAGCGAATAGCGCATGATGTCGATGAGATTCAGCGTGACCTCATAGATGCCCGGCACCTCGTGCTTGAGCGCCATGCCGCCGATCGCCTGAAGCGTGTTATAGATAAAGTGCGGGTTAATCTGCGCTTGAAGCGCCCGCAGCTGCGCGTTTCGCTTTTCGATCTTCGCGATATACTCGCTTGCGATCAGGTTCTGCGTTCGCTCAGCCATGTCGGCAAAGCTGTTCTGCAGAAGTCCTATCTCATCCTCCCGCTCGCTTCGCTCCATGGGTTGGGAGCTGTCCAACCGGATTTTTCCCATGCGCGCGGCAAGCTCGATCAGCGGCTTTGAGAGAAACCGCGCAAACGCCGCCGAGGCGACAACCGCGGTCAGCACCGCAGCGAAAAAGACGAGAACCCCCGCCAGCACCGTCTTTTGCAGGGACGAGACGATCGCCTGATCCGAAACCGCGAGCAGTATGCGGAGCTTTCCGCCGTTTACCGCGCGGTAGAACCAGAAGTTCCCGTCCGAAACGGTCTCGCGGCTCGCGCTTGTGGACAGTTGCTCCATGATCGGAAGCGCGTTCTCCTCAGCAATCTCCTTGTTTTCGCCAAAGTCGGCGTCGATCAAGTCGTTTTGATCGTTGTAGACGAGGATGGATTCGTTTTGCGTGATCTTGATGTCCGCGAGGATGTCTTGTAGCTTATATTGCCGCTGATGAATCGCAATCAGCGCAACCGGCTGATTGTCGTTGAAGCGGAAGATCTGGTGATACGCGACGATCTCCCGCCCTTGCCGCAGATAGACCGTGTTGGTCTGCATGCCCGCTTTGCGCGCGTTCCAGGCGCTCAACGCATCGCCCGTCTCCAAAAAGCTCGCGCCGGATCGCTCCGCCCGGAGCACGGTGTCGTTGCCGAGGTTGAACAGGTCGATGGAGTTGATGTTGCTGTCGAGGCTGATGATGGAGTTCAGCGCGTTGATGAGGTCCAGCTTTGCGGCATAGTCCGTGTTGTTGCCGCCCGTGTACCACGAAAGCACGTCGTTTTTCAGCGTTTTACTGACCTCGAACTCGTAAAAGCGGTTCATGTCGTTCTTGGTTTCCAAATACAGCCGGTTTTCCAGCCAGCCGATGTTGGTTCGCCTGTCGTAGATCAGCTGCTCCCGCATGGTGCTGTAGGTGCTGAACAGCGCGACAAGTGTGACCGCCGCCGTGATGCAAACGCTCAGCAGCAGCATGCTGAAAAACAATTTTTTACGAATAGAGCCGCGTATGATCGGTTTTTTCATAATTCTCCCGGATGAGCCGAAGTGATGTGGTTTGCTTTCCAGCGCCGCGTCGATATGGGACAAGATCAAAAGCCGGATCGTGAGAGTGATCCAACACTATTATAATACACCGCCCGCGGTTTTTTCCGCAGGAGAGATTGTCTGATTCCGGTTTGTTTCGTTGGACTATTTTAACATGCAACCACCCGCTTCAGGTGATACAAAGCACGCCCGATTTATTTTTTCTTCGGTATTGCTTTTGGAAAAAACATGTGCTAATATCAAATTGTTCTAAATGATAGCGCTAACATTTCAAATCGATCTGTTTTCGCTTTTCTTTTTCTGGTATAATGATAGCGCTATCATTTCGTAAAGGCAGTTGATGATTTTCTATGAGACTCGAAGATGTTGCAAAGTTATCTGGCGTGTCCACCATCACCGTTTCACGCGTGATCAACGCACCGCATCTGGTGAAGCCCGCAACGCGCGAAAAAGTAGAGCGCGCGCTGGAGGAGCTCAACTATGTGCAGAATCCCGTTGCCCGCGCGCTGGCCTCCAACAAGATTGGCATCATCGCCGTCTACATTCCCGCCACGATCGACCTGACCAACCCATTCGTCATGCACTTTGTCGCGGGCATCAGCGAGGTGCTCAGCAAACACGTTTACTCGTTTCTGATCCGGCGCGAGCTGGACAACGAACATCTCTGCGATGGGTACATCGCAACCGGACTTCTCAAGGATGAAGTGCGGCAGATCTATCAGTACACGCACGAACGCAACCGTCCTCTTGTGCTGTTTGGTCACACCGATCATCCGGACATCGACTGCATCGACGTGGACAACACCGCAGGCGCGCAAAAGGTCACGCAGTTGCTGTTGGACAACGGGCACCGCCACATCGCGATGATCAACGTGGACGAGGACAAGGACTACACGGTGGATCGCGCGATGGGATTCCGCCTCGCGCTGGAGCAAGCCGGGATCGACCCAAGCACCTGCCCGCAGATTGTCGCCGAGAACGACGCAAACGGCGGATATGGCGCGATGCGCCGCATCCTCGCGGAATACCCGCTCTGCACCGGCGTGTTTTGCGCAACCGACACGCTCGCCATCGGCGCCGCAAACGCGCTGGTCAAGACGGGCAAGAAAATCCCCGCGGACATCTCCCTCGTGGGCTTTGACGGCCTGGGGCACGACCTGCTCGTTCGCCCGAACGTCACCACCGTACACCAGCCGGTCTACGAGATCGGCATGCGTCTGGCAGAGACGCTGATCTCCCGCCTGAACGGCAGCAGCCATCGCGTGAAAGAGCTGGTTCCGCCGGAACTGATTCTGCGCGAGAGCGTAGCAAGCATTCAGGCATAGCAAGATCGGCTCACCGCGCGGGGGAATGATTGGAATCTGAATGCATCCGCATTTCAGTATATAAAAGGAGGAGTGTATCCATGAAGAAAATCCTTGCAATGGCTCTCGCGCTGGTTCTGGCGCTTGGCATGTTTGCCTGTGCCGGCACGCCCGCAGCGGCAGCCACCCCCGCAGAGACCGAAGCCGCGGCAACCGCAGCCCCAACCGCCGAAGCAACGGCAGCGCCTGTCGATCCCGCTACGCTCAGCGGCACCATCACCGTTTGGTCCTCCGGCGAGGAACTGACCCGGTTCGTGGAAGGCTTTAACGCCATCTACCCGAACATCAAGGTCGAAGTCACCGTCGTGCCGAACGCCGAATTCCTCACCAAGCTCTCCACCGCCATCAGCGGCAACCAGGCACCGGACATGTTCACGGGCGAATCCGACTATGTCAAGTACCTCGTGGAAACCCCGTACTGGACCGACCTGAGCCAGTTCGGCGTGGATCAATACAAGAGCAACATCTGGGAGTACGTGCTCAACATCGGCACCGATTCCAAGGGCGTCACCAAAGCGCTGAGCTGGCAGGCGTCTCCGGGCGGCATCATCTACCGCCGCGACATCGCCAAGGCAGTCCTCGGCACCGATGATCCCGCAGCCGTCGGCGAAATGCTCAGCAGCAACGCCAAGATGATGGAAGTCGCCGCCAAGATGTCCGAAAACGGCGTCAAGATGTTTGCCACCTGGCAGGACATCATGAACATGGAGTTCACGAACCGCGCGAGCGGCTGGGTCACCGATGGCAAGCTCTCGATCGATCCGAGCCTCATGGAATACATGGACATGGCCAAGACGATCGTCGATAATGGTTATGACAAGAACTGCGATCCGTGGAGCGGCGAATGGTATGCCGCCGTGGAAAGCACGGACTGCTTCTGCTACATCCTGCCCACCTGGGGCTACCAGTTCCTGATCAAGCCCTCCGCCGTGACCACGAGCGGTCAGTGGGCGATGTGCGAAGCGCCGGTACCGTACGTCAAGGGCGGCACCTGGGTTGGCATCTATGACGGCAGCCAGAACAAAGACCTCGCTTGGCTGTTCCTGCAATATTGCACGCTCAACGAAGACTCCGTCAAAGCGTATGCCAGCCAGTATGGCGAGTACGTGGCGCTCAAGAGCGTGGACGAAGCGCTTGCCAAAGAGCCGGGCGACGCAATTCTCGGCGGCCAGAACCTCTATGAGTTCTACAACGGCGTCATGGCGAAGATTCCCGCAGACCTGATGACGCAGTATGACGGCACGCTGAACAACGCCTTCCTCTCCGCCGTGAAGTCCTATGTTTCCGGCGCGATGACGAAGGACGAAGCCATCGCGCAGTTCAAGGCGGATGCGCTCAACGCGTACCCCGACCTGACGATTGCGGACTAAGTAAACTGATCTCAGCGGGGCTGCCGCTTGCGCGGCAGCCCCTGCTTTGCGAGATGGGCACTGTCCATCCCCCACATAAAACGACATCGTTACTCTCTCCCGGAAGGAAGGATCTCTATGCAAGCAGCACCGGAAACGCAGGCACGGCGTAAAAAAAGGAGCAAGCTAGACAGAGGCTGGCACGGCTATCTGTTCATTGCCCCGTTTTTCGTTGTATTCCTGGTCTTTGGCCTCTACCCCATCATCAGCACGTTCCAGCTGAGCCTGCAAAAGTGGGATGGGCTGATGCCCGCCGTCCAGATCGGGCTGAAAAACTACGCGCGCATCCTCGGCGATCAGGTGTTTTATCTTTCGCTTTGGAACACCATCCGCATCTGGCTCGGCAACGCGATTCCGCAGTTTGGCATGGCGCTGATCCTCACCGGAATCTTCATCTTCTATCGCGTCAAAAACAAAAACTTCTATCGCGCGGTGTTCTATCTGCCCAACCTGATCACCGCGACCTCGGTCGGGCTTCTGTTCAACCTGCTGCTGGACGGCGACAACTCGCCCATCAACCAGCTTCTCGTTGCCCTTGGCGTACACGGCGCTCCCATCAGCTTCTTTATGAGCAAAACGCTCACGAGCGGGCTCGTCTCGTTCGTGCAATGGTGGATGTGGTTTGGCTACACCACCGTCATCATCCTCGCCGGAACCACGACGGTCGATAAGAGCCTCTACGAAGCCGCGATGGTGGACGGCGCGACAAAGTCCCAAACGTTCTGGAAAATCACGATGCCGCTGATCAAACCGACGCTTGTCTACCTCGCGATCACCTCGTTCATCGGCGGCATGCAGCTCTTCGACGTGCCGCTGACGCTAAGCAACAACCTCGGCGACCCCGGCAAAGCGGTGCTCACCGTGTCCATGTACCTTTACAATCAGGGATTTAAAAACTTCAACTACGGATATTCCGCCACCATCTCCTGCGTACTGTTCCTCTTTATCGCGGTGATGAGCGGCTTTGCATACCAGGCCATGCGCAGAAAGGATGGAGCGTACAAGCTATGAACAAGCCGAAATTTCGCTTTTCCGCGCTGACCATCCGGATATTGTTGATCTTTCTGACGCTGCTTTGCGCAGTGCCGTTCCTCGTGGTGTTCATCAACAGCACGCACTCGAGCCTCGACATCGTCAAGCAGTTCAACGTGCTGCCCGGCGATTCGCTCGCGGAGAACTACACCACGATGCAGTCCCTCGTGGACATCTGGCGCGGATTTTTCAACAGCGTCGTCATCACGGTTCCGTACACACTGCTTACGGGTTACTTCGGCGCGATGATCGCGTATGGCTTTGCCAAATACAACTTCCGATTCAAAGGCCTGCTCTACGCGGTGGTACTCGCGTCCATGATGATTCCCTCCCAGTTGAGCATCGTCGGATTCTATCGGCTCTGCCTCAAGCTGAGCCTGACCAACAGCTATCTACCGTTCATCATTCCGGGCATCGCCAACGCAACCACCGTGTTCTTCCTGCGCGGCATGATCGAGCAGAGCATTTCGGACTCCATGATCGAGGCCCCGCGCATCGAAGGCTGCTCCGAATTCGGCATCTTCAACCGCATCGTGCTGCCCTGCATCATGCCGGGCGTCGCCACGATGTGCATCTTCAACTTTGTCGCTTCCTGGAACGCGTACATGGGGCCTTTGATCATTCTCCAGCGCAAGGAGCTCTACACCATGCCCGTTATGATCTCCATGATCAAGGGGCTTTACGTCACCAATTACGGCGCGATGTATCTCGCGGTTGCGATCTCCGTGATTCCGATCATGATCGTGTTCGCCATCTTCTCGCGCTACATCATAGACGGTTTGACCACCGGTTCTGAAAAATAGGAGGCAAAAGATGTCCAACGTAACCTGGTATTCTTCCAGCCAACAGGCGCAATGGAAGCAAAAGCAGCATGAGCGCGCGGATTCTCCCGCGACGCTGGAAGCGGACGGGAGATCGTACCAAAAGATGCTCGGTTTCGGCGGATGCTTCAACGAGCTTGGCTACCGCGCGCTGTCGCATCTCACGCCGGCCGACCGCGCGGCGCTGTTCACCGAGCTATACGCGAAGGACGGCGCGAACTTCAATGTTTGCCGCGTTCCAATCGGAGCCAACGACTATGCCGAGGACTGGTACAGCCTAGACGAAACGCCCGGCGACTATACGCTCGCGAACTTCAGCATTGAGCGGGACAAGCACTGCCTGATTCCTTATATTAAGGAAGCGCAATCGTTCCAGCCGGAGATGGTGCTCTTCGCCTCTCCGTGGAGTCCGCCGACGTGGATGAAGAGCCCCGCCGTCTATAACTGGGGCAAGCTCGTCCAAACACCGGAAAACCTGAGCGCCTACGCGCACTATTTCGCACGCTTTGTGCAGGCGTATGCGGCGCAGGGCGTGAACATCAACCAAATCCACGTGCAAAACGAGCCGGTCGCGAACCAGAAATTTCCCTCCTGCATGTGGACAGGCGAGGAGCTGCGGACGTTCATTCGGGATTACATCGGCCCGGTGCTGCAAAAAGAGTGCCCGCAAACAGAGCTTTGGCTCGGCACGATCAACGCGCCGGGCTGCGACTATAACCGCCTGATCTTCGATAAATGGGCGACGGAGGACTACGATTATTTCGCCAACACCGTGCTGATGGACGAAAAAGCGCTCTCGTTTCTCACGGGTGTGAGTTACCAGTGGGGCGGCAAGATCGCCATCCAGCGCACGTTTGAAAGCTGGTGGCCGCGCATCCGGCTCATGCAGTCCGAAAACGAGTGCGGCTTTGGCGACAACACGTGGGACTATGCGCTCTATGTCTGGACAATGATGAAGCACTACATAGGCAACGGCGCGGAGAGCTACCTCTACTGGAATCCCGTGCTGGAGCCGGTCGGGCGCAGCACGTGGGGTGACCCGCAAAACGCGATGGTGACCGTCGATCCCGCGAGCCGCAGCTACACGCTGAATCCCGACTATTATGTGATGAAGAGCGTCTCCGCCGTCGTGCAGCGCGGGGCTGTCCGCCTCGGCATGAAGGGTGCCTGGGCTGCGGACACGCTGGCGTTTGAAAACCCGGATGGTTCCCTTGCGCTCTCCGTCTTCAACCCGTTTCTGAGTGAACGCGAGATGACCTTGCGCCACGGCGGCGAAACGCTGCGTTTCGCGCTGGAGCAGCGCTCCGTCAACAGCATTTTGATTCGATAACCGTGAACAATCAAGCAACAAGGAGTACCCGCATGCAGGCAAAGGCAACACGCACAAGCTATCAACAACAAGAGATCACGCAATCCTCGATTTCATGCTCCATCCGTCCCGACACGGGCGCGCAGGAGCGCGATGTCGTCAATATCTACCCAAAGGCTGCCAACCAGAGCATCGACGGCTTCGGAGGCGCGATCACGGAATCCGTTGGATATACGCTCTCCAAGATGCCGACCGACCAGCAAAAAGAGATTCTCCGCGCGGTCTTTGGCGAGGAGGGCCTGCGCTATACGCAGGTTCGAACCTCCATCGACAGCTGCGACTTCGCGCTGTCGCAATACGAAGCGGCCTCGCAATCCGATGCTCCGCTGGATTTACGGCACGACGAAACGTATGTGATCCCGTGGATCAAGGCGGCGCAGGCGGTCTGCGCAACGAAAATCGGCGTGATGCTAACCCCGTGGTCACCGCCCGCCTACATGAAGAGCAACGGCGAGCGCAGTCACGGTGGTTTTCTCAAGCCGGAGTTTTACGCGGCTTGGGCGGAATACATCTGCCGCTATATCGCAGCGTACCGTGCGCAGGGACTGAACGTCGTCAAGCTCTCCGTTCAAAACGAGCCGAACGCAAACCAGCTCTGGGATAGCTGCCTGTTTTCCAGCGAGCAGGAGAAGCGCTTTCTGCGCGATTTCCTCTGCCCGGCGCTCGAGCGCGCGGGCTTAGGCGACATCGCCGTCTACATCTGGGATCACAATAAGGAGCGTTTGTTTGATCGCGTCTGCGACATCGTCGATGATTCCACCGCGGCTCTTGTCTCCGGCGCCGCGTTTCACTGGTACAGCGGAGATCATTTCGAGGCGCTGCGGCTTGTGCGCGCGCAATATCCGAAGCTAGAGCTGCTCTTTTCGGAAGGGTGCATCGAATACAACCGCTTCGACCGCGAAGATCAATTGCAAAGCGCGCGGATGTATGCGCACGACATGATCGGCAACTTCAACGCGGGCATGAACACGTTCCTCGATTGGAACATCGCACTCGACCATCAGGGCGGCCCGAACCACGCGCAAAACTTCTGCGACGCGCCAATCCTCTGCAACGTCGATACCGGTGCGTATGAAAAGCGCCTGTCGTACTACTACATCTGGCACTTCAGCCACTTCGTTTCTCCCGGAGCTGTGCATATCTCCACCACCACATTTTCGCCGGAGGTCGAGGTTGCTGCCTTCCGAAATCCCGACGGCAAGCTTATCGTCGTGCTGACGAACCAAACGCCGTCTCCGCGCCGCGTGTTTCTGCGGCTCGCGGGAAGCATCATCGAGCTCCCGCTGGAAGCGGACTCAATCGCAACCGTAGAAATGACACTTGATTGAGAAATCGCTCTCCCGATTTGCAATAAATGCAGGTTGCATTTACGCTTTCGAAAGCCTCTGAACCTGTCAATCCTCCAAATCGATTGCCCGATTTGCCAGAATGGGCTAGAATGGGGCTATGGAAATCGCATTGGGAGAGGTGAGCGAGTTGACCAAACAAAACGAGTCCGCCGAGGTCGTGAAGGGTCGAATCCTGAAAGTGGCAGCCAGCCTCTTTGCCGAAAATGGTGTCAAGGCCGTCACCATTCGCAAAATCGCGGCGGATGCCGGAATCAATCATGCCCTGATCATCCGCTATTTCGGGAGCAAGGACAACCTCGTCACGGAAATCCTGCATCGTCAGATCTCGGTGTTGACCGCACTTCCCCCTGCTCAGGCCGGTTCCGACCCATATGTTACGCTCGCAAATCTCCGCATGCACTTGCAAAGCGCTTTGACGAACGATCAAAACACGATGCGGTTGATCATGCGCGCCGGGCTGGACGGACTTTCGCCGGAGCAATATATCGACCCGACGCGGGAACGCGCCGCGAACTTAATCGCAAAATGGATCAAATCCCAGCAAACAGACCCAACTCTGCCGGATGCAAAGCTCGTTTCCATCATCGTAACAGGCATGATCTTCTCCCTCGTCTCCATCACGCCGTGGCTGATGACTGCTGTCAACCTGCCGAATGACGATTTGGAGCGGCAGCAAGCGGGCATCATCGATACCGCGGTTTGGATGATCGGGCAGGCGATCGGACTACCGCCAAAACAGGATTACCAGTCAGCGCCGGATGCTTTCCCAAGCCGATAACGCTCGCTGTCATCTCCGCGCAAGAAGGCGCAAGTTGAAATATCCGCAACTCCGAAGCGTTCACTCGCCTTTCGGAGTTGTTTTTATTTGCGTCAACTTCGCCCGCAAAAAAAAGCAGCGTCTGCGCAGGAACGACATTGGTTCCTTTGCGCAACGCTGCAACAATAGCAAAATTGTTTATTATCTGCCGAGCTGGCCTCCGCTGAAGTCCAGCACGGACCCCGTCATATACGCGGAAGCATCCGAAGATAGGAACAGCACCGCGTCCGCAGCCTCCTCCAGCGTCGCAATCCTGCCCGCCGGAATCTGCTTCTCATACTTCGCCAGATCGCGCTCCAACAGCTCCGCCGTCATGTCGGTATACATAATCCCAGGCGCAAACGCGTTCACGCGGATGTGCTGAGCCGCTACTTCTCTGGCGAGCGAGGTGGTAAACGAGATGACCCCGCCTTTGCTCGCGGCGTAGTGCGTTTTTCCGTTGCGGGAGCCGAGATAGGCGGTGGCCGACGCGATGTTCACGATGGAAGCGGGTCTGCCCGCCGCCATCGCCTGCTTTATCATCGCGCGGCAGCAGAGGAACACGCCGCCCATGTTGACCGCCATCACCTGATTCCACAATTCATAGGACGCTTCCGCAATCGGTGACACGGGGCAAACACCCGCGTTGTTGATCAGTATATCGATGAGCCCAAACCGCTCCGAAGCAAATGTAAACAGGGCTTCTACGTCCTTTTCCTGCGAAACATCCGCGCGAAACGTCTCCGTGCGAATGTCGTAGTTTGCACTTAGGCTACTGGCCAGCGCTTCCGCCCGCTCCCAATTGGTCGCGTAGGTCAGGAGAACGTTTGCGCCCTCGCGCGCGAGCCGCGCGCAGACGGCAGCACCCAATCCCCGGCTTCCGCCGGTGACGATCGCCGTTTTGCCGCGCAGATGCAGCTCCATCGTGCCGCCGCCTTACGCGCCGGTGACGATCGCGACGGAGGCGGAGCAGCCGACGCGCTCCGCGCCCGCGGCGAGGATTTCGCGCGCAAACGCAGCGGTCTTGATGCCGCCGTCGATCTTGATTTTCACCGCGTCGCCCACGATGCCCTTGACAAACGCAACGTCGTCCTTGCAGGCGGCCTTGCCGGTGAGCGCGTTGGAAATCTTGACGTACGCGGGCGCGACATCGCGGATGATCTCCAGCGTTTTGCGCTTTTCGTCGTCATTGAGCAGACCCTGCTCGTAGATCGCCTTGACCTTGACGCCGAAGCCCGCCGCATCCACCATCGCCTTGAGCTCGCGCTTGACCTCGTCGAATTCGCCGGATTTGATCGCGACGATGTTCAGCTCGACATCCAGCTCCGTTGCGCCGTTGGCGATGCACTCCTTGATTTCGCAAAGCTTGGCAGCCGTGCTGGCCGCTCCCTGCGGAAAGCCCACCGGCGCGCAGATGCCGACGTTGCAGGTTTTGAGCGCTTCCGCGGCCTCGCGGACGAAATAGGGCGTAACGCAGACGTTGGCAAACTTGTATTGTTTGGCAAGCGCGCACTCCGCGATGATCTTCGCGCGCGTCATGTCGGGATTCAGGATCGAGTGCTCGATGTGCCCCGCGAGTTCCAGATTGCAGGATGCGGGATTCTCCGTGTTTGCGCAAGCGCCCATCTGTCGATATACCTCTTCCGTGACTTTTTTTACCACATCATTGATGTTCATAAAACACCTTTTCCGTTTATTTTTCTCTCTAAGGACGGTTTTACTTTCCGTAGACCTTCCCGTCGAACGTCCAGTGATCGATCACGCCGCACGCCGTGTTGTCCGCGATGATCTCCTTGTCCCGAAGCAGCATCTTTGCCGCTCCGCCATCGACGTTGACCAGCACAAGATCGCCGATTCCGGCGTCCGCCCCGTCAAACACGATCTGCTGCGCTTCCACAGGGTTGCCGGAGCCATCCAGATACTCGACAATCAATAGTTTATAGTTGTAGTGCGTCTGTTCCTTGATGGTCGAAACCAAGTTTCCAACGACCCTGGCGAGTCTCATACCGCTTCGCCTCAGCTCTTCGCGGCGGGTTTTGCCGCAGCTTTCGGCTTCGGCTGTTCGCCAAGCAGCATCTCGACATCCTCGTGCGGGCTGGGGATGACGTGCACGGAATACAGCTCGCCCACGCGCTTTGCGGCGGCGGCGCCCGCTTCGACGCTGGCCTTCACCGCGCCGACGTCTCCGCGCACCATGACGGTGACGAGGCCCGAGCCGATCTTCTCTTTGCCCACGAGCGTGACGTTTGCGGCCTTCACCATCGCGTCGGCTGCTTCAATCGCGCTGACGAGTCCTTTGGTTTCTACCATTCCAAGCGCTTGTTTCATACGAATTCTCCTTTTACTTTTCTAAAATCTTGATTAGAAATCGAATGCTTACTTCTCTACATCGGATCTTCGTCGATGAATCCGGCAATTGCCGCGTCCACCGGCACAAGCTTTTTGCGAAACAGGAGCGAAGCCTCCTTGGAACCGATCAGGTACACGAGGTCGTTCGGCCCTGCCTGCCGTGTCGCGTCCGCGGCGACGATGGTCTTTGCGGGTTTGCCGTTTTCAATCGTCTCTACGAGGAGCAGCTTGATGCCCTCGAGCGTTTCATATTTCTTCGTCGCCACCACGGTGCCGATCACTCTGCCTGTATACACGGCAATCCCTCCTTTCGCAAGTCTGGTTCATCAATAGATCGAGCGGATGAGCTCCATGTTCGGCGCGGGAATCACGACCGACTGCGATAGCATCCCCTGCGCGCCTTCCGTCTGCTCCGCCGCGCGCACCGCCGCCTCGCAGGCGGAAACATCGCCCGTGAACACGACAAACGCCTTGCCGCCGAGGCCTCTGCCCAAACGAATCTCGATCAGCGAGATATCCGCGGTTTTGACCGCCGCGTCCGCAATCTTGATTGCCACGCAGAGCGAAAACGATTCTAATATGCCCAGCGCCTTTGGCTGGGGCACATCCGAGCACGCGACGACGGCAGAGAGCACCTGCGGATGGATGCTGGGGATCACGAGCTTGTCGATCAGGCCCGCGCCGCAGGTCGTAACCCCTGCTTCGACCGCGGCGGTAACCGCGGCCACGTCGCCGGAGATCAGCACGATGTATTTTCCGGCGCAGACGGCCTGCGCGGTCAACAGCTTCACATCTGCCGCCTTGAGCATGCTGTCCGCGGACTCGATTCCCTTGGGAATATTCTGGCATTCGATCATACCGAGTGCATTCATAAGTAACTCCTATCGTTCGATGCGGATGGCTTGTGCGTCAACCGCAGCTACCGTTCCGTCGATGCTCGCGTGTACGTTTGCGCCCAGCTTACCCTCGGGAATTTTCGCGATCAAGTCGCCCTTTTTCACGCGCGCGCCGACCGCGACGACCGGCTCCGCGGGCAAACCAATGTGCATTTTGAGCGGAATGGTCACGCGCGCAACCGCAAGCTCTTCTTTCGCAAGCGGCGCGTTCGCCTCAAAACGATCCATGCCCATCCGCGATTCAAGGCGATAGACCGGCAGTTTCCTGAGTGAATAATCGTCGGAAACCGGGTAGGCGATCCGCTTTTCGGGCTTGATGCCCGCGCGGGCGAGTCCTTCCTTCATGCGCGTCATCATCGCAGACGGGTTCAGGCCGAAATTGCACGCATAGTAGGTGCAAAGCCCGCAGTTGCAGCAGGAAAACACGCCGTTGACATCGCCAAGTAGCGCGCCGTCTCCGTTTGCCGCCGCGCGCATCGCCTTGTGCGGCTCCACCTTGAGGCCAAGCGCGTTGCGCGGGCACATCTGCGTGCAGAGACTGCACTGGCAGCAGACCGCTTTGGCGAGCTTGAGATCCCGCGCGAAATCGTTTGTCTTGGTAGCGACCAGCGGGTGATCCGCGCGCAGCACGACGATGCCGCCCGTGGTCTTGGTAACAGGTTTGCTCCAGTCGCGTTCCAGCGCGCCCATGCAAGGGCCGCCGATCAGCGCGACAAACTGTTCACTGTGTTTCGGCCCGCATGCGCGGTCGATCAGCGTCTGATAGCTCGTGCCAATCGGCACTTCCAGTGTCATGGGAGACGCCACCTCGCCCGTCACGGTTACGCTCTTCGTGGTGACGGGTATGCCCTGCGTGGCACGGAAGATGTTGCGCAGCGTGGTCACATTGGAGACCACAGCTCCCGCGTCGATGGGCAGCCCGCCCGTGGGCACGACCTTTCCCGTGACCTCGTAGACCATCACCTGCTCGTCGCCGGCGGGATACGTGCTCTTGAGCAGCTTGAGCGAAACGCCGTCTTTGCCCTTCACCGCGCGCTGGAGAGACTCTACCGCGTCGTGATAATGCTCCTTGGTGCAGATCACGCCGCGCCTGGCTCCGGTTGCCTGCATCGCGAACAGCAATCCCGCGACGATCTCGTCCGCGAAATCCCGCATGGTGTATTGATCCACGTTGAGCAGTGGCTCGCACTCCGCGCCGTTTGCGATCACGATCTCGGCGCGGCAGTTGAGCTTGGCATGCGTGGGAAACCCCGCACCGCCCGCGCCGACCACGCCCGCCGATTTGATTGTTTCGAGAATATCCGCCATAGTCTCAGCTTTCTCAATAATTTCCGATTACACGATCCTAAGATCGCCGTGCAGCACGCATCTGCGCGCGCGGGTAAAGGATTTTGCGCTCGTGAGTCCTTCGCCCGTCGGGGTCGCGATGGTCAGCGTGGTGTATCCTTCCGCCTGGAATCCAAGCCCCGCGTAGGACGGCGCGTTTTTCACGAACACCGTGGTGTTCAGCGAAGCCGCCGCGAGCGAGAGATGCTTGATGTTCAGCGAATGGATCATCGCCGAATGCTGGCAGCCCTGCTCCGCGCAGATCGCCTCCTCGACCGCCTCCTCGATGGTGGCGACTGTACAGATGCCGAGCACCGGCATCAGCATTTCCGTGCGCACGAAGGGATGGTTTTTGTCCACCCGCGCGATCACGAGGCGCGGGTCTCCGGTGAACGCAACGCCGCTGTCCTTGAGGATTACGGCGGCGTTTCTGCCGACGTAGTTCCTGTTGATCACATATGTATCGTTCTGTTTGACCAGAACGGTTTTGACGATTTTATCGATGTCTTCGCCCGCGACGAGATAGGCGCCGTTTTGCTGCATCCCAGCAACCAATTCGTCCGCGATGGTCCCAAACGCGAAGACTTCCTTTTCCGCGATGCAGACGACGTTGTTGTCGAAGCTCGCGCCATCGACGATGTCCTTTGCGGCCTTCTTGATGTCCGCCGTGTCATCCACGATCACCGGCGGGTTGCCGGGGCCTGCCGCGATGACCTTCTTGCCTGTACGCATGGCGACCTTGACCACCGCTTCGCCGCCCGTGACGGACAAAAGCGGAATATCCTTCGACTCCATCATGGTCTTGCCGCTCTCCAGCGTGGGTTCCTTGACGGTGGTGATCAGAGTACCCGGGCCTCCCGCTTGCGCGATTGCCTCGTTGAGGATGCGCATCGCCTCCTGCGAGGCGCGCTTTGCCGCGGGGTGGGGGTTGAATACCACCGCGTTGCCCGCGGCGATCATGCTGATTGCGTTGTTGATGACCGTCGAGGTCGGGTTGGTGGAGGGTGTGATCGAGCCGATCACGCCATAGGGCGCGGCTTCGACCAGCGTGAGCCCATAGTCGCCCGTGAACGCCTGCGCGTGCAGGTCTTCGATGCCGGGTGTCTTCTCAGCGGCGAGTATGTTTTTCGCCTTCTTGTCGGCAACTCTGCCGTAGCCGGTCTCCTCGTTGGCAAGGCGCGCGAGAGATTCCGCGTGTGAAAGAGCGGCCTTGCGCATGGCCTCGATCAGCCTTCCACGCTTTTCCAGCGGTAACTTGATGAGCTCCTTCTGCGCGGCCTTCGCGGCTGATATGGCTTCCTCCATCGTGTCACAAAGCCAATTGCCGCGCGCCTTCGACGGTTGATTTTGAAACTTTGCCAGCGTTTCAGAGATAATGCTTTCTATCTGCGTATCCGTGTATGCCATAGTGTCCTCTTTTCGTCCAAACTATCGCGCTACGTCGCGTTCACTGTTCGCCGTATTTTTCAAACACGCGCTCGCCGCGCAGGTCGATGGAGTCGATGATCGCGATGATCGCAAGATCGCTCGGCTTTCCGTCTGTAAACGCGGTCTGCCGCGAGGAGCTGCCGCTGCAGCACATCACAACCTCGCCTTCGCCCGCGCCGACCGCGTCGATCGCGACCAGAGGACTGCCCTTTGGCTGCATGGTGTCCAGATCCAGCGGGGCCACGACCAAAAGCTTTAACCCCGTCAGGGTTTCGGACTTGTTGGTGCTCACGACGCTGCCTTTGACAACTCCAATCATCATATGTGTTCCCTCCGTGTGCGCTAGATTTGCGCACGCTCGATATGAATCTGTAATTCCTTTGCGGTATCGATGGCTAGCGGCGTGACAATTGCGCCCGCCGCGCAGAGAATCATCTTTCGTCCGCTTTGCTTTGCGTCTACCACCTCGCGCTCGGTGACCAGCGCGAGAACATCGCCCGCTTCGCCTACGCACGGCTGATAGGTCGAGAACCGGAATCCCATCACGGTGAGCTGATCGATCGCCTCCGCAAGGCGGGCAAAAACCGTGTCCCTGCGAAACTTCGGCGGCTCAAAGTCCAACAGTACCTCCACCGCTTTTCCCCAAAGTATGCGACGGACGAGCGCCTCGGAAAAATCTTCCGGCGATTCGCCCGCTCCCATGCGGGCAAGCAGCGCCATACTGGGTGCGAGCAGCACCGCGTGCTCCGCGCGCACCAGCAGCTCCACCAGCTCGTTTTGTTGCGTTGCCCAGTCGAGACGGCAGGCGGGCGTTTCTCCGTCCGCGAACACCGCGTCGCTAAGGAACACAAGCGAAAGCTTGTCTCCGTATTGCGCGGTCAGCGCGGCAAGCGCCCGCTCCGGCGCGGGCACGAAGCCCGGCACCAGCACCAGCGCGCAGTCCTGCCCCGCCGCGAGCGCCGCGCAGCTATTTTGCGCGGCGTTGGTGGCATTGATGGAGCTCTGCGCCCGCTCAATGATCTTTTGAATCTGGTCGTCGCTCAGGCTCATGGTTTCCTCACCAGCCCTACGATCTCGAGCAGCTCTCCGTTTTTGATGCCGCCCGCGTTGGCTTCTTCCAAATCCAGATGCAACTCCAGATTGTGCCCTTCGCCGCAGCGCACCGGCACGTTTTCAAACACCAGCGCGCGGACGCCGTCCTTTCGGATGCTCACGAGATCGCCGTTTCGCAGTTCCAGCCACGCGGCTTGCTCTGCGGAGATATGCACGTGCCGCATGGCGACGATCACGCCGCAGGAAAGCTCCACCGAGCCCGCAGGGCCGATCACAGTTGCTCCCGGCGTGCCTTCGATGTCGCCTGAGATGCGCACAACGGGCGCGATGCCAAGCTTGAACGCATCTGCGGTCAGGATTTCCACCTGCGTCTTGCCCCGCGCGGGGCCGAGCACGCGAACCTGATCGATCCGCCCTTTCGGGCCGACGATCGAGACCGTCTCCGCCGCCGCAAACTGGCCGGGTTGAGAGAGCGCGCGCTCCGGCTTGAGCGCGTAGCCCTTACCAAAGAGCGTTTCGAGGTCCTGCGCGGACACATGGATGTGGCGGTTGGAGCCAGCCGCGGGCACATAGCGCTTTTTGGTCTCTTCATATGCACTTTTCACGATGCGCTCTGTCACCAGACGCTGCACCGTTGCCCGTTCTGTCGCAGATTCCATGTGTGCCCCGCCTTTCCTCTTAATAAACGACCGGCGCGTCCTTCGCGGGTTTCTCATCCTTGACGATGAGGATGCCCTTACTCGTGCCCATGCGCACCGCGCCCGCCGCAAGCATCTTGTCCGTGGTTGCGCGGTCGTTGATGCCCGTGCTTGCCTTCACGCGGCAGGCATCGCCCACCGTGCGCTTCATGAGCCGCACGTCATCCACGGTCGCGCCGCCGCTGCCGAATCCGGTGGAGGTCTTGACAAAGTCCGCCTTGGCGCGCTTGGCGAGTTCGCAGGTGATGACCTTCTCCTCGTCGGTGAGCGCGCTGGTCTCGATGATGACCTTGACTATGGCCTTCGGGTGCGCCGCGTCCACAACCGCCTTGATGTCCTCATAGACGAGCGTGTAGTTTTGATCCTTCAGCGCGCCGATGTTGATCACCATATCGACCTCATCCGCGCCGTTCTTCACGGCCTCCATGGCCTCCAGCGACTTGATGAACGAGGTGTTCGCGCCCAGAGGGAAGCCGATGACGCAGCAGGTCTTCACGTTGGTGCCCTTGAGCTGCTCGGCTACATACGTCACGTGCGTGGGGTTGATGCAGACGCTCGCAAAGCCGTATTCCTTGGCCTCGTCGCAAAAGCGCTTGACCGTCTCGCGCGTGGTCTCGGGCTTGAGCACCGTGTGATCCATGTATTTGGCGTAAGATGCGTCGTATCTGCCCGCAGTCTGCTGGGTTTCAGGGCCATCGGTCATGATCTTCTTGACTGCGTCTTGAATCAGTTTATCGATATCCATATCTTTCTCCTATTGCCGTTTGGTGCTGCTCCGCTGCCGCTTTACTTGAGCAGAATTGCTTCCACATCCTCATGCGGGCGGGGAATCACGTGCACCGAATACAGTTCACCGACCCGCTTGGCGGCGGCGACGCCCGCTTCCACGCTGGCTTTCACCGCGCCGACGTCTCCGCGCACCATGACGGTCACGAGACCCGAGCCGATCTTCTCTTTGCCGATGAGCTGCACATTGGCGGCCTTGACCATCGCGTCGGCTGCCTCAATCGCGCCGACTAAGCCTTTGGTCTCCACGAGACCGAGCGCTTGCTTTTCCATATGCTTCTCTTATCCTTCCCGTTACTTGAGCAGGATGCTTTCCACGTCTTCATGCGGACGCGGAATCACGTGCACCGAATACAGTTCGCCCACGCGCTTGGCAGCGGCGGCGCCCGCGTCCACGCTGGCCTTCACCGCGCCGACGTCTCCGCGCACCATGACGGTGACAAAGCCCGAGCCGATCTTTTCTTTGCCGACCAGGGTGACGTTGGCGGCCTTGACCATCGCATCGGCGGCCTCAATCGCGCCGACGAGTCCTTTGGTTTCCACGAGACCCAATGCCTGTTTTTCCACTTGTTTCTTCCTCCGTTAAATTTTGTTGAAATGTGTGTTGCGTTAGATCAGCATTCCGCCGGTGACGTCCACGATCGCGCCCGCGATGTACATGCCTTTTTCCGAGGCAAGGAACGCAACAGTATAGGCGACCTCGCGCGCGGTGGACACGCGGCCGACCGGGATGCGATCCTCATAATACTTCAGCCATTCCGGCTGGGAGAGCTTGTCCTCGTTGATGGGTGTGCGCACCATGCCGGGCGCCACGCCGTTGACGATGATCCCGCGGGACGAAAACTCGCGCGCCAGCGCCTTGGTCATCATGTTGACGCCGCCTTTTGCCGCGACGTAGTGCGCGTGATCCGGCGAGGAGACGGTAAAGCCGGATTTGCTGGAAATGCTCACGATGTGACCCTTCACGTCGTGCTTGAGGAAGTGGATCGCCGCGCGTTTGGAAAACATAAACGTGCCGTTGAGGTCGATATCGACGACCTTTTTCCACTCTTCGTCGCTCATCTTCTCAATCGGCGTCGTGGGCCAGATGCCCGCGTTGTTGACGAGCACGTCTACGTGCCCGTAGACCTCTTCCGCCTGCACGAAGATCTTGTCGATGTCTTCCGCCTTGGAGATGTCGCCGTACATGGCGACGCACTTGGTGCCGTATTTCGCGCTGAGTTCGGTTGCAAACTTTTCCGCGCCTTCGGGATCAAACAGGTAGTTTGCGATGACGTTCATGCCCTCTTCCGCGAGCACGTCGCAGATGCCCGCGCCGAGCCCCGTTGTTCCGCCGGTGACGATAGCGGTCTTGCCCTTTAAATTCAGATCCATAGTCTGTATCCTCCAACACTCTCGTGATGTTTAGTGCATCTCTCTGCCGCCGGTGATGTTGAACGCCTGACCCGTGCAGTAATCCGCGGACGCGGTCAGGAAGAACACGAACTCCACGACGTCCTGAATGTCTGTGAGTCTTCCGAGCGGCACCTTTTCCGTGAACTTCTTCACGATTGCGTCGCGTTCCATCTTCATATTCTCAACGTAGCCGCGGCTGACGGAGGACCAGACGCCCGTCGCGTCCGTGATGCCCGGGCAAACCGCGTTGACATTGATGTTGTCCTTGGCAACCTCAAACGCAAGCGCCTGGGTGAGCACGATCACCGCGCCCTTTGCCGCGCTGTAGGGTGCCATGAGCGCGGAGCCGGTCTTGCCGGACTTGCTGGCGAAGTTGATGATCTTGCCGCCGTGGTTCTTCTTCATGCTCGGCAGTGCTCCCTGAATACAATAGGTCGTGCCGTAGACATTGACCTTGAACATCTTGTCGAGGATGGCTTCGTCGTTCTCTTCAAAGGGACGGGTATCGACCACGCCCGCGTTGTTGACCAGCGCGTAGATATCGCCGTAGGTCGCGACGATTTCCTCAAAGCACTTCAGCACGGCGTCGCGGTTGGTGATGTTGAGCACGTAGGCCTTGGCGGTGTGGCCCTTGTCCGCTAGGGACTTTGCGGACTCGACTACGAGCGGATCGATGTCGATGAGGACGACCTTTGCGCCCTGCTCGGCATACTTCTGCGAGATAGCAAACCCGATGCTCTTTGCCGCGCCGGTCACGACGCATACCTTGCCTTGGATGGCATCACTGTTGAGACTCATATGAATTCCTCCTGTATATTCTCTTTTGTTTTTATGATTGATTTGAATGACGCTCGGTTTTGATCTGATTGAGCGATTACGCTTTTAAAAGGCGAACGGTTTCTTTGATATCCTTCGATAGGAAGATCATCGAGCCGCCTACGAGGTTGTCCACGCCCAGCGCGCGCTTTTGCGCACCGTTTGCGGTGTTGATGCCGCCGTCCACCTGAATCTCGAACGACAGATTCTTCTCGTTACGCATCGCGGCGAGCCTTCGAATTTTCTCATCCACCGCGTCGATGAACTTCTGCCCGCCAAAACCCACGCACACCGCGACCAGCAGCACGAGATCCACCTGATCGAGATAGTGCTCCAGCGTCTCCACAGGGGTTGCGGGATCGAGCGCCACGCCCGCGAGCTTGCCTTGCCGCTTGATTTCGCGGATGAGCTCGATGGGGTGCGCCGTCGCTTCCGCGTGGAAGGTGATCGAGTCCGCGCCCGCGTCCGCAAACGCCTGAATGAACCTGCCGGGTTCCTCGATCATCAGATGCACGTCCTTGCGAAGGCCCGTTGCCCCGCATACCGCGCGCGTAATGTCCATGCCCATCGTGAGGTTTGAGACAAAGTGCCCGTCCGTCACGTCGATATGGACGCAGTCGCATCCCGCTTCTTCCGCCCGCCTGAGCTCTTCGCCGAGCACGAGCCAGTTTGCCGATAGGATGGACGCCGATACTTGCTTCATGGTGGTTACTCCCGTTTTGCCGCGTTGTTTCTGTATGCTTTCACTATAGATTTGCGTTCATTTAATGTCAACAATTTGACCATATTATGCACATATGTTCATCTTAATCGTTGCTTTCAGGATCCTATGTACTTTATATCTGGTTTTTACGCTCATTTGCGTACGATATCTTTACAAATGATCTCGTTTCGCTTGACAAGAACGAGCCGATGCAATATATTCAATCCATCATGAGGAGGAGTGTGTTCATGACGCAGCCGATCGATGAAAAACGCGACCTCTTGATCAAAGTCGCCAAGCTTTACTATTTAGAAGGCCGCTCGCAGGAGGAAATTGCGCAGCAGGTGCATGTTTCGCGCCCGACAGTTTCGCGCCTGCTTAAGGCCTCCATCTCCTCCGGCATCGTGCAAATCCGCATCGACGATATCTCCTCGTTTGGCATCGAGCTCGCCAAGAGAATCGAAGATCGCTTCGGCATCCGGCACGTAATCGTCGCCCCCAGCAGCCACACGCTCGAGGAGAGCAAGCAAAACGTAGGCGCGGCAGCCGCAATCTACCTCGAATCGTTCCTCGAAAACGGCGTGCTCCTCGCCATCGCCTGGGGCACAACGCTGAGCTACGTGGTCAAAAACATCCGACACAACGCCTATAAGCGCGTGGATGTGATCCAACTGCTCGGCGGCATCGGCAATAAGACCATGGATACGGACGCAAACGCACTCGCGTTGACGCTCGCCAGCGCATTCAACGGAGACAGCTATCTGCTGCAAGCGCCGTTTATGGTAAAAAGCAAGGTGCTAAGAGACCTGCTCATGGACGAGCCGCACATTCAGGAGCACTTCCAGCGCCTCGCGAACGCAAACGTCGCGGTCGTGGGCTTAGGCTCCACGCGGCCGGAGCTCAGCGCGCAGTTCCGCTCCGGGCATATCAGCATGGAGGACGCACAAACTCTCCGCAACGAAGGCGCGGTGGGAGATATCTGCGGCAGATACATCGACATCGACGGGCATCCCTGCGAAACGCCGCTGATGGATCGCATCATCTCCGCAAAGCTGGACGATCTCAAGCGCATTCCGACCGTGATCGGCGTTGCCTGCGGCGAGGAGAAGAAGGACATCATCACCGGCGCACTCAAGGGAAAGTACATCGACGTGCTGATCACCGACCGCAGCGCGGCGCTTGCGATTTTGAGCGAAAAATAAGAGCTCGCCACTAAGACGCAAATCAGCAGAGATATTTGGTTGCAACACAAAAAACCGCGGCGGCTGCCGCGGTTTTTGTGTGTTTAAATGTTTATACCAGCGAGAGAATCGTCTTTGCGGTGTTCTCGTCCGTTACGAAATGCGTGATGATGTTGAGCCGGAGCGCGCCGATGATCGAGAGTACCTTGTGGTGACCCGCGGCGATGCTCAGCACGTTTTTCGCGCTCTTGAGCCCCTCTTCGTCGATGCCCATGATACGCTCGTTGTAGTCGTTTTTGAGAAACTGACCTTGGATGTTGAAGCGGCGCGCGCCGATGTCTCCAACCGTCTTGTCCGGGTTGTCCTCATAGGACTTGCGCATCGCGACCGGGTCAAACTGGCTCTTGTCGCTGTAATATTCCGGTGGGGAACCGACGCCGACGACGGCAACGTCGATCTTGCGCCATTTCTCAGCGATGGACTGCATGTATTGACTCTTCATATGCAGCGCCTTGTCCTCGATGGACTCCGCCAGCGCCGGTGCATAGATGAACGACGGCGTGCCGCGGAGTTTTTCCGCGAACAGCCGAACCATCTCGTTGAGCTGGTATTCCGAGGACAGGTGGTGCGATCCACCGATGAGCGGAACAACGTTGACATCGAACAGCCCCGAATTCTCGGAAAACGCTTTCATGAACTCGTAGCACGTCATGCCCCAAGCGACGCCGACCGTCGAGTGGTTCTCAATCAGCTTTTCTGCGACGATTGCGCCCTGCGCCGCGAGGATTTTCGTCAGCGGCGTCAGCGCGGTGACCACGGTTGGCGTCACATAGCAATTGCTGATGCCGAATGCGTGAGACAGCTCGTTTGCAAGCGATTCGTTGCTTGCAAGCGGGTTTTTGATGTTGATTTCGACGATGCCGAGCTCGCGCGCTTCCGATAAAATCATGGAGATATATGACCTGGAGATTCCAAGCTCTTTGGCAATGCTCTGTTGCGTGAGCCCTTCGATATAGTACATTCTGGAAACATGTACCATCATCTGCATATCATATCTGGATTCCATTGGTCACCCTCAACCGCGTTCTACAAGATTGAATTATACTATCATAATTTCCCGTGTTTGAAAACGTTTTTCCGCTGTACTCCGCGCGACCCGTTCGCGAAAGCCCGGGCTGCTCTTTCATTGTGCAAAAAGAAGCCGATTTGCCCTTCGCTCACTTGCCAAAGACGTCGTTCCAGTCCTTCCAAGTCGCGTCCAGCGTCTTGCTCAGCTTCGTGTACAATTGGAACTTTCCTTCGTAAATCGCCGCCGTTTCCGGGTTTGGCATGCAGGTGTATTCCACCTTGGAGAACACATCCACCGCCTGTAGAAAATCCCGGAACGCGCCGGACGCGATGCCCGCGCACATAGCGGCGCCCATGGTGCCGAGCTCCTTGCCCGCCGAGACCTCGACTGGGATTTGGAACACGTCTGCGAAGATCTGCACCCAGAGCCGGGAGCGCGCGGCGCCGCCGGAGATGCGGATGCCGGAGGGACGATCCCGAAACCGAAGCAGGTTTTCCATATGCGTGCGGTGCGAAAAGGCGACGCCCTCATAGACCGCGCGCAGCAGATGTGCCTTGGTGTGCAGCCCGCTGATGCCGAGGAAGCACGCCTTTGCGTCCGCGTTGACGTTGGTGCCAAACAAAAACGGCAGAAAGATCACGGGACAGTTATCCGGCAAAACCGAGGAAACCATTGCGTCCGCCGTTTGGAAGACGCTCCCACCCTGCTCCTGCGCCGCCTGCTTCTCCTGCCCCATCAGGTTCTTGACGAACCACTCCAGGTTGCTCGCGGAGGTCATGCTGTTTTCGAGGATCATCCAGTAGTCGTCCATGCAGTACAGCGCGGTTTGAAACAGCTGCTTGGAAACGATGGGTTTCTTCGAGAGGAATTCGTTGATGCTCCACGTGCCCGCGACCATGCTCATCTTCTCCTGCGAGGTTACGCCCGCACCGATGCAGCAGGCTGCCACGTCGCAAAGACCGCCTGCAACGGGAGTTCCCGCGACAAGCCCGGTTTCGCGCGCGGCTTTCTCAGTGATTGTACCGCAGACGTCGGTGCACTTTTTCAGCGGCGCAAACAGCCGCCTGTATTCGCTGATCCCGAACGCGTTGAAGATCGCGCCGTCATAATCAATCGTGTTGAGGTTGATACCGTTTGCAACCGAAACATCGGTGAGCTCGGTATACGCCTCTCCCGTGAGACAAAAGCGGATGTAGTCTTTGCAGGAAAGTACCCGCTCCGCGCGCGCCAGCACATCCGGACGGTTGTCCTTGTGCCAGGCGACGATGGGCAGCGTCTGCCCCGCCCAGATGATCTGCATCGTGAGCGGCAGCAGCTTGTCGTAGGTTCCGTCGGTGTTCCAGCGCTCGACATACTCCTTTGCGCGCGTATCGGTGGAGATGATTCCGTTTGCCGCGGGGTTTCCCGCAGCGTCGATAAAATAAGCGCCGCAGCCGTGTCCCGTGACCGCAACGCCGATGATGTCCCCTGGATTGACCCCGGATTGTTCCAGCACGTTGCGAATCGCAGTTGCATTCGCCTGCCAAAGCTGCGTCATATCGCGCTCGACAAAGCCGACCTTTTCCATGATCGGCTTGACCTGAATGCCGCTGACCGCAATCTCCGCGCCAGCCGTGCTATAGAGCGCGGCTTTTGTCACCGTGCCGCCGTTATCCAACCCGAGCAGATATTGCTGTCCCATATGATCCTCCCGACTGTTCGAAAGTTGATTGAAAACATTGGTTTCGCCTCGTTTCAGGCGCAGGAAAATCAGCAGGCAGACGCGCCCGCAAAGCACGCGATTTCAACGTCATCATACAGGAAACAGAACGGAAAAATCAATTCCGATGAGAAGAAGTAATCTTTATTCGATGAACTCCGCCACAACCTCAATTTGATCCTTTTTGCCGAGGTCAAAGCAGTAACAATCCCGCGCATAGGTGCGCTCCGGCAGCGCGCAAAGGATGTGCACCTTGTCGCAATTGTATGGGAATCCCGCCTGATGCCACACACCCGCTTTGACATTCACGAGCGTGCCCTTGGGAATCAGAAACACCTCGATCTGATCTGCGGGAATCGCCTTGTCAAATGTCGCCGGGGCAACATGCATGAGATAATCTCCGTCGAGGCAAAGGATCGTCTCGTGGCAGTAGTCGTGCACTTCCGAATTGGTGATCACCCACGGGCGCTGACTCACAACGCAGGTGGAATAGGAAACCGCGCTCGCAAAGCCGAGGCTCTGCTGCACCATGTCCCGATAAAACAGCACCGGTTCCTCGCCAAAGCACGAGCCGGTCGGCTCCAAAATGCTCGCATAGGAGCCGTATTGCTCGAAGCTCTCTTTCGAGAGGCGCTTGATTCCCAATTTTCTCATCGTTTCTCCTCGCTGAATCGTGCGGTTACTTCATGTTTTGCGCCCGGACAATCTTGTCCGCGATGAACGCGCGCGCTTCTCTGGCGGTCTCAATCGAGCGCGGGGTTTCGTCCGTCCACATCTCGGTGACAAACAGTCCGCTATAATTTTCACGCTGCAACAGGCGGAAAAACGAGACGAAATCCACGTTTCCTTCGCCAAACGCGATATCCCGCACGACGCCCGGCACGGTATCCTTGAGATGGATCGAAACGACGTCCTGCATGCCGCTGAGGAACTCCTGTTCGATGTCCTGCCCGGTCGCGTAGAGGTTGCCGATGTCGGGATAGATCTTCAGCCATGGGCACTGGATGGAGTCCACGTACCGCTTGGCCTTGCTAATGGAGTCCATCAGGTCGTTTTCCATGGTCTCCAGCGCGAGCATGACCGCCTTTTCCTGCGCGTATCGCGCGCACTGGGCGAGCGAGTTGTGAAAGTTTTGGATGGTCGTTTCCGTGCTAGGGTTTGCGTATTCGTCGTACCCCGCGAGCTGAATCACGCGGATGCCGCAATCCAACGCAAAATCGATCGCGTCGCGGATGAGCTGAATGCCGCTGTTGCGCGTTTCCTCCCGCTCGCTGCCGATTGGATAGCGCCGGTTTGCGCTGAGGCACATCGACAGGATCGGCATGTTCGCGCGATGGATCGTCTCCATGAGCCGCGTGCGCTCCTGCTTGCTCCATTTGAGCCGCCCGATGCGTTCATCCGACTCATCGATGCTGATCTCCATGAAGTCATAGCCCGCATCCTTCGCGGCGCAGAGTCGTTCTTCCCAGTTCAGTTGTTTCGGCAGTGCTTTTTCGTACAAGCCGAACAGATTCTCTTGCAAGTTTCTCAAGCCAAGTGCCTCCAGCATATCGATACCCCGCGCGCGCTGTGCGCCGTTGCGCCTACGACCACGCGGGGATATTTCTCTCTTGCTTCTGTCAGTGTTGCTGACCGTAGGTTTTGTGGATCTCCACCGCGTCCGCGGTCTGTTCGTCCGTCATGATGGCGACGTTGCCCGCGGCCTTCGCGGCAAGATACGCCTTTGCGGCTTCTTCCATATAGATTGCGGCGTAGAGCGCCTCTTTGAGATTGCCACCGACCGCGATTACGCCGTGGTGCTTCAGAATCACGGCGCGCTTGCCGCCGAGGTACTTCACCGCCTGCACGCCCATGTCGAGGCTTGCCGCGGAGCAATAGGGAGCGACGTTGATGGCGCCCAGCGTCACGTTCGCCAGCGTAGTCAGTGCCGCGGGAAACACGTCGCCAATGAGGCCGACCGCTGTGGCATACGGCTGGTGCGTGTGGATGATCGCGTTGACTTCCGCCAGTTGGTCGAAGATATACTTGAGCGCAACCGTGTCCACGGACTCGCGCAGCGTACCTTCGATGCGCTCGCCGTTTTTGTTGAACACAATCAAGTCGTCCTCCCGCATTGTTTCATACGCCGTGCCGGAAGGAGTGACGATCACGTCCCCGTTCTCCTTGCGGACGCTGACGTTGCCGCCGGAGAGCGCGATTAAGCCGTAGTTTTTGATTTCGAGTGCCGCGTGAATGATGTCGCGTTTATCTTGTTCGTACATGGTAATACCCCCAGAAACGTTGTGCTGCACAACGGATGTTTTCATGAATTTCTTGCGTTTTTCCGATTGATTCCGTAGATTACGCCACGACTCTCTCCTTGGAGAGCAGGTGATTGAGCACGACCGCGAACACGAGCACAACGCCCTTTGCGAGCATCTGCCAGTATTCAGGGATGACGGACTTGAGCCCGAACGTCAGGCAAACGATGATCAGCGCGCCGACAAACGACTTCACGACCGATCCTTCGCCGCCGGAGAATACCGTGCCGCCCAGGAGGCACGCGATAATCGCCTCCGTCTCCGCACCGACGCCGGTGTACGGCTCGCCGATGATCAGATAGCTGGCTCTGGCAACGCCCGCGAGAGCGGAAACCGCGCCGAGCAGGATATAGACGCCCCATACGACCTTGACCACGTTGATGCCGGAGAGCTCCGCCGCCGTGCGGTTGCCACCAACCGCAACGAGATATTTACCAAACAGCGTGCGTTTTTGCACGACCACGAGCACGGCGAGCAGAATAAAAGCGACGATGAACGCCCACGAAAGCCCCATGAACACCTGATCCTTGGAGAACTGACCCATCCATTCCGGCATTTTCAGCGTATCCGTGCTGGTGATGGAGGAGATTCCCGGCGGAACCAGATAGCGCGCGAGCCCCTGATATGCGTTCATCGTGATCAGCGTCGCGATGACCGGCGTGATCCGTAGCTTCATCACGAGAAACCCGTTGATGGCGCCAAGCAGTACGCCCAGAGCGATCACGATCACGAGCGAGAGCACAAACGGAAAGCCGTTAAGCACGAGGATCGCGTGAACGACCGTCGTCAGGCTGAGGGTGCTTCCCACCGAAAGATCCATGTTGCCCGTGATGAAAATCAGCGTAAACGCGCTGCTGATCATCAAAATCGGCGCGGACATGCGCAAAAGGTTCGCGATGTTTGGCGGAAAGAGGAAGTTTCCTCTTTGGAACAGCTCGCCCTTGAGCAGGCTCAGCACCGTGACGACCGCCAAAAGGATGATGTATACGTATATTTCTTTTACAATTCTCTTGGCCTTTTGAGCCCGAAGAGTTGCCGGAGTGCAATTTGATGACATAGTCTTAATCCCTTTCCAACTGATCCATTACCTGCCGCCGGACTACTTGTTTCGCCGATCCAGCAGATAGCGCTGCGCGATGATTGCAAGGAACGTCACGATCGCTTTGAGGATAAACTGCCATTCCGGACGCAGCAGCAGGCCGTAGGCCGCGGACGAAACCACGCCGAGAATCAGGGCGCCGATGACCATGCCCAGCACGGAGCCAACGCCGCCGTCGATGCTCGCGCCGCCAAGCAGCGTCACGACCAGCGCGTTAAACTCGAAGCCCGAGCCGCGGGTGGAGATGCCTGCCTTCATTTCGGAGGCGAGCAGGATGCCCGTGATACCGGCCAATAGCGCGCTGAGCAGATAGAGAAGCCCGATATGCAGCTCCACCTTCACGCCGGAAAGCCGGGCCGCCTCGCGGTTTGCGCCGATGAGATAGGTGCGCCTGCCGAACGAGGTCTTCTTCTCTACGAACAGCGCGATCACGACGAGGATTGCCGCAATCGCCGCCGCAATCTTGATCGGCCCAAACAGCGGAACGTTGCCGATGGTGCCGAAGATATCCGGCAGTCCCGCGCTGCGCTGCGCGCCGAGCGCCGCAACCTGTCCGATGCCGCGCGCAATCGACATCGTACCCAGGGTCACGATGATCGATGCTACCCGCATCTTCGCGATGAAGATCGCGTTGAGGAGCCCTATGAAGAGGCAGACGAGAAGCGTCAGCACAATCGCGACGCCGTACGGCAGCCCGAGTCCCTGACCAAGGTCGGAAAAGCCTTCGTTCGCGGGCTGGCAGAAGTAAGCGGAGAGCACGCCCGCCATCGCGACGATGCCGCCGACGGACATATCCAGATGCCCCGATACCAGCAGGAAGGTAACGCCGATGCCGAGAATCACGATGTACCAGTTGTTCGCGATCAGGTTGAGCGCGGTCTTGGTGGAGAAATATTTATCGATGAAGATGCTCGCCAGCGCGAAGAGCACGATGAGTACGAGAAACATCACGCGGTTGAGATAGGATTCGTTGCTGATCTTGCCTCCGGCGGAGCGCGCGTTGAGTTTTGTCATGGGTTTGTTCACGATGCCGCACCTCCCGTCACGATATGGATGATATCCTGACTGTTGATATCCGTCCCGTTCTGTAGCTCCGCTTTGATCTCGCCTTCATACAGCAGGAAGATGCGATCGCAGGAATTGAGTATCTCCGGCAGTTCGGAGGAGAAGAACATGATCGTTTTGCCGTTTGCGACCAGGTCGCGCACGATGGAGTAGATTTCGGCCTTCGCGCCGACGTCGATGCCGCGCGTGGGCTCGTCCAGAATCAAGAGATCCGCGTTGGCAAAGAGGCACTTACTGAACACGACCTTCTGCTGATTGCCGCCGGAGAGCTTGCTCGTCTCCTTGTCCATCGAGTCGGTCTTGATGTTCAAGGCTTTTATATAGTCCTTTGCGGTATTTCTCTCCTGAATGGAGTTGATCATGCCGATTTTGGAAATTTTCTTCAGGTTCATCGCAGAGATGTTGTGTTTGATGGTCAGCAGCGTAAACAGCCCTTGCGTTCTGCGCTCTTCGGGAACGAGCGCAATGCCCGCCTTGATCGCCTTTTCAGGCGAAGGTTTGAGCTTTTCGCCGTTGAGCACGATCTCGCCGGAGTAGCTGTCCACGCCGTAGATGGCGCGCGCAAGCTCCGTTTTGCCCGCGCCGATGAGGCCGTAAAAGCCCACGATCTCGCCGCGATTGACCGTAAACGAAACGTTGCGCAGCTTGTGGTTGCAAACGCCTTTGCATTCAAGCAGCGCTTCGGTCGCCGGCTTTTCCTTCGGCACATAGGATTCGATGACGGTCTTGCCGATCATGAGCTGCACGAGCTCCGTGCGATCCTTGACCTCCGTCATGGGCTTCGTTGTCACATGTTTTCCGTCCCGCATGACGGTCACATAGTCGCCCAGCGTGAAGATTTCGTCGAGGCGGTGCGAAATATAGATGACGGTCACGCCCTTTTCGCGCAGGCGTTTGATGATCGTAAACAACCGCTCGATCTCCGATTCGGAGAGGGCTGCGGTCGGTTCGTCCATGATGATGATCTCGGTCTCCGAGGCGACCGCTTTTGCGATCTCGACGATCTGCTTTTTGGCGACACTGAGCCTGCCCACGCGATCCTTTGGGTTGATGCTGGGTTCCAGGTCTTTCAGCGCTGCGATGATCTTCTTGATCTTGTCCGTTTTATGTAAAAATCCAAAAGTCGAGTCCTCGATGCCAAGCGTCAGATTCTCTTCCACCGTGAGCTGATCGACCACGTTCAGCTCCTGAAACAGTGTGCTGATTCCCTTGTCTCTGGCATCCTTGGGGCTTCTGGCGCAATATTCTTCTCCATTTAATAAGATCGTGCCGGATGTGCGTTCGCAGGCACCCGTCAGGATTTTGATCAAGGTCGATTTGCCCGCGCCGTTTTCGCCCACGAGGCAATGCACGACATTCCGCTGAATCTCAAAGCTGACGTCGTTTACCGCGCGTACGCCGGGGAAATCCTTTACAAGCCCATTGATCTGCAATACGTTTGTTTCCATTGACTTGTCTCCATCCAATCAGTTTCTTGGGAGGAGCCATAGCAGCCCCTCCCAAGTGTTTCGCGATCTTCTGTCTTTCGAAATTATCCGAGAATGTCCTTTTCGGTCAGGTTGGTGCCAAACTGCGTGTTGTACCAGGTGATGACGTCCGCAAGCTTGAGTTTGTAGAAGTCAACCGGGTAAACTTCGCCGAAGATTTCCTGTGCAGGCTGCGAAACCTGCGGGATTTCGCCGAGGTACACGCCGACGATGATGTCGATGATCTTCTCGGAGGTCTGGATCGGCGGGAGGCCGAGAGACATCTTCAAAGAGCTGTTGGGATTATAGATCGCCTTGACTTCGCTCACCGGGCAGTCAACACTTGCGACGATTTCCGTCGTGGGGACGCCGTCCTTCATCGTGCCGCGACCGGCATCGACCAAAGCCGCCATACAACCCGGCGTCAGATCGCCCGCTTCGGAGTAAATGATATTGACATCGGGGTTGGTGATGAGGATGTTGGCCATTGCTTCCTTGGTCGCATCCGCGCTGCCCTTAGAATCGATGCAGCCGAGGTTGGTGTAGTTGCCCGCGCCAACGACGCTCTCGATGCCCTGCACGAACGGATCGGTACGACCGGTCTTGACTTCTCTGTTGTCCGGCCAGCCAAACTGCACGGTCACGATCGGTTTATCCGGATTGGCTTTGACCCACTGCTCGGCAGCGCTGGCGCCCATCGCAAACGAACCGCCTGCTTCGTCCGAACGGAAGACCGGGATACCCGTGTCTGCCAGCGGGCTGAAGAAGGTCATCATCGCGACACCGGACTTGATCGCGTTCTCCACGAGGGGAGCGACCGCATCGGGCTGCCAAACATGGAGCACCGCCGCGTCAAAGTCGGAGGTGGCGAGCATGTCGACGTTGTTGATCATCGTATTGTCGTCGGATTTTCCATCCATGATCACGACTTCGGCGCCATACTTTTCTTTTGCATACTTGATGGCGGCCGCTGCACGGGCCTGGTGGAATTCGTTGGCCATCGTGGAGACGAAATAAGCGATCTTCATCCCCTGAGTGGTCTTTTCAGCAGGAGCTGCCGTGTCAGCCGCGGGTGCTTCGGTTGCGGCTGCCGTCGCTGCGGGTGCTTCCTCGGTCGTCGCTGCCGGCGCTTTGCTCTGGCAGGCAAACATGGAAAATACCATGAGCATGGCCAGAACAATCAAACCAAATTTCTTCATCCTGTGTCTTCCTCCTAGTTGTTTTATGTTTAACCGGACGTCATAATCCGGCCAAATCCAGATACTGAGGCGTGTTTTTGAGAGCAGGCTGGCGAAGATGCTGTTTTCTTTTTGAAGATTGATTTTTCCTTTGGATTTTTCCGTTAGATGTTCGGAATACGCGGGATTGCCGTTTGCATTGAATTGTGTTTTGACATTTGTTATAACGTTTGTTGGCGTCATAGTATCAAACGCTTTGACGTTTGTCAACACATTTTTCAACGCATTTTGGATTATTTTTCGCCCTGTTTAAACACACGCTCTCAAATCTGGATTTGGCTCATAGAATTAAGATATGCTACCCAATATTGTACCGTAAGTTGTTGCAGAAAGATATTGATGCTTAGATTTTATGCGGGTTTTTCAGTAGTTTCGTAGACGGACGATCCGGTTTGCGCTCGTTTCAAAAAATCGCCCTAAATCTTCTTTCGTGTTATTGACATTTGTCATGTCATGTGTCATACTGCAACCAGAATCCTAACTTTGATCGGATATCCTATCTTGATCCGATGCGTTCATCTACACAATCAAAGAACAACATGTAAGGAGAAAACAGATGCGATACAAGAAATTGGGCAACAGCAGTCTCGACATTTCCGTCGTCGGTCAGGGCACCTGGGCGCTGGGCAACGACTTCTTCGGCGAAGTGGACGAAAATGAAGGCATCAAGGCGATTCAGGCTGCCATCGACGTCGGCATCAACATGGTGGACACGGCTCCGGGTTACGGCCCGCATTTCGAGTCCGAGCTCGCGGTCGGCAAGGCGATTCAGGGCAGGCGCGACAAGGTTTGCCTCGCCACCAAGTGCGGCATCCACCGCATCGCGGGTGAATACGTCAAGTGCCTGAGCCCGAAGCTCGTCCGCTGGGAGATGGAGCAGTCCTTAAAGCGCCTGCAGACGGACTACATCGATCTATACATGATCCACTGGCCGGATGCAAACTTCGGCATCGAGGGCGCGCTCTACGAACTCGCCAAGATGAAGAAGGAAGGCCTCTGCCGCGAGGTTGGCGTCTCCAACTTCTCGCCGGAGCAGATGCAGGTCGGCATTGAGATCGCGGGCATCGTTAGCTGCCAGCCGCCGCTGAGCCTGTTGAATCAGGTCAGCCTCAACAACGGCGTCATCGATTTCTGCCGCAAAAACAGCATCGGCTGCGTCACCTATGGCGCGCTTGGCGGCGGCATTCTCTCCGGCAAGCTGGAAAAACCCGCGGCAGGCGGCAAGGAACAGCGCGTCGGTTTCTACAATTGCTTTGAAGAGCCCGGCTGGAGCAAGGCGCAGGAGCTTCTCAAGATTCTCAAAGGGATCGGCGAGACGCGGGGGGCCGCGATTCCGGAAGTCGCGATCAACTGGGTGCTCTCGCAGCCCGGCGTCACCTGCGCGCTGATGGGCGCAACCACACCGGCGATGGCGATTGAAAACGCCAAAGCGGGCAACTGGGAACTCACCGCGGATGAAGTCAAGCTGATCGACGAGAGCTACAAGCGCATCTTCGAGCTGTAATCCGTCTAAATCGCGGCAGCGTTTTATCACAAAACAAATACCCCTGCGTTGAAACAGTCATAAAGGCTGTAGGCAGCGCAGGGGTTTTATTCTGTTTTTGATCAAATGCAGTTATGTGATGATTCTAATACTATAGAAGCAAAACTTGATTGAATAACATTTCAGTTCTGGATCGGCGTCTCCGTGTTTCTATCCGCGCGGAACCACTTTGCGGTAAAGAGGAGCGACAGCGCGGTCCCCGTGACCCAGCCGACCGGCCACGCGGCCCAGATGCCGACCGAACCCCAGAGCGCGGAGAAGAGGAACCCGCACCCGACCCGAAGCGAAAGATCGACAAACGTTCCAATCAGCAGACGCCGCATGTCGGAAAGCCCGCGCAGCATCCCGTCACACGCAATCTTCACCGAAACAAACAGATAAAACGGCAGCACGATGCGGAAGAACTGCTCCCCTGTCTCCATCGCAGCAAGGCTTCCCCCGCGAAGGAACAGCCCGAGCAGCTCCGCGCGAAACAGATAGAACACGGCGGCAACTGACAGCGCAAACATCACCGAAAGCAGAATCGTACCATTGCGGCCGGAGCGAATGCGCTCCGGCTTTTGCGCGCCGTTTTGCGCGGCAAAGGTCGCCATGCCCTTGTCAAACGCCATCAGCGCGGAGATGCCGAGGTTGTTGAGCTTGATGACCGCGCCATACCCCGCGGACACGCCGGAGCCAAAGCGGTTGACATTCGCCTGAATGAACACATTGCCCACCGAAACGATCAACTGCTGGAGCGTCACCGGCAGCGCAATTTGCAGCATTTCGCGCAGCAGCGGGCGAGAAAACCGCAGTGCGCAGCCCTCGCCGCCACAGCGGGGCATGCGCTTGAGCCGCCGCTGCATCAGCGCAAGCGCGAAGAGCGCGCCCAGCGTCTGGCAAGCCAGCGTTGCCAGCGCGATACCCGCAACGCCCAGCCGGAAGCGGATGACGAGCAGCAGATCGAGCGCGATATTGGTCAGCGACGAGAGCGAGAGAAACACCGTCGGCGTCTTTGCGTCGCCCAGAGCCGTGAAGACGCCAAGCGCGAGTTGATACAGAAACAGCGGGATCAGCCCCGCCGTGTAGAGTACGAGATACTGTCTGGATTGCGCAAGCGCGTCTTGCGGTGTGCGCATCAGCTGCAGCAGCCCGTCTAGGCCGAGAAAACCCGCCGCTGTTAGCACAGCGCAAAGCGCAAGCGCCGCGAGCAGCGCGGTGCGAATCGCGGCGCGCACGTCGTTCGTCTCGCCCGCGCCAAAGTGGCGCGAGACCACGACGGAGACACCCGTCGCGGCGCCAAACGACAGCGCCTGATAGAGCAGGGTAATCGGATACGTGTTGCCGACAGCTGCGAGCGCAACTTCGCCGATGAATCGTCCCGCAACGAGGCTATCCGTCACCACATAGAGCTGCTGCACGAGCGCGCCAAAGAAGAGCGGCAGACAAAACCGCCACATCACGCCAAACGGATTCCCTTTTGTTAAATCGTGATTCATGCGCGCTCCCTGTCCGACTACCGAGCCGCTTGTTGTTTCGATCCGCCGAAACCGTGCAAGAAAGAAACGCACGACAGAAGCGGATCTATCGTGCGCGAAAAACGGTCTTGTTGGAGTAACTGGCGATTCTTTGAGCGGTTACTTACCCCAGCACTTGTAGAGGTTCTTGGAGATTTCGACCGCGGCTTCCTGCAGCGCGGGCAGATATTGCAGTAGGTCGTCCGTGTTTTCCACGCCCACAAACCCGCTGAACGAGAGCGCGGCGATGATGTCCCCATCGCAATTACGCACAGGAACGCCGATGCAGCAGCCGTTTTCCGCGGACTCCTTGTTGTCAAACGCGTATCCGGTCTTTGCGACCTTGCGCAGCTCCTGCCAGAACACATCCGGGCTCGTGATCGTGTGTTTCGTCAGCGGCACCATTTCGCAGGAGTTGATGATTTGCTCCGCCAAACTCACCGGTAGCTCCGAAAGCAAAATCTTTCCGCCTGCGCACGCGTAAAACGGCAGATCGGAATAGAGCGGTGGAATATAGTCCACAAACTTCTTCGTGCGCGACTGCTGGAGAATATAACAGTGCGCACCCTCGCGCACAGTCAGGTTCATCGCCTGGCCGAACTCCGCGGTGCAGCGCTCCATGGTGAATGCCGCAACCTCCTTGAGCGCGAGATAGAGATTGTCCTTTTCCATCACGAAGCTGATCTTTTGCCCCGTGATGTAGCGGTCGTCTCCGCACTGGTAGACCCAGCCGTTTGCTTCCAGCGTTTTGAGGATGCGGAACGCGGTGGAGGGGCTGATGTCGCACTTTTTCGCGATTTCGTTGACGCCAAGGCGCTTTCGCTCCACGCGAAGCACGTCCAGCACCGCGAGCGCACGATCCACCATCTTGATGGTCTCCGTTCCCTTCGTGTTCTGTTCTTCTATTAATAGTGTGCTGGATTGTTCCATTTCGTTTCGCCTACGCTTCCTTTGGCGGTTCCCCATCTCTTTTGCCGTCGTAGCTTGCCTTTGCCGTACGAAGTTTCGATTGCTTCATAATGGAATTTTTATTCCGATTCTAGTTTAAACACGCATCAAGAACGTAATTACGATGGGGTATCATCTTTTCAATTACTATATCGCATCGTATTTCGCTTGTCAATCATCCTTTTTCTCTCGATATGCGGAATACATCGCGATAGAAATCACTAAATTCGTTTCAAAAATGATCCTTTCCCATAAGAAAAACGGCTACACATTCGGTTCTATCTGTGATAGAATCCATATTGCAACCGATTTAAGGAATTATCATTCCAGTTCTATTTGAATTTCGTCTACCTTTCCACTGATCAAACCAAATAAATCGTATGCTTCTGGCTATATCTCCTTGTCTCTTCATCAAACAAAACCATAGACCCAAGCCTGCAACTTTTGATGTGTAACCTAGAACCACAATTAAATACTCCAACTTTATCCTGATTTCTAGTGTGTTCTCTAGTTCTAAAAGATTTTTTTGTGTTTTTGAATTTTCCTGTTGACAAATCCCCTGAATGGGTATTAACTAAATATCGGAATATGTATTCCAACTTTTTAACAGCGATCACATCACACAAAAATCTAAAGGAGTATCAAGTTATGGCACGCGAAAAACTCACTGGCATCTACATTCCGATGGTCACCCCGTTTAACAAAGATGAGTCCATCAACTTCGGCGGCATCAAGGAAGTTACGGATTTTCTCGTGGAAAACGGCGTTTCCGGCGTAATTCCCTCCGGCAGCACGGGCGAGATGGTCGCGCTGACCCCGGCGGAGCAGATCTCCATCAACACCGCGACCGTGAAAGCGGCAGCGGGACGCATCAAGGTTGTTTGCTCGACGGGAGCCTACCGCACCAAGGACGTTGTTGAAATGTCCATTGCGGCGGAAGCTGCGGGTGCCGATGGGGTCATGGCCGTAACCCCCTGGTATATGGCGCCGAACGAGAAGGAGCTCTACAAGCATTATGAGACCATCCGCAAGGCCATCAGCATCCCGATCATGGTCTACCACAACCCCTACTACTCCACCTGCCTGATGAGCGACGAGTTCATGGCAAAGCTGTATAACGACGGCCTCATCGACTCCGTCAAGGAACGCCAGGCGGACGTGTATCGTCAACAGGATCTCAGGTACCTCACCAACGACGGATTCGCGATCTTCTACGGCTACGACGTTTGCCCCGTGGAAAGCCTCGCCTGCTGGGCGGACGGCTGGGTCTGCGGAACGGGCAACCTCTTCCCGAAAGAGAACACCGCGGTCTACAACCTCGCCAAGGCGCGCAAGATGGAAGAAGCGATGAAGGCGCACTTCGCGCTGATCCGCCCGTATCTGCCGCTGTTCACGAAGCCCACCGCGGAAGGCATGCCCACGCCTTGGCTCCAGATCATCAAAGAGGGCTTGAAGCTGCGCGGCGTCGACGCCGGCTACTGCCGCAAGCCCGTCATCTCCGAGCTGCCGGCCGATGTGATGGCATCGTTGAAGACCGTGCTGAAGGAATACGGTTATCTCGCATAATCTCTTCCTTTCTGCCTCTGCGTTTATTATGATGGAACAAGCTGCGGTCCTTCTCCGCTCCGGCACACCTTCCGGAGCGGGAAGGCAAGCGCAGTGCTCCTGATCTTTCCTTTCCATTTCTTCGTTTTTACACAACTCAACATGCGTTTTCCAAATCATCACCTTTCATCACAGCAGAGAATCATAGGAGGAATACAATTACATGCGGACAAAAACAGTGGATGTTCTGGTTGCGGGTGGCGGCACCGCGGGGGTCATCGCGGGCCTGGCCGCGGCGCGAAATGGCGCGAAAACCATCATCGTCGACAAGCAGCGCTGCCTCGGCGGCCAGTTCACCGCGGGCATGCAGGGTGCCTGGGTCGGATTCAGCGACAAGAAGAACCGAATCGTAGGCGGAATCGCCTGGGAACTGCGCAACATCTTCAAGGCGCGCAACGCCATTGTGGAAGTCGATCCGGAGACGGATGTTTGCTTCCTGTACGACACCGAGGTTGCGAAGGTGATCCTCGACGAAATCACCAGTCGTGAACCCAATCTAGAATGCTTCCTCGATACTTCCATCGTGGACGTGATTCAGGAAGGCGACACGGTGAAGGGTCTTGTCGTGCTCTCGCAGAGCGAGATGATGGAGATCCGCGCGAAGGTCGTCATCGACAGCACGGGCGACGCGCTGGTTGCCTACAAGGCAGGCGCGCCGTATGAAATGCGCGAGAAGAAGGACATCCAGCCGATGACGCTCATGGGCAGAATGTGCGGCATCGACATGGAGCGCGTGAAAAAGTATTACGAGGAAAACCCGCCGGTGCTGGACACCCACGTTCCGCCCGCCTGGCACGACTTTAAAACCTTCCCGGGATTCATGCATTTTGGCCTTGCCGACGAGCTGAAGAACGTGGAGTTGCCGCCGGAGAAGGAATACCTCCGCAACTGGCTGGGTATCTTCACCTCCACGCCGAATCCGGGTGAGGTCACGATCAACTGCTCCGGCGCGATTGAGGCACACAGCACGGAAGGCTTTGAATCCCGCGCGGCGCAGGAGAACTTCTCTCAGAAGTGCCTCTACGACGTGGCGGAAGCGTTCAAAAAATACGTGCCGGGTTTTGAAAACTCCTATCTCTCTGCGATTGCGGCGCTGCTCGGCGTCCGCGAGAGCCGCCGCATCATCGGTGATTACAAGGTCACGCTGGACGATTTCAACGCCGCGCGGGACTTTGAGGACACCATCGGACGCGGCGCTATGCCCGCCGGCGCACACACGCCGGATGGAGTTACCATGTACGTCTACGACCTCGAACCCGGTCAATCCATGACCATTCCCTATCGCTGCATGCTGCCAAAGGGCAAGGACGGCATCCTCGTCGCGGGTAGATGCGTCTCCTATGAAGCACCGGTCGCGAACTGCATCCGTTGCATGCCGCAGTGCATGGTAATGGGCGAGGCCGCGGGAACCGCGGCGGCAATCGCGGTGAAGGACGGCGTCACTGTTCGAAATGTAAACATCAAGAAACTGCAAAAGAATCTGGAAGAACACAACGCGATATTATAAGATTCGTGGTTTGCGCGCGCACTCTGCGAATGATAATAAAAAGGAGGAAGTATTGATGAAACGCTCCATGAAAAAAATGATGGCGATACTACTGACCCTTCTGATGACTCTATCCGTTGTTGCTTGCGCGGCGCCCACAGCCCAGGAGAGCGCCGCTCCCGCAGAAGAGACCGCAGCACCCGTAGCCGCGGCAACGGAAGCGCCCGCAGAGGCAACGCCGGTAGACTATGCGGGTCAAAAACTCGTCATCTGGACCAACCTGACCGCCGACGCGCAGTATGAAGTCCTCAGCAAGCAGTTTGCCGAGGTCGCCAAAGAGCTGGGCGTTGAAGTCGAAGTCGAAAAAGTTGCGTTCAACGAAATGTACGGCAAACTCGCCGCGGCCGCGTCTTCCGGCGATGTTCCGGACATCATGCACACCAACTTCGGCGGCACCGCGTATCTTTACGCCGCCGACAGCATCACGCCGCTGGACGATGTCATCAACGCCATCGGCGCGGACGATTTCTCCCAGGCGTACAAATCCGTCCTGACCGGAAAAGACGGCAAGATCTACGGTCTGCCGGACTGGGCGATGCATACCTCCGTTTGGTACCGCAAGGACCTCTATGAAGCCAACGGTCTCAGCGTTCCCACCACTTGGGCGGAACTCCTGTCCAACGCCGAAAAGCTCAACAGCACGGATCTCTCCGGCTTCGCCGTCCCGCTTGACGGCGTGCAGGTTGCCGCGCAGACCCTCTACGCCATGATGACCTCCGCGGGTGTGTACTTCACCGATCCCGCAACGGGCGAATATTGCTTCGACAAGGAAAAGGACGAGGCCATCAAGGTCATCGACTACCTCGTGGAGCTCTACCACAAGGCCTCTCCCGCGGGTTCTCTGACCTGGTCGTGGGGTGATTACCGCAACGCGCTCGCCGTCACCGGCACCGTCGCGATGACGCTCGACATGGGCGCCGTCATCGGCAACGCGCAGGGCAACAACCCCGACATGGTCGGCAAGCTCGGCTGCTTCGATTTCCCCGGCGTGGACGGCGCAGCCAAGGCTTCCTTCGGCTCCGGCTATTGCTTCGTGGCTTCCAAGCAGGACGACCCGGTTCGCACCGCACTGGTTGCGGACTTCCTCAAGGCGCTCTACACGCCGGAACGCGCGGCAGAACGCGCGCTCTCCCGTCCGATGTTCGCCTTCCCGTCCTACAAGCCCGCCTATGAAATCTACAAGGCGAGCGACAAGGTTGCCGACTTCCAGGAGCAGGTGGATTCCATCTTCAACTCGTTTGAAAACGGCACCTGGTACTGGTACGGCATGGAAGCGGGTCTCTCCGCAATGTCCGCCTACATCGAGTCCACCAACATCTTCGGTGTAGCGCTCCAGGGCGCGTGCGACGGCACCTACACCTCCGAAGAAGCATACAACATGATCAACGATGATCTGTTGGGCTTCGCCGGCACCATGTAAGCACCAGCTCGCAACATCTCTGCGTGAAACAGGTTTGGGAAGAGCGCGGGCAACTGCGTTCTTCCCAATCTGTGAATAAAACGGTATGATCATCCTGTCCCGTCCAAATCACATTACACCGATCACTTCAATTTTCGCCCGGTTTTCGCGATTCTAAACGAGGGAGAAGCAACTATGACCTCCGGAACAATGCTCAAGCGCCCGCGGCTCATCAACAGCTATGAACGAAGGCACAAACTGATCGGACTTGCGTTCGCAATTCCCGTCGTGGTGTTCCTGCTCGCGTTCGTGCTGTATCCCGTGCTCTACAACGTTTATCTAAGCTTCACCAACGCCTCTCTGATTAAGAAAACAAGCAGCTTTGTAGGGTTTGACAACTATGTAAAAATCTTCAGCAACAAGCTGTTTCTCAAATATTTCTGGAATACCATTCGCTGGACGTTCTTCTCCGTGCTGGGTCAACTCGTCCTCGGTCTCGGCATCGCGCTACTCATCGCGCGCCCGATGAAGGGTGGCACGGCGCTGAGAAGCTTCCTGCTGATCCCCTATGTCGTGCCCGCCGTTACGCTTGCGCTCGTTTCCAAGTGGATCATGAACAGCGACTACGGCATCGTCAGCTACTGGCTCCAGCAGGCGGGCCTTCTCGAAGCGCGGCAGTCCCTGCTCGCGATGCAAGGCCCCGCGATGTGGGTCGTCGTGATTCTCAACGTCTGGCGCTCGTACCCGTTCCCCATGCTGATCTACTGGGCGGCGCTCAAGAGCATCGACAAGCAGATCTACGAGGCCGCAACCGTGGACGGCGCGGGCAAATGGAAAACGTTTCTGCATATCACCCTGCCGCAGCTGAAGAACACCACCATCGTGCTCGCGGTTCTGCGCACCATCTGGACCGCGACGTATTATGACCTGATCTTCATGGTGACCGGCGGAGGGCCTTCCGGCTCCACCACGCATCTGCCGATTCTGATCTATCAGGCGTCGTTCGGCTCGTATCAAATCGGCTATGCCGCCGCGATCTCCATGATACTCGGCGTGCTGATGTTCGGCTGCATCATCTTCTACGTCGCCAAATCGGGCTTGACGGAAGACTGACGGAAAGGCAGGAAACGAAGATGAAAAGCATGAAAGCTTCCAAGATTACCACCGGCATTCTGGTCGGAATTCTGATCGTCTTTCTCGTCGTGATCGTCGGCTTCCCGCTGGCGTGGATGGCGCTGAGCTCGCTCAAGCCCGGCGTGGAGCTCTTCACGATTCCGCCGAAGATCCTCCCGCAGAACTGGTCGATCGAATGGTACGTGCAGGCATTCAGCAATCCAAACGTGATCCGCTATTTCCTCAACAGCCTGCTGATTGCGTCCGTCGTCATGGTGGTGGATATGCTCCTCGGCACCCTGACCGCCTATAGCCTCACACGCTTTCACTACAAAGGGCGCAAGCTGATCCTGATCTGCGTGCTCGCGGCGTATTGCGTGCCGCCGATCATGCTGATGCTGCCGCTGTATAAAATCGTCAACGCGTTTGGTCTGCCGGAGAGCCACCTCGGCGTCATCATCGCGCACCTGACCGTGACGCTGCCGTTCTCCGTCTGGCTGCTGGTCTCGTTCTTTAAGAAGCTACCGAAGGAGATCGACGAGGCCGCCGTTATGGATGGCGCAAGCGAGGTGCAGGTGTTCCTCAAGATCGAGCTGCCGCTGTGCGTCTCCGGCGTGCTCAGCACGGGCATCATGGCGTTTATCATGTCGTGGAACGAGTTTTTGCTCTCGAGCGTGCTCATCAGCAAGGAGTCGATGAAGACCCTGACGGTGGGGCTCGCCAACTACATCAGCTCGACCCACATCGACTGGGGCATCATCATGGCGCTCGGCACCATCACGACAATTCCCGTGATCATTCTCTTCGCGCTGGTGCAAAAATACTTCGTCGAGGGCATGACCGCCGGCGCGGTGAAGGGCTGAAAAGCTGCTGTGTGGGTTCTATTGCCTATTTTGCCCGTAAAAAGCAGTCATCTCATTCCGATTGTCTCGGAGATGATTACCACCGCAGAGAATCGCAAATCGCGCGATGGCTGCCGAAGGCAGCTCCATCGATTCGATGAACTCATCCGGCTCATCGGAGCCATCACGCCGATGCCGTTCGGGTAAACAGGTAACGCAACATAAAAGGCTGTCCGGAAGGAGAGATTCCTTCCCGGGCAGCCTTTTTAATTCCTTTTCGTTGCGCTTGATTCGATTCGATGATGAAAATAAGCAGTTCGACAAATAAACAAACAGTTACGGATTAGGACTTGCCTCTGTGCCTTTCCCGTTCAGTCCTTCCATGGTTCCGGGCGCGATATTCTCGAATATGGAGTTGTGCTGCGTGTCCGGCCCGACATTCGTGGCAAACAGGCCGAAGAGTGCCATGCTGCATTCGCCTGTGGACTCCACCGTCCAGCCCTTCGCCGCCTGCGACCTGTGCCGCTCAAAGGCGGCCGTTGCAACCTGGAGTATGGATTCTCCGTTGTAAGCTGCCAGTGGCGCGTTCAGGTCGTAGGTAATCTTGTCCTTGCCGTACATATGAAGATACAGCTTCCCCGGCTTCCACACGCCATACTGTTCCGCAGACTCCGGATACTTCGTCGGGTCGGATGCCTGCTCAAACGCGAGCTGTACCGCAAGGCTGGTTTCAATGTGCGCGCCGTGACCATATTCTCCGCCGACGTCGTGGGTCACGATCACCGCGGGCTTAAACTTGCGAATCAGCTCGACGACGTAACCGATCGCCTTGTCAAGCGGCCAGTATCGTTCCATGGATTCCAAGGAGTTGGTCATCATGTCGTGCGCCGCGCGAAGCGTTGGCGCATACCGTTCGCCCAGCATCCAGCAGGCTTCCTCTGCTTCAAAGCGTCGCTTTGCGGTGCCCCACGTCATATAACCCGTCACAACGACCTTCCCGTCGTTGATCGAAGTAATCGCCGGCGCCGGAAGAAAGACGCTCTCGTCATCCGGGTGTGAAGAGATGACCAGCAGGTCTACCGCTCTGCCGTCGTATGCCTCCCACCTAGGCGCGAATTCCGGAACGCCGCCTGAATAGACGGAGAAGTTCGCGATCGCAAACGGTACCTCCGGATTTGTCGAAACAAACTGAAATTTTCGATAGCCGGTCATGCTTTCGGGTACAGGCGCAAACTCCGTCAGCCCGCCGTTTTTTCCGCCGCTGCAAGCGAGGGTCTGTTTGCCCGCAGAATCATATGCATATAAGTCCCACGTCGGCGGAGCTGCATCCCACTTGAAATAGAACCCCGTGATATCCGTAACGCCGTCTTCCGGCTCAATGGTGATGCTCTGTAGCCCCTTGGTGGCGCGCCAGGTGCTATCCATACTTGTATCTCGCGTATAGAAAAAGTCACTCCGGTTCGAAGAGACTGCGTATTTGCACTCCCCTCTAACATCCTTGTAGGCCGGAGTCGCGCCTGCGTTTGCGGATTTCCCGCTCGCAAGATAGGAGGCGGAGTGCGGCTGCGTCGGAGCGGGAGTCGGTGAAACGGTCGCGGCCGACGGTTCGCTGGCCGTATTTAACGCGATTACCTGAACAGAAGCCGTCGGTGTTTCAAGCGGTTTCGGCGTATCAAGCGGTTCTGGCGTGCTTTGCATTTGCTGCATCGGTGAACAGCCGCTGGCGCACAATGCTGCAAGCATCGTAACGGCAAACGCTACGGTTGCCGATTTTTTGCCGAGTAATTTCACGTCTCCTCCAACTAGAACCCTATTTACGAGTGATAATAATATTTAAAAGAATCAAAATCGATTCGGAAACTCATTTTTCAACACAAGTAAACGGTCTTATAAAAGTCTATTTTGCGCGAGCCTACCGTTATGGAATCTGATTCTCCGGCAGGAGATACTCTGCCGACTGCCAGTCGACCTGCGGTGCCAATCCGAACAGCGCCTGCATCTCATTGTAGGTCGGATTATCAAACCGCCAGCCGGTGTCCGTCGAATGCTTGCCTGTCGCAATCACAATCGTGTTTGGTAAGCCAACCTTGAGTTCATGCAACTCTTCTTTAGGCAAATAACACTGGATGAGCCATAACCGTTTGAGATTTTTCAGCGACAAGAGTGGCTTGATGTCCGAAATCTGGGTGTTGCTGCAATTGTAAAACTCCAGTTGCGGCAGATCATACAATACGGAGATATCCATCGGAGCCATCTCGAACATTTCAAAGAAGATCAGATTCTTCAGGTTCCGAATCGGCGAGAGATCCGTCACTCTCGTCATGGAAATCACGAGGAAGCGAAGCTTTGTCAGGTTGCTTAAAAATGAAATGTCGGAGATCAGGTCGGAGTGTCCGATGTCCAGCGCCTCGATATCCGTGCAATACCGAATCTTTGCGATCTGCTCGTCGTCCACCCAGCGATAGCGCCGGCTTTCATCGCCAATCTTGGTGAAGCGCACGCCTTCGTGCTCCGTATACTGCGCCATGCTGAAGGCTCTGATATCCGTGCGAATCTCCCAGTAGCCGACATGCAACATCCACACGACCTTGACTTGCGGTAGCTCGCTCCTGAGCTGCGCCATCTCTGCATCGCTCGGTCCGCAATTGCACATGTCGAGATAGGTCAAATTGGGAAACCACCGCAGCTTCTGCTTGAATGCCGCGAGGTCGCTGACGGTATAGCCGCGCAAATCCAGCGACGCGGTGTCGCTTGCCACGCGCAGATCCTCCAAGAGCGGCACCATCCAGCGAATCTTGAGCGAAGGATAACGCTCCGCAAGTGCGGAAACGTCCTGCTCGCTTGCGGGCACGTTGATCAAATCGAGCGCGGTCAGGTTCGGAAAGTACGCCAGCTGATCGCCGAGCTCTTTTGCGTCAAACGAGTCCGCGGCGGCAAGCGCAAGCGAGGTTTTCGTCGTGTCATACCGCTCGTTCAGCAGATATGCCTGCGTCAGAAATGTAATCTTGGGATACTGTCCCTGTAAAGCTGTGATATCGTTCGCGAGAACGTCCGTTTCCCTTAGATCGACCGATGTAAGCTTCGGCAGCGCGGTCAAAAGCAGCGCCACGTCATCCTTCGTCGCGCCTGCCGCGCAGACGATCTCCTCGTCCGTGCTGGAAAACGTCTTTCCCGCGACCACGCAAGACCAGCTGACCGTAAGATCAGGGTGCATCGCCTGCGCTTCCAACAGCGCCGGATAATCCGTGCTGCCGGAGGCATCGAGCGAAGTGAGCACCGGAAAATATCCAAGCCGCGCGAGATCCGCCTTTGAAAAGTCCGGCACCGCGAGCTGTTCACTTGCGGAATCATACCGCGCATCCCCAAGCGGAACGCTCCAGCGAACGTCGGCCTTCGGCACGAGCGAACGAATCGCATCAAACGCCTCCACCGTGAGCGCGTTGTCGCGCAGATCCAGCGCGGTGAGCGATCTAAGCTTCTTGAGGTTCTCCACCTGTTCCGCGCCGGTGATGCCGCTGTTTCGTAAATCCAGCTCGGTCGCAGCTCTATCCACCGGCTTGTCCGCAATCGTAATCTCCTTTGCGCACGCGCTCATGCCGAGCAATACGCCGAGAACAAACGCAAGAACCAGGCTTGCGCGAGCAACTCGTCGCAAGCCGGTCTTGATTATTTTTTTATATTTTGCCGCCATATATTGATCTCCATTCCATAGAAAGAGAGGCGTAGGAAAGAAAGGCGTTGGAAAGAGAAGCTTTTATTAATACAGGCTCCGCGCTTACGTCGGCGGCATGACCCAGGGTTTTGCGCCGGTGTTATACACGGGATCATCCACGGTCGGCACCAGCTCCGATTTGCCCCAGAAGAGCCCGTCCGTCCACGGACGCTGGACATCACTGTCGATACCGCTGTGCTGGTTGAGGCACTCGCCCATGAAGATCATCGCCGTGGATGCGCCCCCGTCGAGGTTATAGGCGGTCTGGCATCCAAGGAGGTAGAACATCTGCGTGAATTCCTCAATCGACATTCCGACGCTGTATTTGGTCTGTCGGCCGTCGACCGTGATGGCGATGAAGTGTCCGGGTTCGATCATGCCGAGGCCGGTTCGCGGATTCTGTTTGCCAAGCATGCTGCGGCGGGATGCGAGATCCCTCACGCCGTTGTTGAGCAGCGTAGGCCCGAAGGAGAAGGTGTTGAGCACGCCCTGCTCCTTGAGTTCCTCCACCGAGATTGTCTTGGGTTTATAAATCTTGACCGTCAGATCATCCGGGTAAAACGCGAGGATATCCTGCGCCTGATTTTCGCTGTAGACCTTGCCGTTGCGCATCAGGATGCCCTTATCGTTGACTTCCGCCTGAATCAGGTTGTCTCCCGTGATGCCGAGTACCGCGCGATAGCGGCGCGCCATATGCCAGGCATGCTCCAGCGAGGGCTGTTCGAGCGGGTTGTCGTTGCGAACGCCCGCCATAAACGCATCTTCCCCGCGCATGTGGATATCCGCGATGCAATACGTAATGGGTTTTCCATCCGCCTTTTTGATATGGACGCGATCGATCAGGATCGAGAGCTTGTCCGTGCGATATTCCCAGTGTTCGTTGGCCGGATCGATCACGACAACCTCGGCGGGATCACTCGCGCTGCGGAAATATTGCGCCCACGGATCGGGCGTCGGTGTCGGCTCCAGAGCTGCCGTCGGCTCAACTGAGCCTTCGGGTTCGGGTGTGGTTTTCGTCGCCTCAACCTGCTGGGATGCGCTCTCGGACGAAGCGGAAGGCTTCTTTTGAGCATACCGCACCGCAAAGAATATGCTGCCGAGCAGGAATACGGCGCAGACGATGGTCGAAACGAGCTTGAGCCGCGTTCCTTTTTTCAGGAAGATCACGCCCGCCAACGCAAGGAGACAGATCGCGCCGCAGCAAATGAGCAAAATCCCGTTCGGGAAACCGCTCGCGACCGGCGCTTGCACAGCGCTCGGCACGGCAGCAGGCGCTTCGTTCGCGCTCACAGGTTGCGTTGCCTCAGCAGCAGCGGTGGGTTCCGGCGTGACAGTCGGCGCCACATACGGAGCCGCGGTCGGCCCAAGCAGAGACGCATCCAAACCCGCGAATAAATCGCCCTTTGTGGGATCAAACGTCTTTGCGTCAAGAGCCGAGGCCAGCCCGTACTGCGCGCTGGTATAGCCCGACTCGTCCGTTATCTTGATGGGATATGTCGTCGGGAAGAGCGCATAGCCCTGTTGGTCGAGCTCCAGCGCGGTCAGGCCGCCGAAGCGCTCGATGGGCTTGCTGCGATCGAGGGTAACCATGTTTTCGCCGTATTGGTGGAAAAACAGGCGCTGCACCTGCCAGGCACCGTAGAGCGCGCTGCTCTCCGGATAGCGGTTTGCTTCCGGTGCATAGCGCACCGCCATAAACACGCTGTCGGAGGTTACGATATGCGCGCCGTTGCCGTATTCACCCTGCGGCTGATGCGTCAGAACGATCGCGGGCTTATACTCGCGGATCACGCCGACGAGATAGGTGATCACCTGCCGGGAATCCCAAAAGCGGAGTTGCTCATCCTTGGTGCTGGCATACTTATTGGAAAACGTACCGAAAACAGCCTGCACCTGATCACCGAAGCGAGCCATCGCCTTCTTGGCGGCGGCCTGGGTTGCCTCGTCGCTCTCGCAGAGATAGACGACCACAGCAGACCTGCCTTGTTCACCCGCATAGAGCGGCAGTGCGCCGCTCAAAAAGAGATATTCATCTCCCGGATGGGCGCAGACGATCATCAAATCCACACCGTCTTTGGGTGTTTCCGATTCTGCTTTTGTCGTTGTCGGTAGAAAAGAGACGAAGCTGAAAGCGAGGAGAACGGTAAAAAGGGCAAGTATTCGTTTCCGCATCATGGTTCCTCTCGTAGCAAGAAAGTATTCTTGCTGTATTATACCAGAGTTTCCATTACGTTGGACACCCACTTTCGGATCACAAAGCCGAAAAAAAGCAGAAAAATGTTGCAGCGCCACAAGCGCGTGGATAAACGAATCACGAAAAAACCCTCCGCCGCGCGAAGCGGGGAGGGTGTCTTGCATCAAATGATTTTTGCGGCGGCTAGATGCTGTAGGTCGAGGCGGCAGTGTCCCCGCCCTCACCGGTCCAGTTTGTGTGATAGAACGTCCCGCGCGGCTGATCGATCCGCTCGTAGGTATGCGCGCCGAAATAGTCCCGCTGCGCCTGCAGCAGGTTTGCGGGCAAGCGCGCGCAGGTGTAGCCGTCAAAATAAGTCAGCGCCGCGCTCATCGCGGGCACCGGAACGCCGGATTGCACCGCGAGCGAAACCACCTTTCGCCAGGCGGGGATGCAGCTCTTGATCCGCTCTGTAAAATACGGGTCGAGCAGGAGATTGAAAAGATTCGGTTCGCGGTCGAACGCCTCCTTGATCCTGCCTAAAAACGCGGAGCGGATGATGCAGCCGCCGCGCCACATCAGCGCGACACCGCCGTAGTTGAGATTCCAGCCACTGGCCTCCGCCTGCGCGCGCATGAGCGCATAGCCCTGCGCATACGAAACGATCTTGCTCGCGTACAGTGCCTGACGAATCGCGTCGATCAGCTCCGCCCGCTCGCCGCTATACCGCGCGACTTCACGCGGAAACGCAGTCGCGGCTGATACACGCTCTTCTTTTAATGCGGAGAGGCAGCGTGCAAATACCGCTTCTCCAATCAGCGTCAGCGGAACGCCTTCGTCCAGCGCGGCAAACGCCGTCCATTTTCCCGTTCCCTTCTGCCCCGCCGTGTCGAGAATATGATCAACAAGCGCGGTTCCGTCCGAATCCCGATACGCTAATATGTCGCGCGAGATTTCGATCAAGTAGCTATCGAGCTCTCCCCGGTTCCAGTCCGCAAACACCGCGCTCATCTCACCTGCCGTCATGCCCAGCACGTCCCGCATAAGCTGATATGCCTCGCAGATGAGCTGCATGTCGCCGTATTCGATGCCGTTGTGCACCATCTTGACGAAGTGCCCCGCGCCGTTTTCGCCCACCCAGTCACAGCAGGGCGTGCCGTCCTCCACCTTCGCGCAGATCGCCTGAAAGATGGGTCTCACGAGCGGCCAAGCCGCCTTTGACCCGCCGGGCATCATGCTTGGCCCCTTCAGCGCGCCCTCTTCGCCGCCCGAGACGCCGGTGCCGATGTAGAGCAGTCCCCGGCTCTCCACATACGCCGTTCTGCGCGTGGTGTCGGGAAAGTGGCTGTTGCCGCCGTCGATGATCACGTCTCCCGGTTCCAACATGGCAAGCAGCTGCTCGATGTAGTCGTCCACGGGCTGTCCCGCCTTGACCATGAGCATGACCTTGCGCGGTTTTGACAGCGCGTCCCGCAGCTGGGCTAGCGTGTGGCAGCCGATGATGCGCTTCCCGCTCGCTCTGCCGCTCAAGAACGCATCCACCTTTTCCGTCGTGCGGTTGTATACCGCGACCGTAAACCCCTTCGACTCCATATTCATGACCAGATTTTCGCCCATGACGGCGAGGCCGATCAGTCCGATATCCGCTTGTTGCATCGTTTGCTCTCCTCCTCTTACTCAGCGCGTGATCCGCGCGTTGCCCGCGTAAATGCTCCAAACCTGCGCCTCGTCCGCGGGGGTTGCGTAGTCGTTCGCCTCCGTGACCGCGAGCGCGCCGCTTGCCCAGCCGAAACGGAGGCACTGCTCCGGCGACCAACCGCGGTAGATGCCGTACAAGAGCCCGCCCGTGAACGCGTCTCCGCCGCCGATGCGGTCGTAAACGGGAATCCTGCGCGGCTCTTCCGTAAACCACTGCCCATCCGCGCAGAGGATCGCACCCCAGAGATGCTCGTTCGCGTTCTCCACCTCGCGCAGCGTGGTCGCAAAATAGTGCGCATTTGGGTATGTTTCCCTCGCCACGGAGATCATCGCCTGAAATCCTTCGATTTTTGCGGCGAGGCCCTGCCCGCCCGCCTCCGGTCCGCGAAGGCCCAGCGCGAGCTGAAAATCCTCCTCGTTGCCGACGAGGATGTCCGCGCTCGACGCGATCTCGTGAAACACCCGTCTCAGTTCCACCTCGCGCCCCTTCCAGAACGACGCGCGATAGTTGAGGTCGAAACTCACGCGCGTGCCATACGATTTTGCCCGATTGGCAAGCTCCGCGCAGAACGCGGCGGTCTCCGGCGAAAGCGCCGCAATGAGGCCGGAGATGTGCAAGATAGCGACGCCCTCCTGCCCGAAGATGCGATCAACGTCGAACTCCTCGATCGAGAGCGTGCGCCCGACCTCGCCCGCGCGGTCGTTCCAGACGCGCGGCCCGCGAAGGCCGAACCCGCCGTCCGCAATGTTGAACTGATGGCGGTATCCCCAAGGTCCGCCTTGCGGAACGGAGACACCCTCATAGCGGATGTTGCGCGCCCGCAGCTTGCTCTGAATGAATAGCGAGACGGGGCTGTCCTCGATAAACTTCGTCAAAACAAGGCACTCATGCCCCAGCGACGACGCGATATTGAGTACGTTTGACTCCGCGCTGGTCGACTGCATCATAAAGAGATGGCTCGTGTGCACGCTTTGGCGATCCTGCGACGTGATCCGCACGCCCATGCTGGTCGGGCTTGCGATGGCGTAACGAGGGTGTTTTTGCATTCGAACACACTTCTTTCTTTGCCTATGTTGATCGTTTGTGATACCATGATTTTAGCATCGTATCTCGACATATACTTTTATTATTTTGCCGGATAGTTTTCCATTCTTGCCCTTTTTCGGATCAGGAGGCGACGCGGTTGGAAGAGACGCTCAAGGAACTGCAGCTTCGCCAGCACATGCTGCGCGAGGACTTTGAGGTGTTCCGTTTCCAGGGGAACAACGGCGTGCAGATTGCGCCGCATTTTCACGATTTTTATGAGTGCTCGCTGCTTCTCTCCGGCAAGCTTTCCTATCAGATCGAGAGCTACTCCTTTGCCGAGGAGCCGGGCGACCTGCTACTCATCGGTCCGAACCACGTGCACCGCCCCCTGTTTATACACGGAACTGAGCCATATGAGCGCATCGTCTTTTGGCTCAGCCGTCCGTTCGTCGAGTCCCTCTCCGGCGGGGAATACGATCTTTCCGCCTGCTTTTCCGGCGATCGGAGCGGGGCAATCCGGCTTTCAGCCGCCGCTCGTGCACAGATCACGCGGCTGCTCTCCGAACTATTACAAGCAAGTGGCGGTGATCCATTCGGGCGGGACGTGCTCTGCCGCTCGATTGCCGCAGGCCTGCTGGTCTACCTCAACCGCCTTGCGCGCGGAGAAAACGACACGCCGCGGCAAGCGGAGCTTCGCGTCAGCGCGCCGGTCAAGCGCGTACTGGACTATCTTGACGAGCACCTGAGCGAGCCCGTCACGCTTGATACGCTCTGCCGCACGGTGTATCTTTCGAAATATTATCTGGAGCGAAAGTTCAAGCAGGAGACGGGCGCTTCTATCTATCAGATGCTCCAGCAAAAGCGCATGATCCTCGCGCGGAACCTGATGCGAAATGGACTCTCGCTGACCGAAGTTTCCCTCAACTGCGGATATGCGGAATATTCCGGTTTTTACAAGGCGTTTGTGAGTGAATACGGCGTATCTCCGCATGCATACGACACGGCGATCAAGTCCACGCGAGAGCCTTCCCGCTAATCCGGCGGATTTAGAATATCAATAAAATATACTAAATTTTTCATCGCATAAAATTGACCGGCAATGCCCGTCTGCACGAAAAATCCGCAAAAACATGCGATTATGCACGTATAACGCCACTATTAGTGGTTCTTTATGCATTCATCACCTTGCGATCATATATGATTTGGTGCTTGACAAGCCGAAAAAATGGTGTTAGATTAACCCCAATCTTGAAATTCGAAACCAAATGCATGCAAAGGAGCTGCCAACTGTTATGACGCAAACATTTGCCAATCATAATCAGTCATCGACGAAGCCGTTTACCACGGCCTGTTTCGCTTGTGCAGCCTTTGCCGCTTCTCTCTCGCTCAGCCTTACGCTCAACACGATCGTGTTGGGCGTTTTGATTATTTGCCTCGCTGTACTGCTGATCGGCCTGATTAGCCTGATTATTCGACTGGTACACTTACCACGCTATCGCGATACGGAACGAACCTAAAGCTGGCATGCGAACATATGCGGCGGTTCCGTATCACGGAGCCGCCGCTTTTTGTTTCGGCGAATAGAACACGCCGAATAGAAACCAAACCAGGAGGAAACAATCATGAAGAAACTACTCTCCATCGCATTGGTCGCCATGCTGGCGCTGAGCGCCCTCGCGGGTTGCGCAGCACCCGCTGCTACCGATGCCAGCGCGTCTGACGCAACCGCGGCAAACGCAACCGCAGCCGACGCAACCGCAGCCGACGCGACCCAGGCCGCATCCGGCGAGACCATAAAGGTCGGCATCCTTGGACCGCACACCGGCGATTACGCCGTTTACGGCCTTGCCGTCAAGAACGGCGCCCAGCTCTACATTGACCAGGTCAACGCGGCGGGCGGCATCAACGGCAAAAAGATCGAGACCGTCGTTTACGACAACAAGGGCGATTCCACCGAAGCCATCACCGCGTTCACGCGCATGGTGGACGACGGCATCACCGCTCTGATCGGCGATGTGCTCAGCGGCAACACCATCGCGGTGGTTGGCGAAGCGAACCCCATCAACATGCCGATGATCACGGCATCTGCGACGGCGGTTGGCGTCACCTACAACGCGGACACCGACACAGTCTACACCAACGTCTTCCGTTCCTGCTTCATCGATCCGTTCCAGGGCGAAAAGATGGCACAGTATGCTTCCGAGAAGCTCGGCGCGAAGACCGCAGCCGTCCTGACCATGACGGGCGACGATTACTCCGTCGGCCTTGCGGACGCCTTTAAGGCAAAGTGCGCGGAAGTCGGCATCACCGTTGTTGCGGACGAAGGCTACTCCAAGGGCGACGTGGACTTCAAAGCCCAGCTGACGAACATCCTTGCTTCTGCACCGGACGTCATCTTCTGCCCGAACTACTACCAGGATGACGGCATGATCGTCACCCAGGCGCGCGAACTCGGCCTGACCTCCACCTTCCTCGGTGGCGACGGCTGGGCGGGTGTCTCCGCTTACGCAAGCGCGGCCGACCTCGAAGGCAGTTACTTCTGCTCCGCTTACGCGCCCGGCTCTACCGACGCGGTCAAAAAGTTTGAAGCAGACTACACCGCGGCTTACGGCGCGGACACGCTGAACATGTTTGCCGCAACCGCGTATGACGCGGCGCAGATCCTCGTGGCAGCCCTCACGAAGGCGGAAGCCTCCGGCGCCGCCACCGGCAGCGACGAATACAAGCAGGCCGTCATCGACGCCATCAAGACCGAAGGCCCGAGTGTCGTCGGTATCACGAGCGAAACCGGCTACACGTTTGACGATCACAACAATCCCATCAAGAGCGCGGTCATCATGACGATCACCGGCGGCGTGGAAACCTTCAAGGAAATGTATTAATCCATAACCGCACGAACGCGACTCAAGCCGTCCCGCGCCGGATGCTCTCCGGCGCGGGACGGTGCAACCGTTCATCACTCAAACGGGTGAGTTCGTCCGACAGAGGAAGGTACGATTTATGTCAGTCTTTTCCACAATCCTGAGGCAGATCATCAACGGTCTGCAATCCGGCTCGATCTATGCTCTGGTCGCGCTGGGCTACAGCATGGTGTATGGCATCATCACCCTGCTCAACTTTGCCCACGGCGACATCATCATGATCGGCGCCTATATCGCCTGGCTCTCCATGGCAAAATTTTCAATGCATCCGGCGATCGCGATCCTATCCGCAATCCTCGGCTGCACACTCCTCGGTATGCTGATTGAGAAGGCAGCTTACAAACCCCTGCGCGGTTCGCCGAGAATCTCTCTGCTCATCACCGCAATCGGCGTCTCCTTCCTATTAGAAAACCTTTCTCAGATGGTGTTCGGCGCGAAGGCACAGGTCATTCCGACCTTCTTCGATATCCCGTCGATCTATCTCGGTTCGATCGAACTCTCCGGTACGGCGATCATCACACTCCTCGCCGCAGCCGTCTCCATGATACTGCTCACGTTCCTCGTGCAAAAAACCAAGATGGGCAAGGCGATGCGCGCGGTCTCCGAGGACACCGACGCGGCGCAGCTCATGGGCATCAACATCAACCGCACGATTTCGTTTACATTTGCAATCGGCAGCGCGCTCGCAGGCATCGGCGCCGTGCTCTACTGCTCAGCCTATCCGCAGGCGACACCGACGATGGGTTCCATGCTGGGCCTCAAGGCGTTTGTCGCGGCGGTGCTCGGCGGCATCGGCTCCATACCGGGCGCGATGATCGGCGGCTTTGCAATCGGCCTTGCGGAATCGCTCGTGTCCGCAATCGGGCTTTCGGTCTGGCGCGACGGCGTAGTGTTCGCCATCCTGATCATCGTGCTACTCGTCAAGCCCACCGGCATCCTCGGTCGCCCGATGCGCGAGAAAGTGTAAGGTGCGGCAGATGAAACAAGCTTACAAGAAGATTCCAATGCCTGTTCGCTACGCGATCAACGCGCTGCTCTTTGCCGCGTTTTTGATCGTAGGGGTTTCGCTGATCCAGTCGGGCGTGATCACGAAGTATTACACGAAGGTCTTGATGCTCATCGGCATCAACATCATCCTCACCGTTTCGCTCAACATCGCGACCGGCTATCTGGGTCAGCTTCCGCTGGGCCACGCGGGCTTCATGGCGGTCGGCGCGTATACGGCGGCGATCTTTATGACGCGCTCCGGCCTCGACGCGAGCGTTTCGTTCCCGATCGGGCTCGTGCTCGGCGCGCTTGCCGCGGGCTTCATCGGCATCCTGATCGGCATCCCGGCGCTGCGCCTCAAGGGAGACTATCTCGCGATCATCACCCTCGGCTTTGGCGAGATCATCCGCGTGGTGCTGCTCAATATCGACAGCGTCCTGGGCTTTAAGCTCACCTACGGCGCGGCAAGCCTCAAGAGCATCCCCAAGGAGACGACGTTCCTCAACACCTTCCTCTGTGTCGGCATCGTGTGTCTCCTCATCCACACCATGATGAAAAGCCGCCACGGCAGAGCGATTCTCTCCATCCGCGAAAACGAGATCGCGGCGGAATCCTGCGGCATCAACGTCACCTACTACAAGGTGCTCGGCTTTGCGGCCAGCGCCGTGTTTGCGGGGCTTGCGGGCGCGCTCTACGCGGGCTACCTCGGCATCCTGAATCCCTCGAGCTTCGGCTTTATGAAGTCGATCGAAATCCTCGTGATGGTCGTGCTCGGCGGCATGGGTTCCATGGTCGGCTCCGTGCTCTCCGCAACGGTGCTCACCGCCGTGCCGGAGATCCTGCGCGCGTTCTCGGAATACCGCATGATCCTCTATTCGCTGCTGCTCATCACGGTGATGATCTTCAAGCCATCCGGCCTCATGGGCCAATACGATTTCTCGCTTTCGCGCATTCTGGAGAAGGTTTTCAACCAGAAACCGGCGCAAGAAAAGACCAAAGGCAAGGCGGGTGAAAAGAATGGATAAACTGGTACCACTGCCGAGTCTCGGCTTTATTCCGGAGCGCGACCTTGGCTCCACACCGATTCTGGACATCCACCACCTCGGCGTCGAGTTCGGCGGCCTGCACGCGGTGGACGACTTTAACCTCATCATCGGGCGCACGGAGATCGCGGGCCTCATCGGGCCCAACGGCGCGGGCAAGACCACAGTGTTCAACCTGCTCACGAACGTGTATACGCCGACGAAGGGCGTCGTGCTGCTCGACGGCGTGGATATCCGCGGAAAATCGACCGCACAGCTCAACCGCATGGGCATCGCGCGCACGTTCCAAAACATCCGCCTGTTCAAGGATTTGAGCGTGGAGGACAACGTCCGCATCGGGCTCCACAACGCGTTTGAATACTCGCTCGCCAGTGCGATGCTCCGCTTTCCTTCCTATTGGAAGAGCGAGCGCCTCGCGCATGAAACCGCCATGGGGCTACTCTCCATCTTCGACATGCAGTCTCTGGCGGACAAGCCCGCAGGCTCTCTGCCCTACGGCGCGCAGCGCAGGCTGGAGATCGTCCGCGCGCTCGCGACCAAGCCAAAGCTCCTGCTGCTGGACGAACCCGCGGCAGGCATGAACCCCTCGGAGACGAGCGAGCTCATGGAGAACATCAAGCGCATCCGCGACATGTTCGAAATCGCGATCCTGCTCATCGAGCACGACATGAACCTCGTCATGGGCATCTGCGAAGGCATCGCCGTGCTCAACTATGGCCGCATCATCGCCAAAGGCACGCCTGAGCAGATCAAGACCAACCCGGTCGTGATCGAGGCGTACCTGGGCCGCAGAGGGGAGGCGAAGGCGTAACCATGCTGGAAGTACAGAATATCAACGTCTATTACGGCAACATCCACGCGATTCGCGATATCTCGTTCTCTGTGAATGACGGCGAGATCGTAACGCTCATCGGCGCGAATGGCGCAGGAAAGTCCACGATCCTCAAGTCCATCTCGGGGCTGTTGCGCAGCAAGACCGGCGACATCCTCTTTGACGGCAAGAGCATCAAGAGCACAGCGCCCCATAAGATCGTTTCGCAGGGGCTTGCGCACGTGCCGGAAGGACGCCGCATCTTTTTGCAGATGACGGTTGAAGAAAACCTCGATATGGGCGCGTTCACCGCGCCGAGCGCCACGTTTGAAGACTCGATTGCGAACGTGTACGAGCGCTTCCCGCGCCTCAAGGAGCGCAGAAAGCAGATCGCGGGCACACTCTCCGGCGGCGAGCAGCAGATGCTCGCGATGGGACGCGGCCTCATGTCGCACCCGAAGCTGATGATGCTGGACGAGCCTTCGATGGGGCTCGCGCCCATCCTCGTGGAGCAGATTTTCGAGATCATTCAGGAGCTCAACCGCGCGGGCACCACGATCCTGCTCGTCGAGCAAAACGCGCAGATGGCGCTCTCTATCGCGAACCGCGGCTACGTGCTGGAGACGGGACAAATCGTTCTCCACGCGCCCGCGAGCGAACTTCTCACCAACGACGCCGTCCAGAAAGCGTATCTCGGCGGCTAAGTTAAAAAGCAATATAAAAAAAGAGACTGCCCGGACACGATTGGTTCAATCGCACGCCGGACAGTCTTTTTGATAAAATTGCGAGAAATTAAAAGGGGAATGATCAACGATCGTTCCCTTTTTTATCATGCCCGGCAACCGGTGCATTCTACAGTTGCAGGGTGTTCATCCGTTCTATTCGCGAAAGTATGACATCACCAAGCATCCGATGTATCCGCTGCTGGCGGATGCGGATGTGGGGAATCGGTTTGAGGTGGGGAGCATATGACGCAACACTTTTAGCGAAAAGATAATACTCCCAGATTTCTTGACTGGTTTTTTTGAACCGTGGTTTTAGCTGTGAGATGCAATGCTAATATCCACTTAATGATCCCACGCACATTTGATACAAAATCCATTACCTCCATCATTATCGGTTCCAATTGGCGACCCACAATCAGGACAGTAAGTATAGCAAGATTCTCTGCTCCCATCATCATTTTGAATGTAAGAATCTGTTTCTGAAAGAATTTCCACTTCGATACAGCTTTCATCATCAAGTAGAAAATCAGCAGGGGCATCAGAATATCCAGTTGCAATGATTTCATCATTTACAAAGTCAGGGGCTCCTTCGTCCGCCGTATGATCCGCAAAGTTCGAGATGTCAAGGGTTATCAGCATTTCAAATGTAATGCTATGTGTTTCCTCTTTTTCTATTTCTACTTTCCAAAGATACTTCCAGTCCTCCTTGTCGAAATAGGATTGTTCTTCATCCACAGTACTGCTCCAAGCTTTAATGATTGCATTTGCTTCAATAACAATATCTGCGGTTTGAGCATTAAGAGAATCAACATACAATAATTCGAAACTAATATCAGAAACATCCGAAATGTTAAATTCATCAGGTATTTCTTCAAAGCTGAAGCTAATTTCTTCAATTGCAGATCTAATCTGCTCTTCTACTTCTTCGTCAATATATCCTTCACTGATATATAACTTGAGACAAGCAGCTTGTTTGTCAATCAAGACAGTAATATAGTCGAGGAATGAACTAATATCATCATATTGTACTATACCAGTTGTTTCCAATGCTTTTTTGAAGCCTTTATCATTTGTAATCGCACAGATTATGCTATCTTTGCTACGTTTTTTATATTCTATGAGTGATTGTATTATAATTGCATCCTTGAACTCATCGGGTTTCTGCGCTTCGAATGGTGGATTCTGAGCAAAATAATCTTGGACAATCCGCTCAGCATCAATACCATTTGAAGATATCCTGAGAAAACCACATTGATGTAGAAACTCTGAGAATCGTGTTTCGAGCAGCGTTGTCATTTCTTTATGATCAAACAGAGTTACGAGTTCTTTATAGTTTTCCTCATGACGAAAAGGGGTAATAACCCTATCATTAAGCGCTTCATTTATATTTTTAACTGCATCTTTTACCCTAACAGATATATGACGTAGAACTTCACCCTCAACAATCGAATTAATTAGAATTTTCACATACCCTATCGATGAGAGCTCAACTAGTTTACAGTATTGAGGACTTCCAAATGAGTAATTCGAAGCATCATAGATATTTGTGTCAATTTAAACTTCATATAAGTTCATACGTGAGGATCCTTTCAGAATAAATCTTCAAAAAAACACTAATTGAATTTGAATTCTACTTCTTACGAGCAAGCTATCGATTTTAATTATCAGATATGTTCCGAGTTTAATTCTATATCGCACTAATTATCCTTAAGTTAATCGCATTTTATCATATTGCGACACAAAGATCTTACTTTTCAAAGAAATGAAGAAACAATATCTAGTTTCGATATTAATTAACACGCGTTTAAATAATCTGCAAATATCAGTTGCAGAGCATGTTTAAATTGACTTTTTTCGTCCCATATCCAACAGTTGATATAATACATGAAAACATGTATTCTGTGTGTATAGATACATCTATATAACTTACGCTCCATTAATAAACTAATCAATGAAGTTTTTATAAATATCTGTCTTGAGAAAGGAATGTTAATAATGCAGTACCAATATTATGATCTTGGAAATGTAGAACAAGGAAAAATCGTAGAAGTAACACTTGGTTATGCTGCAAACGTTCGTATAATGGATTCATCCAATTATTCTAGCTTTAAAAGCGGAAAACGCTACCGATTCATTGGTGGATATGTAAAAAGAACCCCATATCAAGTCACCATTCCTAACACAGGTCACTGGTATGCAGTAATTGATTTGGGAGGATATGCTGGTACAGTCAAGTCATCAGTTCGCGTTCTTTCTGGCATTTTACCTAATGCAAAGCAACCATCTTTGGCATCAGTCCCTTCGTTGTTTCTTGGAAACAATCCGCCTTCATTAGGTGAATCTGATATCACACGTGAGTATGATGTGTTTATATCACATGCTTCGGAAGATAAAGATAGTGTCGTAAGGCCATTAGCAGTCGCTCTAAAAGATAGTGGTCTGTCTGTTTGGTATGATGAGTTTGAATTAAAAATCGGTGATAGTTTACGCCGTAAGATTGATGGTGGGCTTGCGAGAAGTAACTTTGGTATTGTAATTATTTCTAGAGACTTCATAAAAAAAGGCTGGACAAATTATGAATTGGACGGATTGATTACAAGATCAGTTTCAGGGGAACAGCAACTTTTACCTATCTGGCACAATATAACCAAGAAGGAAGTTGTCGACTATAGTCCATCGCTTGCCGATAAGCTCGCCAGAAATACCGCAGTAAATACAGTAGATGAGATAGCCGAGGAAATTGCACAAGTTGTATTGAGTAGGAAACATAGATAACATAAAAAGAAATTTGTAAAATCGGAGGTTGGTTAGAATGGATTGGCTTTATGATAGCCATGGTCAAGCGAAACTTTTCCTATACGGTGATAGACTAATAAGTCACCACGGAGAAAACCTCGCGTGGGTTTTGGGTGATCACGTATATGCGATAAATAGTGGCAGACACCTAGGATGGTTTGAGAAGGGTATTCTATATGACTCCTCAAACAGAGTCCTTGCTTTTATGCGTGACACAACAGGGCACTTGCCAAGCCGCCCTGGATTATGCGGAACCCCTGGCACACCGGGAATTCCAGGGCGCCCTGGCACACCAGGTCTTTCTGGCATTCCAGGTAGACCGGGCTATAGTGGTTGGTCATCTCAGTCAATTGAAGGTTATTTCCAATCTTAATTCTGATAGAGATTAGCCAAAGTGGTTGTGTTCGCATAGCTATAAGCAGTTCGGTTAGACTCGTTAAATTAGTAGATTGATATTTTGCCTTCTTTCGAATCTAATTCAGTCTAGCGAAATTCACCATCCCACTCGGATGGTGTTTACTTTTCCCGAAAATAACAACTGGAGGCAACACAATGCAAAAACCACCCTCACGGGTGGTTTTGTCTTTGGCGTCCCCGGCGCGATTCGAACGCGCGGCCTTTCGCTTAGGAGTGAGCTGGTGCCTTTGTTCTGGCGTATCCAGCGGTGTCTTGCAGTGTCCTATTGTCCCAATAACCAGGGTGTTTTCGGGACTTCGATTTGTCTTCTCGTATCCCCGCGTAACCCAGCGTATTCTTCCATTTTCTGGCGTCCTCTTAGCAAGTTCTTAGCAAAACAGGGTAAAAGAAACGAACAAACGCAGTTTGCTAAGAGCGCGGGAAGTCAAGTATATGAGACGAAAAATCAACAGTTATTCCATGTAAATGCATCATTTCGATGGAATTCCGAAGTCCCGCTCGTTTTTTCTACTAGAAAGGAGTCTATATGACAAGCATCATCGCCATTGCCAACCAGAAAGGTGGCGTTGGCAAAACGACCACTTGCGCCAACCTTGGCATCGGCTTAGCACAGGACGGGAAACGAGTCCTTTTGATCGACGCTGACCCGCAGGGTTCGCTTTCCATCAGCCTAGGATATACCCGCCCAGACGAGCTGGGCGTCACGCTCTCCGACATCATGGAGGGTATCATCGAGGAGCAGCCGCTCGCGCCGGGCGAAGGCATTCTCCATCATGAAGAGAATATCGACCTGCTGCCCGCGAACATCTCCCTCTCCGGCTTGGAGGTGTCGCTCGTAAACGCCATGAACCGCGAGAAGATCCTCAAGCAGTACGTCGATAGCATCAAGCGCCCGTACGACTATGTGCTGATCGACTGTATGCCGAGCCTCGGCATGCTGACCATCAACGCGCTCGCTGCCGCCGACAGCGTCATGATTCCAGTGCAGGCGCAGTATCTACCCGCCAAGGGTCTTGAGCAATTGCTCCGGACAGTGCGGAAGGTAAAAAAGCAGATCAATCCCCGCCTGAAGATCGACGGAATCTTGCTAACCATGGTCGATCACCGGACGAACTACGCAAAGGAGATCAGTGCGCTCATCCGCGAGACCTATGCCGACCAGATCAAGGTGTTCGCGACCGACATCCCACTCTCCGTGCGCGCTGCCGAAATCAGCGCCGAGGGAAAAAGCATCTACGCGTACGATCCGAAGGGAAAGGCGGCGGAGGCCTATCGCGAATTGACGAAGGAGGTGTTGCGCATTGGCCAGCAAAGAGAGAAAGCTAAGTCTGACATCGTACGATGACCTGTTTCAATCGTCCGATAACCGCGATACCGAGCAGCGAGAGCAGATCGTCGAGCTGCCGCTCAAGCAGCTGCATCCGTTCAAGAATCATCCGTTCCGCGTGCGAGACGACGAAGCCATGGCGCGCACGGTCGAGAGCGTCAAGGAGTACGGCGTGCTCACCCCCGGCATCGCCCGCCCGCTTCCGAAAGGCGGTTACGAGATCGTCGCCGGACACCGCCGCAAGCACGCCTGCGAACTCGCCGGACTCGCCACCATGCCGTTCATCGTCCGTGAGATGGACGACGACACCGCCACGATTCTCATGTGCGATAGCAACCTGCAACGCGAGAACATCCTGCCAAGCGAGCGAGCATTTGCGTATAAGATGAAGTTGGAGGCGATGAAACGGCAAGGCGCGAGAACTGACCTAACTTCTGACCAAGTTGGACAGAAGTTAACCGCAAGAGAAGTTGTAGCAAAAAGCGCTGGAGAAAGTGCTGTGCAGGTTCAACGCTACATCCGCTTAACAGAATTGACGCCGGAGTTAATACAAATGGTGGATGATAAGAAAATAGCTCTCAACCCCGCCGTGGAGATGTCCTATTTAAAACCCGAAGAGCAATCCCAGCTTATGAGTGTCATGGCAGCTCAGGAGGCAACCCCTTCACTCTCGCAGGCGCAACGCCTCAAGCGATACAGTCAGGAGGGCAAGCTCTCCGAGGATGTGATGGACGCAATCATGTCCGAGGAGAAGAAAGAAGTCGATCGAATCACCCTCACCAGCGATAGGCTCAAACAGTATTTCCCAAAGAGCTTCACGCCACGGCAGATGGAGGAGACAATCTTCAAGCTGCTGGAGCAGTGGCAGCAAAAGCGAGAACGAGAAATGGAGAGGTAATGCGGGAAAGGCGCTCGCAAGAGCGCCTTTTAATACAGAAAATGGATTGCAACTCCGCACTTAGAAGGATGAGAAAATGAAAGCTAAGATTAAACCACTAGTTTCTTTATCATCTGAGCACTAACAAGTTGCTTGGTTTTCCAGTTGTCTACTGGCTTGATATACAGCTGACACAAACGCATACGCAATTCCTCTTTGTGTAAACCGTATTTGATATGTAGATGATCGTTCTGCAATTTCAAAAGTATATGGATTTTCATGAGGCAGCAATGAATGACCCGCAATTGGTATTTCCAGTACTACTGTAGAATTCGCATCAAGCATAATAAGACTATATAAAACGAACTTCAAAACTCCTGACACGAGCGGGTCGCTTTTCCCCTTTTGATTTAATACGCTAACCGTTGCTTCGGCACGCATCTCGAAATCACGGTTTTGCAATATAGTATTGTATAAAGCATTTTGTTGCTGTCTATTCCAATCCGAAGGTGAAATCGGAGTGTTTGCGAGGTTTGCTTTATGCATGAACCCAAACTGATCACAATAAAAAACGCTTCCGCACTTTTTGCATATGATATAACTCTTTGCTTCTTGCAAGGTAAATAGCGAATTACATTCCAAACACAAAAAAAACAATGATGTTAGCCCTTTTGCTGGTGTCTTTGTAATGATTTGCAATTTTTTCTCTTTTTGATATACATATTCATCGAAATATAAATCGTCTTGTGCAATCGACAAGAGCTCATTTTTACCGAGCTTCCGTACTGAATCTCTTGAAAAGAGTAACTTTTTTGTAATTGTGATTTCGCCTCGTCTAAAATGTGACATATCCCACTTAGGATATGTTAAGTGAGAACCCGATATGTGCAGACTATAAACCGGAACATCTAAGTATTTTATCAGTTTTGATAGCCCACTGGGAAGAGGAGTGCTTTCACCAGAAATGCAAGATTGACCTGCTGGGAAAATTGCTAATATACCGTTTCTAGCAATGACTCTTCGCATTTCGATAATTGCACTTACGTCTGGAATGAACTGTTCCTTTGGAATTGCACCAATTAGCCTGAAAATCCATCGCTCTGCTTTTCGACGGAAATGATATTTACCAATAACAAAATTTATATGATATGGGACCATCGCATGAAGCGCAAGAAAACCATCAATATTGCTTTGATGATTCACCAGAACTAAAAATGGAGGTGCCATCGTTTCTTGAACCGAATTAATCACTTTTGTGTTCCATAAAACTTTGGCCAGCAAACCTATTATTGATGCTGCTATATTATGTAATACTCGTGGGGGAGTATGCGGATATACTGCCTTTTTCATACTATCTTTAACTCATTTCATGTACAGAAACATTATCTTCAATTGCAAAGTATGTCTCCATCGCATCATCTAGCCTTTTGCGCAATTCATCAATATCAATATCTTTATTAATTACTTCATTTATTCTATGAACTTTTTTATCTAGGCGGCGCCAACCAACTAGAAATTGTGCAACTCTCAATGATGGTCGTAACAGAATGTTGAGCATAACGAACGCGAATGCAAAGATTGATAGGATTCCACTGGTAATTATCACTTCGGTTTTACTGGTTAAGTCCAAATCAATAGCTGCTAAGCTAATTGCCGTAGCAAAGGTATAGATTATGCTTAATCCATTGATTAGAAGGCTCGTTATGGTGTAATTATGCTGAGCATTATAGTATGTTCGATTGCGAATAATTAAAAAAATGTAATTATCCCTTAGCCCTTCAACGGGAATAAATACTGACAAAGCGACTCCTTGATTTAGAACTTCCATACTGAAACGTCTTCGGTTAGTTAGGAATATTATTGTTGCAATAATAGCGAGAAATGTTATAACACCTGACACAATCAATGGATAGTAACTCATAAAGCCTCCTGTCAAAATCGATGTGAAGAGCACAACAAATCTAGAATTCCATAACCGTCATTGCTTTAGACGACATGGTAGTCGCAGCAAATAATTCACTACAAATCGCATTATATATGATTGCCATAATACAATCCATGATTTTATAAAAATATATCTAACTAACCCACAAAGTTCGTAAAGATAATCTATTTGTATCCAAAGTTTTTCTTATAAAGATATTAGGATAATTATATTCGGAGGAAGCATGCAAGAAGAAATCGAAAACCGTTCCGTTACGCTGGTCATCAGCGCGAGCAAGCTCACCTTGCGCATTTTGCAGGATGCGATGCGGCAATATCTCGCCGAGCAGAAGTATAAAACGAATAGCACCTCGAAAACAGACCCCGCCAAGCACGGCAAGCAGACCGTCAAAGAGTTGGTTGGTCAGGGCAAGGGTGTGACGAGTATTGAGGTGACGGACAGCAACATCAAGGCATTTGAGCGGGTGACGAGCAAGTACGGCGTGGATTTCGCCGTCAAGCGGGACGCAAGTCAACGCCCGCCGAAGTATTTGGTGTTCTTCAAAGCGCCGGATACCGACGCGATGACCGCCGCTTTTCGCGAGTTAACGGCAAAGACGATCAAGCGCGAGAATAAGCCTTCCATCTTAGCGCAACTACGTAAGTTTCAGGAGTTGCTGCAAAGCGCCGCGCAGAAAGGCGAGCGACAAAAGAGCAAGGAGCAGGCTAGATGAGGATCAAAAAGATCGTCGTAAAGGTACTGCCGTACCTCCTGCTCTTCCTGCTGTTTACGAAAGTTGGTCAGGCGATTCGGCTGACACCCGGCGTTGAGTTCAGCGAGAAGGTGCTCAATTTGCCAGCTGGATTTGCCGATGCGTTTTCCAGTTGGATGCCGAGTGTTCACCCGAATGATCTGCTGTTTGGGATGATTGGAGCCGCCGCGGTTTGGCTCGCGGTGTATGTGAAAGGCAGGAACGCACGCAAATTTCGAAAAGGCGAAGAATACGGCAGCGCGCGCTGGGGGACGGAGAAAGACATCCGTCCCTTTATCAATCGGACGTTTTCCGAAAACATCATCCTCACGCAGACTGAGCGCCTGACGCTTGGGCAGATTGCCGATCCCGAACGGCGAAACGTCAACCTCAACGTGCTGGTCATCGGGGGATCCGGCTCCGGCAAAACGCGCTACCACGTCAAGCCGAACCTGATGCAGATGAACGCCAGCTACCTCGTGACCGACCCCAAGGGCACGCTGATTGTCGAGTGCGGCAAGATGCTCGCCACGCACGGCTACAAGATTCGTGTGCTGAACACGATCCGCTTTCGCGAGTCGATGCACTATAACCCGTTTGCGTATGTGCATACCGAGGCGGATGTGATGCGGCTCGTCACCGTGCTCATGGAAAACACGCGAAAGGACGGCACGACGAGCGGCGACCAATTCTGGATACAGGCGGAGGAGCTGCTCTACATGGCGCTGATCGGCTACGTCGCGTTTGAAGCGCCGGAGGAGGAGCGGAATTTCATCACGCTGCTGGAGCTGGTCAACGCCTGCGAGGTGCGCGAGGATGACGAAAGCTACCAATCCCCCGTCGATCTGCTGTTTGAGCATCTCGCGCAGGAAAAGCCGAATCACTTCGCATCCCGCCAGTATAAGAAGATCAAGCACTCCGCCGCGAAGACCATGAAGAGCATCCTGATTACCTGCGGATCGCGGCTAGCGCCGTTCGACGTCGAGGAGATTCGTAAACTCATGGCCTACGACGAGATGGCGCTGGACAAGATGGGCGATCGCAAAACGGTGCTGTTTTGCATCGTGTCCGACACCGATCCGACGTTCAACTTCATCGCCGCGATGCTGTATTCGCAGCTTTTCAACACCCTCTGCGACAAGGCGCTCTCCTACGGCGGGCGGCTGCCGGTACATGTGACCTGCCTGCTGGATGAGTTTGCGAACCAGAAGATTCCGAATTTCGAGCGGCTGATCTCCGTCATCCGGAGCCGCAATATCTCGGCGCATATCCTCGTGCAGACGCAGAGCCAGTTGCGCGCCGTGTATAAGGATCACGCGGAGACGATCATCGGCTGCTGCTCCTCCATCCTCTTTCTCGGCGGCAAGGAGCCGAGCACGCTCAAGGGCATTTCGGAGGCGCTGGGCAAGGAGACGATCGACACCTATAGCGAGAGCGACACGCGCGGGCAGCAGCGCAGCCACGGGTTGAATTATCAAAAGCTCGGCAAGCCGCTCATGACGCCCGACGAACTGGCCATCATGCCCGGCAGCCGGTGCATTCTACAGTTGCAGGGTGTTCATCCGTTTTATTCGCGAAAGTACGACATCACCAAGCATCCGATGTATCCGCTGCTGGCGGATGCGGATGAGGGGAATCGGTTTCAGGTGGGAAGGTATGGAAAGACTTAGTTGCGATTACTGTCCATTGACGTGTATAATGTATGTAATTTCAAAAAATCGTTGTTCGCCTGATTTGAGTATCTGTTCCCTATACGCCATATGTAGATAAATTACTATTTCTGATTCTTGTCTGTTATCGATCCATAGCATCGAATTTTTAGTGCTTAAAATGCCACACTTGGGGGTAGTCAGAAGAATGAAAAGTCGGCGAGCCGATGCTGTAGTTTTTGGATTTGATTTCCAAGTGAATTCAGCTATAGTTCTTATGCTTGAGAACATCACGGACTTGAGTTCAATAAGACTAGAGGGAAATCACGAAGATATTGAATTGTTGTTATGCGATGACAGCTATATCTTTGCTCAAGCTAAATCTGTTGTACAAAGCAGCTCGGACTTTCGAAATGTCCGTAATAATTTAAACAAGAGTCTATGTTCTTTGTCTGAAGGGTGTAAAAATGCAAAGGTAAGTAAGTTAATCCTAATTACAAACTCACCCAATCCCCTTGATGATGATGCATCACGTAGTGTGTTTTATGGGCATTCGCATAGGGACTTCTCGTCATTGCCCCCATCTGCTCAGGCGATTATCCGTGGTTATCTTGCACGTATTGATCAGCCGCTCAACCCGGAACTTTTCGCTATTCAGACTCTTCCGTTTGAGACCGATGATGACGCTGAGCGATACAAAGTAGTTTTGCAAGTAATTAATGATTTTATTGGTGGTCTCGATATCAATATGTCAGGCCTTGGAAAACGCTTATTGGAAGTTTGGCACTTGAGTGTATTTACAAACGGTAGCAAGAAAGATGCTGCTATTCAGTTGACAAAGAAAAACGTAATATGGCCAATTATGGTAATAGCTACTGATGTTGAGCGAATTGATGACAATGAGTTCGCTCAATTCGATATCCCCCTTCGCGAAGAAATCGTTCGCCGCTATAGAGAGATTATAGATTCATGCTGTGATCGTCTAGAATTCTTTACAAGAGTTTTAAGCGATTACAGAAACTTTGAAGTAAAAAACACGGGTAAAGATAAGTGCCGAGATTTTGTTGAAACAACGTGGAAAGATTACGTTTATGAATTCGACGTTAATGGTATTGAAGATGAGGTCAAAATAGGTCTAACGAAAATCGTATTATATAACATAATTCGACGTCGTTTTCAAATTGACAGAATAAAAAAAGGGGTCAATTTATGATTATTCAATCAATTCGCATCAAGGAAGGATTGCATGAACGCATAATTGATTTCTCCTCAAGTGTCAATCTGATTTATAGTGAAAAGAACGGAAAAGGAAAAACTACCCTTTTGCGGTTCTTGCTATATTCTTTGGGGTACAGTATCCCAAATACGCGTAAAATTAGATTTGAACGTTGCGAAGTTGAAACTAAGCTCCGCTGCGATTCTTGCGGCGAGATTTCCCTCCTTAGATTCAGCAATGACTTCATTGTCGCGCACTTTGCGGATAAGAAACTAACTTATATTCTACCTGATCAAATCAATGAACTTCATGAAGTTGTATTTGGTACGAATAATACAGATATACTCGAAAATATTCTAGGAGCAATATATATTGATCAAGAGAAAGGCTGGACTTTACTTAATCGTGGTATTGTGATAGGAAGCATTCATTTTAGTATTGAAGCTTTGATTCGGGGTCTCTCAGGGCGTAATTGTGCAGCGCTTCTCGCTCAAGAGGCCAAACTAGAGAGTGATCTTGGAAAGTATCGGCAAATGTTTAGTATTGCAAAATACCAAGAGGATATTGCCGAAGAATTGGGTACACTTGCGGTCGAAGATTTTCATGACGTGTCTGAAGCCGAAATGAATCAACTCTTTATGAAAAAAAAGCAACTAAAAAGCGAATTGAGTCGCATAGATCATGCGCTTAGTGATAATAAACGATTCCGTCAGTTTGTCACTCAGATTAGGTTGTTAATAAAAGCTCCATCAGGAGAGATTATTCCAGTAACGGAAGATAATATCGTGGGGCTTGCTGATACTATTGATTTCCTCATCGCTAAGCGAAAGATGATTGCATCTGAGCTATGCACTATTTCACTTCAAATAGACCATCTTAGTAGAACAAAAGATTCCGAAGAATCACAGATCGAGTTTTTTCATACGGACAGCATACTAAACATCTTCGATAGGAAGATATCATCTTTACCGATAAATGCCGCTGCAATATTTAAAGAAATCAATCGACTTGAGGCGGATCTCCGTTCCTTGCGTAAAAAGATCACCGAAGCAACGAAGGCGAACAACCCTGTTGTATCCTCATTATATGCTTCAGTAATTAAGTACGCTACCGAACTTGAAATTGGCGATAACACGTCAATACGAGCTCCCTATCTTTTTACATCAAATTTGAAAGAATTGTCTGGAGCTCTTTTACATAAAACTGTGTTTGCTTTTAGACTTGCTTATATCATCGAAATAGAGAAGGTGTTAGGAATAAAGCTACCTATCATTCTTGATTCTCCAAGTGGTAAGGAAGTTGACCCTACAAATATTCACCTTATGGTCAGTATATTGAAGAGAGATTTCGCCAGCAACCAAATATTAATAGCTTCAATCTTTCATTATGATTTTGAAAATGCTAGTATAATCGAAATGAAAAATCGTTTAGTAGAATGAGATTATAGTGATTTTGAAATTTCGCTGAGGAAACATGATATGGATAGCGATTTCCGAATGGAAATACCAGTTCCTACTGATGACGATGGCTATATATTACTGAAGTGCCATTATTGCGGTGAGTATTTCAAGGTTACACCGGCAGATGCAAAGGATGATGGCATTCTTTATGTGTATTGCCCTAGTTGTGGGTTAGCCAGTAATAATTATATAACTGACGATGTACTGGAATTAGCCCTTGCGATGACTCAAAACAAAGCGATGGAAATGATCCATAAAGAGTTTAAGAAAATGGAAAGGGAGCTTAGTGGTGGTTTAGTAACTTTTAAAGCTAGTAAATTGCCTAGCCCAGAGCCTGAACATCCTATACGATCAGGAGTTGAAGCATTGGAAATAACGTGTTTTTCTTGTTGTAATAGGAGCGCAAAGGTAAAACCGTTGCTACGAATGACTGGATGTTATTGTCCATTTTGTGGAGTGAAAAACTATGAAGTTAAATAGAGCTGAATTACGAAAAATCCTTTATGATTTCAACAGTATCTCGAATCGCTTATTGCAGACGGACTTTCAAGATTACAATGGAGTATTGCCGAAATTTCTGAATTTCATAAAAAGTAATGATATCATCTACGATTACATCCAGAACTGTGGTGAATGCACACAGGATCTTGATGCAGAGTTTGATGAGATTCGGGCTTCCTATGGCCGTTGCATATTCACGATAGGCGATTCTGATGAAGAAGAAGTCCGTAATATATTCGCAATTCTATGCTACATAGTTGATAAGAAACTGGCTATTCATTTGGGAGTAGCCCAGGGATATTCATCTTCACGAAAATACCAGGACTTTGTTGATGGTTTCAATAATCGTGTTGTTCTAGTATTAATTAGAAATATTGAAAGGTACTTAACGAAGATTGGAATTGATATGGGGATTGATGAGAAAACGACCTATTCAATAACCATTAGAAATGGACAAGTTAATATTGCTAATGACGGTTCAACTATTAACTCTATGAACACAATATACGGTGCCGAAGCAGAAAAGCTTCTTGAATTAATACAGAATATCAAAAATAATTCCGGCGGTCTTACAGCAGAAGATTCTGAGAAGCTTTCCAGTAGCCTAGAAGTCATTGAAGAAGAGGTAAAAACTTCAAAACCCCGGATGAGCTTTCTAAAAGTGGCTATTACAACATTAAATTCGATAAAGGGGACTGTTGAATTTGCTGCAGCTATAGCTGCATTAATTCAATTTATTAATTCGCTTACATAATATTCTTCGGATATTTCTGGTTCAGATTAAAAAGTAGGCTTTTCTTCGATCTTGTGACTTGAGAAACTATAAAGATAAAACGAAAAAAATAATCTCTTAATGAATGAGATTTCGTTACACCATCCCACCCGGATGGTGTTTTCTTTTCCCAAAAATAACAACAGGAGGTCAACACAATGGAATTCTTCAACAGCGCAATCGACGTATTGCAAACCCTCGTCACCGCCATCGGCGCAGGCCTTGCCGTATGGGGCGCGATCAATCTTCTTGAAGGCTACGGCAACGACAACCCCGGCGCGAAAAGTCAGGGCATCAAGCAGCTCATGGCGGGCGGCGGCATCGCGCTGGTCGGGATGGTGCTGGTGCCGCTCCTCTCCGGCCTCTTCAGTTGAACGGATGACGCGGCATGGACACCATCATCCAAAAGATCACCGAGTGGCTCAAAACGCTGCTCATCAAGGGAATCACCGACCAACTCACCGGCATGTTTGACACGGTGAACCTAAAGGTCGGAGAGATTGCCGCGCAGGTGGGAACGACGCCGTCCGCTTGGAATGGCGGCGTCTTCTCCATGATTCGCTCGCTCTCCGAAACGGTCATCGTCCCCATCGCGGGCGTGGTGCTCACGTTCATCATGTGCTACGAGCTGATCCACATGGTCATCGACAAAAACAACCTGCACGACGTAGACACCTGGATGTTCTTTCGCTGGATCTTCAAGACGTTCGTCGCCGTCATGATCGTCACCAACACGTTCAACATCGTCATGGGCATCTTCGACGTGGCGCAGAGCGTGGTGAACCGCGCGGCGGGCGTAATCTCCACGCGAACAAACATCGACATCTCCGCGGTGATTAGCGGACTCACGGCAAAGCTGGAGGCGATGGAGCTCGGCCAGCTCATCGGGCTGTATTTCCAGAGCATGATCGTGAGTCTCTCGATGAGCATCCTGTCCGTCTGCATCTTCGTCGTCATCTACGGGCGCATGGTGGAAATCTACCTCACAGTGTCGCTTGGCCCCATCCCGCTGGCCACGATGGCGAATCACGAATGGGGCAGCATCGGGCAAAACTATCTCAAGTCGCTGTTCGCGCTGGGGTTTCAAGCGTTTCTGATCATGGTTTGCGTCGGCATCTACGCGGTGCTGGTGCAAAGCATCGCCATCGACGCGGACATCATGAAGGCGGTTTGGACGTGCATGGGGTATACGGTGCTGCTGTGCTTCACGCTTTTCAAGACGGGGAGTTTGAGTAAGAGTGTTTTTAGTGCGCACTAACAATCACTTGCTAAATACGTTCAACGAAAGCATGGACAGTCATGTGTACAAAAACTATATTAGTAATACTAGCGTATGCTGACTATTCATTTCATTTGGAGGAATGTAGTGTGGAAGAAAGAAAAACAAATAGTGCAGGAGTGGCAGGCGAAAGCAAAATGAAAATCCAGCTTAACGGTATATCATTCGAAGTCGATAAACCAATGATTATCATGGGGCCTGCCATATCATCAGAAACCGAAATTGAGAACTTACAACTTGAAATAAACGAAGAAACAAAGAAGCATAATAGAATGTGCTATTCAACAGATCTGCGTACATTGGGCTTGATAATCCAAAACATGACAATAAGGAGTAGCAGTCTTACAAATGCTAAGTTAAACGACCAAAAAGAAAAGGAACGCGTCGGTGTTACACAATTTGCTGGAGGAAGATTCATAACTTGTTTTTCTCACATTGATCACGAGAGCGTACCTTTCTGGGCATCGTATGGCGAAGGTGAAAAAGCAAAGAAGCTATTTTTGAAGTTCCGAAATTTCGCGGGACGATTTGACGAGTGTATTAATACTGATTGTTGCTTGATTGCAGATGATAAAAAACTATTCTTTTACTCCAATGAATATCATCAAACATTAAGGAATAATAGCCTTGCTGGTCAAATGGCTGGTGCGCCACAAATCAACACTGAGTTCGATATTCGCAATTGCGTCCGCAGTGTTGAGATGTTCGACGTAGATTATATTTTAATAACCGATGAAGCCTTCGAAAAAGACTACTCGGGAGAAGTAAATCTCGACATGAGTAAATTTTCAAGTAATCCGGAGCAAGTAATGCTTGAAGGTATTCGCGTCTACAGGCCAGATTGTCTAGGACGACAAAAATCAATTCCTTGGGATTATGAAAAAGAAAGCAGAATTATGTGCTGTTTAGAGCACCAAGAATCTTCTAAGTACGCTTATATTGATTTAAGATTAAAGCCAGAAATATTTCGGGATTTAGTGATCGTTTTGAGTCCTTGGATAGATGCAACATTGGAAGGGCAAGTACGAGAATTAATTGATCACAGTTCATTACCAACGGAAATTAAAGAATCGATAATAATTGAACACAGCGAGTTAGAAGGAACACTAAATCTATAAGAAACTGCATGCATCCTTTGGAGAATGATTTAGTCGTACTAGTAAAAGAGCGTCGGGAAAAGATAACCGACGCTTTTTTTACATAGTGCTTATATGGAGGTGTCACCTTGGCCTACGTCCCTGTCCCCAAAGACCTGACGAAAATCAAAACGAAAGTCATCTTCAACCTGACCAAACGGCAACTATTCTGCTTCAGTCTCGGCGCACTTGCGGGTGTGCCGATTTTCTTTCTGCTCCGGTCGGCGGTCAATATCAGCGTCGCCACGCTCATCATGATCGTGGTCATGATGCCGTTTTTCCTCTTTGCGATGTACGAAAAGAACGGCATGCCATTCGAGCAGATCCTTAAAAACATCATTGAGGCGCGCTTTCGCCGCCCGCAGGTGCGACCATACCAAACCAACAACTTCTACGCCGTGTTACAGCGGCAGGCAAAATTAGATCGGGAGGTGCAAAACATTGCACAGAAAAACCAACGCGCAAACCCTCACCAGTCGGGAGCGCAAAGAGATCGACGCCGCCGTTCGTCGGGCGCACGGCGCTGAGCGCAAGCAACCCGCGACCGCGCAGGACAGCATCCCCTATCAGCGGATGTGGCCGGACGGCGTTTGTCGCGTGAGCGACACGCTCTACTCCAAGACCGTCCGCTTTGAGGACATCAACTACCAACTCGCCCAGAATGAGGACAAGACCGCCATCTTCGAGGGCTGGTGCGACTTTCTGAACTACTTCGACGCATCGATCCGGTTCCAGTTCTCCTTCCATAATCTCTACGGCGGGCACGACGCGCTGGAACAGAGTATTGTCGTTCCTCCACGCGGCGACGATTTTGACGAGATTCGGCGCGAGTACACTGAGATGCTGCAAACCCAGCTCGCCAAGGGCAACAACGGTCTCAAGAAGACGCGCTACATCACCTTCGGCATCGAGGCGGAGAGCTACCGTGTCGCCAAGCAACGTCTGGAGCGCATCGAGTTGGACATCCTGCACAACTTCAAACAGCTTGGCGTTTCGGCGTCGTCACTCAGCGGCAAGGAAAGGTTGCAGCTCATGCACGGCATCTTCCGCATGGGCAGTCAGGAGGAAGCGTTTCGATTCGACTGGAAACTGCTCGCGGCGTCCGGCCTTTCGACCAAGGACTTCATCGCGCCGTCGTCGTTTGAGTTTCGGGAGGGACGCAGTTTTCGCATGGGCAAACGCTTTGGCGCGATCTCGTTTTTGAGCATCCTCGCACCCGAGCTCAACGACCGCATGCTCGCGGACTTTCTCGACATGCAAAGTAGCCTCATCGTCAGCATGCACATCCAATCTGTCGATCAAAACGAGGCGATCAAGACGATCAAGCGCAAGATCACCGACCTCGACAAGATGAAGATTGAGGAGCAAAAGAAGGCGGTACGCGCGGGCTACGATATGGACATCATCCCGTCCGACCTCGCGACCTACGGCGGCGAGGCGAAGAGTCTGCTCAAGGAGTTGCAGAGCCGCAACGAGCGGATGTTTCTCGTCACGTTCCTGATTGTCAACACAGGCGAGACCCGCCAGCAGTTGGAGAACGACGCGTTTCAGGCCGCGGGCATCGCGCAAAAATACAATTGCGCGCTCGTCCGGCTGGATTTTCAGCAGGAGCAAGGGCTCATGTCCGCGCTCCCGCTGGCGCAGAATCTCGTGCCGATCCAGCGAAGCCTGACCACCAGCTCGACGGCGATCTTCGTGCCGTTCATGTCCCAAGAGCTTTGCCAGCGCGGGCCGGAGGCGCTCTATTGCGGCATCAACCCGCTGAGCAACAACCTCATCATGGTCGACCGCAAGCTACTCAAGAACCCAAACGGGCTGATTCTCGGCACGCCCGGCAGCGGCAAATCGTTCGCAGCCAAGCGCGAAATGTTCATCGTATTCATCCTGACCGGCGACGATATGATCGTTTGCGATCCCGAGGGCGAATACGCGCCGCTGGTGAGCGAGCTGCACGGGCAGGTGATCCGCATCGCGCCGACGAGCGGCGAGCGCGTCAACCCCATGGACATCCACGCGAATTACTGCGACGGCGACAACCCGATCCCGCTCAAGATCAACTTTCTTATGTCGCTGTTCGAGATCATCGTCAGCCCCGGTACGCTCACCTTCGGGCAAAAGTCCGTGATTGAGAAGGCGGCGCGGACGGTGTATACCCGTTACTTTGCGGATCGCCGAGTCGACAATATGCCGACGCTGACCGACCTGCACGCAGCGCTCATCGAGATTCGCGACGCGAACCCCGCCTATCGCGACGAGGACGCGGACAACATGGCCAAGGCCATCGACCCGTATGTGCACGGCGCGTTCAACCTCTTCAATCACCGCACGAATGTGGATGTACAGAACCGCCTCGTCTGCTTCGACACGAAGGAGGCCGGCTCCCAGCTCAAGACGCTCGCCATGCATGTCATTCAAGATCACGTTTGGGGGCGCGTGTCCGCCAACCGTGCGCAGAAGCGGGCGACGCGCTACTACATCGACGAGTTCCATCTGCTGCTCAAGGACGAGATCACCGCCGCCTACAGCGCGGAGATTTGGAAGCGTTTTCGCAAGTGGGGCGGCATCCCGACGGCGATCACGCAGAACATGAAAGACCTGCTCAACTCGAAGCAGGCCGAGAACATCTTTGAAAACAGCGACTTCATTCTGCTGCTGAACCAAGCCCCGGGCGACCGCGCGATTCTCGCCAAACTCCTCAACATTTCGCCGCACCAGCTCTCCTATGTGACGCATTCCGGAGAGGGCGAAGGGTTAATTGTCTATGGCGACACCATTCTCCCGTTCCTCGATCATTTCAACAAGGAGTCGCGGTTGTATCAGGTGATGACGACGAAGCCGGGGGAAATGTGACCATAACCAAATCTGGCGAAAATGATCGATATTTGCTGCAGTCAACTAGAGGTGTTGGTAATAATGTGCTATAATCAGTCATCAATCTATGTGGAGTTGAAAAATGGCAAATACTGAATTGTCTATATCAATACCGCTCGATGAAGATGGGTATTTAGAATTAGAGTGCGATTTCTGTAAAACGAGATTTATGATCGCAGGTGAGGACTACGAGAATAAAGATATGCCTTTTTTCTTTTGTCCGGTCTGTGGTCTCCCAAATGACTTAGGTACGTTTTATTGTCCTGAGATTCTTGAAAAGGCCCAACAACTTGCAGCCGAATGGGCTATGAAAGAGATTGATCGAGCGTTTGGAAAAACAATTAGGGACATCAACAGGTCTGGCATCGTGAAAATGAGTATGCAAATGCCTAACCGAGAACCTGATAAAGAACTGTATAAGCCGTTTGATGATTATGCTAGGCATAAAACCGAATGTTGCCAAATGAATGTTAAAGTCCGCGAAATTGATGAGCAAATCGGGATATACTGTCCGATTTGTGGGGGAAGCGAGATATGAATAAGAGCGATCTTAAAAAAGTATCTATCCAGTTTCGAACCTTGGCCTCTCAGATGCTTAAAATCAGTAGTGATTCTGAAGTAGGCTATATAAAGGCTTTTGTTGAGTATATTGATTCCGCTCCTATCATTTCCACATATCTCACTAATTGTCATACAAAAGAATATGATATCGCTGCAGATATGCAAGCAAAACCAAGTCGGCAGTCTATAAGCTTGCCCTCTAAGCAAGAAGACTTAATAGACTATGTGTATCAAATACTTAAATCTATTACTCAAAACGAAAAATTATTACATACATGGTCGTTTTTCTATACTTCAAGTAATAAGTTTGCAGATAATTATCAAGCTTTTATGCGTAAAACGATTGAGCCATTTGTTCATGCATTGCGTAGTTATTTGGAAATACAATTGATTGACGCTGATGAAAGTTCGCCTGCAAAAGAAGAACAAAAGAAGATTTTTCTATCATATTGCCAACGTGACAATTGTATCGCTGACTTAGTAGAAAACGCACTGTCAAAATATATTAAATCCATTGGAGTAATTTCGCGAGATATAAGGGATGTGAAGTATAAGGAGAGCTTCAGAAAATTCATGGAGACAATTGGGCAACATGATTATGTAATAATGATACTAAGTGATAACTATTTTAAATCACGTAATTGCCTCTATGAGGTGTTGGAAGTCATGCGGGATAGAAATTTCAGTGAGAAGCTACTGTTCATTGTCTTAAGGGATACCGATTGCGAATTCTACTCCGAGCAGCCAACCTCTCCAATTGGCGCACATGTATATGATACAGAAGGGCAAACATCATATATATCATATTGGCAACAACAAAGTAGAAAACTTGAGAATCAAATTGCATCAATTGCAAGTCCAGTTCTATCAATTGAACAAGCAAAAGAGCTTAAAATAGTTAGCAAAATACTTTTAGATCTACCTGACTTTATGGCTTACCTTCAAGAACATAATGGGATATCTTTTTCCAAGCTGAAGGAATCTGGCTTTCAAGAAATAGTCGAAAATATAAGTAAATAGCCTACAAAGCAATCTACTATACTCTCCCGCCTCACCAAGGCGGGTTTTCTTATGCCCAAAAGGAGATGAGAACCGTGAGAAGTAAACCTCGCTTGCTCTTTTCAAAAGAGGAACAAGCACCACCAGAGCAACCCACTCCAAAAACAAAACAGCCACCAAATAGCACCAAATCGACCACCACCCCGAAAAACGAAAATCAAACCACCCAACAACGCACCGTCCAAGCCGACAAAGGCAAAAAGACGGTGCGTTTGCATTTTAAGGAAACTGAGCAAAGGAAGCCGACGAAGCTCAGCCATATTGCAAAAGAAGCCTTGGCAGCAGAAGTTCACAAGCAGGTCGATGAATCAGCAGACGATAACGTAGCCGTTGAGGCAATGCATCGAACGGAGCAGGTAGTTGAGACGGGGTATCGGCTCGTTGGTGAGCGTTCACATGCACCAAAGACTCAATCCACCCGGGCTAAAGTGATGGCAGAGCGGGAGGCTGATAAAGCGAACTTGTCTTTTTCGTTCGTAAAAACGAACGCAGATACGAACGAAAAAGACATTAACCCCCTCTCCCGTTGGCGGCAGCGACAGGCGATCAAGCGGCAATACGCTGCCGCAAAGTCTGGCACGCAAGCGGTAGCAAATAGTTCCACCGTTGCGGCGAATGCGGGTCAATCCACTGCGGACAAGCTGAAGCGAACGGTGCAGGCTGTCGCAAAAAACAACAAAGGCGTGCTGGTTGTCGGCATCGTAGGGATGATGCTGGTTATGCTCATCAACGGTGCTTCCTCCTGCGCCGAGTTTGGCGTTGGCAGTCTGAATGCGGTGCTGGGGACATCCTTTGTGTCCGAGGATCGTGACTTACTCCAAGTCGAAGCGCACTATGCCGCGCTCGAAGCCGATCTTGATCGCAACATCGAATGCATCGAATCAGATTACCCGGGCTACGACGAATATCATTTTGAGATCGACGAAATCGGTCACAATCCCTACGAGCTGCTGTCCTTCCTGACCGCGCGGCATATGTCGTTCACGCTTGCCGACGTGCGAAACGAGCTCGCGACGCTGTTCAACCGCCAATATTCGCTCAATATCGTGGAGACCGTCGAAATCCGCTATCGCACCGAGGAGCAGCTTGTTTGGGTTTACGATGAGGAAACCGAGAGAGGGCGTTGGGTTTGGGAAGACGTTGAAGTTCCGTATGAGTACAAAACGCTCAAAACAACTCTACTTAATCGTGGGCTGACCTACGCGATGGGTTCCGACATGAGTGCCGAGCAGACCGAAATGTTCGCTATTCTGCTGGAATCGTACGGCAATAAGCCGGAGCTATTCGCCGACTCCGATAACCCTTATCTCACCTCTCTCGACGCAACACCGCCCGAAGCATATGAGATTCCGCCTAAAGCGCTGTCAGATCCTAAGTTCGCCGCACTGATCGCGGAGGCAAATAAGTACCTCGGCCTCCCGTACGTCTGGGGCGGCAGCAAGCCGGGCACGGGGTTCGACTGCTCCGGCTTTGTCTGCTGGGTGCTCAACCACTCCGGTGCAGCCAGCGTCGGGCGCACGAACGCGCGCGGGCTCTACAAAAAATCGACGGTCGTCTCGCGCGAGAATGCCCGCCCCGGTGACCTGATCTTCTTCACCGGTGCGCGCGCCGCCGAGATCGGGCACCCCGTCACGCACGTCGGCATATACGTCGGCAACGGCATGATGCTCCACTGCGCGGGCAATGGTGTGGAGTACAAGAGCATCAGCACAAAGTACTACAAGTCGCATTTCTACGCCTTCGGGCGGCTTGGTTAGGGGGCAAATATGAACCCTCAAATCGAACGAATCAACGCAGAAATTGAGAAACACAAAACGAAAATCACGCAATTGCAGGAGCGCATCAGGCGGCTCGAAGCACGGCGCACGGAGCTCCTGAACACAGAGATTCTGGGGCGCGTCGAGGTCATCACCGCCACGCCGGAGGACTTGGCCGCCATCATGCGCTCGCTCACAATCAAAGGAGGAAAAGCAAAATGAACAGACGAAAACCACTCGGCATTCTGACGCTGCTCGCCGTCATGCTCCTCAGCATGGCGGTTTTTTTATCGACAGCCCGCGCGGACGGAAAGACTTCCGACGACGATCCTACCCCGCTGCCCTTTTCAACGCCGACCGCTGCGCCCTTCATCACAACCAAAACGCTCACACCAGAGGGCAATCTCACGCTTGTGGACGACATCGAAAGCGCATCGTCCAGCGACAAGCAGTTTATTACGGTGGTCACGAAGTCCGGCAACTACTTTTTCATCATCATCGACCGTGCCGCCGAGACCGAGAATGTTTACTTCCTCAACAAGGTGGATGAGGCGGATGTGCTGTCCATTCTGGAGGAATCTGGCTACGAGATCGCGACCACGCCCACACCTACACCGACCACGCGCCCGACTGCAGAATTGGAATCCGCGGATGAAGCGGATGATAGCAAATCTGGTGGCGCGTCGTTGATTCTCATTGGAGTACTTGCCGCAGCCGCCGTTGGCGCATTCGTATTTCTTAAGAAACGGAAGTCAGCGCAAAAGCCCGCGCCGCGCATGGAAGATTTCGAATATGACTATGACGATGAGGACGAAGAAGAACCCAAAGAACCGAAACCGCCCGTCTGCAATGAGGCCGTGCAGAAAAAGGGCAATTGGGACGGTGTACTATGAGATATTTCACGGATAGCCCCTACGAGCGCATAATGCAGGAGGTGCCGCGCGCGCGGCGAGAGGATGAAGTGCCGCCAGTGCTACCTGGCAACAAACCGTGCAAAACTTGCCAATATAACCGGCCTGTTTGCATTGGCGTGCTCTGCCGTTATTGGGTGAAGCGAAACAAGAAGCCGGACAATCAAAAATAGCGCGCTGAGAAGCGAACGATTTTATTCACGGGAGGTGATCTCTTGGCCACAAAGCTGGACACCATGAAAGCGTTGTCGGATGCCACTATGCGGCGCATCACAAGCTCGCGTAAGAATTGGATGGACTATCTCGACGCCACCGCATGGCTCTATAAATACCCGTTCTACGACCAGCACATGATCTATGCGCAGCGCCCGGACGCTCAGGCCTGTGCACCGATCGAGCTTTGGAACAGCGTGTTCAAGCGCTGGGTGAAGCGTGGATCAAAAGGAATCGCGCTGATCGACGACTCCGGCGATCGGCTGAAGCTACGGTATGTGTTCGACGTTTCGGACACCAATACGCGCTCCGATATCCCATTCAAGCTCTGGGTTGTCGAGCCGGAGCATCAGGCGCAAATTCTCGAAGAATTGACGAACCGTTTTGGCGCGATCGACTCAAACGGCGATTTCGTGGAGCAGCTGCGTGAGGTCGCCCTAAACGTGGCCATGGACAACGTCGGCGATTATGCGGACGTGATGCCGCTCATAACGGACGGCAGCGGGCTGGTCGGGATGGATCATCGTGAGATGCTCGATCGATTCATCACCACCGTGGCGGAGAGCGTCATCTACACTGTTCTTGCCCGCGCTGGTCTTAATCCACGCGTGCTGGAACCGTCATTCGCGTTTGAAAGCATCGCGTATTTTGATACGCCGCTCGTCGCCTCGCAATTGGGTTGTGCCATGCGGGATATCTCCGAGATGGTTCTGCGCCAGATTGAACGGAGCGTGCGCGCCATCGAGCAGCAGACGCGCGACAACATTGCAAATTATTCGCAAGAAAGGGAAAATGATGTTGAGAGTCATCCAATTCAACTTGAAAGGAGCGAAACCGATGGAACTGACCTATCAACCGAGCGGGGATTACCTGCTCCCGAATCTGATGCTGGCGAGTCAGCCGACCGAACCGCTGGGCAAATACGGACGGATGCGCAAGGCGTTTCTCAAGACGAACCGGAAGGGACAATACAGCGCCCTATTACTCTCTGGGAGCTTGACGGAACACCTGACGACGATCGATCGGCAAGCGCGCGAGCTGGTCGACGAGACCATACGTCAACTGGCAATCACCGAGGGCGTGAACGAGCAGATGAAGGCGGCGAATCCGCTCCTGTGGACGCGGCGGATGAACAGCCTCCGGACGATGGCCGAGGAGACGGTGCTGCGGGAGATGCTGTACACCTAATCTCCGAAACGGAACAACTCAACCTGCTGGAGACAGAAGCGGATCGCGAGACCGCTTCTTTTCTTTTGCAACAGGATATCGACGCGGAGTTGCTACGCGGCAGCGGGTTTGAACAGGGTAAAAATCGGATTCTAGCATTCTATCAAACCAATCCCGATGCGAAATCTTCTATTGCATTTTTGAAAAACGAATATGGTATTGGCGGGCATTCTTTCACCTATCAGGATGGCTCATCCGGTTTTGTCGATCATGATGGCAAGGGCATATCCTTTCGTCAGTGGGGCACTGACCAGCAGAAAACGCTTTCGTGGTCACAGGTGAATCGACGTGTTGCCGAGTTAATCCGCACTGGTCGCTATCGGGTTGAAGAAGAACCGGCCCTTGCCCCCATACCAGTTGAACCAGAATCCGCTGAACTCCTCCAAACTGGCCAGAACTTCCGAATCACCGACGACACTCTTGGCGCAGGTGGGCCGAAAGCAAAGTTCGCCATGAATATCGCGGCGATCCGAACACTCAAGCAGGTCGAGACAGAGCATCGGCAGGCAACTTTACCGGAGCAAGAAATTCTCTCGCGCTATGTCGGTTGGGGTGGCGTTGCGGACGCGTTCGACACGGCAAAAGATGCTTGGCAACATGAATATACCGAGTTGCAAACGCTGCTGACCGACGAGGAATACCGTTCTGCGCGTGAATCGGTTTTAAATGCGCACTACACCAGCCCGACTGTGATTAAGGCAATGTATGAAGCGTTGGAGCGCATGGGATTCTCCACGGGCAACGTGCTTGAGCCTGCCTGTGGCATCGGCAACTTCTTCGGGCTTGTGCCCGAGAGCATGATAAACAGCCGTTTCTATGGTGTTGAGCTGGACAGCATTACCGGCAGAATCGCGCAACTGCTCTATCCCGAGAATCAGATTTCCATTCAAGGATTCGAAACGGCGGACTATCCAGATCATTTCTTCGATGTGGCGATCGGCAACGTGCCATTTGGCGATTATGGTATTACAGATCAACGCTACGACAAGCATCACTTCTTGATCCACGACTACTTCTTCGCTAAAGCGCTGGACAAGGTTCGCTCTGGTGGTGTGGTTGCGTTCGTCACGTCCAGTGGGACGATGGATAAAAAGAATCCACAGGTGCGCAAGTATCTTGCTCAGCGAGCGGAATTGATTGGCGCGGTGCGGTTGCCGAACAACGCGTTTCTCGCCAACGCTGGCACAAGTGTTGTTGCGGATATTCTGTTCCTGCAAAAGCGTGACTGCCCAATTGAGATCGAGCCCGATTGGGTGCATCTTGGGCAATCGCCAGAAGGGTTCGCGATCAACCAGTATTTTGTCGATCACCCAGGCCACATCCTGGGCGAATTGACTAGCGAGAGCACACAGTACGGTAAACAGGCATGCACGGTGAAACCAATTGAAGGCGTTTCACTCGCGGAGCAACTACGCACAGCGCTTTCTTCCCTTCACGCGGAAATCGCTGAAGTGGTTCAACCGGATGATCTGGAGGAAGCTCCTATAGCCTTCATTCCTGCCAGCCCGGACGTGCGGAATTTCAGTTTTACTCTGGTCAACGACGCTCTCTATTACCACGAGAACAGCCGTATGAATCCGGTGGAAGTCTCCATCACCGCGGAACACCGCATTCGAGGAATGATCGAGCTGCGCGACTGCGCGCGGCGGTTGATCGAGCTACAGTTGAATGGGAGCTCTGACGCGAAAATCGCCGCCGAGCAAACGCGCCTCAACGAGCTTTACGACGCATTCGCGGCGAAATATGGTCTCATCAACAGTCGCGGCAATGATATAGCTTTCTCGGACGATTCGTCCTATTGCCTGCTCTGCTCGCTGGAAATTCTGGACGAGGAAGGCAATCTCGCACGCAAGGCGGATATGTTCACGAAGCGCACGATTCGTCAACAGGTTGCCATCACACATGCCGACACGGCGAGCGAGGCACTGGCGATTTCGATGAGTGAGCGGGCGCGGGTCGATCTCCCCTATATGTCCGAATTGACGGGAATGGGCGAGGAGAAGATTGTCGCCGATCTTACCGGGGTAATCTTTCGCGATTATGGTCCATTGGAACCGGAGCAAATCGCATGGGCATTCTTTGATCCAAAGCAATTCCCCATGGTGACGGCAGATGAGTATCTTTCGGGAAATGTCCGCGAAAAGTTGATTCAAGTGCGAAAAATTCGAGAGATGTTATCCGTCCATGGCGCGGATGAAACGATCATTGCACAACTCGATATCAGTATCACCGCGCTTGAACAGGTGCAGCCGCAGGCGTTGACGGCGAGCGAAATCGACGTGCGGCTTGGCTCCACATGGATCCCGCCTGAGATCGTCGAATCGTTCATGCACGAGCTGTTCCAGACGAGTGGCTGGGCGCGTTCGCGGACACACATCCTGTTTTCCAGCTTCACCGCGAACTGGACCATCACGAACAAATCCGCCGATTACGGCAGCGTATCAGCCACTGTGACCTATGGCACCGCCCGCGCGAACGGCTATCGCATTCTGGAGGAGACGCTGAACCTGCGCGACGTGCGCATCTTCGACACCATACGCGATGCCGACGGCAAGGAGCAGCGCGTGCTGAACAAGAAGGAGACCATCCTCGCGCAACAGAAGCAACAGCTCATCAAGGAAGCGTTTTCGCAGTGGATCTGGCGAGACGTGGATCGGCGCGATCAACTCACCGCGCTGTACAACGAGCGCTTTAACAGCACCCGTCCGCGCGAATATGATGGCAGCCACATCCGATTTGTCGGTATGAATCCGGAGATCGAGTTGCGTCCACATCAGGCGGATTCCGTCGCGCGCGTGCTCTACGGCGGCAACGCGTTGCTCGCGCACGTTGTCGGAGCGGGCAAAACGTTCGCGATGACCGCCGCCGCGATGGAGCTCAAGCGGCTTGGCCTTTGCCAAAAATCGCTCTTCGTCGTGCCAAACCATCTCACGGAGCAATGGGCGGCAGAGTTCTTGCAGCTCTACCCCTCCGCAAACATTCTAGTCGCGACAAAGCGCGACTTCGAGCGCACACGCCGCAGAACCTTCTGCAGCCGCATCGCGACCGGCGATTATGACGCGGTCATCATCGGTCATTCGCAATTTGAGAAGATACCCATGTCGCTGGAGCGTCAACAGGCGCAGTTACACGAGCAGCTCGACGAGGTGCTCAGCGGCACCGCCGAGGCGAAGGAAGCGCGGGCAGAGCGCTTCACAATCAAACAGATGGAGCGCGCGCGAAAATCGATCAAGCTCAAGCTCGATAAACTCAACAGCACCGCGCGCAAGGATGACGTGATCACGTTTGAAGAGCTCGGCGTGGATCGGCTCTTTGTCGACGAGGCGCACGGGTTTAAGAACCTCTCCGTCTTTACCAAGATGCGAAACGTCGCCGGAATTTCGCAAACCGAGGCGCAGAAGTCCTCTGATCTCTTCCTCAAATGCCGCTATATGGACGAGATCACGGGCGGGCGCGGCGTGGTGTTCGCAACCGGAACGCCTGTGAGCAACTCTATGACGGAGCTCTACACCATGCAGCGATACCTGCAATATGACACGCTCCGCACACGCGGATTGCAGCACTTTGACGCATGGGCTTCCACATTCGGCGAGACGGTGACGAGCATCGAGCTTGCGCCCGAAGGCACGGGCTACCGTGCGCGCACACGATTCGCCCGCTTCTTCAACCTGCCGGAACTGATCACGATGTTCAAGGAAGTGGCGGATATCAAAACCGCCGATATGCTCCGTCTGCCCGTGCCGGAGGTGGAATACCACAACATCCGGCTTGAGCCAAGCGACCTCCAACGTTCGATGGTCGCGGCGCTTGCCGATCGCGCGGAACGGGTGCGCAACCAGATGATCGATCCTTCCGTGGACAACATGCTCACGATCACGAACGACGGGCGCAAACTTGCGCTCGACCAACGGATGTTGAACGGCGCGCTACCGGACGATCCAAACAGCAAGGTCAACGTCTGCCTGCGCAATGTGCTGGAAGTTTGGCAAGCCACGCAAGCTCGGCGGTGTACGCAGCTCGTCTTTTGCGATCTCTCAACCCCGAAGGGCTTTCGCGCATTCAGCGCATATGACGACCTGCGTCAAAAGCTCATTTCACGCGGCGTTCCGGCAGAGGAAATCGCGTTCATCCACGACGCGAACACCGAGATTAAAAAGGCGGAGTTGTTCGCAAAGGTTCGCGCGGGACAGGTGCGCATCCTGCTCGGATCGACGGCGAAAATGGGCAGCGGCACGAACGTGCAACGGCTCCTGCATGCCGAACACCATCTGGATATCCCCTGGCGTCCCGCCGATTTGGAACAACGCGAGGGCCGCGCCATCCGTCAGGGCAACACTTGCCCGACCGTCCACATCTACCGATATGTGACCGAGGGAACGTTCGACGCGTATATGTGGGCGACGCTTGAGAATAAACAGAAGTTCATCGGTCAGATCATGACGAGCAAGTCGCCCGTGCGCTCCTGCGAGGATGTGGACGAAACGGCGCTCACCTACGCCGAGGTGAAGGCGCTGGCGACGGGCGACGAGCGCATCAAGGAAAAGATGGATCTGGAGGTGGATGTCGCCAAGCTCAAGCTCGTCCGCGCAAACTATCTTTCGCAGAAATACGCGTTGGAGGACGCGCTGCTCAAACGGTTCCCACAGGAGATTCAACGCGAGAAAGCGCGCAACGCGGGATATGCCGCCGATATCGAACGGCTCGCGGCACACGACGCGAACCCTTCGCTCGGCATGGAGCTAGGCGGCATCGTTTTCACCGAACGCAAGGACGCTGGCGCGGCACTGCTCGCCACCTGCAAGGCGCAGACTTCGCCGGAGCAAACAGAGATCGGAACCTATCGCGGTTTCGATCTTTTTTTATCTTTCGATGCGATAAACAAGGCATTTCGTCTCACGCTCAAAGGCTCGCTCTCGTACAATATGGAATTGGGCGACGATCTGTTTGGCAATCTACAACGCATCGACAATGTGCTCAGCGCCCTACCGGATCGTCTCGAAAACGCTAAGGAGCGGCTTGCCGATCTTGAGCAGCAGAAATCTGCCGCAACCGAGGAGGTTAAAAAACCATTTCTACAGGAAGAGGAATTAAGCGAAAAATGCGCGCGGCTGGCGGTTCTGGATGCGGAGTTGAACATCGACAAAGAGCGCGGTGAGTCGGTTGCCGCGCTGGAGGAATCCGATTCGGATGGCATGACGGAGCAAGAGACGGATCAGGAAGAGCGCTCTTCGGTGCTCTCGCAGTTGCGGGAGTTCGCCGAAAGCGAGATCTTTCCAGCACGACAAATGCGCGTTTGCGCGGCAATGGAGGAACGATGATGTCGGAGGAAGAGAAGCAGGATATTCAGTTGCACTTTCGCGTGACCCGCCGCGAGAAGGAGATCATTGACCAGAAGATGGCGCAGATGGGCACCAAGCGACTCGGTGTCTATCTGCGCAAGATGGCGATTGATGGGTATTATATTAAGATTGACATGCCAGAGATACGCGAGCTAATAACGCAAATTCGGCGATATGGGAACAACCTCAACCAAATGGCGAAGTGCGCAAACGAAACATGCAGTATTTTCGAAGCAGATCTTGTGCGACTACAACGTTATCATGATGACTTGTTCCGAATGGCTTCAGCAATTCTGCACAAACTATCGGAATTGTAAAGGATAGAACCCATTACATTAGCGATCTTGATCTATCTTTATTGATTTGCGTATTTACGAATGATTAAATCTGCCGTTTCTTCAGGGCTGATGTGTGAAACATCCACTTTATAAGTGGCAAGTTTTTCATAAAGTGTAATGCGATCCGTACTTCGTGTAATCACTTCTTCGTCTCGAATTCCTGCGTTCACATCCATCTGCAAACGGGCTTGCAATGCCTCTCTGCTACAAATCAGTGAAATCGGGAAGCATGCGCAATCTGATAAGTCTAGACGCGCAATGATTTCATCAATGATCGGTTGCTCGTGCATAACCCAGCAGAAAACGATATTTTCGTAAGCTGAACACAGAATAAAACTGTTCAACAGAAAACAGATGTTTTCCATTACCATCTTCTTGGTTTCCTCGGTTACCTGAAAGGGGTGCATATCCCAGCACCAATCTCCATCCAAAAAGACACTGTTATCCAACTTACGCTTCAATATTTGGCAGGTTGCCGTCTTTCCCACGCCCATCGTACCGCCAACTAAAAATAAGTTCTTCATATCTTCCCTTTACAAAAACATCTTCTCATCCAAAGGTTATTCTATCACAAAACTAAATACCCTTTTTCTATTAGGGATGTAAATCAGCTTGTAGGAAAGGAGGAACGCGCTTTGGCCACTACCCGCCTAATCCCCATGCACGCAAGCACGAAACATCCCCCGCCGCAAACCATCCGCGAGCGCATCGCCTATGCGGTGAATCCCGCCAAGACCGACCACGGCCAATGGGTCATCGCCTACGGTTGCGACCCCGCCACCGCCGCGGCGGAGATGCTGCTCACCAAGCGCGAATACGAGCTGCAAAACGGACCGGAGCGCGCGAGGTCCTCCAACATCCTGCTCTACCAAATCCGCCAAGCCTTCGCCCCTGGCGAGATCACGCCGGAGGAAGCGCAACAAATCGGCTACGAACTCGCCACGCGCTTCACAAAGGGAAAGTACCAGTTTATCGTCGCCACGCATGTCGACAAACAGCATATCCACACGCACATTCTCTTCAACTCAACCACCATGGACGGCGCGCGGAAATTTCGCAACTTCCTCGGCAGCAGCTTCGCTCTGCGCAAGATCAGCGACCGGCTTTGCCTGGAGCACGGTGTTTCCATCATTGAGCACCCCAGCAAAGCACACAAGCACTACGGGAAATGGCTTGGCGACGAGAAGCCGCTTTCACAACGTGATCAACTTCGATGCGACATCGATGAGACGCTGGCGAAAAAGCCCAACACGTTTGAAGAATTCGTCGCGGATATGCAAACGGCTGGAAATGAGATCAAGCAAGGGAAATATCTAGCGTTTCGAAGAACTGGACAGCAACGCTTCATTCGGTTGCGTTCTCTTGGAGAGACTTATTCGGAGGGTTCCCTTCGCGCTATCATCGCTGGAGAGAAGCCGCTCAACGCGCAAAGTAAACGCGCCCACTCCATCACAAAAGAATCACCAGATCGAGTGAATCTGTTGGTGGATGTTCAATCGAAGTTGTTGTCTGGCAAGAGTGTTGGCTACGAACGTTGGGCGAAGAAGTTCAACCTCAAACAGATGGCGCAAACGCTGAATTACCTGACGGAACATCAACTGCTGGACTACGAAAAGTTGGCCGCCCGCGCTCACGAAACGTCCACGCAGTCCAGTAAGCTCTCCAGCGAAATCCAGTCGACAGAGGCACGAATGCGTGAGCTTGCCAGCTTGCGGGAGCACATCTTTCACTACCGTAAGACACGCGACGTGTATATCGCCTATCGGCAGAGCGGCTACAGCAAACATTTCTATGCGGAGCACGAGGCGGAGATCCTGCTGCACAAAGCCGCAAAACAAGCGTTTGATACGTTGCCCGATCGAAAGATTCCGTCATTAAGCGAGCTGAACGCGGAGTTTGAATCGCTGTTGGCCGCAAAGAAAAAGGCTTACGGTGAGTATCTGCAAGCACGCAGGGAGATGCAGAATGTGCTGACCGCAAAGGCGAATGTTGACGCGATCCTCGGCATTGATCGTACCAAGTCAACGGCGGAACAGGAACACACGCGATAGTAAAAGGCTCGAAGAGCCGCAGCCGCCCCGATTGAATCGGGGCTTTTTCATGGGGTTTGGGGTACCCCCAACAAACAAAAAAGGCCGAGTGGTACCACGAGGCATTGCTTGCCAAGAGCGAATCCCACAAAATACTTCCCTCGAAAGACGTTCACACCAACCGTGTGGGCGTTTTTTATTTGGAGCGTGACACGATCAATACACCTGATACTCCTACAAGCCAATTTAATAACGGAATGGAGAAATGCAATGACAACAAAGTGGAAACGAATACTTGGAGCTATCCTGCTGGTGTTCCTGCTGGCGAGTATCAGCGCGACCGCGCTGGCGGCGAATGTGACCGGCCACGACCTCTACGACTGGTTTGAGTACTATCGCGACGGCGCGTGGCACGACCTGAACACATCCTTGTACTTCGATATGACCAGTGGAAACGTCGGTTACTGCGTTGAGCACGAGGCGAATCCACCGCGCGAGTCCCTCGAATATATCCCCTTCGATCCTGCAACGATGTTCACCGGCACGACGATGACCGGCATTCAGGCAATCCTCAACCACGGCTTCCCCGCCACGAACGCAGGCTTCAGCGACGATGACGCCTTTTACGCAACGGCGAATGCGATCCGGTTATGGATCAAGGAAAGTTGCGGGCAGGGGTACGATTTCATGCTGCTGAGCAACGGGCGCATCCGCGTGAAGTCTGGCGGCGAGACGGTGTGGAACTGGTGCATGGAGCTGCTTAACTACGCTCGCGCGCAGGACGTCGGCAGCAACGCGTCTGTGTATCTTTCGACATTCGTCCCCAAGTGGTCGCTCGTGGGTGATCAGCTCGTCACCACGCTGAATGTGACGTCCACCTACGGATACTCGGTGACGCCCAACCAATCCAGCGTGACGATCAGCGGCTATACGGGCGGGCGTAGCGACACCCTGACCATCACCGCGCCGTCCTCCCTCATCGGCAGCGAAGTCAGCCTCTATTTTACCGCCACCGTCGGCAATGTGAGCAGTGTCGATCTGGGTTGGTATGAACCGTATGGCAGTACGCGGCAGAAGCTCGTGTTCGTTGAGATGATCTCCGGCACAACGGGCATGAGCCAAATCATCGGCATCCGAGGCGATTTCTATGACCTCACGATCCTCAAAACCGATGCCACGACCGGCGGCGCGCTTGATGGCGCGACCTTCCAACTCACGCAAAATGGCGCGCCAGTAGGCCTGACACAGACGGCGAATGGGCAATATGTCTCCGGCGGAACGGCAGCACAATTCACAACCAGCGGTGGAACGGCTGTGCTACGCAATCTGCCAGCCGGAAATTATCAGGTCGTCGAGGTTGCCGCACCCGCTTCCTATGTAGCATCATCCTCCAAATCGGTCTCCCTCTCCAAGGTAACCACCGTCACCATCGCAAATGCTCCCACTCAGCTCACCCTTCATAAAACTGACGCACTGACTGGCGCTGCCATGAGCGGCGTTCTCTTCCGGCTACTCGACAGCAATGGCAATCCAGTTCAATTTACGCAAACAGCAGACAGAGCGTATCAATATGGAGGCGGTGGCGCTGCGGAGTTTTATTCTGGAAATGATGGCACAGTTGTTCTTTCCTACCTGCCGATTGGAACATACACGCTGCAAGAATCTCAGCCAAGTGGGTATGCGACAATGCCGGACCGCTCTATCTCGTTCGATGGCACGGAGACAATCACGGTTCAGAATCAACCCACCACGCTACAGTTCACCAAGACGGATTCGATCACTGGAGAGCTGCTCGACGGCGGCGTGTTTCAGCTCAGAGACGGCAACGGCGAAATCGTCCCGCTCTCGCTCATCGATGCAGGTAAGTATCGAAAGAATACTGATGGGATCTTGACTTTCACAACTACTGCTGGGCGAGCAATAATCTATGGTTTGCCATCCGCAAACTATACGATAGAAGAGGTCACAGCACCAGCAGGGTACACAAAAGCAGCCGCTCAAAGCGTTCAGGTAACCGCTGGTCATTCCCCCACTTCTCCAGCTACCATTACTATGAGCGACTCGCCTTTGACGATCAGTTTCACGAAACTCGACGCATTGACAGGCGATCCGGTAGACGGTGCACAGTTCAGCTTATATTCTGGCGAAGCGTTGATCAAGCTGCGCAAGATCTCGGATGGAGTATATTCACCGGACGAATCCGGCGGCACTACCTTTACAACGCAAAATGGCGTTGCGTCGATCGCACCAGTGGCGGTAGGCACGTACACCATCTTCGAGGAGAAAGCTGCCGCAGGGTTCGCCGCTGCGGAGGACATTCAGATAGCTATATCAGCGTCCAACTCCAGCGATGACCCCGCTGCCAGCTCCATGAGCGACACGCCGCTCGCGCTCCAGATCATGAAAGTTGACAATCTATCTGGTCAGCCGATCGGTGGAGCTACATTCAAACTTTTTGACAGCCGCGGCGACACGATCAAGGTCTCGCACATCTCCAGCCAACCAGGCTGGTTTAGGCTGAACGAGAATGGCTCCTTCGAATTCACGATACCTTCTTCGGGTGTTGCAATGATCGCTTATCTCCCGCAAGGGCGTTACGAACTACAAGAGGTCTCGCCGCCGAAAGGCTATGCACTGTCATTGGGAACAGTAACCGCCGTTGTCGGCAGCTACAATACCTACACCTCCCCCGCAACTGTAGCGATCGAAAACGAGCCGCTCGAAATGCTACTGGACAAGGTGGATGCATCGGATAAATCGCCGCTTGCGGGCGTGGTGTTTCGAATTAAAGATGCGCAGGGTGTTTATCTTCGCTTCACCTCACAAGCTGATGGAACCTATCACGTTACCGAAAACGGCGCAGATTCGTTCAAAACGGGGATCGATGGGAAGGCAAAGATTCTCTACATCGCTGTTGGCACGTATGCTCTTGAAGAGCAACAACATCCCGGATTCGCACCAACCGCCGCGCAGGAATTCTCCGTCACTACCGAAAATACCATAAACTATGCCGCAAAAGTTGGCGTGGAAAACTGGCCTTTGTATCTATCAATCACGAAAACCGACAAACTCGATGGCAAGCCTCTGGCAAACGTATCATTCAAACTTCTTGATCATTCCGGCGTTCCACTCACTTTCATTCAGCAGGAGGATGGCAGCTATAAAGTCACATCCAACGGGAGCGAAGTCGTCAAATCCGATACGAACGGCAAGATATCGATCTCCCATATCCCCGCTGGAGAATATGAACTGGTTGAACAGAAGTTCGACGGCTACAGCCAGCATGATCCGATCGCGGTTACAGTAAGATCCACAAACACCGATGAAACTCCTGCAACGGTATCTGTCGAAAATTGTCCGACTGAGTTTGTTCTCACGAAAATTGACGCTGACACTCGTGAGCCACTCTCAGGAGTTGCTTTCACACTTCTTGACTCTTCAAACAAGGTCATATCATTTGCCTTGATGTTCGATGGAACCTATCGTCCAGCATCAACTGTCGTTAACACCGTAGAAGTGGCGAAGATTTCAAATGAGATATTGACGGACGCAGCCGGCAAGATTACCATCCGATACCTGCCGCATGGCACTTACACCTTGAATGAGAAGCAGGTAGATGGCTATGCGCCTTTAGCGCAAATCTCGTTTGAAATCACATCTGCTCATTCCTCAGAAGCAACCTTGGCCATGACCGTAGAGAACACTCCGGCATCCTTATCCATCACGAAAACCAATGCCGTTACGAACGAGCCTTTACCTGGAGCCAAGTTCAAGCTGTTGGACGAAAACGGAACGTTAGCCAAACTGACTCTCCAAGATGATGGCACTTATCGACCTGCCAGTGGTTCGGAAGTCGGGATCGAAGAGTTGGTGACTGGTGTTGATGGAACCGCTACGATTCGCTACATCACCGGTAAACTTACAATTCACGAATCAAGCGCCCCATCTGGCTTTGCCTATGCTGATGATCAGATTGTCGAAGTTGGAACTACCCCCATATCCGTTGGCGACGACGGTTTGTCAGCTGAAACGCATGTTACAATTGCCGATTTACCCCTCATGATGAAGATCAGTAAAATCCACGCAAAGACGCTAAAGCCTCTCCATGGAGCAGCATTCCAAATCTTGGCAAGCACTGATACCTCTGCCCCACTTACCTTTCTACTCAAAGACGGCGTCTATTGGCACGCCACAACCGGTACAATAACGACGATAGCCCTCGATAGCAACGCCCAAGCATACGTGTGTGGTTTGCCTGCCGGTAAGTACCGGCTAGTCGAATCCGTCGTTCCAAGCGGATTTTTTCCGTCCCCAGCAAAAGACTTCACGTTGCAACTTACCGATACGTCAGATACTCCCTTGGAAACAACGGTAACCAATACGCCAGAAGTCAAATTGGGACTCGATTCTGACAAATGGGATGATGTGCTCTTTATCGGTGGAGCAGTGCTTGCTATCGCGGGTATCACCACCTTCTTCTTTCTACGCAAAAAGAAACGAACGCACTAAAGTAATTACGCGGGAGGCCATCTGGCCTCCCGCGTTTTGTTAGAAAGGAGTTTTATGAGAAAAGTAGTTTTATGTGTCTTTGCGCTACTAGCAATCTTATTTGGAGCTGCATTAGGTATACTTTATCCGCCGAAAGGCTCAGCGAGACTGCTTAAGAATGATATGCCTCTTCCACACACACAACTAAATCAAACACCACTTCCATCGAGTGCTCGACTCATTGATAGCACCGAAGAAGATGGCCTCTCAAGTTCAGCTGACTTTGATAAGAGTGACTGTAATTCGCCACTCGCTTCCAAATCACCTATCGCCTCATCTGGTTCTAGCAAAGATCTAAAGGAAACCGCTAGTGGCATTCTTGGCAAATTGATCATCAATAACCAGAGTGTAAATATCTACGGTGGCATTGACGAAGAAACACTAAAAAGCGGTCCCGGGTGGATGCCGGACAGTGCGCTACCCGGGGATGGTGGTATGAGCGTGATCTTTGGCCACCGAAACCGAAATCATCTAAAGATCATTGAAAATGTGCAGGTTGGCGATGAAATCAGTTTTTGCTACTTGGCTGGTCGAACTATTCTATATAGCGTGACTGATGTTCAGATCTTCGAGAACTCCGCAGATTGGGTGCTACCACAACCTGATGGAAACATGCTGGTGATCGTAACGTGTTACCCTTTTCGGTATAGTGGGAATGCGCCGGGGAAGTTTCAGGTATTGTGCAGGTTAAAAATCTAATATGATCGTGAGTTTGACGTTCGTCCAATCTAAGCATGCGTGGCAAAACAATTGAAATGGTATTTCTTTTAAAAAATGGGTGTTTCATCATAAATTAGACGACTTTTATATCATATACCTGCTACTATTTCATAATCCAACATTCTCTTGCGTTCTTTCCAATCCGGCATATAAACCGTCATAAAATCATAAAAGTCTTTATTGTGATGCGGATAGATAAAATGAGCTAACTCATGTAGAACAATATATTCTATGCAGGGTACTGGTGCTTTATAGAGATAGTAGTTAAGATTTACCCGATCGAATTTTCTACCGCAACTTCCCCAAAGTGTCTTCATTTTTCGTACAAAAATTGTGGGCTTCATTATGCCATGGTTTCTTATGATTGGGAATTGACGATCAAGCACTGTTTGAAAGTAGCTCTTCGCTTGTTTCTGCCACCACTGATCAAACTGATCGTCAATTGCTGTCTGATCACTATTCGCGGAATAAACATACAGATATTGATCGTCCCTATCAATCCAGTTGCTATCTGATTGAATGATTTTAATCGTAATTTGGCGGCCTAAAATACGAGTTGCCGTTCCAGATTTTATGTGTTCTTCCTTTTCTATCGCTTTCGTTGCTTTAAAAACAGATGCTCGATCCTCCAGCCAAGTTTGCTTATTTGTTAAGAATTCTGCAATCCACTCATCGGGGGTGTCAAATGGCACCGATAGTCTGATTTCCATGGTTGGGAAGATCTTAAGTCGAACGCGTTTCATTTTCTTCCGATCAACCTGAATTTTGTAAATATCCCCGTCAATTTTCGTTAAAAAATCCATTTAGAACCTACTTAAAGCAGTTTTCATTGTATTTTCGATTAATAAGTCGAGTTGATCCATCTGCAACTCTATTTCGTTCTTTTCGCAAAAGTCCCAGATGGAGTCCTCGATTGCTTGTCGCATTTGTTTGTGTATCGGGGTACTATTACGCCAATCAACGCGTGCGAGTGATAGTATAGAATTATTGATCTCTAGTGACAGCCCTCCGAGGTTCTCATCGAACTCAAGGTCTTTCACACGCTGGACGCTTGATTGGAAGCTCTCAACAAGTACTCCGTAAAATGCCTTAGCATCACTGTTTTGCACAATAATAGATGGATATGTTTGTCCAACGAATCCTTCTCGTAAATCGTTTGCTATTTTTTGAAGGCGCGCTAAATACGTTGTGTCATTTCTCGACCGCCGATACTCTTCAATCGTATCTTGAATCCGTTGGGAGAAAAGCCGAAACATTAGTGGGTCTTCATAGCGTCGCGCTTCAAGTTCGGATACGATTCGAGTTTGAATATAAGCAGCCTTTGCTTTCTCCCCATCAACTTTCATCATTTCCTGATCCATACCAGCTTTATCGTGAAGAGCAACTGGCTCTCCAACCACCTCAGCCGGTTCAGATGTAATAAAGGTGTTAAGCAGACTTCGAATCCCATCTTCATACTTCTTGAAATCTACTTTTTCAGCAAAAACCATCATAAGTGAGGCGCGCAATTTTTGGAAAAATTGCAAATCATTCTTATATTTCTGCATTTGCTCGAATCCCACTGATTGGTAAAGGGAATAACTACCCATTGTAAGTTCCATCATTTTTGAGAAAGTCGAAAGCTTATCATAAAAGTCTTTGCGGAGGCTATTATCTTTTTCATGATCATCAGAACAAAAGAATGCTTGCCATGCTCTGGGATTGCTTTCCTCAAACTTACTGTCGCCAAAAATCGCAAGGAGTGCTTCATGTGATCTTTGTAAAGAGTGTTTTTGCTCATGTGCTGTAGAAACAGCCCCTGCAAGATCATCAGTTTCAAATCCTGAAAATCCCGATTTATCATCGCTATATAATTCCAGCGCAGAGTTTAGTTTGGCAAACAAGCCCCAATAGTCAACGATCAATCCAAAATCTTTGCCCGGATATACCCGATTGACTCGAGCGATCGCTTGCAAGAGAGTATGATCCTTCATTGGTTTATCAACATACAAAACCGCAAGTGGCGGAGCGTCAAAACCAGTCAGAAGCATATCCCGTACGATAACAATATCAACATCCTCACCACCGTTTAGGTTTGCCTTTATAAAGCTTTCATATTCTTCATGCTTTGAACCGAATCGAGATTCTACCTCGGTTCTAAAGAATTCGCGTATCCTCTTTCTATCAGACTCGGTGACATCACCCTCGTCGCCTTCGGATGAAATGGAGTCATCGCAAATCAAAGCTGCCGCTCGAATCTCGCCAAGCTGATTGATTGCATGTTCCAGTTCTATTGCTACAACGCGCGATGAAGCTGCAACGAGAGCTTTATACCCCCGCGGCTTGCAATACGTTGAAAAGTGTTCGTGAATGTCAAAAGCGATCATGGACAACCGCTGTTCAGTTTGAGCAATCGGTAAAAATCGGCTCCATTTTCTCTTCATATCCTCTTTTTGCTCATCGGTTAGCGGAGCGAGTATACTTTTCAAATAGTCATCGATCTTCTCGTTTGAAACTTTTTGATGAATGATTCTGCCATCATAAACTAAGGGTACAATCACGCCATCACGGATTCCATCCTCAAAGCGATATGCGTTTCCAATCTGGCGGCCAAACTTTAAGTACGTATTATTCTTGTCTTTCTTCAGCAACGGTGTGCCAGTAAAACCAATTCGGAACGCATTCGGAAGCGTCTCGCTCATCATAATGTGCAATTCGCCTGTGTTGGAACGATGGCTCTCATCCACAAGTAGAAAAATATTGCCTGCATCAACACGAGTTCTTGTTTTAGCAGCCGTTTCAAATTTGTTAATCGTTGTTGTGATAATAATCTCACTTGGCGTGTTTAGAAGTGCGATGAGTCCTTTCCCGGTAGTCGCTTCGCTGACTTGCATACCCGTGCGGATAAAATTATCCCTGAGTTGCGAAACGAGATTAATTCGATCACAGACTAAAACGAACCGCGGATTGTGTATCTTGTTATCAGCAATGATACGCTTAACAAGCATTACCATTGTCAACGATTTCCCGCTTCCCTGCGTATGCCAGATAACGCCGCCGCGATCCCGAACGACATCTTCACCGCGAATGCGCTTCATGGTGTTCTCCACACCAAAGTATTGCTGATACCGCGCGATCTTCTTCACGCCATTATCGAACAAGATATAGAACCGAACCAAATCAAGCAACCGTTTTTTGGATAACAGCGAAACTAGCGCACGATCCTGCTCTTGTATGTGACCGTCACGAACATATCTCCTGGCAGATTCCTCCAGCCAAATCGTATCTTCTTCATTCCACTTGCAATAGTACTCCGCTTCCGTATTAGAAGTGCCATACTTCACTTCTTGCGGGTTCATAGCGATCACAATCTGCGCAAACTTGAAAAGCTGCGGGATATACTCCGACTTCCAGTTCCTTACATTTTGTTTTACACCTTCTTCAACGGTGATGCTCGATTTTTTGCACTCGATCACTGCAAGCGGGATTCCGTTTACCATTACAATAATATCCGGACGCGCGAATTTTCCGTTTGGACGCTCTACGGAGAATTCGTCGGTAACCTGCCAGATGTTATTGTCGGGATGCTCCCAATCGATATAGGAAAGATCGAACGATTGCCGCCCGCCGTCAAACAATTCAACTTCGCAGCTTTTTCCGTAGAGCAAACTATCATAAATGGCTTTGCTGGCAAACGGGAGTCCACGCTCAAGTGGCGCATCAATATCGCGGATTGCTGCGCCAATTGCGGAGTCCGGAAACTGCGTCATCTTATCGCGATAGCGGAATGACTGCATGGAGAGAAACTCCCGCATCACATCCGGAAACAGCACACTCGAAAGCCGACCGCGCTTGCGCTCAGCCTCTGCCCGCGGGATATAGCTGTATCCCATTGCCTGTAGTAGAGCTATCGCTCGATCCTGAGACTCCGGGCGCTCGTTGAATATTGTGTGGTCTGGCATATATTACCTTTCAGATATGGCTCTTATTGAGTCCATCTGCTCTTTGTTCTTTGCTTTTAGCGAATCTACCATTGCCATTTTGCAGATAATATCCCGAATGACTTTGTCTAGCTCACTGTTCTCCGTATAGTCTGCTGGAGTTAGAAAATCTACTCTTTCATATCGTAATAGCTCTTCAACTTTATCTCTGTGCTCACTTTGATAAACCGCAATTGAGTAACCGCCATTTACCTTAACGAGTTTCATGCATGGCACATCTGTGAGACCATCGCCGATATAGATCATATTGCGAAATGGAATTCGTCTTTCATCTTCTGGTGTATATTTGTTTAAATCGCCGTCGTTTGAAATATCAAGTATGCCCTTGTTAATTCGAAATAGAAACTGCGTTTTGGTTGTGTAATTCACAACATTTTTCGGCCAACAAGCAACATCATTCTCGTTATAGAGAAATTCGCACGCGTAAACTTCTTTGAAAGAATGATAGATACATGAACCTTCGATAATTTCATGCAGTCCTGAAGAAATAATGTAGTGCTCAATCGTTATTCCTAATTCATCTCCAAGTCGATTGACACGGTCAAACCAAGTTTCAACTCCCGGAAAGAGCTCAAGGTTCTTTCCAGATTCAACGAAACTACTCCGATGAATTGGTTTATGGGCTATATGTGCCTTATCAAGCATCTGATACATATATGCTAAAATTGCATCCATTTTCTTATCTTTTGCGAGTTTACCTGATTCTTTCCAAAATGTGTCAGCGTCCATTTTTACGTCTGGAATAAAACTGTACTCCTGCATGTCTTTTGTGCAGAGCGTCTTGTCAAAGTCATACATTATGGCGACAATCGGTTTTTTCTCTAGCATAGTTATGCCTCGAACTACTTTCCCTTGTCAGAATGACAAGTGTTCATCACGATTGTATCTGCATGCTGTATTCTTCCATCGGCTCCATGAATAACCAATTCACTGCCTGATCTTTGGCTCATGATTCGACCGACCTTCACAGCTTCCTGCTTCGTTTCTGTGCGTATGCTCGCGTGTTGTGCTCCGCTTCTTTTTACACTCCACATTGCAGAAGAATTATCCGGCATAACATGTACTGTGCTCTTTTTCATAACTTCCTCTCCGTTTTGTGTGTTTGTTATTGATAAGGCAAGCAAGGGAGCGGGCGACCCCGCCCCCTTGCATCCACTAGCTAGTTACCTTTTGTCTTTTGGCGGGCACGGATCGTTACCATGGCTATCGGAACGTTGAATAACGCCGTTCGTACCATGAATCACGAGTTCAGTCCCCTGATTGCGGCTGATTTCTCGTCCGCGGTCAACCGCTTCTGTCTTGGTGTCGCGGTGCGCGCTGGCGCGTTCGCTACCGCCGCGCTTCACATCCCACCCGCCTGCTGGGTTGGGAACAACATGGTGTGTGTCTCTTGGCATAGGCTTGTTACCTCAGTACTGCGGGAGATTGCCAAGATTGTCTTTCTTGACGGTATTCGCATCCGTGCGAATGTACTTGACCCCATCGATCTTTACTACATGCACCTCAGCGCCTTTGTAGTACTTGCCGTCGTTTCCTTTAGTTGCGGTCATTACTGTGTTCCCGCCTTCGATATCCGCGACGACCGAAGATCTATATTTCTCAGAATTATCTAGCAACTTCACTTTTTCAATGAAGGTCGTTTCGTCGCTGTTCTTATAGTGAACGGCGATAATATAATAAGAAGCATCCATCTATTGATTGCCTTTCTTTGCGTATTGCAAAATGTCGTTTTATGTCGTAAACTAATCAACATCACACTTGTTTTGAGCAATGGACCTGCGCCAACAGGAAAATTGCTCATTTTTGTACCCTCATAAACATCACTTCCTTTCAATCATTGTTCTTAAACATTCACGCGGACGATACCCGTCAATAACAACTGCATAAGCGATTTTTTCTTTTGCTGCCACTGGAATAGTTCCTGATCCAGCAAATCGATCTCATGATCAGCGGCAGAAAGTATTGATGCAATGCCTTCTTGTTCGGTTATGCTAGGAACCCTCACACAAAAAGATCCAACCAATCCCCATTCAGCCCGCGGCATTTTCGTTCCGGTGGTGGAACTAGCTAACGATATAAACTCCTCTGACATCAATACATAATATAAGTATTTGAGGTTGATTCTTCGGTCTTTTCGCCTCATTACCCATATCTCGGTAGAACAAACGCCATCAAACGAAGCTACGAACGCCTTTCGCAAGTAGGGTCGTAATTTTCCAAATAGTATGTCGCCTTCTTTGAAAACTGTTTTAGTGCTCTTCTGGAATTTATCATTATTCCAATTAATAAGTCTCCCAGTAACGCTTTCAATGTTTTCTAATTCAACGCTCGACACCGTGCGTTGATCGTACTGCGGATCATACCTATCTTTAACTAAAAATACCAACTTATCCAGTCGATCTACATCCCATGCGCCCTCATATTGTTGCAATCTCACTCCACTTTCTGGATCAAGCAGCTTCTTCATAAGCCACTGCTTTTGCCGCCGCTTCTCATTCAACAGTTGCTTTTTCAGCGCAATAACCTGATCGCAGCACGTGAGAATTTCGGTGATTTTTTGTTGCTCAGGGAGGGGCGCAATAGGCATATAAAACTTTTGTAAGTTTTTGAAGTACAATCGCGTTCTGGTACTGCCTTTTTTTTGCGCGCGACAGTAATATAAAAAACGGTCAGATAAGTTTAAATACTCTATTAGCAGGATTGTTCTCAATGAAGGCTTGGTTGAAAAAACAGGATATTCTGGACTCACCAATAATTTTTGCCCAAATGTATTGATATTAAAATGGAATATATCGTCATCGCTCATGTGCCTGTATGTAATGTAGCCTTGCGGCACAACATGATAACCAAGGCGCGTTTCATCAAAGCGCTGTTGCTGATAATACTTTGATTGAAGAAGTAGCCCTTCTCTTGATGAGGTTGCCACAGGAAAACTAACCACGTCATTTGAAAACTCTGAGTATTCCTGTAAATGATAACTCAGCTGTTCAGCATGCCAATTCAGGGGTAAAATTCCTGATTGGGTTACTTTATACCCATCAGGCACTTCCCCACACCGAACTTGTTCTATGCGGTTTTTGATTGCTTCGTTCATTAGCTACCCTTCCGCTTCGCTTGTTTAGAATCAGATATCCCCGCAACCTCTGCGCACAAGGCCTCTTCCTCATGGCGAGCGATGTACCACTTATCCAATAACAACTCAATCAACCTTTTCAGCTTGTCCGCTTCATCGGGGTCGATATCAACGATCAAGCTTACATCCTTTTCCATGTGTGCACCAATGTTGCCAACCTTTCGCAATCCGTCAATCGCTTTCCATTGCGGAGCAGTGACTTTACCTTGGAGTTCGTTGATTGCGTCTGCGAGTTTATCTTTGGTGATCCCATGAAAATCTCGTATCATGCCTTGCAGGCAACGACGTAGTAAGGTTGCCGCGGCTTTGGGGCTACGTTCCAAGGTTAAACACGCCTCAACATAATCGTCGCGGATTTGCTGTGGAATATAATCTGGGTAGTTCTGATAAACAACTTCGGGTACAAGATCCCATTGCTTTCCTCCGCTATATTGCCTTGCTACAATAGTAATCTGACCACAAGCTTCATTTGAGCATTTCACGTGGAACAGTTGGATTTGGAATTTTTGGGCATATTCGCCCGTAACTACCGAAACATGTCCCGAATAAGCTTGCCTGCAATTGCAAAATGGGCATACGTAGGTTCTGTTTGAAAAATCGACTTCTATCATAACCCCAACTCCCTTAAATACCCTTCCATTTGTGCTTCCACCTCGGCAATCTCGTTTTTCAGTCGAGCGATATTCTCCTGCACTTCTTCAATGTCCACAAGCTCTTCTTCTTCAAACGTATCCACATAACGCGGAATGTTGAGGTTGTATTCGTTTTTCTTAATCTCATCCAGCGATGCAACATGTGCAAACCGCTCGATATCCTCGCGGGCTTGATACGCCTCGAAGATAGCATTCACATGCTTCTCCTCTAGGCGGTTCTGGTTCTTGTCCTTTTTATATCGCAAGTTCCCGTCCGCATCTTTTCCGGAAGCATCGATAAACAGAATATCTTCCGTCGGACGGTTCTTTTTGAAGATAAGAATGCACGCGGGAATCGACGTGCCATAGAACAAATTCTCCGGCAACCCAATCACAGCATCCAGCAAATTCCGTTCAATAATCGCTTGTCGGATACGCCCTTCCGCAGCCCCGCGAAACAGTACGCCGTGCGGCACAACAGCCGCCATCCGGCCATTGCTACGTAAGCTGTAAATCATGTGCAGCAGGAACGCCCAGTCGCCTTTGCTTGCCGGGGGAACTCCCCAATCGAATCGGTGATATTTATCCAGCTCCGGCCGCATTGCAAACTTCTTATCCGTTGCAGTTTCGCCATCCTGTTGCCCTCCGGGATTGAACCCCTCTGCCCACTTATCCAGCGAAAATGGCATGTTCGCGACGATCACATCAAACTGCTTAAGATTCCCATCGGAATCCAGATGCATCGGGTTGGACAAGGAATCGCCCCACGCGATGTCACCACTATCCACATGGATTCCATGGATAAACAAGTTCATTCGCGCCATCGACCAGGATGAACCATTCATCTCCTGACCGTAGATCGCAACCTTGTGCAAATCGCCGGATTGCAGCGCAGTTCGAATCAGCAGTGAAGCCGATCCGCAAGTGGGGTCGTAAATCGAATCTCCAATCCGTGGCGCGGTTAACCGTGCCATCAGCTCTGAGACCATGCCAGGAGTAAAGAAGCTTCCGGCTTTTTTGCCCGCTTCCGAAGCGAACTCGCCTATCATATATTCGTATGCGTCGCCTACGATAAACGCGGAATCTTTGCCTTCTTCATGCTCGATTTGCGAAGGTTCCAAGCACAGAGGACGAAAATCCTCGAGTAGTGTCCGTAGTTTTGTGCACTTTTGCTGAGGGTTGCCAAGCATTGCTTCGCTGTTAAAGTTAATACTGCGAAAAACACCGCGAAGGCCGCTATTGCCATCTTCAATTCCCTGCAGAGCGGCGTTGATAAGCGAACCAATTTTCACATCAAAGCGATTATCATACAGATAATCAAACCGCTGCGTTTCGTCCAAAACTATCGGTAAGTTCTGTTTTGCGCGTTCAATTCGCACCTGATTCCCGCTATACTTCACTTCCAAATCACGAATCTGCTCTTTATAGGTATCATTGAGATACTTGAGAAAGAGCATGGAAAGAACAAAGTCCTTATAATTTGCAGCATCGATAGATCCACGGAATGTTCCAGCTGCCTTCCATAAAACTGCTGTAATGTCTTCAATCCGCGTTCCCATAGGTAAATCCTCCATCGATTATCGTTTTTTTTGAAAGCACTAATGCCAGCCGCTCATATTCAGCAGTATACTCAGCCAATAAGCGTCTTCGCCTTTTAGTAAGAATCCATAGCTGTCCGATTGCATGCTGCTGTTCTAATGGTATAATTGGTATCTCTGCATTCATGAGCTTATCCTTCGTTACAGCTCGTATTGCGAGGCCACTACCGGAAATGTGTTCTATTTGAGAGAGCACTTCCTTCTGTTCGAACAAGTAAGCTAGGTATTCAGGCAAGACCTGCTCATTTGGTCGAACAATGAAAAGTGACTGCGTCGCGACTGTTAGTTTTGAAACGTTTCCTGCTACAAAAGCGAAGTTTGGATTCAGTCTTTTGACCAAAACATCTCCGCTTCTGACAAGGGCTTTTGCTGCAGCCTCTTTCGGGCGATACATTACCTGAAGAGGTGTTAACGCATCTGTGTCTGAAAAACTATTCGCCTGTAGCGCAGAATAGCAATATTCTGCTTCCTCAATTGTCAAATCAGTATAACCTGCGATTATATCAGCAATATCTCGCAGGTAAACAGATGATGTCCGCAAAACATGGCCCCCTTTCAGCTTATCTGAATGCAGCTTACTACAGCTCATGAAATTTGTCAATATATTTTCGTTACGCCATAACTATTATTCTATTTTTGATAATAAATGCTCTATTTCCTCTTTTTTCAGTAATATTCTAGTTAAACACGAACTCATCTTACTCGCTAAAAACTGATTTCCTGAAATTTACAGTAACCGGGCTTATACGCCACCAAATTTCGATAATACGAATAATTAACTCGGACAACACACAATCGTTGTTACTCTAAAACCCGCACTTGCCGTATGATGGATCAAATGCGTTCGGGAGTGTGGTTCATATGGTTACCCTATCGACTCAAATACAAGACTATCTGCGCTATTGTGAATATCAGAAAAATTTAGATTCCCACACACTAAAGGCCTACCGGATTGATCTGCGTCAATTCGATGAATTCTTTATCGTAAACAACTCGTCTCTCGACAAAACATGTCTGTCTGGATACATATCTGACATGCATCAACGATTCAAGCCAAAGTCGATCAAGCGTAAAATCGCATCACTGAAAGCGTTTTTCTCATATTTACTAGATTCAGAACTGATTGAACAAAATCCGTTTGCGCAGATGAAGATCTCCTATCGGGAACCTTTTACATTACCTAAAACGGTACCTTTTTCAACGCTAAACCAGTTGCTGAGCGAGCTGTATTCAGAGGTCAATGAAGATGAGTTAACACAAGATAAGCATCGAGCTTTACTCTGCGATGTTGCTGTTCTGGAGTTACTATTTGCCACCGGCATCCGTGTTTCAGAACTTTGTTCGATCCGGCCTTCAGATGTTGATATGCTCAACGGCGCGATCTGCATTTTGGGTAAGGGCTCTCGTGAGCGAATGATTCAAATCGAGAACAAAGAGGTAATCAAAACCCTAAAGAAATATCAATCATGCCACAAGAAGCAGATCTCTAAAAGTGGATTCTTCTTTGTCAATCAGCGGGGGAACCGGCTTTCAGAGCAATCCGTCCGCTCTATGTTATCCCGAGCCTCAAAGCAGGCGGAGATTAAGCAACATATTACGCCACATATGATCCGTCACTCTTTTGCAACACTCCTACTAGAGGAAGACGTCGACATTCGATATATCCAAAGATTATTGGGGCATAGCTCTATCACAACGACGCAGATTTACACACACGTTGCTGCAGCAAAGCAAAAGGAGATCTTATCTACAAAGCATCCACGGAATAAACTGACGTTCTCATGTTAAAAAGGGCAGCGCGGAGTGATCCGCGCTGCCCTTCCTCTATAGATAATAAGTAATTATCCAAGGTATAAGAAAATACAGATATATTAGGATAGCTTAATCGCAGATCGCAATGATTTCAATTTACTATTTTGTAATAACAGTCTAACTAAAAAGTGAGGCGAAGTTATGAGCAACCCGCAAGAAGTCAAATCGTTGCTTCGAATTGTTAGTGGGAAAACCATCGCAATAGTATATATCTTTGAAAAAGAAGATGCTCCAGGTTTCAATCACTATTGGATATGGAAGAGTAATATTATCACTGGTTGGATGAATGCAGTACAGGAATTAAATTGCATACCGTTTATATTGGATGTGCGAACATTTGTTCAAAAAGCCATTGATCGAACCCTTCCTCAAATTGATTTCGTACTCAATCTAAATTGTGGTAGTTTTGAGTTGTCCTCCATGAGCTTAGTACCATCTGTATGCAGTTTTCTATCGATTCCATGTATCCCCTGTAATGCTATTGCAATAGTAACGACGGAAAATAAGGAAATATCTAATTTTATAGCTGCGGGAACTGGGCTAAATGTACCCGCCACTTTGAGCAGTGACTTGGAAACAGGGATATTTCGGCCTCTCAATCTAGGAAGTAGTCTTGGTGTTAAAAGAGGTTCCGATGATGTAGGAAAAATCCAAGGAACATATCAAGAGTTTATTCCGGGTTATGATTTAACATTCCCAATTGTGTATAACATTCTAGAGCATGATATTGATTTGCTTCCGCCGATTCTATTTATACCTGCGACAATGGATCCAAATTGGATCTATGATAAAGACGCAAAAGAACAAGACCAGGGGTTCTCTATATATCCCCTATTAAAAGTTGATGATGAAATCAGGAAAGCCTTTATCAACTTTGCACATGTTTTTCCAATTCAAACGTATGGTCGAATTGATACAAGACTTCGTTGGAATAAATCAGTACTATCAGAAAAGATTATTGACAGCACAATAACTTTAGAAGATTTGTTCTTTGTTGAGATCAACTCGATGCCAACGATTGAAAAAGACGATTCTTTTGAATATGCCTTTGAGGCAGCCAACGCCAATAGTAGACATAGCTTCTTTAATACTACTCAAGAATACAAAAGAAACATTAAGATGCCATCAATTAATGGTTTTTTACTCCTGAGTTCAATCGCTGCATTATTATAGCCAAGTATCAAAATCAAATGGGCTCAGTCCATATCGCATTGTAAACTCCATTCGTTTCCCACATGTTGGATCAATAATTCTTGGAATTATACATTCGTCCAACAAAGTAAACCATGAAGAATAATGTGTAGTAAGGTATTGGAGTTGGAGTAAGCGATGTCCAGACCCCATAGTATTTACGGCAAAAGATCGGTTTAATAACTCAATTACCGGAAATTCATGGACTAAATCGCGACCAAAACGTGGATTTTGTCGATAAGCCACAGCTAATATATTTAAGGCGAAATCTGCAGCTAAAAATGGGAGTTTATTCAAACCCATACCATCAAAAACACGTCTAAGCAAATAGTGTAACCGTTTCTCATCAACTGTATTATAAGAGTAGCTTTCAGCTATAACTCTATTGCTTTCTAATGCAAGATTTTGAACTATTCTATCCTGATACCGTGCATAATCAAGTCCTTTTGTAAAGAAATCAATAGCAATCTCTGGTAAACCGCAGTAAAGATATGCAACGCCAACATTATTGTAAATATGGGACATTCCCACCATGCCGGGAACATTATTTATAGCTTCAATTTGTAAATCTCTGAATTGTTCGGGAAAGATAGTGTCTGTATAGAATTGCTGAACGAGCATGTTATTTCGACAGTAAATTGCATGATCTTCCATCCTGTTTCTTTGAAAAATTGAATATCCTTTCATATATAATTCATTTTTTTGCTCTTGCGGACAATTTGGTAGGAATTCTGCATATCTATATATTTGTGCTAACAAAACCTCGTTGTTTAGTTGACTTGCTAAATTAGCAGCGTCAATAATATCTTGTCCGCCATAATCCAAGCAGAAAACTCGAAATAGTTTTGCAATGCACTCCATACTTCGCAATATGTGCTCGTCTTTTTCCGAACTCCCTCTTTTAGCAGATAGTTCCAAGATCAAGCTTGATAAGTCCTCTTGAACCGTTTCCTTTTGATCAACTAATAAACAAGCACGGATGCGGAAAAGCTGTGGACCATAATCGGAGATGACCAAGTTTTCTGCCCAGGTTGAATCCAGTAAAACGCTTCTTTTAGTTTTTGAACACGTACAGAAGCACTGCTCAGAAAAAGAAGTGATAAATGACCCAATATCTTCAGCGCCATTATTTACAACTTTAAAAACTTCTTCTTCACCATTATTCCGAATTGTTTTTACATATATACCATCTGGGCATTCCGATAAAAGTACCTTGGCACGATCAAAATCATTATCTTTGAGTAGTATGATGATTGAAGGACATAAGATGCTATCTCTATTAATATTAATAATTTTCGTTAGTTCGCGCTTTGATATATGTCCTTCTTGAATAATTATTGGGTCAATTACCTCAGGGCCAGCTGACTGATGTTCATGCACCGTAAACAATTTGCAAAGCGACGAAACTATTTCAGAAATCGTAGCTATTTGAGGCGACACTGACAAGAAAGACATCAGTGTTGATACAGGCGCAACACTCTTGCCAATATAGTCCATGACTTTTGAGAACTGGCGTTTAACCTTCTCTTCCGAATCGAAGTAATTTGGTGTGTTGACGTATGACTGGAAAAACTCGTGACCTCGTCCGATTACGAAGCGTTGCTCAACGACAAAAACGGTGAACGCGCCGTTTTCTGGGCGAAACATATTCCTTATTTCGGAGTTCATCAATCGTCCCCCCCTCACACAACACATCGATACCTTGGATAATTACTTATTATCTTACATTATAACAGGTTGATTACCAGAATGATGCGTCTTCCACAGTTTGATTTTAAATTTCTATAGAAAATTACTTGGGATTCATAACATGTAATTATTAAAAACTGATTAGCCAAACTGTAACGCAATTTCTCTTTTTCGTTTAGACTTGCTTTTTCCAAAATAGTGAAACGATCGAACAACACAATATGACCATATGCATCCATCACAGATAGCATATGGCCATATTGCTGTAGGGGGACCAGAAAAGAACATTACATTTTTCATGAATTATATTTCTTTTACGATCTTCTCAATGACTTGTTCAAATGTTCCTTCAAACACCGGCATTGAGGAGGCAAACATCAGATTCAGCGGATAGTCAAAGTTTTCCACGTTGCAACCGCAAATGTCACGCCACCCATTTGCCTCGCCGAGGCTTGGCACCCGATCTCGCATCCGCAAGGTGCTGTCCATGTAGCCATATAGGCGTTTACCGAGTTGGAACGCCATGCCACACTCAAACGATGTGTCGCTCTCCGGTTCCCAGCCATGGAAGTCGTTCAGGTTAGCGATCAAGATATCGCACGCGCGCACATGTTCTGCGTTTCGGCGGAGTGTTTGCGCCGCGCGTGCATATGGGTCTTCCGTCTGTTGCTGTTCGATAGCATCCATCGGCGTAATCACCGAGAACCCGTAAGCTTCACATAAGCGCCGCATCCCCGTATAGCGTTCTTGTGCGTTGACATCATAGCGCTCCGGCCCTGATAGATAGATTGTAGGGGTATGCACTGTTCTCTCCACTTTCGATGAGGGTTCGGCCTTGGCTTCATCCCGTTTACGCTCCTCCTCCAAATCGGTTTGAAAGAGCTTCAGGCAATCGGCAAATCCGCCTTCGATAATCTTGGTCGAGCCCACCACGTTCGGCGAAAACGGCAGATCCCAATAAGGCAGCACACGCCCCTTGCGGTCATACGGCAAGCCGTCTTTCAGCGTGAGGCCTTGATATTTCCATTTCATCTCGCGCTTATCCCGCGTATAACCATAACAGCGGATGCCTCTGGCATATGCCATGCCCAACTCATAAATGCTCCCGCCGTCGGCCTCCGGCCCGCGATAGAATTCCAGGTCGCAGAGGATTGCCGTGGATTGGTTCATGCTCTGCGCACAGTTTTCAAAGATTACATCAGCATTCTTCCGCAGATCCTCATGATCAAGCTTCAACGGCGTGTCGTTCGGCAGGGATACATCAAACCCGTTGACCTCAGCAAAGCGCCGCATGGCGTTGAGTTGATTAAATCCGCCGGAGTAAAAGCACTCAGGCCCTGCAATATAGATGGATTCCCGTCGTTTCATACCCTCTCCCCGTTCTGTTTACTATGCCAATATCAGCGACATCAGTTGCTTTAAAAACCGGTCATAGTCCGCCCAGACACCAACCTCAACGAGAGGCAGTTCCGACCAAATATGATGATGCCGCCCGTCGCGGACGGTCATCCCCAGCGTCAACCCGTCCTTGGTTTCCACCCCGACATGAAACGGCTTTGTTTCGATTAACGTTGGGTCGATTGCATAGCCGAGCGCTAGGCAGTCGATGACCGTACAGTAGGCTTCGAATCCGCGGCTGTTGACAAACCGGATTGCCTGACGTAAAAACCGCGCCTCGCCGCGCGGGCTTTGCTCCAGTGCAATCAGTTCTGCTTCAGTGAAATTGACGCAGAAATGCGTCGCAACATCCAGCCCGATCAGCGTCAGCGGAACGCCCGAACGATAGACGACATCCGCCGCCTCCGGATCCACAAATACGTTCCATTCACTCTGCGGCGAGTCTCCCGTGGCGTTCAAAAAAGCAAATTCATTCAACCCGAACATGCCGGATATGGCAACGACGCGCTCCACAAGCGGGATGATCTCCGGCGCTTTTACAAACGCCATAGCGATGTTTGTCATCGGCGCCGTGCAGACGATGCTCACTTCGTGCGGGTTTGCCCGGATCGTTTCAATGATGAGATCCACAGCATGAAGGCTGTTCAGCTTCGTTTTCGGCTCCGGCAGAAAGTTCTCCGCCTGCCCGTCCACGCCGTGTGTAAACGGGTCTTTCGGAGACTGGCGAACCATGGGGCGCGCCATGCCGCGCGCAACCGGAATTTCCGTTCGTCCAAGTAGCTCAAGCATCTTAAGTGCGTTCTTGCTCGTCACATCCACCGGATAGTTGCCGTTGACCGCGGTAACCGCAAGCAGGGACAGCGCCGGCGTTTTTACCGCCATGGCAATCGCCACGGAGTCGTCCATTCCGGGATCACAGTCTAAAATAATCTTCCTCATGTTTTCGCTTCCATTCTTCGGCGATATCGGCACTCATTCATTCACACACGATGCTTCAAGCCGGATCGGCCTGTATTTTGATAAAATATTCGCGATTCCGCGGCCCGTCAAACTCCAGAAAAAAGATGCCTTGTGAATGCCCTAACAGCAGCTTGCCCTCATGCACGATTAATGACAGGGAAGCGCCGATCAGTGACGACTTCACGTGCCCCGCCGCGTCCTGCGGTGTGTCGTGCTGGTGTTTGAAGTCAATCCGCGTCGGGATCAATCGGCAGATTTCGTCCTGAAGATCCAGAAACCCGTTCGGGTCCCAAAAGGATGTGACTGTCAAAGCCGCGGTTGTGTGCGGAATCGTCACAAGGCAAATTCCCTCCTGAACACCGCTTCCTTCGACATACGCCTTGACCTCGTCGGTCAAGGAGACGACATCGCGATCGTTGGTTTGTATCTTTATATGCTTCAACATATCAAAACCCCTTGTTTATTTCGCTGCGATTATCCTTATTTGCAGAATTGATCCATCCAGAGCTCCTGCAGCGGAGGTATCTGCTCCCGCATGCCCGGCGCGAGCAAACTCCAGTAAACGCCATGGCTCGGCTTTGGAAATTCGTTTCGCGTACGGATCACACGCGTCGGCGTGACGATATAGTCGATCGCCGTGTCATACGGTTCCACCGTGACCTCCACATCAACCACCTGGCAATCGTGGCCGACACAGAACACTGGGGTTTCGTCTCCGACGACGCCGATGGTGTGGAAGAACGCCCATTCCAGATCAAAGTACCCATGCCCTTTCCCAAAGCGTATTCCGCTCGGAGTGATCGCGGAAGCGCCGGTTACCATCATATCGATCCGATCGAACGTGGCGCGTATCTCCTTCAGCGTCATATGCTTCCAGAAGCGCTGTACGCCGTCGAGCGTGGAGGCGAGCTCTTCCTTCCCCGCGGGAATCCACTCGGGACGGAGAAGAAACACACCCCGCGAGATGCTGTAGTTGGTCATTAAAATGGTCTTTCGATCACGGATCGCCTGTTCGCGGAGCCGTTCCAAATTGTTGTCCGGCGTGATGAAGATCACGTTCGAATTTTGATAGATTTCCGTCTGACAAAGGTTCTTTGCGCAGTGTTCGCTACCTTCATAATCCGTAATAAACTCCGCAAAGTTCCAGCTAAAGCGCGAGTCCGGCTTTGCAACCTTGCGCAGTTCCTCCCAGATCATCACGCGTGCCGTTTTTGCGTCCATCTTTGTTCCATTCCCCATGATGTTGCTCCCTTATGCTCTCAAATTATGATTCCTGCTGCAGCAGAGTCTTGCGGACGACAACACAGCTGTTGCGTATGCAGGCCGCTCCGTCTGCAAACTGCCAGGGGCCTTTGCATCCGCGTCCGTATTCTTCACCCAGCGCTTCGCTCAGATATCCTGCCAGCAGCGCCAGCGGCACGAACTGCGTCAGCGGCATCGTGATCTGTGTTTGCGTCTTCGGAACGCGGATTACAGGCTCATGATCCTCTGCCGCCTCCAATTCTCCGTCCGTGAGGATCAACAGCGGCCTGCCGAGTTGTCTTGCGTATCGAATCGTTTCCGAAACGCGGCTGATCGCCGGGTTTGTCGTGTTTGCGACGATCACCGTCGCCGTGGTGGCGACGCCACGCGCAAAAAAGTTGAGGTGCAGCCATTCCTCCGCGTCCACGCAGGAGGAGTGCCTTCCTGTCGCCTCCAGAATTTTCGCGTGGCCATAGAACGCCGCTGCATAGTCAAACCCGCCGCCGATAAAGTCAAACGCGGGCATCTCGCGCCAGCGGAGAGCCAGCTCCCGCGTCTGCTCGTCCATCTGCGGCAAGAGTTGCTCGAACACATCTGCCTGACGCAGGATATCGCGCCGCAGCTGTTCGGACTGATCCATGGTCTGCCGGCCGCGCACCTCCCCGATTCGAATCGCCAGCAGCAGCAGGGACAAAACGGAGACGAGATAGCTCCTCACCCCCGGCGATGGTTCAAATGAATCGATCGCCGTCTGGAACACCCGCTTTGCGTGCGCACCAAGCGGTGAATCCAGCCGGGAGGTGATGCCGACCGTAAAGCCGCCGTGTGCGTTGACAAACTGCACCGCCTCGTCCACGCGGGATACACTGCCGGAATTGCTCACCGCAAATACCAGCGGGTTATTCGGCGCAAAACCAATCTGCTTCGGGTGATAATAGCGCGCAAGATCCAGCGGCTCAACCACCTCGGTTGGAATCTGCGTCAAGAGTTCAAAGATATGCTTCATAGACAAAGCGGCGGCATAGGAGTCCCCGCAGCCTGTGAGTATGATTCTCTGAATCGAGAAGATCTCCGGCGTCGTCATCAGCGTTCTTGCCATGTGTTCCAGCGGCGCATACTGCTCCCGAATCAACGCGGGTATGCTCCACGCCTGACGGCACATCGGATTGCTCGGTTGTCTGTTCTCCATGCGTTATGACTCCTTCTCTGCCAGTTCGGGATACCAATTTGGTTTTTCTCCCTTTTGTGTGTCCATTCGTTGCAGGTTTGCGCATCCTTCCAGCACCACATCCAGCGCATAGTTATGCCCGATTCCCTCTGTAAAACGCGCACCGGAACACATGTTGTCCGAAACCGAACAAACCGAGCCGCCGCGCCTGCCAAACAGCGCCGAAAGCGTGATGACCGCGGAGGATTCACGATCTCCGTTAAGGCACCCTGCGCGGTTATACACCGCCGCGTGTTCAATATTTCGCGGCTGCAGATATCCGCCCACGCCAGGTCTTCCGCCGCCAACATAATCGCTGTCGCAGGATACGGTTACACCCACATGATAGGGATGCTTTACCGTTTCCGCCGCCTGCACCATAGCAAGAACCACCTCATAATGCGCCGCGGCCGGATAGCCCGCGTCGATGTAGGCGCGGGTCATTCCCTCCCCGCGAACCGCGCCGGAGGCAATCACCAGGTCGCCGGGATTTACGCCGTCTCCAAACCCACCAGAACCGCCGAGGCGAATGAACGTGCTCGCGTTGGTAAACTCCAGATAATCGTACAGGATCAGCTCCATCTCCGGCGCACCGCTCCCGCCGCTGACAGCCGTGATATGCGCACCCTTATACCAGCCGGAATAGGAGGTGAACATACCCGATTGTCCGATCAGTTCCGCCCGCTCCAAACGGTCTGCAACCACCTTTGCCGGATCTTCACCATAGGCACAGAGTGCGTCGCGCACGAGAACGATCACATAATCACCGACCTTGTCCGGATCGATCTGCGTCAACGCCGGGCGGCCATTGATAAAAAAACCGCGCGGGGGTACGTTGTTCTCGTACTCATATGTTTTATGTATCGATTGTATGGATGGTTTGTTCCGTATCTCATCGCTTTTGCGCATTGTCGTGATCCCTCTTCATTTTCTTCAGCTGTTTCATTGCCTGCGCCATAATAGAATCATCGATTACGGGCGGCCCGTACTGGCGAATACAGAAGCTCGCACTGATGCTGCCCAAGAGTCCGCATTCATACGGCGTCATCCCCTCGCAAAAGCCATACAGTACCGCAGCGCTTGCGCTGTTTCCCGCGCCGGTCGGGTCAACTACATGTTCCACGGGTGCAGGTGGAATCTCCTCCACACCGCTCGGAGTGATTATGGTTGCGCCTCTCGCGCCCCGCCGGAGGTAGACCATCGGCAACCCCCACCGCACCAGGTTTCCAATCGCGCGCTGCTCGCTGGTTGTGTCGAACAACGCCATGGCCTCCGCGCGGTTGATCGAAAACACGTCGCATTCCTCCGCGCGGCGCAAGACTTCTTCGTAGTGTTCCGGTTTGGCTGCGTCCGCGTTGATTTCCCACAGGAGCCGAAATCTGAGCTCCTTCTTATACGCAAGCAACCGATCCCAGAATGTCTCGGATAAATCCTTGAAGAGGTAGACGCCCTTTGCGCCCCTTGCATACTGCGCAATCTCTTCCGGTGTCGCTTCGAGCTTGGCATAATGCATAAGGCCGTATTCCGGCGTCTCCACGCGTTCCCCGTCCTCGAAATACTGGATATTGGAAATCGCAGTGCGTGCATCTTTTTCAATCAAACCGCTCGTGTCCGCTCCGCTTTCCCGGAGCCAACCGCTAAACAGCGTAGAAAAATCGGCACCCACGCCTGTGATCAAGCGGCAGGAATCGGTCCAGAGCCGGACGCCGCTCCAGGCATAGATGCCCGCGCCGCCTAGGCGGAAGCCGATATCCTCGCCAGAGGAAAGCTGGATGTGGTCGGCGACCGCCGTTGAAACAATCGCGTACTCCATCTTCGTTACAGCGCGCGTACCGCAAACGTATTGGCGACAATCGCGCCCTCGTCAGCAACATACCCCGCGGCGCCGGTGCGGAATTCATCGTCCTGTGCCGAAACGACACATTGTCCGTCGACATACATATCAAGCGCGCTATCCTTCACATCAAAGCGCACGGAATGCCAGTCCCCTTCACGATAGCCCGTTTCCGAAACGGCAAGCACCGTACTATTTGCGCCTTTGCGCTTGACGAGCGCAAACTTCCCGTCCTGAAAGACTGCGGCATAATAGCGCCTGTGCCCTTTTGCGCGCGCAACCAGCCCTGCATAACGCGCATGTACAAACTGAATTTCAGAGGCAACGGAGTAGTCGTCCCATTCGGTGGTGCCGATGGTCAGGACGCCGTTGCGCTCGGGATGCGAAATCGCAAAGGTTGCTAGATAATCCGGCCCCGTGTGCTTCATGCTGTTCATGAAGGCCATCATCCACTTCGTGCGCGTCACAAACGGGCTGATGCCCGGGGTCAGTTCGTTTGCCTTGCCCATATAGAAGCACTTGGGCGATCCCTTCCAGTCCAACGTGCGGAGGATGATCTCTCCGTCCTTGCGTACATCAGAGCATAAAAGAATGCCGAGGCGATAGATTGCGCGGCCATGCGTATCGGGAACCTCCCAACAAATCGCGTTTTCGCCTTTTTGCAGCGAGAAACTCTGCTCGCTCACAAGCGTAGCAATCTCATCGTTTGCGTCATAGTAATCGATGAAGAACTTGAGTTCCGGGTTGGAGCGCTGGCGGCAATCCACCTGCGCATGCACCGTTTGTCCCGCATACAGCGCGGGGCTTGCGTAAACCTCAAAGTAGCTTGTATCTGGCGCGGCTTTCGGGCTCGGGTCAACATAGGTCTGCACGGACACGGTTGCGTGTACGCTCCCAGACACCCCCTCGTAGACGATGGACAGCCCCGGCTTCCCTTCCGAGACGAGCGTGTTGTAGACGCGCTTGACCGCCTGCCCGAAGGTATGCGGCGGGTGCGGTAAAAAGCCCTGAACGCTGCCCGGATATTCAAACGCGTACCGCTCCTGCGGCTGGTGGATTGCCTCGCCGTTGAGCGCAGCGGCGGCACGGAGAATCTTTCGCGTCTCGCGCACTGCGTCGAAGATGCAATCCCCGCCGTCGGTGCTGACCACATACATACGGTCGGCAACAGGGCCGCGCAGATCTGTGTCGGCATTGATGCTGTCCAGCCCGAGACGGATTGCGTTCAGGCAGCCCACGTTTGCACCGTTGCAGTCGGTATCCCATCCGGCAGATACCGCAATGGCAACACTCCTGCGGAAATCATCCCCGCCCATCTTAAGCGCCATGATGACAGAAAGATGGTTTGGCACCATCGGACAGTTGCCCTGGTATTTCGCGTAATTATGGTTCTCTTCGATCCAATCGCGCACTGTTCGCCAGTCGCTGGCCGCGTCGCACTGCGCAATCACATCGTCAAGCAGGGCGTTGAGCGCTCTGCCATACGCATTGTCGCCGATATACTGTCGGCATGTTTTCAGAAGGATATCCAAATCCCGCTCGACAAACGCCAGTGATTCCAACGCCGCAAGATACACCGCGCACTCAATCGCGATGCCGTCGTGGCTGACCATCGCGGCCTCCCTCGCCATCTCGGCCGCACGCGCGGGATTGCCGGGGTTCACCATCGCCCAGGTATCGATGAATATCTGAGAGCCGATCTGCTCCGCAATCGCCATGCCGTTCTGCTCGCCGGAACCGCTGGCGGGAGGCTGAATCCCCGCCTTCAGGCGAAGATAGGCCGAGTGCTCCGTAGAGCGCGCAAGCCCGCCCCACCAGAGGATGGTCTTGTCCTCTACGATGTAGTTGAGCCATGCTTCGCCGATCTGCTCCGCTTTGATCTGCTGCGGATAGCCGTTGTCCTCCAGCGCACGATAGAACACAAACGTGCCGGAAATGTCGTCGTCCGGAACGATGAACGGCGCGCCCGTCCTATGCGCCACATAATAGTCAATAAAGTCGAATTGTTTTCGAATCGCATCATAGCTCCAACCTTCTACGGGCCGTCCCATATAGACGCCGATGATTTTCCCCAGAACGCCGGCATAGATTTTGTCGCGAAATTGCATTATACCCATATTTGTTTCACCCTCAGCTATCTTGTTTTGTTATCCCTTCACCGCGCCGTTTGCCATGCCTTCGATGAAGCGTTTTTGCAACAGCAGGAACACCAGCACCATTGGGATGACCATGATGACGGCGCCTGCCATAATCACGCTGAAATCGCGGGAAAATGTTCCGTTCAGATTCAGGAATTTCAGGGTTGCGGTAAAGTTTACCTCGTTTTTGAGCAACGTCGTCGTCAGTAGGTATTCATTCCACGAAAACAGGCCGATGATGCACGCAACTGTGATGATGCCCGGCGACACGATCGGCATGATGACCTTTGTGAGCACATGGAATGTGTTTGCCCCGTCGATTCTCGCCGCCTCTTCCAGCTCAAACGGCACCTTCAAAAAATAGGTGCGCATCAGAAAGATCGGCATCGGCAGGTTCCAGGCGGCAATCGCTACGCCGACCGCATAGACGTTTCCCATGAGCTTCAGGTCAACAAACGTCGAATACAGCGGCAGCATAAACATCTGCAGCGGCACCGTGGTTGCCAGCATAAAATACAACGTCAACGGCCTCCAGGTTTTGACCCGTCGGGTCGCCAGCACATAGCCCATGGTAGAGGAACCGATCACACCGGCAATGATTGCGCTTGCCGTCAGTTTGATGCTGTTGATAAACCCGGAACCGAATTTTCCGATCTCCCATGTGTAAACATAGTTATGGAATGAAAACGAAGTCGGCCAGGAGAACGGGTTGAGCATGATCTGTGTATGCGTCTTAAAGCTGTTCAGCACGACCAGCGCAAGCGGAAAGAGCGATATGAGCGCGAGCAGGCAAAGGATCGATACGGCGATCCAGAATGCAACCGACTTCTTTTTATCACGCGAGCGCGTCAATAGGCGTTTAGTCTTCATTCAATTGCCTCCTTCCGCGACAGCCATGTATAGAAATATGCAGCGACACTTCCAATCAGTCCCATCGAGAGTGATACCGCAGCGGCTTTTCCAAACTTGAATGCGCTGAACGCGAGCGAATATGCATAGGTGCTAAGCACCTCCGTGGAGTGCGCGGGACCGCCCTGCGTCAGCAAATAGATATAGTCATACGTCATGAATGAATAGATCACGATTAATACGATCATAAGAGACACGGTCGGCAAAATATTCGGCAGATAGATATTGAAGAACAGCTTCCAGCCATTTGCGCCGTCTAGCTGTGCGGACTCCAGCTGATCCAGCGGCGTCTGTCGCAGCGCGGCAAGAAATATGACCGTTAAAAACCCCCAGTAGTGCCAGATATCCACCATTGCAACGCCCAGCAGTGCCGTGCCCATGTTTCCTAGCGGCGAGGTAATCTCCCAGCCGGCCCGTTGCAAAAACCCGATCAATCCGGCATTCGGGCTGAAGATGATATTCAGCCAGATGATTGCGTTTGTCGTAGGCGCAAGAAGATACGGAATCAGGTAGATGGCTTGAAACGTCTTATGCCCGATTCTGTAATACGCGATAAACACGGACGCAAGCATCGCGATGATGACGGGAACCGTCACGAAGATCAGCGTCCACTTGACATTGTTGGTCAGAGATTTCCAGAATACCCAATCGTGGAAAATCTCCTGATAATTCTGCAGCCCGATCCAAACCTTTGCCTTCGAGATGCCATTCCACTTGGTAAACGAGGCTAAGATTGTTTGAATCGCCGGCAGGAGGACAATCGACCCGCTCAAGAAGATTGCCGGCAGCGACAGCAGATGATACGGCAACTTTCTTTCCCGGACGTCTCTTTTCTTTCTGGTACTAATCACGGGTATACCCCCTACTGAATGTTTCGGTACAGAACGTTCGATGCGGCGGCTGCGATTCATGCCGCAGCCGCCGCAGGAATCCTATGGGAGTGCCTGTTTAGTAAGCCGGTTTTGCGAGCGGGCAAATCAACTTTGCCGCGATCTCGGCGGCAAGTTCTTTTGCGACCGTTGCGCAATACTGCTCCGCCGTCACCACACCCTGCCAGACCGTGTCGATATCAGTGAATGCCGTAACCGTGGCCGGCGGGAAGAACGTGGAGGGATGGTATGCAAAGTTCCCCTTGTCGATGTACGGAATTGCATTCTTCACGCAGTCAATCGTGAAGAGCGAAAGTCCCGTGAGAGAGGAGGTGTCAACATTTGCAAGTTCCTTGATCGGGATTGTCCAGTATCCCGGCCAACCTTTCGTCATTTCAACAACGAATTCCGGTGTGAGCATATAGTCCAGAATCTTTGCGCACTCATCTGGATATTTTGTTGCGGCGTTGATCGCATAGTTCGAAGTCATGGAGACATCATAGATCGGTTCATCCGTATAGGTCGAGGGCATCGGTACAAAGCCAACCGCTTCCGGATTGTTCGCCAGAGTGGACTGCGCAACAAACTGGGTGTAAAGCGTCGGCGCCATAACCATTGCACAGCGTTTGTCGGCCAGCAGCTGCATTACCTCCATCGAGTCGAGGTTCACATAATCCTGTCCTGCGAAATAGCCTTTCTTGTACCAGTCCGCGGAGATCTGCACTGCGCTGACCATATCGGGCGTATCAAAACTTGAGGTGCCGGACAGCGCATCATACATGGCGGACGGTGCCAGCGTGTGGTTGATAACCATAGAGCCAAAGTGGATGTTGCACGGTTTCCAGCCTTTGTTGCCCGCGCCAAGCGCATAGATACCGTCGGCCTGCGCCGCGTCAAACAGGGCAATCATCTCGTCCCAGGTGGTCGGAGCCTGCCAGCCCTTTTCTGCAAAGAGTTCCTTGTTGTAGTAGAGTCCGCCGACGACCATCGCGCCTGGGATGGAATAGAGTTTGCCATCGACCGTGCAGGCGTCATACATAACGCTGAGTACACGGTCCTTCCAGCCGTACTGGTCGGCATACGCGTTGAGATCGAGAACCAGACCTTCCTGCGCATAGGTGGAGGTATAGGACGGGCCGGACGCATAGATGATGTCCGGTGCCGCACCCGCCGCAAGCGCAACGGGGATATCCGTGTCGACGGTGTTGCGGAATTCCATCACAAGTTCATACTCGCTCTGGGATTTGTTATACCAACCGCACAGAACGTTCACCATGGTTTCCTGATACGGAGTAGCTGCGCCCCAGAACCAGAATGTAATTTGCTTGCGGGCAGAGTCGGTGGTGGGATTCTCGGCTGCGGGGGCTTGCGTAGCCGCGGTTTCATCGGTTGTGGCAGCATTGTCCTGCGTCGCAGGCTGTGTGCTTGTACAGGCAAACAGCCCTAGCGCCATGAAACAAACCAACAAGATTGCAAGTATCCTTTTCATTGTTCTTCCTCCGTTTTTGTTCTTTATGCTCTCAAATGGCCAGCCGCGCAGCGCTATGCGGCTTTCCATCCGGATACCAGTTGAATGAGCTTATCCGCGTATGCTTCCAGATCAATTAGGTTCACGGTTGCAATCGTTTTCTTCCAATCCTCCGGCAGAGCGGAAACGCCCGAGTATGCCCCAGCCATCGACCCCGCCATTGCAGCGTTTGTGTCGCAGTCGCCCCCAAGATTGACACAATACTCCAACACAGGTTTTGCCGCGCCTTTACCGAGCGCAAACATTGCGATCGCCGCAGGAATCGAATCCGCAGCAAGATCGCCTCCTCCGAAGAAATCGTAGATGTCCTGCATCGCCTGTTTGGTATCGCCCGCCTTTAAGGTCAGCTCATAGGCATATGCGATGCGCTTTCCGATGGAGGGCGAAACAACATCGAAACCGTAGGAACGCCCCTGCTCCGCGGCAGCGATGGTACCTTCAACAATTTTGCCGATATCCTGTTCGCCGCGCACACACAGCGCCGTTCCCCAGGCAATCGCCGCAGCAGCAGAAATACACACCCCAGTGTTATGCGTAGGCAGGCATGCCAGATGCACGTCTTTGAGCATCTCTTCGATCGAACTGCCCCGCAACCCGTGTATCATACCAAGTGGGCTGATTCGCATCGCCCCGCCGTTGGTGGTCGCATATCGTCCGCTCACCGAGATATCCGCTCCCTTTTGAATCGCTTTGAGCGCACGCTCCGTGCTCGGCCCGAGTGGGCTTGCGTATTTATTCTTCACCCGGTTCGCCCAGTTGATGATCTCCTGAACAACATCCAGCGGAACAACCCGTTCGTTCCGAATGAACGAATTGAGCAGCGCAAGCGCCTGTTCCGAATCATCCGTATATTCACCGGCCTTCAGGCCGTCATGATAAATATGGCCTTTCTCCGCCGGATAAAAGGTGTCGATCCACCCCCACGTTTTTTGGATATACGCCGGCGTCATAAAAGATGACGGAACCCCCAGTGAGTCTCCAATCGCCATTCCGTATAATCCGCCTAAAACTCGCTCCTTTGTGTCCAATTCCTTACTCCCCTTCACTTATATTGATAGCCAAACTGACTTTTCAGCCGTTCTTCCAGCCGCTTCCAGGATGGCAGGTTGGTCTGGCCGCCAACATTTTCTAAAACAAAGCTCGCATTTGCCGCGCCATAATAGGCAGCCATTACGGCGTCCTTGCCCATGACCATCGCGCTCACAATCCCGCTGCAATAGGCGTCCCCCGCGCCTGTTGAATCAACACGGTAATCCTCTTTTACAATCGGGATTTCAACGATTTCGTCGCGCATATATACCACGCTTCCGCGCGCCCCGCGCGTGACATAAAGCCGTAGGTTCGGGTTGTGATCGAGTATGTGAATCGGCCCATCGCAACCCAGCGCCTTGCAAAGCTGTCCAGCCTCATATTCGTTTATGATGAGCACGTCAATTTGTGAAATATACGGGATGATGCTCTGGCTTCCAATTCCTGTAATGACTGTTGTTTTATTGTCCTGAATCGCTTTATTGAGATAGGCTTTTGTAAAATGATTGAGTACCGGCGCGATGACGACGATATCCGACAGTTCGCCGGGATCGGACGCAATCGCCGCGTCCGCAGCACCCGCATATGCAAAGCACATTGTGCTGCCGTCGTTTTGCATATAAACCCAGGCACGACCTGATGGTACATCAGCAACGCGTGTTAAACGCGAGCAGTTGATACCTGCAGCCAGCCATCTTTCAAGGATCTTTGTCTGCGGGAAATCTGAACCGACAGGATAATGCAATACCGGTTCAACCACCCCGTGGGAGGCGAGCCCTGCAGCAATGTTCGGCGCGCAACCTCCGGGTTCGAGGTCCATTGAGAACCAGTTGAGGGGTACGATTTCCCCCTTCTCCGGCAGTTTGTCGAGGCGAAAAATGTAGTCTCCGATTGCAGCAGCGCCCACGACCGATACCGACTGCTTCATGCATTTCCCTCCACTTATTTGTTTTAATGTATTACTTTTATAACATTATAAACGCTATACCTCTTATCGTCAACTCAAATATACAAAAAAATTCAAAAGTCCTAATAAATAGGCGCTTTTACTTGCATTTAATTCTTTTAATTACTATAATGAGAAAAAAGTACCGAGGATTATATGACAAAACCAATTGAAATAGACCGAACATCTCCCATCCCTGCTTATTATCAAATCGCCAGAGATCTGAGAAACCGAATCATCCGCCATGAATGGTTGACCAACGAGCGCGTCCCTCCCGAACTGGAGCTGGCCGAACGATATGGAGTAAGCCGTATTACGATCCGCCAGGCGATGGCGGAGCTCGAAAAAGACGGCCTGCTCGTTCGTATGCGCGGACGGGGTACGTTTGTATGCGGCGATCCAACACCATATGTCAACGACCTGAGCTACTCAATTGTATCGGGCGACAGGATTACGCAGGCCTATTCTGTGACCGCAAAAATACTGGAAAAACGCGTGGTGACCGATCTCTTTCCCGCCGTATCGGAGAACCTGAAACTCGCTCCGTCCGATCACGCGGTGTATATTAAGCGGTTGTTTTTTCTAAAAGGAAAGCCGTTCGCCATTGGGCAGTCGCACATCCCGGCCAAATTGGCGCCGGGGCTCGAGGACGAACCAATGGTCAACAACTCTATTTCCATCACTTTGGCACAGAATTATAACTGCCATGTTTCACGTGTAGAAGACTATATCGAGGCGGTGCGTTCCACACAGTCGGAATGTAATCTGTTGAAGTGTGCTTACGATGCGCCCCTCATCCTCATCCGTGGCGTTTCCTATTTGGATAGCGGAGAGGCGCTTGAGTATTCCAGCACCTTCTGGTCAGGCGATACGGTGCGTTTGCACATAACGCTGAAACATAATGAAAGCGGATTTTCGGTTGAACCGTAAAATGAGCGGCAGCCCTTTTATTCTTTTTCCCAAAGCTACCAGGTTGCATTTCTCAAATTCAGCATATAACTATTTTTTTGCAAAACTAAAAGTGGTGGAACAAGCCAATTCAATTTGGCGTATTCAACCATTGAAAAGGGTCTTGAGAATAATGTATAAATGATCTGCGACTTATTTTGCTTATTTGGTATTAGTGCCAACTTTAATTTTTTTGCATGCACTACTACGAACAGGTTTTATCAATTATGTGCCTCAGCAGGTTTTCGTCTAGTAGCAATTTAATGCTCTAGATATCGTGTGCCTTTTTATATTTCGGTTTATGCCGCTCCGACCGCTTTTTGTATGTAATAAGAATCAAACTCTGCCATATCACTAGATAATTACGAAAATCTTAAAACAGCAGATATTCTAGGCCTGCACGGTTTTTCTCATGCGATATTGTGTATGGCCTATCATAGATCGCTTTTTCTAGAGATGCGATTTGAAATCCGTATCCATTTTCTTCGTGTAGTATTACTCCAAATAGATATGCGTTGCTGGGCATATCACGATAGGTCAATCTGCCATATGGTGCTTCATATTATTTCTCTTTATTCTTCTCAAAAGATCCAGACATGAATTCATGAACTGCTTCCGGTATCAGTGACTGATATCCCATAGCAAATTCAAGCGACAAATAGGACGGACCGAAACTGCTGAGGCAAGATAGCATCCTGGGATATTTTATACGTCTCGTACAACCCTCTGATAATTGGAATCAGTTCACCCTTTTCAACAAGACGATGCATTTTTAATGTAGAGTTTTCTTTGCCCTTCAGCACGCCCATCAACATAGCAAATGTTTTTATTATATTTTCACCACCAAAAGCACTAATACTGCTTTTTCTGGAGAATATCAAGCATGATCGTCAGCAAGAATTAGTAGTATGCAATCTATTTCCTGCACATTATACCTGCATTCAAAATAGAAATTGATAATAGGTTATTATTCGGAAAATAATAAATGATAAACGACAGCTTTCGGAATGAATGCCTGAATATAACATGGTTTATGTATCCAGAGGTTGCATGAGACAGAACAAAGCGCTGGTGAAGGACCTACAACGAGTTCCGTCCGCACAGCGCTATACCACTTGTTTGCTTTATATAGCTAACGATCTAGCATCAATGATTTCACATCGTCCAGTGTCGGCATTGCGGGGATTGCGCCACGCTTTTGCACACAGCAAGTCGCAACCGCATTTCCCCAATCGGCGCAGTTTGCGGCTTGCTGCATTGTTAACTGCTCCGGTCGCTTGTTTAACGTTACCATCCTGTGCAGAAATCCGCCCCAAAACGCATCGCCTGCGCCGGTTGTATCGACAGCAGGATTTCGATATCCAAGAACAATCATCGAGCTACCACCAACGCTGACCAATGCGCCCCTTTTGCCAAGCGTAACCGCCACGCAGGATATGCCTCTATCATTGAGTCGTTTTGCCGCCAGCTCCGGTTCCGATTCGCCTGTCAGTAATTCCGTTTCTTCGTCTGAAAGTTTCATAATGTCGATATACGGTAGCAGCTCACGCATTCGCTCTTTTGCGGTAGCTTCATCTTTCCAGAGCGACGCGCGATAATTCGGATCGTAGGAGATCACGGCACCATGCGCCTTTGCGGTGCTGACCGCCGCATGCGTCGCACTCCGCGCAGGTTCGTTCGTGAGCGAAAGTGAACCCACATGCAGGATCCCCGTCGATTTGAGTATGGTTTCGTTTACTTCCTCCACGCGAAGCTGCGTATCCGCGCCGGGTTTACGCGCAAAAGAAAAAGTCCTTTCGCCGTTTGAAGACAGCGCAACGAACGCGAGTGTTGTGAAGAAGTCGTTCGCCATTACGAGCCCAGTTGTGTCGATTCCGGCATTTCCCAGTGTTTCCTTCAGAAATCTGCCGTGCATATCGTCGCCAACTTTTCCGATAAATGCAGTTTGCTCGCCAAGGCGCGCCATGGCGGCGAGCACATTTGCCACAGCGCCGCCCGGATTCTGTTCAAACAACCGCATCCCGCTCTGTGAAACGCCGCTCTCCGTGAAATCGATCAACAATTCGCCCAAAGCCACTATATGATACATAGCTTACCAGCCTTATCTTTCTTTTTTAGGATTTCACTGCGCCGAGCGTCAGCCCCGCGGTCATCTTCTTATTCAGACCGAAGTAAATGATCAACGTGGGCAATGTGGAAAGGCAGATGGACGCAAACGTCGCGCCCCAGTCCGTCAATCCGCGCGGGCCTATAAAATCCTGCAGCCCGATGGAAATCGTCTTCAGCGCAGTGCTGTTGATAAACACAAGGCTGAAGATATAGTCGTTCCAAACCGTGATAAAATTCATTGCAAGTACTGTTAGAATCGTATTGAGTGACAGCGGAAAAATAATACTGAAAAACACCCGGTACACACCGCACCCGTCGATCACAGCAGCCTCGATGATCTCGTCCGGAATATATCGATAAAAGTTGACAAAGAGCAATATGCTGACCGGAAGCTGAAACGCTACAAGCGGAAGAATCACGCTCAGGCGCGTATCAATGATGTGCAGCTTCGTAAACATGATGAACAGCGGTATCAACGTGACCGCCTGCGGGATGGTAAGCCCGACCAGGAAATACCGAAATACGCCCTTGCTTCCCTTGAAGCGCATCTTGCTGATCGCAAACGAAACCATGCTACTCAGCAAGACGATGGCAATCAGGGATACGACAGAAACGATGCCGCTGTTTTTGATATAGGTCAAAACGTTGCTGTCCGTAAACACGGTTTTAAAATTTTCGAGAGTCAGCGTGGACGGTATGCCGAACGGATCGGACGAAAGTTCAATGTTCGGACGAAACGCAGCGGTGACCATCCAGAGGATCGGGAAGGCAGCGGTGACCAAAAAGCAGATGATGATCAGCCAATAGAGTCCCTTAGTTGAAACTTGACTCAAACGTTTTACGATATTCATGATCTTTCTTCCTCATCGGCATACCGGCTGATCAATATCACGCAAACGCAGCTCAGCGCGGCAATGATCAACGCGATGGCGCTGCCGTAGCCCAGCATCTGGCTCGTGAACGCTTTCTTAAACATATAGGTCGCTAGTATTTCGCTCTGGTTGTTGGGGCCGCCTCGCGTCAAACTCATCGGCGCCGCAAACCCGCGAAGCGCGCCGACAAAGCTCAAGATAAACGAAAGCCCGATGACGTTTTTGATCTGCGGAATACGGATGCGCAGCAGCAGCTGCAGTTCGGTGGCTCCGTCAATGCGCGCGGCTTCTTCGATATCCCGCGGAATCGATGAAAGCGCGGCATAAAAGATCAGCATATAGATGCCGATATACTGCCATCCCTCCACGGCGGCAACCGCCGGTAAAACGGTATCGAAGTTGCTCAAAAACGCGATGGGTTCCACGCCAAACAGCATGCGGATTTTGTTGAACAGCCCAACCGGCTCAATGGAGTAAAACGAGCGGAACAATTGAGCGATCGCAATGACCGTGATGACCGACGGGATGTAATATACCGTCTGAATAAAGCCACGTCCCCGCTTAAGGTATAAGAGCAGCACCGCAACGAAAAAACCGCAAAGCAGCTGCATCGACACGACCTGAAGAATGTATAGCAGGTTGTTGCGCGCGGCGATTAAAAACACACGATCGTGAAACAGCTTGATGAAATTCTGGAATCCTATAAACGTCGGCTTGCCGATCCCGTTCCAGTCCAGCAAACTATAATACAGCGATTGCGCCATGGGTACAAACAGAATCAGAGTATAGAGCAGCAAGGCAGGAACGATAAACACTGCTAGCGCTTTCTTATTGTTCAAAATCCGCATTGGAACCTCCACCGAGAATTCGAGAGCCTGCGCACACGCATTTGTGCGATATGAATCGTACGATTCGTGAAACGCAGGCTCTCATTTCAGATCAATTAGTTATTTGCCAGAGCATCGTCCACGATTTTTGCGAATTGTTCCGGCGTCATTTCACCCATGCACAGACCCGGGAGGTTGTCGTCGATGGTGGAGATCACATCCGCGCTCAACACAACGTCCCACGGGCGGCACGCGGTGCTGCCGATCGAATCGATGTCGTCCTTGATTTTGAGGAACAGCGGATCAAATTCAACACCTTCAGGTACCGCGACTTTTTGCGGCGCGAAATGTTGTCTCGCCAGGTAGACCGAGCTATAGTTCTTCACGATGAAGGTGAAGAAGTCCTTCAGCGGTCCGTCGAACTTCTCAGGGTTCGCAGTCAGTCCGATGCCACCAAACGCCCAGTATTCGTTGGGCTGGGTCACGGCGCCATCCATCGTCGGCATATAGAAATAGTCTATGTGCAAATCGGCGGGACGGTTCGCATCGATAAAGTTGTTCAATTCCCAAGTGCCGATGCCATACATCGCGGCTTTCCCGGACATGAATAGGCTCATCGCTGTGGCGTAATCGGTCGAAGTGAATCCCTGCTGATAGTATTTCCCGATATCAGACATAAACTGCAGCGCCTGCATGCCGATGCTGTCGCTCATGTGCGTTTCGCCGCTTGCAAGGCCATTGAGAAAATCATTCCCGGCAAGGCGGAACGGAACCATCGCCAGATGACGCAGCAGCGGCCACCCGTCCATGCCGTCGATCGTAATAGGTGTATATCCCTTCTCGGCAAGCACTTTGCAGGCGTTTAGCATATCGTCAAACGTCTTCGGCTTTTCCAACCCGCAGGCCGCGAACATATCCGTATTATACCAGATCATCTCCGTTGTGAACTCGAGAGGAATCGTATAGAGGCTTCCGTCCGGCATACGGCAATAGTTGATCGAAAGCGGGACATAGCTGTCCAGTTCGCCGATCTCTTCCAGAAACGCCTGCATGTCAAGCAGGAGTCCCGCGTCTGCCAGTTCCTGCGTAAACGGAGTGGGGTCGAGGTCATACATGTCAGGAACCTGTCCGCCCGTCAGCATTGTGCGCAGTTTCTGATCGTAAGAGGGTCTGTCCGCCGCGCTCTCAACGGTGAACTTGATGTTACCGCCCTGCTCGTTAAACATATCCGCCACAATCTGCAAGGAAACGACGGTCTCGTCGGTCGCAGATTTGGACGAGAAGTAGGTGATTTCGGTCGGTTCGCCTTTGTCGGTCGTTGTAGTATCCGTTGCCTCCGCCGCGGGCGCCTCGGTTGCTGCCGCTGTCACAGCAGCAGGTGCTGTACTTGTTGCGCAAGCGCTAAGCGCGAAAAGCATTGCAAGGATCGCCGCAGACACTTTTAGAAAGCGTCCCGTTCTCTTTTGAAATAGTTCCATTTTTTCTCTTTCCTCCTTTTTATTATCCGCAATCGGATGTTTCTTTCTTCCTTGTTCGGTTGTGCGGGAATTGTTGGGCCCTTACAACACCCGCAAACGGATATTGCGCAACGTGATGTTTCCGTCAAACGCGAAGAAGCTCCATCCATCCTGCTTCAAGTCATATGTTCTCGTTGTCATCGCTACGGTGTCGTCCAAATACAGCACGCAGATATCCCCGTCGATCACGAGCTTGATGCGGACGCTCTCCAAACGCGTCATTCGATAGGGACGCTCGAGTTCGACGACAAATGGTTTGTCTCCGTCCAGGTACCATTGGTTGACTCCAGGCACTCTGCGCGGCCAGAGATCGAACACAACGCGGTTATAGAACGGTTCGATCCGGAAAAAGTAGCCGTCCTCATACTTCGCGTCCTGCCGGATTCCGATTCCAAAGTTGCGAATCCCAGCTGAGAACGCGATTTCAGCCTCAAGTAAGCATACCTCAGGCAGATTCTTGAACCGCAAAGAGTCTGCGCCGTATTCCGCCGAGACGACGATTGACCGGCTGTCGGCAAACGATCCATCTATTAATTCGGCGGGTTCCTCATGGTAAAATTTGTTTTCAATACTCGTTGGCAAACGCACGCCAAGCCGTCCGTCGGGTTGCTGGGTGAGTTGATGCATCACGAGCGTTCCGCCCCACTCCCACATTCCTGCGTCTTGCTCGCCGCGCTTGGACGGCGTCCAGGCAAAGCACCATCTCTCGCCTCTCGCTTCAGCTGTCTTTGCAGCATAGAATGCGCGTCCGTCAAAGCTGTCTTCCATCGGCGCGGACCAAGGCCCGAACGGCGACCTGGAGCAGCGGTAATGCGTGACAAAGCGTTCCGTAAAAGTGGAGTAAACGAGATACCACCAGCTGTTCATCTGAAACAAATCCGGGCATTCGTGCGTCATATAGGCCCCCGGACTGTAAAAGGGCTCATGGGTTTCCCAGTTCCAAAGGTCTTTTGAGCTGCACAGCGCGATGCAGCCTCCCGTCTTTAGGGGGGAACCCTTTACCCGCGCGGCAACGAGCATGTAGTAGCAATGATCTTGCTCGTTGAAGTACACAAACGGATCGCGCCAGTCGTGCGCTTCATAGATGGTTTCGTCAGCGCCAAACGCACTGTCGTAATGCTTATCCCAATGAATCAAATCACTGCTTGTCGCATGCATGACAAACTGGAGTGGTCTCCCGTCCTTGCTATATCGCGCAAGGCTGACATTTTGCGCCGTGTAAAACAGATGAAAAACACCGTTCTCATCTTTTATGACAGAGCCCGTATAGCAGCTCTCGTCAATGTCGTCATGGCCGCCTGTTGGCAGCACAACGCCTCGATCATCGATATCCGTACCATCCGATGTAATCAATAAATTCCAAGTCGTTTGGTATCCGTAATCGTCCTCATTTTTTCCCTCGCGCTTATCATGAAGGTAGAATAAATAGAATTTGCCGTCATGGTTGAACGGAATCAAGTCTCCGACCCAACCGTCGTTTGGTTTGTAAAAAATCTCATTCATTCTGATTCCATCTCCCCGTTCCGTCCTGTTTGAATTGATGTGCTTCAACCGATATAACAGCTTCGCCCTTCGCTTCAAACGTAATCTCCTCACCAAGCAGTTTCGGATAAACACGACTGGTCAGGCAGCGCCCCGTTTCTTTGCAGAACACCTCGATTGCGCCGCTGTCCAAAAAGATCTCCAGCGTAACAATTCTGATTGCTTCATCCGAAAGCGGAGACGCACAGTGGTTTGACGCGCCGGGTATCATCTCTGCACCCGTAACCGGATATCCACCATGTGATCGATCCAACACGATTTGTTTTTTCGCTCTGTCAATCGCAAGTGTGGTTGCTTCCGTTTCTTTTTTGTATATCGATATTGTCAAAGCATCGCACCCCGACAAATCTGCGCAGACCCGAAAGAAGAGATTGCTTCCACTCACGCCTGATAAAGACTGTTGCCCTGTGATCCTCACGTCCTTGTGAACAGTGGCCTCACCCGAGAAACACGCCGGATCGATTGCTGGCTTCTGGCATATACGATCACCAATGCATTCCAGTTCGCGCGGCAGCGTCATGTGCCCCGCCCAATTATGGCCAAGCTCAGCAGGGGGAATATTCCTCTCCCAGCTCTGCTGCCAGGCGATCATAATTCGCTCCCCGTTTTGCCCACGCGTTGTTTGAGGCGCATAGAAATCGGTGCCGTCGTCCAGTTGATCCCACTTCTCAACCAGAAAGATACCCTTTTCCAAATCTAACTTTCCAAGCAGCCAGACCGCGCTGTACTTGTTCTGCATTTTTTCGCCGTTTGGGCTTGCGCTTACCGTGGATATTAGAATCACATCACGATCACCGAGTTTGAAGTAGTCCGGGCATTCCCAAAGCGTTCCCAACCCCATCGATTCGCCGGACAACGCAACTGAAACGATTTCCCAACGGATTGCATCCGTTGACTTGAACAAGAGCAGTTTCCCAAACCCCTTCAAATCTGCTGCTATCGTCAGGCAATAGAACACGCCGTTTTCTTCCCAGATCTTCGGATCGCGAAAATCCTCTTTGCGGCATCCGGCCGGTAATACATCGGGCAAGATCACCGGGTTTATAAGACTTTTTTCAAGCGAAGTTTCCCCGCATGCAATACACTGTGCCTGCCTTGTTTGACCGTTTTCATCCGTCGACACGCCGGTATACATCAGTAGCAATTTTCCGTTCTTCTCAATTGCCGTCCCGCTGAATACGCCTTTGTTGTCATATGGCTGGTCGGGCGACAATGCAATCCCCTCATATGCCCAAGCCGCGAGGTCTTTGCTCGTCGAGTGTCCCCAATACATCAGCGTGTTCGTTACTCCGTATGGGTAATACTGGTAAAAAAGATGATATTGCTGATCAAATGTGCAAAATCCATTTGGATCGTTGATCCATCCACATGGCGGCAGCATATGGTATTGCGGTCTATATGTAGTATTTACCCTGCATTCTTTCTGTATCATCTCGTTTTGTAGTTGTTTCATTTGCAACAATTTCTCTTCCCGCAGCGCACAGATGCATTTACTTGTTTCATACTTAATTATAGATTATTTTCGGAAATATGTTTCATAATTGATTTCATTTGCTATAATATATTTATATTCAGTTCGCGTCGATGTGTCAATAGGCCCGGAGTGAAAGTTGCGTTTTGGTGCATTTGCACCAACCGGCAGCAACGACATAGAATCAATGTGTTTTGCGAGGATTAAATTCATGGCGAAAAAATCAGTTACAATAAACGATATCGCGTCTGCGCTCGGGCTCTCGAGAAACACGGTTTCGCGCGTGATCAATAACACCGGGGCTGCTTCCGATAGAACTCGCCAGCGGGTTTTGGACGCGGCGCGCTCAATGGGCTACGGCGTCAAGCCGGCGCTAAAAGAACGTGATTCAAAAGATGAAAAGAGTGGCAGAAATATTTCTTTTGTCACGCGGCTTGACGCAAGCACCTCATACTTCTTTTCTTCCATATTTCGCTCCATGGATGCCTATCTCGCAGAAAATGACTGCACACTTTCTTTGGTGGTGGTCAGGCCAAATGATATGCACAAGAAAACGCTTTCCGCCGCGATCCGGCAAAGCGACGGAATCGTTTGCGCGGATATCTTTTCGGAAGGTTATTTGATGGCGTTGTTTTCCATCTCCGTGCCCATCGTCATGATCGATTCCAATTGGGACCTGTTTAAAGGCTCCGTACCGCACACAGCAGTTATGATGGAAAACGACAGAAACGTTGAAATCCTCACAGGTGAGCTGTTGGACCGCGGACATGTAAACGTCGCTTTCATCGGCGACCCGAAGTATTGCCGCGGTTTCTATGAACGATATCGCGGCTACCTGGCCGCGCATACGACGAGAAACAAGCTCCCCAACCCGGAGCTGAATGTGTTTTTGGATTCAAGCACAAACGACCTTATGTTTTTAAGAAATGCATTAAACCAATTAAAAAACAAACCGACAGCGTTTGTTTGCGTCAATGATTTTGCGGCGCTGTCCATTATGAAGGTTTTAATAGACGATGGAGTAAAGATTCCTGAAGATGTAGAGATCGTTGGCTTTGACGATATCCCCCAGTGGCAGGTATTTACCCCCGAATTGACGACGGTCCACACATTTACGGATGAGTTGGGCAGAACCGCCGCGAAAGCCATGCTGGCTAGGTTGAACGATCCAGCAATGCCGACGCAAGCGATCTATATTCCAACACAAATAAAATACAGAGATACAACCAGAACAAAGTGACAAGCTTTGTTGCAAATCATTACACGGAGTTTGCTTTTCCTGCAGCTGAATGCAAAACCGAATCCCAATTTCATTTTTAACGTAAAAAATGTGAAAATGAAACATGCCACCTGATTTTTTATGATGTTTATTACCTTCAATTATGGCTTGTAATCATTAAAGAATGGCGATTATTTACGCTTAACATCGCATAATTATAATAATATTTCGCATAGAAACGTGCTCATAACCCAGAGGTCGTTGGTATTGCCATAGGCTGTACATTTCTAATCTAAAAAACAGTCATCACCAAGTGATAAAATGTCTCCTATTACGTTCTTCAAAAGCTGCTCTGGCTGCTTTTTGAATGCGCTAATAACACCCTCACTTCCGTAACAGTAGATAATATTCAATTATCTGCTGAAGGTGTAAGGGATTCATATGAATTCATCAATTCCACAAAATCCTTATAGTAAACTTGAGTTAATGTCAATAAAAGGGTTAATTCAAGACATTGACCCACAAATTTGGGTCGATGAATTAGATGATTTAATTGATATACGTCAAAAAGCATTTGACGGGTCGATTCCTCTTTCCATGCAAAATTACTCAAACTTTGACTTGTGCGAGTTTCAGAAGTGTGTGTTCGACCAAGTAAATAGGCAAGGGTTAAGGATGACAAGTTCGAAACTAAACACTTGCACCATTTCGGAGTCAAACTTTAAATATAGTAATCTGCAATTTTCAAAGCTAGATATAAGTGCGTTTTCAAGCAGCTTTGATTTTTCAGACTTTTCGAACACAGTGATCGAGAACTCACTCATTAAAGGGTGCTCCTTTTCAGAATCGTTGTTCTTACGCGCAAACATGGAAAGCACGGTGTTTGTTGCATGTGAATTTGCTGGTGCAAGCTTTGACCATACCAGAATGATGGAATGTGATTTTTCCCAGGCAAACCTTGACTATAGTGAATTTATATCACCGAATCTTGATAATGTTATTTTGCCATATTCTAGCATTTTGCATTTACTACGGGGGTTAGGCGATATACTCCGATGTGAAAATGTAAAAATCAAAGAAGGCACATCAAACAGAATAATATCGGTTATAGATTACAAGGAAGAAGTTAGACTTCTCCTCCCTTATTTCTACAATCGTCGTGACTATATTGCAATAACCAATATCTATCTTCTGCTTGGAGAACAAAAAAAGGCTTATCAGTCTGTAATTGACTGTTTAAGGTATGCGTGTAAACAACGCAATTTTCGAACGATACGTTACATTTGCCAAATTGCTTCATTCGCACAACTTTTCACTTACTCACAATTGAGAGATTTTTTCAACGCAATAAATGGGTTAGTTAATGTTAATGAATTGAGTTTTGCAGAATATAATAGTTATTTTCAAGAACTTGGTATTGCTCGTAGATTGCTTGTTGATCAACCATATGATAACTCCATTATGGAAATATCAATTAAGACGAATATTGCGAAAAATGATTACAATAAGCTATCTCGAATATATGAGATGGTAGACGATATTATACGAGAAAATTCTGGAACATCGCAGTTTACTACAACGATCCGATATAATTCTCCGCCAGAATTGCTTGTAGCAATCACAGATCAATTGCCAACGTTAATACTCATATTTGCTTCGTTGCGACTGATTTTTTTACAAACAACAGATTATATTCAGCAAGTGCAAAAAGTCATGCTTCAGCATAGGGAAATTAAAGCCATGGATCTTGACATCAGATTGAAGGAGTTGCAACTTAGAAACGAACAAAAACTGAAAAACAACGTCACTGAATCAGGCATCATACTTTTTAATGATATCTCTTCAGTGTCATATTTACTCAAGGCTAATAGCCAATTACCTCACGATATGCGTCGCTATTGATAGATGAGGGACTGCTTTCGCAGTCCCTCATAATATTTAGGCGCCCCCGCCGCCGCCACCACCCCCACCGCCGCCACCGCCACCGCCGCCAGACATAAGGGCGGTGGTGCTTGTGTCAGTCTTGGTGTTTTGTACATCTAATATTTCCTCATCAAATAGAACGCCTAGGTACGGGTTGGTTTTGTCCATTTTTGTTCTCCTTTCATGTTACTTTATTTGGAAAAAATGATTTTCAAACATTCTCTGTATGAGTACAAGTAAATCGCTTTTACTAAAAACCTTCGGATTTTTTTCAACTAGATTTTGGACAGCTGCGCATATTTGAGTACCTGTCTCGAATTCTTTCAATACTTCTAATACGTATTCATTTCCAACCAAATAGTGATGCGAAAACCAATTGTAGACTAACCACCCTTTCTTCTGTGTGTCGTAATAGATTGATAGATCACCAGAGGTTTTTAACATGCAAAGTTCGTTCGCTGATACGTGCGGTAAAGTGAATGTGTGAGATGATTTCCATACGAGGGTATTTCGGATTGTTTCGCTCAATCTATAAAAGATATATGGCCTTGTTATGGAATGATGTGGCATCCACGGGTACATCTTGTCACGCATAAAAGCATCTCGCTCTTCGGCTATCGTTTCTAATACAATTCCATCGCTACTCCATGGTACTGAATTGCTGATGAGTTCACTGGCTGGACAAGGGAGCGAAACCTCCTTTATCTCGAATAAATCAGGATTTCTAAACACATCACTTTTAATATCTAGTCCGAAAATATTGATGTTGAATGTAAGGTCTCTGTATTCTTGTATCAGTTCGGTTAAGTAATCATATGTCATCTTCCTTTCTGTAGATGACTCACCCGGAAAACCAACAATGACTGGAAAGTGGATCGAAATCCCTTGCGAGCTAAACACATGACAAATGCTTTTAACTGTTTCTAGAGAGAAATCATCTTCGAACTTTCGCATGCGTTTCAAGGTTCGAGGTGATGCCGATTCAAGCCCAAGGCGCAATTCGCGAAGTCCCGCAGAGTGCAGCTTTGCTGCCAAACCACCTTTTAGTAATCCTTTATCAATACGGCATCTTGCTTGCCAAATAACGGAAATATTGCTTTGTACAAAATAATCTGCAATTAGCTCGAGTTTGTCCGGCCGTATTGCCTCATCAATGAACCAAATATAATCAATTCCTCTTTGAATCAGTTTCTGGACCGAAAATAATCTCTCTGAAGAACCCGGGGCATCTGGATAATCGTTGAAATGGTATTTTTTGTTTATTCCACAAAAAGCGCATCGATTCCAGTAACATTTAAATAATGGCTCAAAATGAACGTCTGCAATGGTATTTGGTGGTATTGTATAAGTCTTGATAGAGCGCGGCCTTTGTATTCCGGATGCAATCCTTCCATAGTTTTCCGGGATGCTATATTCATTTTTGACGATTCGTCCGTTTTGTGTTTTGTGTGCTAAATTTGGTATGTCGTTGAGCGCTGCATTATTAGTAATCGCATCTACCAAAAGTAACTCCGTATTTTCGAAGTACTCCATTATCACGCTATCAGCAATTTGAAAGAGATAATCGTTTTGCTCTAGATATTCGTCTATCTTATTAAGTGAATAGTATTCGGAAGAATGCCTCGTGAAACATATATGTGTGTCGGGCAATATCTCTTTTATATATCGAGATACGCATGCAAAAAAAAGACTAGGTTTGCCGGAAAAGAATATAACCATTGGAGCAATTTGTTGCAGTGATGGGATAATTACTTCTCTAGCAAACCTCAAGTATGGGTTTTTATCTAAAGCTAAGCATTGTTCGTAGATATATTTTGATGATGATTCGTTCAGCACAAACCCATCCTGAATTGTAAGTTGACATCCGGGGTGATAGATAGAGCAATAGATATGGCAGTAAATGTTTAGCGTTTCAATATAGGAATAGTATTCAAGAGGAGTGTTGGATTGTTCAACGATAGAATCCTTTGCGAGCATAACTTTTTCAAAAAACAGTTTCGGGTTACTTGAAACGATATTTTGATACGATATTCTTTGCAACTCCTCCTTCTGGGCTGATACGATTATATTAATCACGTCTCGAACAGTCTCTTTATCGAATATTTCTGCCCAGAAGCAAGCAGAAGCATCAATGCCGCTGCTTATAATCGGAGCAACAGTACACTTTGATGGTAGCTCTGATGGGCGATACATTTCGTGAAACAAGCCATCAGCCGAAGTAAGGTATATATACTTTTCTCTCATATTTTAACACCGGATAATTGAATATTATCTATGATTCTATCATGCTTCTCAGAAAAAAACACTATTTATGTGCGTTTTACACCAGAATATTGCGCGAAACACTGATGTATGCAAACACCATCATGCTTCAATCAAATCCTAACAGAATAAAACATTTGTAATCTGTCACCGAACTTGATCTACTTCATCTTCATCATTCGTGAGAATCTGGCTATGATAATGATCGATGTCAAAACCGCGATGATCGCAAGCCCAAACAAGAGGGAAATCCACCATTGAGAGAGAGATTTCTGCTCTTTGGCTTCTTCTTCGGCTTTCATTTTCTCTTCATCGGTTACTTTCACCGGCTCAAGGATTTCAATCTTGACCTCTACGCTCTCCTGATACTGTTCTCCTTTGGCGTCTTCATAGGTGAACACGCAGGCCCCGTAGGTAGTGCCGTATTTCGTGCTGCTGTCGATCGTAGTTGCAAAGACCGACATCGTCTTATCGAACGATTTCTGCGGTTCGAGATTGCCAAGATAAGCGGATGCCGCGATGAGCCCCGGTACTTCGAGGGAACATTTCACATTGTAAATCGATGTAAGCCCGGTGTTATACGCATTCACCGGAAGCGAAAAAGATTCGCCGGAGGTGATATTCTTGGGCAGTTCCACCTTGTCGTGCGAAAACAAGATCGGCTGATTGACAGTAATGCGAAACGCAGCAGTCTCTGTGAAAGCGACATTGTTGGTGCTCTCATATGCAATAGCGATTGTCATGGTGTGCATTCCACCAAGCGCCATCGGCATAACCTGCATCGCAAAGGAGAATTCCGCTTCTTTATTGCTTGCGAGTCCGCGCAGATATGGCGCGCTGAGTTCATCGACGAGTGCAATGTTCGGATCATCACTGGTCACGTTGACGCGGATGTTATGCGCAGTTCGGCGACCAACGTTCTTTACTGTCAGATCGACATGCATGGTGTCTCCGCTCTCCAGCGTATCCGGTGCAACTGCGCAGGCGGTTACGATCAGCACAGGTTTGGACGCGGAAACACCGCTACCTCCGCCGGAAGATGAACCATTGTCGTCGGTCGGGGTTGCATCCACCTGGCCGTCGGTGATCGTCACATACGTGGTGAAGTTTTGTTCAATCGCATTGCCGCTCAAATCCGTCCCCTCGATCTCGATCACGACAGGGTAGCTGCCATTCTTCCGATCCGAGGTGAGCGTCAGATCAAAGCGAACATAATAACAGTTTGCCGTGCCCGTTCCGTTGTTGACCGGTTGTGTGCTGAGCGGAACGGTTTTCTGATAGTTGCCAAACACAAACGGCGCACTGCCGACCGTGCCAAGATTCGGGGTGGCCACAATCGTACTCCCGCTGATCGAGCCAGTGGTGACAAGAGGTAACACAATGGTCGCAACCCCGTTTGCTACAGTCGGCGAATATCCCTGGCTATATGTCCGCGTCATCCCGTCGTAAAGATTTGCGTCGTCGATACCGAGGATGACGGTGGAGCCAGCCGCCAAAGCGGCGGATGGGATCATGAGTAACAACGCGAATATCCCAAGCAACCAACGTTTCACAAGCTTGTACCTTCTTTCAACGGCGTTTCCCGAATCATCGTCATCACACCCGCGTCCATCTCGCAGACCGTATCGCAAAGCGCCTCGATGTCCTGAATGTTATGGCTCGCCAGCAGGATTGTGCGCCCATCTTTTGCCAGCGAGTGGAAGAGTGTCCGCATCTCCGCAACCCCGTATTTATCCAACCCGTTCATCGGCTCGTCGAGAATCATCAGGCCCGGCTCCTCCATGATCGCCTGCGCGATGCCGAGGCGCTGTCGCATACCGAGCGAGTATTTGCCGACGGGCTTTGTCGCCATGGGATCGAGCCCAACGCGCCGGATCGTGGCTGCCACCTGCTTCAGGCTGATTTTGCGTTTGAGCCCGGCGAGGATTTCCAGATTCTTCAGCCCCGAAAACTGCGGCAAAAACCCCGGCGATTCGATGATAATCCCGATATCTTCCGGAAAATCGATGTCTTTCCCAATCTGCATGCCGTTCACGATCACATGCCCGTCTGTCGGTTGCAAAAACCCGCAGATGCACTTGAACATGACCGTCTTGCCGGAACCGTTGTTACCGACGATGCCGTGGATCTTCCCGCGCTCGAAGTCGCGAGTAACACCCTTCAGCACGGTGTCCTGCCCGAAGGTTTTCGTGAGGTTTTCGATTTGGATGATGGGATCGCTCATTGGTCTCCCCCCAGAAAGCGGAAGTTGTATTTGCGCAGCGCACGCAGCGTCAGCATAAACAGCAGTACAATCGCGACGCCAAAGATCAAGTAAGTTTGCCAAAGCCGTGGCAGCAGGTCGTACCCGAAATTGTGCATGTGGTAGGTTGCCTGATTGAGCGGTGAGAGCCACCCGACAGCGACATTTGCCTTATAAAGCAGCTCATCCGGCAACTCGAAGATTTGCTTGAACAACTGTGGATTGAGCAAGAAGCCAAACAGGCTAAACGCAAACGCCGCCGCGATGCCCACGGACTTGCCGCGCTTGATATTGACATACAGCATGAGAAATACCATCACGAGCGTGTAGAGCAGCATGAGCAACAGAATCGTCGAGGCGCATTCATACGGACGGCTCAGCTCGAGTGTCTTGACCAGCGCCGGCAGCGCTACAGCCTTTCCCGCGCCGGAGTAGCCGAGGATCGCCGCCGTCTCCGACCACATGTTGCCGATGAAGCTGTTCCCCATGCAGATGATCGACGTCGCGGCGAAGATGAAGACGATATAGAGCACCGTCGCGAGCGAGATATAGAGCGCTTGCCCGGTGAGCCACGTGCGCCGCTTCATGCGGACGAGATAATACGGCACGCCCGCGCCGAGAAACGGCATGTCGACAAACAACAGCACCAGCAACAGCGAAATCAGCAACACGGAGTTCGCGTCGCCAAACGTCCAAACAAACGGCTCAAACGCCTGCATGGTCGTGCCCATATCGTAGGCAAACGACGCTGCTTTGTCCGAAAGCAGGAAGCAAAGTATGAACGCCAGTGCAAACGTCAGCAGCACGCGGGCGTTGCCGCGCCACATGCGGAAGTTATAGTGCACCACGGATCGCACTTGCCGCAGATCGTTCAACACGGGGATATCTTGCGCGGGATGGAACGGTTTCTCCAGAGAAATGCTCCTCTGCCGAAACAGCGTTCGAATCGATTTTCTGGCGTTGTCGTCCCGCAGGTGATCCTGTGCGATGACATAGAACCCAAGCATTGCGCCGATGAGCAGCACCGCCATGGTGATGCCTGCACTCCAGCCGCCAAACGGCCACGTTCCTGTCAACGTGAGATAGTTCTGCGGGTTGAGCATGAAGATATCCCGCGCGTACCGTTCCTGTAGGATGATCAACACATAATAGAGGATGAACGGTGCAGCGTACGCCATGTAGGTGTTCATGGTCACGGTGGAGAGCAGCATGCCGAGCATTGCCCACAGCGCACCCGATAATCCGAAGATGATGATCTTGCCGACCAGCTCGCCCAGCTGCGATTCGACCGCCGTCTCGCCGAATGTTTCCATCGGCAACACGAAGAGAGACACGAGGATGTGTCCGGCGAGAATGCCGATCGTGAGCGTCAAAAAGCCGGAGATCGCGCAAGCAAGCTCCTTGCCGAGGATGTAGCGCGACACCGTCGTTCGCGGTAAGAGCTGCTTGAGGTAGCCGCTCTTCACATCGTCTACAAACGCGCCGGAATAGGGAATCGTCGCCAAGATCGGCGCGGCAAAGAGAATCGCATTGTCGGAAAGCGCTTTGAACGTGATAGCCTGATGCGCGAGCAGCGCCGCGGTCGGTTTGTCCATCATGTAGATCGCCAGCACATCGGAAAACGCGCCGAACAGCACACAAAGCATCGTGCCAAGAATGCTTAGCACGAATGCTTTGGATAATGCTCGGTTGAGGTCGGAATGGAGTGTTTTCAAAACTGAGCTCCTCGCACTGTGTCTTCATTAAGTTACCTTGCTGAAATCTTTATTTGGTATAACTAGCCCCACACAACTAAACTATCATTGTGATACAGAAAAACAGGCATGCCAAATTCCATGCGATCATGCCTGTTTTTCAAGTTTTTATTAGAAATTTAGTATCCTATGCTTCTGTCGAGGATGCTTCCGTCAACAGCATTGATTGTCAGTAGCGATTCATACCCGTCATAACCGATCGGATATCCGTTACCTTCGTCATATGTTCCGAAAAAATCCCAAACGGGCACTAACACGCCATTTTCATTGTTATCTTTTTCAATCACCCGTGCTAAGCCAAGACAAATTTTCGTGATGTTAATTGACACACTCTTGCTGGCGTCATCGCTGCCATTTTCTCCATATTTCACAAGAATCATTTCCTCAAATATCTTTTTAATTTTGTCAAATGGCAACAAAGTCGCTTTGTCGTTCAACACTTCCGTTACTGTATAAGGAGCATTCCATATTAATGCATATACTCCATCATCATCTACAAATATCCTTATTTTCTCATACATCCAAGGTTCCGAAACACTATTCGAATCATTTGGTGGGGAAGAAATATCGTCGTTTGTATAGGTAACGCTAACTCCGTTCACGCTTCGCGTATACATAAACTCATAAGCGCTCTTGCAGGCAGCCTTAACTTCGGCAGTAGGTGCATCAAACAGCGGTGCAATTCTTTTTCCTGTACAGGTAAAATCGTCGAGATTCAACGTTGAAATTGCCTGATCTGCTTGTTTCTGTGCCTCTTGTTGCGTGATTATTGGCTTTACAATGTTTGCATCTCGCGTCAACGCATATGAGATGGTTACTCCCTGGCCTGAAGACGATTGATTGGCAAACTCTGACCTATTGAAAATATCTCTGATAAAATCAGAGTACACACCACGTCCTGTTTGAGAGTTAATAACAAAAAGATCAGACACAACAGTATCATTCCGCACACATAAAACTCGAGCTATCCCCGATGAATTAAAAGATCTGTTGAGCGCAATCGGCACGGCGTGATCCGGCGCAGCTGCTATTTCCTCCATTACATCACTAATTGCAGAGTCTAGGTCATCTATAGAGGCATACTTGTCAAGGTTTCCGGAGTCTCTCAGATCAAGCAACCCATCTAGAGTCTGTTGATAGAATGATTTTGGCATTGGTGCATCTTCACTTATCGGCGTTGCACTTTCACATAAAGCAGAATAAAGATTGCCAACATCTTCTTCAGTAAAGGCTTTGCCACTGACCCGAGCAATGGGTAAATAGTCCACATCAGGTGTAAAAACTTCGGCATTAACGCTGACTTTGACTCTTCCGCTGGTATCCTCGATTTCGAATGTATAGTTACCCTCGGGTAATCCAAGCGAATTGGCTACTGTTCCATTTTCGTCAGAACTCGCCTTTTCCACCATGCGTTCGGTGTCTTTCTCGACAACAAATACTTCCGTCGGCGTTGGTTGACAGGCGATTCCTATCGATGCTGTTAAAAGAACCATGATGAGTGAAATGATCCTTCGCATTGGGAAACCTCCTTAGTTTGCTTGCTGCATTATCCCACATTCACCAGCAAAACTTGTTATCAAAATGTAATCATTTTGTCAACATCGGAGAAAATGATGCTGACAGATGTGCCAATCCCCAGCTCGCTCATAATCTCTAACCGAGCATTGTGTGCCTTGACAATCCGTTTGACAAGTGCGAGCCCAATTCCACTTCCACCATTCTTTTTACTTCTAGAATGATCGACCATGTAGAATGGCTCGGTTACACGGGAGAGCTCTTCGGCGGGAATGCCCTTCCCGGAATCTTTTACTGTGATGATATGATTTTCAGCAACAAGCTCAATGTAGGCTCCTCGCAAGCTCGCTCTTCTTGCGTTTTCAATCAAGTTAACCAAGGCAGAGCGCATTAGATCAACATCTATCTTCAAAATGTCTGTTTCGCAGTGAATCCTTAGGTTTATCTCGCTTTCTTTCAACGCGTCGGCAACCGTTGCTTCTACGGAAGCAAACAATTCCGGCACACTCGCCAACCTCATTTCGATACTTCCTTCGAGCATAGTAAGTGTCATCAGCTTACTGGCAAGGCGTTCCAGCCATGCAGCTTGGTCATAAATACGTTCAAGCGAATGTTGTCTGTCTGCATCGGATATTTCACGAGCCAGCAGCGTTTCCGACCTCGCCATAATCGAGGTCACAGGCGTTTTCAGTTCATGAGACAAGCCGTTGATAAAGATTTTCTGATGTTCTGCTGTTTCGCTTAGCTCATTCACCTTAAGCGAAATTGCTTCTGCCATATCGTTAAAACTTCCAGCTAGATTAGCAATTTCATCATGTCCATTTATAGCTATCCGTCTTTCGTAGTTGCCTGCCGCCACTTCCGAAGCGCCTTTCTCAAGCGCCAAGATTGGTTTGAGTGATCGACGAGTTAATAACCATGTAGTCGCTGCGGATATGATAATCGCAAGTCCCCCTGACACTGCGCATTTTGTGGCTAAATGTCGAATACCCTCCATTGCTTGTGTAATGTCTCGAGCAAAAGAAAGATGACAATCATGTTCCATAATGTTGATGTCGGTTGAGGCGAAGAAATAGTCTTGTCCCTCGAAGCGGGAAATTGCATAACGTATCGGATTCTCGAACTTCACTATGGCTTGCTCTGTATATCCTGCGTTTTCAAGGATTGCTCTGATATTGATGCCTGTAGCATTGCTAACCATTTTGTTTCCGTCCTCAAGAGAATACTCATCAAATCCTGAAGTATGATAGAAACGGTAGCGCATGAAAACATCTAGTTCGTTAATATGTGAGCTGTATTCTATATCTGAAAAGTCCGCATAAAACGTGGTGAAATCGTTGATTCCTGCAGAGATAATGGTTTCCTGAACATTCATTTTCGTGAAGCTGATCATTAGTATCGTACAAGCGAGTAAAGCCACAACCGTTATTGCGGTTGCAATCAGCGCAAGCTTAGCACTTAGTTTCATAACTACTCCTCCTTCAAACGATACCCGATTTTGGGTATAGAAATAATTACGTTGGTAAGATTCAGTTTGCGACGCAGACTAGAAATGTGTGTGTCTATCGTACGTGTTCCACCAAGGTAATCGAAACCCCAAATCTCCGCGAGCAAGCGTTCGCGACTTAGCGTACAATTTCTATGTCGAATGAATACTACCATGAGGTCATACTCGAGTGGTTGTAAAGCGATTGCCACGCCATCAAGTGTAACTGTGTGCGTTTCCTGATCCACAAGTATATTCCGATATCGGAGCACTTGATTCAGTTTACCAGTCCGCGCTAAAATTTTCTCAATCCGTACTAGAAGTTCTAATACTTCGAATGGTTTCACGACGTAGTCTTCTGCGCCATCACGAAGCCCCCGAATTTTTGATACAACATCCGTTTTCGCAGTTAAAAAGAGGACTGGAATTTGATGTTTCTGCATATGTTCCATAAGTGCAAAGCCATCCATTCCAGGCAGCATTATATCTAAAATTGCCAGATCGAATGCATTGTCTTTTGCAATATGTTCGGCTGCTTTCTCGCCGTCATCAATCGCGAAATATGAATAACCAGAGTATTGTAGGTTCATGGTAATGATATCTAAAATATCCGCATCATCCTCCACAACTAATATCCGATTTTCCATACATACCTCCTCTGCTTATCAGGATACGCATGTTTGCAGTTTATCATAACAAAATGCGCTCTTAAAGGATATGAGCGCATTAAAATGTAACTTTATTGTAATCTATCAAGGTGACCATTGCGCCAAATTTGATAATGAGCTGACTAGTGGCTTGTCCCTTCGATAAACTTCTGAATTGTTCCATCCAATATCCTAGGTTCAATGTAGCCACCATCGATCGCACTAAACATGATTTGCTCTGTTACCCAATCGTTGCCAATCATTTCTATATTATCCCATCTATATTCATAGTTGACATACCATGTAGGGATATATTCTCCTTGATTTTCATTGGCTTTGTCTGCAATCAAGCTTATCCCCAGTTGAACTTTTGTCACTTTTATCTCAAGATTATCTCCTTTCTCATTTTCTTGAGTTTTAAATATTTCATCAAGTTGTTCAGTGATTATATGTTGGATTTCATCAAAGTCTTGTGGTTGTGATGAATAGTCGGCCTCTTTTTCTACTTCTGAGACACCTTGCCACCACAGTTCAGCAAGACCGTCTTTATCAATTGCAATAACGCATACTTCTTGAGCCCAAGGTGCTCCAACTCGCGGGGGCACGTCAGGATTCACATAGCACCATTGACCATCTTCAAACTGTGATTGCAAGTCCGATAAGCTTCTTGTGAAAACAAATTTCCACCCCGTATTCTTATTAATACTATTAATAACTACTGAACATGGCTCCGCAAAGTACAAATTAAGTTCAATGCCCAATTGATCCAAATATTCCAAGGCAAGAGCGTAAGCCGTTGATTCGGATATTTCTGGTTCGTCCGGCACTAACCATTTGCTATAAGCATCTGCACTATCGTTAGATACATCTATATTATTCTCGCACAGCCTCTTCCCTAGAATTACGCTATCCTTGTCTCGAAGATATGCGAACTGATTCCCTTTCCTAATAAACAGAAAGCTCGATACTCTATTGCTGTTCAGGTCCTTAACAAAAACTTGCGATTGCACATTTTTCAACAACTCACCTATTTGCACCTTTGGATTATCTACGTTCTCCGATGCCTCATTAATTCGGCTTTGCAAATTATCTACGAGTTTTGGTGGCACTCTTTCAGTTCCTTCGTATTGCCTTGCAAGATCAAGCAAATTCTTCCATTCTGCCTTTGTAAGATCCCACTTAGAGTATAACGTATCGTTCCCATTAGCAAGCAGCTGAATGAAACTAAGTATTTCCCCATCTGAGAATGCTCTCCTTTGCGCCCTTGCTTTAAAAAGAGAAGCTTTTTGTGGGATAACAACATCTGCATTCCAATTAATCTTGACCGTTGTGGATTCGTCTGAAACTACTGAAACATGTTTTGGAGCATTAATATATATGTCTAATCTTCCGTTTTCTTCTTGTAAGGTCACAGATTTGTAGACCGGTTGGCAAGCAATGACTAATGCAGATAGCATTAATCCAACAAGGAATAGAATTGCTTTCAAGCAAGTTTTAGAATTGCACGATAATAGTTTGTGATGCCTCCGCAAAAAAGCGAATGCTTTCGGACAAACAAACGATCGTTTCACACATATCTTTTTAGCTTGGTTTTTGCTTGGGACTAGGACGAGATTCATTTTTATGCCTCCAGATAAAACATGCTAATAAATTTACAACCATATGGCTGCATGCCCTGTCTGGTCATGCAGCCACAAAACACCTACGTAGGGCTAGATGGCATATGTACCCGAAATGATGGCATAGTCACTGGTCGAGCTGCTTGCAATACTCATTTTAAGATAGGCGTATGATGGCCATGCTAGATAAGTGGCGGCTCGATATCCTGTGGTCGTAATCGGTCTGGCATAAGTGCATGTAGTCCAAATTCCATCAGAAGTGACGAACCATCCTCGAAACAGCAAATTTGATTGCCCATTCATATTAAGGCTGGAAATGGTCATATCCATGGAATTAGGTTCATTCCTTGTTCCTTGGAAGTAAACCTGAGATGCTCCCCCATAAATATTACGATTTGAGTAACTACCGCTTGTAGCCAACGAGCTCGTCGTAACAGCAAATAGCATAACTATCGCTATAACCAAGGTTAATAGTTTTTTCATAATTATCCCCTTTCAGTGTTGAATCGACTTGGGCTGAATGTTAGAATCTAATTAAGTCCTTGTGAATCGCATCGCCTCACGGCGATGGAGCGGCTGGCTCAGGTTTGCAAGGACTTATTATTTGCGTACAATCATAGGCACCACTCCTTTTATAGATAATATTTTAGTTTTACACTATCTCCTGTAATTAACACGAAGACAAATATTAAATATGACAGTAATAAATAAAATATTCTCCGAATATTTTCTGTCATTTATTCGCTACTACAACGTGTATATATTGACGGGTCATCCCGTACATAATAAGAATTGGAGCAAAAAAATGAAACGACGTTTAGTATCCTTGGTTATCGTAATGTTGATTTGTATATCTCTCGCCGGAAACACCCTTGCGCTAAGCAATTACGATGTCGTAGTTCAACCTATGAGCTCAATTACAGTATCATGTGGTCTAATAAAAACAGGAAGTCAATATAGAGCTTGGTCTAGAACAGATACAAGTTTTTCTACGAGTCTGACCGCCAGAGTATCTCTATATCAAGTTGTAAATGGCAATGAAGTGTATATAGCTACTGCAAATGCAAGTGCAACCGGAACAACGGTTACAGCAAGTACCACTCGCTCTTTGTCTTCTGGGACATACAAGATCTATGGTTACGGTACTGGAAACTCTTCATCGAGCAGCGATAGTTGCACGGTCACAGTCCCGTAGAATAATTTTAACCAAGTACCAATACGAAGAGCCTTGCATGATTCAGCAAGGCTCTTCATTATTGAGTTCTTCACAGATAGTCTAAACTATTGAGTTAATTCTGATAACTCAGCTAAAATATTCACTCCCGGTTGCGCAGAAATCCAAAGTATAGAGTCTTTTAATAGCGCAAATCCATCAAATATCCCATCTACTTTGTCGAAGCAATAGGTCAACTCAACATCTTCAAGAATGATTGTTGTAATCCATTCGTCGGTGTTACTGCCAACATTCACATTATCATTCATGAGCCATTTCTGCGTGATAACGATATCTCCATATTGTGATGAGTATTGCGATGTCAACGACATACCCGCCGCTGCATATTTGGTTAGTGTAATTTTAGTACTGGAAAAATCAGTGGCAACTAGACGAACAGGGACCAATCCATATGAATCCATGAATGCTTCAAAGTTATCATAATCAACAATAACGTCGCCATACTCATTAACTACTTCACCGTCACTAATGCTCGTGCTATCAACGAGTTGAGGATAAATTGAAGACTTCCCCGTTGGTTCGAAATTAATGTGGTTCTTAAACACATTCATGAAGTAATCAAACGCGCCTTTTGCCAGAGTTCTCCCACGCGGAATCAAAGTAAAGAATGCAACCACGAGGATCATTGCCGCCGCGACTGCGACGACGCGCCTACGTGTTCTTATGCCGCTGCCCCAATCATGAGTTCGCTCTTCATGAGTTGTTTGCTTGATGTCTCTATGCTGTTTCGCCTTCAGCGCCAAATCAACCCGCGCCCATGTTGTTTCAGGAATATCGAGATCCTGCCTTACCGGTTGCAGTACCTGCCCAATCGTAAGCGTCGAAGCGAGAGCCATCTGTTGCGCTTCGTAGCGAGAGCGCACAAACAGGCCATCCATCAGGTATGGTTTGCTATAGATTATTCTTTTTAGTTTTCTCTCTGTCATAGGCCTAACCAATATTGAAAAATGCTGTTGCCATCATCATAATCGTAATCGACTCAAATTTAAGCCGTTCACTAAGCTTCAATCGGAACCTTCGAAACCGTTGACTCAAAGTGTTACTCGATATCCCAATAATCTTTGCTGTCTCCTCCAGTGAAAATCCATCAAAATAAACCATCATGTACGCTTCTCGCATTTCGAACGATAATGCGCGCAGTTCTTTCTCAAAGATTTCCCGCACCTGATGATATTGTGCGGTCGTTTCAACGTTCTCAACCGTCGTAAACGTATCGATTGTCTCAGGCGGTGCAACTTCCGCTCTTGCCCGAGCTCGCAAATCATCGCGTCGTTTGTTGCGCATAATCTTCGAGAAGTACGCGAGCGGTTTCTGGTAGGTTGTCGCCGGTACGTCGTTACGGAGTATCTTTTCCGCCAAATCCTGAATCAAATCCTGTGCGTCTGCGTCGTTGTCTACCATGGTGAATGCGATTGATAAAACCCTGGAATAATCGTGAATTAGCACTTCCGAGAGCATCTTGCCCATTGCACACTCCTATCGCTCTGATCTTCGCATACTCAGTCAAACAATCGCTCCGCACCCATCCGCCCATATAACACGTTTGAACTTATAAAATATGACAGTTAATACTCACATTTTCCAAATGGGTTCAACATAAAGCCGTTCTAACCTGTAATAGTTATCATACCATTTTTTACTGCGCCAGAATACGCGTTTGGCATGTTTCATTACTTCTGATGAGAATATTTCCGTTCGATCCATCCAAGGATAGGCGCATTCCATATCAATCCAGAGGCCAATGGAGTAACTAAGCTCAAGGTTTGTTTCAGATAACGTCAGGAAATAAACCATCTCCGCAACCCATAAATCGGATGGCTTGTTGATATAGATGACAAAATGGCGGTATCCCCGAGCATATAAGCCTGATATGAAGTCTAATATCGTTTGTTTCACATATCCATTATTGTTTCGATATCGAAGTGAATCCGCTTGCAGCAGCGGGTGAAAATCAACACGTAGCAAACACGTCTTGACCCTTCCCATACAACTCTCCCCCAATCCGCGCTTACACTTAACACTTTTTTCGGAAACAAAAATGACAAAATCGCTTGATTTGGAGGCTATCTATTCTTTATATAACGTTATTCAATACGTGAAATATTATATTTTCCAATTTGCCGAAAACACGCGTCACATAACCGGTTTATATTCGTGATATAAATGTGACACCTTGCTAGCCGGATGAGCACTGCTGAAGTAACAAAAATCTCTAGGTTACATTCAGCAGAAAGCAATGCATGAAATTAGCCAATTGCATATGGGTGCAAGTGTTTCAAAAACACTTACTCCTTATTTCATGTCACCCTCAATCTAGCAAGTATTCAAATTCCCATAACAGAACTTGCTGTTATTCCTGTTGCCATATTCGCTCCCCGCCCCATCCCCTTTCCGTTTCTCTCGAACTCACAGAACCGGAAAGGAAACTATCATGATCAAAATCAATCTGAGGCACTACTATCCCCACTACACATCCGATGTCTATATCGAAGTACCGGACGATATCGCAATCGAGCTGCACACATTTGAGAATGAAGACGCAGCATTTCGAATGCGAAGAAGAAGGAATCGCGCATTTTACTCACTGGATCGTGAAGACGGACTTGAGCGAGAGATGCAGAATAGTGCTCCATCCAGTGAGGATGGCTTTTTTCGGGAGCATCTAGCATGCTCTCTTTTTTCTGCCCTTCAGAAACTGCCGGCTGCGCAGGCGCGCCGTATCTACGCGCACTATATCCTCGGAATGAGCAATCTGGCGATTGCGCGTGTCGAAGGCGTCAATGAGGGGAATGTAAGGAAGTCCGTTTCGCGCGGACTGCGGCGTTTGCAAAAAATTCTAGGGGAATTTCACGATTAAGGGGACGAATTTGCCCCAAAAATGTTCTGAATAGTAGAGAGACCTATTCCAAAGCCGCACATTGACAACTTCATATACGGCGTTTCAGGTACAAACCCGTACGACGAGCGAATCAAGGCACGATTATTTCGATCGTGTGTTCCTTGGGCACGGCTTGGCAAGTCGAGCGCGATGACGCGTACGGCGATCATGATACTTCCTCACGGCCACCTATCGATTGGGGTGGAGTCTCTGCTCTGCGCGGCGTATCAGCAATACGGCGACAGCGCGGAGCTATGACGCGGCATGCTACCCGCGGCCTGAAACGCTCCCTCCCTGCCGGGGACGCGTGGCAAATTCGGCAGACGTTTATAATCCTTTGACAACATTGTCTCGTGCAGCCCGTGGCGGTATACTCTGCTTGCAAGACACCGCCACGGGTTGCCAGGTCGAGACGCGAAAGGAGGCATGCTGCGTATGAGTCAGGCAACCTGCGGTACGCAAACGGATCATTCCGATCGGAAAACCTACCGCGTAGAGGACATCATCCAAATGCTGGATATCAGCCGCTCCGCGGCATACCGCCTCATTCGGGAGAAACCGTTTCAGACAAAACGCATTGGCGCATCCATACGGATCCTCCGATCATCCTTCGACGAATGGTTGGAGCAACAAAACGACTAATCAAAGGAGAACAGTATGGCCGCCATTGTAAAACGTAACGAATCCTATTCCGTTGTCTTCAATTATGTAGACGAAACCGGAAAAACCAAACAAAAGTGGGAAACCTTCCGCAACTATAAAGACGCGCGTAAGCGCAAAGCAGAGATCGAAGTTCAGCTCATCGACGAATCGTTCATTCCGCCAAGTACGCAAACGGTCGCGGAATTCATGCGCGATTTCATCACACTGTACGGAGAGAAACGCTGGGGTGTATCGTCGTATGACGCAAACATTGGGTTGATCAGCAACTACATCAATCCTATCCTCGGCACAACGCCGATCCAGCTGATCAACGTGCGCGGCGTCGATCAATTTGTTCGAAAGCTGCAAAGCACATACTCCGTCGCCAGCCTGAACAAGGGGCATACGCCCAAACTACTTTCGGAGTCGAACATCGAGAAAATCGCCCAGCTGATGCGCACTGCATTCAAGCAGGCGGTTCGCTGGGATTTGATCCCGAAGAATCCGTTCGACAACGCGGTGCTCCCCAAGGTGCACTACAAGCCGAGGGATATCTGGACCGCCGAGATGATTCGAACCGCGCTCGAAGCCTGCACCGAGAGCAAACTCTATATCGCGATGAACCTGTCGTTTGCCTGCTCCCTTCGATTGGGCGAGATTCTGGGGCTCACGTGGAGCAACGTGCACATGACCGACGCAGACATCATGGCGGATAACGCCTTTGTCTATATCGACAAGGAACTCACCCGCGCAACTCTGCACGCAATTGAAGCGCTCGGAAAGAAGGAGATCTTCCATATCTTCGAACCCATGAAGAGGGACGCGAGCACGCGCTTGATCCTGAAAACGACGAAGACGAAATCCAGCGTGCGCAAGGTCTGGCTGCCCAAGACGGTCGCCTATATCTTGCGAGAGTGGAAGAAGTCGCAGGACGAGCTTCGTAAGTTCTATGTCCACGATTATGAGGAGCACGATCTTGTCATATCGCTGCCAAAGGGAACGCCCTGCGACGGTCGCCTCATTGAAGAATCCTTTCAGAATCTACGAACGAAGGCAGGTCTTCCGCGCGTTGTGTTTCATTCCCTCCGGCATTCCAGCACTACCTACAAGCTCAAGCTCAACCATGGCGATCTCAAGGCGACACAGGGCGATACCGGTCACGCTGAGATCGACATGATCACAAAGGTCTATGCACACATCCTCGACGAGGATCGCAAGATCAACGCGCAGAAGTTTGAGACAGCCTTCTATTCCAACCCTGATTTGCGCACCGTCAAGCCGCCGGAATCGCCGGAAAGCGTGCTGGAGCTGGATCACCTAATCGAGCAGCTACGACGCTCTCCTGGGCTCAAAAAGACGGTGTCCCAGCTGATCGCAGCCAACGAATTCAACTGATTTCCGCTTAGCAAACGACAAAATCGCTTAGCAGGAGCGAAAAAGCGGTTCGTTTCTCCATTAGCAAATGTTTGCATCAACAACGAACCGAAGGCAACGCGCCAGACAAAGCAACGGGCAATTTCCCAAAAATGGAAAAAGCCCGAAAACAGTACTGTTTCGGGGCTTTCTGGCGTTCCCGGGGAGATTCGAACTCCCGACCTTCCGCTTAGGAGGCGGACGCTCTATCCTGCTGAGCTACGGAAACAAGTATTCAATTATTTACTCAAAACCACGTTTAGAGAAACGAACGTCGACCGATTAGGAGGCGAACGCTCTATCCTGCTGAGCTACGGAGACAGATATGCGGTTGTTGCGCTGCCGAAAACGGCACACGGCAAAAGGAATTATACCGAAGCAGCAGTGTGATTGTCAACCAAACCCGCGACGAATTCGGCGCAGCGTGCGGCGACCTGCTCCCGCTCCGGCCCGTAGGTGCAGCCATGCGGCGAATGGTCAAACTCCGCGAGGTCTACGCTGGGCACATTGACGGCTCCCGTACAGAAGATTTCGATGCTCGCGGGGTCCACCTTGTCGTCGTGCGCCGCGGAGACGAGCAGCGTCGGGCAGTCGATTTTGTCGAGGTTGCGGGTGAGCTTCTTCGCGAGCCTAGCGAGATCGACGAGCTTTCGCGTGGAGAAGCCGCCGTACATCTGCGCGTAGAGGTTGTCTCCCCAGGCGGGCTTGCCGCCGCGGCTCTCCGGATATCCCACCACGGGGATAATCGGGCTCAGCGCGCGCGCCGTGCGCAGGTATCGCTTCATCCTGATCGGCGTACAGATCAGCGCAAGTCCGTCTAGATGCTCCTCCTCCGCGAGCAGGCCGCAGAGAATTCCGCCGAGCGAGAGGCCCAGCGCATAGACCTGCGTGCAGCCCTCGTCCTTGAGGCGCTTGTATGCCGCGCGGATGGCATCCTGCCACTTCGCGCCCGTGGAAGCGTTTTGCGCGCGAACTGTTTCGCCGTGGCCGGGAATCATCGGAGAGATGACAGTATAGCCTTTCGCGATCAGCGCGTCCGCCACCACGCGGATGTTCGCGGGTGTACCGCCGATGCCGTGGAGCGTGATGCAGCCGATCTCGTTTCCCTTGTGAAACAGCGGCTGCGAGAGGTCGTCGTCAAACGGCGGGCGCTGATCCAGCACCGCTTTGTCCGGCAGATAGTCCTTCAACACTTCAAAAAAAGACGGCATATCGCGACCTCCCTGCCCACGGTACTTCGAAAAATCTCTTACAGTAGCTTCTTCGTCTGGCGGTACACGTCGCCGGAACCGACGGTGACCACAAGGTCGCCTTCACTCGCGTGCTCGTCCAGATAGATGCGAATCTCCTCAAACGTCGGAAGATACACGGCGTTGTCGCTCTCTTTGTTGATCGCGCGCACCATATCCCGCGCATGGACGATGCCGGTGTCCTTCTCTCTGCCGGGATAGATGTCCGGCACGAGGACAACATCCGCGTCCGTAAAGCACGTCACGTTGTTGCAAAAGAGCGTACGCGCGCGGGTATAGCTATTGCACTGGAACACGCAGAACAGCTTCTTGTGTGGCACGCGCGTTGCCGCGTCCAGCGTCGCGCGGATTTCGTTCGGGTGGTGTCCGTAATCGTGAAACACCTTGACACCGTTGCGCTCGCCATAGAACTCAAAGCGGCGGCGCGTGTTGTGGAAGTCGTGCAGCGCCTTTGCCAGCACCGCAAACGGCAGGCCGAAGTGGTCGGAGACCGCGATTGCGCCCAGCGCGTTCACGACGTTGTGCATGCCCGGCACGCTGAGTTGCACCTGTCCTAGCGTCTCGCCGCGGCGCACGACGGTAAAGCCCGCGTTGCCCAGCGCATCAAACTCGATCTTCGTCGCGGTGTACTCGCCGCAGGTTAAGCCGTAGGTGACCACGTTCAGATCGCTCTTGTCCGCGAGCGCTTTGACGCGCGGATCGTCCACGCAGGCGACAAACGTGCCGTCCTGCGGCAGGAGCGCCAGGAAGCGCTCAAACGCTGCCACGATCGCTTCGATGTTGTCATAATAATCCAGATGGTCGTCGTCGATGTTGTTGATCAAGGCGACCGTCGGCCTGAGGGTCAGAAAGCTCTCGACATATTCACATGCCTCCGTGACGAACAAATCCCGGTTGCCGACGTGTACGCCGCCTTCGAGAAACTCGACATAGCCGCCGACATGGATCGTCGCATCCGTCTTCGCCTCGGCGTTGATGATCGCGAGCATGGAGGTGATGGTCGTCTTGCCATGGCAGCCCGCGATGGCGACCACTTCGTCATACCGCTCGCTGATCTGGCCCAGCGCCACGCTGCGCTCCAACTCCGGAATGCCCTTTTCCCGCGCAAGCATGCGCTCGGGATTCTCCGGCTTGATCGCCGCGGAGTAGATCACGAGATCCGCTCCTTCGATATATTCGCCCGTTTGGCCGATGCTGTAGCGAATGCCCTCGTGATCCAGCGCGTCGGTAAACTGGGTGCGCTCCCGGTCGGAGCCGGTGACCTCGTGTCCCTGGGACTTGAGGATCAGCGCAAGCCCGTTCATGCTGCAGCCGCCGATGCCGATGAGATGGATTCGCTTCGCGTCGTCGATATGTGCCATCGTATGATGTCTCCATTGTTCCTCAGAATTTACTTATTATACGCCTTTGCGGTGCGTTTACGCAACGTTCAGCAGGGTCCCTGCCGGATTACGCCTGATTGCGTTGTTCTGCGTCATGAAACGTTTCTGATTGGCAACGGAAATAGATGCTTGCCACATGATATACAATCTTGCGCATCCTGAGACGGGATGGTACATTATCAGAATAACGAGATTGATTTTCAAATACAGAACCCCAGATTGATTGGAAAGAGCAGGAACACACGATGACCAAAAGAGCTGTTGCGCTGATTCTCGCGTTACTGATGCTCGTTTCTCTTGCCGCCTGCAGCGGAGGCGAAGACACCGCACCGGTGGAATCCGCGGGGCTCGGCGCTGCGGTGCAGGATACCCAGAATTCCCAAGATTCCACGGATGCAAGCGCCACTGACGCAGCGCCAACCCCGGCGCAGTCCGGTCGTGAACCGCGCGTGACCCCGCTCGGCGATGGCAAGGATCAGGTCACCGTGATGGTCTATATGTGCGGCAGCGATCTGGAAAGCGACGGCGGCGCGGCGACGGCGGACCTCAACGAGATGCTGTACGCGACCCTCAGCGATTCCGTAAACGTCGTCATCGAGACCGGCGGCGCATCCAAATGGGAAAACAACGTGGTCGACGCGGACACGAACCAGCGCTGGCTCGCTACCGGCGATGGATTGGAGCTGGTCGGCGACGCGGGGCAGCAGAACATGACCGATCCCGCGACGCTGTCGGAGTTCATCCAGTTCTGCGCGGAGAAGTATCCCGCGAACCGGAACATCCTCGTCTTCTGGGATCACGGCGGTGGCACCCTCGGCGGCTACGGTTCCGACGAGCACTATCCCGATGGAACGATGTCGCTCGCGCAGATCGATCAGGCGCTGACAGACGCAGGCGTTGTCTTCGACTGGATCGGCTTCGACTGCTGCATGATGGGCACGGTGGAAACCGCCTTTGTCGCGGAGAAACACGCCGACTATCTGATTGCGTCCCAGCGCTCCGAACCCGGCGGCGGCTGGTATTATACGGACTGGCTCAACGCGCTCTCCGAAAATCCCTCGATGGCCTCTCCCGAAGTCGGCAAGGTCATCGTCGATAGTTTTATTCGCGAGGAGCAAAACGGAGATTATGGTGACGAGCTGACGCTTTCCATGATCGACCTGACGTCGTTTGCGCCGTTTATGGATGCATTGTATACCTATTTATCCGGCGTCAACACGGAGCTCATCGATACCTCCGCCTACAAGGAGGTTTCCAAAGCGCGCTACGACAGCCGCTCCCCCGGCGAGGAGGAATATGATCAGGTCGACCTGAATTACCTCGTGAACAACATCTCTCTGGGGGATTCGTCGGATCTGTTGAGCAAGCTCGACGGCACCGTGCTCATCAGTCAGGAGACCGCGGAGCACTACGCAGGACTGAGCCTGTATTTCCCGTATGCGAGCATTGAGTCGGTGGGAGACACGCTCTCCACCGCGAAATCGATCGGGTTGGGCACGCCGTATCAAAAGTTCATGTCGGACTTTGCGAGCCTCATGGCGGGCGGGCAGATTTACAGCGGCGGCGGCTCAAGCAGCCCGCTCTCCGCGCAGTCTCAGGACACGAGCGACCTCACGGACGCAAGCTGGCTCGACTCCGATCTCGTCTCCAGCTATGAGTCCTACTATCAGGAAAACAACTACGATGCCTCCACGCTTGCGATTGTCGAGAAGGACGGACAGTACGTGCTCGAGATGAGTCAGGAGGATTGGGACTTGATCTCGGATGTGTATTTGGAGGTGTTTCTCGATACGGGTGACGGCTACCTGCATCTGGGTTCGGACGACGTTGCGGAATATAACGCGGACGGCGATCTGATCGTCAGCTTCGACGATAATTCGTGGGTTGCGCTCAATGGGCATATCGTGAGCTTTTTTGCCGAGCACAGCGACAAGGAAAACGTCTGGCAAGGGTATGTTCCCGCGCTGATCAACGGAGAAGACGCAAAGATTATCCTCGTTTGGAACGGTGACAACGCGAGCGTTGCGGGGTATGAAAAGGACTACGACTCCAACGTTGCCTCCCGTGGACTCATTCCGCTCAAGGATGGCGATCAGATCGAGTTCCTTGGGGATTTTTACACCTACGACAGCGTGTATGACGATCAGTACATCATCGACAGCATCGTGGTGGATGGTCCTCTTTCCGTGAGCTATGAGGATGTCGGCAGCGGCGACTGCCTCGTGTATTATTCGCTGCACGATATCTATCAAAACGTCTACTGGACGGAATCGCTGGTCTATTCCTCGAAGTAAGTACAGGCAGCTTCATAATAGGTGCGCTGCACCGCACGCAAGCAAAACGAACCCGATTTCCTCGAAGCAATCGAGACCAACCTGCGCAAAACACCGAAAAAGGGCTTGCCATTTTGACCCCGATACGGTAAAATATCTTTTGCGCGGGGATGTAGCCCAGTTGGTCAGAGCGCTTCGTTCACATCGAAGAGGTCGTGGGTTCGAGCCCCTCCATCCCCACCACGTAATCCCACCGAAGTAGATACAATTTCGGTGGGGTTTTTCTTTGCTCCTAAACGCAAAAAACGCCCTAATTGGGCGCTTTTTGGAAGTAGCATTTTATCGAAGGAGTTAGAGGACGTTCTTTCAGTGCTCAAGAATCATTTGCAGGCGATTTTTCGGTCCAAAATTGGAACCCCCGAGAGAAAGCGTTTCAGAGTATCGATTGAAACTCCCGCATAGGTTTTGAACCTCAATTTTTCTCAATCTATAATTGTATCAATAGTGAAAGCACTCTTGATCTTTTCGGTACCCTTAGGATTTCTAACCGCTTAGTGATCTTCAGAGAAATCTTCTATTCGCCAATCCGGATACCAACGAATCATTGGTTTTTCACCATTCCATTCAATGGGAAGCCAAACATATCGAGCAGTTCGGGTGTTCTCTATATGCGTCAACAACTTGCGAGGCAAACCGCCAGTTGATTTAGGGTTCCGGTCGGGTTTCGTGATGTTTTCATGACGCCCACTTGACATGGCGTTTTTGACCAGATGATAATATCTTCTCGCAAACCATTTGCCAAATGCAGTCGGCATCCAGCGATCTGCCATTGCGATATACAGCATCGTGCCCGGCACTTGCAATACGCAAGTGAATTGTCCGTAAAAGCTTGTTCCGTCCACATCGTCGACGCAAGGATCTCCCAAATCTTCATAGTCCCCATGCCAATCGCTAAACGCACACACTTGGCTGGGATTGGGATAATACCCCGTCGTCCCGCTTGTAAACAAATAGTGTTTACCATTCTTTTGGAAATAGGTCGGCGCTTCCCTGCTGAACGGAGGATGCAAGTCCACGTAATGCTCGGAGAATTCACCCGTAACTTCCGTATAGTCGTCCGTCAAGGTTGCCGTCACCAGTTCGAAATGCGGTCGATCAAAGATAAAATACGCTTTCTTGGTCATTTCGTCTTTAATGAGAGTGAAATCGCCCGTATCCATATCCAGCGGTTTGTAGATTTTATGGACGAACTCGTACGGGCCGAAAAAATGATTTGCTTGCATGACGGACATAAACTGGCTAGTTGTTCCGCACATGATTTTCAGCCACGCCACGTACTTACCCGTTTTCTCGCAATATAGAATGTGCGGACGATCCATGCAATAGGTCGGATGCAGCGGATTGTCCAAATCGTCCGGTCGCGGCTGTATGATCAGCCCTTTGTCTTCCCAATTGTACAGATCTTTGGATGCATAGCAACGCACGCCCCAATGCCAGATCTTATTGAGCGGGCCTCCAACCGTCTTCTCCTTGTTCTCGCCATACCAATAGTACACGCGATCCTTTTCATCGAAAAAGACGGAGAATCCGTGCGCCTGAATCGGATGCCCATCGGTATCCAGCCACAATTGACCTGGTTTTATACTGTTGTACATTCTTGCGTATCCCCCTATGATTTCAACCAGCGATATGTTCCGCTCGTTACAGTTTGCTGCATGCCGTCCGAAAGAATAATCTCTGCGGTTGTGTTGGAAGGAATCGTGATCTGATACAAAATCCCTTCCGACACTTTCTCCCAGCTGCTTGACACTTCGCCGTAGATACTGCGGTATTTCGCTTCTGCAAACGTCAAATTACCCCCGGGAATTGGCGCGATCTTAAAATGATTTTCTCCGTCCACACGAATCCCTGCTACCGCGGAAAATAACCATTCGCATACCGCACCTTGCGCATAATGATTTCGGCTTGCATATTCGCTACCTTCCCAGTCTTCCCACATCGTTGTTGCGCCAGACTTCACCTCCGCGAGCCAGCTGGGCGTTTTTTCATTTTCCAGCATTGCGTAGGCTAAATCTGCACGTCCGGCATTCGAAAGCACGGGCAAAACAAATGGAGTAGACAGAAATCCGGTGCCGACACAATAACCGCGGCGAATAACTGCCTTCGACAGCCGTTCTTGCATCGCAGCTTTCAACTCGCCGCTTACGATGGACATCGCGAGCGGCCGAACAAGTTTTGCCTGACGATCGGTATCAACCACACCCGAACGAAGGAACAACCAATGATATGCTTTTTTTGATCCTTCGGCATATTCGCAGAAGAGATTGGCATCCTCGTTTTTACCGAGCGCCTCTGCAATCTCCTGCATGCATGTCATTGTATAATGCAGATATGCCGTGCATACTTCCGTTTGCAGCGGCAGCTTTCCGCCTTTGATCTCGTCTTGAAATTCTTTCGGTTCGAGCCAATCGCCTAAATGAAATCCCTTTTCATACGTGTATTTGTTATACGGATTGATCAAAGCGAGCTTGCGATCTTTCTGCCCGGTTCGACTGATCATAAACATCGCATATCTGCGCATCATCGCATAACATTCCGCTAGGATCCGGTCGTCTCCGTAAAGTTTCCAGAACCGGTATGGGATTAACACCATCGCGTCGGCCCAACCGACAGAGTTTCCCGTGTTGTTATAGAGCATTGAAAATCCTACATAGGGAACAACAGCGGGCACGCAGCCGTTCTTCAGCTGCGCGTCAGCAATATCGCTGAGCCATTTCCGATAAAATGGCGCCGCAGACATCATATAGTTTGCTGTCTGAAAAAATACTTGCCCTTCGCCAAGCCAACCGTTTCGCTCGCGAGTCGGGCAATCGGTGGGAACATCGGCAGCATTCCCTTTGAAACTCCAGCGCGAGTTGTTTAAAAGTCGATTGACGTCCGGGTTGGAGCACGAAAAAGCTCCTGCTTCCTCCATTGCGGAATACACCGCAATCGCCTCAAAATCTGCTGCCTCAAATGAAATCTCCGAGTCAACCAAGACATATTGAAAGCCGAATATAGAGCAAGACATGTGATAGGTATCCCTGCCCCCGCTGCAATAAAACACCAGTTCTTGCTTCGGCGTTGGCTGCATTTCCCCTCGAATTCGCTGCTCCTGCCCCATGATCAGCATCAATTCTTGCAGTTTTCCAATCTCTTTTATCGGTTTTCGATGCTTATGGATATTTTTCTGGCTAAATTCGCCTTGCGCATCCAGCATCTCTCCGAAGAGCAGACGCACCTTTTGACCTTTTTCACCTTTGATTGAAAAAGAAAGGAAGCCCGCAATATTCTGGCCAAAATCCAGCACTCGCATACCGGACGGCGTAACGATTAATTGCGCGTGGAACCGTTCATGCTGCCTGACTTCAACATTATTTGAAGTGACAGGAAGAAGCGCCTGCTTCGCAGCTATTGCGCAGCCGTGATAGGAGGGAGACAATACCGCGTCAAAAACCTCGCCATCTTTCAGATCGGCAAAGCGGATCGGGCCATCGTTGCTCCAAGAAAACAGTTCGTCGGAGAGAATCTCCGTCGTCGTACCGTCGGTAAAAAATATCTCTAGTTGGCACAGAACTTTCGTTTGCCGTCCATAAACATTTGTCTTGCCGAAATTGCCAACCGAGCCACGAAAGTAGCCGTCTGTAAGCTGAATATGAATCGTGTTTACAGATTGCAGCATCGTGGTAACATCATATGTTTGGTATGGAATCCGTTTCCGATAATCCGTCCAGCCTGGCGCGAGCACAAAATCCCCGACCCTCTGGTCGTTGATGTATGCCTCATATATGCCACAAGCCGTAATATAGAGACGCGCTTTTTCAATCACCTTTGTTATGTTAAACTTTTTTTGAAAATAGTCTGCCGGATAGCGGACGTTCTTCTTCAGCTGATAATCACCGGCGATCCATTTTGCTTTCCAATCACTGTGATTCAACAGGCCCATCTCAAACCAGGATGATGTCTTTTCGCCTGCAATATCATTTTCATCCCAAAGTGTTACGGCCCACACAATTCGGTCGCGACTTGTAAGCTTTGCTCCGCCATAGCAGATATGGCTCATAGAACTGCTTTCAACTTTTCCACTGTCCCATATAATTTCTGCGTCTCTTGTTGCGATGATCTGATAGGCGCTTTGGTGAACGCCATCTTCACAATTCCAGTAAAACCGTGGATTCAAAATACCGAGACCCAGCGGTTCCGTCAGATATTCGGTTTGTAAGTGGACTGCCTTCATCACTAATCTCCTTTCAAGCAAACAAGCGGATATCATTCAATCGTAAGAACCATGGTTTCCGGCAGGTAAGTGATCCCTGAAACAGTAATAGAAAGTCGCCCTGAATTACCTGCTTTTACGATTGCCTGTGCTCGACCGTAATAAGTTGTAAAGTTGCCGCTCAAATATGCTTCCTCTGTGCGCGGATTTGCGCTTCCGAACGCGAGCAATTCTCCGCCCTCGACTTCGCAGGTCAATCGTTCGTCCGCATTGCATTCCACGTTTCCTTCCGCGTCTGCCAGAACAATATTGAAATAACAGATGTCGCCCGGTTTTACGCGTGTTTCTTCCGGTAGAATTCTGATTGTTGGCCGTCCCGTCATGGAAGTCAGCGCAGTCCGCCCACACTTTTTTCCCAATGCATCATATACGATGACCTCGAGCGTTCCCGGAGTGTATTTAATTTTGTATGCAGCTTTGCAGAGTATGAGTTTTTTTTCGCCCATACATTTCCCGTTCAAGAACACCTTTACGGTTGCCGCACTGGAGTAGACCTCGATGACTGCTTTATTTCCGTCGCAACCGTTCCAAGACCAGCTGGCTATTGCGTTGGTTCCGCGCCAAACCGCTTTTGCAGGGTTAACGCCGGGATGATTGACGGGTTGGACGCCGACAAAAGGAGCGCGATCTAACTCCCATGCCGCCTGCGCGCAAGCAACCGGAGCGCCCGGATTCCCGAGAATATCGAACGCACCACAATCCGCAAGCAACCACGGATACGGTTTGTTAAACGCCTTCCCATCCTTCGTGTAAGCCCATGTTCCGAGTCCTGCTTCCCCGAGATAATCCCAAGCCGTCCACATGAAATCCCCGATCAAATACGGGAACCTTTTCACCATGTTCCAATTCTTTACGATATCCTGCGGAAACGTCTCGCTCCCATAGATCACGCGCTCCGGATGTGCCTTCCCCTCCAAAGTATATCGGCCAGAATTATAGTTGTACCCCGCGATGTCCAGAATATCCAGAGACGGCGCAGTGGCAACATCGGCGGCTTTGGAATTAGCGGAGTTGTTCATTCCGGTGCCTACAAATGACGTAATCATATTAAATATTGTGCTGTTCATTCCGGCAAACATGCCGTCATTGTCGTTTTTTCGCCCGCCTTCTTCCTTATAGACGCCTTTTCCCTTCGAAGTAGTGTTGATAATCATCAGGTTGAAACCGGCGGTCACTGCTCGGTTTCGATCAAGATGATGCAGATATTCCACCATCTCACGCTCCAATTGGAGTCCCTCAGCTTTTGCCGGTTCCGAAACTTCGTTTCCAATGGAATACATGATCACGGAAGGATGATTGAAGTCACGATTCACCATGGCAAGAAGGTCATATCTATAATTTGCACGCCAATTCGAGGCATAATCAAACTTATTTTTATGATGAAACCACATATCCCATGTTTCGTCGATCACATATACGCCATAATAGTCGCACGCATCTAACATCGCGCGGGATGCCGGATTATGCGAAGAACGTATGGCATTAAATCCGGCTTCCTTCAGCTTACGTACTCGTCGATATTCGCTTGCATCATATGTAGCTGCACCTAATAATCCCGAATCATGGTGAAGACATCCCCCACGAAGTTTTGTTTCCGTTCCGTTCACGAAAAAGCCATACCTATTCCACGAAAGCATGCGGATACCGAAGCTGGTTTGCGCTATATCGCCGCTTTTGTTTTTCGCGCGGCAGGTGTAGAGCTTAGGAGAGCTCTCGCTCCAGAGCTTTATGTTCGGCAATATGATCTCACCTGCTGCGCCCGCGTATAGCACAGTGTCTTCGTCGAGTATCTCAACTGAGGCGTCTACCTCCACCTTAATAGTCGGCGGATTGATGGACAACGTATAGACGCGCAAGGCTTCCGGCTCAATACAGTCGTTCGGGCCGCTCCAAAGCCATACAGGGCGGTAAATGCCAGCACCCGAATACCATCGGCTATCCGGCTGGCTTTCGTTTTCGCATTCAACAATAATAGTGTTTTCGCCGTCTATCAGCAGCCCGTCCAGCGAAACGAAGAACGGAATATAACCATAGCGCGTGCCGCCCGCCATCTTGCCGTTTATGTATACCGCGGCGTTCTTGTAAACGCCTTCGAATTGAAGCATCGCATGTTCAGCTTCGGGTTTCAAAAAACGCTTTTCATAAATATATCGGCCGCCGACAAAAAAGCCTTGCGCACTGCCGGCCAAACTGCTTGGGTCACGTGGTTCGTGCAGCATCGCGTCGTGCGGCAGAGTAACTGGAATGAACGCTGTATCATTCGCTTTTCTGTACGTCCAATTTTGATTAAAATCCGATCGCTTCATTGCTCTACTCCTTTATTCTGCGAAAAGATAGTTATAAAGGATATCATCCATTACAATCGTCCACCATTCCCGGTCCTTCGTCTTCTTGATTTCACTCAGTCATACATATTGCTTTCTATTGCCGCGCGTACGACGTTTCTTACAGCGCATTCCAACTCCTCCGCAGAAATTTGTCCTGCACCGACGGCTTTTTCTATCGCCTTTGACGCGACCCCGCTGCCAGGCATGATCAGATCGTTACCTGCATGTATGCATAACGCATCTGACGCTCTATCCATGCCGCTTGAAAACCAGTCTGTCATTACAAGTCCGTCAAATTTCCATTCTATGCGTAATACCTTCGTCAGAAGATCATAGTTATTTGGGCAGTAAATTCCATTGATCAGGTTGTAGCTTGACATTAAAGCGCGTGGATGCGCTTTTTCAACAACAATGCGAAAGCCGCGTAGATATATCTCGCGCAGAGTACGCTCATCGATGCGCACGTCGACATATTGCCGCTCTGTTTCCTGATTGTTCGCAGCAAAATGCTTGGGCGTGGCGAAGCACCCGTGGACGCTTTGCACGCCGGATACTATGGCTGCCCCCATGCTGCCGGTCAGAAACGGATCTTCTGAATAATACTCGAAATTACGGCCGCCCAATGGATTCCTATGGATATTCATTCCGGGTGCAAGCCAGAAGGTCACGCCTGTTTCCAGCATTTCTCGTGCGGTACCGCGTCCAATGCGTTCCGCTAAATCGATATCCCACGTTTGTGCGAGCAATGTTTCACATGGCCATGCGGTGCAGAACTGATAGTAGACGGTTCGTTTATCGTTTTCCCTCGGTTTCGTGCTATCCATTAGCTTTTTCGTCATACCATACTGCAGTGCTTCCGGAACTGCCGGTGATGTGAAGATGTTCTGTTTCGGCCTTAGTGAACGTTGCGTAAGATTGAGTCCCTGCGGTCCATCGCACATGCTCATGTTTTCCAGCCCTTTTTTAATAAAGGCCGATGTAGTGTTTCCGATCGCGCCGAATGTCGTATTATGCACTGCACCCAGGAATCCCGCGCCAACAACGACGCGTACTCTGTCCTTCATTGAGAGTTTCCTTATAATGGCATCCACTTGGGCGCTGCTATACGGTGCTACCAATGTATAGTTGTGCTCTATAAGCGAAAATACGCTTGTATCGAGGTATATAACAGGTGCATCGACGGTTTCTACGGTTTGCACGTGCGCGTCATATAATGTCAATTCGGACTGTGGAGCACAAACCGGTTCACATTGTTCCGTAATAATCGTGTTCTCCAACCGTAATATCGCAGCATTTATCGTCTGGCGACTATGTGCACCTATACGTACTGTATAGTCACCCGCAGGCAGCAGCCATTGCGAACGTTCGGCATCGTAGCAAGCTTGCCCGCTCAGGGTGAAACGTAACACAAGTGTTTCAGTTGCACCAGGGGATAGTAAGCATGTTTTGTCGAAAGCAACAAGGCTTTGATACACGCTTTGCTGTCCGTACCGCGGAACCGAGAGATAAACTTGCACAGATTCTCTGCCTGCAAATATGCCGGTATTTTTCACTTGAATAGTAACGCAAATGTCTTTCTCATCTTGAATAACCTTTGGCATACCATAGGAAAACTGTGTATAAGAAAGTCCAAATCCGAAGGGATAGCGCGGTTCTACCATATACGAATCAAAAAAACGGTAGCCGACAAACATGCCCTCTTTATAGTCGGCTGTTTTCCCGTCGCCTGTTCGGTAGCCAAAGCTAGCGCTTTCAGGATAATCGGAATAGTGTTTTGCCCAAGTATCGGTCAGCTTGCCGCAAGGATTGACAACACCTGTCAGCACGTCAAACAATGCATTGCCTGCCTCCATGCCGCCCTGCGAGGCATATACCACAGCGCTGATATCGAGTTCATCCAGAATCGATAGGTCAATCATACCGCCAGCGTTAACGACGAGTACCGTTTTTTTGAAAAATACGCACAAAGTACGCAGATGCGTTTTTTCCGTGTTAGTCAAGAACCAGTCTCCAGCAGTCTCGGTACGATCCGCACCTTCGCCCGCCGTCCGTCGAAGTACGTATACAGCGGTATCGCATTCGGAGGCCGCCGCATCGTCCGCAGTAATCGCGGGACCGAAGGGCGCAACAAACGGATGCTGGTTTGCGTAATCCATTTGCTGGAGTTTGGGGATTTTTTTCAGTCCTTCTGTAAACGCGGCCAACCATACGGCATACTCAGTTTGATACATCTCGTCACAGCCATCTAGCCACGCTTGCGTTGGTACGATCCAACCGCCTGTTATAAAACCCTGCTCGATACTTATCCTTGTACGCGGCCTCGTTTCACCGCTACCAGAACCGCCGTAATTCGTATGGCGGACGCCGAGACCATAAAGCGCAACTTTACCTCCCGTAAGTGGTAAAGCGCCATCATTTTTCAACAGTACGACGCCCTCGGCCGCAGCTTGACGGGCAAGCGCCGCATTTTCCTTTTCCCGCTGTGTAACTGCGGGATTCGTCGTCGCGCGAATCACTCTTTTCATAACTTACCCTCTGTTCGCTCTTGCAATTTCGCCAAGCACGATAATGCTCGATTTGGGAAGGCGTTCCATTGTTTGCCTATCCACTGCGACGAGCCCGAATGGCTTGGCATAACCAGCTTGCCATTCAAAATTGTCCAACAGACTCCAGTATATATAACCAACGACCGGTATCCCGTCCGCTTTCGCTTCCATCACGCTATGGAAGGCTTCTTTGATGAACTCGCACCGTCTTGTATCGTTATCGGTACAAATGCCGTTTTCAGTAACAATCAGATTGCCTTTGAACGATTCTGACACCTTTCGAAGCACGTGTCCGATGCTCGCCGGATAATCCTCGTAACCCATCAGTGTTTGCGACGCTCCTTGTGCTGGCGCGCGCACGCCCTTCGCGTCAACTAGTTTTCTAGAGTAATTTTGAACACCTAGAAAACTATCGTTTTCGAAAAATGGCAGATATTGACCAAAATCTTCCTGCCATAATTTGCTAGCCATAAGTTCACCACCATCCATCGCCTGATAATCAAAGAGCGAAAGAGTTAATCCTGTCTTGATAGTAGGCGAAATCGACTTGATCATATGGCACGCTGCCTGGTGCGCACGCATCACAATCTTTTCCTGATTTTCGGATCTCGGGCGCAGAAAAGTGTTCACCTTCAAAGGATTGCAATGGAAGGCAATGCCCTGCTCAAGCATGCTCAACAGAATTTTCTTCATATCAATGTTAATGCCTACCTGAACGTCTCCTTCTCGTCGGGAATTATTGCGCATGTCCTTCATGATCTTGTGGAGTTGATACCCCATATTTGCTTCATTGATCGTACAAACATATTCCAAGTCTTCGGCAAGTGCGGATACTACGATGCGAGCGTATCTGGCGAAAGATCCCACAACAAACTCACTGCACCAACCGCCTTTTTTGATAAGCCAAGCGGGGCTTGAAAAATGATGCAGCGTGACAATTGGAGTTACCCCAAGTTCTCTGCAGGTCTTCAGCATCTGGCGATAATGCTCAAGCTGTTGGTGGTCAAAGATGCCTTCTTCGGGTTCTATCCGCGCCCATTCGATTGAAAAACGGTAGGCGTTCATTCCCGCGTCAGCCAAAAGCCGAATATCATCCTGATAGCGGTTGTAATGGTCCACAGCTAACCCGGACGGTTCTGCAAAATCGGAGTGCTTCAGATTCTCCATAACCCAAAAATCGGAATGAATGTTATTCCCTTCAACCTGATGTGCAGCGGTTGCAGCCCCGACTAAAAACGCCTGCGAGAATGTGCCCATATCAATTCTCCTGAAATTCCTGTCATACGTCGATATCGCCCGTGAAGATGGGGGTGGCGTATGCCACCCCCATTCGCCCTTCGTTCTTTTAATTTGCGCCGTGGAGTTTAACTTTCATATCGGCACGCTCTTCTTTAGTAACCGGATAATACCGCATAACGAACCACGCAACGATACCCAGTACAAAGGGAATCGCGCCCATAATGACGACAAACCAATTCAGTAATGCCGGTATTGCGGAAAGTTCCCCAAGGTATGTATCTGTTGCTGAATCTACTACGTAACCAACGGCTACAAGCAAAGCGCCAACTGCTGCGGTTGCGACCGCACTCTGCGCTTTCTTCACAAACTGGTTAAAAGCGTTGCAAAGGGCACTACGATCTTTGCCATGTTTGTAAATTTCGTAGTCCATGCATTCAATGTTGATCGTTTCGCCCGGGATGAAATTAGCACCGATGCCCAGCGCTGTCATTCCCGCGCAAAGGAAAAACAGAATCGGCTGCCCCTGCAGCAATCCTAGCATTTGTAAAACAAACAATACCCCGCAAGGAATCGCCTCCACCAACATAAGGAATCTATAGGTTCGAACCGGAGATTTGAAGGCTTTCATGAGCGGAGTTGCGATAATCGTACCAAGGATCAACGGCACAAACATCAACATAGAGCCAACTAGCGACATGGTACCGTAGGCCGCCTGATTCACAACACCCGTCGCCAAATCGGTGCAAAATCCCCATTTAATGTAATACAGCGTTGTGGCGAATAACAGCGTCCAGAGGAAACCTCCGAACAAATTCGAAAGAATATTGATTCGCATTGCTTTATTCTCTTTGACGAGTAAAAAGAAGTCTGTCAGTTTGATTCTCTTTGTGTCTTCGTTGACAGGTGCGTGGAACTTTTCTTTTACCAATGCAATGCCCAGCAACGAAAGAAGAGCAAAACCGCCTACCAGCGCCAATACCGTAACACCAAAAGATGTATGCATGTTGTTGACGCTCTTGTTGATCCCTGTCGCAATCGTGACGACAGAAGAGCAGATGACTCCCGTAATCAAGCCCATTAAACGTGGACCGATCATTAGTTTACCGCGCTGAACACTGTCCAGTGTCAACGTACGATAAACTAGATTCGGCGCAAAGAACGAATAGCCAATATCATACATCAAATAGAATAGTACTACCCAAATGACTACGAAAGCCGGACTGTTGGCAATCGATGCCGGAATGAAAAACAGGCAGCCCACACCGATTGCAATCAGGCAAATGCTGAGAATAATAAACGGTTTGTACTTACCCAGTTTCCCGACTTTTGCTCGGTCGATAATCCATCCTTCGATCGGATCGTTGACAGCATCAAAAATGCGAACAAATAGTAATAGAGAACTTCCGAGTATCGCACCCCATGCGCCGATTCCCGCATAGTCCGTTAAATAGACCATAAACCAGGAAGTCATTAGCGCTGCGGTAATTCCCTCTGCCGAAGCCATGATCGTGGTGCCGAAATACGTTTTAAAGCCTAGTCGATTCGGGTCTTTTTCTCTTTTTCCCATAGATGTGCTCCTCTCCCATATTTAGATGTGATAGATGATAGATTTATCATATGCGGTGCGCTTGCATTAGTATTTTCTATTTGTTATCATTTTTATCATACTGTTGCTCATTATCAGAGGTAATCGCATATGAATGTTCAATTTATACTTAACTGTCTCTATTCCGTCGCAAACGCGCCTTTCGCGTTATATGATGAATCACACACTCCGATTTACTTTATGCCGGATACGCCTTTGTTTCGAAACCTGGCGTCTTTGGTGCCTGCATCGCTCTTTCAGGTCGAATCATCAGCTGCTGTTGCCTCGGCTGCGGAATTCCTGAACTTCGGAATGGTTCGGTTATCAGACCATCAAACCGTCATATTCGGGCCGTTTACCGAAATCCCCTGCGAGCGAAACGAGGCGAATCATCTTCTGGCACGATTGGGCGATAAAGAAACGGATTTCCTGTCTGTCATCAATTTCTTTTCGATGCATACGGCGGGCAGTTTGCCTCAAATGGGAAGTTTGCTGGATCTCGTGAACCATATTTTTCACGGCGAGCAGTTATCCGTGCTGGATCAGCTCAGAGGAACTCCCGCTTTTAACGCGGCGCCCGCCACCCCGCAGGCAGAAGATTCGTCGCATAACACGGAGTATTATGAGACCAGGCTTTACTCCTACATTGAACGCGGGCAACCCGAAATGTTGGAGCAATTTCGTGAAACAGGTCAATTCGCAGGCATGCCCGGAAATGTTGCGAACGACTATATGCGTAAATACAAGAATCTATTGATCAGTTCTGTTACGCTTGCAAGTAGAGCCGCTGTTCGCGGCGGTCTCGACTATGACACGGCAATGTACATGGCTGATACCTATATGCGAGCCGTTGAGCGCACGTTTGATTTGAATTCGCTGGGGCAGTTGAACTCAACCATGCTCATTCGAGATGCGCAAATGGTACAGAAATGCCGCATGGGGAACAGCGCGTGCAAGCTGGTGTTTGAAGTTGACAACTATATCCTTCGGCACATCAATATGCGGATCACCGGGGACATGATCGCATCCAGCCTGAAAACAAACCGTTCGTATCTTTGCAGACGCTTTAAGAGCGAAACCGGCGTTTCCATCGGGGATCATATTCAAATTGTGAAAATCGAGGAGGCCAAGCGCCTGCTTTCAACCAAGGAGTATTCGATCTTAGATATCGCGCTGATGATGGATTACGCTTCCCAGAGCAGTTTTCACCGGGCGTTTAAATCTTATACCGGGGTTACTCCAAAAACGTGGCAGGATTCTTTAACGCACTCGAAAGACGGGGTTTCCTCTTCCGTTTCGCCATGAAACGGAGGTAAGCGTTTTTTGTATTGAAATCTACCTCCCGTCTTTCCAATGGAAGATCGAGTCGCCGTCAGGTTGGACGGTTACCTTTTGAACCGTCGCGTTCCAAAGTCCCTCATCAAAATCCAACAGTAATCCATCTGCCTTTTCCAGCATCCGAACAAACTCTAGCATCTTCTGCCGGCGCTGTTTGCGTTCCGTGCGTTGATCCTCGATCTGCTTAAGTCGTTGCATTGCCGCCTCGTAACGCGCTTTCAGGCTCTGGTAGCGTTCAAGGTACGCCTCCTGATCCTGCGGTGATGCGGCATTCTCAGCGACACATTTTCGAATTAGCTCAGCCACGATATCGGCCTCCTCGGTCTGCTGTTTCGCTTCCAAATCCAATGCGACGTGATCCGTCAGGAGTCGGATGATCTGCTTGTATTCTGAAATCAAATCATCCTTGTCTTCGATCAGGTCGTTCAGCGTCCGAACGAATTCCAATTTCACATCTTCCTCGTATAAGTGCGGCGTCCTGCAACGCTCTTCGTTCTTGAATTTTCGGGAACACTGCCAGATTCTTCTTTTATATTGTGATGTGCTGTGCCAAACCTTTTCAATATATGGCGCGCCGCAATCTCCGCAGATGATCCTGCCCGAGAAGCTATGCTCGCGAGCAGTATAATTCGCCTCGCGTCTGCGCTTCATTTCCAGCTGGACCTCATCAAATACCTCTGAAGCAATAATCGCCGGGTGGCTGCCGCTGACGTAATACTGCGGGAGCTCGCCTTCGTTACGTTTCATCTTCTTGGTCAGAAAATCCGCGCAGAAGGTTTTTTGCAGAATTGCGTCGCCTTTGTATTTCTCGTTAGTCAAGATGCTCGCGATCGTTCCATGTTGCCATTTCTCTTTGCCGCCCGGCGAGAGAATCAGTGAGCGTTCAAGGTGTCGGGCGATCGTGGATGGCGTTTTGCCTTCGAGGAACAGTTTGTAGATCAAGCGAACTGTCTCCGCTTCGCGCTCTATAATTTGCGGCAATCCATCCGGCCCTCTTTCGTACCCCAGAAACTGTTTGTAGGGCAAGTACACGCGTCCGCTTGCTGCCTTTGCGCGTTTGCCCCACGCTACGTTTTCGGATATACTGCGACTCTCCTCCTGTGCAAGCGAACTCATAATCGTGATCAGCAGCTCGCCCTTTGCATCAAGAGTGTAAATATTTTCTTTCTCAAAGAAAACCTCGATCCCTTGATCCTTCAGTTTGCGGACGGTCGTCAGCGTATCAACGGTGTTGCGCGCAAAGCGGCTGACGGATTTCGTGACGATCAGATCAATCTCGCCAGCCAAAGCATCTGAAATCATTGTGTTGAAACCGTCTCGCTTTTTGGTATTTGTCGCTGAGATGCCTTCATCCGTATAGACTCGAACGAACACCCATTCCGGATTCTCTTGGATTTTCCGTGTGTAATAATCGACCTGTGCCTCAAAACTAGTGAATTGCTCGTCCGAATCCGTGGATACGCGCGCATAACCAGCTACACGGCGGGCTTTTGGGTTGCCGATGGTGTTGCCAACAAATTTATGAATCGTCGGCGGGATAATGGTTACTGTTGGCATGGTTGATTATTGCTCCTCTTCAGGAATTTTTCCCGAGCGATTTGTTTCATTTCGTCCGTCCAGCTTTCCGAACGTGAATGATCTTGCCATTTAGTTTGAACGATTCGTCCGTCCTTGAAAACAAAGATGAGGCAATTCCCGTCTTTGGCTTCGATGTGATCAATCTGATTTTCGAACGTATCCACGCTTAATTCGCTGATGCTTAAAACATTCGCTGTGACGTTTAGTAAAGTTGCTTCAGGGATTCGTTTTGATTGGCATGCTGCAGTCCCGAATCGAACGGTCGTCGAGCAATGCCAGTACGGCACTCCACGCTTTGTAATCCTCTTAAAGTGTTTCCCGCATTTGCCGCAAACAATTTTCCCGCTAAAAGAATACCTTTGATTGTTCGGACGATATCCGCCGATTGCATTCAATTCTTCCGCGATACGGCTTTGCACAAGTTCAAATGTGCTTTTTTCAATAATTGCTGGATGTGTTCCCTCTGCGTAATACTTAGGACGCTCACCGTTGTTTCGGACTTTGTGCTTGCTCAAATGGTCAGCGACATACTTTTTCTGTAAGAGCGCGTTCCCAGTGTACTTTTCGTTCTGCAGCATCCCAAGGATTTTCGTCGCTGTCCAATCCCCTCCGTGAATCGTCTGAACGCCCTTTTCTGCTAATCGCCGTGCAATTTCGGCCGTGCCTCTGCCATTCAAATAGTCAAAAAAAATGGAGCGGACGATAGCCGCCCGCTCCTGATCGATCTCAACGCTTCCTTTTATTATGTTGTAGCCGTACATGGCACGAAGACCGACCATCTCGCCCTGTTTCATCTTCTCCTGAAGCCGCCATTTACAATTCTCCGAAACGCTCCGGCTTTCTTCCTGTGCAAAAGAAGAGAGGATGGTAAGCATTAGCTCGCCATCCCCTCTCATCGAGTGAATGTTCTCTTTTTCGAAGAAAACATCTACGCCGATCTCCTTCAGCATTCTCACCGTTCCCAACATCGTTACAGTGTTCCTTGCAAAGCGCGTGGTGGATTTTGTAATGACCACGTCGATCTTTCCAGCCTTACAATCTGCGAGTAACCGCTGGAATTCCGGGCGCATATCCTTCGTACCCGTGAAACCTTCATCCACGTAGACCCCGGCGAATTGCCACCCGGCGTGATGCTGTATAAAGTCATTGTAATAACTCACCTGATTGGAAAGCGATTGGAGCATTGCGTCCTTAAGACTGCTCACACGTACATAAGCGGCCACTCGCTTAAACGATGGAAGGTCGGGCTTTCTGGGCCGTCTGATGTTAATTTCTCGTTCCATCTCGCGCTCCTTTCGTACGTGTGATATTACCTCTGATGGCTATGTTTATCAACTAGATCAGCAAACTAATCCGCCGGAACTAGTTTTTCAATGATAAGTTTCAGCTAGAAGTGAAATCGTTCATCCTCGATTTGATTGATCATTCCGCCGCATACTCCCTTTGTATTGTCTGATACAGCCCTGAGTAATCTATTTTTCGAGCTCCAATCTTAATAATACCCGGCAGTCTTATTGACTTTTGATTCGGAATAACTCTATCAAGTTTCTTTGCGCTCAATACATAAAATTCCCACTGATTTAGGTCAATTGGATTCGCCTCATTTTGCTCCATGCAATTGAGGACACAGAACACATAAACATCTGCTTGCCTTTTTCTGGCTGTCTCATATGTATTGTCACTTTGATTCCACGCCTGTGTTGGTCGTATTCCAAATTGAATATCTGAATATTTCCTTTGACCCCATGTTTGAATGTATGCGGATGATTTTACTTCGATTTTTATATTATCTTTAGTCAGAATATCGTAGCTGCCCCACTCGGTCCGCGTCTTCTTGTGAGCGTTCACCGCCATCGCAACAATGTATTCTGCAATTATCCCTCGTTCAGTATTTCCCATAATATCAGAATGAGCCCAAGCCCAGTAATCAAGCAGAGTGCTTGAGCCTCCATTTAGGAATGGTTCATCGCCTGTTTTTCGAACAGTGTCGATTGCTTCTAACATATTATGTCCTCCAAGATCAGAATCGGCAGTTCAATTTTCCAAGTTAATCCAATTTGCCTTTGTTCAATATAGTAACAGGAATATCCTTGAATTACATCATTCTATCCTTTCGAATATGCGATATTCCCTCTGATTCTCCTGAATATTAACGCAATTCGCGAACCAACCCGCCAAACAGTGGTTTGTATTTTTCAATCATCCGATTATTGATCAAATGGTACTCCTCCTCAGATATCAGGGCCTGCTTTAGCATGGCCACTGCGACCGAAATCGCCACTCGATACCGCCGCTCACGCTCAAATTGATCGTCGCTCATGAAGGTCTCCTGTCCCAAATCGATCTATGATATAGCACTCATGGCTGCAATATTTTCGGTGTTGCCCAATATAACTGCGGAAAGCTTTTTTGCAGCTTGGACAAATAGTGACACCTACTGCCTTGGATGTCGTGTGACCCCTGTGAGCATTCCACCATCGCATCCGGCATTCATTTGAGCAGAATCGTTTTACTGCTGTCCGCCGCTCGTGATCAATTTCTCTCCCGCATTGTCTGCATCGCAGTACCCCCTCCGCTTCAGAAACCGAGCTTTGCGTTCCTAGCCGAATACCGAACCGGTTGCAGTATGACTTCACGCTATTCTTCGGAACGCCGAGAATGGTTGCGATTTTCGAGTAGCTATAACCAGCTTCCCGAAGGGATCGAACCTGTTTTAAGTCTTCTCGTTTCATTGTTTTCTCCATCAAAAAGGGAGCGGCAAAAACCGCTCCTTTCCGATCCTTTGTACTTATTTCATTTGGCCAATCAGATGTTCCGCTGTACCCGTGATCAGCGCGGAGACATCGACCTGTGCTGCAGTCAGCACATCCATCGCGGAAGCGGAGAGCTTCGCGGTGGTCTTTTCATAGAGCAATTGGCCAAGCTGCTTGATTTCATCCTTGGTCAGTTTGCCGTCCTTATGCCCGTCCTTCATGCCGTTCACGACCGTTTGTTTTAGCTCACCAACTGTAATCTGCGCGAGCTTGATCAGTTCCTGCTGGGCGTGGTTGACGGTGTCGAGTTGTGTTGCCTTGCCGAGCTTCGCCGTCAGCCATGCGCCAAACACGCCAATCACGGCAACAAAAAACGCTGCGGCAATGTTCACAGCGTTTTCTATCAGGATGTTGGTAACGTTGGTCTCCACTACCCCACCGGTATCCGCAAGCGCGATGGTGGGTAGTGCAAGCAGTAGCAATGCAAGCAGGACGAGAATCAGTTTCTTTTTCAATGTGGTCCCTCCTAGATAGATGTAGCCTGCTCTGATGCAAGCTCATGGACAAAATCTTCATATTCTTCTTGCGCGGTCTTCGCTTTATCGCGCGCAGTCTTCATCTCACCATTCGTTTCACCGCGCTCTACGGCAATACAAGTCGCCAAAGATAGTGATAGGCTTGCATCTTGCATCTTCATGGCGAGCTTCGATTCCTTTGCGCGAATCGCAGCGCGTTTTTCCGTTTGTTTTCGGTCACGTGTCATACGCACTTGCAGCCAAACGACTAGCAGTGCAAACACACCCGATATGATCTCACTGATGTATTCCAAATCCGTTCCTCCGCTTTTATTAATTTAGATGCTTGCAGCGGCCGCACTTGTGCCAATAACCGCTGCCACCCTGATTGATCCCTTCCACCACAACGCCAACATCGCGGCCTTTTGATCTAGCCCCACGGAACCGGGCCAGCTACAATGTTAGGAAAAAGAGAAAAAAGACTAACAAAGGAGCTGAAAGAAGATGGCAAGAAAGAACTTCACGGTCGAACAGATCATTGTCAAGCTGCGGGAGGTAGAACTGCATTGTAATCAAGGCAAAACGATTACAGAAGCCTGCAGGGGGCTCGGAATCACCGAGCAGACATACTATCGCTGGCGAAAAGAATACGGTGGAATGAACACAAGTGATGCGCGACGAATGAAGGAGCTGGAAAAAGAAAACGCACGTTTAAAGAAGCTGGTAGCCGAGCAAGCGTTGGATATCTCAATTCTTAGGGATGTGAACTCAAAAAACTTCTAAGCCCTGCCAAGCGCTTAGCGGCTGTCAAGTATGCCGTGGTCAAACATCATGTGGCAGAAAGACGGGCTTGCAGGGTATTGCAAATCAACCGCAACAGTTGTCGTTATGAACCTGTGAAACGCAGTGACGAAGACGAGATCCGAGCCGCGATCATCCGATTGGTTACTAATTGCGGACGAGTCGGGTATCGGATGGTTACTTATATGCTTCGGAACGAAGGAATTCTAATCAACCATAAGCGCGTTGAACGAATCTGGCGGGAAGAAGGCTTGAAACTGCCGAAAAAGCAAGCAAAAAAGCGCAGGCTCTGGCTAACGGATGGCAGCTGCATCCGTCTGAGAGCAGAGCATAAGAATCATGTATGGGGTTATGATTTTGTAGAAGACAGAACCAGTAATGGTCGAAAGATCCGATTCCTGAACGTCCTGGATGAACATACACACGAATGCCTCGCCAGCGTGCCACGCAGAAGTTGGCGGAACAATGATGTAATTGAATTACTATCAGACCTCATGCTGACCCGCGGGGTTCCGGAGTATATGAGAAGCGATAACGGAAGTGAATTCACCGCTAAACAGATTCGTAAATGGCTGAGAGATGCAGGTTCCATTACAGCCTATATCGAGCCGGGCAGTCCATGGGAGAACGGTTATATCGAGAGTTTCAATGCTCGTATGCGGGCTGAATTCTTGAATGGCGAGTTGTTTGACACCATGTATGAGGCGCAAGTGTTGACGCAGCGATGGGTTCGTTACTACAATCAGGTCAGGCCGCATTCGAGCCTCGGCGGGCGGCCGCCCGCCCCTCAAACCGTGGTTCCGATTGCTGCCTAGAACGATTCATTTCCTAACATTGCTCCTGATCCAGAAAACGGGGGCAGATCATGATTTGTTTCGCTGAATCATCACTTCTATACTTTGCAAACCACCTGGATAATCGGATCTTTTCACCCAACTAATCTGATTAGCAAACGAGGATTCATCGAATGAAAAGGATACTATCCATCTTGCTTGTCGTACTGCTCCTCACTTCATCTGCAGGGTGCACCAAACCGGCTTCTATAGCGCAAGCACCGGCACCTACGCCTACTGAGACAATAGTGCAGAGCGTTATTGCCTTTGCCGATCCAGCGCTTGAGGCACTCGTGCGTGGTGCAATGGGCAAACCTAGCGGTGATATTACGGTTGCGGAAGCGAAAACCGTTACGAACCTGAACCTCGCTTATAAGGAGTGGCAGAAATTCGTTTCGGAACAAGAACCAATTCGCAACATCAACGGATTGGAAAACTTTACAAACCTCGAAACCCTTGATTTATCCGGCAATGTGATCACCGATATTTCGCCTCTGTCGGCTCTGACCAGCTTAAAGGCACTGATTCTAACCGGTTGCGCGGCGGAAGACTATGCTCCGCTTGCCAGCTTGACCAATCTGCGTGTCCTAATTTTAAACCAGTCCACAATCGCTGACCCAACGCCGATTTTAGCGCTCTCAAACCTGGACTGTCTATACCTTGAGGACAGCCAGATTAGGAACTTTATGCCGCTTGCCGATATACGCGCATCCCTTGAGTTATCCGATTTTGATGTGGCTTCCAACCTGGCAGAGCTTGGCTTCACCTTCAACGACAACGATAAACTGGCGCTGTATCAAACAGACAAATATGACATACGCATCAATCATGCCGAGTGGGGTAACCCTTCGCAGCAGGATTGGCAAAACTGCATTCGCATAGTAACTGGAGCGGAGAGCGGCTATAAGAATGCCATCGGTTACTATCCCGAACATAACGCCTATGTGGTATGGATGTTTCATCCAAGCACGCAAGAAAACGCAACCTATGTCTACGATGTCGCGGCAAGCAACTTCAACTGTGACCGCGCGAGCATGGAGGCAACTGTACGGAAAGCGTTTGGCGACGTGAACGAAGAAGATGTATTACTTACTCCCATTCAATTTTTTGACAATACCATTCATGAAGCGTTGGGAATTCCAATCGATGTTCTATATGGCATGCCATTTGATGAAAACATGAAACTGCAATCACCATACAAAACACTTGGATTCGAATTTCTCGATTATAAGGGAACGTATGCTTACCTGGAAAACGGCATCGAGATCTATATTCATAAGCCGGATTGGGATCAAAATGTCGCAGCTGAGAACAGGCTTGGCTGGACCATTTCATATTTCGAGCCCGATGTTAAGGGCTACCAGATGCTAATTCTGTATTTCGCAGATAAAGATGTTTGTTATATTTCTTTGGTAAAAGATGGTAGTGAGGCAAGATTTGACTATTATCCTGCCACAAATCAATTCAAATTCAACCCGCAAAACATTGACCCCTTACGTCCGGCAATCAACGAAGCCTTTGGTACGCAAGGCGATGATTTTATGAATATACCGATGAAAATTTTCAGGGAAAGCATACAGGAACGCTTTGGTATGAGTTTTGAGGATCTATATGCTCTTTCCGCAGACTAAATCATTATAGGTTATCCATTTTCAAATACTTTGAATCCGCTATAACCTCTGTCCCGATACCGTTTCCCTAAATCTGCATTGATGGATCGAGCCAAACAAGAAACCACCCAATTGTAGTGTTACACTAAAAACGGACAAGTAAAAAGCCTACGGTATAATAAACCGTAGGTTTTTTTTGTGAAAGGAGAAAACATGAACAAGCATTACAGTACTGAGTTGAAAGAACGGGTAGTGAAAGAATATCTGGAAGGGGCAAAAATGAACGAGCTAGTCCTTCGATATGAACTAGCCGACAAGAGCCGAATACGAGAATGGCGAGATCAGTTTCTAAAGTATGGCTGCTTTCCGGATGGGCGAGGAACCGGGAGAAGCGGAGGGCGTCCTCGAAATGTGGATACATCCGGCATGACGCAAGAAGAATATATACGGTACTTAGAAATGGAGAATGATATTTTAAAACAACTTCGCTCCCTAAGCAGCAAAAAAGCAAAGTTAAATATCAAGTGATCGATCGGCTTCGATCTAAGTATAGTATTTCTGCTTTGTGCAAGTACCTTGGCTGCTCTCGGAGTGGGTATTATGACTGGAGCGGTCGAGGCAAGCCGGATCACAACAAACTGGATGCCGTCAAAGAATCTGCAATTCTATCCATCTATTACGAGAAAACGACAAGAGGAAGACGGCAGGTTCAAATGCATCTAGAGCGCAAATGCATGCTTCATATGAGCTTAGGGAGCGTACATCGATATATGGCCATTCTAGGCCTCAACTCGACACGAAGAAAACGGTATGTTTCCCCAAAGAAAGAAGCGCAGAATCCACTTCACACATTCCCCAATGTTTTGCAGCAGGACTTCCGCGCTTCCCTTCGCCACCAGAAGTGGCTAACCGATATCACCTATTTACCGTGCAAAGATGGAAAACTCTATCTCTCATGCATCAAGGATTTAGGTGACAAATCTATTGTAGCATATTCCGTATCCGCTAAAAATGATATCTACCTAGTACTGGATATGCTCGCAAAAGCGAAACCTTTCATGCGCGAGGGCATCGTTCTCCATTCAGATAGGGGTTCACAATACTGTTCTCCCATCTATCAGTCCGTTCTTCTGGAAAGCGGCATTGTGATTAGTATGTCTAGACCAGGCATGCCCTATGACAATGCTCCAATGGAGTCCTTCTTCTCCATTCTGAAAAATGAAGACCTTCGACTATTTAAGCATTTGACATGCGCGCAAATGCGGATTTTCATTGATTCTTTCATTCGTTACTATAACGAAGATCGCCCGCAATGGAGTTTGAAAAAGCTGACTCCGTTTGAATTACGAAGTCAGCTTTTGTAGCTTTTTTACTTGTCTGTTTTCCTTGACACATTACAATGGGTGGTTTTTTGTTTGTCTTGCGTTCTACTAATTTGCCCGTTTCCTCAGTGAATAGGACAAAAACAGCATCGTGCTTCATTGTCAATTCGCTTTTTCAGAATATGTTGATCCAAACGCATATAAAAAAAGAAAAGATAGTCTTCTAATTCACTTCTGCGGAAACGAGCAATCTTCACTAATTTATCATCAACTTATCATCGATTTATCATCATATACTCATTTTACCCTTCTATAATCTATTTGACCAACGGAACAAGAAAAATGAATTGAGGAGAAAGAGATATGCCGCAAGAAAAAATAAAGCAAAATCCGGTTGCTGATCATATGATTCCTGGTTTGCAAATCGACAGGAAAATGCTTAATAAAGTACCAGAGATAACCATCTTCTTTTGGATCATCAAGGTTTTATGTACGACTGTAGGAGAAACGGCATCGGATTTTCTCAATGTAAACCTTGGCTTCGGGCTTACCGGGACGGCAATTGTCACCGGAGTATTATTAACAGTGGTTTTGTTCTTCCAATTCCGTTCAAAGAAATACATCCCTGCCATTTACTGGCTTACGGTCGTACTGATCAGTATTTTCGGTACACTAGCAACGGATATCATGACAGATAGCATCGGGGTTCCGTTGGAAGTTAGCACCATTGGGTTCACACTCGCACTTATGCTTACGTTTGTTATCTGGTACGCCAGTGAAAAGACACTCTCCATGCATTCGATTGATACGACGAAACGTGAAGCCTTTTATTGGCTGGCGATTCTTTTCACGTTCGCACTGGGCACTGCGTCCGGCGATCTCATGGCGGAAAGCCTCGGCCTTGGTTATTTGGTTACTGGCCTGATCGTGGTTGCCGTTGTCGTTGCAATTTCTGTTGCCTGGAAACTTGGACTCGACTCGGTGCTCGGTTTCTGGATTGTTTACATTATGACCCGCCCACTTGGAGCTTCTCTTGGAGACTATCTCACGCAGCCACCGAAGTATAGCGGACTGGGACTGGGCGCAACCCTTACAACGGCGATCTTTTTAGCCGCAATTCTCTTTACCGTAGTATTTCTGTCCATTACAAAAGTGGATAGAAAGATGAAGAAACCTGTCACGCCGAAGGTTCAAAAAAGCAAATATCGCTATTCTGCACTGATTCAGACGATGGCTGTTATTGCCGTTCTGGCGCTGGCCGGTGGGATTGGTTACTACTATCGGCATGCGCAACTGGCAAACATAGCAGCAACATCCAATGCATCCGTTACAGCTACTGATGCCGTGAACGATTACAGCAGCTTTATTAAAATTGAACAAGACGCATTGCAGTTTGTCAATGCGGGTGATTTTATTAGCGCTTCCGCGAGCGGAGATGATTTGGAGTATACGTGGGATCAAGCGGAGGCAAAGCTCCGTGCGAAAGACTCGGAAAAATGGGATACGGTTGACCAAACCATCGATAACGTACTACGACAAGTGCGCGCAGTCAATCCGGATTCCAGCTCCTGCGTCGCGGCACTGGAAGCCTCCATCGCTGCAATGCAATAGCAGGCAATAGAATATACAGCGAAATCGTTATTGAGCATTTCTTTTGAATCATACAGTCAAGATCACCTGTCATGCAGGTGGTCTTGATTGTCTTACTTGAAGGACTCTGCCTTGTGTGACAAGAATCCCTCTTCTTTTTTGCGATTTATGGTATACTGCTAAGGTTGATGTAATGTACGCAGAAATGCTAACAATACGAATTTTACAACACATGAAATGAGACACTATGACATTCAACGAAATGGAACTCGTCCAGCCGCTGTTGCAGGCGGTTGCGGAGGCGGGTTATACAGAGCCCTCGCCGATTCAGGCGGAAGCGATCCCCGTTCTACTGCGCGGACGCGACATCATTGGATGCGCGCAGACGGGCAGCGGAAAGACTGCAGCATTCGCGCTGCCGATCCTCCAACGCCTCAGCAAAACAAAGAGCAGCGAGATTCGCGCGCTGATTTTGACGCCGACACGCGAGCTCGCGATCCAAATCTATGACACCTTCCGCTACTTTGGCAGGCGGCTGCATCTGCACTCCGGCGTGGTGTTCGGCGGTGTTTCGCAAAACCCGCAGGTGGACGCGCTCAGCCGCGGCGTGGATGTGCTGATCGCAACGCCGGGTCGCCTCAACGACCTGATCAACCAAGGCTATATCCATCTCGATCATATTGAAATCTTCGTGCTGGACGAAGCCGACCGCATGCTCGACATGGGCTTCATCCACGACGTGAAGAAGACGATCAAGCTCCTGCCCACCCAGCGGCAGACGATGCTGTTCAGCGCGACCATGCCCGCCGAGATTGAATCCCTCGCGCAAACACTGCTCAAAAACCCCGCGATGATCAAGGTCGATCCCGTCACCCGCGCGGTCGAGAGCATCGATCAGCGCGTCTACATGGTCGATAAACCGAATAAGCCGCTGCTGCTTGCGGAGCTCCTGCGCACCGAGGACATCAAAAACGCGCTCGTGTTTACCAACACCAAGCATGGCGCGGATCGCGTCGTGCAGAAGCTCTCTCAAGAGGGATTCGTGGCTCGCGCCATCCACGGCGACAAAGCGCAAAACGCGCGGCAGGACGCGCTCAAGAGCTTTCGCGATGGTCGTGTGCAGATTCTCGTGGCGACGGACATCGCGGCGCGGGGAATCGACATTCCCGAGCTTTCGCACGTGATCAACTACGACCTGCCGGACGTCGCGGAGACCTACATCCACCGCATCGGACGCACCGGACGAGCGGGTCTTGGCGGCACCGCCATCAGCTTTTGCAACATCGATCACCTCGATAACCTCCGCGGCATCGAGAAGATGACCGGCATGAAGATTCCCGTGCGGGAATCACAGTGGCCGATGCAGATCTTCGAAAAGACGGTCAAGCAGCCGCGTCCGCCGCGCACGGAGCGCAAAGCCCCGCATAATAAGCGCTTCTCCGGCCCGGCAAAACCCAAGCAGAGAAATCAATAGTTTGATCGGAAATTGAGCCAAACAAAATAGGCTGCCCGGAAAGATATTTCTTTCACGGACAGCCTTTTGCGTTTGGTTTGGGTCTTCGCGCGATCAATCGATTTGCGAAGCTAATGTCTCTCGAGTTAGAACGATTCCGGCACAAAAAGCACTTCTTTCTTCTCGTAAGCATCGTCGTAGATGTCCAGGTAGGTAACGCCGAGATATCGCCCGAACAAGCTGCTTGTGATACCGCTTGCTGCTTCCTCGGAGGATGCACGATATGCAATTCGAAACACCTCAACCTCCTGCAGCGGAGCAAGCACAAACGCATCCAGCCGATGTAGGATCACGCCCCGCGCTGCCTCTGCCGGGAATGCTTCCTCCAGCGGGACTCCGCTCTGAATGGAATCGCCCTCATGCTCCAGCAGCACAATTTTCTGAATCCGCATTGGCCCCATGCCCGCGTTCTGCATGCTGACGTGCATTTCATTTTCACTCTCGCGCTGAAGCACATTGCAAAACGGTCTCACGCTCTTTCGGCTGTGGCTCCGCTGAAACGCGAGGCTCAGCGCGGAAAACGTGATCGCGCCCAGCCCCATGACCGACGTTGCGAGAACGAGCGCACCCGCCATATCCATAACTTGCTTCTTCCTTTCTCTTCTTCAAACGGCTCTTTCGTATACGCAGTCGGCTTCATCCTCCGCGGAAGGCGCCGAACACGGTTCGACCGGCTGATTTTGAATGTACTGTACGAATTCGTAATTATCCGGACACTCGGCATACGTCTGCATGAACTCGTATACCTGCTCGTGAAAGTAAACCTGAGATTCGTGCATCGTCATGCCCTCTTTGGCGTAGATGGGATTGCTGAGCACGACCGTCCGCGCGGGGGTCTTGATAAACCCGAGCAGGCCTTTTCTCTTGCGGAATGTCGTCACCATCGCAACCACGGGCAGATGGAACTTCGCGGGATACTTAAACGCGGAGTCCGGAAACGGGCGGATGCCGGTGTAGTACGGCCAAATATGCGCCTCGGGATAGATGGCGACGCACGCGCCCTGCTTTCCGCGGATTTCGAGCGCGTCGACAAATTTGCGCAGGCATGCAACCGTATCCGGCACCGGGATCGCCCCAACCATCTGCACGATGGTCTTGATGCCGCGAATCGACACCGCATCCGGGTTTGCCACGACGTAGGTGCGCTTTGGTGCGGCGATCACGTGTGGCAGAAACGAATCGCTCCAGTGCGTGTGATTGCCGTAGAGGTAGAAGCCGCCTTTGATCGCACGAAGCGCCTTTCGGTTGACGAACTTCGTTCCGTTGATCACGCGGATATAGAACCAAACCAGCGGCAGCGCAATGAGGTAATACAGCAGGAATGCACCGACGCGAAACGGCAGGCCCTCATGAATGTACGGAAACTTCGCGTCCAGCGACTTCGTTTTGATATTCGTCCCAGCAAAGTCCTCCGTCAAATCCGTATAGTAGATCACTTTCTTCTTGTCTTGCTGCTGCATAAAACATCATCTCCATCTGATCCATACAGTTTTCCGAATCAAACTGGCTCGCATACTGCGCGTATGCTTTTCCTAGCGCTTCTTTTTCCGCAGGGTGCTCCAGCCAGTAATCGATCTTGTCCGCGAGATCGCCCGCGTCGTCCATCCGGAAGAGGTTCTCCGGCGAGAGCGCAAAAAAGCTTGTCGCGCTCCTGGGCGAGTCGGACGAGAGGATTACGTTTCCGCAGGCCATCGCCTCCAGGCACGCGATTCCCTCCGCCTCGTACCGCGCGGGATGCACGTAAAGGTCGGCGTAGTTGTAAAGGCGCGTCATCTCCTCCCGCGAGAAGAAGCCGAAGACAGGCTGATTCGTCAGGCGTTTGCTTGCATACGCCTTCAGGCTTGTTTCCAGCGGGCCGCCGCCTGCGAAGATCAGCTGAATCTGATCCCGGTGCTTCGAGCGGCTCACGCCGTCGATGAGCACCTTGTGCGATTTTTCCCGGCTGTATCGCCCGGTGTAGAGGATCACGAACTTGTCGCGATACGCCTCCGGTTTCTCCGCCCGTTTGGGAAAGAACGCTTTCCCGACGCCGTTGGAGATTACGCAATGCGGCAGCGGCTCCGTGTTGGACTCAAACAGGTCGCACATCATCTGGCTGACATAGTGCACACAATTGCAGTCCTGATATAGCAGCCGATAGTAAGCCTTGTAGGTCAGATGGTTCGCAAGCTCCAGATGATGCAAAAACAAGTGCGTCGTTAGATTTTCGGCGAGCGCATGGCAGCCCGCCGTGTAGGGTTTGCCAAGCTCTTTTGCGATCTTCGCGGCACCCGCGCCCAGCGAATACGGAAGCATGATGTGCACCACATCCGCGTCATACATGGCGTCCCGCAGGATCGTCCGATCCGCTTTGGCGAGCTTGACACCGTTCTTTTCTATATATCCGTTCAGCGGCCCAAAGTCCAGAGTAGGTACGATATAATAGCCGGATAGCCCTCGCTTTTCTTCATCCGCGCAGACCACTTTGACATGATGCCCCCGCGCGCTCATGCTGCGAATCAGGTTCATCGCCGTAATCGTCGTGCCGTTATTCTCTTTTCCAAGAACGTCGCATACGATTGTCAGATTCATTATTTTTCACTCCATTCGTTGCTGGCTTGTTGGTGTCATGGTACTTCGGAATCACGGATTCGTCACCCGACGCTTGCAGCCCCTGTAAATAGAGTGAAAAACGGGCGATTCTACTGGCAGTAGAGTTGGTAAACCGGTGCATTGTTTGCTTTGATTTCCGGTAGAGTTGGCGTATAATAAGGAAAAATCCGGCCAAAGGTGGTTCCTAGACTATGGAAGACATCAAGCAAATCATTGCGGACAACATCATCGAGCTGCGTAAAGAGCTGCATCTGACGCAGGCGGAGCTCGCGGATAAAATGGGATACACCGACAAGGCAATCTCCAAATGGGAACGTGCGGAGTCGATTCCCGACATCGGCACGCTCAAGGAGTTTGCCGATCTTTGCGGTGTTTCGCTCGACTATCTCGTGCAAAAGGAGCATGCCGAAGCGAAGCCTGCGCTTTCCCGGCAGGCACGAAGCAACAGGTTGATCATATCGCTTCTGGCTGCCGCTGCCGTTTGGCTGATCGCCACGGTACTGTTTGTGTATCTCAAAATCTTCGGAGTGGCGAACGATTGGCTGGTGTTCGCGGGCGCGGTGCCGTTGACCATGATCGTGCTATTGGTGTTCAACTCCATCTGGGGAAATAAAAAGCACAACTACGTGATCATCTCGATTCTGGTGTGGTCTGTGCTTGCGTTTGCATACTTCATGCTGATGAAATACAACCTGTTTCTGATCTTCCTCATCGGCGTTCCGATTCAGGTCATGATCATCCTTTGGTCGCAGATTAAGACCCGCAAGTCTTGACAAAAGTTCCTTCCCAATTTCCGACATGAAATACGGGCGTTCGCTTATGAGCGCTCGTTTTTTCGCAAAAAAAGAAGATTGTCCTCTGCAACTGAGCGGACGATCTTCTTTTTGTTTTGACGATATGTAAATGCCTGAGATTGCGGTTTTTAACGCATTCCAGTCTCTGTGACTCAGATGCGGTTGATTGCCTCGGATTCCCGAATGAGTGGCTCCTGATCCGGACACCAAAGCCGCATGCGCCCGCTCATGATGCCGCGCCGCACGTCGAACGAATCGTGAATCTCACCTTCGAAGAGCACAGCCGCGCGCGCTTCGTCTCCGGTGCGGTGCGCGTCGCTTCCGCAGGAACGGTAGAGGTTCGGGTGCTGCCGGGCCAGCCGGAGTTCGAGTTCGTTGCGGTTCTTTTGACGCGGGTTACAGTTGACGACCTCCAACCCGTGAACGCTATCGTAATACACCGTGTCGCAGTCGCGGTACGGATGCGCGTGCATGATCAGGATTGTCTCGCCAAACCGCTCGAAAAACGTCTTGTGATCCGTACGGTGCAAGTAAGGATTCGCGCGCAAGAACATCTCGTCCACGCCATACAAGAGATAGTCGCTCTCGTTTTCGGGAAAACGCAGCTCCACGCCGAGCGCAACGGTCAAGCCAATCTCATCTCCAACGCGCTTCGCTTCCTGATAGCCAAAGAGGAACCGCGTTACGCACTCCTGCCAGTCGTCCCGGCAATTTTGAAGCGAGATATAGGTTTCGTGCATGTGGTCGGTGATGACTACGCCATCGTAGCCCGCGGCTTTGTAACTGTGTACCAAATCCGGTGCGCTCACAATGCCGCATTTGCTGGTTTCGGCGGTGTGTACATGCAGGTCAAACTTGGAGTAATTTCTTCCGTCAATGATGGTCATGTATTCTGTGTGCTTCCCTTGAATATAGTTTATCTGATGCTATTTTGCTTGCAAAGAGCAGTTTTTGGCAATTGCTCAAACGCTTCTTGCTGGCAAACTCTTGCTATTATCACAGCTTACGCGCCTTGCGTCAAGCGCCGCCAACTGAAATCCCGCTCGTAGCGTAGCAGCTCAAATCATTCACGATCCGGCAGCGGCAGCGTGGAGCCACCGAACGGCATGACGATGACGCTCCCCTTTCCGTCAAATTTCTTCATCGCGACTTCGAAGGCGGACTGTACTTCCGAAAACGGGGTAAGGAATATCTGCCTCACGAAATCGGGTTCCAGCTCGGACACGAGATAGACCTCCGCGTCCTCGAGCACCATCGCAATTGCCGCGGCCTTGTGTCCGCCAAGCTGGAAGTCCGTCCGGATGCGCTCGATGATGCTGTGTGCATTCGGGGAACTCGTCATCCAGTCTTCGAACATCTCTTCGCCCAAGCCTTCTTTGCAGGAGCCGACGAGGATGATCACGCCGCCCTTCTTCACCACGTGCTTGGCGCTGTCGAGTGCCTTTTGCGTTTGATACAGGTTCAGGTCTTTCGGTGCGCCTCCCTGCGAGGCAACGACGATATCCGCGCGCGCGGAGGTCGGCTTTCCATAGAGCCTGTCGAGCTCGCGGCAACCCGCGCGGTGCGCCTGCACCACGTCTCCCGCGACCGCATGCACGATCTCTTTGTGTTCGTCCAGCACAACGTTGACGATGAAGTCCACGCCGACCATGCGGGCTGCTTCCTCGATATCCTCGCGCACAGGGTTGCCATCGAGCCTGCCCGCGGTAGCCGCGGTTTCCACCATGCGGCTGTGGTTGTGCTGGATCGCCTCTCGCGTGCTCACGCCGGGCATAATCGCCTTTGCGCCGCCGGAATAGCCCGCGAAGTAGTGATATTCAATGTTACCAAGGCAGATTCTGCGATCCGCCTCCGCCACCACGCGGACGATGTCGACGGGTGTTTCCCGGCTCGTGACGCCATAGTGTACGCAATCGGACGCATCCCCGTCGATGCATTTGATCTGAGAATAGATCGCCTCTCCAACGAGCTTTTTCTGCTCAAGGGTCGTCTGCTTTCTGTGGCTACCGAGGCCGAACACCACGGTGATGTCTTGCTTCTGTATGCCCGCGCTTGTAAGCTCGTCCAGAAGGAGCGGCAGAATCCTGTGGCTCGGCAGCGGGCGCGTGATGTCGCTTGTCACGATTGCGACCGTCTCGCCGGGATGCACGATCTGCCCGATGCGCGGGGTGCCGATGGGGTTTTCCAGAGCGCGTAAAACCTCCGCCTCTCCGCAAAGTCCCTGCAGAGCGGCGTTGGGTAGTAGCACACACTTCAGATTTTCATCCGGCACGCGGAGCTGTTGCGTACAAGTTCCAAACCCCAGTTCAAACTCCATACAAGCTCCTCTCTCCACGAGACGATCCGCAATATCTTTTTCGACAAGAACAGTATACGCCATCGCTTGCGCGAGCGTAAACCAAATCGTGTGGAATGATTTCCTCACTTCGCATTCGGTTCGGCTGATACGCTTTGTTTGAAGGTTCGGTAAAAAAGCTTGCGTTCCAAGTGGATGGATCGCAAGCTTTTCTAATTCATTACTTTGGCCCTGTTACGACTACAAAAATTTACACGCGGGATTTCATCACGCGCGCCTCATACGGCGCAAGCGTTTGGTTTTCCTCGCCGGAGACATTTCGCAGCACAGATTCGCCTTTGACGGGCTTCGTCAATCCCGCGCTTTCTCCGCTCATGTTGCAGAGTACGGTGAATACTTCGTTTCCCAGCGTGCGCGTATACGCAAACACCTGCGGATGTTCCCGCTCGATCAACGCAAAGTCGCCGTAGATCAGCGTGGGACTCTCCGCGCGAAGGCGCAGGAGCTTGCGGTAAAAATGCAGCACGCTGTTTGGGTCCTGCTCCGCCGCGGTAACGTTGATGGTCGCGTGGTTCGGGTTCACCATCAGCCAGGGTGTGCCGCTTGTGAAACCCGCGTTCTCGCCCGCGCTCCACTGCATCGGCACGCGCGCGTTGTCGCGCCCTTTTTGCAGGATCGCCCGCCACGCCTGCCTTGCTTCTCCGCGCGCCGCCGCGAGACGGTAGAAGTTCAAGCTCTCGAGATCGCGGATGTCCGAAATATCCCGAAACGGCACGTTCGTCATGCCGAGCTCTTCTCCCTGATAGACAAACGGCGTTCCGCGTAAAAGATGCATCGCCACGCCCAGCATCTTGGCCGAACGGACGCGCAGCTCCTCGCTCGCCGTGCTTCCGAATCGCGAAACGGGACGAGGCTGATCGTGGTTCGACCAGAAGAGGCTGCTCCAGCCCGTCGCCAGCGCGGTCTGCCAGTCCTCGACGATGTTTTTCATCCTCGCCAGATTCCACGGCACGATCTCCCACTTGCCGCTCTTGCCGCTGTCGATGTCCATCAGGTCGAACGAAAACACCATGTCGAGTTCGTGTTTATCGGGATCGACATACGAAAACCCGGTCGCGCTGCTGCTAAACGGCGTTTCGCCGACGCACATGCAGTCTCTTCCAGCAAAGCAGCTCTCCCGCATCTCGCGAATGTAGTCGTGCGCCGCGGGTTGATCCGCAAAGTGCTCCGGCGCAAATACATATCCTTCCGGCGAGGGCGCTCCCGCACCGTCCGGCAGGCCGTTCGCCTTGGCGATGAGGTTGATGACGTCCATGCGGAAGCCGTCCACGCCGCGGTCGAACCAGCGGTTCATCATTGCATACACCTCCGCGCGGACGGCGGGGTTCTGCCAGTTCAGGTCAGGCTGCTTTTCGGAGAACAGGTGCAGATACCATTGATCCGTCTGTTCGTCATATTTCCACGCAGACGGCGTGAAGAACGAAGCCCAGTTGTTGGGCTCTTTGCCGTTCTTTCCATCCCGCCAGATGTAGTAGTCGCGGTAGGGGTTCTCGCGGCTCTTCCTCGACTCCACAAACCACGCGTGCTCGTCCGAACTATGATTGACCACGAGGTCCATGATCAGCCGCAGGCCGCGTGCGTGCAGACCCTCCAGCAGCGCGTCAAAGTCCGCCATCGTGCCGAACTCCTGCATGATGGCCTCGTAGTTGCGGATGTCGTAGCCCATGTCGTCGTTCGGCGAATCGTAGACCGGGTTGAGCCAAACCGCGCCCACGCCGAGCGAGGCGATGTAGTCGAGCTTTTGCGAGATGCCGGCCAGGTCGCCGATGCCATCTCCGTTGGAGTCAAAAAAACTGCGCGGATAGATCTGATACACCGCGCACTCTTTCCACCAAACTTTTTCTTTTGAAGAATCCATACAAAAATCATCCTTTCGAAGGAAGGGTTTTCATTGATTCGGGAAGTTTTCTTCTAACAAATGAGCAACCGCTTGGTAAAGCGGCAATTCCTTTGCTTCCAAAATAAATTGTAACATAGCTTTTACCGCTTCGCTCGATCGGCCGTAACCGGGCATGAGCTGGTGCAAAACATCCGGTGAAATGCGCTGTTCCACGCACCGCAGCGGCGAGAACGCGTCTGCTCGATCTTGTTGCAGCAGGGCCAGTACGCTGCCCGCGGCTTTGAGCTGAATCTCGTCAAACGCCGCGGCTTCTTCCCCGCGACCGGCGCGCAACAACCCCAAATAGAGATGAAACAGAGCATCTTCACGAAGTTCTTGTGCCTCTTTTCGCGCGGGTTCGCTAGTGGAAAGATCGATTGCATCCCAGTCGGGATGCCGCCAGAGATAGTTCCCCGCGCCGTGCGGAAACGTCGCAAGCTGCTCCGGCAGGATGATGCCGAAATCGCACAGCACGCCGTCCGAAAACAGCAGCTGCACCGCGTCGCCATAGACGACCCGCAGAGCGTCGATTTCCCCCAGCATCGACAGCGAACCAACCTCCGCGATCAAACGCGCTTTCGCTTCGGCTGCGACAAACACCAGAAAATCGAGATCGGAGCAATCGTCAAACCGCTCCCGCTCGGCATTGGAACCAAACGCCGCCACGGCAAGCACGCCGTCTTGTTTTGAGTAGTATGATGCGATCGCTTCCATGCGTTGGAGCGACCGCTCCCGAAGGCCCGTGCGCACGGATCAAATCTCCGCAAACCTGAGTGTGGAGACATCCAGCACCCGCAGATTCGATTGGAGAATCTCACCGTCGCGGATGCTTGCGCGGTTACCGAACACGTCGGCATAATCTAGCGTGACGTTGCCGGACACGGCGAGCACGGGCGTGTAGAGCCGATCTACGCTGTTGCCAACGTCGCCGCCAAGAAGAAGCGTCTCCGGCAAATTCAGAGCAATCGCACCGGGTGTGCGCAAGAAAACGGGAATCTGGTCGCGATTTGCAGCGGCGAACACCGTTTGTCCGCCTTCGAGTGTTTCGCGCGTGAGGAAGCTGTACCACCGCCCTTGTGGCAGATACACGTCACGACCGCTTGCGCCCTCATGCAACACGGGAGCGACCAGCAGGTCTCCCAGCAGAAACTCGTCGTGACAAGACTGTGCCCGCGCGTCGTCGGGATAGTCCAGCACGAGGTGCCGCATCATCGGCAAGCGCGATTGCACCGAAATATGTGCCTGACGCAGCAGCTCCGGCAAGAGGTTCATCCTGAGCCGCGCATAGAACCGCGCGACGCGCTCCACCCGCTCGTCTTTGGCGTGCAGCGCGATATTCCACGGGCTTCTGTCGTTGACCAACCCCGTGTCAAACCCGCCGAACTGCCCGCCGAGCGGCTCGCTGTGCCACTGCATCACGGGCACAAACGTCGCCATCGCGGTTGAGCGCAGGTAGAGTTCCGCGGAAGGCAGAGGTCCCGCGAATCCGCCGATGTCAAAGCTCCAGAACGGCACGCCACTGAGCCCCAGCGAGAGCCCCGCGCCGAGCACGGAGCGCATCTCCTCATACGAGGAAACCTGATCGCCCGCCCAGTGAATCGGCGTCTGTTGCGCGCCGAGGTAGCCCGCGCGGGAAAAGAGCGTGCGGTTTTCGCCGATGGCGCGGGTATACGCCGCTTCATAATCCGCAACGTAGCGATTGCGCATGGTCACCGCGCTTTGCCCGTTGTGAAAGCGCACAGAAAGATCGTGCATGAATTCTCCGCCATCGGTCTTGAAGCCATCGACGCCCATCTCAAGAAGATAGCGCCGCTTCTCCATCCACCAACTGCACAGCTCCGGCACAGTGAAGTCCGGCACATGCGCGCCGATGAACCATTGCTGCGGGATTTGGTACGGGGTTCCGTCTGCGTTTTCGACCACGAAACCCTGCTCCAGTGCGTAGGCATCGTCGCGGTCGTGCTGCGGGCAATGCTCGCCCTCCTCGAGCTGCTTGAGCGCGGGAATCTGCCAAAGCACGAGCTTGATGCCCATGCGGTGCATACGCTCGATCATCGCTTGCGGATTCGGCCAAGGCTCGCGAAAGCGCAGATCGGAAGCGGAGAAGGATTCTCCGCCATCCTTGAGATCATACTCGGCACCGTTCCAAAGATAGAATGTCGCCTCATCGCTCCAGGCTTCGATGACGAGCGAGGTCGCGGGATAGCCGATTTGCTCGATCTTATCGAGCTGCTCCTCCACATCCTTCTGACTCTTCCAGCGGTTGGCGGAGACCCACGGGCCAAACGCCCAGTCGGGCGGCAGCACGGGTTCGCCTGTCATCGCCACAAACTGCGCTACGATCTCGCGCGGGGTTCCGTAAAAGAAGAACACGTCGCAGTCGCCCTGCGGAAGCGTGATTTCCACATGCCCCGCACGCAGCGCAAATGTCGCCGCGGCGTCGCTTTGCACGAATACGCCGTGTCCATCGTTGCAGAAGAAGAACGGCAGCGGAAAATAGGTATGTTCGCCCTGATGGGTAAATTTCTCGATGATGGTCGTGTCCGTGGTCTTGCCCATGCGGTCTACACCGTCGAAGCGCTCGCCCATGCCATAGGCGATCGTTGCGGCGCAGTCGTAGGAGAGGACGCTTTGCCCATCCTCGTTTTTTTCAACCAAGTTGTGTATTTTCGGGTTTTGATGATTGTGTAACCGGGTCATAGTTGCCTTTCAAAACGCCCCGCAAGCGGGGCGTCTGTAAATGATTTATTCGTTGTTGCCGTCTTCCAAGAGATTGCGGATCGATTCGCGCTCGATGATGCGAAGCGGAAGTTCGATGCAGCGCGGCTCCTGAATGTGGTTGTCGATGTCCTCGAGTATGATCTCGACCGCGAGCTTGCCCTTCATCTCGATATCCTGCGCCACGGTCGTGATCGAAGGCGAGGTGTATTCCGCGATGTTCAGGTTATCAAAGCCCATAATCGAGATATCCTGCGGAACCCGTCTGCCCGTCGCCAGCACCTGCTTCATCGCGCCCATCGCGATAATGTCCGCCGTACAGAACATCGCGGTGATCTCGCTCGCTTCCACGAGCGCTTTTGCCGCGCACTCGAGGCCGGACTGGAAGCTGACCACGCCGGGGAACACCAGCCGCTTTTGGTATGGGATTCCATTCTCCTCTAGTGCCTGACGGTAGCCGTCGTAGCGGAGCTGGGTGACGCCCTGCTCCCGAAGCGCGCCTGAGATAAACGCGATGTCGCGGTGTCCGCGGTCGATGAGGTACTTGGTTGCGATATAGCCGCCTCTACGGTCGTCCACCTTGACTTCGTGGAACCTCTCCGGGTTTTGGTAGGTATCCACGAGAACCACGGGCATATTCGCCTTCTTGAGGTCGCTGTAAAACTCCTTGGAATAGGAGCCCACGATGATCATGCCGTCGAGACTTCTCTGCTGCGCGAGCTTGAGAAAACTCTCGTCCGCGTCCGTGCCGGAGACGATCACGTGGTAGCCTTCCTGACGGCATTCGTACTCGATGCTGCTAAAGAGCTTGCTGTAAAACGGGTTATCGAACATCAGCTTGCTGCCGGGCTCGGTCTGCGGGCTGCAAACCCCGATCAGGCGGGATTTGTGGCTGGCGAGGCCCCGCGCGGTATAGTTCGGCACGTAGCCAAGGCGCTCTACCGCGCTGAGCACGAGCTCCCGCGTTTCCGGGCGGACGCCGTCCTTGTCGTTGAGCACATAAGAGACCGCAGCGATGGAAAGCCCTGTGTCCTCGGCTACATCCTTGATCGTAATTCTCTTACTCAATGCAAGTTCCTTTCCCGCGCGGCGCGAGTGGATTTTCTTAAGGTTGCGTTTGCGGCGATCAGCCCTTTATCCCGCCCAAAGTGAGGCCGTCCTTCATCTTGCTCTGTGCGGCAAGATAGATCAGCACCACCGGCACAATCGAGATCAGGCTTCCCGCCATCTGTACGCCAAAGTTTCGCTCAAACTGTCCGTTAACCATGCCGAGCGCGACGGGAACCGTCATCATCTCGGGCTTTGTGAGCATCACGAGCGGCCAGAGGTAGTCGTTCCACGCGTCCATGAACGTGATCACCGCGTACCCCGCGATGACAGGCAGCGACAGCGGCAAAATCACCTTCCACAGAACAGTGAAATACGATGCCCCGTCGATTCGCGCGGCGTCAATGTAGTCGTCCGGTATCGTGCGCATGTGCTGAACGAGTAGGAAGATGCCGAACACGCGAAACAGCGAGGGAATGATCACGCTGCCGTAGGTGTTGCTTAAGCCCGCGCTGTTGAAGAGCATGAACAACGGAATCAGCGTGCTCTGAAACGGAATCATCAGCGTCGCAAGATACACTTTTAGCAGCACTTCGCTGCCGCGAAACGGAATCTTTGCAAACGCGAATGCCGCCATGCTGCACGTCACGATCGAGATGATCGAATACGAAACCGACACGATCGCGCTGTTGACCAGCACCTTGCCGAACGGGAACCGCGCAAACAAGTCGACGAAGTTTTGCAGCGTGATCTCCTTGGGAAACCATTCGATCGGGTAGGTGAAGATCGCGGTCTGCGTCTTAAACGCCGTGACGATCATCCAGTACAGCGGAACGACGATGATCAGTCCGATTCCGCCCGCGAACACATAAAAACCGAGGTTGGATAGTAGTGTTTTTCTTTTCATCGTGTTACGCATCGTAGTTCACCCACTTCTTTTGGAGTTTCTGCTGTAGATACGTAAACAGAAACACGATGAGGAACAATAGCCACGATAGTGCCGAGGCATACCCCATTTTATAATAACTGAAGCCATATTTGTAGATGCGTTCTACAATCACCGTCGTGGCGCCCGCAGGCCCCGCGTTGGTCATGATCATCACCTGCGGGAAGAGCATGAACGAGTTGATCAGGCTGATGATCAGCACGAAAAACACCATCGGCGTGAGCATCGGCAGCGTGATTTTCAGGAAGCTCTGGAACCTGCCCGCGCCGTCGAGATGCGCCGCCTCGTAATAGATCGGGTTGATGTTTTTGAGTCCGCCGAGGAAGATCAGCCCGTAGAAGCCCATGTCCTTCCAAACGGAGGCTAGCACGATGCCGAACATCGCCCACTTTGGGTCTTGCAGCCACGCGGGGCCGGTGATGCCCACGCGCGCTAAGATGTCGTTGAGAATACCGTACTGCGGATCGAGCACCCATTTCCAGATGATCGCGCCCGCGACCCAGCTCGTGAGCACCGGAATGTAGTACAAGAGCCGAAAGAACGCGGAACCCTTGCGGGGTTTGTTGAGCAGCACCGCGATGCCGAGCGAAGTGACCAGCATCAGCGGGATATAGAGCACCATGTATTGCCCCACATGCAGGAGCGACACCCAGAACTCCTTGCTCTTGAGAATTTTCCCGTAGTTCTCAAGGCCGACAAAATTTTCTTGCCAGAACGAGGGCGAGAAGAGATCCAGCCCCTTGATCCCGCTCCAGGAGGTAAAGCTGATGGCGAACGACAGCGCAAAGGGAATGGCTGCGATCAACAAAAAGCCAACCATACTGGGAGCAAGGAAGGCGGACGCGGCGAGCGCGTGATTGTTCCGGTTTTTCCGCATGGAAGCTCCTCCAAATCCGGCTGGCGAGAGCAGGGTTTCCCCTGCTCCCACCAACGAGGTTGTGTGTTTTTACTTGAGGGTAATGGCTGCTTCCAACTCCGCCTGCGCGTCGTCCAGCGCCTGCTGCGGGGTCTTGGTGCCGTTGGCTGCGGCGTCGAGTTCCGCACCGAGGATGTCCGCCATCTGGCTGAACTGCGCAATCTGCGGAACCGGTACGACGTAGTTGAGGGAATCAAACACCGCTTGGCGGTTGGCCGGTGGGGTCAGCTTGGCGTACTGGTCCATCGCGGACTGGTAGGTCGCGCAGGGCAGTTCCCAACCGAGCTGGACGCGAAGCTGCGCTACCTGCTCGCTGGTTGCAAGGAACTCGATCCACTTATAGGCTGCTTCCGCATTCTTGGAATCCGCGCTGATGGCAAGGCCGTTTGCGAAGTAGTGCGTGGCTTTGGTCACGGCGCCGGGTTCCACCGCAATGTCCCAGTTGAAGGCGCAGTCGGTCGTGAACGACGGGAACGCCCAGATGCCGGTGACGATCATGCCGGTTTTGCCGAGTTTGAACACGCCCCATTCATCGAGGCTGCCGCGCTGTTCCGCGCTGGGGCAGATGTTGGTGACGCGGACGTTGTCCACGAGGCGCTGGAGCGCTGTCACGTTTTCCGGACGATTGACGGTAAAGGCCGTGTTGTCGTCGTTGAGCAGGCCGCCGCCGTACTGCTTGACCACCTTGAAGAATTCATAGGTGGAGATCGGCTGAATCAGCCCGTAGTAGTCGTCGCCGAGGGCTTTGATCTTCAGGGCCGCTGCATCTGCATCCGCCCAGGTCCAATCATTCGTCGGGTAGGCGACGCCGGCTTGGTCAAAGAGGTCTTTGTTGTAGATCAGAACGACGGTGGAGAAGCTATACGGCATGCCGTATTTCACGCCGTCCAGAGAGAACGCCTGAACGGATTTTTCCGTGAGCACGCTCAGATCCGTGGTGGAAGCCTTGGTGAAATCGTCCAGCGGCATGACCGCCTTCTGATCCACGTAGGACGGGAACGCATCGAGGCCAAGCTCGAAGCAGTCCGGTGCGTCGCCGCCGCCGATGCGGGTCTGGAGCTGGGTGGCATACGTGTCATAGCCGAAAGTTTCGATGTTGATCTTGATGTTGGGGTTGTCTTTTTCAAACAGGTCCTTCATCAGGCCCAGCGTGAGAAGACCGCCCTCGTTCGCGGAGAAGTTCATGAAGTCGATCGTGATCGGCTCTTCGGCAACCGGAGCCGCGGTATCCGCAGCGGTTGCTTCCGTCGCCGTTGCGGGAGCCGTGGTGGCTTCAGCAGCCGCGGGCGCCTGGCAGCCGGCAAAGAGACCCATAACCATGAGCACGACCATAAGGATTACCGTAGATTTTTTCAGCACAATTCTTTCCTCCTTTTAAACGTTGCAAATATCGACAGGCCACGGTGACCCTTAAGCGCTTAAGTTCGCAAATTCATTGTACACCGTCTTCCCTGTTTTTTCAATCGTGAATGTAAGCTTGAAAGTGAGAACAAGAAGTTTGACAGATGTGAAAATGATTCGCTTAAGCGTTTAAGTGATTTGATTATATGTGATGTTTTTTGACGTGTCAAGATACCTCTGCTAAATTTTTTCACAAAAAAATCGAAAAATCAGTTGATCGCTCAAAATCGATTGCTCGAAAGTGTTTCGGCTTTCACAAAACAACCCGGCGGATTGTATCCTGCCGGGTTTGTGATTCGTTTTTGTTTTACACAAGCCGCGCTATTTCTCCATCGCGGCAAGCGCGCGGAAGAGATTCTCAATAGTCAGGCGATAGTCCTGTTTGCTGCGCGTTTTCGCTTCGGAAAACGGAATCGCGAGGTGATTGGTGCTGAAAATCGCGGTCACGCCCTCCTGATATGCCTCGTCGATGTCGTCTCCGACATCGCCCACCACCGCGAACACGGGGATGCCCGCCCGCTTTGCGCGGCGAGACACGCCGATAACCACTTTGCCACGGAGGCTCTGGCTGTCGAGCCTGCCTTCGCCCGTGATCACAACATCCGCGCCCGCAATACGCTCCTCAAAATGTACGGTATCCAGCACAGTTTCGATGCCGGGATTCAGCTTCGCGCCAAAGAACGCGAGCGCGCCCGCGCCCATCGCGCCCGCAGCGCCCGCGCCGGGGATATCGCCGACGCTTGCGCTAAGCTCGCGCGCGAGCGTTTTGTCGAGCGAGACAAGTCCAGCATCCAGCGCGCGCACCATCTCCGCATCCGCGCCCTTTTGCGGGCCATAGACGTAAGCCGCGCCGCGCACGCCGTGCATGGGGTTGTCGATATCACACATGGCGATCACCTCGACGCCCGATAGGAGCCGCACTGTTGCGCTGTTGTCGATGCGGGCAATGTGGTCGAGCGAGCCGCCGGTCGGGATGAACTCCACTCCCGCCGCATTATAGAAGCGGGTGCCCATCGCGGCAGCAGCGCCGCAGCCGCCGTCGTTCGTGGAGCTGCCGCCCAGCGCGAGGATCAGCCGCACGGCGCCGTGTTCCAGCGCATGCCGCATGAGTTCGCCCACGCCGTAGGTGGTGGTCAGCATCGGGTTCGGTCGGCCTTCCACCAGCGGGAGTCCGGCTGCCGCCGCCATCTCGATGATCGCGGTGTCGCCAAATCTGCCGTAAAATGCCATCCTCCGCTCAAAAAACGGCCCAGCCGCCTCACACGCGATCTTTTCGCCCGTCATGCACTCCAGGAAGCTGTCCACGGTGCCCTCTCCACCATCGGCAACCGGAAGGCTGACGACCTCGCAGTCGGGAAAGAAGCGCTTTGCTTCTGTGGCAACGATTGCACAGATTTCGCTGGATGTGACGGAACCCTTGAACGAATCGGATACGACGGCGATTTTCTTCATGGTTTTCTCCTGTAGTTCATTTGCCGTATGGCAGAGCAATTTGAAACAGTCCTATTGTACCAGAAAATTGACGCTTTCGCGTCAACCAAAAACGAGACTGTCCGAAAAGATAGCACATCCTCGGACAGCCTCTAGAATTTGATTTTGTCTCACGGGCGGATGCCGCGCACGTTCGCGTTGTTACGCGTTTCGCGCGGTGGTTACCCGCGACATCACTTGATGTCCTGATATAGAATCGGGTCTTTCGCGGTGACGCGTTTGACAAACAGGAGCATCACAAGCCCAACCACGAGGAAGAGCAGGATCGAACCGATCGCCCAATACAGGCCGCCGTGCTCCGCGGCGACGGCATCAACCCCATGGTTGAGATACCAGTTGTTCATGCGGAAGGAGAGCGTGCCAAACACCAGCGGCCCGATGAACGTAGACGTGCGTCCGGCAACCGAGAGGAACCCGTAGAACTCGGCGGTTTTGGAAGGCGGCGCCAGCTGGCTGACCATGGAACGGCTGACCGCCTGCGCGCCGGAAAGCGAGAAGCCCGCAAAGAAACCGACGACGAAGAACCAGACAAGGCTATTCGCAAAGAACAGCGCAGCAATGCAGACAATCAGGATCAAAAGCGCGATCAGCACCGAATCCTTGCTGCTGAGACGATCGGAAATCTTGCCAAAGAGCAGCGCGCCGGCCGCTCCGGAAATCTGGATCACGATCACGAACAGGATCAACTGCGTTTGGTTCATGCCAAAAAGCGTTGCCCCGATGATCGCCGCAAAATCCATCAGCATCATGATGCCGTCGTTATAGATCAGGAACGCAACCGTATACTTGATGAATTCTTTGAAACTCCTGATGGAACGGAAGGTTTGCGCAAGGCGCTCAAACGCAACCCGGATATTACCCTTTTCCGGTTTCTCGCCGGAAGCCTCGTCCACCTCTTTGACCCAGAGCAGTGTCGGAATCGAGGAGAGCAGATAGAACGCTGCGGTGATCAGAAATGCGATGGGAATCATGAAATTCTTGACGAGTTTGATCGGAATCAGCACGAGAATCAACGCCGCGATGCCGCCGAGCATACCGATCGCCCAGCCCTTGCCGGAGACGGAGCCGATGTTCTCCGGCGTGGAGACGGAGGTTAACAACGCGTCGTAGAACACCTGCGCGCCGCGATAGCCGATTTCCGCGAGGATGAAATAGAGCATTCCCGTAAACACATCGCCTTTATGCACAAAGAACAGCATCGCGGTAAACACGACCGAAACGCCGGTGAAGACGAGTAGAAATGATTTTTTTGCCTTTGAATAGTCCGCAATCGTACCGAGAATCGGTGACAATACCGCAACGATAATCGCCGCGATGCCGACGGAGAGCCCCCACAGGCGGGTGCCTTCCGCGCCACCGACGACGGTGCCTTTAAAGTAAGCCGAGTAGACCGCAAGAAGGATGACGGAGGCGTAAGCCGAATTGCCGAAGTCGTAAAAATACCAGGACCAGCGCGGCCGCTTGGTTGGATCAAGCTGTTTATTCTTCATAATCGATACTCCTAATAATTGCATTTTCCTGTCGGGATGCGGGAGGGAATCATCCCGAATGATGAGCGCAAAGCGTATAGAATCTCCCGTTTTTATCGATACGGGATGCGGGAAGGAACTCATCCCTATGTTTGTTTTTGGCTATCGAACTTCCCTGATTTATGTGTATTGTACTTCTTTACAAATCGACACGCAATGTTGATTTAGCCACTTCAGGCAGGAGATCAATAAAGTTTTACATGCGTCCGCCAAACGGGATTTATTCAACGTAAAACATGCGTAAATATGGCGTATTTTTGAGAAAAAACTGCGAAAAAAAGGGCTTCCCGTGGATACGGAAAGCCCTCGTGTCGATGGAATAGAATCGATGTTATGCAAACCAAACCTTGATGCAGAAGATGATGAAAAGCACCATGATCAGAGAAAACCCGGCCGAAAAGAGAAACGCCCACTTCATGCTCGCAAACAGGATCATCCGCGTCTCCCGATTGGAAAGCTGCTCCTTGTGCCGTTTTTTCTCCGGCTCGCGCGAAAACGTGTGATCGTCCAGATCACGCCGGTATCCCGGCATGCCCTCGACGTTCATGTTGACGATGGTGCGCCCGTCGTCTTCCCATTCGTCTTCGTCTTTGCCCCGCCGCGTCATGGGTTACTTTCCATAGAGGTGGCAAACGACAAAGTGGTCGTTGCCCGCCTCGTAGCGTTTCGGCACTTCGGTCTTGCAGATCTCCATGCACTGGCGGCAGCGGGTGTGGAACTTGCAGCCGCTCGGCGGATTCGCCGGCGAAGGAATGCTGCCCTCGAGGATGATGCGGTTCATCTTCACGGTCGGGTCGGGCATCGGAATCGCCGAAAACAGCGCCTGCGTATACGGATGCATCGGCTTTGCGAAGATGTCCTTCTTCATGCCGTATTCCACCATGTCGCCAAGGTACATGACGCCGACGGTATCGGAGATGTGCTCCACCACCGACAGATCGTGCGAAATAAACAGATACGTCAGCCCGAATTCCTTTTGCAGGTCTTCCAGCAGGTTGATGATCTGCGCCTGAATCGAGACGTCCAGCGCGGAGACCGGCTCGTCGCAAACGATGAAGTCCGGGTTGAGCGCGAGCGCGCGAGCAATACAGATACGCTGGCGCTGACCGCCGGAGAACTCGTGCGGGTAGCGATCCTTGTGATACGGCTGGAGGCCGCAGGCGCGCATGATCTTGGTGATATAGTCGTCAAACTCCGAATCCGGAACGAGCTTGTGCTCGCGCACCGCCTCGCCGATGATCTCGCCGACCGGCATGCGCGGAGAGAGGCTCGAATACGGGTCCTGGAAGATGATCTGCAGCTGCGGGCGAATCTTTCTAAGCTCGCTGTGCGATAGATCGAAGAGTTCCTTTCCCTTAAAGAGCACGGAACCGGACGTTTTGTCGTTGAGGCGCAGGAGCGTCTTGCCGATGGTCGTCTTGCCGCAGCCGCTCTCGCCTACGAGGCCCATCGTGGTACCACGGCGAATGCGGAAGCTCACGCCGTCCACGGCGCGTACCTGCCCCACCACGCGGCCGAACATGCCGGCTTTGATCGGGAAATATTTCTTGAGGTCTTTGACCTCCATTACGATATCGTCGTTCATGCGTTCACCCCCTGATCCGCGTAGAGATAGCAGCTCACCGAATGCGTCTTCGAGAGCTTGATCTCACCCGGATATTGACCATTGCAGCATTCGCAGCACCGCTCGCACCGATCGCGGAAATAGCAGTAATCCGGCATGTTGATGGGGTTTGGCACCGAGCCGGGAATGCTGTAGAGTCTGTCGCGCTCGCGGCCGACCACGGGTTTGGACTCCATGAGCCCAATCGTGTACGGGTGCGCAGGATGCAGGAACACCTCTTCGGTGGTCCCTTTTTCCACGATGCGGCCCGCGTACATGACCACGACGAAATCTGCCATCTCGGCAACTACGCCAAGATCATGGGTAATCAGCATGATGGAGGAGTTGATCTTCTCCTTGAGGTTGCGTAGTAGGTCGAGAATCTGCGCCTGAATGGTCACATCCAGCGCGGTGGTCGGCTCGTCCGCAATGATGAGCCGCGGGTTGCAGCTCAGCGCCATTGCGATCATGATGCGCTGGCGCATACCGCCGGAAAGCTCATGCGGATACATCTGGTATACGCCTTCGCAGTTTGCGATGTTGACGAGCTCCAGCATCTCGATGGTGCGCGCTTTGACCTCTTCATCGCTCATGTGCGGATTGTGGAGCTTGATGACCTCGTCGATCTGCGCGCCCGCGCGGAAGACCGGGTTGAGGCTCGTCATCGGCTCCTGAAAGATCATCGAAACATAGTTGCCGCGGATGCGCTGCATGGCCTCCGTGGGCGTCTTTGCGATGTCGTAGACGGCTTCTCCCGTGTTCACACGGATTGCGCCTTCAACAATCTGTCCCTGCGGGCGCTGCACCAGCTGCATGAGCGATAGGCTCGTGACGCTCTTGCCGCAGCCGCTCTCGCCGACGACGCCGACGGTCTTGCCCTGCGGAATATCAAACGTAACGCCGTCCACGGCCTTGACCGTGCCGATATCGGTAAAGAAATAGGTGTGCAGATTGTCAAACTCCGCAACGTTTTTGGGGTCCCGCATGGTGGTCATGTACTCTTCCGGCGGAACATGCTTGCGGTTGCGCTGCTTTTCGATGCGGTCGGTGATGCGTCTGTTATCGCGCGAAATTTTGCGCGATTCCGACGCGGAGATGTAGTTCAGCGATTTTTCTTTTTTCTTAATCATTGCCATCTTACTCACCTACCTCTTCATCTTGGGGTCAAACGCGTCGCGCAGTCCATCGCCGACGAAGTTGAATCCGAGCACCGTCAGCACGATTAAGATGCCGGCTGGAATCCAGATGAACCAATAATTCGTCATGACGTGAACGTCGGTTGCCGCGTTGATGATGCTTCCCCAGGAGGCCAGCGGGTATTTCACGCCGAGGCCGAGGAAAGAGAGCGTCGCTTCCGTAATGATGATACCGCCGAGGCTCATCGTCGCCTGCACGATCAACAGCGGCATCACGTTCGGCACGAGGTGCTTGAAGATTCTGCGGGAAACGCGGATGCCGGTGGCTTCCGTCGCGACCATGAAGTCCTGTTCGCGCAGAGACAGAATCTGGCCGCGCACCACGCGCGCGATGCTCGTCCAGCCCAGGATGCCGAGCACCGCCATGAGGATAAATATTCGCTTGATGGGATCGATCTCCATCTTATCCATCACGGTGCCGATGATCATCACGATCGGATAGAACGGAATGCAGTTGAACAAGTCGACAAAACGCATGATCGCCGTATCGATCCAGCCGCCGAAGTAGCCGGAGATGCCGCCCATGACGATGCCGATGAACGTTTCCAGCAGCACGACGACGAAGCCGACCATCAGCGAGATGCGTCCGCCGTACATGAGCCGCGTCATGACGTCCATGCCGTTGCTGTCGGTTCCCAGGAGGTGCGCAAGCGACGGGAAACCAAACATCGTGATGACGCGGGATTCCTCGAGTGTGCGCACGGTATAGGTGGTGTTCACGCGGTCGATGCGGTAGTCCACCAGTTTGCCACTCTCGTCTTGATATTGGAACGCGGTCTGTTGCGCGCGAAGGTTTTCGCGGACGACCGCCTTAAAGTCCGCCGTCAGGAAAACGTCGTTCGCGTTCGGCGAGACGAGGATATTCGAAATCGTGCAAACCGGAGTCGTTGCGCCATTTTCTTTAACCGAGACGACAAGCTCGTTATCTTCGCCGGACAGGACATAGTCCTTGTCATCCAGCGAGAACGTGGTCTGCCCCTTTACGCGCGCAATCTCAACCGCATAGCGGAACGGAAAGCTCTTGGTGAGTCTTTCCATCGTTTCCTGGTAGGGATCAAACACGCTCTTCGTCGCAAGAGCGATGGATTCCACGTGGAAGATCGAGCTGCTCTTGCCTTCGTTTTTCACGGTGTAGATGGTTCCGTCCGCCTCAAACTGGCTCGCGCGTGCTTCCACAGCAGCCTGCGCCGCCGTGGTGAACTCCGGCGAAACGTTAAAGCCCGTTTCCTTTACCGCGCTGACCGAGAATTTTCCCGCCAGCGTGCGTGTTTTTGCAACCATCAGCGCGTCGCCGAAGGTATAGACGTCCTCGCCTTCCTTCACGAGGGAATAGGTCTTGCCGTCATAATCAAAGGATGTTGCGCCCTTGGAGATGGCAAGCGCCGCCTGTGCACGGGCAGCATCCGGAAAAACCGCGCCCTCGCGAATGGTATAGCGGAAATCCGTGCTGTTCGTGCAGGTTGCGTACTCCTGCATGATCTCTTCATCATGCTTGAAAACCTGACTTTGTCCATACGGCGAGAAGAGCCCGCCCAGGAACGCGAACGCGAACATCACAACGAGTATGATAAGTCCCGTGATGGCGAGCTTGTTACGCATGAAGCGCTTGAAGACCAGCATGCCCGGGGATAGAACGCGGACGCGGCGCTCGTCGTCCAGCTTCTGGGTTTCGAATGTTTTCTTGTTCTTTGTTTCCATGCCGCGCCTCCTTTCAGTTCGCCCGGACGCGCGGATCAGCCACCGCGTACGAAATGTCCGCGATGATGAGACTGAACTGCGTCAGGACCTCGATAAACACAATATAGAACATGGTAAACGGAATATCGCCTTGTGTAATCGCCTGATAGGAGATGTAGCCGATACCCGGAATCTGAAACAGCGTTTCCGTAATCATGGAGCCGCCGAACATCGCCGGCAGCAGATAGCTCATATACGAAATCAGCGGAATCAGGGTGTTGCGAAACGCGTGCTTGTTGATGACCACTTTTTCCGAGAGGCCTTTTGCGCGCGCGGTGCGGATATAGTCCGCATTGAGCACCTCAAGCATATTGGTACGCGTGTAGCGCATCAATCCGCCGATGGAAAGAATCATCAGCGTCACCACCGGCAGAACCATGTGCTGGCCGATATCCACCACCTGCTGCCACGTGGTCATCTGCTCGTGCATTCGCCCTACGATGCCGTAGAGGTCGAACCACCCGAGCTTGATGGAGAAGATATATTTCAGAATCGTCGCGAGGAAGAACGTAGGCAAAGAGATGCCCATCAGCGCGACGACAGTGACCGTATAGTCCGTTGCGCTGTATTGCTTCCGTGCGGCGAGAATGCCAAGCGGAATGCAGATCACAGCCTGCAGGATAAACGTAAAAATGTTGATGACGACAGAGTACCAGATCACGTCATTGAACTTTTCAATCACGGGCTGGTTAAACTTCCAGGAATATCCGAACTCTCCACGAATCGCATACCCGAACCATTTGAAAAATCCTTCGAGCACCGAGCCGTCGAGGCCGTACATTTGGTTGAGCTGACTGGTCAGCTCGCTGTAGCTCTTTGCGCCGGGCAGTGAGCTGAGCTGCCGCGCCATGCGCTCCACAAACGAGGTCGGCAAGCTGCGGATGACCGCATACGCCACCAATGAACCAAAGAATATGATAAACGCGCCCAGTATCAGCCTGCGAATAATGAATTTTGTCATGGCCACCCCTCAATAACGACAGGAACTTTGCGCCCGCCGCGATTCGCAGCGGGCGCAAAGTTCTTTGGTTTATTCTTCAGATTTTATTGCATTTCAAGCTTTTCAATTTCAGCTTTCCAACCCCAGAACGTGGTGATATCCGGCGTAAGCGTATCGAGCTTGATACGTTCCGCGGAGAAGATCGTGCTGTTCTGACGCTGATATGCCGGAATTTCGACTGCCCAATCGGCAATCAGATCCAGCGCCTGGCGATAGATCGCCTTGCGGTAGCTCTGGTCGTCGCTCTTGCGGGCGTCGATGATCAGCTGATCCAGTGCCGGGTCGTCAATGTGGTAGTGGTTGGAATCGGAGCCGCCTCTACCGATAATACCAGAGCTGTGATAGACCTGATACATATCCGGATCGATGGTTGCCTGCCACGCTGCGCACCAGATTTCCTGAGAGCCCGCGTCCAGCATGTCCCAAAGCACCGAGGTGTCGCTAAGGTCGTTGATCTTGAGTTCGAAGCCGATGGTGGCAAGCGCCGCCGACGCGTCCGTGAGAACCGCGAACGAGGGGTGATCGCCGGTGCCGCTGGCGCCGATGACTGCTTCATAGCTCAGCTTCGCGCCAGCCGGAGCTGCCGTGAGCTTCTTGGTCGCTTCATCATAGGTGAAGCCCGCCGCCTTGAAATAGCCGATGGCAGCTGTGAGCGCCGCGGCATATTTCTCATCCGCCGTCATGGTGGAGGTGTAGATCGGATTGCCGTCCACATCTGTGGAGAACGCAACCTTATAGCCCTCGTCGGTCGGCTGCGGTGCCGCCCAGGAGGTGTTGGAGATCGGGTAGTTGATGACGGAAGCAGCCTCGCCATAATAGCTGTCGTAAGCTGCATCGCGGTACACGGCCAGAACGGTCGCAATCGCCTTGCGGAGATCCTTGGACTGCTCGCTCGCCGGATCGGTGCCCACGAGGATCGTGGAAGCGTTCATGCCGATGTAGCCGTAGCCGAGGTTGTCCACCTTGACGGTGTGGATCACGTCGCCGGAGATTTCGCCGTTGCTGTTGTAGCCAGCGATTTCTTCGTAGGTCTTCTTGGAGCCGGTCACGTCTCCAACGTCAGCCGTGCCCTGTGCAACGGCGGAGGGGATTTCGGAATCGATGGTCTCTTTGAACTGCACATAGGTGGTCTTCGGTGCGCCCATGAAATAATTCTCGTTCGCTTCGAAGTACACGATGCGGTTTTCGTATTTCACAAACTTGTAGGGGCCAGCGCCCATGGGCTGGGTCGTCTTGGCGTTGATCAGCGAAAGATCGCCGTACGGATGGCCGAACTTGTTGTTCGCATAGTCATACTGCGCCTTGTCGCCATAGTAGTGCATCGGGGCGATCTGCAGGCCGCAGATGGTGTAAACCGCGGGCGCTTCGTAACCCTTGGTCTTGACTTCAACGGTATAGTTGTCAAGCTTCGTGATACCGGAGATGTTCGGAACGCCACCGGCCATCGCGGGATCCTTCGAACCTTCGGTGGAGATGAAGTTGGCCTTCACGGTGCCGACGACATCGGAGGTATCCACGTTGCCGCCGTTTTCCGTTGTCCAATACGCCGCGGCATCGCCGCCATAGATGGCGTATGCTTCGTTATACACGTCGTCGATGGTGGGCATCGCTTTGGTCAGATCGTAGACGGTGCCGGTGCCGTTACCGGTCAGCGTGCCGTCGGCGTTCACTTTCGCGAAGTTCCACATTGCAAGCGCGTAAGCGGGATACATATCCTCGGTCACGTCCGCAGCTTTTTTATCCGCGAACACGGTGGGCACATACTCATCGGTCAGATAGTTGGCGATGACGTAATCGACGATACCCTGCAGGTCGGCTTTCCATTCTGCCTTGATGGCATCCCACAGAGCGGTCTGCTGTTCCTGTGTCCAGGCATCGGTCGCAGCCCAAACGTGGTCGGGGCCCGCTGCAAGGATGCTTTCAAACAGGGCATCATACTTGGTGTAAACTTCATCAGAGGTCTGCGTCTGATAGTTCTTGAGTCCGATAATGTTATAGGAGCTGAGGGTCGTGGAGCCGATATAGGTCGGATCGGCAAACACATAGTACGTGAAAATCATGTCATCCGCGGTCACTTCTTCGCCGTCGGAGAACTTGATGCCCTCTTTGAGCTTGACAGTGTAGGTGGTGACATCGGCCGCTTCGTCATATTTGACGGAGACGTCGCAAGGTCCGTGGTAGGTGTAATCCGTTCCGTTGTACGGAACCGTTTCACCCTCGATGGCTTTGTAGACGATACCACCCACGCGGTCGGTGGTCAGCATGGAGATCTGCGTCATGTTCACGACGTTCGTGTCGTACGTGGTATCGTTGAAGAACGGGGAGAACTTCTCGGAGAACTCGCCCTCCGCAACTACGAGCGGAACCGTGCTTGCCTTCACCTCTTCGGTCGGGGCTGCGGTTGCCTCGGCTGCGGGTTCGGGCGTGGTCGTCTTCGGCTGGCAAGCCGTCAGAACGCCGAGGCACATGATCAGTGCCAACAGCGCCGCCAGGACTTTGCTGCTCTTTTTGTTCATCGTACTTCCTCCTTAGTTTTTTGTTGGGGTATGCATAAAGAAAGAGATAGCCAACTCGTAGCTATTATCATATATCATATCGAACGCTTATGGGTTCGTCAATGGCTACAGCCCCGAATAATGCATGATATTGACGAAATGCGAGAAATATACAAGCCGCGCAGGCCGCTGCTTCCGCTAGCGCGATCCATTGTGTTGAAAGTTTCGATTGTCCGAAGAGCAGATATACGAGCATTCCCAGAAGCAGAACGCCATTTAGCACCAGAGCGGAGAGTAACACGCCCTTCTGCTGCACGAGATATTTATCATATTCCGCGTACTCCATCGGGCGGGATTTGAACGCAAGCAGCACCGCGCGCGCAAGCCCCAATCCCAGCGGAAGGAGCAGCCCCACATACGGAATCAGCACATACGCCGGAGCGGGGCCGCCGCCAGCGCCGAGCGCCGGGGATTTCGAAACCCCGATAAAGACGAACAGCACGAGCGCCGCAACTAAAGAGAGCACATAAACAGCCTTACGTCGATTCAGCGCAGGCTGCTCCATTTCAAAGCGATAGTGTTTTCCTTTATAGTGAACGGTACTGCCGATTTTCTCGTAATCCTTTGCATAGTCCCGCGTGCGCTGAAACATTTGGTTTCTCTCCTCGTCGCGCCGCCGGGCGAACGCAAAATTCTTCATTTGAGTAAAGTGATAGCACTACAATTCGATTATATGCGGAAGCGCCCGAAAAGAAAAGGAAAGCGCGTAAAATATATCGTATATTCGGACGAAATCCGTATATTTTATAACAATTTACCGGGATGTTCAGAAATCGTTCTGGAACTACCTATTCACATTGTATTTTGCGGGTTCGCTTGATATACTGCCCTCATAGTGTCCTGTCTTCAACGCATCTACAACACAGCGGAGGAAAACTGCATGCAGGTGATCGCGGTGACAACAAAGCGGCAAATGCGCGCATTTGTGCGCGTACCACAGATGCTATTTGGCGACCACCCTTGCTATGTGCCGCCCATCTGGATGGACGAAGCGCAGGCGTATACGAAAAAGGCGAACCCGATCCTGCGAAACTCCGATTTTGTGCTCTTTCTGGCGCTCGACGACGCGGGAAAACCCATCGGCAGAACGATTGCGTATATCGACCACACGTTCAACAAATTTTATCGCGCGAAGATCGGTTTCTTTGGCGCGTTTGAGTGCATCGACGATCCGTTTGCCGCGTCGCTTCTCGTCTCCGCGGCGGAAGCGTGGCTGACCGAGCGCGGCATGGACGCCATCCGCGGGCCGATCCACCCGGTTGCGGAAAACTGGGGTTTCGTGCTGGAAGGCTACGATACCCCGCCGGTCTATCTCTCGCCCTGGAATCCCGCGTATTACCACGATTTTTTCACCTCGTCCGGCTATGAGAAAGTCAAGGATTTGCTGGTGTATGAGGCGGATATGGCAAAAGGCTATAAGATTCCCAAGCGGCACGAGGAGTTTGCCGAGCGGTTTTTGGCGCGATATCCCGGCATCACGATCCGAAGACTGGACATGAAGCACCTGCGTGACGATGCGCGCGCCATCTGGGAAATCTCGAATACGGCGCTCGCGGACAACTGGGGCTATGTGCCGTTGGAGCTGCCCGTGATGGAGGATATGCTCAAAAAGCTCAAGCTCATCGTCGATCCCGACGCGGTTTGGATGGTGGAGCACGAGGGCAAACCCGTCGGCTTCTGCCTGGGCTTTCCGGATATCAACGTCCTGCTCAAGAAGATCAACGGCAATCTCCTGCCGTTCGGCTGGGCGCGGCTGCTGCTCGGCGTCAAGAAGCTGCGCGACTACCGCCTCTTCGGCCTCGCGGTCGATCCCGCGTGGCACAAGCGCGCGCTGGACGCACTGATGTACATCCACCTCTACCAAAACCTGCGCCCGAAGAATATCCGAATGGAGGCAAACTACATCCTCGAGGACAATCTCCACATCAAGAACGCGCTGGAGCGGCTTGGGATGGAGAAGACGAAGACGTACAGGATTTATGAGAAACCGCTGATCGCAAGCATAACAAACGAGTCTTTATAATAGATTTTTCAGGTGCCGCTATGCTAAAAAAACTTTCTCCTCCCTTCTCTTTCTCTCCCGCCCCTCTCGGTAGCGTCTCACCACGCGGCTGGTTTTTGCGCGAGCTTGTTGTGCAGAAAAACGGGCTGACCGGGCACATCGACGGGATTTGGGAAGACCTCGGCGCAAGCTCCGGCTGGCTCGGCGGCTCGGGCGAAAACTGGGAGCGCGGGCCGTATTATCTCGACGGGCTCGTGCCGCTGGCCTATTTGCTCCAAGACGACGCGATCACGCAAAAAGCGCAGCCGTGGATTGAATGGATGCTGGCAAGCCAGCGCGAGGACGGCTTCTTTGGGCCTGCGGATAACCTCGATTGGTGGCCGCGCATGGTCGCGCTCAAGGTGCTCACGCAGTACGCCGAGGCGACGGACGATCCGCGCGTGATCCCGTTCCTCGACCGCTACTTCCGCTTTCAACTGCAATCGCTCCCCGCGCAGCCGCTCTCTATGTGGGCAGCCGCGCGCGGGCAGGAGCAGCTGCTGCCCATGCTCTGGCTCTATCGCAAAACGGGCGAGCCGTATCTGCTCGAACTTGCGGAACTCCTGCGCAAGCAGAGCTACGACTGGGGCAGCTTCTTTACGTACTTTCCCTACGCGAAAACCACGCACGCCTACCTCAGCCGACCGCTGTTCATGGCGGTCAAGCGCGTCACGCTGATGCAGGATTGGACGGCAAAGCGCATCAAGAAAGCGCACATCCAGCAGGGCAAGCCATCTACCCCGCCCAAACCGAAGACGGCGGAAGAGATCGAGAAGGGCAACGCCTCGCCGTTTTTGCGCGCGTTTCATCAGACGCACGGCGTCAACCTCGCGATGGCGCTCAAGATGCCCGCGCTGGACGCGCTTTTCGGCGGCGACGCGGGAGGTTTCGCGGCAGTGCAAGCGGGATTTGACGCAATCGAACGTTATCACGGGCTCGCGAACGGGCTCTTCTCCGGCGACGAGCACCTCAACGGGCGCTCTCCCGCCGTCGGCGCGGAGCTTTGCCTCGCTGCCGAGCTGCTGTTCTCGCTGGAATCTCTGCTCGCGGCAACGGGAGACGCTCGCTATGCCGAGCGCATCGAGGAGATCGTCTACAACGCTTGGCCCGCGACGTTTACGCCCGACATGTGCGCGCACCAGTATGTGCAGCAGGTCAATCAGATTGAGGTGTCCCGCAAGAAGCGCGGCTGGTACGACGCGTACAATGAGGCGAATCTCTTCGGCCTCGCGCCGAACTTCGGCTGCTGCGCGGCGAACATGCATCAGGGTTGGCCGAAGCTCGCGGGCGTTCTCGCGATGGCGACACTGGATGGCATCGCGCTGCCGGTGTATGCGCCATGTTCGGCTGTTCTCGACTTGCGCGAAACAACGGTGCACTTAACTGAGGAGACGGATTATCCGTTCGACGGTGAGATTCATATAAAAATAGAGAAAATCGAGAACGAAACCAATTCATTGGAGTTCACTCTGCGGCTGCGCCTGCCGAGTTGGGCGGAAACTTATACGCTTACTTATAATGGAACTCAAACCGAAGTAGAAACGATAGGCGGTTATCTGATCCTGAAGAAAGCATTCTCCGTAGGAGATATCATCACCCTTTCCTTCCCGCTCAAGCTTCGCCTCGTGCCGGAGGCGTCCGGCGGGGCAACCGTTCACTATGGCGCGCTGCTGCTGGCGCTTCCGATTGCAGCCGAAACGCGCGTGGTGCGCGGCACGCCGCCGTTTGCGGACTATGAGTTTCTCCCGCAAGGCGAGTGGAGATTCGGCATCGGGGAATATTCTCTTACAAACGCCGAAATCAAGCACGCGGAACCCGGCGAGCTGCCGTTTGACACCGAACGGCCTCCGCTCACCGTAAGCCTGCCGCTCGCGCCCGCGCCGCACTGGAAGCGCGCGCAAAACAGCGCGGGTCCCGTGCCGGAGCCGTTTTCCGCCGCAACAGGCGATTTTATCCCGCAAAAATTGATTCCCTACGGCTGCACGCAGCTCAGGGTTGCGCAGTTTCCGATTGTAACCTACAAGGAGGATTAAACAAACATGCCACCAAAGACTAAAACCAAACTTGGCGCAAACAACTGGATCGCCATCGTGCTGCTCGCGTTCTCCGGACAGATCGCGTGGGTCATTGAGAACGCGTGGTTCAACACTTTTGTCAACGACGTGATCTCGCCCAACCCGAAAGTGATCTCCATGATGGTCGCGCTCAGCGCAATCACCGCCACGCTGACCACGCTCATCATGGGCACGTTCAGCGACCGCCTCGGCAAACGCAAGAAGATCATCCTCTTTAGCTATATCATTTGGGGCATCTCGACGATGGTGTTCCCCGTGGCGGGCGCGGTCAAGCCGCTTTCTCTCGCGATTTTCGCGGTCATCGCGCTGGACTGCCTGATGACGTTCTTCGGCTCCACCGCCAACGACGCGAGTTTCAACGCGTGGCTCACCAACATCACGGACGAGACCAACCGCGGTACGGTCAGCGGCGTCACCGAGCTCTTTCCGCTGCTCGCGATGGTGGTCACGACCATCATCTCCGGCGTGCTGATCGAGCGCGTCGGCTACACACTGTTTTTTATCTCGATGGGACTGACCGTGGTTGTCTGCGGTCTCGTCGGCGGACTCATCATGAAGGAAGCGCCGATTCCCAAGGAAAACACCGAGAAAGTCGGTTTCTGGAAACAGGTGTTCTCCGGCTTTTCGGTGCGCAGCTTCCGCGAAAACAAGATGCTGTTCGCGCTCTATTTCTGCGTGCTCGTGTTCGCGATTGCGGAGCAGATCAGCGGCCCGTACCAGATCATCTACTTCACCAAAACGCTGGGCTACAGCTATAGCGTCATCGGCGTCAATCTGGGACTCATGGTGCTGCTCGCGGGCATCTGCGGCGTGTTCTTTGGTCGATTGGTCGATCGCCTCGGCAAGTCGAAGCTGCTGCTCGTGGCGCTGGTCATCTCCGCCATCGGCTTTGTGCTCGTTTCTCTCGCAAAGAACATGGTGTTCCTCTGCATCGCGATCTTTGTGATGGCGTTTGGCATGGTGGCAAAGCTTATCGTCACCGGCGCGTGGATCAAAGACCTCACGCCGCCCGCCAACGCGGGACAATTTCAGGGCATCCGCATGATCTTTTGGGTGTTGCTGCCGATGGTGATCGGGCCCTTCATCGGGGAGCGCATCATCACCTTCTTCGGTCAACCGATCGTGGTGGACGGAAAGGCGGGCTTCCTGCCGACGTATCTGATCTTCATCGCGTCCGCAATCGTGACGCTCATCGCGATTCTGCCCGTGCTCAACATGATCCGCGGGGCAAAGCGCACGTCGATTGAAGCGCTGCCGGAAGAGTAACGGATTCCATTCAAGCTACACAAAATGCCGCTTGCAGCACCTGCTGCAAGCGGCATTTTCTTGTTCGTTCGTCCTATCAGATATACCAATCTCCGCTGCCCATATCCAGCGCCTCAAACGGGTCTTTTGGGTGCACGCAGGCGTACCAGGCGTATCCTTCCGGCGTTTCGGTGAGAAGCTTCGCCGCAAGCAGAACCTGCATCAAATCTTCGCTCAGCTCGCCTTTTTGCACGGGTCTGCGGCTGCCGAGGGCGTTGATCTGCGCGATTGCGTCGGGAATCTCGCGCTGCACCTTTGGAGAGAGGAAGACTTTTCCTTCCGCAAGATATGCGTCGTAAGGCCAGCGATTTTTCCGGTGCGGGGTTAAGCCGCTCACGCACATCAAGGGCCCATCGCAGGGCGTATAGCCGGCACCCTCCGCGGGACGGAACACCACGTCGATGTTGTAGTAAAAATGGATGTCGGGTCTGCCGTCAAACATCGGGTATTGGATGCGCGCGATACCGTTTTCGTTCGTCTCCGCTTTCTGCTGCAAGCTCGCCTCGCTCTGCGGAATCGTGCTGTAGCTTCCGTCCGCATTCCAGACGGGATGCGCGCGAAACAGCACCTTTTGCCCGGCAACGGGCTTGCCGCCCGCCGTCAAATGCGCGGAAAACGCATTGATATAATGCGTCTTCTCCGCATCCATCTCGCGCGTGAGCGTCAGCGCGCAGCTCAGCGGCATCCGGTTTTCGACGCGGAAGCGATCCACGCCGATGACCATGTCCTCCTGACCAAGCGCCATGTCCCCGCCCTTGTGTCCGAAGTTCAGGATTGTTCCGTCCGCGGCCTCGATTAAAAACGGCTGATAGAGGCTCGTGGGCAGGCCGTCCACCTCGTACCAGTTTTCGCCAAAATCCGCGCTGCAGGAATACGGCTTGTTTCTGCGACTGCCGATGATGAGGCCGTCCTCACGCATGATCAGGCTCTCCGGCACGAACCCGCCCATGGGATCGCGCTTCGGGTCTTGCGGTGCACCTCTGCGGATGCCGAAGAACGTGCCGTTGATATACGCTTCCCCTCTGCGCTCGACAAACTGCCTGCCGACGGGCGTCGCCTGCACGTCTCCCGCGATGAAGAGGAGCCGACCGTCCGGGCATTCGCAGACGTCGTATTCGTGCGCGCCGATACCCGGCAGCACATAGTGCGGGCCGGTGAAGTTGACCCCGTCGCGGCTCGCAAGAAAGCAGGTTTGAATCTTGTTGATATAGGTTTCTCCCGGAAGCATGGTGTTGCGCGTGGTGCGCTCTTTGCCAAGTCCCCAGGGGGTTCCGTACATGCAGGTTAAGAGTAGCAGCGTGCCGTCCTTGAGCCGCCGCGCGCGCCAGAGGTACGGAGCGCAGCCACTAAGCAGTGTGCCGATTTCGCGCCAGGTCGAGCCGCCGTCGAGGCTCTCGCGCATCTTGATGCCGTCAAACCAGCCCGTGCGTGCGGCGTTGATACGCGGCACGTCGTAGCCGATGATGCGCCCGTCCGGAAAGCCCATGTTGCAAAACGAGCCTTCCTCCAGCGGGCAGCGGCCCGTTTCGGTGAAGGTTTTTCCGTTGTCCGAAGAGACCATGTAGACGCGGTAGGAGCGCTCCAGCTCGCTTCCGCACTCGACCGAGCAATAGGAAACGGGAGCGCCAACCGCCTCGCCCATCTCCAGAAGAGGAGGCTCGTAAAACGGGTCTTTTTCGCGCACGGTCTCTTTGAACGAAAGGCCGATTCTGCCGTCGCCATAGGTAAAGCACGTCGTCCACGCCACGAAGCCCGGGCGTACATCGGGCGTATAGAGGATGCAGCGCTCGGCTTCCCGCGCGGTCAGCCCGTGGTGAAATTGTTGTTCCATCTGCGTCACTCCTAGTGTTTGATTTAGGGTTCGATTTGGTTTCAGCTTCAGCCGATCTCCGCGACCGAAACTGCGCGCTTTTCCTTCTGCGAAACCAGCGCCGCCGTGAGCACGCGGTGGCTCAATTTCGCTTCCTCCGGCTTGAAGCAAGCAAACGGGCACGCCAAACCGCGCATTTCGCAGACGAACGCAGCGAACATCTGCAAGAGCGAATCGGAGAACCCGAACTCGAAGATACTGCCCGTGATGGTCGGAAACGCGGGCTTGCTGCCGACGACGAGCCTGCTCCACGCCTGCTCACGCCCGTCATTTTTGGTGAAATGGATCGCGTTCGGGTCGTCGGAGCTGAACTTTGCGGAGAGGTTCATGCCGTAGAGCTCGTACTCCACCGTGTTGGTGCAGCCGGGCGCCATGCGCTTCATCTCAAACGTCAGCGGGAACTCGTCGCCCGCCTCGTCCACGCCGTCGCAGAGCAAAATCGCGTTGTCCCACGTTTCGCAGGGTACCTGATTTCCGTCCTTGTCCGGGCGGGTTTTCGCGATGTTCGCGAGCTGCGCCGAGACGCGCACGGGACGAATTCCGAGGCGGAACGGCAGGTGCTGCGTGTGGATGCCAAGATCGCCCATGCAGCCGTATTCGCCGTTGGCGGAGAGCGTCCGCTTCCAGTTGATGGGTTTGGTTAAATCCATATCCGAAGAATGTTTAATCGCGAACTTTGCCTCGATGATCTGGCCGAAAGCGCCGCTTTTGTACCATTCTACCATCTTCTGCACGGCGGGATAAAACGGAAACTCGCTGGAGCAGCGCACGAGCACCTCCGGGTGCTCCGCCATCGCGCGCTCAATCTCGGAAAACGCCTCCCGATCGAGCCCAAACGGTTTTTCGCCGATCAGGTGCTTGCCCGCGCGAATCACGTCGCCATACACCTTCGCGTGCAGGTGGTGCGGCACCGCGGCGTAGACCGCCTCGATCTCCGGGTTTTTCAGCATCTCCTGATAGTCGTTGTAGAAGTATTTCGTGTCGGGATCGCGGCGAAACCAGTCGAGATTGCTCTGGTTGGTGTCGCATGCGGCGATGATCGCGGGACGCGGAATATCGCCCAGCAGGTGCAGCCAGCGCAGCGACGCGCTCGCGAATTCGCGGCCCATCAGCCCGCAGCCGATGACGCCGAAGTTGACCGTTTGATCAGGCATTCGTTTCTTCCTCCATACTAAAAAGACACCGATCCATCTTGTTCACGAGCGAGAGCGCAATCGTCTCCGTCGTGATGATCGGAAGTTTGGTCAGCGCGACCGGCGGGCAGTTTGGCTTATACGTCTGCGCGCTGATGTCCACGCCGTACACGAGCTGCATGCGCTTGCAGAACTCCACCGCGTCCGGCACGCTGACAAAGCTCAGCGCGCTCATGTGCGCGTCGCCTTCCGCCTCCGTGATGCGCTTGTTGTGTTTTTTCGCGAGCGCGATCATCTCGTTGTGATACACGTTACCCACGCGCTCGATCTCCGCGCCGTTTTCCGTGAGGAACTCCATCGTGATCAGGTAAGCAAGGCTCGCGAGCTCCTCCTGACCGTTGGTAACCAGCGCGCCAAATTGGCTGAGGCTGTCGTATGCGCCGGAGAAGATCATGCGGCTTGCCGCGTAGTTTCCGCCGGGAAAGCCCTTGCCGACCGAGACGAAATCAGGACGGATGCCGTATTTGCGGAAGAGGAAGTAGCCATCGTACCACGCGCAGGACTGAATCTCGTCGCAGAGCGTCGGGGTTCCAGTCTCGCGGCAGAGGCGATACGCCTGCTGCAGGAAGGACTCGTTGAGACGGATCCCGCCGTAGTTCATCATGATGATCTCATGCAGGAATCCCGCGGTTTGATACGGCGGCTCGTTCCAGCGCTTGATCGCCGATTCAAACCCGCTTGCGTCGTTGATCGGAACCCCGACCACGCGGTAAAGCCCGCTCTCCTCCGCCTTCTTGCCAAACGCGGGCCAGAGTCCGCGGAGCGTCTGCGCAATCACCGTCGTGCCGTGATAGCCCGCCGTGATGCCGCCCGCGTTGTCCGCCATGACGAGGAACACGGGAATCTTGCCTTCGCAGGGCGCTTTTGCCCCGTCTATGGGATAAAACCGCGAGAGCATCATCTTAATTGCGGCCTCGACCGCGAGCGACCCCGTCTCGAGGTTGATCACGCGATTGAGCACGCCCGGCTCGCGCGAGGACAGGATTTCACTCATCCGCGCATCGTCCGGTTGTACCCCATTCGCGCCCGCAATCAGCCGCCGTTCGGTGGTGCGCGTTAAGTATCCGCGCGTGTTGTTGTGCGTGGCGTTGGGGATTCCGAGGCGCTTTGCGATATCCAGCAGGCGATAGCCCGGGAACGAATGCCCCAGCGGAATATGATAATGCTCGCTCTTTGCGGCAAAATACAGCCGCCCGTCCTCGCCGACGCGAAAGCCACCGTAGCCCGCGAGCGGGGACTGCGCGTTGTGCTGCGCCGCGCGGTAGGAGTCGCTCGCGGCGCCACTCTCCGTGCGCTCTATCGCGGGAGCGATCTGCTCGCCCGTGCGCGAAATCAGCGCTTCCTGCCGCGCGAAAAATGCGGGCGGGCAAAAGGCGACCTGCTCGTGCGCGAGCAGGCGAAGCGCCGCCTCGCTCTCTCCCGTCAGCGCCGCGCTTGCCGCGCAGACGTAGTTACAGTAGTCCTCTCCGGCAAGATCCGCCAGCGAACGCGAAAAGTTTTGAAACACAGTTGTTACCTCCGGATATTCTAGGATGCGCTGCTTGCGCAAAAAATGGATTGATTACAGCTCCAGATACTCGACGTCGAGCATCTTGGCCAGGAGCCGGATGCGCGCGCGGTAGTCGCCAAAGACCACCGTCTCGTGATGCGTGCCGCCCGCCTCCAGCCAACGCTCCGCCAGCGTCGCCGCGCCGGAATCCGGCTGGAAGAAGATATATGGCATGTCGATTTTACGAAGTACGGGCTGCTCCGGCAGCGTGCCGTGCGAGACGACGAAGCGGAAGCGCTCGCCGCCGAGATGCACGATGCTGATGAGGCTCGCCCTGCCCGCGTCCGGCGCGAAAATCGGCGTCGGCGGATTGCTTAATCCACCTTCGTTGAACACGCGATCCATCAGGAATGGCTTTTGCTCCTTGCGGCAGGTCTTCCAGTTGCCCTCGCCCGCGTGGCAAAGCAAAATCGCATCCCGCTTGAGATCCATCATGTACATCTCGGAGAAATTCGCAATTCCGCAGAGCGTGTGCATGCAAGCGACCATCGCGGCGCAGCTTGCGTCGCCCTCCGCAGCATAGCCGTAGCCGTCGGCAAGCAGGTTGCTCGCCGCAAGCAGTGGCAGCTGGGTATAACGCCCATCCGCGCCAAACTCCTCGAAGTGCGCGGTGTAGCCCGCGTATCCGTTTTCTTCCAAGTATCGCTTGATTCCCAGATAGAGCTTCACGGCGTAGGCGTGGCGTTCGGGCGGCATCTGCGGATCGACGGTGAACAGTTCCCGCTCCAGCGCAACCCGCTCGTCGATCTCACACTCGGAAACCTGCTCGACGTACTTTGTCACCGTGCCGATCGAGTCGTAGATGAACTCCGGCCCAAGCTTGCGGTAGACCGCCATGTCGTCGGTCACCACGTCGCCCATGCCCGCGAGTTTGCCGATGATGCCGATGCGCATGGTCTTCATTCTGCGCACGGTCTGCGCCGCCGCGCCGAAGTCCGCGACGAACGAAAGCAGATTTCCATCGAATCGGCTGCCCGCATAGTATGCGCAGGAAATCCCTGCGCGGAGCAGCGCGTTTGCGTTGTCCTGCGAGCCGTGAATGCCCTGATTGACCGTGAGCTCCAGCTCCTCAAAATCGTCGCCGACCGTCTCGTCCGGCTGAATCAGCGCGAGCGCGAGCGGCAGGCGGTTTTCCTGCATGGCGCGAACGAGATACTGTCCCTGCGAATAGCTGCAAAGCAGGATCAGAATGCCGTCCAGTCCTTCGCGGTTATACTGCGCCGTCATGCGCTCGATATCGCCGCGGTTGAGCGCAAGAGATTCAAAGCGGAACTCCGCCGCGCTCTTGAGCGAATCGAGCACCTCGTGAACATACGCCGTCTGCTGCGCCGTGATGCCGGGAAAGATAGGCTCATACGCTTCCAGCATCAGCGCGAGCACGCCGATGCGCGGAAGATGCGGCTGAAACTGCATCTGCTGTTCCATCAAAAACACTCCTCCTTACTATACACACTCTTGAGCGCCTCAAACATCGCGCGAAATCTGCGGTAGCCCGCCTCGTAAGCGGCTCTTGTCGCGCCGTTTGGGGTCAGCACCGCGCGCTCTCTGGCGAGCGCCTCGGGATAAACATCGCGCGGGATCAGACCCGCGCCCCAGCCGGCAAGCAGCGCGGCACCCGCGGAGGCTGCCTCCGTCACGGCTGGCACGATGAGCGCGCGAGAGGTGATGTCCGCGCGCATCTGCGTCCAGAACTCGCTCTTTGCTCCCCCGCCGATGGCGCAAACGCTGTCGGTTTGGCACCCTTGCTCCCGCAATAATTCTAAAAACAACCGCAGTTCATAGCCCGCGGATTCCAATAGCGCGCGTACGAACTCCGCCCGCGTGCTGGCTAGCCCCGCGCCGAAGAACCCCGCCCGCGCGTTTTGAATCGGCTCCGGGTTGACGCAGCCGCACAGATACGGCAAAAATGTAACTCCGTTGCAGCCGGGCACAGCCGTCTCCGCGAGACGGTCGAGGCTTGCGTAATCCTCGCCGCGCAGGCCGAATTCGCGCAAAAACCACGTCAGCGCCATGCCACCCGTATTGCCGATCGGCAGGCACACAAACCTCTCCTCCAGCGCGTGGCGGTAGATCGTCACCCGCTTCGTGGGATCAAAAACCGGGTGCTCGGTCGAAGCCGCGACCACGTGCGCGGTGCCGAGCGTCTCGACCGCCGCGTTTTCCCGCGTTGCGAGCGCGAGCACAGCCGCGGTTTGATCCATCGCGCCCGTGAAGACCGGCACGCCCGCGCGAAGACCGAGATACCGCGCGGCTTGCGCGCAAAGCGCGTCCGCGGGTGCCCCGGAAGGCAGAATCTTCGGCAGCAGCGCGCGGGAAAGCCCCGCGGCATCCAGCGCCGCCTGCCAATAGTCGCCCGTGTTTACGTCCAGCCAGCCCGTGCTGGTGGCGAGGCTCGCGTGCGTCGCGCTCTCGCCCGTCAAGAACAAACGCAGATAATCTTCCAATAACAATAGCTGGTGCGTCCGCTCGAACACATCCGGCTCGTTTTGCCGAAGCCAGAGCGCCTTACTCAGCGGCAGCGCGCCGTTGATCTCCGGCAGTCCCGTGGTTTGATAAAACTCGTCCGCGTCTAGCAACTGCGAAATCTGCTCCGCCTCACGCTCCGCGCGGGAATCCAGCCAGACGATCGCGCGGGTCAGCGGCTCTCCCGCCGAACCAACAGGAATCAGCGTTTCTCCCTGCGTTGTGATGCCGATGGCGAGAAGCTTTCTCGGCATACCCAGTGCGGAGATGCATTCCTTCATCGCGCCCAGATAGTCGCCGGGCTCCATCTCGACACGCTTGCCGTCCGCGCGCGCCTGATAGGCGACGGAGGCGAGCGACACCAGCTCCAACTCCGGCGTGAACAGCGCGGTTTTCAGCGCGCTTGTGCCTACGTCAAAGGTGAGGATGCTGCCCTCCGTGTTGGGTAGATAGATTGTCCGCTGCGCCTGCATCATCGGTGTTCACTCGTCCATTTCTCAGATTGCGCGAGGCTTTGCTTCATCAAAGCGCGCCCGCGTCTTCTTTATTATAACCGTACCGCCTCCAACTTCCCACTCTCAGCGCTGCGCTTGGCGGCGAGGCAGACCGCCGCGCTGTTGAGCCCCGCGAGCAGGTCGGACTCCGGCTTCTTGCCGTTCATAAGTCCCATGAACTCCAGCGCGAGGGATTCATCCCCGCCAAAGTGCGAATGCGCACCGCTCTGGAACACGTGGGTCACCGTCTGCGGCATGTCATAGCGATCCTCGCGGATTTCGCCCGTGTAGAAGTCGAACTCCACACTCGCATCGGTGCCGATGAGGCGGCAGCCGCGCCGCGCCGCGCCCTTCTTGACCACAAAGTTTTGGTTATAGGAAACGATCGCGCCGCTGGGCAGCGTAAAGATTGCGGAGGCTCCGTCCTCGTTGCCGGTATCGACGGCAAAGCAGCAGGCGTCTCCCGTGACTTCTTCCTTCAGGATTTGCTTGACCACATAGCTCGATTCCCGGCAGGTTCGATACTCCGCGCAGTCCGGGCAATGCAACCCCGCAGGCTTGTCTCCTTTATAATGTAACTTCGCCGTGCGGGCAAACGCGTCCACCGCTACTTCTCCCGTGAGGTACGCGATGTAGTCCACATCGTGGGTCGCCTTTTGCAAAAACAGTCCGCCGGTCTCCACGGGATCGCGATACCAGCTATGATAATACACGCTGCCGTAGGGCACGTTGTTGATCGCCTGCACCATGGTGAGCTTACCGAGCAGCCCGCTGTCCACGATGCGCTTCATCTCGCGCACGAGCGGTGACACGCGAAGCGGGAACGACACCACCGCGCGGTCGGTCTTGCCAGCTGCCGCGGTTTTCAGTAGCTGGTACTGCTCGTCGTTGATGCAAACCGGCTTTTCCAGATAGAGCGGAAAGCCGCTGGCTAATACTTTTGCCGCAAGCGGCGCATGCAACGAGCAGCGCGTGCCGATGAACACGCCGTCCAGCGCATCAATCTTCAGCAGCGCTTCCGCACTTTCTACATATATAGTGCTGGCAAATCTCGGGTCGTCCGCGACCTCGGCGCGAATCTGCTCCGCGCGCGGATCCACAATCGCGGTCACGCGGATGTCCGCCTCGATCGCCGCAAACGCCTTCATCATCGTGCGCGAGCGAAGGCCGTATCCGATAAAGCCGATGTTCTTTGTCATAGTTCGTGAATTCCTTCTTCTTGTTTTCGTCGATGGTCTGATCCGGACGGATCAGGAAAGCTTGATTCGTGGTAATATTAGCTTTTATTAGCAACTAATACCGCTATTATTCTAACACAAATTATGAATTAGTTAACTACTATTTTCGAAGTAATATTGACTTATATGATTTTATTTAGTATGATGCGTGTAGAAACGGGGCAGAAAAAAGGCATTTATTCCCGCTCCAATCGATTTTAGCACAGATCAAAGGCGATCTTTTGCCGGATCGGCACATGAATACCGACAAAACTCAAATTACTAATATTAACTAATTATTTTAGGGGGCCTATTGATGGATCGAAACGGCTCGCCCTCACGAGCGAACACCAAGCGCAGGGCAGGCGAACAATATACGCCTATGCGTGCATCCTTCTTCACCCGTTTTTATCGGTATATGAAGAAATACTGGTTTCTTTATATGCTGGTGTTGCCGGGCCTTTGTTTTTTGCTTGTCTTTGAATATGCGCCGATGTATGGCATCACGCTTGCGTTTAAGGACTATTCTCCGCGTCTCGGCGTGCTCGGCAGCCCCTGGGTCGGCCTGAACCACTTTAAAGAGATGCTGGCGGACCCGAACTTCATCCGCGCGTTTAAGAACACGCTGATCATCAACGTCTATAACCTCGTGTTCGGATTCACCTTCTCCGTGTTCCTCTCGCTGATGATCAACGAAATCCGGCTCAAGAAGGTCAAGAGCGTCGTGCAGACCTCGGTCTACCTGCCGTACTTCCTCTCCTGGGTCATCTTCGCGGGTCTTGTGCAGGTATTCTTGGAGTATCCTTCCTCGGCGGATCTCGGCGGCGTGGTCAATCAGGTGATTACCAAGCTCGGCGGAACACCGATCGATTTCCTCAAGCGACCGGAGCTGTTCCGCGGCATCCTCGTGATCTCCAACATCATCAAAACCTCCGGTTATTCCACGATCGTCTACCTCGCGGCGCTCGCCGGCATCAGCCCGACGTTGTATGAGAGCGCGGCCATCGACGGCGCAAACCGCAAGGACATGCTGCTGCACATCACGATTCCGCGCATCATGCCGTCCATCGCGATCATGCTGATCCTCCAGCTCGCGGGCTTGTTCGTGAGCAACTTCGATCAGGTGTATAACCTCTATAACAATTACGTGCTCTCCACGGGAGACGTGCTCTCTACCTATATTTACCGCATCAGCCTCGGCGGCGGCGGAACGAACTTTGAACTCTCCACCGCAACCAACTTCCTGCTCAACGCAATGGGCCTCGTCGTGGTGCTCATCGCCAACAAGTTTGTCAACAAGCTCGACGTACAGGGCATCTTCTAAGAAAGGAGGCACATATGAGCCGTTACAATCAAAAGCACGCGGGTTACCGGACAAGCATGCTCGGCAAACTCGGATTCAACTTCTACGACGTCTTCGTATACGCCTTCTGCATCCTGTTTGCAATCATCTGCGTCTACCCCATGTGGTATGTGCTGATCAGCTCCATCACGCCGTATGAAGAATACGTCAAGGGCGGGCTGATGATTCTGCCGCTGGGCGGGATCGATCTGCAGTATTACAAAGCGATCTTCAGCACCAAGGCGTTCACCAACAGCATGTGGATTTCGGTCGCAAAGACCTTCCTCGCAACGGGGCTGAGCATGCTGATCACTTCCACGATGGCATACGCCTGCAGCAAGAGCCACGTCAAAGGCATGAAGGTCATCAACGCGCTCGTCGTGTTCGTGCTCTTCTTCACCGGCGGACTGATTCCGCAATACATGCTCTACAAGGGTTTAGGCCTTCTGCGCACCTTCTGGGTCATGGTATTGCCGAGCGGGCTCAACATCGTCTACTTCGTCATCATGCGCAACTACTTCTCCTATTCGGTTCCGAAGGAACTGGAAGAGGCGGCGCTGATCGACGGATGCACCGAGGTCGGCGTGTTCTTCCGGGTGATCATCCCGATTTCGCGCTCCATGCTGGCGGCTGTTGCGCTGTTCATCGCGGTCATCAACTGGAACGACTACTATAGCTACATGATGTTCATCTCGAACAAGACCAACCTGCAGCCCTTTGTCTGGATTCTGCGGCGTATGCTGGTCGATCAGTCGATGATGAATCAGGTACGAAACGGCGCTGTCTCCATTGGCCTTACGCTGCCGCCGCCGATGGCGCTTCGCATGGCGACCATCATCTGCGCCATGCTGCCCATCATGATCGTATACCCGTTCTTACAACCGTACTTCACCAGCGGAATCACTCTCGGCGCAATCAAAGAGTAAATTGGTGAAAAAATGGTGGCGCCGCCACCGCTTGGCTTCGTATTCCCAAAAAACGGGAATCGAGTACAAAACCGACATTTTTGCCGCTCTGACGCGGTAATCATGATAAAAAACAGGAGGAATTAGAAATGAAGAAGTTCTTGGCACTGCTTCTGGTGGCAACGCTGGCCTTCACCGCGTTGGCCTGCAAAGCTACCCCTGCAGCAGAACCCACACAGTCGGATGCGACCGCAACTGATGCAACCGCAGCCGACGCAGCAGCAACGGCCGCACCCGTAGTGGAAACCAACGCTGATCGCGAAAACGTAAACATCCGCTTTGCCCAGTTCGGCAACAGCATCGATGACGTCGACGGCATGGCCGCAGACCCGATCAAAAAGTCCATCGAGAGCGCTGTGAACGTGACCCTCGAATACGACACCGGCACGGACGGTTTTGACGATCGTATGCAGACCGAGCTTTACACGGGCGGCGCGCCGGATCTCTTCCCCACCTGGGGCGAGACCGACAAGATCACCAAGTGGGTTAGCGAAGACCTCGTGTACAACCTCTCCGACATCGTCAACGCTTCTCCCGATCGTTACCCGACGCTGTACAAAATCATGAACAGCGCTGAGTACAAGATGTACAACAAGCTCTACACCGGAGACGAGAACAAAGCCTACGCCATCTACTCCATCGCGGCGTTTGCAGATCCCGCCTATGCCGGCATCTCCGTCTACAACCAGGCGATCCTTGACAAGGTCAACGGCGGCAAGGTCCCCCAGACCGTTGATGAATTCCTCACCTACGCCTCCGCGGCAGGCCAAAACGGTTATGTCGGTTGGTGGCCCCGCAACGACAAGCTGACCAACTGGAACGAGATCGACAAGACCCTCGCGGCCCCGCAGGGCACCTCGATTCTCGCGCCGAACGGTGACGTTTGGAACGGCTTCATCCTCTCCGGCGACCTCGGCACGGACAGCGAAAAATGGACGCTGGCCACCACGAGCGATGCTTCCAAGGAAGTTGTCAAGCAGCTCGCGCAGCTCTATAAAGACGGCGGCCTCGACAGCGGCATCGGCGTCAAGAGCGACTTTGACGACGCGTATGCAGACTTCGGCCTCGGCAAGATCGGCGCCATGAACTTCGGCTTTGGTTATCCGGGCCAGTTCCGTGACTTCTACAAAGAGTGCTGGCTCGCGGCGAATCCCAATGCCAAGCAGTCTGATCTGACCCTCGGCGTCGCCCTCACGAAGGACGGCAACTACGGCCACACCTACACCACCGGCACGTGGGTCGGCGCACACTACTTCATCCCGACCTCCTGCAAGTATCCGGAGCGCGTGCTCGACCTCGTGGAATATCTCGCGAGCGCAGCCGGCCAGGATCTGCTGCACAACACCAAAAACTACGTCTACAACGACGCGCAGGGTGTTGATTTCTGGAATTCCGCAACTGCCCCCTACGGCTACGGCGACGGTCGCTGCAAGTACGTGTGGTTCAGCTACCTCTTCAGCGGCACGGAGTATGAAGTCGACTTCACCAACAACGATTGGTGGACCGCAGTCTCCAAGCCGATCGACAACAGCAACAACTGGGCAACCGAACAGGACAAAGCACTGGTCGACTATGCCAAGGGCGTGCTTGCCGGTTACACCGACAAAGCGGTTACCACCCTGCCCGCTTACTACGGACTCATCGTGCTGCCCTCCGAGGCCGCCGATATCCGCACCAAGCTGCAGGACATCACCAACCAGTACCTGACCCAGATGCTCGGCGGTCAGCTCGACGTGGAAACCGGTTGGCCGGAATACGTCGCGGCGTATCAGGCAGCGGGTGCTGCCGACCTCGAGACCATGGTCAATGACGCAATTGCAACCGCTCGCGCGGCGCAATAAATACCTAGCAGCGACTAGAACGGCTTAACTCACAACTCACACTCACACAAGCAAGAGCCTCCGCTCCAAACTGGGGCGGAGGCTCTTGGCTCAGGTGAGCCATGGCGGCGAATCGCGGCATGACGCGACGGCAGCCCAAATAAAAACAAACAGTGCTATAATCAAGCTAATCGAAGATTCTTAACCGCATCTCGCGAAAGGAAGCGTTCCCTATGATGGACTATGGCGTTACCATTACCGGCGGGGTTTCCCCGTGGCAAATCTTTCAACAAAACGAGCACGGAACGGCGCGCATCCGCGTATTCGGCAACTGCCGCCGCATCCACCTGAGTCAGGAGCTGCCGCTCCAGTTCACGTCCGTCAATACCGGAAAAATCACGGTCAAGGCGCGCGTGGCGCTGGAATCCAGCGGCGAAAACATCGTGCCGTGGACGCTCTGCCAGGTCACCGACGACGAGCGCTGGGAGATCGTGTTCTCCGCGGTTCCCGCGGGTGGCCCGTATCGCATCGAGACCTATATGGACTACGAGGGCTGGGACGGACTTTCCACCACGCGCGGAGACATGGTGCACCATGTCGGCGTGGGCGATGTGTTCGTCGTCGCGGGGCAGTCTAACGCCGCGGGCAGAGCGAAAGACCCCATCGAGGACGCGCCGGAAATCGGCGTCAGCCTCCTGCGCGACAGCGGCAAATGGGACCTCGCTGCACATCCGCTGGGCGAGACGACCGGCTCCATCCACCTCGGCCACTTTGAAAACCACAACCCCGGGCATACGCCGTGGCTCCACTTTGCAAAGATTCTCAAGCGCACCTTGGGTTACCCCATCGGGCTCGTGATGAGCGCGTACGGTGGCTCTCCGCTGCGCTGGTGGAATCCCGCGGAAAACGGCGCGCTCACGAAGAACATGCTCGAACAGCTTGCGGACTACGACCTGCATCCCAAGGCGATGCTCTGGTATCAGGGCGAGGCGGAGGGCTTTGAAAACAGCGCGGAGACCTATCTGGCGCGGTTCGCCAACTTCGTCGATTCCGTCCGCGCGTCGCTCCATCAGCCGGAGTTGCCCGTGATCACCTTCCAGCTCAACCGGCAGTTCTGCGAATGCGCTACCGCGCTCGATCGCCAGTGGGGCATCGTGCGGCAGGCGCAGCGGGACGCGATGTACCGCATCAAGAACGTCTATACCCTCGCCACGCAGGATGTCGCGATGTATGATTTCATCCACAACGGCGCGGGCGGCAACCTTACGCTCGGCGAGCGCGCGGCAAAGTGTGCGCTGGCAACGCTCTACGGAAAGCAGCGTGACTGGAAAGCGCCGGAGGTCACAAAGGCGGTTCTGCTAGCTCCGGACACGTTGGAGCTGCACTTTGACGAGATCAAGAACTGGATCAACCCGTTCGACCCACCCGCGTCTCTGCTCCCGTTTGAGGCGGAGGACGCAAAAGGGTTTGCCAAACCAGTCACCTACGAAACGAAGAACGACACGCTTGTGCTGCACTTTGATCGCCCGCTGGAAAGCGGAGCTGTGCTGCACGGCAGCTGGCGCAGCAACCCCGGACAGGTCGTGCCCTGGGACTGCATGCGCTTCCCGATGCTCGCGTTTTACGCCCTGCCGATCACCAAGGCCTGATCGATTTCACCGTTTAGGAGGAACTCCATGCCCGACGCGTTTCGCTATTGCTTCCGCTTCTGCTGCGACCCGGGGTTTAACGACGAGATCGAGCTGCCAAAGCTCCTCGCCTTCTGCGAGGAAGCGCGCGTGGACGACGTGATGGTTTTCGTCAACGTCGAGGAGCTCAACACAGGCCACATGGACGAAGCGGAGCAGGATGTCTGGCTCGATTTGCTCGCGCGCATCCACCCGCTCCTGAAAGAGCGCGGAATTACGATGTCCGTCAACCATTGGCACTCGCTGATGCACGCCGACCTCGGCAAAACCTTCCGCGCGGATCAACCGTTTCGCGCGATGGTCGATCCGGACGGGAACGCGGCGCAGCTCTGCGTCTGCCCGCTGGATGAATCGTGGCGCGCCTATATTGCCCGCATCTACGCGCGATATGTCGCCCTCTCCCCCGACACGGTCTGGGTGGAGGACGATTTTCGCTATCACAACCACGACCCGCTCCACTGGGGCGGCTGCTTCTGTGACGAGCACATGCGCCGCTTCTCAGCACGCGCTGGAAAGGCACTCGCGCGAGATGAATTCGTCTCCGGCCTGCTCGCTCCCGGCGAACCCTCACCCTATCGCCAAATCTGGTTGGACGAGTGCCGCGCGGGGCTGGAAGGCGCGGCGAGCGCAATTGAGCAGGCAGTGCACGCTGTCGATCCCACGATAAAGATCGGGCTCATGAGCAGCGTGCCATATGTGCACTCTGCCGAAGGAAGAAATTGGAAAGCGATGCTCACGGCGCTCAGCGGCAAGCAGAACCTACCTGTTTCGCGCATCCACCTGCCTGCGTATCAGGAGCTTGTGCCTTGGAAGTATCTGCAATCGTTCCACATGGTAAGCTACGTCAATCGCGCACTGCTGGCTCCCGAGACGCTGGTCTATCCCGAACTCGAGAACTATCCGTACTCGCGTTTTTCCAAGAGCCGGATGTTCACGCGCTTTCAGCTATTGAGCTCTCTCGCGCTGAATCTAAGTGGCATGACGATCGACCTTTTCGACCTCAACGGGCGCGGCATCATCGAGCAGGACGGCTTTGCACCGATGCTGCGCGAGGTCAAGCCCGTGCTCAACGCGATGAACGCGAGCGGCGCGTTTACGAAGCCTCGGAAAGGCGTCTGCGTGCTCATCGACGAACGCGCGAGCTATCATCTGCGCACTAAGGAAGGCGCGAAGATGGAGGAACTCTACCCCGAAGAGGTCTTCTGGGCGGGACTGCTGCCTGCGATGGGCGTGCCCATGTACATCGGCACCGCGCCGGAAGACGCAAACGGCGTCTGCGCGGTCTCCGGCCAATACTTCCGCAACCTCACGGCGACGCAGATCGAAACGCTGTTTGCGCAAAACTTTGTTCTTCTCAACGGCGACGCGATCGAAACGCTCGTTTCCCTCGGTTTGGGACACCTCGCGGGCGTGAAGAGCGCGGAGTGGATGCGGCAAAACAGCGGTGCGTATACCTTTGAGCAGGTCACGAACGGCAAGATTTATACTTCCGTTCCCAATGCGCGGGCAAGCAGCGTAATCTCCGGCGCGGACGCGCTGGAGATATCGTATCTGCCGGGTGCGACCAAAGCGGAGTATTCCGCGCTATACGACAGTTTCCGCAAGCGCCGCGCCTCGTGCGAGGTCGTTGTGGAAAACCGCGTGCTCCTCTATCCTTTCGGAAGATTTGGCAACCCGCAGGAGATTCCGCCGATGCTGCTCAACGACGTGCGTCAGGAGATTTTGCAGGATGTGCTCACGACAAGCGGACGCATAACGACGCCGATGGTCGAGGGCAGCCCCTATTTGGTTCCCTACGCGTTTGCGGACGGCGACGCGCTCTCCCTCTACCTCGTCAACGGCGCGCTGGACGCGGCGGACGGCGTTGCGCTATGCATGCCGGAGATGAGCGGCGCGTACGCGCTGAGCGTGCTGCCGAGCCGCGGCGAACCCTGCGCCTACACGGTGAATGTAGAAAGCGGCAGATGCGTTCTTCCGCTCGTCATCGGGTCGATGGAAAGTGCGCTGATCACCTTCCGCCGACTGGTAAAATAGTTTGAACATCAAAGGAGTTTTTTATGCAGGCAAAGATCATCGATCGTAAATGGGTTGTGGAATGGTTTGACGAACGGCAGTGCTATCATATGCCGAGCCTCACCATGGCGGACAACGGAAATCTACTGACCGTCTGGAACGGCGGCTTCCTCCAATGGAACGGCGACCCGATGGGACGCGACGCGAAGGACTGGGTTTCCGTACTGGAGCCCGGCGCTGCGAACTGGTCGAATCCCGACGCGGTCGGCTGCGACATTCGCTATTGCTGCCACGACCCGATCTGGATCAAAAACCGCAAGGGTGAAATCACGCTGCTGTTTGCGAAATTCCTCGACACCGAGGTGAATTTTGCCACGTGGTGCAACGGCAGAGACGAGCTCTGGATGCGTAAAACGCAGGACGGCGGGCGCACCTGGTTACCGGCGCACCCGGCGAACATCACGAGCGGTCACGCGAGCAACGACAGCGTGCTGCTGCCGGACGGCACGATCGTGTTCGCCTGCACGAGCAGCGAGCTGCCCGACAAATACTTCGGCGCGATCCGCATCTACATCAGCCACGACGACGGCGAGACCTTCGAGCAAGGCCCGATCCTCTTTGCCGACGACGGCAACCTGATCCGCGAACCCGCGCTGTGCCTGCGCCCAAACGGCGTGATCCGCCTGTTTTCGCGCACATGCCCCGGCAACGTCGGCTGGGGTTCGGCGGGCAATCACAGCCTGCCCAGCTACACCTGCGAAAGCCGCGACGGCGGCAAAACGTGGACGAAGCCCGTGCCCAGCGGCATCCTCAACAATGAGTCCAAGATCGACGTGATCAGCTGGGACGACGAAACCATCCTCATGGCGTACAACGACACGCCGGAGACGGACTGGCACGAGCGCAGCCCGCTCACGCTCACGATGACGCGCGACGAGGGCAAGACCTGGCAGAATATCCTCACGCTTGCGCCCGCGCCCGGCAACAAATGCCAGCCCGCGATGTGTAAGGACAAGGACGGCAGGCTCAACGTGGTCTACATGCACCGCCACACCGCGATTGAGCACCTCGTGGTCGAGATCACGAAATAACGCGAAACGAAAAAGCCGGAAAGCAATGCTTTCCGGCTTTTTTCGCGCGAGAATCTTAAAGCGTGCCCACCGCAACTTTGGCGATGAATTTGCGCACCTTAGTGGGTTTGTCCCACAATTGCGCCGCGAGGTGGCCGTCCTGCGGGAAGAAGATCAAAAAATGTCCGGCGGAAAAACGGTGCTGCGCCGCGTCCGCGTCGATCCCGGCAAGCGCGCATTCCTTTTCCGCATCGTACGGCATGGTCACATGCGCACATTCCGCAAAGGGCTTGTAGTAGAACTTTTCCTCGCCTTCCACTACATACATCACGTCGATGTACTTCTTGTGCGCTTCCAGCTGGCCTTGCGGCTTTGCTTCGCTCGTGTAGTTCACGCCGTTGACGAAGATACGCTCTCCGTCCAGCACCGTCCTTGCGGGCAGGGCTTGACCCTCGTCCACATACGCCGCAAAAAAGCGAAGCGCGGTTTCAATCCCTTTGCCGAGCGCATAGTACTGCGCCGCGTGATCGAGTCTATCGATGACCATGATATTCTCCTTGTTGATCCGGCTCAGCGGATCGATTTTGCAAACTCGTTCGGCGAAATGCCAAACTTGGTTTTAAACTGCCGCGAAAACTGCTGCACGCTGGAGTAGTTCAGGTGCGCCGCAATCTGGGAAACGTTCATCTCGCCCGCGCGGATGAGTAGCTTGCTCTCCTCGAGCTTGACGCGGCGGATATAGTCCGCGGGCGTGATCGAGAGCCGCTGCTGAAACAGCGCGGTGAGGCGGGAGGCGCTGACGTTGCAGCGCTTTGCCACATAAGGAACGGATAGCTTTTCCGTGATGTGCGCGGAAACGAAACTCAACGCCGCGTTGACAATGCTGTTTTCGCTGTGCAGCGAGGCGGGCGTCTTGAGCCGGGTCTCCTGCTTTTCACCGCTCTGCAGCACGGAAAGCAGCAGCATCTGAAGACTGCAAAGAATGATTTCGCCGCTGTACTGCGCGTTTTTCTCCCGCTCGTCCAGCATCCGGCGAAGCAGCGCCGCGCCCTCCGCGCCGAGCGAAATCCGGCGGTTGAACAGCTGCTCCGGCACATCCCCCGCTAGGTCAAAGGAGACGGTGATAAAGCTTGCCTCCACGTCCAGATCGGCGTATTGCATGTGCCAAAGCCCCGGCGCGTAGAGCATCATTTCGCCTTGCGAAAGCAGCGTGTCCGCGCCATTGACAACGTTGTGTACGCTGCCCTTGTCCACGTAGACCAGCTCGATGAGGTCGTGCGCCTCGCCCTTGAAGAGAAACCCGCGCTCCTTCTCCTGATAGAACAGCGTAAAGATTGCGCGCACTTCGAGGCGGTTTTTGATGTAGAGCGGAAGCGTGTTCGCCTCCAGCCGGTAGCGCTTTGACCACGCGCCGTCGCGATGGATTGCGCGCATGATCACGCAGCTTTCGCGCGGGACGATGGCGAACAGCACGCCCGCGTTGATGCGCACGAGCTTGTCGAGATAGAAGTATTCCAGCATTTCCCCTTCGCGCGAAACCGCGAGCACCGCCGTGCCGCGCTCCATCTCGAGATAGGTGGGCATGTGCTCCACGCGCTGCACCCAGACCTCGTCCTGCGAAAACGAGACGCTCTCCTGCCGCCACTCCGGCTGGAGCGGAAAGCCGCCCGTCGCGTCCGACTCCGGCAGAAGCTCGCCGAACGCCGCGAAGGTAAACTTGTTCAGGTTTTGAATCATTTTGCCGCCTCCCGACTGCCGAAAAACGCAATGTTGGTGACGGTTCTATTATACCCCAAGCGACGCTCCGCCGCCATGTCCGCGCAAGCGTGCCTCAGCCGCGCGCGCAGGCCGCGACGATCTCGCCAAGCTTCGGCATGTGCCGCTTGATATCGGCGGCCAGCGCGAACTGCGTTCGGCAGCGGATGAGGTTGTGATCCGGACGGTGAATTTTGAAATACGTGTCGCCTTCGAGATAGTCGGTCAAAAAGCGCACGCCACACTCCTGCGTCATGGTCAAGGCTCCCAGCGGCAGGGTCTCAATCTCCAGCGCGGTCAGGTTGTTGCAGGCCGCGAGGAATCCACGCGTGTAGGTTTCGAACAGGTCGACGTTTAAGCGCATGCGGCTGAGGTCTTCTTCGTCCTCCGCTGCGGTTGCCGCGCCAAAGCGGATCGAATCACCAAAGTCGTAGGCCGCGAGCCCCGGCATGACGGTGTCGAGGTCGATCACGCACAGCGCTTTGCCCGTGATTTCGTCCATGAGCACGTTGTTGATCTTCGTGTCGTTGTGGGTGACTCTCGTGGGTAGGGCGCCGTTTTCGCGCAGGGCGTGCAGCTTGCCCACCTCCTGCATGAGCGCCTGCGCATAGGCGATCTCTTCCGAAACCTCCTTCACGCGGTGCATGCGGTCTTCCGCAATCGCGCGGTTGAGTTTACGATAGCGATCCGGCGTGTTGTGAAAGTTCGGGATGGTCTCCGAGAGCGTCTCAGCAGGAAACGCCGCCATCATCTGCTGAAAGTTGCCGAACGCAAACGCGCACTCGTAGAAATCCTGCGCGCGCTCGATCTTTTGCAGGCAAACGCTGCCCGTGACGAAATCGTACACACGCCAGCAGCCGCCCTCGTCATCCACCACATATGCGCTACCATCGTGCGCGCGCACGAGGTGCATAGCCTCGCGCGGGTCACTTGCGCGCGCGCTTAAAAACTCCGTCACGTAAGCGATGTTACTCATCAGCCCCGCAACGTCGGGAAACACATGCGTGTTGATTCGCTGGAGAATATAGAGCGTGCCATTATCGGTCTCCACGCGGTAGGTATCGTTGATGTGCCCGCTGCCGTAAGGCTCGCAGGAAACCACCGTTCCGTTCATCGGGAACTTATTCAATATCTCTTTCATCGTTCTCTCTCGCATCCAGTTTTTTCGATCGGTACTTGCTATTTACAGTTTTGCTGCCACTTGTGATAGGCGAAACGCTGTACCCTGTAATCATGCTACCCTCATCCGCAAAGGCGCGCAATATGGTTTCATCAATGCAGCCTGTCGTGATAAGAACGCAACTGAAAATGATAATTTTTGATGGATTATATGCGAAAATCTTTCGAAACAGGGAGAAATTTGCTCAATTCCTCTCTTCTCTTCCAACCTTTGCCGCCGTTCATATCTCCATATTGATGCGGCATATGTGTCTGCACAATCTTACATATCCGCGACCACATTTGTTCACTTTTTCTTGCTTGACTTTTCGCTAACGGGGTATATTATTAACACCGTTAGCTATTTTAGTATGAAACGAGGTGCTGAACTTGGACTACACCGCTCTTGCGCGCGAATATATGGAAGTGCTCTTTCAAATGCGCAACCGGAAAACCTCCAAAAAAATATCGGACTCTATGCATGGCGAGCACGTGATCCTCTCTTATCTTTCCCACCACGACGGCATCGGGATTCCCAGTGAAATCAGCAGCGAACTTGGCGTCAGCACCGCGCGGATCGCGGCAACGCTCAACAGCCTCGAAACCAAGGGCTTGATTACGCGCAGGATCGACGAACAGGATCGCAGGCGCATTCACGTGGAGCTGACGGCTCTTGGTAAAGAGAAGGAGTCAAACCACGCAAAGCGCATCATGGGCGTCATGGTGCATATGCTCGAAGACCTCGGCGAGCACGACGCGGTTGAATTCCTGCGCATCCTCAAGAAGCTCAGCAGCCGCGCGCCGGAAGATTTTTTTCCGCCGGACGATGCAATAGAATGACGATTGCTTCGTCATATGCCTAGACCCTATGCGCTCACGGGATCGCAACAACTGAAATGATACAAAACAAGGAGAAATACATGTTCCGATTACTCAAACGCCTAAAAGCATCCGAATGGCTGCAGGCGCTCGTCAGCCTCGTGTTTATCGTCACGCAGGTTTGGCTTGACCTCAAATTGCCGGACTATATGTCCGAAATTACGCGCCTGACCCAAACACCGGGCAGCGCGATGTCCGATATCTGGCTCGCGGGCGGCAAGATGCTGCTCTGCGCGCTGGGCAGCGTGTTCTCCGCGGTAGTGGTCGGCTACTTTGCCGCGCGCATCGCCGCCTCGTTTTCCCAGCGGCTGCGCAGCCAGCTGTTTTCCAAGGTGGATTCGTTTTCCATGGAGGAGATCAATCGCTTTTCGACGGACAGCCTGATCACGCGCTCCACCAACGATATCACCCAAGTACAGATGCTGATCACGATGGGCTTGCAGATGATCATCAAAGCCCCGATCATGGTCGTTTGGGCCTTAACGAAGATCGCTGGAAAAGGGCTTGAGTGGTCGCTTGCAACGGGTGTCGCGGTGTTGATCATGGTTGCGGTCATGTCGATTCTGATGACAGTTGTACTGCCGAAATTCCGCAAGATGCAGACCCTGACCGACAACCTCACCCGCGTGACGCGCGAAAACCTGACCGGCCTTCGCGTGGTGCGCGCCTATAACGCCGAGCCCTATCAGGAGAACAAGTTTGAAGCAGCCAACGAGGAACTGACCGCGACGCAGCTCTTCACCAACCGCGGTATGTCGGTGATGATGCCGCTGATCTCGACGATCATGAGCGGGCTCACGCTCGCCATCTACTGGATCGGCGCAATTCTGATCAACAACGCGGGCCTGATGGATCGCCTCACGCTGTTCTCCAACATGGTGGTCTTCTCCTCCTACGCCATGCAGGTCATCATGTCGTTCATGATGCTGGTCATGATCTTCGTGCTCTGGCCGCGCGCCAGCGTCTCCGCCAAGCGCATCAACGAGGTGCTGGAAACGCAGCCCGCGATTCAGGACGGCACGCGCACCGAAGGCGAAGCGGGCAAGGTCGGCGAGATCGAGTTCCGCTCTGTCAGCTTCCGCTACCCCGGCGCCGCGGACGACGTGCTCTGCGGCATCGACTTTTCCGTCCGGCGCGGCGAAACCGTCGCCTTCATCGGCTCCACCGGCAGCGGCAAGAGTACGCTGATCAACCTCATCCCGCGCTTTTATGACGCGACAGAGGGCGAGGTGCTCGTGGACGGCGTCAACGTCCGGCAATATTCGCAGGAAGCGCTGCACAACAAGATCGGCTATGTGCCGCAAAAGGCGGTCACCTTCCGCGGCACCGTTGCGAGCAACATCGCCTTTGGCGACAACGGCAAGGGTTGCCCCGCCGATGAAGAGATCGCCAACGCGATGCGGATTGCGCAGGGTGCGGACTTTGTCGAGCAGATGGATGGTCGTTATGAGGCGGAGGTCGCACAGTCCGGCTCCAACCTCTCCGGCGGACAGAAGCAGCGCCTTGCGATCGCCCGCGCGGTCTGCCGCAAACCCGAAATTTACATCTTCGACGACAGCTTCTCCGCGCTGGACTATAAGACCGACCGTGCGCTGCGCAGCGCCCTCCGGCATGAGACCGCGGGCGTTACCAACCTGATCGTTGCCCAGCGCATCGGAACCATCATGGACGCGGATCAGATCTTCGTGCTCGACGACGGGCAGATCGTCGGCCGCGGCACACACAAACAACTGCTGCAAACATGCGACGTCTACAAGGAAATCGCCATGTCGCAGCTGAGCGAGGAGGAATTATTCGCATGAGCGATCAAAATAGAGAAGCTACTGTAAAATCACCCGGAGTAGGGCGCGGTGGCCCGGGCGGCCCGGGCGGCGGCGGCCCCGGACGGGGATTGAGCATGCCGGTGGAAAAGCCCAAGGACTTTAACGCGACGATGAAGAAACTGCTTGCCTACTGCAAGCGCTATATCGTTCCCATCGTGATCGCGCTGGTCGCGGCAATCGGCGGCACGATACTCCAGATCGTAGGCCCGGATCAGCTCAAAACACTGACCAACGAGATCATGAAGGGCCTGCCGATGATGACGCAGGGCAAGCCCGTACTCGGCACAATCGACATGAGCGCGGTTGGCGCAATTGCGCTCACGCTCGCGATTCTCTACGGCGCTTCGTTCCTCCTTAACCTGCTGCAAAGCCAGATCATGACGACGGTGACCCAGCGCATCTCCAAGCGCATGCGCACGGATATCTCGCAAAAGATCAACCGCCTGCCGCTGAAATACTTTGACTCCACGAGCTACGGCAACGTGCTGAGCCACGTGACCAACGACGTGGACGCCATCGGGCAGACGCTGAACCAAAGCCTCGGCACGCTGATTACCGCCATTACGATGCTGGTCGGCGCGCTGATCATGATGCTCTACAACAACTGGATTCTGGCGCTGACCGCCGTTCTTTCGAGCGTGCTTGGGCTTGTGCTGATGATGGTGATCATGAAGCACTCGCAGAAATACTTTGCTCAGCAGCAGAAGGAGCTCGGCCGCATCAACGGCCACATCGAAGAGGTCTATACCGGGCACAACATCGTCAAGGTGTATAACGACAGCCGCGAGGCAACGCGCGTCTTTGAGGAGAGCAACTCCACCCTCAACCAGAGCGCATGGAAGTCCCAGTTTCTCTCGGGACTCATGATGCCGGTGATGAGCTTCGCGGGCAACCTCGGCTACGTCGCGGTCTGCGTCGTGGGTGCGGCTCTCGCGGTCAACGGCACCATCTCGTTTGGCGTCATCGTGGCGTTTATGATGTATGTGCGCCTCTTTACCCAGCCGCTGTCGCAAATTGCGCAGTCCATGAACAACCTCCAGCGCACGGCAGCCGCCAGCGAGCGCGTCTTTACGCTGCTGGAAGAGCCGGAGCTTCCCTGCGAGGACGAGAAGAAGCCGCTGCTGCAAAACATCGAAGGCAGCGTTGCGTTTGACCACGTGAAGTTTGGCTACCAGCCCGGCAAACCCATCATCCATGACTTCTCGGCGCGCGTAATGCCCGGCCAGAAGGTCGCAATCGTAGGCCCGACGGGAGCCGGCAAGACCACGATGGTCAACCTCTTGATGCGCTTCTACGAGCTGGACGGCGGAGAAATCCGTATCGACAACATCCCCATCCAGTCCGTCCCGCGCGAGGATGTCCACGCGCAGTTCGGCATGGTGTTGCAGGATACGTGGCTCTTTGAGGGCACGATCCGCGAGAACATCGTCTACAGCAAGACCGACGTGACGGACGAGCAGGTCAAGGATGCCTGCAAGACGGTCGGCCTCCACCGCTTCATCAAGACGCTGCCGAAGGGCTACGACACGGTGCTCAACGACAAGGCGAGCCTCTCCGAGGGTCAGAAGCAGCTCTTGACCATCGCGCGCGCGATGATTCAGAACGCGCCGCTGCTGATTCTCGACGAGGCGACAAGCTCCGTCGATACCCGCACGGAGCGCATGGTGCAGCAGGCGATGGATCGCCTGACGAGCGGCAGAACGTCGTTCGTCATCGCGCACCGCCTCTCGACGATCAAGAACGCAGACCTCATCCTCGTGATGAAGGACGGCGACATCATCGAGAGCGGCAACCACGCGGAACTGCTCGCCAAAGGCGGCTTCTACGCCGAGCTGTACAACAGCCAATTCGAGGCCGCATAAGAAACACATAAGAACAAAGCGCCCGGACGGATGTCCGGGCGCTTTAGTATTGCAATCGAATATTATAGCTCCACAAAACCTTCAAAGTTTTTCTTCGCGTCGCCGGTCATCCAGACGCCCTCGTCCGTGTAGCGCACCAAGAGGTCTCCGCCGCGCAGGTGAACCGTGATGTCCTCGCCTTTTGCGCAATAGCCGTTCTCCGTGGCGGCGACGACCGCGGCGCACGCGCCCGTGCCGCAGGCGAGCGTTTCCCCGCTGCCGCGCTCCCAAACGCGCATCTTGAGCGTGTGGCTGTTCAGCACCTTGACGAACTCCACGTTGACACGATCCGGAAAGATCGGCGCGGTCTCGATGGAAGGCCCGATCGTCTCGATCGGGAGCAGGTCGGGATAGTCTGCGAACACGACGCAGTGCGGGTTTCCCATCGAGACGCAGGTGATGTCATACACCTTTGTGTCGATCGTCACCGGCCGCGCGACGATCTTTTCGCCTTCCAGCCGCACGGGAATCTTCTCCGGACGCAGCTCCGCTTTCCCCATGTCCACGGTGACGGACTTCACCTTGCCGCCGCGCACATAGAGCTTGAGCCGCTTGATGCCGCTCTTGGTCTCGATGGTCAGCTCCGTCCGGTCGGTCAGCCCGTTGTCGTAGAGATATTTTCCAACGCAGCGGATGCCGTTTCCGCACATCTTGCCCTCGCTGCCGTCCTTGTTGAAGATGCGCATTCCGGCATCCGCCACCTTCGATGGCTCGATGAGGATGATGCCGTCGCCGCCGATGCCCGCGTGCTCCTCGGAAAGATAGACGCTCAGCGACTCCGGCGCGGAGATGGACTGCTCCATGCAGTTGAAGTAGATATAGTCGTTGCTCGTGCCGTTCATCTTCGTAAACGGCAGGCGCATTTTCTCCGTGCGCATGTGGTTGATGTCCACAAGCTCTGTGCTGTGCTGGGAATAGCGGCTCAACAGGCTGTCCGCGAGCGCGTTTGCGGTGTCCACCGAGGTGAGACACGGCACCGCGCGCTCAATCGCCTTTCTGCGAATCTTCACGCTGTCGCGCGAGGGCAGCCGCCCTTTCGTGGAGGTGGAGAGGATGTAGTCGATCTTGCCGCTCTCGATCAGCGTCAGAATATTGTTGTCCGAGGATTCGTGGAGCTTGCCGACCTCGATGACCTGCATCTGCGCCTCGCGCAAGACCTGCGCCGTGCCCTTTGTGGCATAGAGCGTAAAGCCCAGCTCGGCAAACTTTCGCACGGCGTCGGTCATCTCCGCCTTGTCCTGATCGCGCACGGTCACGAGCAATCCCCCGCGCCGCTTCATGTTGTAGCCGGCGGCGACGAGGCCTTTATAGAGCGCCTCCTCGCGCGATTTGCCGATGCCGAGCACCTCGCCCGTGGACTTCATCTCGGGATCGAGCAGTATATCGACGTCCGCCAGCTTTTCAAACGAGAACACCGGCACCTTGACCGCAACATACGGCGGGGTTTTGTATAAGCCTGTGCCGTAACCCATATCGCCAAGCTTGTCGCCCAGCATCGCGCGCGTGGCTAAGTCCACCATCGGCACGCCCGTGACCTTGCTGATATACGGCACCGTGCGGGAGGAGCGCGGGTTGACCTCGATGACGTAGATTTCGTTTTCGTAGATCACGTACTGGATGTTGATAAGACCCTGCGTGTCCAGCGCGAGCGCAAGCCTGCGGGAGTGATCCACCACGCGCTCGATGATTGGGCCATTGAGGTTCCACGCGGGATACACCGCGATGGAGTCGCCGGAGTGTACGCCCGCGCGCTCGATGTGCTCCATGATGCCGGGAATCAGGATGTTTTCGCCGTCGCAAATGGCGTCCACCTCGATCTCGGTGCCCATCAGGTACTGGTCGATCAAGATCGGGTTATCGATGCCTTTCTTGAGGATGATGCCCATGTATTCGCGCACGTCGTCGTCCGTAAACGCGATGATCATGTTCTGACCGCCGAGCACGTAGCTGGGCCGGATCAGCACAGGATACCCCAGCGCGTTGGCGGCTGTGAGCGCCTGCTCCTCGGTCTTGACCGTCTTGCCGAGCGGGCGCTTGATGGAGAGTCTTTCCAACAGCGCGTCGAACCGCTCGCGATCCTCCGCGGCGTCGATGCTGTCCGCGGGGGTTCCGAGGATGCGCACGCCCTGCTCCGCGAGATACCGCGTGAGCTTGATCGCCGTTTGGCCGCCGAACGCGACCACCACGCCGTAGGGTTGCTCCGTGTGGATGACGTTCATCACGTCCTCCGGCAGCAGCGGTTCGAAGTAGAGTCGGTCTGCTGTGTCGAAGTCCGTGGAGACTGTCTCGGGGTTGTTGTTGACGATGACTACCTCATAGCCCGCCTGCTTGAGCGCCCAGACACAATGGACGGAGGCATAGTCAAACTCGATGCCCTGCCCGATACGGATCGGGCCCGAGCCGAAGACGATCACGCGGGGCTTGCCCGTGTTGTGCTTTTGCAGGAAGGTTTGCGCCTCGTTCTCCACGCAGTCATAGTCCGCGTAAAAGTACGGCGTCTGCGCCTCAAACTCCGCCGCGCAGGTATCGACCATGCGGTAGCCCGCGTAGAGGTGATTCTGAACCGGTTGCCCACTGATGCGGGAGAGCACTTTGTCGGGGTAGCCGAGTTTCTTTCCTTCGAGATACGCTTCCGCAGTCAACCCGCTGGATGTGAGCGATTGCTCGTAGTCCGCGAGGCGCTTGAGTTTTGCGAGAAACCAGATGTCGATCATCGTGATCTGGTGGATTTCGTCCAGCGTGATGCCGCGCTTGATTGCCTCGAACACCACAAACATGCGCTCGTCGTCGCAGTTGTGCAGCCGCTCGCGAATCTGTTCCGTCGGGATGTCCGCAAGTTTTTTCATGTTCAGGCTGTCCTGCGAAATCTCCGCACCGCGAACTGCCTTCATGATCGCCTGCTCGAACGTGGGGCCGATCGCCATAACCTCGCCCGTCGCTTTCATCTGCGTGCCGAGCGTTCGTCTGCCGTAGACAAACTTGTCAAACGGCCACTTTGGCAGCTTCACCGCGACATAGTCCAGCGCGGGCTCAAAGCACGCGGAGGTTGTCCCCGTGACCGCGTTTTGAATCTCGTCGAGCGTGTAGCCGATCGCGATCTTGGTTGCGACCTTCGCAATCGGGTAGCCGGTCGCCTTGGAGGCCAGCGCGGAGGAGCGGCTGACGCGCGGGTTGACCTCGATGACCGCGTAGTCAAAGCTCGTGGGATGCAGCGCAAACTGGCAGTTGCAGCCGCCCTCGATGCCGAGGGTGTCGATGATGTTCCGTGTCGCCGTGCGCAGCATTTGATGCTCGCGGTCGCTCAGCGTGACGGCGGGCGCAATCACGATGCTGTCGCCCGTGTGTACGCCGACGGGGTCGAAGTTTTCCATGCTGCAGATGGTGATCACGTTTCCGTGCTTGTCCCGCATGCCCTCAAACTCGATCTCTTTCCAGCCGGAGATGCACTTCTCCACCAGAATCTGGTGGATGGGCGACATGCGGATGCCGTTGGTCGCGATCTCGTGCAGCTCCTCCCGCGTTTGCGCGATGCCGCCGCCGGAACCTCCGAGCGTGAACGCCGGGCGCACGATCACGGGATAGCCGATCTCGCTTGCAAACGCGAGCGCGGCAGAAAGATCGGTCACGACAAGCGAGGGAATCACCGGCTGTCCTATCTCGATCATCGCGTCCTTGAAGAGCTGGCGATCCTCCGCCTTTGCGATGGTCACCGGGTTCGCGCCGAGGAGCTTGACGCCATGCGCCTCCAGAAAGCCATCTTTCGCGAGCTGCATGGAGAGCGTCAGCCCCGTCTGCCCGCCGAGCGTGGAGAGCAGGCTGTCCGGCTGTTCCTTTTCGATGATGCGCTTGAGCGTGGTCAGCGTCAGTGGCTCGATATAGATATGATCCGCCATCGCGCGGTCGGTCATGATCGTCGCGGGGTTGGAGTTGACGAGGATGACCTCCAGCCCTTCCTCGCGCAGCGCGCGGCAGGCCTGTGTGCCCGCGTAGTCAAACTCCGCCGCCTGCCCGATCACGATTGGTCCCGAGCCGATGACCATCACGCGCTTGATATTTTGATCCAGTGGCATAATGAACTCCTTCTGTCGTCAAAAAAGCCTCGCTTGCCTTAGCCGCGCGCGCGATCCATCAACTCGATAAACCGGTCGAAGAGATATCGTGTGTCGAGCGGGCCTCCGCACGCCTCGGGATGAAACTGCACCGAGAAAGCGGGGATATCGAGGTATTCCATTCCTTCGCAGGTGCCGTCGTTGAGGTTTGTAAAGCTCACGCGGGATTGTTTGGGCAGCTGATCCGTCTTCACCGCGTAGCCGTGGTTTTGGCTCGTGATGTAGACCTTTTTGCTTGCGGTTTCCTGCACAGGTTGGTTCGCGCCGCGGTGCCCGTACTTGAGCTTCATGGTCTCGCCGCCGCGCGCGAGCGCGAGCAGCTGGTGCCCAAGGCAGATGCCGAAGATCGGCAGTTTCGATTCGCAGAGCAGATTTAGTTCGCGGATGATGTCCGTGTTCTCCGCTGGGTCTCCCGGACCGTTGGAGAGCATCAGCCCGTCGGGCTTGAGCGCGAGGATTTCTTCTGCCGTTGTCGCCGCGGGCAAGATCGTCACGTCGCAGCCGCGCTTGACGAGCTCCCGCGCGATGTTTCGCTTCGCGCCAAAGTCCCAGAGCGCGACATACTTTCTTGCCGCTTCCGCGCGCTGCAAACTCGGCTCAGATTGGCTCACCGCCTGCACCGCGCGGTCGATCCGGTAGGCGCGCAGTCTTGCCAGCGTGGCTTCGTCTGGCGCGGGATCATCGGTGAGGAGCGCGTTCATCACGCCGTGCTCGCGGATGATCTTCACCAGCGCGCGGGTATCGATGTCCCAAAGCCCCATGATTCCCTTGGATAATAAAAAAGTGTCAAGGTCTTCTTCACTTCGAAAGTTAGAAGGCACCTGACACCACGAACGCACGATATACCCTTTTAACGCGGGTTGCTCCGCCTCAAAATCAGCGGGAATCACACCATAATTGCCAATCAGCGGAAACGCCTGAACGACCATCTGTCCGTAATAACTGGGATCGGTCAACGTCTCCAGATATCCGGTCATAGCCGTTGTAAACACAATTTCGGCGATCACCTGTCCGCTTTTTCCCAGCGGCCGACCGCGAAACACCTGCCCGTTTTCGAGGATCAGGTATCTTGGCTGCTCCATCGGTTCCCTCCTGTTTTTTCTGCCACACTCTGCGGGTTTGCCTGTTATTCAAAATTCTTTAGCGAAGAATATATCATAATTTCGAATGATAGAAAAGCTAAATATTATATTTATACCAAGAATATTTATGTTTATACTTTTTTTCAGAAATCTCCTTAAGAAAAGGCTCCTTCGGAGATTTCCGGAGGAGCCTTCGCGATATGTATTTAGTCTCTTCGCATGCCGCCCTTTTCGCGGATTGCAAGGATCACACTCTGCAACAGAATGAAGAAGCACAGCATGAGTCCCGTCGTGATGCTCTGCCAATACGGCTCCCGCAAGCCAGACGCGATGACGATGTTGTTGATCGTCTTGAGCGAGAGGACGCCAAACAGCGTACCGATGACGTTCCCCACGCCGCCGGTGAGCAACGTGCCGCCGATGATGGCCGAGGCGATGGCCTGCATCTCCGCCGCGGAGGCGTTGCTGGCGTTGCCCGCGCCCGTATGCAGCAGATAGACATATCCGCCGATGCCGGAGAGAATGCCGCACAGCAGATATGAGAAGAATCGCGTGCGCTTGACGTTGATGCCGAGCATTAGCGCGCTCTGGCTGTTTCCGCCGACGGCGTAAAGGTTGCGCCCGAAGCGCGACCACTTGAGCATCGCGAAGATCAGCAGTACCACGCAGATTGCAATCACGACGCCGAGCTCGATGCGCGCGGGAATGAAATTGCCCGTCTTGCCGTAGGAGCCGATGCCGGGAATCACAATGCGGAACTCCTTGAGCGCGAGAAACGCAGGGTTCTCCGCCGTGCGCGGAGCCACGGAAACGATCGTGGTCATGCCTCTGGCAAAGAACATGCCCGCCAGCGAGATGATAAACGGCTGAATCTCCAGATACGACACCAGGAATCCCTGCACGAGGCCGAAGGCCACGCCGATGCCGAGCGCGAGCGCCATGGAACCCACGACACTGCCACCCTTGTCGTCCAGATACACCACGCACGCCATCGTGACGAGCGCCGTGATTCCGCCGACGGAGATATCGATGCCGCCCGCGATCATGACGACGGTAAGGCCGCACGCCACGACGATCAGGAACGAGTTGTTGTTGAACAGATCCAGAAACTGCTGGGGATTGAGGAATCCGCCGCCCCAAACCGACATCGCCGTGCCGTACATGCCGATGAAGGTGCAGATCGTGATGATCAAAAGCAGGTTCGTGTTCGAAATCGGCTCTCTTCTTCGAAGCGTGAGCGGATCGGCAAGAGGTCTTTTCTTAGTCTCCATATGCCTGTGCCCCCGCTTCCTTGTTCGATTTTTGGAACAGTCTGCTGCGCAGTTTCAGTAGATAGCTCTGCACCACCGGAGAACCGAGCACGACGATGGCGATGATGACAATCGCTTTATACGCCTTGACCGCCGTGGAGGAAACCTTCATCGCGTAGAGCGTAATGGTCAGCGCCTGAATGATATAGGCGCCAATGACCGAGCCCGTGATGCTGAATTTTCCACCACTGAGCGCGTTGCCGCCGATGGCGACCGCGAGAATTGCGTCCATCTCGATATCGAGCAATATCGTTTCGTGGTTGATGAGTCCCATGCGGCTGACGCCGATGCAGCCCGCGATGGAAACGCAGACGCCGAGCATCATGAACGCAAGGAACTTCATGCCGACGGCGTTGATGCCGTTGAGACGCGCGGATTTTTCGTTGATGCCGACCGCCTGCGTGTACAGGCCAAGGTTGGTAAAGCGCAGCACCAACGACACGACAATCGCAAACGCGATGACGATCAGAATCGGCGTCGGAATTGGAATCCCCGGAATAAAGCTGCCGATATAGCCAAGCAGCGGGCTTTCCACGGTGGGCGTCGCGCCGCCGTTGATCCAGTAGGCGATCGGTCTACCCGCCGTGAGCAGAATCAGCGTCGCGATCATCGGCTGAATCTTGAACACCGCCACGAGCGCTCCGTTAAAAGCGCCGCAGAGAATCGCCGCCACGCAGCCGCCAAGGAACGCAACGAGGATAATCGGCCAGGTGATGTTGTGTTCGCGCAGCACGCGCACAAACACGCTGCCCGCAATCGCGGCCACCGCGCCAACGCTGATATCCTGTCCCTTGGAGCTCGCGGTCACCAGCGTCATGCCGATGGCGATGATCGCAAGTTCGGAAGCGCTGTTGAGAATGCTGATGATATTGCCCGAGAGCACCTGGTTTCCGTCGTTGTTTGTCGTAATCGCGAGCGAGAAGAATCCCGGATCGCGAATCAGGTTGAAGAGAACCAGCAGCAGCAACGCAAAGAGCGGTATCACCAACTGCGATTTCTTAAATCGCTGAAACCATTTAGCCATTTTGTGCCGCCTCTCCCGCAATGGTGCGCATGATCTTCGCCTGCGTCATGTCGTCCTGCATCAGCTCGCCAACGATCTCGCGATCCCGCATAACGATGAGCCTGGAGCAGGTGCGAAGCATCTCCTCGATTTCGGAAGAGATAAACGTGACGCTGACGCCCTCTTCGGCAAGCTTGAGCACGAGTTTTTGAATCTCCACCTTGGTACCGACGTCGATGCCGCGCGTGGGCTCGTCGAGGATCAGATACTGCGGCTTGGTGAGCAGCCACCGCGCGAGGATCGCCTTTTGCTGGTTGCCGCCGGAGAGAGACTTGATGGGCGTATCGGAGGACGCGGTTTTGATGCCGAGAAGCTTGATGTATTCGTCCGCAAACTTCTCCGCTTCGCTTCTCGAAAACGGGCGGAAGAAACCGCGCATGACCTGAAGGGCAAGAATGATGTTTTCGCGGACGGAGAGTTCGTCCACGATGCCGTCCTGCTTGCGATCTTCCGGCAAATACCCGATGCCGAGCTTCATGGCATCCTTGGGTTTCGCAATCTTGACCGGTTTGCCGTTGACGAGCACTTTGCCACCCGTGACTTTATCCGCGCCGAAGATCGCGCGGACGCATTCGCTGCGGCCCGAACCAAGCAGGCCGGTAAAGCCGTTGACTTCTCCGCGATCGATCTGGAAGTCGAACGATTTTGTCGCGGTAGCGCTCGAAAGCCCCTGTGCCTCAAACACGTGTACGTTGCCGGAGCGGTCCTTTCGCGGCTTGGTGCTGTGCATCTGCGAGATATCGTCCAAGTCTTTTCCCATCATCTTGGAGATGAGCTGCACGCGAGGTAGGTCTTTCACGTCGTAAGCGCCGATCAGCTCGCCGTTTCGAAGCACGGTGATGCGGTCGCATACCTCGTAGACCTGCTCGAGAAAATGCGTAATAAAAATGATGCCGACGCCTCGGGATTTGAGCTCCCGCATAAGCGTGAAGAGCTTCTCCACCTCGCGCTCATCGAGCGAAGAGGTCGGCTCGTCGAGAATCAGCACCTTGCATTCCATATCGACGGCGCGCGCAATGGCGACCATCTGCTGCACGGCGAGGGAACACGTCGCCAGCTGCTGGGTCGCGCGCGCGGGGATGTTCAGTTTATCGAGAATTTCGCTTGTTCTGGTACGCATGGTCTGCCAGTTGACAAAGCGATAGTTGCCGCGGCCGATGAACATGTTTTCGGCCACGGTGAGGTTCGGGCAGAGCGTAATCTCCTGATAGACGGTGCTGATGCCAAGATTCTGCGCGTCCTGCGGAGACTTGATGTGCGCCTCTTTCTCGCAATCGCCAATCTGGATCTGCCCCGCGTCCTTCGGGTATACGCCCGTCAGCACTTTGATCAGGGTCGATTTACCGGCGCCGTTTTCGCCCATCAACGCATGAATTTCACCCTTGTTCAGCGTGAAATCCACGTTGTGCAGCGCGCGCACACCGGGAAAGGATTTGCTGATGTTTCGCATGGATAATACGATGTCGTTCGGCATTGAAAACCATCCTTACTGCGTCTGAGGATTTTGTCACAACAGCGGTGCGAGTATGCGGAGCAAGTCCGCATACTCGTCACCGGCATTTGATGATTCAATTCGCTTTTTCAGCGGGTGAATCAAACGGATGGTTTATTCACCCAAACCGTAGGTGTCGATGTCCGCCTGGGTGATCGTCGTGGCGTCAAAGCCGCGCTCTTCGGAGATGACCTTCTTCTCGGTGAGGGTTTCGCCCGCTTCGAGCTTCTTGATCATGTCGGAGATAACGGTCGCCTGGAACGGGCTGCACTGGCCATCATAGTTCCAGTTGCCGGCGAGCAGTTCGCGCAGCGCCCATTTGTTGCAGTCAAAGCCCATCACGATGACGGACTTGCCGACGCCGTGGGTGATGCCCGCTTCGTCCAGCGCCGCGACAGCGCCCTTGGCCATACCGTCGTTCTCGGCGTAGATGACGTTGAACTTCTCACCGGAGTTGATGACGGATTCAACGATCTGCTTTGCGGTTGCTTCGTCCCAAGTTGCGGTCTGCTGGACAACCTTGTTCATGGTGCCGGCTGCAAACTCTGCATCCAGAGCCGCAGTACGGCCGATCTGTGCGTCAGAACCCATCGCGCCCTGGATGTGGATGACATCATAGGAATCCAGCTTCTGCGCTTTGAGCCATTCGACGGCGGTGACGCCTTCCTTGGACATGTCGGAGACGACGGCTGCTTCATAGTTGCTCGGGTCCGTGTTGATCATACGATCGAACAGGAAGACTTTGACGCCCGCTTCTTTGGCGCTGGCAAGGACTGCGTCCCAACCATCGGTCGCCGCGGCGGAGATGAGCAGGTAGTCGACGCCATCCGTGATGAACTGCGTGGCGGCGTTGAGCTGCTCGTCGTTCTTCAGGCTGTAGAAGGTGGAGACTGCATAGCCGTTGGCTTCGGTGAAGACTTTCTCAAAGTCCGCAACGTTCGCGGCACGGTAGCCAGACTCTGCCGGCGGGTTGTTGATGATGCCGACCTTGATCAGCGCGGGTGCTGCGGGCGCTTCGGTCGCGGCAGCGGGAGCTTCGGTTGCGGCTGCGGCTGCGGGAGCTTCGGTCGCTGCGGGCGCAGCGGTCGACGCGCAAGCAATCATACCGATCGCGAGCATGGCAACAAGAATCAGTGTTACTAGCTTTTTCATTTTTCCGATTTCCTTTCCTTTTTTGAGAAATGAAGTGAGTTGGTTGAGAGAGAAATGACCAACACCATCCTTATATCATATAGACAACCGCACGCCAATGGCTTGGGAGCAAGGGGATAAGAATGTGAACCAACCCGATTAAAATACAAACGCCGCGCAAAGAGCCACCCGAACTTGCTCCATTTTCGTCATAATTTTTCGAACAGGAAGCGTAAAAAAACGCCTGAACATTTTTCAGGCGCCGGGCGCAAAAAAGAGCCCAAATCGGGCTCTTCTTGTGCTTATAGTTCAATTATGCCCGCTCAATATCCGCGCGCGTCGATCATCGCCTGCGTAATCGTAAAGCAGTCAAACGCGGTCTCGTCCACGTGCTGCACCTGCTCGACGCTTTCGCCGCGCTGCAGGCGCTGGATCAAATCCGCGACATACGGGCCCTGCAGCGGATTACACTCCACATTGAGCGCAATCTTGCCTTGCAGGCAGTAACTCAGTCCAAGCTTCGTCGCGTCAAAGGAGATCACGATCACGCCGCCGTTCGTGTTGCAGGAAAGACCCGCTTCTTCCATGGCGTCGATTGCGCCCAGCGCCTCGCCATCGTTTTCGCAATACACCACATCGATGTCCGAGTTTTCCTTAAGGATTGCGCCCATGACCTCATACGCCTTTGCGCGGGTGAAGTCGCCGCACTCCTGCTCGATAATCTGCCAGTTGGAGTTGCGGCGTACGCCGTCTTCCAGCGCGGCGGTGCGCCCGATCTGCGCGGAAGAGCCGATGGTACCCTGAATATGGACGATGCGGATGATCTCCTCCGTCCTGCCCTTTTGCTGCAGCAGGTGCTCCAGCCACTTGACGGCGGTATCGCCTTCCTTGCGGAAATCGGAGCCGATATACGCCGTATACAGGCTTCGATCCGAAACCTCGATGTCGCGGTCGATGACGATGACGGGAATCTTCGCGTCGCGCGCCTCCTGCAAAATCGAGTTCCAGCCAGTCTCAACGCGCGGAGAAAAGACGATGTAGTCTACGTCCTGCTGAATGAAGGTGCGAATCGCGCGAATCTGGTTTTCCTGCTCGTTTCTCGCGTCGTCAAAGATCAGCTCGTAGCCGTTTTCCTCGCTCAGCGCGTTTTTCATGCTCTCGGAGTTGGCAACGCGCCACTCCGACTCCGCGCCAACCTGCGAAAAACCGACCACGATGAGATTGCCCACCTGATCGGAATCGTCCGTCGCGTCCGCGTTGTTCGGCGTACACCCGACGGATAATGTAAAAAGCATCACAAGAACGCACAGAATCGCAAGCGTCCTCTTCATGCACCCATCTCCTTTTCATTCGTCTGCATCGGAATTCTCACGTATATCTTGGTACCGGCATCCGGGTCGCTCTCCAGCGTCAGGCCGTATTCCATGCCAAACAGGATCTGGATGCGCTGGTGCACGGTGCGAAGGCCGAAGCCTTCCTTCCTGCCGTTGACCAGAGAGGCGCGCACCTCCTCCAGCCGCTCCGGCGTCATGCCGCTGCCGTCGTCCGCAACCTCCAGCACCAGCTGATCGCCTTCCAGTCTGCCGCTGACACGGATGAGCCCCTTCCTGCGGCGGATCTTGATGCCGTGGTACAAGGCGTTTTCGACCAGCGGCTGCAAGGTGAGCTTCGGCAGGATATAGGCGTTGAGCTCTTCGGGAATATCGATCACATACTCCATCAGGTCGCGGTAGCGCATATGCTGAATCTCCAGATAGCTCCGGATGTGCTGCTGCTCCTCCTGAATCGTGATGACGTTTTGCCCGCGGCTGAGCGAAAAGCGGAAGAAGTTCGAAAGGCTGCTGACCATCGCGACCGCCTCGCTGATCTCGCCCGATTCGATGAGCCAGATGATGGTGTCCAGTGTGTTATACAAAAAATGCGGGTTGATCTGCGCCTGCAGCAGCGCAAGCTCCGTGCGCCTCTGCTGCTTTTCCTGCTCGGTGTTGCGCTCAATGAGGCGCTTGAGGTGGCCGACCATGCTCTCGATGCCGTCCGAGAGCAGCTGCACCTCTTCGACATCCGCCTGAATCGGTTCGCAGACGAGCAAGCCCCCTCGGCCGATGGCGACGAGGCGCTCGCAGAGCATGTCAATCGGCTCCACGATACGGCGGCTGAGTTTTCGCGAATAGCTCAAGAGGAAGAAGAGCAGCCCAAGCGCAAGAATTACAATCGCGCCCATCAGCACCACCATGTTGGTGATCATGGTGCTCTGCAGCGCGTCCAGATGTACCGCCTCGTAATATAGATAGGTGTACATGTATTCCTGAATCAGGTCTGCCATGACGTAGATATTGTCGTTGAGCTGACTCATGCGGGAGTCGTAGCCGGACGTGGCCGCGATCTCCTGCATCTTGTCCTCGAGGTTGTGGCAGAGGTTTAAAACGCTGTTGATCGCGCGGAGGCTGTCCTTCTCCGCGGTGGTTTCGATGAGCTTTCGCGCAATCGCCTCGGCAGACTTTACCTCTTCGGTCGGCATGCCTTCCGAATACTGGCTGTCGATGACGAAATAGTACATCTTGGTCTTGATGTTATCCGTAAAGTCGCGGTTGAAGTCCGACGCGGTGGTCACGTTGTTGAGGATGGAGTTGTATTGCAAGCCATAGCCGAGCGCAACGCCGACGACGAGTATGATGATCAGCATCAACGGAATCGTGACGATGAGGATCATCTTCCATAGTTTTTTCTGCATGGTGGTCTTCGTGCTTTTACTGCTCCAGCTCACGCTCTCCATCACCGTTTGTCACCTCTGCGGTATTCGCTGGGCGTGCTACCCGTGACCTTCTTGAATACAAAGCTAAAATAGTGCGAATCGCGGAATCCAATCGCAAACGCGATCTGGCTTGAGCGCATATCCGTCTGCCGGAGCATGCGCTTCGCCTCTGAAATGCGCTTGCCGGTGAGGTATTCCACAAACGTCTGCCCAACCTCCTGGCTGAACATCGCGGAGAAATAGTTCGGGCTGATGTTTACCTTTTGCGCCACGCAGTCCAGCGAAATCGTCTCGTCCGCGTAGTGCGTGTCGATATAGTTGATCGCCTGCACCAGTAGATCGCGCTGCTGTTTTTTGTTCTCGTTGTCGCGAAGCGCGATCGTGTGCTGCATGACCTGCCGCGCGTAGACACGCGCTTCCTCCGGCGTGGAGATGCTGTCCTTGGGGCGCAGTTCCTGCGGCCAGAAGCTCTCCGTGCGGCATCCGATGGAATCGAGATAGTCCGCCGCGGCAAAATAGATCGTCATGGTCAGATAGCGGCAGAACATCGCCATAGGAACCCCGTCCTCGGACGCGCTCTGCAAGAGCTGCGCAATAAACGGATCGATCTCCTCCGCCGTACCGCTGCTCAAGAATCCGCGGGCGCGCTCGCGATCAAACGCCAGCTTGCCGGTGTCCTTGCTGACGGAGTTCATGGAGCGCATATCGCGGATGCTATTCTCGGTGAGCAGATGCTGCTCCGGGCAAAGATAGCGGTAGGAAAGAACGCGGCTTGCTTCCGAGAAGCAGACGGGCAGCGCGCTTAAGCGCGAAACCGGCCTGCCGCAGGCGATATACCAGCTCACCTCGGGGCCTGCCTCCGCGCAGATCTTCTGAATATTGGATACGCACTCGGCGGAACGGGACTCGATCTCGTCCGCCGTGCCCTTGATGAGCACCGCGTGCGTCGTGATGTTCCAGCGAAAGAGCAACAATTCCGGCTGCGCGATGAAATAGCGCGTTGCGCGATCCTGAAGAGCGGCTAACGTTTCGGTATATCCTTCCGGCGTGCTGCCATCGTATTCCGCGCTGCTGAACGAGAAGAGCAGGATGTTATAGCTTGGCGCGTTGAGGTCGATCTCCATCGCCTTGGCAGTCTCGGAAATCTCTGAAACGCTCATGCCGCCGGTGACGATCTGCTCAAAGAAGCGCCTGCGCGAAAACGCCTCATATTCCTGCGCCTCGCGCTGGAACATAGAGAGATACTCGCGCTGCTCTTGCTCCTGCTCCATCTTCTTTTGCAGCGAGATCAACAGCTCCACCATCTTTTCCTTGATGATGGGCTTGAGTAGATACTGTTCCACGCCCATGCGGATCGCCTGCTGCGCAAAGGTGAAGTCATCGTATCCGCTGATGATGATAATTCTCGTGCGCGGCAATTCCTTGCGCACCAGTTCGCTCAGCGCAAGCCCGTCCATAAACGGCATCTTGATGTCCGTAATCAGCAGATCGGGCTGTATTTGTCGGATCAGCGGTAGCGCAAGCTCCCCATCCGGTGCATCGCCCGCATAGGAGAAGCCATATTGTTCCCATTGGATATTCTTGCGAATTCCTTCACGAACTACGATTTCATCTTCGACCAGAAAGACCTTGAACATCGGATCTTCCCTTCTGAACAAGATATGAAAGAGGCGTTTTCAGATGTGTATTCCGCCCCCATTTATTATCGGCTATATTCCGGCCTACGCCAATAGGTAATTCTTTGATAATGGTCGGATATTTTCACAAGATGCCGAGTGCAGTGGAGATCTGAATAGAATCTGCGTTTTTCCTGGCGTTTTCTTCTTTTTGTTCATCATCCGAGCAAAAACCCGGCTTCTTTACGCTATTTCTTTCTTTAAACAGGAATTCGAACAAAAAACCCAGCTTCCTTATCGGAAAACCGGGCAATGGTGAATCTATCTTTGCCGTGATCGCCTTTTTCTAGATAACCCCCTGTTCGTGCCGCGATTCGGGGCGGACGGGCCTGTAACCGTCCGCCCCTCCGGCGGAAAGAGGAGGAAGAAATATGAAAAAAAGACGATCCTTTGAAACAAGCGTGTTTTTTGCCGACCGATTTACACGTCGGCATTGATTATCTCTGACTTACGACTTCATCTTCCAGGCGAGGTCTGCAAAGAACAGCTCCTGCTTGAACGACTCCACCGTAGAATCCTTGGTGATATGCACGAACTCAATCTGCATCATCTCCGCCCAGTCGGCCAGCATCTGCGCCGTTGCGGCATAGCTCATCACGGTGTGATGCGCGCCGCCCGCGAGCAGCCAGAGCTTGAGTCCCGTGGTCAGATCCGGCAATGCGCGCCACATCACGCGGGCAACCGGCAGATTCGGCATCTTCATGATGGGCTTGATCGCCTCGACATCCTGCACGATGAGGCGGAGTCTGCCGCCCATATCGACCAGAGACGCGACGACTGCGGGGCCTGCCGCGCCTTCGAACACGAGGCGCGCGGGGGCTTCACGGTCGCCAATACCCAGCGGATGCACCTCGATGCGCGGCTTGGTCGCGGCGATCGACGGGCAAACCTCCAGCATGTGCGCGCCGAGCGAATAGGCGCCGTCCTTGGCGAGGTGGTAGGTGTAGTCTTCCATAAACGCGGTGCCGCCGTCCATGCCTTCTGTCATCGCCTTGACGATGCGCGTCATCGCGGAGACTTTCCAGTCGCCTTCGCCGCCGTAACCGTAGCCCTTCGCCATCAGGTGCTGGCTCGCGAGTCCGGGCAGCTGGCGCATGCCGACGAGGTCCTGGAACGTGTTGGAGAACGCCATTGCGCCAACGCGCTTGAAGAGCTTCTCCATTGCGATTTCTTCGCGCGCCTGATAGCGCACGGAATCCATCTGATCCGTAGCGAGATCGTAGCTCGCGAGGTATTCCTTCACGAGGGCGTCGATTTCCGCCTCGGTGACTGCGTTCATCTCGTCCACAAGCTCGCCAACCGGCCAGGTGTTGACCTGCCAACCGAGCTTTCTCTGCGCCTCGACCTTGTCGCCTTCGGTGACGGCCACTTCGCGCATGTTGTCGCCAAAGCGCACAAGGCGCAGGTGCTTGCTCTCATAGTAACCAACCGCGCTGCGCATCCACGCGCCGAGCTCGTCGAGTACCGGCGCATCCTGCCAGTATCCCGCAACGACCTTGCGCGGAAGTCTCATTCTCGCCGCGATGAAACCGTGCTCGCGGTCGCCGTGCGCCGCCTGATTGAGGTTCATGAAATCCATGTCGATTTCCTGATCCGGAATCTCGCGGTTATACTGCGTCGCAAAATGGCAATACGGCTTTTGCAGCAGCTCCAGCCCGTTGATCCACATCTTGCTGGGGCTAAAGGTGTGCATCCACGTCACGATGCCGCAGCAGGCGTCGCTATAGTTGGCTTCCTTGACGAGCTGCTCGATTTCGTCCGCGGTCTTCACCGTTCCTTTATAGAGAAAACGGCAGGGAATCTGCTTCTGCGCGTCGATATAAGCCGCCATCTCCTTGCCGCGCTCGTCTACCGTTTGCAGCACTTTCGGCCCGTAGAGAAACTGAGAACCGACAATAAACCAAATTTCCTTCGTCTTGAGGCTCATGCGATGTACTCCTTATCAAAATTGTATGATGATTTTGGTTGATCTCGTTATTTGTCCGTCGATTTGTATTGCTTTTGTCTTGTTAGAGCAAGCGTAACACCGGAAAAACCCGCTGTCAATATTCCACACCGCATTTTTCGCGATATTTGCGCACTTTATTCTTTATAAAATCGAGAATTTGTATTGTTTTTAGCGGATTTTAACAAAAGTTGTATTGAATTCAAGCGCGTTTTCTGGTAGTATTCTGTTTGTATGGTAGAATCCATACCGGTTTCTTCTCTACTAAACGCACTTTTGTGGTCATCTTCAAAAGACTTATACCATATTTGTATTGACGCAACCCATCAATCACGCTATGATTTTGCTATCGCACCGACACAATAGGATCGCGAGGAATTATGCCGAAGTATCAACTCATCGCTTCCGAATTAAAAAACGAAATCCAATCGGGTCAGCTTTCCGCGGGGCACATGCTACCCACCGAGGAACAGCTTTGCCTGCGCTTTTCCGCGAGCCGCCAGACCATCCGGCAGGCGCTGTCTCTGCTCGTTGACGCAGGACTGATCGCCAAGCAGCGCGGCAGCGGTTCTCGCGTGCTCGCGCAGGCGGCCGCGCAAAGGAGCGGAAATATCGCGGTCATCGCGACCTACATCAGCGACTATATCTTCCCCGGCATCCTGCGCGAAGCGCAGAGCGTGTTTGCCGCAAACCAGTATTCCGCGATTCTCTCCGCCACGCGAAACAGTGTCTATCACGAGCGGCAGATACTGCAAGATTTACTCAACAAACCCGTCGACGGCATCCTCGTGGAGGGCACCAAGACGGCGCTGCCGAACCCCAACCTCGACCTGTATCAAAAGCTCATGGAGCGCAATATCCCCATCGTGTTCTTCAACGGTTTCTACGCGGATCTGGCCGGCTCCGTGAGCGTCTATGCGGACAACTTCGGCGGCGGTTATCAGCTCGTGCAACACCTGCTCGCAAAGGGTCACTCCTCCATCGCGGGCATCTTCAAGAGCGACGATATTCAGGGGCACGAGCGCTACAGCGGCTACATCACCGCCCTTCGCGACGCGGGAAAGATGATCGCCGACAGCTCCGTCTTTTGGTACACGACCGAGAGCCGGGACGAGCTCTTCACCGAAGAGCTTGCAAAGCGAATTGCGGAGTGTTCCGCTGTGGTTTGCTATAACGACGAGATCGCCTTTCGCCTGATTCCGCTTTTGACCTCGCACGGCATCCGCGTGCCGCAGGATGTCGCCATCGCGAGCTTTGACAACAGCGCGCTGAGCGAACTCAGCCCCATCAAGATCACCTCGCTTTCGTATGGCGAGCAAAACATCGGCAAAGTCGCGGCGGAAACGCTGCTCAACCGTATCGCGGGACATCCCGCACAGTCGCAAACACTCCGCTGGACACTGGTGGAAAAAGACAGCAGCCGGTAACGATCGTTTCGCGCGCAACTTCATTTTCTCAACGAACATACACTCTTAAATAAAAAAATCAAAATAAGAATCGAGGCATGTTATGACGCAGCAAATCAATTCTGCCGCCTCCGCAATCACGGGCGGAGACACGTATCTCGGCATCGAGTTCGGATCGACGCGCATCAAGGCCGTGCTGATCGGCAAAGACCACGCGGTGCTTGCCTCCGGCGGACACAACTGGGAAAACCGTCTGGAAGGCGGATTCTGGACGTATTCGATGGAGGATGTGTTCGCGGGCCTGCAGGACGCATACGCAAAGCTCGCGGCAAATGTGCAAAAAACCTACGGTGTGCCGCTGACCCGCGTGGGCGCGATGGGCGTCTCCGCGATGATGCATGGCTACCTTGCGTTTGACAAGGAGGACAAGCTGCTTGCGCCCTTCCGCACCTGGCGCAACACCACCACGGGGCAGGCGGCGGATGCGCTCACCAAGCGCTTCGGCTTCAACATTCCCCAGCGCTGGAGCATTTCGCACCTGTATCAGGCGATGCTGGGTCGAGAAAGCCACGTCGGCTCCGTCGCGTTTTTGACCACGCTGGCGGGTTATATCCACTACCGCCTCACGGGCGAAAAGGTGATCGGCATCGGCGACGGCTCCGGCATGTTCCCGATCGACTCCACGAAGTTTTGCTACGACAAGGCAATGCTCGATTCCTTCCAGCAGTTGGTGAAGGCCGAAGGTTACGGCTGGGATATCGCAGATGTGCTGCCGAAGCTACTCTGCGCGGGTGAAGCCGCGGGCAAGCTCACGGCAGACGGCGCAAAGCTCGTCGATCCCACCAGCACGCTGACGAGCGGCATCCCCTTCTGCCCGCCGGAAGGCGACGCGGGCACGGGTATGGTCGCGACCAACGCCGTGCGCCAACGCACGGGCAACGTCAGCGCGGGCACGAGCGTGTTCGCCATGCTGGTGCTGGAAAAAGCGCTCTCGCGCTACTATACCGAGGTGGACATGGTGACCACGCCCGCAGGCGACCCGGTCGCGATGGTGCACTGCAACAACTGCACGAGCGATATCGACGCGTGGATTCGCCTCTTTGGCGAGGCGGCGACGGCGCTTGGCGCGGAATACGACGAGCGCACGCTCTATCAAACAATGTATAAAAAAGCGCTGGAAGGTTCGCCCGACTGCGGTGGCATCCTAACGTTTAACTATCTCTCCGGCGAGCCGGTGACCAACATGGACGAAGGCCGTCCGCTCCTGTTCCGCAAGCCCGACGCTGCGTTTTCGCTCGCGAACGTCATGCGCGCGCACCTAACCTCCGCCGTCGCGTCGCTTCGCATCGGCATGGACATCCTCGATGCAGAGCATGTCGAGCTGGACGCGATGACCGGACACGGCGGATTCTTTAAAGCCGAGGGCATCGGGCAGAAGATCATGTCCGCGGCGCTGGGTACCCCCGTCACCGTCATGGAGACGGCGGGCGAAGGCGGACCCTGGGGTATGGCGGTGCTCGCCGCATACTTAACGAACAAGTCCGCGGGCGAGTCGCTTTCGGACTATCTGACCAAGCGCGTGTTCCAGAGCGCAAAGAGCGTGACTGTCTCCGCAAGCGAAGCGGAAGCCGCGGGCTTTGCCGCGTTTATGGAAGGCTACAAGCGGGCGCTTTCCGTCGAGTGCGCGGCGGTTGCCGCGTATTGACGCGGGCAACGGGAGGAAATGGAACTATGCTGGAAGAACTCAAACAACAGGTCTGGCAGGCGAACCTGCAACTGCCGAAGCTCAACCTCGTCGCGTTCACGTGGGGAAACGTCAGCGCAATCGACCGCGCAAGCGGCGTGATGGTCATCAAGCCCTCGGGCGTGACCTATGAGGCGATGCGCGCGGATCAGATGGTCTGCGTCGATCTCGCGAGCGGCGAGGTCGTCGAGGGCGACCTTCGTCCATCCTCCGACACGCCGACGCATCTCGTGCTGTATCGCGCGTTTCCGACGATCGGCGGCATCGTGCACACGCACTCCCGCTGGGCGACCATCTTCGCGCAGGCGGGACGCGACATCCCCGCGCTGGGCACCACGCACGCGGACTATTTCTACGGCGATATCCCCGTAACGCGCCCGCTGAGCAAGAGCGAAATCGAGGGTGCCTACGAACTCGAGACCGGCAACGTCATCGTCGAGACCATGCGCGGCATCGGCCCCATCGCCATGCCCGCAATCCTCGTGCAGGAGCACGGCCCGTTCGCCTGGGGCAAGGACGCGCAAGAGGCGGTCTATCACGCGGCGGTGCTGGAAGAAGCAGCCATGATGGCTTGGCACACGCTCGCGCTCGCGCCGAGCGCGCACCTCAACCCCACGCTGATGGACAAGCACTACCTGCGCAAACACGGCAAAAACGCCTATTACGGTCAGGAAAAGCACTGATTCTTTGATTAGCAAACGCGCAAATAGACGTTCCGAAACGTCCAGTTTCTTTAATGCGGGAGGCTTTGGTGGCGCGGGCGGATGATATCCGCCCCTACATCAGTTCTTGCGGAGTATCCCGAATCGCGAAACTATTTGATTCGATTTAGACTTAGATTTTCTGGTGCGCGTGTAGAGGCGGATATCATCCGCCCGCGAAGTTCCACCAAAATTCAAAAAGCTGTCCGAGAAAGAAATACCTTTCCGAACAGCTTTTTTTTGCTCCATCCCCATCCTTCACAAGATTTTGTTTGATTGCGATACGCTTCCGCGCTACACTGTTGATAATCGGGTAATCACATTCCCCATAGTCCCGATTCAAGCATCGCACTTATTTAGGAGGAGCAATAACCATGTCAGACGTGGCAATCATATCCTGTACCAGCTACGAGGACGCAGAAGTCCAGAAGGCAATCGAGCGCGGAATCGCGCTGCTCGGCGGCGCGGAGAAGTTCGTGCGACCCAACGAGAAAATCCTGCTCAAGCTCAACTGGCTCTCCGGTGACCCGCCGGAAAAATGCGTCACCACGCACCCCGCCGTGTTCCGCGCGGTAGCCACCGTGTTTCAGCGCGCGGGCGCGCAGCTTTCCTATGGCGATTCACCGGGATTTCAGTCCTCCGAGGTTGCCGCGAAAAAGACCGGCGCAGCCGAGGTTGCCGAGCAGCTCGGTATTCCGCTCGGCGATTTTCGCGCGGGGCAAGAGGTACACTTTAGCGAAGGACGGCAGAACAAACGCTTCATGATCTCCAACGCGGTGTTGGAGAGCGACGGCGTCATCAGCCTGCCGAAGATGAAGACGCACGCGTTTCAGCGCGTGACAGGTGCGGTCAAAAACCAGTTTGGCTGCATCCCCGGCGCGCTCAAGGGCGAGTTCCACGTGAAGATTCCGAGCGCGCGCGATTTCGCGAAGATGTTGATCGATCTCAACACGTTTGTCCACCCGCGCCTCTACGTCATGGACGGCGTCATGGCGATGGAGGGCAATGGCCCGCGCGGCGGCGACCCGCGCCAGATGAACGTGCTGCTGTTTTCCACCGACCCGATCGCGCTGGACGCGACGATGTGCAGGCTCATGAACCTCGACCCCGCGCTGGTGCTCACCAATCTCTCGGGCGCGGAGCAGGGCGCGGGCACCTACCGCGCGGAGGAGATCAACCTCCTCGGCGATCCGCTGGAGAACTTCATCGCGAAGGACTTCGTCGTCAACCGCGAACCGGAAGCAACCGAGACCAAGCGCGCGCAGCCGGGCTTCATCAAGGCGGCACTCACGCCAAGGCCCTATATCATTGCCGAAAAATGCGTGCGCTGCGGCATCTGCGTCAACATGTGCCCCGTGACGCCGAAGGTCGTCAACTGGCACGACGGCAACAAGCAGAACCCGCCGAGCTACCAATACGACCGCTGCATCCGCTGCTATTGCTGTCAGGAAGTCTGCCCCGAGAGCGCGATTCAGGTTAAAGTACCGTTTTTACGCAAGATTCTGGATCGTAAATAACATTTCGCCGAAGCTCAACCGACAAAAAAAGAGGGGTTGCAATGCATCCTCTCTTGTGTTTTGTTTGCACTTAATTGAGTCGAGCAATTCAACCAACATTACTCGCAAAGCGAAATCGTTCCTCCGGGCATGAAGTCCAGATCGCTCGAGCCGGAGATGATCTTCACGTTGGAACCCGTGATGAGGATGTTCTTCGCGATGACTCTGCCGTAGATCGTGATGTTGTTTGCGTAGATACCAATCGTTCCGTTCGGCGCATAGAGCGTTCCGTAGATGGTCAAGCCGCTCGTTGAAAAGCTGATATCTCCGTTGACCGAATAGATACACACCGATGCGCTGCTGTTGTTTTTGATCGTATTTCCGGCCAGCTGGATATTCTTCTCGGCGCAGATGGATCCCTGTCCGGAAAACGAGCAGGTAGCAATCTGGATCGCTCCGCTGGAATAGATCGACGAATCCACGTTGATTGCGTTGCCGTTGAGCAGCTTCGTCTCCCAGCTGTTGATCATATATGCGGTTCCGGCAGCCGTCGCTTCATTCTTGATGTCCTGCCAGAATGTCGGCATCGTGATGACCGCAGCCGGACTCTGCACGCGGGTCGGCACGTTGATCTTGCTCGCGTCGCCGTTGATTTGAATCGAGGAACCCTGGCAGGTGCCTCCGATCGTCAGGTTTGCGACGCTTGAGGAGAAGCTGGACACCGACTCCATATCGCCCGAAACCTTTTGTGTGCTGCCGTTCATCTGGAGCGTATAGTTGGAGTGCACGCTGCCGGTGACGTCAAACGAATCGGTATAGAGTCCCAACAAGGAGTTGACCCCGCCGGAGAACAGCGCGTATCCAAAGGCGCCGTTTGCGTTGCTCTTTTGCGCGACGGCGCGCGCGGAAACCACCGTGCTGTTTAAGCCGATCACCCGCGCAAATGTGTACTGCACCGTACGCGTGCAGACGACTTCAATCTTGCTTGCGTTGCCGTTATAGGGCGTCGTCGCCGTTGTGTTGACGGTGTCCACCCCGTTGAGTCCCGCATATTGCTTTGCCGCGTTTTTGGCGGCCGTCACATCCGGCAGGCTCTTTGCCGCGGCAAGCGCCGCCGCGTCCGCCGCGTTTTGAAGCTGTCCCTGCGTCACCGTCACTTGACCGATATCGACCACCAGCGCCGCAACCCCGCAAAGCAGGGCGATAGAGACCACGACAATCACGATGGATTGACCGCATTCGCGAGTGAACCAGTTTCTCAGCGCGCGCATAGAAGAGCCTCCGTGATCCTGATGCAAGCTGCCCGTATTCGGGTAATTTTCGCTTCCAGGCTTCATTCCGTTACATCATTCATCGTAAAATAGTATGAAATCCACTAATGATAGTATAGTGAGGCGAAGAAAAAAGTCAAGAATCATCTATCATTTCACCCGATTCACGCAGGCTTCTGTTGCTATTTTTACAACAGATCAGATGATTCTGTCGATCAACAAAAAAGGATGCCTTACGGCATCCTCGTTCGTTAGTTCGTGTTTTTACTGATGCTTGTTTCGCCCGCTATCGGGTTGGTTCTACTCGCAGAGGGAAACCGTACCTTCTTGCAGGAATCCGAGATCGCTTGTGTCTGAATGAATTGCAACGTTTGATCCGCTGATAATGACCTCTTTGGCAATCACCCTGCCATAGATCGTGATGTTATCGCCATAGATGCCGATCTTTCCGTTTGGCGCATACAGCGTTCCATAGACGGTCAAGCCGGAGGACGAAATGCTGATGTCCCCATCAACCGAGTAAATACATACCGCGGTGCCGGAGTCGGTCTTGAGCGTATTGCCGCTGATGCCGATGCTCTTCTTGGCGCAGATGGTGCCCTCGCCTTTAAACGAGCTACCCGCAATCGTGATTCCGCCATTGACGTAGATCGATTTGTCGATGTTGATTCCGTTGCCGGTGAAAACTTTTGTTTCCCACTCATTGATCATATAGGACGTGCCGGAAGCATCCGCCTTCGACTTCACGTCGGTGGAGAAATCCGGCATTGGAATCACGGCGGCAGGCGTAGAGATTCTCTCCGCGACGTAGACACTGCCTGAGTTGGCGGGCACGATCAGGTGCGCCGCCTGACAGGTTCCGCCGATTGTGAGCTTCGTAATATATGCCTCAAGCTGGTTCACCGCTTCCGCATTGCCCGTGATCTCCTGATTGTTGCCCGCGATTTGAATGGAGCCATTTGCGTGAATGCTGCCCGTAATCTGCAGGTTGTTGGAGTAAAGCATGCCGGTGCCGCCGGAGAACAGTGCGTAGCCGAAGCAGCCGTTGGTAGCTCCGCTTTTCTCCGCGACGGCGCGCGCGGTGACAACCTTGCTATCCACGCCGAAAATGCGGGCGAACGCATACGGTACCGACATGGTGCAAACGACCTCAACCTGCTTTGCGTTCCCGTTATACGGCGAGGTAACTGCGGTATGCCCGGCGGGCACGCCGTTGAGCACCGCGTACTGATCTGCTGTGCTGGTTGCGGAAGCGACATCCGGCAGGTTGCCGGCAGCTGCCAACGCCGCGGCATCCGCAGCGTTTTGCAGTTTCCCTTGCGCCACGGAAATCATGCCGACATCGACAACCATCGCCGCGGTTCCGCAAAGCGCCGCAATAGCGAATGCAACAAGCACGAGAGATTGTCCGATTTCACGTCTGATCCATTTTTTTATCAAGCGCATCCTGCATTCCTCCTTCGACGATCATTACCGTGTCTATTTATTACACGTATTGTCGTATTATTTATACTCGTTGTAACTTATTGCCCGCTTTTTATCTTGAAATCTCTTGTTCGTATATTTGATCGTATACCGAATGCTCAAAATAATCAAGTAATTTCGCGATTTTTCACAAATCGCGCACGGTTTCGGTTGCCTTATCATCCTGCGATTTCGACGCTGATTATGTAACAATTAGAAAAGAGGACGTATCCCTGCGTCCTCTCGTGTAACAATTCATATGTTTTAGAATGACAAAATCCGACTTGCCCTTTCGCTTCTAAAAAGCGCACTACTCGCAAAGTGAAACCGATCCACCCGGAAGAAATCCGAGATCACCGGATCCGGAGATGATATGGACATTGGAACCCGAAATCTCAATCTCCTTCGCAATCACGCGGCCATAGATTGTGATGTTGCTCATGTAGATACCGATCTTCCCGTTTGGCGCATATAGCGTGCCGTAGATCGTGATGCCCGATGCGGAGAGATTGATGTTGCCATCGACCGAGTAGATGCAAACCGCGGTACCGGTGTCGCTCTTGAGCGTGTTTCCGCTGATGCCGATGTTCTTCTTGGCGCAGATGGTTCCCTGTCCTTTGAACGAACTGCCGGCAATATTGATTCCGCCGTTACAGTAGATCGACTTATCAATGTTGATTCCGTTGCCGGAGAAGTTCTGCGTTTCCCACTCGTTGATCATATACGCGGTTCCGGAAGCGGTCGCCTCCGCCTTCACGCCAGCCGAGAGATCCGGCATGTCAATGGTGGGCGCCGCGATTGACACGCGATTGCCAACATAGACCGCACCGGTATTCGTCGGAACATTGATATTCGCCGCCTGGCAGGTCCCCGTGATGGTGATGTTGCTGACATAGGCTTCAACCTGTGTCACACCTTCCACGTTGCCTGTGAAATCCTGGTTGCTACCGGAGATAAACACGTTGCCGTTTGCGTGGGTGTTGCCCGTCACCTCAAGATTGCTCGTATACAGGCCCATTCTGCCCGTTCCGCCGGAGAAAAGCGCATAGCCAAAGCAACCGCCGGAAGAACCCGTCTTTTCCGCGACCGCACGGGCGGTTACCGTCGTGCTTTTGATTCCAATGACGCGCGCAAAGGTGTATTGCACCGTCTTGGTGCAGACGACCTCAACCTTGTTTGCGTTTCCTTTATATGGCGTGGTGGTCGTTGTGTCCGCCGCGGAAACCCCGTTGAGCTCCGCAAACGCATCTGCAGTGGTAGCGGCGGCAGAGGCGGAGGGCAGCTCATTAGCAGCAGCAAGCGCCGCAGCATCGGCCGCGTTTTGCAGCTTTCCCTGTGCCACGGAAACCATGCCGGTGTCGACGACGAGCGCCGCAACGCCGCACAGCATAGCAATGGTGAACGCCACCAGAACGATGGACTGTCCACCTTCAAACTTGAGCCATTTTTTGATAAACCGCATTACGTCCCTCCGCAGCAGGAGCATATTCCTACCAAGCCGAATCATTACATCGTAACCTTGAATTTCCGTATTTCTATTGAAATAGCTAAAATAACAATAGATGGTGCCATTTTTCACCACTTAATTTATTATATTGCATTCAGCGCAAATGTCAAGAAGTTCTCATGTAACAGATTATCGCTAAAAATACGGCCCGACGCGCCAAAACAGAGCCGGGCCTTGTTACAATCTACTTCAGGTTCTGTGTGATTGATGCAATTTTGTCACCGTTTGCGATAGACCATATACGCGCCATCCTGATAAACCCGCTCGTAGTCCGTATCATGCGGCAGGTAGGTATACAGTATATCGTCTTTTGAGACGAGAAGATGCGTGAACTGATACTTGTCCAGCACGGTTTTGTAATACAGCATCCCGTTTTGCAGGAGAAAGTATTCCTTCATCACGTCGGACACGTGGTTGTTCGCTTTTACAAAAACCTCGGCTCTCGGGTCAAGATAGGGCTTCAAACCCATAAACTCCGCATATCCGCCGTCGTTATACCCCACATACAGCTTCATATTCTCCTGCGGTTCTTGTTCGACGAGGTAATTCACCACGTTTGCAACCTCCGGCAGCGGGCTTTCTTCGGTAAACGAGATGACTCTATTCGCAATCATTGAGCCTGCCACGAGAACGACCAGCGCAATCAGGATGATGCGCAGCCGCAGCACGCCTTTTCCGGACGAGATTTTGTTCTCGGGCAGGGTCACGTTTCGCATCAGATAGGATAGCGGAAAGAATCCGCAGATCGCAAAGAACGCAACGCTCCGCATGGAGGAAAGCGAAAGCACCGCGGTTCCGAGCGTAAGCAGCACGTAGCGCAGTTTGGTTTCGCGTTCCTTTTTGAACAAGTAGAAGGCGAGCACCAGAAACAGCGCGCCGAAGATTACCATTCCCGTACCGTCGCCGATGTTTGGCGGCTGCATTTCCGAAACCGAGCTGATTTCCGCATATCCGTAGGAACGGAACACATATGTCATGGCGCTCCAACCATACGGATTGAGGAACCCCGCCGCAAACATGAGCGCGATTGCCGGAAAGAAATATCGCTTTGGATACCCTTGTCCCTCCAACACCCAGAACTTGAAGCGAAACGCGTCGATCATATACGGCAGCAGCAGCACGAACTGAAGCGGCCACATCGCCGCATGCAGATTGACCAACAGCGCCGAAAGCACCGGAAGCGGCAGAAGGAACCTGGGCTTTGAGGAGCTGATGAATCGCTCGACCAGATACAGTTCGCAGATTAAAATCAGAAGCGTAAATGACATCGGTCGGGACACCATCACGATCTTGAGCATCGCCGAGGACAGCATGCTCCCAAGCATTGTCGCAAACAGATTTTCGCCAGAGATATGCCAGCAGAGCGCGCAGATGACGGCGACGATGGCACAATATAGCAAGAATACCAGCGCGAGGATGCCGACCGCGCCAAGCTTAGAATAAATCACCCAAAATATGCCGGCGGAGAGCCACTGCTGCATCACAAAGCTGAAGTTTTGATGCAGGGTAAAGGGCTCGATAGTTGGAATTCCGTGCTGCAACACATATCTGCCGCTGTTGAGCAGGAACCAGAGATCGTTATTCAGTTGCAGCGTCAGAACCAGGCACGGTATGAAGGCAAGCAGCAGAATCCACCGGTTCTTCTTTGCCGTGGAACTCCCGCTGCCCTGTAACTTCGTTTGATTGTTCCGCTCTGATTCTGCTCGTGCTTGTTGCATTTTTACGTTCCCCGTTCCATAATCGCTTGCTTCAAGTAAAATCTGCGTATACGTTCAATGTTGGTTTGCCGTTCGCCGCCAGTCGTTACTGTTGATCAAGGGTTAAACTCGGCATTTCCCTTTTTTTTGCCGTCCGGAAATGGTATGATACTTGAGATTTGATGATCTCATCTTTCCGGTATCGCACCTTCCATTTTTGTACAGCAGGAGACGACATGTCAAACACAAAGCAGCAAAACGTCGTGGTCATCGGAGCCGGTCCCGCGGGTTTGACCGCGGCATACGAGCTTCTTTCGCAGCCGGAAGCGTATCACGTCACTATTTTAGAGGCGGACACGCGCGTAGGTGGCATTTCAAAGACGGTGCAGCACGCCGGAAACCGGATGGATATCGGCGGGCATCGTTTTTTTTCGAAGGACGAGCGCGTGACAGCCTGGTGGGCAAACATTTTGCCGATGCAGGGCAAGCCTTCGTTTGACGACCTTGTGCTAAACCGCGAGGCGCATGTTGTTCCGGGTGGCCCCGATCCCGAACGGGAAGACCGAGTGATGCTCAACCGCCGCCGCGTTTCGCGGATCTATTTCGGCGGCAGTTTTTATGATTACCCCATCAGCCTCAAATGGTCAACCATTCGGAATATGGGCTTTCTTACCACGCTTCGCGCAGGATTTTCGTATCTCTTTGCCTGCGTTCATAAGCTGCCGGAGACCTCGCTGGAAAACTTCTACGTCAATCGTTTCGGAAGAGTGCTCTACAGCATGTTCTTCGAAAGCTATACCGAAAAGGTTTGGGGCCGCCACCCGCGCAGCATCTCCGCCGATTGGGGCGCGCAGCGCGTCAAGGGGCTCTCCATCCTCGCGCTGCTCAAAAACATCGTACAGCGCATCTTACCCGTGCGCAACAAAACCGTTGAAACTTCGCTGATCGAGGAGTTCAGCTATCCGAAATTCGGGCCCGGGCAGCTCTGGGAAACGGTCTGTCAGGATGTTCAATCCCGCGGCGCGGAGGTGCGCTTCGGGACCAAGGCGACCGCATTTCAATGTGAGGCGGATCGCATCACCGGAGTCGTCTGCAACGGCGAAGTCATTCCCTGCGATCTCGTGCTCTCCTCCATGCCGCTTCAATCGTTGGTGCGGGGATTGCCGGACGTTCCCGCCGAGATTCTTCGCGTCACAAACGGCTTGCCCTATCGCGATTTCGTCACGGTCGGCCTGCTCATCAAGCGCCTCGAGATTCAGAACACGACCGAGATGAAAACGCTCGGCAATATCGTGCCCGACTGCTGGATCTACGTGCAGGATCAAAGCGTGAAGCTGGGACGCGTGCAGATCTTCAACAACTGGTCGCCCTACATGGTGAAAGACCCGCAAAACACCGTTTGGATCGGGCTGGAATACTTCTGCGCAGAAGGCGACGATTTCTGGAACCTCTCCGAGCAGGACTGCGTCTCTCTCGCCGTGGAGGAGCTGATCCGCGTCGGCATCATCAGCCGCGAAACTGCGATTCTGGATAGTTGCCGCGAGCGCGTCGAGAAAGCGTATCCCGCATATTTCGACACCTACGATGAGATCGACAAGCTGAAAACCTATATCGATGGATACACGAATCTCACCTGCATCGGCAGAAACGGGCAGCACCGCTATAACAACATGGATCACTCGATGGTCACGGCGTTTGAAGCGGTTGAAAACATTCGAAGCGGCAGAGTAGACCGCGGGAACGTTTGGAGCGTGAACACCGAGCAGGCATATCACGAGAAGAAGTCCTGAGCGAACACACCAAGCCGCGACAAATCCAATCTCTTGTCAAAACTCGATCTTTCGATGAAAAAGCGCAAACGCGCGGCTGGCAACAGCCCATGCATCTGCGCTATTTTTGTCTCGTTTCGAAACCCTGACGCGATCCTGCGAATCCTATCTTCCGGCTCTTATCTTCTCGGGTAAAAATTCTCCGCATTCACGGCTTCCGGGCGCAGAATCTGCATGGCGGGCTGCGCCTGACGCTGCGCCTGCGATTCCGGCTGTGCATCCAGATTCGACTTGAACTGGCTGATCAGCTGATACGCTTCCGCAAACATGGTCGCAAGCTTATCCGCAACCTGCGAGAATTCCTTTTGCTGCGCGTTAGCCGTCTGCTGGGGCGCCGGTTGTACCGGCTGCTGATACGTTTGCTGCATCGGCTGCTGATAGGTCGGCTGCGCCGGCTGCACGTTCTGCTGCAGCGTCTGCGCCGCAAAGCGGTTCTCCGCCGCGATGACATCGGGGTGGGACGCCCGCATCGGCTGATCATAGCCCTGCTGGAACTGCGCGTTTGCCTCATACGGATGTGCTTCGTATTCCATCGCCGTCTTGTTCGACACGGAGCGCAGATAGTAGACCTCCTCGCGCAGGCGGTCGTTTTCCTCCATCAGGCGCTCACGTTCCGCTTTCCACGTGTTGACGAGGTTGGAGGCCTGCGCAACCGCAGCGCGCAACTGCTGGGTCTCTTTTTCCAGCGAAAGGATTCGCTCCGCATTGCCACTGCTTGCCGCTTCCTGCCGCAGGCGTTCGAGCTCGTCGCGCTCCGCGCCGTGCGCTTTTACGGTTTGCAGCAGGGTATTGATTCGCATATTCGCGGTGTTCAGCTGCATTTCCCGCTCGACGAGCAAGTCCTTAAGCTTCTTGATTCCGCAGTTTCGCGCCTGAATCTCGCTCTTTGCGGAATCCAGCTGTGCGATCAGGTCTTCCTGTTCCTGCTTTGCGGCTCGGGACTGCTGCGCAAAAATACGCTTTACGTTCTCTACGTAAGCGCGCACATCCTGCGGATCATAGCCGGACAAAGAACGGCGAAACCGCGCGTCCGCATCCATGCGGTTGCGTAGGGAATCAATTCCCTCTTCCGTGCGTTCGATTCGCTCACTCATTGGATTACCTCCAGTTTGTCGCCTGTTAAAATCATGCGCCTTCTTGCGCTGCCTGCCGGCAGTTCCAGCACATGCCGCGCGCCGAACTGCATCGGCATTACTCTACCCGGTTTCAACGATTCGTCGATCCTGAGTACGCATCCCTGCCGATCCAGATAGATCGCGTCGATTGCGTATCCCATTCCGATGGTATGGATGGCGTTGCACGGAGTCAACAGCAGTCCTCCGTTCTCCTCAAGGGTTCTGCCAAGCAGACCCCGCAGGCGGGCGAAATACCCCCTTGCATGCCACACGGTTGCGATCGATTTCCCGTTTTTCACGATTTGTACTGTTTTCATGCCATTCCCTCACAACGGATCAATCGCAAATTTGGCCGTTTGTTTCTCGTCTTGTTTATCCACCGCCGCCGATGGTATGAATCATGCTGACCGCGGCGGGGCCAAGCAGGATGATGAAAATCACAGGGAAGATGAAGAATACGGTCGGCAGCATGATCTTGATCGGCGCTTTTGCGGCCTTTGCCTGAATCAACTGCTTCCGCTCAATACGCAAGCGCTCCGACTGGGACGCCAGCACGTTCTTCACCGGAACGCCGAGCTGATCCGCCTGCAACAGCGCCGTGACAAACGCGGACATCTCCTTGACGTCGCAACGCTCCGCCATCTCCTTGAGCGCCGTTCTGCGCGGCACACCCATCTGCACCTCGCGAATCGCCCCGCTGAGCTCGGTCAATACGGCATTCTTATTCTTGGCATACTGGCGCAGAATCGCGGCATCCAGGCCGAGCCCTGCCTCGACGCTGACCACCAGAACATCCATCGTCTCCGGCAGCTCGCGCAAGATCGTTTCTTTGCGGCTCTTGACGCGTCTGGTCAAATAGAAACTCGTTCCAAACATGGGGATATCTGCCATGACGAGCATCAGGAAGAGCCGAAGCAACAGCGACGCTGGAAGAAGCACAAACAGTACGATGCCAAGCAGCAGAAACATAAGAACCAGCATGCTCTTGATGAATGTGAACTCCTGCAGCGTCAGCGATAATCCGGAAGCCTTGATCTGCTTTTCCAGCTTGAGATTCGCCTTGCTCTGAACCGGCTTACTGTTACCGGCTGATCGTCGGATTCCCTCGGAAATGCGCCGCACCATCGGGCGAAACACACGCTCGGAAAACGATTTTCTGAGTTCTTCGTCGCTATAGGTGCGCTCTGCTTCCTGCACCTGAGAGAAGCGCTTTCGCATCTCATCGTTTCTAACGCCAAAGTTATAGAGCAGCGCCAAGAGCCCGAGAAACACCGCGATCGTAAAGGCCAGCACAGCAACACGCATACGGTATTCCCCCTTCTATAGCTTGATGTTGACAATCTTGTTGACGATGGAAAACCCGATCGCTTCCAACACAACACAGATGCCAAGCATGATGCGCCCTGTCTGCGTCGCAAAAAACATGTCGATATATCCCGGGTTGATGAACATCAACAGCAGGATGATGAACGCGGGCAGCGCGCCGATGATATATCCGCTCATTCGTCCCGCGGATGTCATGGTGTGAATTTCACCGCGGATTTGAACGCGCTGCGTGATCGTATCCGAAATGTTTTGCAGGATAACAGCGAGGTTGCCGCCGATCTGGCGCTGAATGATCACAGCGGAGGACATCAGCTCTAAATCCGGATTTTTCGTTCGGCTGACCAGGCGGGCAAGGCTGGTCTCCAGCGGCATGCCGTATTGCGTTTCGCGGTAAACGCGCATGAACTCGCGCGAAATCGGCTCTTCCATCTCATCCGCGACGTTTTTCATCGCCGCTTGAAACGATTGTCCGACGCGCAACGCATTGCAGATGATCGTCAGTGCATCCGAAAGCTGGTTGCCCAGCGCCGCGAGCCGTTTATTTTTCTTGATGGTAACCCAGGAGATCGGCGCCGCGACACCAACGATCACAAGACCGATGCAGATCGTCGTAGGCGTTCGTAAGAACAGCGCGATGGCGGGAATCACAGCGCCGGCGAGAATCCAGATCGTAATGAACTCCTCCGCGCGCAGCGCAACGCCCGCGACATAAAGTTCTTCCGCAATCTGCTCCAACCGAAGCGGATTATTACGCTTCTTATCCGCGTTTGTGCGTTTATTGGCGTCTTCATCGGCGGAGATATCAAACAGCGCGCGCACGCGCGTATCCATCTTCCGTCTTTCTTTCGTTCGTGCCATTGCGATCAGGTAGAAGATAAAATAACACGCAATGACAAACGAAAGGGTCACAAGTGTTCGAATCATACGTGCTCTTCCTCCTTCCGCAAGCGTTTTTTTTGAATTTCCGCGTGTCAGCGGAACCAGTCGTCCTTGAGTCCCGCGCCCGCAGCAGCAAGCTTTTCGCTGCAACGCGGCTTGATTCCGGTCGCGCGGAATCGGCCCGGAGACCGCCCGTCGCCATAATCATAGGTGAAGATATCCTGGGTGACGATGACGTCACCTTCCATGCCGGTCACTTCGCTGATGCCGATGATCTTACGGCTGCCGTCGCGCATACGCGCCTGCTGCACGATGATATCGATCGCGGACGCAATCTGCTGGCGAATGGCCGCGACCGGCAGATTCATGCCGGCCATCAACACCATCGTCTCCAGACGGGAGAGCATATCGCGCGAGGTGTTCGCGTGTCCTGTGGTCATGGAGCCGTCGTGGCCCGTGTTCATGGCCTGCAGCATGTCCAGCGCCTCTCCGCCGCGAACCTCGCCGACAATGATGCGGTCGGGACGCATACGCAGGGCGTTGCGCACCAAATCGCGAATCGTGATCTGTCCGGTTCCCTCAAGGTTCGCCGGACGGGCTTCCAGCGTCAGCACGTGCTTTTGCTGCAATTGAATTTCTGCCGCGTCCTCGATGGTCACGATGCGCTCGTCATACGGAATGTAAGCCGAGAGCACGTTGAGCAGCGTTGTTTTTCCGCTGCCGGTACCGCCGGAAACGAGGATGTTGAGTCGGCCTTTGACGCAGGCTTCCAAAAACGCCGCCATCTTAAACGTAAGGCTGCCGTAGTCGATCAGGTTTTCGACCGTGAGCGGCGTACTGGAAAACTTTCGAATGGTGAGCAGCGGCCCTTTCAGCGAAAGGGGAGCGATCACCGCATTGACACGCGAACCATCGGCAAGACGCGCATCGACCATCGGATTCGCCTCGTCTACGTGTCTGCCAAGCGGGGACACGATGCGGTCGATGACGTTGAGCAGCTGTTCGTTGTCATAAAACGTGACATCGCTCTGGGTCAGCTTGCCTTTGCGTTCGATGAAAACCTGCTTCGCGCCGTTGACCATGATCTCCGTGATGGAATCGTCGGCAAGCAGTTTTTCCAGCGGTCCGAGTCCGCGGATGGAATCGTAGATCTCAACCGCGATGCGGTTGCGTTCCGGTCGGGCCATGCTGGAGGCGTGCTGTTCGAGTGCGGATTCGATGATGGCCCGCGTTTCCGCCTCGCTTGTATTGCCGCCGTGCTTCTCATCGCGCTTATTCAGCGTCTCAACAACCTGATAATGGACGCGATCCCGCAGCGCGGCAGCTTCGTCTATTTCAACGACAGAAGCGCCGGGTTGAACGCCCGGGTTCTTTTTGTCCATCCGGTCCAGTAATCCCATTCTTACGTCCTCCGGGTCATGATCCGCGCATAGTTGCGGATTTCCTTGCTTGCCTTGGAGTTCGGTGCGCAGCTGAGCATCGGAATTCCGCGGTTGACCGCAAGCATTGCGGACTTGAGGTCATACGGAACCACGAGCACGGGAGTCGCCTCCAGAAGGTTAGCAACGTTCTTGACCGTGATCGTCGAGATGCCTTCCTTGTTGACAACGATCTTGACCTTATCCTGCTGGTTCAGTGCTTCCAGAACCTTCAGGCTTCTCTTTGCGTCGTGCAGAGACGCGATGTCTTCGTTGACAATCAGCAGGATCGTATCCGCGGTCTCCATTGTCGCGATTGCGCAGTCTCCGAGTGAAACGCCCATGTCGACAAACACATAGTCAAATTCCGTGCGGAGTGTGGATAGAATCGCGTTGACATGCTCCGGCTGAATCAATTCTGCATACTCCGGCGCGCTGCTCGAGAGCATCACCTGTATGCCGCTTTGATGGCGAATCAGGTAGCTTTTGATGGTTGAGAGCTCCAGGGAATGCTCCTCCACCATGTCCGCGATGGTATCCCCCTTCGGAATATCCAAAAAAACGCCGACCTCACCGAACTGTAAGCTCAGGTCGATCAGCGCAACTTTCTTGTTCATGGTCGCAAGCGCATATGCCAGGTTGACCGCAAGCGTCGTCTTGCCAACGCCGCCCTTCGGCGAATAGCACGCGATCACCTTTGAATCATAGCTGGCGATCGTCTGCTTGCTGAAGCGCCGGTTCTGATCCCGGTTTGCCGCGGTCATGATGTGCGTGCAGATATCGTGCTCGTTGCTGTTGATATCGATCACGCGGGAGATGCCGCATTCCATCGCCCGCGCGAGCAGGCGGCTGTCCATGATCGGGGCAAGCAGAAGGATCGTGATGTCGCTGCGCGTCGTGAAGATGCGCTCGGCAAAGTCGAGCTCCTGCTCCGGCATGGCGCGCGTTCCGAGCAGCAGCACATCCGCGGGCTGCGAGGACGCCTTCTTGAGTCCGTCGCTGTCCGGTCGGAAGGAGCTGACCACACGAAGCGTCTCGTCGGTTAGAAGTCCCGAGATGAATTTTCGATCGTCGGCAGAAAACGCCGCCAGCATGATGCGAATGCTGTTCATTTTCTCCCTCCTTATTCCGGTTTGATGAGGAGCGAGTCGTTGACCACAGGATCCTGCGTATTTGCCGCATGATCGCCCGAAGCGCGCAGAATCAGGATCAGCGCTCCGCTTCTGGAGCCCTGCACCACGCGCATGGCATCCTCCGGCGTTAAGATCAGCGTCACGCTGTTGTAGGCGATCGCGGCGGGGTCTTCCCCGTTCGCCGTGGAGGAGGAAAGCGAGGTTCCGATTGCCGCAACCAGCACATTTTGCGCCGCAATGACGGTCGTGCTCTGCGAGGTGCCACCCTGCGGTGCCTCGGTTGTCGTGTCGGTTCCCGTCTGCGTCTGGGCTGCAGCCGCGGCTTTCATATCGAAGCTTGTCGAGGTATAGGAGATCACGTCCACATAGTCTCCGCGTTTGATGAAGCCCGCAATGCCACTGACTTCATCCACCGAAACGGTCACGGCGCGCATGCCTTCCGGCACAACATAGGCAAGGCCGCTGTCGGTTGCGCCGAACTGCTTCAGTTTCGAGGGAAGAATTTCTTCTCCCGCGAGGATATCGCTAACCGTCACGAGGCCGACTACTTCCTCAATCGTGCGCGCGGCAAGCGGGTGTGCGTAGCCCTGCGGAATCTGCTTGAGCGTCAGCATATCGGCGGTAATCTGCGTGTAAGCAGGAATATCGGTGGCAGCCGCAACGACGGTATCATACTGCACCTCCACCTGCTTCTCTGCTTCCAGATTGCCGAGATAAAAATACAGCAAAGCACCCGCGCACAGAGCTGCGATCAAAGCGAATATGACGATTTTTTTCATTTGACCCCTCCTGCCGGATCTGCGGAAGCGCTCCGCCTGATCCAATGCGCACGACGTGAGATTTGAATACCCGGTTTGTGTTTCTCTTTAATCGAAAGCATACAAATACGGTATGCCATTTTTCCAATGGAGCGGTTTTTATCGCTTCCGCGCGCTAACCCATCTTCATCGTACAGGTTGATACGATATGGTAGTTGCCGCCGGGCGCGAGAAACGCGGTCAGCGGGGTCAGCGTCGGCAGATCGTAGGCCGTGGTAACCGTAATATTCCCGTCCTTAAAGCTGGACGGGTTCGAGAACGTGACGGTGACCGTAACGGTCTTCGTCATATAGCTGGGTTTCTTGCTGGTAACCGCATCATTGACCGCGGTCGTGCAGGCAGTGGTCGATGTTCCGACGATGCCCGCGCGCGTGGCCTCACGCGTGATCGTATCCATGACCTGGCGTGTGGAAGCAAGCCAGCCCATCTCCAGCATTCCAAAGATCAAAAGCAATACAAGAGGAAGCGTAATCGCCAGCTCAACGAGGGATTGCCCACTCTCGCCGCGCCTCAGTTTCGCTAAGTGCTTCATCACTTTTCCTCCTGTTTACAGTGTATCGTTTTACGGGGGCTCCTCTTCGAGCCGGCGCATTGTGCGTCCGCCGACCTCCGTCCGGAAATCGAAGACGCCGCTTGCCTCACGAAAATAGTTCAACAAGTGCCGAAATGAGAGCGCCCCGCATGTTAGATGGTCGCTCTCATATATTAAAAATTTATTTGTCTCCAGCGCGAGTCATGCAAATCGCCAATCGCGCTATCGAATAATCACCGATCGACATCTCTCACGGCGTTTGGAAAAGAGGATGCAAGACGATGCCTAACAAACCGTTTGCTGAAAATATACGAATGACGCACCGTCATTGACTTCCTGCGCAAGTTGCGTTCTGCGCCTTGGATGCCAAAACTGTGGTTATTTGAAGCTCTCACTGGTATTGGTAAAAAATGAGGAAACACTATTACCAAGCAGTGAGATACCACCAATGACGACTAACGCAACCAGCAGAATAATCAGGCTGTATTCTACCAGACCCTGACCTGCTTCGCAGTAAATGAATTGTTTCATCGTCCCGCATCCTCTTTCCCGTACGTAGCTTATTTGTTCAGGTTGTCCGTGGCTTTCTTGAACGTGTTGGTGATGCCGCCGCTCAGAAGCGTGATGGCGCCAATGACGACAACCGCGACCAGCGCGATGATCAGACCGTACTCCACCATGCCCTGGCCTTCCTCGTTCATAAGGAACTTTTTCATAATACATTTCCTCCTTTCCACAAGAATCTTCGCATTCCGGTCTTTGCCGCGCCGGACACTGCAGTAATTGCAATGTTGGCGCTGCGGATCAGAAGCGAAACTTTTTACGGTGATGGCTCCCGCGAAATGCGCGTTCACCAAGCCGATATTACCTATTTCCCATCCACGAATATGGTTCACTTGTCTTTTTAAAACTTTGTTTGCCCGCTGCCGCTCTCGTCTCTGTGTCAAACCAGTAGGATCGACATCACGATCAGCGCCAGCGCCAGAAACGGCCCCATGGGAATCATGGTCTTGAACCGCTGAATCAGCGGCACGTCCCGCTCCAGCAGGATATATAGTAAGACCAGCGCGCCCATCGCGGCGACGGCATACAGCCCGCCGATCAAACCCAGCGCGAATCCCATTGCCGCGGCCAGCTTGATGTCCCCCGCTCCCACCTGTTTTCCAAAGAAGCTCGGGACTAGGAAGATGATAAAGCACACGGCCAACCCCAGCAGAGACTGCCAGATGTTGAACGCGATTGCTCCGGTAAACCCGAACACCGCCGAAAGAATCAGAATCGAAAGCACCAGTTCGTTGGGAATCACGCGGTGCTTGGCGTCGATATATAACACGCAGGCGGAAACGAACAGCAGCAGGATGAAGTATAGCCCTCGGAACGAAATCCCTGCCCGCCAGCCGATGACACCGCCAATCAGCACGAGACCCGCAAATAACATCCAGAAATGCTTTTTCTCCATCTCCGGTGCGAATCCCCGCTGTTTGAGCAGCAGTCCGCTGACAAATCTGACGAGAAACGTCAGGGCGGCTCCAATCGCTGCCCCAAGCGCAATGCCGCCGATGAGCGGCAACAACTCCTGCATTCCAATCTCCTCATCCGTGCCCGATATACGGGTTTACTCTACCGCAGGCGCGAAACACGGCTTACCATTATTGTATCATTTCTATTACATGATAGCATTAGTTTTTGAACAACCAGTTCACTTGTCATGAAACATCGCATCAAAAACCACATATAGAAAATGACGGTTCCAATTCCCACCGAATTTAGAACCGTCACGTCTTTTTCGAATCACAACTAAGCCTAAAGAAAGGCTTTGTTGAAAAAACGTGAGTTCTTCATTCGGAAACTGGCTGCCATAGCGTTGCCGCCGGTAGGCCCTTTAGCTTTGCGACGCCTGCTTTCGCGGGTTGTGCCTTTTACGTGGGAAGAAAATCACCTATATACAGCTATCAAAGTGCACTTGCCGCCCGATGGTTTGCTAAACTGTTGATCCGGTCAAGCAATCCGCGCGGCATTTTTTTATTGTTACGGCAATTGGACGAATAAAAACCAATCACCTTACGATAAAACAGCTCAAACGATTTCGTAGATTCCTATGCATCTACGGCGCACCATTCGCCTCCCGGCAAACGAAAGCGCCATATCTAGCGCTCGTCCCGCTTGCATATACTACACGTTGAAAGCGAATATCCGCCTTCCTGTTTTGCATACGCCTCAAGCGCATATGCAAGGGTTTCTGATTCGCAGCCATTCTACTGTCCTATGCCGTATTGAAAAGCGGCCTTGTTTGAACCGTATGGCCTGCTATAAATATGCGCTCAGTATGGTTCGTACAAATAAAGCCCGTAACCAAAATATCCACCGTGAATCCGTACAAAACCACTTATTTCACATCTTAACCCAAGTGATGCAAAATTGCATAAAAAACCGCGAAAGTTCATGAATTATTAACAGTCCGGCGTAGACAGCCTCTTCTGCCACGGAGACACCCGCATCATGAAGTACAAATCTGCATAGTCTAGAAAATATCAAATTCGCAAACAGTTGTCAAGTGATTATACACGCCATAATACCGTATATCGCCGTTACATCGTAACTTTTTACTACTATTTTGTGATTTTTGCATTCTTTTCTGTTGCTTCGTCGATACAATTCACGTAACCGCGATGTAATTATTGCCAGAAAAACCTGAAACAAGCTTATTCCAGCGGAGGAACGCGTATCCGCCATCTTCAACGCCGCTAGAAAAATATTTTTTCAAAAAGCGCAATCAATCTTTCACTTATGGTCGGCAATCCTTGAAAAATCGGCGTGTGGAATCCGCTGCACTCTGATCCGCATTTCCTCGTCGTACCTGGTAAACCTTCAAAGACGGCTTCATGCAAACCCGTTATTGGAAGAAGACCGGCCTGCGCAGATATCGGAACCCGCTGCTCCAGCCATCGGTGACGACGACGCCGTCCTGTACGGAGGAACAGTGCGCAACCAGATAGCTCCCGTCTTCATCGACCGACACGATGATGCCGACGTGGTTGTATTGCAACTGGCCCGGCGCGCTCAGGAACACCAGATCACCCGGTTGGCCTTCATCCCAGCCGATCGCCTCCGAATGTGCCCACTGGTTGCTGGAGCCGTTGCCGATGGCGCGCAACACGCCGGGATCACCCGTCGCGTTGATGAACACCCAGCTGACAAATCCGCTGCAATCAAGACCAAAATCCTTGGAGACCTTCACCGTATCGCCGTCCGCCGCCTCGTTTCCGTTGCCCCAGGCGTTGTTCCAGCCCAGGCGGTTATACTTGCCGCCAAACACATAGGAAACCTTGCCGACCAGCGAAAGCGCGGTTTCGACCACTTCTTTGCGATCGACATTGATGTTCTCCGGGAGGGTATCCACCAATGCCTCAAGCCCTTCCGGCGTCGTCTCCGCAAACGCGTCGTTTCCCGTCATGGAGGCAAACGTCCGCTGAAACTCCGGTTGCATAAGCTCGTACAGAAAGTCCCTGCGCGCGGCGCTTAAGCCATACGCATCCGCCATGTCCTCATACGACTTGGCGCTTAGTAGCACGTTTGCCGTGCCGTCCATGCGGAAGGTGTCGATCTGGTTCATGTCCCAGAATACGCTATCGAGCCGATCCAGCGGAATGGCGCTGAGCTGGTCAACGTTCAGCGGATGCTCCTCATCCGACACGTTCTGCGCCAGGAAGATGGCGAGCACGTCCGACCAGTTGGTCACCTTTGCGTCGATGGTCGGCTGCACATCCTTGGCGGTGGAGGTTACCTCGTCGGTGTCATTCTCCGCACTCGAAGGCGCAAGAATGCGGGCCTCCGCGTTTTCCGCAAGAGCCTGCTGCACCTTCTCTTGATATTCGGTGTTGAGTTTTGCGATTCTTTGACTCAGCTGATCGCCCACCGCGTCGCGATAGGCAACTAAAATCTGATAGCGTTCCCTGCTGCTCCCTTTCGGCGCGTTCGCCTCTTCCGAAACGGCTGTGTCCTCTTCCGCCGCGCCTTCCACGATGACTTCTCGCTTGGCGGTCACGAGTTCGCCTTGCTCAAACGCGCCGTATGTCACGCTGTAGGTGCCGGGTGTATCCGCGCGGAAACCGCCGTTGTCCACGACCCAAACGGCTACGGGCTGACCAAACTCGGTCTGTGCGCTCACGCCGTCGAGCAGGGTAAATCCGTCCTGCTTGGGCGCGATGGAGACGGCGTTTGCCGTGATCGTTACTTTTCCGGGCGCGGCGCTCGGCACGGGCAGCGGCGTGGGCGTCGCTGTTCCGTCTGTGGTCGAGTCCGTCTGCGTCAGCGTGATCTTTGCCAGCGTATCCTGCGATAGATCATAGGTGTTCGTGTCGCCATCGCAAACACGATAGCCGGAGAGCGACGCGCTCGCGCGATAGCTATAGCCCACGGGCAGCATCCACGAAACCCTGCCGTCGCTGCCGGTCACGCCGGAGAACAGCAGCGCACCGTCCTGATAGAGCGAAACGCGCGCGCCGGAGAGCGCAAGCGCGCTTGCGTCCTGCGCGAGCACGGTGAGGCGATGTAGCTCCGGCGTCTGGGACGGCAACGGGGTCTCGGACGCGGCGCCCGTTCCCTGCGGCGTTGGCGTAGGCGCGGGCGTCGCAGCCGGGGAGGCGCTTTCCGTCCCGGTTGTGAGTTCCGGCGACGGGTTTGCATCCTGCGGCACGACGTCCTGCTGCACCGAGTATAGTTTGCTTTCGAGAGAATAATCCAGCGCGCGCACCGTTTCGCCCGCGCAACCGAGCTGCATCAGCAGAAGGAAGACGCTGAAGAGCGAAAGCACGCACTTGAAAATTCTCTTGTTCCCTAGCTTCATGAGTTCCTGTCCTTATATTCTTCCGGAACAGCCAAATCTGATCCGGTCTATCCGCTGAAATGTACGGTTGACTGCGATTTGTTCCATGTGCCGTTATGGCACCGTATCCCGCAGCATGTTGGTCACGACGCCGCGCACGGAATCGCTCGAAATCTGGCCGACGCGCACATCCCGGCTGTCGATGGATGCCGCGCGGTTATCGCCGAGTACGAAGAGCTTTCCGCTCTCCACGGTGATCTCCGGCGTGGCGCTGTTGCCGTACGCGTCGGGGATCATGTACGCCTCTTCCTGCAAGACGCCGTTTCGCATCACGTGACCATCCGCCGTGATCTGAATCACGTCTCCGGGCAGGCCCGCCACGCGCTTGATCACGAGTCCGTAGACATCGCCCGCGTCGAAGATGATCAAATCTCCATACGTTGGCTTGACAAACCCGACGTAAAAAACGCGGTCTCCCGACATCAGTGTGGGCTTCATCGAATCCCCGGTGACGGTGTATTGGCGGATGTAGAGCAGAGAAAGAGTCGCAATCAGCAACAGAATGATGCATACACTTAATAATGCACTGAATATTTTCCCGCTTTTCTTTGGATGCGGCGCTTGATCATACGCCGAATATTCAGCCGGATCCTCATACCGCATGCCTCTTTCGGAATCGCGCATGCTCTATTCCCTTCATACGAAACCGCCTGATTTTAAGGCGAATTAGGGTTTGCAGAACGTCTGCCAATGGTCTTGGGTCACGTTATTCGCGGAGAAATCATACGCATACGAGTGCATGTATATAACCTGAAAAGATTGTAATATTCTTTTCTCTCCGCTGTCAACTCTCGCAGCCGGAGCAAGCGGCATCAAAAGTCCGTTTTTCGGCGGAAACGCTTTGATTTTAAAGTTCGTTCATATTATATTGCCACGCTATGAAATACGGCACAGTTTTGCGAGCTGATCAGGCGATGATGTCGCCATATGCTTCATGGTTCTTCTCCAGCCAAACTTCAGCGTAGGAGCAGGACGCCGTGGCCTTGAGGTGCCGTGCCCGAAGCTCGTTTGCGAGGGCTTCCATGAGCTTGCCCGCGACGCCCTGTCCGCGCAGCGTGGGGCTGACAAAAGTATGATCGATATCGACCACGCCGCCGCCAAGCTGGACATAGGTCGCCTCCGCCATCACTTCCTGCTGCTCATTGACGCTGTACGCGCGACCTTCTTCGATTATAAATTCCATGGTTCTCTCTCCTTTGTATGACTGGCGGTCGCTTTTACCGACCGTTTTTCTTTCTATGTAGAATCAGCATAAGCGAAAACCGGCTTGGATGCAACTCTTGCCGTGGCGGGAAGACAATCGTAAACGATCAAATAATAAGAAAGAAGGAGAATTTCTTCCCCTTCTTTGTTGTTTTGTCCAGATTCTCGGTTCTTTATTTGATCAGCTCTTTGACCGTCTCCACGATGTGATCCGCAGTGAGGCCAAAACGCTTTTGCAGATAATCCTGCGGGCCGACTTCGCCGTATTCGTCGTTGACCGCGACCACGTCGATGCGGGCGGTGTTCTCGCGCGCGAGTGTTTCGCAAACCGCGCTGTAGAGCCCGCCGATGCGGTTGTGGTTCTCCGCGACGACGATATTCTTGCACTGCTTGGCATATTTCTTCACAGCATCCGTATCCAGCGGCTTGATCGTAAAGAAGTTGACCACCGCAGCACTAATCCCGCTCTCGGCGAGCTTGTTTGCCGCCTGCATCGCCTCGTGCACCATGATGCCGGAAGCAAAGATTGCGACATCCTTACCCTCGCGCAGGGTGATCGCGGGACCGATCGGCGTCTCCGTGCCGTCCGCAAACACCTTCGCGGCGTTCTTTCTGCCGACGCGGATGTACTTGACTCCCGGCATGTCCTTGCACTGCTTGAGCACGCTGATGAGCATCGGAACATCCGTGATGTCGATGATCGTCGCGGTCGGAATCGAGCGATACAGCGCAACATCCTCAAACGGCATATGCGTGCCGCCGTTGAAGGCAGCCGTCACGCCCGGGTCGGTGCCGATGACAGTGATGTCGTTCTTGGCATATCCCGCGGAGAGAAACACCTGATCGAACACACGGCGCGAGGCAAACGGCCCGAACGTATGCACCACGGGTTTGAAGCCGGTAGCGGCAAGGCCGCAGGCAACGCCGATCATGTTCGCTTCCGCAATGCCGCAGTTGACGCCGCGCTCCGGGTGTTCACACGCCCAGGAGCTGGTGCCGATGCAGCTCATCAGATCCGCGTCGAGATAGATAAAATCCGGGTCCTGTTCGCTGAGCTCGCGAATCGTCTTGCCCAGCACATCCTTAAACAGGCGGGAATCCATGCTTCCATCATAAATCAGTTCCATATTACGATTCCCTCCTTAATTCAGCTGCGCGGTGAGAGACTGCAGCCATTCGTTCCACTGGTCGGCGGAAACCGCCATGCTGTGGTTGCTCTTGGCCTGCTCCACTCCCGCAACGCCCTTGCCTTTGATCGTGTTGAGCACGACGGCGTAGGGCTTGTCTCCGCCCTTACGCGTGCGCTCCAGCGCGCCATAGACCGCCTCGATGTCGTTTCCGTCGATGCTGACGGTGTCAAAGCCGAACGCGTCAAGCTTCGCCGCGAGGTCAAACGTGTCGAGGATATCCTTCGTGCAGCCGTCGAGCTGCTTTCCGTTGACATCCAGCAGCAGCACGAGATTGCCGAGCTTTTTCGCCGCGGCAAACATGCACGCTTCCCAAACCTGACCCTCGTTCGCTTCGCCATCGCCGACGACAAGGAACACTCTCGCGTCGCGGCCGCGCAGCTTTTCGCCGAGCGCCATGCCGCAGGCAAGGCTCGTGCCCTGTCCCAGAGAGCCGGTGGTCATGTCCACGCCCGGCGTCTTGTTCCGGTCGCAATGGCTCGGCAGGCTCGTGCCGGGCTGGTTGAGCGTCTTGAGCATATCATATGGGAAAAAGCCGGAGAGCGCCAGCGCGGAATAGACCGTGGGGCCTGCGTGTCCCTTTGAGCAGACGAGCTTGTCCCGCTCCGCCCAGCAGGGATTCTTGGGATCAAAGCGCATCTGCGAGCCATAGAGAACGGCGAGCGCGTCCGCAATGCTCAGAGAGCCGCCGACGTGGCCGAACCCGCGCGCCTTCATCTGCTCCAGCACGCCGATGCGGATTTCAAGAGCAAACCGCTCCAACCGCTGTTTTAACGTAGCATCCAAGGTATGATTCCTCCTCTTGCGCAACATCGCGACGAAAAACGATTCCATCCCGTCGATCGCGACAATGCACTTTCATCACAGTATCTCGACTATCATACTCTATCTTTTGCCGCTTCGCGAGTATATTTTTATCATTTTCTCCCGGTTTTTTCCCGAATCCCTGAAAAAATCCCACATGAGCCAACGGCACCGCATGGTTGACACGCGCGTATGAGGTTGACGTTTACGCGCCGATTGCGTAATATGGTTGTCGTAGGGTGTCTGTTGCGCACGGGCGGTTTCCCTCAGCGTTTCCCGGCGCATGAAACTAGCATATTGGAGATTACGAATCGCATGATCAAAAGATGGCAGCGGCTCCTCAATCAGGTCAATCGGCTGATCGATTTTGTCATCGTCGGCGTTTCCTACTATGCCGCGACCTGTTTCTGGCTGCTCGTCGTCCGGCACGATCCGCAAAACATCGCGCTGCTGCCAAATAACCTTTTACTCTTTGCGCTACTGTTCTCGCTGGCAAGCGTCTTTGGGTATCAGCTAACAAAGCTCTACGATTCCGTCCGCGGCAAGTCGTTCAATTTTGACATCAAGTGGGTGCTGATCGTCAATGCGGTCGTCGTACTCGGCGGCGGCACGTTGTTATATCTGCTGCGCATGATCGACTTCTCGCGCGCGGCGCTCGCGCTCTTCTTCGCGCTCTCGAGCTCGCTGGTTTTGCTCAAGCGGTTGCTCGTGCGGCTCGTGCTCTCGCGTTACCGCGCAATGGGCTACAACCTCAAGCATGTGGTGCTCATCGGCAGCGGCGAACTTGCGCAAAAATACGTCAAGACCATTCATGCCGCACCGCAGTTCGGCTATACAATCGATGGTTATATTGGAAAATTCGGCGGCATCGACAATCTCCTTCACCTTGGCGATTGGGAATCCGCCGGCAATCTGGTGCTCTCCAACGTCGGAATCGACGAGGTTGTGGTTGCGCTGGATCAGGAGCAGTCCAATCTCCTGCCGCAGATCATCGCGGCGACGGAGAAATACGGCACCAAAATCTCCATCATTCCCTATTACAACGACTACATTCCCGCGAGCACCACGATTCAGTCGCTCGGCGAATGCAAGCTGCTCAATCTTCGCACGACCCCGCTCGATTTTCCGGGAAACGCGATCGTCAAGCGCTTGTTTGATATCGTCTCCTCGCTGATTCTCATCCTCCTCACAAGCCCCATCATGCTGTTTGCCGTGATCGGAACCCGGCTCTCGAGTCCTGGACCTATCATCTTCAAGCAAACGCGCATCGGCAAAAACCGTCGCCCGTTTCAGATGTATAAATTCCGCTCCATGCGCGTCAACGCGGCGGAGCACACCGGCTGGACTACCAGCGACGACCCGCGCAAAACGCGCTTTGGCAGCCTGATGCGCAAGACCAGCATCGACGAGTTGCCGCAGTTCTTCAACGTACTCAAGGGCGATATGAGCCTCATCGGCCCGCGCCCCGAGGTGCCGCATTATGTGGAGCAGTTTCAGGAGACGATTCCGCTCTATATGCTCAAGCATCTGGTGCGTCCCGGCATCACCGGCTGGGCGCAGGTCAACGGGTATCGCGGGGATACCTCGATCGAAGAGCGTGTCAAATACGATATCTGGTACATCGAGCACTGGTCAATCTGGCTGGATTTGCGGATTTGCCTCCGCACCGCATTTGGCGGGATCATCAATCAGGAAAAGGTGAAGTAATCTCGCTTTCCTCTCTTCAAAATTACGCAACCCAAATGAAAAAAGCTGTCCGGGAAAGAAATTCGCTTCCCGGACAGCTTTGTATAAATCCTACTTGTAAAACTCGAATAATATTTAATATTCCACTTTGACGACCTCTGCCCAACCGCCGTAGCGTTCGCCGGGGCTGACGGGTTTCTCGTCCAGCGCGATCAGCTCCGACACCGTCACGAGCTGATACCCCTGGCTGATGAGATCGGGTACGATGCGCTCAATGGCCTCCGCCGTAAAATCGTAGATATCGTGAAAGAGCACGATCGCGCCGTCAGCCGCACAGTTGAAGGTGTTTTTATAGACTTTATCAACGTTTTTAATGCTCCAGTCGTGTGAACTACCCGACCAAAGAATCATTGTATACCCCATGTCCTTGGAAACTGCCTCAATGTTGCCGTCGATGGAGGCATACGGCGGGCGGAAGAGCGTCATGTGGTAGTTAAAGTTTGTGACCATCGCCTCATCCGTCTTCTTGAGGCTGTCCACCAGCGCGGACTTCGGATATTTCGTAAAGTCGCTGTGACCCCAGGTATGACTGCCGATTTCGCAGCCGAGGTTGATCGCGCGCGCAATCACCTCTGTGCGATCCGCAATCCGCTTACCGATGACAAAGAATGTAGCCCTTGAGTGATATTTTTCCAGCACATCGAGAATGCGGTTTGTATTCTGGTTGCTGGGTCCGTCGTCAAATGTCAGCGCGATGAGCTTTTTTTCCGGGTCGATTGCAAGATCCTTCATGGCGGCGTCGATGTCTCCATCCGCCGGAGGGTGAGCCACGAGAAACGCACGCCTTGCTTGCGTCACGTTCCAGGCACGCAGCGCGCGTCCCGTCGGTTCCGGTGAGGGCGATGGCGTCGGCGTCATCGTCGGCGTCGGTACGGGCGTCTCAAATTCCACAACGACGGGTGCCATCGGTGTGGCGACGGCGGTGGGTGCCGGTGTGGCGGCAACCGCCGCTTGCGCAGGCGCGCAGGCGTAAAAAACCGCACATATTAAAAGAAGCAGGGACAGCAGGGCTATGCGTTTGACCAACATACCGATTCCTTTTCATCATCAACCAGAAAAATCTGTTGCTCCGTCCACGGGTCCGCAAAAAACCGGCACCTCCCGTACAGAACGGTACAACTCTACCACAATGCGAAAATGCTTGTCAATGCGACGCCGTACGCGCCAAAGCGAAATCCGTTTCAGCGAAATGCGTTTTTGATCTGTTTAAGGCTCACCAATAATGGTATGATAGTAGCGTCATGATTGCGCTGTCATAATCGCGTGCCGGACACCGATACGCGCCTCTTATGACGATCAAATCCGCGCGTGATCCCGGCTTTTCTCCTCGCGTTTTAACTTGGTTTTTTGGGGGTGGCTGTATGGAGATTGCTCTGAGTCTGGTTCTCAACACCACTCTTTTATTATCCATCTGCATTCTGTTCAACCTCTTCTATCAAAAACTCAACGCACAGCGGATTCGCTATCGCATCCTCGGCGGCGTGGTGCTCGGCCTCGCCGGCATCGCCATTGTCTCCATCGCCATCCATCTGCCAAACGGCGCAATCTTCGACACACGATCGATTCTATTATGCGTCTCCGGTCTGTTTTACGGCGCGGTACCAACCACGATCGCAGCCCTGATCATCGCGGTTTATCGTTTGAGTCTCGGCGGCCCGGGCGTGGTGATGGGAGTTGCGGTCACGCTCGCTTCCGCGGGAATCGGCATTGCCTGGCGCACAGTTTACAAAGAGCCGGAAAAGATGCGCAACATCGAATTCTACATCCTTGGCGTGGTCACGCACGTGGTCATGATGCTCTGCATGCTGCTTTTGCCGCGTCAGGACATTTTGCCCACCATGAGTACGCTGATCATCCCGTTCTTAGCCATCTATCCGCTGGGTACGCTCGCCATGTGCTGGATCATCACCTATGAGCGAAAGAGCCTGCGCACAGAAAGACTGCTCAACGAAAGCGAAGTCCGCTTCCAAATGGTATGCGAGCAAGCGCCGATCGGTATCATCGTTGAACGAGCGGACGTCGTATCCTTTGTCAACACCGCGTTTGCCAACATGCTCGGCATGACGAAGGAACAGATTGCAAGTACAAGCTGGAAAACCTATACGCATCCGGACGATCTGGACATGGATCATACGCTGTACAAGGCGATGCTGCGCGGAGAGATAGACCGCTACGACCTCGTGAAACGCTATATCCACTCCAACGGAGATTATGTTCGAGTTCATCTATATGTCGCAATCCTCAACCGCGCGGAGACCGCAAGCAACAGCGACTACATTTGCATTGCGCAGGATATTTCGCGGGAATACGAGCGCGAGATGAGTTTGCTGGAGAGCGAGCGCAGGCACCGTGAAACCTCCAGCTTTTTGAGTACGCTCTTGGATTCCATTCCCGATCATATCTTCTATAAAGATCAAAACGGCACCTATATGGGCGCAAACCGTGCGTTTGAGTTGGCCTCCGGCATTCCGAGGGAACGGCTTATCGGCAGAAACGATTTTGAACTATATGATCGCGAAACGGCGACAACGTTTGTTGAAAAGGACAATGAAGTGCTCGCAAAGCGGCAGGAAGCGCGCAGCGAGGAGACGATTGTGTACCCTGACGGGCACCTATTGATCACCGAAACACTCAAAACGCCGTTTTTCAATGACGAAGGCGAGCTTTCCGGACTCATCGGCATCAGCCGCGACATCACGGACCGAAAGAAAAAAGAAGAGGAGATCGAATACCTCAGCATCCACGATGTAATGACAGGCCTTTACAGCCGCATGTATTTCGACACCGAGCTCTACCGGCTCGACGCAACGGGCAATCTGCCATACTCCGTCATCACCGGAGACATCAACGCACTCAAGCTCACCAACGACCTCTTCGGGCACAATGAAGGCGATAAACTCATCTTGCAGACCGCGGCGCTCCTCGCGGAGAGCTGCGGCTACGGAATCGTCGCGCGCACAGGAGGAGACGAGTTCTCCATCCTGTTGCCGAAGACGGACGAAGAGGAAACCCTGCGCATCATCAGCAGGATCAATCACGCGTTTGACGAGAAGAAACAGCAGATGCACGATCAGAACTTCCTGTTGAGCATCTCGCTCGGGCACGCGACCAAGTCGCGGGAGGATCAGTCGATCAGCGAGATCCTCAAAACCGCGGAAGAGCACATGTACCGTCGTAAGCTCCTGGAACACCAAAGCATCCGCAGCACACTACTTTCCACCATCAAAGAAATGCTGTTTTCCAAGAGCAACGAAACGGCGGAGCACGCCGAGCGCATGGCGCAGCTTGCGCGAAAGCTCGGCGCGGAGCTATCGCTCAACGAGGTGGACATCGTCTCGCTTGAACTCATGGCGACGCTGCACGACATCGGCAAAATCGGCATCAGCAACAGCGTGCTCAGCAAGCCCGGCAAGCTAGACGAAGCGGAGTGGGCGGAGATCCGGCGGCATCCGGAGATCGGCTATCGCATCGCGTTGACGATTCCGGAACTGCAGGGAATCGCGGGCTACATCCTCTGCCATCATGAACGCTGGGACGGAACAGGATATCCGCAGGGCATCAAGGTCGAGGAGATTCCGTATATTTCGCGGATCGTCTCGGTGGTTGACGCGTTTGACGCGATGACCGAAGACCGATCGTACCGCAAAGGAATGTCGGGCGAGGCCGCGGCCAGCGAAATTCTCCGCCACGCAGGCTCCCAGTTTGACCCGACGATTGCACGTATCTTCGTCGAGCGCATTCTGAACATCACGCCCGCGGACGATGCCGGAAAGAGAGATTAGCGCATGCCGCTGGAGATCGTTCGAAACGATATTACCGTGATGCGCGTGGACGCCATCGTCAACGCGGCAAACGAGCGCCTGCTCATGGGCGGCGGCGTTTGCGGCGCAATCTTTGCCGCCGCGGGCGCGGAAGCGCTCACCAAAGCCTGCGCGAAGATAGGCTATTGCAAGACGGGCGATGCCGTCCTCACGCGAGGCTTTGCGTTGCCCGCAAAATACGTCATCCACGCGGTCGGCCCGGTCTGGCGCGGCGGAGCGGAAGGCGAACCCGAGCTCCTCGCCGCCTGCTACGACAACGCGCTTGCGCTGGCACGCCGGCAAGGGATCAGGAGCATCGCGTTTCCGCTGATCTCCTCCGGCATCTACGGTTTTCCGAAGGATGTTGCGCTCTCCGTCGCGACCGCGCGCATCGGCGCGTTTTTGCGCGAAAACGAGATGCTGGTGTATCTTGTGGTGTTTGACCGCGCGTCGTTTCAGCTCAGCGAGCAGCGATACCGCTCAATTCAATCGTATATCGACGATCGCGCCGTGTTTGCGACCGAAACGCTGTATGCAATTCGGTTTGATTCCATGCCGCCGTCCCCGGCAATGCCCGTTGCGGCAAAAATGCCCGCGCCTTGCGGCAGCATTCGCCCGACCAGCAGCCAACACTCGCCCGCGCCATCGAACAAAGCGCTGGAGCAGATGCTACAGCGTGCGGGAGAGGGCTTCACCCAACGGCTGCTGCGGCTCATCGACGAGCGGGGCATGACCGATCCGGAGGTTTACCAGCGCGCGAACCTCGACCGCAGGCTGTTTTCCAAGATTCGCTCGAACCGCGACTACCGTCCCGCGAAGAACACCGCGCTTGCGCTCGCGGTTGCGCTCCGGCTCAATTTGGACGAGACGGCGGATCTTCTGCGCCGCGCGGGCTACGCGCTCTCGCCGAGCAGCCGCGCCGATTTGATCGTGGAATACTTCCTGCGCGAAGAGAACTACGACATTTTCGAAATCAACGAGGCGCTGTTCGCGTTTGACGAGAGCCTGCTGGGTTCCTGAGTCTTTTTTATATGAACCAAAAGCATATCGAGGCAATTTGTCGCCTGACGGGCGACTTTTTTTCGCGCGCAATCTGCTATTGTTTGTCTATCGAAAATTGATCGCTAGGAGGCAAACATATGAAACAGGGATTGACGGAACTGGTATTCATCCTCGATCGCTCCGGCTCGATGAGCGGGCTCGAAAGCGACACCATCGGCGGATTTAACAGCCTGCTCGAAAAGCAGAAGCAGGAGCCGGGCGACTGTGTGGTCACCACGGTGCTGTTTGACGACAAATATGAGCTGCTGCACGACCGCATCGCGCTGCCCTCGGTGGGTAAAATCTCCGCGCGCGAATATTTCGTGCGCGGGAGCACGGCGCTGCTGGACGCCATCGGCAGAACGGTGGATAAAATCCGCAACGCGCAGGAGAACACGCGCGAGGAAGGCCGCGCGGAAAAGGTGTTGTTTGTCATCGTCACGGACGGCATGGAGAACGCGAGCCGCGAATACCGCATCGATCGCATCAAGGAGATGATCGAGCGGCAGACGAAGCAGTCCGCCTGGGAGTTTCTGTTCCTCGGCGCGAACATGGACGCGATCTCCGTCGCGGCGGGTTTCGGCATCGCCGCCGATCGCGCGGTGACCTATCGCGCGGATGCCGCGGGCACCAAGCTCAACTATGACGTGGTGAGCGATACGGTGGCCTGTCTCCGCACCGGCGCGCCGCTGGCCGCCAACTGGAAAAAGCGGATCGAGAAGGATGTTAAGGATAGAAAATAGTTTTGTTCCGCAGAAGCGGAAGGCGCGGGCGGATGATATCCGCCCCTACATCCGCTCTTGCGGAGTAGCCCGCAATGCGAAGCTATTTGATTCGATCTAGGTTTAGATTTTCTGGTGCACGTGTAGGGGCGGATATCATCCGCCCGCGGTAACCCAAGCTAAATTTAAGAGGCTGTCCGTGAAAGAAAGCATCTTTCTGGACAGCCTCAATTTGCGTGTCTCGATATCCTATTTACTCGATCACTTCGATGGCGAGCGGGAATTTGCTCATGTATTCGCAGCCGGTCTTCGTGAGTAGGATCGGGTTTTCATAGCGGAAGCCGATGTTCTCGTCCGGGCAGGCGTACTGCATCGCACAGATGAGCACTTCGTTTTCCAGATACTCGTGATCCGGGTCTGTCCAGTATGCAAACGGGCCGTCGTGTCTGCCGATTCTCCACTCGTCGCCGAGCATGCCGATGCCGTGCTCAAAGCCTGGGACCATGAAGTCCGCAAACCCGCGCTCTTCCGCAAAGTCCATCATCTCCGCCGCGAGCGACGAGGGCGAGATACCCGCGCGATACGTCTTGAGCGTCAGCGCCACCATGTCCACGAAGTTTTTCGCGTGCCAGAGCTGGCGATCGCTCGCAGGCCCGATCAGGTAGTTGTGGCTGTGGTCGCCGCAGGCGAGGCCGAACAGCGCGTGAATGTCCACCATCAGCGGTTCGCCCGCCTCAATCTTCTTCGTCGTGGCAGGAGTGCAGGCACCGCCCGCAAGTCCGGTGCGGTAGCCCGCGGCGATTTCGTTTCCGCCGGTGAAGGACCACTCGAACGTGCTGCCGGCTTTGCGCATCGCATAGCCCGCAAGCCCGCCGATCTCGGTTTCCGTCATGCCCTTCCACCCGCCGTTTTTGATCGCGGCGAGCACGGCCTCGTGACCGATATCCACGATGCGCGAAGCCTCGCGGAAGCGGTTGATGGTGCCGATGTCCTTGATCATCTGCAAGCGATCGACGATGGGATGCGCGTTGACCAGCGTGCAATCCGGCAACGCCGCCTCAAATGCCTTGTATTCGTAGTAGGTCAGGTACCCTTCCGGCAGATAGTTGCTCATGCCGGCTTCGACGCCGACTCTGCCGCCGTGCGGAAGGTATTCCTTGATCATGTCCGAAATCTGCGTGATCTGATCCTGTCCGCCCATGGGCGCAAAGCCCATCACGTGATCCTCGTCCAGCCAGCTGTCGTCCGCCGCGCGTGCCGCGTCGATGACGAACGTAAACGCGGTCGGCAATCCTTCCGCAGGAATTACGATAAAGCTGCGCCAGGGGAAGAACGCGTCCGTCGTCCAGCTCATGGTGCGCAGGCGCGAGCCTAAATACAGGTCGATCTTTTCCTTTGCCATCTCGGCCTGAATCGCCTTGATGCGGCCGGGGAAATCGATATAAAACGGGCTTGTCTTGTCAAACATAACGATTCCTCCTCAAAACTCGGTTTCGATGGTCGCGATGATCTTGTTGAGACGGTCGCTCAGCGAGGCGAGCTTCAGCGCCTTTACCATGTTGCCCTTGAGCTTGAGCATGCCACCCATCAGCGCCTTTTGTGCGCCGAGCTCCGCGCGGGAGATCTTGGCGAAGGTCTCGTATTCGCTGGAGATCACAAACTCCGCCTTCGGGCCTTCGCCCTCGCCCACCTGCACGCTGTCCACTTTGCCGTCCACGAAGCCGACGAAGAAATAGTGGCTCTTGCCGTCGGGACAATTGAGGTAGAGGTTGTTCATCGAGGAGGTGAGGTTGTTCATCTTGTCCGGGGTGAGCTGCGCGGAGAGCCGCGTCTCCACCTCTTTGCGCCAGTCTTCCGAGAGATACTTGACCATACAGATAGGCTCCTTTCAGATATGTGGTTTTATTTGGAGAGAATGTTTTTCTCTCGATGTGCCTCTTTGATATGTGGATGATTCTTTCTTCTTTGCGAAGTGCGCGCGCAGCGCGCAATCAAACTTTCTTAATCCCGTTCAGGATCAGTTCCATCGTAATCGGCAGATATCTGCTGGTATAATCCTCTTCGCTGTTGATATACGTGTGGATGATGAAGTTTTTGTAGATCGAAAAAAGCACCTCGCTGACGGCGGGCGCGTCTACCGCACGAAATTCCCCCGTCTCCTGCCCGAATGTGAGAATCCGCTCGATCATCCGCACAGAATCGCGGTTGATCTCCTCATACGGATCTACCGTCGGAAACATCGGAAAAATCTGCGGGTCGTTCTTCAACAGTGCGCAAAACTCCACATCCTGCGCCAGATAATACAGCGCGCTTTCGCACAGCGCCGCCATCTTCTCCTGTGCGGTTGTTTTCGCGCTCACCGCCTGCTCCACGCCCGACTGCCAGCGCTTCATCACATACGACACCGTTTGCTCGTAGAGATCGCGCTTGCTCGCGGCGTAAGCATACATTGCGGTGTTGGTCATATTGAGTTCGCCCGCGATGTCCTCCAGCGTGGATTTCTTGTATCCGTAGCGGGAAAACACCTTGAGCGCCGCGTCGAGGATCATCTGTTCGTCGAGTCTGTTTCGCATATTCGGTTTCCTTTGGTTGTTGCAGGATTCAGATAGAACATTTATAAACGAATGAATTGTTGATTGATTTAATTATAGCACGAAGAATAGCCAGCGCAAGAGGAATTTTGCGCAAAAAAATCCCCCGCGTTTGCGGGGGGAACATGCGATCCTTAATTAGTTTTTGCGCTTCTTCCAGAGATACGGCGCCTGTTATTTATAAAATTGTATCAATGTTCAGTAAAAATCCCATCTTGGGATTATATAATTTTATTCTACCCCATTCTCCGCCATGCTCCCGCATTCCCGCCAGAATTTCTCCGCGCGAAGCACCCAAGCGTCAAAGCCCGCCTCGCTTGCGGGATATTCCGCATAGAGATTCTCCGCCTGTGCGCCGTTTTTCATGCTGCGAAGCAGCGAGCGAATCGTGCTCACCCGCACCTTCCCCGTAAGGATTCCACCCAGCAGGACGAACACCATGCGCAGCATCTCCGCCACCGAGAACGCCAGCGGTTCGCCGCGTCCAAGTGAAGCAAACGTCTTGTCGCTGAAGATGATGTCGTGCCGGAAGAAATAGTCGTTCTCCTCCGCCGACGTCGAGAGTGCGCCGATCAGCGTCGCAAGTTGCCCCGCAAACGCCTTGCCCTGCGCGGCGATATAGCGCGTATTGATCGGCCAAAGCCGCGCGCGGGTCAGATATCCGCCTTCGTTCAGCAACCGGCTGACCTCCTCCGCCGCGATCTCCAGCTGCTCCATGCTCGCGGTCACACCCTCTCCTGCGGAAGGTTTGGTCAGGCACGCCGCGTCGCCGGAGACGAGGAAACCGTCCGCGACAAACGAGTACGGAGGCCTGCGATACGGCGTCGTGCCGCGCTCAACGCGCTTCACCGAATATCGCGGAAGCTTCACCGCACGCTGAAACGCAGCGAACGCGCTTTCCGCCTCGTCGAACGAGAAGTTTGCGCCTACGCCGAGAATTGCGCTGTCCGCGCTGCCCTCCGGCGCTTCCCACGTTTTATAGTACGTCCATCCGCGCGTGCCGGTCACGTAATCCTTGGGCTCGTGATAGACGACATAGCGCAGCACGACATAGAACATCTCGTCCTTTTGAATCGCGAAATTCTCCACGCCGTAGCCTGTCGGCAGCTTCGTGCGCGCGACGGACGGAATGCCGGAGCAATCCGTAACGAGCTTTGCGCCGACCTCGCGGCGAACGCCGTCCTGCTCATATACAGCACCCGCGATGCGCCCGTCCTCATATAAAAAATCGACAAAGCTCGCCTGATAGCGAATCTCCGCGCCCGCCTCCTGCGCCCAGCGGTTGAGCCTAGCTATGTAGCGATGCATGTGCATGCCGACGACCGTGCCGACGTTTTGCTTGGGGTAGCGGTCAAAAGCGGAAAACGTCTTTCCGCCGGAAAACTCAAACGCGAAATCATCCGCCTGTTCGGGCAGCGGCAGAGAAAAGCGGGCAAAGTCCGCCTTGGCAACGTGAAAAATATCGAGCCTGCGCCCGAGGTTTTCCTTGGATTGCTGCTCGAGAATCAGCACGCGGTGCCCCGCCTGGGCTAGCCTGCGCGCGAGAAAGCTACCCGCCGTCGCGGCGCCGATGATGAGAACGTCAACTTGCTCCATAAACGCCTCCAGAAAAATAAAATGAGGCACATTGACACAAACAGATTGAATTGTTTCTTTTGATAGGAACAGTATAGCATAAACTGTCGGAATTGAAGCCGGTATGGTATTTAACTTTGTATGGTTTCGACCATACATTGCGATTCAAATTCGAAAATTAAAAGAAAAATCCGCCCTCTGCAAAGCAAAAGGCGGAAGTCATACCGTGGAAGGAGCGAATTCCCACGGTATTCGAGGGTGCCAGGGTCAAGATTTATACCGCGCTTGCGCCGTAGTTCGCGAGAACGCGAGCCGACGGGTCATTGACATTGCAGCCTTCCCAAGAACGGTTCGGCATCCAGAAGTCTTTGACCATATGCGCCTGGCCGGGGTATTCGGCCTCAAACAGTTCGCGGTACAGCAGCGATTCCTTCGTGAAGGGCGTCGCGAAGGTGTATTTCTTGCTGCGCTCGGCAAACTCCTCGTCGGTGTAAAGCTTCTCGGCATACGCCTTGATCTGATCGACCATCGAGTGGCCAACCGCATCCGAGAAAGCAGCTTTCTCGCGATAGAGAATATCCTGCGGCAGATAATCCCCCTCAAACGCATGGCGCAGCAGATACTTGCCTTTGCCAAAGCGGTTCATCTTGAGGGCGGGGTTGATGCTCATGACATATTTGACGAAGTCCAGATCGCCAAACGGCACACGCGCCTCCAGAGAGTTCGAGGAGATGCAGCGATCCGCGCGGAGCACGTCGTACATATAGATTTCGTCGATGCGCTTCTTGGCTTCCTTCTGGAATTCCTCTTCGTTCGGCGCGAAATCCGTATACTTGTACCCAAAGAGCTCGTCGGAGATTTCGCCCGTGAGCAGCACGCGCACATTCGTGTTCTCGTGGATGTACTTGCAGACAAGATACATGCCGACGCTTGCGCGAATCGTCGTGATGTCGTAGGTCTCCAAAATTCTCACGATGGTGCGAAGGGATGCGATGACCTCCTGCGCCGTCATGAACACCTCGGTATGCTCGCTGCCGAGATAGTCGGCAACCTGCTTGGCATACTTGAGGTCGATCGCGTCGCCGACCATGCCGATGGCAAAGGTGCGAATCGGGTGCGGCAGGTACTTGTTGGCGACCGCGCAGACCAGCGAGCTATCTAAGCCACCGCTGAGCAGGAACGCCAGTGGTACATCCGCATCGAGGCGCTTCACGATGCCGAGGGTGAGCTTTTCGCGGATGTTGTCGCAGACCGCATCCAGCTCGTCCTTGGAATATTCTGCAACGTCCGTGAGGTTTGCATACTGAACAAACTCGCCGTCTTTCCAGTAGTGTCCCGGCGGGAAAGGGTTGATCGTCTCGGTCAGGCCCGCGAGGTTCTTCGCTTCCGAGGAGAACATGATCTGCCCGTCCTCGTCATAGCCGTAGAACAACGGCCGGATGCCGATGGGATCGCGCGCTGCGATGAGAGAATCGCTCTTGTGATCGTAGAGGATCAGCGCGTACTCCGCATCCAGCATTTGGAACATGTCTGTCCCGTAACGTTGATATAAGGGTAAGAGCAGCTCGCAATCCGAGCCGCTCTTGAAGTCGTATCCTGAGAATAATTCGTCACGCATCTTGCGAAAGCCATAGAGCTCGCCATTGCAAATGACAGCGTCGCCGTTCCGCTCAAATGGCTGCATGCCGCTCTTTTCCAGACCCATGATCGTCAGACGATGGAACATCAGGTATCCATCCCCAACGCTCAACATTCGCGACAGATCAGGTCCTCGTGAGATGGTCTTGTAAAATCCATCGACAAGCAAATCCAATGGTATGCGCTTGCCGAGGTATCCCATGATTGAACACATGATCTTCGTTCTCCTGAACCATAAATTTTTTATCTAACGTTGAATAGCATATCGCCGTAGGAAGGATACGGCCAATCGCCAGTCGCCGTCAAGATCTCAAGCGCGTCCACGCTCGCGCGCAGTTCGCTCATCTGTCCGAGCACCTTGTCTTTGCAGATCTCCGCGGCCTTGTGCGCGTCTTCCTCGGCTCTGGCTTCGGAAAGCGCGTCCTCGAGTGCCTTGACGCTCTCGTAGGCTGCCTTTGTCAGCGCGGCTGCCGTGACCAGCGTGTCCGTTTCATAGGTGCAGTCCGCAACGCTTGCGTAGGTACGCTTCACCGCGATGGTGTCCGCGAGTTTCTTCTGGAATGCCGCGGATGCGGGCAGGATGTCCTTGCGCGTCATGTCGATCATCGTCATCGCTTCGATGCAGACGATCTTCTTGTAGCTCTCAAGGGCAATCTCCAGGCGGGCGCGAATCTCGGTCTCGCTGAGCACCTTGTGCGAGGTCAGCAGCTCGATATTCTTCGGCGCCACCAGGTAGGAGAGGCAATCCGGCGTGGTCTTGAGGTTGAGAAGCCCCCGCTTTTCGGCTTCCTTGACCCAAGCGTCGTCATAGCCGTTGCCGTTGAAGATGATGCGCTTGTGTGCCTGCACCGTCTGGAGGATCAGGTCATGCACGGCGCTGGTGAAGTCGCTCGCGTTCTCCAGAACATCCGCGTATTTGCGCAGCGACTCTGCAACCGCGGTATTGAGCATGGTGTTCGCGTCCGAAACCGACTGGCTCGAGCCGAGCATGCGAAGCTCGAACTTATTACCGGTGAACGCAAACGGCGAGGTGCGGTTGCGGTCCGTGGTGTCTTTCGGGAAGTGCGGAATCACGTGTACGCCGATCTTCATCTGCGTTTTTTCTTTCGCACCGTAGATGGCTCCGGTGTCGATCGCGTCGAGAATGCCGGAGAGCTCTTCGCCCAGGAAGATGGAGACGATAGCAGGAGGCGCTTCGTTCGCCCCGAGGCGGTGGTCATTTCCCGCGCTCGCAACCGAAATACGAAGCAGGTCCTGATAATCGTCCACCGCCTGGATCACCGCGCAGAGGAAGAGAAGGAACTGCGCGTTTTCGTAAGGCGTTTCCCCTGGCTCCAACAGGTTCACGCCGGAGTCCGTCGAGATGGACCAGTTGTTGTGTTTGCCGCTGCCATTGACGCCTTCGAAGGGCTTCTCGTGCAGGAGGCAGACGAGGCCGTGTTTCTTCGCAACGCGCTGCATGATCTCCATGGTCAGCTGGTTGTGGTCGGCCGAGATATTCGTCGTCGTGAAAATCGGGGCGAGCTCGTGCTGCGCGGGCGCAACCTCGTTATGCTCGGTCTTGGCGAGAACGCCAAGCTCCCAAAGTTCGTCGTTGAGGTCTTCCATAAAGGCCTGTACGCGCGGCTTGATGGAACCGAAGTAATGATCTTCCAGCTCCTGTCCTTTCGGCGCGCGGGCACCAAAGAGCGTGCGACCCGTGAAGAGCAGGTCGGGACGGCGGTCAAAGTCTTCTTTATCGACAAGGAAGTATTCCTGCTCGTTGCCGACGGTGGTGGTCACGTGGTTCACGCCCTCGTTGCCGAAGAGCTTGAGAATGCGAACCGCCTGACGGTCGATGGCCTGCATGGCGCGAAGCAGCGGGGTTTTCTTGTCCAGCGCTTCTCCGCCGTAGGAGCAGAAAGCGGTCGGGATGCAGAGAACCTTCTCTTTAATGAAGGCATAGCTCGTGGGGTCCCAGGCGGTGTAGCCGCGCGCTTCAAATGTCGCGCGAAGGCCGCCGGACGGGAAGCTGGACGCATCCGGCTCGCCCTGAACAAGCTCTTTGCCGGAGAACTCCATGGTGATGCTGCCGCCGGGCATGGGCGAGATGAAGCTGTCGTGCTTTTCCGCCGTAATACCGGTCAGCGGCTGGAACCAATGCGTAAAGTGCGTTGCGCCCTTTTCAATCGCCCAATCTTTCATGGCGTTGGCAACCACATTGGCGACGGAGAGATCCAGTCTCTTGCCCTCGCGAATCGCGGTCTGCATCGCCTTATATGTGTCCTTGGGCAGACGCGCCTTCATGACCGCATCGTTGAACACCTTACTGCCGAATGATTCCGAAACCGTACTCATGGTCAATTCTCCTCCTATACCCTTTCCTATACCCTATTTCTTCTTTTTCATTTCCTTTTCAACTGCCGCTGGCGCAACTCGCTCCGGAATCCCGCTTGCTCGCCGATTCGGCTTATTTTGTGTGGCTCCCTTATAAAAAGAGGCAACGACACAGCGGTATTTCCGCGGCGCCTTTGCCGTTTGAAATAATATGCGGATAGTATACAGCGCAGGGTATCGCTTGTCAACCTAAAATTTCTGCAATTTTTCCTGCGAAATATTGCGTAAAACGCAGGCAAATCTGAATGAACGGATCAAAAAATAATTTTTAAGTCCTTTTTTGCAGTTTGAAATCGTATATCATTCACGATATTCTTGACAGAAAATCCTATATTATGTATACTCGCAGGAACAAAGGCGTTCGATCCGGGAATCCCAATTGCCCGGGCATGGGCGTCTTTTGCGCAAAAATGAGTCCCCAAAAAACGGCGGATCAAACGCATGAACTTGCGAAACGCATTCGTATTTGCTCAATATTTGGCAAATATATGCTACACTAAATAAAAAGCCATGCGTTTTCTATAAAAGCGCTGCTTTTTGCAAAGAAATGAATGCGCGCCGTAGCATACGGCTGGACGATTCGAACGAAACTGTTCTACTTATTATAGGAGAGGATGTGCGCGGAAATGATGTACACCGCACAAGAGATTGCCGATTACGCAGCAGCGGAGGATGTGAAGTTCATTCGCCTCGCGTTTTGCGATGTGTTTGGAGTCCCAAAGAATATCTCCATCATGCCGGAGGAACTGCCCCGCGCGTTTTCGGACGGCATCTCGATTGACGCCTCCGCGATTCGCGGCTTCGGAGACGAGGCGCACTCGGATCTGCTGCTCTTTCCGGACAGCGAGACGCTGACGGTGCTGCCCTGGCGGCCGAGTCACGGGCGCGTGGTGCGGCTCTTTGCGGATATCCGCCGTTCCGACGGCTCTCTCTTTCCGCAGGACACGCGCAATATCTTACGAAAGACGATTGCAAACGCGCAGCGCGAAGGCGTGACCGTCAACTTCGGCACGGAGTTTGAGTTTTACCTCTTCCGGCTGGACACGGACGGAAACGCGACGAATATCCCCTACGACAACGCGAAGTATATGGATATCGCTCCGCTTGACCGCGGAGAAAACGTCCGCCGCGAAATCTGCCTGACGCTGTGTGAAATGGGCATCCGCGCCGAGAGCTCCCATCATGAGGACGGCCCGGGGCAAAACGAGATCGATTTTCGCTATGGCGACGCGCTCAGCGCCGCCGACAACGCGATTACCTTCCCCTCTGTGGTGCGCACGGTCGCGATGCGAAACGGCCTCTGGGCGGACTTTTCGCCGAAGCCGCTGCCAAACGAAAGCGGAAACGGCATGCACATCAACCTTTCTTTGGCAAACCCGCGCACGGAGGACGCGCGAAACGCGTTTATGGCGGGTCTCATGGAGCACATCTGCGAGATCACCGCGTTCCTCAACCCCGTTGACGCGAGCTATGCGCGCTTTGGCGAATGCAAAGCGCCGCGCTACGTCACCTGGTCGCCGGAGAACCGCTCTCAGCTCATCCGCATTCCGGCCGCAAAGGGCGAATACGAGCGCATCGAGCTTCGCTCTCCCGATCCCGCGGGAAATCCGTATCTTTCGTTTGCGCTGATCCTCGCCGCGGGCCTCGACGGCATCCGGCGAAACCTCAAGGCACCCGCGCCCACCAACGTGAACCTCTTTACGGCGGACGAGTCGGTCACGGGAAAGCTCCGGCAGCTGCCGCGTTCGCGCGCGGAGGCCGCAAAGATCGCCAAAGACAGCGCGTTTGTGCGCGAGGTGCTGCCCGCGGGCATCATCGAAGCATATACCGCCGAGGCGGAGTGAGTTTGTTTCCATCATGGGATCGCTTTTGATCCCACCGGATGCTTGTACCCTGCGAACCGGAAAAAGGAGACTACCGATTGGCAAGCCCATTCGCAAAGCAGAATAGCGTATTGATCGTGTCCGGATCGGAACGCTCCCGCGAGACACTCGCGGAGGTGTTTTCCACCACGCGCTATTCGCCCGTGACCTCGCGCGGCTCCGCCGCCGAGGCGCGAAGGCTGGTGCTGGACGTGCCGTATTCGCTGGTGTTCATCAATACCCCGCTGCCGGACGAACCGGGCGCGCAGCTCGCGCTCGATCTATCCAACAGCAGAAACTGCTGCGTGGCGCTGCTCGTACCAGGAGATCAATACGATCAGGTCAACGAGCAGGTGGAGGACGCGGGCGTGCTCACGCTCGGCAAGCCCTGCACGGCGGCGCAGCTGCGGCAGGCGGCCTCCATGATGAGCGCGACGCGCTTCAAGCTCGCGGATCTGGAGCAAAAGACCGCGACACTGGAGGAAAAGATGGAGGAAATTCGGTTGGTCAACCGCGCAAAGTGGATGCTCATTGAGCGGCGCGGTATGGACGAAGCCACCGCGCACCGTTATATTGAAAAGCTCGCGATGGACGCCAGACAAACGCGCCGCCTTGTCGCACAAACCCTGATCCGGTCGCTGGATAACGACTAGAAACCAATTCTGTTTTTTTAATGCGGGGAACCCCCGCTTTTTTTATACAAAAAAATCCGCCCCTTCGGGCGGAAATTTGATGAAACTAAATATTATAGGTAGATCATCGCGACCCAGATGAGGCCGAGCAGCGCGACGAGAGAAAGCAGGAGCTTGTCCCCCAGCAGCACCTCGACGGGATCACCGTCGGAGTCCCGCTCCACATGCAGGCTGTAACTCATGCAGATCAGGATCACCAGCGGCACCGTCCAAACGATACTTCCCGTGCTGATGCGCGCAATCGTGATCGGGTCCACCGCCCAAAGCGAGTAGAACGCGATGGTGAGCGCAAGGCACATGTACATGTTCTTATCCAGAAAGCTCTGGTTATAGTATTGCAGCACGTTGCGCTTGACCGTGTCGTCCTGCCGGATCAGCTCGTTTCTGCGCTTGCCGAGGCCGAGATAGAAGGACATCGAGATCACGGTCAGATACAGCCAGCGCGAAATCTCGATTCCGCCGAGCGCGGAGCCATAGAGCACGCGGAGCACATACCCCGAGACCAGAATCGCGATATCCACGATTGGGATGTTCTTGAGCTTCATGCTGTAGGCGATGTTGAGGAGCAGATACGCAAGCAGAATCACCCACGCGTACCACTGCACCGCGCCGGAGAAATATTGCAGCACCGCGGTCGCCAAAACTAGGCAAACGCCGAGGATATACGCCGCGCGCTTGGAGACGGCGCCGCTTGCGATCGGGCGGTTCTTCTTGGTCGGGTGCAGGCGGTCGCGCTCCGCATCCCGGATGTCGTTGAAGATATACACCGCCGACGAGATCAGACAGAACGCAAGAAAACCCATGATCGCGCGGAAGAGATAGAATGGCTGAAAGAACTGCCCGCTGAAGATAAACGGCAGGAAAACAAGGATGTTCTTGATGTAGTGCTTGACGCGCATTAGTTTGAAATACTTTTTCATCGTTACCTCGCAAGCATTTTATTGAGCGGACGAAACGGAATCAAACAGGGTAATATTGCACCGCAAACCGGATCAAATCCAGCATGCCCGCCGCGTTGACGGCGAAAAGCAGGCAGAGCACGGCGGCGACAACCGCATAGCGCAGCGCGTTGTTTTTGCGGAACACGCGAAGGAGCAGCCGGTACAGCAGCGCCGCATACGCCCAGAAGAAATACAGCGTGTAGAGCACCATTCCGTTTTCGGCGGCACCCCAACCCACCACAAGCAGCAGCACCGCGGAGAACGCAACCCAGAGCGAGCACACGCGAAGGCTCCGCTCGCGCCAGCTCAGCACGGCGCTGACCGCGGCGAGCGCAAACAGCGCAATCCCCGCCCAATGCAGCCCCGTGACGGGCAGCAGTTGATAGGAGGCGTGTGTATAGGTGGTCAAATCGACCGCAGCGGCAGGCCGCGCAAAGCAAGCCGAAACAAACGAGAAAAACTGCATCGCGCGATCCCCGATCGGTACCGTCTTGCCCGCAAACGAGGCGACGTCCTTCATGTTTTGCAGGACGCGATTGAGCAGCGGCACGCGCGCGAACACCACGAATATCGCAAGAAACGCAAGCCCGCCGCTGACCAGCGCGCGAACGCGATCCTTCACACTCTTTCCCTCAAACAGGAGCGGAAACAGCACGCCGCTTGTGAGCAGCGATCCGCTCGCCGCGACAAACGGCAGCTCCCGGTGATTCTCCCGTTCATGCCAATCATAGAGCAGCACAAACACCCAGAACACGGCAAACACATATTGCTCCACCGCAACGAGGAACAGCAGCGTGGGATACGACACCAGAAGCAATAGCAGGAACAGCAGCCGATCCGTGCCCGTGAGTTCCAACACCCGCGCCAGCAGCGTAAAGCCAAAGAGCAGCAGCACCGCCTGCACGCAGGCAAGCACGACGGGATACGCATTCGGAACGAAGAACAAGACCTTGCTCAGCAGCATCGCAACCACGGCAAACGGCATGGAGAACACCGCAAACATTGGCTGGCGAATGTCGTTCTCATACGCATTGACAAAGAAGAACGCATTGCCGCTGACAAGGCTGTCCGAATCCGTGGTGTAGACGACGTCATACTTCATGCCGCCGCCGTAAAACGCGTTGCTCTTACTGTACACGAGCGCGATCGCCGCCACAGCCAGCGCGCCGCCGATCAGCAGAAACCAAATCTCCGCGCGGCTGGCGGAGGCCGACCACCGCCGAATCAGGCGCAGCGCCCAATCGCTGAACAGCGCAAACCACACATACAGCGCAAACAGCGCTAGCACACACACGACGCTCGGCAGAGCTACGCGCGCAACGTCTGCCAGCGAAGCAAGGTTTGCCTTGGTCAGAAACGCGACGATCACCTCGTTTGCCGAGCGCGCGAACTCCGCGCGATACAGGAACGCGGTATATCCCGCAAGTATGACGCCGCAGATGAGCACTGCAAGCCCCGGCTTTTTGACCGCGGGGTCCGGCAGAGAGAAGCGGAACGCCGCAATCAAGCAGATGACAAAGGACATTGCCACGCCCGCTCCGATGAACAGAAGCGAGCCGCCCTGCGAAAGCAGCAGCGTCATCGCGGCTCCCGAGAGCGCAAACGACACTTTTTCGAAAATCGATCCCCGCTTCGCGGGCTCTGCGGATGATTTCGCTTGCCGATCGAACATGGTTACTCCTGCGGCAAAAGCGGCCGATGCGCCGCCCTGCTCCAAACGTTAATTGCCCTTTGCGCGCATCCCGAAGATGGCCTGCTGCTCTACATACCCTTCATTTCCGGGGCACCAGGCGCTCATGGCATATTCCGGGTTGTCCTGCGAGGCTTTGATGACGATATTCGGAATCTTTGCCGTCAGCTCCGTGCTCAAAGCTGCAATCTGCTCGTCGCTGAGCCCGCTGCAATTGATAAAGAGCCGCTCCAGCTTCGGCATGGTCAGAAACACATCCGCCGAGGCGAGGGTGTTGTTGCTGGCGTTGACGTAGCGGAGGTTTGTGCAGTTCTTGATCGGCGTCACATCCGTGATGTAGTTATACATCATCTGCAAATAGATGAGGTCGTGCATGTTCTCCAAAACGGAGATATCCTCAAGATTGCACAGCGCGATGTCGAGGTATTTCAAATTGGGCTGGTACTTCAGAAAATCGATATTCTCCACCTGGGTGCAATGTCCGATATCAAGCGCGATCAGATCGGTGCAATACTTTAAGACTTCCAGATCCTTTGCGTGAATTTTATGATAATTGAATAACTTCCCATCGGGCACATATCGTCCGCCGCCGTTGGGGAATCTGCTGCGGTTTCCAGTGCTGAAGCCCTTGATATCCGTGCGAATGACCCAGTTGTAAATGTGGATGTACCACACAACCTTGACCTGCGGATAGCGCGCGCGGATGGCCGCCATCTCCTCGTCGCTGGGTCCTGATCCGCACATATCCAGCATTTTGAGCTTGGGAAAGAGCACGAGCGCGTCGGAAAACGCCGCGGCGTCCGGCACGGTATACTTTCGTAAGTCGAGGTCCGTCACGTCCGAACGGACGGCGAGGTCCTCCAGCAGCTGCACGTTCCAAACAAACGCAACATTCGGATACGCATTTGCCAGCGCAATCTGGTCGGCGAGCGCAAATGTCTCCTCGCCGAACACGACGCTCTTGAGGTTTGAAAGCCCCTGCAATTTGGTGGTCAGCTCCGCCAGATCGACCGCTTTCCCGCTGAGATCCAGCGTCTCGGTGTCCGGCGCATATGTTTCTCCGCCGATCGTAACATCCCAAAGCAGCGCGATGTTCGGGTAACGCGCGGCGAGATCCTTTGCGACCGCGTCGTCGGGAGCCGCCGCAAGCTGTACCGATTGTAAAACCGGAAAATATGCGAGCGCGTCGCCGAGATCGCTCGTTGCGGCGTCTAGCGTCAGCGCGGTGGAGTCGCTGTCATAGCGGGCGCCGCCTACCGGCACGCTCCAGAGAATCTCGCAATTCGGCAGCGCGGCTTTCAGCGCGTCGAAGTCCGCGATGGTAATCTCGTTGCCGCGCAGGTCGATGGAAGTCAGCTGCGTTTGTGTAAGCAAGTCGGAGACATCACTCAGCCCTTTGTCACGCAAATCCAACGTCGTCGCCGCCTGTTTCTCCGGGGCCGGTGCTTCGGGTGTGCCCTGTTCTTTTGGGGCACAAGCCGCGAGAACGAGAGCAGCGCCTAAGCAGAGCGCAAAATATACGGGCAGTTTTGCCCATGTAGACTTGTTATGTTGAATCAATTGATCACCTGCTTTTTTGGAAATAATGGCTATTTTCGGGTGGCGAAGGCGTCCGGTTCGGATGCAGCGGAACTGATTTTTCTTTCCTCCGAACAATCGCGGTATCCCGTGTATGGTTATATTCTGTTTTATTATACCAACCGATCGGGGCAATGTAAACTCAAGCGGTCAAGGCGGGGCTTTGCCTCGTTCCTGACCGCCGGATGATTCTAACCTGTGTTGCGCGGTGCGTTTTATTCAAAATCGGCTATTTCGCCTGCAGATACTTGGCGAAGAATGTATCCTCTTTGCCGATAAAATTCTCGTAGCAGATGTCCTTTTTGTTGTCAAATACGCTCTTCATCGAGTTACAGACGAGCGGTTCATCCAGCTTGCCGAGGCAGATATTAAGTGTGTTTTCCGTCGTGCGGAGCACCTCCGTCACGGGCGTGACGCAGCCCAGCAGAATCACGAAAAGGAACAAAAGCTTCTTCCAGCGTGCTTTATCCGCGATGTTGTTGGCATAGCGCGTCACGAGCAGCATCAGGTAAAACGCCGCGGGGATGCAGGTGCGCCACGCAAAATCATAGCTGACGCCGAGCTTGATGAATGACAGCGCGATCATCGCGCCAAATAGAATCCACCAGGTCATATCCCGCTTTGCGTCCGAAAAGACGAAAACCAGATAGACGAGGAATTCGGTGATCAGAAACAGGGCAAAATGAACCACCATCTTGGTGTTCCAATCGATGAGTTGCAGTTTTCCGGTCGCCGTGTTGCTCGCGTAATATGCGGCAACAACGAGCCCCGTCAGCACGCCCGTGATGTTCTCAACCGTGATTGCCTCGCGCACAAACTGCCGCAGATGGAAGCCGGAGCGGTTGATGATTTCCGGAGAAAGCCGGAAAAAGCGGTAGATGACCAGCGGCAGCATCGCAAGCGTCGGAAACGGCGCAAAGAGCAGCAGCAGCGCATAGGTGAACACAAGCGAGGCGCTTCTCTTTTCCCGCAGCACGAGCATAAAGCCGATCCAAAACGGAATCGTTTGGTTATACAGCCAATAGAGCAGCGTCATATTCGAGGAGGAGTTAAACTGAAACAGCTGTAGCTCCAGATGCTCGCCTTGCAGCAATCGTATGAGAATCTCTCCCGCGTTGCCCGCGTGGATGTTATACAGCAGGAACGGAATGATATCCAGCCCGCTAAAGAACAAGAACAGCAGCAGCGTCTTGTAATTGACTCCGCCAAGATATTCGCAGATCAGGAGGAACGCCAGCACGACGCCGATGAGCGCCCAGACGATCTGGAACAGATACCCGATCTGGAAACCAAAGAGCTTCCCGACCGCCGCGCTGGGCAGCCAGAACCCGATATAGTAGCAAAGCCCCCGCGACGCACCGTCCGCGAGATTGACCACCGGCCAATCGTAAGCCACAAGGTCTCGAAAAATCGCGTTTCGATACATGTGATCCCAGCGGTTTTGCCAGACGAGCCCGCCGATGCCGGACGAAACCACCCAGACGGCCAGGATAACGATCATGATCACGAGCTTGCGCTTGTTTGAAAACAATCCGGCCTGTAACGGCGATGTTTTTTGCATGCTGCGAATAAAGCTATAGACGATGGCCAGCGCAATCGGAATCGACAGGATCGGGCGCACCCAACCCAGCAGAAACTGCAACACAGGAATGCACAAATACGCATATGCAAAGATCGGTATGTACTTGCCTTTGATTTTTTGTCCGAGTCCCATTCCTTACATCCTTATCCGAAAGCGTTCGCGGCGTCCGTTTTTGACATGAGATTGACCCTATTATACAGTGTAACTTTGTTTCAAACAAGATCACGTGTACAGCTGAAACATTTGGTGCGCATCCAAAACGAAAAAGAAGCCTGTGCAGCAGGCTCCTCTTCCACGCGCCGATAAACGGCGCAATCATGCGCAAACGCGCGTTTTTTTGCTCTTATACGTTGATGCGGAACAGCGTCACGTCGCCGTCCTGCATGACATATTCCTTGCCCTCGCTGCGGATCAGGCCCTTTTCCTTGCAGGCCGCCATGGAGCCGAGCTCCTGCAGCGTCGTAAACGGCACGATCTCCGCGCGGATAAAGCCGCGCTCAAAGTCGGTGTGAATCTTGCCCGCGGCCTGCGGCGCCTTCGTTCCGCGCGTAATCGTCCAGGCGCGGACTTCCTTCGGACCTGCGGTGAGATAGCTGATGAGGCCAAGCAGGCGATAACACGCCTTGACCAGCTGGTCAAGACCCGATTCCTTGATGCCGAGCTCGGCTAAGAATGCGCCCTTTTCGGCGGGATCGAGCTGGGCCACCTCTTCCTCGAGCTTGCAGCAGATGGTCAGCGCCTCGGCTTTCTCCGCTTTGGCGATCTCATACAGCGCCTTGACATGCGCGTTCGGCTCCGCGCCGACCTCGTCCTCGCTGACGTTGGCGACGTAGATGATGGGCTTACTCGTGAGCAGGAAGAATCCGCGCATGAGCTCCGCTTCGTCGTCCGTGAGGTCGATGCTGCGCGCGGGCTTGCCGCTCTCCAGCGCGGGCTGGATGCGCTCCAGCAGCGCGACCTCCGCGATGGTCTTCTTATCCCCCGCCTTGAGTTGCTTGCGCGCGCGGTCGAGGCGCTTCTCCACCGTCTCCATGTCCGCAAAGATCAGCTCCAGCGAGATCGTCTCCACGTCCCGCGCGGGGTTGACCGAGCCATCGACATGCACGATGTTCTCGTCCTCAAAGCAGCGCACGACGTGTACCACCGCGTCCACCTCGCGGATATGCGAGAGGAACTTGTTGCCGAGGCCTTCGCCGCGGCTCGCGCCGCGCACAAGCCCCGCGATATCGACAAACTCGATTGTCGTGGGTGTGTATTTTTCGGGGTTGTACATCTTGGCCAGCACGTCCAGCCGCTCGTCCGGCACCGCAACGACGCCGACATTCGGCTCGATGGTGCAAAACGGGTAGTTCGCGGCCTGTGCGCCCGCCTGCGTGATTGCGTTAAAGAGCGTGCTCTTGCCGACATTCGGCAGACCGATCACTCCAAGTTTCATGACAAATTCTCCTTTTCTTTTCTCTTACTTTTCTTGAAAGAAAAGTAAGCAAAAGAACTTATGTGATAATTTCTTTGTTTCTTTCTTTGTAAAAAGAAAGAAATTAGAGCTTGTTTCTGCCAAAATTTAATCTTCTTAAAGATTCTTCTCTGCCGAGAAGAGCGGCGATCTCGATGGCTCCGCCGGGGGTCACCTGCTTGCCCGCCAACGCGATGCGCACCGGCCAAAGCAGCGTTCCGTTCTTCATGCCGCGCGCTTCCGCCATGCCAAGCAGGGTCTCATGCAGCGCCTCTTCCGTCCACGCGGGCAGCGCGGTGAGCGCGGGAATCACAAAATCCAACACCTCGGCGGAAACGACAGAATCGGTCTTGCTCTTCTTATTTGTAAAGAGCTCCGCGTCGTATTCCGGCAAGCTCGCGAGGAAATCCACCACTTCCGGAATCTGCGAAAAGATCTCCGTGCGCGGCTGCAGGATGCGGCAGAGGACATCGTGATCCATTCCCGCAACGCCCGCCTGCTCGTAGTACGGCAGCGCGTGGCGCGTAAACTCCGCAGGCGAGAGCTTGCGAACGTATTCCGCGTTCATCCACGTGAGCTTGTTCACGTCGAAGATCGCGGGGGATTTGGACATACCGGTCACATCAAACGCTTCTTTTAGCTCGTCCAGCGTGAAGAACTCCCGCTCGTCGCCGGGGTTCCAGCCGAGCAGGGAAACGTAGTTCACAATCGCTTCCTTGAGGTAGCCTTTTTTCAGATAGTCCTCGAAGTACGCGTCACCGTCGCGCTTGCTGAGCTTGTGGCTCGCGTCGCGCATGATCGGCGTCATGTGGATATAGACGGGCTTCTCCCAGCCGAATGCTTCATATAAGAGGTTGTATTTGGGCGTGCTGGCGAGGTATTCGTTGCCGCGCATCACGTGCGTGATCGCCATCGTGTGGTCGTCGATCACGTTGGCGAAGTTATACGTCGGCATGCCGTCCGCCTTGATGAGCACCATGTCGTCCAGCTCCGCGCAGTCCACGCTGATATGCCCGTAGAGCACGTCGTCAAACGAGGCCTCACCCGTGAGCGGCACGTTCTGGCGGATCACGTAGGGTTCGCCCGCAGCGATGCGCTTTTGCACCTCGTCCTGCGAAAGATGGAGGCAGTGCTTGTCATATTTCCAAACTTCGCCCTTTGCGGAAGCCTTCTCTCTACGCTCGTCCAGCTCCTCATTGGTGCAGAAACAGTAGTACGCCTTGCCGGCTTTCACCAGCTGCTCGGCATACGGCAGATACATGCTCTTGCGCTCGCTCTGGACATACGGGCCGTAGTCGCCGCCGACATCCGGGCCCTCGTCCCAATTCATGCCGATGTCCTTTAGGGTGTTGTAGATGACATCCACCGCGCCCTCGACATAGCGGCTCTGGTCGGTGTCCTCGATGCGGAGGATGAACGTGCCGTTGTGTTTTTTCGCGTAGAGATAGGTATACAGCGCGCTGCGCAGATTGCCCAGATGCATATAACCCGTCGGCGACGGGGCAAATCGGGTTCGAACCATAAGATTTTCTCCAAACTTTACTTTTCTTAAAAGAAAAGTAAACAAAAGAATTTATTCTGAATTAGGCTTTGTAGCTGTCTTTGAGTCCAACCGTGCGGTTGAAGACCGGGGCTTCCGGCTTGGTCGTCAGATCCGCGCAGAAATATCCTTCGCGCAGGAACTGGTAATGCTCGCCCGCCGGGGCATCCTTGAGCGCGGGCTCGACAAAGCCGCGCAAGGTCACGAGCGAATCGGGGTTGAGCTTGTCGATGAAGTCCTTCTCCACCGCGCCTTCCTCTTCCTCCGCGTCGTCGGCTGCTGCCGTCTCGCTCTTCATCAGCGTGTCGTAGAGCCGGAATTCCGCTTTGGTCGCGTCGTCCGCGTTGACCCAGTGCAGCGTGCCCTTTACCTTGCGGGATTCCTCGCCGCTGTGGCTCGTTGGATCATAGGTGCAGATGATCTTCGTGATGTTGCCTTCCGCGTCCTTTTCCCAGCGCACGCACTTGATGATGTACGCGCTCTTGAGGCGCACCTCGCCTTCCGGTTTGAGGCGAAAGAACTTGCTCGGCGGCACTTCGGCAAAGTCGTCGCGTTCGATATAGACGCGCTTGCCGAGCTTCACCTTGCGTGTGCCCAGTTCGGGATGGTTCGGGTGGTTCTCGAGTTCGATCTCCTCGACCTTGCCGTCCTCCCAGTTTTCAATCTCCACGAGCACGGGATCGAGCACCGCCATCCGGCGCGCTGCGTTTTCGTTGAGGTCTTCACGCACGCAGTGCTCCAGCATCGCGGCGTCCACGACGCTGTCCGCCTTGGAAACGCCGATGCGGTCGAGGAAATCGCGGATGGCAACGGCGGTATAGCCGCGGCGGCGCATGCCGCAGAGCGTGGGCATACGCGGATCGTCCCAGCCGGAAACGAACCCTTCCTCCACGAGGCGGCGCAGATACCGCTTACTCATGATGGTGTCCGTCATGTTCAGCCGCGCAAACTCGATCTGCCGCGGTTTGGGGTTAAACTCACACTCTGTGATGACCCAATCGTACAACGGGCGATGCGCCTCGTATTCCAGCGAGCAGAGCGAGTGCGTCACGCCCTCGATGGCGTCCTGAATCGGGTGGGCAAAGTCGTACATCGGGTAAATGCACCACTTGTCGCCCGTCTGATGATGCCGCACATGCTTGATGCGGTACAGCGCGGGATCGCGCATGTTGATGTTCGGCGACGCCATGTCGATCTTCGCGCGGAGGGTGATGCTTCCGTCCTCGAATTCGCCCGCGCGCATGCGCTCAAACAGATCGAGGTTTTCCGCCACGGGACGGTCGCGGTACGGGCTGTTTTTGCCCGGCTGCGTGAGCGTGCCGCGATAGGCGCGCATTTCATCCTTTGTCAGCTCGTCCACATAGGCGACGCCTTTTTTGATGAGCTTGACGGCGAGGTCATAGCACTGGTCAAAGTAAGAGGAACCGAACAGGACTTCGTTCCAGCGGAACCCAAGCCACTGGATATCCGCCTGAATCGCGTCGACGTATTCCACGTCCTCCTTGGCGGGGTTCGTGTCGTCAAAGCGCAGGTTGCAGATGCCGCCGTAGCGCTCCGCCATGCCAAAATCGATCGCGAGGGCTTTCGCGTGGCCGATGTGCAGGTAGCCGTTCGGTTCGGGCGGAAACCGGGTCTGCACGCGCGGCTCTTTGGTGCGCATGTCCTCTTCGATGAACTCCTCGATGAAGTTCTTTGGGCGTTTTACCTCTTCCATTGCCGTTTGCCTCCAAATTTACTTCATACATTATCGGGTAACCGCCCGAAAATGTCAATTAAAGGGGAAAGAACGATATTTCTTTTCTTGAAAGAAAAGAAACAAAAGAACGACCGTTACGGTTTTTTCTTTGCGTTGTCATAAGTCGTCTGTTCGATTGTCTTACTTATAAAAGCAATCATAGTATCAATTGAGGTTACACACTGTATGACAAAATTTCAAAAAGTGCTTTGGCGCATCGCGGGAATCGCTCCGCTTCTGATTAACATGTTTGTAACCGTATTTATCCTGCCTCTGAATTACTACAGCGGTGTTCGGGAGCGAATCGGGGATACGGCGTGGACTGTTCTGATTGTACTCTCGCTTCTCGTTCCGGTTCCGTTGATTTACTGGAACGCTTACTGCGTGGGTCGATCAAAAGGAACGACGCCATCCGGCTGGCAGGGATATTTCGATCTGTTTCACACGAAGTCAAAAACCATTCTGATTCTTTTGATCGTCGTACTTGTGTTATGGATCGCCGGAATCCTCTGCTTTCGGCAGTGATCAATTCGCGCCATGCAGCAAACAACTTGCGTGGCGCTTTTCTACGCCTTTACACTACCGTTTTTTCGCCAGCTGTATCAGCCTTGCCAGATTATTATCCTTCGGGTGCTTCACACAGTGGAGAAAGAGTTTCTTTTTGAGTTCGCCGAGGGCTTTGCCTTCGGGTAGACCCGAAGCTTCCATCAGCTGCTGACCCGAAATCGCAAGCTCGCGCTCGGAAAACGGCGTGCCGTCGTGCAGCATGGTGCTATACAGCGCGCGCCAATCGTCCGCCACATAGTCCACATCATACCCACAGCCGCGGATATCCGCCTCCCGCAGGAGAATCTGCTCCATCGTGCGCTCCCTGCCCCAGGTCGCAAACTTCACGCGCAGGGTGTCCGTCTTTGCCATGTGCTGGATGTCGTACATGTGCCCTTCGACGAGCTGGCTCACCTCGGTGATGGTCCGCGTCGGAAAGCGCAGGTCATTCAGCACGCGCTTGCTGATCCGCTCGCCGTATTTATCATGCGCATACTGCACGCCCGTCTCGCGCTTGCAGTCGGGCTTGCCGACGTCGTGCAGCAGCCCCGCGAGGCGCATTTTCTCCGTCGCCGGTGCCGCAGCAGCAACGCGGAAGCTATGCTCCAGCACGTCGTAGCGGTGGTGATCCGGCCGCTGCGCCATGCCGCGCGCAAGATTGAACTCCGGCACGAGCACGTCCCAAACATCCAGCTCGTCCAGCAGTCTTAGCCCGCGCAGAGGCGAGCGCAGCTCGTCCCGACCCAGCGCGGGATAGCGCGCGTCGGTGAGCAAAATCTTCACGAACTCCTGCCGCCTGCGCTCGGCGGCGATGTCGGCAAGCTTCGGCGCGTTTCGCTTCGCCGCCTGCCATGTGTTCTCTTCGATTTCAAACCCCAGCTCGCAGGCAAAGCGCACGAGCCGCAGAACCCGCAGCGCGTCGGAGCGCATGATGTCGTCCGGGTCGGCGCTGGTTGTGCGGATGATGTGCCGTTCCAAATCGGGGATGCCGCCCGTGGGGTCGCTAACCTCGCCGGTCGCAAGATTGGCGTACAGCGCATTGACGGAGAAGTCCCGCCGCCACGCGTCGTCCGCGAGGCTCTCGCCGAACGCGACCATGTTCGGGCGGTGCTCGCCGCCCTCGGCATACGCCTCCCGCCGGAAGGTGGTGTGCTCGACGATCACGCCGCCAAAGTGCAGCTCCACGGTGCCCATCTCGGCGGCTTTCTCGATCACGCGAATACCGTAGCGCGGCATGATCTCCACGATCTCCTGCGGAGTCAGCCGCGAGCAAACGTCGATATCCGACGGCGGCAGGTTTAACAGCGCGTTGCGTACCAAGCCGCCGACGGCATATGCTTCAATCTTCTCTTTTTCAAACGCCTCCGCCAGCGGCTGGAGGTTTTCCGGAATAGTTATCTTCATAAAATCTTTCTTTTCTTTAAAAAGAAAAAGAAACAAAAAGAAACTCCTTTGCTATACGTTTTATTGTACAACAAAGGAGAATTTTTTTGCTTCTTTTATAAAAAGAAGTTTATTACTTGCTCAGTTCCTCGTGAATCGCCTTTGCGGCGGTTTTTCCAGCGCCCATCGCGAGGATGACCGTCGCGGCACCCGTGACCGTGTCGCCGCCCGCGTAGACATGCTCGCGGCTGGTCTTGCCGGTGCACTCGTCCACGATGATGCCGCCCCACTTCTCGGTCTTGAGCCCCGGCGTGGTGTTCTTGATCAGCGGGTTCGGGCTGTTGCCGATGGCAATCACGACCGTATCAACATCGATCGTGTGCTCGCTGCCCGCTTTGACGACGGGACGTCTGCGTCCGCTCGCATCGGGTTCGCCGAGCTCCATCTCCACGCAGGTCATGCCCTTGACGTGGCCGTTCTCGTCGCCGAGAATCTCCGTCGGGTTCGTGAGCATCTTGAAGATGATGCCCTCTTCCTTCGCGTGGTGCACCTCTTCCACACGGGCGGGCATCTCCGCTTCACCGCGGCGGTAGACGATGTAGACGTTCTCCGCACCCAGTCGCTTTGCGCTTCTCGCCGCGTCCATCGCGACGTTTCCGCCGCCGACGACCGCCGCGTTTTTGCCGACCTGCACCGGCGTATCCGAATTCGGGAAGCTATACGCCTTCATGAGGTTGATGCGCGTTAAAAACTCGTTTGCCGAATACACGCCGTTGAGATTTTCGCCCGGAATGCACTGGAACCGCGGTAGTCCCGCGCCGCTGCCGACGAACACCGCGCTGTAGCCCTCGTCCTCGAGCAGCTCGTCGAGCGTGATGCTGCGGCCCACGACCATGTTGGTCTCGATCTTGACGCCGATGTCCTCCAGCGTCTTGATCTCCTGCCGCACCAGCTGCTTGGGCAGACGGAATTCGGGAATGCCGTACACCAGCACGCCGCCGGGGGTATGAAGCGCCTCGAAGATGGTGACTTCGTATCCAAGTTTGCGGAGGTCTCCCGCGCAGGTGAGTCCCGCGGGGCCGCTGCCGACGACTGCGATCTTCTTGCCGTTGTCCGGCAGGGGTTTGGCGGGCTGGGCGCCGTGCGCCATGGCGTAGTCCGCGACAAAGCGCTCAAGCCTGCCGATGCCGACCGGCTCGCCCTTGATGCCGCGCACACACTTCTCCTCGCACTGGGTCTCCTGCGGGCAGACTCTGCCGCAGACGGCGGGCAGCGCGTTGGTGGAGCGGATGACCTCGTAGGCCTCCATGAATTTCTCGTCGGCCACCAGTTGAATGAACTCCGGAATGCGGACGTTCACGGGGCAGCCATCGACGCAGGGCTTGTGCTTGCAGTTGAGGCAGCGCTTGGCTTCGTCCACCGCCATCGCCTCATCGTAGCCTTGCGATACTTCTTCAAAGTTGCAGTTGCGGATATTCGGGTCCTGCTCGCGCGCGGGCAGTTTGGTCAGTCTCATATTCGGCATATCAGTTTCCTCCACGCTTGGCTTGAAGCTCTACGTTCTTGAGGTTGCAGGCCTTGCATTCAAGACTCTCCGCCTCTTCCTTGCGATACATCTTGCCGCGGGCGATGGCTTCGTCCCAGTCCACCTGGAATCCGTCGAAGTCTGGCCCGTCCACGCAGGCGAACTTCATCTCGCCGCCGACGGTGACGCGGCAGCAGCCGCACATGCCCGTGCCGTCGATCATGATGGGGTTCATCGAGATCACGGTGGGAATGTTGTATTGCTTCGTGATGTTGCAAACCGCGCGCATCATGACGAGCGGCCCGATGGCGATCACGTGGTCGTAATCTTTGCCCGCCTTGAGCTGCTCTTCCAGCGCGGAGGTAACGAAGCCCTTGTGTCCGTTGCTGCCGTCGTCGGTCATGACGTAGAGGTTCGTGCTCGCGTCCTTCATCTCGTCCATGAGGATCATCAGGTCGGTGTTGCGGAAGCCCACGATGATGTCCACCTCCGCACCCATGTCGTGCAGCGCTTTGGCTTGCGGATACGCGATGGCAACGCCGAGTCCGCCGCCGACCACCGCGACTTTTTTCATGCCGGCAAGGTGGCTCGCGACGCCCAGCGGGCCTACGAAATCGAGGATATAGTCCCCGACATTGAGGCAATCCAGCCGCTTGGTGCTATAGCCGACCTTCTGGAAGATGATGGTGACCGTGCCGCGCACGGGATCGGTTCCCGCGACGGTCAGCGGAACACGCTCTCCGTCCTCATCCACGCGGAAGATGATGAACTGACCCGGCTTCGCTTTTTTCGCGATATAGGGCGCCTCCACCTCCATGAGCGTGACCGTCTCATGCAGCGCGCGCTTTGTTACGATTCGGTACATTGGGTCTCCTTTCCGATGCTGTTCCCCGGTTTGAACATATGTGAATCATTTTAAAATTGAGCCTTGCCTATTATACTGCGACAAATCGCAAAAGAAAAGATATCAGTATTAAAATATCGATACATTTTTTAGATGGCTCCGCTATAAAATGCACGCTTTTCCGGTCTAATTGACACAAATCCATGCGCAAAAAAATAGAATGGTGCATCTATTTTTTTCAGATGCGCTTATTCTAACACGAAGCAACGCGTCCCTCAACGGGAAATATCTGCAAAAACAGCTGCAATCGCCTTTTTTCGGACACTTTTTGCAAAAAAACAAAGCCGAAACCCTTGTTGCGGATTTCGGCTCTGCCGTCAAACAAAATTCTTACTCCCAGTCGATGAGGCCGAGGCTGTCGAGATAGCGCTCGTTGTAGTCCATGTAGTCCTCAACGAGGCGGAGCATGTACATCTTGAGATCCGCAAACTGCGCGCTCATCTTCTCGTGCATGTAGTCGAATGCCGCGTCGTCGTCATAGACCTCGCCTTCGTCCGCGCCGCTCGACTTCATAAACGCGGCGTCGTGCGCCATCACGGCGGTGACCATCGCATCCAGCGTCTTTTCGTCTGTAATCTCCGCGAAATCGCCCTGCTCGCGGAAGCAATTCAGGATATACGCTTTCGCTTCCTGTTCGTTGTATTCCTTGGTTTCCATCGTCTACACTCCTTATTTTCTATATAAATAGGTGTTACTGCATCAGGGCATCCAGCTCGTCCACATACTGCGCGAACACGCGGAGGGACTCCAGAATGCTCTCTTTCTTTGTCAGATCGACGCCCGCTGCCTTGAGCTCCTCAATCGGGTAGTCGCTGCCGCCGCTCCTGAGGAAGTTGGTATAGCGCTCCACCGCGTTTGCGTGGAGAATGTCGTCCGCGAGCTTGACCGCGCTGCAAAGTCCGGTTGCGTACTGGTAGACGTAGAACGCGTTGTAGAAATGCGGAATGCGCATCCACTCCAGAGCGATGTTGTCGTCCACATGCGCGCCGTCATAATACAGCTCGTTGAGCGCGCGGTACATCTCGGACAGGCTGTCGACCGTCAGCGGCTCTCCGTTTTCCGCCATGCGGTGCGCCTTCATCTCAAACTCCGCGAACATCGTCTGCCGGAAACACGTCGTGCGGAAGGATTCGAGGAACTGCGTGATATAGTAGGCGCGCTTGACGCGATCCTGCTCACCCTTGAGCAGGTGGTGCGTCATCAGCGTTTCGTTGACCGTGGAGGCGACCTCCGCCGCAAGGATGCGGTAGTGCGAGGTTTCAAACGGCTGCGATTCCGCGGAATAGTGCGAGTGCATCGCGTGGCCAAGCTCGTGACCCAGCGTGAAGGCGTCGTCCGTCTTGCCCTGGAAGTTGAGCAGCACGTAGGGATGCACGCCGTAGGTCTCCGCGCAGAACGCGCCGCTGGTCTTGCCCGGCGTTTCGTAAACGTCGATCCAGCCTTCGGTATACGCTTTTTCCAGCAGGGTCTGGTACTCCGCGCCGAGGGGCTTGAGCGCCTCCTTGACCAGCGCCTTCGCCTCTTCATACGACATATCGTCGTCCACGTCCGGCGTGATGGGCACATAAAGATCGTACATCTCCAGCTGATCGACCTTCATCACGCGCTTGCGGATGTTCAGGTACTTCTTCAGCACCGGCAGCGACTCGTGTACGGCTTCGATGAGCTGCTCATATACCGCGACCGGCACGCCGTTTCCGTGCAGCGCCGATTCCAGCGCGCCTTCGAACTTGTGCGCCCGCGCCTGAAACACGTCTCCCTTGACGGAGGTGGAGTAGGTGGCGTTGAGGGTGTTCTTCATGCCGCGATAGGCTTTGTAGAACGTTTCGTAGGCGTCCTTTCGCACGCGGCGATCGGGGCTGACGATGAACATATTGTAGCTGCCGTGGGTGAGTTTGACCGTTTCTCCGCTTTCGTTGACCACGGTGCCGTAGTCGAGATCGACGTCCGTGAGCATGGTGAAGATATTGTCCGCGCCGGAGAGCGGCTCCTGCGCCATCGCGAGCAGGCGCTCTTCTTCCGTCGAGAGCGTGTGTGCGCGGCGGCGGTCTACGTCCGCAATGCGGAAGCGGAAGCGGGCAAAGCGCTCCTCGGAGGCCCAGGCAAGCAGCTTCTCTTCGGGAATCGTCAGAATCTCCGGATCGAGGAAGGAGGACGCCGCCTGCGCGGAGACATAGAGCTGCAGCGCGCGGTCGGTCATGCCCTGATACTTCGTGTTGCCGTTGTCCTCGTCCTTATGCAGATGGGTGTAGGTATATACGCGCTCCACCAGCTGCCAGATGCTGCTGTCGTCGCAAAGCGCCGCGTACAGCGCGTCCGCGCTCGCCGAAAGCTTGCCCGCGTGCGCCGGAAAGTCCGCGACCAGCGCCTGAGAGCTCGCATAGTCCGCCTCCCAAAGCTCCTCGGTGGCGTAGATGTCTGTCAATTTCCATTTGAGTGATTCTGCAATCTGATCCCTGCTGTTCATGCCGGTTTGTCCCTTCTCTTCATATTCTATTATGATGCGCACGCTGCTTTGCGGGTTCGCTCCGTTTTTTTTTCCGCGGGAAGAAGCGCGCTGTCGTTGCATATGTTAACTCAGTATAACATACCGCAATGCATAAAATCGACGGTTGCCGGGAAAGTTTGCGTGAGTTTACGGCACTCTGTCCGGCAAATCGCGCGCCGAAATCGGGCTTGACACCCTCCGCAAAAGCGCTATACTATATATACGAACATTAGTTCGTATTCAATATTTGCCGCACCAGCGGGAACATCGCGGCGGAAAGGCGGCGCCGATGGGACGCAGAATTCTCCACGCGGATTTCAACAGTTTTTATGCCTCGGTGGCATGCTTTCTGGACCCCGCGCTGCGGCCGCATCCCGTCGCCGTCGCGGGCAACCCCGAAGCGCGGCACGGCATCATCCTCGCCAAAAACGAGCTGGCGAAGAAGTTCGGCGTCAAGACGGGGGAGGCGATCTGGCAGGCAAAGCAGAAATGCCCGCTCCTGATCACCGTCAAGCCGGACTTTGACTCCTACCACCGCTTTTCCGACCTCGGGCGGGAGATCTACAGCGAGTATTCCGACCAGGTGGAGGCGTTCGGCCTCGACGAAAACTGGGTGGACGTCACCGCCTCCACGACGAGCATGGCGGACGCGCACCGCCTCGCAAACGTCATTCGGGATCGCATCAAAACCGAGCTCGGCATCACGGTCTCCGTGGGCGTTGCGGACAACAAGGTGTTTGCAAAGCTGGGCTCGGACATCAAAAAGCCGGACGCGGTCACGCTGGTCTCGCCGGAGAACTATCAAAGCGTCGCCTGGCCGCTGCCCGCGCGGGATCTGTTGTATGTGGGCAGATCCACGGAAGCAAAGCTGCTCAAGTACGGCATCATCACGATTGGCGACCTCGCGACCACGCCGGAGGCGTTTTTGCGCGCGCAGTTCGGCAAGGCAGGCAGCATGCTGCACGCGTTTGCCAACGGGCTGGACATCGCACCCGTGATGCGCATGATCGACCAGCAGCCGGTGAAATCCGTCGGAAACGGCCTCACCACGCCGCGCGACCTTGTCAACGACGAGGATGTGTATCTGACCATCTCGATGCTGGCGGAAAGCGTCGCGATGCGCCTTCGCGAACACGGCATGCGCGCAAAGACCGCGAGCCTGAGCGTGCGGGACACCGGGCTTGTCTCGTTTATCCGCCAAACAAAGCTGAGCCGCCCTACCAACATCACCATCGAGATTTCGCGCGCTTGCATGGCGCTCTTTCGCGAAAACTACACCTGGCAAACGCCGATCCGCTCGCTGACGGTCTCCTGCGCCGACCTGATCGGCGTGGATAACCCAGAGCAGCTCTCGCTCTTTGACGACGAGGCCCCGCGCAGAAAGGCGGAGGCAGCCGAGGTCGCGGTTGACGACATCCGCAGGAGGTTCGGCTACCGCGCGATCGGACGCGCGATCTTCCTCAAGGATCGCGAGATCGGGCTCATGGCGCCAAAGGTAGACCACATCGTGCATCCGGTCGGATACCTGCAGAACGCAACGATGGACAGCGTCATCGGCGGTCGCTGAGTCGACCCTCTGATTTTTGAAAGCAATCGTTTCTATATTAAAATCAACTTTCTGTTTGATCAGATGCGCGTCAGCGCGCGGGAGGAATTATTCTATGAAAGTCTATGTCGCGGTGGAGTTGACCTGTGACGAGGCGGGTGTGATGCACCCGCAGCGCATCCTCTGGGAGGATGGGCGGAAGTTTGAAATTTCGGCTATTTCGGACGTGCGGCGCGCGGCGAGCCTCAAGGCCGGCGGCAGCGGCATCCGCTATACCTGCCGCATCGGAAAAAAGGATGCATACCTCTACTATGAGAACCCGAAGTGGTTTGTAGACCCATGACTCGATTGCTGGCAAGGCTTGAGCTGTTTCTTTACCTGAATACATGCGTGCATCGCGCGCGAAAAAGGCGGCAGTAGAAACCGCCCGCGCGTTTTTGCCGCGCGTTATACGTTTCTTTTGGATTGGCTGTCCGGAAAGATTCTTTCTTTCACGGACAGCCTTTCAATTTAGCTTGGGTCACCGCGGGCGGATGATATCCGCCCCTACATCAGCACTAGCGGAGTAACGCTCAATGCGGAACCTTCTGACACGAATTAATTTTAGAATTTCTGGTGCACGTGTAGGGGCGGATATCATCCGCCCGTGACACGAAAGCCTCCCATTTAGATCGAGCAATCATTTCTGGACAGCCCCATTCTGCCCATCCGCAGCGAAAGCTTAGGTAAGTCGCACTTCTTTTACCGAATCGATCCATGCGCGCAATGAAGGAAAAGCGGCGATATCCCCGCCGAAACAGCGCAAAACAATCGATCGTGCAGTTTCTCAACTGTAAAATTGCAGGATTAATTGCATAATTTCCTGCATCGCGCAAATCTGAGATTTTCACGCAAATTTTCTTGTGAATTTTTTCGTCGAAACGTTTGCCATGCTTGATAAATCGGTGTATCATATATTTGGTGAAGATTGCGCGCGATGCGCAAAAAACGCGCGTTTTTTTGCGAAATCTCCGCGGGCTTCGGGGTTGTAATTTTCGCTCCCGGCAAGCATCGGAACACGCCATCGCGCGGCAGTACCCTCACCACGCCGCATTTTGCAATTTTTCTCACCGAATCCGTCAATTATGCATGATCCCGCCGGGTCGCGGCAAGGATGGTTCTCCGTCCGCTCCAAAGCAGGAGCGTCTTCGCCGGAGCGACGTTTCCCGAACGGAATCGTCCTGAAATAATCGAAACCGACAAGTTTCACCATAAAACCATACTGACAGAAGAAAGGTGCCGAAACAATGATGACAAGCAACAAGAAATTACTCGCATGGGTCAAGGAATGCCAGGACATGTGCGAACCCGACCAGGTTTACTGGTGCGACGGTTCTCAGGAAGAGAACGATCGTCTCTTCGCCGAGATGGTAGCCAGCGGCATGGCCACCCCGCTCAACCCCGAGAAGCGCCCCGGCTGCTACCTCTTCCGCAGCGATCCTTCGGACGTTGCCCGCGTGGAGAACAGAACCTTCATCGCCAGCAAGAAACAGGAAGACGCCGGCCCCACCAACAACTGGGTTGACCCGGTCGAACTGAAGAAGACCATGTCCGCGCTCTACAAGGGCAGCATGCATGGCCGCACGATGTACGTCATCCCGTTCTCGATGGGCCCCATCGGCTCACCCATCTCCAAGATCGGCGTTGAGCTCACCGACAGCCCCTACGTTGTCGTCAACATGCGCGTCATGACCCGCATGGGCACCGAAGTTCTGAACACGCTGGGTGACGGCGAATTCGTCCCCTGCCTCCATTCCGTCGGCGCGCCGCTGGAAAAAGGTCAGAAGGATTCTTCCTGGCCCTGCGCCCCGATCGAGCAGAAGTACATCAGCCACTTCCCCGAAGAGCGCCTGATCTGGTCCTACGGCTCCGGTTACGGCGGAAACGCTCTGCTTGGCAAGAAGTGCTTTGCGCTGCGCATCGCGTCCGTTCAGGCGCGTGACGAGGGCTGGCTGGCGGAGCACATGCTCATCCTCGGCCTCACCGACCCGAAAGGCAACAAGACCTACATCACCGGCGCGTTCCCGAGCGCCTGCGGCAAGACCAACCTCGCGATGCTGATCCCGACCATCCCCGGCTGGAAGGTTGAGACCATCGGTGACGATATCGCATGGATGAAGTACGGCAAGGACGGTCGCCTCTACGCCATCAACCCCGAGTTCGGCTTCTTCGGCGTGGCACCGGGCACCTCCGACAGCAGCAACTTCAATGCCATGCGCAGCAGCGACAAGAACTCCATCTTCACGAACGTAGCTCTGACGGACGACGGTGACGTGTGGTGGGAAGGCATCGGCTATGATGCGCCCAAGCACCTCATCGATTGGAAGGGCAAAGACTGGTCTCCCGACACCGCGGATGCACCCGCAGCCCATCCCAACGCCCGCTTCACCGCGCCCGCGTCGCAGTGCCCCTGCATCGCGCCCGAGTGGCAGGATCCCGCAGGCGTGCCGATTTCGGCAATCCTGATCGGTGGCCGCCGTCCGCGCACGATCCCGCTGGTTCACGAGAGCTTCGACTGGACGCACGGCATCTTCGACGGCTCCATCATGGGCTCCGAGATCACCGCAGCCGCCATCTCCGCCAAGATCGGCCAGGTTCGCCGCGATCCGTTCGCGATGCTGCCCTTCATCGGCTATAACGTTTGCGATTATCTGCAGCACTGGCTCGACGTCGGCGCAAACTCCACCGCGGACAAGCTGCCGAAGATCTTCTACGTCAACTGGTTCCGCAAGGGCGAAAACGGCAAGTTCCTCTGGCCGGGCTTCGGCGAGAACAGCCGCGTGCTGAAGTGGGTTGTCGAGCGCGTCACGGGTAAAGTGGACGCGGTCAAGACCGCCATCGGCTACCTGCCCAAGAAGGAAGACCTCTACCTCGAAGGCCTCAACGTCTCCGACGCAGCGATGGAAGAACTCTTCCACCTCGAAAAAGACGAGTGGCTGGCGGAAGTCGAGTCCATCAAAGAGCACTACGCGAGCTACGGCGAGAAGATGCCCAAGGCGCTCAAAGAGCAGCTCAAGGCCCTCGAAGCGCGCGTTAACGCGATGTAATGCATCGCCAACAGGCGTAAGATCGACCAAGCGGAGCGCATATCCAACCGGGTATGCGCTCCTTTTTGGGGGAAAACAGCAAAAAAGCCGTAAAAACAGCGCTTGTATATGCAAACTTCACAGATTGTTATTAGGAAATAATTGACATGCAAAAATCTTTGTGATATAGTCATCAAGTATTCAAAATAATTGCTTTGACCGCACATGTATGCTGATCATCCGTTATTTGATGATTGAGCGCATGTGTTTTTTGATAGAAGCACATTGGCGAAAGTCAACGCGGCGTATTGATAGGGTCGAGGGCATCTTGATCTCGCGAAAACAGACGATCCTTTTTCGTTTCTTCCGGAGCCTCAAGCCGCCAACCCAAGCAAGGATGCAACCATTCACGAAAGATGAATGTGATTGAACGGGTACACCAGAACAAAAACCATCAAAAAACGAAAGAGGTATTTCCATGTTCAGCGACAAGACCATCGTCTGCAAAGATTGCGGACAAAGCTTCACCTTCACCGCCAGCGAGCAAGAATTCTACGCGGAAAAGGGTTTCACCAATGAGCCCCAGCGTTGCAAGAACTGCCGCACGGCCCGTAAGCAGAGCTCTCCCCGTGGCGGCGGCGACCGTCAGATGTATGATGCGGTCTGCGCAGGTTGCGGCAAGCCCTGCAAAGTTCCGTTCCAGCCCCGTTCCGACCGTCCTGTTTACTGCAGCGACTGCTTCCGCAAGTAATTGATCTGAAGCACAAAGCGCCCTTCGCAAGAAGGGCGTTTTTTTCTACCTTCGATTGGATAGAAAAGAGAAATCAATAAAAAAAAGATTTTTTATTGTTTGTGAAACGCAGCGCCTGCTTCCGCAGGAACTTTGCGCGAATCGCAGAGCGCCCTTCGCAAGAAGGGCGTTTTTTTTGTACCTCTTGATTGGATGGAAAAGAGAAATCAATAAAAAAATCATTTTTTATTGTTGAGGAAATGCAGCGCCTGCTTCCACAGGAACTTTACGCGAAGCACAGGGCGCTCTTCGCAAAAAGGGTGTTTTTTGTTAAACTGTTATTATCGCGAGGTGAGAAGATTGAAGCACGAAAACGAGCTTGAAGGCGTCAAGATTATCAAGAAGCTGAATGATATTCCGGAGTTGAAGGAAAAGTTGATTTCCATCTACGAGACAAAATCGCACAAGGATGTTTCCCGCTACAGCCTGCTGCTTGCGGAGTATGTGCTCACGCTGAGTGGCATGCCGCGCAACGAGACCGTCGAGTCGTGCTTCACCGTCAGCCGCGCATGGCAGGAGGGCCTCATGAAGTTTCAGGAGGCGCGACAGGTCGCCTTTGCGCTGCACCGCCTCGCACGGGAGGAAACCGACCCCGTGTTCGTGCTGGTCTACCGCACGCTGGGGCAGATTGCCGCAACGCCGCACGTCAAGCGCCACGCGCTGGTTGGCAGCGACTACGCGGTCAAGCTCATCAACCGCATGTTTCCGGGGGATTTGGAGCAGGTGCGCGCCATGCGCGAAAAGCAGATTGCCCTGATGGAAAGCGTGTAATAGCATATCTATTATGTGATCTGCTCCTCCCGACACACAAACTTTGCTTCTTCAAATTTTACCTCACCCGCCTTGCTTGTTCCTCCGCCACACAATCTTCACTTTACAAATACGAACATGTGTGCTAATCTAGCACAGTATTGTGATGCAGCACCCCTGCGAAAGAAGTACAGGGGATACAATTTGAATCGAAACGATACCCAAGATTTTCGTACGAACTCCCGTTGTCTGTCGCATTTATGATACGCCCTGGCAAGAAAACATATCACTTGCCATACGGCTACGAGCGTTCCGGCTCCGTCGTATCAATAGCGAACAGCACGACAGGACAACGTCGATCGAAAAGCTTGTTTCACAAGATTTTTTCATAAGACGATGCCTACTTCTGTCGGCATGGTCTTATTTTTATGCCATTACGGAACAGAAAGAACAGGAAATGAATTATACCGAACTCTTAACCCCGGAAATGCAGCAGACGCTTCAGGCGGCTGGCTACGAAACCCCCACCCCGATTCAGGAGCAGAGCCTTGAGATGCTGCTTGGCGGTCGCGACCTCATCGGCATCGCGCAGACAGGCACGGGCAAAACCGCGGCGTTTGCGGTGCCGATCATCGAAAAGATCAACCCCGACAACCGCAAGCCCCAGGCGCTGATCCTCTGCCCGACGCGTGAACTCGCGCTGCAGACCACCGCCGTCTTTAAGAAGCTCTCCCAGCACAAGAAGATGCGCACGGTGTCCATCTACGGCGGTCAGAACGTGCGTGTGCAGATTCAGGCGCTGCGCGGCGGCGCGCAGGTCGTCGTCGGCACACCGGGCCGCGTGAAGGACCTCATCGGTCAGAACGCGCTGAAGCTCAACAACATCCGTTTCGTCGTACTCGACGAGGCGGACGAGATGCTCGACTTCGGCTTCCTGCCGGATATCAAGTGGATTCTCGGCACCATTCCGGACGAGCGACAGATGATGCTGTTCTCCGCCACCATGAGCAAGGAGATCTCCGGCATCGCGCAGAGCTACCTCAAGACACCCGAGACCATCTCGGTTGGCGAGCGCAACGAACCCACCAAGACCGTCCGCCAGATGAGCATCCACACGCCGGAAGCGGGCAAGATCACCACGGTCAACTTCCTGATGAAGGAGACCTCGCCTCGCCTGACGCTGATCTTCTGCAACACGCGTAACCGCGTCAAGGTCGTCACCAGCAAGCTCAACGCGGCGGGACTCACGAGCGCCTGCATCCACGGCGACCTGAGCCAGGGCCAGCGCAACAGCATCATGCGCGATTTCCGCGCGGGTAAAACCCCCGTGCTGGTCGCGACGGACGTCGCCGCACGCGGCATCGATGTGGACAACATCGACCTCGTGATCAACTACGATGTGCCGGACAAACCCGAATATTACGTCCACCGCATCGGCAGAACCGGCAGAGCGGGCCACAGCGGCTTTGCGGCCACGCTGGTCAGCGAGCAGGATATCCCCCGCCTTCGCGTCATCAAGAAGCAGTACAACGTGCTGACCAACTGATCCCCCGCGAACTTTCGCAAAAAGCAGGAGCATCCGGAGAAATATTTTTTCCGGGTGCTCTTTTTTGATCCGAAATTCTCCCGAATTGTTACATATCCGTTGTTTTGGTCTAATATTTATTGCCGTTTGCCTGTTACGCATAAGCGTCACGTCGTTACCCGTACAAGTTTCATTTGCCTGCGCTGGCGTTTCGCCTTGCTTTGGCTTGTTGTGGCGGATTGATTGCGCGCGTAATTGCGTCGATTTTGTCTGTACCGTCACATCAAGAAACGCGCAAGCCATTGCAAAACACGATTTCATCCCAAAACCCAAGTGATTTTCTTCAAAACACGGTCATACAAAAAATATTTCGAATTTTCTTTTCTTTGTAACGAATATGTAATAATATAATCGTATGCTGTTATCATAGAAAAGATTTTAAGGGGTTTCATGATGAAGCATACATTTTACCGGACGCTGACGCTCTCCCTTGCATTCCTGATGATCGCTTCCGTGCTCGTTTTTGCCAGCGGATGCGAATCCACCCGCGTCAGCTCCAAGGTGCAGTCGAACGTAGAAGCGATTTCGGACTACTCGGTTCCGCTCGCGGCGCCGGTGCCCGACACGAGTGCAGCGTTTGATTCCACCCCGATTTGCGGCGCGGCACCCATCGCGCACCCGCCCGTCGCCAGAGAGCGCGCAACCGAAGCGCCCAACCCGTAAGTACCGTTTCTTCCCCCGTTTTGCCGTCGTTTGCCCGCTGAGCGCGCATGTGCGCCGCTCGCGCAGGCGGCAATCCAGAACCCCATTGCGTGTTTCGAGCGAGCGATCGGTCTTTTTCATTCTTCTTCCTTGCAAAGACAGTTCCGCCACAAGCGGAGCTGTTTTTGTTTCCATATTCTACACAACCGTTGTGTTATAATGGCACTATAGTGAATCCATCGCCGCGGAGAAAATCGCGGCGGAAACGGAGTACGAAATCATGGATAAATCGGAATCCTTAGATAATATCGCCGTGCTGATCGACGCGGACAACGCGCAGCTGAGCAAGCTCTCGCTGATTCTGGAGGAGCTCTCCACTTACGGGCGCATCGTCGTCAAGCGCGCCTACGGCAACTGGAAAGACCGCGCGCTGAAAAACTGGGAAGAGCAGCTCAAGACCCTCGCCATCAAGCCGGAGCAGCAGTTTGCCTATACCACCGGCAAGAACGCGACCGACCTCTCTCTCGCCATCGGCGCCATGGATCTGCTGCATACGCAGCTCTACGACGCGGTTGCGCTCGTTTCGAGCGACAGCGACTATACCCCGCTCGCCATTCGCCTCCGCGAGGCCGGCATCTACGTCTTCGGCGTCGGCGAGGAAAAGACGCCGCTATCCTTCCGCAACGCTTGCGACAACTTCATCCTCACGCAAAACCTCGGCAATGTGGAAAAGCCGAAGCCGGTTCCGCAGGAAGAAGCAAAACCCGCCAAGAAGCCGGAGAAGCCCGCGCCAAAGACGGATCTTACGGCAATCCACAGCCTGCTCAAGACCGCGAGCGACCGCTATCAGGACGCCGACGGCTGGGTCAACATCTCCTCCGCGGGCGGCTATATCAAGCGCGTCATGCCAGACTTTGACAGCAAAACCTACGGGTTTTCGAAGCTGACCGACCTCATCAAGAACTTCCCTGACATCTACGAAACCAAGACCTACCCCGGCAAGGGCACCGTAACAATCTTCGCCTACCGCTGCATCCCCTGCCCGTGAGGAAGTCACCAAGCGAGGATTGAATCGCGGCTGATCACTGTATAAGATCATAGGTGACAGCAGAGTTTTGCTATACATCGGTACATCTGCTTTCACAGTCGATCAACGACAGGAGAGCATCTGTTATGGCACAAAAACAAGCATCCCGCAAACGCGCGGGTCGTACGATATTCCTAGCACTGGGTGTCGTCCTCGCGCTACTTGCGGTCGTATTCTTTGCCTATGTGAACGACTACCGTCACGCGGACGAGACCGCGACCGCGCTGCTCAGCAGCCCGAACATCCGGCAGGAAGGCGGCCTCACCATCCTCACGCCGGACGCCGCGAATGACAGCGGCACGGGGCTCATCTTCTATCCCGGCGGCAAGGTCGAGGACACGGCGTATCTGCCGCTGCTAGAGCGCATCCGTGCGGGCGGCGTGACCGTCGTGCTGGTCAAGATGCCGTTCCAGCTCGCGGTGTTTGATATTCACGCGGCGGATCGGGTTTACGGCGCGGTTCCCTCCGTCTCCCGCTGGTATCTCGGCGGACATTCGCTCGGCGGCGCGATGGCGAGCAGCTATGTCGCTGACAACGAGGATCGCCTTTCCGGCCTGATCCTGCTCGGGGCTTATCCCGTCAACGACAGCCCGATTCCCACGCTCTGCATCTACGGCAGCGAGGATGTCCAACTGGACAAATCCAAGCTCGCGGGCGTCGCCAACGTGCTGAAGATCGAGGGCGGAAACCACGCGCAGTTTGGCAACTATGGCTTGCAGGATGGCGACGGAACAGCCTCGATCTCCCGCGAAGAGCAGCAATCGCAGGCGGCAAGCGCGATGCTCGCGTTCCTGTTGCCCGCATCTTAACGCATAATGCTGCCGCGCTTTACGGCAGATGATTTCCATTTGAATCTCGTGGAGGTATCCCGCATGGAAACGAAAAAATCTTACAGTCTGAAAAATGCGCTTTGGTTTGTGTTTCTCTTTTCCTTTGCGATGGTCGCGGCAACGTGGCTCCTCTCCCCGCTGCTTGCGCCGTTTCGCGCAACACTGCTGCCAGACAGCGGCGCCAGCTGGTATTACTGGAAGCTGCCGCATCCCGAACTTTGGGCCTCCATCAGCATGTGGGTGCTGTATCTCGCGCATCAGATCACCGTTTGGGTGCTGATTGCGAAGCTGAAGAACGATCCCTGGCCGGACGAGGGCAAAATCGGCCGATACAACCGCATGCTCCTCATCGCAAACGCGGTGTTCATCGTGCTGCATCTCGTGCAGACCACGCTGTTTTACGATGCGCTTGCGCAGTTTGTGCCGGTGATGAGCTCGCAGGGTTCCGTAATCGTCATGCTTGTCATGATGCTGATTCTGCTTAACAGCCGCCGCGGGCTCTTCTTCGGCAAAAAGGTCTATCTGCCCCCGCTGGGCGTCGCCGCCACGCAAAAGATCCACGGGTTCTACATCTCGTGGGCCGTGGTCTACACCTTCTGGTTCCATCCGATGGAAGGCACGCTGGGGCATCTGCTGGGCTTTTTGTACCTCTTCCTCCTGATGGGTCAGATGTCGCTCGCGCGCACCAGCTGGCACACCAAAATCGGTTGGCTGACGTTCCTGGAGGTGTTTGTCGCGTTCCACGGCGCGGTGGTCGCCATAGGCGCGGGCAACGGTATGTGGCCGATGTTCTTCTTCGGCTTTATGATGATGTTTATCCTCACGCAGGTTTACGGCATCCTCAAGGACCGCCTCGCGATTGCGGGCGTGATCGTCAGCTACGCCACGTTGGTTTCAATCACGTACAGCGGCGCGCTGGGCTCGCTGTTCACCGGAACCCGGGTCGGCTGGGCGGATATCCACCAGATCACGTGGATTCCCATCATCCTCTACGGGTTGGTGTTCGTGCTCGCGTGGCTGTTTGCGGGCGTCTATGCGCTGATCAAGAAGGGTAAAAAATCATAACAAACCTTCACTTGCTTCCGAACCAAGCGATACGCCGCGGCGCTCAGCGCCGCGGCGTATTTTATTACCGTGCCCGACTTACGCCAAAGAGCGCGATTGACAATTCCCCGGAAGTGTTTATAATTGAATTTGCAACTGTTGACGTTTCAACTATTAACCTGTTACCATCGCGGCAGTCGATCGAATGCGGAGGGTTTATTCCATGGAATTTTCGAAGCTGAGTATGCTCATTAAGCTGGGCAGGGATTTCGGGCACGAGCAGATTCGCGACGCCGGGTTTTCCGATACCGAGCACGCGATCTGCACCTTCCTGTGCTTTCACAATCAGGTCTCGCAGGACATGATTGCAAACGCGCTGATGCTGGATAAAACCACCGTCGCCAAAGCGCTCCGCTCCATGGAAGAAAAGCAGTTGATCCAGCGCGAGCAGGACACGCAGAACAGGCGCAAAAACAGCATCTGCGTCACCGAGGCGGGCAGGGCTAGCGTCAGCGCGAGCATGCACATCTACGACGATTGGTTTAGCAGCGTCTGCGCCTGCTTAAGCGAAGAAGAGTTCCGTCAACTCGGCAGTTCCATCGATCGCATGATTGACTGCGCGCTAAGACTTCGTGAACAGGCGAAGGGCAAATAGGAAGCAAACAAAATATAGGAAATAGAGAGGAACTTTCCCTGTGAACAATCAACCGAACACAAACAACAAACCCGCACTTTCCGTTTTCCGGCGCGTCTGGTCGGGACTCAAGGCATATCTGACCGATTGGCGCAATCTCTTAGGGCACGCGCTGCTTGGCGTGGTGTTCGTCGTCATCGCCGTTTGGGCGCCGATTTCGATCCGGCTCAAGCTCATCATCATTGCGGCATTGATCACGTTTAACGTGCTCCGCATGCGCAACAAAAACAAGAAAAATACGGCCGAGGAGGGTTCACTCGAATGAGTTCGTTCCGCGATCTTCGCATCGTCGATAACTTCTACCAGACATCGGCGTTCTTCCCGATGCCGACAGTGCTGGTCTCCACGCTCAGCGAGACCGGCCAGACTTCGCTGGGGTCCTATTCGCTGTGCTTTCCGTACTACATCGCGGGCAAGGACTATTACGCGATGCTGCTGGAGTGCAGAAACAGCTCCAACACCGCGCAGAACATCCTCCGCAGCGGAACCTGCGCGCTGAACTTCATCGAGGACAGCCGCGCAAACTTCAAGGAGGCGGTTCGCCTCGGCTTCCCCGGCGAAACCTGCGAGGAGAAGATGAACGGCTGCCGTTTTTCGCTGGAGCAGGGACAAGCTGGCGGCGAGGCCCCGCGCCCGCTCGTGGTAAGCGAGGCATATCAGGTGTTTGAGTGCACCTGGCAGAGCGATTTGGAAAACGCGTTTGAGGACAGCGCAAAGGTCGGTCAGCTGGAGGGTGTGGAGCCGCCGTATCGCGACTTTAACGGCATCACCAGCAAGTACGGCGTGCATTTTATCCTCAAGATCGACAAGATTCTGATGAAGGAGCGCTTCTATAACGCCATCATCGGCGGCGTGAAGGCGGGCTCTTTCCCGCGCGTTCCGGTGGACTACGGCTATCGCGACAACACGCATTTCTGGTATACGCGCTTTACGCGCCCGATTGCCGAGCGCATCGCCGCGGGCAAGGAAGCGGATCTCTCCACCGTGATTTACGCGGCAAGCCGCATGGACACGGAGGTAAAGTTTACGGACGACGCCTGCAAGACGCTCGTCAAGGTGCCGCGCGTGTTCCTCAAGGCGGCGCTGCAGGGCTGCGTGGATTGGGCAAAGGCAAACGGCGTGACGTTGATTGAGGAGAGCCACATGGCGATCATCCGCGACAAGCGCAGCAAAGAAAAGAAATAGTAAGTGCAAATAAAAACCGCCGTGAGGCGGTTTTTGTATGTGCAGCGAGGTCTGCTTAGGGCTGCATCGCGCCAAAGAGCACGAGCCAAGCCAGAAGCGACTTCGCGACGAGGCTGAGAATGATGTATCCGCGCTCGCCATAGACGTAATCCGACCATTTGCCAACGCGTTTGTATTGCAGGATCATGTTGATCGGGAAGGTGTTAAACGCCACAAAGTAGGTTCCGACAATCGCCCAGACAAACCAGGGTACCATGTCGAAGTTTCCGTTGCCAAACATATACAGCAGGATCGCTGCCCAAGGCGCAAGCCCCGCGATAGAACCCCAAACGAACGGGCCCCACTTGACGTTGCCCTTCTCTGCCCCGCTGTTGAGCTGTTCCATGACGAGCCCAAAGAGGTTCATCGAAGCGTTCACCACGAAGATGAGCACAAGAGACGCGATGTCGTAAATGCCAAACAGTGTGCTGATGAGCACGATCATGATCGACGAGCTTAGCGCATATTCGAACCAACGGTATTTGTTGATGCCCGCGCGGATGCCGCTAAGGTACTTCTCCCCGCTGAGATAGATGATCAAGTGCGCCAGCGCGGAGATCAGGAGAAACGAGGCAACGAGTATGCCAAACGGTAGGGTAAACAGCGCTTTGCTGGTGAGTTCAAGCGACCTTGTCGCTGTGTTAAACATCAGATAATTCTGCGTAATCGTGGGTTGAAATTCCGCGATCTTCTGAATCACGCTTGTAGCAAGAAATAGCATGATCACGCCCTGAATGAGATGAAACGCTCCCATGATGAGATTGAAGCGTCGAAGTTTCAATAGCTTACTTTCCATTTGATTTTGCACCATCCTTTATAGTATCAATCTATACGAACAGTACAATTCTCACCGTGATAAACGCACGAAATTCGCAGAACCCGGGCATTTTCCTCGTTAGTTCCTGCGTTTGCTTGCCTGCGGCGCGCAAATGGTGATAAGATAGCAGATACCAAACATGCACAAGAATCAAACGCAAAGGAGACACCCAATGCTTGAGTTTAAATTTGACACGCAGTTGCTGCTCGCTGGCGAACAGCTCAGCGAGGACGAAATCTTCGACTATATCACCGCAACCTTTGAAGGCGACAGCCTGCTCGCCGTCGGCGACGAATCGCTGATCAAGATCCATTTCCATACCAACCGCCCGTGGGAGATCCTCGCCTACTGCGCATCCCTTGGCGAGATTTTCGACATCGTCGTGGAAAATATGGAGCGACAGGCAGCCGGGCTTCAGGGCTAATTTCCCGCTTTTTTTCTGCAGTTTTTCTTCCGTTCATCTTTCGGCATATACTGTATCTTGTAAGGGCGCAACCATACGCCCATTTTGACGTTTCTGCCGAACAGGCGATTTTACCCAAACATAGATTGTTGCAGTGAGGAAGGCTCCATGTTTCACATCTTAGTCGTCGAGGACGACACCAACGCGCGCAAGCTCATGAAGGCCGTGCTGGAACGCGCGGAATACTGCGTGATTCCCGCGGTCAACGGGGAGGACGCGCTCTCGCTTCTGGACAGCAACCACGTCGATCTCATCCTGTTGGACATCATGATGCCCGGCATGGATGGCTATACCCTCGCGACCGAGCTCCGCGCCGCGGGAAACACGGTTCCGATCCTGATGGTCACGGCAAAGCAGTTGCCCGCGGACAAGCGAAAGGGATTTCTCGCGGGAACCGACGATTACATGACCAAGCCCGTGGATACCGAGGAGATGCTGCTGCGCATCAAGGCGCTGCTGCGGCGCTCCCGCATCGTCAGCGAACGCAAGCTCACCATCGGCAGCGTGGAGCTGGATTACGACGCGCTGACGGTCTCCCGCGGGGACGATCACCAAACGTTGCCGCAAAAGGAGTTTTATCTGCTCTACAAGCTGCTCTCCTCTCCCGACAAAATCTTCACGCGCATCCAGCTCATGGACGAAATTTGGGGCATGGAGTCTGAAAGCGGGGACACGACGGTCAACGTACACATCAACCGCCTGCGCAGACGCTTTGAGAACTATCCGGAGTTTGAGCTCGTCTCCGTGCGCGGGCTTGGCTATAAGGCGGTGAAAAAAGCATGAAGCAGGAGCACAAGACCATCCATCAGCGCTTTGGTTTGACGGTGCTGTTCTCCGCGATCGTGTTCTTGATCCTCCTGATCACGTCGCTTTTGATCTTCATCGTCGGCATACTCCTTATCCGCATGAACGCGATCAACATCGCAAAGCTGTCGCGTCAGGAGCCGATGCTGCCCATCTTCATGCTGCTCATCATCAGCGTGGTGGTCGGCACTGTGGTATCCTTCATGATCAGCCGCTTTCCGCTCAAGCCCCTGCGCCGCGTCATCGACGCCATAAACCGGCTTGCAGCGGGCGACTTCTCCGTGCGGCTGCGTATGCCAAGCGCTGGATCGTTCACAGAGCTCACCACGAGCTTTAACCGCATGGCGGAGGAGCTCGGCAGCATCGAGATGCTCCGCGCGGATTTCGTGGATGATTTTTCGCACGAGTTCAAGACGCCGATCGTCTCGATCAAAGGCTTTGCGGAGGAGCTCAAGCACGACGACCTCACGCCAGAACAGCGAAACGAGTATCTCGATATCATCATTCACGAGTCCTCGCGCCTTTCCCAGCTCGCGACCAACGTGCTAAACCTCTCCCGCGTAGAGAAGCAGACGATCCTGGGAAACCTTGCGCATTTTGACCTCACGGAGCAGGTGCGCCGCTGCGTGCTGCTCTTTGAAAACAAATGGGAGCAGCGCAGGCTCAACCTCAACGTGGAGCTGGACGAGGTCACAATCACCGGCGACGAGGAGCTATTGAGTCAGGTTTGGCTCAACCTCATCGACAACGCGGTCAAGTTTACTCCCGAGGGCGGTTGCGTCGATATCCGCCTGCAAAAGGGCGAGTCGAACGTGCTCTTTTCGATCCGGGACGACGGCTACGGCATCTCCGAGGAGATGCAGCGACATATCTTTGAGAAGTTTTATCAGGGAGACGACTCCCACGCCGTGCCCGGCAACGGGCTGGGGCTTTCCATCGCGCGGCGCATCGTGACCCTGCACGGCGGCGAAATCCGCTGCCAGAGCGAGGAAGGCGCAGGAACGGAGTTCACCGTGTCTCTGCCCATCGGCGATTGAGGCAAGTGTGGTTCACAAAAATGACAAAAAATCCGCGCGGCAGTTTTTGTTGAGTTCACGTTCGATCGTTACGATAGACCCGAAAATGACAACCATCGTGCTCCGGTGAATGCGGAACACAAACGGAAAGGATTCTTACAGATGCAACCGAAAAAGAAAAAATCGCGCGTTTGGCTCTGGATTCTGCTGGCAGTGGTGATCACCATCATCGTCGTTCTGCTGGTTCTCGGCAACGCGCTCAAGAACGCTTCCAAACCGGTCTACACCGCCTATACGGTGGAAAACGGCACTGTCGAGCGGACGATCACCGGCAGCGGGCGCTTGAAATCCGAGGATAGCTCGACCTTGCAGCTGCCCGGCGGCGTGCTCGTGGATAGCGTATCCGTCGAAGCGGGAGACACCGTCAAAGCGGGCGATGTGCTTGCCACGCTGGATTTGGACTCGCTGAGCAATCTCGCCGCCACCACGAGCAGCGAGCTTTCGCAGCTGGACAGCCAAATCTCGTCCCGCGACGATGTGACGCGCGTCTCCGCTCCTGTGCGCGGCCGTGTGAAGTATCTGCCCGCGACCAAAGGCGAGGATGTGCTCTCCGTCATCAACCAATACGGCGTGCTCGCGCTGCTCTCTACAGATAAAAAGATGCAGGTTTCGTTTACCACCGATCAAACCCTCGCGCTCTACAGCAAGGTTTCCGTGCGTTGGGACGGCGGCAAGGCGACCGGCATGGTCTACGAAAAAACTTCGGACGGCTATCTCGTGACCCTGACGGACAACGGCACGCCTTATCAGGCAAAAGCGCAGGTCTATGACGGCGACACGCTGCTTGGCGAAGGCACGCTGGAGATTCACGCGCCCGTTGCGGTGCTGGCTTCCGGCGGTGAAATCACAGACGTCGCGGTCAGTGAAAACGACTTTGTCTATGCAAACACGAAGCTCTTCGCGCTCGAAAACGCGCCCGCCGGAGACAGCTACAACACCGCGTTTACGAATCGCGCGGAGAAAGCCGCCCTGTATGCGCAGTTGCTGGCTTATCTGAAGGATCCGCGCGTGCTCGCTCCGGTGGACGGCATCATCGGCGAAGTGAAGATTGCCGAAGGCACGGAGGTTGCCGCCTCCACAGCGAGCGACGGTATGACCGACGCAGTTTCGCTGCTCACGGGCGGCGCGGTCAAGCTCACGATTGACGCGGACGAGCTGGATATCGACTCCGTCGCGCTGGGTCAAAGCGCAACCGTCACCCTCGACGCGTACCCCGGCGAAACCTTCACCGCAACGGTCACGCACATCTCCCGCATCGGCACCGTCAGCGGCAGCATCACGACCTATCCGGTCGAGGTGACGCTGAGCTACGACGAGCGCCTGCTGGAGGGCATGAACGGAAGCGCGGTCATCCTCACCTCCAAGAAGGAAAACGTGCCCCTGATCCCTGTTGCCCGCATCATTGAAGACTCCACGGGCGCGTATGTCAACGTGAAAAACGCCGCGGGCGAACTGGAGCGCAGGGACATCACGACCGGCCTTTCCGACGGAACGAACGCGGAAGTGACCGCGGGTCTCGTCGCAGGCGACCAGATTTGGTATCAGGATACCGCGGCCGTGACCGGCTTTGCCGCCATGATGCAGCGCAGAAGCCAAAATGCACAGGAGAACGGCTATCCGACGGGCGGAGGAAACTGATCATGGCAAGCGGTAAACCCATCATCACCATGACCGACATCACGAAGGTGTATTCGGTCGGCGGAGAGGAGGTGCGCGCGCTGGACGGCGCAAACCTAACGATCCGCGAAGGTGAGTTCGTGAGCATCATCGGCCCTTCCGGCAGCGGCAAGAGCACGCTGATGAACATCATCGGCTGTCTGGACGTTGCGGACAGCGGCGAGTACATCCTCGACGGGCAATCCATCGAGCAATATTCGGAAGAGGAACTCGCAAAGATTCGCAACAAGAAGATCGGCTTCGTCTTTCAGAACTTCAACCTGCTCTCGCGCATGAGCGCGTTTTCCAACGTGGAGCTCCCGCTGATCTACCAGCGGATGCACCTCAGCGAGCGCAAGGAGCAAGCGCAGCGCGCCTTGGATCGCGTTGGCTTAAGCGACCGAAGCAGCCATAAACCCGCGGAGCTTTCCGGCGGCCAGCAGCAGCGCGTCGCGATTGCGCGCGCGCTTGCCACCGATCCCGCAATTTTGCTTGCGGACGAACCCACGGGCAACCTCGACAGCAAGACCGGCGAGGACATCATGGCGCTGTTTCACGAGCTGCACCGCGCGGGCGACACCATTGTGCTGATTACGCACAACGAGGAGATCGCAAAGCAGGCGCAGCGGCGCATCCGCATCATGGACGGCCGGGTTTCGGAGGTGGACGCATGATTCTGCAATCACTCAAGATGGCCTGGGAGGCCATCACCTCCAATAAGATGCGTTCGTTTCTGACCATGCTGGGCATCATCATCGGCGTTGTGGCGCTCGTGGTTCTGGTTTCCCTCGTCAACGGCGCAACAGGCGCGGTCACGAGCGAGATCACGGCGCTCGGCAACGACATGGTCACCGTCAACATCAAGGACGACAAAGGTTCCCCAATTCGTTTGGAGGATCTCGACGAGATCGCTTCTCTCAGCGCGGTTGGCGAGGCAGCTCCCTCCGGCAGCATGAACGCCACGGCGAAGTTCGGCTACTCGGACGTGACGGTGAGCCTCTACGGCACGACGCCCTCTTACGAGACGATTCAGGGACTCAAGCTAAAGTACGGGCGCTTTCTCAAGAGCGCGGATTTGGACAACGCATCCTATGTGACGGTGCTTGCGTATAATACGGCCGAAGAGCTGTTCGGCAAGGCGGACGTGGTCGGCGAAGAGCTGACCATCGGCGGACGGAATTTCCGCATCGTTGGTGTTCTGGAGGAGGACAAATCGCTCTTTGCCTCCATGCTCGGCGGATATTCCGCCTATACACCATTTACGGTGGAGTCCCGCATGGCGGACGAGCCGTATATCCAGTCCCTTTCCGTCTCACCCAGCGGCAGTACCGACGACACCGAGTCGCAGGTAAACGACTTCATGCTCACGCGCTTCCATCAGGATGACGATGCCTTCAAGCTCGTCAACATGAGCAGCATCTCCGACGCGATGAGCACAGTCACCGGCACGCTCTCGCTGCTATTGGGCGGCATCGCGGCAATCTCGCTTCTGGTCGGCGGCATCGGCATCATGAACATCATGCTGGTCTCGGTGACGGAGCGCACGAAGGAGATCGGCATTCGCAAGGCCATCGGCGCGGGCAAGAAGAGCATCATGCTGCAATTCCTCATCGAAGCGCTCATGGTCAGCCTCATGGGCTGTCTGCTGGGTCTGGCGCTGTCCTGGCTGATTCTGGAGGTTGTGACACTCGTCGCCAAGACGATCACGTTCTCGATGTCGCTGGGCGTTGTGCTGCTCGCGGTCGGGTTCTCCTCCGCCATCGGCCTCATCTTCGGGTTGTATCCTGCCAATAAGGCGGCGAATAAGCACCCGATCGAGGCGCTACGTTACGAGGGCTGAGGCTTGATCCTCCGCCTCCCGGCGAATCTGCTCCGCGGAAATCCGCGGCAGACGCCATAACAACACGTGTTCCTTCGCAGGGCGCATCGCCTCTCCCATGGCGCCTCCCCCTGCGAGTTTGAGAAGTTGCGCGGCGGCAACTCCACCTCCCCCTCTTTCCACTGTCGCCACGCAACTAGATAAGCCCGCAACGCTCTTTCCCCCATCGAGCGTTACGGGCTTATCATTTTTTTGGTTTTTATATTTACTGCTGAGCAGCAATATATGTGTTTGTGTTACGGGCTTATCATTTTTTGGTATTTATATTTGCTGATACAGCAACGAAAAGAGATTCTCCGTTACTTCCTGAAAGATGCGCCTGTCACAAATAGCCTTCTGGATTTGAAATCCGGCTTCGCGGGCGGATGATATCCGCCCCTACACGTGCACCCGAAAATCTAAGTTTAGATCGAATCAAAAGGGTTCGAGTACCGGACTACTTCGCAAGAGCGGATGTAGGGGCGGATATCATCCGCCCGCAAGGTAACGCCCCAAATTCAGGAGGTTGTTCGATCATAAAAACATTCTACGTAATTTTTATCTTTTACGTCATCCTCTCGAACAAATCTGCAAATTCATAGCTCGACGCGGAAAACAGCTCTACCAGCGTCGGGTCGAAGTGTTTGCCGCTGCCCTCTTGAATGATCTCCAACGCCTGCTCATGCGAAAACGCGGGCTTATACACGCGCTTGGAGCGCAGGGCATCGTAGACGTCCGCCAGCGCCATGATGCGCGCGGAAAGCGGAATCGCCTCGCCTTTGAGCTCAAACAGATACCCGCTTCCATCCCATTTCTCGTGATGATAGCGCGTGATATCCAACCCCATCTGCACAAACGCGTTGTTCTGAAAGCGCTTGTCGATGGTCATCAGCGTTTGGTAGCCGATTTCGACATGCGTCTTCATGATCGCAAACTCCTCCGGCGTGAGCTTGCCGGGTTTGAGCAAAATCAAATCCGAGATGCCGACCTTGCCGATGTCGTGCAGGGGACTCGCGCGATGGATCGTGGAGACATACTCGTCGTCGATCACGTCGCGATACTGCGGCAACATTCGCGCCTTTTCCGCGAGCAGGCGGCAGTAGCTTGCTGTTCGCTCGATATGTGCGCCGGTCTCGTCGTCCCGCGATTCCGCGAGCTTGACCAGCGCAAAGATCGTCGCCATCTGGGATTCGGAAATCTCCTTCACCTTGTCCGCGACCATCTCCTTGAGGTGCTTGTTATACCGCTCCAGCTCATCCTCGATCTCTTTCATGGCGGTGATGTCCTGCAGCGTGCCATAGCTGTGAATCGGGGATCCGGACGAATCAAAGTCCGTGTGCAGGCGGACATGCACCCAGCGAACTTTGCCATCCGGCAGAATCACGCGATAGCGATCCGTCCAGGTATCTTGTTCGCGGGAGAGTCTCTTCATGTTTTCCGCGATATGCTCCTGATCTTCGGGCAGAATTCTCTCCATGAATCTCTCGAGACTCGGCACTTCCTGGGGATCAAAGTGTAAAATTTGATAGAACGAATCGGACCAGACATAAAGATTGTTTTGATAATACAAATCCCAGCGACCGATATTTGCAATCTGCTGCGCTTCTGAAAGCATCTTTTCGCTTTCCGCAAGCAGGCGGTATGTTTCCTCGAGCTTTCTCGCGATGTCCGCATGGCTTAAGACAAGATTTCGCAGAAGCTCATTTTGAATTACGTTGTCTACGATGATAGCGTAGCTTTCCAGCGCATACAACGAGAGCGCCGGATTCGCCTGCGCTTGTATATCGCGATAGATTTCGCCGTCGTGTTCGGCATCCCAGCGCTTCATAGCATCTTCTCCGAGGCGAGATAATCGATTCCCACGTCTCCGAGCCTCCGCAGATAATGGAGCGCAATCTGCACCTGCTGCTTGCCGGAGAGGATGCTGCCGTGCTGCGGCGCAATCCGCTCGATATCGAGCGCTTCCATCACGTTCAGCGCGTGGGTAAGCGCGGCATTGGACGTCATGATGTGCTGGTGAAACTGCCCGATGGGGTAAAGCGGACACTCCTTGCCCGTTACAGGACAAATCTGATGCGAATGACAAGTTTCACACGAAGGCGTCAGTTCCTTAAACAACGACCACTCGGTATCGTAGCTGCCGAACAAATCGCTGGAAAACAATGTTTTCGTCTTTGCATCGTAGGTGACAAAGCTGCCCGGCGCGTGGCAATATGGAGTGCCGTAAAACGCAAGCTTCCGCCCGGATTCAAACACAAACTCATTGTTGATCGAGCGATAGTCGATCTTCGGCGTCTTTTTGGAATAGTAGTGGATGAAGACGTTGTTCTCCGCGTGTGAGATGATGTGAAGCTCCGGCGTATTGATCATCGCTTCCATCTGCGGAAGGTTGCCGCACAGGTCGGGATCATAGTGATGATAGATCAATCGCTTGATCTGCGCGGGTCTGAGGCCGATGCGCAAAATTTTTAGCATGACATAGCTGAAGTCATCGCGGCTGCCGCCGTCGATCAGCACCGCCTCGTCTCCTTCAACAATCAAATACGGGTTGCAGTGCAGACTGCTGCTACCATAGGAATACCCAAGCCAGTAGATTCCGTCTGCGATTTCAATCGGATCCAGGTTCTGCTGCTCTACTTGATCCATGTTCCGTTCCTCCGGTGATGCAATCCTCTTTTATAAGCTTGTTTTTCTGCGCAATTCATCGACCGCAATGTAATATGTAGATCGCATAGAATCCAAATGATTCCGTGCTTTTTGTCCGCTTGTCGCATGAATTGGCAAAAGAACAATCACTTATCTTTTAGTTTACATTGTTAAACGACGTAACACAAGACTTCTGTTATTCAATGAGCTCGCATTTATGCAATCAGTCATGCTGCTTTAATCGGCTCTCTCAACACCTCCCCGCTTGCCCTCGCAAGAGAGAAGATTTTCAACGCGAAAAAATTACCGTCACCCGTTTGCAGCCGCGCGAATGCGCACCCACAGGTCGTCCGCCGTTTGCCGCATCAGCGCGAGGCTGTATTCGCCGCGCAGGTTCAGCTCCGCCAGAGCGCAATCCGCGGCGCTGCGAAAGCTTGCATGTGCATTCTCCTCGCCTGCGCGGGTGAGCGCCGCGCTGATCCCCGCCATCTCCGCTCCCGATAGCGAAAGCTCCCGCACGGGCCGGTGCGCAAACGCGCAGAGCGTCGCCATCTCCGCCGCGGGCAGGCAAAGGTTGACCAGAAGATCGGCATAATCGACATAATAGCGCACGTACAGCGCGCGCAGCGCTTCCTGCGAAAACGCGCGCAGGAGTGTGTTTTCCGCAAGCAACTTGCGCAGATATTCGAGGATGTACTCCGCGCCGAGGAGCAATTCCGAGACAGGCTGACACAGCGGATAGTCGAACGAACACGGTATCTCCTGCGTAAAGAAGTCCGCGTCGTAGCCTGCAAAAAACGCGGGCAGCGCCTCCAGCGTGTCGCAATACGCGGTGTTCACGAGCGGCGGCGGCGTGCGCTGCGCCTGCTTGAGGAGGAGCTTTGCGCGTGCCGCGATTCGCTTTGCCTGATCGACGCCCGCTTTCCAGCGCATATGCAGCGGAGCACTTTGCGGCACGTCCTGCGCGGGAAACCTGCGGTTGAGGTCAAGACAATACAAAATCGACTCCAGCAGACGGCGCGCAGTGTCCACGGGAACGGAGGTGCTGTCCCCCATCGTATAGCGGCGGATGCGCTCGTCCAGCAGCAAGTAGAGCGCCTCTACATCTGCCGGAGAAATGCTCGCTTCCGGCACCAACGTTGCCAGCGCATTATTCGTCGAATCGATCGTCATCCTCGTCCTCCCAATCCTCCTCATCCTCCAGGCCGAACCTTCGCGCGCGGCACAGCGCCTCCAGCGTGGTGCCGACGACTGCCTCAACCGAGCCGTCATAGGCATCGTATCGCACGCGCATGGCCTCGATCAGCTCCGCATCCGTGAGCTGCTCTCCGCAGGTGTTCTTGAAGTAATAGAAGGCGTCCACGAGCTCCAGCAGCGTCGTTTCATAGTCCTCCTGCAGGAGATATGGCGAGTCGCAAAACCCATCCACAATGCTCCTCACCGCGCTTGCGCCGAGCTCCACGCGCCCGTGATCACTCAGCGCCAGCGTGCGCGCCTGAGAGAGCGCAAGCATGCCCTGCTCGCTCAATTTTAGCCCAAAGCGCGCGCTGATCGCGTTGACCTCCCGCAACTCCTCCAAAAAACGCTCCTGCGCCCGCAGAGCAAGCGCGCCTCCTATATCCTGCTCCATACCGTTCCCCTCCTTGTGTGTGCCTAAGCATATGCCGAATGGAACGCGCGTACAAGTCTTGAAAAAAGGCTGATTTTGTGCTATGATATCGTCAGAAAGTTGAGAAATCCGCGAAAAAAGTCGCGGATTTTTTCTGTTTTACGCGCTGTACTTGGGGCACAAGCTATGCTACACTTCTCATGTGAAAAAACAACCGGAACTCAACAACCTAACTCCATGCGATGACATCGAAGCGCTCTTCTTCTCCGCCTGCGAAGAGGAGGAGGACATCGAGCGCGTCGTGTTTGAAAACCTCACGCTCGAAGGCGGCTCCTATCCCGGGCTGACCTTCCGGCAGTGCCGCTTTGTCGGGTGCCATATCACCGGTTGCGCGCTGGAACGCGCGGCTTTCATCGATTGTGTACTGGAGCACTGCGACTTTTCCAACACGCAGATGCCGAAGGGTACGCTGCAGCGTACGTGGCTCTCGGACTGCAAGCTGCTCGGCGTAACGCTTGCGGAATCGTTTTTGCTCGACGCCGTGTTTGAGGCGTGTGCCATTCGCTACGGCAACTTCTCCTCCTCCAAGATGCGGCATGTGCGCTTTCTCTCGTGCGATCTGACCAGCGCCGCGCTCTCAAGCTGCACGCTTTCAAGCACGGAGTTTGACAACGCGCTTCTGACGCACGCGGAGCTGTTTCACACCCTGTTTTCAGGCATGAACCTCTCGAATTGCGACATTAGCGGTATCTCCATCAGCGGCGGCGAGCTGCGCGGGGCAAAGGTCAACATGGAGCAGGCGGCAATGCTTGGTCAGCTGCTCGCGGGCGTTACCGTCATCGAGAATCTGCCGCAGGCTTAGGCAAAGCCACAGATACTTCCCCATCTTCCTCATACATGCAAACTCGGGCGCGACGGTTCTCCGTCGCGCTCTTTCTTTTCGTGTGCTTGTCACAGTCTGTAGTAACGAGAAGCTGTTGATACCAAGTGTATATATGGTACAATTATCGTGTATCCAAGTGGGGCGTATTATCCCCGCGCGGACGCATACCCGCGCAGTCGATTCCGACGCGCGTTTTCTCAAACAAACTACGACAACATTGAACGACACAAAACAGGAGGAAAGCCAAATGAAAAAGCTATTGTCCATTGCCCTCGCCTTGCTGATGTTCGCCTTTGTATTGACCGGTTGCGCAAAGGCCAAAGATGCCGCATCACAGGCGGCCTCCGATGCCGTTTCGGATGCCGTCACCGCGGCGGAGAACGGCGATTCGGCCGAAGCCGCGAAGGCCGCGGAAGCAGCGGTGGAGGACGTGCAGCAAAACGGCGCGGACTCCGACACCGCATCCGCGTTTTACAGCGCATACATGGAGGCAAAATCCGCCGTGCTGACGCCGTTGATGGACGCGCTCGGCAACAACCCGGACACGATGATGTCCGCCATGTCCTTCCTCGGCGTCACGATGAGTGATCTGTATCTGCTCCCCGCGATGTATTTCGGCCTCGGTGAAACCTCGGTTGCCACGGCGCTGGCCATGATGGGCGCAAAGGACGTGACCTACAACGAGCAGGGAAACCAATACACGGTCACCTACAAGGATTCCAACGACAAGACAGCCACGCTTACGGGAACGTATGAGAAGGGCAAGTCCCTCGTCACCATCGGCTCCACCAACGGCACCGAGAATGTGTTCGCGGAAACCTACCGCACCGCGTTCGGCTATGTCGGCCAGTTTTACATCATTGCGGACGACGGCACCGCGTCGCTGTATCAGATCGCCATCAGCGGCAAGGACGGCGTGTTCGGCATCATCACGGGCGAACCGCGGCCCGCTCCGCTCACCGGAAACGAACCCGCCGATTTCCCGAAATCCGCCAAGGAGTGGTATGCCATCTCCGGAAACAACGTCACCGGCATGACGTCGGACGGAAAATCCATCAGCTTCACCTATGTCCCAAGCGAGAGCAACTAACCACCCCATTCGTTTCGCAAACCGCCGTCCTGTTTCGGGCGGCGGTTTTTGTTTGGATTTTGTTTTAAGCGCAAACCCCAATGTTCAGGCACAATTTCGTGTTTAATGAGAACGATTCGCGCCAACCTTCACCTACTCACAATCCGTTTCAAAATCGTAACATGTCGTTGATGGCTTGTTCATGATTGTCTGGTAGTATATACATTGTTGGGAAACATACGGCCTCTTCCCCGGAGACGACATCATTTATCTTTTTTCGTGACAGATTTCTTAAGCCCAGGAAATGAAAAGACCAAGCCGTATCAACCCGAAAAGGACGCTCTGAAAAGGGCGTCCTGTCGATTTTTGGGGATTCGCGCGATCTCGTCCCAGCGCAGGCGCGCGCCATCGCGCAAAAAAGGCAGTCCTTTCGGACTGCCTTTTTCTCAGCGTAAAACGCTTGTTTCTTAGAACAGGTGCAGGGTCAGGAACAGCGTGCTCATCAGAGAAGCGACGAGCGACACAACCGTGATCTGCGTGTTGATGGACGGGCCTGCGGTGTCTTTGAACGGGTCGCCGACGGTGTCGCCAACGACTGCCGCTTTGTGCGCGTCGCTGCCCTTGCCGCCTTCGTGACCGCTCTCAACATACTTCTTGCCGTTGTCCCAGAGACCGCCGGAGTTGCTCATAAAGAGCGCGAACAGCAGACCGGAGACGATGTTGCCGCAGAGGAAGCCGCCGATTGCCTGAACGCCGCCGATGAAGCCGACAACGAAGGTTGCGATGATCGCCATGAGGCCCGCGGGGATCAATTCCTTGATCGCGCCGTCGGTGGCAATCACGATGCACTTGTCGTATTCCGGCTCAACGCCTTCTTTGCCTTCCTTGAGGCCGACAATTTCCTTGAACTGACGATGGATTTCCGCGACCATGCGCTGTGCGTTGCGATCGACGCCGAGCATCAGCATTGCCGAGAACACAGCGGGAACCGCCGCGCCGACGAGCAGGCCGAAGAATACCATCGGGTTCATAATGTCGAAGTTCGTGATGCCGGCGACGCCGAGTTCGGCAGCCGCGGTGTTGACTTCGCTCATAAACGCGCCGAGCAGTGCAATGACGGTGAGGCCCGCAGCTGCGATTGCAAAGCCCTTGGTGACGGCCTTGACGGTGTTGCCTGCGGAGTCGAGTTCATCGGTGATGGCGAGCACGTCTTCGCCGAGGTCGCCCATTTCAGCAAGGCCGCGCGCGTTGTCCACGATGGGGCCATACGCGTCGTTGCTGACGATCATGCCGACGATGGAGAGCATACCGACGGCCGACATTGCGATGCCGAAGAGAGCATATTCCACGCCGCCGAGCGGTTCGCAGAGCTTGTAAGCGGTGACTGCCGCGATGCCGATGCCGATCATGGCGGGCAGAACGCTCAGCAGACCATAAGAGATACCGGAGAGGATCGTGAACGCCGGGCCGGACTGGCTGGCATGCGCCACGAAGTGGACGGGCTTCTTGGAGTCATCCGTGAAGTAGTCCGTGGTGAGGCCGATGATCACGCCAACCGCGAGGCCGACGATGCAGGCGCCCCAGATTCTCCAGGAGTAGTTGAGCAGGTAGGTAGCGCCAGCGGTCAGAACGGCGTAGATACCCGTGGTGACGTAGGTGCTGGAGTTCAGCGCGCGGGTCGGGTTGCCGTGCTTGCCGATGCGCGCGGTCATAACGCCGATGATGGAAGCGAGCAGGCCCAGCGCCGCAAACACGAACACCATGTCCGCATTGTTTCCGCCGAGCGCGCTGCCCATGACGAGCGCCGCCGCCATGGAAGCCACGTTGGAATCGAAGAGGTCCGCGCCCATGCCGGCGACGTCGCCAACGTTGTCGCCAACGTTGTCCGCGATGACGGCGGGGTTACGGGGGTCATCTTCCGGAATTCCGAGTTCAACTTTGCCGACGAGGTCCGCGCTGATGTCCGCGGTCTTCGTGAAGATACCGCCGCCCGCTTTTGCAAACAGGGCCAGCGAGCTCGCGCCGAAGCTGAAGCCGAGGATCGTGGTGGCATCCTTGGTGATCAGGTAGACGAGCGTAACGCCCAAGAGGCTCGCGCCGACAACCGCCATACCCATGACGGCGCCGCCGCGGAATCCCGCCATGAACGAGGGCGCAATGCCCTTCTTGGCGGCTTCTGCGCTGCGTCCGTTCGCAATGGTCGCGACTTCGAGGCCGATCTTGCCCGCGATTGCGGAGAAGAGGGTACCAAAGATATAGGCGACAACCATCTGAACGTTCAGCATGGCATTGCCCTGCCAGACAGGCTTGGGCAGGAATACAAAGATGAGGACTGCGGCAACGCCGGCAAACTTCGCCAGAACGCCGTATTCCTTACGCAGGAAGGTACGCGCGCCGGCACGGATAAGACCGGTTGCCTTGAGGATCTTCTGGTTTTCGCAGGGTTGACGCTTGACCCAGAGGTAGAGCCAAACGGCGAATGCAAACGCCAGAAGGGCGACGAGAATAGAGCCGTACAGAATGAGGTTTTCCATAGTACTATCTCCCTTTTGTGATCCGTCTTGTGACGGTCGTATGAGTGTCGGCTGCCGGCTTGAAACCGGCAGCCGGAACGCTTCCGCTTGTCATGCGGCGCTGCCTTGCCGCCGGTTATGGCGAGAAAGGCGCCAAAGTAACAGGGGATTACTCCTGCGAATGCTTGCGCTTTTTGCTGGGCGCGGTCAGAAGGTTGAGCAGCGTGATCATGATGATGATCGCGGCCGTAACGATGAAGATGCCCAGCATGCCGAGGCCGAGAATCGTCATGGTGTCAGAAAGAGGTGCTACAGCTTCGAGATTCATGATAGTATCTCCTTTCCCTTATTTCACGATGAGGCTTAAGAGCACGCCGCCCGCGATGACGGAGGCAATCTGCCCCGCGACGTTCGCGCCAGCCGCATGCATCAAGAGGTGGTTGGTCTTATCTTCCGCAAGGCCCATCTTGTGCACCACGCGGGATGCCATCGGGAACGCGGAGATACCAGCGGCGCCGATCATGGGATTGACCTTCTTCTTGGTGAAGAGGTTGATGACCTTGCCGAAGACCACGCCGCCCGCGGTGTCAAAGATGAAGGCGAAGAGGCCCAGTGCGAGGATCATGAGGGTGCGAAGCGTCAGGAAGGACGCAGCCTGCATGTTTGCCGCGACGGTGAGGCCCAGCATCAGGGTGATCAGGTTTGCAAGCACCTTCTGCGCGGTTTCGGAAAGTCCGCCGAGCACGCCGCATTCACGGATGAGGTTACCGAACATCAGGAAGCCGACGAGGGCCACGGAACGCGGCGCAAAGATGCCGGCGATCACGGTTACGATGATCGGGAAGAGGATCTTCGTGGCCTGGTTCACGCTGTTGCCCGTGTACTCCATGCGGATCATGCGCTCTTTCTTCGTGGTGAGCAGCTTGATGATCGGCGGCTGGACAATTGGCACCAGCGCCATATAGGAGTAAGCCGCAATGATGATCGGCCCCAGGAAGTTCGAATGCAGATAGTTGGCAACGAAGATGGAAGTAGGACCATCCGCAGCGCCGATGATCGCGATGGACGCGGCATCCTTGAGCGGGAAGCCGAGCAGCGACGCGCCGACGAGTGTTGCGAAGATACCAAACTGGGCAGCCGCACCGAAGAGCATGAGCTTCGGGTTGGTCAGCAGCGGCTCAAAGTCGATCATGGCTCCGATGCCGATGAACAGCAGGAGCGGGAAGAGCTCGTTTGCAATACCGCCGTCGAAGAGGACGTTCAGTACGCCAATCTCTTTTGCACCGTCGATGATCTGCGTGATTGCGCCGGACATCGGGATGTTGACGAGAATCGCGCCGAATCCCATCGGGAGGAGCAGAGACGGTTCCATTTCTTTATTGATTGCGAGATAGATCAGGATTCCGCCAATGGCCCACATGACAACCTGCTGCCAGGTCAGGTTCGAAAAATTTTGAAATATTGCGTCCATAACTTCAACCTTTCGTGAAATGATTGTGAAACAGATATGTACCAAATTTGGTCTTTTATATCTTAACACATCAAATTGGAACAGTAAATGCCTAATTTTTACGAATAATTTGCATTTTTAATCACGCAAAGTTGCATTTCTTATGAATATTTTGGTGATTTTTGCATTATCGGCTCAGTTCAACAGCCAAATCGCATTATTATGACGAAACCCCTGCAAAAGCAACGCATGTCGTCCTTTCACAATCCCGTAAAAATTCGAACCAAAAAGAAGATCGACCCCGTTTTCGTCCGGAGTCGATCTTCTACAGCCAAGCACGGCATCCTCAAACACAAGAATGCATCGCTTGTGTCCGGCACGGGTCACATCAAAACCCCTGCCTTACACCAAAACAGTATCAAATGCGTTCTACCGCGTCAAGGTAAGATCCGCGCGTGATCCCACGCGTTCCGGCGGTTTTTCCGCGGCGTATGCTGTGCTCCGCGCATAATAGAAGATGTATTGCTGCAGCGCACCTGCCGTATCGGGATAGCGCGCGGTCGGAAACGCGCCGCCATACTCCCGCTCCTCGATGCGGTTGATCCACACGTCGCGCGGGAAACGGGCAAGCCTGTGGTAGCCGAATAGCATCACGCAGTTTGCGACCTTTTCGCCGACGCCGGGGACCGCGAGCAGCGCGGCATAGAGCGCCTCGTCGGAGCAGGAGGCGATTGCGGATAAGTTCAGCGTACCCGCGGCGACCATCCGCGCGGCTGCGAGCACATATTTTGCGCGGTAGCCCAGCGAACAGGCAAGAAAGTGCGATTCATCCAACGCCGCAAGTGTCTGCGCCGAAGGAAAGGCGAAGAAGCGCTCTCCTCCGCTCTCGATCGGTTCGCCGTATCGCGAGCAGAGCGCCTCGATGCAATATTGAATCGCGGGAATGTTCTTGCGTTGGGAGATGATGAAACTCACGAGCATTTCCCACGGCTCCTGCCGGAGCATGCGGATGCCCGCGCCAAAGTCGCAGGCGCGCCTGAGGAACACGTCCCCGGGGTCCGCCTGCGCGCGGATGGCGGCATAGTCGCTTGCTATGTCGAAATAGTCGCGCCAGACCGCGTCAAACTCCGCCTGCGTGCAGTCGAGCACCGCTCCCTCCGGCGTGTCGGTCAGGCGCAACACGCGACCGCGTGCAACGAGCACGTAGCCGCCGGACGGCACCGGCTTGAGGCGAAAGCATTGTCCGCTTTCGGCGATCTTTCGAATATTGAAATCAGGGTTTTGAATTATCATCATAGGTGCATTATAGCATCCAAAGATGCAAAGACCGTGATGCCGATACAAAAACAGAGCGTCCGGAAGGGCGCTCTGCGTGGGGTTTGAATGCTTGCTTTTCATCGCTTCAAGGTAAGAATCCGCCAACCAAACCCTTCAGCGCAGCACCAGCGATATTTGCAAACAGGTTCGACGAGAATTGTACAGCAAAATCGGTGACTACTTTCTTGATTGACATTTTATTGTTTTGTTCAACCGCAGCTCTTAATTCTTCAAGTGCGATGAGGAGTCTTTCGTTAGTGACATTTTGTTGAACCTGCTCGATTTCTTCTAAAGCGGTGTTCATCTGTTCGAAATTATTATAGTAACGGATGACAGAAGAATTCCCGTTAAATGTGCATCCGTTTATATTAATCGTCATCTCTTCTCTCCCGCTCATTGATTCATGTTCCTAACAACGGAAGAGTTGTCACCAAATGTACTGTCCTTTATATCGATTGTTAGGTTTCTGGAACTGAGCGGTTTACTAATCAAATCGGTCATTTGCTTAAATACTTCGGAAAGGAATTTCTTGCTGTTAAAAACAATTGTATATGTGATGCCCGAATTAAGAGATATTCTCAACAACTGCATTTCTTTTTCCTTTTCAACTTGCTGATTCCAAATTACTATCCATACTATCCCTGCAGACAAAATAACAATTCCAGCAAGAATTGCTAGTTTCATCACTCCTACACCAATCAATAAGAGTAATATGCTTAGGATTGGAAAGGGTCGCGAACTAATATTTGCTGTGGATACCAAAGAAATATTACTGATTTGAATGATGGTATCCGACCATTTCATGATATTGTCTTCAATATACAAAAAATCCGTTTCGACCCGCTGAGCGGTACTTCCGCCATCCAACCTTGCCATTTTTATTACCCCCTGTAAGATATATCCGCATTATTAGTGGATTACCTTAATTATAAGTTTTTTTCGATTATCAATGTCTATCGAATTTTCGCGAATAAACGCCACTTTTTTATGATTTTGGTTTAAATAGAATACAGCTTATAGCAAGGAAGAAAAAAGTAGAGCGCCCGGAAGGGCGCTCTGCGTGCGTGCGATCGTTATTCTGTTTTAAACCCTGTCGAAGGCCTGCGCGAGATCGGCGAGGATGTCGTCGATGTGCTCGGTGCCGATCGAGAGGCGAATCGTCGTGGGCTCGATGCCAACAAACGCAAGCTCCTCTTCGCTCATCTGCGAGTGCGTGGTGGAGGCGGGGTGAATCACCAGCGACTTCACGTCCGCAACGTTCGCGAGCAGCGAAAACAGCTCCAGCGATTCCGTGAACTTCTGCGCCTGCTCCCGTGTGCCATTGAGCTCAAAGGTGAAGATCGAGCCGCCGCCATTGGGATAATATCTGTCGTACAGCTCCTTCTCCTTGCCCGATGCGAGCGAAGGATGGTTGACCTTTTTCACCTTCGGGTGCTTGCCCAGATATTCCACAACCTTCAGCGCGTTGAAGACATGCCGCTCCACGCGGAGGGACAGCGTCTCGATGCCCTGCAGGAGCAAAAACGAGTTGAACGGCGAGATGCAGGCGCCGGTGTCGCGCAGGAGCGTGGTGCGAATCTTGACCACATATGCAGGCGCTCCGACCGCATCAGCAAACACGATGCCATGATAGGAAGGATTGGGCTTGCTTAAACCCGGGAACTTGTCGTTCTGCTTCCAGTCAAACTTGCCGCCGTCCACGATTACGCCGCCGATGACGGTGCCGTGGCCGCCGAGGAACTTCGTTGCCGAATGGACGACGATATCCGCGCCATGCTCGATCGGGCGGAAGAGAAACGGCGTGGAAAACGTGTTGTCCACGATCACGGGAATACCGTTTTCATGCGCGATGGCAGCGATTGCATCCAGATCGAGCACGTCCGCATTCGGGTTTCCCAGCGACTCCAGATAGAGCGCCTTGGTGTTCGGTAAAATCGCCTTGCGGAAGTTCTCCGGGTCGCTGCCGTCCACAAACGTGGCCTCGATGCCGAGATCCTTGAACGTGTTGGCAAAGAGGTTGTAGGTGCCGCCATAGAGCGTCTTGGAGGACACGATGTGATCCCCGCTGCCCGCGATGTTGAGCACGGCATAGGTGATCGCGGCGGAGCCGGACGCGGTGGCAAGCGCGGCAACGCCGCCTTCCAGCGCGGCAATGCGCTGCTCAAACACGTCGTTTGTCGGGTTCATGAGCCGGGTATAGATATTTCCGCCTTCGGTGAGCGCAAAACGACCCGCCGCCTGTGCGGAATCTTTGAATACATAAGAGGTGGTGGCGTAGATCGGCACCGCGCGTGCGTCGGTCGCGGGGTCGGGCTGTTCCTGTCCTACGTGAAGCTGCAAGGTTTCGAATTTCAATTTCTGTGCCATGATGATAAGTTCCCTTTCTATTTCTTTGATTGATGTGTAATCTCTTTTTCTTCTGCGCCGTCAGGCGCAAAAGAAAGACAACCCCATCAACGGCACATTCGGTCCATACGACCCAGGGCAGCGAACCCCGCCCGGTGTTTGGGCGATTGTCTCAGCCAGCTGATATCCTTCATGCGCGGTTCCCCCTTTCCAAATCGTATTAGTGAGGATTATACGGGTCTAATAATACTTTGTCAATAGGTTTAATATGTTTTCTATATATTATTTTTGGAGCTCGCTTTTTCCACTTAGGACAGCGACATATGAAACGCGCCGTCCGCTTCGCTCTCGCGAAACACGGAGGTTTTATTCTTGCCCTTGTTCTTGGAATCGTACATCGCGCGGTCGGCTTTCTCCAGCAGCACCTCAAGAGGCGCCGCGCCTTCGACGAGGCCGATGCTCAGCGTGATATGAAACACGGATTCCCCGCCGGAAAACTCCAGCTCACTCGTGCAGGAGCGCAGGCGCTCCGCGATGCAATACGCCTCGTCCACGCCGATGTTTTCCAGTATGATCACGAACTCGTCGCCACCAAAGCGGATGGCGTCGTTCGCAATGCGGACGTTGTTTCGAATGCAGGCGGCAAGCTCGCGGAGCACCTCGTCGCCAACCAGATGCCCGTAGGAATCGTTGATGGTCTTAAAGTCGTCCACGTCGATGAACAGCAGCGCGGTGCGCACGGCGCAAACGCCGCTTTCGAGATACTTCTCCCGCAAAAACTGCTTGTTATACAGCCCCGTGAGCTGGTCGATCGTACTTTTTTCCAGCAGTTCCTCCCGTTCGCGTTGCTGGCGGAGGTGCGCCTGCGTAAGGTCGCTCAGCACCAGCAGCTTCGCCGTGTCCCGGTCCCGCTCGTCGATGGCATACTGCGTCATGGAGAGATGCCGCTTTTGTCCGCCATGCGTATACTCCAGCTCTTGCTGCGAATAGTCCGTATCAAACCGGTATTCCGGCAGATAGTTTGCAACGACGTCTCCCGCGTCCAGATGCTCATCCAGCAGCAGCTCCTTGCCGGCGCGGTTGATGCTGACGATACGTCCCGCGCGGTTGACGATCAGGATGCCCTCGTTCGCGTTGAGAAACAGGTTTTGGTAAACGTAGTCCGCGCGCAGATTGAGCAACCTGTGCCGCATGATGGACATGAACATCGCAACGGCGAAGATCGCAATTGCGGAGTGCATCAAATACAGCTTCTCTTTGATATGAAACACCGTCGGCAAGAGATACTCCGATATGACGCTGATGACCAACGCGAGCCCGATGCCATAGAGGATATAGTTCAGCTGTACGCGCTGTCGTGCGTCCTTCGTCGCAATCACCTGGCGAAGCACCAGATACAGCGCATAGAGCGCGGGCAGGCTGAATGCCGTCGCCATCAGTGGGGCAACCACGGGCAGAGAGAGCCGCCAGAACGTCGGGTCGGAATAGTCGATCGGGTAAAGATAGCGCACGACGACCACGAGCGTGTTCAAGCCCAGCGCCGCATAAAACTTCCAATCGATTTTCATCTTGAGCAATCGATAGATGAAGAAGAGGAACGTGATGGAAAGATACATCATGCTCAGCCAATAGACGGTCTTGGTTCCGATGGTGACCGCCGTTCCGTCGCTGAATTCGTCCAGATTGTTGAGCACCATCCAAACCAGAATGTTGGTCAAAAAGACCAGAAACGCCTGATTGACCTTGTCATGGCTGCGGTTGAGAAACACAAACGTCCAGATAAACATCATGACGCCATAGATAAGGACGAGCGAAATCAGCTGAAACATAGTGTTCTCTCCCGATGGAATTCATGCAAAACGGTATCCAGAAAAAATATATATCCATTTTAGTATAGAATACTCTCCGCCTTTTCGCAATTGCCTGTGCTTTTCCTCGCAAGAAACCTGTCAGTGCATGCTCTTTCTATCGTAAAAGATCAAATCGCAATCGGTTATCAACTGCGTTGATTCAGCAGCGTGTAAACCGCGTTTCACACGCTTTTGATCGATAACGCCACCCTCGTGATAAAAACGCCTAGTTTCGGGCGTTTTTCGTGTTTCTAGGCTTCATCAGGATTTTACCGCGAGGCAAGCGCGGCCTTAACATTGCGTTGGTACAATGCGAGCGTAAGGTAAGACAGACGTAAAATACTGAGAGGAGATTCCCAGAAAATGAAACACAAACGCATTCTCCCCATCCTGCTCGCGGCCATGCTGCTCATCGCCGCAATCCCCTTCGGCATCGCCGCCGCCACGAGCGAGACAGCGCAAGCCCCGCGCACCGGTGCCAGCGTCGCCATCCGCAGCGAAGGCGAAACCATGACTGCGCCGAAGTACGTGTTCCTCTTCATCGGCGACGGCATGACCTATCCGCAGTTTCAGACTGCCTCGGCCTATCTGAGCATCAACGCGGACAAGGACACGATCTTGACCACCAACGAAATGCTCAACTTCATGAAATTCCCCGTCTCCGGCTCCGCAACCACCTATGATTCCACCTCGTTCTGCCCGGATTCCGCCTCCACCGCGACCTCGATCGCCAGCGGACACAAGACCTACAGCGGCGTGCTGAACAGGAACGAAGCCAAGAACAAGACCTATACGACCATTGCCGAGTCTCTCAAAGCCGCGGGCTACAAGATCGGCATCATCTCTTCCGTCAACCTCAACCACGCCACGCCCGCCGCGTTCTATGCGCACCAGGCGAGCCGTAACAACTATTACGAAATCGGTCTCGAGCTGATCGCCAGCAACTTTGATTATTTCGCGGGCGGCGCGCTCCTCAAACCCACTGGCGACAAGAGCGAAAATGTGCAGCCCGACCTCTACGAACTCGCGGCCGCGGGCGGCTACAAGGTCGTCAAGACGCAGGCCGAAGCGCAGGCGCTCTCCGCCGACGCGGGCAAAGCCATCGTCATTGCGGAAGACCTTGCGGATAGCAACTCCATGAATTACGAAATCGACCGCGCGGACACCGCATGGGCGCTCAAGGACTACGTGCAGCAGGGCATCACGATGCTCAACAACGACAAAGGCTTCTTCATGATGGTAGAAGGCGGCAAGATCGACTGGGCCTGCCACGCCAACGACGCGGGCAGCACGATCCACGACACCATCGCCCTTGCCGACGCGGTGCAGGTCGCCATCGACTTTGCTTCCGAGCATCCCGATGAAACGCTGATCCTCGTCACCGGCGACCACGAGACCGGCGGACTTTCCATCGGCTACGCGGGCACCAACTACAACACCTACCTCAAGAACATCAACTACCAGACGATCTCCTATGCCAAGTACGACGCGGATTATGTCGCGAAGTATGTGGAAAGCAAGACCCCGTTTGCCGACGCGATGAAGGACGTTACCGCGCTCTTCGGCCTCGTGATGCCGGATCAGGCGGACGCCGCGGCGAACAAAACGCTGGTACTCACCGACTACGAGGTTGCCGAACTCAAGAAGGCTTATGACATCACGCTCAAGGGCGGCTTCGGCACCGACGCAAACGGAAAATCGCTCCAGACCGCGGAAGAATACATCCAGTACGGCACGTATACGCCGTTCTCCGTCACGGTCACGCACCTGCTCAACAACAAGAGCGGCATCAACTTCTCCTCCTACTCCCACACGGGACTTCCCGCCGCGGTGTATGCCAGCGGCGTGGGTCAGGAACTGTTCGTCGGCGGCTACGACAACACGGACATCTACAACAAGATGGCGCAGCTGCTCGGCATCCAATAGTCTTCCCGCAACCACTCCTAAAACGGCAACAGCGCCCGCTGAAATGGCGGGCGCTCGCGCCGTCTCTATGTGTTTAAACAAATATCGATTAAAGTTGAGGAAACAATCGTATGATAAAATCCCCGAACCGCAAACGGAACTGGCTCTCGTCCGTCGTCTGCCTCGCGCTGATTCTGGTTTTGCTGCTGTTGCCGACCGGGTACGAGAACGCGGGTGCCAGCAGGACCGATGACTCCGACCGCATCTCCGCGCGCGTCGTCTCCGTTGACGACAGCACGATCAAAGACACCGGCCTTGTGCGCACGGGCGAGCAGGTCTGCGAAATCCAGTTGCTGGAGGGCAACCACAAGGGGGAAATCCACCGCGCGTATAACATGCTCAACGGCTCGTTTGAACAGGACAAGATCTATAACGCGGGCGAAACCGCGCTCGTTCTGGTGAGCTATGACGAGTCGGGAGATCAGGTTGCCTCCGTGAGTATGATCGACCACTATCGCATCACGGGCGAAATATTGCTGCTGTTGGCTTTCTTCGCGCTGCTGATTTTGTTTGCGGGTTGGACGGGGTTACGGGCTGTGCTGTCCTTCATCCTCGCGGTGCTCTCCATCTGGAAGGTGCTCGTGCCGCTCTGCCTCAACGGCGTCAACCCGATCCTGGTCGGGTCGCTGATTACGGCAGGGCTTACGATCATGACGATTGCGCTCGTGTTCGGATTCAACCGCATCACGCTCGCCTCCTGCATCGGCGCAATCTCCGGCCTCGTCGTCACCGCGGTGCTCGGCATGATCAGCACAAACGCGTTTCATATCCACGGCGCGGTGATGTCGTTTTCCGAGAGCCTGCTCTATAGCGGATATGAAACCCTCAACCTGACGCAGATCTTCATGGCGAGCATCTTCATCGGCTCCAGCGGAGCAATGATGGACCTCTCGGTCGATATTGCAGCCGCGGTCAACGAGGTTGTGACCAAGCGTCCGGACCTGAGCCGGTTTGAGGCGATGATGAGCGGCATGCGCGTCGGCAGAGCTGCGATGGGCACCATGACAACCACGCTGCTGTTGGCCTATTCCGGCAGCTTTGTCGCGCTGTTGATGGTGTTCATGGCGCAGGGTACGCCGCTGATTAACGTCTTCAACTACAAATATGTCGCCTCCGAGGTGATTCATACCATCGTTGGCTCGTTTGGGCTCGTCGCGGCAGCACCTCTGACCGCCGCCGCATCGGGCCTGCTGCTCGCAAAGGGCGGCTCCTCCCAGACCGAACCCGCGCCCGCAACGCAGGACTAATCAACGCAAAACATAAAAACGGCACGCCGGAATTCTCCGCTCGTGCCGCTTTTTATTTGCAGTTATATTTGGTAGATTACCTCAAAATCTTCGAATAAGACAGGCATATCCTCTGTGAATTCGTAGCCCGTCTCTTTGCCATCCTCTGTAAAAAAACGCCTGTGCCCTGCCTGCCAGGTTTCGAGGCATTCGTCCTCGCCTTCCCGCGAGCAGATTTCAAACGTCATCTCGCGAAACGGAATCACCTGCACCGCTTTGGTCTCAATCACGCAGCGCGGGTTTCCGTCCCAATCTGTCACGATGGAGAGATTGCCGGGCTTCGGCGCTTCTCCAGGCGCAAAGGCGTAGAGACTGCTGGCAGTCGCGCGTTTTTTGCCGGAGAGCACCAGCGCCAACAGCTCGTTTGCCGAGCGCTCGTTTAGGTCGAAATGGAAGCACTCGAGATAGGTCGTCTCTGCGCTCCTGCCCGTTTCGCTTAAAAAATTCTGCCAGAATGCATCGATCGTCATGCGTGCTTCCTCGTATTTCGTAGCTTTTCTAGCTCGATTCGCTCAATCCGGCTCTTGCGCTGTCGCGGTGGATTCGCTGCGTTTGCTGGCGCGCTGCTCCGCGCGAGCGCGCTTCATTTCATACATCCGCTGATCCGCCAGCGCGATGAGCGCGTCTTTCGAATCGCTCTCCTTGCGGTGCGCGCCGCCGACGCTGACGAACACGTCAAACGCAAACCCGCTCACGCTGCAAACCGAGGCGTTGATGCGCGCAAGGATTGCGTTTGCGTCGTCCATGCGCTCAACCGTGATCACGATGAGAAACTCATCCCCGCCATAGCGCGCAACATAGTCCCGCTCCCGAACCGAAGCGGAGAGCTTCTCCGCCACGCTTCGAAGCACCGCGTCTCCGATCGAGTGCCCGAAGGTGTCGTTGATCTGCTTGAAATCGTCGATATCCAGCATCAGTAGGATATAGTTTTCCGCGGTGTTTTGGTATCTCTGCTCCATGCGCTCCAGAATCGGCTCAATCGCGCTGCGGTTATACAGCCCCGTCAGCACATCCTGATTGGACCGGTCAATGATCTCCCTGCTGATCTCCAGATGATGCTCCTTCGATTTTTGCAGCAGCAGAATCGTCAGCGCAATGGTGAGCGCAAACGTCGCCAACGTCCCCAATGCATAGGGGTATGGCGGCGTCCAGTGATACCGGTAGAACCACTGGATCGAAAGTACGCCTAACAGCGCCAGATACAGTGTCAGTAGTATTTTTTGCGTCTTTTTATAATAGGAGAGCAGGATCACCGTAATAAAAAGAATCGCCTGATACGGCGTGCCACCCATCAGGCCATCAAACGTAGACCAAATCGCGGGCGTATAGGCAAAGCACAGGATCACCATCGGGATCACGCCAGCCGCTTCGTCCGAAATGAGTCCTCGCATGAGCAAAAGCAACGAAACCAGCATGGAGATTAGCGCGATAATCAGGATCGCCATGATCCAGTAATACCGAAAAATACCCATCCCCGCCGCGCCAAGCGCCGCGCAGGCGACACCGACAAAGAACAATCGGTTCAACTGCGACTGCTGCATCCGATGCTGAACCTGTGCGGTTGTCTGCCACCAGCCATGCTTTTCCACTCTGAAAAACACCTGCCTTTTTCGATCATTTCACAGCGTTCCCGCGTATTAGTAATTGAATCATAGCAAACTTTTCTCCCGCACGCAAGAAAGGCAGCCTTGCCGCGCACCGCGCATTGTCCGTGACTTGGTTACGGATGCCGCGGGCGAAAAAGGCTAGTCTATAGAAAATAAGATTTGTGTTGAGGTATTCATTTGAGTAACAGTATTTGGAGTCAGATGTTCGGCGGTGAGCCGGAAGAGAAGAAACCCGTCAGCGCAGACGCGGTCATCCGCGTGAGCGCAACCCGTTGCCCGCAGAACCACCCGTGCCCTTCCGTTCGCGTTTGCCCCGTAGAGGCACTCACGCAGGTCGGCTACCGCGCACCGAAGGCGGACATGGATAAATGCATCAAGTGCGGCAAATGCGTTCGCTATTGCCCGATGGGTGCCATCACGCTGGGCTAAACACTGTTTTCGTTTGGATTTGGAGGATTCCCGTATGAAGAAGATCGCTTCGTTTTTCGCACTCGCGGCGTCGCTATTGACGCTCTCCGCCTGCGCAACCCCCAGAGCAGCCGCGGCAACACCCGCACCCACCGCAGCCACTGTGGAATACAAGAAGATTTCCGCGGCGGATGCCAAGGTGCGCATGGACAGCGGGGATGCCATCGTCATTCTCGACGTGCGCACGCAGGAAGAGTACGACGCGGGGCATATTGCGGGCGCAATCCTCGTTCCCAACGAGACGATAGCGGACAAGCAGCCAGCGCTTTTACCCGACCTTAACGCGGAGATTCTCGTCTACTGCCGCAGCGGAAACCGCAGCGCGCAGGCGGCAAAGAAGCTCATCGCCATCGGCTACACGAACGTGGTGGATTTCGGCGGCATCATCGACTGGCCGTACGACGTCGTCACGGATTAAACAAATTTTCAATCTTCATCCCCAGAGTCGATACCCCCATGTTGTTCCTATCTCGCGAAAAACCGTCCAAGTGATTGGACGGTTTTTTGTTGGAAGAATTAGGAGCGATTAAAAAATAAAAAGGGTTTTATTTTTATTTGGTTTACTCGCGAAAAACCGTCCAAATGATTGGACGGTTTTTTGTTTGTCTCCACATATTGGTTTATTGACAGAAGTTGGACGGTTTCTTATTGGGCAAAATCAAGCTTCTTTTGCCCTCTCGTTCTTAAATGAAACAGGCAGCAGCTTATTCGTCTCCTTGACGTAGCGGTCGAACCCCTCTTTATACCCCGCCATGCGCGTTTCCGCCATCGGAATGCTGATGAAGAGAAACATCAGCGTGTTGCAAAGCGCGCCGATTCCCATCAGCCACAGATCGGGCCGCACGGAGAGCAGCACCACGAACACACCCCACCACATCAGTATTTCGCCTAAGTAATTCGGGTGCCGCGCGTGCCGCCAGACGCCGCTGCGGATGATCTTCCCGCGGTCTGCCGTCTGCTCTTGAAAGCGGTGCAGCTGAATATCCGCGATGAGCTGGAGCGTCGCCGCGCTCAGGCACAGCGCAAAGCCCAGCAGAGTGAAAAGATTGACCCCGCCCGCCTGCACATAATACAGCGCGGGCAAGAGGCAGAAAAACACCACCATCGTGGGAAAGAGCATGATGCCACACAGGCTCACGAGCGGATACAACGCGCCGGTCTTCTCCCGGAGCATGGTATAGCGCCAGTCCTGATGATCGTATCCCCGGAACGTATACACCCAGTTGGCGGTGAGTCGAACGCCCCAGTAGCCCACGCAGACGAGCAGCGCAATCGTGCCCGCGTTCCACACGCCGAAGTCCGCGATGCACAGCGGCAGGATCACGACGGGCGCAACCGACCAATATGGATCATACACCGAAGCGTTGCCCAGCGGCAGGCTCACGGCGTAGACGAACAACGTCGCCGCGATATCCGCCGCGAACACGCGGAACAGCGCGCTGCCCGGCGCGCGGCGATAGACGAACAACGCCACCGCAAGCGCGAGGGCGTAGACGACAATCGTAAATAAAAAACTGAGTTTCCTGCTCTGCTTCAAATGAATCCCCCTAGATCAATCCCGCTCTACGCGCGATCCAACGCGCGCTTTGCCGCCTCCGCCACATGCGCCATGAGCACGGATGTGGTGACAGTGCCGACGCCGCCGGGCACGGGCGTAATCGCGCCCACGATAGGCTCGACCGCCGCAAAGTCCACGTCTCCCGTCATCTTGCCCGATGCGTCAAAGTTGATGCCGACATCCAGCACGGTCTGTCCAGCGAAAACATACTCCGCGCCGACCACGCCCGCGCGACCCGCCGCAACGATCAAAATCTCCGCGCGCCGGGTCTCGCTCGGCATATCTTTTGTCCGCGTGTGGCAGATGGTCACGGTCGCGTTTTGCCCAAGCAGCATCATCGCGACGGGTTTGCCGATCACGAGCGATCGACCGATCACGACCGCGCGCTTGCCCGCGGGATCAATGCCGTAATAGCGCAAAATCTCCATGCAGGCCTGCGCCGTACACGGCGGAAAACCGCGCTTTGTGCCCGCAAACACGCCCGCAAGCGAGCCTTCCGTGATGCCGTCGATGTCCTTTTCCGGCAGCAACGCCTCCCGCGCGCGCAGATCGTCAATGTGATTCGGCAGCGGCCGCAGCATCAGGCAACCGTGGATGGTGTCTTCCGCGTTGATGCGCGCGATCTCGGCGAGTAAGCTTTCCTGCGAAACCGTCTCCGGCAGCACGATTTGCCGTACCGCGACGCCGACCGTCTCCGCGCGCTTCATCGCGCCCCGCTCATAGGCGAGGTCGTCCGGCTTATCCCCCACACGCAAAATCGCGAGCGTAGGCACAACCCCGCGCGAGACCAGCACGGAAACCTCCGCCTTGATTCTCTCATTTAACGCGGAGACGACCTCCGCACCCTTGAGCAGCTGCGCCATGCGAATTCCTCCGTCTTGATTAAAACAATCCGCTGATCTTGCCCGTTTCGTCCACGTCGATGCGCTCCGCCGCAGGCACCTTCGGCAGCCCCGGCATGGTCATGATGTCTCCAGTGAGCGCGACGATGAAGCCCGCGCCCGCGCTGACCTTGAGCTGGCGCACGTTGAGCACGAAGCCCCTCGGCGCGCCGAGCAGCGCCGCGTTATCGGAGAACGAATACTGCGTCTTTGCCATGCACACGGGTAGACCGCCGAATCCGAGGTCGGTGAGCTGCTTTGCCTGCTTTTTCGCCTCTGGGCTGAATGTCACGCCGTCTCCGCGATAGACGCGTTTGACAATGGTCTCAATCTTCTGCTCGATGGTCAAATCCAGCGCATAGCTCTGCGCAAAGTGGTTTTCGCCCTCCGCAATGCGGCAGACCGCCTCCGCGAGCGCTGTTCCGCCTTCGCCGCCCTTTGCCCAGACTTCCGAGAGCGCAACGGGCACGTTCAGCGCGCGGCACCGTTCCTCCACCAGCGCGAGTTCGGCGGATGTATCCGTCGGGAACGCGTTGATCGCGACCACGCAAGGCAGCCCGAACACGCTCTGGATATTCTCCACGTGCTGCAGGAGATTCGGAAGACCCTTTTCCAGCGCGTCGAGATTTTCCGTCGTGAGTTGATCCTTGGGTGAGCCGCCGTGGTGCTTGAGCGCGCGCACGGTCGCGACCACGACGACCGCGCTGGGGCTAAGGCCCGACATGCGGCACTTGATGTCGATGAACTTTTCCGCGCCGAGATCCGCGCCGAAGCCCGCCTCGGTCACGGCATAGTCGCCGAGCTTGAGCGCAAGCCGCGTCGCGGTCAGGGAGTTGCAGCCGTGCGCGATGTTCGCAAAAGGCCCGCCGTGCACGAACGCGGGCGTATGCTCCAGCGTCTGCACGAGGTTGGGCTTGAGCGCGTCCTTGAGCAGCGCCGCCATCGCGCCCGCGGCCTTGAGGTCGCCTGCCGTGACGGGTTTTTCGTCGTAGGTGTAGCCCACGATGATGCGGCCAAGACGCGCCTTGAGGTCCGTGATGTCGGAGGCAAGGCACAGCACCGCCATGACCTCGCTCGCGACCGTGATGTCGTAGCCATCCTCGCGCGGGGTGCCGTTGACACGCCCGCCGAGACCATCCACGAGGAAGCGTAGCTGGCGGTCGTTCATATCGACGCAGCGCTTCCACGTGATTCTGCGTGGGTCGATATTGAGCGCGTTGCCCTGATAGATGTGGTTATCCAGCATCGCCGCAAGCAGGTTGTTGGCGGCGCCGATCGCGTGAAAATCTCCCGTAAAGTGGAGGTTGATGTCCTCCATTGGCACGACCTGCGCCATGCCGCCGCCGGCTGCCCCGCCCTTCATGCCGAACACGGGCCCAAGCGACGGCTCGCGAAGCGCAACCACCGCGCGCTTGCCGATCTTGCGGAGGCCGTCCGCGAGGCCCACCGTGGTGGTGGTCTTACCTTCGCCTGCGGGCGTCGGCGAGATCGCGGTCACGAGGATCAGCTTGCCGTCGGGCTTGTCACTCAGGTCGTGGAGCAGGTTATAGTCGATCTTCGCCTTGTATCTGCCGTATTGCTCGACATAGCGCTCGTCGATCTCCAGCGCGCGGGCAATTTCCGTAATCGGCTGCATGGGGCAAGACTGTGCAATTTCGATATCCGAGGGTTGGCTCATTCGGTTTCTCCTTTATTTCGGTCGCTTGCGCGGATGATACTTCGTTTCGTCGCGCCGCAAAGACTGCGGTTTTTGACAAGTATCATTGTATTATTATGCGTGTGTGCGCGTCAACGCTTTTCAAGCGCCTATTGCGTCCGCCGGAAGAATCAAAAAGGCGCATCCGCTCCGGACACGCCTCGTATTCATTCCTGCTCCATCATTCCAGCGGATATTCGCTCCTCAAGCGCGTCAGTTTCACGATGTAATACGCAATCGTGCCGAACAGCAGCACGAGAAACGCCAGCAGGAACCACATCGGCAGGTTCCGCGCCAGCGAGGAGAGCACCGTCAGGCACGAAAAGATGCTCAGCGTGATCATCTTGACGCACGCGATCATGTTTTTCAGCAGGCGATACACCACGGCGCGGTTTTCCTCCGTGACGCGGATGCCCGTGTTCCAAACCTGCGGAAGGCGCTCGATGAGCGTGATCATGCCGTAGATCACCCAGCTGATGATCGGGAGAATGATCAGCTCGCTCTTGCTGCCCCAGCGGTTGACCTCGCCCGCCGCGTTGTAGTGCGCGGGGATTTGCGCAGGAATCGTGCTCCACGCGAGGATGAGATACAGCGACACGCCGACAAGACAGCTCAGGCTCACGATGGCCTCGAGGACATCCAGCGCGTTTCGTTCAATTTTGATGGGTTCGTCCATTCATTGGCTCCTTTTGCGGAACACTCTGTCCGCATGCGCACGATTCTAGCACGATCGCCGTCAAAAGAAAAGATCACTCCCACGCCAGCACGAAATATACTCTTTTCCGCAAACGAAAAAGACACGCGGATACCGCGCATCTTCAGCTAAATCAATAAAATTAATACAGTTTTTCCGGATCGTATTTCTCCAGCCACATGGTGAGCAGCACATCCAGATCCTCCGCAAACTCGCGGTCGGTCTGGGTGTTTTTCTTCTCCAGCTCCTCCAGCGCCTCAAAGAAAAAGACGCTCGCGCCAAAGCGTTCCACGTCCGGCTGGAGCTTCGGGTGGAAGCAGCCGCCCATCATCGCGGAAAACTCGTATCGCTTGCGGATGCCGCCCATATCGGGAGAGGCCAGCACGAGGGATTTGCCCGTCTGCGTGTTGGTGACGGCGTAGATGCCGCCGATCTGCGGGCGCTGCTTGTAGGCCGCGATGAGGTCTTTCTTATTCTGGGGTTTCATGGTGTTTCGCTCCGTGTCCGGCGCGGGGATTTTTTCGCGTGTGTGCGCCGATAGAGGTATTATACATCAGCGGAGGTGGGGTTGGGGTCTACGGTGCGTGGAGTGGGGGGTATAAATTCTTCTACTCTTTTTACTTCTTCTTTGATATACTCAGAGCAAGAAATTTGACTATATCGCGTGATTTGAGGTGCAAGAAAGATGAATAATGCTGAAGTAATGTTTGATCCACTCAAAGCATATAGAAACAAATTTATCTGTGGTGACACTTTGCAAGTAATGAAGTCCATGCCGAGTGAAAGTATGGATCTAATTGTTACTTCGCCTCCATACAACCTAAAAAACTCTTCTGGCAACGGAATGAAGGACGGAAGAGGTGGGAAATGGAGCAATGCTCAACTTATAAACGGCTATGCTACTTACGATGACTGCATGCCTCACGAAGAGTATGTCTCGTGGCAGAGATCATGCTTAACTGAAATGTTCCGTTTGTTAAAAGATACGGGAGCTATTTTCTACAATCACAAATGGAGAGTTCAGAGAGGATTATTGCAAGATCGTCAAGATATCGTAGCAGGATTCCCTGTGCGTCAGATAATAATATGGCGGCGTAAAGGTGGTATTAATTTTAATCCAGGGTACTTTTTGCCAACTTATGAAGTAATATATTTAATTGCAAAACCTAATTTCAAATTAACTCCAAAATCTAATAGTTATGGTGATATTTGGGAATTTATGCAAGAAATGAACAACCCCCATCCAGCGCCTTTCCCTGTTGATTTAATTGAACGAATTGTTTCTAGCACTTATGCGCAAATTGTTCTCGATCCTTTCATGGGTAGTGGAACGACGGCTGTCGCAGCGCGCAACCAGAGCCGAGACTTTATTGGAATCGATATCTCTCCTGAATACTGCGATATGGCTCAGAAGCGAATCCAAGGATTGGAGTGGAAAGATGAAAAATGAGGTTGAATCTGTTGAAGCAGCCACTATAAAGGAAATCGTACTTGGAAGCCCGTGGAGAAATGTCTATTGGTTTGCACGAATTCTAATCAGTAACGACAAATATGGAGCAATTGGGAAGAACAGCTCATTTTTACTAGAAGTCTGTCTCGGACTTAGAAGAATTGCCTCTGACAATTCAACTAATGACTCTCAGAAAACTGAATTGTCCAAAGTCTTTTTACGAGATATTTTATCGTCGCGCTTTAAGAAAAAGACAGGCCGTTCAGATAGAATAGATTTATTCTTTACTGACATTTCCAATAAATTCCAGACCGTTGATGATGTACTTGCTTTTATATTTACGGCTGAGCATATAATAGTCCCCATTAATTCTGCTATGCGCGATATTCCGAACAACGACAGAGAATTTACCGAAGCAACCGCGAAAGCATACCTTGACAAGATTGGAGATAAAGCATTAGCAACAGTTATTGGATTTTGGGATGATGCTGGTGTCGAGGGCTGTCTGAACGCTGAACGAATTGCAGTTGTTCGAACATTTACACACCTAAAAAGAGACATTTCAAATATGCCCGAAATAGAACTCAATATAGTTCTAACAGCTTTTGTTCAAGAATTTGAAAGACGTCTTGGTCAAAAAAGAAAGAGCCGTGCTGGCGGTAGTCTAGAAGATGTAACAAGTTTTCTTTTTGACTATTACAAAATCAAAGCCGAAAAATCTCCTGAACACTTTCAAGCAGATATTGAGATTGACAAGTGGATAAAGTGCAAAGACAAATGGCTAATAGGAATATCGTGCAAACGTACACTTCGTGAACGATGGAAGCAAGTTTCAAGTGCTACAGCAGAAGTTCTTGGCAAATTTAAAATCAGATATATTTGGCACCTTGTAACTTATGATGAGGACCTTTCAGATGATAAATTAGCTTTATTGGGCGGAATGAGACATATATTTTATTTGCGAGATGATAGCAGAAGATATCTTGCAGCAAAACAAAATGTCGGATTAAAGGATTATGTGCGGCCAATGTCCTCATTTATTGCTGACCTGCGAAATGAAATAGATTCTACCCGAATTTAATTTCTAATTATTCAAGAACAATCCGTATATCAACTGTTATATTGTCATAGCGCGCCGATCTCACGACCGACGCGCTTATTGCATCTAGCCTACTATTACTTACTTCTCTCTCCCAAAAACCCCACCAACTGCTCCAACCCCTCCACCGCCTCGGACTGATCCAGCCGCACCTGAAACTCGTGTATCAGCGGGAACGTGGTCGTCTTCGGCAGGTAGCTCGTCACGTCAACGCCTTGTTTCGCGAGCGCCGCAATCATCTCCTGCGCCTGCGAAAGGAACGAATCCTTGTCTCCGCAGTCGATGAACACCGGCGGATAGTCCGGCGTGATCCACGCGACGGTGTTCATGCTCTTGGCAGCTTCGGTGCCCTCGTAATGCTTTTCCCCCGTCATCATCCACACAGAGTCCGCAATCATCGGGAAGCCCGTCGCGCGGAGGGTGTCGATGTTGTAGTAGCCGCAGTGCAGAATCACGCCGCGGAGCTGCTCCGATGAGATCGCGGGCGTGCCGCCGATGCGCGCCTGGAACACGGGATTCGTGTAATACAGCCCCATCTGGGAACTCAGGTGACCGCCCGCGCTGTCCCCGCCGATGAAGATTTTCGTCGTGTCGATGCGGTATTCCTCCGCGTGCGCGGTCAGGAAGCGGATCGCCTCGTTTACCTGCAGCATCTGCGTGGGATACCGTCCTTCGGGAGCGAGCTGGTAGTTGATGTTTGCGACCACATAGCCCCTTGCCGCGAGCGACTGGCAATAGTACCCGAAATCCGCCTTATCGTCGCCAACGTAATATCCCCCGTGCGCGTAGACGATCAGCGGCAGCGGCGCATCGCTTTTTGCGGCGTAGACGTCCAGCACGCCGTTGTCAAACGCGCTCTCGTAGGAGGCATCCGTCGCCAATGTATCGATCTTCGACAGCACCGCGTCGTAATCCTTTGGCTTCACGCCCGCGTTGCCCGCGCAGAGCGCGCGGATAAACACACGCTGCAGAAACGTGGAGTTGGCGGTGATGACCCAAACCGCCAAAACGATCATAATCAATACGATCAGCAAAATCATCCACCAGCGCATTTCCGTTTCCTCCACGATTCGATTTCGTTCCTTCCGCTCTATTATACGCGAGAAAACGCGCACCGTCTCCAACATTGGAAAATATGCCAGCCCCAGCGCGTATTTTCAAGCCGGATGTGCGGTTTTTGCTTGCGCTTACGCAACGCGATGTCGTATAATACTCACGCAATTCTGTATTTTTATGCTTTTCGAACGGGAATTTGAGTTTTGGGGGATTTGTCAATCATGTTAGCAGACCAAGTACAACACCTGATCGCCATCGTGGCGTACATGGCGGTGGTCATCGCCATCGGCGTCGTCTTCGCAAAGCGCGCCAACAAGGACACCGAGGCGTATTTCCTCGGCGGGCGCACGCTGGGCCCGTGGGTTTCCGCGTTCAGCGCGGAGGCTTCCGACATGTCCGGCTGGCTCCTGATGGGCTTGCCGGGACTCGCGTACTGGACAGGCCTTGCCAGCGCGGGCTGGACCGCCATCGGACTTGCCATCGGCACCTACCTCAACTGGCTGATCGTGAGCAAGCGCCTCAGGCGCTACAGCATCGCGGTGGACGCGATCACGATCCCGGATTTCTTCTCCAACCGCTTTCACGAGAAAAAGCGCGTGCTGATGACCATCGCGTCGGTGATGATCATCGTCTTCTTCACGCCCTACGCCGGCAGCTGCCTGATGGCCTGCGGCAAGCTCTTCAGCCAGCTCTTCGGGGCAAGCTATAACACGATGGTCATCGTCGCGGCGCTGTTTGTGCTGACCTACACGTTCCTCGGCGGCTTCCTCGCGGAGAGCACGTCGGACTTCATGCAGGCGGTCGTGATGATCTTGGCTCTCGTGCTGGTCGTCGTGCTCGGCATCGCAGCCGCTGGCGGACTGAACGTCGTCATCGAAAACGCGAAGGGCATTCCGGGCTTCTTGAGCCTCGTGACCTCCGCTAACCCGACCGGAGAGTCGGCAAACGGCGCCGCGCTCTTTGGCGAGGCCAGCAAATACACGGGACTCGCGATTGCCTCCGCGATGGCGTGGGGTCTCGGCTACTTCGGCATGCCACAGGTGCTGCTGCGCTTCATGGGCATCCGCTCGGAGCATGAGCTCAAGCGTTCGCGCCGCATCGCGACCACCTGGGTGGTGATCTCGCTCGCCACCGCCGTCTCCATCGGCATCATCGGCCGCGTGCTGTATTCCGACGCATACATGGTTTACGGCTCCGGCAACACGGAGAACATCTTTATCCTGATGAGCACGAAACTGCTGCCGCCGCTGCTCGCGGGCCTCGTCTGCGCGGGCATCCTCGCCGCGGCAATCAGCTCCTCGGATTCCTACCTGCTAATCTCCGCCTCCGCGGTCTCCAAGAACGTCTGGCAGGGGCTCATCCGCAAGAACGCCTCCGAAAAAGAGACCATGTGGGTCTCCCGCATCGTGCTGATCTTGATCAGCTTCTTTGCGATCTTTGTCGCCACGGGTAAGAATCAGGTGATCTTCACGATCGTGGACTTCGCCTGGGCGGGCTTTGGCGCAGCGTTCGGCCCGCTGATGCTCTTCTCGCTGTTCTGGAAGCGCACCACCTACGCGGGCGCCATCGCGGGCATGATCTCGGGCGGCGCGATGGTGTTCATCTGGAATTTCTTCATCAGCAAGCTCGGCGGCATCTGGAGCATCTACGAGCTGCTGCCCGCGTTCCTCTTCTCCTGCATCGTGATCGTCGTGGTCTCGCTGCTCACCAAGAAGCCCAGCGAGCAGATTCAGGAGGAATTCGACGCCGTAAGCAAAAAAGCGGCGTAAGTTTAGTCGGCTTCAAATGCACCGCCCGTCAGCGGTGCATTTTTTGCTCGTAGACGATGCAAAAAGCGCGCGGTTCTGCGCGAAGGAATTGCGCGATTTGCCACTTCGGGTTATACTGTTGCTATTCTTGTTTGGAGAGAAATGCATGCTCTATCGCTTTTTTCCGATTTCCTACGATATCAGCTGGATTGTCGTCAGTATCTTTCTGACGTTTTTCCTCACGTTTTTTGCGATCAAAATCGGCATCAGCCGCCTGCCGAAGGATCAGGGCAGAAAATTCGCCGTCAATGGCGAAGTCGCCAAAGGAAAGCCGCGCGGCGCGGGCCTGATCTTCAGCATCTGCTGCGTGATCATGTTCCTCGTGTTCGTTCCGTTCCGCTGGGAGTACGTGATCTATTTTGTGCTGTTCCTGCTCGAGATGCTCTCCGGTTATCTGGACGACCGCAGCTCCGCCTCCTGGAGCGAGCTGAAAAAGGGATTGCTGGATCTCGCCGTGTGTCTTGCCGCAGCGGGCGCGTATCTGCTGTTTAACGAATCCCACAGCCTCGCGCTCTTTGGCTGGACGCTCGTGCTGCCCGAGTGGCTGTTCCTGCTCGTCGCAACGTTTGTGCTCTGGGTTTCGATCAATTTCACCAACTGCACGGACGGCGTGGACGGCCTGCTTGGCACAGTCTCGATCGTGTCCCTCGCGACGTTTGCCGCGCTGTTCTGGATGATTGGCAACTCGCACGATCTGGCGCAGATGTGCCTGATCTTCATCGCGGCGCTGCTGGCCTACCTGTTGTTCAACGCCTCGCCGAGCCTGATCATCATGGGCGACGCGGGTTCGCGCATGATCGGCATCTTCCTCGGCATCATGGCGCTGAAAACCTATAATCTCATGTACTTCATCCCCGTCGTGCTGGTGATCATCCTCGACGGCGGAATCGGGCTTTTCAAGCTGCTGTTCATCCGCATCACGAAGATCAAGGGCTTCCTCAAATCCGTCCGCACCCCGCTGCACGACCACGCGCGCAAGAACATGGGCTGGTCGGACACGCAGGTTGGTGCCCGCTTCGCGATCATCCAAATCTTCATCAGCGGACTCTGCCTCGCCGCGCTGTTCTTGCGGCGGTAATTTCCTCACGCAAGATTGAGACGTAAAAAACAGAACCGGTCGCAGGATCGGTTCTGTCTTTTTGTGTGTACTCATTCAAACGATGTCAGAGATTGCAGAGACGTCGAATTTACCAATCTTCCCGCCGTCCGGTTACTCGCACAACGCTGCCGCAACATCCGCAGCGCTGGTCAGCTCTTCGTCCACCGGAGTCCAGTTGCATTTGATTTCCGGCTCGACGACCGAAAATCCCGCTTCTGTCAGCCGCTCGCGCAGAACCTTTGTGGATTCCCCGCTCCAACCATAGCAGCCGAACACAGCGGCCTTCTTGTTCTTGAACTTCAGCTCCTTGAGAAAATCGAACCACCCGCCGACGGACGAGAGAATATTTGATCCGACCGTCGGGCTGCCGACCGCGATTGCCTTCGACTTGAACACCTCTGTCATGATGTCGTTCTTGTTTGTCTTGGAGATGTTGTATATCTTCACCTTGGTGGTGGGCGATTTTTGCGATATCTCCTTGCCGATTCTGTGCGCAAGGCGCATAGTCCCGTCCCACATGGTGTCATAAACGATCGTGATCTGGTCTTCCTGATAATCCTTCGACCACTCGTAATACTTCTCGACGATACGCAGCGGTTCGTCTCTCCAGATTGCGCCGTGGCTGGGCGCGATGATATCGATGGCAAGGTTGAGCGCAAGGATTTCCTCGATTTTGCGCTTCACCAGCATGGAAAAAGGCGTCAGGATATTCGCATAATACTTTTGCGCTTCCGCCCAAAGCAGGCAGGAATCGGATGCGTCGTTGAACAGTTCTTCCACCGCGTAATGCTGACCGAACGCGTCGTTTGAGAAGAGAACGTTGTCTTCCGTCAGGTAGGTCGCCATGCTATCCGGCCAGTGCAGCATCTTCATCTCGACAAAGACGAGCTTCTTTCCGTTCCCGACATCGACAGAATCGCCGGTCTTGACAACGTGATAGTTCCACTCCGGATGATGATATTGACCGTTTAGAGATTTGATCGCGCTTGCCGAGCAATAGATCGGCGTATTTGGAATCTTCTCCATGAGCGCGGGAAGCGCGCCGCTGTGGTCGATCTCTCCGTGGTTGATGACGATAAAGTCGATTTGATCGAGGTTGACTTCGCTCGCGAGATTCGTGACGAATTCTGCCGCGTGCGGCATCCAGACCGTATCGATGAGTACCGTCTTCTCCTCTGTAATCAGGTATGCGTTCTGGCTTGAACCATGCTTGATCGTGTAATCCGAACCGTGGAAAAACTCAAGCTCCCAATCGATTTTCCCAACCCAAAAGACGTTGTTTTTCACCAGTTTCTTCATCGTTTCACCTCATTGCAAGTCAGTATTTTGTTCTGGTTACGTCTCATTATAGCATGCAAATCTTATCGTATGCTGTTTCGGTTCGCATTCTTCACCTAAAAACACTATAAAAAAAAGCCCCCGCAGGGGCTAAAATTATCTCTTGTGCTTTTCGTCGTCCTTGAGCCGCATCCGGTCCCAAAGTCCGTAGGTCTCCGTGGTGGAGAGCGCGTGCATGAACTTTTCTTCAAAGTCCGGCACAAGTCCCGTGAGGTGCTGGACGAGCTGCTTTGCTTCCTCGCGCTTGGTGTGCCCCGCGATGTCGCAATTCGCGGGCAGAATCGGCAGCTCCCGCGCGCGGGCGATCGATAGCGCGTGCTTTTCCGGCAGGAAGATCAAGGGTCGAATGACCGTCACATCCCGGCGGGAAAGATACGTCACCGGCGCAAATGTATTGATTCTGCCTTCGTAGAGGAGGCTCATGAAGAACGTTTGAATCACGTCGTCGCGGTTATGCCCGAGCGCTACCTTGTTGCAGCCGTGCTCCACCGCGTAGGTGTTCAGTGCCCCACGCCGGAGCTTTGCGCAAAGCGCGCAGGGGCTTCTCTCGTCGCGATACTCGAACACGACCTTGCCGATGTCGGTATACACGACCTCGAAGTCGATGCCGACGCGCTCCGCCAGCGCTTGTATGCCGGAGACGTCCTGCTGCTTGAGCCCGAGGTCGAGCATCACCGCGATGACCTCAAACTTCGTATACGAAAATCGCTGATAGAGCTTCATCGCCTCCATCAACAAGAGAGAATCTTTGCCGCCGGAGACGCCGATGCAAATCTTGTCTCCGTCTTCAATCATATGATACCGCTCATCCGCGCGGCGAATGCTGCCCAATACACGTTTCATGAGGGATATTATAGGAGGAAAGCCGGCAGATACGCAAGCTTTTTCGCGTATCTAGGCGCCAAGCGCCTCGTCGATCTGCCGCAGTTGCTCGTCATTCAGCGGGCCGAATGCCATCGCACGCGCGTTTTCCTCCGTCTGCGCCACCGTTTTAAACCCCGGAATGGGGATATTTACGCCGCTCTTTGCCCAGAGCCACGCGAGCGCGCCCTGCGCCGCCGTGCGTCCGCCGCTCGTGAGCACGTCCCGCACGCGCGCCATCCGCGCGAGAAACTCCGGCTTCGGCTTGCCGTTTTCGAAATACTCCGTCCAGTCGAACGCGGAGGCGCGAACGTCGTTTGAGTCAAAGCGCGTCGCCTGCGAAAACTTGCCGGAGAGGAACCCCATCGCGAGCGGGCTGTTGTTCAGGCACGCAAACCCGTGCCGTTCGCAGGCCGCAACCGCCTCCGCGTCGTAGCTAAACAGATTCGCCTTGGTTTGAATCACGTTTCCGCGCGTTTCGGCTGCAAAGCGCTCCACATTTTCGCGCGTGTACGTGCTCCAGCCATAGGCGCGCAGCTTCCCCTCCCGACGGAGGCGTTCCATCTCGTCGAACACCGGAGCAACTGCCTCGTCTGGAATGCTTCCGGTGTGCAGTTGGTACAAATCGACATAGTCCGTTTTGAGCCGCGAAAGCGAGGCTTCCAGCGCGCGGCGGATGTAGGCGGGCGACCAGTCCTGTCCGGTAAGCGCGCGCTTGTCGCGGTCGTAGGTAAATCCGCCCTTGGTCGCAATCACGATGTCGTGGCGAACACCCTTGAGCGCTTTTCCGAGCACTTCCTCGCTGTGTCCCGTACCGTAGGCATCCGCCGTGTCAAACAGCGTGACACCCAGCTCAACCGCGCGGCGGATCGCGCGGATCGACTCCGCGTCGTCCACCTGACCCCAGCCGTCCTGCCGGCCATCCATCGTAAACGGGCCGCCGATCGCCCAGCAGCCGAGCCCAAGCGGGCTGACTGCGATCCCGCTGCCGCCCAACATTCTTTGTTCCATATTGATTTGCAATCTCCTATCAATCGTTTTGCAGTCCGCGCGCAAGCCCCGCCCACGCGGACGAAATATCCTGTTCCAGCGCCTCGCGGTCATAGAGTTTGACGGACATCGACAGCCCGATCATCAGATAATAGTAGCTCAGCGCTGCGCTCTCGACCGGTTGCGAACGAATCTCGTCGCGCGCGATTCCCTCAGAAATGGCGCTTTGGATCACCTGCAAAAACTCGCCCTGCGTTTCCCGCGTTTCGCGCTCCATGCGCTCCTTGATGAACTCCGGCGCAAAATAGAAGTAGCGATCCCAGAAGTACATGCGCGGGTTATTGTGGCAATAGCGCAAAAACGCGCGGAACATCCGCTCCAAGCGGGTCAGCGCGCTCTCCTCATCCCTTCGCAGCGTAAGAAGCGCGATGGTCTCGCGGTATTCCTCCACAACGCCCGTGAACACGGCGGAGAAGATCTCCTCCTTGCCGGAATAGTGCGCGTAGAGCGAGGCCTTCTTGATGCCTGTTGCGGCTGCAAGGTCGCTCATGCTCGCGCCCTCGTAACCCTGATTCATAAAGAGCGTGAGCGCATGATCCACGATTTCCTGTTTGGTCATGGTTTCCTCCGTTTGGTTGAAAGGTGTTTTTCTTTTGCTACCTACCGTTCGGTAGGCTAATAATATCATTTGCGTTTCGCGTTCGCAAGCGCTTTTTTCGGCGGGTCGGATGCGCGCCAAAACGCAACAAGGGCGGCCGAAGCCGCCCCTGCTCGCGAGAATGTCGCGAGATTTATATATTACTGTAAGTTCAGGTTCTTCTTAAAGATCGAACGGATCAGGAAGAAGAAGAGAACCGCAAGTCCCGCAAACAGCACGCCGTACCAGCCGAAAACGGAGGTCATAAACGACGTCACCTGCGGCACGGTTTCCAGCGTCAGGGACGAGAATCCCTCACCGAACGCGACGATCGACATAAACGTCGTGCTGATCATGCCAACACCCATGTTGATGAGCAGGTACATGCCGATGGCGGCCAGCACTTTGTGCTTTTTTGCCACCTGACCGCCGACGACGATCGCAAAGAAGATCTCCAATAGCTGCGACGCGAGCGCCAGGATGCAGATGACCACGGTCTCAATGCTCATCAGCGGCACGTTGACGTATTTGGCAGCTTCCGGCAGCAGGTCCGTAAAGAACATCCGGAATGCTTTGAGCACCTCGGTATTGACGAGCGAGTTGCTCGTTGTGCCGAACACCGAGAAGATCAACAGCGTCACCATGACGACAACCGCGTTGATGACTGTCCAGATCATGCCGGTGAGGAGCTTCGACCAGATCAGCTTGCTGGTGGGTACCGGCAACGTGAAGGTCAGATACCCTTCATCCGCAAGGAAACTGCGGTAGAAGTGGTAGCAGATCAGCAGCAGCGTCACCAGCGCGGAGGCGATGATCGCGATGCCGATCAGCACGGATGCCGTCGCGGAAACGCCCATCACGAGCTCACGCAGCAGCGCGGAGCCGCCGGTCGTGGCCGTGTGATCGCCCAGACGGATGGTGATGGCCGTGAGCAGTGTTGCCACCAGGCCTCCGCCGAGAACGCCGATCTGCAGCGGGAATAGCGTGCGCGAAAGCGCGCGGAAGTCGTGTTTCATCAATTTCTTTAGCATCTGAATACCTCCCGGAACAGCTCGTCCAGCGATTTGCCCTGCGTCTCGCGGACATTGTCCGTTGTGTCATGCATGGTGACGACGCCTTCCTTTAAGAAGAGGAACTCGTCGAGCACCTTCTCCACGTCCGCAATCAGGTGGGTGGAGATGAGGATGGTCGCCTCGTTGTCATAGTTGCCGATGATCGTATCGAGGATGTAGTCCCGCGTTGCCGGGTCAACACCGCCGATGGGTTCGTCCAAGAGATAGAGCTTCGCTCTGCGGGACATGACCAGCACGAGCTGCATCTTTTCCCGCGTGCCCTTGCTCAGCTGCTTCATGCGCTTGTTTGCAGGCACGTTCAGCCTGGAGAGCATCTCTCTAGCGCGCGCCATGTCAAAGTCCGCATAAAAGTCCGCAAAATAGTCGAGGCAATCTTCCACCGTCATCCAATCCGGCAGATAAGTGCGCTCCGGCAGGTACGAAATCAGCGCCTTGGTCCCCTCACCAACCGGCTGATTGTCGACGAGCACGATGCCGTTTGTCGGCGTCAATAGCCCCGCAACGATTTTGAGCAGCGTGGTCTTGCCGCTACCGTTCGGCCCCAGAAGGCCGATGATCTTCCCTTTGGGAAGCGTCAGGTCGACGTTGTTTAGCGCAAGCGTCGAGCCATAGCGCTTACTCAGCGCCCGTACTTCAAGAATTGACTGCATGTTCCCCCTCCTTGTCTTCCTCCTTGGCGAGCCGATCGAGTACTTCCTTACGGCTGAGGCCAAGCGCTTTCATCTGCATCAGAAACGTCTCCGCGAGCAGGCTTGCTTTGGTGTCCCTTGCGCGGGAGACGGCGGAATCGTCCGTCGTGACCGTCCGTCCGGTGTTTCTCTGCGTGCTAACCAATCCCATTTCCTCCAATTCCGCGAGTGCCCTCTGCATGGTGTTCGGGTTGACCGCTGCCAGTACCGCGAGGTCGCGTACGCTGGGCAGCCGCATTCCCATCTCATAGGTACCGTTGAGAATGCGAAGTTCTATCTCGTCCACGATCTGTTGGTAGATCGGGCGATTCGAGTTGAATTGCCAAGCCAATGCATGTTCCTCCTTTCGTGTGTCGCTGTATTATTGTCTTAACACAGTTATACATTAATACACCGACCTTGTCAATAGAATTTTATGAAATTATTTTTCTGTTCGTTGTATCAAGGAATTTTGTACATTTTGCGGGAAGAATTGTTCATTTTTCATCTCGATCTGGTCAAAGAATCGTGAAAATACCGCAAACTATGCGATATATCTTGTTTAAACCCCCTCGTGTGGTTTATAATAACTTGTTTTCGTTATTTAGAAAGAAGGTACTCAAATGGACATTCGAAACGTCGCCATCATCGCGCACGTTGACCACGGCAAGACAACGCTGGTCGACCAAATGCTGCGTGACGCGGGCGTGCTGCGCAGAGGCGAACAGGACGTCGAGCGCATTATGGACTCCAACGATCTCGAGCGCGAGCGCGGAATCACCATCCTCAGCAAAAACACGGCGGTCAGCTACGGCGGCACGCGCATCAACATCGTCGACACTCCCGGTCACGCGGACTTCGGCGGTGAGGTGGAGCGCATCCTCCAGATGGTAGACGGCGTGCTGCTGCTTGTGGACGCGTTTGAAGGCTGCATGCCGCAGACGCGGTTCGTGCTGCGCAAATCCCTCGAACTCAACAAGGTTCCGATTCTGGTCGTCAACAAGGTCGACCGTCCCGGCGCGCGCCCCGCGGAAGTGGTGGATCAGGCGCTGGAGCTCTTCATCGAGCTTGGCGCCAGTGCAGAGCAGCTGGATTTCCCCGTGGTCTACGCGAGCGCCCGCGATAACATGAGCGGATTTACGCCGGACACGATGGAAAACAACATGGTGGCGCTCTTCGATACGATCATCAGCGCGATTCCTGCGCCGAACGATCTGCCGGACGAGCCGCTGCAAATCCTCTTCTCCTCGATCGATTACGACGATTACGTCGGCCGCATCGGCGTGGGCCGCATTGAGCGCGGCACCGCCAGGCGCGGCATGCCCGTCGTCATCTGCGGCGGCGAGGACAACCGCAAGGTTGACACGAAGATCACCCGCCTCTATCGCTATGAAGGGCTCAAGCGCGTCGAGGTGGAAGAAGCCCCCTGCGGAGACATCATCTGCGTCGCGGGTATGGAATACCTCAACGTCGGCGAAACCGTCTGCGATCCGAATTGCATCGAGCCGCTGCCGTTCGTCCACATCGACGAACCCACGGTCAACATGATGTTCATGCTCAACGACAGCCCGTTTGCGGGACGCGAAGGCAAGTACGTCACGGGACGCAACCTGCGCGATCGTCTCTTTAACGAGGTTAAGACCAATATCTCCATGCGCGTCGAGGAGACGGAGACCACCGATTCTTTCCGCGTCAGCGGCAGAGGCGAGCTGCATCTTTCGATCCTGATCGAGACCATGCGCCGTCAGGGGTATGAGTTCGCGGTTTCGCGCCCGAAGGTCATCTTCCATAAAGATAAGGATGGCAACATCACCGAGCCGATCGAAGAGCTCACCATCGACGTGCCGGTCGATTACGTCGGCGCGGTCATGGAGAAGCTCGGTCAGCGCAAGGCGGAGCTGCAGGATATGACGAATCAGGGCGACAACAGTGTTCGCCTCCAGTTCCTCGTGCCCGCGCGCGGACTCATGGGCTACCGCTCGGAGCTGCTCACCGATACGCGCGGAAACGGCGTCATGAGCCACATCTTCCACGATTACGAACCGTATCGCGGACCGATTGAGGAGCGCAAGACGGGCTCTCTGGTTGCGCACGAAACGGGAGATACCTCTAGCTACGGACTCTTCAACACGCAGGATCGCGGCAAGCTCTTCGTGGGTTCCGGAGTTCCGGTCTACGAAGGCCAGATCGTCGGCGAAAACGCGCGCGCGGAGGACATCGTGGTCAACGTCTGCAAAAAGAAGCACGTGACCAACATGCGCGCTTCCGGTTCGGACGAGGCGCTGCGCCTCACGCCGCCGGTGGTGCTGTCTCTGGAACAGTGCCTTGAGTTCATCGCGGATGACGAACTCGTGGAAGTCACGCCCAAAAACATCCGTATGCGCAAGCGCTACCTCAACAAGGACACGCGCATGAAATACGCCAAGCAGATCGACACCCAGAATCCCTGATTTTCCCTTGGCGCGAAAGGAGCGAGCGATCGCATGCTTCACCTTGTCGAAATCGACCGTTACAACTATCTTTCGGTGTTGGATCTGTCCGTTTCGCCGGAGCAGAAGGATTTCGTCGCGACCAACCAGTATTCGCTCGCGCAAGCCTATGCCCAGCCGGAATGCGTTCCGTTCGCGCTCTACGCGGAAAACCGCCCGGTCGGGTTCGCGATGTACTCCCTCGACGAGGACGATCATCAATACTGGATCTACCGGCTGATGATCGACCAGCGCTATCAGGGCGTTGGCTACGGCAGAGAGGCGATGGGGCTTTTGATCGATCGCATCCGGGGACTTTCGGACGAGGATCACAACCGCATCTACATCAGCTTTGAGCCGGAGAACGAAATCGCGAAGTCGCTCTACGAAAGCCTCGGCTTTGAGCCGGACGGGCGCGTGCTCTACGGCGAGGTCGTGTACTATTTGGCGTTATAGCCGCATTAAACTGAAGAAGGCTTGGAAACAAGCCTTCTTTTTTTGCGCAAAAAAATATCTCTCTTTTTTGAAGAAAGCCCTTGCTCATGACGTTGCGTCATATGCTAGTGTGCAGGCTGAGAGGGCGAACAAGCGCGTATTAACGTGCAAAAATTCGCCGGAAGGAGCAAATAAAAATGAATCTCAAAGACGCATTACCGTTTCTGATTCCGCTGGTGATTGCCCAGTTTACGTTGCTTGGCATCACGCTGCGCCACATCCTGACCCACACGCACTACAAGCGCGGCACACGCGCGCTTTGGCTCGTCGTCGCCATCGTCGGGATGGAGTTCGTAGGACCTATCCTGTATTTCGTGCTCGGAAAAGAGGACTAATCCCGTATGAACGTGCTTGAACTAAGCAGCGTTTCCAAGCAATTCGGCGAGCGTACGGTGCTGCGCGATCTGTCGCTTTCCGTGCCGGAAGGGTCGATCTACGGCTTTATCGGCGAGAACGGCGCGGGCAAGACCACCACGATGAAGATCATCACCGGGCTTCTCACGTCGGACGGCGGCGAGATCCGCATCTGCGGCGAGAAGGTCGGCTACGGGCAAACGCGCACAAACCGCTTTGTCGGGTATCTTCCCGATGTGCCGGAGTTTTACGGCTATCTGACCGCGCGCGAATACCTGCTACTCGTCGGTGGGCTTGCGGGACTATCCTCCGGCGAGCTAAATAAGCGCGCGGACGAGCTCTTGGAGCTCGTCGGGCTGAGCGACAGCGCAAGCCGCCGCATCGGCGGATTCTCGCGCGGGATGAAGCAGCGCCTCGGCATCGCGCAGGCGCTGATCCACCGACCGAAGCTCTTGATTTGCGACGAACCGACCTCCGCGCTCGATCCCGCCGGACGAAAGGACATCATCGACATCCTCCGCGCGATTCGCTCGGAGACCACCGTGCTGTTCTCCACACACATCCTGCCGGATATTGAGCGCGTTTGCGACCGTATCGGACTGCTGCACGAAGGCAAGCTCGCGCTCAGCGGAAAACTGGAGGAGATCCGCGCGATGCACGCAAAGAGCGGCTTTGTCGTGGAGTTTGCGGAGGAGAGCGAGGCTTCCGCCTTTCTCGGCGCGCGCGCGGGCGGAGAAGCGGATTCCCCGACGCGGCTCGTTTACCCCGCGGCAACGCGCGAGGATATGCTCGCGGCCATGTCCCAGCTTGAGCGCATGCGCCTCTGCCCGCTGAAAATCGAGCAGCGGGAACCCTCGCTGGAATCCCTGTTTATGGAGGCGGCAAGGCAATGAGACAGCTATCCTACTTGCTCAAAAAAGAGTTTCTAGAGCTTGTCCGCACAAAGCGCGCGCTGGTGCTGATGATCGTGTTCGGCGTCTTCGGCATGCAGAATCCCGCGCTGGCGAAGCTCACGCCGTGGATGATTTCGCTCATGGGCGACTCCCTCGCAAAACAAGGCATCAGCTTCGGCGCGGTTTCGGTCACCTCGATCACCGCCTGGACGCAGTATTTCAAGAATCTGCTGATGGAATACATCCTGATTCTTGCGATGTTTTCCGGCATCTTTGCGCAGGAATACCAGAGCGGCACGCTGATCAACCTGCTCACCAAGGGCGTTTCGCGCGCGAAGGTCGCGGGCAGTAAACTCATCGCCGTGCTGCTGAGCTGGAGTGTCTGCTATTGGTTCGCGTTCGGAATTTCGCTGGGGTATACCGCGTATTTCTGGGAAAACGCGCTGCCAAGCGGCATCTGGCTCGCCGCGATCGGCGCTTATGTGCTGGGCGTCTGGTTCTTGACGCTGGAGATGGCGTTTGCCTCCGCGCTTTCGTCGGGCATGTACGCGCTGCTGCTCACGGGCGGCGTGTTCGCCGCGTGCTACGCGCTGGGTATGTTGTCCGCCCTCGCACGCTTCCTGCCGCCGCGTCTCGGCGAAGGGCTCGCGCTCCTGACCCATGACATGCGCGCATCGGACTTTCTGCCCGCGCTCTGGATCGCCCTCGCGCTGAGCGCGGTGCAGTCTGCGCTGTGCGTCGCGGGGATTCAAAGGAAGCAATTGTAACCCCGTTGTATTGATCAAGTCGGCACGAAAAGTGTACCTAAAAGTGTGTAAAAGAGTCTGTCATCATCGACAGACTCTTTCTTAATGTAGTATGAAGTAACATTATTTTCGGATATATTTCGAATTTCGAAATGCACCGATTCGCTCAATCTTGCCTAAACGTACCATCTCTCCTAACACCGCTTCAATTGTACTAGGGCTAATATCTGGCAGAATCTTACTGATTTCCGCCTTGGAAATAGGCAACAGATTGTTGAGCACGGTCGCTTCCACTCTTGCTTGTTTTGATATTTTACTGCTGTTGACCACCGCAAAACGGTTGTCCAGTTCCTGATAGCAACGATAGAGCGTCATCAAAAAGTTAGCGATGAATGGTTCGTAGTTGTTTTGATTGGTCGCCCACCCGTCCGAGGATTGGCGAAGCGCTTCATAATAGTCGCTCTTATACTTATCGATTTGTTCTTCGAACGAGATATATTTCCCTGCGTCAAATCCGTTTTTGTAGAGTAGCAAGAGCGAAAGCAGCCGCGACATCCTTCCGTTGCCATCCTGAAACGGGTGAATGCAGAGGAAATCAAGAATCACGCACGGAATAAGCAATACTTGGTTGATATTAGCATTCCCTCGTGCTTCCAGATACGCCAGCACGAGTTGTTGCATCGCCTGCGGCGTTTCTTGCGCGGGTGTCGGCTGAAAGCGTATCTTGCGGTTTCCGTATGAATCGACTTCCAGAATCACATTGTCGGAATCCTTGTACCTTCCACCATTGGATAAAGCCGTCAGAGAAAGCAGCGTTCGATGGAGCAGCAGGATATCCCTTTCACGAAAGTCCAGAGTCGCATACCCTTCATGAATCGAATTCAGTGCGTCCCTGTATCCGGCAATCTCCTGTTCATCGTGATTCAATGGCGCGCTGTTTTGATTCACGATTGCAGCGATTCGTTCGTCGGTCGTGAGAATGCCTTCAATCGCGTTGGAACTCTTGACCGATTGAACTTTTGCAATCGCTTCTAACTCGCTAAACACCTTCGCATACTCTTCCTTACGGACTCCTGCCATCGTTTGAAGCGAATATACGCTTGCGGTCAAATTCACAAGGCTTGTTGAAATCAATCCATTGTGGAGAAAAGAATAGTCAAATCTTCTCATAGGAATTCCTCGTTTCTGCACATACTCTCGTGTCTAATGTGCAGTAATTATCTGCTTAATCAATGTTTTCTGCATATAATTTATCATTTTATGTGCAGTAAAGCAACTGTTTCAATCCTAATATGCAGATCGCGCATCACTAAGTCTGGGATGGCGGTTCAAAAAACAAAGTCGCAATTTTTAAGACTCTCGAATGCCGGGCTGCTTTAGCACAAACGCCGCCCGGATGGGCGGCGTTTGCGTAGCTTAAGTTGTATGTTACAGCGTCTGCATCAAGCGGACATAGAACTGCACCGTCTTGACGATCTTTTCCAGCGGAATATGCTCGTCGTGACCGTGGATGCCCGCGCGCTCCTCTTTGGTGAGTTCCATCGTGGAGAAGCGGTAGACGTTCTCCGAGATCGCGCTGTAGTGGCGCGAATCGGACGCCGCAAACATCAGATACGGCGAAACCTCGGCCTCCGGCCAGGTCTGGGCGATCGCTTTTGTCAGCTTCTCCCAGCCGTAGCCCTCGGTGCGCGATATCCTGCAAGGATCGGTACCGTGCATGAGGCTCGTGGTGATGCCGTCGTCCGCAACCAGCTTCTTGAGGCGGGCAAGCGTGCTATCGATTGTCTCACCGCTAATGATGCGAAGGTTTGCGACCATCCGCGCGCGCGGCGGGAGGACGTTGCTGGCCTTGCTGCCCTCCGCCATGGTAAACGCGCAGGTGGTGCGCATCATGGCGTTGAGCTCGCCGCCGGACTTTTTGCACATCGCGTCCAGCACGGGCAGGAAGCACCAGAGGTTGGCAAAGATCAGCTTAAACGCAAACGACGAGCGCCTTCCGAGCGTATCAAACATCTCAGCAACGGGCTTCGTGAGCGTGACCGGAAACGGTTTTGCTTCGATGCGCGTGACGGCTGCGGCAAGGCGGCCGATTCCCGTGTGCGGCGGCGGCGACGAGGCGTGTCCGCCCGCGCCCTCGATGACAAACTGCGCATCCATGAGTCCTTTTTCTGCGATACCGATCAGGGCGCAGGGCTGCTTGACGCCAGGGAAGATTCCCTCGACAACCGCGCCGCCTTCGTCCAACACGAGCGCGGGCACGATGCCGCGCGCGCGCATGGTCTCGACGATAACGGGCTGCGATTTTCCCGCGACCTCTTCGTCTCCCGCGAAGGCAAAATACATGTCGTTCTCCGGCACGAATCCGCGCTTGAGCAGGTGCTCCGCGGCTTCCATCACGCCGAGCAGGGTGCCCTTCGTGTCCAGCGTGCCGCGACCCCAGAGGATGCCGTCCTGAATGAGTCCGTCGAACGCGGGCTTTGTCCAGAGCTCCTCATTGACCGGCACCACGTCGTAATGCGACATGAACACGGCGGGGTTTTCGGAGCTCTTGCCCTTGAGCGAGAAGAGAACGCCGCTTGGCCCGATCTCTTCGTAGGTGCATTTCGCGCTCACGTTCGGATAGTGGTGCTTGAGCAGCGCGCGAAACTTCGCAAACTCCGCCTTGTCGATCCGCTCGTCCTCATAATAGGACACGGTCTTGCAGCGAATCATGTCGGCAAAGTGCGAAATTGCCGCCTGTTCGTCGATCTCCACCGCGACAGGCTCTGCGGCGGCAGTGGCTTTTGGCTTGAATCGCAGCGCGCGGATGATGATCACCGCAAAGAACGCAACGACCAGCGCCACAAGCGCAATCCAGAAATACGTCATGTCAGGATTCTCCTATCTCCGCTTTTTTTAGGAAGCGGTAAACTACGATTTTCCTACGGAACTTGTTTTCGTTTAGCCGATCGCGTCAGGTGCCTTACAGCAGGTTTTTCTTATAAAGAATCCGCGCAACACCGATTGCGATCAGTGCGCCGACCGGCACGAGCAGGCCGACCGCTCCCGCCAGCGACGGCACGAGCAGGAAGAGCGTGACCATCACCACGAGCGGCACAATCGCGATTTTCCAATCCTTGGAGACAAACACGACGCCGAGTGCGCCAAAGAGCGCGGGTAGAATGTTTTCAAACGCGGGCTGCAGCACCGGGCTTTCGAGGATCGGCTCGATCTGAGAGAGCAGCACGACGCCCAGCGCGATGATCAGCGTGGTGACGATGGAGCTCGTCGAAATCGCGAGGGTGGAGATGACCTCTCCCTCCTCCGTGCCGGGCTCTACGCCCGCGCGATCCATCGAGTTCAGCGCGCAGGGTACCTTGAGGTTCGCGAGGTTACCCGTGACAAACCCTACATACGAGCCGCCCGTTCCGAGCATCGGCACATAGGTGAACACCTCGATCGCACCGACCGTCCAGAAGATCGGCGCAACGCTGAGAAAACCCTTGAGTATGCCGCCGGCCGGAGGCCAAGCCGAATAGTAGATGCAGATTGCTACGGGTACGGCGATCATCATCGCCAACGCGCTGAGAATCCAGACGCGTCCCATCCTGTGTACGCTGTCGCGATAGCTTAATTCCTGTTTCATATGCGTCCTCCCTCCTCAGCCGACCAGGCTCATGACCAGATTGGTGATGGGAATCGAGAGCGCCATGCCACCCAAAAGGCTGATCGGCAAGGCGTAATCTTCGATCCACTTCGCGTTGAAGGCCTTGCGGATGAGCCCGCAAACCATCATCAACAGCGCGCTGGCAAACATAACAAACACTGGAATCCAGCCCACGAGTCCTGTATGCACTTTTGCGAACACGAGACCCAGGAACGCGGAGATCATGCCAAGGAACAATCCGGAGAGGAAGATCTGTCCCCATTTGGAGTCCTTGCCCTTGATGTTGGCGATGCCTTTTTCAATCTTCTTGCCAAACAGCGGAACCAGCACAAGGCCGGGTATGATGCCGAGCGTCATGACCCATGCAATCGTGGCGAAGATCTTCGGGTCGGTGATGCGCTGCGAGAGCGAGGAACCAACCGCGTTCGCCGCGGCGGCAGCCGCCGTCGTCTCATAGGTCAGCGAACCGATGACCGAAAGCCGGAGCCACGGCAGCGGGAAGCCGAGGGCGTTGCTCAGCGCGATGACGCCGAGCAGGATCGCGATTGCCGGCGCGATGGTGAAGACCGCGGACGAGCCGACGGTCTTTTTGAGCGCCTGCGTGTCCATGCCCAGTTCTTTGCCGCGCTTCCACGCCTTGATAAAAAAGACGACGGATTGCAGCAGTACGAACGCGATCACGATCGAGACCACAACGTACATAAACGTGCTGTTGGAGTTGAATTCCATCCCATTACTCCCTTCAAAATTGGCTTTTTTTTCGATGATGTGTTCTGTATATTATATCAAGTTCAGGCGGTGATTCAACCGATTCAGAAAGAAAAGTGTTTGAATTTCAACACGGTGTTGATCAATACGGATGAGAGTCAGATAAAAAACAGGCGCATGCCGTTTCCAGCATCCGCCCTGTTATTTGCCTGATCGATCAGTTGATGTGATCCGCGTCCGTATCGTCGTTTTCTCCGTAGCCCATGAATTCGCGCGCCGCGATGCGCTTTTCATCGCGCTCTTTTTCCACCATGTCCGAGAGCATGTCCTTCACTTCTTTTGCGCGCTTGATGCGCTTGATCGCGACTTCCGGCGCGGTCTTGTCCGCCGTGTTGAGGCGAATGGTGCCAAGTCCCCAGATGCGCTGGCTCAGCGGGCGCTCCAGCGTGATATCCAGCACGCGATAGAGGCGGATTTCGTCCTCCTTGCGGCTGATGAAGCCGGTGTCGATGGTGAGCTTTTCCTGGGTCAGGATATATCGCGTAAACGTCCACGGCAAGCCGAAGATGATGCGCTTGCGATCCTTCCAAACGACGTCTGCCATGCGTAATTCCTCCAAATATTTTAGTTGATGGAATTATATCATACCGTGTCGAGGAAACATAGCGCGGCAAGTGAAAAAACCGTGAAACACACGCAGGTGTGCTAAGCCCGCGCGATCAATGGAACATCGCGTTTTTCTTGAGGATCACGGTCTGGAAACCCCAGCCGTGCTCCTTTGCGGCGGACTTGACAGCCTTACTGATTGCGCCGAGGTCGAAGTTGTACTCGAACACCTTGCCTTCCGGGCCGTACTGCACGCTCTTCACCTTTCGCATGAGCGTGCTGCCGCTTTGGAACGAGGTTTCCGCGCTCGCGCCAAACGAAATGCCCGCGCTGAGCTCGGTCGTTTTTTCGTACATGCGAACGGTCTTTTTCTCTTCGTCGAGCAGGATCATCGATTCGTATTTGAGCTTCTTTTTACCGAGAGAGAAGCTCGCGTCCAGCAGCTCCGCGTCGATGGCCAGATCCGTCTTTCCTCCCTTTTCGGCATGGATTCCGAGTGAGGAAAGCTGTGTTTCGATCTCTTGAAGCAAGTCCTGTTTCATACCAATTTTCCTCCTTCACCACGAATCTTCTTCTGATTCGATCATACGACTTTTTCGCGAAAACTTCAATTTCTTCGCCTTGCGCGGGCAAAAAAGACGCGCCGGCTTGTTAACCGGCGCGCCCGAATCGATTGTATGTTTTACCCGAAGATTAGATGAACAGGTTGACGTTGCTCTCTTCCGCGTCGCCAAGGTAGGCGCCGACGCCGCCGAGCTCGATACCGTCGATCAGCTCTTCTTCCTTGATGCCCATGATGTCCATGCTCATCGTGCAGGCGACGATCTTCACGCCCGCCTTCATCGCTTTCTGGATCAGGGTTTCGAGGGAATCGACGTTCTTCTGCTTCATGACCATCTTCATCATGGCCGTGCCCATGCCGCCCATGTTGAGCTTGCTGAGCTTGAGCTTGGTGGAGCCGCGCGGCATCATGCCGCCGAACATCGCCTCGATGAAGCTCTTCTGCACCTTGACCTTGCTGGCTTTACGAAGCACGTTGAGGCCCCAGAAGGTGAAGAACATGGTCACCGGTCTGCCCATCGCGGCCGCGCCGTTTGCGATGATGAAGCTCGCGAGCACTTTGTCCAAATCTCCGCTAAAGACGATGATCGTCTTGCCATCGCCCGCCGGGGACTGCGGAATCTGCTGGGTCACGACCGCGCCTGTGCCTTTTTTGACCAGAGCGACGTAGTCGTCCCCGCGCTTTTCGTTGGCGAGCAGGGTGTTACCCGTGCGCCGCGCCCAGGCGACGATATCCTTGGCAAAGCCGGGATCGCTGGCGGAAACCTCCATGACCTGGCCGTCCTTCATCTGCTTCATGGTCTCAAAGACCTTCATGATCGGGCCCGGGCACTGCATGCCGCTGCAATCGATGCGCATCGCCGCGACGGGGATGTTGGCGGTCTCCGCCTGGCCGCTGTCATGAACAGGCTCATTCTTGGTGTATGGCATGGGGTTGACCTCCTTATAATGCGTCGATTGATAGAATCTCGTGCCGCCGGGATAGAGCATCACGTTGGTAAAGCCGTTCTGGCTCAGGATGCGCGCCGCGTTGTAGGAGCGAACGCCGATGGCGCAGAAGGTGACGATCAGCTTGCTCTTGTCGAGTTCGCCGAGGCGATCGCGCAGCTGTCCCAGCGGGATATGCTTTGCACCGGGTAGCGCGTAAGCCAGCAGCTCCGCGTCCTCGCGCACGTCCAGCAGCACCGCGTCCTTGTTGGTCTCCGCGATGTTCCAGGGCGCAAAGCGAACGAGGCCGCCCAGCACGTTTTCCGCCACGAAGCCCAGCATGTTGACCGGGTCTTTTGCAGAGGAATACGGCGGCGCATACGCAAACTCCAGCTCCTTGAGCTCGGTGACAGAGGCTCCAAGGCGCGTCGCCACGCCGATCACGTCGATGCGCTTATCCACGCCGTCTCTGCCCACAATCTGCGCGCCGAGGATCTTCTTTCCGTCGGTGGTGAACAGGAGCTTGAGCGTCATGGGTACCGCGCCGGGATAATAGCTCGCGTGGTTGTTCTGCGTAATTATGATGCTCTCGAAGTCCTTGCCCTTGACGAGGCCGCGCTTGACCAGCGCCTTCTCGTTTTCGCCGGTGCTGGCGACCGTGAGGTCAAACACCTTCGCAATCGAGGAGCCCTGCGTGCCGGTATAGGCGGCGTTGAGGCCCGCGATGTTGTCCGCGGCGATGCGGCCCTGCTTGTTGGCGGGGCCTGCCAGCGGAATCATGGTCGATTCCTTGCTGATGAAGTCTTCAATCTCGATGACGTCACCCACGGCGTAGACCGCAGGATCGGACGTGAGCATGTGGTCGTCCACGACGATGCCGCCGCGCGCGTTGACCTTCAGCCCCGCGTCCTTGGCGAGCTGGCCGTTGGGACGCACGCCGATGGAGAGAATCACGAGCTCCGCGTTGATGACCTTGCCGCTCTTGAGCTTGATGTCCACGCCGCCCGTAACGTCGTTGAAGGATTCCACCGCGTCGCCGAGGTGGAGATCGACGCCGTTTTGCTCGAGGGACTCGTGCAAAAGCTGCGCCATCTCAAAATCGATGGGAGACATGACCTGATCGAGCGCCTCGATGAGGCTGACCGCGATGCCCGCATGCTTGAGGTTTTCCGCCATTTCGAGGCCGATGAAGCCGCCGCCGATGACGGCCGCGCTCTTGACACCCTGCTCGCGCACGAGCGCGCGAATGCGATCCGTGTCCGGAATCGTCCAGAGCGTTTGCACGCGCGAGGAGTCGATGCCGGGGATCGGAGGCTTGAGCGGAGACGAGCCGGTGGAGATCACCAGCGTGTCGTAAGGCTCGGTATACACTTCGCCGGAGTCCACGCGCTTGACCTGAACAGTCTTTTTCTCGCGGTCGATGGAGAGCACTTCGTTTTTGACGCGGACGTCAACCTTGAACTTGCTCTTCATTGCTTCCGGTGTTTGCAGCAGCAGCGACTGGCGCTGTTTGATCACGTCGCCGACGTGATACGGCAGTCCGCAGTTTGCGTAGGAGATGTATTCCCCACGTTCCAAGAGAACGATTTCCGCGGTCTCGTCGAGTCTGCGGAGTCTCGCGGCACAGCTGGCTCCACCCGCCACGCCGCCGATAATGACAACTTTTTTCATGCGCCCTGTTCCTCCTTTTTCTTTCCCGGGATAACGATATAACCAATCAAAGTGCCGATCACACCGCCGTATACGGTTGAGATGTATGGATTGGACGAGATGGGGCAAGCGCCGCTTACGCAGCCGACCAAACGGTAATACAAAAAGCCGCCGATTGCGCCAACTACGGCGAGAATCATCATCGGCAGATACCGTTTCCAACGCTTCTGTTTGGGTTTGTTGCTTGTTGTGTCCTGTTCCATAGGCGATGTGAGACCTTTCTTGTTTGGAACAAGCATACGATAAGAGGTGATCGATAGTCGGTGACTTTATTACGTTGGTAGTATGGCAGGAAAGGTTAGTGCGAGAATGCAATCCAAAGTATTATCAGCAAAAACACACCTAATCCCGCTAATAACCAACCGGTTTTTACCTTTTGTTTTTTCTCTTGATTCTCATAGTCATGGTAACAACGCATATAGGATTCAGATACGTGGTCGCTCATATTAAAGGTTTCTCCATTCATAAACGTTATGACTCCATCATGAATGGAAGATATAGCCAAATCCTTAACGTCAATCTTTGATAACATCAAAATAGATTCTTGATCAACACTTACCCACTTCCAGTTGTTCAGTTCTCCTTTTATTACTTCATATCCTTTATTGTTTTGATAAGAATGATTTATATATGACAGGTTCCCACTCATCGTTTCCTCAATTTTACGTTGCGAGTTTCTCACATTCGTCGATAAATGCGAAATATAACCGTCAAACTCATTCTCTATCTTCTTATCTGTTTTATTATCAAGCAGTATTCTGAAATACTTATACTCTTTGCTAGATTCAATTTTATTCACAAGTCCAACGTCTTTGTTTTCGTAAAAAAAGTCATATGCATACTTCAGTTTTGATAGAATCCACCAAGCGCGGTAATCACTTGTATACTCTTCAGTTATTTGAGTCAGTAAAGATATAGCCTTATCAATTTCTCCTAGTTTTGCATATGTTTCAGCGTTTTTTAGCTTTTGATCAAGAGTTTGAATTCCTTCGACTTTTACCTTCTGAGGAATTGCTTCGCTCAATATAACTTTTGTCCCGCAATACATGCAGAATCCAGATTCTTTTGCATCATCAAGTTGAATTGCTCCACCACAAGCCGGACACTTTGCTTCAACGAAAGCCATATTGAACTCCTTAAAGAAATTGCTTTATTGACAATCATGATCTGTATCACAAACTATATTATCAGATTTGTTTATGATAATCTATATACGATAGATTTCTTCGGGAGGTAAAAATGCCATGCTCCACACCCCACCTACCCCCATCACCGACTACATCCTCCAATACCCGCCGGAGGTGCAGGAAAAACTCAATCTGATGCGCGACACGATCCTCGAAATCATACCCGAAGCCGAGGAGAAGATTGCCTACGGCATCCCGACGTTTTACCTCAAGGGCAACGTCGTCCACTTCGCAGGGTACAAGAGCCACATCGGCTTTTACCCCGGCGCCGACGGAATCGCGGCGTTTGCGGGGGAGCTAGCCGCATACAAACTAAGCAAAGGCACGGTGCAGTTTCCGCTGGATCAGCCGCTGCCGCTGGAGCTCGTACGTCGCATCACCACCTACCGCAAAGAGCAGAACCTCGCGAAAAAGAAATGATTCTGATATGAGAAAATCCCCGCCGGAGCGATCCAGCGGGGATTGTTTGTTTGCTGCGATTCGTCAACGCGGCTTGACCACCGCGCGGACGATGAGGAACACGATCAAGAGCCACACGGCGATGATCGGAATCGCGTAATACCAGCGCTTCGGCTTGCCGTTTTGCCACATTCCCTCGGCTTGCGCACGGCACTCCGCCATCACTTCCGCCGGAATCAGCCGCACCGTGAGCGCGACCATCGCGGGCAGGATAATCAGATCGTCGAGATACCCCAGCACGGGAATGAAGTCGGGAATCAGGTCGATCGGCGAAAGCGCGTAGCCAATCGTCAGCGCCGCGAGCACCTTTGCACCCCACGGCGTCTCGCGGCGTTTGAGCGCGAGAAACACGGCGGGAATGTCGGTTTTCAGTTGTTTGGCGCGGTCTTTGAGCGACATACGCTGTCTCCTGTCATGATTCGGCGTTTGGGGTTCTTTGCGTGCAAGAATCCATCTTCCGCGAACGTTGCTTTTCTTCATGATACACGCTCGCCGCGCGCGCGGCAAACAAAAAAGACCCTTGCGGGTCTTTTTGTGTGTCGCTTGTGTTATGCCTGCGCTTCGGCTTCGGGCGCCGCTTCGACGGCAGGCGATTCAGGCACCTGCGCAACGTGGTTCTTCTTCCAAACCGCGATGGCGAGCAAGACGAGCCCTGCCGCGATCACGTACACCGCGCCTTCGATGATCCAGACATTTACGCCCAGCCGCGAGAGAATGACCGCAACCGCGTCCACGACGAGATGCAGAAGAATCGCAAGCGGGAAGAGCCAGAACTTCTTGCTGTCCTTAGCCGCGAACCAGACCAGCACGGAGAGAGACACGTGAATCGCAACCGCGGAGATGCGCTCAATGGCGCCGACGAGCATCATCCAAAACGGTGTGCTGGCAAGTTGCTGCGCGGCATCCAGCCCGCCGAGCGGCGAGGATTGCCCCGCATTGATTTGCAGCGAGAAGACGACGTTCATGATCATCGAAACGCTCAGCAGAATGACCGCCTCGATGCCGCCGTGACCCGCGCCGTACATCAGCCCGTTATAGTCGTTCGCGCGCTTTTTGCGCAGCACGGTTTTCATCGCGACAAAGCGTCCTGTTTCCTCGAAAAGACCCGCCATGAAGCCGCCGAAGATGCCAAGCAGCCAGATGTTGCTGCTCACCGTCATCCAGAACCCGGTCTTCATGAGCACCGAGTACACGAGCTGCTCCAGCACCAGCGCGAAGAGCACAAACGTGACCGCGCCCGTCCAGAACGGCAGGTGGTTTGCGCCTTTTTTGCGGAAGATAATGTATAGCACCGCCGGGATGGCGAGGCCGATCAGCGCGGATAGCGCCATGGCACCGATGGTCAAATTCGGTATGAGTGTTTGCATGGTATGATTTACCCCCCAATTTACTTTCCTATTACTCTGTTTTGTTTACTCGGATTTTCCGTATGTCTCCACACACCAGCCGCGGTTCTGGCACTTGGTGCAGGTCAATAGCCGCGTCTTTGCCGTGTGGTTCGCCCAGAACATGTCCTTCAGCGCAGGGCGGAACCGCGCGCCGCAATCCGGGCAGATGTAAAGCGTGTTCTTATAATACATCCCCGAAACGTAAATGCCAAGCGCGATCACAAACGGCCAGATCGCAGCAAACGGCCACCAGATGCCGGTTGTGATCCAATAGATCACGGCAGCCCATTGCAGGCCGGACATGACCATACCGATCCCCACCATCTTGAGATGCAGGCCGTTGAGCTTCTTCTTTTCTTCCATCATGCGATCCATGTCCGCAATCGATTCAATCGAGAGCATCTGCCCCGTACGGATGGTCTCGCGCACGGTCTCCACCGCGCGCTTCTGCCGCTCCAGCGCGCCCTGCTCGTCGGAAATACGATGCTCCTGCTCTTCCAATAAGAGAAGCAGCACCCGCTCCGGCTTTTCGCTCGTGAGCACGCCGGAAATCGCGTCCAGCGAAAGCCCCAGCGTCTTGAGCGCGCAGATCATGCGCATCTTTCGAAGATCGCCATCCGAATAGAGCCGCCGCCCGCCTTCGCTGAGGTCGGTCGGGTGCAGCAAGCCCCGCGCATCGTAAAACTGCACCGTGCGAACGGTGACGCCGCAGAGCCGCGCAAGCTCTCCCGTTGTGTAGTCGGACATGGTTTTTCTCACCTCCGGGATGAAGTGTAGCGTATGACGTTACGTCATGAGCAATGGGTTACGTAAGGGGATTTTTTAAAAAAAGCAAATTTACCCGTAAATCTCCGTCCGTCCGCTGATGGTCTCCGCAATCGAGTCCGCGATGACGCGCTTGGCCGCGGGGATGTCTTTGCGCGCGATGCAGTCGAGGAGCTCATCGTTGCGGTGCTTGAGGATGCTCACGCCGTTGCGGGTCACATACCTGCGCCAGAGCTCCTTGATCGGGTTTTTGAACGAGCAGAAGAACAGCGGAAGCAGCGTGTTATCCGAAAAACTGCTGAGCAGATGGTCAAACTCGTAGATGAGCTGGGCTGCCTCCTCCGCGCCCTTTGCACGGGAGAACATCTCGCTCTGCTCGCGCAGCTCCGCCAGCTGCTCCGCGGTCATCCGCGGAATCGCGCTCTCCAGCGCGAAAGCCATCATCACGCCTCTGATTTCGAGGATAGAGCGAATCTCCTCGCGCGGGAGCTGGCCTCCGTTGTAGCTCATGATCGAAACCAGGATGTCCAGCGTGCCGTTGCGGTGAAAGTCCGCAACCACGGTGCCCTGGCGAGGCGAGATTTCGAGGAATCCCCGACGCGCCATCTCCGCGATTCCATCGTTGACGACCGAGCGCGAAATCTGCATCTTTTGCGCAAGCTCCCGCTCGGACGGCAGCTTTTGCCCAATCGCAAGTTCACCGGAGAGAATCAACCCCTCCAGCTCCTGTACAAACAGTTGCTTGAGCGTCGGCGCGGTGAGTTTTTGAAACATATCCTGTGCCTCTTTTCCGATAAAGGTGTAAAATAGGTTCATCCGCTCCAAACGATATTCGTAATCGCAGGATCGAAATCGCATTGTGGTATTTGGTTCAACCACGTTTCTGAGGCGATTATACCACGCCGGAACAATATATTCTACAGAAAAACGCCCATATTCTGCGGAAATCTTGACCTCTGCGTCATTCGGTGTTATTGTATCGATATGTGGTTCAACCAGATGAGAACGCATCGCAAGCATACTTCAACGCAAAAAACGAAAAACAAATGCAAATCTATCTTCGGAGGCATTCAGCATGTATAAAGTATACGAGATCAAACAGCGCGTGTTTGAGAGCAATGAAAAGCTCGCGGACCAGCTCCGCGCCGACCTCAAACGGGAGAAAACCTTCCTGCTCAACCTGATGTCGAGCCCCGGCGCCGGCAAGACCACGACGCTCAAACGCACGATTGAATCTCTCAAGGACGAGCTCGCCATCGGCGTGATGGAAGCGGACATTGATTCGGACGTGGACGCAGCCGCAATCGAACAGACCGGCGTGCGCGCCATCCAGCTGCACACCGGCGGTATGTGCCACCTCGACGCGGACATGACGCGGCAGGGCATCGACGAGTTCAACGCGATGGATCTCGATCTCGTGATCCTCGAAAACGTCGGCAACCTCGTTTGTCCCGCGGAGTTTGACACGGGCGCGGTCAAGAACGCGATGATCCTCTCCGTGCCGGAAGGCGACGACAAGCCGCTGAAATACCCGCTGATGTTCTCGATTTGCGACGTGCTGCTGATCAACAAGATCGACGTGCTGCCGTATTTCAACTTTGATCTTGACGCTGTGGTGGAGCGCGCGAAAAAGATCAACCCGAACATCACGGTGCTGCCGATCTGCGCCCGCACGGGCGAGGGCATCGAGCCCTGGGCCAACTGGCTCAGATCGCAAGTCAAGGCCTGGCAGCAGGACTAACTATCACGCTTTTTGCTTGCAATAGATAAGGAGAGAGAGTTTATTATGGATCGCATCACCAAGATGACCTTCCCCGAAGGATACGTTTGCCAGCACCGCGAGAACATCATCGCGCTCGCCAACATGATCGGGCGCAAGAAGCCCGGCCTCAAAGCGGGCGACAAAGGCGGCTATAACTGGGACGACCCGGAATATGTTATCCTCGAGGCGGGCGTGACCGACGACATGTGCGAGGTCGGCCTGGCGCTTGGTTCGTATACGAAAAAGAGCGCGGCTCAGGTTGCCGCCATCGTCGGCAAACCCGAGGACTGGTGCCACGAGCAGCTGATGAAGTTCGCGGTCTACGGCGGATGCTTCGTGAACCACATCGAAGGTAGGGACATGTTCTGGACGGAGACGTGGATTCCCGGCACGATGGAGATGATCATCAACAACCTCGACGTGGTGAAGCAGTACCCCATCGTGGGTTACGCGATGGAAGCATACGGTCGCGTGCGCGGGCCGATGAGCTCCGGCTCGTTCCCCGTCGGCGTAGGTCTCATGCGCGTGATTCCGATTCAGAGCGCCATCGACGGCGAGAGTCGCAAGGCAAGCTATGAAGAAATCTCCAGCTATCTGGAGGAAAACGATATCTTTACGGTGTCTCCGTGCAGCTGCCGCACCGACCGCGAGGTCATGGGCGAAGGCTGCGGACATCTCAAAGAGGACATGTGCATCCAGATGGGTCACGCGGCGGAATACTACATCCGCACGGGCCGTGGTCGCCAGATCACGCGCGAGGAAGCGTATGAAATCCTCAAGCGCGCGGAAGAAAACGGGCTCATGCACGAAATCCCGAACACCGACGGCAGCGGAAAAACGCACGCCATCTGCAACTGCTGCGGATGCGGCTGCCTCTCGCTCCGCACCGCCGCGATGTTTAAAAACGTCGATATGGTGCGCAGTAACTACGTCTCCGAGGTCGATGCAAGCAAGTGCGTCGCCTGCGGACAGTGCGTGGAAAATTGCCCCGTCAACGCGCTGAAGCTGGGTCAAAAGCTCTGCTCCAAGACACCGGTCGTTACGGACATCAACACCACGATCACCCCGCGCGACGAGGACTGGACCGAGGATAAATGGAACGCGGAATACCGCTTGAACCGCGAGGACGTGGTGGACAGCGGCACCTCGCCCTGCAAGACCAACTGCCCGGCGCACATCTCCGTGCAGGGCTACCTCAAGCTCGCGGCGCAGGGAAAATATCGCGAGGCGCTGGAGCTCATCAAGGTGGAGAACCCCTTCCCTGCCGTCTGCGGACGCATCTGCAACCGCCGCTGCGAGGACGCCTGCATGCGCGGCGAAATCGACGCGCCCATCGCCATCGACGAGGTGAAGAAGTTCGTCGCGGCGCAGGAGCTGACCGCGGACGGACGCTTCATCCCGAAAAAACGGCACGATTATTCCGACAAGAAGATTGCGATTATCGGCAGCGGCCCAGCGGGCTTGAGCTGTGCATATTTCCTCGCGCTGGACGGCTACACCGTCACCGTGTTTGAAAAAGAGCAGCAGCTCGGCGGCATGCTGACCCTCGGTGTGCCCGCCTTCCGGCTCGAAAAAGAGGTCATCAACGCCGAGATCGATATCCTCCGCGCGCTGGGCGTCACGTTCCAGACCGGCGTCGAGGTCGGCAAAACCGTCTCTCTCGACGAACTGCGCAAGCAGGGCTATGACGCGTTTTATGTCGCCATCGGTGCGCAGGGCGGGCGCAAGCTCGGCGTGGAAGGCGAGGACGCGAAAAACGTCATATCCGGCATCGAGTTCCTCCGCCGCGTGAACGCGGGCGAGAGCATGCAGCTCTCCGGCAAGACCGTCATCATCGGCGGCGGCAACGTCGCGGTGGACGTCGCGCGCACCGCCGTCCGCGCAGGCTCCGCCGAGACCGCGATGTACTGCCTCGAATCCCGCAAGGAGATGCCCGCCTCGGAAGAAGAGATCGAAGAGGCGATGGAGGAGCACATCAGCGTCAACAACAGCTGGGGTCCCAAGCGCATCCTCAGCGAAAACGGCAAGGTCACGGGCGTGGAGTTTAAGCGCTGCACGCGCGTGTTTGACGAAAACGGACGCTTCTCGCCGCAATATGACGAAAATGACACCGTCGTCGTGCCCGCGGACAACGTGCTCGTCACCATCGGGCAAAGCATCCTCTGGGGTGATCTGCTCGCGGGAACCACCGCCATCACCAACCGCAACGGAACCATTCAGGCGGACGGATTCACCTACCAGACCGCGCAGAAGGACGTTTTCTCCGGCGGAGACTGCTGCACCGGCCCGAAGTTTGCCATCGACGCCATCGCGGCGGGCAAGCAGGCGGCGATCTCCATCCACCGCTTTGTGCATCCCGGACAGTCGCTGACCATCGGCCGCGACCGCAGGGAGTATAAGGAACTGGATAAAAAGAACGCGGTCGTCGAGACCTACGACAACACCCCGCGCCAGAAGCCGGAAACGCTGGACAGCAAAACGCCTGCCGAGAAGACCTTCCGCGACCTACGCGGCACCTTCACCGAGGCGCAGGTCAAGGCGGAGACGGCGCGCTGCCTCGGCTGCGGCGTGACGCTGGTCGATCAGTATATGTGCGTCGGTTGCGGGCAGTGCACCACGAAGTGCAAGTTTGACGCAATCCACCTTGTCCGCCGTTACGACGGCGCGGGCGTGGAGTTCACGGAGATGAAGCCCGTAGTCATCAAGCAGATTCTCAAGCGCAAGGGCAAGATCGCGATCAAGAAGGTCAAGCGCGCGCTCGGCGTGGTGAAATAACGCATGCACGAGCTTGGGATCGTATTTGAAATTCAAAAGCGGGTCACCGCCGTTGCGGAAGAAAACGGCCTCGCTTTGAGCGACATCGCGCAGGTGGTGGTGGAGGTCGGCGAGGCTTCCACCATCGTCCCGCGTTATCTGAAGGAGTGCTGGCCCGCCGCAACCGACGGCACCGAGATGGAAAACGCGGAGTTGGTCGTGGAACTCCTGATCGCGAAAGTGCGCTGTAAAAAATGCGGCACGGTCTACGAATACCTCAAGAACAACAAAAAATGCCCCGTGTGCGGCGCATGGGAATGCGTCATGGTCACAGGGCAGGAGTTTAATATTAAGGAAATTGCGGTGTTTGAGAGCGAGGAGGAATCCGACGAGGATTCCGACGAGGAGTAAACCTTCTCTCCAAACAGATCATGGCAAGTCTTTCCCGCCGCAAGGCGGGATTTTTTTCTTGTTGCAAGAATATATTTTTGGATTGCTAGCATGATTTGAATTCCCATTTTCGACGGAAATCCTGCATGATTCGGGGATTTTTACCCTTTGCCTGCCATGATTTCGCCGCAATGGTTCGAAAAGATTACGCAACCGTAACACGACATATTTGCATTTATTGTCTATTATAATACACATAGAGGCAGCGACACGTTGCTAGCCTCGTTGAAAGGATTTTTATGATGATGTATCGTTATTTTCCCGGGAGGATGTTAGGCGGCGGGTTCCTCGGCCTGATCCTCACCGTGGTCGTTGTTGTCGGCATCGTATTGCTGATCGTACTTCTTGCGAGCAAGAAGAATAAAGTGCCCTCTGCGGCAAACGCGGCGCAGGCCGCAACCACCGCTGTTCCCACGGCGCAGGATCGCTTCCTCGCCATCCTCAATGAGCAGCGCGCTGCGTCCGGCATGGGCGCTGCGGAATACGAGGAGCGCAAGCTCGTTCTCGAAGGCGCGCGCGGAGACAACCACGCAAACGCCGAGATCGTATCCCTCAAGGAACGCTATGCGCGCGGCGAACTCACCACCAGCGCCTATGTGGAGGCACGCAACAAACTGCTCGGCCTCGGCTGATACAGATTTCCGGCGTAACTTCGGCGGGCGGGCTCCAAACGAGCCTGCCCGTTTTTCGTTTTGCAAGTTCACAATTGATTGGCGTCAATAATTCATGGAAAACGATTGTTTCCGCGCGCGGCACATGCTATATTGAACTTAGCGAAATTCGATACGCGGGAGGGACACGGTATGCTGACCTATGGCGGACGAGAAGCGACGAGCGCGGAGCGCGCCGCTTGCCTGGATTTCATCTCCCGCTTTTCCCAGCAGCAGGAGACGTTGCAGTTTCCGGAAATAGCCGTGCTGGAAACGGACAGCTTCGGTCGGGTCATGGTGTTTCTGCGCGTGTTGCACGAGGACGGCTTCGAGGAACCGCTTTTGATCATCTTCAAGGAGATCCACCCGGACGGCGGATATCTCGCGGGGCCAAAGTCGATTTTGCGCGTGCGCGCCGCCTCTTTTTATGCGGGAATCGAGCACCACAAAACCCGCAACAGCTGGGAATGCCCGCCGGACGCGGAACCGCGCTTCGACCTGTAAAACGCAGGATTTCACATCCGATCATGCAAATTTCAATATGTTTTTCTTAGAATATCGATCTTGACAATCTCGAAAAAAAGCAGGATTCTAGCAACGTACCCCATTATTTGGATCAGGTGGTACTTCCTCATGAAAACGGCAGGTTTGATCACCGTTGCGGGACAATCGACACGCATGCACGCATTTAAACCGCTGCTGCCGATCGGCGGAACCCCGATGATAGCCCTCACGGCAGGGGTGTTCCGCAGAGCCGGAATCACGGACTTGTTTGTTGTGGTCGGAAACCGCGGCGAGGAGATCATCTCCGCGCTGAGCGACTTTCCCGTTCATTTTCTCTGGAACGACGCTTACGCCGAGACGGAGATGTTCGCCTCGTTTCAAATCGGACTCAACGCGATCCGCCGCACGGGCGAATTTGACGCGGCATTCCTGCTACCGGGCGATATGCCCGCGGTGGAGCCGGACGTGCTACACCAGCTGATGGCGAAGATGGAATCCGAGCCGTGGGACGCGATTTTTCCCAGCGACGGCACGCGCCGCCTGCATCCGCCGCTGATCCGCGCAAACCTGTTTTCCCCGCTGGTGGCCTATTCCGGCGAGGACGGACTCAGAGGCGCATTCCGGTTCCTCAACGCATCCATCGGCTATGTGGTGACACCGGAGACGGGCTGCAAGCTGGATGTCGATACGCCGGAGGACTACGCAAGGATTCAGCAGTATTTACGGCAAAAGCAAACCGGGGAGGATGACGCATGAGTACGATCGCAATCATCCTGGCAGCCGGCGAACCAAGGCAAATGAGCCACTTTCAGCCGATGCTCAAGCTCAACGGCAAATCCGTCATCCGCCGCCAGATCGACGCGTTTCGCGCGGCGAATGTCCATGATATCCTCATCGTGACCGGCTTCCACGCAGGCATGCTGGAGCGGCATCTCGCGGGCGAAACGGTGCGTTTCGTCAAGAACGAGGAGTTCGCAACCACGGACATGATGGCGTCGTTTCAGTGCGCGTTGCGCGCGCTGCCGCCGGAGTGCGACCGCGTGCTGATGACGCCGGGAGACGTGCCATATCTCAACGCGGAGACGATTGCGGCGCTGCTGCGCTCAACAAAGCCTGTCGCGATTCCGAGCTTTCGCGGCAGCGCGGGACACCCCGCTATGATCCGCAAAAGCTGCTTTGCTTCCTTATTGAGTTACGACGGCGAGCGTGGCCTTCGCGGCGCGCTGGCGCAATGGAAAAAAGACACCGAGTTTGTGCCGACCGATGAAAACGGCATGCTTATCGACATCAATACCGAGCTGGACTACCAGCGCGAGCAGCGGGAACAGACGCAGGTCTCCCCCGTTCTCACGGCGGCACTGACCATCTCTCTTGGCGAAACCGGTATCGACGAGCGCGGCGTACGCCTATTGGAATGCATCGAGCAGGAGCAGTCCCTCCAGCGCGGCGCCGTTCAGGCGGGGCTATCATACAGCAACGCATGGCTGACGCTCAACCGCATGGAAGAGGCGCTTGGCTGCCGGCTGGTCGAGCGAAAGCTCGGCGGAGCCACCGGCGGCGGCAGCAGCCTCACGCAGGACGGGCTCGATTGGACGGCGCGCTATCGCCGCCTCGAGCGGGAGCTTTCCGCGGCACTCCTGGAGATTCAGCGAAATGAATTTCACTAAAACAAATCCCCATCACGCAAAACCAACCGACTTTTCTGATAGAACCATTCTACTGTTAGACTGATCTATTGCACGTTTCACTTTTTCTTTTTTACCGGACCTGAAACACATGAAAAATTGAATATTGTTTTGGCCATTCCCCCGCAGGGGTTTTTATACTTCATCAAATGAAAAAAAACATTTGATAAGAGATTCGCAATAGGGCCATTCCCCCGCAGGGGTTTTTATACTTCATTCAGAAATGAGAGGAGAACCGTTCTTGAGAGATTTTGTGTATCTTGCTCCTGAAACACTGGAGGAAGCCGCCGCGCTCAAGCTGGAGCACGACGACAAGGCGATCTTCATGGCGGGCGCGACAGATGTGATCATCCGTCTGCGCGACCACCTGATCGCACCGGATTTCGTGATCGACCTGAAGAACATCCCCGACCTCGGCAGCATCACGTTTTCCGAGACAGACGGCCTGCACATCGGCGCGCTCGCGACCATGACGCAGATTGCGACCAACGAACACGTGCTGCGGCACTATCCCACGCTCGCCGAAGCCGCGGCCTACGTCGGCGGACGGCAGATTCGCAACCGTGCGACCTGCGCGGGCAACATCGTGAACGCCTCTCCCCTTGCGGATACCGCAACGCCGCTGTATTGCCATGACGCGGTCATGGAAATCTACGGCCTGCCGGGCTGCCGTGAACTGCCGATTCAGGAGTTCATTCTCTTCGTGCGTAAGGTCGCGCTCAAGCCCGGCGAACTCGTCACGGGCATCCGCGTGCCGTATCTGCCGGAAGCAAAAGGCGTGTTCCGCAAGATCGCGCGCAGAAACGAAGTGGATCTTTCCACCGTCTGCGGCACGGTGCTCAAGGTTCAAGATAACTATCGCATCGCGATGGGCTCTGTGGCGCCCACGCCGCTGCGCCTGCCGAAGACAGAAGCGCTGCTCAATGGCAAGCCGCTCACCGATGCGCTGATCGCGGAGGCGGCTTCGCTCGCGGCGACCGAAGTCAGCCCCATCGACGACGTGCGCGCGGATCGCCAGTACCGTCTGGATATCGTATCGTACCTCGTGCGCGACGGGCTCACGAAACTGCGCTGAGGAGGAAACCAATATGGATTATTGTGTCAAGTTTTGCGTCAATAACGAGCCCGTGGAGCTGACCGTGTCCGGCAGCGAGACGCTGCTGCACGTGCTGCGCGAAAAGCTCGGCTACACCGGCACCAAGGAAGGCTGCGGCGCGGGTGAATGCGGCGCCTGCACCATCATCATGGATGGTCAGGCCGTCAACGCCTGCCTCGTGCTCGCACCCGAGGCCAACGGCAAGGTCATCACCACGGTGGAAGGCTTAGCGCACGGCGACGAGCTGACCCCGCTGCAGGAATCGTTTATCGACCACGCGGCGCTGCAATGCGGCTTTTGCACGCCCGGCATGCTGATGAGCGCCGAGGCGATGCTCCGCGAGAACCCGCATCCCACGCGCGAGCAGATCAACCGCAACATGTCCGGCAACCTCTGCCGCTGCACGGGATATAAGAAGATTGTGGAAGCCATTGAAGACGTGATTGCAAAGGGGGTTTACGAGAAATGAACGTCGCAGGACAAGAAAGTGAACGCCTCGAAACAAACGTTGTCGGTCAATCGGTAGAGCGCCTGGACGCGATCAAGAAGGTCACCGGCACCGCCATCTTTGCGGACGACATCCAGTTCTCCCGCCCGCTCTACGCGCAGGTGGTGCGCTCTCCGCATGCCCACGCGAACATCCTCTCCATCGACCTCACCGCGGCGCAGTCCCTGCCGGGCGTGCGCAGCGTGATCACAGGCGAGTGCTACAAAAAGCGCGCGGGGCTCTATCTGGAGGACAAAAACTTCATCGCGGTCGGCAAAGCGCGTTATCGCGGCGAGCCGGTTGCGGCTGTCGCGGCCGATTCTCCGGAGATCGCCCGCCGCGCCTGCGAGCTCGTCAAGGTGGAATACGAAGTGCTGCCCGCCGTCACCGACGCGCTGGAGGGCATGAAGCCCGACGCTCCCATCATCCACCCCGACCTCGGCTCCTACAAGGTGCTGCCGATCTTCTATCCGAAACCCGGCACGAACATCTCGCACCATTACGTGCTGAGAAAAGGCGACGCGGACAAGGCGTTTGCGGAAGCGGATCGCGTGTTCGATCACAGCTTTTACATTCCGCACGTGCAGCATGTGCCGATCGAGCCGCACGCCTGCACCGCGCAGTATATGCCGGATGGCGACCTGACCATCTGGGCGGCTTGCCAGAGCCCGTTCGCCGTGCGCCGCGCGCTGGCGGAGACGTTTGACTTCCCGCTCAACAAGATTCGCGTTATCTCTAAGGCCGTCGGCGGCGGATTCGGCTGCAAGGCGGGCACGACGCTGGAAGGCATCGTCATCCCGCTCGCGATGCTCAATCCCGGTCGCCCGGTCAAGATGACCTACACGCGCGAGGACGAGTTCCAGAACGCCTATGTGCGCCAGGGACTGCACATCAACATCAAGACCGCCGTGCGCAAAGACGGCAAGATCATAGGCTCCAAGAACGTGCTTGCCTGGGATGGCGGCGCGTATACGGAATACGGCGTGAACATCGTCAAGGCTGCGGGCTGGGGCTGCGTTGGCCCGTATGATATCGAGAACATCGCGACCGACAGCTACTGCGTCTACACGAACCACCCCGTCGGCGGGCCGTACCGTGGATTCGGCATGTGCGAAATCCACTTTGGCATCGAGCAGAATATCGACATGATCGCGCACGAGATGGGCCTTGATCCACTCGAAATGCGCAAGATCAACGGCATCCGCGAAGGTGGAAAGAGCGCAACGGGACAGACCATCGACGTTGCGGGTTATCAGGAGTGCCTCGAGCGCGCCTCCCAGCTCATGGAGATGGATAAACCCAGCGCGCCCAGCGGAAGCCCGACGAAGCTCCGCGGCAAAGGCATTGCGGGCGGCTGGAAAGCACCGTCTATGCCGACGGACGTCGCCAGCAGCGTCATCATCCGCATGAACGAGGACGGCACGTTTATCCTGCTTGCCTCCTGCCACGACATCGGTCAGGGCTCGGACACCATCATGGCGCAGATCGCGGCGGAGACGCTGACGGTCCCCGTCGAGAAGATCAGCGTGCGCACCGGAGACACCGATTATACGCCGTATGAGTGGCAGACCGTCGCCTCTCGTTCGACCTATTGCGCGGGCAACGCGACCAAGCTCGCGGCGGAAGACCTGCGCAACAAGGTGCTGGAGCTGGCGCAGATCAAGATGGGCACGTGGAAGAACGACCTGTATCTCGAGGGCGGCTATGTCTGCCGCAAGTTCTATCCGGATCAGAAGGTGCCGCTTGCCGCATTCGCGCTGGGCCTCACCCTGCCGGATCAGAGCGGTATCGGCGGCCCCATGATCGGCGTAGGCTCGTTTGTGGTGCCAAACAACATCGCGGCTGACAAGAAGACCGGACTTTCGCCGAAGCCCGTCGCGTTCTGGAGCATGGGCGTCAACGGCGCGGAGGTCGAGGTGGACACCGAAACCGGCAAAGTCAAGGTGCTCAAGATGGTCTCCGTGTTCGACGCGGGCAAAGTCATCAATCCCGCGATGTACGAAGGCCAGGCGGAGGGCGCAATGGTGCAGGCCATGGGGACAGCGCTGTATGAGGAGCTCAAGCTCAAGGACGGCCGCGTGATGAACCCCAGCTTTGTGGACTATAAGATCCCCGCGTTTGAGGACATGCCCGAGCTGATCGTCGAGGCCATCGAGAAGCCCGAACCCACCGGCCCCTATGGCGCGCGCGGCATCGGCGAAATTACGATGGTGCCGGGAGCACCCGCGATTGCCAACGCGGTTGCCAACGCCATCGGCGTCCGCTTCCTGCGCATGCCGCTGACCCCCGACGTGGTGCTCAAAGCCCTCCGGGAGAAGAAGGCAGCCGAAGGGAAATAAAAACTGCATTTCTCAACAACAAAAAACAACCGCTCAAGCTTGCGCTTGGGCGGTTGCTTCATTTGCCTAATTTTACTGGATTTCTCCGACAAATGTATAATCTACTGATTCGATAGTCTTATTGAATATTGAAAACCTATATACATCAGGGTCCTCCTCAACGGAAATGTTTTCCATAGTGGCTTTGAGTGTCAAAATTGTCTTAACTGAAGTCTGCACTTTTAGTGCGTTCTCAATGATGTAATCTAAAGCAAGACTGATGCAAGGCTCTTCAAAAAAGTGAATATCATTATTATAAATTGATGCTTGATAAACAACTTTATATAATTCCCGAAATTTGTTCGTTTGCTCTAAATCAAATTTAAGTCGTATCATTTTTCTCCGAGTATCGTTATTATTTGATCTATGATTATCCCGTGATTCTACATCGGCTCTCCTATTATGAATCAAACCACCGTCAATTGATTCAACCTTAACCTTAATTCGTTTTTCAATTTCTTCTGTTGGCTTAACGACAAATTTTTCGATCTTTATGAAAGATGGCGGAGTCTTGCCTGTATCAGTAAGCTCCATTGTAATCAAGCTTGTACTGTCCTCATTCATCCAGAGCGAGAAACTATCTATGTCAATAAGCGAATAGAATTCCGCTGCAAATCTCATTTTTGCAAAGAAAGTATCCTTTTTCTCGCGATTATCATTGATATTGTTGAGTATTTTGTTTTGCTTCCATGATAACGAAGAAAACACGACTGTACTTATAACACCTAATAAGCATCCCCAAAATCCTAACCAATCGCTTTTCTTAAGGGCTTCTTCCGAAACAAGAAGATCCGCAGGCAATCCGTGCCTGTTAAATAGAATAAAAGCTAAATATGTAAGAACAGCGACTAAGACTAGACTCACAAAAACAAGAGCACTTGAGCCATCTATAAATTTATGGTTGGCGGTATCCATCTTGTTTGATTTTCCTTTTCTCATATTGATATCTCCAATCAAAGTTCTCTCTTGTTATTATATCATTCAGGGTGGTCATTGAGACATATTAAAGTTTCTTTTTCAGAGCCCGACGTGGTGCTCAAAGCCCTCCGGGAGAAGAAGGCAGCCGAAGCGAAATAGTATGACAGAAAAGTAATACTAATCGTAACCAATAAGCCGTTTGCGCAAGCAAACGGCTTTAAAATTGTCATTTTACAATCCAAAACCCCGAAATTTTACAATTGTTTAACCGAAATAAGATGACAGTGAAATGCTTTTCCTTTATGATGTACGAGAAATAAGAAGAAAAGACTAGAAAAGAAGTAAAGGAGAAGCGATGAAATCTGCGTCCCACCATGCCATGGGGCATCTGTTGTACGAAGCACTGACCGAACAAGGCATCCAGCTCGACCGGGAACTCTTCGTTGTGGGTAACCTTTTGCCGGACTATTTGCCGGAGTTGATCTTAAACCCGCACTTCACGCTGAAATGCCAGCGTGAGATCCATATTTTCACCGAAGCACTCGCAGGGCAACCCGTGACGCGCGGAGAACAGCTTCCGCCGGAATACGCGCTGCGCCTCGGCATCCTCTGCCACTACCTGACGGACTACTTTACCTTTGCGCACACGCCGGAATTCCGGCTGGGACTCAAGCAGCACGGCGCATACGAGCAACAGCTCAACGACTACTTCCGTGAGCACTACACGCAGGAAGAGTCCACCCTACACGGCGTCAACTTTGCAAGCGCGGAGTCCTCGCGCGACGTGGTCAAGGAAGTCTACCGCCTCAAGCGGGACTATCGTGCGGAAGGTTGCACGCTCTCGCGCGATGTACGGTATGCATTCACCGCCTGCCTCAGCGCCATGACGCAGCTCATCGCCGTTTCCGAAGCGCGCGAGGAGCACGCCCGCGCACCCAAGCGCTTTGCCCCGCTCACCGCGGAGCGGTACGCATTCCGGGACGCGGTCTGCCGCAGACGCATCACACCACGCAGAGCCTGGTGCCCAAGCCCCGCCTGCGTGTAATCGCACCCCACGTTTTTCACCAATCTGCTCTCTCCTCCGGCGCGAAAGCGCCTATATAGAAAGCCGTCTTGCGAACACCGCGAGGCGGTTTATTCTTTATCCAGTCGGCTGTTCGCTTGTGATGATAAAGCCAGCCCCGCTACGGCAACACGGGAAGGATATAGTCGATGATGACCTTCTCTCCTCGATTCATCGGCTCGCAGAACCGTTCCAGCGTATAGACCTCGCACCAGTAAAAGTGCTCCAGATCGATCCGCCTTCCGGTCTTCTCGATCGCCTCCGTGATCAGAAGATACGCAGACTCTAAAATCTCTGCGACGCTGCCGCCTTCAATCTGAATTTGCGCCGTCCATCCGGCGGGAACGGGCTTTGCCAATAATCCTTCCGGAACGGCGGTGCCGGCCTTCATGAAATCCCCGATGATGAACTCGAAATGGTTCATATCGCGAAAGTTGTACATCATGCCGATGCCGGCGTTTGCGTCGATGTCTTCACAGCAGGTCTCATCCGCAATGGTTTGCAGCTTGCCGATCACGTCCCCGCTGAAAAACGCCTGCCAGGCGGCACCCGCCTCCGCAAACGAGGTGTCGTGGTATGCCCCTACCATCCAGCGCTCCTGCGTTTGATGATATGTTATCCGTTTCATCTCCGCCATGATTCGCTTTCCTCCAATCAATCTCATATCGAGATACTCCAACGGCAGATACACGCTCAGCCGCGCAAAATGCTGCCGGGCTTGAAGCGGCGTCATGCCATGGTGCTGCTTAAACGCCCGCGAAAACGCGGAGTGTGATTGAAAGCCGTACTTCAGCGCGATATCCAGCACGGAAGCTTCGCTGTTCTGCAAATCGAGTCCCGCCAGCGTCAGCTTTCGCTTTCTTACGTAATCGGCGATGCTGATGCCCGAAACAAAGAGGAACACGCGCTGAAACAGCGCGGCGGGAGACATCGCAATGTTCGAAATCTCGCGTTCCGAAACTTCACTTCCGTCCTGAATGGTTTGCTCCAGATACCGAATGACATCGTCAAACACCTTGCTGTTTTGCATTCGCTCACCTCCACGCAACTATCGTATCAGAAAAACTCTCCCCGCGCTTGACCAATGCTGTACATTTTTTGCACAATCCTCTTTCGATTGCATCCATATCGATAGAATCCGTTCAGAATTTCCGCTCGTAAAAAAACGGTTTATTCATTTGGATTCTCGATGATGCCCGCAATTGCGGGTGTCGGTGTGAATAATATGCATATTGCTGCATAATATTCAGACAAAGCACGTGCAAATCTATAAAATTTCAAATAATCCCTGAAATATATAAAAATAACTCTTGACTATTTATGCTTATTTTATTAATATATATGCAATTCACCAATTGGAGGCAAGTACAATGTCGAACATCAAGAAGATCGTTTTAGCCTATTCCGGTGGGCTGGATACATCCGTCATCATCCCGTGGCTCAAGGAAAACTACCCCGGCTGCGAAGTCATCGCCGTCGCGGGAGACGTGGGTCAGGGCATGGGCGAGCTCGATGGCCTCGAGCAAAAGGCGCTCAAAACGGGAGCAAGCAAGCTCTATGTCGAAGACCTCACCAACGAGTTTGTCGATGATTTCATCGTGCCGACCATGAAGGCGGGCGCGATCTACGAAGAATATCTGCTCGGTACCTCGTTCGCGCGTCCCGTGATCGCCCAGCGCATCGCGGAGATCGCGCTCAAAGAGGGCGCGGACGCAATCGCCCATGGTTGCACCGGCAAGGGCAACGATCAGGTTCGTTTCGAACTCGCGATCAAGCACTTCGCGCCGAACATGAAGGTCATCGCGCCCTGGCGTGAATGGGAGCTTAAGAGCCGCGAGGACGAGATCAACTACGCCGAGGCGCACGATATCCCGCTCAAGATCAGCCGCGAGACGAACTACTCCAAGGACAAGAACCTCTGGCATTTGTCCCACGAGGGTCTCGACCTCGAAGATCCGTCCAACGAGCCCCTTTACAAAAAGGAAGGCTTCCTCGAGATGAGCGTCTGCCCGGAGCTTGCGCCGGACAAACCCACCTATGTAACCATCGGATTTGAAAAGGGCGCGCCCGTCTCCCTCGACGGCAAGAAGATGAGCGCGAAGAGCATCATCTTGGCCCTCAACGAAGTCGGCGGCGCAAACGGCATCGGGCTTCTGGACATCGTGGAAAACCGTCTCGTCGGCATCAAATGCCGCGGCGTCTACGAAACCCCCGGCGGCACGATCCTGTACAAGGCGCACGAGGCGCTGGAGACCATCACGCTGGACAAGATGACCGCGCATAAGAAAGCGGAGCTCGCGATCACCTACGCGGAACTCGTCTACAACGGCCTCTGGTTCTCGCCGCTGCGGGAAGCCCTCGCGGCCTTCGTGGACAAGACGCAGGAAAACGTCACCGGCACGGTGAAGCTCAAGCTCTACAAGGGCAACATCATCAAGGCCGGCATCGAGAGCCCGTACAGCCTGTATTCGGAAGCCATCGCCACCTTTGGCGAGAGCGACTATAACCAGAAGGACGCGGAAGGCTTCATCAACCTCTTCGGCCTGCCCACCAAGGTCAACGCCATGGTGCAGGCAAAGAACAAGAAGAAGTCGATCTTCGATAAGTTGAAGTAATCAGACGAACAAACAGCAAGCAGCACATGCGAAGCGCCCGCCTCCGGCGGGCGCTCGTTCCCAAAAGCCCTTCCCGCGCGGGAGGCGGCACGACAAGCGAGGATAACACCATGGAAAAACTCTGGGCAGGACGGACAAGCGGCGGAAACGCGCAGCTCGCGGATGCATTCAACCGCTCCATCGCGTTTGACGCGCGCATGTTCGAAGAGGACATCACGGGCAGCATGGCGCACGCGACGATGCTCGGCGCTGTCGGCATCCTTCCGCAGCAGAGCGTGGACAACATCCTCGCGGGGCTTGAGGGCATACTCAACGATCTCAAGTGCGGCCTCGTCAAGATCGACCCGCTCGCGGAAGACATCCACTCTTTTGTGGAGCTGGAGCTCACCCGCCGCATCGGCGACGACGGCAAAAAGCTGCACACCGCGAGAAGCCGTAACGATCAAGTTGCGCTTGATTTGAGACTGACGCTGAAAAAAGAGATCGTCGAGATCGTCTCCCTCACGAAATCGCTCATTGCGGCGATCGCGACCGTTGCCGAGGCAAACGCGGAGACGGTCATGCCGGGGTACACGCACCTCCAGCGCGCGCAACCCGTCACCTTCGGACACTGGATTTTAGCGTATGCGTTCATGCTCTCGCGCGACATCAACCGCCTCAACAACGCCGCGGACAACATGAACTTCTCCCCCCTCGGCGCGTGTGCGTTCGCGGGAACCACCTACCAGATCGACCGCGGCATGACGGCAAAAGCCCTCGGCTTTGCGGGAGCGGTCGCCAACTCCGTGGACGCGGTTGCGGATCGCGACTTCTGCGTGGAGATCGCCAGCGCGCTGAGCATGCTCATGACGCATCTATCCCGCTTTTCGGAGGAGATCATCCTCTGGACGAGCTGGGAATTCCGCTTTGTGGAGCTTGCGGACGAGTTTTCCACGGGGAGCTCGATCATGCCGCAAAAGAAGAACTCGGACATGGCGGAGCTGGTGCGCGGCAAGACCGGGCGCGTCTACGGCGACCTGATCACGCTGCTGACCATGATGAAGGGCCTGCCACTCGCCTACAACAAGGATTTGCAGGAGGACAAGGAAGCGATCTTCGACGCAATCGACACGGTCAAGATGTGTCTTGCGGTATTCGCGCCGATGCTCGCCACCATGACGGTCAAGCCGGAGAATATGCGAAAAGCAGCAGCCGAAGGCTTCATCAACGCGACGGACGCGGCGGACTACCTTGTGAAGAAGGGCATGCCGTTCCGCACCGCGTACAAGATCACGGGACAACTCGTTGCCCACTGCATCGCAACCAAGCAGACGCTCGAAATCCTGCCGATCAGTGAATACCAGGCAATGAGCGAACTGTTTACAGACGACATTTACGAGGCGGTGAACCTCGACACCTGCGTCAAGAGCCGCATCTCCGAGGGAGGCACCTCGCCGGAGTCGGTCAAAACACAGATAGAGAATATTCGGAAGACGGTGTTAGGATGACAAAGATTTTTATCGACGGCAAAGAGGGAACCACGGGGCTGCGGATCTACGACCGCCTGTCCCAGCGCGCGGACTTGACGATGCTCACCCTGCCGGAGCGGGAACGAAAGAACCCCGCCCTGCGGCGCGAGCTGCTCAATAGCTGCGATGTTGCGATTCTCTGCCTGCCGGAGGACGCGGCAATCGAAGCCTGCGAAATGGTGACCGAGCCGCACGTGCGCATCATCGACCCTTCCACCGCACACCGCATCAGCGACGGCTGGGTCTACGGCCTGCCGGAAGCCTGGGACGGCGGTTGGGAGCAGCTCGACGGCGCCACGCGCGTGAGCGTGCCCGGCTGCCACGCGAGCGGATTTCTCGCGCTGACAGCACCGCTGATCGCGAGCGGCATCCTCAAGAAGGATGCGCTGCTCAGCTGCACGTCGCTCACCGGTTACAGCGGCGGCGGACACAAGATGATCTCGCAATACGAGTCCGACTATCGCGATGTGCTCTTAAAATCCCCGCGCCTCTACGCGCTTGGTCAGCAGCACAAGCACCTGAAGGAGATGCAGCACTACAGTGGCCTTGCCACAGCTCCCGCGTTTTCCCCGATCGTTGCGGACTACTTCAACGGCATGCTCACGATCATCAATGTGTTTCAGGAGCAGCTTGCGAGCGGGTACACCGTCAAGGACATCCGCGATCTCTACCGCGCGCGATACACGGGTCCCATGGTGCGTTATTGCGAGGCGATGGACGAGCACGGGTATCTCGCCAGCGGCAAGTTGAAGGACCTCGACGGCATGGACATCTCCGTCGCCGGAAACGAGGAACGCATCACGCTGCTTGCCCGCTTTGACAACCTCGGCAAGGGAGCAAGCGGCGCCGCGATTCAGCTCATGAACATTCTCATCGGTGCCGACCCCTACGCGGGGCTGACGCTGGGTAAATAGCGACCGCGCCTTGGAGCGAGGCGCTCGGAAAGGGACACGAATATGAAACAGATTGACGGCGGCGTCTGCGCCGCGAAAGGATACACCGCCGCGGGGGTTTACTGCGGCATTCGCAAGAACAAGACCAAAAAAGACCTCGCGCTGATCGTGAGCGAAGTGAAAGCCGCCTGCGCCTGCGTCTATACGCAAAACCTCGTCAAGGGCGCGCCGATCTTGGTCACCAAGACGAACGTGGCCGATGGCTACGCGCAGGCCATCATCTGCAACAGCGGCAACGCCAACACCTGCAACGCAAACGGCGTCGAGATCGCAACACAAATGTGCGACCTGCTTGGTTCCGCGCTGAAGATATCCGCCAGCGACATCGTGGTTGCGTCCACGGGCGTCATCGGTAAAACGCTGGACATCGAGCCCATCGCGAACGGCATTGCGCCGCTCATTGCTGCGCTGGGCGACGACAGCAACGCGGCAGCCGAAGCCATCATGACCACCGACCTCGCGAAAAAAGAGATCGCGTTTGCGTTCACTGTCGGCGGCAAAACCTGCCACATCGGTGGCATCTGCAAGGGCAGCGGCATGATTCAGCCGAACATGGCGACCATGCTGGGCTTCGTCACCACGGACGTTGCGATTTCACCCGCGATGCTGCAAAAAGCGCTCAGCGCGGACATTCTCGATAGCTTCAACATGGTCAGCGTGGACGGCGACACCTCCACCAACGACATGGTAACCATCCTCGCCAACGGCATGGCGGGCAACGCGGAGATCACGACGGCCGGCGCGGACTACGACGCGTTTTGCGCGGCGCTGTCGGCGGTGACCCAGTATCTGAGCCGCTCCATCGCCGCGGACGGCGAAGGCGCGACGAAATTGATCATCTGCAAGCTCACCGGTGCCAGCGACAAGGCAGCCGCGATCAAGCTTTCTAAGTCCGTCATCAACTCGCCGCTCGTGAAGTGCGCGATGTTTGGCGCGGACGCAAACTGGGGTCGCGTGCTCTGCGCGCTGGGCTATGCGGGCGTGCCGACGGACGTGAACCAGGTCGGCGTTACGTTCTCCTCCGCCGCGGGCTCCATCACGGTCTGCCAAAACGGCATGGGCGTGGATTTCTCCGAGGAAGTCGCCAAGGCCGTGCTCAGCGAAAAGGAGATCACGATCGAGGTCACGCTGGGAGACGGCAACGCCTCCGCCACGGCATATGGCTGCGACTTGACCTACGACTATGTGAAGATCAACGGGGATTACCGCACATGAGTATCGACATCGCGAAACGGGCGGAAGTGCTGATTCAGGCGCTGCCCTACATTCAGAATTACTATGGCAAGACCGTCGTGGTCAAGTATGGCGGCAGCGCCATGGAAGACGAAGCGCTCAAAAAAGCGGTCATGGGCGACGTGGTGCTCTTAACCCTCGTCGGAATCAAGATCGTGCTCGTCCACGGCGGCGGCCCGGAGATCAGCGCGACGCTCAAGAAGCTCGGCAAGGAGAGCGTGTTCGTCGGCGGCCTGCGCGTCACCGACAAAGAGACGGTCGAGGTCGCGCAGATGGTGCTCGCGGGCAAGGTCAACAAGGGTCTCGTGAACCTGATTCAGAACGTCGGCGGCAGGGCCGTAGGCTTAAGCGGCATGGACGGTCACCTCATCGAGGCGAAGATGCTCGACGAAAAGCTCGGCTACGTGGGCGAGATCGTCGCCATCCACCCGGAGCCCATCAAAGACCTGCTGGAGAAGGGCTATATTCCCGTCGTCTCCACGATCGGCTGCGACAAAGCCGGCAACACCTACAACATCAACGCGGACACCGCGGCGGCTTACATCGCGGGCGCATTACAAGCGGAGAGCCTCATCAACATGACGGACACCAAGGGCGTGCTGATGGACGCCGCCGATCCCGACAGTCTGATTGTGCGGCTGTCGCTTTCGGAGATTCCGAAGCTGCAGGAGAGCGGCGTGATCACGGGCGGCATGATCCCCAAGCTTGAATGCTGCGCGCACGCGGTGGAAAAAGGCGCGAACCGCGCGTTTATCATCGACGGTCGCGTGCCGCACGCAATCCTGATCGAGATGCTCACGGACGAGGGCATCGGCACCATGGTCACGGCCTAAGGAGGGCGATTATGACAAATCAAGACGTCATCCAGCTCACCGACGAGAATATCCTCGGCACCTACAAGCGCTTCCCCGTCGCGCTCGAAAGCGGCGAAAACGCGACGCTGAAGGATTTCGACGGCAAAACGTATATCGACTTTGCGAGCGGCATCGGCGTGTGTTCCCTCGGCTGCGGCAACGAAGCTTGGCTCGCCGCCATCACGGAGCAAGCCAAAAAGCTCCCGCATGTGTCGAATCTCTTTTACACCGAGCCCGCCGCCACGGCGGCAAAGACGCTCGTCGAGCGCACGGGCATGCAGGGCGTGTTTTTCAGTAATTCCGGCGCGGAGGCGAACGAGGGCGCGATCAAGCTCGCGCGCAAGCACTCCTTTGACAAATACGGCGCGGGCAGAAACCAGATCGTGACCCTCAACCACTCCTTCCACGGGCGCACGATCACAACCCTCGCCGCCACGGGACAGGATGTGTTCCACCAATACTTCTTCCCGTTTACGGAAGGGTTTATCCACGCGGAACCGAATGACGTTGCCTGCGTGAAATCCGCCTGCATGAGCGGAACCGTCTGCGCGGTACTGATGGAGCTGATTCAAGGCGAAGGCGGCGTGCTGCCGCTGGATGCGGCGTTTGTGCAGGAGGTTGCATCTTTCTGCAAGTCGCGCGATATCCTGCTGCTCATCGACGAGGTGCAGACCGGCGTTGGCAGAACGGGCACGCTCTTCTGCTTCCAGCAGTACGGCATCGAGCCGGACGCGGTCACGTTCGCAAAGGGCATCGCGGCGGGGCTTCCGTTTGGCGGCGTGCTCGCGGCAAAGAGCTGCGCGGACACACTCTGCGCCGGCACCCACGCGACCACCTTCGGCGGCAACCCGATCTGCGCCGCGGGCGCAAACGCGGTATTGGCCCAGCTCACGCCGGACTTCCTCGCCGAAGTCGCAGAGAAGGGCACGTACATCCGCGAGACGGTCGCGGGCTGGAACCTGCCTGTTGTCACGAGCGTGCGCGGGTTGGGGCTCATGATCGGCATCGGAGTCAGCTGCTCGCACCGGGAAGCGGTCGGCAAGCTCGTGGAGAGCGGCTTACTCGCCCTGACGGCGGGCGCGGACACCATCCGCCTCATGCCGCCGCTGACGATCACGAAAGCGGAGATCGACGCGGGACTCGGTATTCTCAAGCAAATTCTGAGCGCATCTTAATTTCAAATACACATACAGGAGGCGAAGGACATGAACCTGAAAGGCAAGAGCTTTCTCAAGCTGCTCGACTTCACGCCGGACGAAATCGCGGGGCTGCTCGCGCTTTCGGCGGAGCTCAAGGCGAAGAAGAAGGCGGGTATCCCGCACGACACGCTGCGCGGCAAGAACATCGCGCTGATTTTCGAGAAAGCCAGCACGCGCACGCGATGCGCCTTTGAGGTCGCGGCCTTCGACCTCGGTATGCACGCGACCTATCTCGATCCCTCCGGCTCGCAGATCGGCAAAAAGGAGAGCATTTCGGACACCGCGCAGGTGCTGGGTCGCATGTACGACGGCATCGAATACCGCGGCTATGCGCAGAGCATCGTCGAAGAGCTCGCGAAATACGCGGGCGTGCCCGTTTGGAACGGGCTCACCACCGAGTTTCACCCGACGCAGATCCTCGCGGATTTGCTGACGATTCAGGAGAAATTCGGCACGCTCAAAGGCATCAAGATGGCGTATTGCGGCGACGCGCGGTTCAACATGGGCAATTCGCTCATGGTCGGCTGCGCGAAGATGGGGCTGGACTTTGTCGCCTGCGCGCCGAAAGCATACTGGCCGAGCGAGGAACTCACCAACACCTGCAAGGAGCTCGCGAAAGCCAGCGGCGGCAGCATCACGCAGACGGAGGATATCCTGGCGGGTGTCAAGGACGCGGACGTGATCTATACCGACGTCTGGGTGTCGATGGGCGAACCCATGGAAATCTGGGAGCAGCGCATCAAGGAACTATCTCCCTATCAGGTGAACGCAAAGGTCATGGCGGCTGCCAAACCCACCGCGATCTTTATGCACTGCCTGCCCGCGTTCCACGACCTGAACACCACCATCGGCAAGGAGATGGGAGCAAAGTTCCACCGCGACAGCATGGAAGTGAGCGACGACGTCTTCTCCAGCCCGCAGTCGGTGGTCTTCGACGAGGCGGAAAACCGCATGCACACGATCAAAGCGGTCATGCTGGCGACGCTGTAAATCAACTCAAGGCACAAAAGAGGCTCGCGTCGCGAGCCTCTTTTTGTGTTCAATCTTCGCTTGAAATTCCAAACAAGATTCGCATGAAATCTCGTGCGCTATGAAGAATTCGAATGATATAAACTGCATCCTTCGAATGCTTATAAAACGCATAATAGCTTCCGCAAACGAGATAGCGATAGTCCGTCACCATCCCGATGATTGCGGTCAGCGGCGAACCCATCTGCGGGTGCTCCCGTAAAAGTCGAAGGTTCGCAGTGATCCGCGATATTTGCCTTGCAGCAGTTGCTTCGTCGCCGGATTCCTGCGCGATATACGCGCGAATCTCTCGCAAGTCCTGTTCCGCGCTGGGGGAAAGCAGCACATTAGCCATGAAGCGTTCCTAACTCCGCTTCAACGGCATCCAATTCCTTCCAGCCATCCTTCTGCGCAGCGCGTTCCCCTTCGGCTAACGCCGTGAGCAATTGAATCGTCGCTTGCTGCTTTTCGAATTCCGCGATGTCCACAACGGCATATTTCCCGCGACCGTTCTTCGTCAGATACACCGGCGAACCGACGGCGACTTCATCCAGCACCTTAGAATAGTTCCGCAGATCGGAAATTGGCTTAATATTCGGCATGTTCCTCACCTCCACGAGAGAATTATATCATATTCGCATGCGAATTTAACATCATATTTGCAGCAAACAAAAAACAGGGTTGGAATTTCCAACCCTATTTGTTTTGTGATTTCGAAGAAATTATTACAACCCCAACTCCCTTAAGCTCTCAAACACCTTTCTGTCGATCTCCAACCTCTTTGCCAGCAGCTGTTGCGTGCGCTTTTTGCGGAGCTTGTTGAATTCACGGTCGCCGTACTTGTCATCGCCGAGGACGGGGTGACCGATTGCCGACATCTGCACACGGATCTGGTGCGTGCGCCCCGTGAAAAGTTCGATTTCGAGGAGGCTCGCTTCGCCGTCGGTCTCGAGCACGCGGAAGCTCAGCTCGCAGCGGAGCGCGCCCGCGTCGCCTTCGCGGCAGAGGCGAACAAACGAATCGTCTGCGTCCTTCTGCACCCAATGGACAAGGCGGCCTTCACTCTTCGGCACGCCGCGCACGACCGCGTGATAAATTTTGCGTAACTCATGCGTGTAGAAGAGCTGCTCGAATTTAGCGGCTGCTTCCTCCGTCCGCGCAAAGAGCACAAGCCCTTCCGTGTTCGCGTCCAGCCGATGCACGGGATAGACGCTCTCAAACAGCGACTCCAGCTCGCCAAGCAGCTCGCCCTCCGTCTCCACGCCCGCGTTTTTATCCACGACGAGGCAGTCCGCGTCGAGATAAACCCCACGGCAAACGGAAAACGCGGGCAGCAGCGCAATCTGCGGCATGAACGCGGCTTCCTCCCACGGCGGTGCGGAGAAGAACGTCATCGGCTCCTTCAGCGTCGGGTGGCTCAGCGTCAGCGCGTAAGCCCAGAGGCGAATCTGCTCGCCCGCGGGCGCATTTGGGGCATACCGCTGGTCGCCGTAGATCGGGTAGCCCGCGTGCTGCAATTGCACGCGAATCTGGTGCGGGCGTCCGGTATACAGCTCGATATCGAGCAGCGCGGTCGTCTCCGCCTGACCCAGCAGCGCGTAGCTCAGCCGCGCTTCCTTCGCGCCATCGGTACCCTTCGGCACCACGCGGGAAGAGAACGTCGTTTCGTCCTTATAGAGCCAGTTGGTCAAATTTTCCTGCGGCTTCGGGTGCCCGGAGACGATTGCGCAATAGCGCTTCTTCGCCTCGTGGCTGTTGAACTGCGCGGAGAGCCGCGCCGCCGCCTTGCTCGTCTTTGCGAACACCATCACGCCGCCGACCGGACGGTCGAGCCGGTGCACGAGGCCGAGATAGACCTCGCCGGGCTTTTCATAGCGCGCGCGGATATACGCTTTCAGCAACGTCAGCAAATCCTCGTCGCCGGAGCTGTCCGCCTGCACGGGCAGGTTGACGGGCTTCTCGACCACGAGCAGGTGGTTGTCTTCGTATAAAATTCGGATGCCGCTGTCCGTCCACTCGTCGCGCCGGAGCTTCGGCAAGGTGGTTTGTTCTTCCAACTGTGTACGCTTTCTATGTTATTCGAAATCAGCGCTTCGGCGTCCAGCGTCCGCTTTCGCCGCACGGCAGGAGCAGATTGTCCCGCTCGATGGGCAGGCCCACCTCGTCCGAGACCGTCTCGCCTTCCGGCAACGCCACGCGCAGGATGTTTTTCAGCACGCTCGAGGCGAGGCCGGTCGTGTAGCTGTTGACGAGGAAAAACGCGGGTTCATCGCTCAATAGCTGCGCGCAGTCCGCCACCAGCGGGTAGAGGTCGTCTTCAATCTTCCAGAGTTCGCCCGTGGGCCCTCTGCCGTAGCTCGGCGGGTCCATCACGATGCCGTCGTAGCGGTTGCCGCGCCGGAGTTCGCGCTTGACGAACTTCACGCAGTCGTCCACGATATAGCGAATCGGCGCTTCGCCAAGGCCGCTCGCGGCGGCGTTGTCCTTCGCCCAGGCGACCATGCCCTTCGCCGCGTCCACATGCACCACCTCTGCGCCGGAGGCCGCGCAGGCGACGGTCGCGCCGCCCGTGTACGCAAAGAGGTTGAGCACCTTTGGCGCGCCTTCGTGCGTCTTTTTCCAGCGGCCCAGCTCGCCGCGCATCCAGTCCCAGTTGACCGCCTGCTCGGGGAACAGCCCCGTGTGCTTAAAGCCCGTCGGGCGCACGACAAACGTCAGGTCGCGGTAAGCAACCTGCCACGATTCGGGCAGCTGCCGCTGCTCCTCCCAGTGTCCGCCGCCGGTTTCGGAGCGGATATAGATTGCGTCCGCCTTGTGCTCGCCCATCGGCCAAACGGCCTGCGGATCGGGACGCAGCAGGGTGATCCCCTTCCAGCGCTCGAGCTTCATGCCGTTGCCCGCGTCCAGCACGCGAAAATCGTTCCAACCATCCGCAATAAACATGGATTTCTTCTCCCAAGCGGCACTTTGCCGCGATTCAATCGACTTATATTAGAATAGTATACCGATTTTTCGCGCGTTCGGAAAGGATGGATTTCTCCGCGCCGGAATCCCGCGGCACAAGCCCGGCTTTTGTTGCGCTTTTCAGCCGATTTCGATATACTCTTTGCCATGGATGGGAATTTGAATGGGGAACTGAAGGGGAAAATCGTCGTCGTCACGGGCGCAAATTCCGGCATCGGCAAAGCGACGGCGCGGCAGCTCGCCGACCTCGGCGCGACCGTGGTGCTTGCCTGCCGCTGCAAGGAGCGCGCGGAGGCGGCGCTGAGCGAGCTGAGTTGCGTGGATGGGCGCTGCTTTGATCTGATGATGTTGGATTTAGCCGATCTCGACAGCGTCCGCGCGTTTGCCAAGGCGTTCGCGGAAAAGTATGACCGTCTCGACGCGCTGATCAACAACGCGGGCATCTTAGGCCGCCATCGCGCGGAGACAAAGCAGGGGTTTGAGCAGAGCTTCGGCGTCAACTACCTCGGCGCGTTTCTGCTGACCATGCTGCTGCTCCCGCTGCTGGAGAAAAGCGAACAGGGACGAGTCGTCATGATGTCCAGCGTCGCGCACGGCTGGGGGGATGTCCGCTTTGACGACCTCAACTATACGCGCGGCTACAACCGCTTTGCGGCATACGGGCACAGCAAGCTTTGTAACCTCCTTTTGACCCGTGCGCTGGCGGAAAAGCTGCGCGCGCGCGGCAGCCGGGTGACGATCAACGCCGTGCATCCCGGCATCGTTGCGACGGATATCGTGGTCAACCGCGCGAACGACCGCTTCCGCTGGGTGGCGTCCGCGATGAAGCTGCTGTTTATGACCAGCGACGAGGGCGCAAAGACCAGCGTGTATCTGGCGAGCGATCCCGCGCTGGATCGCATCAGCGGGGAGTATTTCTACCGCTGCAGGATCGAGCCTTCCAGCGAGGCGAGCAAAAATCTCGCGAGCGCGAACCGGCTCTACGACGTGAGCCTGAAGCTCTGCGGGTTGGATGATCCGCTGAAATCGTAACCGACGAAAAACAAGAGGCGAATGCAGAAAACCTGCTTCGCCTCTTTTTTTCGCTTTCTTTGGTTGCTTTTCCTTACCGATGATAGGTTTCTTCGACAATATACCAACCTTGTTCAACTTGAGTGTAATTCATATTATCAGCAAAACTGTTTTCTCGATGATACTTGATTTCCTGATTATTCGGAAACCAGTACAGAGATGTATACTTATATCCTGATTCAAGCACTAACTTTGGAAAGTCGATATAAAACTTTAAAGGTCTTCCTTTACGTTCCAACATGATCATATACGGATGAAGTTTTTCAAAGACGGTAACAATATTGTCCCACTCTTCTTCTGAGAAATACTTCTTATCGCCTAAATATGAGATGTCATAATCACCTTCGCCGTATTCGTCAAGTGCTCGTAAAAAACTCTTGCTAGAAAGCACACTGTCTCTTACAGAATTTAGCACATCCTTATTCTGCCAATAAAGGTCTGTCAACTCTTCCTTCGTTTTGTATTTGACAGAATCGATCGGAATTATCTCATTTGGGTTTGGAGCAAACCAAAGGATAAGAATCCAAGCCACAAATGCGAGTATGCCCAGTATCACAAGACCGAGGACTACTTTTATCCAAGTTTTCATGAAACACCTCAATCAAGAATATCGTAAATCTTGAAACCGTTAATGATCATTTCTTGATCATCTTTTTGATCACCGTACCATTGATCCTTCTTCTCCATTGACTCTCTCTGCGATCCAATCATATCCATGTTTTCATGATCGCGCAGTTGCGCTGCTCCCGCCTGTTGCAATAAATCAGCTTCCTTTATGCCCAATGCTTTACCTACCAATCCATAATTCAAGTTGCCTAAATCAGAAGAACTAACCTTGATTCCAAACACGTCATAAACCTGATCTTCTTTTGGATATGGCAGATCAGGAAATGTTTTGTACCATACTGCCGGATTCTTGTAGTCCATTGGTTCATTCTTTGAGACATTATTTAAAAGCCAAAGCATTTGCGTGCCTAATGCCGAAAACGGCGAATCGTTAAAAGCAGGTACTTTTTGGAGCTTTTTCGCTTCCTCAATATTTTTCAAAATCATCGCTTCAATCTGCTTGCTTGCCTCAGCTTCATCAATATCCGCATATTTGGCTCGTCTATGGATATCTGCCGCTGTCTCTTTGTCCTCTTCCGGTTCCGAATTTCCACCATTATACCATCTTGGCTTTACTGGTTCACCTGCATTTTTTGTAAGATTATCCAGTATTTTATCCTCCTTCTCCTTCAACCACCGCAACGCTTTCGGTGCAAACACCGCATCCTGTTCATACTTGCCGGTTCGCGTATATGCTTCTTCCTTCTCATTTGCGATATCAAACAGCTCTTTGGCGACGTTGCGCGCATCCGTAAGTGAGATGCCGAGTTGATATCGATTCGCAACCACAGCCTGAATTTTTGCGATCGTCTCCACATAGTGGGAAGATGTGTTGAGCAACGTCTGTTTGTCCTGGTTCGACAAACCGGCTTTCTGTGCGGTTTCCAGTTGCTGCCTTGCGGTCAAATCACCCCAGTTTTCGAAGTCGATCACATCCGAGGCTTTGTTCAGTACATTTGCCAGATCGGCATACTCTCCCGGTATTGCGTTCGTTGCCGAGGGCGAACCCTTTAACAAGTAGGCGCGCAGCTCCGGGGAAACCGTCGTAATATCTCTGCCTCCGGTAACAACGCTGATCGGAATGTGCGGCTCTTTCGTTTTTGGTGGTTTGGAACTCGTGCTATTGTCGTTCTCCAGCTTTTTCCCTTGCGACACAAGTCCACGGCTTCCCGTGACGTCGCTGATTGGGATGTTGTTTGTACTGTTTCGATTGATAACGCCCGTGTTTGCGCTTTTGGGTGCACCTGTGTCAGTTTGCAGTGTGCGCATCCCCTGCAAAGTCGTATTTACCGCTTGTTCAAAGTTCAGCGGCTTTTCTTCGTCCTGTTCGAAATTTGGTTTCTTCATGTCTTTGCCAATTCGGTTTAAAATAGTACGCATCGTTCTTTCTCCTAAAAATAAAATTTTGCATCCGTTTCCGGAGGCTTACCTATAACATACACCTGAAAACGGGTGAAAAATTACGATAGTTTCCTCGAAATTGGCCGATCAAATTCGTCGCTTATTTCAATTTATGTTTGCATTTTGTCCGTTTGCTCTTATTTGCTTTTTTACCCCGGCAAATGTTTTTCCTTCAAAATCCACCCGTTTACGCCGTGAATCGTGGCAGGATTATTAACTTTTATCGGTTTCGCTTTTCCGGCGGCGCAACTTTGGTATAATATAGTTTGCTTTACCGGGGGGTAAATTTCAAAGGATCAAGGTAAAAGATGAAACGATTTTTCGCATTTCTCATCGCCGTCATGATGCTGAGCACCGTGTTCTTAACCGCGGGGTGCTCTATCGTCACGCGCGGCAGCGATTACTGCTACCGTTTTTTGGACTATATCTGCGCGGGCTCGTTTGACAAAGCCTACGAAATGCTCGCGGACAGCATCAAAGCGCCCGAAACCGAAGAGGAGCGCGAAGACCGCCTGAAGGCGGAAGAGAAAGAAAAAGAGGAGAACCGCAAGATCTGGCGGCAGGTGTTCGGTCTCGACAAAGCGGATACGCCGGCACCGGATGCAACGCCGACACCGGTTGCCTCTGGCACGCCTGACCCCAATGCAACGGTTGACCCGAACGCCACGCCGGAAGCCAGCGTGACACCGGAAGTCACCGTGACGCCGGAAGCAAGCGTCACGCCCGATCCCAACGCGACGGTTGACCCCAACGCGACGGTCGATCCCAACGCGACGCCGACCGTCGATCCGAACACCGTCAACCCGGAAGATATGCCCGCAGACCAGCGGGACACCGACCTGACCCCTGCACCGGGCACCACGCCGACGCCCGCCGTCAGCGGAACGCCCGACCCCAACGCCTCGCCCACCCCGACGCCCGGACCCACACCGACGCCCGACCCCAACGCCACACCGACTCCCGTACCGACCGATGTCAACGGGGACGGCAAGATCGATGCAGAGGACGAGGTAGAGACCACCATTACGAAGGTGGAGTTCATCGACCGCTACCAGAGCATCTTTGACGAGCTGGAGCTCACCGGCATCGACTACAAAGCCACGGACGTTGTGGACGGCGAAATCATCGCGCGCGTGAACTACACCCTCACCTACCACAGCGCACGCGCGGGCGAAGACCTCACCTACGACTTCTCGATCGAAGCCAACCGCATTGAGCACCGCTGGACGATCAACTGGTCGCCGAGCCTCATCTTCCCGGAAATGCAGTGGGGAGACAGCCTCCGCGTCGGCGTCCTGCAGGCAAACCGCGGCGAGATTCTGGCATACGGCGAACCTTACGCGCAAAACGTCAACGCGGTCACCGTGTTCTGCGTGCCAAGCACGATTCCCAACCTGGATGAGTTCATCCGCGCGGTTGCCGCCGTGCCGGAGATGCAGATGACCGAGGACGATGTCCGCAAGGCGCTCACGAAGGTGCGTAACGACTTCGTCAAACTCAAAACGTTCTATCCCGACGAGGCGACGATGGACTTAAAGCAGCGATTGCTTGCCATCACGGGACTCGCGATTGATACGGCGAACTACGGCACGCTGCGATACTACCCCAACGGTGAATCGCTCTGCCATATCATAGGCTACGCGGGAATCATCTCCAAAAAGGAGAAGATCAACTACGAAACCTATGGCGACATCCGCTATGACGCGGCAAACGACCGGTATGTGACCACGCCGACGCGATACAACGGCGATAGTTACATCGGCAAATACGGCCTGGAGCAGCTCTATGAAGACCAGCTTCTGGGTACCAACGGACGCTTTACCTACATTCAAACCAAGGCGGGCGGCAGCCGCGGTATGCTCTACTCCACCAAGGCGGTGGACGGCAACGACCTGCATCTGACCATCATTCCGGAGCTGCAGGAGCGGCTGGAAGATGTCATCGATACCGTGGTGTACGACCAGAAGATGCACGGCTGCGTCATCGTATTAAACCCCAAGACCGGCGCGATTCAAGGCATGAAGTCCTGGCCGGGATTCAACCTCAACGACCTGAGCCGAGGCCTCCCGCTGGAAGAGTGGACCGCGATGCAGACGGACACGATCAACCTGCCGCTGTACAACCGCGCCACGCAGGGCTTGTATACGCCGGGTTCGGTGTTTAAGCTCATGACCAGCGCCGCAGCCCTCGAAACAAACACGATGACCGTCAATGACGTTTTCCCCGGCAGCGAGGAGATCAAGACCGATACCTGGTATCCTTCGGAGACGTTCCTCAAAAACCTGCCGGAGAATTCAAGCACGCTGACGTGGAAAGAACAGAGTAACGACCACGCGCTCGTTCGTACCCGCGCCGACAGCCGCAAATCCCCGATGAACATGACGAACTCGATTATCTCGTCGGATAACCTGTTCTTCGCGTATACCGCAATGCGCATGGGCTGGACGAAGTTCACCGCTTTTATGGATTCCATCGGCTGGATGAAGCCAATTTCGCTGGAAACCGATGGAACCGAACCGCGCATTTACTGGCAGGTCAACAAAAACGACAAGGAAGGCGTTGCATGGTTGAACCTCGCGGAGGGCGGCGTTCCCATCTGGCGGAAGGACGCCGACGGGAACTACAGCAAGGTTCCAAACGTGGGCCTCGTTCTGGACAAGAAGCTATACGGCCTCGATGTTAGCACCCCGCAGCTTTACAACCCCCGAACGGAAGAGAACAAAGACAAGGTCAAACCACTGAACGAATACGACCTCGCGGTTACGGGCTACGGTCAGGGCGAAATCCTGATGTCGCCGCTGCAGATGGCCTGCTACGCCAGCGCCTATGCCAACGACGGCGTGGTCATGCAGCCATACGTCGTGGACAGCATCTGGCACGCGGATGGCACAGACTATACGCTCGTCGAACAAAAGCAGCCGAAGGTCTACCGCACCATTCTGCAAAAGGGCACCGTGGACACGATCTATCCCGCGCTGCTGCAGGTCATCACCGACGGCACCGCGCGCAGCATGGTCAAGAGCTTTCTCACAAGAGGCGTGCTCGACCTTGGCTATACCCTAGCCGGAAAGACGGGCACCGCAGAGCTCAACAACGACAAGACGAAAGAGCTCGCGTGGTTCATCTGCTGGCGCGACAGCAAAAACGGCGTGAAGGTCACGGCGGATAACGCGCGCCTCGTCTGCATCATGCTGGAAGTCGACCTGACGAATTTGCCGAACGAATGGAACCAGATGAAGTTTGACATCGCCCGCGCGCTCCTCAAGGACGACGTGCTGAACGAGACGGAAGGCTGAGAAATCAACTCACTATGGACAATCCGGCATGATTGTCATACACTAAACCACAGATAACGAACAGTAACACACGATCGGTTCGCGCCGGTCGTGTGCTTTTTCAGGGAGAAGAACAGGCATGACGGCGGAAAGCACCAATACAAAGAAACGCATCATCTTCACCGGCGGTGGCACGGCCGGACACGTTACCCCCAATATCGCGCTCATCGAACCGCTGCTGCGCGAAGGTTGGGAGGTACACTACATCGGCTCCGAAAGCGGCATGGAGAAGGGATTGATCGCAGGTTTGCCGGAGGTCGTTTACCACGGCATTTCGACCGGCAAGCTCCGGCGATACTTCTCCTGGCAGAATTTCATCGATCCGTTCCGCGTGATCAAGGGATATTTTCAGGCGCGGCGGCTGATTCGCAACATCCACCCGGATGTCATCTTCAGCAAAGGCGGCTTCGTCTCCGTTCCCGTCGTCCTGGGCGCTGGCAAAGTGCCCGTCGTCGCGCATGAGTCGGACTATTCGCCGGGGCTGAGCAACCGCATCGCCTCCCGCTTTACGGACAAGATCTGCTTAAGCTTTGAGGACACGCTGGCCGATGTGCAACCCGGAAAGGGCATCTTTACGGGAACGCCGATCCGCCCCGCGCTCTACAGCGGCAGCCGGGAGCGCGCGCTTGCGTTTACCGGATATTCCGGCGAAAAGCCGGTGCTGCTCGTCATGGGCGGGAGCCTCGGCGCGCAGAAGCTCAACGAGCTGGTGCGCGTGGCGCTGCCGCTGCTCTGCGAGCGGTATGACGTGGTCCACCTCTGCGGCAAAGGAAAGAACGACTGCGACTGCATTGCCTGCGGCTATCAGCAATATGAATACATCGACAAAGAGCTGCCGGATCTCTTCGCGCTGAGCGACGTCGTGCTCTCCCGCGCGGGCGCAAACAGCGTGTTTGAACTGCTCGCGCTCAACAAACCCAGCGTACTCGTGCCGCTGACCTCCGCCAGCACGCGCGGAGACCAGCTGCTCAACGCGAAATATATGGAGAAAAAGGGCTACGCGAAGGTTGTCGACCAAAACACCGCAACGACCGATTCTCTGGTCGCCGCCATCGACGAGGTCTATCGCGACCGCGCGCAGTATGCGGAGCGTATGTGCGAAGACACGCGCTCGGACGGAACCGAAGCAATTTTAGAAATCATCAAAAAGGCGGCAAACAATGGATAATTCATCAGGGAAACGACCGCCTTCCGGCGGAGCATCCTCGTGCGGAACCACCAGCGGCAAACCGTACGCCGGGCGCAAGCCTGCCCCAGGCGCAAAACCCTACGGCGAAAAACGGGCATATTCTGAAAAGACGCCCTATTCTGACAAGTCTTATTCCGATAGACCTAATTCCGAGAAAAAACCTTTCTCTGATAAACCCTATTCGGAGAGAAAACCGTATTCCGATCGGCCAGCTTCCGACAAGAAGCCTTATTCCGATAAAAAGCCCTATTCACAGGGCAAGCCTTACGCAGAGCGAAAGCCCTTCTCCGGCCCGAAATTCGCGCCGAAAGTGCCCGCTGCCCCACGCGAGGAAGAAGCGGTCGTTACCGAGCAGCAGCTTCAGGTGCTGGTGTCCGCGATTGCAAACGAGCCCGTGACCTCGCTCTCCGCCCTCGCCGCGCACGCAAAAAAGCGCGCCGCGCGTGAGACGCTGGAGCGCATCTTTTCCGACCGCACGATCCTCTACGCAGCACTCACCGCTCCCGAACCCAAGGCGCGCAAAAACGCCGCGCGCGTGCTCGGCGCCTTTGCCAACGCGCGGGACACAGACGCGCTGATTGCCGCGCTCCAAACGGAGGAGACCCGCTTTGTGATTCCCTCGATTCTGCTCGCGCTCGGCGCCATCGGCGGCGCGGAGGCGGGAAAGGCGATTACGGATTATATTCCGCCGGTTGCCGCGGACGAAACCGAAGAAAAGCACGTGCAGGACATCCTAGAGGCGCACACAAAAGCGCTCGCCTCGCTGGAGCGGGATGTTCCCCTGCCGGAGCGCACGCGGCTCACCAAGCCGATGGAGCTTCTACTTGTTCCGCCCGTCGGGTTTGGCGAAATCCTGCTCAAGGAGACCACCTCGCGCGGATTCTCCGCAACGCTGCACGAGGACGGTGTCCGCGTGTATACCGACCAGATCAAAACCTTGCAGGACATCCGCTGCTCGATGGAGATTCTGCTTCCGCTCGCGAGCAAACTGCCGCTAGACGCGGAAAAGATCGCAGCTCTGGCAAGCCCCGCGCTCACGCGCCCGTATCGCATCGAGCTGAGGGAGTATACGGGCGATCGCGCGGCGTTCATCCGTGCGGTTTCCACCGCACTCGGCGGCGGGGATAACCCCTCGCGCTATGCGGACGAGCTGCGGATCGTCAGCGCAAAAGATACCTGCGATGTGTTCATTCGCCCGAAGGACGTGCCCGACACGCGCTTTGCCTACCGCAAGCGTATGCTGCCCGCTTCGATTCATCCCGTTTTGGCGTCGTGCCTGGCACGATACGCGCTCTCGTTTATCTCCGCCGCGCGCCCGCGCACGCTGGACCCGTTCTGCGGCAGCGGAACGATGCTGCTGGAGCTGGAGCGCGTCGTGCCCACGGCGATGATCGGCGTGGATGTTTCCGAACGCGCCCTGGATGCCGCGCGGGAGAACGCGACCGCAGCGCACAGCGCCGCGCGCTTCGTCCACAAGGACATCCTCAAATTCGAGCCGAGAGAGCCGTTTGACCTCATCCTAACCAACATGCCGTTCGGCAACCGCGTCGGCACCCACAGCGCAAATGAGGCGCTCTACCGCGACTTTGTGCACGCGCTGCCAAAACTCGTCAAGAGCGGCGGCATCGCGGTGCTGTACACGATGGAACATAAGCTGCTCGCAGCCTGCCTTGCAAGCGAGCCCAGCCTCACCATCGCCGCGGAGCTCACCACTGAGGCGGGCGGGCTCAACCCGCGCGTCACCGTGGTGCGCAGGCAGTAGAGCGGCAATTTCGAGTGAAACCGTTCCCTTCAAATCAACCAACGCAAACGCAAAAGCCACCCGAAATTCATTCGGATGGCTTTTGTTTCACTCGATCGTGTTTGTTAGAGACAATCGGAGGGTTAAATATTCGGAATCTGTGCGATGAACGCCTTGAGCGTCCTCGCGCTCTCCTGCAGGGCTTCTGCTTCCTTCGGCGTCAGGTCGTACTTGATGATGCCGTCGACGCCTTTCTGATTGATCACGGAAGGCAGGCTCAGCGCGACATCGTGGATGCCGTATGCGCCGTCGAGCACGCTCGCGACGGTCTTGATGGAGTTTTTGTCCTTGATGACCGCCTCGATGACGTTTTCCACGATACCTGCGATGGCAAAATAGGTCGCACCCTTGAGGCGAATGACCTCGGCACCGCCGTTTTTCGTCTTGGTGACGATATCGAGCTTATCCGCTTCCGTCAGCGGAATCCCGAGGGACTTGCAATAGACGTCCACGCTCTGGCCCGCAACCGACGTCGCACTCCAAACCGGCACCTGAGAGTCGCCATGCTCGCCGATGATGTAGCCGTGGATATTCTGAATATCGACATTCAGCTTCTGCGCAAGGTAGAAGCGGAAACGCGCGGAATCCAGCGCGGTGCCCGTGCCGAACACGAGGTTCGCGGGAAGGCCGGACCACTTCTGAATCAGGTAGGTAAGAATGTCCGCCGGGTTTGCCACGACGATGATCACGCCGTGGTTATAATATTTCATGATGTTTTCGGTGATGGATTTCGCGACGGGAACATTCTTGTTTGCGAGGTCAAGGCGCGTTTCGCCGGGCTTTCTGTTGAGGCCCGCGGTCATGACGATTGCATCGCAGTTGGCGCAGTCCGAATAATCTCCGGCATGGATGTTCATCTGTCCAAGGTGGCACAGTCCGTGGTTGATGTCCAGTGCTTCACCCATCGCCTTATCGTTGTTGACGTCGATGAGCACGATCTCGCTGGCAGTTCGGTTGATTGCAACGTTATACGCGATTGCGGCGCCGACGAAACCCGCGCCAATGATCGCGATCTTTGATTTGCCTTGCAGCATGTTTTCAATCCTCCATGTTCTCTATCTCTGGGCAATTGCTTGCTCGAATGCATCCTCAACGCGGGGATTAGCCCGTCAGGTCGCGTTTCCATGAAGTGCGTACGTATAAACTGGTCCTATCTGCGCACGGCACCAATCGTATTCCCATTCTTGATATTTCAGAAGAACTTTTTCTGATATATCAGTATTCCAAACTCTATATGGCTTTTGCGTGTAAAAAGGAATAAAATCAACTTTCACCCATTCATCTGTTGCATGAATGCTTTAAAAAAAGAGCTTGCCTTCTGTTTTGATCAGAAAGCAAGCTTTTTTCGTCGTTGATCTGGCTACATCTAATCCGTTTTGCATTTCGGCGGTACCCAAAATGCCAAGGCCGTTTTTAAGTTCATGAGAGCGCAAAACGCGCATCGATTACTGGATTTCTTCCTTGACGCGCGTCTCGGGATTTTTGCTGTAGGACAGGGTACGCCCCAGCTGTTCGATCTGAGAACTGGTATAACTCTTCGCGCTGATCTCATTGAGCAGCTTACCGAGCAGCTCCTCCGTCAAAGATGATTTGCGGTTGTCCATAATAAACTCCGCATATTGTTTTGCAATCAGATTGAGATCCAGATACTGCTCCGCATACTTTCTCGCATTCGCGCTTAAGTACGCAATCTCACTCTTATTACTTATCAGCCGTTCGAACTCGCGGTAGATGCGCTCGACTTCCTGCCGTTCCGTCATCGTCTCCGCCGAGGGAATCTTCACACAGCAGTCGTCCGGTATCTCTTGAAAGCTTCCGATTTCGTTGACCATCACGCACTTTCCCTTGGCAAGAATGCGCATCAGGCTTCCGCTCGTCTCGCCGTTAGAGGGATAGCGCAAATTCACACAAACGTCGGTAGCGTCGATATATCGCGTGAAATCGTCCAGCCCGATATACCCCGTGATCGTGACGCAATCCTCCAGATGGTTCTTTCGAATATAATCCAGCATTTCGTCTTTCGTGGTGGAATCCGGCGAACCGACAAAGAAGTAATGAACGTTACGGTGCTCCTGACATAGCCTTTGAAATGCTTTGAGCGAAGGCATTGTTCTCTTCGTTCTTTGAATATACCCGAAGGAAGAAAATATCACCTGATCCTCTGCAATGCCCAGAGTGGCTTTTGCGGCGACTGTGTCTTTTAGTTCCTCGATCTTGGCATAGCTATGTATCTTCTGAACGTTTCTCCCGATATCCCGCTGCAACAGCTTTGTTTTTGCCTCGTCGCTATGTACGATAATCTTGTCCGCGTAATTGGTAACAAACCCGTTCAGTTCAATTTCGAATGTCTTGACACCGGAAGCTCCCGTTTTCAGGGTTTGGAGGTATTCGTTCACAAAGCTTGCGGGGTAGTCTTTCAGCAGATACTCCCTGTAGAAAGAAAGAGTGCTCTTTTTTCGGGACGCTGTGCTGTACGCAACCGAATGAAGATTGTAATCGTGCAGCACCACGATGCCGCCGTACTTCTCAAGATACGGAAACATATAGGTGTGATAATCGGAATTTCCTACCTGAAACAGAACATGGGCATATTTCTTGACGCGGAATTCACGATGATTCAGAACACGGATGGAGTGATTCAAAACATGATCCGCCTGGTAGCCATCATCGATGAAAACATCGATCTCAAAGAATTTGCAGATCGCGTTTAGGATATCCACACTGTAATCTGATATGCCTGATTTCATGGGAGGCAGCGGAGTAAAAAACGCAAGCCTTGTTTTTTCGCTCTTTTGCTGCTCGCCCGCCGCTGGTGTTGACTGCAACGCATATTCTTTTTCAAGACACGAAATTGTCAACTTCGCGACCTCGTCCCATTGATACTGCTTCAGTCGCTCAAGCCCTTTTTCGCGCAGCGCCGGTAGATCCACGTTGGTCAGCGCTTCCATTAGCCCCCGGGATATGTCCTCGACGGAGAATGGGTCAACCAGCACGGCGGCGTCCCCCGCGATCTCACCGAGGCTGGAATTATTCGAGGTTAAAACGGGCGTTCCGCAAGCCCACGCTTCCACCACGGGAAGGCCAAACCCCTCATACTTCGAGGGAAACACAAGCAGGTGCGCAAGGTTATTGAGCAGAATCAGCTCTCGATCCGATACGAAGTTGGTCAGCACGACCCGTCCGGCCACTTGTTTTTCTAAAATCAGTTCATTCAACCGCTGATAAGAAGGTTCGCTTAGTTTACAAACAATGACCAGTTGATACCGCGCAATCATCTCTTTGGGCAGCATGGCATACGCGAGGATCAGACCTTCGAGATTCTTTCGCTCATCATCCCCGCCAATGCACATGAGAAAGGTGCCGTTGATCGTATACCTTTGAAAAAGCGATTGCTTGATTTCGTCTGGCACGTCCAGTTGGCAATACCGCTCGTCCGCAGCACCATAGATCACATCGATCTTCTCCGGATCAAACTGCAGGTGCTCGACTAAATCCTCCTTCACACTGTTTGAAATCACAAGGCATCGATCCACCCACCGCAGCATCTCAACGCGGTTCATGTAGGTCTGGTAGGTACCGGCGTTTGACAGGTATTGCTCCTTCATCACGTACGGGATGATATCATAGACCGTCGCAACAACTTTGGTGTTCGTAAACCATTCTTTTTGATAGATGAAGCTGCTCGATTCAAAGGGAGACGTGATGTAGAAGAGGTCGATTTGATGCTCACGAATAAAGCCTTGAATGATGTCCCCTATGAGTCTTGTAAACTGCGGGTTCCTTAAAAGGTAGTTCTCTTCGCCTGTGTAAAAATAAAACTCGTGAAGGTTCTCCACCGAGCCGATCAGATCGCTCAAACGGAACTCTTCGTAAAAATTTAATAGGAAATAATGATTGTTCTTATCCAGTTCAATCATCTTCCCGAACTGGCTCAGCGCATAGTTACCAATCCCGCGATTCTTACTCAGCGGACCTAATATCGCCGTAGCATCAAAACAAATGTTCAACGATCTTCTCCCCTTCGATTCAAGAAATTCCGAGATTTGTGAAAAATGACATATACCAGACCTTCCAAATACGATCAGAATTCTTACGGCTTCTCTTGAGAAACCTTCTCCTGCGTTGCGGTCTCCTGGCTCTCCTCTTCCGTGGCGCTCTGATTGGAACGCCTTGCAAGCTCCGCAACGGAAGCGGCAAGCTCGGCCTGTATCTTTGTGATTTGCTCGATGGAATGCGTCACCGCATTGTTAAAGGCTGTCTGCTGAAAGCAAATCGGCTCGATGTACCACTTCAGGAGCTTTCGAATCGCTTTCTTTGCAAAGATGATCCCTTTTCCAAAGAACTTTACATCGGAAAACAACGGCCGGAACGCATAGTTTTCGCTTGTTTCCTTCAGGGTGATGATCAGATCTCCGAGTTCGGAAATGCTTTTAGACATTTTCTCCGCGTCCATGATCTCCGCGCAACCGGCAAGGGTAATTGCGCTGTTCTGTTCATCAAAACCGTTCTCATGCTGGAGTCGGTTTGCCATCAATTTGTTGTAGATGACCTCTTCTTCAATATTCCGAAATTCCTTCATCAATACCACTGCACTCCAAATTCACTAAATCCTTCATCCATCATGCGTATGGAAAATGCCCGCCTCATCGAAGCTTACTTATTCCGCCGGGGTCAAGCTATCCTTTGCGGGGCAAAAACGATTGGATGCTTCTTCCAGCGCCTCCATATTGCCCGACAAGAACGATTGATACAGCTCGCAGATGCCCTTCGTGTCTCCCAGCGCGACGGCTTCTCCATGGTTGAGCCAGAGCACCTTGGTGCAGAGGCTCTCAATCTGCTCGATCGAATGCGACACGAGAATCGTCACGGCTCCGCTTTTGATGATCTCCATCATCTTCGCCGCGCTCTTTTCCTGAAACGCGCCGTCGCCAACCGAGAGCACCTCGTCGAGAATCAGAATCTCCGGCTGAACAAGTGACGCGATGGAAAACGCAAGCCGGGACTGCATGCCCGAAGAGAGCTGTTTGAACGGGCGATCCTCGAAGTCCTTGAGCTCCGCAAAACTGATGATCTGCTCGTAAGCCTCGTTCATGAACTTCTTGGTGTAACCAAGCATTGCGCCGCGCAGATACGCGTTCTCCTTGACCGTGAGCTCGCCGTCAAAGCCGGAGGCAAGCTCCAGGAGCGCGGAGATGCGCCCGTTGCGCTCAATCGTGCCGCTGGTTGGCACCATCACGCCCGTCACCGCCTTGAGCAGCGTGGACTTTCCCGCTCCGTTGGAGCCGATGATGCCGAGCATGTCTCCCTCAAACAGTTCGAAGGAAACATTCTTGACCGCCAGAAAGTGCTCCACATGATAACGGTGCGTCAGGTGACGCATCGTCCACTCCTTGAGTCCGATGTCTCGAAAGTCTCCGTATTTATAGCGAATCGTAACGTCGCTGACCTTAAGCACAGATCGCATGTTGTTTCCTCATGTTTGCAGAATGAACGCGATTTGGTTGCGCGTCCTTAAACATAGTACAAGAATTCATGGTTGTATTTCCGGTAAACATAGGTACCAAGCGCAAGCGCAATCAGCGCATACGCCGCCCCGAGCAGATGGAACTGCGGGGTTGGAATCACCCCGTCGAGTATGACCTTGCGGAAATATCGAATGTACAGATAGATCGGGTTTGCCAAAAACAGCAGCTGAATTTTGTAGCTGAATCCTTCAATGGTATAAAAGATTGCGGACATCCACATCAATAGCTGTGTGACAACCCCCCAGAGATACTGCATATCCCGGAAGAACACGAAAAACGCGGAGAGTATCATGCCCATGCCGACATTGAAGCAGACAAGGCAAGTAATCGGATACAGCAGTGTCAGAAACTTCCAGGAAAAGGTCACGCCGTCGACCGCGGAAAAGACAAAGAGCAAAATAAGCGTCAGGCCAAAGTTGATGAGCGACGACACATTCTGCGAGAGCAAAAACAGATACTTCGGCACGTTTACCTTGGTGAAGATGCTCGCGTTGTTCACGAGCGAATTCATGCAGAGGTTGGTGGAATCCGTAAAATACGCAAACACCAGCTGGCCCGTAAACAGGTAGATCACATAGTGCTTCATCGAGTTGCCGAAGAAATTGCTGAACACCAGCCACATGATGAGCAGCGTCATCAGCGGCGAGAGGATACTCCACGCCATACCGAGCACGGTGCGCTTATACTTCTTCGTAAAGTCGCGCTTCACGAGCTCCGAAAATAAAAATTGATATTGCCTGATTTTCTGCAGCATTGCTTCCTCTCAAATCAACCGTGATTCGTAACGTTGTCGGGGTTTTCCGCGGCGGTCTTTTCGCGCCACTCGCACAAAACCTCGCTTAAGATCTCACCCATCGCGATTTTGGGCATCCAGCCCGTATCCCGCGTGAGCTTGCTGTGGTCGCAGCAGATGACCGGCGTATCGCTCGGGCGCATCTTAGCCGTGTCCTGCCGCACGGGGATCTCCCGCTTCGCCAGAGCTAAGAGTTGATCCAGTATCTCCTGCGCGCTGTAGACGGTCTGGGAACCGATGTTATACACCTCTCCGCTCTTGCCCGCCTCCGCAATCAGCCGGTAGGCGCGCACAACGTCCTTCACATGCGTAAAATCGCGCCGTGCCGTGAGGTTCCCCACCGAAAGATATTCGGCCATTCCGCACTCCACCCGCGCGATACCACCGGCGAAATCGGGAATCAGAAACCCGGGCTTTTGCCCCGCACCCGCGTGGTTAAACGAGCGGGTCATGCAGACTTGCAGTCCGTACGCGCGGCAATAGACCGCCGCGATCTCCTCCTGCGTCTTTTTCGAAACGGCATAGGGCGTCTGCGGGCGCATCGGCGTTTCTTCCGTTACGTTCTTTCCCGCTTCTCCCAGATTGCCGTATTGATCCGACGAGCCGATGCCGACGATCTTTGCCGCGGGCTTTTCCAGCCGAACCGCCTCAAGCAGGTTGATCATGCCAAGGACGTTGAGTTCAAACGTCTTTTGCGGAATCTGCCAGGACAGCGCGACGTTTGCCTGCCCCGCGAGGTGGAAGATCACATCCGGCTGCGTGAGCCGCACAGACTCGCGCACCTGCTCCGGCGAGCCGATATCCACGGTCAGCGTTTGCTCATCCGCGGCGATATCCAGACCCGTCACGGTATAGCCGTGTTCTTCCAGCTCCCGGCGCAGATATGCCCCGACAAACCCTCGGCTGCCGGTGATCAGCGCCTTCATTTCGCGCCTGCCGCTTCCTTCTTCGCCAGCTGCAAGTCATACTCCGCCATGATCTGGCAGAGCTGCTCGTAGGATGTCTTCAAAGGATTCCACTTGAGTACGGTGCGCGCCTTGGTGGGATCTCCCCAGAGGTTGTCCACGTCCGTCGGACGGAACCATGCCTTGTTGACCTCGACCAGCACGCGGCCGGTCGCGATGTCGATGCCCTTTTCGTCCATGCCGGTGCCTTCCCAGCGGAGCTGGATGCCGTCGTGCGCGAACGCAAGCGTCGTAAACTCGCGAACGGTGTGCTGAACACCCGTCGCGATGACGAAATCTTCCGGTACGTCGTGCTGCAGCATCAGCCACATGCACTCGACATAATCCTTGGCATAGCCCCAGTCGCGCTTGCTGTCCATGTTGCCAAGCTGGAGCTTATCCTGCAAACCGCAGGCGATTCTGGCTGCCGCGCGCGTGATCTTTCGGGTCACGAAGTTTTCGCCGCGGCGCTCGGACTCGTGGTTAAAGAGAATGCCGTTGACCGCGAACATGCCGTAGGCTTCGCGATACTCCTTGACCATCCAGAACGCGTACTGCTTTGCGATCGCGTACGGGCTGTAGGGATGAAACGGCGTGGTTTCCCGCTGCGGAACCTCCTCCACCTTGCCGTAGAGCTCGGAGGTGGACGCCTGATAAAAGCGGCAGGTCTTCTCCATGCCGAGGATGCGGATGGCTTCCAGAATGCGCACGACGCCCAGCGCGTCCACGTCTCCGGAATATTCCGGCACGTCGAAGCTCACCTGCACGTGGCTCTGCGCCGCGAGGTTATACACCTCGTCCGGGCGCGCAATCTGCATGATGCGCAGAATGCTGGAAGTGTCGCTGAGGTCTCCGTCGTGGAGCGTGATGCGGTTTAGTATGCCTTCAATACGGTTGGTATTCGGCAGCGATGCTCTTCTGGTGATTCCGTGGACTTCATATCCCTTTTCCAGCAGCAGTTCCGCCAGATAGGAGCCGTCCTGTCCGGTAATGCCTGTGATGAGCGCTCGTTTCATGTTGATTCCTCTCTATCCTGTTGATTCGTCTCGTCTTCTCCGGCCGGTTGATCACGCAAGCCGGTCGATCCGTTAAATATATTCGGTGCGGTTGCAGATTCGAAGGTTTTCCAGCACCTTCTTGATATCCTCGGCGTTCCCCTTTTGGCAGATCAGGATCGCGTCCTGCGTGTCCACAACGATCAAATCCTCCAGACCGACCATCGCGATGAGCTTTTCTCCGCCCTGCACGATGCAGTTCTTTGTATTGATCGTGATCAGGTTGCCGCTGAGCACATTTCCGTATTCGTTGGTCGGGTTGATCCGCTCCATCGCGAGCCAGGAGCCGACGTCGTCCCAGCCAAACGAACCGGGAACGGTATAGATATCGTCCGCGTGCTCCAGAATGCCGTAGTCGATGGAGATGGAGCGCATCTTGGCAAACTCGCTGGCAAGAACGCTGTGCTCCTGCTCAGACCCGATCGCGTCTTTGATCGCAACAAGACCTTGGTACATCTCCGGCATGAGGTGCTCCATCTTGTCGAGAATCGAGGAGAGCTTCCAGATGAACATGCCGCTGTTCCAGAGGTATTGCCCGCTCTCGAGATACGATTTTGCGGTCTCCAGATCGGGTTTCTCCACAAACTGGGCTACCTTGTACGCCTGTCCAACGCTGACGTTCTCGTCATAGCAGATATAGCCGTAGCCCGTTTCGGGATAGTCCGGCGTGATGCCGATGGTCACGAGATTGCTGTTCTGTTCCGCAACCTCGCAGGCATTTCGGAGGGTTTTGAGGAAGAGCGTCTTCTGCTTGATCAGGTGATCCGAGGGCAGCACGATCATCATCGCGTCGTCATACTTGGCTTTGATGTGCATAGCACCTAGGCCGATGCAGGGCGCCGTGTTCCGCCCGACCGGCTCGCAGAGGATATTCTGCTCCGGCAGGTTCGGAAGCTGCGTCTTCACCAGCTCGCGGTAGCTCTCGTTGGTGGCGATATAGATATCCTCCATCGCAACCAGCGGAAGAATCCGTTCCACCGTCAACTGGATCATCGTCTTGCCGTCGTTTGTGAGCGAGAGAAACTGCTTGGGCAGATTCTTTCTGCTCTTGGGCCAGAAGCGTTCGCCCCGGCCGCCCGCCATGATCAACGCCGTCGTCTTCATGTCTTTTCCCCTTACTGTAAGCGCGGGATTCTTTGCTCTAGGCAGAGAATCACTCACGCGATTGTACGAGCCTTAAACGTGCGAAAGCAGCATCTTGCTGATGCCTTCCACCGTATACGCGCCGAGCGCCGCCGGAATGAAGAAGGAGTCCCCTTTGTGAAACGGAACCTCTCCGCCCGCATACCGCACGACTCCGCTGCCTTCGACAAACAGCAGGTGCTGAAAGCTCTTTCCGTCGCTCGTAAGCGAGGCGTTGCTGCGGATTTCAAAGCGATACGCGCGGAAATAACGGCAGGAGAACATCTCCTTCATCGTGTATCCGTCAAACACCGCTGTGCTGTTAACTTTGCACTCTGTCGGTATAACAGGAGTATAGTCTATAACAGTTTTGGCCCTTTGTAAATGCAACGGGCGCATTTCGCCGTCCGCATTCATGCGCAGATAATCGTAAATTCGGAAGGTTGTATCGGAGTTTTGCTGGATTTCCGCCATCACAATTCCGCTGCCAATGGCGTGTATCATGCCCGGCAAAATGTAAAAAACATCCCCGCGTTCGACATAAACTTTGTTCAGCACATCGCAGATGCTGCCGTCGTTGACGCGGCGAATCATCTCGTTTTCATCGATGTGCTCAGAGAAGCCGTAATAGATATACGAGTGCGGCAGGCAGTCCACCACATACCACATTTCCGCCTTGCCCTGCTCGCCAAATTCAGGAAGCGCCGTATGCTCGGAGGGATGCACCTGAATCGAAAGGTCTCGCTTTGCGTCGATGAGCTTCACGAGAATCGGAAACAAATCCTTCCTGCAATCGGTGCCCCAGAAGCTATCCGCGTCCAACCGCCGCAAATCCTCCAGTGTGGATTCGCGCAGTGGCCCGTTTTGCGCGACGGAGTGCGCGTCAGGTCGGCAGACCAGTTCCCAACTTTCCGCGGTTGGATTTGGCCCGTCGCTTTTCCCGAATTCTTTTCTCAGCCTGATTCCGCCCCAAAGATAATCGCGATAATAGGGCTTAAGCAGGATTGGATAGAGTTCCACGCATCATTCTCCCAGTGTTTGATAAACTTGCATGAGTTTTTTCGCCGATTCTTCCCAGGAGAACCGCTCCGCCTGGGCTTTTCCGCGCCGGGCGAGCTGCTCCGCGCGCGCAGAATCGGTGTAGACTTCGAGTAGTCCCGCTGCGATGTCGTCAACATCCGTCGGCGACACGAGCCGTGCGCAGTCTCCCGCCACCTCCGGCAGCGATGAGGTGTTGGAGCAAACGACGGGAATCCCGTATCGCATTGCCTCCAAGACCGGCATGCCGAATCCTTCATAGAGCGAAGGAAAGGCAAAGAGCCGCGCGTTTTGGTACAGCAGTTTCTTCTCCGCGGCGCTGATATAGCCCGTAAACACGATTTGACCCGGCAGCAGGCTTTCCGCAAGCTGGTAAGTCTCCTCGGACTTCCAGCCCTTGCCGCCCGCGAGCACCAGCATCGGCGGCTGCTCCAGCTCAGAATGCATCCGCGCATATGCCTGAATCAGGCGGTTGATGTTTTTGCGCGGTTCAATGGTGCCGAGATACAGCAGATAGGGCTTCACTAAGCCCCATTTCTCCGCGAGATATTCGTTCGGAAGCTCCTGCGCCACGTCTTCCACGGCGGCGGGATAGATCACGTCGATCCGGTTCGCGTCAAATCCCAGCTCGCGGACGATCTCGCCCTTGACGAACTCGGAGTCCGTCACGATGCGGTGGCTCAGATCGAGGCTGCGCCGCATGCCGCCTTGCAGCCGTTCGAGGTTTCGCGCGTTCATCGTCTCCGGATAGCGCAGATACGTCAGGTCATAGATCGTGTCGACGACCTTTCCGCTCACGCCCGGCGGAACGATATAATCGAAGAAATGCGTCACATCCGCGCGCGGAAACATCATTTGGTACGGAACCGGAAGCTTGTTCCAGATTCTGCGATAGATGCCATATGGCAGGAGCGCGTTGTAGTTGACCGTTCCATTCAGGCCGAGATCCGAAAGCTTCGGGTTGCGCATGCAGAAGTTGAAATAGTTGCCGCGCACATGCGCGGCGTCCATCTCAAACAGGCGCTTTGCCAGCTGGAAGGTATAGTGCCCGATTCCACTCATCTGATTGGAACAGGGCTGCAACTCCAACGCAATCTTCATTTGTTCCCCCGATCCGAACGGACAACGCCGCTTAAATCGCGCTCCAGCGCATCGAGCAGATCCAGGCTTGCTTGCTTCGTGGCCGCGGTTGCGGTGAGGTACACCTTGAGCTTTGGTTCCGTGCCGGAAGGACGCACGACCGCCTCGTTTCCGCCCGCAAGGAAGAAGCGAAGCACGTTGGATTTCGGCAGGAGAATCGGTGTTTTCACGCCGGAGGACGACACGCGAAGGGATTGCTGGTAGTCCGCAATCTCCTCCACCGCAAGCCCGCCGATTTGCTCTGGCGCGTGTTCGCGAAGGGACGTAATCAGCGCGCTCATCTGGGCAAAGCCCGCGCTGCCTTCAAACGAGAACGAGAGCAGCCGGCTTTGATAAAAACCATAGGTGCGGTAAAGCTCGTCCAGCACATCGAGCAGGCTTCTGCCCTGCGCTTTATAATAGGAAAACAACTCGCAGATCAGGAGCGAAGCGTTGACCGCGTCCTTATCGCGCACGAAGGTTCCGCTGAGGTAGCCGTAGCTCTCCTCAAAGCCGAAGAGATAGCGTTCCGCCTCTCCGCGGCGTTCCAGAAGGCCGATCTGCTCGCCGATGAACTTGAATCCCGTCAGCACGTCGATGAGCTCCACGCCGTAATGCGCCGCAACCCGCTTCGCCATCGGCGTTGTCACAATCGTGGACACCGCGACGGGATGCGCGGGCATCGTGCCCGCCTTTTGCCGCATCTTGCAGAGAAAATCTAGTAAAAGCACGCCCATCTCGTTTCCGCTGATGAGCGTATAGCCGTCTTTGCTCTTGACGGCGGCACCCACGCGGTCGCAGTCCGGGTCGGTCGCGAGCAGCAGATCGCTGCCCGTCTGCTCTGCCCAACGCAAGCCAACCGCGAGCGCCTCCCGCACTTCCGGGTTCGGATACGGGCAGGTGGGAAAGTTTCCGTCCGGGTCGCGCTGCTCGGTCGGGATCACGATATTGGTAAAGCCGTGCTCGGAAAGGCAGCGCGGAACGCAGCTGATGCCCGCGCCGTTGAGCGGCGTATACACGATGGAAACGCTGCGATCGACCTCACGCGGGAGCACGGAGGCGGTCGCCACCGCGTCCAGATACCGGCGGCAGGTCACCTCACCGATCCAGTGAATGAGGCCTTGCTGGATTCCCGCTTCAAAATCGATGCGCACGACGTCCGCAAACGGGTCAACGCCGTCGATGGCGCACTGAATCTCCTCCGCGGCTTCGGTCGTGATCTGGCAGCCATCCGGCCCGTAGACCTTGTAGCCGTTGTATTTCGCGGGATTGTGGCTCGCGGTGAGCACGATGCCGCCGCTGCAGGCAAGGTTCCGCACCGCAAACGAAAGCGAAGGCGTGGGCATGATCACGGGGTACAGATAGACCTGAATGCCGTTGCCTGCGAACACCTCGGCCGCCGCACGCGCGAACACATCGCTCTTGATGCGGCTGTCATAGGCAATGGCCAACTTCGGTGCCGCGAATTTCTTCACACAATATTGGCTGTATCCCTGCGAGGCTTTCGCCACCGTATACACGTTCATGCGGTTCGTGCCCGCGCCAATTACGCCGCGAAGGCCGCCGGTGCCGAACTCCAGCTCCCGATAAAACCGGTCTTCGATTTCGGCGGGCGCGTTTTTGATCCGCTCCAGCTCATTCGTGAGATCCGCATCTCGCGTCGCTTTGTCGCACCAGAGGCGGTAGGTTTCCTGCATGTTCATCCCTGTATTACCTTCTCCACAATCGTATTCAGACGCTCTGCGGAAGCGTTCCAGTCAAAGCGTTTGGCATTTTCATATCCTTTTGTAACGAGCACTTCCGAAAGCGCGTGATCGCACAGTACCGCGCGAAGACCGCGGCAGATGTCTTCCTCGCGCAGCGGATCGACATAGCAGGCACCCTCACCGCCGACCTCCGGCAGGGACGAGGTATTGCTCGCGAGCACGGGAACGCCGCACTGCTGCGCCTCTATGATTGGGATACCGAAGCCTTCGTACAGCGTTGGAAACGCAAAGAGGCTCGCCGCGGAATAGAGCGCGGGCATGTCCTCGTCGGCGACAAAATCCAGAAAGCGGATGTCCTGTGCGTGCCGGATGCCCGCCATCGCGGCCTCCCGGTCAAACTTCCAACCGTATTCTCCGGCGAGGATGAGCTGATACGGAAAATCGCCCTGCTCCTTTGTCAGATCAAACGCGCGAATCAGGCGCGCGAGGTTCTTGCGCGGGTTTGCGTTGCCGACAAACAGGATATACGGCTGGGTTAACTCATGTTTTTCTCGCACGCTTGCCAGTTTCGCCGGGTCATTTACGCGGGTATAGCGCGCGTTTGCAGCGCAATACACCACATCGATCAAACTTTCATCGATGTGGAGCAGCTCTATCATTTCTTGTTTTGTGAATTCGGAGATGGCGACATAGCGCGCCGATTTTTTGAGTAGATAGCGGTATTGCAGCCGCCAGATCAGCACGCGGGAGAGCTGATAGACGTCCGGCATTCTCAGCAGCGCGAGGTCCGTAATCACGGGCACCACGCGGCAGGATTTTGGCAGGAAAAACGGCACCTTGGAGTCCGTCGTGAGAAGAACGCTTCCCCGGCAATACTGCTTGCCGAACGAGAAGCTTTGAAACAACATTCGCCGGATTCCCTGACGATGCGAATACGGCGAGCGCGTCTGCGTCACCTTTTCGCTTGCGGAATCCACGCGGGGACTGTCCTGCGAAAGCACGATCCGGCAGTCTCTTTGTGTGCGTTCCGAGAAGCGAAAGAGCAGCTCCGAAATCAGCACACCGATTCCGGAACTGTTTTTCTTATAGGCCAGCGCATTGATGACTACGTTCATATTCTCCAAATCCACAGCACCTGTAATCTGAGTATATTATCGCAAAATCGCTCTGTTTTCAAGTTTTCAGTTGTGAAAACATGATCCTTGCGTTTACCGTGCGCGTGTAGCCCCCGGCAAAGCCGTTCCTATCATAGAGAACATCTGAAACGCAGATGCGTCATTCCCGCAACAAAGTTGTAACATCATCCCCCCTCGCCTTTCGAAGGAGAAACCCGCAGCTCTACTGCCTTCGCTTCTCCTCGTCCGACCCGGCTTGGAGGCGAACGCCGCATTCCTCACAGCGATGCGCGGTGATGTTTTTTCCCAGAAATGCGTTGCAGTTCGGGCACCGCCAGTTGACAAGCGTAAATGCTGCCACGCAGCCTAAAAATACCACCGTAATGATCGCAAGCGGGACGGTACCGATAAAAACAAGGTGCCTGTCCGCAACCTGCAATAAAAACAATAGTATCACCGGAAGACAAAGGAGCACGACGGTCCATTGTTTCTTCTTTCTCTTTTGATATTCCCTCATCACCCTTGAAGCCAAACCCGTTTCCTCCCTGTTAACCGATCCAAACCCACGCGAAATATATACATAAAGTACATAACTTTATATTAACATTGTTGCTTCGTCCCGGATAGTGTAAGTAACAAACGCACGAAAAAATGTTACAAATTAATCCGCGCGCATCTGCGCCGCGCCAAAGAGATCGCAAAAAATAAATTCGGTTGTATTTGAACACGCTTCAACCATCGGTTGTTGTTTGTGATTTGTTCCGTGGTATAATGGGCTTTAATCAGGATCAAGTCGGACGGGATCGGTGAAACAGCATGGAGAAAAAAAGCAAACCGAAATACGGCGCGCTGAGCAACGTCGCCTTCACGATTCGAAACATCGTGCGCATCAACAAGGTGTTGCTGCTCTCGATGATCGTGCTCGTGTTTTGCATGGTGGCGCAGCCCGTGCTCGCCGTGTTCATGCCCAAATACATCATCCAGTTTTTTGAGCAGAAGCGCGGCATCACGGATTACCTGCTGCTGGTCGCGGCGTTCGGCGCGATCTCGCTTGTGTTAAGCCAGCTGAGAAGCTTTGCGGACGGGTATTTTCCACGCATGAAGTCCATGTATCGCAGCATGCGCCTCGGCGCGGAGATGTGCCTTGCCTCCATGCAGGTGGACTACAAATATCTCTCCTCACAAAAGGGTCAGCTCGAAAACCAAAAAGCACAACGCGCCATCGGCGGGCCCGGCTCCGGCGTGGAGGATATGGTGGTGCGCATCGTGGAATGCAGCGCAAACCTTCTGGGTGCCGTCGTCTACATCTTCATCCTCTCCTCGCTCAACCCGCTGGTGATCCTCGGCCTTGCCGTCTGCGGCACGGTCAGCTTCCTCGCGGGGAATCTGGTCAATCGCTACCGCGTGAAGCATCAGGACGATTTCAACAAGGTAGGCCAGCAGGTCTACTACCTGAACTCAACAACGACCGACGTGATGTACGCAAAAGACATCCGCATGTACGGCATGTACGACTGGCTCTCCACCCTGCTGCGAAACGGGTTTGACCAGCAGCTCGGTTGGGACAAGAAGGTCGAACGAAGAATGTTCTTCAGCGAGGTGGTGGATGGGCTGATCGCCTTCCTGCGGGACGGGCTCGCGTATCTCTACCTCATCTCGCTCGTGCTTGCGGGCACGATTCCCGTCTCGGCCTTCATCCTCTATATCAGCTCGATTGCGGGACTATCGATGTGGGTCAGCGGCTTTGCAAAGAACGCGATCCTGCTCAACACCGATTCGATTCAGGTCTCCGACTTTCGCGTGTTTCTGGATCAATCCACAGATCAGCCGAACGCCGGAAAACCCAAGGCGGAATTCTCGCTGCCGATGCAGATCGAGTTTCACCATGTGGACTTTGCCTATGGCGAGCATGTGATCTTTCAGGATTTCAACCTCGTCATCGAAAAGGGCAAAAAGGTGGCGTTGGTCGGTATCAACGGCGCGGGCAAGACCACGCTGGTGAAGCTACTGCTCAACCTGACCTCGCCCGACCGTGGAGAGATACTTCTCGACGGCGTAGACTCCCGCAAGGTCGATCTCAAGCAGTATTTTTCGCAGTTCTCGGTCGCGTTTCAGGACGCGCTGATCCTAGCCTATGGCATGGACGTGAATATCTCCATGCGAAACAGCAGAGACACCGATCAGGCGAGGGTGGATGCGGCAATCGCGTCCGCGGGGCTTGCGGACAAGGTCAAATCGCTGAAGAAGGGCAAGTTCACGAGCTGCGAAAAGATTCTGGACAGCGAGGGAACAGAGCTCTCCGGCGGAGAGCGACAAAAGGTCATCCTCGCGCGCGCGCTGTATAAGGCGGCGCCCGTGCTGGTGCTGGACGAGCCTTCCGCAGCGCTTGACCCGATTGCGGAATCCCGACTCTACGAAGCCTATCACGAGATGACGAAAAACAAGACCTCGATCTATATTTCGCACCGGCTTTCGAGCACGAAGTTCTGCGACGAGGTGCTTCTGCTGGAAAACGGGCGCATCGCGGAGCGCGGCACGCACAGCGAGCTGATGCAGCTTGGCGGAACCTACGCGCACATGTTTGACGTGCAGAGCCATTATTACCGGCAAGAGGAAGGCGGTGAACCGAATGAGTAAAACATCCGGCGGGTTAAATGTGAAAGCCGTCTCGGCAGCACTCAGGACGATTCGCTCGATTCGAAAGCCGTTCTTTCCAGCGCTGCTGCTTTCGGCTGCTCTCGACGCGGTCAAGCCGTTTGTGCCGATCGTGTTCTCCGCAAAGATTCTCGACGAGTTGATGGGAGCAAAGCAGTGGCCTACGCTAATTGCGCTCGTTGCGGGATTGGTGGGGCTGACGCTCGTGCTGCACGTGCTCTCCGCCTACTCCGCCAAGCAATATGCGCTGGAGAGAAACCTCCTGATCAGCCGTTATTATGAAATGGTCTCGCAAAAGTGCATGCGGCTCGATTTCGAGCAGATTGAAGACCCCAAGACGCTGGATTTGCTTCGACAGATTCAGGAGACGGAAAACAACCACATGGCCGTCTGGGACATGGCGGAATACCTGCTCAAGAGCGTGCTCGCCATCGCGGAGATGGTGATCGCCTCCGTGCTGATCGTGACCACGTTCGCCGCGGGACACGCGGTCACCCCCGGCGCGGAGGGCAACTTTGTGCAGTCTCCGCTTGCGTTTGTGGCGCTTGCGGTGCTGCTCTTTGTTGGGGTTTTGATCTACAACGCCGTGCAGGCAAGAATCGCAAAGACAGCCGAAGACGACGTGAACAACAACATCCAATCCAACCGCCAGTTTGGGTATCTCTTCTTCCGCATCAGCTATAACTACGAGTGCGGCAAGGACATCCGCCTCTATCAGGCGCAGCACATGCTCAAGGAGAAGATCGACGACTACGTGATCCCCGATATCCGGGACAGCGTCGATCATTTCGTCAAGCCCAACATACGGCACTTTTCGATTCTCGCCGCCGTCAACACGGTGCTCCTCACCGCGGTATATCTCTTCATCATCCTCAAGGCGTATGTCGGCGCGATCACGGTGGGTTCCATCTTCATTCAGATCAACGTGATCATGCGCTTTTATCAGGCGATTGCAAGCCTCATTCAGCAATACACGATGTTCAAGGTCTCGAGCGAGTATTTCGCTCTGAGCATTCGCTTTTTCGGCCTGCCGGAGATGAGCGGGCATGGCACGCGAAAGATTTCGCTCGCGCCGCACGAGGACTATACGTTCGTGTTTCACGATGTGTCGTTTTGCTATCCCAACTCGGACACGGTGGTGTTGGATCACCTGAACCTGACGATCTCACGCGGGCAGCGGCTCGCGGTCGTCGGCATGAACGGAGCCGGCAAGACCACGATGATCAAGCTGCTCTGCCGCTTTTACCAACCGACCTCAGGCATGATCACGCTCAACGGTGTGGACATTCAAGAATACGACTTTCAGGATTACGCAAAGCTGTTTTCCGTGGTGTTTCAAGATTTCCATCTATTTTCCGTGACGCTGGAGCAAAACGTCGCGGCGGGTTTGCGGGCGGACAGAACGCGGCTGGAGCAGAGCATGAAGACCGCGGGGCTCGAAGCGCTGCTGGACGAGCTCAAGGGCGACTATTCCGTCGCCATCGGCAAACAGTTTGACGAAGAAGGCCGCGATTTTTCCGGCGGCGAAGAGCAGAAGATCGCGATTGCCCGCGCGCTGTATAAGGACGCGCCCGTCGTCGTGCTCGACGAGCCGACCGCGGCGCTCGATCCCATCACGGAATTTGAGGTCTACTCGAAGTTCAACGAGCTCGTCGGAGACAAGGCCTCCATCTTCATCTCCCACCGTCTGTCCTCCTGCCGCTTCTGCCACCAGATCGCAGTGTTCGACGGCGGCAGGCTCGTCCAGTTCGGCAGCCATGAAGCGCTATTGGCGGAAAAGGACAAAAAGTATTTTGAACTCTGGAACGCGCAGGCGAAGCATTATGTGGGAGAAATAAAATAAATAATATGCGATATTGAACAAATCCTTTTACTTTTTTTAATCGTATAATAGTAATGTAAGTTTAGTGAATCCTCTGTTGGAACATTTCCAAAGACTTTTTAGGAGTGCTGTATTATGCGGAAAATTTTTAAATTAAGAACCGTGATAGGTCTGTTAATTTTACTTTTTCTTATTGCAATTCCCTTGGTAATTAATCGTCTGTACATGTATGGGTATAGAAACAGAATTACACCTAATACTATATTTGAAGCTAGCGACTTATTGTTTTATGTTGGCGCAGTCATTTCTGCCTTATCCACTGGTTTTCTTTGTTACATATCATATAGATTAAATAGGCAAGTCCTCGCACTAAGTGTCGCAGATATTGAAAGAAATAAGTATTCAACTGTGATGTTAGAAAGTGTAACAATAAGTGATAATCCGTGGACAGTTCCAGTGCAAGGTTACAATAACGCGGAAGATCAGCTTCAAGTAATGGGGTTTACTAAGATTTCAAACATAGGATTCCACATTTTTAATATTGGGCCTGCTCCCTTGTCAAAAGTTGTTGTCCACTATTTGAAACCTAGGAATGTAGATATTGCTGCAGTAGAATTTTTTTGTTCTTTAGCTCCAAATTTTAGAATTAACTCTCAAATCCCGATGATAAATGGACAAGATGTTTGCTTAAGCTTCGAGTTTATAAGCTGCTATAACAAAGTATCTCTTGCAACATGTAAAATAACACCAGCAGGAATTGGCATAACAAAATTCGATACAATTGTTGATTTCCAAATCCAGCAGTTAAAAGATGCCTCGAACGGATATTTGTCCGATTATGCTTTATTCAAGTAGAGTATGTTCTAAGTATTATTTTAGCTCAATGAGCACCGCACTCATCGCGGCGTATGGAACACAACTGTTGACGCGACGATGAGAGCGATACTACAATAGTCTCGATTGGAGCGAATCGATGAAGCTAAAAAACCACCTTCAAAAGAACAAAGCCATCCTGATTTATTTCCTCTGTTCGGCAGGCGCCGCGCTGCTCGAAACAGGGCTTCTATATCTGTTTAAAAACACGATCCCGGCGCTGAAGAGCAACATCGTTCTGGCGAACACGATGGCGGTCATCATCAGCGGATGCGCGCACTATGTGGTGACCTCCAAGTTTGTGTTTCAGGTGAAGATGAACCTTGCGAGCATGACCGCCTATCTGGTCACGTTTTTCATCGGTCTCGGCATCCAGAGCGCTGTGATCTGGGTTGCTTATGAAAAGCTCTTGCCTTCGCTGATTACGAACGATAACTTGCTGACCTTGTGCAGCAAGGGGCTTTCGCTCATCGCGTCGTTTTTCATCACGTATCTGCTGCGAAAATACATCAACGCACAGATCAACAAGCGGGAAATGGCACGTTCCCAATCGTGATCTTTTTCCGTCATCCTTCGCTATCGCGAAGAAAAGCGAATCAACGATATCCCGCTAAAACGCAGTAATTGCTCTCGTATCGCGTAAATGAGTATCCGATCAGCAGATGCCGAAATTGTGAGGCATCTGTTTTTTTGCGTATCGCTTTGTACCTTCGTCACCAAGCGACGCTTGTTTTTGTTGATCTGCGTGATATGATCGAACTAGATTTTATGAACCGCAAATCGAGCAAAGAAGGTGCAAGCGCATGGGCAAAGAGAGCCACAACACCCTGTTCAATCTCATCGCGCCGGTCTACGGCCTGTTCTTCACCAAACAGAAGAACCGCTACCACGAGGTCGTCGGGCGTTTTGTGCCGGACTGGCAACAGGCGGGATACACGAGCATTCTCGACGTCGGCTGCGGCACGGGCGCGCTGTGCTCCGCGCTGGACGAAGCGGGCCTGACCGTGACCGGTATCGATCCCGCGCAAAATATGCTTTCGGTCGCCAGAAGGCAGACGCAGGAGCAGGACATTCGATTCCTTCAGGCGAACGCGCTGGAAGGGCTTCCGTTTGCGGACAAGTCGTTCGATCTTTCGATTGCATCCTATGTCGCCCACGGCTTGCAGAAAAGCGAGCGGAAGAAGCTCTATTCCGAAATGCGCAGGGTCACCAAAGGCAAGGTGATTTTCTACGACTACAATCAAACCCGCTCGCCTTTGACCTCGTTTGTCGAGTGGTTGGAGCACGGCGACTACTTCGGGTTCATCAAAAATCCCAAGGGTGAGATGGAGAGTTGCGTGAACGAGCTGGAGAAATGCTTCTCAGACGTGACCAATGTGGACGTGGACAAGCGCGCGGCCTGGTATATCTGTACGCCGCGCTGAAATGGCTTCTTGTATCCGTTTCCTGCATCCTGAAACGCAAACTGCAATCAAACAAGACCACCCTTTCGGGTGGTCTTCGTCTGTCTCTTATGTGCCAGCGGGCAGACTTTTTGCTTTTCTGGGTTTGAAGAAGAAATGCTTCGCAATCTCGGTTGTGATGATGTAGAGCACCGCAATGCCGATCATGGCAAGCAAAATCATCGGCGGAATCGGCGCAATGCTCAATATGTTCGCCACGCCGGGCAGATACGGCAGCAGTAGCGTGAGCGCGGCGACCCCGAGCGTCGAAAGCAGCAGCGCGGGCGCGGGCTTGCTCTTAAAGAACGGCTTTTGCGTGCGCATGACCAGCAGCAGCATCAGTTCCGTCAAGATCGAGAGCACAAACCAGCCGCTGTGGAAGAGCACTTCGCCGGATTTGAGCCACAGCAGCAGCACCCCGAACGTGATATAGTCGAACGCCGAGCTGATAAAGCCGAAGATCAGCATGAAATCCCGTAAGCGCTTGATGTCCCAGCGGCGCGGTTGGGCAGCGGCCTCCGGATCGACGGCGTCGCTCGCGATGGTCATCGCCGGAAAATCCGTCAGGAAGTTGATCAGCAGAATCTGCTTTGGCAGCAGCGGCAAAAACGGCATGAACAGCGATGCGCCGGCCATGCTGAACATATTGCCGAAGTTCGCGCTTGTCGTGATATAGATGTACTTGAGCGTGTTGGTGAACGCCGCGCGACCCAGCTCGATGCCGCGCTTGAGCACGCTGAGGCTCTTTTCCAGCAGCACGAAATCCGCGGCTTCCTTGGCGATATCCACCGCCGTATTGACGGAGATGCTCACGTCCGCGGCATGCAGCGCGGGCGCGTCGTTGATACCGTCGCCCATGTAGCCGACCACGTGCTGATTTTTCTTGAGCGCCAGAATGATGCGCTCCTTCTGGCTCGGGTCCATTTCGGCATAGAGCGTTGCGGCTTCAATCGCCTTTTGCGCGGTGGCTTCATCCATCGATTGTAACTCCGCACCGGTGAGGATGTCGTCCGTGCAGAGCCCGACCGCGCAGCCGGTATGCTTGGCGACCAGCGCGTTGTCTCCGGTGATGATACGAAGCTGCACGCCCATGTTTTTCAAGTCCGCGATGGTCTGGGCGGCATCCGCCTTTGGCGGATCGAAGAACAGCAGGAACCCCAGAAATGTCATTTCGCTTTCGTCCGAAACGGCATACGCCTTGGGGTCTTTGACGGCGACGGCCTTTTCCGCAACGCCGAGCACCCGGAACCCCTGCCCGCTCCAGTCGCTGAAGCGCTGCTGAATCTGCGCCAACGTAGCTTCATCCAGCGCATGATCGGCGTTGTCCAACCGCGCACTCGTGCAGACGGAGAGCACCTGCTTGAGCGCGCCCTTGGTGATCAGCCGCACGGCGCCGCTTTCCTCAACGACCACGCTCATGCGTTTGCGATAGAAGTCATACGGGATTTCGCCGCGCTTGACGGCGCCTGTTGCGTCGATGGTCTTGAACGCGATGATCGCCTCGTCCAGCGAGTTGACAAGCCCCGTTTGCAAGCTGGAGTTGAGGTAGGCCGCGCGAAATACATCGTCCGAGTTTTCGCCGTTGAGGCCATTCGCGCTGTCGAGGTGGATCACGCCTTCGGTCAGCGTTCCGGTCTTGTCGGTGCAGAGCGTGTCCATGCTGCCGAAGTTTTCAATCGCGGTCAGCCTGCGCACGATAACCCCCGCCGCCGCCATGATGCGGGAACCGCGCGAGAGCGTGATGTTGATGATCGCGGGCAGCAGCTGCGGCGTGATGCCGACCGCAAGCGCCACGGAGAACAGCAGCGAATCGATGACGGGCTTGTGAAACAGCACGTTGATGATGAATACGAACACGGTCAGAATCAGCATCATGGCGGTGAGCAGGTACCCGAATCTGCGGATGCCGCGCTCAAACTCCGTCTCCGGCTGGCGGGCTGTGATCTGCTCCGAGATGCTGCCGAACTCCGTTCCCGCGCCGGTGAGCGTCAGCAGCACGGTTGCGCTGCCGCTCTGCACGGTGGTGCCCATGTAGACGCAGTTCTTGCGCTTTGCCAGCTCGGTATCGGCGGAAACCGCGCCCGACTGCTTTTCAATCGCCTGGGATTCGCCCGTGAGCGCGGATTGATTGACGAAAAAGTCCGCATAGTCCAGCACGATACCGTCCGCCGGGACAATGCTGCCCGCGGAGAGCTTCACAACATCTCCGGGTACGAGCTGGGTGGAAGGAACCTGCGTAAGCGTTCCATCCCGCAGCACGCTGCACTGCATCTGAATATGCGAGCGCAGCATGGCGACGGCGTTGCCCGCGCTGTACTCCTGCAAAAAGCTCAAGACCGCGCTGCCGAGCACGATTGCGAAGATAATCAGCGAATCCAGCCAGTCCCCCGTCGCGGCGGAGATGCCGGTTGCAACCAGCATAATCAGGATGATCGGGCTCTTAAACTGGCCGAGAAACAATAATAGCGGCGAGGAGCTTTTGCTCGCGTGGATGGTGTTTTCGCCGTAGGTGGAGAGCCTGGAAGCTGCCTCCGCGCCTGTTAAGCCGGCGGAAGTTGACCGGTATTGCGTGAGCGCCTCTTCCGGCGATAAACTCCAATATTTCGTTTCATCGGTTTTCTTCATACTCTGCCTGATCTTTCTTATTTCATTTTAAGCAGGAAGCCGAGCAGTCTATTTTGGAGGTTGACTTTGATATGGCTTGATTGTAGTCTTACCTTTTCATCCCGTCAATACACGGCTTGGTTGGCTGGTTCATGCATCAGATTCAAAGTGTAGAACTGGTCGATTTAAGCCAAAAAGGAGTTGATTAAATAAAGAAGAGTCTTGACTCAAAGAAGCAGACTTTCTCCCGCTAGAAGAGGAAGCACAGCGGATTGCTGTGCGGTATCTATGGTGAATGGCTGCCGGTGTATGGACTTCGAATCCAATCAACGATACAATTGAAAGTGATTCAAGGTTTCTAACGATCGAATCCACATATTTGTGAAAAACATCCATCATTTAGAGAGGGGTGCGCACATGTATAAAGATTTTATTCTGGCAAACACGCCGCGCATTTTGACACAGGTAGACCGTGATCCGGATTCCGTGACGTATGGATGCTGTGACCGTAATTATTGGCATCTGAAGATCAGGGATTTTTCATCTGCAATCCTTCAGCAGACATCCCTCACTCTTGCGCTTCTCTATACCACTGAATTTGACGGGAACATATTCTATAAGAACAGTCAAGTCCGCGAGTGGTCGCTAGCCGCTCTTCGATACATGGTAAAGATACAGTTGAACGATGGCAGCTTTAATGAGTATTACCCGAATGAGCACGGATTCCCGCCGACCGCATTTAACCTCTACGCCGGATGCAGGACATATCTTGAGTTGGAGCTTGAAGATAGTCAGATCAAGAAGATGCTCGGAAAATCAGCTATCTGGTTAAGTAATCATTCTGAAAACAAGGCATATAACCAGGAATGGGCAGCAATTGCCGGCCTGTATCTTTATTATAGAATATCCGGTGAGGAACGTTTCCGTGCCGCTGTTGAGGATAAGGTTTCGCATATCCTCACCGTACAGTCTGAGGATGGATGGTTTCCTGAGCAGGGCGGAGCGGACATCGGCTACTCGAGCGTGGCTCTAGACATGATGGCTGAGTATTACTGGTTCAGCAAGGATGAGAAAGTGCTTGAACCTATGCTAAAGCTTACCTCCTTTCTCAGCTATTTTGTTCATCCCGATGGAACGGTCGGAGGAGAATACGGCTCCAGGAACACGATATACTTCGTGCCCAACGGTTTGGAGACCGTTCTGGCATCCAACGCTGACATGGGAAGCATTGCAGAAGCAATGCTGGATCAGATATATGGGCATGACACCCGCACGGATTTTATGAATGCTATCGACGAAAGGTATCTTTCGCACTATGTGATGCATTCATTCCTCAGGGCAAGGCAGAAATATAACTCCCGGAATCCCCTCCATGCACATCCCGCAGCACTTCCAAATGAGCAAAGTGATGTAAGGGTGTTTGCTGACTCCGGGCTGATAACAGCTTCGGATAGCGAAGTGTATACTGTAATGGGTCTTAGAAAAGGAGGCCTTCTGAAGGTATATAGAGGAACAGAAGAGATTTACTGGGATTGCGGTTATCGGATCCCCATCGCGCCCGGAATCACCGCAGCCACGAACTGGCTCGACGCCGACTATCAAATCTCTTATGATGTTGATAAGAAAGTCTATTCTGTCTCCGGGAAATTCAACAAGGTGAAGCAAAATGTTCAAACGCCAGTCTATCATCTCTGCTTAAGAGTGTCTGCTGCCCTCTTGGGGTCTAAAGTCAATAAAATAGTGAAGAAGCTGACGATATTTCAGGAAAACCATGTCAACGCAGCGTTTGTCCGAACGATACGTTTTTCAGATCACAAGATTATGATTGAGGATGTAATCAATAATCCAAATCGGATGAATATAGTCGAAGCGCCTAACGTTTCATTAAAGTTGGTGGCATCTGGAAAATTCTTCAGCAGGTCCGATCTGCTGGCGCATCCGCTTACGGATTATGGCAATGCAACTCGCATGAAGATCAGGAAGGTAATCGATCTAAAGACTGGCGCAGTTGCTGTCACGGAGGATTGAAAATGGAACTACAGGAAGCAATCCGGGGGCGGAGATCGATCAGAGCCTATCATGATAAACCCGTAGATGACGAAACGGTCAGGAAGATCATAGAAGCAGGAACCTGGGCACCAAGCGCCTGCAACAATCAGGCGTGGCGATTCATCGTAATCAATGATCGTAGCATTCTTCAGAAACTCTATAAACTTGGCTCAGCCACGTTTGTTAAGGACGCGCATCAGGCGATACTTGTTGTTTATAACAATCAGTCGGACAACCTTGAGTACAGAGATTTCATCCAAAGTGGCGCGGCCACTATTCAGAACATGTGCCTCATGGCATACAGTCTTGGAGTCGCTACATGCTGGGTAAACAATCTTCCTAACAAAGGTGTGTTAAGACGGGAGTTTGGTATCCCCCGTAATTATGATCCGATCGCAATGCTGACGCTTGGGTATCCGCTTAGAGATGTGATTGACAGGCCAAGAAAGAATCCGTTGGATGATCTGATCTCTTATAACAGGTATGAAACCCATGGACAGGAAGAATATAAGCCTGTTGTTTCGGCATGGGTCAAGAGGATTACGCGAAAGCTCTATAAAGCAGTACCGTGTAAACCGATCTTCAGAAAAATTGCGGACAAGTTTGAAAAGAAGTTCGATAACTAACCGGATAGAGAGCAGTATTGGTGCGATATGTAAAACAAGAAAAAACGTAGGAAGACGCTCAAGAAAGTGCTGAGCCCCGAGATGATATGCTATGCGGTCTTTGGCGTACTTACGACGATTCTGGGCGTTGCTGAGTATCAGATACTGCTGTATGCGGGTATGGACTACCAATACGCAAATCTGATTTCCCCGATCGTCGAAAAGCTGGCGGCATTTATCAGCAACAAACTACTCGTCTTTAAGGTTCATCCGAATTCTTTTGTCGAATTACAGAAAGAATTCGGACGGTCTGTCGTTGCCTGAGGGGCAACCTTCTTTATTGATTATTTTGGAGTTAATTTTGCGGTCGAAGTGTTGCACGGGGATAAAGTCATCAGTACGTATTTCTTTGCAGCGTTGGTTTTGATACTGTATTACATATTTGGAGAGCCTGTGTTTTCAAGAAGTAGGATATGGATGCGGGCTCTGACCAAGAAGAAGAACCGTTGGATCAGAAAAAGGCAGAAAACTAATACACATAGCAGGAAACCGTGTCTTCATTCATACTATGGAACCATTGTTCAAAAGCCTATCCGTACATCCTAGCAAAAGCAATCATTCTTGTTTTTCGAAAAAATTATCTTTCGCAAATTGTCCTTGCTTATGTTCCGCAATCGCTCTTTTGAACGTCATCATCAGAACTGCTATTAAAATCAAAGGGCAAGTCTGAATCCCAATCGTGCGGACAAGGCTCATATTAAACAGCGGCATGAGGAACAATATTTCCAATATGATTAACTCGCTGAGACGAAAGCCGTTACGAGCAAAATCATAGGCAAGCAATACGAGTGGTATCACCAAAATGGAAAGATCGTATTGGAGAAAATAGGAAGTTGTTAGCGGTATCCCGATGACGAGCGCGGCACCCTTCAGTGCGAGATTATCGGACTTGCGCCAAATCCAACATGCCGCAAATAGTACTGCTATCCCGCACACGGCAAGGGCAGCATAGCTGAACAAATCACTCTGGATTAGAATTCTGAAAAATGAGAACAGCGATGGATTGATCATTGAGTAGTTGGACCAATTCAGATATCTGTCGGAAGACGTGCTGAAAAAGGAGCTGAAAAAGTTTACCCATGGTCCAATGCCAAATACCAAAGCCGAGATCGCTGCAAGCACGGTTGCCGAAATAGCCGACCACAGCAGTACTCTCCATTTTTTTGAAAGCAGGAGTAACAAAAACGGGAATATGGCTATCTGCGGTTTATAGGACAATAGACCGAATATAATTCCAGAAAGTACGGGATTGCTTTCCAGAAAATATAGCCCGAAGCCAATCAACCCTGCACTCAGAAACCCGTTTTGACCCCATCGAAACGTCCAGTACATACCCGGAAAGCCAAATGCCAATAATGTGAGTTTAGGATATTTCGGAACCAATTTGTAGACCGAAAAAAACACAAATGCAAGCGTAAGTACCAGCCAAGTAATCAACGAAGCATAATACGGTAAATAGGCTAGCGGCACAATTGCCAGTAAAAAAGTAGGCGGATAGGGCCACGCCAACGTAAAAGACAACTCGCGCCCAAGAATCTCTTCCAGCCGCTGCTGATGAATCGGATCATGATAGATATTTGCTGTGTCGCCTTCTATGACCATTCGGCCGGCCGCATAATAGTCAGCATAGTCAACACCGGTAATATCGTGCTCCTCAACCTTTTTGTCAGCCGTAAGCGACAGATTCCAAACGAACATGCCGACAGACAAAAGAAAGAAGAAAACAAGAACAAGCGAAAAGATTTTTATAATTCGTTCCTTATTCAACGACTTACACCTAACTTCATCCTAAAATTTGCCGGTTTAAAACGGATTGGTTTTTGTAGTATACTGTAAAACCTTCTTCCGACCACGTGGCATCCTTCATGTAGATCGAACCGTAAAAGGTATCGCTTTTGTATCCCTGGGCAATCAGACACGATATGATCTCCGCAAAATCCTCTTTTTCGTGGTTGGAAACAACCGCAATATCAGGCAAGTTCGATATCATCTCCGGTTCGCTCATGTAGCCGTTCTGTTTGCTCCACATGTAAAAAGCCTTGTCGCTGTTATAATTGTCAAAAATATTCTCGTCAAAATATGGTTCTATGGCTGTGGTCCAAACCCCAAGGCCATATACGGTGCCATCCTCCGGTGTATTCTCCTCTAAAAAAGTCGCTGTTTCTTTCGCCGCCGAATAAGGATTGGATATATCATTTTTCACCGAACATACCGACCAGTAAATTTGAACCAGCGCGACGCAAAAAAGCGCACCGAAAAGCAGAAGCTGCTTTTTTTCTTTTGTATACCGAAAGAAATCGTCACCGCCAAAGATCCAGAAAGCCTCCATAAGGGTCATGTATAGAATGCCCGCATGGTAAAAATTAAAATGAACGACGGATATAAACACGGTTAGGGTAATCACCAGGAACAGCAGCGGCTTCATGCTTTTAAATTCCTTATACAGGAATAGAAGCATGAGAATAAACAAACAGCCGCCCACAATCATGGACAAAGAGGATGATGTGGTGCCGACCAGAGAAGCCGCTGCAATCTGAATCCCCTGCGCGATTACGATTAAAGGGTTAAAGTTGGAATCCACGCGAAAGGATAGATCACTCGGAGGAAAAACGTATAAGACAGTCAGCAGAAAACCAAGAGCAACCGCAGCCAAGCTCCAAAGAGTCGACTTGTGCAGTGTCCCCCGGTCTTTCTCCTTTCGCAATTTGTAAAGGTCTTTCAGATAAAGAACAAACAGTAACCCGGCAATCAGCAGCGTATAGATACAGATTTGCGACAACAGAAGAAGCGCAATGCTGTAGAGCCATGGTTTTACAAATCGCTTTTCATAAATGATCGCAACGAAACATAGAGCAGGTAATATCAGGCAATAGCTCCGGGCTACCACGGTAAACTGGTACAAAACAAAGTAGGTAAACGGGAACGTGATCTTTACGTATGCCGGAAATTTTGATTGGAACAGAAACAGGAGTACACCCAGTGATGAAAAGAAAACCGAGACCAAATACAAATATTGATATTTGAACCCCGAAAGAATCAACGTTTTGAGGATCAGATGCCACAGGCAAGGCGTACCTTCATATCTGGCGTACTTCACGATGATATCCCAATAGGAACTATCCCTTGCAATCAACCAAGCCTGCGCTTCGTCAGCCCAGGGTTCATGATGGCTGCCGGTAAGCGTCGCAAACGATAGAAAGCCTATAAAAGCAATCGCATAGGCCGCGTTTTGCCAAGTGACATACCGGGCGATCCAGCTTCTCTTTAGGACAGCCATTTCAGCACCCTGATAATACCCATTTTTGCGCAAACGTTGTGGGCGGACATGTTTTTGCGCGACTTGATTTCCTCCTTGTTTTCATGGTAGAAGCGATATGACCGGAAGAGCATCTCCTCATTGCTGATCGTGGGCGAAAAGCCGAGGCTCGATTTGATCTTAGTCGTATCGAAGACGAAATTTGACGAGATCATTTTGTATTGATAGGGCCCAAGCGGCGAAAGTCCGAGTAAAAAAGCGACCTTCATTCCCAGAAGCGCGATGCGTATGGGAAAATGCGCCAATTTCGATTTTGAGCCGGATTTGTCTATCACATACTGATAAACCTCGTTGAACGTTTTCACGTTGTCCGACCCGATATGATAAACCTCGGTGCGATCATCCGACAGCGCAAGTACACAAGCATTCACTAGGTCTTTAGCATAGATGAACTGATATCGGTTGGAGCCGTCGCCAACCATCCAGAGTTTTCTTCCCTCGTCAATAAACTCGAACAGAATACTGAGCAAACCCAGTCTTCCTTCATCGATTATGGTTGGGCAGCGAATGATTGTGCAGGCAAGTCCTTCCGTATGGAGCAAGATGTTTTCGCCCTTGAGCTTTGATTGCCCGTAAATCTCCACCGGGTTCGGCGGCTCGTCCTCTTTGACCGGCTCCATGAAATTCTGTGCCCAGAGACAATTGGATGATAGAAAGACGATCTTGCGCACATGGTATTTAGTCGCCATGTCGGCAACACTCTGTGTACCGTCCACGTTCGATGTCCAGAGCTCTTTGATTTTCTTTTTATCGTGGGCCAACATAGCGGCGCAGTGAAAAACGGCATCGATCTGATTCTCGCAGAAGATTTTCTCCAGCAAGTCCCGATTCCGTATATCGCCTTTGATGGAAGTGAAGTTTTCCGAATGGTATGGATCGTCCTCTAAATCAATGCTGATGCAGGAATGCCCGCTTAAGAGCAGTTCTTTTTTCAAAATTGTACCAAAAAACCCGGCGCCGCCGGTGATTAAAAAAAGGCTCAACTGGCAACCTCCCGAAACGCATTTCACTGTCATTTTTATACTATATTATACACATGCCGGGATATAAGCAAGAGATAACCATGACTGAAAGCGAGCAAGATGGAACCGTAGAATAGGTTGTCGGTTTAGGGTGTTAGGTGTGCCCGAAAGAATTCCTCCGCTTTTCCGTCCACTACTCGCTCACACCGCTCGCAGTTTGGCCGGCTGCGCTCCGCCTGCCGCCAAAAACGCCGACACCGCGGCGTTTTCTTCACGCGGCTCCGAATCCTCTCGAACGATATGCCAAAGCCAAAGACCACCCGTTTGGGTGGTCTTTGGCTTTGGCGTGCCCGAAAGGATTCGAACCTTCGACCCTCAGAGTCGGAGTCTGATACTCTATCCAGCTGAGCTACGGGCACACAGGATATGCGATTTTCTCGTGAAAACCCGCGTTGTTGCGGGGGATTTTCCCGCAAAGACGCGAAGCAGATTATACCACAGGTTTCTTCTCGTAGCAATAGGCGATCGCCTCGCCGATGGTTGCGACGGGCACGAGCTTGAGCCCCGCAATCTTCGGCGCCTTGGCGGATTTCGGCAGCAGCACGGTGTCGTAACCCAGCCGCACGCACTCGTTAAGCCGCGTCTCAATCCGGCTTAATGCGCGCACCTCGCCCGTGAGCCCCACCTCGCCAAGCGCCGCTGTACGCGGCGGAAGCGGCAGATCCATCATCGCGGAAGCGACGCAGAGCGCAACCGCAAGGTCGGTGCTCCGCTCGTCGAGCCTGAGCCCTCCCACCACGTTGAGGTAGACGTCCTTGGTCGAGAGCCGCAGATGCGCCTTCTTTTCCAGCACGGCGAGCAACAGGCTCAGCCTTCCCGTATCCACGCCCGCGCTCGTTCTGCGTGGATTGCCAAACGCGTTGTCGGTGAGTAGAGACTGCACTTCCGCGAGAATCGGGCGCGTGCCCTCCATCGCGCAGGTGACGCAGCAGCCGGGCGCAATTTCGCCGGAGAGAAACAGCCGCGAAGGATCGGCAACCTCGCGCATGCCGCCGTCGCCCATCTCAAACACGCCAACCTCGTTGGTGGAACCAAAGCGGTTCTTCACCGCGCGCAGCAGGCGCAATCCCTCATGCCGGTCGCCTTCAAAATACAGTACCGTGTCCACGATGTGCTCCAGCACGCGCGGGCCCGCGATGTTTCCGTCCTTGGTCACGTGGCCTACGATCAGCACGATCACGCCGGTTTCCTTGGCGTATCGCGTGAGCCGCGCGGTTGCCGCGCGCACCTGACTGACGCTCGCGGGCGCTCCCGCGCTCTCCTCGGAGATGATCGTTTGAATCGAGTCCACGATCAGCACGCTGCAACGCGCGTTGGTCGCCTCGTCGATGATCTGGTCAAGATCGGTTTCGCAGAGCACGTCGATATCGTTCTTCATACCGAGGCGGTCGGCGCGCATCTTGATTTGGGACGCGCTCTCCTCGCCCGAGACATACAAAACGACGCCGTCTGCCGCGAGCGTATCCGCCGCCTGCAAGAGAAGCGTCGATTTTCCGATGCCGGGATCGCCGCCAAGCAGTACCACCATGCCGCGGATGAGTCCGCCGCCGAGCACGCGATCCAGCTCGCTCATGCCCGCGGAGATTCGCTTTTGCGGCAGCGGCACCACCTTGCTGAGTTTTTGCGAAACTGCGGTTCCCGCGGGCGCGCTATTTTTCACCTTGACCTCGGCAAACTCGGTCATGGTGTTCCAGCTGTCGCACTGCGGGCATTTGCCCATCCACTTGGCGGACTCGTAGCCGCATTCGCCGCAGATATAGGTGACGCGATCCTTATTCGCCATATCAGTCGCTCACCCGGATGTATTTCCAGAGGATTTGATTTGGATCGCTCAGATCGCGCCAGAGGGCGTAATCCTCGCCCGCCATGACGAACTGCGCGTTGGAACCCGTCTCGCTGATGAGGTATGTTTTATCGTCCGCAAAGACGTAGGCATACACCGTTTCGTCGCGGCTGAATACCACGCAGCTCTGCGTGATGTCAAAGTCGATCACGCCGCTGGCAATCTTCTTGGGTGCGCCGCCGCCAACGCTGACGTAGAGGTCGCTGTTTGCGTCGTGGTTTCCGCTGAGGTATGCCCAACGGTCGCCCGCGCTCTTGGGATCATGCACAAAGCTGCCCGCCGAGAAGTCCCAGCGGCTGTTATCGGAGAGCAGTACCGTGCGAATCAGGCTGCTGCCGGGGTTCTTCATGTCCGCGTCCGCATAGATCACCTGTCCGCTCTTGATCGAGGGCGCGCTCTCGGCATAGGCTGGGCTGTTGAGCACCGCAAGGGTGAGCAGTTCTCCGCTCGTCACGTCGCAGACCATCACCTTCGCGGTGGAGCCGTCGGTGCGCTCCGTCCAGACCGCGTAGGGCGATTCAAACAGGATCTTCGGGGTCTCCAGCGCATATTCCGCCAGGACCGCGGTCTCTCCCGTCGCTTTGTCGAGCTTGATGATGCTGCCGCCGCCCGCCGTCTTGCAGTCCGCGTACAGAATCACACTCTCGTTCTCCACGGGATAGCGAATCGTGTCGTTGAGGCGCGTGAGCGCGATGTTGGTAAACGCGCCCGTCTCGGGATTGAGGCGAACGAGCCTGTCGCAGGCGTTTTCGCTGGCGCCCGTCGCAAAGAGAATCTCACCCGCAAACACGCTGGGGTCGACCACCGCGGTGGGCAGCCCGTACCCTTCGCCGAACTGCACCGTCTTGACCTCGCGTGTCAAAATCGCGTTCTGCGGAGCGGAGGTCTTCCCGGCGGGCTCCGATGCGGGAGCGGCGCTGCCAAAAAGCGGCGCGCCGGATTCAATCCGCGCGTTGACGAGCGGCATTGCGACAAACACCACGAGCAACACGAGGGCAGCCAGCACACAAAGAGCGATGATGAGCTTGATCAGCGGCCCATAACTCGTCGCGTCCAGATTCACCCTGCGTTTCGGGGTATAACTTAAGTTCTTATTCATACGTTTCACGCCTTTCATTTTACCGCACGCGCGAGGCCCGGTCAACGAAAGAAAGCGTGAACGAATGCCGAAGCGCGCGCGAATCGGCGCGATTTTTCAGCGCTTGTGATTCGTGCTTTTGTGCGCCTACAAAATATGGTATCATGATGGATAATGATATACGCTGAAATCAAAAGATTCTCAACGTCGTCATAGTGTTTTTACCCGAATTCATCCAAAAAGGAATTTTTCAATGGCTTACCGCGCGCTCTACCGCCAATACCGCCCGACCCGCTTTGCCGATGTCATCGGGCAGGAGCACATCACAACCACACTGCGAAATCAGGTGTCGTCGGATCGTCCGGCGCACGCCTATTTGTTCTGCGGCACGCGCGGCACGGGCAAAACCACCTCGGCGCGCATTCTGGCGCGCGCGGTCAACTGCCTCAGCCCCGAGGACGGCGAACCCTGCGGCAAATGCGAAGCATGTCTGATCACGGCAAGTGAGGGCGCTTCCGACATCACCGAGATCGACGCCGCGAGCAACAACAGTGTCAACGACGTGCGCGATCTCATCGAAAACGCGCAGTACGCGCCGCTCAATCTGCGCCGCCGCGTGTTCATCATCGACGAGGTGCATATGCTTTCGGGCGCGGCATTTAACGCGCTTCTTAAAACGCTTGAAGAGCCGCCGGAGCACATTCTCTTCATCCTCGCGACCACCGAGCCGCAGAAGCTGCCGGCTACGATCATCTCCCGCTGCCAGCGGTTCGATTTTCACCGGCTTTCAATGACAGACCTGAAAAAGACGCTCAAGAGCGTGCTGTCCCAGGCGGGCGCGTCGATCGAAGACGGCGGGCTCTCGCTGATTGCGCGCGCGGCGCAGGGCGGCATGCGCGATGCGCTGTCCCTCGCCGACCAGTGCCTCGCGTTCTGCGGAGACAACGTGACCACGCAAAACGTCTACGACGTGCTGGGTAGCATGGAGGACGCGTTTTTATTCGATATGTCAAAGGCGCTGCTCGCCTCCAACGCACCGGACGCGCTGAGAAAGCTCGATTCCATCATGCAGGCGGGACGCGACCTTTCCGTCTTTGCCGCCGATCTCGCGGCGCATTTCCGCGCGCTGCTGCTGGCTAAGACCTGCGGCAGATGCGAGGATTTATTGGACTGCACCGAGGACGAGATGACGCGCTATCTGGAGCAAGCCAAGGGTGCCTCCGAAGCGCGGCTGATGCTCGCGGTGGATCGCCTGATTGCGGCGCAAAACGACATGCGGTATCTGCCATCTCCACGCGCGCTGCTGGAAAGCGCGCTCATCCACATCTGCCGGCCGGAGGATTCCGTTTCGCTCGCGAATCTCGAATCGCGGCTCGACCGTCTGGAAGCGCAGATGAAGGATGGAATTCCGGCACAGGTTCCCGCAAAACAGAGCAGTGTGGATGCACCTGCGGTGCAAGCCGCAAAGAAGGCGGAGCCAAAGCCCGCAAGGCAGGAACAGGCGCAGGACGAAGCCCCTTGGGCAGACCTGACCCCGCCGCCGGAAGATTGGCAGCCGGGCGAGACGTTTACCCCGCCTCCGCAGGAACCCGCGCCAAAGCCCGCGGCAACGCCCGCTCCCGCCGCAGCAAAGCACGAAACCAAACAGGAGGCGCACGCCGCCGCGCAGAAAGCAACGGCCGCGGCCGGTGCTTCCGGCGATCCCGCGGTGATCTGGCGCGAGGCGATTGCGAACATTCCCAATATGTTCGTGCAGGCGCTGGCGAGGGAAGCGGTCGCTCTCCACTTTGAGCAAAACGCGCTGACGGTCGGATTCACCGAAGCGCAGGAGATGAAGCACAAGAGCCTTTCCGCGCCGATCAACTTTGAGCCGACACAGCGAGCATTGCAGATGGTCAAACCCGACGCAAAGCTCGTGATCACGACGACAAAAGCAGCCCCCGCAAGCGGACAGGCAGAAGAACTCGCCAAAGCGCTGTTCGGGGACAAACTCACGATACAGTAACTGTAATTGTTATATAGTAAGTAAAGATAAATTCAGCACGATACAGTAAATACAATAGTTAATAAGTAAAGATATTTTCAGGAGGAACTTTTTTATGGCAAAAGGCGGATTTCCCGGCGGAATGGGCGGTATGGGCGGCGGCAACATGCAGCAGCTCATGATGAAAGCGCAGAAGATGCAGCAGGACGTGGCGCGCGCGCAGGCGGAGCTCAACGAGCGTGAGTTTGTCGCGAGCAGCGGCGGCGGCATGGTAACCGTCACCGTCACCGGCAACAAGGACGTGAAAGCCATCGTCATCAACCCCGCGTGCGTCGATCCCGACGACGTGGAGATGCTGCAAGACCTCGTGCTTAGCGCGGTCAACGAGGCACTCCGCACCGCGACCAAGACCGTTGAGGACGAAATCGGCAAGATCACGGGCGGTCTGGGGCTCGGCCTGTAACTATGCTCACCATTGAACCCATCGTCCGGCTGACCACGCAGCTTTCGCGCCTGCCCGGCATCGGGCAAAAGACCGCGCAAAGGCTTGCTTACCATATTCTCGATCTGCCGCTCCCGCAGGCGCAGGAGCTTTCGGCAGCGATCATAGCCGCGCGGGAAAAGGTTGTGGACTGCCCGATCTGCGGCACGTATACGGACGTTACCCCTTGCGGCATCTGCGCGGACACGAGCCGCGACGGAAGCATACTCTGTGTGGTTTGCGACGCAAAGGATGTCATCGCGATGGAGCGCACGCGCGAATTCCACGGAAAATACCACGTGCTGCACGGCGTATTGTCGCCCGTGGACGGCGTAGGCCCAGGAGACATCCGCATCAACGAGCTGGTCGAGCGCGTCAAAGCAGGCGGCGTGAAGGAAGTCATCCTCGCGACCAATCCGGACGTGGAAGGCGAAGCAACGGCGAGCTATATCGCACGTCTGCTCAAACCCATGGGAGTGAGCTGCACGCGCATCGCGCACGGCATCCCCATCGGCGGCAACCTCGAATACACGGACGAGGTCACACTGGCAAAGGCGATGGAAGGCAGACGGCAACTCTAACGGCGAATAAAAAATAACGGCATGTACCGTTATTTTTTTGCGATTTTTTCGTTATAAGCACACCCGATACGCCGTCGGGAGCGCGTGGGATTCGTCCAGCAGAATCCAGCCTACCGGCAGGGTTTTCGCCGAAACCTCGGCGGCGCAGACGCGCATGTGCCACTCGATATGAGTGAAGATGTGCTTGCGCTCGTAGAAGCGCAGCTCGCCCACTGGAGCGATGCCGTGTTCGCCAAGCCACGCCGCGCACGCCGCGTCCGAAAGTTCTCCCGCGGTCTCCGGCAACTGCCACAATCCCGCGAGCAGGCCGCTGTCGGGTCGGCGGAAGCCGATGAGTTGACCTTCGATCGTGAGCGCGAAGACGGTCTTGCGCTCGATCTTTCTCGCTTTTTTCGCGGAGAGCACGGGCAGCTCCGCTGTCCGGTTTTCGCGGAAGGCGACGCAACTTTCCCGCACGGGGCATTCCGCGCACACAGGCTTCCCGTTTGGCAGGCAGACGGTCGCGCCAAGCTCCATCAGCGCCGCGTTGAACACGCCCGGTTCTTCCGCAGGTATGAGCAGCAAGAGGAACGCGCGCACCTCTTTTTTGAACGCGGGATCGCGGATGTCCCGCGCCGCGCCGAAGAGCCGCGCGTAGACGCGCAGCACGTTTCCATCCACGGCGGGCACGTTTTCGCCAAACGCGATGGACGCGATTGCGCCCGCGGTGTATTCCCCGATGCCGGAGAGGGTGATGAGCTCCTCGTAGTTTTGCGGCATGCTGCCGCTGAAACGCGAAACGATCTCTCCCGCCGCCTTCTTCAAATTTCTTGCGCGGCTATAGTAGCCCAAGCCCTCCCAGAGCTTGTGCAGGCGGTCGTCGTCCACGTGTGCCAGCGCGGATACATCCGGCAACTCGCGCAGAAACCGCTCGTAATACGGTATCACGGCGGCAACCCGCGTCTGCTGGAGCATGATTTCGCTGACCCAGACCGCGTAGCCGTCGCGTGTTCTGCGCCAGGGAAGATCCCGCGCGTTTTTGTGATACCAATCTAATAATGGTGTGATCCAGTCCATAGCAACAGTATAACATACAAGTTTCACGCATTTTGTGTGAAAAATGCGCGGAGAATTTCGCCATAGTATGCTATACTGTGTTTCTGAACAGTGCATTTGTCCGCAAATTAGCGGAGAAATAGCGACCAAACCACAGAGGTGAAGAAAACATGGATTACACGGAACTGACCCGTCAGGCGGCGGAGGCGGTCGATCATCTGCTCGCGAGCGCGGAATACCGCAAGGGCGATATATTCATCATCGGCTGCTCGACGAGCGAAATCGTAGGTAAGCGCATCGGCTCCGCGTCCAGCGAAGAGGCCGCAAAGGCCGTCATGGACGCGATCCTGCCGAAGGTGACCGAGGCGGGGTTATATCTTGCCGTGCAAGGTTGCGAGCACATCAACCGCGCGATCTGCACAAGCCGTGCCTGCATGGAGCAATATCACTTGCAGGAAGTCTGGGTGCGACCCTGGCTGCACGCGGGCGGAGCCTTTGCGACCGAGGCATACAACCGCATCCCCGACCGCGTGATGGTGGAAAATGTAGCAGGCAGTGCGGCTCTCGGCATGGACATCGGCGGCACGCTGATCGGCATGCATCTGCATCCCGTCGTGGTGCCGGTGCACATCGACCAGCGCAAGATCGGCGAGGCTTCGTTCATTTTAGCAAAGACGAGACCCAAGTATGTCGGCGGCCCGCGCGCGCAATACGGCGAGGACGAGCCCGCCCATAGATAAGGCGTTTACACCGAAAAGGAGCACTAAATGTAGTAGAGTGCTCCTTTTTTATATAGCATAAAGAGCTCAGAAGTGCGCATAAAAAACAGAAAAAGCGCCCAAACATTGGATTTGTTCGGACATATTATACAAAAAAATACATTGCAATTTGATAAACGAGTGTACTATACTAGCTTTGGTATCCGCGTATCGGGTCTGTGGTTGAAAATCGATGCCAGTCGCAGGCAAAACGATCCACGTAAGCGGGCAAAGCCCCGTGAGCATGGTGCGGTCTAGAAGTAAGTCCAACCGAAGCATATCTAAAACATGCATTTCGAGAGAGGCAGTAGTGAGAGGCACATCGCCGGGTAGCGACACTTCCAGTTGGCGGGTGTGGGGGCAAAAACCAGGTCAGCCGGCACTCGGGTATCAAAAAATTTCACGAACCGAAAAGGGGAAAAATCCAAATGTTCCAAGACAAAACACTGGTATGCAAGGATTGCGGTAAGGAATTCGTCTTTACGGCCGGCGAGCAGGAGTTTTACGCGGAGAAAGGGTTCCAGAACGAGCCTGTCCGCTGCAAAGATTGCCGCTCCAGCCGCAAGACCACACGCAGCAACGACCGCGAGATGTTCGATGCGGTCTGCGCAGAGTGCGGGGCGCCCACCAAGATCCCGTTCCAACCCAGAAACGACCGTCCCGTCTACTGCAGCAACTGCTTCCAGAACCACAAGCGCTAACGCATTCCCCTTATTCCGTTCTCGGATATAATCGGAATCAGAGTTTACAAAACGACCTGAGAGGCGTTTTCCGAAAGGGAGACGCCTTTTCCGATTTTTGGGGATGCGCTTCCCGCGCTTGCCAGCAAATGGCGCACGTGTTATGCTTTTCAATGTCAATCATCGAAGAAATCGAGGAAGATACATATGGAATCCGTCAAAGACCGCTTTTTGCGATATGTCAAAATCGACACCCAGTCCCAGCACCACGTGGACAAAGTCCCCAGCACCGACAAGCAGCTGGACTTAAGCCGCCTGCTGCGTGACGAGCTCATCGCCATCGGGGCAAGTGATGTTGCGCTCGATTCGCACGGGTATGTGACCGCAACGATCCCCGCGAACACGGCGAAAGTCGCACCCGTCATCGGGCTGCTTGCGCATGTGGACACCTCGGACGCGGTGACCGGCACAAATGTGAAACCCAAACTCACACCCAACTACGACGGCGGCGACATCGACATGGGCAACGGCTACACGCTCTCTCCCGCAAGCTCTCCCGCGCTCTTGCAGCACATCGGCGAGGAGATTATCTGCACGGACGGCACGACGCTGTTGGGCGCGGACGACAAGGCGGGCGTCGCGGAGATCATGACGTTTGCGGAGCGGATGCTACGCGCGGATGCGCCGGAGCACGGCAAAATCCGCATCGGCTTTACGCCGGACGAAGAGGTCGGCCGCGGCGTGGATTTGTTTGACGTTGCCGCTTTTGGAGCGGACTTCGGCTATACGATCGACGGCGGCACACTGGGCGAGATCAACTACGAGTGCTTCAACGCCGCGAGCGCGGAGATCAACATCAGCGGCGTCAGCGTGCACACCGGCAGCGCGAGAGGGCGCATGGTCAACGCGTCGCTGGTCGCGATGGAACTGCACGAGCTCCTGCCGCGCTTTGAAAACCCCGCCTGCACGGACGAGTACGAGGGCTTCTTCCACCTCGACAAGCTGGAAGGCTGCGTCGATCACGCGTATCTGTACTACATTCTCCGCGATCACGACGCGGAGAAATTCGCGCAAAAAAAGGCGCTGATGGAGAAGGCCTGCGCGTATCTCAACGAGAAATACGGCGCGGGAACGGTCTCCCTGAAGTTGGAGGATACCTATTTCAACATGAAGTCCAAGATTCCGATGGAGATCGTGGAGCAAGCACAGCGCGCGATGGAATCCGTCGGCATGAAGCCGTACTGCGCGCCCATCCGCGGCGGCACGGACGGCTCGCGGCTCAGCTACATGGGTCTGCCCTGCCCGAACCTCTGCACCGGCGGACACAGCTTCCACGGGCGTTATGAGTTCATCAGCACGCAGGCGATGGAAAAGGTGGTTGGGCTTCTCGAAGCGCTGATTCCCTCGTTTGTAAAGTAAAGCACCAAAAAACAAAGATGCTCCTTCACGGGAGCATCTTTTTGTTGAATTTGATTTTAAATATCCCAGTTTTTACGCGGTTGCTTTGCGCCCGGCGTCGTGTTCCGCTCGGCCTGATGCTGTTCCTCCGCCAAGCGGTAGCGAACCTGCTCCTCTTTCTCCGAGTAGGACAAGGGGCTATGCGACACCATGTTGCGGAGCACGTCTATCTTCGCCTGTGCCGCGGCCTGCTCGGGGTCGCTCCAGTCGATTGGCGCGCCGGATCGGGCACCATGATAGGACACGATTTGTCACTTCCGTTCCGATCAAACTTGGACTGATTGCGAGATCATCATATTCCCGTGTGGGAGGGTTGTCAATGCGAGATCAATTGAAACGAGGCGCTTTAAGAACAAACATATTTGCGTATTTGAGCTAGTCTTTATTGCGCATTGGTATTGATCAAGGGCAATATCTGCTCGATTGCCCCGGGCACCACGCTCACAATATCAATGCCGACGAACGTCGAACCACGCCGGTAGGTAAACAGCATCCCAATCACGCCGGTAGTCCCTTTTCGATCATCGAACCGATAGACGTAGCAATCTTGTCCCAAAACGGTTTCGCGGCTGAACGAGCCGTTCAGTACATCGACCTTGCCATCCTTGTCAAAGTCAAACAACCAAGGAAGAAGGGTGTCAAAGAAATCCCTGCCGGATACCGAGTCCATCCAGTTCCCGGTGGAATTCGCCGTGTAGATGAACACCATGTGCTGTATGTCTTTCTCGTAGCCGCAATACTCCAAGTCAAGATTGCCGTCCTTGAGAAAGTCCCGATATGCTTTGTTGCGCGCGTCCTCACCCGTCTCGCTCACAGTGACTTTGTTAAATTCGTCCAGCGTCTCGCGATTGTAGTATTCCCATCCAGCCGGACTGTCAAACTTCAGACCAAGGAACGCGCTGTCAAATCCTTTCTCTCCGATTTGCGGCATGCTGTAAGATTCGATGGAAGGATAGTCGCTGTATTGATAGAGGCTGTCGATCACATCCTGCAACATTTGTTCGCTCGGGCACATCAAATTGACATATGCAAACGTGCTATCCTTCTGAACGGCAAACAGCGCGCAATAGCCGTATGCCGCATCCATGGGCAGTTCAAAGCGGGTCATCGGATGTTCGGTGTCTCCGAGCTTGATCGTATCCTTTCGAATATTCAACGCGTCGATCGTCCCGTCACTGCCAATGTCGCAAATCGAGGCAGCGTAGGCATCCACCGCTTCCTGTTCGGACAGAACCCCCGTTCCGTTATCCGAATTATCCTTGAGCAGGACGAGTATCATTTCGTTCGCGGATTTATTGTATCCAACATAATCATAGATGGTTTGTCCGTTCTTCAAGAGCGTTTGATATTCCTTTAAATACGCTTCCGCATTGCTCCCATCTGCCTTGATCATGTTTAGTAGATCGATATAGCTGCGATTGTAGGCCTTCCAACCATCGGGCAAGCGAAAGCCGAGGTCGAAATACTTGCTCAAATAGCCAGTATCGTCACCTACACCCAATGAAAAGGAATCGACGTTCGGTTCCGGCGTTGGCGCGGGCGTCGGCGTTGGCGTGGGTGACGGTGTTGGCGTCGCGGTCGGCGTCGGACTTGGCGTCGGCGTAGGCGAAATCAGCTGCGCAAGGTCAGCGCAGCCAGTGAATGTAGCGAGCATGAATACCGCCATCACCAGCGCGATGACGGTTTTGGTTCGATTGTACGTTTGCATTTTTTCTCCTTTGATATGACAAGCTGCAGGCGATGCTGCCGCCCTGCACGCTTGCGCAAGGCGGCAACCGCCATGATGGATTATTTCACCACGTAGAAGGTCTTGAGAATTCCGTCGATGGTCGCGGGATCGACGGCGTCGATGATGATCATCGCAAACGTTGTGCCCTGTTTGAGCACGAAGAACGCGCCGTTCATCTGCTTGCCGTTCGACTTCATGTCGTAGCGGTAGACGGGATGCTCCGTGCCGAGCAGATCGGTCACGACGAGCTTGAGGTTCTTCGCGTCGGATTTTGAATCGCCGTTGTAATCCGTCGCCCAAGTTTGCATCGCCTGCATGACCGCAAACTCGGTGTGCTGTGCCGATCCTTCGGAAGTGTAATCCAGCAAAATGATCATCATGTAATCATCGCCTTCATACGGCATCGCATAGAGATCATACACGAGCTTGCCCTGTTTGAGCATGTCGATGTATTCCTGAGTGATCACGGACGTGCTCTTTCCCGTCGTGTCGATTTCGTTCACGAGGTTCATCTGGTCCGGCGTATAGAGATACCAGTTATTCGGCGCGGGAAATCCGAAGCGGAAGTAGCTGTTGTAGTAACCATTCGGCCCGCCAAAGCCGAGCTTGAGAGAATCGACCGTCACCGCCGGAGTCGGACTCGGCGTAGGGCTCGGTGTGGGCGTGGGTGTCGGTGTCGGCGTCGGCGTCGGGGTCGGCGTCGCGGTCGGGGTTGCGGTCGGCGTCGGCGTTGGCGAAATTGCCTGCATGATCTCCGCGCAGGCGGTAAGCGACAGCATGCTCGCGAGCGCGAGCAGCAGCGCGATCGATCGGGTCAAGCGTTTCATACGTTCTCCTCTATCTTTCTCGTTCAAAAGCCACAGATCACGCTGTCATCGGCTGGAACATCGCGAGGAGCTCCGCCGTGTGATCCACGCCGACGGAGCTGACGTAGACGTTCATCATATAATCACCCTGTTGGAAGATGACCTGCGCGTCATACGTCGTGTATCCGCCGCTGTCGTAAGAGAAGAACCAACAGGACTGCTCTTTTCCAAGGAACATCGTCGTGGTGTGCTCGTCGCGCACGATCTCGGCTCCGGCACCGGTGAGCGCCTCGCGGATCAGCTTGATGTTCGCTTCGTGATAGTCCGCAACGCTGCTAAACGCTGTCATCGCGTTCTTCGCGTCGCTGACGATAACGCTGATCTCCGCAAGCCCCGTGTTTAGGTGCGCGCTGTACTCCTGAACCGGCAGACCCTTCGGCAGATAATCGAGGTATTCCGACTGGCGCAGATCCTTGGGAATCTCCATCGGGAAGCTGCTGAGGGTGTCCAGCTCGGCACTGGTGGCCACAAACCATTTGTCGTTGAGATCGATTTTCATGTTGAAATACTCGTTTTGATAGGATAAACCCGTGCTCAATCCAAATGTGATCGGGTAGATTTCACGATAGGGTGTGGGGCTCGGCGTGGGCTCCGGCGTCGGCGTTGGCGCAAGGGTTGGCGTCGCCGTCGGCGTCGCGGTCGGCGTGGGTTCGATGATTGCCGTGATGCTTTGACAAGAGACAAGCGTGAACCCTGTGAGAATACACAACAGTAATGCGATGATTCTTTTTCGAAGCTGCATAGTGCCTCCCGGACGCGTTTTCTCCACTTTAGCACAGTAAAACGGTATATACAAGTAAAATAACAGCGCTGTGTATAATATTCTATTGCACAATATCCCGGCGCTTCTCCGCCGCCAACGCGCCTGTACTGTGCGTACACAAAAAAAGCTCCCCCAAATGGAGGAGTTTTGCTGGTAGCGTTGGGTCGCGTTACGCGAATGCGTGATAGATGGCCGCCCTTACGTTATCGCTTTTGGGGTTGCCCGTTTGCTGAAAACAAAGCATCCGGGTTGATTCCAACGAAGGTCTTCATGATATCATAGTTGACCGAGACGATCTTGTCCCGAGACAATAACAGGTTCATCTCTTTCAGCTCGTCGAGATCTCTCCGAATCGTGCGCTCGCTTTTTACCGAGGCGTAGATGGACTTTGCCAATACATCTGTTCTCTTTAGTATTGCGCTTTCTTCGATTCTTAAGTCAAACTTCATCATTACACTGATCAATGCGTGCTGCCTTTGCGAGATTTCTTTGGTCTGAAATTTTTCTTCCACATAGTTCATAAAGCAAATGCGCGAATACTCCTGCATCACCTTGTCGAAATTCGCTTGCAGTTCGGAGCAAAATCCGTTGAGCGAGAACAAGACGAAACGCTGCAAGTTACCATTGTACTTGAATCTTGCTTCATCCAGTTGCGAAAAATACTCATCTCTGTTCTTATAGTAGAAATTTGACAGTGAAAAGAAGCTTGCCTTGTTGTAATTGCTGTTGTACAGAATACAGTCTTCCAGCATTCTGGACGTTCTGCCGTTTCCATCGGAAAACGGATGGATCGTAACAAGATAGAAATGCGCAACCACTGCGCGGATCAACTCTCCCCACCCTTTGACGGTGTCTGAATTGATATATTGAATAAACGCTCGCATCTGCTCTGGAATGTGCTCAAACCGTTCTCCTTCAAAGTTATGCCCGACTTTGATCTTCTGCAATCGATACTGCCCGGGGACATTATCGTTCTGTTTCAAACTGTCAGTGAGGATTGCATGGAGCTTCTTGATCATTTCTTCTGTAACGCAGCACTCGCCCGCACCAATCTTCTCGTCGATGATCGCGCGAAGTGCGCGATATGCGTTATAGGTCTCTCTCTCCTCGGAATCCCTTGGCGTTTGTCCGCGAATGATATCCTCAACCGCTTCCTCCGAAAGCGTATTGCCCTCAATCCCAGTCGTTCCTTTTACCTGATGAATAATCTGCAGCCGATTCAGCTCCGTGTGGAGGCGCACGGTCAGCGGCGCCTTTGACAGGGCATCCTTCAACGTATCGATTCTCGCATTTAGAGCCGCGAGCTCTGGATCGAGAAGATCGATTCCCGCATCATACTTTATCTTCCAATATGACATTGTTTTTGTCACTCCACTATTTTAATATTTTTCAATAATTACAAGCGTTTTATATAAATTACATTACATTTTGTCAATATATTTGTCAACACATTATGCACAACAATTTTGCAAAAAAAGCTCCTCCGAATGGAGGAGCTTTGCAGGTTGCGTTGGGTCGCGTTACGCGAACGCGTGATAGATGGCCTTGACCGCGGTGTTTAGGTCGTCGTTTTCGATGCCGACGATGATGTTCATCTCAGATGAACCCTGGTCGATCATGCGGACGTTGACGCCCGCCTCATAGAGCGAACCAAAGAGCCGCGCCGCGACGCCGAGCGAGCGAATCATGCCCTTGCCAACCGTGGCGACGAGCGCCATGTTGGAATGCACCTCGATGCTCTGCGGCTCGCAGTCCCGCTGAATCTCGCGCAGCACCTGCTCGAGGTGTTCCTTGAGCTTGGTCTCCTGAATCACGAGGCTCATGGTGTCGATGCCGCTGGGCACATGCTCAAAGGAGATGTTGTAGCGATCCAGCACGCGCAGCAGGCGGTAGCCGAAGCCGACCTCGTTGTGCATGTTGTCCTTATACACGGTGATGACCGTGAATCCCTTGCGGCCGGCCACGCCGGTGAGCACGCCCTCGCGTTTGTAATACTTGAGGAACGCATCCGGAATGACCATCGTGCCCTCGTCCTCCGGGCGGTTGGTGTTGCGCACATTGATCGGAATCTGCGCGCGGCGAACCGGGAAGATCGAATCCTCGTGCAGAACGGTCGCACCCATGTAGCTCAGCTCCCGCAGCTCGGAATACGTCACAACCGAGATGACCTTGGGGTTTTCGACGATGCGCGGGTCCGCCATGAGAAATCCGCTCACGTCGGTCCAGTTTTCGTAGACGTCCGCCTGCACCGCGCGCGCCACAATTGCGCCCGTGATGTCGCTGCCGCCGCGGGAAAAGGTCTTGATGCTGCCGTCGCGCTTTCTGCCGTAGAAGCCGGGCACGACGACGTTCTGCGTTTCCGCGAGCTTTTGCGTCCACTTCTGCGTGGTCTCGTCGTCATAGGTGCCGTCCGCGTGGAAGCTGACAAGCTCCGCCGCGTCGTAGAAATCAAACCCCAGATAGTCCGCAAGCAGAAGCCCGCTGAGGTATTCTCCGCGGCTCGCGATATAGTCCTCGCTGGCGCCGGAGAGGATGTTTTTCTTGATCGCCGCGAGTTCCAGCGAGATATTGGTCTTTAACCCCAGCTCTTTTTCGATGCCGACGTAGCGCTCCGTGATCTGCTCATACGTGTCGTCAAACGAAAGGCCGTTGGAGTTTTTTGCATAGCAAAGATACAGCAGGTCGGTAATCTTCTCATCGCCGGGGAAACGTTTGCCCGGCGCGGAGGGTACGACGTACTTACGCGCCTTGTCGGCCAGAATGATATTCTTGACCTTTGTGAAGTTCTCGGCGTTGCAGAGGCTGGTTCCGCCGAATTTGACTGTTTTGACCGCCATTGGTGTTCCCCCGTTTCTATGTTATGGCAATAGGACAAAAATCCCTACCGCCATGAGATACCAATCTGTGTGATTGCTTACTTCTTCTCCAGCGAGCGGCACTCGAGATAATAGCGCTTCTCGTTCGCTTCGCCCATGGAGAAGGTCTTTCTCGGCAGCGCGCCGTCGTAGATGACAGTCGAGAAAAACTCGCTCTTCTTCAGCGCGGGCAGCAAGAATCCGATGGCCCCGCCCTTTTTCGCGAGCTCCTTGACCACGTCCGCGCCGTGGATATAATCGACTTCACAACCGCAGATATCCTTGACCGCTTCGTCCAGCGCGGCTTGCAGTGTGCCGACCGCGAGCTGGGACGTCGGGCAGCTGACGATAAACGCGCCCTCCACTTCACCCGTGATGAACGGAAGCACGTGCGTGTCTCCGCCCTGTGCGCAGGGCATACGCCCGAGTTCCACGCGCGCGCAGTCGTGCTTTTCCTTGAGCTTGCGAAGGATGGTCTCAATCGCGCGATTGCCGGAAGCTCCGAACACCACGCGGTGGATCGGCTCGAAGACGATGCCGTCGTCATGCACGTTTTCCACCTCGACCAGCGCATAGCGTGCGGGATGATCCGCACGTTCGCTTTCTGGCAAAGATTCCTTGATCTTTTCCCAGTTGGCCTTCGCGGTGGCAAAGCTGTGGTTGCCATCGCCCATGGCAAAGAGCATCGGCGCGCGATCGCCGTATTTTTTCGCGAAACGATCCGCATCCTTGAGGTCTCCCAGCGCGTTGAGCACGCCGAGGATATCGTCCTCGCCATCCACGAGGTGGCCGGAAATATGGCCGCCGTCGAGCATGAGGTCGGTATCATAGAGCTTGGTCAGCTTCGCTTTTTTCAGCGCGAGCGGCTCGATAACCGTCTTTTCCGGGTCGTCGATCAGCACGAGGATGTGCGGCAGCTCGATGGGAGCGCCTTCGCGAATCTTGAGCCGCGGCGGAATGCGGGAGACAATCGTTCCCTCCGTCGCGCGGATCAGCGTGGTGGAACCCTTGGAGTAGTCGTATGCCTCGAGGTCCAGCGCCATCACGAGTCCGGTGCGGGTTGCCCCGCCGACCGTGCGGGTGACCAGCACGAAGCCCTGCGGCTTTTCTTCGAGAACGCCTTTATCGAGGTACTCGCGCATATGAGACTTGATGCTCGCGATGCGCTCCTCTTCGCCGGGCTTTTCGAGGTATGCTTCCGGCAGGATCAGCTCCAGCGTGGACGGCGCTTTGCCGACGATGCGCTTTGCGTCTTCCCAGTACGAAGGCTGGGAGGTGAACTGGTCGCAGGCGACAACCGCCCATTTGTAGTAGTCGGTGCCTTTTTTCGGCAGTAATACGCGCGGCACCTGCACCGCGACGTCGTTACGATACCGGTCTTCCATAGTCTTTCTTACCCCTCTTACACTTTGTTATTTATGGTCTGCCGCATCCGGTCGCTCCTCCGGTTGCTAAGCGGCATAGTTCCGCTGTTATAAACGTAATGCGGGTATTATACCTTATATTTTTTTTGCTTTCAATAATATCTGTCGCAATTTCGGACGTTTTGCAGATTTATTCGATATATCTGCATATTACGCAAAACATATGTCGAAAACCCTTTATTCTCCGAGCGTTGCGACCATGACTGCCTTGATCGTATGCATGCACTTCTATATATATTTTTTTAAAATATATATCTATAAATTACTCTCCCAGCGTTGCGACCATGACCGCCTTGATCGTATGCATACGATTCTCCGCCTCGTCAAACACCACGCTGTGCTTCGAGCGGAACACCTCATCGCTGGCTTCCATCTCGCGGAGCCCGTATTTTTCGAAGATCTCTCTGCCGACAACCGTCTCCAGATCGTGGAAGCTCGGCAGGCAGTGCAGAAACAGCGCGTCCGGGTTACCGGTCTTCTGGAGCAAGTCCAGCGTCACGCGGTACGGCTCCAGCAGCTTGATTCGTTCCGCAAACTGCGCTTCCTCACCCATGGACACCCAAACGTCGGTGTACACCGCGTCCGCGCCGCGCACCGCGTCGAGAGATTCCGAAAACTCGATCACCGCACCCGTGGATTTGGCGAGCTCCCGCATCCGCGCGGTCAGGCCCTCTTCCGGCCAGAGCGCGCGCGGGGCAATCGCTGTAAACTTCATGCCCATCTTCGCGGAGCCGATCATCAGCGAATTTCCTATGTTGTTGCGCGCGTCGCCGACATAGCACAAGTGAATCTCCTTCAGCGGCTTTTTCGCGTGCTCCTCGATGGTCATGAAGTCCGCAAGAATCTGCGTCGGATGGTCGGTGTCGGTGAGCCCGTTCCAAACCGGCACGCCGGAGTAGCGCGCGAGGTCTTCCACGATCTGCTGACCGAATCCGCGGTACTCGATCGCGTCATAATAGCGACCCAGCACCTTCGCCGTGTCTTCCAGAGACTCCTTCTTGCCCATCTGGCTGTTGCTCAGATATGTCACATGCGCGCCTTCGTCCAGCGCCGCAACCTCAAACGCGCAGCGGGTGCGCGTGCTGGTCTTGTCGAAGATCAGCACGATGTTCTTGTGCTTGAGGCGTTCGGGAAACACGCGCTCGCGCTTTTCGCGCTTGAGCGCGTGGCTCAGGTCGAGCAAGTAGCGAATCTCTTCGGGGGAATAATCGAGCAGGGTTAAAAAGCTTCTTCCGCGCAGGTTCATAACTTCCTCCAAAAACTGTTATTCTGTTGTAATCTAGGGTTTTTATCTGAGTTTCATCAGTTCTTCTTTGACACCATCGATATATAACTCGTAGGACAGCCCGTCCTCTTGATAGGTACCCACATAATAGGTAAGCCCGTTGTAGGTAAACGCGGTTTCAAACACCGTTCCCTTGTTGTCCGTAATCGTCGCCGGGTTTCGATCCGTTTGCGCCATCGTGACCTGCACAAATCGCTCCTGCGTGCGCTGGTCTCCGCGGATGATTGCGCTGACGGCGTCCGAGAGCGCGTTTTCACGGCTGATATAGGTGGGACTCACGAGATAGAAGCGCCCGTTTTCCTTGTGTAATATGTCGCTAGAGCGATTGGACAGCACAAACGCGCTGTCTTCGCTCTCGATGGTGTACGAAAAATCCGCCGCACCGTATTGGTAATCGGTCGCCTGCACTGCGGTCGCAAAACCGCCGAACTCGTTTTCAAACGGCCACTGGTACAGAAACACGCCGACCACGAGAGCCGCCGCGCACGCAGACACGATGAAAAACGCACGCCGGAGCGCAAACGTATGCCGAAACACGGGAACCAGGATGAATGGAGACGCGAGCACAATCGCGATGAGGATTCGAATCAAGTCGTACATGAAGGCAAACCTTTACTTTAAAAAATTAGGCAGGGGTATTCACAAATTGCCTAACAACATTTTACCACAAATGAAAACGCAGTTTTCTTAGTAAACCTTTACTCTCTCCAGAGCGGCATGCTCATCTGCCATTTTATGGGCAATCGCGTTTACTCCCGCCAGAGCGGCATACTCATCTGCCATTTAATGGGCAGTCGCGTTTACTCCCGCCAGAGCGGCATACTCATACAGCGGGGACCGCCGCGCCCGCGCGAAAGCTCCGCCGAGGGAATCTCGTGCACGACGACTCCGTTGTCACGGAGGATGCCGTTTGTCACATAGTTGCGCGAAAAGGCGATCACCTCGCCCGGCGCCACCGCGAGGGTGTTCGTGCCGTCGTTCCACTGCTCCCGCGCGGCGTCGATTGCGCTCGCGCCGCCGCAGTGAATCATCGTCACCTTCTCCACGTGCAGCGCGTCCGCCAGCGACTCGGCAAGCTTTCGCTTCTCCTGCTCGATGACCAGCGCGCCGCCCTGTTTCGTGAGCGAAAACGTGCGCACGGCGGGCAAGATCGACGGATGAATCGTGAACTTATCCACGTCCACCATGGTCATCACGGTGTCGAGGTGCATATAGGATCGCGTCTTGGGAATATCGATGGCGAGCACCTTGACGATGCCCGTCTCCTCGCAGATGAGCCTGCGCGCAAGCGCCTCCACCGCGTGGGGATCGGTGCGCTGCGAAATGCCGACCGCGACCACCTCCGGCGAGAGCACGAGCACATCCCCGCCTTCGATGGAAAACGGATCGGTGCGCATGTGCAGCATCGGCGTCTGCTGATAGAGCGGGTGGTGTATAAAGAGATATTGCCCAAACAGCGTTTCCCGCGCGCGCACGGTGTTCGCCATGCTGGAGATGCAGACCCCGCCGTCCACCATGAAGAACGGATCGCGCGTGAAATAGAGGTTCGGCATGGGATCAACGAAGAATGGATACGCGTCGTCGATATAATCCACGAGGTGAACAGGTTCCCGGCTGCCCAGATCGCTCTTGCGCACGCCGCGCACCATGCTCGAGAGCATCTGCGGCACGGACTGTCCCAAGAGATATTCCCGCACGCGCTGCTCCACTCCACGGGCAGATATGCCAATTTCCGCGATATAATCCTCCACAAATCGTTCCTGCACGGCGGTCTCCGTCAACGCTTCCGCCACGAGATCCAACAGATAGCAGACCTCCACCCCGCAGGAGCGCAGGGTTGCGGCAAACTGATCGTGCTCCTCGCGGGCATGCACGAGATACGGGATATCCTCGAACAGTTGGCGGGAGAGGTATTGCGGCATGAGGTTTTCCAGCTCCTGCCCCGGTCGGTGCAGCAGCACGCGCCTGAGTTTGCCTACCTCGCTCTTGACCCGAATGGGTGAATCCATGCAGTTCCTCCTGACAGGGGTTATTCAACACATCTTTGCTGTTTGTCGATCAGTTCACGCGTATAAAACGCGCTTGATCCTCGTTTGTTCAAACGGCGATTCCGCAGGATATCTCGCTTTTTGAACGCATACACCTATTCTATCAGGAATTTTATGCATTGTGTGAAAATACCGCAAATATATGATTCTCCGCTCAGAAAACGCGCAAAACAAAAGCCGCGCGATTGCGCGGCTCTTTATCAAATCACATTATCGAATGAAGTTTGTCATGACGCGTTTTTCGTCCTCCGGCAGCGGCACGGTGTCCTTGCCCGCCTCGATGAGCTTGAGGAGCCAAGCCATGCAGCGTGCGTTCTTCACGAGCGTCTGCATGCCCTCGCCGTCGCCTTCCACCTCGCCCTTTTCACGCCCGTACGCAATCGTCCAATACTGCGACGGCGGAATCACCGTCTGCGCGAGATTGAGGTAGTTGTTGAGCTGGTGGACGACGTCCACCCCGCCCGCGCGGCGCACCACGGCGCAGCTTGTTGCCACCTTCAGGCGAAAATAGCGCGAGCTTGAATAAAACACGCGATCCAGGAATGACTTCATCGTGCCGGGAATTCCCGCGTAATACGTCGGGCAACCGAGGATAAAGCCATCCGCGTCACGCATCTTTTGCGCAACCTCGTTTACCAGATCGTCCGCAAAGACACATTTGTTTCCTTCGGATTTGGCGCAATGTCCGCAGGCGATGCACCCGTGGATGCTCTGCTTGCCGATCTGGATGGTCTCGGTCTCGATGCCCTGCCGCTCCAGCTCGTCCGTCATTGCGCGGAGCGCCATGGTTGTGTTGCCGTTTGTACGCGGGCTGCCGTTGATTGCGATCACTTTCATCTTGTGCGCTCCTTTTCTTTCGGTCGGTGGTTTTGTTTGGAATCAGTTCAGCGGAAACGCGGAGATCTCGTCTCCCGTGACCATGAACGCGCTGCGCGCGAGCTTCGCCAGCGGGGTGTCGCTCTTGCTGTCGGAATAAAAGCCGTCGATCTGTGTTTCCGGCTCCGCTTCCCGCATGCGGCGCACCTTCTCCTCGCCGTGGCAATTCAAGCCCTCGTAAACACCCGTCTCGGGCACAACGCGCGAGGCGATCAGCGCGAGTCCCAGCCGATTCATCAGCGGCTCCAGTAAAAACTCCGGCGAGGCGGAGATGATTAGATCATCCTCCCGCTTCTGCGCAAAGTACCAATCCTTGAGGTTCTTGTCGTGCGTGAGCCAGAAGCGCTCCACCTCTTCGCGCACGTCCGGCACATGCCGAAGGTAGCGATAGAAGCGCTGCTTCACGCGGGTTTTATCCGCAAGCCCAAGCAGCATTGCGGCAAACCAGGGAGCGGCCGCAACCGCGCTAAGATAGGCGCGCGGAAATTTCGCCGCGCAGTGGCGAAAGAAATCCACGCTGGAATCCCCGCGATAGATCGTATTGTCAAAATCGTAGACGTTTCTCAGCAAGCATTGCCCTTTCCCGGTTTGGCCCGTATTGCTCCGGTCACCTCTTGGTTTTCGTTTTGTGTGCGACGCTCTCGTTATTAGCAGATGCCGCAGTTGCCGGGATCGTTGAGTACCAGCTCCGGCACGCGCTTCGCGTCTCCCGTGATGCAGGTGGCGCCCGCGGCGAGAATCTCCTCCACCGAACGGAATCCCCAGTTGACGGAGACACAGCGCATGCCCGCGTTGTGCGCGAACTGCACGTCCACATCGGAATCCCCGACATAGACGGACTCCTCCGGCGTGACCCCGAAGAAGTTCATGATGAAGCGCAGCGCGTCCGGCGCGGGCTTGATGGCAAACTTGTCCATCCGCCCAAGCACCATGGAGAACAAATCCTTGGGATAGAGCGTTTCAATCACCTTCACGGTGTCCGTGTGTGGCTTATTGGAAGCGATGGCGACAGTGACGCCCGCGGCTTTGATCGCCTCGACTGCCTCAACCATGCCGTCGTAGGGATGCGAGCGGTCGAGGCTGTGCTCCTTATAGTGCGCCATATAGAGCTCCAGCACCTTACCCGATTGATCCTTCGCTTCCGGCGGCACGGCGTGCTCGCACATATAGTTGACGCTGTGGCCGACGATGGCGGCAACGCGCGACTCGGACAGCGCGGGAAAGCCACACGCCGCAAGCGCGTAGTTCAGGCTGTTGGTAAGGTCATGGAGGGTGTTGACGAGCGTTCCGTCAAGGTCGAATACGCAGAGTTTAACCATGTTGCTTTTTACTATCCTTCTCGCTTAGTGCAAATCGTTCTAATCTAAAACATCCTGCGCCCAAGGCGCAAAACCTTATAGTCCCATCAAAATGCCAAACTGTCCAAGTACGACCAGCAGGGTTCCGAACACGGTTGCGCCGGGTTGCTTTTCCTTTTGAAAGATGCGCGCAAAGAGCATCACAAACACGCTCGTGAGCACGCCGACGGGAGCAAGCTGGCTCATGTCTCCGCGCAGGGAGGCAAAGTAGGTTGCGGCATAGCTCCCCGCGAGGAACACCGCGGCAAAGAGCACGCCAAACCACGCACGTGGGGTAAAGTCCTTGATCGTCTGCTGCTTTTTGCGCAGGAACACGAAAATCCAGAGGAAAACCGAGGCAAACGCCGCGCGCCAGAACTCGAACACCTGAGAATTAAACGCCTCGCCCAGCATGCCGCGGCGCAGGAGCTGGGACCCCGCCGTCGCGAGCAGCGCAATTACCGCGTAGAGAAACCAAAGCTGGCTCTGAATCTGCTGGGAGCTGCTCTCGATAAACACGATGCCGAGCAGGATTAAGACCATGCAGCAGATCTTCCAAAGCCCCATCGGCGCACCAAAGAGAAAATGCGACACGGCGAGCGTCACGAGCGACGAGACCAGATAGACGGGCATCACCTTGCTCACCTTGCCGCCCGTGAGCGCGGTAAAGAGGCTCAGCCAGGCCAGCGCGGAGAGGAAGCCGCAGACCGCGATCCAGACAAACTGTAGCACGCTGAGCGCAAGCAGTCCCGCAAATCCGCCCGTGAGAAAGACATAGCCCGCAGAGGCAACCGTCAAAAGCAGCGCAAACAACGCAGACGCCGCGGAAGGGTCCGCGCGCTTTGCCGCGCTGCGAATCCAGCTTGGCACGCCGCCGAGCAGAATCGTACTCGCCAGCGCGAGCGCAATCCAGATCAAGAGATTGCGGATTGCCAATGGGTCGATATCCATACGCTGCCTCCCGTTCGTTTCGCAAGGTATTGTATCATACCTGACGGGTTGCTACAACCGTTTGAGGCGTACTTACGGCGCGTGGTAACTGCCTCTGGGCGCGCTTTTCATTTCGCCGAGCACGCGATTATGGTATACTAAAAGGAAGTATTCCCCATATTGATTCCATTCTTCCAACGATCATCGCGCTCGATCCAATCTTGATTTGGAGGCACAAACCATGTGCGATACGCTTGGCGTTTTACGCGGCTCTTATGCGCTCTTTGGAAAAAACAGCGACCGCAGCCCCAACGAGGCGCAGGTTACCGAGCTCTACCCCGCGCGCATCTATGACGGCGACGAGGTCGCTTGCACCTACCGATTGATTCCGCAGGCGAAGGAGACGCTGAGCGTGCTGCTCTCCCGCCCGGTCTGGATGTGGGGCGCGGAGATCGGCGTCAACGAAGCGGGCGTCGCCATCGGCAATGAGGCGGTGTTCACCAAAGGGAAATACGGCGCGCCTTCGCTGACGGGCATGGACTTGCTGCGCTTGGGGCTCGAACGCGCGGAGAGCGCGGAGCGCGCGGTCAACGTGATCATCGAGCTGCTGGAAACCTACGGTCAGGGCGGAAACTGCGGCTTCGACCACACGTTTTATTACGACAACTCGTTTCTCATCATGGATCGGGACACGCTCTTCATCCTCGAAACCTGCAATAAAAACTGGGTGGTAAAGAGCTTCTCGCGCGCCTCCATCAGCAACCGCCTCTCGATCGGTTCGGATGGCGAGCGCTACGGCGGCGGGGTTTGCGACTTTGCCAAGACGTATTCCGACCCGCTCTACAGCTACTTTTCCGGCAGCAAGCAGCGAAAGGCCGCAAGCGCCTGCGCACTGCCCACGGCGAACACGGAGCAGGATCTGATGCGCGCGCTGAGAGGCCACGACGCAGATGTGAAAAACCCGTTTGCGCAAGGTTCGGTTTCGAGCTGCTGCATGCACTACGGCGGCATGGTGGGAGACCACACGACCGCGAGCATGGTGATCCGCCTCGATGGAAGTACACCGACCGTGTTCCTCACAGGAACGTCCACGCCTTGCGTCTCGCTCTATAAGCCCTATCGCTTCGGCAACCCCGTGCGGCTGCCCGTTGTTTCGCCCGGTGACGAGGCGGGCGCGCGCTATTGGCGGGAGCAGGAACTGTTCCGCCGTACGCTCGTCGGCAAAGTCGTTCCCGCGGAGTTTTACGCCGAGCGGGACGCGCTGGAGCAAAGCTGGCAAAAGGATGTTTCGCAGGACAGCGCGAGCATGGACGAGCTGCTCACCCGCGCGCTTGCCGAGGAAGCGGCGTTTTACGCGAAGTATGATCCGGCGTCGTTTGAAACGGCACCCGTGAAGAAAGCGTTCGCGAAAAACTGGCAAAAGAAGAACGCGGTGTTTTCATCCATTTCCGCCAAGCAAGTAAAACCACAGGAGCAAGAGAATCAAGCATGACAGTTGACCCAAGACAGCAGCTGGAAGACGGCGTTTCCCACCTCGTAGACGAACGCAGGATCATCAGCGGCATCGCCGTCTCGTACGGCGACCGCACGCGCAGCGAGGCGTTTTGCCGCGGAAATCTCCGCGAGGTGCGCCTCGAACACGGTATGTTTGTGCCGGATATCGAGCCGCTTAAGACGGATTCCGTCTTCGATCTCGCCTCGGTGACCAAGCTCTTCACCTGCATCGCGGTATTGCAGCTCATGGAGCGCGGCAAGCTCCGGCTCGACCGGACGCTTGGCAGCATCGACATGCGCTTTTCCCATATTCCGGATGTGACAATCGAGGACCTGCTGTGCTTTCGCGCACAGCTGCAAACCACCGCGCGAATGGACGCGGCTTCCTCCGCCGACGAAGCGGAAAAGCTGCTGTTCGACATTCGCCTTGGCCCACCCGCCACGCGAAAATATTACACCGACATGGGTTCCATGGTGCTCAAGTACGTCGTGGAGACCGTTTCCGACACGCTCTTTTGGGATTTTTTGCGGGAGAATATCGTTGTTCCGCTCGGCTTGACGCGCACGTTTGCGGAGGTTCCGGCGGAGCTGCTGCCGCAAACCGTGGACTGCAACTATGAGCGGAGGATCGTCAACGGCGCGTTCTGGCTGGACACCGCCTGCCCGCCGGGGACGGTACACGACCCAAAGGCGCGGCTGCTCAACACCGCCCGACCCGCGCCCTGCGGACACGCGGGCGTGTTCGCGAGCCTCGACGACATGACCAAGCTAGCGCAGGGACTCTTGCAGGACGCGCTGCTGAGCCGGAAAACCCTGCTCGAAATCGGGGTCAACCGCACGGGCGGCAAGCTGCCGGACGGCACCGATTCCCAGTATATGGGCTATCTTTGCTACTCCAAGCAGCCGGATCAAACCTTCAGCGAGGTGCCCGCCTATTTCGGCCCGCGCACCATCGCGCTCAACGGCTTTACGGGCAACCATTTCTCCGTCGATCCGGAGAAGAACCAGTTCATGATTTTGCTGGCAAACCGCATCCACAACCGCGCCACGACGGTCACCGGACGCGCAAACCCGCTGGACAAGACGGAGACGATCCTCTGGGATGACGGCAAGACCTACATCGTTTCGCAAAACTTCGTCTACACGAAGGACAAATACCTCAAAAACCACATCGGGGATATCTTGGCGGGATATTGAGCATTTGACCGGCAAAACAGGAGAGAAAGATGGATCGTAGGTTTTTTGTCGCCGTCAAGGCGCTCTTGTTTGACCAAGACAAGTTCCTGCTCGTCAAGCGTTCGGACAAAGCGCGTGACGAACACCACTACTGGGAACTGCCCGGCGGAAGAATGGAATTCGGCGAAGCCCCGGAAAACGCGTTGCAGCGAGAGTTAGTGGAGGAAACGGGACTTTCCGCCAACATCCTATGCCCGCTTCAAACATGGAGCTTTTTTCGAGAAGAAGAGACGCAGATCGTCGGCATTACGTTTTTATGTAAAGTCGAATCGAACAAGGTTCAATTATCCAATGAACACGACTCATTCGCGTGGGTTCGCTTCGACGAAATCACGCAGTACAACATCGTTCCAACCGTTCTCAGCGATCTCAAAAAACTCGATATGGGTGAGATCGATATCAAGCTGGATCGAGCATAAACTTTTTCGTAAAGTCCAACGTTATTATTAAAGATAACACCAAGCAATCAAAAACCGACGCGCTGGTACAAGCGCGCCGGCTTTTTTTCGGTGCGGGGATTGCTTTATTCTGCCGCGTTCAGCTCCGCCGTGAGCCGCCGGGAGGCGCGCCGCTCAAACAGCAGGTTCAACGCAAGCCCTAACGCAACCAGCGCACCGCCGATGAGATTCGCGGTGGAAAACGCGCCGTCGAGCAGCGCATCTAGTAGTACGCCCGTGAACACCTGACCCACAAACATCAATAGCGTGATATAAAGCTGCGGAATCTTCACGACAACGACGTTGCTCAGCCAAACCGTCGCAACCCCGATCGCGCCGCCGAGATACGACCACCAGTTTGGCGCGAGCGCGAGCCCCGCCCAAACCGCCTCGCCTCTGCCAAAGAGCAGAAACACTGGAATCGCGGTCACAAGCCCGCAGACATAGTTGAAAAACGTGCTGACATACAGGCTGGTTTCACTCGCGAGGCGGGAATTATAGGAGCGCGAAATCACGAGCAGCAAACCGGAAAGGAACACCGCAAGCACGGGCAAAATCGGAAAGTCTCCGCCCATCATCCAGCCGATGCCGCCCGCGACCAGCAAAAGCCCGGGGATTTGGTAGGCGCGAAACGGATGCTTCCGCATACCGAAGAGCCCAAGCTGATCCACGAGTACACCCGCCACACTCTGGCCGAAAAGCCCCAGCGCGAGGATCGCGGAAAGGCTGATCTTGCCAAACGCGAAGTTGACGCTCGCGGTGGTCGCAACGCCGAGCACGCCGCCAATATAGAGATACCAGGGCAGGCACTTGGCAAACGGCTTTTCCCGCCGGAACAGGATGATGGCTCCGATGAGGATCAGCCCCACGATATGGATGATGACCGTCGCGGAATAGATCCCGTAAACCGTGGTGAGTCCACCGTTGAACGCGATCATGACCGCGACGAGAATGCCGATCAATAGCGATAGAAAATAATACATAACTGCTTCACTCCAAATCACACACCAATCCCGCAACGCGGCGGTTGCCGCTTGTTTCGATCGATGACACCCTGAGTATAGTTCCAACGCTTGACGCGGCATATGACATATGTCACACTAAAGTAAATAATCGATTGCGAGGAAACCCGCATGCAAAAGCAGAAATTGCCCGCGCAATACGCGCCTTCTCTCGCGGAATACGGTCTGGACTGGATCGATCCCGCCGCTGCGGTGCTGCTCAAATATGACCGCTGCGAGTGGATGCTGCGCGCGGAGCAGCCGATTGAGTATCTCTATATCATGCTTTCCGGCAAGGCAAAGGTCTGCATGAGCGACGAGAGCGGGCGAAACCTGCTGCTTTGTTATTATGTCTCCGAGGGTATGATGGGCGATATCGAGCTGCTAATGGGTCGCCACGAGGCGATTTCCTCCGTTCAGGCGGTGTCTACGGTGGTTTGCATCGGGCTGCCGCTGAGCGTTTACGCGCCGATGCTATTATCGAATCTGTCGTTTGTGCTCCGCGCGGCGAAGGGGCTCGCCATCAAGCTGCACAACAGCGTCTCCAACACGACGGAGATCATCCTGCGCCCGTTTGAAACGCGGCTCTGCGAATATCTGCTGCAAAGCGCGCAAAACGGTGTGTTCTCCGAGCGATTGATCGACGTGGCGGAGCAGCTGGGCGTGAGCTACCGCCACCTCCTGCGCTCGCTCAAAGCGCTCTGCGAGGAGGGTCTTCTGGAAAAGCGGGCGGATGGGTATCATCTGCTAAACGAAGCAAAGCTGCGCGAAAAAGCCGCCGGATAAACCGGCGGCCTTCGTTTTAGCGTAATGAAATTGCTCAACCCTTCGGCTTTACCGCGCGCGTGGCGACAAACGTGGGGATATGCATCTCGTGCAGCTTGCCGTAACCATTGTAGTCCTCAAACAGGTGCGTGAGCACGAACCCCGATTTGAGTTGACCGCCGACCTGCTCCTCAAACGTATGCGAAAACTGCACGCCATCGTCGGTCTTTTGCAGCTCCTCCATCAACGCGGGATCGCTTAGCGGGTCAAACGGCAGGCTGTGGCAAAGCGCGGTCTCTTCGTTGTCGAATAAGTAGTTGATGCCGTTGTCCAGCCCCGCGAGCAGCACGCCGCCGGGCTTGAGGACGCGGAAGCATTCGCGCCAGAGCGGCTCCACCTCGCGAATATAGCAATTCGAAACGGGATGTACGATCACGTCGAAGCTCTTATCCGCAAACGGCAGCGGCTTCGACATATCCGCGCGCACGATGTCGATTTCATACCCTTCTCGTGCGGAAACCATCCGCTCACTTTCCAGCTGCCGCTCGGAATAGTCCAAAACGGTGCAAACCGCTCCCGCTGCCGCAAACAGCGGCATCTGCTGGCTTCCGCCGCAGGCGAGGCCGAGAAGCTTCTTTCCTTTTAAATCGGGAAACCAGTCCGCCGGAACAGGTTTCGTGGGCGTCAGCACGATGCTCCAATCCCCCGCCTTTGCCGCGAGAAACTGCTCGTGCGTAATGGGTCTACCCCATTCCCAATCGTTTTCGACCCAGCGGTCGATAGTCTTTGCGTTGATATCCTGATACGATTCACTCATTGTTCAAAATCCTCCTGTCGGATGATCGGATTGCTGTTTTTGTTGCGCCATGTCCGCCTCCATCGCGGCATACAGACCGTTCTTGGCTTGCGTCCGCGCGGAGCCGGATTGCGGATGAAACGCGCTCTTTCGCTCCAAACCCGCGTCGGTTGGCGGAAGTTCGCCAAAGTTCAGCGCGCCGCGATTGACGCAGGACGCATATTTTCCGTGTTCTTTTGGCCTCGGCTCCGTGCCCACGATCGCGAACACGCCGAACGACGCGAGGATCATGAGAATTGGCATCCCCAGCGCGCGGGTAATCGCCTGCCGGTCGCTGAAAAGATGCGCCAGCACCCAGACGAGAAACACCATCAGCAGCAAATCGCCCGCGCCGCCGCGTCGCCGCAGCAGCCCTCCGATCCACGCAAAGAGCAACACACCCGCGACAAAGAAGAAGTCCAGCAGGCGAATCCCCTGCGAAAACGGAGCGAGCGCCGAAGCGCGAAACGACACGGAATCCATCTCGCGGGAGAGTGCACTGTCCTTTTCCAGCCAGAGATGCGCGAGATTCTGATCGAGGCGAACCGGCTCGCCCTGCAGATCGTAGCCCTTTTGGAGCGTGTCCCAATCCAGCGAGTCCAGCAGCGCCTCGCCCTCCCGCGCCTGCAGCGCGGCGCCGGGCGCGGTCGCGCCCGAAAGATCCGCGTCGAGCGAGCCCCAGAGCGGAGACGCGAGCGAAACGATCCGCAGTGTGAAGAGCACCGCGCAAAATGCGAGCGCGAGCAGCATTAGCCGCCTCGGCTCACCCTCCTGCCGGAAGGACGAGAGCAGCAGAATCAACCAAAACACGCCGAACGCGAGAGCCACGAGCCAGACGGAAGCCAGCGCGACACCACAGGCAGCAAGCGCCAGCCCGCTGAGCGCGGAAAACGCGACTGCGCGACGCGCTTCAAGCGCCGCGAACGCCTCCAGCGCAAAGAGCACGGAGAGCAGCGCAAACAGCACCACAACCTGCATGACCGGCTGGTGCAGGCACGATATCATATTCGCGGGATACAGCGCAAACAAGAGCCCCGCCGCGGGCGCGCTTCCGTCGTCAAACCTCCGCGCGACAAGATAGACCACCACGGCGCAGAGCGCGGAAACAACGCAGGCAAACAGCGCGGGTAGATTTCCTTCGAGAAGAAGCTCGGCAAGATTCAGCCGCGAAAACAGCTCGCCGCCAAATGCAGGCGCGCGAAGCGCAAGCAGGATGAAGATACGCGGCAACAGCGCCACAAGGAAGATCGCGCTCGCCCAGAGCGCGGGCATTCTCTTGACCCGGCAGTTCGCCCAGCGGATGAGAAACACCGCAGCGACCGCGAGCAGCAGGTAGCCAAGCAGCAGAAAGCCGAACATGGGAGTAGTGAAAAGCTCCCCATGCAGCAGATAGGCAAAGCGTTTGTAGCGAATCAGGATATATCCGCACACCACGAGAAACACAACCGTCACGAAGATCGACATCGTGCGCAGGAATCCCTGGTTTTTCTCGCGGTCAAAGAGCAGACTGTTTGGGCGCATGCGCCGGCTCCTTATTCATATGTTTTCACGAGTGTATTCGCTGGTAGTATACGTGATATCGGTGATCCGCGTCAAATGTTACGTTGTAATATGTCAGGCGTGATGGGCGTTTCTGTGTGCAAGTCACGGTATCGTTACACCGCGTTCGTTGCTTTTTCGCCGTAGCTTCGTTATACTAATATTACTTTTTGAGCGAATCATGGAGGTTTTTTCTGATGCATTCTGATATTGCGATCATCGGTGGCGGCCCCGCCGGTTTAACCGCGGGATTATACGCGGCACGCGGCGGCGCAAGCGTCACGCTATATGAAGAGCTCTTTCCCGGCGGACAGATTGCAAAGACGCCGCTGGTAGAAAACTATCCCGGTTTTCCGGACGGCGTGGTCGGCTACGAGGTCGGCTCGCTACTGCAAAAACAGGCGGAAAAATTCGGCCTGAAGGTGGAATATGCGGGCGCAACCGGCCTGATTCTGGAAGAAAACCCCAAGCGTATCCTGCTGCCCGACCGCGAGGACACGGCAAAGGCCGTCATCCTCTGCATGGGCGCGCACGCGCGCTCCCTCGGCATCCCGCGCGAAGAAGCGCTCGTCGGCGCGGGCGTGAGCTATTGCGCAACCTGCGACGGCGCATTCTTTAAGGAAAAAGCGGTCGCGGTGGTCGGCGGCGGCGACACGGCGATTTCGGACGCGCTGTATCTTTCGCGCTTCTGCACGAGCGTAACGGTGGTACACCGCAGGGATGAGTTCCGCGCGGCAGCCGTGCTGGTGGAAAAAGCCAAGCAGGTGCCGAACATCCACTTTGCGCTCTCCAGCGTGCCGGTCAATCTGATTGGCGAATGCTGCGTGCAAGGCCTCGAAATCATGGACCTCAAGACCACAGCGCAGCGCGTGCTGCCCGTCTCCGGCGTGTTCGTCGCGGTCGGCATCACGCCGCAGAGCGCGCTCGTCAAGGGCGTCGTCAACATGAACGAAGGCGGCAGCATCCTCACCGACGAATTCATGAAAACCAACATCCCCGGCGTCTATGCCGCGGGCGATATCCGCAACACACCGCTAAGACAGGTGATCACCGCCTGCGCAGACGGCGCGGTTGCCGCAACCAGCGCGCTGGAGTTCATCTCCTGCCACTGAGCGCGATTGACCCCTGCAGAACAGCCTTCCTTGCAGTAGGAAAAGACGAACGAGACAGGAGAAGCAAACGCAATGGGTAGACTCTTTGGAACAGATGGCGTGCGCGGCATTGCAAACCGCGATCTAAACTGTGATCTCGCGTTTCAGATCGGCGCGGTCGGCGCCTATGTGCTCACCAACGAGGTACATTCCCCGCGCATCCTGATCGGTATGGATACGCGTAAATCCGGCCCGATGCTGGGCGCGGCTCTCTCCGCGGGCGTCTGCTCCGTGGGCGGAGACGTGCTGGATGTCGGCATCCTGCCCACGCCCGCGATGGCGTATCTCGTGCGCCTGTACGAGGCGGACGCGGCCGTGATGATTTCGGCCAGCCACAACCCCATGGAATACAACGGCATCAAATGGTTCGACAAAAACGGCTTCAAGCTCTCGGACGAGATTGAAGACCGCATCGAATCCATCATCCAAAGCGGCGAAAAGCTGCCCTGCCCGGAAGGGCGCGAGGTAGGCCGCATCATCTCCGCCGTCCGCGCAAAGAAGGACTACGCCGACTATCTCGTGGAGCAGTCGGAGTATCGCTTTGAGGGCTTGCGGATCGTGCTGGACTGCGCGCATGGCTCCGCCTCCTTCATCGCAAAAGAGGTATTCGAGCGTCTCGGCGCGGAAGTCATCGCAAAATCCTGCGCGCCCGACGGCATCAACATCAACGACCACTGCGGCAGCACGCACCCTGAGCGGCTGCAGGAGATGGTGGTCAACTACGGCGCGGACCTCGGCTTTGCGTTCGACGGAGACGCGGATCGCCTGATTTCCTGCGACGAATACGGCAACATCGTAGACGGCGACCAGGCGATGGGCATTCTGGCGCTCCACATGCACAGCAAGGGCACGCTGGTCAAAGACACGCTGGTGCTGACCGTGATGAGCAACCTGGGCCTCAAGAACGCGCTCAAGGAAGCGGGCGTGAGCATCGTGGAGACGAAGGTTGGCGACCGTTACGTGCTGGAAAACATGCTGGCAAACGGCTATTCCATCGGCGGCGAACAGAGCGGACACATCATCCTGCTTGCGAAAAACACCACAGGGGACGGCATGATGAGCGCGATTTCGCTGCTTGGCGTCGTCGCGGAGACAAAGAAGCGGCTTAGCAAGCTCGCCTCCCGCATTCCGCAATATCCGCAGGTGCTGGTCAACGTCATCGTCGATAACAACGTAAAAGCCACCGCTCTGGCGGACGAGGAGCTTTCCACACTCACGAAAGAAATCGAGGACAAGCTCGGCAAAAACGGGCGTGTACTGATCCGCGCCAGCGGCACGGAGCCGCTCGTGCGCATCATGATCGAAGGGCAGGACGAGCAGTCCATCCTCGACCAGGCGCTGTCGCTCGCGCACATCATCGTGCGCAAATACAACGGAAAGATTCGCACCTGATGCTGACAAAGGCGCAAAAAAGCGAAGCGCTCGCGATTTTACACGCAACCTATCCAAACGCGAAACCCGCGCTGGACTTCAGTACGCCGTTTGAGCTGCTGGTGGCAACCATCCTTTCCGCGCAGAGCACGGACGTGATGGTGAACAAATGCACGGCGGAGTTGTTCCCCGTCGCCAACACACCGGAAGCGATTGCCGCGATGACGGAGGAGGAGCTCTTCCCCTACATCAAGCGCTGCGGCTTTTTCAACACGAAAGGGCGGCATATCCTCGAAACCGCGCGCATCCTCGCGACGCAATACGCAGGCGAGGTTCCGGCGAGCATTGAGGAGCTACAAAAACTGCCCGGCGTCGGGCGAAAGACCGCAAACGTGGTCGCGAGCAACGCCTTCGGCATCCCCGCCATCGCGGTGGACACGCATGTATTCCGCGTGAGCAATCGCATCGGCCTTGCCAACGCGAAAAACGTGGAAAAGACCGAGGAGCAGCTGCAAAAAGCGATTCCACGCGAGGACTGGACTGCGGCGCACCACTGGCTCATCTACCACGGACGTCAGATTTGCGATGCGCGAAAGCCGAAATGCGAAATCTGCCCGCTGAGTCATCTCTGCCTGTACTATCAAGGCGGAAAACAAGCGGCAAAGAAACCAGCCGCAAAGAAACTGAATAGCACCAAAACAACACAGAAAGACTAGGTACCACCATGCAATTTGTCGATAAAGCGCGCATCGTCGTCAAGGCCGGCAACGGCGGAGACGGGCACGCCTCCTTCCACCGCGAAAAATATGTGCAGCAGGGCGGCCCGGACGGCGGAGACGGCGGACGCGGCGGCGACCTCGTGTTTTTTGCCGATCCGCAGATGTCCACGCTGCTGGACTTCAAGTATCAGCGCTTTTACCGCGCGGAAAACGGCGAGCCGGGCAAAGCCGAGCTCAGCACGGGCAAGAACGGCAAGCCACTCGTGATTCGCGTACCCGTCGGCACCATTGTGCGGGACGTGGAAAGCGGCGCAATCCTCGCCGACATGAGCGAGGCGAACAAAGAGCGCATCATCCTTCGCGGCGGACGCGGCGGCAAGGGCAACGCAAAGTTTGCAACGGCAACCCATCAGGCGCCGAGATTTTCCCAGCCGGGCATCAAGACCACGGAATATGAAGTGGAGCTGGAGCTCAAGTCGATTGCGGACGTTGGCCTCGTGGGGCTGCCATCCGTCGGAAAATCGACCATCCTCTCCGTGCTCACGGCGGCAAAGCCGAAGATCGCGGCGTATCACTTCACGACGCTCTCGCCAAACCTCGGCGTGGCCTCCCGCCACAACCGCTCGTTTGTGCTCGCGGATATCCCCGGCCTCATCGAGGGAGCTGCGGAAGGCGCGGGACTGGGTCACGACTTCCTGCGGCACATTGAACGCACGCGCATGCTGGTGCACGTGGTCGATATCGCGGGCAGCGAGATGCGCGATCCCATTGAAGATTTTCAGAAGATCAACGACGAGCTGACGAAGTTTTCTCCGCTTCTGGGCGAGATTCCGCAGCTGGTCGCGGCAAACAAGACCGACCTGCCCGAGTCGGAAGAAAACCTCGCAAAGTTTAAGGAAGCGTATCCGAACGTGGAGGTGTTCCCCGTTTCGGCGGTCACCGTGCAGGGCTTTGAGGCGCTGCTCGATCGCGTGGTGCAGGTGCTCGATACCCTGCCGCCCGTGCTGCGATACGAGGAGACGGATCTCGTCGAAACCTCCAGCTATGAAGCGGGCTTCCACATCGAGCGCGGCGACGACGGCGTGTTTGACGTTACCGGCGGCGATGTAGAAAAGCTGCTCGATTCCACCGACCCGGACGACGACCTCTCCATGCGCAGATTCCAGCAGATGCTGGTCAAGAACGGCATCATTGCGGCGCTGCGCGAGATGGGCGCGAAGGACGGCGACAGCATCCGCCTCGGCGAATGGGAGTTTGACTTCCTCGACTAAATCCGGCGCGAGCTGAACTGGTACAAAACAAGAGAATATTGGATGCGAAAGGCGGTATCGAAGATGGAGCAAGTAGCACGAATCAGCATTACCGTCGAGACGACGGTGCCCGTTTCGCCGGAGTTGGCGTGGGAATATTGGACAAAACCCGCGCACATCACCCAGTGGAATCAGGCCTCCGACGACTGGCACACGCCGCGTGCGGAAAGCGATCTTCGCGCGGGCGGCGCGTTCAGCTCTCGTATGGAGTCCAAGGATGGCAAATACGGCTTCGACTTCGGCGGCATTTTCGACACGGTGGAACCGCCTCGCCTTCTCGCCTACACGATCGGAGACGGGCGCAAGGTTCAGGTTACGTTTGAGTCCGTCGCGTCCGGCACGCATATCGTCGAAACGTTTGAGGCGGAAGGCGAAAACTCCGCCGAGCTCCAGCGCCAAGGCTGGCAGGCAATCATGGACAGCTACCGCAAATACGTCACAAAACAATAACGAATTCACGCAAGCAAAGCGCCCGCCTGACGGCGGGCGTTTCTATGTTTTTTCGTAAAAAATCAGTAATCGATTCTAAAATAGTCCAGATATTTCTTGAACTGATCCTGCGCGGCAACGCAGGTTTCCCGCAGGTAGCCCCGCTCTTCTGGCCAGTTTTGCAGCCCGCGATAATAAAACATCTTGAGTTCATCGCCGATAATGAACGGGACAATGTTGTTGCGTAGGCATTCCTTGAACAAAATCAGCCGGCCCACGCGCCCGTTTCCGTCCTGAAACGCGTGAATCCGCTCAAACCGAGCATGAAAGTCGAGAATGTCGTCCAGCGTTTTATTCGGGATGGCATTATATACATGCAATAGCTTCTTCATCTCGTCCGAAACATCTTCCGGCGCGGTGGTCTGTTTACCGCCGACCTCGTTTGGCAGCCTCTTATAGCCGCCGACGGCAAACCAGCTCTTGCGCGCGTCGCTCGTGCCGCTCTTCAGCGTCAGGTGCAGTTGCTTGATGAAATTCTCGCTCAGCGTGGCATTCGCCTGATCGATGACACGATCGATACAGCGAAAGTGATTCGCGGTCTCCACGATATCGTCCACGTTGACGGAACCGCTGTCGGCTCCGATGGTGTTCGTCTCAAAGATATAGCGCGTCTGATCCTGCGTGAGCCTGCTTCCCTCTATGCGGTTGGAGTTGTAGGTCAGCTCAATCTGAACTTTGTGGTAGATGCCTCCGGGGAGATGCGCTTCCTTCTCCGCCCGGAGCCGATGCAGCAGCGTTTCCGGCGCGCTGTTCCGTTTGTTTACGCGCTCCGGCCGCTGTGCGCTTTCGGGAATGCTCCACGTCTTGCCCACGAGAAACGCTTGCGGAATCTTGCCGTTCGCGCAATAATTGCGCACCGTGCGCTCCGCAATACCCCAGCGCTTAGCCGTTTCCGCTACGGAAAGATAGTTCATGCCTCTCGCCTCCTTCATATACGTTCATCATAACACGTTATCGGCAAGAAACATATCATAACTTCGAATGAAATTCGCTTTCTTGCCGATAGCGGCAAGTTTTTACTTTTGTATTTCCCGGCGGATCAGCTCCTGCGCGATTGCAAACGCGCGAAGTCTGCGTACCGCGAGGGTGTGCTGCGGCGTGCCCTCGGCGAACTTCGGCAGTACGGATTCCACGCGAACCGAGGCAAACGCGAAGGCTTCGCTCGCCTGATTGAGGGATTCCAGTGAGAATTTAACCTCTTCGCCAGAGTCACCTTGCTCCCGCGCGATGAGTTGGAGCGCAAGCGAATATGCCGCGATGCCGCGCGCGGTCAGGCGGTGTTGCGCGGTGCCGTCCTTGAGCTTGAGAATTGCTTTTTCGCTCTTCATCCGCGTGGAGTCAATCGCCCGCGCGGCCTCGGAAAGTTCCTCTTTCGAAAAGACTTCCATGCGTTCCTCCCGTTGAAAAAGCCCGCCGTAAAAGGCGGGCAAGTTGTGTGTTTGTTACTGTTCTTCCGTCGCGAGCCTGCGACCCATCAGCACGCCCATGACCGAAGCCATCATGAGTCCGCGCGTCCAGCCACTGGAATCGCCCAGCGAGTAGAAGCCCTGAATGTTGGTCGTGAATGATTCGTCCATCTTTACACGGTTAGAGTAGAACTTCAGCTCCGGCGAATAGAGCAGCGTCTCCGCCGCGGCAAAGCCGGGCACGACGTGGTCGACCGCCTGAATGAAGTTGATGATGTTCGTCATCGCGCGATACGGCATCGCCGCGGTGATGTCTCCCGCGACCGCGTCCGGCAGCGTTGGCACCACGTTGGAGAACGAAAGCTCTCTCTGCCAGGTGCGCTTACCGTCGAGGATATCGCCATAGCGCTGCACGAGGATGTGTCCCGCGCCGAGCATGTTGGTGAGTTCGCCGACCTTTTGCGCGTAGGCAATCGGTTGATCGAACGGCACATTGAAGTTATGCGAGCAGAGAATCGCCAAATTGGTGTTGTTGGACTTCTTCTCTTTATACGCGTGGCCGTTTACCACGGCGAGGTCGTTGTCGTAGTTCTCCTGGCTCACGAACCCGCCGGGGTTCTGGCAGAAGGTGCGAACCTTGTTGCGGAACGGCTGTGGATAGCCGATGAGCTTGCTTTCGTAGAGCACCTCGTTGACGGTCTCCATGACCTCGTTGCGCACCTCGACGCGCACGCCGATATCCACCGTGCCGGGTTGATGCGCGATGCCGTGCTCCGCGCAGATGTTCTCCAGCCAGTCCGCACCGCGGCGACCGGTTGCGATGACGACCGTCTTTGCAAAGAGCTCAAAGCCCTGCTTGCCGTCGTTGAGCAGAACGCCCTTGCAGACGTTGTTTTCTAGGATCAGGTTTTCGCAGGCGTGGCCAAAGAGCATCTCCACGCCGTTTTTGAGCAGATATTGCTCGATGGCGTAGTAGATATCCTGCGCTTTTTCCGTGCCAAGGTGGCGAATCGGGCAATCGACAAGCTTAAGCCCCGCCTGAATCGCGCGGCGGCGGATCTCCTTGACGGCTGCGGAGTTGTTGATGCCCTCAACGTGCTCGTCCGCGCCAAACTCCAGATAGATCCCGTCGGTATAATCGATCGCTGCCTGCGCCTTATCCGGCCCGATGAGTGTCGGCAAATCTCCGCCTACCTCAAACGAGAGCGAGAGCTTGCCATCCGAAAACGCGCCCGCGCCAGAAAATCCGGTGGTGATGTGGCAATATGGTTTGCAGTTGACGCAGCGGCCGGTTACGGCCTTCGGGCAACGGCGCTGCTCCACAGCGAGGCCCTTTTCCACAATGACGATGCGCTGTTTTGTGCCGCGCTTGATCATCTCGAGTGCGGTAAAAATGCCCGAAGGGCCTGCGCCAACGATCACAACGTCTGTCTGCATATGTGTTCCTCCTAGTCAGTGTCCGAGTTTGCGTTCGTGCCGGAAGCGCGATTTTTCGGGGCGGAATCGCCCGAATCGCGTCAACCAACAAAGTAATATATTTATCAGAAATCAACGGTTTTGTCAAATAAAACCTGCGTAAAACGCAAAACAGCGCGATCTCGTGCCCGCTCTTTTCAGTCCAGAGAAAGCATGGTATAATGATACATCTTGTAAACGTAGGAGCGCCTCAGGAATGCAGCTATCAGAATTGGTCCGCCGCATCCGCAGCGGTGAAAAAGAAGCCGTCAAGGAGCTCGTCGCGACATACGGCAGCGCGGTTTATCAGCGCGCCTTTGAGCGCACGAACGACAAAGAGCTCGCGCGCGAAGCCGCACGCCAAACCTTCGGCCAGTTTGTCGCAATCGTGCAGCAGCAGCCGCAGGACGATGGCTGGACGCTCTGGTTTGGCGACCTGATCGAGCGCAACATCTCGACCTATGCGCAGATCAGCACCGACATGCGCACCATCGAGAGCGAGCTGGATCACGAGCTGGTACAGACAACTCCTGCTTATACGGCAACCCCCGCTTACACAGCACCAGCGCCCGCAGCGCAACCCGCGGCAAAAGAACCGGAGTCCTTCATCTGGCGCGCACCGGAGCCGGAAGCACCGCAGCGCAAACCGGAACCGCCGCAGCAAAGCTGGCGCGAGGCAGAGGAACTGCCGCAGCGTGCACCGGAAAAGGGCAGGCGCAACGACAAGAAACGCAAGCAGGATGATCGCGGCAGGGAACCCGAACCACGCGCACACAAGGACAGCATTCGGGACGAAATCTTCGACGAACCCTATCGCAAAAAGGCGAAAGGCGGCGCGGGCCACGGATTCTCCATCGTGCTGCTGATTCTCGTGAGTCTCCTGTTGCTCTGGGTTGTTGTGGGCGTCGCGATGACGCTGCAATGGATTCCGACCTACGACCTCGGCTTCAACTGGTTTAACCAGAATGTGTTTAAGCTCTTTTAATGTAAAAAACGCATTTGCGCAACAAAAAAGATCGGGTTTCACCCGATCTTTTTGATTGTTTACTTCTCTTCCGGCTTTTGACGGTAGAGCACAAACTTTCTGCCGATGCACTGGATTACCTCGGCACCAAGTGCTTCGGCAAGCTGCGTCGACGCGTCCTTTGCCGAAAGCGCGCTGGTTTCGAGTACCGCAAGCTTGATCAGCTCGCGCTTGGTCAACGCCTCGTCCACGCTCTTGATCAGGTTTTCTCCAATGTCTTCCTTGCCGATCTGAAAAATCGGCTTGAGTGTATTCGCCAATTTGCGATATCCCGCGCGTTCCGCTCCGGTCATATTCTGGCATCCCCTCTCCCGCTTGCGCGGGGTTCGAATTTTTTATTTTTGCGCCTGATTATAACACGTCATGCGTGAAAAAGCGAGAGAGTCTGCGGAAAATTGCGCGATGACAATGTTTAGATGATCGGCGCTAAAAATCCGCCGCCGGGCAGCATGAACGATTGCCCGTTGAGATACGCATTATCCGGCGCGTTGGAATCATAGTAGAGATTGAATCCGTTGGACTCGATGTTCTGGTGTGTCACGTCCGCATTGACCAGCGCGGTCAGATACGTTTCCCCGGTGAGGATGAGCTTGCTCGACGCGTCCAGATAGACGGACGCTCTCGCGGGCAAAGTGCCGCCGAGATCGCCGGTAAAGGAAGCGTTATTGGAAAGGTGGATCGTAAGCGTCGCATCCTCCGCAAAGCTGGTCATCGCGGTGACCGCCGTATTGTCCAGCGTGAGGAAATTATCGCCGGAAAGCACGCGCAGCATCTCTCCGCTCTTGGAGGCAAGGGTCACGCCGCTGAGCGTGAGTCTTCCTCCGAGAAGCAGGATGCACGGGGAATCCGCTCCCTCCGTTGAGAGCGTGCTTGCCGTCACGGATGCCGCCGCATCTTCGCGCACGAGGATTGCGGGCGAGGATTCGCCGGAGGTGTACACGGAGGAATCGTTGATCGACATCTGGGTGCCTTCCGCCGAAACCGCCAAGCCCACCGCGCCTTTCGCGTTGGTGGTGACGTTGCAGGTGTTCAGGGTCAGCTGTCCCTTGGAGATCACCGCGACCGCCGCGTTGATTCCGCTGGTGTAGTCGCCGGAAACATCCGCCGTCTTGTCGATGTCCGTGCCGGTCATGGTTAAAATCCCCAGCTTCTCGACGAGTACCGCGTTTACGTTTGCGGTGTTGGAGGCGTATGTTTCGTTGCTGGATTCCATGGTCTCTCCGTCGACGGTATAGAGACTGCTGTTGGATGAGGCGGGCGTCCCGCTTTCCGGAACGGTGTCGCCGCCAGACGTTACCTGCACCGCTTCCGCATCCGTGGCCTTCTGCTGCACGGGCGACCTGCCGCAGCCCGCAGCAAACAGCAATAGCAGCGCCATTGCAACCGGCAGCACTCGCTTGAACATTGATGATTTCATATTCTTACACGCTCCTTGTGCAAAATACTTGCTTTTCAGTTGACTTTGCGCGATCAAATTCACGCGATTTGATCTTAGTAAACACTTGTGTCCGGCGCATGTCGCCTGTATGAATGTTCTGTCAAAAAAACCCGCGCGTTATTTCCGCGCGGGTCAATTTTGAGCGATGCTTTACGCGAGCTTTGCCTCGAGGCGCTTGCGAATCTCACGGATGAACGCGAGGCTCGTCACAGCCTTCGGGGTAATGCCCTCGACCAGCCCGACAAGGTCCTTGGTCATGATGCCCGCATCCAGCGTCTCGATGGATGCTTCCTCCAGCTTTTTGCCGAAGTCCGCGAGCGCGGGCAACTGATCCAGCTCTCCGCGCTTAGAGAGCGCGCCGCTCCAGGCGAAGATCGTCGCCATGGGGTTGGTGCTGGTCTCCTCACCTTGCAGATATTTATAGTAGTGGCGGGTGACCGTGCCATGCGCGGCTTCGAACTCGAAGTTGCCATCGGGAGAGACGAGCACGCTCGTCATCATGGCGAGGCTACCAAACGCGGTGCTGACCATGTCGCTCATCACATCGCCGTCGTAGTTTTTGCAGGCCCAGATGTAGCCGCCCTCGGAACGGATCACGCGCGCGACCGCGTCGTCGATCAACGTGTAAAAATAGGTCAATCCTGCGGCTTCGAACTTCGCCTTGTAGTCCGCCTCGTAGATCTCCTCGAAGATATCCTTAAACGTGTGATCATAGAGCTTGCTGATCGTGTCCTTGGTGGAAAACCAAAGGTCCTGCTTCGTGCTCAGCGCGTATTGGAAGCAGCTGTGCGCGAAGGAGCGAATCGAGCTATCCTTATTATACATACCCTGCAGCACGCCCGGGCACTCGAAGTCGTAGATCGTCTTGCGGAAAGAGGCGCCGTTTTCGCCGGTGAACACCAGCTCCGCCTTGCCCTTCTCCGGCACGCGGTATTCCGTTGCGCGGTAGACGTCGCCATACGCGTGACGCGCGATGGTGATGGGCTTTTTCCACGTCTTGACCACAGGCTTCACGCTGTCGATCAGGATCGGCGCGCGGAAAACGGTGCCGTCGAGAATCGCGCGGATGGTGCCGTTGGGGCTCTTCCACATCTCGCTGAGCTTGTATTCCTGCACGCGCTGCGCGTTTGGCGTGATGGTTGCGCACTTGACGCCGACGCCGTATTTCTTGATCGCGTTGGCGGCGTCCGTCGTGATCTGATCCTTCGTCTTTTCGCGCTCCGGCAGGCCCAGGTCGTAATACTCCGCCTTGAGATCGACAAACGGCAGAATGAGTTCATCCTTGATCTGCTGCCAGAGGATGCGGGTCATCTCGTCGCCATCCATCTCGACGAGCGGGGTTTTCATCTTGATCAAATCCATATCCGTTTCCTTTCGGTCTTTGTCGTGGTTCGGCTTACTTGCCAGCATGCGCGGCGTAGTAGTTCATCAAGCAACCTTCGAGCAGGATCTCGCGCTCGTCCGCCGTCAGCGGCGGCAGGTTGAGCGTGATCGCTTCCGTCGTGCCGTCCTGTTTGATCGCGGTGGCAGGCAGCGTGTCCTTCTGCTGTTCAATGGCCTCGCGCACATTTGGCACAAACACGTGGTCGCCTACTTCGTAGGCAAAGCTTGCGCCCGCGGGCAGCGTAAAGGGCAGAATGCCCCAGTTGATGCAGTTGCTACGGTAGCGCTTGGTGGCGTATTCATAGCAGATGTTTGCAGAGCCGCCGAGCACGCGCTGGCTGGAGGCCGCCTGCTCTCGCGCGCTGCCGTCGCCGGGTTTGTTCGCGAACACGCAGGAGCCGTAGGCGGTGTTCTTGAGGAGCTTGTCCGCATCGCCGACCTTGCTCAAGATCGCCTTGAGCGCGTCGGGCGCGTTCCCTTCCCTGCGCGCGGCTTCCGCCTTCGCAACCGCTTTGCTGCGACCGACGTAGTCAGGTGCACGGCGCGAGAGCGCGAACTCCGCGAGGCGTAGCGGGTTGCTGCGATAGGAGCTCGTCTCGCCGGAGGGGATGAGTTCGTCCGTGGTGGTCACGGGATCGCGAATCACGGCGGAAAGCTCGACCAGCACGTTGTCGGTCAGCGGATAAATCTTCGGCCAATCGGCAATATTCGGCCCGAACACGAGCTCCACGGAAGGATCTGCCTTGCCAAAGCCGTTGTAGCAGCGCTTTTCATATGGCGAGCGGTCGTAGCGATAGCGGATGCGGCGCTTGCGATACACCACGTCCGTCGCAGGCGTGAGTTTGCCGCCGTTTGCCGCGGTTGCGGCGATGCTTCGCGCGTCCATCAGCGCGACATAGGCAAGCTGGCCTTCGCCGGGCTTTGCGCCTTCGCGGTTGGGGAAATTGCGCGTGGTGTGGCGGATCGAAAAACCGTTGTTGGCGGGCACGTCTCCCGCGCCGAAGCACGGGCCGCAGAAGCTGGGCTTCATGACCGCGCCCGCGCGAATCAGCGTCTCGGTGGCTTCCGCTCTCGTGAGCGCGAGGCTCACCGGCACGCTGGTGGGATAGACGGAGAGCGAAAACTCGCCGTTGCCCGTCGAGCCGCCGGAGAGAATCTCGCTGGCTTCGATGATGTTGTCAAACAGGCCGCCTGCGCAGCCCGCGATGATGCCCTGATCGGCATAGACACCGTCGGGCCGGATCTTGCTCTTGAGGTCGAGCTTGGCTTTCGGGAAGGTAGCACGGGCTTCCTCCTCCACCTTACCCAGCAGCTCGTCCGCGCGCTCGATGAACTCACGGATGGGGTACGCGTTGCTGGGATGGAACGGGAGCGCGATCATGCACTCGACCTTGTCCAGCTCGATGGTGATCATGCTATCGTAATATGCGCCCTCTTCCGGCGTGAGCTTTGCGTAGGCCTCCGGCCGCCCATGCGCACGGAAGAACTCTGCGGTCTCGCCGTCGGTCTCCCAGATGGAGCTCAGGCACGTGGTCTCCGTGGTCATGACGTCCACGCCGTTTCGATAGTCCGCGGAGAGGTTTTTAATCCCCGGGCCCACGAACTCCAGAATCTTGTTCTTCGCGCGGTTTTCCGCAAACGCTTCCTTGACGAGCGCGAGCGCCACGTCGTGCGGGCCGACGCCGCGGCGGGGTTTGCCGGTCACGTAGCAGAGCACGACCTCAGGCGCCGCGATATCGTAGGTGTTTTTTAAGAGTTGCTTGACCAGCTCCGGTCCGCCTTCGCCGACCGCAAGCGTGCCCAGCGCGCCATAGCGCGTGTGGCTGTCCGAACCCAGGATCATGCGTCCGCAGCCCGCGAGCTCTTCGCGTGCGTAGCTGTGAATGACACTCAGGTTTGCCGGCACGTAGATGCCGCCGTACTTTTTCGCGGCGGAAAGCCCGAAGACGTGGTCGTCCTCGTTGATCGTGCCTCCGACGGCGCAGAGGCTGTTGTGGCAGTTGGTCATCGCATACGGCACGGGGAATTCCGTCAAGCCGCTCGCGCGCGCGGTCTGCACGATGCCGACGTAGGTGATGTCGTGCGAAATCAGCGCATCAAACCGGAGGCGGAGCTTTTCCATATCGCCGGACACGTTGTGCGCGCGGAGAATGGAATACGCGATGGTCTTCTCTCGATCTGCAATCTGGGACTTGTCCGCAGGGTGCGGCCTGCCACCCTGCAAGGTCACCGGATGGTCATGATAGCGAATCATACGTTCCTCCTCGACGGGTAAACCGTGATAATCTTTTCTTTTCGCTCAATTGTGTGGAGGGGAAATCTCCACTTATAAAATTGTACCATTTTAGCCACCGCAAGAAAAGCCGAAACCGGGGTTATATTATTCTTATATATGTGAAAAAACATGGCAAACCTGCGCAGCCGAGAAAGAATATCTGGCTCTTGACAGCCCCCTTTCGGGCGGTTATAATACACCATGTGCCGCTGAAAATCGGCACACGAAAACTCCATATGGCGGCGTAGCTCAGCTGGCTAGAGCATTCGGTTCATACCCGGAGTGTCATCTGTTCGAATCAGATCGCCGCTACCATGAAAAAAAGACCCGGAAGGGTCTTTTTTGTACTCTCATAAAATGTAACTGCTTGAAAAACTATCGTTTATACTTAAGGGAAAAAGCAAATTGCTTTGATTGACTACACATTTAATTACAATTTGATTTTCCGCACAATGCTCTTCATAAGCTTCGAATTGTTCTTAAACCTATTACTATAAAAAATGAAACTCTTTTTTAGTTCATCTGACGGTTTTCTTTCGTAAACAATATCACCATAGTCGCTTAGTAAAGAAAGCACATACTCAGTATAGCTATCTTTTAACCATTCCAATTCTGACCTAATTGGTTCTGGAAATAAAGGACATCCCTTTGTTAACACTAAAGCTTGGGAAACAAGATGATTGCGTAATTTGTGCACATCACGTTGTATTGCTTCTTTGGTTATTTCTTGCGGTTCCTTTCCAGGATATGGTATAAAACTGATTTCGTCTTTGAGGCCACCGTCATGAACTTGTGCCACTGCCCATGCTTTTAATTCGGGGTCGCTTCCGAGGGTTTCTATTTCGAGTTTATTTGTTGTGATTTCATCGGAAAAATTCAGAACAATGCCCAAGCATTCAAGAACAACGAATCTCTTGTCAAATAATGCGATTTTATTCTGCCTTTCTGCTGTGCTCACGGCGATGATGACAGCAATAACTGATAAAAGAAAAGTTATACCGGTCGCAAAATAGTCAAACAAATCTCGTTGTATTGTTACAAAATACATATCGCTCATACTACTTTTTCCTCCACCATCATTCTATGTTGTACTAAATTTGGTTTTTTTGAATAGGATAACTAATTTTATCAGTTTTCACACAAAAATCAAAGTCGATTATTGTAGGAATTTGTCGTTTCCCCAACGCAAAACCAGCGCCCCCCTGCGGGCGCTGGTTCCTTTTTTCTATTCCCCTACCCCACAACAACCTTCCCCCGCTTCACAACCGCTTTCACCTGATTATTGCCCATGCGGTAGCAGAGCGGTTTCAGCCCGTCTTCAGCGCTACTCAAATATTCTCCATCTCATCCGCAAGGCAGATCATCTCCTCGCAAAACGGCGAATACGGGCGCAGATGCTCATAGTTTCGGGAAAAGCGCAGGCGCGGATCAATCAATTGAATCAGACGGTTGGTCGCGTCCTCGTTGAGGTGCTTGCAGACATAGCGCGTGTCCAATCCCAAGCGATTGCATGCCTCGAGCGTCGGGCAAAAATTCTGCGAGTGGAAGACGATCTTCGTCCCATCGCCAAATACGATCGGCGCTTCGTCGGACGTGATGCCAAAGCGCGCAAGCAGCAAGGCGTACGCCGCGCGCACAGGATCGTCCGGCAAGCGCGCAAACCGGTCTCTGTTCTGCTCAAACCAGGCTGTTCTGCGCCGGATCGAATCCTCGTTGAGTGCGCAAAGTGCGGCCCCGTCCGTGTCGCGCAAACGCGCCATCTCACGCTGAATCAACGCCTCGCATTCTTCTGCGTTCATACCGTAATCACCTCCCGAAAAATCATTGGAGTGTAACACACCCAAAATGAAAACGCAATCCCCCAACTTGCTCGGAGGATTGCGCTGAGAACCCATTCTTTATGAAACGACGACCTTTCCCCGCTTGACCACTGCCTTCACCTGATTGCTGCCCATGCGGTAGCAGATCAGCTCCATGCCGTCCGCATTCCAAAGGGTCAGGTCGGCTTGCTTGCCGAGCTCGACGGAGCCAAGACGTTCGCCGAGGCCGATTGCGCAGGCGGCGTTGAGCGTCAGCGCGGTGAGGGTTTCCTCCGGTGTCATGCGATAGCGCAGGTACGCGAGGTTTGCAGAGAGCTGGAGGTTCAGCGACGGGCACGAGCCAGGGTTAAAATCGGAGGCCACCGCCACCGCGACGCCGCGAGAGATCATCTCCCGCGCGCGGGCGAAGTTTTTGTTGAGGTAGAGCGAGGTCTGCGGCAGCAGGCACGCGGTGACGTTGCCCGCGGACAGCGCAGAGATGCCGCTGTCGTCCGTCGCGATCAGGTGCTCCGCAGAGATTGCGGAAAGTTCACCCGCGAGAACCGCTCCGCCGATGGCGTCGATCTCGTCCGCGTGAATCTTGAGCCCAAAGCCCAGAGAACGTGCGGTTTCCAGCACGCGCCTGCTCTGCGCCACGGAGAACACACCCGTTTCGCAGAACACATCGCAATATTGCGCGAGGTTCTCCTCCACCACACGCGGCAAAATCTCGCCGCAAACGACGTCCACATACGCGTCCGTGCGCCCGGCATACTCCGGCGGAACCGCGTGCGCGGCCATACAGGTTGCGACGACGTCCATCGCGTGCGACTCGTTCAGGCGGCGGATCACGCGGAGCTGCTTGCACTCATGCTCCAAATCCAGCCCGTAGCCGCTCTTGATCTCCGTCGTAGTCACGCCAAAGCGCAGCTGCTCGTCGAGAAACGCGCTCGCGCGCGCAAACAGCGCGTCCTCGTCCAACGCGCGCGTCTGGCGCACGGTATCGAGAATGCCGCCGCCCGCTTGCAGAATCTCAAGATAGCTCGCGCCCTTGAGCTTGAGCGGAATCTCGTGCTGCCGCCAGCCGCCAAAGACGAGGTGCGTGTGCGCGTCCACCCAGCCGGGCGTGACGAACGCGCCGCCCGCATCCAGCCGGGTTGTGTCCGGCGGGCAAGGCAGCAAAGCGTCGTCCTGCGTGATCGCGACGATGGTTTCGCCGTCGATGAGCACGCTGGCGTTGCGATACTTCATGTTTTCACCCTGCGCGGTTCCCCGCAGGCTCGTGCTGCCGACGGGGGTTTGCAGGAGGCCGATGTTGTGGATGAGGAGCATAAAATCTCCCTTCGACGATTTAGTTCAACCGATACTCCAAAACCTGATTTTCGGGATCAAAGTTTTCGATGCCGAGATAGTATTCCGCGCTATCGATCAAGGCGCGCATGGGTACCAATCCCACGATTTCCGTGCCGACGACGTTCACACCATAACGCGCGGCCTCAAAGCGGACGAACTCCACCACGCGGTACAGCGGGGTCAGGCAATAGTTGGTCATGTTGATCGAGACCTGCGCGCAGTTTTTTTCCTTGAGGAACACGCCCATTGCCTTGACGCAGGTGAGCCCGCCGCCGGACTGGCGAATCACGCGGGCGATCTTGTCGGCAACCGCGACATCCGCCGTGGAAAGATTGATGTTGAACGCGATCAGAGGCGCGCGCGCGCCAACCGCGACTACGCCCGCCGTCGGGTGGATCGTCCGCCCGCCGAAATCCGGCTCCCACTGCGGCTCCAGCACCTTCTGCGCCATGCCCTCAAACTGGCCTTTGCGAACGCTGGCGAGGTTCTCGCGGTGCGGCGCAGACGCGGACGCCTCATACAGGAACACGGGGATGCAGGCTTCGAGCCAGATGCGCTCTGCCGCGCGTTTCGAGAGCGCGACGCATTCTTCCATCGTCACCTCGCGAATCGGGATAAAAGGCACCACGTCGATCGCGCCCATGCGCGGGTGCTCGCCCTTGTGCTTGGTGAGGTCGATGCAGCGCGCGGCAAACTTTGCGAGCTGAACCGCAGCCTCCACGACGCCCGCGGGATCGCCCACAAACGTGATGACCGTGCGGTTGTGGCTCGCGTCGCTGGAGGTGTTTAAGAGCGTCACGCCCGGCACGGAGCGCACGACGCCCGCCGCCTCCTGCACGAGATCGGCATCCGCCGTCGAGATATTCGGTACGCATTCAATGATTTTCGCCATAATCGTTCTCCTCATTTAATGTTCTGATAAGACCCGGTCTAAGAGCGCGTCGTCCGCCAGATATGGTAGCGTGATGTGCCCTCTGTTATTTTCTCTTTCATTGTATCGCTTTGCCGTGACAAACGCACCCGCGTTGCCCGCCCAGCTCCTGCGCGCGACGCCGCCCATGACGTCCCAGCTCATCGCGCTTCTGATGATTTCGTCCGTCCGCTCACTTCCGTCCAGCAGGAGGCCGAATCCGCCGTTGATCGCTTTCCCGATGCCGACGCCGCCGCCGTTATGCAGCGCGCAGAGGGTCATGCCCCGCGCGGCGTTGCCCGCGAAGCACTGTACCGCCATGTCCGCCATGACGTTGCTGCCGTCCTTGATATTCGCGGTCTCGCGGAAAGGCGAATCCGTACCAGAGACGTCGTGGTGGTCGCGCCCCAGCATCACGGGCCCGATTTCGCCGCGGCGCACGAGCTCGTTAAACTTTAGCGCGATGCGGCACCTGCCCTCTTCGTCCTGATACAGTATCCGCGCCTCGGTGCCGACGACGAGACGGTTTTGTTCCGCGTCCCGAATCCAGACATAGTTGTCCCGATCCTGCCAGCAGCGCGCGGGATCGATGCAGTCCATCGCCGCGTGGTCGGTCTTGATCAAATCCTCGTGTTTTCCGCTCAGGCACACCCAGCGGAACGGGCCGTAGCCGTAGTCGAACAAGAGCGGTCCCATGATATCCTCCACATAGGAAGGAAAGACGAAGCCGTCCTTGGCGTCCACGCCGTTTTTGGACACCTCCAATACCCCCGCGTCAAACACCGCCTTGAGGAAGGAGTTGCCGTAATCGAAGAAATAGGTGCCGCGCTTGGACAGCGCGACGATCGCGTCGTAGTGTCTTCTCAGCGACGCGTCCACGCGCCCGGCAAACGCCGCGCGGTCGCGGTGCAACAGCTCCGTGCGCTCCTCAAACGTCAGCCCAACCGGGCAGTACCCGCCGTTGTAGGCGTTGTGGCAAGAGGTTTGGTCGCTCAACAGATCGATCGCAAAATCTCGCTTGATCGCCGCTTCCAATAAGTCCACGATGTTGCCGTGGTAGGCAATCGAAATACGCTCGCCGGATTGCCTCGCCTGTTCCGCGCGGGCAAAGACCGTGTCCAGATCGTCCGAAACCATGTTGACCCAGCCCTGATCGAAGCGGGTCTGGATGCGGGAGGCATCCACCTCCGCAAACACGCCAACCGCGCCCGCGATGAACGCGGCCTTTGGCTGCGCACCGCTCATGCCGCCGAGGCCCGAGGAAACGAACACGCGTCCCTTGAGATCGCCGTCGTGCGGAACGCCGAGGTGCGTTCTGCCCGCGCCGAGGATGGTGTTAAACGTGCCGTGCACGATGCCCTGCGGGCCGATGTACATCCAGCCGCCCGCGGTCATCTGCCCGTAGTTGGCGACGCCCATCTGCTCCGCAATCTCCCAGTCGTCCATGTTGTCAAACATGCCGATCATGAGCGCGTTGGTGAGGATCACGCGAGGAGCTGTAGGCTTGCTCGGAAAGAGGCCCACGGGGTGGCCGGACTCCAGCACCAGCGTCTGCTCCTCCGTCAACTCCTCCAAATATCGCTTGATGAGCCGGTATTGCAGCCAATTCTGGCAGACCTGCCCCGTTTCGCCATAGGTGACCAGCTCGTAGGGATAGAGCGCGACGTTGAAGTCGAGGTTGTTGTCGATCATCACCTGCATCGCGCGCCCGGCGAGGCAGTTTCCCTTATAGGCCTCGATGGGTTTGCCGTAGATGCGTCCTTCTGGACGATAGCGGTAGGCGTAAATGCGCCCGCGCGTCTTGAGCTCGTTCAAAAACTCCGGCGCGAGTGTTTCGTGGAGCGATTCCGGCACATAGCGCAGCGCGTTTTTCAGCGCCTGCCGCGTCTGCGCGGGGCTTAAGCGATAGCCGCGATCCGGCGCGCGCCGCTTGGTCGGGTCAAACACCGGCATCGGCGGCAGCTCGTCGCCAAGGCGGATTGTCCTCTGCTCGTTACTCATCGCAACCACCCTCTCTTTAGTTCAGTTCGCCCGTGATCGCTTCCACGGCCAAGATCAGCCGGCCCTCGATCACGATGCGCTCGCATTTTTGCATCTGTTCATACATCAGGATATCGTGCTCGATGAGCGGAACTTCCCGCCGGAGCACGCCGTATGCCGCGTGCGTCGCGGGAGCGAGCTTCGCTTCTCCGATCAGCCCCGCTGCCTGTCCCGCCGCGAAGAGCTCGATGGCGAGCACGCGCTGCGCGTTTTTGAGGATCTCGACCGCTTTTCGCGCCGCGATGGTGCCCATACTGACGTGATCCTCCTGATTGGCGGAGGAGGGAATCGAGTCCACGCTCGCGGGATGCGCGAGCACCTTGTTTTCGGAAACCAGCGCCGCCGCCGCGTATTGCGCGATCATAAACCCGCTGTTGAGTCCGCCGTTGGGAGCGAGGAACGCGGGCAGGTGGTTGTTGAGCGCGGGGTTGACGAGACGCTCCGTCCTCCGTTCGGAAACGTTGGCATATTCCGCGAGCGCGATGGCGAGAAAGTCGAACACGAGCGCCATCGGCTGACCGTGAAAGTTTCCGCCGGAGATGACGTCTCCCTCTTTCGGGAAGATCAAGGGATTATCGGTAACGGCGTTGATTTCGCGGCTGACCGCGTTACAGACGTACTCAATCGCATCCCTGCTCGCGCCGTGAATCTGCGGAATGCAGCGGATCGAGTACGCGTCCTGTACCTTGCCGGGAATATTTTCGCCGGAAAGCTGGCTGTCTTTGAGGATGTTTCTCAGGTTTTCCGCACAGGCGATCTGCCCCGCGTGACCGCGCAGCTGATGCACGCGCGGATCAAACGCCTTTGTGATGCAGCTCTGCGCCTCGCAAGTCAAAGACGCGATGATGTCCGCGTTCTTACTTAGGCGCACCGCGTCGTAAACGCAGAGCGCGCCGATGGCGGTCATCACCTGCGTGCCGTTGATGAGAGCGAGGCCTTCCTTTGCCGCGAGCCGAATCGTCGGAATCCCCGCGCGGCGCATGGCCTCGCTGCCCGCGAGAATCTCGCCGCAATACTCCGCCTGACCTAAACCTATCATCGGCAGCACCATGTGCGCCAGGGGAACGAGGTCTCCGCTTGCGCCGAGGCTGCCTTTTTCGGGAATCACGGGATGCACGCCCGCGTTGAGCATCTTGAGCAGCGTCTCCATCGTGGAAAGCCGGATGCCGGAGAATCCGCTGACCAGCGCGTTGAGGCGAAGCAGCATCACGCCGCGCACCACCTCGGAAGGAAGCGCTTCTCCCGTGCCGCAGGCGTGGCTCACGATCAGGTTCCGCTGGAGTTCCGCCGTGTCCTCGTCCGCAATGCGCGTGTCGGAGAACTTGCCAAAGCCGGTGGTGAGTCCGTAGACCGCCTCGCCGCTCTTGAGCATCGCCTCCACATGCGCGCGGGAAAGATTGACGGCCTCGCACGCTTCCTGCGAAAGCTCCGCCGCTTCCCGCTCGCGCGCCACGCGGGCAACCTCTTCTATCGTCAGCGTAATTCCGTTTAACTCGATCATAAGATATACCCCGTCAAATCGTTTGCATTTCTTCGGATAAATTGAGTCTATCCTGCATAATCATCCACGTCAATACAAACCGGCAAATTTCATAAGAATCCGTTTTTGCCCGATTCACGGCTTTTTCTGTGCGCTGTATTAACGCGCTAAAGTGCATAAATACAATTTTGTCTGTCTAAACGAAATATTTGGTTCCGCTGCACGTTCGTCGCGAAAAAGACGGATATTTCCCGACTTCGATCGCGCAAAAAACCGCAGAGTTGCTGGGTTTTTTCAGTGTAACATAGTCACGGTTTCGATACGTCACATCCAGTACAATAACACTATCAACAGCAAAGGAGCAAACGTCATGTCTACCAAGGTCATTACGAAGGATAACTTCGATGCAGAAGTTTTAAAGGAAAGCAAAACCGTACTCCTCGATTTCTGGGCAAGCTGGTGTGGCCCATGCCGCATGGTATCCCCCATCATCGACGAGATTGCAAACGAAAGGGCAGACCTGAAGGTCGGTAAAGTCAATGTAGACGAGCAGCCCGAACTCGCAGCCAAGTTTGGCGTTATGAGCATCCCCACGCTCATCGTCATGAAGGACGGCAAAGTGGTCAATCAGACCGCAGGCGCCCGTCCCAAGCCCCAAATTCTCTCCTTGATTCCGTAAGAAAAACTGCAAGCAACGCAAAGCGCCGCCCGGCTCCACCCGGACGGCGCTTTGTGGCTACTATCGCTTCATTTATCCAATACCATTCCTCAATTTCCAATTCTAGAAATGTTTCCCCGCAAGATTACAAACCCCTCCGTCATAATCTCCATTACCTTTGTGAAAAGCTCCGGTAGCTCGTTTGTCCGGTCGCTTTCCCCGATCAGATAGCTTACAACAACGTTTGTGATTTCTGAGATGGTTCCAGCTCCTTCGCGAAACCGGACGGATGCCTTCAGAATAGCTTCGTCTCCATATTCGCGCCCTAAGTCGCTCAAAACTCGGCTCATTTTATCAAAGCCGCCACAAAAATCTACTTCGTCCGGTTCCTGAATACCGCGCAGTTTATTTGGTAAAGTTGGCACCGTGCCAAAAAATGTCACCAGATTGGTAAGCAGTTTATCATAGTCTTTTTTCGCGAGTTCTTCCTTCAACTGCGGTAAATCGGTTATCAGCTTCTGAAACCCCTTTCTCCCGACAAACCCCACCGGCGGGTTCAGAAATTGTTCACCTCTTTTTGACAAAGCTTCCTTTGCAATTTGGTATTTGTCCTTTACGGCGATCATTCGGATGGTGCAGACCGTGTTCGGTTTTGACAAACCTGGATAGCTGCAATTCCATGCGGAGCGCAGTTCATCATAGGAAAGCGTCTGAACCGCCTCGCGCCCGCAATCATGCAGAAAAACACACTGAGTATCATCAGAGTAGCCTATCATCAATACATAATGAAAAGGGATATGTTCTTTATGATAGAGTTTTAAGAAGTATGGCAGATAGTACATATCCAGAGCACCCAGAACCGTCGGATGTCCGCTGTCAATTTCCGTTTTTGCTTTATTTAATGCTTGCTCAAATGTTTTGTATTCGTAGTGTTTATACTCAAACCCTACGATAGGCGCTAGAAACGAATACATCAGTTTTGTGCGTCCGTCTCCAAGCGCTATCATTCGTTTCAACTCAGCTTTTGGTGTTTTCATGTAGCAGAATGCGCCAAACCCGGATAGCGTAAAAAAGAAACTAGGCGGCAGTGACTGCCCGCTTTGCTGCATATATAGATCTTCAATTCCATTCCACATGCACTCATAATCGTCCATGTGGTGCTGCAACACAATCTGTTTTCCGTGCATAAAAAAAGCTCCTGTCATATGTTCGTATGATAGGAGCATAAACGCTAGTACAATGCGAGAGTCAAGCACTATTTCTTGATTGGGAAGCAGATTTCAGTGACAAATTTTTCCGGGTTTGGTTCGTTATCTGGTGAGAGATAATAGATGTTATATGCCTTGCCTACCAGTCGGTACCCGTTCTCAATACTCCAACGGTAGATATAACTGTTGATTTCGCCGATGTGATTATAGATGCCCTCAAACGCAACAACAGCCGCTTCCATTTCGGGTATCTCCGAAAACTTAAGCTCTCCGGCACACGACTCAAGCCGTTCGACAACACGGAAGACTTCTGTGTCGATACTGGGCTTTTCAAAATCAACGTCATGCGTCATCGCAAATGAGTATTGCATATCGGCAAACTTAACATTTTGCTTTTTGCACGCCCTATTCAAGCGTTCCCACAAAAGCCCTTCCTCCGAGAACGATCGTATGTTGTCACGCAAGCTTACGACCTTGCGCGCTGGAAGGTGCTTAACACTGATGGATAGCGTATATGCGTTCTTCTGGTCGAGTTCTTTAAGTGCCTGCCTCATCTTCGCAATCTGACTTACTGTGTTTTGCAGGTTTTCTTCTTTTTCTATGATCTTGTTTTCCAAAAACATCTTGATCCGATCATCCACCGTGCCACATTCCAGAATTCTAGAGATATCGTTTAATCCAAATCCTAGACTCTTTAGTGTCTGAATATAATTCGCATGGACGATTTGCTTTTCGCAGTAGAAACGATAGTTGTTTATTCGGTCTACCTGCTCCGGTCTCAGCAACCCGATCTTGTCATAATTTCGAAGCATATGGATGCTGATTCCGGTCAGAGCCGAGAATTCTCCGATTTTCAGCATAAATCGTTTCTCTCTATCTGATCAAATAGGCTGTGAACATATCGATTCGCTACGGATCGAATTACCCTGCCTTTGCGTCCAGCTTGCAGCGGTCTACGATGGTGACGCCGCCGCGGGAGAGCGAAACCATGCCCTCTTCCTGAAAATACTTGAGCATGCGGGTGACCACCTCGCGCGCGGTGCCCATATGGTTTGCAATCTTCTCGTGCGTGATATCCAGCGTATCGCAATCCTCAATCGCGCTCTCTTCCAGCAGGAAGGTCGCAAGCCGGGTGTCAAAGCGCTTGAACAGGATTTGGTCCATGAGCCACATTACCTCGGTAAAGCGCGAGGCAAGCACCTGGCAGGTGTAGTTCGCCAGCGGCGCGCTGCGCTCCATCACCTCACGGTAGGTTTCGGTTTGAATCAGCCAGAGGTCGGAATCCTTCTCGGTCTCAATCGTGACCTCAAAGCGAATACTGGACATCATGCAGGCCGCCGAAAACAGGCAGATATCCCGCTCCAACAGTCGATAGAGCGTAACCTCTCTGCCCTCATCGGAGACGATGTAGGACCTGAGCTGTCCGCTCTTGATGACGAGCACGCCGATGCAGTCCGCAGAGCCGTTGTGCACAATCGTCCCTTTCGGCACACTGCGAAAGATGGCGGCGGCCTCCAGTGCCTGCTGGTCTTCCTTCGAAAGCTGCTTCCAGATTGGCAAATAGGTGTCGAGTCCCATAACGATCCTCCAAAATGTTCTCTTTTCTGATTATACCCTGTTTTTCCCGTCTTTGCGATGAAGTTTTCAAAAACCTTCCTATTCGGTGCGTTTTCTGTTTTTTTCTGTCTCTTCACGTAAAATTTACCATCTTGTCTGGATATTTCCTTCCAGAATTCTTATAATATAAGCAAGACGTATATATGTCGCTAACAGGAATTATTATTAGATAGTGACATTGTTACGGATTCGGTGTATCATACATGATAGAATCCCTCGAAGACAGTCGGAAAGCCGACATCAACTTTTCATTCGGATTCCCATGGACGCGGAGCACCGCGAACAAAGAGCACTCATAAAATATCGATCAAACGATCAAGGAGGAACTTCATCATGACATGTGAAACCCGTTTCTTCCGCTGCGAAATCTGCGGCAACCTCGTTGGCATGATTCACTCGTCCGGAGCCCCGATGACCTGCTGCGGCCAGCATATGACCGAGCTGATCCCCGGCAGCGTTGACGCGAGCCATGAAAAGCACGTCCCCGTCATCAAGGTGGAAGGCGACAAGTGCACCGTTCATGTTGGCAGCGTCGATCACCCGATGCTTGAGGAACACCACATCGCATGGGTCTATCTGCAGACGGACGACGGCGGACAGCGCAAGTGTCTGGCCGTTGGCGGCAAACCCGAAGCCGTGTTCGCGCTCGGCGGTGCGAAGGTCGTTGCGGCCTACGCCTACTGCAACCTGCATGGCCTCTGGAAGGCGACGCTGTAAAAACCTCTCGCGAGAACAAAATCGCAGCCTGCACCCTCCGGTCTTTTCCGGAGGGTGTTGTTTTTTTCGTCTGGATCGATCGGTATGAAATTCGACAATATACGCAAAAAACACTTTACAGATGAACAAAAATATCATATGTTCAAATTGCTCGCAAACGAGGTTCGTTGAATATCGCGTTTCGGTTCTGTCTCGGTTTTATGCGATTGGATCGCTCGTTATACGACTTTTTGCCGCTGATCGTATCTCTGCCGTCCGTGCGGGAAATTGAATTTCTCCACCACTTTACAAGGAGAGCCATGTTGGGCGGCAGCCCCAATGCCGCGAAAAAACGCCTGATTTATAGTGCGAATCATGCTATTATAGACATATATCGCAATGTATACCCCACTTTCTATTGAATGCGCGCCGTTACACTGTTATAATCTGTGATATGGGTACCTTTCGGGAAATGTCTTTATACAATCGTTTCCGGGGTTCCCGTTCGAAGGGAGGCGCACCGGATGACGACCGCCATCATCGTTCTGCTCTTCTTTGGATGCGCAGCGGAAACGGTGTTTATCCTCCTCGAGCACAGCAAAAAGATACTCTCGGCGCTGCTGTTTAAGGCGCTGGCCTCGCTGCTGTTTGTGCTCGCCGGCGTGTTTGCGTTTTCGCTTGCCACCCGCCTGAGCTTCGCGCGGCTCGTCCTCGTTGGACTCATGCTCGGCGCCATCGGAGACGTTTGCCTCAACCTTCGATTTCTCATCACGGACGGCGCAAAGCGCGCGTTTATGCTTGGCATAGCAAGCTTCTTGCTGGGGCACGTCGCCTATGTTCTCGCGCTGGTCTCCTGCGCGCCCGCGGCGCTGATTTACTCGCTGCCCGCGGCCGCAGTGGTTTCGTTTTTCCTGATTCGATTTGTGCTTACCCGCATCGAGGTCGAAGGTTCGATCAAGACCTTCGGCATCGTCTATCTCTGCGTGGTGTTTCTCATGGCCTGCGTCGCGCTCGCAATGTTTTTGCTGGAGCCGCAAAACACAGGCCGGGCCATATTTGCTCTCGGCGGGGTGCTCTTTGCCGCGAGCGACGTGCTGCTGGTGCTGGGTCAGTTTGGCCGTCGCACCTATCGCGGCTTTCGGGCGCTCAACCTCTCGCTCTACTACATCGGGCAGGTTTGCATCTGCCTCACGATCGCGCTGATGCGCTGATCACACCTATATCTGCTTCCCCACAAGCGCACGAAGCGCTTGCCTGTATAAATACCTTGTGGCGCAGCTTTTTTTTGCGTACCGTGTAAAAAAGCCAGAGCCGCATCCAAGCAATCAGGAAGGAAGCCAACCGGTTAATAACACATATGAAACAAGAAGGCCTGAAGAAGTCGTTCGTTCACGCGATGCAGCAGAAGATATTCTCCGGAGAATATCAGATCGGCCAGCAATTACCGCCGGAGCGCGAATTGGCACAGGAGCTGGGGGTCAGCCGCTCGCTGGTCAACACCGGCATTCTTGAGCTCGCAAATCAGGGCTTTATCCGCATCATCCCGCGCCAGGGCAGCATCATTGCGGACTACAAACGCAACGGAACGCTGCAGGTGCTCAGCGCGCTGATGAACTGCGACAGTTTCCGTCTCGATTATCCGCTCTTGTGCAATCTCGTCGACCAGCGGATTTTGATCGAGTGCGAGTGTGCGCGGCTTGCCAGCGCGCATGCTTCGGCGGACGAATTCGAGTCGCTTCGCGTACTCGCGCAGTGCATCAAGAGCGCGGTCAACCCGCTCGACGCGGTGGAGCCGATGGTTCGCTTTCACTATCTCCTGACGCAGTATTCCGGCAACGCGGTCTACGCCATGACGTATAAGAGCTTTGAATCGACCATTGCGCGGCTGATTCGGCAGCACCTGACGCTCGCGCCGGATATCCCCAAGTCCGCAAAGCTGCACGAATCTCTCGTGCGCTCGCTGGAAACGCACGACGCGGAGGCCAGCGCGCAGAACGTCCGCCTCTGCATTCTGCACGGCATGAGCGCGATCAAAAAGCTCTATCAGGCGTAACGCATTTCGTGCTGGATTTTGACCCTGCCTCTCATTCAACCCCGCCCTCGGTCAACGCCGGGCGGGGTTTTTGCATCCACCGCTCACCCGCGCGCGCTTTACAAGCCGCCAAGAAACGTGTATCGTAATAATACACGTTGTCTTTTCAATTCGCACACGGCTGCGTAATAAAGCGCGTCTATAATGGGTTTACTATCTGCAATCACCGTTTTCGCGCGCTCATCTTATCAAGAGAAACGGACTCATAACAAGCATGAAGCTCAAAGCTCTGGTCGTATCCGACCACGAAAGCGAATTTATCTGGGACTTTTTCGACGCAAAGGCCTTTGCGGGCGTTGACGTGATCATCTCCTGCGGCGATCTCAAGGCGGAGTACCTGTCTTTTCTCGTGACCATGATCCCCGCGCCGCTGCTGTTTGTGCGCGGCAATCATGACGCACGGTATGAGGACAACCCGCCGGAGGGCTGCATCGACCTCGAGGAAAAGCCCGTTGTCATCAAGGGCGTGCGGTTCGTCGGCTTCGGCGGCTGCAAGAGCGAGCGCCCCGCACCAAACCACTACTCCGAGCGGGAGATGAACCTGCGCATCCTCAAGGCGACGCTGTCCATGTCCCTCAAGAAGGGGTTTGACGTGCTGGTCACCCACGCGCCTGCTGCAGGCCTCGGCGACGGGGACGACCGCTTTCACGAGGGGTTTGATACGTTTGTCAAACTCATCGACAAATACCAGCCGCGCTACCACCTGCACGGACACCAGCACCTGACCTATTCCATCGGCTCCAAGCGCATACTGCAATATAACTGCACAACCATCGTCAACGCGTATAACTACCACATTCTAGAGATGGAATTCCCGGACAAGGAATAGCCGCGGGAGCCATCGATTCCCCTCAATGCACTGTTAGAAAGACGCACATTCCGGAGGAACATTCATGAGCCCGGTGAACAACGCAAACGAAGAATACGACCGCGCGCGAAAACGCGCGTTAAAAGAATTTGCCCTGCGCCGCGCGCGCGGGGAGAGCGGGCTGCTGCCCGTGCTCAACGCCAAGCGCGAGGAGAACGGCGTGCTCGCCGTCATCGATCAACCCATGCGCCGCATCTCGCTCAACCGCATCATCGGCACCTATCAGGCAAGCCGCGCCAACTCGTTTGCCGCGAACTTTATGCCGCTGTTGAGCCCCGACACGGAGTTTGCCTACAAGTGGATCAGCCTCTGTGAGGCACACCTGCAGAGCGGCATCCGCGACCCGATCCGCGTCTATGAATACCTCTGGAAATATTACGTCGCGGAGGGCAACAAGCGCGTCAGCGTACTGAAATACTTCGAGGCGAGCTCGTTTGAGGCGGAGATCATCCGCTTGATTCCGCAGTGGGACGAAAACGACCCGGAGGTGGAGCGCTACTACACCTTCCTTGCCTACAGCAAGAAGGGCGTGTTTGCGGACATCGAGCTGTCGGAATCCCGCAAATACGAGCGGCTCTACCGCATCGAGCAGCGGCTCATTTCGGATCTGGACCCCGCCCTCGATCCACCGGACTACAACGCGCTCTACACCCGCTTTGAGAGCGCATACTTGCCCAGCAACTGCACGCTTTGCCTTGGAGACGCGTTCCTTGAATACCTGCATGTGTACGGTTTCCCGATGAGCATCCTGCCGGACGAGCTCACCGCGCGTATCCTCACGCTCAAGCCCCAGCTGGACATTCTGGAGCACCCGCCCGCGCCGCGCGTGGTGCTGGAGGAGGAAGCCGAAGCCGCGGAGCCCGCGTTCTTTACGCGCCTGCTTTCGGCGCACAAGAACCCGAAGATCGTGTTTGCCTACTCCGGCGAGCGCGCGCAGAACAGTTGGCTCGGCGCGCACGAGCAGGGACGGCTTGCCATGCAGGCGGAGCTCGGCGAAAAGGTGGACTCCCGCGTGCTGGATTTGCAGGACCGCGAGGATGCCTACGACATGCTCTCCGCGGAGGCGGGAGATGCGGGGCTTCTGTTTGTGACCACGCCGTCGCTGATGAACCCCGTGCTCCGCTTTGCGCTGGAGCACCCGAGTTGCCTGACGCTGGTCTATTCCCGCATGCAGCATCACTATCGCCTACACACCTACTTTGGACGTTATTACGAGGCGGTGTTCCTCTGCGGCGTCGTCGCGGGACAGCATACGAAGACCGGAACGGTCGCCTACATCACGCCGAAACTCAGCTATGCGCGCTTCACCTCGGACATCAACGCGTTTGCCATCGGCGTACATTCCGTACGGCCCGATGCAAGGGTGCTTGTCGTTACGCGGGATGTCGATCCCAAGCAGATGGAAACCTGCGAGTTCGGCGTGCGCCACGCGGCGAGCCTCGGCGCGGATACGGTTTTGACCCCGCACTATTCACATCTCACGCTGGCGGAGCTGCCCTACGGCATCTTCACCGCGCTAATCGGAATCGATCAAGAAGGAAAGCCCACGCGATATCTTGCCGCGCCGGACTGGAACTGGGAACGGTTTTATACCGCGATGGTGAAGAGCTATCTCAACGGCAGCCTCAGCGCGCTGCTTGCGATGGATCGCGAGGAGTCCCCGATTGCGAACTTCTGGTGGGGGCTTGGCGGCGGCGTTGTGGATGTTCGCCTCGGAAGCTGGTCGAGCGGTACGCCGAATAATCTGATTCGCTATCTGCGCGGGAGCATCGCGCGGAACCTGTATAACCCGTTCCACGGGCCGGTGACGGACAGCGAAGGCATCGTCCGCGTCCCGGCGCATAGCGACGCGCCTCCGGCTGACATTATCAAAATGCGATATATTGTAGAAGGCGTTGAAATCATCGAGTAAGCCGATTTGCCTTATCTTACAAAAAAGATTAAAATACTTTTTATCTGATTTTGTTGCCGCTTGCGGCAAAAAAGGAGTTCTATGCAGAAGAAAGATCCGCCGATTTTGGTGACGCGCCCGTCACTGCCTCCGGTGGAAGAATATGAATCCCTCGTGCGCGAGATCTTCGCCTCCCGCTACCTCACCAACGGCGGCGCGCAGCACCAAAAGCTGGAGTCCGCGCTCGCGCAAAAGCTAGGAGCGCCGTATCTGCGCCTCTTTTCCAACGGACACCTCGCGCTTGAGTGCGCCATCTCCGCGCTCAACCTGGCGCCGGGCGAAATCATCACGACTCCGTTTACGTTTATCTCCACCACGCACGCCATCGTGCGCTGCGGTTTTACGCCCGTGTTTTGCGACGTGGAACCGAATTACTTCACGCTCGATCCCGCATTGCTGGAAGCGAAGATCACGCCGCAAACGCGCGCGATCCTGCCCGTTCACGTCTACGGCAACCCCTGCGATATGGACGCCATCGAAACGATCGCCAAGCGGCATAATCTGCCCGTGCTCTACGACGCGGCGCACGCCTTCGGCGTCACCGTTCGCGGGCGCGCTGTGGCGAGCTACGGCACGGCTTCCATGTTCAGCTTTCACGCCACGAAGTGCTACAACACGATCGAGGGCGGCGCGGTTGCCTGCAACGACGCAACATATGCGGAGCTGCTCAACGGCTACAAGAACTTCGGCTTCCATCCGGACGAGGAAGTGCGCGAAGTCGGCGGCAACGCTAAGATGAACGAGTTTCAGGCGGCGATGGGGCTGCTCAACCTCAAGTATTTCGACCGCGAGATCGCAAAGCGCGCGCTTGTTGCGGAACGGTATCGCAAGAATCTTTCCGGCATCGCGGGACTCAGCTTCCGCCCGATTCCGGAAGGGGTCACGCAAAATCACGCGTACCTGCCCGTTTCGTTTGATCCCGCCGTGTTCGGCGCAGGCCGCGACGAGGTCAGCGATACGCTGAAAACATATGGCGTGTTCGCGCGGAAGTATTTTTATCCGCTTGCGAGCGAGGCCGCCTGCTACGCAGGCCGATTCCGCCCGGAGGAAACGCCGGTAGCGCTCGCGGCAAGCAAGAATGTTTTGACGCTGCCGATGTACGCGGACCTCGCGCTCACGGATGTGGACGACATCTGCGAGATCGTCGCCTCCTGCAAGAAATAACCAAATGTAAAAACATCAATCCAACAAAAAACGGACAGGCAAGCCACTCGCTTCCTGTCCGTTGTTTTTTGCCGATTATCAGTCGAACATAACGTCCGGCGTTTCACGCTGCGCGGTGCGCTGATATTTCACCGCGGGGTAGCCGAGCACGAGCGTTGTAACCGCCTGTTCCCCTCGGCGGATGCCGATTTTTTTGCGTAGCTTCGGTGAAACGCGCAGCACCATTGTGAAAAATCCGCTGTAGAACACGCCGAGTCCGAGCGATTGCGCCATGAGCTCCATCGACGAAGCGGCGAGCGCCGCGTTGACTTTGTCCTCTCCCTTGATCACGATCACGGCCTTTGCGTTCTTAAAGAGAAAGTGATCGTCGATTTGGATGTTTCTCGTTCCGCTGTAGACGAGGTCTATCACGCGCTTGAGCCGCTGAAAGGTTCGGATGGCAGGCGCTTCATAGTCCGAAATATGCTCGCGCAACACGGCATAGGAAACATTCTGCGAGTTCGTGCCCGTCGGCGTATAGCGACCCGCCTCGATGATCTGGTCGATCAGCTCCGGCGCGATCTCGCGCGCGCTGAACTGGCGCACGGATCTGCGCGCCTTGAGTTGGCCAAGAAGCGCCGCTGGATCAACGTGCATCTCGGGCGTGATCTCTTCCGGAGCCTCGGCAAAGCCGGAGATCGACACCGCGTTTTGCGGACAGATCGCCTGGCAGTGTCCGCAGAGAATGCAACCCTGCATGCTTGCGACCGCTTTTCCGTCCACAAGGCGGATGGCGCCCGTCGGGCAATCGCTCACGCAGAGCTTGCAGCCGATGCAGCGGGATGGATCGACACAGACGATATGATCACGTTTCATAACGGAATTCCTTTCAAGCGGCACTTTGCGGTGATTGATTCACCCAGTATACCAAAAAACACATCGATTGTCCCGTCAACGGGTCAGCGCCGCGCCGTTGACGAAAACCGTAAACCCGTTGGTCACGATGCTGCCAACCTGCCCCGTAAACGCGGTTAAATATGCGTTGCCTGTCAGCGTCCAAACAGCACCATCCTCCAGCGTGACCTTCACCGCGCGCGCGGTGTTTGCGGTGTTGATCGTTCCGGTATACGTGGTTTCTCCGCGCAGCGTCAGCGACACGGACGAGAGCGCATCCGTGATGATGTCTCCGACCAGCGTCTGATTCTTCGCGATGATGGCGCAATCCGCGCCGACCTTGCCGGAGGAGCCCTGCGCATGTGAATCGTCGTTTCCGACGGCACGAAACAGCGCATTCCCTTCGCTCAGCGAGAGCGCTACGCCCTCCAGATAGATGCTGGCCTTTGTGTTGGTGACGAAAAACAGGTCTCCGCGCTGGGCTGTGAGCGCACCGCGCACCATCGAAAACGAGCTCATATCGCTGCCTGAACCGGCTTCTTGTGCAAGCGAAACGCAGTAAGGCTGCGTTTGGGCGGGCGCGCCTGTCGGGTCACTCATACGCCCCGAAACGGCGCAGTCGGTCAGCGAGACAGTCCCGCCATTGACCTCAATCGCCTGAGAATTGTTGGCGCGAAGGGTTGCGTTATGAATCGTGGCATTTCCCGAAACGCTCACAACGGGCGAATTGAGTCCAGCTGTTGCCGCGATTCCACCCTCTAGGAGCGTTTCGCCTTCCGCTCCCGCAATAATTGCGGGCGAGCCCGCTCCCTGCGTCGAGAGATTGGACTCGCGCGCGGTCAGGCTGCCCTGCTTGGAAATCATGACCGCATAGGAGGAATCCCCCGTCGTGCGGATTGCACTCTTTTCAAGTTGAAGTTTGCCTTGGCGGACAAACGCACCGCCGGCGCCGAGGGAAACGGATGTTACGTCCCCGTTGGTCACGAGGAGTTGCGCGTTTGCGTGCACGAGGACGGCCGCGTTAAGCCCGAATGCCGAAACATTTTCGAGGCTGGAGGCGTCGCCCGCGCGCTTTTCCACGCTTGCGCCGTCGATCCCCGCCATCGCGCCGTTTTCCACGCGGAGCGCGTTTTCATCCGGCTGTTCGGAGTAATAGGTCTTCTGGCTTTCGCTGACGTCCGCCGCGATGGTATACGCACCCGCGCCGTTTGCTTCGTCCGGCGAGGCGCTTGGGCTTGCGATTGTGCCCGACGGCGTCAGCGAAGGAACCGCGCTGGGCGTCTGCGGCACCGCGGTGTCGTCCGGCGTCGCGGTGTTGGTCACATCCGGCGAAGGCGTTCCAATGGATACCACGGGATCGGTCCAGGAGCACGAGGCGGCAAACGTCAGAAAAAACAGCGCAAAGAGCGCGGCAAATATCTGCCGGAGCGGAAAGTGTCGTAATTTCATGCGTTCGCCTCCTTAATTCCATGAAAGTATATCGTATGCGTTTGAACGAACTATAGAGGAAATGTGAACTCTATCGTTCCTTTGCCGATTTGGCGGTAAAAAACGCATAAAATCGTAACAGATTGAAACAAATCCAATCTGCCCGGATTCGGTTGTTTTTTGCCAAGCTTGTGCGCATTTTATAAACGTGGTATGCTCATATGAGAATGAATAATGAGTAAAATGGAATAAAGAGAGGACATCCATGGACATCTTACGCAGCAAAAAAGGCTTCATTTGCGATATGGACGGCGTCATCTATCACGGCGAGCGGCTCCTGCCGGGCGTGAAGGAATTCGTCGATTGGCTCTATCGTGAGAATAAGCAATTCTTATTTTTAACCAATGCCAGCGGCAGAACGCCGAAGGAACTCCAGAGCAAGCTCGCCCGCATGGGGCTGGATGTGGACGAGAGCCACTTTTACACCAGCGCGCTTGCAACCGCGAACTTCATCCGCTCCCAGGCGCCGAACAGCAGCGCATACGTGATCGGCGCTCCCGGGCTTTTCAACGCGCTCTACGAAGCGGGCATCACGACCAACGGCGTTGACCCGGATTACGTGATCGTCGGTGAAACCAGCAACTATAACTACGAGAGCATCCTCAAGGCCGTGCACCTCGTTCAAAACGGCGCGAAGCTCATCGGCACCAACACCGACATGACCGGCCCTTCCGAGGCGGGCATCATCCCCGCCTGCCGCGCGCTCATCGCGCCGATTGAGCTCGCCACCGGAAAATCCGCCTACTTTGTCGGCAAGCCGAACCCGTTGATGATGCGCACCGGCCTTCGCATGCTGGGCGTTCACTCCAACGAGGCGGCGATGATCGGGGATCGCATGGATACGGACATCATCGCGGGCGTGGAAAGCGGACTCGATACCGTGCTCGTGCTCTCCGGCGTAACCACCGTCGAGGAGATGAAGCGTTTCCCATACCGTCCGCGTCTGGTGCTCAACGGCGTCGGCGATATCCCGGGCTGAGAACCAAAACAATACAAATGCGACGCGAGAGATTGCGTCGCTTTTTTTGTTTTATCTCTAGAAACAAAGAGCAGGCATCTTATTTCAAAATGCCTGCTTTTGCTTTATTCTGTCTGCTTCTCAGGTCGTTTAGTTGAAGTCCACTTTGACTTCGTTAAACGATGCGTCGTTCTCGTAGCGGAAGGCCCAGACGAGGTTGCCCGTCGGGTACCCGAACACCTGCGCAAGCTCCAGCGCGTCGCTCTTGAGATGCGAGGAGTAGTCTTTCACGTCCTGCGTCGCCTGCTCCAGGTCGTTGCTCTTTCCGCTCGCGTAGCGCTGCGCTTCCTTGCGCGCGATGGCCTGCGCTTCCTCCAGCGCATCCAGCGATGTGAGGAAGTTGTTAAACATATCGCGCTCCAGCTGCGAATACTGCTGGTACTCTTCTTTTCGGACCGGAGGCTGCGCGCTGAGATGCACGGCGCTGAAGGAACCGGTGCCTTTCGCTTTCGTCGTAGTAGCTGGATCCGGAGTCACTGTCGCCGGATCGGGTGTATAGTACTCCGGCGAGATCCCCGGTGTGATTTCCGGCGTCGGTTCCATCGTCGGCAGCAGCTCGTCCGCCGCAAGCGCCTCGGAAACGAAATCCACCAGCGGGCGCGTGGTGTCCAGATACTGGGACGCGATCATGTCCGCCCAGCGATAATACGCATAATCCGCGGTATATTCCAGCTCCCGCGGAACATCGATGCCATAGATCTCCTTGATGATCTTCACACGGTTCGTCTGGTCGGTCAAAATGAAGTTCCAGTTGAAGATGTTGGTGGGGCCCGTTCCGCCCATCGTGTACATGCCGATATTGTTCTTATCCAGCGAGTAGGCAAACTTCGTCAATGCTGCGGTCTGCCCCAGCGTGCAGTTCGTGAAGAGCTGACCCTGGAACGAGCTGATGATATCCGGTACCTTCAGGATCAGGTTCTGCTGCTGCATCGATTCAAAGATCGAGATCAGCATTTCCTTCTGACGGTTCACGCGGTTGAGGTCGCCGCCGGACGATACTTTTTTACGCACGCGCAGATAATCCAGAACGCCCTGTCCGTTCAGATGCGTCGGACCCTTTTTGTATGTCCGGCCCATCATCGTATAATCGATATCCATGTTATAGTCCACGCCGCCGATCGAATCGACCAGCTGCTTGACCGCGGGCATCGTGACCGCATAGTAGTAATTCACGGGAATGCCGCCGAGCATCCAGCTTGCGGCCTCGCAGGTCTTCAAGAATCCCGTACCGCCGGGTGCCTCAAATCCGCCGCCGCAGTTGATGGAGGCGTTGAGCTTATAGATGCCTCTCACGCCGGGGATGTTCGCGTAGGTATCGCGCGGAAGCGAGATGAGGTCTACGCGGTTTGTATCGAAGTTGATCGCCATGACCATCATGACGTCCGAATGATACTCGTGCTTTCCGTTCCAGGTTTCGCGCTCCTGCGCGTAGTCCACGCCGATGAGCAGCACGTTTACGATGTTCTGCATCATGGAGGTGTCCGCCTGCGCGCTGATCACCTCATAGGGATCGAGCGTGGGCGTCGGAGTCGGCGCCGCGAGATCCGGCGTTGCGGTCGCGGCGGAAGGATCGAGCGTAACCACCTGCGTCTGATTCTGTTCCCCGATGTCCGCGAACTGCGCGCTGGGGTTGAGTAACAGCGCGTACGCAAACACGCCGCCGACCGCAAGCAGGAGAATACCGACAACGAGCAGCACCGCCCAGAGCGCGCGCTTCTTTTTCTTTGCGTGCGTGCGCTTGCCGCGGACATGCGTCGTGGGATACACGTCCGTCGGAACAAACGGCTCCACTTCCATGCCGGTATATTCATATTCTGGCTCGGCCTGCTGCTTCGCCATTCCGTTTTCCTGATTTTGTGCGCCTTTTTTATGCGCCTTTTTGGATTGTTCTTCCTGCTCAGGTGTCTGATCGGGTGTTCGGGCCATTGTTTCGCTGTATCCTTTCCGTCGTTGAATACCGCCTTTATTATAGCAGGATTTCCAAAAAATCCGCGGTCCATTCCAATTATTACAAATAGTTTACAAAGTGACCGTGTGACAGCACCAAAAAAGCGCCCGATTTATGCGGAATTATCTAAAAAATGACATTCTTGCGTCAAATCCGACATACGCTTTTCACAGCCAAGGAAATAGGATATACTATACACTGCGTTTAACCAACAACGTTTTGTTTTCATGCGCTCAGCGCGGATGTCGGTCCAGACTCTGACCCGCCGACTTTTCGCTGATCTAACAACCATAAAAGGAGTACTCCTATGGTCGTCATTATTCCGGCGTATCAGCCAGACGAGAAGCTCTATCGCCTCGTGCTTGACCTCCACGAAAAGACATCTTATGACCTCATCATCGTCAACGACGGCAGCAGCGCGGACACGCGCCCGCTCTTTGACTCGCTTGAGCCATATGCAAAGATCATTCACCACAGCGTCAACCGCGGCAAGGGCGCGGCGCTCAAGACCGCGCTGACCTATATCTACGATCAGTATCCCGCGGACGAAGGCGTCGTCACCATCGACGCGGACGGACAGCACCTGCCGGACGACATCATTCGCGTGAGCAAGGCCTGGGAAGCCGCGCCGGAACGGCTCGTGCTCGGCAGCCGCCAGTTCACGGGGAACGTTCCGTTCAAGAGCCGCGCAGGAAACGCCATCACAAGAGCGGTGTTTGCCGCCTCCACCGGCGTGAAGATCTACGACACGCAGACCGGCCTTCGCGCATTCGGCGTGTTCCGCATTCCCATGATGCTGGAGATGAAGGGCGACCGCTACGAGTACGAGATCAACGTGCTCCTTTACGCCACGCGCCACCGAATTCCGATTGAAGAGGTAACGATCGAAACCGTGTATATTGAAGACAACAAATCCTCGCACTTTAACGCCTTCCGCGATGGCTGGCGCATCTACAAGATGATCCTGTTCTTTGTCGCGTCCTCGCTGGTTGCGATGCTGCTGGACTATGTGCTGCTGCTGTTGCTTTCCTCCGCCACGAAGGACATGGCGCAGTCGCTGCTCATCAGCGTCGTCGGCGCGCGCATCTTAAGCTCGCTTGCCAACTACTTCATGAACTGCAAGCTGGTTTTCGAAAACCGCAGCCGTTCGAGCATCTTACGCTACTATGTGCTCGTCGCCGCCATCCTCGCCGTCAACTACGGCCTGATGGTCGTCGCGACGCACTTCATGCCGCTGCCCATCGGCAAGATTCTCGTGGAGCTCGTGCTCTACCCGGTCAGCTTCTTCATGCAGCGCAAGTACGTCTTTCCGCCGCAGAGCGAGGAAATCGGCCCGGAGGCCTGATCTTTTCCCGGCGGCAGTCGATACACCAAGTAAGGAGGATCGTGTTTCATCATGATGAATCCCCGTTCCCACTCCATCAAACGCCTGATTACCGCAATTGTGGCCGATCTACTGGTACTCGGCGCTTTTCTCGGCGGGTTTACGTACTTTTATTTTCTCCGGGAGCGCTCTTATGCCCCGACGGCGCTCACGACACCCGCACAGGTTGAGGCTACCGCGGACGCGTCCTCACCCGCGCCGGATGCGGCCACTCCAACGCCCGCGGTCGCAGACACAGGCCTTCTCGGCGGAAAGTACGCGGAGAAGTTCACCACCGGCGAAATCGAGCAAACCGACTCCTCCTACCGGAGCGCGAACGTCTCCATCGAAATCACCAAGAACACAACCGGAACCGAGAGCAAGCCCATCGTATACTACATCGCGGATATCTACATCAAGGATATTTCGAGCTTCCACACGGGAGTTGCCCTGAACTATAAAGATCAAAACCCGGGCGAGCGCAAGAACGTCATGTCCACGCTCCTGCTTTCGCAGCTCACGAAATCGCTCGTCGCCATCTCCGGCGATAACTTCGCGTTTCACGACGGCATCGTCGTGCGCGACGGCGTAGAGTGGCAGAGAATCCTGCCCGTCTACGGCGACGTTTGCGTGCTCTACTACGATGGCACGATGGAGACCTATCCGCAGACGCTCAAGGGCGCGGATGTCGATGCGATCTATGCCAAAAAGCCGTATCAAATCTGGACGTTTGGGCCGCAGCTGCTTGAAAACGGACAGGTTCCCGCGCAGTTTGCAAACGGCAAAGCAAATCCGCTCTCTTCGATCGGATATTATGAGCCGGGACATTACTGCTTCATCCTCGCGGACGGTCGCCAGAAGGACTACTCCTGGGGTCTGACCTATCCGCAGCTCGCGCAAATCTACTACGATCTCGGCTGCAAGGTCGCCTTCAACCTCGACGGCGGCGACACGGCGGTCATGACCTACATGGGTGAATGGCGCAGCCAGCCGCAAGACGCCTCTCCGCGCGACACCAGCGACATTATCTACATCGTCGAACCCACTTCGGCGAACGGTCAGTAAGGGAGGAAAGCGGATATGAAACGAATTTTATCCCGTGTGCTGCCGCACCTGACGATCATCCTTGCCGTGATGACGCTGGTGTTCTACGTCGTAGACGGTTTCAACGCCGTCATGGCGTTTATGGCGAGCGAGCTTTCCAAGCAGGTGTTTATGGTACTGGCCATCTGCGCCATCATCAGCTCCGTCATGCTGATCTCCCGCCAATGGGCGGAGGACGACCGCAAGGCGAAAAGAGCCGCGCGGCTGGAAGAATCGGTCAAGGTCGGCGATACCTTCGATCCCTTCGACACGGACGATTTTTATCAACCAAACGAGAAGGACAAAAACGATTGATTCACACATAGAAAGCGGGGTTGCTGCAAAGCAACCCCGCTTTTTTGTTTGTTTATTTATTTCCCGATCGAGGCCTTCAGCGCGTCCACGCGATCCAGCCGTTCCCAAGGCAGGTCGAGATCGTGCCTGCCAAAGTGGCCGTAGGCCGCCGTCTGGCGATAGATGGGCTTGCGAAGGCCGAGGGTTTCGATGATTGCCGCGGGACGGAAATCGAACACCTTTTGCACGGCCTGTGCAATCTTTTCATCGTCCACGACGCCCGTGCCAAACGTATCCACGCGCACGGAGACCGGGCAAGCCACGCCGATGGCGTATGCAAGCTGAATTTCACACTGCTTTGCGAGCCCCGCCGCGACGACATGCTTTGCCGCATAGCGCGCGATATACGCGCCACTACGATCTACCTTTGTCGGGTCCTTGCCGCTGAACGCGCCGCCGCCGTGCCGCGCATAGCCGCCGTAGGTGTCCACGATGATCTTGCGTCCAGTGAGTCCCGAATCTCCCGTTGGTCCACCGATGACAAAGCGTCCCGTCGGGTTGACGAGGATGCGGGTGCGCGCATCGACCAGGTTTGCGGGCAGCACGGGCAGAATCACGCGCTCGCGGATGTCCCGCCGAAGCTGCTCCATATCCACCTCGTCATGCTGCGCGGAGACGACCACGGTATCGATATGCACGGGCGTGTATCCATCGTACTCCACCGAAACCTGGCTCTTGCCATCCGGACGGAGATACGGAATTTCGCCGCTCTTGCGCGCGTTTGTGAGTGATCTTGTCAGCGCGTGCGCCAGCGAGATCGGCAGCGGCATATACTCCGGCGTTTCGTCGCAGGCGTAGCCAAACATCATGCCCTGATCTCCGGCGCCGGTGGAGAACAGCGCTTCCTGTTCGCCGCCCTTTTCCTCCAGCGCATGATCGACGCCAAGCGCGATATCGGGCGATTGTTTGTTGAGAGCCGTAATGACGGTCAGCGCGTTGGCATCAAAGCCGTATTCGGGCTTGTTGTAGCCGATTTCGTCCACAACACCGCGGACGATCTGGGTCACGTCTACGTGCGCCGTGGTGGTCACTTCACCCATCACGAGCACGAGGTTGGTGCTTGCCGCACATTCGCAAGCCACGCGCGCGGTTGCATCCTGCGCAAAAATTGCGTCGAGAACCGCATCCGAGATGCAGTCACACACTTTGTCTGGGTGTCCTTCCGTAACGGATTCGGACGTAAAGAGTCGGGTTGCCATGAAAAAGATTCCTCCAACGATTATGGTACAAAAAAACCTCATCCGCGGATGAGGTTTCACAAGTCTGATGGTGCAACGCTCATCTTTCAGCTTTCGCTGCCGGAATTGGCACCTTATTTGCTCTTCACAAACAGGTTGTCGGGCTTCATAGGGCCGGTCCCTCTGCCACTCTTGATAAGGCGGTATTCGGTTTTTTGTTCGGGCTTTATTCTAGCACGGGTCTTTCGCGCCGTCAACCACAAAAACAACGTGTTTCGTCGATGTTGCAAAAGGTTCAAATCGACGCAATCAGGGTTTCGTGACGCTATTGCCGTTGTTGCCGTTGTTGCCGACAGGATCGTCCACCGACGGCACCTGCGTGCTGTAGCCAAACATCAGTCCATCCGGCACGGCGCGCTGGTAGGAGATATCGTCGCTGCTGCCGGTGCGGACGCCGGAGTGCGTGTTGAGCTGTTCGCCCATGAAGATCATCGCGGCGGAAAGCCCGCCGTCCAGGTTATACGCAACGGTGCAGCCATAGGACGCAAACAGATCCGCAAAGTCCCAGATCGGCAAGCCGACGCTGTAGTTGTTCTGTCTGCCGTCGACCACGATTGCGATATAGTGTCCCGGCGAAAGATAGCCGATGCCCGTGCGTGGATTCGTTCTGCGGACGCGGTGGAACTTCGCTTTGTCGTTGATGACGCCGTTGTCAATCATGGTGGGCCCGAAGGAATATGCGTTTTCGACGCCGTCCTCCAGGAGCGCGCCGGGCGTCATCGCGCCTTTTTTGACGATGCGCATGGACATGTCGGGATAGATCGCGAGCGTATCCTCTTTTTCGCCCGACCAGAACATCCGCCCGTCGCGAATCAGAATCCCCTTCTCCTCGCGTTCGTCGTTGATGAGATTATCGCCCGTGATCCAGAGCACGGCTTTTTCGCGCCGCGCGATCAGCCAGGGATAGATCGCGCCCCTGCCGGTGTGCCCTTCCGCACCGAAGCCGGGACGGAACTCGCTCATGTCGCGCATGTGGATATCCGCGACGAAGTACGTCAGAGGTTTCCCCTCTTTCGTCTTTGTGCTCACGCGCTCAATCGAGATGCCGAGGGTGTCCGTGCGGTATTCCCAATGTCCATTTTCCAATTCGGTCACGATCACCTCTGTGGGATCGCTTGCCGAGCGGTAGTATTGCGCATCCGGATCGCCTGCCGTTTCCGGCACTGCGGTGATCTCCGGCGTTGCGGTTGCTTCCGGCGCCGGGGTTTCCTCCGGTGCTTCGGACGCGGGCAGCGGTGTTTCCGCCGCCGTTTCGGCGGCAACCGGTGCCTGCGCCTCCGGCTCCTTCGCCTTCATTCCGGCAAGGATTGCGCATGCGCAAGCGCCCAGCACAAGCGGAAGGAAACAGACGCCAAACGCGGTAACTTTCCCGCGGCTATCCCGCAGTTTCCGGTAAGCAAACGCGAACAGAGCTGCGCTCAGCGCCGCTCCCAAACAGAGCGCGAGCAGCGCGGTCTTTGGCAAGATCGGGTTTGCAACCTTACTCTCATCCTTGCTCGCCTGCTGTGCGGGTTGTGCGGGGTTTTGCGGCTCCTGTGCGGTCTGCGTGTCCTGCGCGGGCGCTTCCGTCGCTTCCGGCGCGGGAGCCGGAGACGGCGTCGCAACCGCGTAGGTCAGAAGAGTCGCCGTATCGATGTGCTCAAACAGGTCGTTTAGCGCTTCGTCCGCGCCGACCGCGGAGTAGACCAGCGTATAAGCGCTGGTAGGATCGATCGAACGCCCGAAGACACGGCGGGAAACGTGCTGATCATATGCGCTCTGCGCAACTTCCGCCGCGGTTTTACCCGCATAGTAGTTGAGCTGCGTGTTCAGGTCCAGAACCGTTGCGGTCGTGCCTTGCGCGGCACCGAAGCAATAGAGCTTCTGCACGCTGGGGCATTCTTCCACCGCGATCTGCACACACTCGGAAACGAGCCTGTGTGCGCCGGAGCCATCCTCCGTCCCGTGGGTAACGATGACCTTCGGGTTCAGCGCCTGAATTTCTGCTTTGAGGTATTCCACGAACGCACGGCGGTCAAACATGCCCTGCGTCACGTCGTAGGAGTCATAATTGTCGCTCTGATATCCGCCAAAGATGGGATATTCGGTGTAGCCCGCCGCGGAAAGCCCCGCGAGCGCTTCATAGGCGCGGGCGCGCTTGCTATAGTCGGAGACATACAGCACGGCAGTGGAGATGCCCTTTTCCTTTGCGTACATCGGCAGCACCGCGCCAAACTGGCTGAACTCCATGCCCGGCTCTGCGGTGATCACGAGTAGATCGCACGATGTCGGCGCGGGCGAAAACGCAGCCGGAGCCGCCGATGCGTCCGCATACGCCATAACGTCGCCCAACGCGCCGTTTTCGTTGAACAGAATAGACACGCTGACGCAGGTTGCATCCAGCTTGATCTGACGGCCAAGCTCACCGTCGGTGATCGTCTCTTCCGCGAGGCTCTGCCCTGCCGCGTCGAGCTGGGTCACCGTATAGGAAGCGGGCACGTCATACCAGTTAAGCACCAGCACCTGCGCGGGAGATTGCGGTTGAATCACGAGCGTGTCCCGCTGCTTGAAGTAGACGCGCGAAATGACGTATGTGTCCGTGAGCCGGTACGCATACTGCTTGAGGTTCTCCGGCAGGGTGAGCGTGAGGCTCACGCCATCGGAGGGCGCTTGCGTTGTTTCGTTGGATTCCGCATATGCGGCGGCGGGCATCATGGTCAACGCCAGCGCGCACACGAGGAAGGCAAAGGCTTTTTTCATGCGGTCATTCTACTCCAGAGATTCATTCTATGATTGGGTTTTTGCGGCTCACTTGTTCTTCTTTTTGCGCATCACGACTACGGCAACCGCAGCGGAGAACGCAGCGACAAACGCGGAGATGCCCGCGATCAGGAAAAGCGAGAGATTGCTGTTTTGCATGGGTTTCTCCGTTTCTGTCGATTCTGCCGGTACGGGTGTGCTGGTTGGTGCCGCCGTGGCAACGGGTGAAGGCGCGGGCGTCGGCACAACATAGTTGCTCAGGCGCGCGGGATCGATGTGCTCAAAGAAATCATCCTTTGCCGTATCCAAACCCACCGCGGAATATTCCAACCCGAAGTCGGTGGAGCTAAAGTCCCCGCCGATAAAGACATTGCTGTGATAGTCCAGCTGGGAAACGTGCATATGATACGACTCGTTGGCGACCTCCAGCGCGGTCTTTCCGCCAAACTTGGAGAGTGGCTGGTTCCAATCCATCGTGATCCGGTTTTCGGGGTACAGATGCAGATACAGCTTCTGCGCCTGCCAGACGCCGAATGTATGCACGGTGTCCGGGTCAAACGAAGCTTCCGCCGCGAGCGGTACGGCGTTGACCATGCAGGTCGCAGTTGCCATATGCGCGCCGTGACCGTATTCGCCGTTGAGGTCGTGGGTCACGATCACCTCAGGCTGAAAACGCCGGATCTGCTCCGCGAGCAGGCGCGTGGTGGTCTCTTCGTTCCAGTTGATCAGCGCTAAGCGAAGCGTCTGGGTGTAGACGTCCTTAAGCGGCAGAAACACGGGAGCGTTGCGCACGCCCGCATGCCAAAGGCCGTTGAGTGCCTCGTCCACACGCAAGCGGTCTTCGTTTGCCATGTAGACGACCTGCACCTGATAGCCGCGCTCACCCGCATAATACGGAATCGTGCCGCCGAAAAAGAGCAGCTCGTCGTCGCAATGCGCGGAGACGACCAGCAAATCCGCCTTTTTCACCGGCGGCTGCCAATCGTAAACGCCGTCCGGCAAGGTTCCCTCGGAGTAGAGCGTCACCTCCGCGATCTTGCACCCGTTTTCACACGAGAGCGAGAGAGACCGCGCCTCCGGCAGGATCGCGTAAACGTCGTTGAAGCTCGGCTCGTCGATGGTTTCGCGGCTCAGCTCCAAACCGTTTTCGTCCGATTGCACCAGTATAGCACAATCCGGCTGCGCGTACCACTTGACGTACGCCGTGCGGACACCCGCGCTATTCGGCCAAATTAGCGAAAACGCCTGATCCGCGTCGTACTCCGCATAGGTTTCCAACTTTGCATCGCGCGTGCGGCGAACGGCTCTTGTGTCCTCCTTGTTCGCGGACTCCGACTGCGCCGTGACATCCGTTGCAACAGCTTCGCTTTCCGCGCGCGAAAGCGTCGGCGCGGCCAACAAAAGCGCAGCCACGCCGACGAAGAGGATCGTCTGTGTCGTTTTACTAAATTGCTTGATTCGCTTCAAAAATCGGGTATTCCTCCGTGTGTGTTATTCCTGCGCGGCCATGCGCGCGTTTGCCTCGCGCATCTCCACCTCGGTCTTGGCGAGCTCTTTTCTGCCGAAGATCAGCAGGAGTCCGCCACTGGCAAAGAGGATGAGCAGGCTCAGAATACCGATCGACGCGCGGTCGGTCAGCATATAGAACATCGCGTACAGGAGCGGGCCGATGACCGTAGCAAACTTACCGAACACATCGTAGAAGCCGAAATATTCCGCGCTTCTCGTCTGCGGTACGAGCTTGCCGAAATAGGAGCGGGACAGCGCCTGAATGCCGCCCTGCACGGTACCGACCAGCACCGCAAGCACCCAGAAGAGCGCGGTTGCGGTCGTCTTTGCGACGTTATAATCCGTCTGCTTCTGCGTGTCCTTGGCGTAGACCGCGAGGTCTTTGCCGACGTTCATGATGGCGTTTGCCGCGATATCGCGGGAACCGTCACTAGCAAAGCTGTAGCTCACGCCAGCGGGATCGACGGCTTTTTTCGCGAGCTCGTTGGTCACGGTCGTGAACGCTGTCGCTCTATCCGCCTCGGAGAGGGATTCGCGCGCGTTCTCCACGTAATCCTTCGTGAGCGATTCCCAAGCCTTCTGATCTTCCTTGTTGTCGAACACGACGCCCTGCGCGGTGATGCTTTGGCGCGTAACGTTCACCAAGTCCAGCTGATATGGTTCGACGATGCGCCCCATGAAGAAGCCCACGCCGCAGATCACGAAATACATCGCGATGGCTGCAATGATCATCTTGATCGCGCCGAACTTGCCCGAAAGCTTGCTAAAGAAGATTGCGCATGGTGCCGCGACGAGCTGCGTCACCAGGAGCGCGAAGATCATGCCCGTGGTGCCGAGGCCCAGCGTCGCACCATAGTTGGTCGCGAGTGAAATCACCGCGCCCACGCCGTCGATATAGAGAAAATACGCAATCAGGTAGATGAAAAGTCCCTTGTTGTTCACGCAGCGCTTCATCGTATCCCAGAGGTTGCGGAACGCATGCTTGGCGAGCTCGCTCTGCGGGGTCTCGACATAGTGCGTCTGTTTGACGTTTTTGAGAATCGGGATTGAGAACACCAGCCACCAGACGGTGACGATAAGGATTGCGAACTTCATCGAGAACGGGCTGTAGTTATTGAGCAGCATCACCGCAATCGAAATCACAAACGGAATCGTGCTGCCGCCGATATAGCCCATCGCATAGCCCCAGCTGGAGACGCGATCCATACGCTCCTCGGTGGTGACGTCGGTGAGGAACGAATCGTAAAACACGCAGGAGCCGCTAAAGCCGATGTGCGAGATCACGTAGCCGATGAGCATCCATTTCCAGTCGCTCACAAACGCGAGCACGGCGGTGGAAAGAGCGCCTATGAGGATGAACGCGAAGAGCAGCTTTTTCTTGTTGCCCTTGAAGTCCGCAAGCGCGCCCAGCGTCGGCGAGATGATCGCGCCGATGAGCGAGGCCAGCGAGACGCCGATGCCCCACCACTTGTTGCCAAGGTCTCCCGCCATGCTTGCGTAATAGATCGGGAAAATGACCGCCATGATGTTGGTGGCATAGACGGAGTTTGCCCAGTCGTAGAAGATCCAACTCTTCTCCTGCAAGGTAAAGCGCTTGCTTGGGTCGCGCTGACGCATGAAAAACTCACCCTCTCCCAAATTCAATTTTATATGGATTGTTAAAAACAAGAACTGATTGCAGTATAGCACCGAATCAGTTAGGGAGACAAGGAGGTTTACGGGTTGAATACTTGCAGTACGGATAAAACCAAAGATTTTACGTTCTCCTAACCGGATGTTAATATCCGGCTGATGCGGCTGGGATGCTACCACTCGAGTGACGTACTATAATTGACACAAATACCGTCTGCACGCACATAATAAGAAAATACAGCTTCGTCCTCTTTGGTATACATTTTTCGCGTGACGATTGGCGAACCTTCCGAATCCTTCTTGTATGTCTCCATCACAATATACTCCGTCGCTGATTCAGGCTTGAATGTTTCCGGCAGCGTTCCGGGTGTAAATTCCGACCTTTTCACGACCTCACTGTTTTGATTCATCTGTATCAGAACGATCTTATCCGGCGTATACAGAAACGCGATGGAAAATGCGACGGAGTTCCCTTTGGTTTCGCTCACGCCGTTATTCGTCGTTGTCGTCGTATCGCTGATTGTGTTTGTCATAAAAGTACCTTCGCTGATCACTCCATCTTGCTCAAACGAATTTCCGCTCTCTACAAAGACGCTTCCATCCTCTGTTTGATACACAGGGTTGATGAATATCTGCTTGTTCGCAAACGACATCGATAGATTGAGCGTTCCTTTCAACTCAACCCGCTCGCCCGCATCCGTCACAAAAACGCTCGTATAGACATCGGAGATCGCGCTGTCGTAGTTGGAGCCAAGGAAAGCCGACTGATCGACCGAGTCCGGATGATTGGCGGAGAAGAAGGGAAAGCCTTTCAGGTCGGGAAACTGGTATTGGTAATACGTCGTTTTGCTTTCAGGGCCGTGGAGATCGGTGATGGCTTTCAGCGTGGCATAATGTCGTCCGTCATACCGTTTGCCGTTTTCGGATACTTGGATCTCTCCACTGGAAGTCCAGACAAGTTGATCCGTTAGATACGCTTCATCGTCAAACAGATCGAGATATTCGGTCGTGATGAATACTCCAATGATATGCGCCGTTGCGGAGCCTTCGCCCGTGTCCTTTTGCGCAAGCTGGCAGCCGCTGAGCGAAAGCGTAAATAACACCGCGAGCAGCGCGGATAAGCTTTTCTTAATCTTCATCGTCTTCCTCCAAATTTCCATCAAATCGAAATAGATCGCCGATATCGCAGCCGAGATAGTAACAAATCCTATTGACCGTCGAGAAGCGCACGCCTTTCGCCTTTCCACTGCGCAGGATGGAAAGGTTCGCTTCCGTGATACCAACTTTTGTACACAGTTCCTTGGAAGTCATGCCTTTTGCTTTCAGCAGCTCCTCAAGGTGCGTGATGATCGCCATGCTGACTCCTTAAATAATGCTGTCGTTGTCTTCTTTGAGCAGCTTGTTTTCCGCAACCAACCGTGAAAAGAGCAGCGCTGCCAGAACAAACGCGATGGAGAACAGCGGCACCTGCACCGCCGCGTTTATATTGAACAGTTGCTTGGCTGCGATGAGCTGCAACAGATTAAAAGCCGCGATCGCAAGCACGGTTATGCTCAGCGTTTTTCCGCATAAGCTGGACAGCCGGGAAGCCGCCAGCACGGTCGCATCCGAGTAGCGGTCGACTGTCATTTGATCGAGTAGCCGGATTCCGGCAAACACAATTAGTATGTCGAACGCATACGGCAAAATATCCACAAGGTATTGCAAACCGGCAAACGCGTAGCTTGCGCCAAGCAGAGACTCGTTGCCGACATTGCCCGCCTGTAGTGCCGCAATGCCGTCCATCAAACTCTTAACTCCAGCGCCGAAGATCAGATAGACGAATACGACGTTCAATAAGCCCAGCAAAACCGCAAGGTACCGCTGTAACCGCCCGACCTCGCTCGTGCGAAACAGTCGCAATATGCGTAAAATCAAGTAGGCGATCAATACGGAATAGACTGTGCCGCCGAGCACCGCTTTTCCAGCGGGAGCGGCATGGAACAGTTCCTCAATGATGCCCGGGTTGATCAGTAGATAGATCGCGACAAAGAGCACGATCGACAGAACCAGCAGCAAACCGTCTTCCGGAAGCACGTTCCGTTTCCGCTTGATGAGTAGCAGCCCTCCGGCCGGAAGCAGACAGACCGCGATATACAGAAGGAACGCGAACACGTTTCCTACCGCGCCGGAGAGCGACAGCGCGCGGAGACCCATTCCTATTTGCTCAAACGGGAATGCAACCATGTTGACAAATGCGTTGCCTACTGGCGTTTTGAGCACTGTGAGCAGAACGCAGAGCAAGGCTTCCGCCGCAAGCGCAGTCTTGAAGAATCTGCTTTTCACTACTTTGCCTCCGAATTATTGTTAATCGATAATATACTGGTTATACTACGCGTAAAATTATTGTTTTGCAATAATTATATCTTGAAAATGACGAAATGCGCGTGCATAAGCGCAAAATGGAGCCGTTCGCGGGTGCGAACGGCTCCATTTGTAATTATATTCTGATTGTTCGCTGTCGAGTAAACGACTACTCCAAATCAAACACCAGCTCGATCGTTGACCGCTCGCCGGAGTCGATATTCTCGACAGAAACCCGGTCGATTTCGACCTCGAACTGGTCCGAGAGACCTGCCAGCTGCTCCAGCGCTTGATCGAACTCCGTCTGTTGCTCAAGTCTGCCGACGGTGATGTGCGGGCAATAGGTCACCTTGCGAAACAGAAACGGCTCCAGCGCACCTTGATAAAGCCTGTCGTGCAGGTCGATGATACTGTCGTTTCCCCGCTTCACGTTTAGAAACAGATAGCCTTCGCGAGAGTCTCCCGTGATGCCACTGAGTTGCACGGGGAAGCGCTTTACGCCTTGCAACGCACGCGCAATATGCTCCCTCAACTCCTCCGTTGAAAGCGCGCTCTCAAACGGAAACACGAGTGTGATATGCGGGGCAATGTACTTCGCCAGCGGATCAAACCGTTCCCGAACGACTTGAATCGCGTCAATGTTGTTGAATTGAGGGAATAGGACGATCGCTCGTTTCATTCGTAGCTCCTAAATCGCGATAGTAATTTTGCAGCGGAGCCGACGCACGCCGCTATTGCACGACGTCGAACACGATAAACGTGTCGTCCTGATACACGATCTTGCCTAGATAGGAGAAACCCTGTTTCCCGAGGCGCGTATATTCTTCCGCGTTCCAAACAACAAACACCTTGTCGATCGGGCGGTCGGTGTCGTGAGATTTCTTCTGCAGCCAGTCGTAAATAACGGGATTGCGCGGGGTATTTTCGTCAAAGTCCTCAACACACCATACGTCGATCGCTCCGTCGGACAGCTCCGTTAGAATATTTGCGTCCCAGAAAGAGGCAAAGCCGTTTCGGTATCCATCCTTTTGCAAAGCTTCTGTCATCTGATTGAACGCGGCAGAGCTTCGTGTCGCGTCGCGATTCATCCACCCCGCAAACGTCAAGTACCCCAGCAAGCTCAAGTAGAGGAAACACGCGCTCAACCCAATCCATATCACGCGGCGCCATGCGCGACGGAGCGGTAAATCACCAAACACAATCGCAACTCCCGGGATAAAGAGCACCGCCGCCGGTACCATGTGCCACTCCGTTTGACCGAAGCTGACGATGCAGTTGAACGTGGTATAGCTCGCCCAGGATAGGATGTTCAGCCAGATAAAGCGGCGCTTCGCGAGCGATTTTTCATCCTTTCGCAGAAGATACCAAACAAACAGAAATGCAATGAACAGCCAAATCGCAAGCGATAGAAAAACGGTCCACGTGCCATTGCCGATCAGGTTTAGTTGGTTGAATACCGTTCTCTTGATTGTTCCGAGCGTCAGCTTGATCGTCATCCCGCCATACGCCTCAAACGGGTAGATCGAAATCAGGATATAGCGGTTGATCAAATATCCTGCTACTGCAATCAGGCAAGCGAAGAACGACAGCCCGAAGTATCTCGAAAACCCGTCTTGCCGCAGTGCAAGCAGTTTTCCCGACCATTTTTGACTTTTGCTCGCAATCACCCGAATCAGTGTCTCCGCGGCGACCAGCACCGCCAGCGGAACGAACAGAATCAACAGCATCCGCGCACCTTCGAGCCCCAACGCGAGAGAGAGCAGCAGCGCCAATATCCCAAGCGCGACAGAGCCCACGCTGTGTCTGGTTTCACCCGCCACCGGAAGAATGCTGCCTGCAATCAGGAACATCATACTCACGCGCGGAATATAATAAGTGCCATAGAGAAGAATATAGAAGTACGGCCCGCTCAGCGGCAGGAGCATGACGGCCGCGGAGAGCGGAAAATACCGCTCGATTTTAAGACGCTTGCAGAGAAAGAAATAGCTGCCCAGCAGAATCAGATAAAGCGCGACGTTGCCGAGGATGCGAACCGTTTGCCAGTCATCGAACAAATGAAAAAAGAAACTGTAGACGAGTTGCGTGTTGAGCACCCGGAGCTCGGTGGAATAGTACCATTGATTCGAGAGAATCCCGCCGCTCTGTTGGAGCAGCTTGCCTAGTACCAGCTCGCTTGACATGTCCGCGTCCAGTAACTTCTCCACGTGTGTGGACATGTATATGATCAATCCTGCGAAGGCGAGGATCAGAATGATCCACGAGCAAATCAAAAACCAATCGCGGGGTTTACGCGCGGTACTCATCGAATGAATTCCCTCCAAAAACCTGATTTGCGATCATCATTGGTAGGATCGAATCGTTACGCTTACAAAGACTTTCGGGGTTTCAAGCCTTTGCGCAAAGATTTTACCAATGGTTTTACGCAAATACGGTTGTAATCGATTTTCATTATACAATCGTGCTGTTTTAAAGTCCACTTTTAAGGTGCCGTCAAGAGATACAATCCTCAGTGAGAAAACCATCTCTTTCGCGCGCAAACAAAGAGGGTTCCGCGCTGATGCGCGGAACCCTCTCATTCGTTTACTCGTTTGTTTCCTGCGTCTGGGCTCCGGTTTCGGGCTCCGCGGCTGCGGCGTCTGCTTCAGCAGGCACGGCTTCCGTGGGCTCCTCGTCCGAATGCGGCACGATCTCGACCGAGACCACGCGGGTGCCTTCGTCCACGCGCATGAGGCGCACGCCTTGCGTGTTGCGCGAGATGATGTTCACCTGATCCAGCGGCAGGCGGATGATGGTTCCATCATCGCGAATCAGCATGACGTCCTCGCCCTCCGCCGTCATCTTCAGGCAGGCAAGATCGCCCGTCTTTTCGGTGAGCTGCGTCGCGAGCACGCCCTTACCGCCGCGATGATGCACGGGGTACTGATCCTCCGGCGTGCGCTTGCCCATGCCGAGCTCGGTGACGGTCAGCACGTTTCCGCCCTTGACCACCTTGACCATGTCGACCACGGCGTCGTCCTCCGAGAGGTTGATGCTGCGAACGCCCATCGCGGTTCTGCCCATGGGTCGCACATCCTCCTCCACGAAGCGGACGCACTTGCCCTTCTTGCTCGCGATGATGAACTCATCGTCGCCCATGCTGTATTCCACGGCGATGAGCGCGTCGCCTTCGCGCAGACTCTGCACGATGAGGCCGCCCTTGCGGATGTTTTGCAGCTCGCTCACCGGCGTCTTTTTGATGATACCGTCGCGCGTGGCCATCACGAGATAGCCTTCCGTGCCTTCGCCCGCGACGGGGAACATCGCGGTGACCTTTTCGCCTTCTCCGAGCTGGAGGAGGTTGACGATCGGCATACCCTTCGCGTTTCTGCCCGCCTCAGGAATGGCGTAGCACTTCTTCTTAAACGCGCGGCCCTGGTTCGTGAAGAAGAGGATGTTGCTGTGGGTGCTGGTCACAAACAGCCGCTCCACGAAGTCCTCCTCATGCGTACCCTGGCCGATGACGCCGCGTCCACCGCGGTTCTGTGCGCGGTAGGTGTCGGGAGTCAGGCGCTTGATGTAGCCAAAGTGGGTCATGGTGACCGCCATGTCCTCTTCCTGAATCACATCGTCGAGGTCGATGTCGTCGATCATCTGCGTGATCTCGGTGCGGCGCTTGTCGTTGTGCTTTTCCTTGATCGCGAGAGCTTCTTCCTTGATAATGGAAAGCAGTTTGCCTTCGTCGTCGAGAATACTCTGCAGGTAGCTCACGCGCTCGCGCAGCATGCGGTCTTCTTCCATGATCTTGTCGCGCTCGAGGCCGGTGAGGCGCTGGAGACGCATATCGAGGATTGCCTGCGCCTGCCGCTCGGAGAGGCTGAATCGATCGATTAGCTTTTCGCGCGCGTCAGCCGGGCTTGCGCTCTTCTTGATGAGGTCTACGATCTCGTCGATGTTGTCCAGCGCGATGATCAGGCCTTCCAGAATGTGGAGGCGCTCCTTCGCGCGGTTGAGGTCGTAGGTCGTCCTGCGGGTGACGACGGTCTTCTGGTGCTCCAGATAGTAATACAGCACGTCTCTTAGCGGCAGCACTTTGGGTTCGCCGTCGACCAGCATCAGCATGATCACGCCGAACGTGGCCTGCAGGTCCGTGTGCTTATACAGCTGGTTGAGGATGACGTTTGCGTTGACGTCCTTTTTCAGCTCGATGACCACGCGCATACCCGTGCGGTCGGTCTCGTCGCGCAGGTCGGAGATGCCCTCCACCCGTTTTTCGTGTACGAGCTCCGCGATGCGCTCAACGAGTCTCGCCTTGTTAACCTGATACGGAATCTCCGTGATGATGATGCGGCTCTTGCCCGCGCCGTAGGCTTCGATCTCGGCGCGCGCGCGCACGACGATTTTGCCTCTGCCCGTGCGGTAGGCGCTCGCGATGCCAGAAAGTCCCATGATGATGCCGCCGGTGGGAAAATCCGGCCCGGGCAGCACCTGCATCAGCGCGTCGTTGTCGATATCGGGATCGTCGATGAGCGCGCACAGCGCGTCGATGGTCTCACCGAGATTATGCGGGGGAATGTTTGTCGCCATGCCGACGGCGATACCGCCGGAACCGTTGACAAGGATATTCGGGAAACGGCTGGGCAGCACGCTTGGCTGCATCAGCGTTTCGTCGAAGTTCGGCATGAAGTCGACGGTATCCTTCTCGATATCCGCCATCATCTCGCTCGCCATCTTGCTCAAGCGCGCTTCGGTGTAACGCATTGCCGCCGCGCCGTCGCCGTCCACGCTGCCGAAGTTGCCATGGCCTTCCACGAGCATGTAGCGCGTGGAAAAGTCCTGCGCCAAACGCACCATCGCGTCGTAGACGGAGCTGTCGCCGTGGGGATGATATTTACCCAGGCAGTCGCCGACGATACGCGCGCTCTTACGGAAGGGTTTGTCGGGCTGTAAGCCGAGTTCGTCCATCGAATAGAGGATGCGGCGGTGGACGGGCTTTAAGCCGTCACGCACATCCGGCAGCGCGCGGTTGACGATGACCGACATCGCGTAGGCGATAAAGCTCTTTTTCATTTCGTTTTCGAGCTTGATCGGAACCACGCGGTTGGTCGTCTGCGTTGGCGTCGTGTTTATCGTGTTATCTTTTTCTTCCATACTCTCACTCTCAATTCCTGCCGGTTCGGCTTACACGTCCAGATCGACGACGAGCTTGCTGTTTTGCTCGATGAACTCGCGGCGGGGCTCGACCTTGTCGCCCATGAGCAGGGTGAACAGCTCGTCCGCCTCAATCGCGTCCTCCACCGTCACCTTGAGCATGATGCGCTGGTCGGGGTCCATCGTCGTGTCCCAGAGCTGCTCCGGATTCATCTCGCCGAGGCCTTTATAGCGCTGGATGGTCGGCTTGGGTTCGCGGCCGATCTCGTTGAGCGTGCTTTCCAGCTCCTCATCCGAATAGACATACTTGAGGTAGTTGCCGCGCTTGATCTGATACAGCGGCGGCTGCGCGATATAGACATAGCCGTTGTCGATCAGCGGGCGCATGTGGCGATAGAAGAACGTCAGCATCAGTATGCGGATATGGCTTCCGTCCACGTCGGCATCGGTCATGCAGATGATCTTGTGATAGCGAAGCTTGGCTTCGTCAAAGTCCGCGTCCATGCCGGCACCAAACGCCGTGATCATCGCCTTGATCTCCGCGTTTGCGAGGATCTTGTCCAGGCGCGTTTTCTCGACGTTCAGGATCTTGCCGCGCAGCGGGAGGATCGCCTGAAACGCGCGGTTTCTGCCCATCTTGGCGCTGCCGCCTGCGCTATCTCCCTCAACGATGAAGATTTCGCACTTGCTGGCGTCCTTCTCCTGACAGTCGGCGAGTTTTCCGGGGAGCGACGTGGAGTCCAGCGCGCTCTTTCTTCTCGTGAGCTCGCGCGCTTTTCTCGCGGCGTCACGCGCGCGGGAGGCGGTGATGCATTTTTCGATGATCATCTTCGAGCAGGCGGGGTTCTCTTCCAGAAAGCGGGTGAGCCCGTCCGCCACGGCGCCGTCCACCAGCGGGCGGATGTCCGCATTGCCGAGCTTGGTCTTGGTCTGTCCTTCAAACTGCGGCTCCATGAGCTTCACGGAGACGATAGCAGTCAGGCCTTCGCGGATGTCCTCGCCGGAGAGCGTCGCTTCGTTCTCCTTGAGAATCTTATACTTCTTCGCGTAATCGTTGATCACGCGGGTCAGCGCCGCCTTGAAGCCGACGAGATGCGAGCCGCCCTCGATGGTGTTGATGTTGTTGGCAAACGTGAAAATATTCTCGTTGTAGCCATCGTTGTACTGCATCGCGATTTCGACCGAGCCGGTCTCCTGCCCGTCCTCCATGCGTTTGGCGCAGAAGTAGATGGGATCGGGATGCAGCACCTCTTTGTTTTTGTTGAGGTATTGCACAAACGAGACGATGCCGCCCTCGTAGCAAAACGACTTCACATGCGCGGGGGTTTCGCGCTCGTCCGTGACCGAGATGCGCACGCCCGCGTTGAGGAACGCAAGCTCGCGGAAACGGCTGCTCATCGTGTCGAAAACAAAGTTGACCTCGTCGAAGATCGTGTGATCCGGCAGGAACGTGATGATCGTGCCGGTGTCGTCCTCGGGAATGTCCCGCTCGATATGCACTTCGTTGATGGGTTCGCCGCGGATGAACTCCTGCACATAGGCGTGCCCGTCGCGGTGAATCTCCGCGCGGAGCTGCTCACTCAGCGCGTTGACGCAGCTCACGCCGACGCCATGGAGACCGCCGGAGACCTTGTAGCCTCCGCCGCCGAACTTGCCGCCCGCGTGAAGCATCGTCAGCGCCACGGTGAGCGCGTTTTTGCCCGTTTTCTCGTGCAGGCCGACCGGAATGCCGCGGCCGTTGTCCACGACCGTCACGGAGTTGTCCGGACGGATGAAGATTTCGATATGATCGCAATAGCCCGCCAGCGCTTCGTCGATGGAGTTATCGACCACCTCGGTGACGAGATGATGCAGTCCCCGCGTGTCCGTCGAGCCGATGTACATGCCCGGACGGCGGCGAACCGCCTCCAATCCTTCCAACACCTGAATTTGCGACGCATCGTATGCCTGCTTGTTGTTTTGTTCCATGTCCCGTTCCTCTCTGTCTTGCAGCGCATGCTGCCGATGGAAACCATGCGCATTTGCCTTGCTTATTTTGAAAAACCAGCCGCATAGCGGCTAAAAATGTTATTCCCCTTCGGAGATGGTCAGCACCGCAATCTCGTTGAGGTACTCCCGTCCAATTTCGCTCTTCCAGCGCTTCTCCAGAGTCGCGCTTGCGATGTGGGAGGCAAACACGCGCTCCTTGCTGCGCTCCTTGAGCACGACGTAGGATTTTGCCTTGCCCGCGCACGGGGTAAATCTGCGCTCCTTGCGCGCCTTTTCGATGAATGCCTTTGTCGGCGGCGTCATGCCCTGATCGTTGAGCACGAACAATACTTTATCCAGCGGAACGCTTACGTCCGCACCGATATGCAGCTGCATGCTTTCGTCTCCTTCTCTTTAGAGCTCGACTACGCGGCGGTTCGCCACCTGATAGACCTGCATCTGCTGAACTCCCGCCGCCGCAACCTCTTCAAGGTGCGTGCAGGTTAAAAACGTCTGGCAGTCCTGCGCCGCGATGAGCAGCATCTTCTGCCGGTTCCGATCCAGCTCGGAAAACACGTCGTCCAGCAGCAGGATCGGGGAATCTTCCTTCTCCGCACGGAGAATCTCCAGCTGCGCGAGCTTGAGGCTCAGCACCGTCGTGCGCTGCTGTCCCTGCGAGCCATAGACGCGCACGTCCGTCCCGCTGACGCGAAGGCCGAGATCGTCCCTGTGCGGCCCAACCGAAGTGCTGCCGCGGTAGACGTCCCGCTCCGCCGTGTCCGACAGCGCGAGGCGAAGGGTTTTCGCAAGATCGCTTGAGGCGTTCGGCGAGACGTTCGGCTCATACTCCACCTTGAGGACTTCCGCGCCGTCGGAGAGCGTCTCGTGCTGCTCCGATGCGATCACGCTCAGGCGGTCGGTCAGCTCCGCGCGGTTGAGGATGATGGCGGCGCCGAGGACTGCAAGCTGCTCGTCCCAGCTCTCCAGCGCGTCGTAGTCCAACCCGTCCGGGTCCTTGAGCAGCGCATTTCGCTGCTTGAGCGCGTTGTTGTATTGCTGGAGGGTGTAATAGTACGAAGGCCGCAATTGCGAGATCGCCATATCCAGGAAACGCCTGCGCTCGCCTGGCCCGTCCTTCACGAGGGATAAATCTTCGGGAGCAAACATGACCACGTTGAGGCAACCTAAGAGTTCGCCCGAACGGGAGAGCGGCGCGCCGTCGATCGTAATCTTCTTGCGCTCGCCGGGAAAAAGCTTGCATTCGATTCTGCGCGGGCCGCCGCGGGTATCGACATCGACCGCGACGCTGGCAAACAGCTCGCCCGCGCGCACCATCTCGCCGTCTCGAATCGTGCGGTGGCTGCGGCCGAGCGAGCATAAAAACAGCGACTCCAGTACGTTGGTCTTGCCCGCCGCGTTTTCACCCGTCAGTACGCAAAGCCCCGCATCCGGGCGCAGGGAGAGAGACGGGTAATTTCTGAAATTGACGAGCCGAAGACCTGTGACGCGCATGCAGCCGCTACTCAAACTTCCCCTAATTTATTACTCATCAGTATACCACAAAATTAGGACTCTGTATATATATTATAGAAAAGAACTGACGTTTTTGGGTGAATTTGTATGGTTTTATGCAGGTTAAATGCGCTTTTTTGCGCGTTTTCTCCGCGTCTGTGCATTAGGTGCAAACAGCCCCCATTTTTCCGCACAAAAACAGCCGGAAAGACGTTGTAACCGTTCTCCGGCTGATCTGTTTTGCCTGTTGAATTACGTAAAACTTACGACAGCAGGTCTCCCTGATGCGCGACCAAGGTTGCGTCGAACACGCCAGGCACACGCAGGAACTTGTCGACAAAGTCCGTGTCGCTCTCGCGGATGCGCAGCTCGATGGTGAGCTCGATGCCGTCGTGCTGGACGGTCTTGCTCTTGATGTGCGCCTTGGGCAGCTGACGGATCAAGCCCTTGATCTGCTGGCTTGCGCGGTCGTCAAAGTGCAGAATGAGCAGGTACGGCATGGTGCTGCTGCCCTTGACCGAGGTGATGATGACCATGATCACGCCGATGACCAGCGCGCCGATGAGGCCGACATCCACAAACCCCGCGCCGAGCGCGAGGCCTTCGCCCACCGCCCAGAACATGTACACCGTGTCGATCGGGTCCTTGATCGCCGTTCTGAAACGCACGATGGACAGCGCGCCGACCATGCCCAGAGAGAGCGTCAGGTTTGAGCTGATGAGCATGATGACCATCGAGGACACCATTGTGAGCAAGATCAGGCTCAGGTTGAACGAGCGCGAGTACACAACCCCCGCGAACGTCTTCTTGTAGATAAAATACAGGAATGCGCCGATCCCCAGCGCGATGACCAGCGTCAGGATCACCTGCAGGGGATTGAGCGTGCTCGAAAACAGGTCCTTGATGCTGAATGCATTGGTCAGGGATTCCCCCTCCGCGCGCAGAAAATGGTTCATACGTTACCTCCTAAACATCATCCTGATGCAAAAAATCGTCGTGCGCTCTTGCGCGAAAACCCGGGTTAAAACTCGTATTGGCGGCAGAAGACATATTTGCTGGCTGCCGTGCGTTCCGCGGCGCCGAGCGTCAGGAGCTCCTGCACATACTGCGGCAGGCTCTCGTTGAACTTGACCTCGAGAATCATGCAGTTCTTCAAATCCCACACAGGATAGGTGATCACGTTCGGATTGAACAAATCCGTGTTGCGCATAGCGGTGCGGATGTTTTTATCAAACGTGATGCGCACATCCTCCGCGGGAAATACATAAGGTTCCCGCGTGTAGTCCACAAGCACCTTCGGGCGCAAGTGGTTTGCGAGGAATATCCCGTAGAACTGCATCGCAAAGGGACTGTCGTTGTGCTTGAGGCACTCAAGTTTGCCGCGTACGATCTCGTCGCAATCCTGCCGGGAGAGGGACACGCTGTCCTTCTTGATGTATTGCCCTTCCTTATGCTTGCGCTCGAGCTTGATCGTGTCGTCCTTCATGTTGTAGATGCGGATGCGGAATTTATCGCGCGAGCCCACGCCGCTGGATTTTTCCCAGAGCGCGGTATCGAACGGATCGTCAAAATACAAACTGCGGATGAAATACTCCCCGCCGTTGATGGAGGCATTGTAATCCTGCTTGAGGCACGCATGGATGCGCTTGCTCAAGAGCTGATGCTCTCCCTCGGAGATGACGTATTTCAATTCGTGCCGGTACTGCTTGCCGGGAAGCGCTTGTTTAGCCGCCATTTGTTGCATCTTCCAGTTTTGATGTGCGACCGAAGAGTGTATTCATCTCCGAGTCGCTGAGGCTGAAATACGCTTGCACATACTTCAGCGCGTAATCCTGATAGTTATCCGCATATTTACGGATGTTATTGCAGTGATCCTGCCAGGAGGAATAGTTCTGACCGTCCCAGAGGTCAACGTTGTACTTCATCTCTTCCGAGATGTTGCCCTGGAGGCGATCCACCATCGCGTTGATCTTCTCCGGCGTGTACACGTCGTTGATCATCAGCGCGACCTTTTCGAGGAACATCTGCCGGAACGTGCTGTTTTGCAGCAGCGCGCGGATGAGCACCGTGGAGGCGGCTTTCGAGTTGCCGTGTCCTTCCGGATCGAAATACCGGCTGAAGAAATCCCGACGATAGCCGCTCGAATATTGGTCCTCGCGGTTGTCGTCCCGGTTCATCGCCCAGCAGAAGTCGTAGAAGATCCAGCGCCACTTGTTGTCGTATTCCGCGCTTCTCCAATACTTGATGTTCGCGGAGTCCGTGTTGCCGACGATGATCTCGGCCGCGACATAGGTCGCGTAGTTCTCCGTATCCATCATCGTGCAGATGTGGTCATAGTTGGCGGAGTCGCTCAGGTCGTGGCTGCCCGCCCATTCGACCATGTCGGTGTAATCCTGCCAGCCGTTACCCGCGAGCACACAATTCTGGTTGCCGTTACCAAACAGCAGATCGACCGATTTCGGATTGGAAAGATGGAATCGCTCCGCAACAAAGTGCTCGGTGATCTTCTCCATGAAATCGTACACGCCCCAGTATTTGCCGTCGAGCAGCACGACCACCTGTTTGTGCGCCTGCACGACGACCGCACGCTCCGGTGGAAGGCCGGTGTTGCCTTCCTCGAACAGAGTCGTGATGACATTATCGCGGATATGGCTATACGTTGCATCCTGTCCGCTTGCGCGAAGAATCAGCGACTTATAGCTCTGGATGTCCCGATTTTCAAAGAATGGGTAGTTGAACATCGCGTCGCCGTACGCGCCGCGCGCGATCAGCGCAAGACCCTTTTGCTCGCCAAAGCGGGAGAACTGGCCCTGAATCTGAATGGCTCCGTCGCCGCTGTAGAGCGTCTTGCCGTTCGTGTCGATGTAGTCAAAGTGTACATCGCGCTCCCAGGTTCTGCCGAGCGGATCGGGATGCGACTTGCGCTGCGCCCAGAAGTTCAGCAGGTTCCAGTTGGGATCGGTATTCAAAACCCTGGTCTGCAGCGGGTCTGTCCCCACGCCGGTCGCTTCCGCATACGCGCTGCCCGCCACATAGATGCCGATATCCGGGTCCCAGATATTCTTCGGGTCGGTGATGATGCTGATGATCGGCAGCGTGAACTTGTGGCTTTGCACCGTGCTTTCGCCGGTGTAGATGATGTAGGTCTGGCTGACGGTGTCGCTGCCGTTATAGCCGCTCTGAAACGAGCGGAAGCGGAGCAGCGTGGTTTGGCTCACCGAAATCGGGCCGTTATAACGTGTGCTGGATTCCAGCGGAACCGTGCCGTCCGTGGTATACGTGACCGTGCAGCCACTCGGCACCTCGACGCTGACGCTCTGCGCGCTGTCAAACGCGCCGCCGGGTGTCGTAATCTTCGGCTCCTCCGCATAGCCCGCCATACCCGCGCCGTTCGCCTCGTTGGGCGTCGGCTTGGAGTAGAACAGGAGGCTTGCGTCCGTGCGCCCGTAGCTGACATCCGCGTGTCCTTTCGGTACGAGCAATTTATCCAGCAGCGTACCGTCCGGCTGAAAGAGAAAAACGACGCCGCCCTCCGAGGAGATGCGGAAGTTCGTTTCTAGATTATTTTTTTTTTGCGCGTCGGAAACGTTCTTCCCCGACGCCAGAACCGTTAAATATTCGCCCGCATCGAGCGTTACGTCGGGAAACACCCACTTCGCGGGGTTCTTCGCGTTGTTGCTCAACGCGTACCCCGCCAGCGAGATGGGTGAGCTCGTTGTGTTATGAATCTCAACCCAATCATAATACTCGCCGTCCGGCTGCTTGAGATACGAAACGTTTGCGTTGAGCACCTCGGAGATGACGATATTGCCCTTGCCAAACGAGAGGGTCTTCATGAACGCCTCAAGCCCCGCGTTGTTGTTCGTATAGCCCGGCGTCGGTTGAGCGGAGGTAGACCATTCGCCCGTGCCGTCGGGATTGCGCGCGAAGCTGATATCCGTGCCCGCGCGGGTATAGTCGTATTGATCCAGAATCTTGCCGGATGGCGTGGAGAACACCACGCTCTCCGCATAGGCGGCAAGCCCGAACGGGGCTTCGATCTTATCGGAACCCTCCGGCGTCTCTCTGCCGGTACAGTAGATCAAGAGGACTCCATTTGCGGCAATCTTCGTTCCCGCGGGCAGCGTATACTTCAGCGGCTGGGTCGGCGTATCGGAGATGCCGTATCCGCTGAGGTCAACCTCCACGCCGGTGGTGTTGTATAGCTCGATCCAGTCGCAATACGCGCCGTCCGGGCCGACCAGCGTCGAGGCATTGCTGGGCATAAACTCATTGATGAAAACGCCGACCGACTGATCCGCGGAGGCGGACAGCGTCGCGAGATATTCCTTTGCGCCATCGTCCGTGTTCGGGTATCCGGGGCTGGGCTGCATCTCTTTCCAAATCGTGGTGTCATCCGCGCTGCGCCCAAGCGAATAACCGCTTGTCACGGGTTTGAGCTGGATGCTGTCCACCATCTTGCCGGAGGTATTGGAGAGAATCACGTCATCCGAAGCGGAGAGCTTAAAGGGCGTGTGCATCTTTCCGCGCGTGGGGTCCCCGCTGCAGAATACGACAAGATACCCGCGGGCAGGCAGCACAGAACCCTCGGGGAATGTCCACTTCGCGGCGGAGATGAGCTTGTCGGTCAGTCCGTAGCCGGAGATGTCCAGCGGAGAATCGGTGTTGTTGTACACCTCGATCCAATCCGGAAAATCCCCGGTTTCGTCCGGCACGGAACCCTTGTTGCTCGACATGACCTCGTTGATTTCCACCAAGCCGAGGTCTGCGTTGTCAACCTTCCCGCCGCCTTTTGTTAAGTAAAGAATGAGCGCAACGGCACATACGGCAAGCAATATCGTCACGAGCAGCTTACGCGCGCCGGATGCTCTCCTTCTTCTATTCGCCATGAATCGGTACTCCTTTCGCAAAACCGCGGGTGAGCAATTTTGCAACGTCTAGTGTACCATAAGCCCGTCGCCGTGCCAATGATGCCCCATGATTATTCACAAAATCTCCGAAATATCAACGTAATCGTTCCACAAGCTGGTTTTTAGCCGATTCTGCGCTTTCGCGTGATTTAAGGCTTATAAAACGCCGAGCAGAACCACCGCGACAGCCAGCGCAACGCCGAGAAACACGCCCCCGAGAATGATGAACACGCGGGAGATGGTCTTCATCTGGCGCGCGTCCTCTTCGATAAAGACGCGCCCGATCTGCTGCGGATCGTAATACACACCCACGCTCTGGCCCACGAGTAGGTTGCTGTTGCCGGAGTAGGTAGAGACATACTGCATGGGCTTTCCGTCGATGAGAAAGCTATACACCGCGCGAAGACCCGTATTGCCAAACTGCGTCTGCATGGCGCTGACCGTGCCCTCGGTATAGGCGGTGCATTGGCTGCGCTTATGCTCGATCGAGCCGTTGAACGAAAGCCCGACGATCAGGAAGATCAATCCAAGCAAGCCAAACGTGCCGGAGAAGATCATCGTAAACAGCTGGGCGAATGTGACGCTTGTATCGGGAATCATCATGGTCATATCGTTTCTCCAATCGACGCGTGTGCGTCGCGTTAGTCTTCGGTCTTATCCGGCGAAAGCGGTTCGCCCTTTCGGAGCTTCTCTCTCTTCTGGTGGTTTTCGAGAATCTTCGCTTCCTGTCCCTGGTCGGATGGCGTATAGTATTGCCTGCCTTTCAGCGAAGGCGGCATATATTCCTGCTTGACCCAGTGACCGGGAAAATCGTGCGGGTAGAGATATCCTTTTCCGTGGCCTAGCTTGCCAGCTCCCGCAAACGACGTATCCCGGAGGTACACCGGCACCGGCTCGTCAAAGCTCGTCTCCGCGTCCGCAGAAGCACCCATCAGCGCGGTCACCACGCTGTTGCTCTTGGGTGATTCGCAGATGAAGATGATCGCCTGCGTCAAAGAAAGCCGCGCCTCCGGAAGACCGATGTGCTCCAGCGCGTCCGCCGCGGCGACCGCCTGCACCATCGCCTGCGGGTTGGCGAGCCCAACGTCCTCGCTCGCGTGCGCGATGAGACGCCGCGCGATGATGCGCGGATCGACGCCCGCGTACAATAGCCGCGTGAACCACGCGATGGCCGCGTCCGAATCCCCGCCGCGGAGGGATTTGCAAAACGCCGAAAGCATGTCGTAAAACAGCTGTTCGTCGCACTTGATCACTTTTTTCTGGCTGGATTCCGCGGCGATCTCGCGCGTGATGCGGATTTCCCCCGCCTCGTCCTCCGATGTGGTGAGCACCGCGAGCTCCAGCGCGTTGAGGGCGTTTCGGCAGTCTCCGTTTGCAATCGCGGAGATGGTGTGGAGCGCCTCTTCCTCCAGCATGACCGACAGTTTGCCGAATCCGCGCTCCTCGTCCTTGAGCGCATGCAGAATCGCCTGCTCGACATCCTCGTTTGTCAGCGGATAAAACTGAAATACGCGGCAGCGCGAGACGATTGCGCTCGTCATCGCGATCATCGGGTTCTCCGTCGTGGAACCGATGAAGCGGATCACGCCCTTTTCCAACGCGGGTAACAGCGAGTCGCTCTGCGTCTTGTTCCAGCGGTGGCACTCGTCCAGCAGCAGATAGGTCGGCTGGCGGTAGAGCCGGAGACGCTGCTCCGCCTCGTCCACGATGGCGCGGAGTTCCTTGACCCCCGCCGTGACGGCGTTGAGCTTCACAAACGCGCCGCCGGTTGCGTTGGCAACGATGGCGGCAAGCGTGGTCTTTCCCGTGCCCGGTGGGCCGAAGAAGATCGATGATTGCAGCCGGTCGGTCAGGATTGCGCGGCGAAGGAGCTTGCCTTCGCCTACGATGTGCTTTTGCCCGATGAACTCATCGAGCGTGCGCGGGCGCATGCGATCCGCAAGCGGAGCGTTTTCATCTATTTGTTTTTGAAATAAATCTTCCATTCTAATGATCGTATTGTTGATCGAATCGTCGGTCGGTTTCTGTTCCATTCACGCCGGATTGCGCGAACCCGTATTCATGATACACGAATCCAGCAAAAAAGATAGTCCCCCGCGTTTACGGCAGCTCGCGGATGGCGAGTATGTCGCTGACCGATCTGCCGTCGCGAAACGGCACGTTCAATACGCCGTCCCGTGCGAGCAGCACGCTGGACTGTCCGCCATCCATATTATAGGCACGAGTCATGCCGAGATCGGCGCAAAGCTGGGAAAGCTGCATCATCGTCATGCCGGCAGACGCGCCCGATCGCCCGTCCACGGTGATAAACGCGTAGTGGCCGGGTTCATAGTAGCCCAGCGCCGTGCGCGGGTTTTCCGGCTGAACGCGGCTTTGGAATTTGGTCTTGGGTTGTCCGTTCTCATCCAGCAGCGCCGGCCCGAACACCCAGGTTTGATAGGCGTTCATCGCGGCAAGCGCGTCTTTGGTCAAGGTATTGTGATCGTAGGTCATGAGCACGCCGTCGCTCTGCAGCACGGCGATGTCCCAGTCCTTCGTAACACGATCCAGGTAGGTCGTTCCGTTTCGCACCACGGGGCCAAAGAGGTGAATCGAGTAAAAATCACCGTTCATGGCGACGATCCCGCCATCGACCGTATCGAAGATATCGCGAACGGAATGCACCCTTCCGCGATACTTTTCGCCGCCAAACGCGGTGACAAAGCACGACAGATCCTGCACATAGATATCAGCAACGTGGTAGTTGCTGTTCTCCATGCGCCCGGAGAGGATCTTGACGGAGACGTTTTCGCTCTTGTAGTTGCCCATGCCATCGTCGAGCGTGCCCGTATACGAAAACCGGTCAAAGAGCTTTTCGTCGCAAAGTCCGCTGGACACCCGCTCGCCAAACGCGACCCAGTCCGAGATTCCGCCGCAGGCATATAGCAGCGCCGCGCGTGCATCCACGCCGTCCACCTGCCCGTTTCGCGTGAAGTCCAGTTCCGGTTGCGTATCCTCCGAGATTTTTGCAAACGCGATGCCGCGAAGCATTTGCGCCGCATCCGCCGCAGTCGTCGCCAAATCGCCATTGAGGTCGCCCAAAAAAGGCGCTTTCTCCATGGCCAGCGTCGAGACGGGACAAAGCGCCGCGATCAGAAGCAGTATGCTTGATATCAGAGGAAGGATGGTTCGTTTCTTCATGTCCGGTCAACCATTCTCGTTTGATGCCTCCGGCTTGCGTTGGAATGAGGATGCGGGGGGTTAAACGCGCCTTGTGTCACAATAGTTCACATCCCGGCGCGAAAACCTTGGCAAACATCATAACACGTTTTCGGGCGATATGGTAGAATGATCGTATCAAATGCACCTGCATGAGATGGCACGGCAACTGCCGCGCACACACACGCTGTGCGTTCCCCCGACAGATCAAAACCGAACAACCGATGGAAAGGCGTGCTCATTTTCATGAAGATAGGACAGTTTAGCGATTCCTTCCTGCCGATTGTCGACGGCGTTGGCCGCGTAGTCTACAACTACGCAACTGCGCTCTCCCGCTGCGGCGAGGAGTGCTATGTGATTGCCCCGATGGCGGACACCGGCTATCGTGGAGGCTACCCCTTTGAGCTGGTGGACTTTATCAGCCGGGAGCTGCCGCGGCAGAAGCAATACAGCACCGGCATTCCACAGCTGGACTCGCACTACGACGCGCGCATGCGGGATGTTCCGCTGGACATCGTACACGCGCACTCTCCCTTCATCGCGGGACTTGAGGCGCAGCGCCTCGCGCGCAGGCGCGGAATCCCGCTCATCGGGATGTTCCACTCGCGCTATTACGACGATTTTTATCAGATTATGGGCACGGAGATGCTCGCAAACCTCGCGGTTGCCACCATCGTCAGCTTCTATCAGCGCTGCGACGAGGTATGGACGGTGAGCCAAAGCTCGAAGGAGACGCTCTACGACTACGGCTATGTCGGCGACGTGGTCGTCATGCCAAACGGTACGCCGGACATCGACCCCAGCGAGGCGCGCGCAGCGTCGGCAAAGGAGCACTTCAACCTGCCGGACGAACCGATTCTGCTCTATTGCGGGCAGATGAACTGGAAGAAGAACATCCTGCGCATCCTCGAAAGCTGCGCCTGCTATGCGCAGAGCGGAAAGCCTTTTACCCTCGTGCTCGCGGGTCAAGGGCCGGATGTGAAGTCGATCCACCAGAAGGTGGACGAGCTGGGGCTGACGGATCGCGTCCGCTTCACGGGGCACATTACGGGAGAAGACGAGCTCTACGGACTTTACGAGAACGCGGATTTGTTCGTGTTCCCGTCGCTCTACGATACCTCCGGCATGGTGGTGCGCGAGGCCGCCGCGATGGGTACCCCAAGCGTCGTCGTGCGCGGTTGCGCGACCGCGGAGCCGATTCTCGACCGCGAAAACGGATTTTTGTGCGAGGACACGACGGAGAGCCTTTGCCAGGTCATCGACGAGGCGCTGAGCAACCCGGAGACGACGCGAAATATCGGCGTGTCCGCGCGAAAGACGATCTATCTGTCTTGGGACGATATCGCAAAAGCCAGCATCGAGCGCTACGCCGCGCTGATTGAGAAAAACAGCAAAACCCCGAGAAAGACGATTTTGATCTAAACGTATCTAGCAAAAAACGGAGCCGCCGCTCCGTTTTTTGTTTTCTTAAAGTTCCCGCAGGATCAGATCCGTTGCGCTTTCGGAGACGGCCTCCACCCGCAATACAAGCGGATGCGCGGCGTATTCCTGCCGCACCAGATCGCGAAGCGCCGTACCGTTGTGGTATCCGTGCACGACATGGATGCGATAGACGCCCCGGCTTCGCCGAAGCTGCGCTTCCAGCGCGATCTTCGCCTGATATTGCGTTTTTCCGTGCAGGTCGAGCGTCACCGTGGAAGGCGTTGCTCCGGCAGGCTTTTGCATGGCTCATTCCCCGTTTTCTTCGCTGAATCGCTACGCGTAGGTATCCGCCCAGGGGAAATTCTTCCATTCCCCGCCGTGCATGCGGTGCAGCTCCTCGGTCGCGAGCAGCCACTTTGCGATGCACTCCGTTTCAGGATAAAACTCGTAAAACTCTCCTCCGACGAAGGTATACACGCGGGACACATCCGTGCACATGCCGTAGGTCGGCAGCAGTTCCGGCTCCAGATGGAACGAAAACGCTTCTCCGTGCTTGGTGCCCGTATAGGTAAAGCCGCTGTGGTCGAGGCGGATTTCGCCTTCGCCTACGATCATGCTGGTATCGAGGTTTTTCAGCGGCTTGTCCTTTGGCAGTACCCCGAGGCGAACCCGCTCGCAGAGCGAAAACGTGGGATCGAGCAGCGCGCGGTAAACGTGCTTCCGCTCCTCGTCAAACCACTGCTTGGGCGTCTTTGGCAGCACGCAGGTTTCGTCCAGCGGCGTCAGGCTATAGTCCGCGTTGACGCGCGCGCCGTTTCCGCAGGCGAGGCAGCGGATGGTGTCCCCTTCGCCGCGCATGGTGAACTCTTTTCCGCAGCGCGGGCAGCGATATAGGAGCGTATGCATCTGGTGCGCAACTCTGCCCTTTCCGTCGTAGGCAATCTTCGCATTTCGGTTCCACTCGTAGTCGTCGTTTTGAATCGCGACGTCCAGCGCCAGCTGGATCTCCTCCGCGCTCATCTGCTTAAGCTGCTCCGGCGAAAAGAGGCGATCGATGACCACGCTGACCTTGCCCGGACGTTCGTCGAGACAATACTTGGTGCTGGTGAGATACCCGCCGGAGATTTTGCTGAAGTAGACCGGCACGCCGAAGTGCTTGAGCAGCTTGCCGCTGCCGATTGCGCAGGGCTGGTTTCCGCCGCCGATGCTGCTCATGCCTTCCGGAAACAGCATCACGCGGCCACCCGCGCGCAAAATCCGCGCGATCTCCTTGATCGTGTAGATATCCGGTGTGAAGTTCTTTTTCGGAATCACTTGTAACAGGCGGAAGATGAACGCAAGATGCGAGCGGAAGAACTCGTTATACCCTGCGACGAAGCTCAGCGTATCCGGCAGCAGCACCGCGCCCGTAAAGATATAGTCGAGGCGCGAGGCGTGGTTGCTCACGACGATATACGGCCCTTTGCAGGCGCGCGGGTCGTTTTTGATCTCCACCTGAACGCCGAGCTTTTTAAAATACAGCAATCTCCAAAGATAGCCGAGTGTACGATAGATCAGCGCCGGCGGCTTCCTGAGCCTCCGTGCGTGCAGTTGTTCCGCCAACGTTCTCTTTGGTTTTGCCATGCGCTCTAACTCTCCCTCCGATCAAACTACATTCTGAAGAGCATTCTATCAGAAGCGTTTTCAAACGGCAAATATTTACACGCAAAACGGCGGTGCAATCGCACCGCCGCCATGAACGCAGTTGGGCGTTCGCTTGAATCAGTTAAACCGGTCGAGGCTTGCGTCGTCGCCCAGCAGATAGATCGAGTCGTCCTGATGAAATGCGCTCGTGGGGTCGAGGTTCACCGTCACGTGTCCGTCTCTGCGAATCGCGATGATGGACACGCCGTAGCGGTTGCGCACGTCGATCTGCGCGAGCGAACGGCCGATCCACTCCTTCGGAATCTCGATCTCGTGGATGCTGTAGTCCTCCGAAAGATCGAGCGCATCCAGCACGCCGTCGGAAACCAAAGAGCGCGCGAGGCGAATGCCGCCGTCGTGCTCCGGCTGCACCACGCGGTCCGCACCGGTCTTGATCAACAGCTTCTGGTGCAGGTCGTCTTGCGCCTTGGCGACGATCTTTTTCGCGCCCATCTCGCGGCAGAGCACGGTCGCGAGCACAGAGGCACGGATGTCGTCGCCGATGCAGATGACCACGCAGTCAAAGTTGCGGATGCCGAGCTGCGCGATCGCGCGCTCATCCGTCGTGTCCGCCTGCACCGCATGCAAGACGCTATCCTTGACCGCGCTGACGCGATCCGCGCGTTTATCCACCGCGAGCACTTCGTGCCCGAGGGTTGTGAGCATCCTCGCCGTGCTTTGTCCAAAGCGCCCGAGTCCGATGATCAGAAAGCTTTTACTCATAAACCGTTCTCCGCTCCTTGCAGAAATTTCGTTGTTGTTGATGAATCGTGTCGTCTACCTTTCAAGCTTCAAGCGCCGGACTATCCGATCAGGATCTCCTCCTGCGGATAATGCAACACCGTTTCCTTCTTCATCGTGCTCTCCACGAGCGAGACCGCAACCGTGATGAGTCCCACGCGGCCCGCATACATGAGCAGGATCAGAATCACGCGTGTGACCGAGGAACCCGCGGCGGAAACGCCTGTGGAAACGCCGACGGTGCAGAACGCGCTGGTCGCCTCGTACAGCTGGTTGAGTAACCCGAGGCTTCCGGCGGGCATGTCCTGCTCCGAAAACGAGAGCATCGTCGCCATACCGAAGAGGAACAGTACGCCCAAGAGTGTAATGGTCAGCGCGCGGCGCACCTGCTCAATCGAGATCGTGCGCCCGAAGATTTCCGTTTCAAACGTGCCGCGGATATAGGCGCGCGCGGCAAGCAGCAGCGTAAACACGGTGGTGATCTTCAAGCCGCCCGCGGTACCGGCAGGGCCGCCGCCGACGAGCATGATCAGGATGCCCAGGCCCTTGCTCGCGTCGTGCATCGCCAGCTGATCGATGGAGTTAAATCCCGCGGTGCGCAGCGTGACCGACTGGAACATCGAGTTGACGATCTTGTCGAGGAGGTTCATGTTGCCGATGGTCTTGGGGTTTTCATATTCGATCCAGAGGAACAGGAGCGTTCCAAAGAGGATCATGAACACCGTTCCCGTGAGCACCATCTTGCTGTTCAGGCGCAGCCGCCTGAAATCGTGCGTATGCCGCATGTTGATGATCACGGCAAAGCCCAGTCCGCCGGAAACGATCAGCGCCATGATGATCAACAGCACATAGGGATCGTGGCTATAGACCGTCATCGAACGATACCCGCCGATGAGGTCGAAGCCCGCGTTACAAAATGCCGAGATGCTATGAAACACCGAAAACCAAAGCCCTTTTGCCACACCGAACTGCGGAATAAAGCGGAACGCGAGCAGCGTCGCCCCGACCAGTTCGATAATACCCGTGACCAACAGCGCGCCGCGCGTGAGGCGAACGACGCCCTGCAGGCGGCTTTCACCGAGGCCTTCCGCCATGCTCATGCGGTCATGCAGCGAAATCTTTCTGCCCGTAAACGAAAAAAGGATCATGGACATGGTCATGATGCCCAAGCCGCCGATTTGAATCAGCATCAACACGACCGTCTGACCAAACATCGTAAACTGCGTGGCCGTATCTGCAACAACAAGCCCTGTAACGCAGGTTGCGCTTGTCGCGGTGAAAAGTGCGCTCAAGAAAGGAAACGCGTGCCCGTCCCGGTTTGAAATCGGCAGCATCAACAAAAGCGCGCCGGTCAAAATCACTACGATGAACCCCAACGGTAAAACGTTGATCGGTTTTATCCCCATCTTTGCCTTATGCATACTCGCCAAGAACTCCCCCAAGCGCGGGAATTTTTGCCCCGCTGTAATCCACAATGATGGTTTGAACCTTAGCGCAATCCGGTTTTTTTACCGAATGCAATCGGATAACCCGCGGCAAGCGCCGCGGGCACGACTGATTATATCATATTTACCGGAAAAGCAAACCCCGCATTCACTAGAGGGTCGGTTCATCGCCGCTTTCGATAAGCGCTTCTTCCCGCTCGATCGGCTCCGCCTGCGCGATGGGCTTGATCCAGCGCATCGTGCGGTAATACGGAATCGTGATGAGGAGCTTGGAGATATCGTCCACCGCCAGCATGATGATATAGGTGGTGATAAACGGCAGCTTCCAAACCAAGCCGGCAAGGATTACCGCAGGCGTGATAAACGCATAGTGGCACACAAAGTCCACGATGAGCCCCATGCGCGTGTCCCCGCCCGCGCGGAAGATGCCGACCACCTCGACATACGGAATATAGCGCACCGCGGCATCGATGGCGAAGATGACGAGCAGCGTACGCGCGGTGTGTTTCGCAGCCTCGCTCAAATCAAACAAGCCGATCAGCGGATACCGCAGCGCCACGATGAGCAGCCCCGCGAGGATGCCGATGATGGGAGTCAGCACCATAAACCTGCGCGAATACAGGATGCCCTGCTCGTGATTTCCCGCGCCGATGGCTTTGCCCACGAGGATGTTGCAGGCGTTGCAGAGGCCGACGAAGAAGACGAACACAAGCCCTTCAATCGTGCGCTCCACCGTCAGCGCCGCGTAGTTATCCGTGCCCATGCGGCCGAACACCATGTTGACGATGAGGATCGAGATGCTCCAGAAAAACTCATTGAGCAGCACCGGCAGTGCGCGACTCCAAAACGGCTTGAAGAAGCCTTTGACCGCGAAGACCTGCTTGAACGGCGCAATCACGACGGTCTTCTTCGTGTAGGAGATGATCAGCATCAGGATCGGGTTGATCAGCGACGAGATCGCCGTGGCAAGTCCCGCGCCCGCAACGCCCATCGCGGGAAGCCCGAAGATGCCGAAGATGAAGATATAGTTGAGTACGGCGTTGAGTCCCGCCGCGATGCCGCTCGTGATCATCGGAATCTTCACCTGCTCCGTGCAGCGCAGCATGGTGGAGATCGCGAGGTTGATCGTCAGCGAAAGATAGGATATGCAAGCGAATTGCAGGTACCGGGCTCCTTCCGCAATCAGCACGGAATCGTCGGTGAAGAGGCCCATGACAAACTTCGGGTATAGCCCCACGCCAAGCGTGAAGATCAATCCCAGCGGCACCATAAAGAGCAGCATCATGCCATAGGTGCGCAAGATGCCTTCCTTATTATCTGCGCCGTGATATTGCGCGACGAACACCGCCGCCCCGCTGGACATGCCAAACGCGAGCAGCTCGACGAAAAACGAGGCCCAGCCCGCAAGCCCGACCGCCGCGATGGAAACGTCGCCAAGGCGGCCGACCATCAGCGTATCGACGAGGCGGAACGAGGTCATCAATAGATTTTGCAGTGCGATGGGTATGATCAGCGGCAGCGCGACCGACCAGAAGGAACGGTCGAATAAGTCCGCAATGCGTTTTTTGAACATAGTGGTCTCCTTGCGCCGGCGCAACAGGCGTTCTCGGCGCGATGTCCCGAAAGAAAGAGGAACTTCGCCGTTTTTCAGCGAATCCTCGGCAATTCGACTAGTATATCAGGTGCGGCATTTTCCCGCAACCCCGCGCGGGTTTGGTTGCGCGCGGCGTTTTCCCGCCTAGCGCGCGGTCTTTGCGACGCCGACGCCCGCGAGCGTGCAGAGCGGCAGCACATCCATCCACACATCGGGTACCGCGAGAAACGGCAGCAGCCTCGCCGCGGCGCACCCCGCCAGCGCGAGGATCACCGGGATTGCCGCATCCTCCCGGCGCGAAAAGAACCGCACCGCGAGCAGCAGAAGTCCCACCGCCAGCGCGCGCATGATGTGGACGCGGATGGTCAGCGCAAACTCACCGATCTGCCGCGCGTTCTGGACGAGCAGCGCGTTTCCTTCGACCAGCAGCACGCGTCCGGCGAACCACGCCGCAACGGGAAGCGCCGCCATCAGCACGGCGGCAAGCGTCCAGCTTCCGCGCTGTCGCTTTGGCGAAAGAAGCACGGCGCCGACGCCCGCGCCAACCCCCGCAAACGCGGCGTACAAGCCGGAAAATCCCGCAACGGTAAACGCGACGGAAGCAAGAAACGCAAACGCAACGGTCTTTTGCCGCACGGCGAGCACCGACATAAACACGCCAGCCATCACGAGCGCGCGCATGAGCTCGTCGATGAGCCGCGTGGTCGCCGCAAGCAGCACAGGCAGACACGCGAGAATCAGCAGCGCGGTGACGAGTACGCCGTCCGGCTGGTTGTCCATCTGATGCGCGGTGAGTAGCGCAAAGCACGCCGCGCAGGCGAGGCACAAGATCCGCTCAAACTCCGCCGCGTGTTCCGGCGGCAGGAGAGCTGCATACAGCGCGATGCCCGCGGGAACCAGCACGATGCAGGCAAGAGACACCCACTTCGGCAGACGAATCACACACAGGAGACGGAGCGCCAACAGCGCGCAGACGGCGATGATCAGCTCCTCCACAAACAATCCCCAGCGGAAGGGATTGATCGAAGCCGTGCCGTAGATCAGCCAGGCCGCGATCACAACCCCGACGATGCCCGCGGCAAACGAGGCAGCGTGTGCCCTGGACGTGCTGCGGGAGGATGATTTTCTGTTTGCGGATTTCTTTTCCAAATTTACTCCTGTCTTGAATCTTTATAATGGGTTTTTCGAAGGTGTCCCTGCTTTTTGATCTGATAAACAGTTGAATTAAAGTGGATTTTTCGACGGTGTTCCCGCCTTGCGCGGATACTGCTTCGGTGTGGTGCCGTTTTTCGTGAGGATCACCAGTTCCCGCGCGCCGTAGTCCGCGGGAATCACCACGCGCTCCGCCGTGGCGTGCAGCACGCTCAGCGCGTTCCCGCTCGCGGCGAGTTCCTCCGCGGAATCGCCTTTGTAGGCGATGCTTGTTCCTCCGACCTTGACCAGCGGCAGCGTGAGTTCGCATAGCACCGGCAGCGCGGACACCGCGCGGGTCAACGCGACATCAAACTTTTCCCGATACTTCGGGTTTTGCCCCGCGTCCTCGGCGCGCGCGTGTACGAGCTCCACTTTCAGCTTCAGCTCCTTACACACCGCTTCCAGAAACACGAGCCGCTTTTGCAGGCTGTCCATCAGCGTGACTTTTAAGTCCGGACGGAAGATCAACAGCGGCAGGCCGGGAAACCCAGCGCCCGTGCCGACATCCACGATGGCGGCGTTCGGCTTGAGATACGGAGCCGCCGCCAGCGAATCGAAAAAGTGCTTTTTCGCGACATCCTCCGGCGCCGTGATCGCGGTGAGATTCACGCGCGTGTTCCAGTCCGCGAGCATGGCATAGTAGGTTTCAAACAGGGTGAGCTGCTCCGACGATAAGTCCGGACGCAGCGGCGAGAGGATTTCTGTGATCATTCGCGTTCCTCCGTTTCCGCCTTCGCGGCGTGAAAACCGCGCTTGCAGTAGATCAAGAGCACGTTGACGTCCGCGGGTGTAACCCCGGAGATGCGCCCCGCCATGCCGATGCTGGCGGGCTTGTGCTTGTTGAGCTTTTGCCGCGCTTCCAGCCGGAGACCGTCGAGCGTCATGTAGTCGATATCGGTCGGCAGCGGTGTATGTTCCAGCGCGCGGGCGCGGACAACCTGCTCCTGCTGCTTTTGAATATAACCGTCGTACCGCGCGAGGGTCTCCACGCGCTCCTCCGTCTCCCAGTCCAGTGGCGAGAGCGAAGAGAAAATGGAGAGCAAATCGGTGTAGCAAATGTTGGTGCGCTTGAGGAGGTCAAAGAGCTTCACGCCCGAACTGGGCACGCTTTCACCGCGATCCATCAGGAGTTTTTTGAGCGCCTCGCTCGGCGGAACGGTCTTGTCCAATGTGGCGAGCGCGGTTTCGATCCGTTCGCGCTTTTGCATCAGCCGCTCGTACCGCTCGCCGGAGATCAACCCCGTACGCAGGGCTTTGTGCGTCAGCCGCTCGTCCGCGTTGTCCTGACGAAGCAGCAGGCGATATTCGCAGCGCGAAGTCATCATGCGATACGGTTCCGGCGTGCCTTTGACCGAAAGATCGTCCACCAGTACGCCGAGGTACGCTTCGTCGCGTCCCAGTGTGAGCGGCTCGTCGCCTTTTACATACAGCGCGGCGTTGATGCCCGCGAGCAGCCCCTGCGCCGCCGCCTCCTCATATCCGCTCGTGCCGTTGACCTGCCCTGCCAGATATAATCCGGGTATGGCGCGCACGGCGAGCGAGCGATCCAGTGCGGTGGGATCGATGCAGTCGTATTCAATCGCGTAACCCAGACGCATCACTTCGCAGCGGTGGAGTCCGGGCATGGTGCGCAGCATCGCAACCTGCACCTCGCCGGGCAAACTCGTGCTCATGCCCTGCACATACATCTCGTGCGTGCTGAGGCCCTCCGGCTCGATGAAGATTTGATGCCGGTCTTTATCGGCAAAGCGCACGAGCTTATCCTCGATACTCGGGCAATAGCGCGTGCCGGTTGCGTTGATCTTTCCGCTGTACATCGCGGATCGATGCAGGTTATCGAGAATCACGCGGTGTGTTTCCGCGTTGGTATAAGTAAGGTAACACGGTGTTTGCTCGCAAGAGAGTCTTCCGTTGAGAAACGAAAACGCGGGCGTCGGCACATCGCCATCCTGCCGCTCCATCTCGTTATAATCGAGCGTAAGACCGTTAACGCGCGCGGGCGTGCCCGTCTTAAAGCGTTGGAGCGGTACGCCGAGTTCGCGGAGCGCGTCCGAGAGCATTTCCGAGCGGAGCAACCCCGCAGGCCCGCTGTTTCGCGAATAATCGCCGATGAGAATCCTGCTCTTCATATAAACGCCCGCGCAGACCACCGCAGCGCGGCAGGCGTAGGTGAACCCTTCCGCCGTGACCACGCCGGAGATCGCGCCGCCTTCGGTGAGAAAGCGGCTCGCTTCGCCCTGCGCGAGGGTGAGATGCGCCTGCTCCTCCACCGCGCGCTTGACGCGCTCGTGATAACGGCGCTTGTCCATCTGCGCGCGGAGCGAATGCACGGCGGGGCCTTTGCCCGTGTTGAGCATGCGCATTTGAATCAGAGTATCATCCGCGGCAAGCCCCATCTCGCCGCCGAGGGCGTCGATCTCGCGCACAAGGTGTCCCTTGCCCGTGCCGCCGATGGCGGGATTGCAGGGCATCAGCCCCACTGAGTCCAGATTTAACGTCAATAGGAGCGTCTTTTGCCCCATTCTCGCGCAGGAAAGCGCGGCTTCCACGCCCGCGTGCCCCGCGCCGATGATGACGATATCGAAGTTGTTCGAGTTTGTTGTTTCCATAGTAAACGTAATTCTTTCCATTCCGCACAGGCGCGCGATTGATTTTTCCACGCGCGATGCACACGCGCATTTTATCATACTGCGGGCGATACGGCAACGCGCCGTACTGTTTGCCGCACAAGCAGGCGCTTTTTTCCCCCGATTCTGCGCGGGCTGTTTGAACGCGTGATAAATATGCTATACTGTTACAAAGTATCTTGATCCGGCGGATCGAACAAGGGGGACACATCCATGAGCCGCATGCGGTTGTTAAATGAAAGCAATGGCCAGACGTTTGAGGGATTTTGCCTCGTGAAAAGCGCGAGCGTAAAGACAAACATCAAGGGCACGGAATATCTCGACCTCATTCTGGCTGATTCGGAAGGCGACTGCGCCGCGAAGCTCTGGGATTACAGCAAGGAACTCCACGGCGTTTACGACGCAAACGACGTGGTCAAGGTGCGCGGTTCCATCAATATCTGGAAGGACACCGAGCAGCTCAAGATCGAAAAAATCCGCCACTCTGCGCCGGAAGACGACGTGGATATGGCAAAGCTCCTGCCCTGCGCGCCGTTTGATCCCGCTTGGCTCTACGACGAGCTGTTTTCACTCGCGGAGCATTTTTCGGACGATGACCTTCGCAGGCTTGTGCAGTACATCATGCGCGAAAACAAGGAGAAGCTCCTGTTCTACCCCGCGGCGGTCAAGCTGCACCACGCGACGCGCGGCGGCTGGCTCCACCACACGTGGACGCTGACCAAGCTCGCGAAATCGATCATCGACATCTATCCCGCGCTGGACGGCGACCTGATCTACACCGGCGCGATTCTCCACGACATCGGCAAACTCCGCGAGCTGGAGACCGGCGAACTCGGCATCGCGAGCGGCTATACTGCGCGTGGCATGCTGGTGGGTCACATCTCCATCGGCATTTCGGAAGTCTCCGCAGCCTGCGAGCTGCTCGGCATCCCCGGCGAAACCGCGATGTTGGTCGAGCATATGCTGCTTGCCCACCACGGGCAGGCGGAGTTCGGCAGCCCGAAACTGCCGATGTTCCCGGAGGCGGAAGTGCTCGCGGAGATCGACCTTCTCGACAGCAAGATGTACGAGATGTTTGACGCGCTCTCCGGCGTCTCCGTCGGCGCGTTTTCGGAGCGGCAGTGGGCGCTGGACAACCGCCAGATCTACTGCCACGGACACGGGCACCTCAAGAAGGGCGAGAGCAAGTAAACAGTTTGATAGGACGAAAGCCCCTCGCGGAGCGGTAACCAAACGCTCCGCGTCTTGTTTTCATAAAGCATCTCCGTTCTACGTAGGTGCCGCGCAATGGCACCCGAAAGGATTCGATTTCCAATGAAGCTCCGCGTCGTTTCCCCGCGTGAAACAATCGTAAAATACGCGTTGATCGAGGTTTTCTCGATCCTGTTCTTTCTGCTGATTTTGCGAAATCTCACGCCGTACCGGTATTTTACCGTGATGCAGCTGCTGCAATACGCGCTTTTGGTCGCGGTGGGCCTGTTTATCCTGATTCCCGTCTGGCTGGAGCTGTTCGGCTTTGGTTCGATCCGGCTCATTTTAACCAAACGCGGGGTTGTATATCAAAAGCGGCGGTTGCGGTATCGCCTCGCCTGGGAAGACGTCCGGCGCATCGTGCTCACGCCCGACCTCTACGGCAGCGTGTCCAAGCGCTGCTACATCGTCTTTTACGCGGAGGATGAGCCGCAACTCATCGGCGCGCGGTCGGAGTTTCACGCGGGCGCGTTCGGCGCGCAATACCGCAAAGGCCTGCCGGAGGCAATCGCGAAATACTGCGATTTGCCGATTGAAAATCTGGAAGCGATCAAAAAGGTAAAATAGTAGTTCAAATTTCGAATGTTGGAACTGATCCTTCTGAAAGGAATCTCTCATGAGATTACGTGTGATTTCTCCTCGCCTTCGATTCTGGGTCTATTTTATAATCGAGCTACTTGCGCTTCCTTTGTTAGGACTATATTTCTATATCGGAATTTCTCCTGATGATACTTTGTTTGACGTGATCAGCTTGTTTTTTCTAATTGCACTGCAATTGTTTATAGCACTATTCCCCTTGTTTATCGAGAAATACGACTTCGGCGCGGAATGGTTTCATCTGGATGCATCCGGTGTTAGCTGTGTTACCCGCAAGGTGAACTATCGCCTTGATTGGGCGCAGGTGCAGCACATCTGTATCAGTCCTGACCGTTACGGCCGCTTCACGAAGAACTGCTTCATCTGCTTTTATGCAGAAGAGTTTCCAAGATGGATGCCAATGCGATCCGACTATTCGCCGACTGCCTTCGGGTTGCAATACCGCAAAGGCCTGCCGGAGATCATCGCGCAATATTGCAGCCTTCCGATTGAAAATCTGGAAGCGGTTCAGAAGAGACGATAAATCATTTTTCCAAAGATGCTTTTCAAAGGAGGCGGCAGCGTGCAGCCAACCATCGAAATCAGACAAGCGACGGATGAGGACATCCCCGCCATTGCGCACATCATCAACGAAGCGTGGAAAACGGCTTACGCGGGAATCGTTCCGCAGGGTTATTTGAGCGCAATGCGGGAGGAACGCAAGGCGGATCGCCTGCGCGAAGGCCTCGCGCGCGTGCCGCACATGCGCTATTTTGTGCTCTGCGAAAACGGCACTCCGGTTGGAGCCGCGAGCCTACACCGCGCGCGAAACGAGGATTTGCCGGACGCCGCTGAGTTCAGCTTCTTCTATTTTCTGCCCTCCGCCTGGCGAAAAGGCTACGGCACGATGCTGCTGACCCGCCTCAAGGAGGAGTCCGTAAAGGCTGGTTTTCTGCGCATCTGCTGCTGGGTGCTGGAGGAAAACCACCGCGCGGTCTCGTTTTACGAATCGCAAGGCCTTCTGCGCGACGGCACACGCCAGACGGAGACCATCGAAATCCCTCTCCAGGAAATTCGCTGCGTGGGAAAACTTTAAACGCGCTCAACAAAAAACCGGCGGGAAACCCCGCCGGTTTTTATATATCGATCCTATTAGAAGAAATAATGCGTCACGTATTGATCCACAAGCACCAAAGCTCCGAGAACGGCGGTGTAGATCACAAAGCCCAGCAGCTTCTTTTTCTTGATGGCTTCGATCATAACTTTAATCGCGAAATAGCCCGTGATGCCCGCTACCAGCATACCCGCGGCAAGAGTTGTCCAGTGGAGGCCACCGAGACCCGACGATATCGCGTCCGGAATCTCAAACACCGCTCCGCCGATGATCGCCGGAATCGACATCAGGAACGAGAAATCCGCAGCCGTCTTGCGATTCAGGCCCGCAACCAACGCGCCGGAGATCGTGCTTCCCGAGCGGGAAACGCCGGGCAAAACGCCAACGCCCTGCATGCAGCCGATGATCAGCGCGTCCGTCACCTGCATGTTCTTGAGCTTCTTGCCCTTCTTCTCAATCTTTACGCCGTTATCGTCGATGGTCGTATGGCGCACATGGTCGCTGATGAACAGCAGCAGCGACGTGAGCAAAAACCCGAATCCGAGGTATTGCCCCGCGTCCGCCGCGTCAAAGAACGCCGCAACCGGCGCAATCTTCTTCGAAAGCACCGCGATAATCACAGCGGGAATCGTGGCGACGATCAATAACCCCACCGTCTTTTGAAACGGATGCTTGATCAGTTCGACCAGCGTAGGCCAATAGACGATGAATACCGCAATCAGCGTTGCCAGATGCAGCATCACGGTAAAGAACATTGCCCCGTCCGTAATGCCAAACATCTTCTGAATCAGGAGCAAGTGTCCGCTGCTGCTGACCGGAAGAAATTCCGCAATACCCTGCACCAACCCCAGCAGCATCGCAATCCAAATCGTCATAGAAACCTCGTCACTCTATTTACTCAATATTCCCGTACATCATACACACTTCCACCCGAAATCTCAAGGTGATGCGTCGATCAGATATCCCCGCGCAACGCGTAGACGCAGATGCCGACGCACTCCCGCAGGAAGTTATTCAGCCGGAGATACCACACGTCGTCCGCCGGAATGCCGACGGCGTTGACGCCCTGTTCCCGCGCAACCATTCCCGCACGGTACACGTGGAAGTTCGTGGTCACAAACACGATGCGCGCGTTGTTTCCGACGACCTCGTCGATGATCACCTTGGAATTCTCAAAATTCTCCTTGGTGTTTTTCGCCTTCTCTTCGGTATAGATGCGGCTTGCATCCATGCCGTGCTCCACCATGTATTTCTTCATCGCGGAGGCTTCGGTGACGGTTTCGCCGGAGCCTTGTCCGCCGGAGACCACGCAGATGGCGGCGGGGTGCGACTCCATATACTCCATCGCGGTGTTGAGCCGGTTTTCCAGCACCCAGGTGACCTTGTCCCCGTGAACTGCGGCGCCGAGCACGATCACCGCATCCGCATTCACGTACTTGCCTTCGTTTGCGACGCGCACCATCAGGAATCCACACACGAGGAAGATGCCGATCGCAACGGCGTAGCACCCAGCGATCAGATACTTAAGAAAGCGCAGAAAGCCCTGGCCCATCTTCGGCAGCATGAACGCGAGAAACACGAGCGGAATGCCGAAGAACGCGGGCAGGATCACGCCGAGGTTGTAGTTGGAGAGTGTGGAGATGATCAGCGTCTCCACGATCAGCACCACGCCGAGGATCAGGAACAATTCGCGCAGCCAACTAAACTGGTGCCCGCGCTTGCGCCAGATGCGGCATCCAAACAGCAACACGCCTATGATGACCACAAACACGGCCAGAATATAGAGTCTCCATCTGGTATACATATCAATTTCCTTTCAATGGAGCTGCCCAGAAAGATATTTCTTTCACGGACAGTCTTTTGATTTGGATTCAGGCACCGCGGGCGGATGATATCCGCCCCTACACCTGCAATTGCGGGCTAGCCCGCGAAGCGAAACCCTTTGATTCGATTTAAACCTTGATATTTTTGTGCGCGTGTAGGGGCGGATATCATCCGCCCGTGCCACCAACGCATTCCGCGCAGAATGATTGTCTATTTCTGGATAGCTCTGCGGGGTTTTCAAAAACAGAAACAAACAGGTTCTTAAGATGTAAGCATTATATAATACGAACGGGAACGCGCAAACACGCATTCCCGTTTCGTCACAGCATTGTTACAAAATCATATTGTGTCCAGCAAGTAATTGCCTTAGGAAAGCACGCCCTTCAGGAACTCTCCGGTATAGCTGCCTTCTACCTTTGCGACATCCTCCGGCGTGCCGGTGGCCACGATGTTGCCGCCTGCGTTACCGCCCTCCGGGCCAAGGTCGATCACGTAGTCCGCGCACTTGATCACGTCGAGATTGTGCTCGATGACGAGCACGCTGCTGCCTGTGTCGCAGAGGCGCTGGAGAATTTCCAAGAGGCGCTTGACGTCGTCCACGTGCAGTCCGGTCGTCGGCTCGTCGAGAATATAGAGCGTGCGTCCCGTGTCACGGCGGGAAAGCTCGGTTGCGAGCTTGACGCGCTGCGCCTCGCCGCCGGAAAGCTGCGTGCTCGGTTGCCCGATCTTCACATAGCCAAGACCCACGTCGTAGAGCGTTTCCAGCTTCCGCGCGAGCTTCGGCAGGGGCTTGAAGAAGCGGAGCGCTTCCTCCACCGTCATGTTCAACACATCGTAGATATTCTTGCCTTTGTAGTGTACCTCCAGCGTTTCGCGGTTATAGCGTTTGCCGCCGCAGACCTCGCAGGGCACATAGATATCCGGCAAAAAGTGCATCTCGATCTTGATGATGCCGTCTCCGTTGCAGGCCTCGCAGCGCCCACCCTTGACGTTGAAGCTGAAGCGCCCGTTGCTGTAGCCGCGCATGCGGGAGTCCGGCGTGTTGGCAAACACCGCGCGGATGAGGTCGAAAAGCCCGCAATACGTCGCGGGGTTGCTTCTCGGCGTCCGCCCGATGGGGCTTTGGTCGATGTCGATCACCTTGTCCAGCGCTTCGATTCCGTCAATGCGGTCGTGGTCGCCGGGACGGGAATGCGCGCGGTTGAGGTCGCGCAGGAGCGTCTTTTTGATGATCTCGTTGACGAGGCTCGATTTTCCGCTGCCGGAAACGCCCGTCACGCAGACGAACTTGCCCAGCGGAATCTCCACGTCGATATTCTTGAGGTTGTGCGCGCGCGCGCCGTGGATGACGAGCGACTTACCGTTGCCGGGTCTGCGCGTCGCGGGGATCGGGATGCTCATGCGCCCGCTGAGGTACGCGCCCGTGATGGAGTTCTCGTTTGCCGCGATCTCCTCCGGGGTACCAACCGCAACCACTTCGCCGCCGTGTTCACCCGCGCCAGGCCCGATATCCACCACATAGTCCGCGGTTCGGATCGTTTCTTCATCGTGTTCCACCACAATCAGCGTGTTTCCGAGGTCGCGCATCTTTTGCAGCGTCTTGAGCAGGCGCGCGTTGTCCCGCTGATGCAGGCCGATGCTCGGCTCGTCGAGAATATACAGTACGCCCATGAGCCCGCTGCCGATCTGGGTAGCCAGGCGGATGCGCTGCGCCTCGCCGCCGGAAAGCGACACGGCGGAGCGCGAAAGCGTCAGATAGTCGAGTCCAACGTTGACGAGGAAGCCCAATCTGGCATCGATTTCTTTCAAGATCTGTTCCGCGATCATCGCCTGCGTCTTGCCGAGCTTGAGTTCGCGTAGGAAATCCCGCGCGCTGCGCACCGGCAGGTCGGAGAGATCCGCAATATTGATGTCGCCGACTGTGACCGCGAGGCTCTCGCGCTTGAGGCGCTTGCCTTTACAGTCCGGGCAGGGCGTCTGCGTCATGAAGCGCTCGATCTCCTGCTTGCTGTAGTCGGACGTGCTCTCGCGATAGCGGCGCTCCATGTTGACCGCGATGCCCTCAAAGGGAGCGTCGAAACTGCCGCTACCGAATTCCTTTTTATAAGCGATGTGTAGCTTATCCTTGCCGGTGCCGTAGAGAATCGCGTTTTGCACCTCTTTGGGCAGCTCCTCGTAGGGCGTCTTCATCGAAACGCCATAGTGCTTGGTCAGCGCCTCGAAATACATCGCGGCGATGGTGCCTTTGCTGCCACTGTTCCAGCCCATCACGTTCACGCAGCCCTGCGCGAGCGAAAGCTTTCCATCGGGAATCACGAGGTCGGGATCGATCTTGAGCAAGGTGCCGAGACCCGAGCAGGTCGGGCATGCGCCGAATGGATTGTTGAACGAAAACATGCGCGGCGTGAGCTCTTCGATGCTGATGCCGCAGTCCGGGCAGGCGTAGTTCTGCGAAAAGAGCATCTCCTCACCATCTACCACCGCGACGATGGCGAGCCCGTTGCCGAGGCGGAACGCGGTCTCCAGCGAGTCCGTCAGGCGACCCTCGATACCGGGCTTGATCACGATACGGTCGATCACCGCTTCAATCGTGTGCTTGAACTTTTTATCCAGCGCAGGTGCGTCCGCGATGTCGTAGACCGTGCCGTCCACGCGCACGCGAACATAGCCCTCGCGCTTGAGCTCGTCGAAGAGCTTCTGGTGCTCGCCTTTTCTGCCGCGGACGCAGGGCGCGATGATCTGCGCCTTGGTGTCCTCCGGCAGCGCCATTACACGATCGACCACCTGATCGATGGTCTGCTTCTCGATGGGCTGTCCACAGTCCGGGCAGTGCGGCACGCCGCAGCGCGCGTAGAGCAGGCGCAAGTAGTCGTGAATCTCCGTGACGGTACCCACCGTACTGCGCGGGTTATGGCTCGTGCTCTTTTGATCGATGGAGATCGCGGGAGAAAGCCCGTCGATGCTGTCGATATCGGGTTTTTCCATCTGGCCAAGGAACTGGCGCGCGTAGGACGAGAGGCTCTCGACATAGCGGCGCTGGCCTTCGGCATAGATGGTGTCAAACGCGAGGCTGGATTTTCCGCTGCCGGAAAGTCCCGTAAAGACCACGAGCTTATCGCGCGGGATCACGAGGTCGATGTTCTTGAGGTTGTGCTCCCGTGCGCCTTTGATGATGATGTCCTTCATGAGGAGTCCCTTTCGTTTTACCGGCTGACTGCTTCAACCGGCAGAGTATGAAATCGGAGGATTGCCGGTTTTCCGGCAAATGACCGATGTTCTAGTATATCACAAATTCGCGGATCGTGCTTGAATGAGATTGCGTCAAGGAACTATGTTCAAACACTCGTTCGTTTTGATCACAGTATACACGAAAACAATTTTAATCGCAAACACTTGTTCGTAGATTTCTTGATGAATTTTACGAGCGTTCTCCCGTTCTTCTACACACATGTAATTTCCGATAAATCGCATTATCCACACCTTTATCCACCGCTGTGGATAACTTTTGTGGAAGGGTTGTGGAAAGTGGATTTTTTGTTGTGGAGGCAAAAAAAAGCGACCACAACATCCTGTGGCCCGGCCACAAAATCGTTCATCAAACTGACAAAACCCTATAGACGAGAAAATCCGCGAGCATCTCTGCCGCGGGTTTATGGGTTTTGGTTCCGGATGACGGTTCGCATTTCTTCGGCCTCTTTATACAATCGTGTCAACTTTTAACGACACAATGTAATTACTAATGAAAAGCAACTTTCTGTCCTTGCCTTTCTTCGTTCCAATAATACGTGATCCCTTTGACATTCTCGATTGATATTTCAAGCTCCGAGGAGGTATATCCTCTTTTGTTAGCATGTACTGCGCATCGCCAAAGCAGATGCTGATAGGAATAAAGCTCGTCAACCACTTCAAGCTGATGACCTTTCATGAACCTAATCATTTGATTTGGCTCTATTTCACGCCCAAAATAATAGAGTTTCCCGAACACACAAAATCTTGTGATGATTCTGCATCGAAAGTCGACAATAGCGCAACCATTGATTAAAACCGCTGCATCCCTTGTTCGGAAATACTCATTCTGGCTTGCTGTTTCATCCTGCTGCTCATCTACTGTAATTCCGTCCGGGAAATGGAACATAATACCAGCCTCTTCAAAAGCTAAGTTTGAGAAGTGGCTATCACATAGGCTTGCTTCCGGATAGATGTTTTCTTTAACGTTTTGAAATTCAGATAGGTTCATTATTTAACGCCTTTGCCTGATTTATTCGGTTGTCTTCATAATCTATATCCGAATCAGCATTCTTTGTCAATGCACCATCGATGATTCATGACAAAGATGGCTTTCAGCCAAATCAAAAAACCCGCGAGCATTTCTGCCGCGGGTTTATGGGTTTTGGTTCCGGATGATTGAGGGTTACTCTTTCTCGTCTTCTTCTTCGTCGTCTTCGTCTTCCATGGCGTCGAAGCGCTCTTCCACGATCTTGGACAGAACTTCCATCTTGTCCTCATCCGCGGGGAGAAACTCCTCATATTCGCCGTTGACGACGATCTTCATGATGTAGACTTCTGCGCCGTGCTCGTGATCATGTTCGCCTTCGCATTCGTCATCATCGCACTCACAGCCGCAACCGCAGCCGCAGCCGCTCTCGGGATCGACGAGTACCGCGTACTCCTGTCCCTCGTAATCAAAATAGTCTACGATCTCAAGTTCAAATTCATTGCCCTCGTCATCGGAGAAAACCACCAAATCTCTTTGCTCTTCCATGCGGTTCACCACCTTTACGTTACTGCCTGATTTCAGGTCAATTTATTCTATCTTATTTCTCGCGCCAGCACAAGAAAGGAAACGTGAGTTTGTTACGCAAAAATCGTGACAAATGCTTGATCTTTTGCCCAGGTTTGGACTTCTTCCATTCGAACCCCCCTTTTCTCACGAGAAACCGCCCGGTTAAGCCGCGATCTCTCAAAATTTTTTGGCAACTCTTTTCTATTTATGCTACAATAAAATTAATATTTAGAGCCAGTGAACAAAAAATATTTGAGGCTCGATAAAATATATTTGTTTTTCTTCTTGTAATTTCGTTTTGTTCTGTATATTATTTATAAGGAAGAGGGTTCGCGACATGGATTTGGAATTTTTGCAGCGGCTCGCCAAGGCTATTACGTCTGAGTTTGGCGAGAGCAGCGAAGTCGTCGTGCACGACATCTCCGGCGACGACACCGAGCACACGATCGTTGCGATCGAAAACGGGCACGTCTCCCATCGTCAGGCAGGCGGCAGCGCCTCCCGCGTGGTGCTGGAAGCGATTCAGCGCAAGCACGACCCGACCCTTGTGGACGAGCTCGGCTACCTCACCAAGACGCGCGACGGCAGAGTGCTCAAATCCAGCACCGTCTACCTGCGCAACGGCGATGGCGTGATCGAAGGCGTGCTCTCCATCAACTACGACATCACGGAACTCCTGATGGCGGAACGCGCGATTTCCTCCGTGCTTCACCACAACAGCGAGCCCACGATGCCGGAGCGCATTCCGCAGAACGTCAACGATCTACTTGACGATCTCATCGAGCAGAGCGTTGCCATCGTCGGCAAGCCTGTCGCGATGATGACCAAGGAAGACAAGATCGCGGCGATCCAGTTCCTCTATCAGGCGGGGGCTTTCCTCGTCACCAAGAGCGGCGACAAGGTGTCGAAATATTTCGGCATCAGCAAATACACCCTTTATTCCTACATCGACGCAAAAAAGGACTGACCTAGGCCGCTCGCTGCGGCTCAGGCCACAGCAGAAGAAAGGAAGTTCACCCACCATGGATACCAGCAAAGTCAAACAGGCAGCGCAAGCGTATGAAAAGCAAATGACGAAGTTCCTCCGCGATCTGATCGCGATTCCCAGCGAAAGCTGCGAAGAGGAAGGCGTCGTCAAGCGCACCATCAAAGAGATGGAAGCGCTCGGCTTTGACAAAGCCGAAATCGACCCCGAAGGCAACGCCCTCGGTTGGATGGGCACCGGAGATAAGATCATTGCCTTCGACGGCCACATCGACACCGTTGGAATCGGCAACATCAACAACTGGGAAAAAGACCCCTACACCGGTTACGAAACCGACGACGTGATCTACGGTCGCGGCGGTTCCGATCAGGAAGGCGGCGTGGTTTCCGCGGTTTACGGCGCGAAGATCATGAAAGACCTCGGCCTGATTCCGGAAGGCTACAAAATCCTCGTGACGGCAACCGTGCAGGAAGAAGACTGCGACGGCCTCTGCTGGCAGTACATCCACAACGAAGACAAGATTGAGCCCGAGTTCGTCGTCTCCACCGAGCCGACCGACGGCGGCATCTATCGCGGACACCGCGGACGCATGGAAATCCGTGTGGACGTGAAGGGCATTTCCTGCCACGGCAGCGCGCCGGAGCGCGGAGACAACGCGATCTACAAGATGGCGGACATCCTCAAGGACGTCGAAGCCCTCAACGCCAACGGAGCCGCGGACAGCGACGCCATCAAGGGCCTCGTCAAGATGCTCGATCCGAAGTTTAACCCGAATCATTACGAAGACGCGCGCTTCCTCGGCCGCGGCACCTGCACCGTTTCGCAGATTTTCTTCACCAGCCCCTCCCGCTGCGCCGTTGCGGACAGCTGCTCGATCTCGATCGACCGCCGCATGACCGCTGGCGAAACCTGGGAAAGCTGCCTCAAGGAAATCGAAAACCTGCCCGCCTGCAAGAAGCACGGCGCGGTGGTGAGCATGTATCAGTACGACCGTCCCGCCTGGACCGGCCTTGTGTACGAAACCGAGTGCTATTTCCCGACATGGATCAACAAAGAGACCGCCCCGCACGTACAGGCGCTTGCCGACGCGCACAAGGCGCTCTACGGCGAACAGCGCATCGGTAACGCGGGTTCTATGCACCTTCGCAACCGTCCTCTGATCGACAAATGGACGTTCTCCACCAACGGCGTCGCGATTCAGGGCCGCTACGGCATCCCCTGCGTCGGCTTCGGCCCCGGTGCGGAGAGCCAGGCGCACGCGCCGAACGAGATCACCTGGAAACAGGATCTCGTGACCTGCGCGGCTGTCTATGCGCTGGTTCCCTCTATGTATAAAGGCAAAGGCGACGAGGATGTCTGCCAGTTCCGCGCGGGCGGTACGGACACCACCTCGGACAAATCCGCCTGCTGATCGGGTGTGAAATGCGGAGCGGGCTAATCCCCGCTCTGCATTTGTTTCTCTTAAGCAACAACAATCGATTGCACCGCACAAACAAGAATATTTAGGAGTGAGTTTATGGGTAAAAAGGAAGACATCAAGCAGTTCACGAAGGAACTGGAGAACCTGAAGTTTGACAAGATGTACGAAGGCGATTTTTTCCTGACGTGGGAAAAGTCCCGCGACGAGCTGGACGCGGTATTCAACGTGGCAAACGCGCTGCGTAACCTCCGCGAGCGCAACATCTCCACCAAGATTTTCGATTCCGGCCTCGGCGTCTCCCTCTTCCGCGATAACAGCACGCGCACGCGCTTCTCGTTTGCGTCCGCCTGCAACCTGCTGGGCCTGGAAGTCCAGGACCTCGACGAAGGCAAGAGCCAGATTGCGCACGGCGAAACCGTCCGCGAAACCGCCAACATGATCAGCTTCATGGCGGACGTCATCGGTATCCGCGACGACATGTACATCGGCAAAGGCAACGCCTACATGCACGAGGTTGTCGATTCCGTCAAGCAGGGCAACATCGACGGCGTGCTCGAGCAGAAGCCGACGCTGGTCAACCTCCAGTGCGACATCGACCACCCGACGCAGTGCATGGCCGACATGGCGCATGTCATCCGCGAGCTCGGCGGCGTGGAAAACCTCAAGGGCAAGAAGATTGCCATGACCTGGGCTTACAGCCCCAGCTACGGCAAGCCGCTGTCCGTCCCGCAGGGCGTGATCGGCCTCTTTACCCGCTTTGGCATGGAAGTCGTTCTGGCCCATCCGGAAGGATACGAAGTCATGGACGACGTCATCGAAGTCGCCAAGCGCCAGTCCGCGGAGAGCGGTGGCAAGTTCACCGTCACCAACAGCATGGCGGAAGCGTTCAAGGACGCGGACATCGTGTACCCGAAGAGCTGGGCGCCGTTTAAGGCGATGGAAGAGCGCACGGAGCTCTACGGCAACGGAGACAGCGAAGGCATCAAGCACCTCGAGAAGAAGCTGCTCAAGCAGAACGCCGAGCACAAGGACTGGGAATGCACCGAAGAGCTGATGGCCTCCACCAAGGACGGCAAGGCGCTCTACCTGCACTGCCTGCCCGCCGACATCACGGGCGTCAGCTGCGAAGCAGGCGAAGTCGCCGCGACGGTCTTTGACCGCTACCGCGATCCGCTCTACAAGCAGGCTTCCTTCAAGCCGTACATCATCGCGGCCATGATCTTCCTCGCGAAGGTCAAGGACCCCGCCGCCATGCTCAAGAAGCTGGAAAAAGCGGGCGTGGAACGCCAGATGGGTCTGGAAGACTAAGAACCAAACCAAGCAACACAATGGGCGCACCGGAAACGGTGCGCCCTTGTTTGTTTGTCATCCAACTTCGTAAGGAATCCCATTCTAATAGCCGGAAAACAGATGCCGAAAAGCACCCCGCTCTTACGCTTTAAGTCTATTTGTGGTAGAATCTCGCTTGTAATCCAATAGTCGCAGACGGAAGTAAAACCAATCAAGGAGGCATCTTTTGGTTTCTACTGATAGCGTTGTGCTGAACAGAATTTATGAGTTGTCCCTCGAATTTGGAAAAAACTGGCGAAGGTCAGTCTTGACCATTGTGCAAGAAGTTTCACCGAATTTGAGCTTTGAAGAACAGAAACAAATCAGTACGTATATTGAAAAGACGCGAAGCAGAATCGAAGCATACTTTTATGAGAGATATGTCAGCGATCAGCCGGAGATAATTTCGGCGCTGCAACGGATAGGCGAAGAGTGGATCAAGGTTGATTTTCCCTGGATGAATCCGGAGACCATACTTCACGCGATCAGTCAGGCAATCTATTACGCTTGGCGCGGATAACGCGGTTTGCAGCACCAGATATGAATAGTTTGGATCGAAAGATCGGCACATGGGAGCAATTGCGGAATAAGACAGGCGCACCGGAAACGGTGCGCCCTTGTTTGTTTAACTTATCATTCATTTTCAGCGGCGAACCGCCGTTGTTGACCGGAAATTAGCCTATCTGCGCGTCTTTTTTCTTCTGCTGCGGGCGACCATGATCGCGGAAAACGCCAGCACGCAGAGGCAGTAGATCAGAAGCGTCCCATGGAAAAACGGCTTGCCGAAAAACGTCGGGTTAAACTGATCCAGCACGAGAAACGTCAGCGTGACCAGCGAAAGAACGATGCAAATATGCGGAAGAAGTTTTTTTAACATTTGCGTCCCCTTTACTGCGCCGTGGTGATATACAGGATATCGTTCGTGCTGCGTCCGCCGTCATATGGCTGGTTGATCACTTTGCCCAGGAACACCATCTCGGACGATTGACCGCCGTCGAGGTTGAACGCGACCTTGCACCCGCTGTCGTAGAAGAACTGGGACAGCTCCTGCATCGTCATGCCGTCCGAATACCCTGCTTGCCTGCCGTCCACGACGAGGAAGCAGTAGTGTCCGGGTTCATAGTAGCCAACCGCCGTTCTGGGGTTCGCTTTCATGAGCGTGCTGTTGAACTCGGTCATCGGCTGCCCGTCCTTAAGCAGCATTGGCCCAAACGTCCAAACCTGCCAGGCGCCGTTCGCCTTGATCGCGTCCATGTCCAGCGCGTCGGCGGAGAAGGTTTGCATGCTGCCATCGTAGTTCATCACGAGCGCGTCCGCAAATTTCTCGTCGCGGAAGAGTTTTCCGTTTCGCACCACAGGCCCGTTGTTATCCACGCAGTGGTCGCCGTTGATGGCGAGAATCGCGTTGTTCTCTTGCGCAACGACGTTTGTCGCCTCGCGTCCGCCCATCACGTCCGGCTGCTTTGCAAACGCGGTTTTAAAATATTGAATATCCGCAACGTAGATGTCCGCGAGAAAATAGGTGATATTGTCCTTTTGCACCTTGTTGATGGTGATGTTGATATTCGCGTCCTTGTAGGACATATCTGTCTTTTCCACAGCTCCACTGGTGAACTTATCCGCAAACTTCACCCGCCACGAGGTCGGGTCGGCTGCGGCATCGGGCTGCGCCGTGGACTGCGCCGCGGGATCGGGCGTGTTTCCGGTTGCGGGGTCCGGCGTGGCGGCGGCGTCCGTCGTCGCGGGCATCTGCGCTGCCGTAGCGCTCGAGGGCGCGGGCAGGCTGCTTCCCGCCGATTCGGGATGCATCACATAGCTGGTGATAAAGAACAGGAGCATGATCAGCGCCGCGGAAAGCACGTAAATGCCGATCAAAGCCGCGGTAGGCAGCATCTTTTTCTGTTTTTGATACCGTCCGCCGCTAGAACCGCTGCTTCGATTGCTTGTGTACCCTGTGTCGCGTGCTCTGCTGTCGGGTCTGTCCGAATACCCTCTGGCATCCGCGCGCTGTCTATCGTAACGATCGTACTCTTTATCCATATTTCTCCAACTGTATCCGCAAAAATTTCGACTCGATCAAAGCGGGAAGGTATCACAAGAATCTCTCATGATCTCTCGATCCGGGCGCCACACTGGCAAATCTTACCATCATTCTTGCGCAAACTTGTTACGCCCGAATGAATGCAGGATTGGAATTTCATGAGAATTCAATCCCCTGCCTGACAGCGCTTCTCCGCTACCCATTATAGCGGCTTTTTGGTTTTTCTCCTAGCCTCTTTTTCATGGAACCCCGCCTGACCATCGATTCGTTTTTTGCGGTTTCGATCAAGATTTCAGATGGAGTATTTGTACATCCACGACCTGCATCGCGGGCCAGCTGACGGTGACCTGATAGGCATTCCCGCTTTGCATCACGACCATGGTCTGCATCATCAACGTTGGAAACAGGTCTTTATCCGTGTAGATACCTTGCGTTGTTGCGTGGTGCAGTGCGCCACCCGGCTCCATGACCTCCTGCACCCACTGTACCGCAACATTGCCGGCATCCTTTTCCTCCGCCGAGAAACGATCTTCTGAATACTCCTCAAACGTACCGATGGACGCGGCTTTTTGCTCCTGCTCCGCCGTCGGAACCACGAGATCCACGCTTCTTGTCAAGTAACCGACCGCGCCCGTCTTCGCATCCACCTCTGCTAAATATTGTGTACCACCCTTTTCACCGTTCACAGAGACGGAGTAGTATTCCACCCACTTTTCCGGTTCAGAATTGACGATTTTATCGTTCTCCAGTTTAGTTTGCGGATGCTGCATTAGCACAACCGAAGCTTTGGTGAGCGAAATATCAAACACTTTATTCAACGCTGCAAGCGCAGTTTTCTCCGCCTCGTCCGCGCTGATGTTCTTCGGCGCGCAAGCGGTGACTAATAGTGTAATTGTTAGATCGATTACGAGAAGTAAGAATATCTTTCGTTTCATGTTGCCCTCCTGATTGATCAATTCTGTGCGTAGCGGAGAACACTCACGAGCTCCATCGTAGGCCAGCAAAGCGAGAGGTTATAGATCGTTCCGTTTTCCATCAGAACGAAGTATTCAAGCCGAACTTTCGGAAAATCCACACTGTCCGTCTCGATCATATCCGGAAAAACTCGTAACGTCGGAACCAGCTTCTCAAGGCGGTTCTTCATGAGATCGGAGACAACCGCCTGCCCGTCCTGCTGCGCGGGCAGCAGTGCGTTCGGATCGAATGTATCCACGGTTCCGAGCGCTTCCGCCTGCTTTTGCTGCTCTTCGGTCAAGTCAATCCCGCTCATCGCCTGCTCTGCGCGATACGCAACGCCTGACACGGCATCCACATAAGCGTAGTAATAGTCGTTGCTGCCTTTTTCCGGCGCAACCTTCACGATGTATTCTCTGCCCGGTTCCTCAAACATGTATCGTGCGGTGCTGCCGTCCGCGTGGGTGCGATCCGGGTTTTCCACCAGCTCCACCGTGGCGTCGGTCGCATTCGCCTCAAACGCGAGGTTGATGAACGCTAGCCCCGCCTCTTTCGCTTTGTCTTCGCAGATGAACGTCACAACGTCGCTGTTTTTCGTCGCGCAGGCGGTGAAAAGCAAAGATAGAGAGAGAATTATGGCAATGAGTAATACGGTCTTTCGTTTCATGTGCCCTCCTGAAGTAGTTTCCTAGTTGATTTTTTCAATCCTAACAACCTCAAATGACGGCCAGCTCATCAAGAGTGTGTAAATAGATCCATCTTGTACAACTACATAGTATTCCGATTCAATCATGTTTTTTCTATCCGGAACTCCATCACTCAGGGAAAAGAGAAGTGGTAACACTGGTTCATCCGGTCGAAACTTCTTGTAAAACCATTGATACGCTTCCGGCCTCGTTTCCTCTTCCGCGGTACTCTGTAACACCTTTGACCATTCTTTCTCCTGTGCATACAGCTCGTCTGCGCGCGCTTGCTGCTCCGCCGTCATTGGTTTGAGCAAGTCCCAAGCCTTTTGCGCTATAAAAGCCTCGCCTGTCACCGCGTTTACCTCGGCATAATAGTCAAAGTTTCCGTCTTCGTTTGGACGAACTTTGATGATATAGACCCTGTCCGGCTCCTCGTTGCCTTTGTGTATAGCAAAGCCGTATTGATAGGTGAATCCTTCCCGCTCCTCGTACTCCACAGTCGCTTCGGTTTCGTTTACATCAAACACCTTGTTGATGAACGCCAAGCCCGCCTCCTTCGCCTTCGCTTCGCCAATGAGGCGCGGCGTGCAGCCGGAGAGCGCGAGCGAGGCGCAGGCAATTGCCGCCAGCAGGATTGCTGTCATTTTGATTCGATTCAATTTCATTCTATTTCTCCTCTAAGACCTGTACTTCGTTGAGATCCATCGCGGGCCATGAGAACCCGACGCGATACTGCGCGCCATCGGCAAACGTCACAAAATAGCAGATGCTTGCGCGCGGCGAAAACACACAGTCCCGCTGGCAGCAGCCGTCCGCGGAAATCAGCGCGACTTCCTTCTGGAAACAGCGCTTGACCCAATTACTCGCAACGGTCTTCGTGCCGTCTTCCGAAATCTGTACGGATTCCGTATTGTTTTTTGTGTCGTTTCCGCTCGCGATCTGTTGTTTGTCCGGTGCCGCAAAGAGCCACTCGTTTTTCGAAGCGTAATAGGCGACGCCGGATTTTGCGTCCACCTCGGCATAATAGAGATCTTCCTGAATGGTAGGATCGGATATGGTGACGATATAGATCTGCGTCGGAGTTGTTCCGTTTGCGCTGACCTCCGTGTTGTCCACCGCGCTGGAACCCGCCCGATCATAATACTCCACATGCGCGTCCTGCGCGGTGACGCCGAACGCCTGGCGGAGGAGCGTCAGCCCCGCCTGTTTTGCCCGTTCCTCGCCGATATATCTTGGCGCACATGCGCAAAGCATCGCAAGCGACAGCACCAACAGAAGCGCCGCCGCTTTACGGATGGTTGGAGTTTTCATGGTTCAAGTCCATCCTTTCGATTGATAATTCGATTGAAAATAATCATCGTATATGTAAAGATGGGACCTTTCACACATAGTAACATATATTACTTCATTCTGTTGTGAACCAGCTGTGAATCAACCGCGAACAGCGGGTTAAGAATCTGCGAAAAAGTCGTGCGCGTACAAGTTGCGCGCAACACAAGCAAATCAACTGTTGCGCAATCGACAGCTGTCCTTTTTTGGAATATTTTAGCGAAGTGCCGATCCGTTGACCGCGTTCCAACTTCGATTCTCCAAAGCCTTCCTGCTGGATGGTTTCCAGACGGATCAAAACCGACTTGCGTTTGCCTTTTTCCACAAAAGTGTCGTAAAATGTGGATAACCCGGTGTAAGAAGACGGAGGCGTTTTATGATACACATCTATTGCGGAGACGGAAAAGGCAAAACCACGGCGGCGCTGGGGCTGATCTGCCGCCATGTCGGCACGGGCGGAAAAGCCGTGCTCGCGCAGTTCCTCAAGAGCCTGCCGACGGGCGAACTCGTCACGCTGGAGAAACTCAACGTCCCCGTCTACCGAAACGAGCTGCCGCACGGGTTCTTTCCCAACATGAATGAGGAGATGAAGTCCCGCGTGCGCGAAATGCACGACCAAACCCTCGCGGAGGTCACGCGTCTCGCGAGGACAGACGCGTGTACGCTCCTTGTGCTGGACGAGCTTTGCGCCGCGCTCTCGCTGGGCCTCATCGACCGCGAAAAAGTGCTGTCTCTGCTGGACGACCACGGCAAAGCCGAGCTCGTCATCACCGGGCGTGATCCGGAGGAGGCGCTCACCTCCCGCGCGGACTACATCACGGAAATGAAGCTCATCAAGCATCCGTATGACAAGGGTGTGCTGGCGAGAAAAGGAATTGAGTATTAGAATTGTTTCACGGGAAACAAAAAATCCACCGGCGGTTTCGGTGGATTCTTCATCTTCGGTTCATGCAGCTGCGATAGAGTATCATTTGCCATTCTGGCTTGGAAAGAGGATGCTTATGGAGAAATCACCTGTTGAAAAAATAAAGCTGATGCCCAGTCCGGTCGATAACCGCTTCCGCGGCATCAAGATTTCGCAATACGCGTTTTTGCTGATAACGGCGGCAACGCTTGTGCGGAGCCTGATCCACGTATTTGCGCCGGACGGCGGCGCGCAGAGCATCGCGACGATTCCACTCGCGTCCTATTCTGCCGAGGCCGCGGCAACCGTGATTCTGATGTTCTCGCTTTGGGGACTGTCGCAGCTCTTGATGGGAATCGTCTATCTGGGGGTCTATCTCAGGTACAAATCGCTGATTCCCGCGATGTATGTGCTGATGATCGTCGAATACGCGATGCGCATCGTCATCGGCCAGATGAAGCCCATCGTCACGACGAGCACCGCCCCGGGCAGCATCGGAAACTGGATCATGGTGCCGGTGTGCGCAATACTTCTTGCGCTTTCGCTCATCCGCGGAAAAGCAAGCGCTCAGACCAGCAACGCGTAATTCACGATATCGCGGTAGACACCAAACTTCATACCGACTTCCGGTATCGTGCCGCAATAGGTGAAGCCAAATTTTTCGTGCAGTTTGCAGCTTGCTTCGTTTCCGGCGGTGACGACGGAGACCACGCAATGCGTGCGCTCGTCCGCCTTCGCGAGATCGAGGATAAACGCCATGAGCGCGGTTGCGAAGCCGCGGTTGCGAAAATCGCGCGCAATATAGATCGAAAGCTCCACGGTTGAGCGGAACGCCTCTTTGTCGCGGTACGAGGACAGGCTGCTGTAGCCCGCGACGCGGCCATCCTCCTCGGCGACGTAGAGCGGATGGTTTTCCACATTGTGGTGGTCAAACCAGGACTGCCACTCGGCGAGCGTGCGGTGATTGAGGTCGAGGTTTGCGACGCTGTTGACGGCCTCGTAATTATAGATATCCAGCAACTCCTGCAGGTCTTTTTGCTCGGCAACACGAATCAACATTGCTTTTGCCTCTAATTTCTTCTCTAATTTGCTTTATTATATATAAATTAGCTCTATATGCAACAAAAAAAGCCTTTCTTTGCAGAAAAGCTTATTTATTCTGTCTTTTTAAAAGTATGTTGCAGCCTTTTATATCACCTAAGTTCTTTTGCTTACTTCTTCAAACGAATGTTACAGTCTTGTATCTCTTAAGTTCTTTTGCTTACTTTTCTTTCAAGAAAAGTAAGTCAAGAAAAGTAGGTTATACGGCTGAAGGGAGATACGCGGAGGCGGAGAACGCCCTCGATGTGGTCAAAGGGAATGCAGCCGACGGAAGCAAGCCTGCTGTCGTACATCTCCTCGCGATTATCCCCGAGCACGAAGACGCTGCCAGCCGGCACCTCGACGGGCGCAAGATCCCCGACATAGTTGACGGAATAACTGCTCTCGTCGAGCGGAATGCTGTTGATGAACACATGCCCCGCAACGATTTCGACGGTTTCGCCGGGCATGCCGACGATTCGCTTGATGAAAAGCCCGTCTCCGGTGGAAAACAGCACGATATCCCCGCGCTCCGGCATGCGCACAAACTTGCCGACGCGATCGCAGAGCACCACTTCTCCGCTCTTGAGCTCGGGCGCCATGCTCTCGTCGATGATGCGCAGCGGAGAAAGCCAAATAAAAAACACAAGGCAAAGAACGGCTATCGTGACCAGCACGGAAAAGAGCCATCCAATTCGTCTTGCGTTTCGATAGGTCCGCGCGCGGCCTTCGGTGCGGCGGCGCTTTCGCTGCTCGCTCACGGATAGGTCACCCGGGAGATGGATTCAACCTGATCAAAGGGATACACCACGGCGACGACACGGCCGACCACCTTGGCATACGGAATGCAGCCGACGGACGGGTTTCTGCTGTCCTTGCTGCCGTTTCGGTTATCGCCCACGACGAACACCTGCCGCGCGCCAACGGTCACGGGTGCCATATCGCCAATGATCGTGTCGTTCCAGTAGGCATGCTCGTCGAGCGCTTTGCCGTTGATGTAGAAGGCGCCCTCGCGCACTTCAACGGTATCGCCGGGCAGGCCGATCACGCGCTTGACGCAGCTTTCGGTATAACCGGGATAGAAGCAGATGATGATATCCCCGCGCTGGGGATCGCTGAACCAGTAGGTCATCTTCTCAACGAGCATATCCTCGTTGTGCACCAGCGTGGGAATCATCGAGTCGCCGTCCACGCGGATCGGCTCCGCGATAAACGTGCGAATCGTGAGCGCAATCAGCACCACGAGCGCGATATACAACAAAAACTCCACGTTCCGGAAAGAACGCGAGCCGTGCATGTTTTCATATTGTTCTTCGGCGCGATCACGCAGATATCGAATCTGGCTCTGCGTAAAGGTTTTGCGCTTCACTCGATTGTTCCCGTCCGGATTTTGTTGTTCCAATTTGCGCTGGCGGAAGTCATTATGCTTCCGCCGACTGTTCCTTCTTTATTAGAATTTTCTTGCCCATGCGTACGAAGTCCGCACGATCCAGCATGACGATGCGTCCGCAGTGGTTGCACTTGATCTTCACATCCGCGCCGACGCGAATGATTGTCCATTCGTTTTCCCCGCAGGCATGCGGTTTTTTCATGCATACGATATCGCCAAGATCAAATTGCGCAATCATGCTTCATCTTCCCCGCCGGTATTCAGCGCAATCATTCCTGGTCTTCCGCAAGGTTCTGCGTGTAGCGGTAGACGTCATAGCTCGGCACCGCGGGCGGAATGTAGCTGTAGATGATCTCCAATAGCTTCGTCGGCGCTTCTTCCTGCAGGAGATGCCCCGCGTTTCGCACGAGATAGTAGCGCCCCGCGCGCAGCACGCTCTGGAAATATACGCTGCCCGACGGCGGATGCCAGCGGTCGTTTTTGCCCCAGAGAACGAGCACCTCGTGCTCCACCGGCAACAATCCTTCCGCGATGGTCTCCTGATCATAATTTCGCAGCGCATACATCAGCGCCTCGCGGGCGAGCCCGTCCGAAACCGGCTCGTAATATTGCTTGACCACATAGTCGTCGATCAGCGCCGGATCGGACACGCACTCTAAAAGCATCTTTCGCACATCGGTCGCGGTATACAGGTTTCGCGCAAAGGTGGCGATCATCGGCTTTTGCAGGTTGTGCACCAGCGCCGGCATATACTCCGTGATTCCGCCGGGCGAAATCGCGATGCAGTTGGCCACGCGCGTGGGGTACAGCGAAAGAAACCGCATCATATACATGGCCCCGATCGAGAAACCGATCATGTGTGCGGACTTGATGTTGAGCGCGTCCAGAAACCCGTTCAGGATAAAAGCAAAGTCATCTGCGGTATAGTTGAACGTATCCGGGCGGGAAGAATACCCGTGCCCCGGCAGATCCATGGCAATGACGCGATAGTTATCCGAAAGTTCCGCAAATACGTTTCGCCAGGTGTAGAGCGACTGGCCGAGCGAATGAATCAGTAATAACGGCTCGCCGACGCCTGCTTCCAAATAGTGGATGCGCGCAATTTCGCTTTCCTCATCCTCCCCGGTTGCGGGTAAGGTGATTTCAACAAAGTCGCCCACCTTTTCGGAGTTTATGAATAACTGACTGCGCAGCGATTCTCCCACGGGCATATTTCCCCCGATTACTATATTCTTTTCTTATTGTAAACCCTGAAAACGACCATTGCAATCAAACAGGCGGTTTGTCACAGATTGTTAACCCATTCACATCGATTTCGGGTCGATTTCACCAAAAAGTGGGGGATTTTGCTCATTTTTACAGGTTTTATGTGTTTTTATCGATTTTATTTTCGAAAGTCGTTTCCAAAACACCGTTTTTTGTCAAAAATACTGTTTTTAGAGGTTGAAATTCAGACTTCTGCTGCTTCGTAAAATCGAGCGAAGAAAGCGCACACGTCTGCGGTTTCCGGCTTTTTTTATACGCTTTTTCCCGCGCGTATTCATTCTAAACCGGGCTGTTTGATGTTGCGCTTCGGCGCTTGGCGGCGGAGCGTCCGGCAGCGCGGGCGGCTTGTAAAATCATTCCATTTTTGCTATGATGTACTTTAATATAGGGGGTATAGCACTATGGATCAACTGCAATCGATTTGGGCGGCCGCACGGGAAAATATCCGTCCTCAAATGACGGGACTGTCCTTTCACGCCTGGATCGACGTGATCGTACCCCTCACGCTCCAGAAGGATGTTTTCATTCTGGAAGTGCCCACGCCGGACATTCAAAAAACGCTCGAAGACTTCTATTTTGAGAATCTCCGGGACGCGGTCAAGGCCGCAAACGAGACCATCAGCGACATCAAGATCATCCTGCCGGAAGACCGGGATATCTATATCAACCCCATCAGCTCGGAACCCATCAACGTCTTTGCGCTCAACCCGAAGTATACGTTTGAAACCTTCGTGGTCGGCGGCTCCAACCACTTTGCGCACGCGGCAGCGCTCGCGGTTGCGCAAAACCCCGCCGCGGCATACAACCCGTTGTTCCTGTACGGCGGCGTGGGCCTGGGCAAAACCCACCTCATGCACGCCATTGGACACGCGGTCAAGGGAAACGATCCCTCCGCGCGGGTCATGTACGTCACAAGCGAAACCTTCACCAACGAGCTCATCACGGCGATTCAGCTGGACAAGCGGTTGGAGTTTCGAAAGCGCTACCGCAATGTAGACGTGCTGCTCATCGACGACGTGCAGTTCATCGCCAAGAAACAGTCCGTGCAGGAGGAGTTCTTCAACACCTTCAACACGCTGCATAACGCAAACAAACAGATCATCATCAGCTCCGACCGTCCGCCGAAGGAAATCAGCAGCCTGGAAGAGCGTCTGCGCTCCCGTTTTGAGTGGGGCCTGATTGCGGATATCCAACCGCCGGATGTTGAAACGCGAATCGCGATTCTGCGTAACCGCGCGCGGCTTGATAACCTCGACGTGGACGACGAAATCATCCAGTTCATCGCGGAGCATGTGGTCAGCAACATCCGTGAACTCGAAGGGTCCCTCACCCGCGTAGTCGCGTACTCTCAGTTGCGCCGTCGTCCGCTGACGCTGGAGCTTACGATCGAAGCCCTGCGCGATCTGCTGCCGGACGTCAAGAAAAAAGAGATCACGCCGCAGATCATCAAGAGCACGGTTGCCGAATATTACTCGATTCCGGTCGAGAGCCTGCTTTCCGAGCGCAGGGATCGCGAAATCGTGCTGCCGAGACAGGTGGCAATGTATCTTTGCCACGATATGCTGGGCATTCCTTATAAGAGAATCAGCACGCTGTTCGATAAAAACGACCACACCACCGCAATCAACGCCTGCAAACGCGTCGAAGAGATGATCGTCAACGACAGCTCTTTTTCTTCCATGATCGAGGATGTCAAAAAGCGCATGGGCTGACAAAAGCGCGTTTCAACACATCCACAGCTCTTCCGAAAGAGAACACACGTTATCCACAATTTGTGGACGCCGATTGTGGACGCAATGCGAGTCGTGTGGAGTGTATGGAGCGTGTGGATAAGGCGGGAAAACACGACAGGTTTTTCCACGGATCGCTCCACAACCAAAACCGCGACGTTTCAGGGAAAAACACCATTTTCCACACTGCCCACAATACACTACTCCTACTGCTTCTGTTATACTATTGATCATAAACACACTTTCACGCCGCGGAGTGTGGATAACGGTTTGTGAAACACGGTATCCTATGAAGCGGATTTTCGATAAACCCGCCGCTTGCATTGATTGCGCAGAAAAAATCAATCTGGTTTTAAATTACGAGCCAGACGCATGTTGATCAAAATAGATTGCACGAACGCTTTGAAAGGATGAAGACTATGCATTTTTACATCGACTCGAAGGAATTATTAGAAGGCGTTCTTTCCGTGATTAAGGCGCTTCCCGTTCGCACCACGATGCCTATTTTGGAGGGAATCTTCGTGGAGGCGACGAGCGAGGGCCTGAAACTCAAGTGTTCGGATCTGATGCTCCAAAAAGAATGCATCCTGCCTGCTACCATCGAAGAAGAAGGCTTTGCAATCATTCCTGGTAAGCTGTTTTCCGAGATCGTTAGAAAATTGCCGGAATCCATCGCGGAAGTGACGCTCAACGGAAAGTCTCTCGAAATCTCCTGCGGCAGAGCCAAGAGCAGCCTGCAATGCGTGGAGACGAACGAAGAGTTTCCCGAGATGCGCTTTACAGGAGAAACCTTCACCGTCAAGATGGATCATGCGGATTGCCGCGATATGATCAACACAACCGTGTTTGCAACGGCGCAGGACGACAGTAAACCGATTCTCACCGGCATACTCATGGAGCTTGGCGATGAGATTACGATTGTCGCCACCGACGCGTTCCAGTTTGCCAAGCGTTCCATGCCGCTGAAAAATCCGGTGCCGGAGCGCAACGTCGTCATCCCCGGCAAATCGATGGTTGAGATTTCGCGCATGATGGACGAAACGGAAGCGGATGTCGAGCTTACGTTCACCAAAACGCACGTCTGCGTCAACATCAAGCATTCGCGCCTCGTCGCGAGACTTCTCGACGGAGACTATATCAAATATAAGAACATTTTGCCGAAAGATCACACCACGCGCGTGATGATCGACAAAAACGAACTCATGGAGAGCATCGACCGCGCGCAGCTCATGGCGAGAGAAGGAAACAACAACATCGTCATGAAGTTCCACGACAATAAGCTGGTCATCTCCGCAAACAGCTTTGCGGGAAAGATCAATGAAGAGATGGATGTACAGATCAACGGCGAAGACATTGACATCGCGTTTAATCCGCGTTTCTGCATCAACGTGCTCAAGAATATCCCGGATGAGAAAATCTATATGGATTTTACGACCAGCATCAGCCCCTGCGTGATTCGTCCCGCTAAAACGGAAGGTTACTATTATCTGATTGTTCCGGTGAGAATTTACTCCAACTTCTAATTTATAATGTGTTTATCTGCAAGGAGACGCAAAAAAGCGTCTCTTTGTTTTATTGATTAGAAAGATAATGTTCCACGTGAAACAATCTATTATGTGTTTTTCTTATTTGTTTTTACTCAGATAGAGTCTTATAAAATGTTCCACGTGAAACATTTTAATATAGAAGATAAAGCAAATATGTTTTCACGGCAGTTGTTTCACGTGAAACATTGAATCCCCTACCGGATTCTGCTAGAATGGCGATAGCGGTCATTTTGAATCAATCTACTCTCTCTGAAAAGAGAAATCGAATATTGGAGGAACTTTTCACTTATGAAAATCGTTGCGGTAGCCAATCAAAAGGGCGGCGTCGGCAAGACGACCACCGCCGTGAACTTAAGCGCGTGTCTCGCCGAGCAGGGTAAAAAGGTGTTGCTGGTCGATGCGGACCCGCAGGGAAACAGCACCAGCGGCCTCGGCGTCAAAAAGGAAGGCGACGGAAAATCCATCTATGATGTGCTGATCAACGATGTCTCCGTGGACGAAGCAACGAAAGACACCATGATTGACACCCTTAAGCTGCTGCCCGCGCACATCGCGCTGGCCGGCGCGGAGGTCGAATTGGTCAATATGATGGCGCGCGAACAGGTATTAAAGCGCGCGCTGAACGCGACCAAAGGCGGATATGACTACGTTTTCATCGACTGCCCTCCTTCTTTGGGACTCTTAACGCTCAACGCGCTCACCGCGGCGAACACGCTGCTGGTTCCGATCCAGTGCGAATTTTATGCGCTGGAAGGACTGAGCCTGCTCATGAACACGGTGAAACTCGTTCGAAAGAGCCTGAATCCCGATCTGGACGTGGAAGGCGTCGTGCTGACGATGTTTGACTCGCGCACGAATCTCTCGATGCAGGTCGTTGAGGAAGTTAAAAAGTTTTTCAAAAACAAGGTTTATGACACCATCATCCCGCGCAGCGTCCGCCTCGGCGAAGCGCCGTCGTTCGGACTGCCGATTTCTCGCTACGCGCCGAACAGCGCGGGTTCCACTGCATATTCCTCTCTTGCGACCGAGATGATCGCGAAGGAGGGCAAATAATGGCGCCACAAAAGAAAGGTCTCGGCCGCGGGCTGGATGCACTGCTCGATCCCTACTCTGCGGGACTCGAAGTAGAAGAAGAAAAGTCCGGCGCGGGCGTGCTGACCGTCAATGTGCGGGACATCGACACCAACGCGCTGCAGCCGCGCAAGCAGTTTGACGAAACGTCGCTGGGCGAGCTCGCGGAGTCCATCCGCGTGCACGGCATCGTGCAGCCGCTGATCGTCAAGCAAAAAGGCAGCCGATACATGATCATCGCGGGTGAGCGCCGTTTTCGCGCGGCACGCCTCGCGGGATTGACGGAAGTGCCCGTTCTCGTGACGGACTACGACGAGGCACAGATTCACGAGGTATCGCTGATTGAAAACATCCAGCGCGAAAACCTCAACCCAATTGAAGAAGCTGCCGCGATCCGCTTTCTGATGAAGCAGCACGATATGACGCAGGAGGAAGTCTCCGCGCGCCTCGGCAAGAGCCGTCCCGCCATCGCAAACTCCATTCGTCTCCTGCAGCTGCCTGAAAATGTGATTGAACTGCTCAAAAATGGCGCTCTCTCCGCGGGACACGGCAGAGCCCTCGCGGGACTGACCGATCGCGTCCAGATTGAGCAGCTTGCCAAAGAGTGCGTCGAAAAGGAATACTCCGTCCGCACGCTGGAAGAGAAGATCAAAACCCTCTCGGAACGAAAGAAACCAACGCTGCCGGCAAAAAAAGAAAAACCGCATCTGCCCGCGGAGCTCGCGAATCTGGAAGAATCCTTCCGCGAATCGCTGGGCACCAAGGTGTCGCTAGCGGGAACCAACACGCGCGGCAAGATCACGATCGAGTATTTCTCGCGCGAAGACCTTGAGCGGGTGTTTGAAAAGATCTCGGGAAAAGAGTGATCGAGTTTTTCTCGAAACGCTCAATCGTCGATTGAAATGAATCTATCCTATTTTCAACGAACGGTTGACGAATTAGCAAAACAGCACTACACTATCTGTAAATTATAAAGAAGGAGAACCCGTCGTGCGTCGAATCGCAGTCTTGTTTGATATCGATCGACAGCACTTGGGCCGATAGCGAATAATCGCTTCCGGCTCGAGTGCAGCTTTTCTGCGCCGGCCGGTCGATTAAATATTGCGTCAGTGATTTTTGACGCATGGAGAAACAATGAAACCGTCCGGCAAATAGCGCGGGCGGTTTTTGTTTTACGTGTGTGTTGACGGGAGGTGATCCTATGCGGCAGTTGGATGATGCCGGTCTGGACACGGCGAAGCGTGTTGCTGTGAACGGAAAACGGAACAAAAGGAGAAAAATATGAAGCGAACCATGATTGCGCAGGCGCGGGCAGACGAACCCGTGCGGATTGAAGGATTTTTAGAGCACGTTCGAAACACCCGGTATATGGCGTTTCTCGTCGTGCGGGACAGAAGCGGCAGCGTGCAGGCAACGATTGAGAAGGTGAATCATCCCGAATGGTCGGAGCTGTTGGACACACTGACGACGGAATCCGTTGTCTCAATCGAAGGAACTCTGCGCGAAAACCCGCAGGTCAAGTTTGGAGGACGCGAGCTGATCCCGACGCGGCTGGAGGTGCTCTCGCTTGCCGCCGCTCTGCCGCTGACGAAGGACGCGAATATTGACACGCGCATGGACTACCGTTGGCTGGATTTGCGTGGCGAGAAGGAGCGGCTGCTGTTCGAGGTGCAGACGTGCCTCGTTTCCGCGATGAGGGATTTTTTGCTGCAACGCGAGTTTCTCGAAATCCACACGCCGAAGCTGATCGCGGCCGCGAGCGAGAGCGGCGCCGATGTGTTCGAGGTCGGCTACTTCGACCGCAAGGCGTATCTCGCGCAGAGCCCGCAGTTTTACAAGCAGATGGCGATGGCGGCGGGCTTTGAGCGAATCTTTGAAACAGGCCCCGTGTTTCGCGCAGAAAAGTCCTATACCAACCGCCACACGACGGAGTTTACGGGCTTCGACCTCGAGTTTTCCTATATCGAGTCGTTCCACGACGTGATGACGCTGGAGGCGGAGTTGCTCACCTACGCGCTGGAGCGCGTGAAGGCGCAGTACGGCGAGGCGATCGAGCGGCTCTATGGAATGCAGGTCGTTGTACCGAAGCTGCCCTTCCCCGTCATCGCACTGCCGGAACTCTATCGGGAGTTGGAACGCCGATACGGCTATCATCTGCCCGAAAGCGAGCGCGGGGATACGACCACCGAGGCGGAGCAGCTCAGCTACCGTTTTTCGATGGAAGAATTCGGACACGAGTTTCTGCTGATCACCGACTTTGCGGCGCAAAAGCGAGCATTCTATCATATGCGCAAGGACGGCGTGCCGCAGGGCTACGACCTTGTCTGGCGCGGGGTGGAGATCACCACCGGTGCGCAGCGCGAGCACCGCTATGATGTGCTCTGCCAGCAGGCAAACGAGAGAGGCTTGGGCGAAGACGTGAAGTTCTACACGGAGTTCTTCCGCTACGGCTGCCCGCCGCACGGCGGCTTCGGCCTCGGCGTCGACCGCCTCACGATGCTGCTGCTCGGCATCTGCATCAAGGAGGCGATGTTCCTCTTCCGCGGTCCAAATAGACTCACTCCGTGACTTCCTTTTCTTAAAAGAAAAGGAAGCAAAAGAACACAAAAGAAGAGCCTGCACGAACTACGTGCAAGCTCTTTTTGTTTCTTTTTCTCTCGAGAAAAAGAAGAGTAGTTTTACTTCACAATCACGGTTCCGGCGGAGCCGGTGAGCGCATCGACCGCTTTGTCGAGCGAGGTGATGATGGCTCTGCGACCCGCTTTGCTGTTTGCGAACTTGACCGCGGCCTGAATCTTCGGCAGCATCGAGCCCGGCGCAAAGTGCTTCTCGGCGATGTACTGCTCCGCTTCCGCGACCGTGATGGTCGAAAGCCGCTTTTCCTCGGGCTTGCCGTAGTTGAGGCAAACCTGCTCAACGGCGGTGAGGATGAGTAGCGCGTCCGCATCGAGGTCTTCCGCGAGCTTTTCGCTGGCGAGGTCCTTGTCGATGACCGCCGCGGTGCCGACGAGGTCTCCGTTCTCTTCACGGATGACGGGGATACCGCCGCCGCCGACGGTGATGACGACAAATCCGCCTTCGATGAGGCACTTGACTTCCGGCAGCTCGACGATTTCAATCGGCATCGGAGACGCGACGACTCTGCGCCAGCCGCGGCCTGCGTCTTCCTTGACGGAATAACCCTTTTCTGCCTGCAGCTTCTTTGCGTCCTCTTCGCTGTAGAAAGGCCCGATGGGCTTGGAGGGAGCAAGGAACGCCTTGTCGTTTTTGTCGACCACGACCTGGGTGACGACCGTCGCGGCGCCGGTGTGGTTGCCACGCGCGCGCAGCGCCTTGGTCAGGCCCTGCTGCATGTGGTAGCCGATCATGCCCTGGCTCATCGCGCCGCAAACGTCAAACGGCATCGCGGGGGTAACGTTCACCGAGTTCTCGTTCTGCAGAACGATGCGGCCAACCTGCGGGCCGTTGCCGTGCGCGAGTATGACCTGGTATCCTTTTTCAATGATATCCGCAATGTAGACGGACGTCTTCTCGACGACTTCCAGCTGCGCTTCCGCGGTTGCGGGGCCGTTGCCCTCCTGCAGCGCGTTGCCGCCCAATGCGATGACTAACTTTTCCATGGGATTCCTCCAAAGTCTCAAAAAAATAGAGAAATGCTAAAATTACTTTAGCATGCGGTTATGCGCTTGTCAATTCATTCCTTATAATTAAAGCGGTATTCTGAAAAATATATTTGAAATGAAAGTTGCAGGATTCTACGATGCAAAAACTGCCGGAATGGGTCAATATGCAAAATATTCGGAAAATGTCCGTATATCAGGCGCATTTTGCGTATAAAGAAAGGTCTTCGTTCTAAGAAAAGCGAAAAAATGCATTTCGTAATTGCAGTATCACAAAATTTCACCTGCACATTAAACGAAAGATGAAAACAATTTTTCCGAAAAAGAAGAAAAACTCCGGATGAATAAAAGAATCCGTAGCGCATAATCGCAAATTTTTGTGGTTTCAGGAATGCAAGCACAAGTCGGGCGCGGCGCTTGACTTCTGTTTTCGATTCCGATAGACTTACAATCGTATGCAGAAGGATTGGTATGAGATCAGAGGCGGTCAGAGGCTCGAAGGAACCGTGACCATCAGCGGCGCAAAAAACGCCGCCGTTGCCATTATACCCGCCGCAATTCTGGCAGGCGAAACCTGCGTGCTGGAGAATTTGCCGCATATACAGGACGTCCAGAGCCTCAAGGAAATCTTGGAGGAGCTGGGCGTTACCGTCGATTATACCGAAGGCGACTGCATGCGCATCGACTCGCGCACGCTAAAAAACACCAAGGCGCTCAGCGAAGCCGTCAGCAGCATGCGCGCTTCCTATTATCTACTTGGTGCGCTGCTCGGTCGTTTTCATGAGGTCGAGCTGGCGCTCCCCGGCGGCTGCGTCATCGGAGCCCGGCCCATCGACCAGCACATCAAGGGCATGCGCGCGCTCGGCGCGGAAGTCGAGCTCGACTGCGAGCAAAACATCGTTCGCGCGAAAGCGGAACGACTCATCGGCGCGGAAGTGTATTTCGACGTCGTCAGCGTCGGCGCCACCATCAACGTGATGCTCGCCGCCTGCATGGCGGAAGGCAATACGGTTTTGAGCAATGTCGCCAAGGAACCGCACGTGGTCGACGTTGCAAACTTCCTGAACATGATGGGTGCCTCCGTCAAAGGCGCGGGCACGGACGTCATCCGCATCAGCGGCAGGCCGCGCCTGCACGGCTGCGGCTACGCCATCATTCCGGATCAGATTGAAACGGGAACGTTTATGATCGCCACCGCCGCCACCATGGGCGACGTGATCATCAAAAACGTGATCCCCACCCATATGGAAGCCGTCTCCGCAAAGCTCATGGAGAGCGGCGCGCGCGTCATCGAAGGCGACGACGGACGGGACTTTTACCTGCGCGTGATCATGAACGATCGCCCGCGCCCCATCAACGTCAAAACCCTGCCCTATCCCGGATTCCCGACCGACTTGCAGCAGCCGATGATGGCCTATCTCTGCTCCTGCGCCGGGATCTCCACCATCAACGAGACCATCTTCGAAAATCGGTTCAACCATGTCCGCGAGCTTCGCCGCATGGGCGCCTCCATCAGCGTCAAGGACAACAACACCGCCAAGGTCAAGGGCATTCCCTCCCTCCGCGGCGCCGATATCTACGCCACCGACCTCCGCGCGGGCGCTTCCCTCATCGTTGCGGGCCTCGCCGCCAGCGGGGTGACCAATGTGCACAACATCCATTTCATCGACCGCGGCTACGAGTTCCTCGACAAAAAGCTCACCGCTATCGGCGCTCAGATTGTGCGAAAAGAGAAGTAACTTACTTTTCTTGAAAGAAAAGCAAGCAAAAGAACTTAAGTGATACAAGACAGGGTCTAATATTTATAAAAGAAAAGCAAAAAATAATTATAAGAATGAAAGAACACAGCTTTCCGGAAAGGGAAGCTTTTTTGTTGCCTGTGGGTGATGTGGTTGCAGGAACGAGGCGGAATAGTATCACCCTATATGGTACTGAAAATTGTATATCATTTTTTACAAAACGCATGATAAACGTGGATATTCATCGCATTCCACACAGTTTTTTGACTTATACACATACCAAAACGCGAATAATCCTCATTCTGTGGATAACACGGTGGACAATGTGGATAATGTGGTGTGGATAACTCATACAGTTTTTGTGAATAAGTGGCATGCATGATTGCCTTTCACGCATGGTAACCCTCGATTTTTCGTCGTTTTTTTGCAGGATAGGCTTCAAAATCGGTCGCAAGCGGACGGCAAACGAACAAGCGCAGCATTCCGATAAAAGTTAACGCATCCAAAACGGGATGTTCGGGGAGCAAACGTACGAAAACGGCAATCGACCGAAATTCAGCAGCTGGTACCCCTCCTCTACTGGCAATTCGGGTGAAAGTTGGCTATACTACAGGTAACGTCAGCGCCGCGCGTATACTTTTCGCGCGGAATGAAAGGAACTCATATCATGCGTCTGTTTATCGCCATCCCGCTGCCGCCGGACATCACGCGCGCGCTCTCGGCAGCCCGCGTCGCCCTGGAGGCGCATGGAGCCGCGGGCAAATTTGTGCCGCGCGAAAACTATCATATCACGCTGCACTTTTTAGGCGAGACGGACGCGCTCAAGGATATCACGGACGCGATGCACGAGGCGGTGCGGGACATTCGCCCGTTTGTGCTGCGTCTTCGCGAATACGGCTCGTTTAAAACGGATGGCTCGCACACCGGCTTTGTCGGCGTGAGCTGCGACAGCGAGGAACTCAACCGCCTTTACGAAACGTTGGAGTCCGCGCTCTGGGAGCGTGGCTTTTCGAAAAATCGCGGCAGGCTCACGCCGCATATCACACTCGGACGAAAGATCGAAGGCGACGATGGATTCGTGCTCCCGCCGCAGAAGGCCGCCTTCACGGCAAACTCGCTTGTTCTTTATGAAAGCACCAGCGAGCGCGGGCAGATGGTCTATACGCCCGTGCACCGGGAGCGGCTCGCATGAGTGGCCGCCTCCACCTCATCCTAGGCCGCGCGGACACGGGCAAGACCGCGCGCGTGGTTGCTGCCCTTCGCGCACATCAACAAAACGGCGAGCGCGCGATTTTACTCGTGCCCGAACAATACACCTATGAGGCGGAGCGACTGCTTGCCCAGGCGCTCGGCGGCCTCATCGGCGTGCAGGTGTTCAGCTTTAACCGCCTGACCGAGCGCGTGCTCTCCCTTTCGGGAAAGACGCGCCCTTTTTTGTCCGCCGAAGGGCACCGCATGGTGATTCGCCGAGCGATCGACCGCCGGAAAAACGACCTTAAGCTCTTTTCCCGCGCGGCGGAGAGCGCGGGCTTTGCCGAGGAGATGCAGTCCATCTTTCAGGACATCAAGCGCGCGGGGCTCACGCCGGACGCGCTGGATGCGCTGATCGTTCGCCTGCCGGAGGAGCTGCCGCTGACAGAGAAGCTTAGCGACGTTTCGATTTTATACCGCGAGACGGAGGACTATCTGCAAGCGCGCTATCTGAGCCTCGACGACGCGGCGGGCGAGGCCACGCGCCTTTTGCCGGAATCGTTTGTCGCGGGGCAGCCGGTCTATATCGATGGATTGGAGAGTCCAAACCGGCAGGTGCTCGTTCTCTTGCAGGAGCTGATCACCGTTTGTCCGAGCGTGACCGTCACGCTTCGCATCGACTGCGTCCAGCGCGCGGATGAAGAGGTGTTTGAGCCGGAGCGCGAGGTGCTGCTCAACCTGCGCGAGCTCGCCGCGCGCGCAAACGCCGTCGTCACGGAAGAGCGCCTCTGCGAGCAGACGAACCGCGCGGACCCGCTGATGCGGCACATCGAGCGAAACCTGTTTGCCTACCCTGCCGAGGTCTATCACGGAAACGCGGAAAAGCTCACGCTCTTTGGCGCGAGCGATCGCAGAGCCGAGGCCGAAGCCCTCGCGGAGACGATCGTCTCCTGCGCACGGGAGAAAAACATTCGATATCGCGACATGGCGGTGATCGTGTCGGACCTCGACGCTTACGCGGGACTCATCCGCCGCTCCTGCGCGCGGAGAGGTATCCCCATCTTTCTCGACCGCAAGCGCCCGCTCTCCGGGCACGCGGCGGCGGACGCGGTTCTCGCGGCCTGCGCCTATGTGGCGGACGGATTCCATACGGACGATCTCATGCGCTATCTCAAGAGCGGCTATGCGGGCTGCGCGGAGGAGGACGCGGAAGAGCTTGACCTCTATCTGCGCCGAACCGGCCTGCGTGGAAGCGTATTGACCAAGCCTTTCTCCCGTGGAAACCCCGGCGAGGGCGCGGAGCGTGCCCGCGCTTGCGCAGCCGTTGTGCTGGAGCCGTTGGGCAAGGGGCTTGCGCGCGCGAGCATCGCGGATCAGGTGCGCGCGCTTTATCATTTTCTATTACAGATCGAGCTGCAACAAAAGCTCGAAGCCCGCGCGGAAGAGCTGCAAAAAGAAGAACGCCTCGCCGAGATGCAGGAGCACGCGCAGGTTTGGAACCTGTTGGTGGCGCTGCTGGATCAGCTCAGCGAAATTTTGGGTGAACTCAAGATTGGGCGCGCGGGCTTTTACCGCCTGCTCGAGGAGGGTATGCGCGGTGCGAGCATCGGCGTTGTGCCCGGCACGGCGGATCAGGGCGTCGTGGGCGACGTGGTGCGAACGCGTAGCCGCAGGGTGCGCGCGCTGTTCGTCGTCGGCGCAAACGAAGGCCTGCTTCCCCGTCCGCAGCAAAACGACGGGCTGCTCGACGACGCGGAGATCAAGGAGCTGCAAAATCAGGGCGTTCCGGTGCGAAAGACCGCGGCCGAGATGAGCGCTGCGGATCGGCTCGACCTCTACACCGCGCTGAGCAAGACCGATGAATACCTCTATGTCAGCTACGCCTATGGCGACGGCAGCGCGGAGCTTTCCCCAAGTTCGCTCGTGGAGCGGCTGGAAACGCTCTGCCCGAACTGCCAAAAACGCAGCGATATCGAGTCGAGCGACGCACTGCCGGACTGCGCGGCGGAGGCGCTGACCATGACCGCGCGGGATTTGCGGCGCTTTCGCGACGAGGGAATCTCAACACAACGGCTGCCTGCTTTAATCGAATGGCTGACCCGGCGGGACAGCACGCGGGCGCTCACCCAGCGGATGATCGAGGAGAGCGCAGCGCGGTTCCTTCCGCTCGCGATTCCGCGCGAAACGGCGCGTTCTCTCTACGGAACGAGCGTGCCTATGAGCGCGAGCAGGCTGGAGAGCTTCAACAGCTGTCCGTTTCAGCACTTTGTGCGCTACGGCCTCCGCGCGGAGGAAACGCGGGAGTTTACCGAACGCGCGGCGGACCTTGGCGAGTTCTACCATGCCGCGCTGGAAGCGTTTGTTAACGCGGAAAACGAAAAAGGTGTGAATTGGAAGCTCCTTTCGGACGAGGACGCGCTGACAACGCTCGATGAGGTGCTGTCGGACGTCATTGCAGCTCACCACGAAGGCATCCTGCTGGAGAACGACCGCATGCGCGCGACGCTGTTTCTGCTCGTCGAGACGCTGCGGCAGAGTGTGCTCGCCATCGTGAGCCAGATTCGCGCGGGCAGCTTTTCGCCAGCGCAGACCGAGGTGCGCTTTGGTCACGGCGCTCCGTTTCCGCCGATTCGCCTGAGCCTCGCGGACGGAAGCAGTGCGCTCATCGGCGGCGTGATCGACCGCGTGGATCGCGCGGTGGTCGGCGGACGCGAGCTGCTGCGCATTGTGGACTACAAGACCGGCGGGCGGGACTTCGACTTTGCGGGCGTGCTGCAAGGGCTCACCTTGCAACTCCCGCTGTACCTGCTTGCCGCGGCGGAGCGGGCGGAAACCCGCGCGGGGCTGTATTATATGCCGATTTCGCAGCCCGTGGTGTCGGACAATGAGGAGGATATCGAGGGCGCGGTAGCGCAGGCGTTCCGCCTCAAGGGATTGACGCTGTCGGACGCCGCCGTCGTCCGCGCGAGCGACAATGCGCTTGCGGGCGGAAAATCCGCCGTGCTGTATCAAGTGGAGCAGACGGGAGAAGCGGAATACGCGGGCAGCGTCTGCACGACGGCCCAGATGGAATCGCTGCTCCTGCTCGCAAAGAAAAAGTCGGAACAAACTCTGTCCCGCATGCTGGAAGGCGAGCTCGCGGCATCCCCCGCCGCGCGGAAGAAGAATCAGGAAGCATGCAAGTATTGCGACTACAAGAGCGTTTGCCGCTTTGATCCGAAAAAGCCGGGCAACCGGATACGCTTGCTCAACAGCATCAAACAGGATGAGTTTTTTAACCTGATCGCGGGAGGTGACGCGGATGGCGCGCTGGACAGCTGACCAGCTGCTCGCAATACAGAGCGAGGGTAACCTGATCGTCTCCGCGGCGGCAGGCGCGGGCAAAACCGCAGTGCTCACCGAGCGAATCGTATCTCGCATCCGCGCGGGCGCATCGGTGGAAAGCCTATTGGTGCTGACCTTTACGCGCGCAGCAGCGGCGGAGATGAAGGGCAGAATCTCAAACCGCCTGAATCAACTTGCGGATGAGGCGGAAACCACGGAAGAGATGCGCTATCTGCGCCGTCAGGCGAGAAATGTGGACGGTGCGTTTATCTCGACCATCCACGCGTTTTGCGCGCGCGTACTGCGGCGGCACTACCACGCGGTGAACCTGCCCGCCCGCGCGAAAACCGCAGACGAGATGGAGAGCGCCGCGCTGGTCGAGACCCTGCGGGACGAATTGCTTACAACGCTTGCCAACGAAAACGACGCGGACTATACCGCGCTTCTCGCCGCGCTCGGTAGCGAGCAGGCGGCCTGGGACGCGATTCTCTCCGTCTACCGCTTCACGCGTTCGCAGCCGGAGCCGAAGGCTTGGTTGAGCGAAGCCGCATCACATTACGAAGATGAGGCTGCGCTCGCGGGAATCCTCGACGACGCGGTCGGGTTTTGCAAATCGGAGCTCTCGCTGATGCTCGAAACGCTCGTGCGCGAGCGGGACGCGCTCTCTCCCGACTGCGCAAATGCGATCTCGGTGCTGGACGACGAGCTCTCGCGCTACCGCGCGATGCTGCTCTGCCGCAGGTATGGGCAATATCGCGACGCGCTGAACGCCATGGAGTACGGCAGGCTCGTCTTTCCGCGCGCGGTTGCGGAGGAGGACAAGGCGGGCGCAAAGGCCGCGCGGGATGCGGGCAAGGAGCTCATCAAGGAGCAGAAAAAACGCTTTGTCCGCGCGGAAGCGGATGAACTCGCCGTCCTTCGCAAGTCCGGCGCGGTGGTGCGCGCGCTGTGCAAGTTGGAGCAGCGGTTTGAGACCGCGTTCTTTGAGGCGAAGCGCGCGAAGAACCTGATGGACTATGATGATTTAGAGCATTTTACGCTGGAAGCGCTGAGCCACGAGGAGATCGCAAACGAATACCGCGAAAAGTTTACCTGGATCGCGGTGGACGAATATCAGGACAGCAACCGCGTGCAGGAGGCGATCCTCTCGCGTATTTCGCGCGGTAACAATCTCTTCTTTGTCGGCGACGTCAAGCAGTCGATCTATCGCTTCCGGCAGGCGGAACCGGGACTGTTTTTAGAAAAACTCGCGCGCTTTTCCGGCAAAGACGGCACAAGAATCGATCTTGCGAGCAACTTCCGCTCCTCGGCGGAGGTGCTGAGCGCGGTCAACGACGTGTTTGAGGCAGTAATGCGCGCGGAATCCGCGGACATCGACTACGACGCGCGCGCGCGCCTCGTCTGCGGCGCGAACCAACCTGTTGGCGGCGCGGAGCTGCACCTCATTCGCAAGGAGCGCGCGGAGAGCGTGGACGAAGAAGACGCGTTGGAGGACGCGGCGGATCTCGAGGTGGAAGCCCGCCTGATCGCCGAGCGCATCCACGAAATGATGCGGCGCGAAACGTATACCGACTCCAAGACGTGCGAAACGCGAAACTATCGCTATGGAGACTTCGCCGTGCTGTTGCGCGCGGGAACCGAGGCGCAGACCGTTTCTCAAGCGCTCGCGGCTAGTAGTGTTCCCGCCTATGCGCAGTCCAGCGGCGGATATTTCGACGCGGTGGAGGTGCAGATTTTCACGAACCTGCTCTCCGTCATCGACAACCGCAGGCAGGACGTGCCGCTTTTATCCGTGCTGCTCTCCAGCATCGGCGGATTCACGCACGAAGAGCTCGCGAGCATGCGCGCAATCCACCCAAGCGGCCCGTTTTATGAGGCATTCTTTAACTGTGACGCGGCGGAACCCGTGCTTTGCGGGCGCGTTGACGCGTTCCGAAAAAAGCTCGACGCATACCGCGCGGAGAGCAGGCTGCTCTCCGTGGAGGAGCTCATCGGCAAACTGCTCGACGAAACGGGCTTTTACGAGGAGATGGGCGCGGGCGTCAGCGGTGCGCAGCGGCAGGCAAACCTCGATGCGCTGCTGCAAAAAGCGCATGCGTTTGAGGCGGCGGGCGCGCGCGGCATCTGGAGCTTTCTTCGCCACCTCGCGCTGGCGCAAAACAATGCGAGCGTGGGAGCTGCGCAAACCGTGACGGCGGACGTGGTGCGCATCCTGACCATCCATAAATCCAAGGGGTTGGAGTTCCCCGTCGTGTTCGTCGCGGGTCTCGGCAAGCAGTTTAACCGTCAGGACGTGAACAACAGCATGCAATTGCACGCGGGATTCGGTCTCGCGCTGCGGTATATCGACCGCGAAGGCGTGCAGCGCGTGAAGCGGGACACCCTCGCGCGCGTGATTCTCGCGCAGCGGGTCAAGCGCGAGCAGCTCGCGGAGGAGATGCGCGTGCTGTATGTCGCCATGACGCGCGCGCGAAGGAAACTCATCCTCACCGCGTGCCTCAACAAACCCGAAGAAAAGCTTGCAGCGTCTCCGCGTGTGCCGACCGCTTGGCAGGCGATTCGCTGTTCCAGCCCGGTGCGATGGCTCATGATGGGCAGCAAAGCGCATCTTTCGATTAAGTTTCACGAGCGGGAAAATTATCTCGGCGGCTCCGCGCAGGCTTCGTCCGCGGAACTGCCGCCGTTTGATCCCGTCTTGCTGGAGGCGATGGAAGCCAAGCTAAACTGGACGTATGACTACGCGGAGGCGGCGAAGATTCGCGCGAAGGCGTCCGTGAGCCGCGTGGTGAAGGGCGAAGACCGCCTCCCGCAGTTCACGCGACCCGCGTTCCTGGGCAGCGAGACCAGCGCGGTGTTCGCGGGAACCGCGACGCACGCGGCGATGCAATATCTGCCGCTGGACGCGCCCCTTGACGAAGCACAGGCGAAGGAGTATCTGCTCTCGCTCATCGAAAGCGGACGCATTACGCCGGAGCAGGCGGAGGCCGCGGACGCAAGCGCGATTTCATGGCTGAGCCACAATGTGCTCTTTGCGCGGATGCGGCAAGCGGAGCGCTTGGAGCGCGAGCTGCCGTTTTCGTACCCGATGGAGGCGATTCAGCTCTACGGAATCGCCGCGGAGGAAACGGTGCTGTTGCAAGGCGTGCTGGACGCCTGCTTCCTCGAGGACGGCGAATGGGTGATCGTGGACTATAAGACCGACCGCGTGCGTCCCGGCGAGCCGCCGGAGCAGGCCGCGCAAAAGCACGCGGAGCAGCTCCGCCTCTATGCCCTGGCGCTGGAGTCGCTCACAGGCCGGCGGGTCAAGGAACTGCTGGTCGTGCTGCTAAGCCACCGCGCGGTGGTAAGGGTGTAAAAAAGTGAGGATTGCGTGAAAAGATGCGCTATGCGCGACTTTCTCACTTGCCAAACCAAAAAACGCGTGGTACGATAGGCGCAAATCAGTAGAGATACTGAACGATGACAATTGAACAATCTCAGCTTCGGGGCGGGGTGCGATTCCCCACCGGCGGTGAAGCGGCATTATTGCCGACAAGCCCGCGAGCCGCGAGAGCGGCCGAAACGGTTATAATCCGTTGCCGACGGTAACTTGGTGAAGATGATTTGCCATAAGTCCGGATGAAAGAAGCAAATGCCAATTTTCAATTTGGCTTTGTAACAACCCCGTGCGTTGATTCACGGGGTTTTTCTTACCCGAAAACTCCCGTGGAGCAAATCAACTGCGTCGCAATCGAACGGGAGGACAACAAACATGAAACAAAGAACCTACATCGACCGCATGGTGAAGCTCGGAATGCTGACCGCGCTCTCCATCATCCTCGTCTACGCGATCCACTTTCCGATTTTTCCGGCAGCTCCCTATTTGGAATACGACATGGCGGATGTGCCGATCCTGATCGGAACGTTTCTCTATGGCCCGTGGTGGGGACTTGGGCTGACCGCGGTCGTGAGCGTGCTCCAGTGGCTGCTCGTTTCACCGCAGGGCATGTGGGTTGGTGCCGTGATGCACTTTTTCGCGACGGGCTCCTATGTGCTCGCGGCGGGGCTGATCTATTCGCGCCACCGCACCCGTAACGCAGCTCTCATCGGTATGGCGATTGGCTCTGTGCTGCAAACGCTGATGATGATCCCGATGAACCTGATCTTCACCGTGCATTTTTTCGGCTACCCGCAGGATGTCGTGATCGGGCTTCTGCCCATCACCTGCGCGTTTAACGGCATCAAGACGGTTGCGAACTCCATCATCACGTTCCTGCTGTACAAACGCATTTCGAAAATCTTCGAACGGAACCTGATCAAACCGCGGGAAGCGCATAAAATCACCGCCGGAGAGCCGTAAGAACCGGGTTTTCGAAAAAAGATGGTATCATTTTAATTGAAACCACTTGACGCATGAATCAATGTGGTTTAGTATAATAACAGTAATTGTTACTATATAAGAATGCTTGAGCATGAATCAACTTCTTGATAGTAACCCAAGATTTGCAGACAAAGGAGTCGGACACATGCGATACTCTCACCAGCGGGAGCGCATTTTTCGCGCGGTATCTGAGCGATGCGACCACCCGACCGCAAACATGGTCTATGAGCAGCTCAAATTGGAGATGCCCCGGCTGAGCCTTGGTACGGTTTATCGCAACCTCAACCAACTCGCGGATGCGGGCAGGCTCAAGAAGATTCCGCTTGCGGACGGCAGCTGCCGCTTCGACAAAACGCGCGAGTCTCACTCCCACATCGTTTGCGACGAATGTGGCGCGGTGTCAGACGTACACCTGCCGTCGTTTGAATCGTTTGAAACGGCGATTGAGACCGAAACGGGCTACGAGCTGCGTTCCTACGACGTCGTGCTGCGCGGCCTCTGCGCGGACTGCCTCATGCAGGTCAACAAGAACGCGGGCTGAGACAGACACGGTTTTCGAAACAGAATTCAGTTTATCCAACGGGCGCAAGCCCCGATCAATCAATAATCATGAATAATAGGAGGATTGCAATCATGGAACTCAAAGGAAGCAAGACGGAACAGAACCTTCAGACGGCGTTTGCGGGTGAATCCCAGGCGAGAAACAAGTACACCTACTTCTCTTCCGTAGCAAAGAAGGCCGGCTTCGAGCAGATTTCCGCGATTTTTGCCGAGACGGCAGATAACGAGAAAGAACATGCAAAGCTCTGGTTCAAGGCGCTGCATGGCGGCGAAATGCCTTCGCTGGACGAAGCGCTGAAGATGGCAGCCGAAGGCGAACACTATGAGTGGACCGAGATGTACAAGGGCTTTGCCGAGACCGCAAAGGCGGAAGGCTTTGACAAGCTTGCCTACCAGTTTGCAGCGGTAGCCGCCATCGAGAAGACCCATGAGGAGCGCTACAACAAGCTCGCCGCGAACATCAAGGACGCGAAAGTCTTCGAAAAAGACGGCAAGGTCGTTTGGCAGTGCCGCAACTGCGGTTACCTCTACGAGGGCACCAAGGCGCCCGAACTCTGCCCGGTCTGCGCGCACCCGAAGGCGTTCTTCGAAGTACGCATGATCAACTATTGATCGATTTCAAACAGGATTGACCGTGCGGAGAAGATGCGTTTTTTTCCGTCCGGTCGATAAGGCAAGCTGACGTATTGTCGCAAGCTTTCATAAAGAAGCAAACACAATAAGAAAAGCTCTTTGCTGATTGATACGAAGCGGCGGTTCGCAAGACGATTGTGAGCCGCCGTTTTGTTTCACAAAAAACGGGCGCAAACGCGCAAAACAGGGTGGAAAACACGCGGACTTTCCGGTAGAATATTCGTTGTTAGCACTCTCGTGCGTTTGATGCTAAAAGTTCACAGTGTTGTGGTCGTAGCGTTACAATATCCCGCTTTGCTTGTTTGCATTGCGGAAAACGACTCGCTATACTGATACTACAATCGTAACAATCATCCATGAACATGGGACTCGTATACCAACATTTCCCGCGGCTTATAAGCTTGGTTTATGGAAACCATTTTACGCTGGTGCATGTTAGGAACACACAGGACAATCAAGGGGAATGAGATACTGCATCCCTGATGGAGGTGAAATAGTATGAATCTGCATGGAATCGTAACACTGCCCGTCATCCCGCTGCGCGGGATTGCGGTCTTGCCAAACGAGGTGATGCATTGCGATATTGGACGGAAAAAGACGCTCTCTGCGATGGAGCAGGCGCTTTCGGATGAAGGATACGCTTTCTTCGTTTCGCAAAAGAACGCGAAGGTCGTCGACGTCACGCCGGAAGACCTCTACGAGGTGGGCACAATCTGCCGCATCCGTCAGGTATTCCGGATTCAAAACGACACGGTACACCTGCTGGTGACCGGTGTCGCCCGCGCGAAGATCGTCCACGTAATCTCCGAAAACCCGCATTACACGGCGCAGCTGGAGGTATTCGAGGACGTCGAGCCGGATGAATTCACGGCGGAGGCATTGCGCCGCAGGCTCAGCGAAGGCTTTAGCGAGCATGCGGGCCAGCGCGACCGCCTCACGCAGGATCAAAAGGACGCGGTGCTTGCTTCTCCTACGCTCTCGGAGCTCACGGACGCAATCGCCCAGCACGTCGTCAGCAAGCTGGAAGACAAGCAAAAGCTCATCGAGCAGACGGACCTCGTCTCGAGAGCGGCAAACCTCCTCGGCATCATCGAAAATGAGCTGATGGTCATGCAGGTGGATCGCCGCATCGCGGGCAAGATCAAGGCGGCAGTTGAGCGCAACCAGAAGGAGTTTGTCCTGCGCGAGCAGCTCAAGGCCGTTCAGGAAGAGCTTGGCGAAGGCGAGGACGACGTTCTCGACGCCTACCGCGAGCGCGCGGAGCAAAAGAAGCTTCCGCCGGAAGTGCGAAAGGCACTCAACAAGCAGCTTGACCGCTTTGCCTCGCTGCCCGGCGGCTCCCACGAGGCGCCGATGGCGCAGGCGTATATCGAGCTGATCCTCGACCTCCCTTGGATGGAGGAAACGGTGGATAACCTCGATCTTGCGCACGCAAAGACGGTTCTGGATCGCGACCACTTCGGCATGGAGAAGGTCAAGACCCGCATCATCGAAACGCTTGCGGTGCAAAAGCTCACGAACAATCCGCAGGGGCAGATCCTCTGCCTCGTCGGCCCTCCGGGCGTCGGCAAAACATCCATCGTGCGCGGCATCGCGGAGGCGATGGGACGCAAGTTCGTCCGCATGAGCCTCGGCGGTGTGCATGACGAGGCGGAGATTCGCGGACACCGGCGCACCTACATCGGCGCGCAGCCTGGCCGCGTGATCGAGGCCATGCGCAAGTCCGGCTCGATCAACCCCGTACTGCTGTTTGACGAAATCGACAAACTCGGCAAGGACATGCGGGGAGACCCGTCTAGCGCGATGCTGGAGGTGCTCGACAGCGCGCAGAACTTCTCCTTTACGGATCATTTTCTCGAGCTGCCGTATGATTTGAGCAAGGCCATGATGATCACCACCGCGAACGACGCGAGCTCGATTCCGCGCCCGCTGCTGGATCGCATGGAGCTCATCGAGGTGCCGAGCTATCTCTTCGACGAGAAGGTTGAAATCGCGCGCTGCCACCTGCTGCCCAAGCAGATGGAAAAGCACGGACTCAAGAAGTCGAATCTTCGCGTGTCCGACGCGGCGCTTGGCATCCTGATTGCGGGATATACCCGCGAGGCAGGCGTGCGTGAACTCGAGCGCGTGATTGCGAGCGTTTGCCGCAAGGCTGCCTGCGATCTGGCCGACGGAAAGACGCGCATCGTGCTCACTGAGAGTAGGATTACCGAGTGGCTCGGGCCGCAAAAGTTCAAAAAGAGCGAGCCGCTCAGGCCCGATACGGTCGGCGTGGTCACGGGACTTGCCTGGACGAGCGTCGGCGGCGAAACGCTGGAGGTCGAGAGCGCGGCGGTGCCCGGCAAGGGCATTCTCCAGCTCACGGGCCAACTTGGCGACGTGATGCAGGAGTCCGCAAAGGCCGCGATGACCTATGTGCGCGCGAACACCTCCCGCTTTGGCATCGACCCCGCTTTCCTGGAAACGCTGGATGTCCACATCCACGTGCCGGAAGGCGCGGTACCGAAGGACGGTCCTTCCGCGGGCGTTGCGATGGCGACGGCGCTGGTCTCCGCGCTCACCGGAATTCCGGTCAAGAGCTCGGTCGCGATGACGGGTGAAGTCACCCTGCGCGGGCGCGTGCTGCCGATTGGCGGCCTGCGCGAAAAGCTGCTTGCCGCCGTGCGCGCGGGCGTTGTACAGGTGGTGCTGCCCAAGTCGAACCGAGAGGATCTCTACGACGTGCCGGCGGACATCAAGAACGCGCTGAAGATCGACTACGCCGAGACGGTGGACGACGTGCTGAACGTTGCCCTTACGATGCACCCGCACGGAGCGGAACCACGGCTGAATTTGCCGGGTTTGGATATGACGCATGAAGCAGTTCGCCATTAATCAGGCCAAATTTGTCACAAGCGTTGGGCAGGGTCAAACGTACCCTGCCCCGCTTGCGTGCGAAATCGCGGTCGTCGGCCGCAGCAACGTCGGCAAAAGCAGCCTCATCAACTGCCTGACCAACAACCAAAAGCTCGCAAAGACCTCCCAAACGCCGGGCAAGACGCGGCTCGTCAACTATTTTTTGATGAACAACGCGTTTTACCTCGTCGATCTGCCGGGCTATGGCTTTGCCAAGCGCAGCAAGGACGAGCAGACCGAGTGGGGCGATCTCATCGGCGGCTATATGGCAAGCGGCAGGCCCAAGCACCTGTTCCTGCTGGTCGATATCCGCCACGAACCCTCGCCGGAGGATCGGGAGATGTTTCAGTGGACGCTCCACGCGGGCGTGCCGTTTACGATTGTTGCGACAAAGGCGGATAAGATCAGCAAATCTCAGCGCATGATCGCGGCAAACAAGGCGGCAAAGCTATTGGGTGCTCCCGCGTTTGCAATTCCGTTTTCCGCGGAGGAGAAGATCGGCAAAGACGCTCTGATCGAGCGCATCGGCCAGATTTTTGAGGATGCGGCTGGTCAGGCGCAGCGCGCAGCCGAGCAGGAACTGCTCTTTGCCGCGGCAGAAATCGCCTTTGCCGAAGCGGAGATGAATGAATCCGGCGAATCGGACGAGGAATCGTAAAATTATACGGGAAAAGCTCTAAAAAACGCCCGATGATCGGGCGATTTTACGGAATACGAACTTTTCCTTGACATGCATAAAAATCTTTAGCATAATACCAAACGTAACGTTTGGAATCAAAGGCAGGGCGAATAGCTATGGCATTGCATAAGTGCCCGAAGTGTGAATTGAACTACATTCGCGAAGGAGAAGACTTTTGCGAAGTTTGCAAGCGCGAGATGAAGCGCGCGCAGGCACGCATCCGCCATGCGGATGAAGAGAGCGATGACGACGAGGTCATCATGTGCTCCGAGTGTGGAGAAGAGCCGGCCGTGCGCGGCGGTGAACTCTGCCTCTCCTGCCTGAAAGAAAAGAAGCGTCAGGTGGAGCTGGAGAACGCCTCTCCTCTGCCCACGGACGATGAGTTTGACGACGAGGACCTGCTCGAAGACGACGAGGACCTCGACGAGGAAGAAGAGTAAGAGAGCATATTTCGCCGCGTGTGCGGTTGAGAGGAGCGTTTGGATGCAGATTTACGCCATTGCGGACTTGCATCTCTCGCTCACTTCGGAAAAACCCATGGACGTGTTTGGCGAGGCCTGGCGCGGACATGCGGAAAAATTGGAGCGGAACTGGCGCGAGCGCGTGCAAGACGACGATCTCGTGCTGATTCCCGGCGATATCAGTTGGGCAATGCAGCTTAGCGCCGCACTGCCCGATCTTTCGTTTATCGGCAATCTTCCGGGAAAAAAGATTCTGCTCAAGGGCAATCACGACTATTGGTGGAGCGCCATCGGAAGAGTCCGCTCGCTGTTGCCCGCGGGCATGCGCGCCATACAAAACGACGCGATTGTGGAAGACGGCATCGGCATCTGCGGCACGCGCGGCTGGCTCTGCCCCGGCAGCAACAACTTTTCCGCCGAGGATCAAAAGATCTATCTGCGGGAGCTCGACCGCCTGTCCCTCTCGCTGCGCGCACTGCCGGAGTGCACGAAAAAGATCGCCATGCTGCACTTTCCGCCGTTTTTGGATCGGGATCGCGGCAGCGGATTTACCGAGCGGCTGGAGGAAGCGGGCGTCGACATCGTGGTCTACGGGCATCTGCACGGCGACGCAAACCGCTACGCGTTTGAAGGCGAGAAAAACGGAATCGTCTATCACTGCGTCGCGGCGGACAAGCTGGACTTTTCACCAAAACTGATCTACGGATAAATACTAAAAAATTAACGCTCATCTTTCGATGAGCGTTTTTTGATAGTTCAAGCTAATCATCATAAAGTCCGTATCCACAATATGGACACCGATCTCGTGCGGCGGAATATCGCCTGCCGCACTCCGGGCACTCGATGGAGTTCTTCTCCGTGAGGTGCTTCGGGTCGGGCACGCGCGGAAGCCGCTGTGTCGGGCGCTGAATGCGGCCGGTGCTGCGCGAGGCGACAAAGGGATATCCGCAATGCGGACAGATCTCGGTGCCGATCAGCACCTCGTTGTCGCACCTTGGGCAGAAGATCGTTTCCGGCTCGTCCTCGTCCTCAAACAGGTCTTCGACCTCCTGCTTGGGCGGCTCGGCAGGTCGCTTTGCGTCGTCCGGATGATAGCCGCAATAGGGACAGGTGGCGAGTCCGCCGGGAATCTTCTTGCCACACTTTTCGCATTTCGGCTCGTGCTTGGGTTCCGGCGGAACATAGGCGGGCGCGGCCTGCGCCTCTTCCTCCGCCTTTTGCTTTTCCGCTTCCTGCTCGGCGAGCTCAATCGGGTCGCCGGGGTAATAGCCGCAGTGCGGGCAGGTGCTCAAAAACGGCGGTTTCTTCTTCTTGCAGCGCGGGCAGATGTCTTTTGGCAGCTCCAGCCGCTCCGGTGCGGGCGCGGGCTCCGGCTCCATATTGTCCTGCTCCGGCTCGATTCCGTCCAGCGGGTCCTCCTCTTCCGGCGGCAGATCGAACGGCTCCTCGTCGAGAGGTTCCTCGTCAAAATCATGGTCAAAGTCGTCATCGTCGCCAAACAGATCCGGCGAGTCGATGTCAAATCCGCAGCGCGGGCAGATGCGCGTGCCTTCTTGTAGTTTCTTTCCGCAATCCGGGCACTTGAAGCGCCCTTTTGCGTCCAGCTTGATTCTGGGCGTTCGGGACGTTTTGTATTCGACAGGTTGTTTTGTCTCTTTTTGGAAGAGCGGCTTTGGTTCGGGCTTTGGCTCCGCTTTCGGCATGGAGGCGACCAGCTCCGGCAGCTCCGCGCGAAGGCGAATCGCCTTGAGTAGCCCCGCAACGCCAAAGAGGATGATGCCCGCGCGATACATCAGCTCCCGCACAAGCTGAAACGGCGTATAGCTCTTGCGCAACACGAGCGCCACGATTAGCGCGGCGAGCGAGGAGAGCACGGTTGACCCGATGGCGGTGAAAAACAGGATGTTGTCCTGCGGGATATCCTGGTTTCGGTCGGAGAGCTGGTAGAGCACGCTGGGTACCACAAGCGCGCCGATCAGCGTCAGAAAATCGAGCAGGTATACAAACTCGAAGAACAGGATCATCTCGACGAGGTAGCTGATTGCGCTGATGACGCCCCAGAGCGCGATGAGCGCGTTGAGCAGCAGATAGTAGTTGCCCTGCTTCATGCGGAGTTTGTGCTGCCTGTTTGAATATTGCAGATAAAACGCAAATCCGATGATGCCGATGACGATCAAAAGCCACGTGATACCGAGGAACGTGAAGTTCTCCGGCGGTGCTTGATTCAGCTTTTGCCGGGAGGCTGCATCGGTAAAGAGCTGCAGGAGCGTAAAGACACGCGCGACAGCGAATAACAGCGTACCGTAAAAAACCGCCCCGCTGTTGAGATAGCTGGCGGACTGATAGCGCTTCTTTGTTTGCGTGCGCCGTTCCATACGGGTATGATAGCACAGCCCGCCTTGCCATGCAACACGACGACGGGTATAATCAGATGAAGGGATTTTGAACAATTTACGACAGGTTTTTCTTGGGTGAGGCAATTGATGCCGAACCGCGCGAACAGAATACTTCGACTGCTATGGTATGGAAGAAGGAGTACGACGAATGAACGGAAAAACGATTTTGTTGATTTTAGGCGCAGTGGTGCTTGTCATTGCGATTGTGCTTGTGGCGCTACTGCTGCCGGTGCAGAAAAGCGCCGAACCGGTAGCGGAAGAGCAAACAACCCTAGAACCCGCGCAGGAGGTAGCCATGGAACCGACCAATACGGCAAAGCAGGCGGCATCGCTGCCGACGGAGCAGACGACGACCACCATCACGTTTCCGACTACGGACAATCTGACCGTGACTGCGGACCTCTACTGGACGGGAGACGCGAACGCCGCGTTCATCCTGCTGTTTCATCAGGCGGACTACAGCCGCGGAGAATATCTCGAGATCGCGCCGAAGCTCAACGCGCGGGGCTACAACTGCCTCGCGATCGACCAGCGCTCCGGCGGCGGTGTGAACGACATCATCAACGAAACCTACAAGGCCGCGAAAGCCGCGGGATTGCTGACTTCGTATACCGACGCATATGCCGATCTGCAATCGGCGCTGAGCTATGTGGAATCCACCTATGCGCCCAAGAAACTCATCGTCTGGGGCAGCTCGTATTCCTCCTCGCTCTCGCTGATTCTCGCCTCCGAGCATCCGAACGAAATCGCCGCCGTGCTCGCGTTTTCGCCGGGCGAATATTTCAAGCTCGACGGCAAGAAGGTTGCCGATTATGCCGCGAACATCACCCAGCCCGCGTTCATCACCTCCGCGAAGTCGGAGGGGAAATCCTGGCGCGGGATTGCGGATCAAATCAAGAGTGCGGGCAGCGTGTTCTTCGTGCCGGAAGGCAACGGGCGCCACGGTTCCTCCGCCCTGTTTGAAAAGACGGCGAACAGCGCGGAATACTGGACGGCGGTGGAACAGTTCCTCGCTTCACTCAAATAACGCACCCAACAAAGGTTTACTCGTTCTCATCACGCATATACGAAAGGAACGACCCAATGGAAACGCGATCCGTTTATGAATCCTGGCTCAACGAGCCGACGCTGGACGAAGCCACCCGCGCGGAGCTGCGCGCGATTTCCGCCGACACACCGGAGATTGAGGAGCGCTTTTATCGCGAGCTGGAGTTTGGAACCGCGGGTCTTCGCGGCATCCTCGGCGCGGGCACCAACCGCATGAACGTTTATGTCGTGCGCAGGGCGACGCAGGGACTGAGCAACTACCTGCTCACCTGCCCGGACGCTAAGGAGCGTGGGGTTTGCATCGCATACGATTCTCGCCTCTTCTCGCCGGAGTTTGCGAAAGAGACCGCCTGTGTGCTCGCGGCAAACGGCATCCGGACATACCTGTTTTCCACGCTGCATTCCGTGCCGCAGCTTTCGTTTGCGGTGCGGCATCTTGGGTGCATGGCGGGCGTGGTGATCACGGCAAGCCACAACCCCAGCAAATACAACGGTTACAAGGTCTATTGGGCGTATGGCGGACAGGCGGCGCCCGAGCAGGCGGCGGCGATTTACGACGAGATTCAAAAAGTTCCGATGTTCTCGCCGAAGCTGGCGGACTACGACACGGCGGTTGCCGCGGGTCAAATCACGCTGGTTGGAGCGCAGGAGGACGAGGCGTATTATACGGCGACCGAGGCGCTACTACTAGAGCCCGACCTCGTGCACCGCAAGGGCGGCAGTCTCCCGATCGTGTACACGCCGCTGCACGGAACCGGTGCGGTTCCGGTGCGCGAGCTGCTCTCCCGCGTGGGGCTGACCAACGTGTTCCCCGTGCCGGAGCAGACCGCGCCGGACGGACATTTTCCGACCGTCACCGCGCCGAACCCAGAGGACCCGAACGCGTTTCGCCTCGCGATTGCGCTCGCAGAAGAAAAGGGCGCGCGCGTTTGCCTCGCCACCGACCCGGACGCGGATCGCCTCGGTATCGCGGTGAAAACCAAGTCGAACGAATGGCAGACGCTGACAGGCAATCAGATCGGCTGCATCCTATTACAGCACATCCTCTCTTCCATGAGCCGGCAAAAGCGGCTGCCCGACAACGGCGTGGTCATCAAGAGCATCGTTTCCACGCGCCTTGCGGACGCGATTTGCGCGGCGTATGGCGTCACGCTGGAAAACGTGATGACGGGTTTCCGCTTCATCGGCGAGAAGGTAGACGAATATCAGACCAGCGGAGAGAAGACCTTCCTCTTCGGGTTTGAGGAGAGCTTCGGTTTCCTCGCGGGCGGTCTCGCGCGGGACAAGGACGCAGTTTCGTCGGCCATGCTCGCGGCGGAGGCGTGCATCGCGTATGCCGAGCGCGGCATGACGCTTTCCGACGCGCTGGACGAAATCTACGCGACCTATGGCTTTTATAGCGAGAGCGTCAAGAGCTATACGCTTGAGGGCAAGGAGGGCATGGAGAAGATCGCGGGCGCGATGGCAAAGCTCCGCGCCAATCCGCCGAAGGCGTTTGCGGATACGGCTGTCGTGGTTTCGGAGAACTATCTTGCCCGCAGTTGCGAGCGGGAGGACGGAACCGTCTGCGAAATTGCGCTGCCGAAGTCGGACACGCTGCGCTGGCTGCTGGCGGACGATAGCTGGATCGTGATCCGTCCCAGCGGCACGGAACCCAAGCTCAAGCTCTATATCGGCGCGCGGGACAAAACGAAGGCGCAGCTGGAAGCAAAGCTCGCACTCCTGATGCAGCACGTGGATGCAATGCTAAAGGGGTATTTGGCTTAATTAAATATTGGTCGAAGGAAATGACAGCGGCGTTTGGGTCGCTGTCTTTCTGCATCAGGAAAGAAGAGTAGAATCGATGCGTTTGACGAAATAGCTTTATCACGTAGATACAAACCTTCCGGAATATACCCCTACGATAAAAAGGCTGCTTATTGTAATATTGGTCAACGCGGTGATGATTCCGCTGGCATTCTTTCTTAGAATACCTTCGGTCTTGACGACGCTACTGCAAGTAGCGACGGTGTTCATTGCCGGAGCAAGCTTCTTTGCGCTGTTTTCAATTGCAATACAACTCATCTGTACCAGTGCGACACGGGATGAAATCCGCGTGCGAAAAATGGCGGATTCGATCAAGCCGGTGGAATATCCACTGGATTCCATCGTTACGTTTCTTATGGAAAATTTAGGATCGGATGCCTTTATACTGTCAAAAGGAAAAGCGATGAAGATCTCGGTCAATACAGAGTTGGATCGGAAGACCGGAGAAGTGCATCTCGTAGAATACTGCATCGACGAAAAGACTTATCAATCAAGGGAAGCGTTTGAAAAGTCGCTTCGAATTCTATCCGGCAACCCGACAGGGAATACTCTTCATCTGCTCCAGATCGACGGAAACGATCCCGCGAACGGAATCCCGCAATATGATAGAAAACATAGGTAAGTCTCGAAACAACCTTTGGATTATCTGAGAATCCCTCTCAACCGCCGCTTGAGTCCCGCAAAATCCTCAACTCAAGCACTGCTTGCTGGTGCTACCAGCCGCGTTTTTGTATGCTGATGGTGCAGCAAACGAAAGGCGGTGGCAACACAGATGCGATTTTCGATCAAACGAACCCTCTTGAAAAAACGGACGCCGGAGCAGGCGGAGCGCGCATACCGGCGTATGGTTTATGAGCGCGAGGAGCAAAAGCGCGGCGCGCACTGGCAGAGCATTGCGATGCAGCTGCCAAAGCTGTTTTAGCCGAACGAGAGTGCTGCAAGGCGGCAAAGAGTAGAAAAGGAGAAAGAAAGTATGTTTGACGCGGTGGAGATCGGGCGGCGGATTTCGCGCCTGAGAAAAGAGAAGGATATGACGCAGCCCGCGCTGGCGGATGTGATGGGCGTGAGCTTTCAGGCGGTCAGCAACTGGGAGCGCGGCGCTTCCATGCCGGATATCGGCAAGCTGCCGGAGCTGGCGCAGGCGCTGGGCGTGAGCGTAGATGAGCTCTTGGGCGGCGGTCGCGGCGGCGAACTCATCCGCAGCGTGATCGATGGTAGCGAGGAGTCGTTTGTGAAGAACGAGCGCATCACACTCACCGAGGCGGGGGAAGCGGCACCGCTGCTCAAGCCGCGGCAGGTGACGCGCATCGTCAAGGCGATTGAGGAAGAAAAGGAACAGAGCGAATCTTCGGATGGAACGCAGGAAACCGGATCAAAGCAGCAGGACAGGATCGATCTGGAGAGCCTGATCGCCATCGCGCCGTTTCTGGAGGAGGACTATCTCGACGAGCTGGCAACCCGCCTCGCGCCGACGGTAGGCTTGAACAGGCTCGCCGCGCTTGCGCCGTTCATCAGCGAGGAGACGCTTGGAAAGCTCGCGATTTCGGCTGTGGAAAACGGCGGCACCCTCGGTGAACTCGCGGCGATTGCGCCGTTCCTGGACGAGGACGATCTGGGCAAGATCGCGTTCTCCGTCGTGCAAAAGGGTGGTACCCTCGGTGAACTCGCTGCCATCGCGCCGTTCCTGGACGAGGACGACTTAGGCCGCATCGCGAAGGAGACGATTTCGCGCGGAGGCACCCTCGGCGAACTGGCCGCGATTGCGCCGTTTCTGGAGGAAGAAGACATGGGCAAGCTCGCGCTTGCCTGCGTGGAAGGCGGCGGCAGCGTTTCGCAGGTGGTGCCAATCGCTCCGTTTATGGATGAAGACGATCTAGATCGCATCGTGCGCGCGGCGCTCAAGCAGGGGCAAAAGATCGGCGACCTTGTCGGGCTGTTTCCGTTTCTGCCGAACGATACTTTGCGCGCGCTGGTGGAGGACGCCCTCAAGAAAAACGACACCAACATCCTCAGCAAAATCTCGATGTTCCTGTAATCGGAAACTGTCACAACGTAATTGCAATCAGCGAAAAGTCCGCGAAAACGCGGGCTTTTTTCTGCATAATCCATCTAAAATTGTATGCAGACTCAAAAAATGAGAGGTACACGAAAATAATTTCATATATTACGCCGGATTCGTTGACTTTGGTGGTCGGCGGGGCTATGATGAACTTGAGCGAATTCCCACACATCCCATCATATTAAGCACATCAGGAGGACAGGCATGAACGCCTATATTCAGCGAGTTCTGGAAGATGTTAAGAAGAAAAACGCAAGTGAACCGGAGTTTTTGCAGACCGTAGAAGAAGTGTATTCTTCGTTGGAAGCGGTGGTCAATAAGCATCCGGAATATGAAAAACTCGGACTGTTGGAGCGCATGGCGGAGCCGGAGCGCGCGATTTCGTTTCGCGTGACCTGGGTGGACGACGCGGGCAGAGTACAAACCAACCGCGGATATCGCGTGCAGTTCAACGGCGCGATCGGGCCTTACAAAGGCGGTCTGCGCTTCCATTCGAGCGTGAACCTCTCGATCATGAAGTTTTTAGGCTTTGAGCAAACCTTCAAAAACAGCCTGACCAGCCTGCCGATCGGCGGCGCAAAGGGCGGCAGCGATTTCGACCCGCGCGGCAAGAGCGACGGCGAAGTGATGCGCTTCTGCCAGGCGTTTATGACGGAACTCTATCGCCACATCGGTCCCGACATCGACGTGCCCGCGGGCGACATCGGCGTCGGCGGCCGCGAGATCGGCTATCTCTACGGACAGTATCGCAGAGTCAAGGGCGCGTTTGAAAACGGCGTGCTCACCGGCAAAGGCATGAGCTACGGCGGCAGCCTGATCCGTCCCGAAGCGACCGGCTACGGCGCAGTCTATTACGTCAACGAAGTCTTCAAGCATGAAGGCGACAAGATGGAAGGCAAGACCTTCGCATTGAGCGGATTTGGCAACGTGACCTGGGGCGTCGCGAAAAAGCTCGAAGAGCTTGGCGCGATGGCGGTTACACTCTCCGGCCCGGATGGCTACATCTACGATCCCAAGGGCGTTACCGGCAAGAAGGTCGAGTACCTGCTTGAGATGCGCGGCAGCGGACGCGATAAGGTGAAGGACTACGCCGACCGTTACGGCTGCGCGTTCTATCCCGGCGAAAAACCGTGGGGCGTGCAGGCGGACGTGTACATGCCGTGCGCCACGCAGAACGACGTGAACATCAACAGCGCCAAGAAGATTGCAGCCAGCGGCTCGAAGTACTACATCGAAGTCGCGAACATGCCGACGACCAACGACGCGCTGGCGTTCCTGATGGAGCAGAAGCACATGATCGTAGCTCCCAGCAAAGCGGTCAACGCGGGCGGCGTCGCGACAAGTGCGCTGGAGATGAGCCAGAACAGCCAGCGGCTGAGCTGGAGCGCGGAAGAAGTGGACGCAAAGCTCCACACGATCATGAAGAATATCCACGACAACTCCGCAAAGGCTGCGGAAGAGAACGGCTTAGGTTACAACCTCGTCGCGGGCGCAAACATCGCGGGCTTTGCAAAAGTCGCCGATGCCATGATCGCGCAGGGTCTGATCTAAGTCAATCCCAAGCCGATACAATTCAAACGATCAATCAAACGCCCGCGTAAGTAAAAAATTGCGCGGGCGTTTTTTCGCCTGGATCCGCAAGAGAGGATCATGCGGCTCTTTCATGAAAGTAAATCATAATTTTGCAACAAACATCTATACAACCATATGAAGTCTTGTTATACTCAAAGCAATCGAACAAGGAGGTGACGCATATGGCAACAGTAGAACAACTGATCAAGCAGTATGAAACGGACAAAGCCTTGCAGGCGGAAGTAGCCGCGATTATGGCCGACGGTAAAGTGACCATGATGGAGTTCATGTCCTTTGCCAAGAAGCATGATGTCGCGATCTCTCTGGAAGACTTGCCCAAGTATCTGGAACAGGCCAAGAAGCTTGGATTCATGTAATCCAAATCCTTGTGACGCTTCATTATCCGGTGATCAACCGTAACGCCGGCATTTTTATATGTTTGTTTCGAAGCGTAAATAAAAAATTATAGTGGAGGTAATGTTCATGAGAATCAACCCGCCAAAGCAAATTACTGTTTGGATCTCCATCTTTGCGTTCGTCATCGGCATGCTGCTCGCCATCGGCGTGATTCCTGGTCTTGTACCGATGGCTATCGGTTTCGTCGTCGTTGCTCTGAGCTACCTGCTGCTCGTGCTCGGCCTGTTCATCAAGGGCCTGTAAGAACACAGGGCGCGTAAAACCGCCAAACTAACGAACACAAAAAAGCGAGAGTTGCTTGTTCAGGCGACTGTCGCTTTTTCCACTTTTTGCGGTGATTTTGCGCGGAGGTGCGCGGTTTCAACTGTACGGATTGCGAAAAACTTGCTATACTTTCGGTAACGGCAAGCAGACGAAAACCTGATGTTAAACAGGTTGCAAACCTGCTTGCAACGAGAAAACCGACAGCACTGAATCCGCAATTACGGATGATAGAAGGAGGAATTTTGATTATGAGACTCAATCCGCCGAAAAAGTTTACGTTTTGGTCGTCGCTTGTCATCTTTGTTCTGGGTATGATCGTGGCGTTTCATCTGATTCCGTTCATTCCGGCGTTCTATGGTGTGATCGCCGTGTTTGTGGGCTACGGCCTGCTGTTTGCGGGCAACCTGTTGAAGGGATTTTAAGCGTATTCGGGTTTGAAGAAGATGAAGGCAAAGCGCTTTCATCTTTTTTTGCGCAAAAAAATGCCCGCAGCCTTTTGAATTGCTGCGGGCATCGATCATACACTTAGGGCGTTTTGATGGGAGTGATCGCTGGTGTTGTTGTTGGTGCCGGCGTCGCTTCCTGCTGTTCACAGCGAACGAGCAGTCGGTTTGTGCCGTTGTTCCTGCAGGTCATGAGCGTGAGTCCTGCCGTTCCGTGGTAAGAATTCAACGCGCTGAACGCGTCCGGGGCAATCGACTTGATCTGATACACCACATAGCGCACGCGCTGCCCGGTCTTGGTATTGGTGAGGAACACCTCACTGCCGACCGAGAGCTCGCTGAGATCGCCAAAGTGTGCGCCGCTCTTGTAGTTGTGCCCGATGATGACAAGGTTGCCCTTTTCATTCGGGTCGGGCCCTTTGTAGCGGCAGACCGAGATCTTGAGCAGTTTGTAAGACCATTTGCCAATGACAGGCAGTTCCTGATTGATTTCGGGAATCTCCAGAATACCGATCATGCCGTCGTCTCCGGTGGCCTTCACGATCTTCTGAATGGTCAAGTCGAGGTCGGACATCTCCTCCGGCGCATCCGGCTGCACATACTCACCGGATTCGGAGGTGTTGGTTACCGAGCCGTCGTTTGCGACGTGCTGGTTTGCGTCCGCCGCTGCGTTTTGGTCCGCATTGACATCCGTCTGCTCAAAGTTCTCGTCGGTTGGTTCCGGGGTTCCGACGGGTTCGTCCGTCGGGCCCTGCGTCTGCGTCGCTTCCGCCGAGGGGCTCAGCGTCGGCAAAACGGTTGCCTGCGCCTTGTAAGCCTCCAGAAGTGCGTTGGCGTTGCTCTGGGCCTGCTGGCCTTCAAAGAGTTTGAAGCCGAGCAAAACCAAGGCGACTAAGCCAAGCAGAATCGCGGTGAGCCCGAGCGCGCGAATCGCGCGAAGCTCTCGATGGTTTTTCCGGGTGGAATCGTGATGTCCGTCACGAATGGAAGGCAGTCCGCTCGAATCCCCGCGCTTACGCGACGGTACGTTTCTTCCGGATGCCATACCATACCCCCGCTACGACCAGGAGCGCCGCTGCAGTTCCGCCAAGGACGAAGATCAGCGTCATATCCTGACCTGTCTGCGGAAGCGAGCTCAGGCCGGTGATCACGACAGTGCTATATACCTTGTTGCCGGAATCACTGTTGATCCAGGCATAGACACGCGTGCCACTCGAGGTGGTGTTATACCGGGCATAAAGCTGAATTCTGCCAACACCATCGGTCATAACCGCGCGGCTGTCGTTGAGCGCTGCGCTGGAAAGCGACAGATAGGAGGAAGACCAGCTCCAATGTACCGTGCTGGTGTCGTCGTTGACGACGGTACCGTTGGCTTCATGCAGCGTCACGGTGTAGTCGCCGTAACGATCCGAGTTGGACAGTGCCGTGTCGCCGCTGATGGTGAGATAACGCGCCGTGCGCACGTTGACGGTCGATGTTCTGGCAACACTGTAAGTTCCGGCTCCGGAGATCGTCGCGGTGACGGTGCTCGTGGCGTTGACACCGGTGGAGTTGGAGAGGAACGTCGCCGTTGCGACAAGCGAGCTGCCGCTGGTGGTAAACGTCGTGGGAGCGACGGTCAGCGAGCCCGCGGTGGAGTTGCTGTTACCCCAGGAGATGGTTGAACCGGTGCCGATCAGATCGCCGCCGTATTGCACCGTCAGCTGAATCGATCCTGCGGTGCTTGCCGCGGTGATGTTCTGCTCGGTGGGCGTGATGGTGATGATCGGGTTGACCGTGACCGTGCAGGTCTTGCTCTGCGTTCCGTTGGTGGCGGTGATGGTCGCGGTGCCCGCGCCGACTGCCGTCACAAGGCCGGAAGAGTTGACGGTTGCAACCGCATCACGCGAGGAAGTCCACGTCGTGGTGCTGCTGGGAGCAACGTTTCCGACCGTGAGCGTCTTGGAAGAGCCGCCGTCGAGGGTGGCGGTGGCGTCGCTGATGGTCATTGCCGTCACGTTGATGGTCGCGGTGGCGGTATAGGGCGTACCGGAAGGACCGTCGGTTACCGTGATCTTAACCGTTGCGGAGGTGCCGGGGTTCACGCCGGTGACCGTCGTGCTGTCCGCCGAGGTGCTGGAAAGGGTTACGTTTGCGCCGCCGACATCCACGGACCAAACATTGACCCTGCCGACATCGAATGTGCCGGCCGCAATTGCGTTGAGTTCTACCGTGCCGCCGACGGGAATATTGTAGCTGGCGCCGCCGGTGGTCGTGATGGACACGCCGGTGATAGCCGCCAGCGCCGTACCCGGTACGACGGTGATGACCAAGGCGAGCGTGAGCATGGTGAGCACAGCCGCCACTTTGAGAATCATGTTTTTCTTCATTTGTCTTTCCTCCTAATTAGTCGGAGCGTCGAGTTCGGATGAAACGGGAGTTTCATGGACTGATACCATCATACGAATGTAACCGGCTAAAGTCAACAAGCGTATGGAATCGTTTTCGCTTTCTTAACTAGATTGTAACGAATTCGTCGATTTTGTGTGAAATTTGTATAGATAACCCGCAATTCGTATATATAAATTCAGAAGGGCGGTTCTCCGCGCGTCTCCTTCTTACTGGAGCATTTTGCGGAGAAAAGCATCGTGGAAATCGACTCGTCAGCGGTAAAACGTGTTGCCGCCGATGAACTCGCGCAGGATCGACGTCGGCGGGATTTCGTCCTCGACATTCGCCTCCACAAAGTAGTTCAAAAATTTCACGATGGAACGCGCTTCGTCATAATACACACTCTCCGGCTGAACGGCGCTCAGCAGCGGGAAGATGTGCTTTTTCAGCACAGCCGGCTCATAGATGAGCGTCGTGTTGAAGATGGCGTCCGCATCCTCCTGGAACGGAAAGATCCACTTTTCTTCGCCCGCGCGAACGCTGTCCCACATCGAGAGAGTTCTTTCGACGGAGGCACCGCGCGTCTCATAATCGCGCACCATGCGGCGCAGAAGCCGCAAATAAGTCGTCGGCACGCGGTTGTGGTCGTCGAGGTTGAGCGTGGTCAGCGCGGAGACATAGAGCCGGAAAATCAGCTTTTTGTCGACCGCATCCGGCAGCAAATGCGGGTTTAAGCCATGCAAGCCCTCGATCACGAGCGGTGTGTTCTCGGTGACGCGCAGTTTGATGCCCGTTTCACAGCGGTGCTGCGTAACAAAATCAAAGAGCGGCAGTTCCACCTCTTCGCCTTTGAGCAATCGCGTGAGGTCGTCCTGAAACTGCGGGATGTCGAGCGTCGCGATGTCCTCAAGGTCGATCTTGCCGTCCGGGCCGGGCTTGAGTTGGTCGCGGCTGAGATAATAGTTGTCGAGTGAGACCAGGATCGGCGTTTTGCCGTGCACGCGCAATTGCGTGCAGAGCCGGTTTGCGCTCGTGGTTTTTCCGCTGCTGGAAGGCCCCGCGATGAGCACCGCGCGCGCGCCTCTGCCGATGATTTCGTCCGCAAGTTGGGCAAAGCGTTTTTCATGCAGCGCCTCGTTGACGCGAATCAGCGTGCGCACCTCGCCGCTGAGCACCATGTCGTTGAGGTCCGCAACCACGCCGCAGTGCATGAGATTGCCCCACTCCTCGCTCTCGGAAAACACGCTGGAAAGCCGCGGCAGGGAAACATGCTTGGCCGGCTTGTTGGGGTCCTCGGCGGACGGGCGAATCAACAGCAGCCCGCCTTTTTGCGCCTGCAGGTCGAAGACGGAGGCATAGCCGGTGCTGGGCGCCATCTCGCCGTAGAAGTAATCGACATAGTCATCCTGCCGGTAGACGTCAAAATAGGAGAACTGGCGATATTTGAGCAGGCGTACTTTATCCTCCTGACCATCCGCGGTGAAGAAGTCGATTGCGTCTTCAATATCCAGCCGCTTCCGCTCCAGGGTCAAATCGGAGAGCACGATTTCGCGCATCGCCTTTTTGATGCGATCGACATCCTGCTGGCTCAGGCGCATATGATCGCCAACGCTTGCAAACAGCCCGGCGCCGACGGCGTAATTGATGCGCACCCGCGTCTTGGGGTAAAGCTCCCGCATCGCAAGCAGAAAGACAAACAGCATCGTGCGCTCATAGACGCGGTTTCCGCGCGCGCTTTCATAGCGAAGCAGCGAAACCGTGCCGTTTGCCGCGAGCATGGAACGGCGGAGCGTGACCCGCTGACTTGAGCTTGCCTGTTCTTCCCGCAGGGGCACATAGTTGAGCGTAAACGTCTCTCCCGCGATGTTTGCCGCGAGCGGTCGCGTCTTTAAGTCCGTGCTGTCGAGGCCGAGCCTGCGCACGATATCCAGCAGGCGTTCGCCCGCGTTGACATCGGTCGGGATGCCGTCGATGATGAGTTGCATAATGGATTCCTCCTGATTGAAGAAACTTGCCAAACCGGGAATGCTGTTTCACGCACGGTTTGGCACGGGGTTGCGCTTAGCCCCAGAGGAGCGACAGCGCGGGTACAATCTGCTTTTTACGGGAGATGACGCCCGGCAGGAACGCGGCCTGACCCTTGAAGTTGACGTTCAGCGCACGGGAGACGGAGTCGAGATCGCCGACCGCGATGAGCAGCGTGCCTTCCTTGAGCACGTCGGTGAGCATCAGCAGCATCATGTCGTAGCTGTGCTGTTCTGCTTCCCGCTCCATGAGAGAGATGAAGTCCGCCTTCTTCTCGGCGAGCGATTCGGTGTCCAGCGAGGTGATCTGCGAGATCCCGATGGAATGCCCCGCGATCTGAAACTGCTTGAAGTCCGTGAAATACAGCGATTCAAGATCGTCGCCATCCGTCGGAGAAACGGAGAAGATCTCCTGACCGAGCTTTTCCAGCGAGAGCCCTGCGATCTTTGCCATGCGCTCCGCCATCGCGCGGTCAATCGCCGTACTGGTCGGGGACTTGAACACAATGGTGTCGGTGACGATGGCCGCCGCGAGCAGCCCCGCGAGTTTTTTGCTCGGCATCACGCCGCGCTCAAAGAACATGCTCGTGATGATGGTGCAGGTGCTGCCGACCGGTTCGTTTCGCACGTAGACCGGCGCATCCGTCTCCACCTCCGCGAGGCGGTGATGGTCGATGATCTCCAGAATTTCCGCCTGCTCCAGGCCGGGGATCGATTGGTGCAGCTCGTTGTGATCCACCAGCACCACGCGCTTTCTCTTGGGTCGCAGCAGGTGAAAGCGGGAGAGCGTGCCCACCACGCGGTCGTGTTCATCTAGAATTGGATAGCTGCGGAAACGGGACTTTAGCGTCAGCTCGCGCACATCGTCGAGATAGTCGGTCAGATGAAACGCGACGAGGTTTTCCCTGCGGCAAATGCGCGAAACCGGCACCGCGAGGATGACAAGCCGCGTCGCGGTATAGGCGTCAAACGGTGTGGAGATGATCGTGCTTCCCTGATCGGCTGCAACGAGCTCCTCGGGAACCTCGCTTTCGCAGACGATGACCGCGGCTGCTTTTTGCTCCAGCGCATAACGGATCACATCCGGCTGGTTGCCGCAGAGCACGACGCTGTCTTCGCTGATCTCGGGCAGTCCCGTGTGCGTCGGCAGCGAGATAACCAGCGAGCCGGAGACCACGGTTTGATCCGCCTTTGCGCGGATGAGGCGGCCGTCGAGGCTCGCGAGCAGGTTGAAGAGCGGGATGCCCTCGATCCTGCTGTTTTTAATGAAGCGCATGTCGTATGCCGCAATCTCCTCCGGCGTGAGCATGCCGTAGAGCTTGCCGTCCTCGTCGGTCACCGGCAGGGTGGGCACACCCGCGGTGTCGGTTGCGATGGTTTGCCAGGCGTGGTACACGCTGACCGCGGCGGAGAGGATCGGCGGCGTATCATAGTCGAGATCCGAAACCTGCGTGCGCACGGTGTGCAGCAGCTTCGGCGCGGGAAAGTCAAATTTTTGCAGCAGCATCTCCGTTTGGTCGCTGAGCTCTCCGATGCGCGCCGCGATGTATGCGCGTTCGCCCAGCGCGTTTTTCAGCATGGCGTAGGAGATGGCGGCAACGATGGAGTCGGTGTCCGGATTGCGGTGGCCCGTGATGTAGATGGGTTCCATGCGTCCTCCGAGTGTCCGCGAGCGGGCGTACTTTATGATACGTTTGCTGCGGATGATTTGTGGTTTCATTTTAGTCTGAACGCCGCAGTATTACAAGCGCGCTTAACGCGCCCTCAAGAAATATTTAGTAGATTTGTCAGTCGCAACTATTTTCGTATCAAAATGAAAAAGCGGGAATCTCCCGCCTTGATGGATCGTTTTATCCGGGTTCGGGCGTAGCCCGCTGCCCAAATCTTACCGCTCGCTGCCCACGAAGAACAGCGCGATGGTGCCCGGACCGGAGTGCGCGCCGATGCTCGTGCCGATGTCGTCGATGTGCACCATCATGTCGGGATACTTCTCGTGTACGAGAGAAGCCACATATTCCGCGTCTGCTTTTGCGTCGCAGTGTCCGATGAACACGGTGTCCGTGACCTTCGTATCCACGGTCTTTTCCATATGCTCAAACAGCGCGCGCAGAGATTTCTTTCTGCCCTGCACCTTTTCGACCGCAACGAGATATCCTTCGTTGTCCACATGCATGACGGGCTTGATGTTGAGAATCGTCGCGATGGCAGCGGTCGCGCCGCTGATTCTTCCGCCGCGCTTGAGGTAGACGAGGTCGTCCACGGTGAACCAGTGCACGAAGCGGAGCTTGTTCTCCTCGACCCACTTTGCGAGTTCGTCCAGGCTCAGGTCTTGCTTGCGCGCGGCATAGTAGACGAGCAATCCTTCACCGAGGGAAGCGGAGCAGGAGTCGATCACGACCACCTTGCGCTCCGGATACTTTGCTTTGAGTTCCTCTGCCGCGGCAAGCGCGCTCTGCACCGTGCCGGAAAGCTTCGAGGAGAAGCCGATGTAAAGTACATCCTCGCCGCCGGCGAGAACGGGCTCAAACGCTTCCAAAAACGCAAACGTGTTCACCTGCGCCGTGGTGACGGGTACGCCCGTGCGCATCTTGGCAAAGAACGTTTCGATTGGCATGTCCGATTTGCCCGGGATATAGAAATACTCCTTCTCCTCCATGGAGAACCCCATGGGGAGAACAGTCACGTTCAGCTGCTCGGCAAATTTGACCGGCAGGTCGCTGGTTGCATCGGTAAAGATTCGATAACTCATGCGTTGCCTCGTTTCCGCGCGGCTGATGCGCGCTGTTGGATTCAGTGCTTGTTTCACAACCCGTGAACGTCGGATGGATCAATTCAGCGATATTTCGTATGTTTTTATTTTATCGTGGATTGTTTCCTCTGGCAAGCGTTTCAAAAAGTTCGTGATCTGAAATTACGAGCCAGAAAAAAGGTGTGTCTACTATGCATACGATTGTTGTGATATAATCCTCAAAAACCGGTCAATGATGCCGCAGAAGCGACATTTCTGCGAAACAACGCGGTTTTTTCGCAAAAGGAAACGGTATATGCTATAATACCGATGCGCATTTAAGCGCGTAGAATGATGAAGTAACATAGAGATTTCGGGCCCGTTTCGATAATATAGGCAGATCGTAACGCAAAAAACGCAAAACGTTGAGGAGAGTGTGTTTCATGAGAAAGTTCATCTCAGTCGGAATGGCAACGATTGCCACCATGCTGCTGATATTGATCATCGTGTTTACGTCGATCGGGTTTGTCATCAACGACGAAACGTTTGTCAACAACGAGTTCACCAAGCTTGCCATCAGCTCCAAGATGGGCATCAGCAACAGCGACCTCGTCACCTCCTTCAAGCGCCTTGTGGACTATATGGAGGGCAACGCCTCGGATATCAACGTTGAGGTTACCATCAACGGTGAAACGAAGCAGATGTTTGACTACCCGCAGGAAGCGGAGCACATGGCGGATGTGCAGAAGATCTACACCACGATTGCCTCCTATCGGGATGTCGGCGTGCTGGTCATGCTGATTCTCTTCCTCTTTGCGGCGGTAATCAACTTTCGAAAGGCGCCGCAATATCTCGCGCAGGGGTATCTCTCGGGATCGTTTGTGTTCCTGTTGATCTTCGGCTTTCTCGGCACGTGGGCCGCGCTGGATTTTTCAAACTTCTGGACGTTTTTCCACGAGATGCTCTTCTGGAACGACCTTTGGCTCTTTGACGGAACGCAGAGCCGCATGATCAACATGCTGCCGGAGCAGATCTTCGCGGACATCATCGCGCAGATCGGGCTCTACGCCGGCATCGTGATCGTCGTGCTGATCGCGCTGAGCATACTCGCTCTCGTGCTCTCGTCGGATGGATACAAGCGCCGCAAGGCGGTTGCCCTCGCGCGGAAAAAGGCGCGTGACAACGCGGCAGCCACGCGCAAAAAAGCGCGGGACGACGCAAGGAAAACAGCCGAAGAGGAAAAGCGCCTCGCGGAGAAGCGCGCGCGCATCGCAGCGCATAAGGCAAAGAAGCAGGCGGAGGCGGAAGCCGCCGCGCAGGAAGAAGAGCAGCAGCGCGCGCGCGAAGAGCGCCGCGCGCAAAAACGCGCCGCGGCACAGGCGGCGGCCGAGCAGGAACAGCAGCGGCAGAAATCGGCGGAGGCAGCCCCGCGTGAAGCGCGCCCCGCGCGCACCGAGCAGGCCCCGCAGCGGCAGGCTCCGAGGCACGCGCAGAGCGAGCGCCCCGCGGGCAAACCCGCCAAGAAAAAGAACGTCCACGACGATACGGGATTTTTGGACGATTGAGGGAGATTCTCTTTTGCGGCTGCGCCGCAGGCGACAAAATTCCCGGTTCATAAACAGACATTCGATACGGAATAATAGGATTCTTGCATGACACACTACGAAACCGCCGTCGCGGAAAAGCTGGAGCAGCTCCGGTTAAAGTCGCGCGTGCGCATCCTCGCAATTGAAACCTCCTGCGACGAGACCGCAGCCGCCGTGATTGAAAACGGGCGGCAGGTTTTGAGTAACGTCGTGCATACGCAGATTCCGCTGCACGTGCCGTTTGGCGGTGTGGTGCCGGAGATCGCCTCCCGCAGCCATGTGCAGAAGATCGGCTCCGTTGTCCGCCGCGCGCTGAAAGAGGCAAACCTTTCGCTTGCGGAGCTGGACGCGGTCGCCGTGACCAATGGTCCTGGGCTCGTCGGCGCGCTGCTCGTGGGACTCAGCTATGCAAAAGGTCTTGCGTACGCGGCAGGACTTCCGTTTTTGGGGGTCAACCACATCGCCTCACACATCGCGGCAAACTACCTGAGCTATCCGGAGCTGACCCCGCCGTTTACGTGCCTCGTCGCGTCCGGCGGACACAGCCACATCATACTCGTCGAGGACTACGACCGCTACCGCCTCATCGGGCGCACGCGGGACGACGCGGCGGGCGAGGCGTTTGACAAGGTGGCTCGTGTGCTGGGGCTGAGCTACCCCGGCGGCCCGAACCTCGAAAAACTCGCGCGCGAAGGCGACCCGAACCGCTATCGCTTCCATTCCGCGTTTAACGAAGGAGAGGGGTTCGACTTCAGCTTTTCCGGCATCAAGACCGCGGTGGTCAACCGCCTCTACAACGCCGAACAGGCGGGCGAAACCATCAACCGTGCGGACCTCGCCGCCTCGTTTCAAAAGACGGTGGTGGATATCCTCGCGGAGAAGTCCGTTCGCGCGGCAAAGATGCAATCGGGCGAGGCGGGAAAGCGGCTCGCGCTCGCGGGCGGCGTTTCGGCAAACCGTGCCCTGCGGGAGGCGATGGAACGGCGGGCCTCCGCCGAGGGCATCGCGTTCTATTGCCCGGCGTTTCAATATTGCACCGACAACGCGGCGATGGTTGGCAGCGCGGCATACGGAAAGCTCATGCGCGGGCAGCTGGACGCCCTCTCGCTCAACGCGGTGCCGTATCTTTCGATTGAGGAAACCCTGTAGCAAATACCGCATCCACACAACTGAAGATACCCGTAGAGCGTGCTGAAAAATGCACGCTCTTTATTTGGTTTTAGCCTGATTTGTCACAAACGGATCGCGTCGACGGCGCGTCACGTCGCAACAATTTTTGAACGCACGCAACGCGAAAAATCACCGATCCGGTGGGGCAAAAACGATGAAAAAACGCCAGTTTTTCTTACAAAATTAAGTGAATCCTACACATTGCTACGTTGTTTTGATCGGCGAGCCTGCAAAAAAACGCGGTCATAGTTACGCCATATTTGCATAGCGAATGAGTGCCGCGGGGATCATTCTTACAATTTTTTTCCACAGTGCAGTCGGGATATTCAAGGTGAATCGTGTGGAAAACTACCGAAAAACGCGGAAATCAACGACAAAATTGGTGGATAAGTATGTGGATGATGTGGATAGAACCGTGAATATACACAGAAAAGCGAAGAATATCTATACAAGTAACGATTGCGGTTTCAGCGCGGGTGCTGCATGGCAAAAACGCCACAATTGCAAAATGAATCGCATGCGAAACCTTACTGCATTGGTCGGTAATACGCAGCCTGACTGCGAAAGTGCGGTCAACTCGTAACAAGCGGACAAGCAATCGCGTTTGCAGCCGCGTAGTGTGACGTTTGCGCGAGAAGGAACCATTCTAACGGGAGAAAACGCCAACAAAAACGCCCGCTTGCGCGGGCGCTGTGGAAGGCGTGAGGATTGGCCTATTCCTCCGGTTTTTGCTCGGTTTTCGCGGGTTCCTGATCCTGCATATCGAGCGGATATTCCGCCAAAGGCTGGCTTGCGAGCTGTAGGGCTGCCTCGTGCAGTGCGTGCTGCCGCTGCATGCGTTGATAGATGAGTAGTCCAATTCCCGAGACGAGCGCGGTAGCAGCATACATGATGATCGCGAGGGTGTATTTTTCGATGCCGAGCGCGTTGCCGCTGATGGTGCTGGTGACGATGGAGGGAATGCGCGCGATGCTCGTGAGCACGATCCACGGCAGCAGGCGAATCTTTGTGAGCCCCGCGAGGTAGGTCAGCAGATCCTTCGGTGTTCCGGGGATCAGAAAGAGGATAAACGCTGCTGCGTTGAGCTTTTTCTCATCCTGCAGGTATTTCATCGAGTTGATCTTCTCTCGCGGAAAGAATACCTCGACCGCCTTGACGCCGATCTTTCGCACAAAGAGGAACACGACCGTCGTGCCGATGATGGCCCCGATCCAGACGAGTAGCGTTCCCCAGAGCGCGCCGAATGCGTACCCCGCGGCGAGCTCAAACGGTTCGCCCGGAATGAACGCGACGACGATTTGCAGCACGATGAGGCCTACAAACAGCACGCGACCCCAAATGCCGCGCGCATCCACCCACGCGCGAAACGCGGCGGGATCACCGATGGTTTTCACGATCGGGCCGCCGACGAACACCGTCAGCAGCACGAGCACGAGCACAAACACCGTGATCGAGGCGACGGCGGCGATCTTTTGCCCGCGTGTTGCGGGCTGGCTTGGTTGTGTTGGTTCTGTTTTCTGCATACGCTGAGTATATCGGAATCCATCGCGAAAAACCACGCAGACGAGGCAACATTTTTGTGAAGGATTGGTTGATCAGCGGCGTGTGCTCTTCGTTACAAGGGCTATATGCATCATCGGATTGATCGTGCCGAAACGTTGACCCGTTTCAAGGGTCAAGAATTGCTGCGCAAGTTTCTCAAAATCCATATCTTCTTCCAGCGTTAGCTCAAATGAATGCAAAAATGAATCCATCATACGATGATCGATTCCGAATTGAATCTCTTCGTTCTCTATTCCGGTTTCACTCAGCGCTTGCTTCTCATCCATATGTTGATAATCAAAGCTTAGAACGCTGGAGGCATTCATACAAGCTGACAGTTGAAGAAGCACGTTAGAAACTGCCTGTGGGGTTAGATAAAACGTAACGCCTTCCCAGATGAATAATGAATTGATTGTGTTTAGAAACCCTGCATCGACTAAAGAAGATGACCAGGCATCTTGCTCAAAGTCTACGGGCACGAACCGTACATTTTCCGGAACAGCGACGTGGTTCTCGTGATAAATACGCAGCTTCTCGTTCTGCGTTGCCTCTCTGTCGAGCTCAAACACAACGCTGTTGCCAAGCATGGGGGAAAATCGAACCGCTCGGCTATCAAACCCTGCGCCTAGAATCACAATTTGAGGAGTATGCTTGCACAGCTGTTGCAGCATGAGGCGATCAAACCAAGCAGTTCGTGCGATGACATACTCATATAACCCAGCGGGAATCATTTGTCGAATACCGGAGCGTGCTGCTTCGCTTTGAAGAAAAGCGCGTTTGTCTTCCGGCAAGAATAATTCTGCTATTGTGTCGTTCCCGCGAATACGGGCGTCTTCTTCATAACAGGATAGTGCGCGAAGAGACGCGATGAGCATTGCTGTTTGTGAGACAGCTTGTGTCGTTTCCATTGTTCAATTTCCTTTCCTCACTTAGTAAGAGCCAGGAACGCACCAGCGCCTGCCCCGCGGGTGTCAGCCAATCCTGCGCAAGTGCATCGTGACAAACCCTGCCCTGTCCCGCGCGGTCGTGGTGACAAAAACGGCACTCAAGCGGCTCAAACCCGGTATGAAAGAGTGCGCAGAGACCGCGCCGAAAGAAGGTACAGCCGTTTTGCGCATACTCCTGCAATGCAATGCTGCCTTCGCAACCGCGAAATGCGGGAGAAAGTACGCCATACTTGCGATCGGGTGAAAGCTCGAGCATCATCCGTGCACCGTAACCCGCGAGGAGCGCATGGCGCGCCTGCTCGACCGACCACCAACCGGGACGCGAACAATATGCGCGGCAGATGTTGCAACTGCATGCCTCAGAGGGCGGAAAACGCTCAACGAGCGAGAGGGTCGATTTGTTCCGTTTCATAAGAGGACGTTCCGCTTTTCTTCATCAGCGAACAGAAAAACCTGAGTGTGCGAATCATATAAGCGACGACCTCGTGCACGTCCGCCAATCCGCTTTGCGCCATGATATATTCCTTGGTCAAAGCAATGCTTACGTAGTTGTATTGCTCAGCGATGAGCCGCGCGTCAACAGGGCGAACCATTCCGCGCGTGATCATCTTTTCGATCAAGCGCTCGTAATAGTTCGCGGGTTCGCGGACAACATAGCGGTAGTAAAGCTCCGCTGCGTGTGCATCTTTGAATTTCTCAAGATTGATGATCATCGCGATATTGGAGAGTGTACCCTTCACGTTTTGCCCGACATGGAACAGGATTGCCTTGAAGATCTCCTCCGGTTCCATGATGGCGAGCATAGCGTCGAGCTCCGCGTCGGAAGGGCGCGTGCTGGGCACCTCACGGATAAACTGTTGATAGAGTGTCTCAAGAATCTCCGCTTTGCTGGAAAAGTGATTATAGATCGAGCTTTCCCGAATTCCAGCCAAATCAGCAATCTCGCGAACAGTGACGCCCGAAAATCCACGCTGTGCAAAAAGCTCCGCCGAGGCATCTAGAATTGAACGCGCGGTTTCGATGCCGCGTTTGCGCTTGCGATTGATACCGGAGTTGGAAGTTATCATTCGTCATCACCTCATATGTACATTATAGAATCAAATGATAATGGAAACAAGAGATAAACTAACAAATGATCGTATAAATCGGAAATCGGATTCTCACAAGTTTCTTATAGGGCGCAATAGTTGGATGCGGTTGTCACGATTCCATCGAATATCAGCAAATTAACGCCGTGGAGAAAAAGAAGCTCTTTTCAAACCCGCTAAAACCCGATAGAATACGCCCATGGCTACTATTTTACTTGTGATCATCTATCTAGCGTTCATCAGCCTCGGCCTGCCGGACTCCATGCTCGGCGCGGCGTGGCCTGTTGCTTACGCGCAGCTTGGCGCTCCCGTTTCTTATGCGGGGTTTGTTTCCATCGGCATCACCGTCGGTACGGTGATCTCCAGCCTCGTCTCTGTCCGCGTGATCCGCAAGTTCGGCACCGGCGGGGTTACCGCGGCCTGCGTGCTGCTCACGGCGAGCGCGCTGTTGGGGATTTCCTTTACGCATAGCTTTGTCGTGCTGCTCCTGCTCGCGATTCCCTTGGGGCTTGGCGGAGGTGCAATCGACGCCGCGCTGAACAACTATGTAGCGCTGCACTACAAAGCGAGCCACATGAGTTTTCTGCATAGCTTCTGGGGAGTTGGCGCAACCATCAGCCCCTTGATCATGTCGCACTTCCTCAAGCAAAACGGCTACTGGCAGGGCGGTTATCGCTTCGTCTCCATCATCCAGATGTCGCTTGCGTTTATCATGTTTGTGTCGTTGCCGCTCTGGGGCAAGGTGTCGCATGCGAGCGCGGACGAGCTGCACGGTGGACCGATCGAGATCGGCAACCGCGTGGCGATCAAGAAGCGCGGCGCAATCTTCGCGGTGTTATCGTTCTTCTTCTATTGTGCGGCGGAGTCCAGCGTGGGCTTGTGGGCCGCGACGTATTTCGTGGGAGTGCGCGGTGTTGACCCGAGTGTCGCCGCGAGCTGGGGTTCGCTGTTCTTCTTCGGCATCATGGGAGGGCGCATGATCTCGGGCCTGCTCGCGATGCGCGTCAAGGAGCGCACACTGATCAACGTTGGTCTCATCATTGCGGTGTTTGGCGCGTTGCTACTTGCGCTGCCGCTGCCGCAGGTGTTCTCGCTCGCGGGGTTGCTGCTCTTTGGACTCGGTTGCGCGCCGGTGTTCCCAAACCTGATCCATATCACACCGCAGCGCTTCGGCGCAAACTATTCTCAAGCAATCATCGGCTTGCAGATGGCAGCTGCCTATTTGGGCTCGACTCTGATGCCGCCGGTGGTTGGCTGGATCGGGCAAAGCGTCGGATTTACAGGATTGCCATATTACCTGCTCGGATGTTTTGCGCTCCTGTATATGACGATCATCGTCTGCAACAAAAAGACGGGCTTCGGCTTGGCAAAAACAGAGGCGGCATAACAATCAACTCGGAACAAACAAACGGCGCGGTTATCCGCGCCGTTTTTGTTGCTATAGAATCGGTCTTTGATCTATATCGGAATACGCCAAGGCTTTCTTGTGGTACTTCTCATATTCGCGCTGTAGAACGTCCCGCGTGACCACGCTCCCATGCGCGGGAAGAAACAGTGTGCAGTCCGTGTTCAGTAGCTTTTTCCAGCTTTCGATCAACACGAGTGGCAAGTCCGCAAACGGCGGAAACGCGGCGTTGCGAAACACGCCGAACAGCGCGTCTCCCGCAAGTGCGATTTCGCCCGAGACGATCACGCTCGCGGAACCTGCGGAATGCCCCGGCGTATGCAGCGCGTATGCGTTCACGCCAAATGGGCTGAGGTCGAGCGACTCGTCAAACGTTTGGTCTGCCACGGCGGGCGGGTAGCTCACGCGTGCGAGGATGCGCTTACCCAGCAGGTTTGTCAAAGAGCGAACAAAACGCGTGGTGCCGTAGATCATTGGGTTCTCGCCGCGGGAGAGATAGCCTGCTTCCTCTTGCTGGATGATCAGCGCTGTCGCATACGCCGCTTTGATCCGGTGCGCATTCTCCGCGTGGTCGTAGTGCGCGTGCGTCAGTATGCAGGCGGAAAGCTTCTCCTGCGGAACACGAAGCCGCGCGAGGTTTCGGCTCAGCTGCCGGAAACCGCGCGTGTGACCCGTGTCGATCAACACGTGGTTTTCGCCGTTTGAAACCAAAAATGCGCTGCTTCGTCCGGTCAAAACCCGCCGGATGATCTGGCCGTCGCCTGTAACCCAGCTTTGCATGCGGTTCACTCCCTTCCGGCTCGAATCAAGCGGATAGACATACGGCGCGGATTGCTCCGCGCCGTTTTGTGTTGCTTTCGTTTGATTAGCCGACCACGATGTTGACGATGTTCTTGACCACGATGATCTTGCGCACCGTCTTGCCCTCAAGATGCGGCTTGACGTCCTCGCAGGCGAGCGCCGCGGCTTCCACGGCTTTCGTGTCCAGCGAGGCGGGCAGCGTGACTCTGCCGCGCACCTTGCCGTTGACCTGAATGCCGTACTCCACGGCGTCCTCGACCAGCGCGCTCTCATCATACTGCGGCCAAGCCTGATCCTTCATCGGCGCAAATCCCAACGCCTCGTTGATCTCCTCGCTGATGTGCGGGGCAACAGGGGCAAGCAGGATCGCCAGCGTGTGCAGCTCGTCCTTGGTGAGTTGGCCGCGCGCGTAGAAGTCGTTTGTCAGCGCCATCATCGCCGCAATCGCGGTGTTGAACTTCATGCGCTCGTAGTCCTCGCCGACCTTCTTGATGGTCGCGTGAACCTTCTTCTTCATCTCGGCGTCGGTATCTCCCGTGCCCTGCACCATATCCTGCAGCGCCCAGACACGGTCGAGGAAGCGGCGGCAGCCGCGCGTGCCCTGCTCGTTCCACGGGATCGGCTGGTCAAACGCGCCCATGAACATGATGTAGGTGCGGAAGCTGTCCGCGCCGAACGACGGGATGTAGTCGTCGGGGTTGACCACGTTGCCGCGGGACTTGCTCATCTTCTCGCCGTTGCTGCCGAGCACCATGCCGTGGCTGGTGCGCTTCATGTAAGGCTCGCTCGTGGGAACGAGGCCGAGGTCGAAGAGGAACTTGTGCCAGAAGCGGGAGTATAGCAGATGCAGCGTCGTGTGCTCCATGCCGCCGTTGTACCAGTCGACCGGCGTCCAATAGTCCAGCGCCTCTTTGGAGGCGAACTCTTTCTCGTTATGCGCGTCGGTATAGCGCAGGAAATACCAGCTGGAACCCGCCCAGTTGGGCATGGTGTCCGCCTCGCGGGTGGCTTCGCCGCCGCACTTGGGGCAGGTGGTGTGGAGCCAGTCCTTCGCGCGGGCGAGGCAGCTGCTGCCGTCGTCCGTCGGCGAAAAATCGTCCAGCATCGGCAGCTCCAGCGGGAGCTGATCGTAGGGGATCGGCACCCAGCCGCAGTGCTCGCAGTAGACGAGCGGGATGGGTTCGCCCCAGTAACGCTGGCGAGAGAAGACCCAGTCGCGGAGCTTGAAATTGACCTTGCGTTCGCCGATACCCTCTTTGACGAGCCAGTCGATGATCGCGGGGATGGCTTTGTCGACGTCCATGCCGTCGAGGAAGCCGGAGTTGACCATCTTCCCCTTGGCGCAGTCGGTGTAGGCTGCTTCTTCAATGCAGCCGCCCGCGACGACCTCGATGATCGGCAGCCCGAACACCTTGGCAAAGTCGTAGTCGCGTTCGTCGTGACCCGGAACCGCCATGATCGCGCCCGTGCCGTAGCCCATCAGGACATAGTCGCTCGTCCAGATCGGGATCTCTTTTCCGTTGACGGGGTTGATCGCAAAGATGCCTTCCAGCGGCACGCCGGTCTTGTCCTTCGCGAGCTCGCTGCGCTCAAAATCGCTCTTGATCGCGGCGGCTTTCTGATAGGCATGCACGGCTTCGATGTTCGTAATGCGGTCATGGTACTGCTCGATCATCGGATGCTCCGGCGAGACGACCATGTAGGTCGCTCCAAAGAGCGTGTCCGGACGCGTGGTGAAGACCGTGAGCTTTTCGCTTGTGCCCTTGATCGGGAAATTGACCAGCGCGCCTTCGCTGCGGCCGATCCAGTTGATCTGCTGCGCTTTGATCTTCTCGAGATAGTCCACGGTGTCGAGGTCGTCGATCAGCCGCTGGGCATATGCAGTGATCTTCAGCATCCATTGGGAGCGCACCATGCGGACGACTTCGCCGCCGCAGCGCTCGCAAACGCCGTCGACCACCTCTTCGTTGGCGAGGCCGACTTTGCAGCTCGTGCAGAAGTTGATCGGGATCTCCGCCTTGTAGGCTAACCCCTTTTCGTAGAACTTGAGGAAGATCCACTGCGTCCATTTATAGTAGTCGGGGTCGGATGTATTGACCTCGCGGGAATAGTCAAACGAGTAGCCAAGCCGTTGCAGCTGGTTACGGAAGCGGATGATGTTGTCGTGTGTCACCTTCGCCGGATGGATGCCGGTCTTGATGGCGTAGTTCTCCGTCGGAAGCCCGAACGCGTCGTAGCCGATGGGGTACAGCACGTTGTAGCCTTCAAGGCGGCGTTTGCGCGCGATGACGTCCATGGCGGTAAAAGGCCGCGGGTGACCGACGTGCAAGCCCTGCCCGGAGGGGTAGGGGAACTCGATCATCGGGAAATATTTGGGCTTTTCCGAGCCGGTGATCGCTTCATAGCAATGCGAGTCCGCCCAGATTTTTTGCCACTTGGCTTCGATTGCCTGTGGGTCGTAACGTTCCTGCATGAGACAAAATCCTCCGAAACTATCCTAAATATTTAGCATAGCCGCTTTGAGGTGGTTTGTCAATTCTTGGGGCGGGTTATAGAAAATTCGTACAAGTTACATACAGAATAAGTTGTTCTTGAATATTACTGGTGGTATAGTTTTTTTATATTACGAATTCGGAATGCAGGAGTGTTTATGGAGAATAAAGACTTGATGCCGATACCACAAGTATTGCTATTTGATTGCTCTGATGAAATTCATAATGAACTTAGTAAACACCGCTATAGTACAAAAACAGCAACGTTTGGCAAGGATGTTAACATAGAATACGATGGGACAAGAAAAGTGTCGCTTCCCCTCATTTGGAATATACCAAGCAATATTCACGAACATGAAGTGATTGTTATTGATATGTGTGGCGTAGATGATGGAATATCAATGGAAGATATTCCAAGCGATCACAGCAATCCAATTAGGTATTCTATAGAGTATCCAAACAAAGTCTTTTACACTTCTTCAATCTCGTCAAGTAAGATATTTAGTGGAACAAGCAAACCCCCAAAAGCGATTTATATCATATTTGAAGGTGAATATGTTATAGGCTCATATGAAGTTTATGATGTATGAAAAAACATTCTCTCAGGTATAAGAGGCAGTACATACGACTTTTTTAGCAACATTATTGAGTACAGCATTGGATTAAACAGAAAAATCGGCAATCGAACAATTGTTGTAGAAAATACAGTGTTAAGTGCAATCTTAAAAAAGTACAAAGAATCATTTCAATATTTAGTAACTTTTAACCATCCAGTCATCTACGATACTGATACTAAAACAAATGTTGATCGCGCAGATTTTATACCACTTGTGTTTAATGATAATAATGAAGTAGTATCATTCATATGTCTAAGCGAGGGTAATATAATCCTTGTTTTACCTCAAACTAATCGAAAGAGTGAGATAATAATTGAGCTGCTAGAAGATTTTTTTCCAGGAATCCTACCAGAGTTTTTCCCTGAATCAACAAAGTTCCTCTGGCTTTCAGATCAGAAGTATGCTTTGCCGAATACAGACGCGATTGAAGAAAGAAAACAGGCTGCACAAAGCGAATATGAGGCGAAAGTAAAAAGAATTGATGAGGAGATTCAAGAAAACAACAAACAGTTTGGTTACTTACACGACCTCTTAAAAGAAACAGATGATCTTCTCGTTAAGGCAGTGATTGCATGGTTTGATTGGTTAGGATTTAAGAATGTAATTGATGTGGATCAAGAGAAAGGAACAAAGCAAGAAGATATTAATATTATCGAAGATGATTATGTAATCATAGCAGAAGTAAAGGGTATTGGTGGAACCTCTACTGATTCTGAATGCAGTCAAATAAACAAACATCGAAGGAGACACGAGAAAGAAAATAGAGGTAAAGAAATCCATCCGATATATATAGTTAATCATCAACGATTTATTTCGCCTGAGTTGCGAAGCAATCCTCCGTTTACAAAAGACCAGATTGATTATGCTGTTAATGATGAACGTGGTTTGGTAACGACTTATCAACTATTCGTCTGGTATAAACTTGTTAGCGAAGGATTATTTAGCAAAGATGAGATTAGAGAAGTTTTCAGACAACAAGGATCAATGCCACTAGTTCCTCCAAATTATGAATCTCTTGGTACAATAAAAGAATACTTATCTAAGCCAAGAGCTTTCATAATTGACTTAGACAATGTTGAGATAAAAGTTGGAGATAAGTTGCTTTTTGTTAAAGAACTTGACTTTCAAAAAGCTGAGATTCAAAGTATTCAAGATAATGGGAAGCCCGTAGAGGGCATTAGCAAAGGTGAAGCTGGGGTTGTTGTAGATGCGAGAATCGGGAAAGGATATAGTGTATATCTATGTCCAAAGACAAAATAGAGAAAGCATTTTAAATAATGGTTTTCAAAGCACCATTTCCCCCTTCCTTTACGCCACCCGAAAATCGTGATACAATTTGCTTCGTCCAAAGGCGTCTTTTTTGAAACCCATCCTGCGGACAAGAATATGAAATTATGACAGGAGGCGCAGTTTATGGATTCGTATACCGCACCCTTAACCCCCGAACAGCAGTCTCACAACAAGCAGTCCATCACCGCGATGGTGCTCGGCATCGTGAGCCTGGTCGTCACCTGGTTCCCGGTCATCGGGCTTGTGCTCGCCATCGTTGGCCTGACCATGAGCCGCTCCAACCGCAGATTTGCGGAGGCGCACGGCTTTAAGGAAAACAGCATGAACACCGCGGGCTACGTCACCAGCATCGTCGGCCTCGTGCTCGGCATTCTCACGATCGTCGTGACCATCCTCGTGATCGCGTTTGGCTTCGTCGTGTTTGCCAACTTTGTGCATATGAACGGTATGCCGCGCGTGTTTTATTGATGTCATCAACGGAGGGGATCTCCCCCTCCGGTTCTGCCAAATCTGACTCTTGAGGAGCAATATGTTACCATCTTTTCAAGCCTTTGGGCTAACGATTCCCATGTACGGCGTGATGTCCGCGCTCGGCATGCTTGCCGCGTTCATCCTGCTCGGGTTCACCAGAAAACACACGCGTTTTTCGGAAGATCAGGCGCTTTCCGCCGCGCTTTGGGCCATCATCATGGGCTTTCTCGGCGCAAAAGTGCTCTATTGGCTGGTGGAGATCAAGCAGATCATCGCGGACCCCGCATATCTGCTGCATACCCTGCGCGAAGGGTTCGTGTTCTATGGCGCTCTCATCGGCGGTCTTGGCGGAGTTGCGATCTATGCGCTGAGAAAGAAGCTTCCGTTCTTCTCGCTGACGGATTATTTCATCCCCGGCCTGGTGATCGGCCACGCATTCGGGCGCATCGGCTGCTTCTTTGCCGGCTGCTGCTATGGAATGGAGTGTGTGACTCCGATCTCGGTCGTGTTCCCCACGGGCGGCGCGGCTCCGGCGGGCATCCCGCTGCTGCCGACGCAGCTGATGGAAAGCGCGTTTCTGTTCCTGCTGTGTGCGTTCCTCGTCTGGCAGCTGACCAAGAAAAAACCGTTCGGCACCGTCTCCGGCTGGTATATGGTGCTCTACGGCGTGTGGCGCTTTACGATTGAGTTTTTCCGCAGCGACGAGCGCGGCTTTGTTGGTGCGCTGTCCACAAGCCAGTTCATCAGCATCTTCATCTTCGCGGGCGGGCTTGCGCTGCTGCTGCTCGTCAAGTTCGGCGTGCTGAAGAAGACTGTGCTCGATCTGCCGATTCCGGTGGAGGAAGAGCCGAAGAAGAAAAAGGACAAGGCCGAGGCTTCCGAAGAACCCGCAAAATCGGAGGAAGAAGCCAAACCGAAAGACAAGCCGGAAGAGCCGAAACCGGAAGAAAAAGAATAACGAGTATAATAAAATTAGAACCGTCGGAGAAGTAATTTTTTCGGCGGTTCTTGCGTTTGTGGTTTGATCGATTTATTAACACAAATCATACAAAGCAAACGTAAAGCGTGTGGAAACGTGATATAATTGTATGCAATACAGCTTGAACAAGATGATCTCTCACCGATCGAATAGAACGTATCGTCGAGAAGGAACATCCGGATAGGGTTTAGAGCGTTCCATTGGGAGGCAAGATTTGAAGATAACAGCATTGGTCGAGAACATGTCGAATTGCGAGTTGACGCCGAAACACGGCATTTCCTTTTACATTCAGACGAAACAGCATAAACTTCTGTTTGATCTGGGTCCCGACGAGACATTGTTTGAAAATGCAAAGAAGCGCGGGATCGATCTCGCCGAAATCGACACGGTTATCATTTCACACGGGCATGCGGATCATGGCGGTGCGTTGGAGCACTTCCTTCAAATCAACAAAAAAGCGAAGATCTACGTACAGCGACGCGCGTTCGAGCGGCATACCTGCAAGCTCCTGTTCTTGAAGTTCTATGTGGGTCTAAACAGAAAGCTCCAAAACCATCCGCAGATTGTGCTGGTTGACGGAGATGAAATGATCGACGACGAACTCAGCCTGTTTGTCGTGAAGGAAACCGGCGTTTGCCATTCCACCGCGAACGATATTCTGTATGAGGGCAGGCTAAAGGACACCTTTCTGCATGAGCAGAATCTGCTGATCCACGAGAAAACGACGGCGATCGTCGCCGGATGCGGACACGCGGGTATCGTTAATATCATGCAGCGGTCGGCGGTGTTTGCACCCGCATATTGCATCGGAGGATACCATCTCTATGATCCAATCAGAAAGAGGACGGTGGATGAAAGTCTCTTGTCTCAGATTGCGGATTGCTTATCGGCGTATGACAAGGTGGAGTTCTATACCTGCCACTGTACCGGCAAGACCGCATTTGATTATCTGTCGGCAAGACTGCCGAACATGCATTATTTCTCTTGCGGAGACCAGCTTGAACTTGGGTAATGTCAGAGAAGAGGATGCGTATTGTTTCAATCATAATAGGCTGTCCGAAAACGATTCAAAGAAATCGTGTAGCGAACAGCCTATTTTTTTCTTTAGAACTCGATATAGCCCTTTTAGAAACTACTTGTCCTTCTTCTTCCGCACGAACAAAACCGCGATCGCAACCCCGACCATGACAATCGCAAGCACGAGTGCCTTGGCAACCCATCCGTCGTCTTCCGAAGGCTCGACGTTTGCGCCGCTTGATTTCTGCGTGCTTTCCGGCAAAGGCGTTGGCGAAGGCGTAACCTCTGCGGAAGCTGTTTTCCCTCGCGCTTGCGCGAGGAGCGCTTCCAGTTCTTCCTGCGAAATCTGTTGGATCGGGTAGCCGTTCCACTCGGTCTCGCCGTTTGGCGCCCACTCGGAGGCATAGGCCGCGGTGTAGTAGAGGGTTGGGTAGGGGATGATTTTATCGCTCTCCTCATAATAATGCACGATAAAACCCTTCCCATCCGATGTTTTCTCTGTTTCACCAAACAGCGAATGCCCAATAGAAGTCGGTTTGCCTTTTGTGAAAATCAACTTTTCGATATTCTCACAGGAAGCAAAGGCGCCATCTTCAATAGTTAACTGATCTGAGTTAAATATCATCACACTAAGGGCAGTACAGTGGCCGAATGCTTGATCTTCAACTAAATTCACAGACGAAGGAACCTCCACCGTTTGAAATTGAATACAACCCCAGAAGCTGTTGCCGTGCACAATCTCAATCTTTGTATTATATATTGACGGTGTTTCTAGATTAATACATGCATTAAATGCCGCAATCCCTATACTATTTATCCCAGCCTCTAAATTAATATGTGCCAATATTGTGCAATGACTAAATGCACCAACCCCGATCGATGTTATTTTGCTTGGCAAGGTGATGTTCTCCAAGCTATCGCATCCGTCAAACGAAGATTCCCCAATACTGATAACAGAATCAGGAATTGAAATCTGTATCAAAGCTCTGCAATCACTGAATGCATACATTCCAATATGCTCAATGTAAGTTGGAAGATCATCGATAACCGATCGAGTTTTGTTCTCTTTCACATTCGCCGCGCCAAACAGCGTTTTTGTTTGCTGATTGATCACCCACCCATCATCAATGATAAATGTATTGTTTCCCTCTTCAACCGAAGTGATGGATGGATTGTAGTCACCGATAAAATAGTCGATTATGATATCGGTCACGTCTTTGCCTATGATAACGTGATCTACATCAGTAGCATCGTGCTTATGCTGCGGATCTCCTCGCATATCAAACTCGTGGTAAAGAAAATTGATGAGCCCGTTATTGGTTGTTATCTTCAGCTCACCATCCCGATAGACCCACCCGTTGCCTTCTTCATAGTCGGTTTCGGCGAGGGAAAGAGCAGGCGCGGTTAACACCAACAGTACGAGCATGATCAAGATTGTACGTTTCAGCAACTTCACAGTGTATCCTCGCTAGACGATTGTATGATGTGATTTCTGTTTTTCATTATACCGAACAAACGTTCCGATATCACGTGACAATATTGTAAAAAAACGGAGCCGGGTGGCTCCGATTGATGAAATCAATTTGACGGCGGCTCATAAGCCATCGATGTTACGATACCTGCATCATTATAGTAAAACAAAATGCGGCTCCAGTCTTCGCCATAGTATCCTTCCGATAGGCTCGGAAAATCTTCTACACTACTTAGGAGTTCACCCTGGCTTATCATCGGTTCTTTCTCGTACGCCTTGTGTACTTCCTCTCGGGAACTTCCTACGCCGATCTGTTTTCTGCCAAACTTGATCGATTCGCCCCAGACCGTCACGAGGTACAACGATCTCGATGTTGATCCATCAAACTCTGTCAATTCGGTGTAATTTAGTCGAAACTCAGGATACTCGAGTGAAATAAGCATAATGTCTTCTAGATCGGGATGTTTTTGAACAGTTTTATCAACGGGGACTCCTAATGTTTGCAGCACTAAATCATAGTTAAAATTTCTTAATCCGAGTGCATGAGCATAACCGCGATTTGAAAGGTAGTTTGATTGACGACCGTAATCTGTCATTTCCCGATCATAAAAGTATACGGCCACTAAGTACGACACAACAACTGCCAACACAATCAGGAAAGCGATCAAGCAACCATGTTTTTTACGAGACATACCCAAACTCCTAACGTGTTAGTTGCAATTCGGAGACACTGCTTCCGAATACTTGTCGACTGACGTTCTGATCTTCTAATTGGAAAAAGCCGCGCAATCTATAACGCTCATTTCCTAATAAGAAATCGTGTACGGAATTGTGCCAAAGGTAAATGAAAAATCTTCGCTTGCCTCTTTGGTTACATATAGATCAAGGTCAAAGAACTCAAATTCTCCATCTCGATAAATGCAATCAATCATCCCCCATTCATACTTCTGATCGGTGAATAACGCGAGTCCTTCTTCAGAGATTCGGAAATGGTAGTATATGAACCGATACGAGGCACTGTCATCGTTGTATCCCATATAATATCCATTCTTTATGATTTGTTGACAAGTTTCCAAAATTTCCTGCGCAAAGGCATCGTACTTTTCATAAGTAAACCCAGTGGTATAAATCTTCTTTCCGTTGATATATTGGTAGGAGGATTCACCGTCATAAGCCATCCCATCCGTTTCATTTCCGATGTAGAGTTCACGTTTGTCGTGAATCCGATATCCATACCCTAGATTTGACTTGTAAAAGTCATAGTCACAATCGTCTATGGATATAGCACATATGTTTTTCACACTGTCCGCCTCATTTGGTTCTCTCGTAGATGTTTTGCAACCGATAAGGCAACTGCAAATTATGAAGCCCAAAGCTGAAAGCACAGATAAAATAGTCTTCTTAAAAAACCTCTGATATTTCTTCAAATAACCTGGCATTTTAGCGGGAATCGGACGCGCCGGGTTTTTCTCCATCTGGTTCTTTCGTTGTATCATTCGGAGTATTCACAAATCCCGGTCGCCTTTCCTGTTTCCTGAATTCTTATAATTGCTGATACGGCTATTATACCGAACAAACGTTCCAATATCACGTGACAATATTGTAAAAAAACGAAAATGAAAAAGCCGCACCCTGTTGGGTGCAGCTCAGAACGCGCAATTGATGGAAGTTTACTTTCTCGATCTGCCCTTGTTGCGCTTCTTGGCGCCGATAGTGCCCGGTTTGGCTTTCGAGGCGCGCTCCAGCGCTTCCTCGCCGGAGAGCTTGCGGATCTCGTCCCGCAGCTTTGCCGCGTGCTCGAACTCCAGCTCGCGAGCCGCCGCGCGCATCTCCTCGGTGAGCACCTTGACCCGCGCGGCCTTTTCCTCCGCGCTCATTTCGTCGTCCGTATCCGCCACTTTCTTCGTGATGAGCAGCGTCGCGCGCACCGCCTTCTTGATGCTTTGCGGCGTGATGCCGTGCTCCTCGTTGAACGCTTTCTGAATCGTACGCCTACGCTCGGTTTCGTCCATCGCGTATTTCATGCTGGGCGTGATCACGTCAGCATACAGGATGACCCGGCCTTCCACGTTTCGCGCGGCGCGGCCGATCGTCTGTACGAGACTCGTGGACGAGCGCAAAAATCCTTCCTTATCCGCGTCGAGAATCGCAACAAGCCCCACTTCCGGCAAATCCAAGCCTTCACGAAGCAGATTAATCCCCACCAGCACGTCAAAATCGCCCAACCGCAGATCGCGGATGATCTCCATGCGCTCGATGGTCTCGATGTCCGCGTGCATATAGCGCACCCGAACACCCATGCCGTCGAGATACTCCGTCAGGTCCTCCGCCATGCGCTTGGTGAGCGTGGTCACGAGCGTGCGGTAGCCCTTTTGCGCCTGCAGGCGAACCTCACCGAGCAGGTCGTCGATCTGCCCTTTGACGGGCCTGACCTCCACTTCCGGGTCAATTAGCCCCGTCGGACGAATGATTTGCTCCACAACCTGTGTGGAACGCTTCATTTCGTACTCCGCGGGCGTGGCGGAGACGCAGATCATCTGCGGAATCCTCGCCTCAAACTCCGGGAACTTGAGCGGTCGGTTGTCGTAGGCACTCGGGATGCGGAAGCCGTAGTCCACGAGCGAGGTTTTGCGCGCGAGGTCGCCGCGATACATGGCGCCGATCTGCGGAATCGTCACGTGGCTTTCGTCCACGATCAGCAGGAAATCCTTCGGGAAATAGTCGATCAGCGTAAACGGCGGCTGGCCGGGTTTGCGCCCGTCAAAATAGCGGGAGTAGTTCTCGATGCCGCTGCAATAGCCGATTTCGCGCATCATCTCGATGTCGTACTGCGTGCGCTGCTCGATTCTCTGCGCCTCGATCAGGCGCTCCATGCGTCGAAACTCGTCCCGCCGCTCCAGCGCGTCGTTCCAGATGGTGTCGATGGCGGCTTCCAGCTTCTCGCGGCTGGTGGCGTAGTGCGTCGCGGGAAAAATCGCGACATGCGCACGCTCGCCGAGGAGTTCCCCCGTGAGCGAATTGACGTCCATGATGCGCTCGACCTCGTCGCCGAAGAACTCGACGCGAATGGCCGTGCCCGCGCTGGAGATCGGAAAAATATCCAGCACGTCTCCGCGCACGCGGAAGGTGCCGCGCGAAAAGTCGATGTCGTTGCGCTGAAACTGGATGTCCACGAGCTTGTGCACGACCTCTTCGCGCGAGATCTGCATGCCTTTTCTGAGCGAAACGGACATGCGCATATACTCCTCGGGATCGCCCAACGCGTAGATGCAGGAGACGGAGGAAACGATGATCACGTCCCGCCGCTCATTGAGCGAGCTCGTCGCACTATAGCGCAGGCGGTCGATCTCCTCGTTGATATCGGTGGTCTTTTCGATGTAGGTATCGGACGCGGGGATATACGCCTCCGGCTGATAATAATCGTAATAGCTCACGAAATACTCCACCGCGCTATCCGGAAAAAATTCCCGGAATTCGGAGCAGAGCTGCGCCGCGAGGGTTTTGTTGTGCGCGATGACCAGCGTGGGCTTTTGCACGCGCTCGATCACCTTCGCCATGGTGTAGGTTTTGCCGCTGCCGGTTACGCCCAGCAACACCTGCGCCTTGTCTCCGCGCAGAACGCCCTCCGACAGGCGATCGATCGCCTGCGGCTGGTCGCCCGCGGGTTCATATTCGGATACCAGTTTAAACTCGTTCATGAAATCTCATACACGACGGTCTTTCCGTCGATTCGGTGCGCATAGATGTATTCCCGCGCGTCCTGGTGCGCGGGGTGCTTGTCGTAGATCGCGATGGCGTCGAGGTCACGGAAGGTACACGTCAGCGCGAGGTCATAGCTGCGCTCACCGTTGTGCCAGATGTCCACGCCCGTCTCCATGCTGAGAATCTCGGGAATCTTGCCCACCATGCCGTGCAGCTTTTCAATCACAGTCGGCAGGCACTCCTCGGGATCGCGAAACTTGAAGAGAACGATGTATTTCAGCATAGCGGCGCTCCTTTCGTGACACGTTGCAAAAAACAGGCTTAAAACTCAAAATCGACCGTCGCGGTCGCCGTGCGGTGCGCCTTGATATACGCGCGGGCCTTCTCGTGCTCCGGATGATGGTCATAGATCTCGAGGTCTTCCTTGGTGTCGAAGGTCACGATCAAGGCAAGGTCAAAGCTGCGCTCGCTGTGCTTGAAGTCGCGCCCGGTCTCGATGGTGCGAATCTGCGGCACGGTGTTCTTCAGCGCGAGGAGCATTTCGGAGGCAACGGGCGCCTGCTCGTCGGGGTTCTCAAACTTGGTGAATACGATGTGCTTGATCATGTTGGTTCTCCTTGTTCTAACTGGATAATTTTATACTTACTCGATCAAAAAATCTTAATCGCAATTGCGCGATTTTAAAAATTCTCCTGACAGGTGAGCATCAGCGAATCCTCCGCCTTAGCGAGACCCTGCTTTTGATTCCACTCGATCGCGGCAAACGCGTCCAGCATCTTCACGAGCTGCGCATAGCTTCTCTTTTTTGCGCTGGCTGCCGCCTTTTGCACGGGATACGGCTTCATGCCCAATAACTGCGCCGTCTGCGCCTCGTTCTTGCCGCGCAGTTGCAGCTGCTTGACGCTGAGCACGTTTCGCACGTTTCGCGAAAACAGCGAGGCAAGCCCCATTGCGCTCTCAGCCGGGTCGTTGAGGAGCTGGGCGAGCTCCCTCATGCCTTCCCGTTTGTTTCCCGCCCAGAGCTTGTCCATGATGGAAAACACCTGTACTTCGCTCGGCTTACGCACGCAGATCTCCACCGCCTTCGTGGTCACACGGTTGCCGAAGCCGACATACGCGCCGAGTTGGAGCAGCGTGTTTTCCAGCGACGCGAGGTCGGAACCAAGATAGTCGATCATGCGGTTTGCGGCGGATTCGTCCAGCACGATTCCATTTTCCTTCGCGCGCTTTTGCAAGAACGCGTTGAGCTGCGTGTTGGAGAGCGGGTCGAAGCTCACGGCGTGATCGAGCGCCGCAATCGCCTTATACAGCGGGTTCGCCAGCGGCGGCTTGCCCGGACGGACAAACACCAGCGCGGTCGAATCGGGAATCGACTTGACGTAGCCTTCCAGCGCGTTCGCGGTGTCCGCGTCAAACTCCCGCACCACCACCACGCGGAGATCGTCAAAAAACGGCATCGTCTCGGCTGCCGCCTGAATCTCGGCGGGCGACGGTGTCCGTAGCGTCGTCGTGTTCATTTCCCGCAGGTCGGGATTTGTGCGCTCAACCACGGCCCGCACGCCTTTGTTGAGGCTATACGGGTCTTCGCCGCAAAAGTAATATGCTCCGCCGAGCGGGCCGCCCAGCAGCGCTTTCATGAATGTCATGCCGTCCATAGGGTTTATTATACCATCCCGTGCAAGTCTTGCAAACGATTGTTCTTACTATTTTGGAAAGGGAACGAGGGATATCCTCTTCTTTTGTGAAGAAAAGAAGCAAAAGACTTTCTTATGAAACACTTCGGGAAAATACAATTTTAAATAAGTATGGCATTAATCTTACAATTCGCATCCACAAAGTTATCCACACGCTGGGGATAACTCGGTGGATAAGAGTGGATAAAAAAGAGCCAGAACGCGATTTTCACGGAAAACCTACGCTTTTTCGAGGAAGAAACGGCGCTTAGACCAAACGGTTGTTCACCAAATGCACAGAGTTATCCACAATGCCCTGAGAAAATTACCGGAATGGACGCTCAAAACGCGATCCAGCAGAGTACCGAAAGTTCGGCCAGCAGCAGCGCCATCAGCGCGCGGGTTTTCGCGCTCTTGAGAAACAGGCGCGAGGCGAAAACCATCCCCGCCAGCCACAGCAGATACGCAATCGCGTTTGGCGCGGGCAGCGTCAGCGTGAGCTTTCCGCCGAAGCGCGCAACGGCAAGGATCACATCCAGCGCGAGGCGCGCAATCCAGCACACGACGTTGCCCAGCGGAAACCACAGATATGACAGCACCGTACCAATGAACGCGGGAATCAGGAACACGCCAGAGATGGGAATCACGAACAGGTTGGTCACGAGCGAGAGCAGCTGCGCCTGACCAAAGAAGTAGCAGCTTGTTGGAAGGGTGCCGATCACGACCGCGGCGGAAGCGCCGAGTAGTCCCGCCGCGCTGGAGCCCAGGCGCATCAGCGGCTTTTGAAAGATCGGAGCCAGCAGAATCATCGACAGCACCGCGACAAACGAAAGCTGAAACCCCGCATTCCAAAGCGCATAGGGGTTATAGAGCAAGATCAGCACAAACGAAGCTGCGACCGCGCTGACCGCATCCAGCCGCCGCCGGAGCGGAAACGCGAGAAGCCCCACCGCGAGCATGATCCCGCTGCGCACAACCGGCGGGGAAAACGCGGTGAGCGCCGCATACAGCGCGCAGAAGATCGTAACCGCGAAGAAACGCACCCACGCATTTTTGCGAAATAGCAGCGAAAACGCGACCGCAAGCAGGGACACATGCAGACCGGAAACAGAGAGTAAATGCGCGATGCCCGTGTCCCGAAAGGCGGTCATCATCTCGTCGTCAATGTCTGAAACATCGCCGAGGATCATGCCCTTCGCTTCTCCCGGTGCCTCGGGGAAGAGCTGCGCGATGCGGTCTCCGATCGCCTTCCGCAGATCGAGGAGATATCCGTATGCATCCTGTGGAGACTGCCAAAGGACGGTTGCCTCCTTGCGCGCAAACGCGACGGCGTACACCTTTTGATAGCGGTCGTTGAGGCGATACTTCTCATCGGAAGCGACGACCTCCGCGTTTGCCGCAATCACCTGTCCGTAAGCAGGCGGCGCGGAAAATCGACCAAATAAGCGCAGTCTGCCGGAGACCGGCGCGCCGTTGAGCGTTGCGTCCGCTAGATACACGCGATAGCTTCCGTCGTCGCGCGATTCCGGCGTTTCGCAAATTCTGCCCTGCACGATGCCGGAACCGACGGGAACCGCTGCGGGCACCGCAAGCGCCACGCGCACAAACCCCAGCGCCATACACACGAAGAACACGGCGAACATCGCCTTTTTGACAAATCGCGATGCCAGCGCGCAAACGAGCAGCACCACCGCGGCAATCAGCGCGCGGGAAAGCGAAAATCCGTCGCCGATCAGCAGCCCGAAGAGCAACCCCAGCGCCGCCACCGCAACCGGGCGTGCGTGAAACCACGGAGGGGATTTTCTCTCCGCGTTTTGCGCGTTTTGCGCGTATAAATCCGGTTGTTCGGGGTGTTTTTTCTGCAACATCGGGTTGAGTTAACCATACCCGACATCGTTTGTCAACCGCATCCGCCCGCCGCGGTTGAAGGAAGATGCGCGCGGGTGTTATACTAAAGGAAATATGATATTTTCCCGCAAATTTTTGCGGGCGGACGGGAATGAACACAACATGAAATGGCTGGAAATCTGCGTCTACACCACCGACGCGGGACTGGACGCGGTGACGTTTGCGTTTTCCAACGCGGGCCTCGATCAGGTGAGCATTGAGGAGAGTCATGAGCGCGCGATGGCGTTTCTCAACGAGCGCGTCGTCTACTGGGACTATGCGGACGCGGACAAGGTCGGCGTGGACGAACCCTGCGTCAAGGCGTATGTCGCAGACGTGCCGGAGAGTCTGCCCGTCGTGGAAGACGTCAAGCGCGGCATCGCGCAGCTTCGCGAAACCGATCTTGGCTACGACGCGGGGTCTCTCTCCGTGGTCATCAACCGCATGGACGACGCGGACTGGGAAAACAACTGGAAAGCCTACTATAAACCGCTCAAGATCGGAAAGCGGCTGTATGTGCTGCCCTGCTGGATTGAGGAGCCTGCGTCGGAGAACCGTGTGACGCTCAAGCTCGATCCCGGCGTGGCGTTTGGCACAGGTGAACACCACACGACAAGGATGTGCCTGGAGCTATTGGAAACCGTGGTGAAACCCGGCGACGACATGCTCGACCTCGGTTGCGGCAGCGGCATTCTCTCGGTGGCAAGTGTGCTGCTGGGCGCAAAACACGCCGTCGCGGTGGATATCGATCCCGTGGCGGAGCACGTCGCCCTCGAAAACGCCGCGATGAACGGGGTTACTTCCGCGCAATACGACGTGCTGATCGGGGATGTGCTCAGCGACGAGAAACTGCAAACAACCATTCAACGCGGCTACGATGTGGTCGCGGCGAATATCGTCGCTGGGGTCATCATTGCGCTCGCGCCGTTTGCGAAGACCTGCTGCAAGCCGGGCGCTCCCTTTATCGTCTCCGGCATCATCGACGAGCGCGAGGACGAGGTCAAGCAGGCGCTCATCCGCGCGGGATTTGCGATCGAGGAAATCTTGCGCAGCGAGGGCTGGGTCGCCATGCTCTTGCGGGCGTAAATTTTACTTCTATCAGCGACTCCATCGATAACGTTCATATAAGGAATATTCATGCGCAGATTTTTTTGCGAAACCATCACAACCGAAACCGCCACCATCACGGGTGACGACGCGCACCACATCTCCCGCGTGCTCCGCATGAAGGCGGGGGATGCGCTCTCGCTCTGCGACGGCGCGGGAAACGAATATGACGCGGTGATCACCTCCGTCTCTCCGGAGGCGGTCGTCTGCGCGCTCGGCGAACGGCACGCAAGCGAGGCGGAAAGCCCCGTTCGGGTGACGTTGTTTCAGTGCCTGCCCAAGACGGGTAAGATGGAGCTGATCGTGCAGAAATGCACCGAACTCGGCGTGTTTTCCGTCGTTCCCGTGGTCTCCGCGCGCTGCGTGGTCGTGCCAAACAAGGACTACGACAAAAAACGTGAGCGCTATAACCGCGTGGCGCTGGAGGCGGCAAAGCAGAGCCGCAGAGGGATGATTCCCCAAGTTCTGCCTTTAATCGAGCTCAAAAAGATCGACGTAAAATCGTTTGATTTGTTCCTCGTCGCCTACGAGGACGAGAATACCGTCTCCCTCAAGCAGGCGCTGCGCGCGGCAAAAGAGCCCGCGACCATCGCACTGTTGATCGGACCCGAAGGCGGGCTGGAGGAAGGCGAGGTTGCACAGCTCGTGAAAGCGGGCGCGCAGAGCGTTTCCCTCGGTAAGCGCATCCTCCGCACCGAGACCGCAGGAATGGCGATGCTCGCGCAGACGCTCTACGAGGTCGAAGCATGAGAGTAGCTTTAACCACCCTCGGCTGCAAGGTGAACCACTACGAGACCGAGGCCATGCGGGAGCTGTTTGTGCAGGACGGCTGGGAGATTGCGGAATTCTCTGATCTCGCAGATGTGTATGTGATCAACACCTGCACCGTCACGCAGACCAGCGACACGAAATCCCGCCAAATGATCGCACGCGCACATCGGATGAATCCTGAGGCGCTCGTCGTCGCCGTCGGCTGCTATGCGCAGACTGCGCCGGAAGCTGTCGCGAGCTTGGAGGGTGTCGGGCTCGTGATCGGCACCAGCGGACGAAAAGAGATCGTCTCCCGCGTGAACGACGCGCTGAAATCGAAAGCGGACGAAACATATATTTCGCAGTTGTACGAAATGCGGGAGTTTGAGCCGCTCTCCGCCGTGCGCGATTCGCGCACCCGCGCCACGCTCAAGATTCAGGACGGCTGCGTCAACTTCTGCTCCTATTGCATCATCCCCTATGCGCGCGGGCCGCTTCGCTCGCGTCCGCTCCCTGAGATTTCGACGGAAGTCGAGCTGCTTTCGCGCGAAGGTTATCAGGAGATCGTACTCACGGGCATCCACCTCGCGAGCTACGGGCGCGACCTTGCGGACGAGAGCGTCACGCTGCTCGACGCGATTGCGCGCGCGAGCGAACCCAGCGGCATCCGCCGCATTCGATTAGGTTCGCTGGAACCGCTGTTTGTGACCGAGCCTGTCGCAAAGGCGCTCGCGGAAAACCCGAAGATTTGCAGACAGTTTCACCTTTCGCTCCAGAGCGGGTCGAACACCGTGCTAAAACGCATGAACCGTAAGTATACGGCGGAGGAATATCTGCATGCGCTCGCACTGCTACGGCAGTACATGCCGGATTGCGCGATCACGACGGACGTTATCGCGGGCTTTGCGGGCGAAACCGAGGCGGAACATCAGGAGACGCTCGCGTTTTGCCGGAAGGCGGCGTTTGCGCGGATGCACGTGTTTCCGTTTTCGCTGCGTAAGGGCACCAAAGCGGAGGATTTGCCCGGGCATTTGCCAAAGGCGGTCAAGGAAGCGCGGGCAAAAGAGCTCATCGGGCTCGGAAAAGAGCTCACGCACGCGTATTTAAACGAGCAAATTGGAACCATGGTCGAGGTGCTCTCGGAGAGCGACGGCGCGGGCTACAGCGGCAACTATATCCGCGTGAAGACGGACGCACCGGAGGGCGAGATCGTCCGCATCCGCATCGAGGGCTTTGCGGACGAAACGGCGTTTGGCACGCGGCTGGATTGACCGCTTGCACGTAAAACGATTGTCTTTACCTGTGATACCGGATAAAATAGAGAAAAGGAGTTGAGGATATTGAGCAACTGCATCTTTTGCAAGATCGTCGCCGGGGAAATCCCTTCGAAGAAAGTGTATGAGGACGATGTGGTCATCGCCTTCCACGACATCGAGCCGCAGTCTCCCGTGCATGTGCTCGTCGTGCCGAAAAAGCACATCGCGGGCGTCAACGAACTCACCGCGGAGGACGAGGCCATCGTGGGCCACGCCTACGGCGTCATCAGCAAGCTCGTCAAGGAACTGAAAATCGATCAAACCGGCTATCGCGTGGTCGTCAACAGCGGCAAGGACGGACAACAGAGCGTACCGCACCTGCATTTCCACGTGCTCGGCGGAAGGCTGCTCGCCTGGCCTCCGGGCTGAGACAAAACGACGCCAATACAAGAGAAGAGTTTATACTCTTCTTTTTTTGTTTTAATTAACTATCAGTTGAGAAAACCTTTTTAAAATAAGACGCGCTGGTGAAAAAATACAGCGCAAAAAATAAATCACAACGGCGATGTTCAAAGTGTGATACGATAAAGAAGATATCGACACACGAGAGGAAACACTCCCGAATGCCATTAACGCTTGGAACAAGGCTGCTGAGAATGCAGCTTCGGCTGACAAAACCAATTGCGCGGTTTGCGACCATTGACGACGCGCGAAAAGCGCAGGATCAGCTTGGCCGCATGACGGCCGAAATCCTTAAAACGAAGGTCAACTTCGAAGACGTGCAGTTTGAAAACTTCTCTGCCAGCTTTGCTGTGTCCACCGCTTGTGAAGCGCCATGCAATCACGCGGTGCTCTATCTGCACGGCGGCGGCTACACGGCGGGCGGACTGGATTACGCAAAAGGCTTTGGAGCACTGCTTGCCTCCCAAACGCGGGTCTCCGTGTTTTGCGTGGCCTACCGGCTGGCCCCGGAGCATAAGTTTCCCGCGGCGCAGGACGACGCGATGGAGGCTTATCAACACCTACTGGATTCCGGCTACCGGTCGGAAAACATCGCCGTTGTCGGCGAAAGCGCGGGCGGCGGTCTTGCGCTGAGTCTGGTGCTGCGCCTGCGGGATGAGGGAAAGCCCCTGCCCGCGTGCGTCGTGGGTATCTCGCCCTGGGCGGATCTCACGCTTTCCGGCTCTTCCTATAACAACAACGTGCGGCTTGATCCCACGCTGATTCGCGAATCACTGGCGTATTACGTGATCGCCTACGCCGCGGGTCACGAGGACGAAGCTTACGTTTCGCCCGTGCTGGGCGACTACACCGGCTTTCCGCCGACGCTGCTGTTCGCGGGCAGCGACGAAATCCTGCTTTCGGACGCAAAAAGCGTCTATCGCCACCTCAAGAAGGCGAATGTCGAAAGCAAGCTCGTCGTGGAAGAGGGCATGTGGCACGTCTATCCGCTCTATGGCACGCCGGAGGGAAAACGCGCGCTCGAGGAGATGTCCGCGTTCATTCGCTCCCGCGTCGGGCTGGCTCCACTGAATTTTGCGGAGGAAGCAATTTCTACCGCCAAATAAAAAAGGACACGCTATGGCAAAGAACAAACTACCAGGCAAATGGATGAAGTTGGACAACGCGGCGCTGATCTACCCCGCGACGATGAACCGCAACTGGACCGCGCTGTTTCGCATCTCCGCAACGCTGACGGAACCCATCGACGAGGACATTCTGGACGTGGCGCAAAAGCGCACGCTCCGCAGACTGCCCTGGTTTGCCTATAAGCTCAAGCGCGGGCTGTTCTGGTTTTATCTGGAGCACAGCGACGAACTGCCGAAGATCGAGAAGGACGTCGCCAACCCCTGCGTCCGCATGCGAATCAACGAAAACGACGGCTTTTGCATGCGCGTGCGATATTATCAAAACCGCATCGCGGTGGAGTTTTTCCATGTGCTGACCGACGGAACGGGCGGGCAGGTGTTTTTGCAGACGCTGGTCGCCGAATATCTGCGCCTGAAATACGGCGCGAATATTCCGAGAAACGACAAGGTGCTGGACTGCTCCGAGGAGCCCAAGCCGGAAGAGGCGGAGGATAGCTTCGCGGTCTATTCCGGCAAGATAACCCAAACGCGAAAGGAAGTCAAGGCGTACCATATCAAGGGAACCGACGAGCGCAACGGCTTTGTGCACATCATCACCGGCTCCATGAACGCAGCGGACGTGCTCGTAAAAGCGCGCGAAAAAGGCGTCAGCGTCACCGAATATCTCACCGCGGCGCTGATTCTCTCCGTGGACGCCATCCAGCGCAGAAAGGTGCCGAGCATTCACAAATACAAGCCCGTCAAGCTCTCGGTTCCGATCAACCTGAGGAACGTATTCCCCAGCAAGACGCTTCGCAACTTTGCCAACTACGTCAATCCCGGCATCGATCCGCGGCTTGGCGAATATACCTTTGACGAGACGCTGAACATCGTGCACCACACCATGGCGATGGAGGTCACAAAAAAGCTGCTCAACGTCAAGATCACCACCAACGTCCGCTCGGAGCGCAACACGGTTTTGCGCCTGACGCCGCTGTTCATCAAGAACATGGCGCTCAAATACGTCTATTCGCAGGTGGGAGACGTGCTCTCCTCCACCACAATCAGCAACCTCGGCGTATCCAAGCTGCCGGAGGAGATGGCGCAGTATGTGCGCCGCATGGACTTTATCCTTGGCCCGCTGGCGGATAATCGCGTCTGCTGCGCGGCGCTGACCTACAACGGAAGGCTCCGCATCAACTTCACGCGGACGATATCAGAGCCCTGGCTGGAGCGGGAGTTCTTTACCCGCCTCGTCAAGCTCGGCATTCCGGTCAAGGTCGAAAGCAATCAGAGGGAATAACCGCGGGGTCTCCTGCGGTGCATCAAACCAATTCGCAATCCATTGCGGAGGAAACAAATCATGAGTTATTGCGTCAACTGCGGCGTAGAGCTGCAAAAGAGTGAACCCCGCTGCCCGCTCTGCGGCACGGAGGTCATCAACCCCAACGAGCCGAAGGAAGAAAAGCCGCTTCGCCCGTATCCCGCGCATGTGGAGCATCTGGACAAGAACATCGACCGGCGCTATATCGCGTCGTTTATCTCGCTGCTGCTCCTCATTCCGCTGTTTACTACGATGCTCGCAAATATCTTAGTGAGTAAACAGCTGTCCTGGAGCTATCTCGTGCTCGGCGGGGAGCTCGTCGTGTTTACGGTGTTCCTGCTTCCGATGATCGCGCGCATGCCGAAGATTCTCTACGCGGTGATCGACGCGAGCGCAATCAGCATCCTGCTGCTGCTCATCCGCGTGCTCACACAAAGCAGCTGGCGCTGGTTCCTGCTGCTCGGGCTGCCGATTACGATGATCGCCTGTGTCATGTGCTGGTTTTTCGCGCTGATGGCGTCGCCCAAGTGCAAGATTCCCGTGCTGATTCGCTTCACGTTCGCGCTGACCTGCGTGGGGCTTTTCGTCGTCGCGGTCGAGTTCCTGCTTGGCCTGTATCAAAACGTGATCGCCTGGCCGACGTGGTCTCTGTATGTGCTGTTCCCCTGCCTCGTGCTTGCAAGCTCGCTCCTGCTTCTCAACCGCCGCGCAAGGGTGAAGGAAGAGCTCAGGAAGAGGTTTTACTTCTAAACGAAAATACGCTTTGCCTCAAGATTGGGCTGTCTGGAAACGATTCTTAGGAATCGCGAATCAGATAGCCCGTTTTCTTACAATATTGTCACGTGATATTGGAACGTTTGTTCGGTATAATGTTGTCGTATACATTCTTATCATTCGTCCGAGCGCGAATTCTTATAATTTTTTATGGCAATCCTGCTGTATGCTCATAAAAAACACGCAGGAGGATTAAAAACATGCGTAACACAGACTTTACGAAACCTCAGAACAAGAAATTCCTGTCTCTATTGGAACGCGCAGACAAGCTCGCCGGATCATCTTCTGTTCAAGAAGATTCTCTTGGGAACGCACATGCGAGTGCCGGTGCCGTCGCACCAAACGGCAATGCTCATACATCTGTTGGCGGAGCTGTCGGTGCAGGAATCGACTTCAACGACAGACAAAAGAGAGAAGCGTTCCTTGTCAGCCAACTTCCCAACGATTTCCCAATCGATGGATGGGAAAATCTGAGTACCAAACAACAATTGCACGCCATGAAGTACAGTGGGTTAAACGATCAAGAACAATGGGAACTGTTAAACCCTTCTACCAGTCTGAACACCCTTGCCAATTACAATGCGCAGAAAGCCGACGCAATCAACAAAGCTGTCAATTCAAGCGCAATTCGCAACAGTGGTGCATTCGGCTTGAACTTCGAATTAAATCGAAACTCACAAAACCACAGTATTCCGTCAAAATTGCCCTCTTTACAAGGGATGGATTCAGATGCAAGAATAAGATATACAAACGCTATTGAGGAGCTAGCAGCACAAATTCTTGGCAGAGATCGACTTGCGCCAACACCAAGTCCGTCAGCAACGCCCTTGCCGCAGCCGGGGCCTAGAATACCAACACAAACACCAAAGCCCATTTCTGAACCCACCCCTTACAAATCTCCTGATGCGAAGCCATTACCATATCCTCCCGGAGTTGTACCTACAATTGAAACATATAAGTGGTATGATTCTTATGATAGGGCTGCAGAAGCATGGGCTAAGGAAAATGTGAACTTAAGCAAAGACCTTGAGCGCTGTGCAATGATCTACAAAAACATTGATAAAAATGGAAACGAGCGTTATACCTTTACAAAATCTTACTACGGAATGGATGAAATCCCTTTCTTAGGCATTAGGCCAAACGTAGCGATTCCTTTTGCGTGGTTGCGCTACTTAGCCCCAGGAATACCCGAATCAGATATTGTTGGCTTTATTCATTCGCATCCGAAACCACCCGAAGAAGTGAGCTATAAAGGCGCTTCGGATGAGGATCTTTCATTGAATAAATACGGCATTGAGAATGTCACAGTAGTTCCTTATGAGACAGGTGTACCGCGAACATACAATTTGCCCAATATTGATTGAGAAGAGGTCATTATGAAAGCACTCGTCTTGTTCATCACCGCTGTGTTTATCGTAGGGCTGGTCAACCTGTTCACGCCAAAGCCGATCCCGTACAATGAAACGGAGAGCGCAAACAGCATTCTAGCAATATCCAGATCTGATTTTGATTATGATTTGCAGATGAAGGATGTCGGGATCATTTGTCGAATCGGAGACAAGCGAAAGGCTTTCATTGGAACATATGATAACGGGACTGAGTTCGATGGAGTGAATGCGTATCAATATATCGACAATCAGAAAACGCTAATCGCCTCTTTCTCATTTGAGCAATACGATTCTGAAGCGGAACGCATATTGGCGATTGTACAAAAGATCATCTCCGAGAAGCTTTATTCTGCGTATCCGGATGATCGGAAGGATTATGCCGATGATTACTATTATTTTAGGATATCGGATGAAGGTCTTTTGCTGTTTGGTGAAAAGCAGTATGTATACGGATTGATTATTTGCGAGTACCAGCGTGACACATTTCAAAGAATCAGTATTCGGCTAACCGAAAAAGGAGACGACAAATCAAAAACATGGTACACATTTGGTACCATCGACTATGAACCGGTTGTTCTTCCGTAGCTGATTACAACAGAGTACTGCACATGTCGGTACACTAAGCGGAGCCACCCGGCTCCGTTTTTTTACAATATTGTCACGTGATATTGGAACGTTTGTTCGGTATAATGGAAAAAGAAATCACATCATTCAATCGTCTAGCGAGGATATACCGTGAAGCTGCTGAAACGTACAATCCTGATCATGCTCGTACTGCTGATGCTAACCGCGCCTTCCCTTTCCCTCGCCGAAAGCGACTACGAAACAGGCGACGGATGGGCTTATCGGGATGGCGAGCTGAAGATAACAACCAATAACGGGCTCATAAACTTTCTTTACCACGAGTTTGATATGCGTGGAGATCCGCAGCACAAGCACGATGCTACTGATGTAGATCACGTTATCATAGGCAAAGACGTGACCGATATCATAATCGACTATTTTATCGGTGACTACAATCCATCCATCACTTCGGTTGAAGAGGGAAACAATACATTTATCATTGATGATGGGTGGGTAATCAATCAGCAAACAGAAACACTGTTTGGCGCGGCGAATGTGAAGGAGAACAAAACTCGAGCGGTCATCGATGATCTTCCAACTTACATTAAGCATATTGGCATGTATGCATTCAGTAAATGTAGAGATTTAAGACAGATTACGATTCCGGAGTGTGTCGTAAGTATTAGGGATTCTGCTTTTAACAAATGTAATACTCTAGAGAGCATCATTTTGCCAAGTGGATTAGCCTCAATCGGAGTTGGTGCATTTAGTGATTGCACAAAACTGTCTCAAATCAACATAGAAGCTACAATAAATAGTATCGGAATTGCGGCCTTTCATGCATGTGTTAATCTTGAAATGCCGTCTATATATAACACAAAGATCGAGGTTGTGCAAAGCAACAGCTTCTGGGGCTGCGATCAATTTCGAACTGTTGAGTTTCCTACGACATTAAATAGAGTGGAAGACCAAGCATTTGCGATGTGCGAGAATCTAAGTACATTGGTATTCAATTCAGACCAGTTAATCATTGAAAACGGAGCATTCACATATTGTAAGAACCTAAAAAAACTGGTTTTCACAAAAGGTAAACCGATTTCCATCGGTACTACGATATTTAACGAAGATGGAAAAACACCAGACGGCAAGTGCTTTATCACCTACTTATATGATACAAACGGCGAAATCGTCCCCTACCCGACCCTCTACTACACCGCGGCCTATGCCTCCGAGTGGGCGCCAAATGGCGAAACCGAATGGAACGGCTACCCGATCCAGCAGATTTCGCCGGAGGAGCTGGACACGATCCTTGCCGAGGCGCGGGGGCAGGTTGCGGCGGAGCCCACCGCGACACCCGCGCAAACAGCGGCCGCTGCAACAGCTGCACCACAATCAACAGCTCCCGCGCAGGACACGAATGAAGCGAAACAGGCAAGCTCATCTGCGCCAGAGATATTGCTTTTTTCCGCAGTAGCGGCGGTTGTGGTGGGCATTGTGGTTTTTGTGATAGCGCAAAAGCGCAAAAAAATCATGTAAGAGGGCGAGTGATCTTTTGAGAAGAGGAGGCATCAATGAAAGAGCATGCTGCTTTGAAAAAGAAAATCATGATATCTATTCTTTGCGTATTAGCGCTTTTTATTGTGGCAGTATCCATAGCGGGTCTCGTAGAATCCAAGCGAGAACAAGTTTATGATGAAACAACCCGGATTGATCAACCAATCAGTGTTTCCGCTATTTCGTTCGAAGAACTGGATCGCGTGATGCAATCGGAATATCCGAAATACTGCAAAGGAATGCAACTTGTAAAGGCAACCGCAGAGATTGAATTTCGAGGATGTATCATTCAACGCGGCGAAGCGAGTCTGACTTATTATCGGTATATTGACGAGAGCATGGAAGGAGGCAATGTTGAAACAAACGAGTGCCGCTTTGATTTATCGACAAACACATTTTTATCAGTCGTGCATACGTTCGGCAGCGGGCGATCCATTTTCGTCAACGACAATACCTTGACGAAGAAGGTTACAAACACACCACTCGATCAATATGTCCTGCATGCGCCGGAACTGGCAGACTTACAGGCGGACGGTGTCTATTTGCTTCGGGTGGATGGCGTATACAACTGGATGAATATCTCGTTACTTACGATGAAAGATCAGAGGTTGATTTATGGAGAAACGCTAACGCAGTGGCCGGAGAATGGTAAGTTCGCAGAACGAGAATTTTCGTTGAAATAGCAACTAAACCAGCCAATATAAAGCGGAGCCACCCGGCTCCGTTTTTTTACAATATTGTCACGTGATATTGGAACGTTTGTTCGGTATAATGGAAGCAACGCTCACCAAGCCAAATCCGACTGAATCCACCGATCATCGTGAAGTGAGGAAATATCGTGAAGTCGCTGAAAGTTACGATCCTGACACTACTCGTTTTGATGCAGTTATCCGCGCCAACTCTGTCGTTCGCCAAAACCGACTACGAAAAAGGTGTGGGTTGGGTGTTTCTCGGCGGTGTGCTCACGATCACCGCAAACGGAGGCATGGAAGATTTTTTCAACAATGATCGCGATCAAAACGGAAAATGGCGATATCAGCATCACGGATATGATGTGAAACAGGTCGTCATCGGCAAGAACGTCATGAAGTTTCAAATGTTTGCCTTTGGAGAAGATTTTTATCCGACTTCGATGAGCGTTGAAGCGGGGAATTCGTTTTTCGCCGTCATCGACGGGTGGCTTATCAACACGCAAACCAAAACCCTGATTTGCGCAACGGATTTAGATCGGTTTACGTGGATACCTGTTGCAAGAAAGATACCCGATTCTGTGGAGAAAATCGGTGTCGATGCATTCTATCCGTATAACCATATCATTCAGATTCACCTGCCTGACAGTGTGAAAGAGATTGGAGAATTTACATTTGATGCATGCAACAATCTGAAATCCATTCAACTGCCGCCTAACTTAAAGATCATCAGCCGGGGAGCGTTTTGCGGTTGTGAATCTCTGCGCAAGGTCGATATGGGTATGTCAATTGAGAGCATTGGTGAATATGCCTTCAAAGGCTGCTACAATCTTGAACGCGTCAATCTGGAGAACACGCGAATTACCGTTTTGAGCAGCGACGTGTTCTCGTACACACGGCTCAAGAATCTTGTGCTGCCGGACACGCTTCGGGTCATCGAGCCTGACGCATTCACCAGTTGCTGGGATCTTTACTCTATCACCGTCTGTTCCGACGATGTTGTTTTTCAGCATGATGCATTTGCCAAATGCGATAAGCTCCGAAAGATCATATTTACAAAGGGCGTCCCCAAATCGATGGGTAAGGATCTGTTTAGCGCGAAGGGAGAAACGTCTGATGGAAAGTACTTTTTAAGTGGTTATTATGAGTCCTTTGGGAAAGAAATCCCTTACCCCACGCTCTACTACACCGCCGAATACGCCAATCAGTGGGCACCAAACGGCGAGACCGAGTGGAACGGATATCCGATTCAGCAGCTGACCGCGAAGGAAGAGCGTGCGCTGGCCGCCAGGACGGAGCGGCACGAATACACGCCTGCGAGCGAGTCCGTGACCGATGAATATGAAGCAGGCGACGGCTGGGTATTCGATAGCGGCAAGCTGCTCCTGACCACAAACCAAGGACTGGTTGATTTTACCGCCAATCAGATGGATGATTCCTTCGATTACCGGTACAGCCATTTTCCGAGCGAAGTAGATACGATCGTGATCGGCAAAGACGTTTCGTATGTTTCGCCTGTCGCAACCTACGGCTTTTGGTATTTCTCGCCTACCGAGATTCAAATCGAACCGGGAAATCCATATTTCGTCCGCGACAATGGCTGGATCGTGCAGGCGAAGACAAAAACGATGGTCTGTCCCGAGAATTATACGGATTTCAGCAAAACAACCGCGTTGAACACCCTGCCGGACGACACGCGCATCATCGGGCAATCCGCGTTCGACCAATTCTATCTGCCCTATTGGTATGACGGTGAGAAGCGGGCGAAAATTGAGCAAGTTACGTTTCCTCGCGATCTCGTCGTCATCCGGCAGAATGCATTCTCCAACTGCGAGCAGATCACGCGTCTTGACCTGCCGCCTCGCTTGGCGAGCATAGAGAATTACGCTTTTTACGAATGCAGCGGGCTACAGGAAGTTCAGTTTGGGCCCGTGCGGTCACTTGGAATGAGCGCATTTTATCATTGCCACGCGCTCGCCGCCGTCAATTTGGAAGACACGCGGATTACAACGCTGCGGGGTGCCACGTTCAGCGAATGCAAAGCTTTGCCGGTCGTGATACTGCCGGAGACGCTTCAAACGGTCGAAACGGAGGCGTTTGAAGCCTGCGAGTCGCTGGAAACCGTCGTTTTCCACTCCGACCATGTCGTAATACAAAGCAAAGCGTTCGATAATTGTATCGGGCTCAAGTACATGATCTTTGCCAAAGGTGTCCCGGCCTCGTTTGGCGAATCCGTTCTGGGTGAAACCGCGGGGTCGCCGGACGGCAGGTATTACATTTCAGGTTATAGGGAGACGCTGTCAAGACCAATCCCCTACCCAACTCTGCTCTACACCGCGGCCTATGCCTCCGAGTGGGCGCCAAATGGCGAGACCGAATGGAACGGCTACCCGATCCAGCAGATTTCGCAGGAGGAGCTGGCGGCTCTCCTTGCCGAGACGCGAGGGAAAACAGCTCCCGCAGAGGTCACGCCTTCGCCAACGCCTTTGCCGGGAAGCACGCAGAAGCCAACCGCCGAGTCTTCGGCAGACGACGGATGGGTTGCCAAGGCATTCGTGCTTGCGATCGTTATGGTCGGGGTTGCGATCGTGGTGTTGTTTGTGAATCCGAAAAGGAAGCGAAAGTAGCCCAGCGGGAAGTTGAGTGGAAAATCGGGAAAGACAATGGAATCGAAGGCGTAGAGGACTTAAAGAGCAGGCACGATCGGTTGGATCATGCCTGCTTTTTCAGTTGGTTACCTTGTGTTTGCGTTTTCAATTAGCGCTATTTCTTCGGTGTCGGTGTGGGCGCCGGTGTTGCCGCGGGTGAGGGTGTCATGCCCAGCTTTGGCGTGAGCAGCGGTGTTGGGCTTGGCGACGGCGTCGGCACATAGACCCACTCCGGCTCGATGTAGTCATAGACTTTGCGAAGGCCGATGTCCGTGTGCATGTGCCGGTTCCGGTCGTTTTCGGTGAGCATGAAGTGCATCGCGTCGCAGGTGGTCTCGTAATAGAACCCCCACTCGAATCCCGCGCGGTAAAACGCCAGCTCATAGAGCAGATAGTTCACGATCGTGTTGGGCACCTTCCGAAAGCGCGCCGGATAGTCGCCGTCGTAGGTGAAGTCGTAATACCGGACGCCGCTCTTGTCGGTCTTGATGCCGTTGTAGGTCAAGTGGTTTCGCACGTCGCCGCCGATCAGTTCATGATTGCTCGCATGATTGCTGTTGGGGTAGAGGTCGTCGTTGACGTCGATTGCCGTGCCCAGCGTGTGGTGGCTGATATACTCAAGGTTGGTTTGGAAGCGGGGTACATACGTTCCGCGCTTTCCAACCAGATCGTTCAGCAGCAGGAGATCGCCCTCGATGGTTTTCTTTGTGCGCGGGCTATAGAGGGAGACGCGCACATAAGTGGTCGTGAGGTAATGGTTTGCGGCCTCAAAATACGGCACCGCGCTGACGTTGACGCGACCGAGGCTGGAGGGCACGATGTGCGCGTTGCGCCAGGTGACATCGAGGCCGATGCCGCGCCCGCCACCGATATAGTACGGGAAGAGGAATCCGGTCGTGTCCCCGCGGAAGAACTCCAGCGCGTCGAGATAGTTATCGTCAAACTTGTTCTGCGTGAGCGTGTGCGGCTTCAAGATCGCAATGTTGCAGTCGGCGGAGACGAGCGTAACCCCCTCCGGATGCGAAACACTCGTTGCCGAAAGGGTGAAGTGATAAAGCCCCGCGCGGAGGTTGCGAATATCGAATTTCTTATCGATGGAGTCCAGAACCTTGGAGGTCAGTGAATACGCGGTGACGTTTTGCTCCGGCAGGAAGGAGACGCTCTGACGGATGCTTTCACCGGCTCCGCCGGACGGAACAATCTGCACTGTGACGCCCGTGAGTGCGCTATCCGCGTAGATGGAACCATGCAGGTTGAAGTCCAGCCCCTGCTGGATCGTATCGCCCTGCTGCATCATCGGCACTTCGGGACAGGATTGGAACTTGATTCCCTCGTAGCCGACCGGCAGCTGCGTTCCGCCTGCGGAGGCGCTCAGCATGGCGATCGTGGCCTTCTTGAGATAGCCCTGTGTGGCAACATGCGCTTCGGCGGTTGTCCAGTAGTGCACTGCCGCGCTGTCCGCGTCCGCGCGGAGCATCTTTGCCGCGTTTGCTGCGCTGGGAGAGGGCATCGTGTCGCTCATTGTCGCCTGCACGGCGGGCGTTTCCGCAAGGGCGATGCGCGCCTGCACCTCGGATTCATCGATACGAACCAACTGCGACGGCAGCACATAGCCGTAGTTTCCCGCCTCGGTGATCACATAATAATAGCCTTCCACCTCGCCGAGAATGCGAACCAGATGCTCGCACTCCGTGGCCAGCACCTCGCTTTTTTCCCGCGAATCGGCTATCAGATCGCAGTTTGCGGCCTCGATGCGCGCATAGCCGGAAACACCGGTCTGCGTGAGCCTGCTGTTGTGCGCGTCCCTCTTGAGCACATAGCCCGTGTCGGAGGAAAACGTCGAGCGAACATGATAGAACGCCGCGCCTTCGGGCGAGGTCACCTCGTCGAGGATGATCAGCTCGCTGACATGGCGGGTGTGATCGTTCTTTAGCTTGATCTTCGTGGATTTTGTCGTGGGTTCGGGGTAGAGGAAGATCGCGGTGCCCGTCGAGATCAGGCGCAGCGAAGGTTGATCGGTGACCAGATTCTCGCGGATGCGTTGGCCGACATCGACTGCGGTGAACGCGTCCGTTTGCGATTCCTGCGCGGGAGAAGGAGACGCTGTTGCCACGGGCGCGGGCGTGGCCTCCGCTGCTGCGGTTTCCGCGCGTAACGTCGTCGGCGGGGCAATCGCGAACGGCGCGGAAAACGAGGTGCCCGCGAGAAACAGGATCATGATGCAGTTTGGAACAAAACGGGAAAGCTTCATATCGCTCCTGAAAACAAACAATTGCGTTGGCGCGGCTTTCGCCGGAACATGCGCCGGATCGCCGCGTGTATCTATCTAGTATACACGAGGAATCGCGAAAACTCAAAACGAAGCGTGGATCGCGTGCGGGAAAATCAAAAAACGGGAGCAGTGCTCCCGTTTTTGATATGCTCAAATTCTTATTTTTTCTCGGGCACCTGCATCCGCAGCGCGTTTGAGTAGAGCCCCTGCAGCTCCGGCCGGAAGCCCGCAACCAGCGTGCCGCGGTAGAAGTCCGTCACCGTCGTGGAGTGAATCACCCGCATGTCGCCAAGGTAGATCATGACATGCGAAATGCGCCCCTGTGTTTCACCCACGAGGAAGACCAGGTCCCCGCGCTCCAGCAACGGTAGCGTGGTTGCATCGCCGGAGCTCTTGGACACATACTTCATCTCGAATTTCTGGCCCCTGTAATACAGCACTTCCAGATGCCCAAGCCCGGAGGCGGTCGTCTCGCGGAACTGCTTGTTGCCGTTTTTGATCTGCGTGGCGCCCGCGCGGCGGAGAGCCCAGCCGACGAGGCCGGAGCAATCGTAGCTTGCTTCGCCCATGCGGCAGAAGTTGTTGTATGGCGTACCGAGGCGGTCATAGGCGGAGGAGATCATACTCTCGATGAGAAACGACTTATCGTCGGTGATCTCGGTCTGAATGCGGCGTCCGGAGTCGAAGTATTTCCAAATCGGCGAGGCGCTGAGCTGCGTTACCGTCTCCACCTGCCCGTTTTTCACCCAGAGCATGCTGTCGTCGCCAAGATAGATGCCGCAGGCGGTGATATAGCCGGAGTCCGGCCCGCGCAGCACGACCTGATAGGTTTCGACCTCCGCGGTGTCGTTTGGCCCGTACTCGGCAAAGAACAGCAAATCTCCGCGTTCGAGCTTGGCTCCGCGCGCTACATGCATCCACTGCGTTTGGTGATCCTCGTAATACGCGAGGCTTCCGCAGGAATTCCAGAGCTTGAAGATCGAGGAATTATACACATCCTCGCGATAGCCGATGGGATATTGCGCGAGGTCGGAAAGATCCTTCTGGAAAAACTGGTAGTATCCGGGGTTAAAGTAGATGCCGAGGCGGGAGAGTCCGTCGTAGATCAGCGCTTCGGTCGAGGCAGCGCCGGTCTGGCTCTGCGCATACGTAATGAGGTTTTCGATGTCAAACGGTTCTTCTGCCGCCGGAGATAAGCCGGAGGCGATATACGTATCCAGTGTCGCTTTGTCGATGAGCTTGAGCTGATCCGGCTTGACGAAACCGCAGTTGCCGTCCTCGGTGATGACATAGTAAAAATCCTTATACATGCCGAGGATGCGGGCCGCGTGATAGCTCTCCTGCGAGAGCACCGAGCTCTCCAGATCCGGCGACTTCATCATGGAGCAGCCGGGGATGATCATCATCGCATAGCCGGTGACGCCGCTGAGCGCGAGCTTGCTGTCGCGCGTGTCCTTTTCGAGCACATAGCCCGTCGCGTCCGAAAAAGCGGCGCGCACCTGGTACATGAGCTTGCCTTCGGGAGACGTGACCTCGCTGAGTACGATCAGGTCGCTGATGGATCGGTCTGTCGTGCGGTTGACCAGCTCCGTGCTCTCGCCGGATGTATCCGCCGAGGGGAAGAGTTCGATCGATCCCGCAAACGAAACGAGCTTCAGTGTTTCGATGTTGGTCAGCAGGTTATCGCGCACGCGCTGACCCAGGTGATCCACCGGCTCCGGCGTGGGTTCCGGCGTGGGGCTCGGCGTGGGTTCCGGCGTGCCCGCAAGCGTGACCACATGCTGCGTCGCGGTCGGTGCCGGAGAGGGAGTTGCTTCCGCCTCTTTGCTACCCGCGCAACCTGCGAGCAGGAGCGAAACGGCAGCGCATGCTCCGAGCGCATAATAGAAGGATGACATCGAATGTGAAGAACGCTTCATAAACCCTCCGGTTCGATAGGCAGCACAGAAAGATTCCGTTGCAAGAGAAACGAAACTTTGCCGCGATCTAGGCTGATCTCCAGTATACAGGAAAGTGCGGGAAAACACAAAACGCGGCGGATTCAAAACCGGACACGCAATCGACTCGCGTTACATAACAGCTGTTGATTTGTTACATTTCAATTCGGTCGTGAAACAAATCAAACGAGGTTTTGCAGGAAAAAATTCGATTATCAGTATGTTATAAATAGTAGTTTTTCTTAAAATCTCCGATTTACATTGATTATATAGGGGATTGCGGCGAAAATATGTCCTTTCAAAACTTGCCGGATGCAGAATGTCTTCCTGCATTCGGGATTCGTCAGAGCGGAAACGAATTACATAAAAAACGCGAAAAATGTAACACGGCCCTTTTTTTAAGCGTTCGAACCGCAATTCGTTCCGTCCCGGAGAGGCACTTTACTCAAAAACCGGCGGTTCGTTGCCCAGCACAAGGTCGGTAAACACGAGCGCGCCCTTGTCGTTGAGGTGATCGCTGTTGATGAATAAATCGAGCCGATCGATCAGACGAACATCTCTGGAATAATCCAGATAGGTGATTCCCTCCTCCGCTGCAACGGCGTTTAGGAAATCCACTTGCTTCTGGAGGAAGGTTGGCGGCACCAGCTCGTTATACGTGCGGGTAAACGGCGTGGTGATCAAAACGGGCGTTACATCGTGCTCCTTGCAGAGCTTGATGATGCGATATAGGCAGTTCACGTTCGCCTGAATCGGCTCGTAAACGGTGTCGTTCTTCGTTGCGTCGAGTACCGCCTGTATCATGGCTTCCGCGTGCGCTTTGACATCGGTGTCAACCGCGCTTTGCGCGCCGGTCATGTCAAACTCCTCGGACTCCCAGAACGTGGCAAGCCAGCTCGGCGGAAACAGTCCGGGCACCTTGACCGCCAGCCATTCGCGCCAGCTGAAGCTGAGGATTTGATCGCGCGGCAGAAAGTAGTAGAAGCGGCGATTGAGCGAAAGAAAGTCTCCGCCGCTGTAGCCGCCGCCGATCAGCGAAAGGTAGGAGACGGGGATATAGAGCGTGGACCCCTTGGTGAAGCGATCGATGTAGGCACTCAGCACGCGCTCATCCTGCGCCAGCGTCTGGTAACCATAGGCAAGATTCAGCGACGAAAGCTCCGGATGATCCACATAGGAGAAGCCGTTCTGGCCGTAGCTGTTACCGATGTTCCCCACCTGAATCTGCTCGGGCGGGTGGATAAACCGTTGTACGTAGGCGGGCGAAAGACTCCCTCTTGCCTGCACAAAGGCAAAGTTGGCAACGCCGGCAAGGATTGCGCACACAAGCGTTAAAAGCAGCAGTTTTTTCAAAAATAGTTTCATGTGCGCTCCTTAAAACTGGAAGTAGATGAACTCTCCGCCGCCGCCGGTACCCGGAAAGAACAGGATAAACCAGATCAAAACAAGATAGATTGCCCAACGGTAAACCGGCTTCCAGCGGGACATGGAGCGGAACACGTCCGCGCGCATGCTGAAATAGTCAAACACCGCAAGCATGGCCACCGGCAGCAGACGAACGAGAATATCATTCCGGTTCAGATTGAGTGCGCGCGCCGCGCTCGTGACGTAATGAATCGGCGAGCTGATGCCGGCGAACATGTGGCTGAGTCCATAGAACGCATCGGAGAGCGTGTTGGCACGGAAGAACACCCACGCAAAGCAAACCAGCGCGAATGTGAGCAGTATCTGGAGCGCGGATTGAACCGCGCGCGCGCCCTTGCTCTTCTGCGCAACCGTTCGATTCTTGGAAGCCCGCCGGATCAGGGCCTCGACGACCATATAGAAACCATGCAGCGCACCCCAGACGACGAACGTCCAGTTTGCGCCGTGCCAAAGACCGCTGAGCAGGAACGTGATCATGAGGTTGAGGAGCACGCGCGGCAGCTTCTTGCGGTTTCCGCCAAGGGGAATGTAGACATAATCGCGAAACCAGGTGGAGAGCGAGATATGCCAGCGGCTCCAGAACTCGCGAATCGACTTGGAGAAATACGGACTGTCGAAGTTCTTCATGAGCTGGACGCCGAGCAGCTTTGCCGAGCCGACCGCGATATCGGAATATCCGGAGAAGTCGCAATAAATCTGGAACGCAAAGAAGATTGTCGCCGCAATGAACGACAATCCCTGATAATTCGCCAGATTTCCATAGACCATGTTGACGTAGACGGACAGCGTGTCCGCGATGACGACCTTCTTGAATAACCCGATTGCAATCCACTTGAGCCCGTCGCTGCCCTCGACATAGTCGAAGGTTCTCTCCTTGCGCAGTTGGGGAATGAGGTTGTCGGAGCGCTCGATCGGGCCCGCGACCAGCTGGGGAAAGAAGGAGACGTACAGTGTATAATACCCCAAGTGTTTTTCCACGGGAATCTTGTTGCGGTAGACATCTATGACATAGCTCAGGGTTTGGAAGGTGTAAAACGAAATGCCGACGGGCAGCACGAGCTTGAGCGTGATATCCTGCACCGGCAGAGAGAAGGCACGAAGCAGCGAGGTGACGGATTCGCTGAAAAAGTCGAAATACTTAAAGAAGAACAGCACGCCAAAACAGATGACCAATGCGAGAATCATAAACAGCTTTGGCAGCTTGGCTTTCTTTCCTTCCGCGTTGCGGAAGCGGTCGATCAAAAGCCCGCTGGAGTAGGAGACGAGCGTGGTGAGTGCAATCAGCACCACAAGCTCCGGATTCCAACTCATATAGAAATAGTAGCTAGCAATCAGCAGCATGATCCAGCGGAATCGATGCGGCAGGAGCCAGTGCAAGACGAAGACCAGCGCCAGGAAAATTGCATAGGGTACCGAGTTAAACAGCATGCGTGCATATCCCCCGTCGTTTCAAGCAATATCTTATTGATCATACCGTATCGGTTCAAAAAAGACAAGAAAGAACAAGCGGGGATCGTGTTTGAGCCGGGTGGGGAACAGCCGGAATTGGTCGGCTCAGATATGCGGTTGGCTAGATCAGCGAGGCGATGGCGGAAGCGGAGATGCAAAGCCCGCGTCCTTCGTCGTTCATGCCCTCGGTGGTGGTCGCCTTGATGGACACGCTCTCGGGAGAAACGTGCATGGCGGCTGCCAGCCGCGCCTGCATGCTTGCTGCGTGCGGCTTGATCTTCGGCCGCTCGCAGATGATCGTCGCGTCCACATGCGACACGCGGAGGCGGTTCTCTTCGATCCGGCGAACGACCTCCTGAAGCAGCACGATGCTGTCCGCGCCCTTGTACGCCGCGTCGGTATCGGGAAAGAGCCTGCCGATGTCGCCAAGCCCCGCCGCGCCGAGCAGCGCGTCGATGATCGCGTGGGTGAGTACGTCCGCGTCGGAATGCCCCAGCAAGCCTTTTTCAAACGGAATCTCCACGCCGCCGAGGATCAGCCTTCGCCCCTCGACGAGGCGGTGCGTGTCATAGCCCGTGCCGAAGCGCGCAAAACTTGCGAGCGCGAGCTGCCAGTCCGCGCCCGTGGTGAGCTTCTGGTTTGCCGCCTCGCCTTCGGTGAAGACAAACTTTGGTTCGAAGCCCGCCGCGATGTACAGCGCGCAGTCGTCCGTCACGCGGGTTAGGTCGCCCGATTCGTAGGCTTGCTTGATGCGCTCAAAGCGAAACGTCTGCGGCGTCTGCATGCGGATGAGACGGCTGCGATCCAGCGGAGTCACACCCGTTTCATCGAGCTGCACAATCGTGTCCGTGACCTTGCCCGCGACCACGCCGCTGCCGAATGCGCGCGCGCTTTCGATGCTCTCGCGCACGGTCTCGGGCGAGACCATGCAGCGCGCGGCGTCGTGAATCGCGACGATGTCGGCGCGCGCGATGCTGTCCAGCGCGTGCTTGACCGATTCCGCGCGGGTCTGTCCGCCTTCCACAATCGCGTGCGGAACGGGGCAGGAAAGCCCCTCCACAAACGCACGCGTGGACGGCGAAACGGCGAATACGATCTCGTCCGCGCCGCCGAGCACGAGGGCTTCCAGCGAGCGCTCGATCGCGGTCTTTCCCGCGATGGGCGTAAGCAGCTTGTCAAACCCCATCCGCGTGGAGCCGCCCGCGCAGAGCAGGATGCCGACCGTGCCGCTCATTTGTCCTCTACTCCGCTTAGCACAGTATACATGCCTGCCGCGTCCTCTTTGTGTACGCTCTCTTTGAGGCTCTCGATGCGCACCAGCAGATGCTTGCCTCCGAGCAGCAGATCCAGCGTGTCGCCTTCCTTCACCTCGGAGGAGGGTTTTGCGACCTTGCCGTTGATGCTCACGCGGCCCGCGTCCGCGGCCTCGTTGGCGACGGTGCGGCGCTTGATGATGCGGGAAACCTTCAGGTATTTATCCAAACGCATAAGTGTGTTCTCTTTCTCATTCGATTTGTTTGCACCGCTCCTATTATGAGGCACGAATACGAAATCATGTTACGTTGGATCACTTTGATTGTCAAGGTTGACACGGCGTGCAAAAGCGTGTATCCTAATTCGCATCACGGGGGCGTCCGGAGAACAGCCGGACTGAGAAGTACCCTTGGAACCTGTTGGGTCATGCCATCGAAGGAAAGTGATACATATCGCAGCTTCTTTTTGATGGTCGTCTCACTGGCGACTATTTTTTTGTGGAAAAAGGAGAATATTGAATATGGAGTTCAAACTGTTCAGCAAACTTGCCTCGCTCGAAGGATTCGAGCTGTATCTGTTCATCGGCGGACTCGTCGTACTGGGTCTTCTCATTTGGGCGGTCGTGGCGTATGCAAAGCGCGCAAAGGCGAAAGCCGCGGAGACGACCGAAACCGTGGCTCCCGCGCACAGCCGCACGCAGGTGCTCGTCTACGGTGCGCTGTCCATCACGCTCGCGTTCGTGTTGAGCTACTTCAAGCTCTTCACACTGCCGTATGAAGGCTCGATCACGCTGCTCTCGATGCTGCCGATCTTCGCGTATGCCGCTTACTTCGGGCCCGCGCGGGGCTTCACCGCGGCGTTTGCGTTCTCGTTGTTGCAGGTGATTCAGGGTGCGTACATCGTGCATCCGATCCAGTTCATTCTCGACTACTTCGTGGCGTTTACGTGCCTGGGACTTGCGAGCTTTTTCCCGAAGAGCCTGCCGCTTGGCGCGCTGGTCGGCGGCTTTGCGCGCATGCTGGCCTCCACGGTATCCGGCGCGGTGTTTTTCGGCTCCTATGCGGCGGATTTCGGGTTCACCAACGTCTGGGCGTATTCGCTGGTGTATAACTTCTTCTCGATCGGCGTGGATACGCTGCTGTGCGTCGTCGTCGCCGCCATGCCGCCGGTGCAAAAGCTGTTTAAGCGGGTGTTTGCGAAGGGGTAAACCTATTTAATAAAAGAATATGAGTTAGCAAAACCCCGCGGCGTGAGCTGCGGGGTTTTGGTGAAGTAAGAGAATGCTGGTACGGTGCAATTGTGGTGCAGTTTCATGATTAAGGCAAGTGTTTACAAAGAGATTTTGCTTGTAGATTTTTCTCGCGGGAAATCATGTTGTTTTATAGCTTGTGGTATAACTCTCTACTATCTGAGCACCTTGCAATTTGAACTGCATTAGCAATTGTGTGATCTTAGTAGGACTATGATAGGTATCTTCGGCTATGACATTTTGTGCGAAATCACTAACTGCCTTTTTTAGTTTATCTAGCAATGCAGGTGTCATTATCCTAATATCTTTGTGTGGGGAACAAGCATGTTCAAAAACATTGCTGTTATGGATCATTATAGGATAACAAGTATAATCCAGATCATGATAAAGTGATTCAAACCACATGATTGAACCATTTAACTGATTACAATCATGCTTACATATTTTGTCGGTTTTTGTTTCGTTCTTACATTCAATCACAAAGAAATTCAACCTATCTAGACACCAAAAATTATCAGGGCCTTTCCCTTCTTCTTCTTCGGGTCGAGAAGAGTATATTCCCAACATGAATGATAAATCCTTTATAGCGCTTTCGAAACGCTTAGAAGTATCAGGTTCAAAGCGTAGTTCGTCAAGAATTGAGTTGATCTTAAGGATATAACTGTTGGGCGAGCTAATATTCTCTGACACCCATTCCAAAAGATATTGAGCTTGGGAAGCAGGTTTATTAACGATTCTAGTATGCTGTATTCCTTTAATTGGTTTCAAAAGCAAGCGATTGTCAGACAATGCGGATAACACAAGTTGCTGTGCATTTTCACGATTATAGAAATTCGTGTAAGCTGCAATGTATTGCTTTAGTAGACCTTTCTGCTCCTTCTCTTGTGTTGTTTGCCTCTTTTCTTCCAAAATGGCTACAGCTTCTTGGTAACGCATTAATTCGGCCAAATCAAAGGCTTTTCGCAAGGCTATTGAGAAATCACTAAATGTCGGTCTGCAGTTATATTTCACAGAGGATAATACTTCTCTACTCACTTTTAACCAGCGCACATTCCGATCTAGGCAATAATCAGATATGGCGAACAAGCTATTTATATCTCGCGTTTCCACTTGATCCCATATTTGCTCGGATAATCTGAATTGTTCTCTAGTAGCCTCGCTGAAATAACTCAATCCATCTCCTGCATATATCACTTCAGCAAGACTTCTTCCGAGTAGAACAACTACACAGAAGTCGCTGTTTGAACGCACACCTCTTCCCATTCCTTGTTCGATTTTTTGAACTTGTTCACTACGAAGACGCTTGCTCTTGGGATTTACATTCTGTTCATAAGCGTCATATTCACTTCGCATATTTGGAAGCCCATCTATCACAAGAATACGGCATGCATCATCTGGAAGATCAACTCCGTCATATTTGTTGACAAGAACAGTCAAACCAACATGCCCCGCTTTCAAATGGGCAATACCAGCGTCCATATTCTTTATACTTAATATTAAACTCGCCACATCCTGCCAAAATTTTGCGCGATAAAATGAGGGAACAATAACCACAACATTATGTTGTTTAGATAATTCGAAAAGTTTAATCTTAACTTCTATATCAGCAATAGATTTATTTACTACTTGCGGGAAAATCATTAGTCTGTCGCCTATGTCATCGGCTTTTTCAGGCGTAATGATTCCGGTGATATCACTCGGATGTAGTCCAAGCGCAGTTACAAATACGGTATCATCAACTAATGTAGCGCTCATAAAGATTCGGCGTTCGGCACGCTCAAAACTTGATATCTTGTGAATAGGAATGCAAGGGGGCGAAATTTCGATTTTTTTCGCCGTTATCATACAATTACTAATGGCTAAGCAATCACGTATAAGTGGATAGCTAAATTTAACCGCATCATCTTGGTCGATATTCTTAATTATTGATTTGACTTCATTTTGCCTGTTTTGCCATTCCCAAAATGGAACAAGAACACTTGAAAATGAATCTGGAGAAGTAGTTATATCTTCGTACTTGTTCTCGGATTGCGATTTTATGGACTCAGCAAATAGTTGCAATAGGCTATTATAAGCATCACAACCGGCAGGAATACTTATGGTGTATTGATTCTCTATGTCTGCAAGACAAGCATGTACATCATCTATAAGCACACTACCTATTTCAACATTGTGAGCAGCGCGCATTCCAAAGCCACTTTTCCCATTGATTAACGTCTGAATATTGATTACAAGAATAGATTGATTACGAAGAAAATCAATATCAGTTTTGTCAGTAACGGTTTTTATCCCAAGACGTTTCGCTTCCGAACATACTTGTTGTACTAGATAGTTATCAGGTACAACATAAACAGCAGGGCCTTTCCCTTCATTTAAACAACTTTGCAAAATGATTAATCCGACAACAGTTTTTCCGCTGCCAGTATTCATTTTTATGATCGAGTTTTTTTTGTCTCTTTCTTCAAACCAAGATTTCCATACCTCGCTTTGAACGTCTCTAGGATATTCGTATTTCTTTTCGCGCGATGGTAGTGACATAAATATGTCTCTTGGTTCGATATGCGTTCTTTGTTTATCGGCACCGAGTTTTGAAAAATCAATCATGCAGATCTCTCCAGCTTCGTCATTTATTATCTTTGAGTATACATGAAATCAACACATACTAACAGTGCATTTAATTTAGTAATGTTGTAATAGAAAAGACCCTTTCGGGTCTTTTCTTTATCAATATGTTTTTACAGCCCCTTCAACCCACTCGTCTCCAGCTTGTCATACCCGCTCAAGAACCCAACCAGCTTTTCCGCGATCTGGTGGACGCCGCCTGCGGAGTTACTCTCGATGTTCAGCGGCATCAGCGGATCGTGCAGCGACATGCGCAGCAGGAACCAGCCATCGCCCGCGCCCGCGCCGAAGGACACGCGGAGGCCTTCGTAGTTCTCCTTCGCCACATCCCAATTCTCTTTTGCCGCGTAGTCCGCGAGGTCTTTGAGGATGCCGCTACCGTAGGCCGCAAACTCGGGAACGAGGATATTCATGCGCACCTCGACGCTCTCCGCGGGCTCCGCGAGGGAGTCGATCAACGAAAACAGCGTGCGGTTTTCCTTGCGGAGCTGCGCCATCTTGATGAGCAGCTTGGTGATGAGGTACGCGCCGTCGTCGAGGAAATAGTTCTCCTTGAGCGCGCCGTGACCGCTGGTCTCGATGGCGAGTTGGCTATCGCGTCCGCTCTTGTTGATGCGGATACTTTCATCGATGACGTTCTTATACCCGCGCTTAAACCTGTGATGAACGCCGCCATTTTCCGCGATGAACGCCGCAAGCCCGCTACTGGTAATCGAGTCCGTGACGATGGTCGTGCCGGGATGCTCCTCCAGCAGCACGGCGGAGATCAGCGCGATCAGGCGATTGCGGTTGATCTCTTTTCCGTCGTTGGCAACCGCGCCCGCGCGATCCACGTCCGTATCGAAGATGATGCCCATGTCGGCTTTGTTACTCAGCACGCATTGCGCGATGGAGTCCATCGCCTCTTTGTCCTCGGGATTCGGCTGATGGTTGGGGAAATGCCCGTCGGGTTCGAGGAACTGGCTGCCCGTGGTATCTGCGCCAAGCGGCTGCAGCACGCGATCCACATAGAACCCGCCCGCGCCGTTGCCCGCGTCCACCACGATGCGGAATCCCTTGAGCGGATGCTCATAATCCTCCGCGTTGACGCCGCTGCGGATGCGCTCGACGAGCCCCTGCGCGTAGACGGAGAGAAAATCGACCTTCGAGAATTTGCCGCGTTCCAGCGCGGGGATAAACGCGTCCGCCTGCGCGCTGGCGAGGATGGAGGCGATGTCGCTCTTTTCCAGTCCGCCGTCGCGCGTGAAAAACTTCATGCCGTTGCGGTTCCAGGGCAGGTGGCTCGCGGTGAGCATGATGGCGCCGTCGAACTCATAGCCCTTCGTGACGGTGCTCATGAACATGCTGGGCGTGCTCGCGAGTCCGAAGTCCGCGAGGTCCGCGCCCATGGCGAGAATGCCTTCCGCCGTGGCTTTGAGCAGCGTTTCTCCGGAGAGGCGGGAGTCGCGGCCGATGGAGAGCCTTAGCTCGCTCTTGCCCGTGCGCTCCTGCAAAAACAGCACAAACGCCTTGGCGATATTCGTCACGGCCTCCGCGGTCAGCGTGACCGGCTGGCCTTCGATGCCGTCCATCGCGACGCCGCGGATGTCGCTTCCGTTTTGCAGCTTCTTATACTCAATACCCATACTGTTCCCCGCTTTCGAAATGATGTTCGCCCGAAGAAACGTGCGTGTTGCGCACATGCGGGCTTTGCTAATATTTATACGGATTTATTGTCGCATTCCGCTTTGCGTTTGTCAATTCGTGCGGGCGAGCGCCGCGCGGGAAAACCGCTCTTTCACGGCGCAAAAAAACATGTTATTCTTAATAGTAGAAAATAGTGGAAACGCGGGTTTCTTTTCGCGCGGCGGCAGAGTTCGCATCGCGCGGAAACCTGCCGGAAACGAGAGGGGCATTGAACACGGCTAACATGCGAATCGGACTGCTCGGCGGCACCTTCAACCCCATCCACCGCGCGCATGTACAGATGGCCGAGATTGCGCGGGACGAAGCCGCGCTGGATCTCGTGCTGCTCATGGTTGCAGCCGACCCACCGCACAAAGCCGTGGACGAAGACGTGCCCGCGGGCGAACGCTTTCGCCTCACGCAGCTGGCGATCGCCGGTAAAGACCGGCTTGTCGCGAGCGATCAGGAGATTGTGCGCGGAGGCAAGAGCTATACGCTGCTGACGCTGCAGGAGCTCACGCGGCAGTATCCCGACGCGGAACTTTCGATCATCATCGGCAGCGACACGCTCAGCGACCTGCCGAACTGGTACCATCCCGAGGAAGTGCTCAAGATTGCGGGCGTGCTGTGCGTGCCTCGCGTGGGCATCGACCAAAACGACGCGGCGACCGCGGAGATGCTCCGCGCGCGATACGGAGCAAGGGTGCGCTTGCTCTCCGCCAAGGCGGACGTGATCGCCTCCACCGAGATTCGTAAGCGGCTCACGGCGGGACTGCCCGTCGACGGCCTCATGCCGGAGCGCGTCGAGCAGGCGGTGTATGAATGCGGCGCATATTTTCCGAAGGACGTTCGCGCGTTGCAGGAACAGTGCCGCGCGGCACTCTCGGCGAAACGGTATTCCCACGTCTGCGGCACCATGCGAGCCGCGGCAACGCTCGCGGTGCTTTGGAAGCAGGATGCGCAGAAAGCGCGCATTGCGGCGCTGCTGCACGACTGCGCGAAGTGCCTGCCGGAGCGAGCGCAGGAGGTGCTCTCCGGCGACGAATCGGGAATCGCTCCCGTGTATCACGCGTTTGCGGGCGCGGTGCTCGCGAAGATGGAATACGGCATTACAGACGAGACCATCCTCCGCGCGATCCGGCTGCACACCACGGGCGACTGGGGTATGTCGGACTTTGACGCGCTGATCTACGCCGCGGACCTCGTCGAACCCACGCGGGATTTTCCCGGCGTGGAGGAGTATCGAAGCCGCATCTCGGCGGAAATCGATGCATTCATGCGATACGCGCTTGTGCGCGTGGCCCAGCTCGTCGAGCGAAAAGGCAAGCGCGCGCATCCCGCCTCGGCAAGGGCGATCGCGTGGTATGATTCCAACAAACACGACGATTGATTAGACCAGACAATGATAACCATACGGCTCACAATACGACACACAGAAAATACGGAGGAAACCACTTGAACGAATCCATCAAACAAAAGGCGCTCGGCGTCTGCGAAATTCTCTACAACAAAAAGGCACAGGACATCGTCGCCATCCATGTGGCGGACAAGACCATCGTCGCGGACTGGTTCATCATCTGCAGCGGCAGAGCCGTCCAGCAGGTGAAATCCCTCGCGGACGAAGTGGATCAAAAGGCAACGGAGCTGGGGCTGAATCTGCGCCGCAGCGAAGGTTATGGCGAGGGCAAGTGGATCGTGCTCGACTTTGCGGATATCCTCGTGCACATCTTCTACCCGGAAGAGCGCAAGTATTACAACATGGAGCGCCTCTGGGACGAAAGCGACAGCGCAATCCGCTATTCCCAGCTCAAGGAAGAAGAGGAGCGCGAGGCAGCGCGGCTCAAGAAGGAGCAGGCGGCTAAGGCGTAATATCGTCTTTCCGCTTGGTCCACGCGATTACAGAACAGGACGCGAAGCACAGGACGTTTTCCGACACAGTACCCCCGAACACGATATGAAGAAGGAGGCACACGATGGAAGAGCATGAACTTCGGTCGATTTTGAAGCGTTTTGCGGATTCCGGCTGGGAGCTGATCTCGGTGCCCGCGGAAGCGTATCTTTGCGGCGAAAGTGTGAAAGACGAGCTGATTGCGGCGGTGGAGCAGGCGAATGAGGAATGCGGCAGTTGCGGCTGCGAATACGATGAGCTGTATCGCCGGTTTCTTGAGCTGAAAGGCGTACTGTAAAAAGAGAGTGACGGGAAGAGCCCGCCGGCTGACGCCGGTGGGCTCTTTTACGAAAGTATCTTTAATGGCTACTTTCTTTTTATTAAAAGAAGAATAGTAAAGGTGTAACTCTAAAAAATTCGGAAGAAATTGCAAACACTCTGCAACGATTTCGGTTTTTGCGCAGTGTTGTATATAGAAGCGCCTTTGGCGGTTTGCAATCGAAATTTGGTTGTGGCATACTGAGGCAAAGAAGAACCTGCTCGTCCGTGAACACGAAAATGAACCCCTTCTTCCAAAGGACTCCCGCCGGAGGAAGAAACAGTACAATTGCGTAAAACACACAGATCAGAACCCACTGCGCGCGGCAAAAAACACCCGCCGTGCTGCGGAAAGGAACGATTATGAAAATGACAAAATACAAAAAATGGCTGGCATGGTTTGCCGTACTTGCGTTGGCAATCTCCCTGCCTGCCGCGGCGCTCGCGGACGCGGACACCACCGCACCCGGCGTCATGCTGTATTCCCCATCTACATACGCGGCGACAACCGCAAACCAGAAGATCATCCTCTCGCTTAGCGAGAAGGTGACGATGGCGAGTGATAAAAACGTCACCGTCGTGGATGGCGCAACATCGTACGTTGCGCCTGCAAACGCGGGAACTCTCGTTGGTGATACGCTGTCGGAACACTGGTACGTAGTCTACGACCTGACGGATTTTGTCAACGGTGGGACACCACTCACGCTCGCAATCAACACGACCTATACGGTCAACGTGGATGCGGGCGCGTTTGCGGATCTTGCCGCAACGCCGAACACCAGCGCTGCCGCAACCGGCTCGTTTACCACCGCTGACGACGCAACGAAGTTCGCGGTGGTTTATACCACCTCCGCCTCTGGGCAGAGCGCAACCGCGGGCGGTTCCCCGTTCGTCAGCGGGCAGGCGATCTCTTCCGGCACGACCGTGGCCTTCACGATTACCCCGCAGAACTATTATGATGTGCATACCCTCGTCAAGGTAAGCGGAGCTTCGGGCAGCTTTAACCTCTCCGGCGACTTGCTGACAAACGATCTGGAAGTCTACATCACCCGCACGCATGTTACCGCGCTCTCCGGAACGCCGGTGATCTCCGGCAATGCCTATTACGGCGGCACGCTCTCGGCGAACCTCTCCGGCATCAACGAACCGGATCTGAGCCAGGTTGTGCTAAAGTGGACCCGTGTAGACGGCGCGACCGAGACGCAGGTAGCCACGGGCAACAAGGACACGACATATACCCTCGTTGAGGCGGACATCGGCAAGACCATCCGTCTGGACGTCACGGACAACGTGCTTACGGGCACGCTCAATGCCTCCACTGCGGCAATCACCAAGGCACCGTACAGCGGTAGCGTCACGAAACCCGCCGCATCAAGCGTCGCCGAAACCTCCGTCACGCTCGCGAGCGTTAGCGGATACGAGTATATGCGCACGGGCGGCTCCTGGCAGGACAGCACGACGTTTAGCGGACTGACCGCGGGCACGAGCTATGACTTCTACCAGCGCGTGAAGGAAACAACGACCACGCAGGCCTCCGCCACAAGCGACAAGACCACCATCAAAACCACCGCGGGCCTCACCGGAACCGCGACGATCACCGGCACCGCGCAGTTCGGCCAGACGCTGACGGGCTCGCTCTCCGGCTCCAACGCCTCCGGCACGATCACATATACCTGGCAGCGCGGCGGCTCGACCGTCGGCACAGGCACGACGTATGTTCTCGGCAGCGCGGATGTCGGCCAGGTGATCACGCTTGTCGTGAGCACGAGCGACCAGACCGGGTCTCTTTCCGCCGCGACTGCCGCGGTGACCAAGGCGAACAACACGACTGCACCCGCCGCGCCGACGAGCGCCAGCGCAACCGCAACGACCATCACGCTCAACGCGGTCAGCGGCTACCAGTATTCGCTGGGCGGCACCTATTGGCAGGACACGACCACGTTCCATAACCTCGTGGCCGGATCTACCTATACCTTCTACCAGCGCGTAGCCGAGACCGCCACCACGCTTGCCTCCGCGGCGAGCGCGGGCGCAAACCTCAGCACGCTACCTGCGCTGAGCGGAACGATCAACGTCAGCGGCGAGGCGCGCTATGGCCTGACCATGACCGCATCGCTCGCCGGCAGCAACAACACCGGCACGCTCACCTATACCTGGAAACGCGGCAACACCGTCGCCGGAACCGGTACATTCTATGTCGTGAGCGCGGCAGATATCGGAAACCAGCTCTCTCTGGAAGTGACCAGCAGCGTGCAGGGCGGCATGGTGAGCCGCTCGTTCGGCACGGTCGCCAAGGCGTATTACGTCGGCGACGCGCCGGATGCGCCGACGCGCTCCAGCCGCACAACGAGCAAGATCGTCCTCAAGGCGGTGGACGGGTGCGAATATTCCCGCGGCGGCACCACCTGGCAGGACAGCACGACGTTTAGCGGACTCAAATCCGGCACGAGCTATACGTTCTACCAGCGCTATAAAGCGACGGCGACCACGGAAGCTTCCCCGGCCAGCGAAGGCTACAAAACCTCGACCAACTCCGCTTCCTCGGACGACAGCAGCACCGACACCAGCGCAACGCCGACGCCGAAGCCCAGCACGACCGACAGCGCGACCACCGCGCTCTACTCCTACACCCTGACGCCGGACAACACCCGCATTCTCTATTCGACGATGAAGAGCCTCGCCGAGGGGAACAAGTCGCAGGATGTGACCATCAAGCAGGACGACGTGGAGTTCACCTTCCCCAAGGGCACGATGACGCAGAGCTATACGCAGCTTTGGTACGACTTTGGCGCTACGATCAATAACTCCATCGCCGTGCAGACCGCGCAGGAGCTCGCGGGAGACGCCTATGTGGCGGCGGTGCACTACAACTACAACGGCGAGCTGCCGGGCAAGGCGAATATCCGCCTGAATGTCGGCGCAGCACAGGCCGGAAAAACGCTCTACTACTACCTGCTGAACGACGATAAGACGCTCACGTTCCAGCAGACGGCAACGGTGGACAGCACGGGCTGGGCAACCGTCACGCAGACGCACTGCTCGGACTACATCTTCCTCAGCCGTGACATCAACAGCGTCAGCGCTTCCCCGTCGCTTTCGCCCTCGCCGGATGCGTCCGTTTCTCCGCTGCCGACGCCGACCGCCTCTCCGAGCGCGACCACCGGCAGTCTTGGCTCGGATGGCTGGTTCATCGCGGCGATCATCCTCATCGCGGTGGCGCTCATCGTGGGCGGCATCTGGCTCTACACCAAGAACCGGGGAGACCGCATGGATGACGAGGACGACGAGTTCTAATCCGTAAAAGAAACACAACGAAACAAACAACACAACCCGCCCGGGCGTATTGCCTTGGCGGGTTGTTTGTTTTACTGTGAGCTAGATGAAATAATGCGGCGGAAACTGTACGGCTCCGGCACAGGAGCGTATAATAAGTGCGATTGAACCACGCGGATTTGTGCGGCTCACAAGGAAAGGGGTAGGCACATGGAACGAGAAATCACAGCGGAACTGATGAATATGCTTCTGAAGATGCAGCGGGACGAAATCACGGGAAGCATACTTTACGGCAAGATTGCCGCGCGGCAAAAGGACGCGAATAACAAGCGCGTGTTTTCGGAGATCTCCCGCGCGGAACGCGGACATTACGAAACCTGGCGCGGATATACGAAGCAGGACGTTGCGCCGAATCGTAGGAAGATCGCGCTGTTCTCCGTGCTCAGCCGCGTGCTCGGCATCACGTTTACGATCAAGTTTTTTGAAAAAGGCGAGGATCTTGGCATTCGCGACCTGCGCGAAATCGAGCAGGAACTGCCTGAAGCGCGGCAGGTGATGGCGGATGAAGAAGCGCACGAGACCAAGCTGATGTCCATGATCGACGAGGAGCGGCTGCACTACGTCGGCTCCATCGTGCTGGGCCTCAACGACGCGCTCGTGGAACTCACTGGCACCATCGCGGGCCTTACCTTCGCGCTGGCAAACAACAGGCTCGTCGCGCTCTCCGGTATCATCACGGGCGTTGCGGCAACGCTGTCCATGGCGGCCTCCAACTATCTGGCGCAGCGTGCGGAGGGCAAAAGTGACGCTGCAAAATCCAGTGTGTATACGGGCATCGCATATCTCTTGACCGTGATTGCGATCGTGCTGCCGTATCTGCTGCTGCCCAATCAAATGTATCTGCTCGCGTTTATCATCATGATCGCGGTCGTGGTGCTGATCATTCTTTCGTTTAATTATTACATCTCCGTGGCGCAGGATTTGCCGTTCTGGAAGCGTTTTGGCGAGATGATGCTCATCAGCCTCGGCGTCGCCGCGCTGTCGTTTGCAATCGGCCTTGCGGCAAAGGCGATCCTCGGGGTCAAGGTTGGCTGATACGCGCTTGATTTAACCGGATAGGAAGAAAAGCTATTGAGCGAACAAACAAAGGGGCTGTCCCGAAAGATATTTTCTTTCACGGACAGCCTCTAAATTTAGCTGGGTCATCGCGGGCGGATGATATCCGCCCCTACATCCGCTCTTGCGGAGCAACCCCAATCGTGCAACTGTTTGATTCGAATTGAACCTAGATATTCTGGTGCGCGTGTAGGGGCGGATATCATCCGCCCGCGACGCTTAAGTCGCCCATTTAGATGGAGCAATCAATTCTGGGCAACCCCCTTTTGCATGCGTTCTCTTACAGGCTGTCGCCGAAATCCTTGCGGAATTTTGCGACGAGCTTCTGCTGCCAGTCGCCGATGGGTTCCAGACGACCGAAGAAGAAGCGGAGCGTCTTGGGTTCCTCCACGAAGTTCAGCCCGCCGACAAGCTCGCGGTTTTCGTAGAGCCAGCTGATGCGGTCCACCGCGTAGAGCACCTGACTCATCGTAAACACGCGCCTTGGCAGCGCGAGGCGCAGCAACTCCATGCTCGCGATGGGTTCCGTTCCGTCCGGCTCGCGCTGCTCGGAAAGCGTTCCGCGCTCCATGCCGCGCACGCCGCCCGCGATATAGACCGCCGAAGCGAGCGCCGCCGCGGGGTATTGGTGATCGTCCACATGCGAAAGGAACTTTCTCGCGTTGATGTGGCAGCCGAGGCCGCCCGCCGGGGTCACAACCGGCACGCCGCGCATCATCAGCTCCGCCGCCATGAACTCGATGAACTGCGGGCCTTGCGAAATCACGGTCTCGTCCATGGTCTCCTCGAGGCCGACGGTCATCGCCTCCATCTCGCGCACGCTCATGCCGCCGTAGGTCAAGAAGCCCTCGAACAGCGGAATGAAATCCTTCATGCGCTCGTAGTAGGCGCGGTTGTTCATCGCGATGCCGCCGCCGCGCGCAAAGCCGAGCTTGCGGGCGGAGAAATAGATGATGTCCGCGTTGTCGCAGACCGCGCGCGTGATCTCGCGAATGGACATATCTTTGCAGGCATCCTCGCGCGTCTTCATGAAGTGCAGGTTGTCCTGGAGGAGGCTCGCGTCCAGCACGACGGGAATTCCGTTGTCGCGGGCGATCTTCGCCGTCTGCCGCATGTTCTCCAGCGACACGGGCTGGCCGCCGATGAGGTTGGTGCCTGCCTCGATGCGCACAAACGCGATGTTCTCCTTGCCGTTTCGGGCGATGCATTCGCGGAGCTTGTCGAGGTCGATGTTTCCTTTAAACGGAAGATCGCTTTCCGGCACGAGGCCCGCGTCCGAAACCAGCTCCTCCACGCGGCCGCCGACGCGCGTGATGTGCGCCTTTGCGGTGGTGAAGTGGAAGTTCATCGGCACCACGCTGCCGGGCTTGACGAAGGTTTCCGCAAGGATGCTCTCGCAGGCGCGGCCCTGATGCGCGGGCAGGAAGTACGTCGTGCCAAAAAGCTCGCAGATCTTCTTCTCGAGGCGGTAGTAGGTGGCGCTGCCCGCGTAGCTGTCGTCCGCAACCATCATGGCGGCGACCGCCTGGTCGCTCATGGCGTTGACGCCGCTGTCGGTGAGCATATCCAGAAACACATCTTCATTCTTGAGCAAAAACGTGTTGTTTCCGGCCTCTGCCATCGCCTTTTGACGCGCTTCCACGGGAAGCAGGTTGAGCTTTTGCACCACGCGTACCTTGTGCATTTCGAGAGGGAGCTTCGCTCCGGAAAACAGTTTGACTTCGCCCATGGGTTTGAACTCCTCCATTACTGTATTTTTAAACTTTACCGGGTTACATGACGAGCTGCGATGAAATAAGAAAAACGCCCTCCTGCATTTCTGCAAGAGGGCGAAGTTGATTCGCGGTACCACCTCGGTTTGCCGTACCCTCGCGGGATGCGGCCTTGACGGGTACGGACGAATATGGTTCGTCGATACCCTGCCTCGGATAACGGGAGGAATCCCGGCCTTTCCCTACTCAAGCTTCGGTTGCCCGCTGCCCGTTCAGGTGGCGGCTGTTTGCGCGTATTCGCGGGTGTCCCCGGCTGCCTTGCACCATCCGGCAGTTCTCTTACGGGTCCGTGCGGACGAAAAATTCGCCCTTCCGTTACTTCTTCGCAGTCATAGCCTGTTTCGATGAAATTGTGAATTCGATTTGTTAGCAGTATAAAATAATATAAGATATATTGTCAAGCAGAATTATATTGCGCGCAGGACCGGCGACAAAGAGGCGGATTTCAGCTCAAAAGCGATGGATGTAGCGAAAAGTTCACGAAATGTTCTTTGCACAGTCCACATACGGGTTGTATAATAGTTGCGTTATATTGGTTGGACTATACGATTGAGAATATTCTCGCTTCAGAACGGAGGAAGTGGATAGATGGTATGCAAAGAATGCGGCTCGTATAACGCCGAGAATCTGAGCGTCTGCAAAGTGTGCGGCGCAAAGCTTCGAGACGACGATACGATCGCCAACAGCGAGGACGCTGTCACCGCAAACGAGGACGGAAGACCCGCGCGTGATTTTGTCAAAGCACCGGCTTGGCCAAAGAGTGCGTTCAGCGGGGCTGCAGAAAGACCTGTCAGTGCAGGTTCTTCTGAAACACCTTTGTCTTCCAGCACGTTTCGTCCCACCATTCCGCCGCGCGCCGCGGCGAGCGCACCCACACCGACCTGCCCGCATTGCGGCAAGCCGATTCTTTCGGATGCGCCGTTTTGCGCATACTGCGGTCAGCGCGTTTCCGGCGAGGCCGCTCCTGCCGCTGCTCCCGTAGCCGCGCGCCCGGCCGCAAAAGCCGCACCCGCGCCGCAGCAGAGCCGCGCCAATAGCTACGCCGACGAAGATTACGACGACGACGAATACGACGACGAGGATGAGGACGACTACAAGCCCGCAAAGGCGAGCAAGCGTCCCGCGAAGCTCGCGCGCCGTGCCAACGACGACGTCGACGAATACGACGAAGACGAAGAATACGACGAAGAAGAATATGACGATATGCCGAAGAAACGCGGCAAGGGCACGACCATCCTCTTCTGGGGCTTGATCGTACTGCTGCTTGCGCTCATCGCGGTGTTCGGCATGTATATCGCAAAGAAGAACTTCGATGGCGACGTCGGCGCGATGTTTGCCTCCATCGGAACCATCTTCAACAAGGGCAATTCGGACGATGTCAACGCCGCTGATCCTGCGGCGAGCAGCGATCCTTCCGCCCAGATGTATACCGCTTCCATCAGCGAATACACCGACCCGACGACCAACGAAGTATCGTATGATATCGACATCGCGGCGCCGACCGGCAGCGCGATCCGTATCATTACGGATGCGACGCTCAAGCAGGACACGGCAACCGTCGCGGCAAACGATCGTATCATCCTACGCATCGACCGTGATGTGTTCATGCCCAACGCGCCGGTGGACAGCGAAACCCTGACGATTCAGCCGAATATTCAGGCGATCTCGCCAGATGGACAGACCATGCAGATCACGGTGCCGCCGATTACGGTCACGGTGCCGACGCTTTCCATGACCATCACCCAGCCCGCGACGGATACCGTCAACGCAACATTTGACAACAGCCCGATCGCGATCATGGGTCAGGTCAACAACTACGACAGCGAGATCGCGGTGTTCGTCAATGACGAGCAGGTCTATGTGGACAGCACGGGCATGTTCACCGCGAGCTATACGCCCAAGCAGGTTGCGGCTCCGCTGGCGCTTCCGACCGAAGCACCGGTTGCCAGCACGGATCCTTCCGTGACGCCGGATCCCGCGGCATCTCCCGCGGCGTCCACGTCGCCCGCAGCATCCACCACGCCTGAGGCGAGCACGTCTCCCGAAGCAACGAGCGAGGAAGGCATGACCACCGAGGAGCCGACGACGGATGGAACCACCCCTGCCACCACCGGCGGCGAGACCATCACCATCGAAGCGCGCAAGAACAACTGCGTGACCGCGCGCAAGGTGATCACCGTCGAGCCGTACGTGATTCAGACCATGTCGTTCACGCTGAACAACGACATCAAGAGCCTCTCCTCCGACGCGGGCACGGTCACGCTGACCGGAACCTGCACCCCGGGCGCGGCGATCAGCGCAACCAGCACCTCCACCGATGTGACGTTCGGTCAGGCGACCGTAACGGATACGGGCACGTTTACGATTCCCGTCACCATCGCGAAGGTCGGCGCATATGATGTCAATATCGTCGGCAAACTGACCGGCTATTATGATGGCACCGCAACCACGATTGTGGAGCGTCCGCCGACGGTATCCTCCAGCGCGTTTAAGAAAGCCGCGGGCGATTTCGCCAAGAACTTTGAAAAGATCAAAGCGGGCACGACCACGAGCGGAGACTTTGTCGTCACCGGCAGGATCACGGAGATCATCTCCAGCGATCCGTACACGATCTTCCGCGTTCAGGTTTCGGAAGGCGTCGAGGTCGTTGTCTACAATCGCAGCGCGAAGTCCACGATCAACACGTCCGACGTCAAGGACAAGAAGCAGATCGCGGGCACCCTCAAGGGCGTCTATACCGATGGCACACCGGTTCTCTGGGGCTGGTTCATCTGGAACAAGTAACAACGCGTGAAGATTTGGGCTAAGGTACTCAAGCACCATAAAATCGTACAGGAGGCCGTGCGGGAATTTCCCGCGCGGCCTTTCGACGCGGAAGGCTGGGGCCGCTTGATCACGGAGTTGGTCAAGCCGCTCGACCTCGCCTCGCCGGTCTTACTCAACAAACACGTCGAAGAGTTGGCTCGATTCAACCGCACTTGGTTTACGCAGGCGGATTTTATCGAGAGCATCGCGTTTGACCGGTTCGAACTGGAGATTTTTCCGGAGAAAAAGAAGGACAGGGTCGTCGAATACCACTTCGGAGACGATGAATCAGAATCATAGGAGGGTTGACCCATGGATGTGAAAGCATTTGCAGCACTATTGCCGCAGGCAACGGAGCAGCTTCCGCGCGGTGCGTTTCTGACCGCGGGCGGCGAAACCTGGAACCCCATGACCATCGGTTGGGCGCAGTTTGGCGTGGTCTGGTCACGCCCTGTTGTGACGGTCATGGTGCGCAAGAGCCGCTATACGTACTCTCTGATGGAACAAACGGATGTGTTCACCGTCAGCTTCCCGCGTGAAAAAGAGATGAGCAAAGAGCTTGCGTTTTGCGGCGTGAAATCTGGGCGAAACGTCAACAAAGAAAAAGAAGCGAAGCTTTCCCGCCTTGTGCCGCGCGCGGGCGGCGCGGAAGCCGTCGCGGGCTGCAATGTCGTGTTCGAGTGCCGAATCGTGCAAAAGCAACTATTAGACCTCGATGCGCTCGATCCCGATTTTCGCGCGAAGTATTACGGTAGCAATCAGGCGCTGGCGAACGGCGATCCGCATGTGCTCTATGTCGGCGAGGTGCTCGCAGCCTACGAGGTATAAACTCCCAAGCTTCATAACCCCAAAACACAAACATCGCTCCGCTGTTGATTTGGCGAAGCGATGTTTTTAGTTTGGTCAATCTTAGCGGAGAAAATATCGGGATTATGCCTTCGTGCAGATCGTCCGCGCGGTTTTGTTTGCAAAATCGATCTCGTCGCGGATTCCCTTGTGCGCGTCGTTCCAAAGCCCGTCGGTCAGCCGGATGCGAAGCAGGCAGGTGTTGTGATCTTCGTCGTTGTTTGCGTCGTTGTACCAGTCGGCAAAGATCGGGCGAACCTTGGCCATGATTTCCGCGTTCTTTTCGTCGCAAACCCAGCCGAGGTTTTCGCCGATGCCGTTTGCCGTGAAGTTTTCCACGATAAAGCAGATGGCAACGTGCGGGTTCTTTTCGATCTGCAGCATCTTGTTCGAGGTCGCATAGGAGACGGTATAGAACGATCCATCCTCATAAAACGCGTCTACCAGCCGCGCCGCGGGTACGGGGGTTCCTTTTGCATCGGGAAGCAGCGCGATGGTGGAAAGGGATAGCAGCACGTCCTTTTTGCCGAACTTCTCCTCCAGATTGCGCATGGCTTCGTCGTAGTTATTCATCATGATCCTCCGGTTTGTTTGGAATAATTTGCGGAATTTATTATAACAGAATGCGTGCCTAAATTGTTTGCGAATTCAAATCAGACTGACGAGAGATCAAAACCCCGAGCAGCACAAACAGGATCGGCGTGGTCATGGGCTGCGCGATGTTGACGACGGCCTGCGCGGCATAGGCGAGCACCGCGAGCGTCAGCCCGCGATAGACCGGCTCGCGCGCGCTGCGGCGAAATCCCTCGCGCAGGGCGAGAAACACCGCGCCGAGATAGCAAACGAGCCCCAAGGCGCCGTTGGTGACGAGATATTGCAGATACTCGTTGTGGGCGGTGTCCAGCGCCGCGTCGGAGAAAATCGGTTTGACCGAGTCCGCGTGGAAGAGTCCGCCGGAAGATGCGCCAAAGAGCTTTTGCGCAAGCGGCATCCGCTCGTAAACCTGCATCACAAACGTCCAGATCTTGCCGCGGTCGGTGCCCCAGCTCGCGGAAAAGTGGAGATAACGTTCGAGCCTGCCCAGCGGCAGCGAGCGAAGCACGGTGTTGAGCAGCACGAGCACGACGACACCCAGCAGCACCGCGCCCGCAAGCGTGAACGCATACGGCCGCTTTGCGCGCGCGAGCCGTTCCGGCTTGGCATAGCGCAGCGCAAACCAGAGCGTGAGCGCGACTGCACACAGCGGCAGCGAGACGACCGGGCGAATCAGCACGGTTACAAACGCGGAAAGATAGGTGGAGGACTTGAGCGCACCGGACATGAGCCCGAAGACAAACGCGCAGAGGAAGAAGACGCTCCAGCCGAGCACGAGCCGCCGCAGCGCCGCCGCATCCGAGAGCACCAGCATCGGCGCAAAAGCTGCTAAGGCAAGGATCGCGAGCACCGCGCTGTCGCTGCCAGCAACGAGCGTGCCGAACGAGACGAACACAAACGATACCAGCGCGAAGGCTTTCTCTCGCGTCGTTTTTACGTGGAGAAAGTAACCCAGCGAGACCGCGAACGCCATGCCGATATAGCTCGCATAAAAGTCCGCGTTGCCGATCGTGGAGAGGAAGCGCCCGAGGTCCTGCGCGCGGAGCTTTGTGTAAAACCCGAACGGATCGAGCGTGAAGTGGTTGAGCATGCCCAGCAGGCTCACGAGGCAGGCGCCAAGCAGGAGCGCGAGAACCGGCCAGCGCAGATCGAGCGTCCTTCGCGAGAGCGCAAAGACCACACCCGCGTAGCAAAACAGCGTCAATAGCCCCTGATAGCGATTGTTTTCGCCAAAGAACGCCTCACCGCGATATTGGCTCAGAAGGCTTCCCGTGACGCTGATGACAAAAAACGAAAAGAGCAGCAGAACCGTGGGGTGCAGCCGAACGCGCGGGCGCACCGTGCCGAAGTCCGGCGGAAGCGCGATGCGCGCAAAGAGCACGAGCAGTAGATACGCTCCGCTTGCGATCAGGAAATACGCCTGTTTGGTTTCGGTGATGTTGAAATAGAAGCTGGTAAAGACCAGCGGGTGTCCCAAAAACATCGCGCAAAGATAGGCCATGGTCAGCCCAGCCGCCGCGCTCAGAAACCGCTGCTGTGAATATTGCGCCTGCGGCTTGCTGCAGGCGTGGGGCAAATCCTGCTGCAATGCCGTTTCTTGTTCCGTAAATGGATCGATTGTTTGCTGGGGTTCTTGCATGTGTGTCTTCCTTTATCGCTCTCGTAAAAGTGTGTATCTTTTGTGAACCTTGCCGAAAAACGGCTGTTTTCGTTTGACAAAGACGCAGAATTCGATTATTATACATGCGTACTAACACATATAGTACACTTAGTGCGAGGGAAAAACAAGAGCTTCCCAAAAACAATAGTCGCAGACAAACAGTCATAGAACAAGACATTTGGAGGGTAAAAACATGAAAAAAAGCATCATTCTTTTCGCAATGGTTGTGATGAGCGTATTCTTCTTCACAGCGTGTGGCCCGAAGGCCGCTTCCAACGGTAACGCGATCGCATCCTTTGGCAACGTCGCTTCCAGCGGCAACGTAGCATCCGCAAGCAACGCGGGCTAATCCACCTTGGTTTCATGGACGAACAGAATCTGTGCTCGGGAGGCGCGGGTTCGGAGAAAAAAATAACGGGTGCGGCATCAGCCGCACCCGCTGTTTTTTAGTCCAGCAGTTTCTTGTCGGGATACGCGCCGGCGTCGGTGAGGTCGTTCAGCGCCTGCATGACCTCCGGCTTGTCCTCGCGATAGGTGACGCCATACCAGCGATCCGGCGAAGAGAGCACGCGAACGCTCGCCTTGCCCGCCTGCAGCATGCGGCCCACCTCCTGCGGAATCAGGAACTCACCCTTGAGCGGGTTCTTTTCAATTGCCTCGGTGAGAAACGCGGGGAAACGCGCCTCCAGCGCGGGAAACAGCGCGGGCGTAAAGCCGAAGAAGTTCATCGAAACGAGGTTGTCCTCGGGGAAATGCACAAACGTTTTTCCGTCGTCCTCGGTATACGCGGGGCCTTCGGGCGTTTTGAAGATCTTCAGCCGCTCGACGATGTTGACGAGCTCGCCTTTCTTGTCCACCTCGCAGACGCCGCGCGCAACGGAGCCGTGCTCGGTCAGCGTGTTCTTCGCAAGGTAGCCAACCATTGAGAAGTCGGCTTTGTCGCCGTCCTTCGCGTTCTTGAGGTAATCATACAGCACAGAGAACGCGCGCTTTCCGTAATAGTCGTCCGCGTTGATCGCGGCAAACGGCTCGTTCACGTCGTTTTTGCAGCAGAGCAGCGCGTGCGCGGTGCCCCAGGGCTTTTCGCGTCCTTCCGGCACCGTAAAGCCCGCGGGCAGCATGGCATCCGGCTGCTGGAAGACATAGCGCACCTCCATGTGCTTTTCGGCTCTGCGGCCGACCACATCATAGAAGTCCTTTTCGATGCGGCGGTTGATGATGAAGACGACCTTCTCAAAGCCCGCTTCCAGCGCGTCGTAGAGCGAGTAGTCCATGATGATTTCGCCATGACGACCGACGGGGTCAATCTGCTTGAGTCCGCCATAGCGGCTGCCCATTCCGGCGGCCATGACTACGAGAGCCGGTTTCTGCATAAACAAATCTCCTTGAAATCTTTTTTGAACGTTACGGATTCATTTTAAACCAAGTTGCGATCGCTTCCTACAGATCTTCGAAAGTCGCGATAAAACGTCAAATAAAAGCGCGTAATCAGCCCTCGAACCCGTTCGGATTCTGGCTTTGCCAGCGCCATGCGTCCGCACACATGCGCTCGATGCCGAATTGCGCGCGCCAGCCGAGTTCTGTTGCCGCCTTCTCCGGGTCGGCATAGCAGGACGCGATGTCTCCGGCTCTGCGGCCGACCAGCTCGTACGGGAGCGTCTTTCCGCAGGCTTTTTCGAAGGCATGCAGCATGTCCAGCACGGAATATCCGATGCCGGTGCCGAGGTTATAGGTATACACGCCCGCGCCGCTTTCGAGCTTTTTGAGCGCGGCTACGTGCCCTTTCGCGAGATCGACCACGTGGATATAGTCGCGCACGCCCGTGCCGTCATGGGTGGGATAATCGCTGCCAAACACGCGCAGCGCGGGCAGCTTGCCCACCGCAACCTGCGCGATATACGGCATGAGGTTATTCGGGATTCCGTTCGGGTCCTCGCCGATCTGGCCGGAGATATGCGCGCCGACGGGGTTGAAGTACCGCAGCAGGCAGATGCGAAGCTGTGGCTCCGCAATCGAAACATCGCGCAGCATCTCTTCGATCATCAGCTTGGTTCTGCCGTAGGGGTTTGTTGCGCTCAGCGCGAAGTCCTCGCGAATCGGCACGCTCACGGGGTCCCCATAGACCGTCGCGCTGCTGGAAAACACAAAGCGGGAAACGCCGTGTTTCTTCATGGAAAACAGGAGGTTCAGCGTGGAGGTGAGGTTGTTGCGATAGTATTCCAGCGGCAACTGCACGCTCTCGCCAACCGCCTTAAGCCCCGCGAAGTGGATCACGGCGTCGATGGAATAGCGGGTAAAGAGCGCGTCGGTCTTCGCGGCATCCGTGAGATCGACCTCTTCGAAATCAAACGTCTTGGTGGTCAGGGTACGCAGGCGCGCGAGCGCCGCAGGCTTGCTGTTGACGAAGTTATCGGCAATCAGCACGTCATAACCCGCGTCGAGAAGCTCTAAAACGGTATGGCTGCCGATGTATCCGGCGCCGCCGGTGACGAGAATGCGCATAATATGGAAGAGTCTCCTTTCGATTTTGCCGCTTGTGGATCAACGCGCAGCGCGCGTAAGGATCGATTGCGGTTGTCGATACAGCTATGCTGTGGCGCAAAAACGTTGTTACGCGGAGAACAAAAGCGAATCCGCGCGTGCGCCGTATCTCTATTATAGGCGCGCGGGCAAAGTCTGTCAAAGGTGCGAATAAATACGTGAAAATCGATAAAACAGGACGGATTTCGGCTCGAAAATCGATTTTCAGCTTTCCTAAATAATATTGCTATGGTATAATTCAGCTTGGCTTATACCGGACGAATGCCGGTTTTTGAATCACACCGAGGAGGAAGATTATGGCAAAGCAGAAAACTGTCGTTCCCTTTCGCGGGACACAGGAGCAGGAAAAACAGCTGTTAAAGATCATCGCGGACAATAAGGACGTTCCGGGCGCACTGATGCCCGTGCTCCAGCAGGCGCAGGAGCTATATGGCTATCTGCCCATCGAAGTGCAAACCAAGATTGCAGAAGGTCTTGGCATTTCGATTGAGGAAGTCTATCAGGTCGTGACGTTTTACGCGCAGTTTTCGCTCAATCCCACGGGAAAGCACCGCGTTGCGGTCTGCCTCGGAACGGCTTGCTACGTCAAGGGCGCGCAGAACATCCTCGAAGAGCTCGAAAAGCAACTTGGCGTGAAGGCCGGCGGCACCACGGCGGACGGCGTCTACACGCTGGAAGCAACCCGCTGCCTCGGCTGCTGCGGTCTGGCTCCCGTCATCGTTGTGGATGAGGACGTCTACGGCCGTCTCGTTCCCGCGGACATCAAGGGCATTCTTGCCAAATATAACTGATCATCTACCCATCCATTTTCTCGCCAAACTCGCCCGAAGGAAGAACGAAGGGACGAAACCGAATGAAGATTCGTGAAATCGCATCGCTGCTTGAAGCGGATGTGCTCTGCGGAGACGATCTGCTCGAAGAAGAGGTGCAGAGCGCTTGCGGAAGCGACATGATGAGCGACGTGCTCGCCTATGTGAAAGATCAGGGCGTGCTGGTCACGGGCTTGGTCAATCCGCAGGTGATCCGAACCGCCATGATGATGGACATGCGCTGCATTTTGTTTGTCCGCGGCAAGCGCCCAACGGCGGATATGCTGGATCTGGCACGGGAGCACCACATTGCGGTGCTCGCCAGCGAGAGCCGCATGTACGAAGCCTGCGGCAGGCTTTACTCCAGCGGTCTGGGCAACGAGGCCTGCGCCAATGACTGAGGCGCTTCGGTTCCATTACGACGTGGACGGCGATAACTTCACCTCCGCGGGAGCGGCTTCGGTGGAGGTCAAGCGAAAGCTTCGCCAGCTCGGCTTTGATGCCGAGACCATCCGCCGCGTCTCCATCGCGATGTACGAAGGCGAGATCAACATGGTCGTGCATGCGCGCGGCGGCAACGCCGATGTGTATGTGGACAAGGACTGTATCACGATTATCCTTGCGGACAGCGGACCGGGCATTCCGGACATCGATCTTGCGATGCAGGAAGGTTACTCCACCGCTCCCGACAATATCCGCGCGCTGGGGTTCGGGGCAGGCATGGGCCTGCCGAACATGAAGCGCTATACGGACGAGATGAAGATCGACACCGTGCTCGGCAAGGGCACGACGGTGACGATGAAGGTCTATTTCGGAGCGGGAAAACCCGCTGCATCAGGAACATAAACACTTCGGATCTGGCACATATTCCGATCATCATGATGCCGAAAACACAGGCGCGAACTGGGCTAACCCCTACGCCCGCGCACCGGAGAAAAGCGCAGGCGGCCCGCGGCGCGGTGAGCGGCGGCGGCAGGCATGCGGAAAGGCGAAGAACGCGCGCATGAAGCAATACAAGCATTCGGTTTCGCTCGATATTGAAAAATGCAAGGGCTGTACCAACTGCCTCAAGCGTTGCCCAACCGAAGCCATCCGCATTCGCGATGGCCACGCGGTGATCAATTCGGATGTTTGCATCGACTGCGGCGAGTGCATTCGCAGATGCCCCTATCAGGCCAAGAAGGCAACCTTCGACCGCTATGAGGACATCGACGCGAAGAAGTATCGCATCGCGCTTCCCGCGCCCTCGTTTTACGGCCAGTTTGTGGATTTGGACGACGTGGACTATGTCCTGCAAGGTCTTCTCGACATCGGCTTTGACGATGTGTTCGAGGTGGCGCGCGCGGCGGAGATCGTCACGGAATACACGCGCCGCTACATGCGCGAGGAAAACGTCAGCTACCCCGTCATCAACTCGGCTTGTCCCGTCGTGGTTCGCCTCATCACGCTGCGGTTTCCGTATCTTTGCGACCACGTGATTCCCATGATGCCGCCCATCGAGCTCGCGGGCAAGATGGCGCGCGAAGAGGCGCTGGCAAAGCACCCCGAACTCAAGCCGGAGGATATCGCAATCGTGTTTATCTCTCCGTGCCCGGCGAAGGCCAGCTATGTGAAAAACGGGTTTCTTGGCGAAAAGAGCCATGTGGACTACGTCGTCTCGATGAGCGATATCTACTTCAAGCTCATCGGCGTGATGAAGAAAAACGTGACGCCCAAGGCGGTCAGCCAGAGCGGCATGATCGGCATGAGCTGGGCGAGCACCGGCGGAGAAGCGAGCGCGCTGTTTAACGACAAATACCTCGCTGCCGACGGCATCGAAAACGTCATCCGCGTGCTGGACGAAATCGAGACCGGACACTTCCCGATGTTACAGTTTGTGGAGCTCAACGCCTGCCCCGGCGGCTGTGTCGGCGGGGTCGCGACGGTGGAAAATCCATACATCGCGCGGGTACGTTTGCAGGCACTGAGACGCTATTTGCCGGTATCGCAGAATCGATTGGAAAAGGACGATATCGCAGGCTATCCCGAAGAAATTCTCTTCCCGAAAGACCTCGAATATCGACCGGTCGGCAAATTTGACGAAGATTTATCCGCCGCAATGCAGAAGATGAGCGAGATCGAAACGCTCGCGGGCTCTCTGCCCGCTCTGGACTGCGGCTCCTGCGGGGCCCCGACGTGCCGCGCGTTTGCCGAGGACGTCGTGCTCGGCGGGCGCAGTGTGGATGAGTGCATCGTCTACATGCGCGAGCGGATACAAAAGCTTGCGAACGATCCCGAGGAGGAACAGACATGACGGTGTCCGGCCTGAAAGAAGCGCTCAACCTGACCGCGTTCGCCCTGCCGCAAGGCGAGAGGGACGTGCGCGGCGGATACGCGGGCGATCTTTTGAGCTGGGTCATGGGTCGGGCACAGGCGGATGACGCCTGGCTGACCATCATGAGCAATCCCAACATCGTCGCTGTGGCGACGCTCACGGACGTGAGCTGCATCATCCTCTGCGAAGGCGTTTCGCCGGACGCGGGTGTTGCGGAATTGGCCGCGCAAAAGGGCATCAACCTGCTCGGCAGCGAAGATTCCGCGTTTTCGCTCAGCGCGCAGATCAGCCTCCTGTTATGAGCGCGTTTCGCTGCGATCTGCACATTCACTCCTGCCTCTCGCCCTGCGCGGACGAGGACATGACGCCGGGAACCATCGCGGGCGTGGGCAAGCTCAACGGCCTCGATATCCTCGCGCTGACGGATCACAACACCTGCGGCAACTGCGAAAGCTTCTTTGCCGCCTGCGAAACCTATGGTGTGGTGCCGGTTGCGGGCATGGAGCTGACCACGAGCGAAGATGTGCACCTACTGTGCCTCTTTGCAACACTTTCGGATGCAACCGCCTTTTCCGCGGCGGTAGATCATAGACGCATCAAGATCAAGAACCGTCCGGAGATTTTCGGCAGACAACTCCTGATCGATCTCGACGACGAACCCTGCGGCGAAGAAGCGTATCTCTTGATCAACGCGACGACGCTCTCCCTGGAAGAGGCGGCTGCCCTCTGCGGCGAACATCGCGGAATTGCGATTCCCGCGCACATTGACCGCGAGTCAAACGGCATGCTCTCCACTCTTGGCGGGATGCCTGAAACGCCGGATTTTCCGACGGTCGAGCTGAGGGATGCGGAAAACCTTCCCGAACTCGTGCAAAAGTATCCGCTGCTGCGGCGCAAGCGCGAGATCATCTCCTCGGACGCGCACAGCATCAGCGACATCGCGGAGCCGGGGTTTCCGATCAACCTGCCCTGCGAAGCGGGCGTGAGTGACCAAAGTGTGCGCGAAGCGTTGATCGACTACCTGAGCCATCCCCGCGGAGGAAACCGATGAAGGAACTCTCCCTCAATATACTCGATATCGCGCAGAACTCGATCAAGGCAAACGCCGCGCATGTCGAGATTGCGCTGGAGCAGCGCGGAGACTGGCTGACCATCACGATCACGGACGACGGCACGGGCATGAGCCCGGAGTTTGCCGCCGAAGCCGCAAATCCCTTCACCACCACGCGCACCACGCGAAAGGTTGGAATGGGCTTGCCGCTGTTCAAGCTTGCGGCGGAGCAGACGGGCGGATCATTCTCGCTCACGTCCCACCAAGCGGCACATGAAGGGGACGACCACGGCACCACCGTGACGGCAACCTTCAACACGGCGCATGTGGACTGCGAGCCTGTGGGCGACATCACCGAAACGATCCTGACGCTGATACAGGGCAACCCCGATCTCTCCCTTACCTATCTATATAGCAAGGACGGCGACGAGCTGCGTCTGAGCACCGATGAGATGCGGGAGATTCTTGGAGACGATGTCCCGCTCAACAGCCCGGACGTGCTCACGTGGGCAAGGTCGTTTTTAAACGGAGAAGAGTAACTGCGATGGATATCGCAACCCGAACAAGTCAAGCATGAGCAGATTTGCTTTTTTTATAAATCACCGCGAGGCGTAACACCGCCGCGCGGAAACAGCAGTCAATACGGAATCAATCATCAGTGAGGAAGGAACGAACAACATGAAATCATTGCAGGAATTGGCAGAGATTCGCGAAAAGAGCAAGAGCAAGGTTGCCCTCCGCGAAGGTCACAACGAAATTCGTATCGTCGTCGGTATGGCGACCTGCGGCATCGCAGCCGGCGCGCGTCCCGTGCTCAACACCTTGGTGGAAGAGGTGGATAAGCAGGGCTTGAGCGAAAAGGCGACCGTGTCTCAGACGGGTTGCATCGGCATCTGCCGCCTCGAACCCATCGTAGAAGTATTCGAAGTGGGTAAGGAAAAAGTTACCTATGTCAAGATGACGCCCGAAAAGGCAAAGCAGATTGTCAGCGAGCACATCAAGGGCGGCAAGCCCGTTTACGAATACACGATTGGTGAGAAATAAGCGGGAGGAGAAACCAATGATTCGTTCACATGTATTAGTCTGCGGCGGCACCGGCTGCACATCCAGCGGCAGCCCGGCCATTCGCGAACACCTCGAAAAAGAACTGAAAAAACAGGGCCTCGACGAGGAGATCAAGGTTGTCCAGACCGGATGCTTCGGCCTCTGCGCGCTGGGTCCGATCATGATCGTTTACCCCGAGGGCACGTTCTATAGCCGCGTCACCGAAGACGACGTTACCGAGATCGTCAGTGAGCACCTGCTCAAGGGCCGTCCCGTGGAGCGCCTCGTCTACAACCCCAAGACCGAAGACATGCCGCACGGCGTGACCTCGCTCTCCGATACACCGTTCTATAAGAGCCAGATGCGTATCGCGCTGCGCAACTGCGGCGTGATCAACCCCGAAGAGATCGATGAATACATCGCGCTCGACGGCTATCTTGCGCTCGGTAAAGTGCTCACCGAGATGACGCCGCAGCAGGTCATCGACATCATGAAGGCCAGCGGCCTTCGCGGTCGCGGCGGCGCGGGCTTCCCGACCGGCACGAAATGGCAGTTTGCCGCGAACAACGCGGCGGACGAGAAGTTCGTCATCTGCAACGCGGACGAGGGCGACCCCGGTGCGTTCATGGATCGTTCCGTATTGGAAGGCGACCCGCACGCGGTGCTGGAAGCCATGGCCATCGCGGGCTATGCCATCGGCGGCACGCACGGCTACATCTACGTTCGCGCGGAGTACCCGATCGCGGTCAAGCGCCTCAAGATCGCCATTGCGCAGGCGCGCGAATACGGCCTGCTCGGCAAAAACATCTTCGGCACCGACTTCAGCTTCGACATCGATATCCGCCTCGGCGCGGGCGCGTTTGTCTGCGGCGAAGAGACGGCGCTGATGACCAGCATCGAGGGCAACCGCGGTGAACCGCGCAACAAGCCCCCGTTCCCGGCGGTCAAGGGCCTCTTCGGCAAGCCCACGATCATCAACAACGTCGAAACCCTCGCCAACATTCCGCAGATCATCGTCAAGGGAGCCGATTGGTTCTCCTCGATGGGCACGGAGTGCAGCAAGGGCACGAAGGTGTTCGCGCTCGGCGGCAAGATCAACAACACGGGTCTCGTCGAGATTCCGATGGGCACCACGCTTCGCCAGATCCTCTTTGAAATCGGCGGCGGCATCCCCAACGGCAAGAAATTCAAAGCGGCGCAGACCGGCGGCCCTTCGGGCGGTTGCATCCCGCCGGAGCACCTCGATACCCCGATCGACTATGAAAACCTCAAGGCTATCGGCTCGATGATGGGCAGCGGCGGCTTGATCGTCATGGACGAAGACAACTGCATGGTGGACGTCGCGCGCTTCTTCCTCGAGTTCACGGTGGACGAGAGCTGCGGCAAGTGCACGCCGTGCCGCATCGGTACGCGCCGTCTTTTGGAGATGCTCAACAAGATCACCGAGGGCAATGGCACGCTCGAAGACCTCGACAAGATGGAAGAGCTCTGCCACTACATCATCAACAACGCGCTCTGTGGACTCGGACAGACCGCGCCGAACCCCGTGCTCTCCACGCTCAAGTATTTCCGCAGCGAGTACGAAGCGCACGTGGTCGAAAAGCGTTGCCCGGCTGGTGTTTGCAAGAAGCTCTTGCAGTACCACATCGATCCGAACAAGTGCACCGGCTGCACGCTCTGCGCGCGCAAGTGCCCGGTCAGCTGCATCGCCGGCAAGGTGAAGGAGCCGCACGTCATCGATCAGAGCAAGTGTATCAAATGCGGCGCCTGCATGGATAACTGCAAGTTCGGCGCCATTTCCAAGAAGTAAGGAGGCAGGAACATGGATCAGGTAACAGTAAAAGTAAACGGGATCGAAACAAAGGTTCCCGCCAACTCGACCATTCTGGAGGCGGCGCACGTCGCGGGGATTCGCATTCCCACGCTGTGCTACCTTCGTGAGATCAATGCCATCGCGGCCTGCCGCATCTGCCTTGTGCAGGCGACGGGTGTCCGCGGTCACGCGGCTGCCTGTGTGCAGAAGGTCGCGGACGGCATGGAAATTCAGACCAACACGCCGGAACTGCGCGCGGCAAGAAAGACCACGCTGGAGCTCATCCTGAGCAACCACCGCATGGACTGCCTGAGCTGCGATCGCAACCAGGACTGCGAACTGCAGACCCTCGCGCGTGAATATGGCGTGGATCAGTACAAGTACATGGGCAACGAAGACCTCAAGCCCCAGTACGAGAGAAGCGCGCCGCACCTCGTGCGCGACAACAGCAAGTGCATCCTCTGCCGCCGCTGCGTCGCGGTCTGCGGACACAACCAGCACGTTGCCGTCATCGGCACCAACGAGCGCGGATTTGACACCCACGTCGGCAGCGCGTTTGATATGCCGCTCAACGACACGAGCTGCATCAACTGCGGCCAGTGCATCTCCGTCTGCCCGACGGGCGCGCTCACCGAGCGCGACGACACCCACATCGTTTGGGATGCGCTCGCGGACAAGACCAAGCACGTCATCGTAGCCCCCGCTCCTTCCGTTCGCGTCCAGCTCGGCGAATGCTTCGGTATGCCGATCGGCACCAATGTGCAGGGCAAGCTCGCGGCGGCGCTGCGTCGTCTCGGCTTTGAAAAGGTGTTCGACGTGGACTTCGCAGCCGACGTCACCATCATGGAAGAGGGCACGGAGCTCCTGCACCGGCTACAAAACGGCGGCAAGCTCCCGATGATCACCTCCTGCTCGCCGGGCTGGGTCAAGTTCTGCGAATACTATTTCCCGGATATGATCGAGAACCTTAGTAGCTGCAAGAGCCCGCAGCAGATGTTTGGCGCTCTCGTGAAGACCTATTACGCCGAAAAGATGGGCATCGATCCCAAGGATCTGTTCGTGGTTTCCATCATGCCCTGCACCGCGAAGAAGTTCGAGTGCACGCGTGACAACGAAGCCGCGGCGGGTGTGCCGGATATCGACATCTCGCTGACCACGCGCGAACTCGCGAACATGATCAAGCGCTCCGGCATCCGCTTCACCGAGCTTGCGGACGAGGATTTCGATCCGATGCTGGGCGTAGCGTCCGGCGCGGGACACATTTTCGGCGCGACCGGCGGCGTTATGGAAGCAGCCCTTCGCACCGTGGCGGAGATCGTCACCGGAAAACCCCTGGACAGCGTGGACTTCACCGCCGTTCGCGGCGTGGAAGGCTGCAAGGAAGCGGAATATGACCTCGCGGGCACCAAGGTGCGCGTCGCGGTCACCAGCGGTACCGAGAACGCCTTCCAGCTGCTCGAGATGGTCAGAAAAGGCGAAGCGGACTACCACTTCATCGAAGTCATGGCTTGCCCCGGCGGCTGCGTCAATGGCGGCGGACAGCCCCACCAGCCCGGCGAAGTGCGCAATTTCCACGATCTGCGCGCCGAGCGTGCCGCGGGCCTCTACGGTCAGGACAAGAACATGAAGCTCCGCAAGAGCCACGAAAACCCCTTCATCAAGGAACTGTATGATACCTACCTCGAGAAGCCGGGTTCGCACAAGGCGCACCACATCCTGCACACGACCTACGTCAAGCGCAAGGTGTATTGATTCCGGTAAACAACCAAACAAAGGCTCCCGCAACACGTGTGCGGGAGCTTTTTTGCGCGCGCTGGCGGAAAAATGCGATTTGTGTTATATCTGGAGTAAAGATTTTCTTGATTTTGTGCAATAAATGCGCCGATTGCCCGTCAATATAGCATAAGGGGATTCGATGGCGATGGAGCAGAACGAAAGCAGCAGATGGTACGCGTTCTTCACCCGAGACGGGGAGAAGCTTGTTCGCTTTGTCAAAAGCCGCGCGCACCGCATCAGCGAGATGGACGCGGAGGATATCGTTGCGGACGTGATGCTGAGCCTCGTGAGCAGGCTTGAGACCAACGGCCCCGTGGAGAACATCGCGGCTTACGCCTACCGCTCCGTGCGAAACAAGATTGCGGACTACGAGCGCAGCCACGCGAAGGAGACAAGCCTCGACGGCATGGCGGATGAGGACGGCGAGCTGCCACTATTAAGCCTGATTGCCGCGGACAACGAGGAGCCGTTTGCGCAGGAGGAACGCGCGGAACGCATGCACCGCCTGACCGACGCCATCGGCAAACTCGAACCAAGGCAGCGCGCGGTGCTGGTTGCAACCGAACTGCGCGGAAAGTCCTTTCGCGAGCTCGCGGAGGAGTGGGGCGAACCCATCGGAACCCTGCTCTCGCGAAAGAGCCGCGCAGTGAAGACCCTGCGCACGCTGCTGGAGGAGACGGAATCGTAATTTCCGCTTCGGCAATACAAGTACAAACACAAACACAAGAAAGAGGATAAGATCATGAGTAACATCAAAAAGCATTGGGATGACGTGCCCGACTGGGCGAAATACACCCTGTATGCCGTACTCGGTATTGCGGGCGCGTTCCTGCTGGGGCTGCTGTTTGGCAACGTCATCATGTGGCTCTGGAACTGGCTGATGCCGAAGCTCTTCGGGCTGCCGACCATCGGCTTCTGGGAAGGCCTGGGGCTGTTCCTGCTGGCGAAGATCCTGTTCGGATTCAGCAGCTCCGGCGGTTCCGGCGAAGGCGACAAGAAACACCACAAGCACGGGAAACCCCATCACCATCACCACGGCGAAGGCGAGAAGCGCGACTGGAAGGACTGGGAGTATTACGACGACTGGTGGGAAGCGGACGGCAAGACCGCGTTTCACGCCTATGCGGAGCGCATGAAGAAGGAATCGGAAGGTGCGAAGTCCGAGGAAAAAGACAAAGAAGACAGCGCACACGAATAACCGAATCAACTCCAACAAAAAAAGCGGGGCAATGCCCCGCTTTTTTTGTGTCTGTTACTTCTGTCTGCGATTGGCGCGCCTTGCCGCGAAATACGCAATCACGCCGAGACCCGCGAGGCCGCCGAACACCCAACCCCAAGGGAACGACTGCTTTTGCGTGTGTGAGGTGCGCGGCGTGGTCGCTGTCTCCTCGTTGCTGGAAAACGATACCTTTGTGGAGGAGGATGCAGTCTTGGTGCGACGGGTGCTCTGTGTGCCGGTCGATGCCTGCTCCTGTGTGGCTGCGGATTGCTGCTGCGTTGCCGCATCCTCGGTGGTCGTGGCGGCGGTGCTGCTGCCGCTGCCTCCGCCCGATGCTCCGCTCTTGCCGCCGCCAGCGGGTGCCTCCACCCAATTTGCGATTAGCGTCAGATCACCCGTCGTGCCTTCGGGAATCACCATCTTCTCCTGCGGAACGGTAACGCCGAGCGCCTCGCACGTCCAGCCCGCGAAGGTGAAGCCATCCTTGGTGGGGTTGTTGAGCTGAATGGCGGCGTCGCTTGCGGTATAGGTGCTTGGGTTCAGCGCGGCAAGTGAGGCGCCCGTCAATCCGCCGTAGTTGAGAAGGTACGCAAGCGAGAGCGTATCCGTATATTTCGTGCCGAGGCGAAAGACGTTGTCCGCATTGGTCGAAACGGACTCGATGGTTTGATAGGAGGAATAGTTGGAGCCGGTCATCTTCACGTAGAGAATGCCGGTTGCCGCGCGGGTCACATACGCGCTGGTGTCCGTGCTCGATTCTCCCGCGTAGCGGATCGCTGTGATGGTTTCGCTGCTTGCTGGATCAAGGTTTTCCAGCGTCAGCACGCGCGCCCCGCGCACGACTCCGCTGCCGCTCGCGGTGATGGTTGCGGTGATGCTGCTGCCGAACTGACGAATCAGCGTTCCGCCCGCGGCCTCGACGGCACCGCCGGAGACCACGCCGCTGACAGAGAGCGCGCCGCCGCTGGTGACCTTCAGCGTGCCACCGGTCGTGCTCAGATCAAGCGTCACGTTCGAGGGAATGCTGACTGAGCCGCCCAGATCGATCTCGGACGTACCGGGCGCATAATAAATGATCGTTGTTTTCCCGCTTGTTGCCGCGCCGGACAGCGCCGCCGTCAATTCATCCGCACTGGCTACCATGACGGCGTCGGGTGAACTGGTGCCGGCAAAGCCGAAGCTCATGAGCAGAATGGCCAGGAGTACTGCGGTGAGTGTGCGCAGAAATGGATTGGCTTGTGGTTTTTTCATTTTACTACTCTCCCTATGGATTGATGCGCATTGCGCGTGTGAATAAACATCTTTTGATCCATCTTATCCGGTGATCTTGGCAAAAACTTGACACGATATCGACGCTTTGTCGCAAGTTGCAAAATTGAATTGATTTCGATTGATCCTGTCGTAATGCTCCATAATTTCAGCGTTTCTATGCCATGTTTGTGTCACAACGACAAAATATGATCAAAGGCGAATGAATTTGGAGGCGATAAAACCTTATGGAATCTTTCGACACATCCTTTACTAGCGCAAAGCAGAAGAAAAAGAAACAAAAGCGCACACGTACTATTATCCTGATCTCCGCTGCGGTCGTGCTCGCGGTTGCGGGTACCATCCTTGGCATCAGCCTCGCGAAAAAAAGCACGGACGGCACCAGCACCCTCAGTTACCGCGCAAGCGCCGTTTCCAGCGGTGAAATCAGCACCACCATCGACGGCAGCGGCACGCTTGCGGCGCTGGAAAGCCAGAGCGTGACCACGACGGCGGAATCCACCGTCACCGCGGTCAACTTTGCGCCCGGCGACGCGATCAAGGCCGGAGACGTGGTCATGACGATGAGCTCAACCGATGTGGAAGATCAGTTGAGCGATCTGAAAGACCAGTTGAGCGACACCCGCGCATCACTGGCCACGGCAAAGCAGCTCCTGACGAATCTGAAGGTGACCGCCACCAAGGGCGGCATCGTCAAGGATATCAAAGCGCAGGCGGGCAGCGTTGTGGACGATATGGACTATCTCTGTCTGATTGCGACCGATGGCAAGATGCAGGTTGCGATTCCCGCGACAGACGCCATGAGCCAATATGACGCGGTCACGGTGCAAATCGGCGATGAAGCACAGGATGGCTATATCACAAAGATAGAAGACGGCACGGCGACGGTCGTGTTCACCGACAACTATTATCCCGTTGGAACAAGCGCAACCGTACTCAGCGAAAGCGGCGCCACGTTAGGCACGGGCAGCATCGCGGTCAACGAGTATGTCGAGGTGACCGCTCCTTCCGGCAAGATTGCCACCGTTGCGGTCGAGGACAACGAGAAGATCAGCAAGGGCTCCACGGTGTTTACGCTCGCGGAGGGCGCGCCGACCTCGACCTATACCACGCTGAAGAACACGGAAGCACAGTTGCTCACGCAGATCGAAGATTTGGAAGGCCTGCTCACCGTGAAGGCGGACACCGACTGCACCCTCACCGCGCTGTCTGTTAAGGCGGGCGATACGGTGGCATCCGGCACGACGGTCTGCACCCTCACCGGCACGGGTGGGTTTACGATTGCGCTTTCCATCGACGAACTGGATATCGCGAGCGTGAAACTCGGACAAAGCGCAACGATTACGCTGGACGCGCTGGACGGCGACTTCACCGGAACGGTGACGAACATCTCCTATTCCGGCAGCGGCAGCTATGTGACCAGCTATACCGCGACGATTACCACAGAGCCGATCGATGGCGCATATCCCGGTATGAGCGCTTCGGCAAAGATCGTTACCGAGACCAGCGGAGAGTCGATGATCGTGCCCGTTTCCGCGGTGCAGTACGATGGCGACACTGCGTTTGTCTACCTTGCCGCGGAAGATACAAAGGCGGGAACCATGCTTTCCGAGAGCGAGATGGACTTAAGCAAGCTCACGAAGCTGACGGTCACCACCGGCATGTCGGACGGCTCCTATATCGTGGTTACGGCGGACGGCCTTGCCGCGGGCGACGTGATCTGGTCGCCGGAGCGCACGAGCACGGCAACTTATACAGCGAGCGACACAACGACGACCAGCACATTCGGATTTGGCGGCCAGGGCGGCATGATGGGCGGCCAAAGCGGCAATTTCCAGCCTCCGAGTGATATGGGCGGCGGAAATATGGGCCAGATGCCTTCCGGTGGTAATTGAGGACGTCACATGCAGAATCAAATCGTACGGATGAATACCCGTGGGAAAGGAGCGCGACATGCTGCTGCTGGAACACATCTATAAAACCTACTATGTAGGCGACGAAACGGTACACGCACTGGATGACGCCTCCTTACACGTGAAACCAAAGGAGTTTGTGGCAATCTGCGGGCCTTCGGGCTCCGGCAAAACAACGCTGATGAACGTCATGGGCTGTCTCGATCTGCCGGATTCCGGCAAGTATATCCTCGACGGCGTGAACATTGCGGAATGCACGGATAAGGAGCTTTCGCTGATTCGCAGCGAAAAGATCGGCTTTGTGTTCCAGCAGTTCAACCTACTCGACTCGATGAGCTCGCTGGAAAACGTGGAACTGCCGCTGATCTACCAAAGGCTTTCGCAAAAAGAGCGCTTGGAGCGCGCAAAGGCGGCTCTCGAGCAGGTCGGTCTCGGCAACCGCATGCAACACCGCCCGAGCCAGCTTTCCGGTGGCCAGCAGCAACGCGTCGCAATCGCCCGCGCATTGGCGAGCAACTCCCGCGTGATTCTCGCGGATGAACCGACAGGCAACCTCGACAGCAAAAGCGGCATGGAGATCATGCGGCTCATCCACCGCCTCTCGGATCAGGGGTACACGATTGTGCTGATTACGCACAACGACGAGATCGCGCGGCAGGCACAGCGCACCGTGTATGTGCGGGACGGGCGGCTCTATCACACGCTGGAGGAGGCGGACTTGGCATGACAATGTTTCTCAACTCACTCCGCCTCGCAATGCGCTCGACGCTCGCAAACAAGATGCGCTCGTTTCTGACCATGCTGGGCATCATCATCGGCGTGATGAGCGTGATCATACTCGTTTCGATTGCGCAAAGCACGACGAGCAGCATCAGTAACGCGATCGCATCGATGGGTTCGGACCTGTTGACGGTCACTGTGACCGACGAGGACGTCACACTTGACGAGAACGATTTCCTCGAGATGGAGAATTACGAAGGGATTTCGGGTGTCGCTCCCTATCTGACCGTGAGCAGCACCGCGCGCAGCGGATCGACCTACACCAGCGTCTCCGCAATCGGCGTCACCGGGGAATTCATGGATATCGCGGGCAGAGACATGGAGTCCGGCCGCGCCATCGTGCAGTCCGATTTGGATTGGCGCACCTACACCGCGGTCGTTGGCGCGGGAGTCGCGGGAGACCTGTTTGACAGCTATGATGTCATCGGCAAGACGTTCACCATGAGCGGGCATACCTTTACCATCGTTGGCCTGCTCGCTGAAAGCGGCTCGGACACCGACTCTCAGGTGCTGATTCCATTGACCACGGCGCAGCGCATTGCGGACAGCACCGCGATCACGACCGCATATGTGATGGCGTCGTCCACCAACACCGTGGACATCGCGCAGTCGGAGGCGGAGGCGCACATGCTCCAGCTCACCGGCGATGAGGACAGCTACACCGTCTACAACATGAGTGAGCTATTGGATACCATGGACAGCGTGATGAACACGCTCTCGCTGATGCTCGGCGGAATAGCCGCGATCTCGCTGCTCGTTGGCGGCATCGGCATCATGAACATCATGCTGGTCTCCGTTGCGGAGCGCACGCGTGAAATCGGCATCCGCAAGGCCATCGGCGCCCGCAGAAGCCACATCATGATGCAATTCCTCATCGAGGCGTGCGTGCTCTCGATCCTGGGCGGTCTGATCGGACTCGGGCTCTCCGCCATCGGGCTTCGCATCTTCGCATCGATCGCGGATATGACGATCTCGATCGAGTGGCGCGCGGCGGCGGCGGCGCTGGTGTTCTGCGTGATCATCGGCGTGGCGTTTGGCAGCTATCCCGCCGCAAAGGCGAGCAAGATGACCCCGATTGAAGCGCTCCAGAGGAACTAGAACGCAATATCAAATCAACAAAATCAACGATCCCCGCGGGATTTTCCCGCGGGGATTTTTGATTGCGCTCGCTTTGACAGCACCTATCGCAAACGGTATAATGAATCCATCCGCACAAAGGAGCAGAACACGATGTCTTACTCCGGTATGTTTACGATCAACAAGCAGGATAACATTCAATATAACTTTTTCCGTATGAAGCGTAAGCTTGCCGGAATCGCGATCATGACGTTTGTGATGCTCGCGATCATGCTGATGCTGATTCGCTATGCGCAGGGGATTTCAGTGACGTCAGCCATACTCAGCGCGCTGATCGTCGCAATCTTCGGCACCGTGCTCATGGTCGGGGTCAACATCGCCTCCGTCGTGCTGCGCGTCAACAAACTCTACAAAACCGGCAAGATGAGCGATTTTTCGGTGCAATACAGCATCGACCGCAACGGCGTGCACGCAAAAGGCGAGCGCGGGGACACGGACTTTACCTGGAAGCAGATCTACCTTGCCCGCGAAACGAAGAACGCGATCTATCTGATCGCAGGCGAGAACCGCGCGGTGGTGATCCCCAAGCGGCAGATTACGAGCGAGAGCGAGCTCGTCACCCTTCGCGCGCTGCTCAAAAAGTACGTCGTTGCAGGACGGGCAAAGGTCGCGTAACGCAAAACGCACCTGACACAAACTTCTGCACACAAATCATGATTGGCGTCTATAAATTCAAAAAACAGCAAAAAATTCTTAAAATTATCGTAATTTTGTCCAGAGTTTAACGTTATAATTGAGATATCGTGAAACACGGAAAGAAATCGTTGCAATCGGTATATTTAGTAATATACTAAATATGAAGGGTTGATGTGCATGAGAAAAGAAGACATGATTGCAAGCTTCTTCATCTCGCTTGGCATGAGTGACAGCGAGAACGAAGATTATATGACCAATTTGCGGCTCAACAAGCTGATGTATTTTGCGCAGGCTTGGAGTCTTGTATTGCGTCGAAAGCCGCTTTTTTCAGAATCCATCGAGGCCTGGACATTCGGCCCTGTCATCCCTAGTATCTATCACAAATATAAAGGGTATGGCAAATCGCAGATTACGACCGTTGATCCGGCGTTCCGGCTTAGTATGCTGGATGAAGAGGAGCAACGATTGCTTTTTGCGACGATGGCATATTACGGCGAGTATTCGACGCATGGCTTGGTTGACTTGTCTCATGAAGAAGGCAGCCCTTGGGCGCGCGCTTGCGGCACTAACAACACAGTCATTCACCCTGACGACATGAAAGCGTTTTTCTCCCAAAAGTCACCGTTGAAATTATCAGGCTCGGATGATGATATCCCTGTTGCGGGGTACCATAATGCGGCCGGAACATATGTTTTACCAACAGACTGGAAGTAAAGGATCGTTCAGCGGATGCCAGCGTATCAGCCTTGGGACATCTACTGGGCGTATGTTGCTTTTGAAGATGATCCGACTATGATGAAATTGCGCCCTGTAGTCATCTTTCGTGACGGCGGCGCTTTTATCATGTCCTACTATGCAACATCACAATCACCAAAGCCTGGGTATGACTGCTATCCAATCAGATCATGGAAAGAAGCAGGGCTGACGGAACAGACCGTAATCCGGCTAGATAAGCGATTAAAGTTGCGCCCCTCCGATATCTCCCACTACATCGGGCGACTATCGGAGCAGGATATCCTTCTGATTCAGTTGGAGTGCGCTCGTATCGCAAATCGCCGGGAATGATACACAACCTGAATCGAAGCAAGTTCAACAAAAGAAAACAAACCTGACATAGCGTGTGTCAGGTTTTTGTTTTATACTGATTCCATGAAGAATGACCGCCTGTTTCAAATTCTCTATCTGCTGCTCGAAAAAGGCACGATCACCGCGCCGGAGCTCAGCCGCGCGCTGGAGGTCTCCGTGCGGACAATCTACCGCGATATCGACGCGCTCTCGATCGCGGGCGTTCCCGTTTACGCGACGCAGGGAAAGAACGGCGGCGTATCGCTCTTAGCGAACTACGCGTTTGACAAGGCGCTCTTAACCGACGAGGAGCAAAACCAGATTCTCTACGCAATTCAGAGCCTTCGCGCGGTGGATCAACCCGTGGATGCGCTGCTGAGCAAGCTCGGCGGCCTGTTTCAAAAGCAGAACGCGAGCTGGATCGAGGTCGATTTCTCCCGCTGGGGCATGGGATCTACGGACAACGCGCGGTTTGAGCGGCTGAAAACCGCGCTGCTCTCGCGGCGCGCGCTGGAGATCGTGTATTGCTCCACGAGCGGAGAGACGAACCGCCGCGTCATCCTGCCCGTGAAGCTCATCTTCAAGGACAAGAGCTGGTATCTGCACGCGTATTGCCGTATGCAGGAGGACTACCGCCTCTTCAAGGTCAGCCGGATTGTGGAGATGACTGTGCTCGACGAACGCTTTGGCGAGCTGCCGGACGAATTGCCGCCCATCGAGCAGCCGTATGCGCCGCTGCCCGCGCTGATTCCGCTTCGCATGCTGTTTTCCCCTGCCGTCGCGTTTCGCGTCTACGACGAGTTTGAGCGCTCGATGATCGAGCCGCAGCCGGACGGCACCATGCTCGTGCGCGCGCAGCTTCCGCAGGACAGCTGGGTGACGAGCTACCTGTTTTCATTTGGCACCGAGGTGACGGTGCTGGAGCCTGCCGAGATGCAGCAGCAGCTTGCGGCCTACGCGGAGGCAATCTGGCGGCACCATCAAAAGAACATCGCAGAAAAGAAGGGAACCTGACAATCAGTGTCATGTTTGATCCGGTAGAATCAGGCTATCAATGATTCAGGAGGAAACGAATATGGAAGAGCGTTATTGCCAAAGTTGCGGTATGCCGATGGGCGAGACGAACGAATACTACGGCACTGAGGCGGACGGCTCGAAGAGCCGCGACTATTGCAGCTATTGCTACGACAAAGGCGCGTTTACCGCGGATTGCACCATGGAAGAGATGATTGAGTTCTGTGTGAAGCCCACGGTTGAAAATGTGCCGGGCATGACGGAGGAAGGCGCGCGCGCCATGATGCGGGAGCACTTTCCGCTTCTCAAGCGTTGGCAGGCAAAGCTATCCTGATAAAGCGGCGCAGCAAACAGGAAAGGTGATTGGAGCATGAAACCACCAAGCGAGATCGATACGCAAATGCTTGCCCCTTGCGGCTTAAACTGCATGCTTTGCTACCGGCACCTCGGCAAAAAGCCGTGCCCCGGCTGCCGCGCGCGGCTGAGCGAGCCGGACGAGTACCAACGCAAGTGCGTCATGCGGTCGTGCGTTGCCGAGCGGGGGTTGTTCTCGTGCGCGGAGTGCACAGAGCGTCCGTGCAAGCGCATGAAAACCTTCAGCAAGCGATACCTCGAAGGTTACGGCGTCGATTTCGCGGCGGACGCGGTGAAGATTCGCGCGGTAGGAGTAGAGGCGTTTATGCGCGGGCAGATCGCAACATATACGTGCGATGGTTGCGGGCATCTGATCAATCTGCACGACGGAATTTGCAGCGGTTGCGGAACACGGCACCCGTTCGGAAGAAGGAGGATACGCACTTGAACTGGTTTGAACGATACCCGAAGGCCATTCAACCGTCGTTACAGGAGATATCGGACTTTATTGCGAGCCCGCTTTGGAACGGACTCTGCACGTGGGCGGAAGAGAGCTACCAAATCGAACCGAAGGTGGAGCACAGCACGTGCAGCGCCGCGCCGGGCTGGAACGTCAAGTATCGAAAGAGCAGCCGCGCGCTCTGCACGCTCTATCCGGACGACGGGCAGTTCACCGCGATGGTCACCATCGGCGCGAAGGAAGCGCCCGAGGCGGAGCTGCTGCTGCCGACCTGCTCGGATTACATCCGGGAGCTTTTTACGCGCACGCAAACGTTCAACGGCGCGCGCTGGCTGATGATTCGCGTGTCCGATGCCGCGGTGCTGGAGGACGTCAAGAAGCTCATCCGCCTGCGCGTCGCGCCGAAAAATTAGCGCGAAAAAAACAAATCGTGCGCACATTCGTTTGTTTTGCTATAATGGTAGCAAAATAAGACGGAGGCGATACGGTGGAGCAGACACAGATTCGAAACTATCAGGATTTTACCGCGGCATTGTTGCAAGCCGGGTTCTCCATGGGCGGCGGGAACGATGAGGGAATCTTTGCGCTGATTCCTTGGAGCTGGGATGAAACGCCGCCGTACGATACACCCGTACGCTGGCATACGGGAGACGCGAACACCGACCCTTGGGAGTGGCGCATGCGCGTGCTGGACGAGCGGCGAGACATCGCCTACGGTAAGGTCTTTTTCAAGAAGAGCGGGTTCTATACGCGGGACTGGGCGCCGTATTTCCTGGCAGCACGCAGAGGGAAAGCGGAGTTTGACGGAGCGTATGCGGATGGAACATTGAGTCACGCGGCAAAGCGCATCTATAACACGATTCTGGAATATGGCACGCTGCCGCTGCACGCCATCAAGCAACTCGCGGGATTCGGCGCGGAGGACAAGAGCCGCTTTGACAGCAGCCTCACGGAGTTGCAGATGCGGATGTTTTTGACCATGTGCGGCAGGCAGCAGAAGCTTTCGCAAAAAGGCGAAGAATACGGCTGGTATTCCACCGTGTTCTGCACCACGGAGCAGTTCTGGGGTGAGGATGTTTTTGCCCAGGCTGCAAAGATCGGGAAGGACGACGCGGTTGCCGCCATCGCGGCGCAGGTGCGAAGCATCAATCCCCTCGCAGATGAGAAGAAGATCAACAAATTTATCCTAGGCTGATTGCGCAAAACATGCGATAAAAAAGCGGGCGACAAGCCCGCTTTTGTGTTTCATGCGATCAACCGTGTGAACAAGATCACTGGAACAGGAAATACTCGACGTAGAAGGCAGAGGAATAACTGAACTCCTGACTGTAGGTTTCCGGCATGATCCAGATTTCGTTGAACGACATCGGATGATCAAGGCTGATGGTGTACACTTCACCACTTGGGTCGTCGATGTTGATGTCCTTGACGCGAACCCAGGTTGTTCCGTTCTCGCGCACCCAAACAGACCACGTATTGCCGTCGATCTTGCCGTGCGCGAGCGTATACTCATAATAGACAGAGAATTCGCTGCACTTCGGAATCATCTTGTCGCAAACGATGGTGTAACCGCTGATATACCCTCTCATCGAGCGGGCGGAGCTGGACCAGCTGAAGGTATAGGTCTCTCCGTTGCCCGTGTACACATGATAGCTCAACACGGAGCCTTCCTTGGTGGTGCCCGTAACGATGATCTCTTTGTTGTATTTCTGTTCGGGGTCTACCTGATAATAGCCGGCCTCGATCAGGCCGTGCTTGCTGCAGACGGTTCCCTCGTCGTTATCGGCGCAGCGCCAGGTGATCTCGTTCTCCGGAATGTCAAACGGCAGGTCGAAATCCTCGGTGGAGCACTGATACTGCTGCCCGAAATCGAGGTAGAGGTCCGATTCTGCGTCCGCGACGATGGGCGCTCTGGTGGGCTCCGGCGTCGGCGTAGGTATGGGCGTACTCGTCGGTGTTACCTTTGCGGAATCCAGCGCCTTTTCAGCCTTCGCGACCGTGGAATTGGGCGATGTGCCGTTTGCGGCGTCGACTTTGGCAGCGGGATTTCGGAACAACAGCGTCACGAGATAGATGATCAGCAGCGCGCTTGCCGCGATGACCATGTATTTCAATATCTTATCGAGTTTGACGGGGCTCTTCGGCGGCTTTTGATCAGGGTTATAGCGCGAATACCAATCCTGCGTGGGCGGGTTCGTGCCGGTTGGCGGCGAAAATGCGTTGTTCGGCGAAGAAGCGGGTGTTGCTTTTGGCGCATCGGGGTTTGGCGCGGTGCAATACGGGCAGATCTTCTTGTCGTCGAGGTTCGTTTTGCCACAGAAACTACATCTCCACATGTGTTCTCCTCCAAGGCCGAACCGCGCGGACGGAGAGCGATTTCCTTTCCGACCGTTGATTCGCAGACGATTTTTATTTTTTATTTCAGACAGTTTGATGGGATATGATTTACTACATGGCTCATATGTAATATTACAGGATTGATCCGTTCGAAACAAGATGGCAGACGGAAATAAAAGCATTTTTTAGAATCTTACAACACGCGCGGTAATTTTTCGCGCAAAACAAAAGCGGGCAGATGCCCGCTTTGTTGTTTAAGAAAGTTTGCGTTACTTTTTCTTATAAGTGTGTTCACAAGCTGTAAAGCTTCCATCCTTATTAACAACTGCAGTTAGGTAGTCGTCTTCACTTATTGCGATGTTTGCTTTTGTGAATGAAAAACGAATTTCATTCCCGGAATAAGAAAACTTACCAGATCCCGTAATTGAAATGCACTCTGATCCACCAAAGGTTAGCATGACATCTTTCGCCTTAAAGGTTGACTTTGATAGTAAAGTTACTGTGCCATTACCTTTTGTATCTTTATAAACATCGCCCACCTTTGGTTTGTTGCATCCGACGAAAGTAGTTAGAAGGAGTAAGCATACTATCGACATCAAAACTAGACGTTTCAGACTTGATTGCATATCATTTTAGCTCCTTTCGTAATATAAAAACAGTTTAACGCACAATAATAGTTTGTCAACAAAAATTAAAAGTTGAATACTTGTTACGATCAACAAATTTCTATTACTGTATGATTATATACAGTGATAAGCTGATTTGTTGCGAAACTGCACACAACACAAGAGCGGGCAGATGCTCGCTCTTTTCGTTTTTTTACGCTTCCTTTGCGCGACACAGTTCGGAGAGCTCCGCGCGCGTTTCGGCAAAGCAGCGCTCGCCGGAAAGCGCCGTGATGTAGTCCCCGTGGATGAGGCGTGTGTTCCCGTTTGGCACAAACTCCCGCTCTCCGCGGCGCACGCTGACCACGAGCGCGCCCTCCGGCCAGCGAATCTCGCAGAGGCGCTTGCCGTCCGTCTCGCTGCCGAGTTCCACGGGCAGCTCGACGAGTGCCCCGCGCTTGTGCGGCGTTTGCGCGCCGTCCGCGCCGTGGAGACGCTCGAGCAGCACTTCATAGATCGGAGACACGCGCAGGAGGTCGCTTACCAGCAGCGCGAGGAACGCAACCGCCGCAACGGGCAGCAGATGCACGAGCGAACCCGTCATCTCCGCCATTAAGAGGATGCTGGTGATGGGCGCTTTGACCGCAGCGGAAAGTACGCCCGCCATCGCGCAGACGCTGAACGCGGCAACGGCTCCAAGCGGCAGCCCGAGCGGCGTGAGCAGGCGAGCGACAAGGCAGCCGGTCAGTGCGCCGATGGCGAGCAGCGGCATAAAGATACCGCCGGGCGTCCCACTGCCGAAGCTGGTACCCGTAAACGCGAGCTTCACGACGAGCAGCAGCGCGATCGTGCCGAGTGCCACGCTGGTTCCCTGCGAAAGATGGATGAGGTTTTGCCCACCGCCCAGAACGCCGGGCAACAGGAGCCCGCAAGGCAGCGCCAGCAGCAGCGCGAGCATCGGGCGGCTCCAAGCGGGAAGGCGGTTATACCACGTACCCGCCGCGAGCAGCCATTTGTTTGCCAGCGCGCCGATGAGCCCGCAGGCGAGGCCGACCACGATCAGCCACGGATAGGCGGAGAGCGGAATCGGTGCGATGTCCCCGTAGGCCAGCACGGGCGTAAGTCCGAATATGGTCTTGCTCACGACGTCCGCCGTCAGCGCGGCGGTGGTCGCCGCCAGCAGGATCAGCGGAGAAAACGAGCGGTGCACCTCCTCCAGACAAAACAGAATGCCGGAGAGAGGCGCACAGAACGCGGCGGAAAGCCCTGACGCGGCACCCGCGGTGATGAGATAGTTCTCCTCCTGCTTGTCGCGGGAGGCAACCTTGCAAACCGCCTGCCCGCCAGCCGCGCCGATCTGAATCGACGGGCCTTCGCGCCCGAGCGAGAGGCCGAACACGCTGCCCAGCGCGCCCGCGAGAAAGCGCACCGCGAGCACGGTATACCAGCGAATCTTCATACCGAGCAGCACGATGCCTTCCACCTGCGGAATGCCGCTGCCCTTTGCGCAGGGTTCCCAGCGGATCAACAGAGAGAGTAAATAGCCCGCGAGCAGGGCGGCAACAATCCACATGGGAATCCAGACAGGCTTTGCGCGCAGCTGATCAAACACACCCGCCGCGAACTTCGTGCCGCGCTCAATGATGAGCCGGTATGCCGCGGCGAGCAGCCCCGCGACGAATCCGACGAGGACACCTTTGCCCGCGACCCGCCATTTGAGATTGTTGAGACCGGCTAACAGGCCGGAAGGACGTCTGGATTCCATGTAACGATTGACCTCTTTGCGAAACACTTTTTTTGCGCACCCGCGCGACAATTCCCTATTATAGCCCCGACGAGTGCGGGAAGCAACCGCGCGGCGGCTTGCGAACGCGGCTTTTCCGCGCAATCCTGCCGTTATCTGATGTGCGGAAAAAGAAAAGCCCTCCGGCAAAGATGGTCTCTGCCGGAGGGCTTGCGCGGGAGAATCCCGCCTGGTTGTGTTGTTTAGCCGATCTTCACCGTGGTGACCACGCTAAAGTCGGAGAGCGAAATGACGGTCAAGCCAGAGTCTCCGATGACGTAGAAGAAGTTCCCGATGAAGAGGCCTCTGAGGTTCCAGCTCGAGAGATCCGCCGTCATGTTGACGCGGGCTGCGAGCTCGAATCCCTTCTCTGTGTAGCGGTAGATGTAGTAGTTGCTGTCCGCCGGGAAGGCGATCAGGTTCTTCTCCGCGTCCACGAGGATTGCCTTGTGGTTGCTGCCGACGATTGTCCAGCTTGCGTCCACCTTTTCGGTGGCAACTTCCTTGACGTTCGCCTTGTTCGAGGTGTCAAACATCGAGAGCTTCACACCCTGCATCTGACCCGTGGTGTCGTCCGCGTTGTAGCCGATGCCGAGCAGGAGGTTATCTTTGAACACGTGCAGGTATTCCGAGAATCCCGGAATCTTGAGCGTGTCCAGAATGCGCGGGTTCGCGGCGTTGCTCAGATCTACCGCGAACAGCGGATCCACCTGGCGGAAGGTCACGAAGTAGCCGATGTCGCCGTCGAAACGAACGCTCTTGACATACTCGTCCTTGGCGAGGTTTTCGATCTTGCCGAGCACCTTGAGGTTGAGGTCCAGCGTGTAGAGCGCGTTTGCGCTGGTGCTGTCGTATTCATACGTATCAACACCATCCGTAAAGATGCGCTGCACCGAGCTGTCCAGCGTGGTTACGATGCGGATGACGTTCTTGTATTCGTCCATCGCGAACTGGTTTAAGAGGCTGCCGGGCACGTTGCCGCTGGCAAGCTTCGTGATCTGCCCTTCGGATAGACCGAGGAGCACGAGATCGGTGCTGGACGAGCTGTTCGTAATCTGGACGTTCTTGCCGTCCTTGTCCGGCGCGATGGGCAACGTTTCGCTGTCATAGCGGCCGAACGCGAGCAGCAGATGATCCGCGTTCGCGTATAGCTCGCTCGTTCCGCCGAAGACCGCCTTGGCCGAGGTGAAGTTGGCGCCGCTCTTGAGGTTGATCGAGCCGATCACGGTATAGGCCGCGTTCTGCGGGTTTCCGCCCACATAGAGGTCGGTCGGCTGGAGCAGCTTGCTTTCCTTGCCGTCGGTGGTCGAGGGGATGTAGGTAATCGGCGTTCCCTTGACCGGGCTGTAGATGTACTGCGAGGTCACGAGGTAGACATAGTCCCCGATCAAGCGGGAGCTGACGTAGTTGCCGCTCTGACCCAGAGAGACCACCTGTGCGGGCTTCGCGGGGTTCGTGATGTCGAAGATGATCGCGCTGGTCTGGTCGGTATTGACCTGATCGTTGCCGTTTGCGTCGTTGACCCAGACGGTGTTGTAGCTTTGCGTGATGACCATCAGGCGGTCGCCCATGAGGAACATCTCGGAGTTATAGCCCCACCAGGTGTCGTCGCTCGAAAGCTGCGTGCTGGAGATGAGCTTTGTTCCGGCTCCGTCGGGCTTGATGATGTTGAGCTGGTTGCCCGCGATATAGTAGATGAAGTTTCCGTCGGTTTTGACGATGTCCGCCTCATCCACGCCCTTGACCTGCACATTGGTGCCGGAGTAATCGGTACTGCCGGTGTCCATTGCAGGGGCTTGGGCGACTGTGTCCGCTTTTGCTACCGCTCCCGCGGGTGCCGGTGCCGCTGCTGTCGTGGCGCCGTCCGCCGCGCTTTCCATCATGACGCCGCCATTGGTCGCGACGTTTGCATTCTGCATCTGCTCGATTAAAGCGTAGATGTCGTCGTAGCTTTCAATGTTGGCGGGCACGGTCAGTTTTGCTGTTTCCGATTGCGTCTGCGTCGCGGCTGGTGCCATGACGTCGGCGGATCCGGTCGCGGCGTTGTCAGCCGCGGCGGACATCGTCGCGCTTTCCTGCGCGGGAGTTCTATTTCCGCCAGTGACTAGCAGCGTTCCGAACGCGCCGACTGCAACGAGCGCAAAAGCCGCGAACACCGCACCGAAACGTACGAATTTCTGTCTCGGCGTGAGGGCAATTTTCTCACGCGTGTTTTTTTCTTTGATTTCCATGAGCAACGTCTCCTTTGCTTTTAGCTTGTCGTTGTCACGGATATACTGCTCTTTAAACATCCTGAAACTCCCCTTTCAACTGTTCCCGCAGCATATCGCGTGCGCGGAAGAGATGGGATTTCACCGTGTTTTCCGCTGTTCCCGTGATCTTTGCGATCTCGGAAACCTGATAACCCTCGTAATAATACAGATGGACAACCGTGCGGTACTTCTGAGGAAGCGCCAGCACATAGGGATAAACCTCGGTGGTCGTCTGCATCTCCGTGAGGAGATTTTCGTTCTCGGGTACGGTGTTTCGCCGCCAGGCGGAGGTCAGCAGACTTTTCGTGCAGTTGATGGTCACCTTGATGAACCAGGCTTTCTGGTGCTCAAGGCTGTTCCATACGGGCTTTGCGCGCAGAGCCCGGAGGAATACCTCCTGTACGATGTCGTCCGCGTCCGTTCCGCTCTTGGTACGCAGAAACGCGAGGCGGTATACCGTATCGGCATACTGCGCAAAGAGCGCGTCCACGTTGTCGGCCGGAATTGGCACGTTAGGCTTGGCCAGCTGTTCCATAAGCGCTTAGTACCTCTCTCTTCCACCCATAACACTCGGCAATAGCGCGTGAGGTTGCGGCGGAGTGGGAATTTTTCAAAAATACGTGTGTATCCGTTGGTTTCCTGCGTCCTGCTGCAATATGATCGGGAAACGATTGCTCTCGATTGACTGTATAGACAGGATCGCAATTCATTATAGCATATCTGAAAAGACTCTTCACCGCGACGGATCGCATTGACAGAACTTCCTCCCGCTGTGTATAATAGTACGAAATCTTTTTACGGAGGACTCCGATGTATCGTTAACACCTTGGTATTGATCGAATAACGCGGGAGCGGTTTTTTGCCGCGCCTGACGTGCTTTGCAATGCCAAACGTGTGATCGAACCATCAACGGGTTCTTTTTTTGTTGCTTGAAGCGAGGATGGAATCTCAGCTCAATCGTCCTCGCTTACGCGGAAACACGTTTGGCCTTACTGTTTTTTGGTAACCGCAGACAGGAGGTTTCACATGTCCCAAATTCGCGTCAACGATCTGACCTTTCATTACGAGGGCAGTTACGACAATATCTTTGAACACACATCCTTTTCCATCGACACGAGCTGGAAGCTCGGCTTCGTCGGGCGAAACGGGCGCGGCAAGACCACGTTTCTCAAGCTACTCATGGGAGAACACGACTACGAAGGCACGATCTCGTCCTCCGTCGCGTTCGACTATTTCCCGTTTCCCGTCGCGGACACGAGCCTGACGACCGAAGCGGTTTTTGTCTCCATCGCGGAGGCTCCGAGGTGGCGGCTGGAGAAGGAGCTAAACCTTCTCGAAGTCGAGCCGGACGTGCTGGATCGTGCGTTCTCCACGCTCAGCCCCGGAGAGCAGACCAAGGTGCTGCTCGCGGCGCTGTTTTCGCGCAGCGGGCATTTCCTGCTCATCGACGAACCCACCAACCACCTCGACATGGAGGCGCGCGCCGTTGTGAGCCGGTACCTCTCCGGCAAGCAGGGGTTTATCCTCGTGAGCCACGACCGCGCGTTTCTTGATGGCTGCGTGGATCACATCCTTTCGATCAACCGCGCGAGCATCGAGGTGCAGAAGGGAAACTTCACAAGCTGGGAGGAGAACCGCAGGCGGCAGGATAACTTTGAACTCGCGGAAAACGAGCGCCTTTCGCGCGAGATCGACGACCTGCGCACGGCGGCAAAGCGCACTGCCGAGTGGAGCGATCGCGTGGAGCGCAGCAAGATCGGCGAGCATTCGCTTGACCGCGGGTTCATCGGCGCGCAATCGGCGCGGGTGATGAAGCGCGCGAAGGCTTCAGAGCGGCGGCAGGAGAACGCGGCGAAGGAGAAGGAAAAGCTCTTAAAGGACTTAGAGCGCAACGACACGCTGAAGGTGACGCCGCTAAAGCACCACGCGGATATCCTCGTGGAAGCGCTCGATCTTTCGATCGTCTACGGCGAACGGACGGTGACTGGTCCGTTGAACTTCACCCTGCGGCAAGGCGAGCGCGCGGCGTTGATGGGACGAAACGGCAGCGGCAAGAGCAGCATCGTAAAGTTGCTCACGGGCGAGGACATCCCGCACACGGGTACGCTTCGCACGGCGAGCGGACTCGTGATCTCCTACATGCCGCAGGACACGTCGTTCCTGCGCGGCACGGTGCTCGATTTTGCGCGCGAACACGATCTGGACGAGACGCTGTTTCTGACGATTCTGCGCAAGCTCGATTTCCCGCGCGTGCAGTTTGAAAAGGACATGCGTTCGTTTTCCGGCGGGCAAAAGAAAAAAGCGCTTCTGGCGAAGACGCTTTCCGAGCGGGCGCACCTCTATGTTTGGGATGAACCGCTGAACTTTGTGGATGTACTCTCGCGGATGCAGATTCGCGATCTGCTGCTCGCGGCCAAACCCACGATGTTGTTTGTCGAACACGACCGGACGTTTGTGGACGAGATCGCGACGCGACAGATCAGGCTGTAGCGTCCGGCGGGGTGCCGTCCTGCGGGGCCGCGACATTCTGCGTCTCCGAGGTTGGCTGACTCGCCGTCTCCGGCAGCAGGTAGAGCTTTTTGAGCAGCCGCTGTAAAAACGGGAGCTTGAGGATGCCGAATACGATCAGCGTGCCGGAGAGGTTTAACAGCGCATCATCCACGTCGCAGCTGCCGCAGGCGAGGAGCAATTGCAGCGCCTCGACTGCGACCAGCATGAGCAGCGTCGTCAGCGCAAATACCCAGAGTTTTCGCATCGGGCGAAACAGGCACGGCAGAAACACCGCCATGGGCATGAACAGCATTGCGTTGCCGACGAGGTTGCTCAGCGGGATCTCCATACCGATGTAGTCGTATTTAATCGCGTTGATGTACAGGCGGATGGTCTCAAACGGATTGAAGTTCGTCATGAGATCGAAGTTTTTCATGTAGTTCGCCCGCGTCTGCGCAAACGTGACATAGTCCACGCGCGAAATGATCAGGGCGCCCAGCAGCACCGCGCAATAGAACACAAACAGCGCGAAAAACGAGAAGCGAACCGCTTTGCGGCGCTCCTCGCGGGAAGAAAGCGCGCGGGTATACAAGTATGTTCCGAGCATCAGCGGCAGGCAGATGCCGACGATCAGCAGTAGCCCCTGTGCCACGTGCCGCATGCCGGCAAGATAGATCTGGATAACCTGCCAGAGCATCACGGTGAACGCGAGGCTCATGAGGAGAATTCCGGCGTTTTTCTTGAAACGAAGGTGCGGTTTTACGCCCGCTTCTTCGCTGGTATTGTCCGGTATTTTGGTTGGATCAAGATTTTCCATTCGGGTATTATAGCACACTCTTTCGAGCGCGTAAAATGGTCGGGCACGAACCTGCGTTTCTTGCGCACGGTTGCGCGCGGGCGTATAATAGGGATACGTTCTATTCTGTATCTATGTGATCCCATCAAACCGTACTTGGAGGCAGATCAATATGCAGCATCTTCTCTCGAACGGCCCGCTTTTGACCAAACAAGGCACGCTTGCCGAAGCCGGATATGCGACCTCTCTGGTAAAGACGTACGACCGCAAGGCGATCCGCGGTGGCGCCGCCCGCATCAAGGAATGGGACTACTATCTGATTCACAACGGTCGTTACGCAGTTGCGCTGACCATTGCGGATAACTCCTACATGGGACTCGTCTCCGTTTCGTTTCTTGACTTTGAGGCGCAGACGGAGAAGACCGTTTCTCCGATGTTCTGGCTTCCGTTTGGCAAAACGCATTTTCCGGCGAGTTCGGAGCGGGGCGATCTCTTCAAGCGCGTTCCGGGTGCTACGGCCTCGTTTACCATCGAAAATTGCGGACGCTGGCTGATTTGCCACATGGACAAGTTCGACGGGGATCAGGCATTCGACTGCCGGATTCTGCTATCGGACGCGCCAAAAGACACGATGGTGATCGCGACCCCGTTTGCGGAGAAGAAGACCGCGTTCTACTATAATCAGAAGATCATCGCCATGCGCGCAGAGGGCAGCTTTACCATCGGCGGCGTGACACGCACGTTTGAGAAAGAGGACTCCTTCGGCCTGCTCGACTGGGGTCGCGGCGTCTGGACGTATGATAACACCTGGTATTGGGGTGCGGGACAAGGCGTGGTGGATGGTCACGTCATCGGCTTCAACATCGGCTACGGCTTTGGCGATGTCACAGCCGCGTCCGAAAACATGCTGTTTGTCGATGGCGTCGCGCACAAGCTCGACCGCCTGACGTTCAACATTCCGCTCAAGGACGGCAAGGAGGACTATCTCTCGCCGTGGACGTTTACCTCCAGCGACGGCAGGTTTGAAACCGCGTTTACGCCGATTCTCGACCGCGCGGCGTATACCAGCGTCGGCCCGCTGCTCTCCGACCAGCATCAGGTGTTCGGCTATATAGACGGCACGATCACCGCTGACGACGGCAGCAAGATTCAACTCAACCACTTCCTGTGCTTTGCCGAAAAGGTGCACAACAAGTGGTAAAAAATCCATAGTCCGCGGTCTCGATCGCGGACGGAAACGGGTGAACCCCACATGAAGACAACCCGAAGATATGATCTTGTGATCTGGGACTGGAACGGAACTCTGCTCGATGACACCGTGATGTGCTACCAGATTGCAAACGAGATGCGGCAGGAGCGCGGCATGGCGCTCATGTGCGGCGTGGAGGAATACCGGACGTATTTCACCTTTCCCGTGATCGACTATTACCGCCGCATGGGCTATACCTTCGAGACGGAGCCGTTTGAGAATATCTCGCGGCAGTTTGTCGCGATGTATGCCGAGCGTTTTCCCGTTTGCCCGCTGCAACCCTGCGCGGAGGATACGCTTTCCGCGGTGCTGAAGACGGGAGCAAGGCAGGTGCTGCTATCGGCGACAGGGCAGGAGAAGCTGGACGAACAGGTTGCGCACTTTGGCTTGAACCGCTACTTTGAGCGCGTGATCGGCAACAGCAACAATTTGGCGCACGGCAAGGTGGACTACGCGGTCGATTTTCTGCGCGAGAGCGGCGTTTCCCCCGCCCGCGCGCTGTTCATCGGGGACACGGATCACGACTTCGAGATCGCTTCGTCCATCGGCTGCGGCTGCGCGCTGCTCACCGCGGGGCACCAAACCAAGGCGCATCTTGCCACCCTCGGCGCGCCGCTGGTAGAGAGCCTCTGCGAGGTTGCGTTTCTCTTGTAAACAACGACAAGCGAATCAAAAAGTGGCATGCCTGATGGCATGCCACTTTTGATTTTTTCTGACAATCTTTCTTTACGCAATCTTCGCTTGCTTTGCTTTTTCCTCGCGCAGGATGATGCCGACGACGATCGCGGCAACCGCCGCGGAAACGGCGGGAAGCATCATCATCACGTTCAGGTTTGTCCAGCTCGCGAGCGCGCCCATCACAAGCGATGAGATACTGTTGGTGGCATAGATGCTCACGAGAAACGACGAAGAGATCAGCGACGAGTTGCCGGGGTTATCCGCATTGGCAACGCTGAGGATCATCGGCACGCAGTGACCGGAGACGAGGCCGGTTGCCGCGCCCGCGATGCACATCACGATTGCGCTGCCGGAGAGTACGCCGATGGTTTGAAACACGCAGGTGAGAACCACGCCGAGCAGGAACAGCACCAACGGGCGAATCTTGAGCCGCGGCGCAAAAATGCGGCTGATGGTGCCAAACACCCAGTAGAGCGAGAGCGCGATGGAGCCCAGCGACTCCGCGTTGTATTGCAGCGTCATATAGCGCACAATCCAGACCAGGAACCCCGCCTGCGAAACGGAGTAAAGCATGGTGGAAACAAGCAACAGCACATTTCTACGGTGAAAGAGAAACGATTTGACCCCGGCTAAGGTGAGCTTTGGCTCCGCAACCGGAGCAGGCACACCCTTTTTCGCGGCGGTGAGTAGCAGGAAGAACACCACAGCGGCGATAGCCAGAATCGCGCCCAGCAGGTAGCTCACCGAATGCCAGTCGATGAAGGCGAGCAACGTCGTGATCAAGATCGGTGCAATCAGCGCGCCGACACCGAATCCACCGTGCAGAAAACCGAGATATTTCGCGCTGTCGTCATGATGCAAATCCACCATGACCGCGTTGCAGTTCGCGTCCACCCAGCCGAAGCCGACACCGGTGAGCAGGCTTGCGAAAACCAGCGCGGCAACCACACGACCCGCGCCAAGCAGGAAGAACGAAAGAATGATTATGCCGGCACCGACAAGCAGGAGCGTGGTTTTCTTGACCCGTCCCTGCAGCAGAGGAGCCGTGAGAAACGCCACGACCGCGCCGACGTTGATGAGGCTCGGCATGAGGCCCTGCAGGCTGCCGGTGAGTCGATAGGACTCCACGACGCGATTGAGCACCACACCCTGATAACTATTCAGTAGCCCGTATGTACCGATGAACATGATCACGCCAATGGTGAGCAAGCGCACAGATCGGGCGGAAGAGCTGATTTTTTGAGAAGAGCGCATAGGATGGATTCCTTTCCGGCGGGGAAAACATGCGTTTTCCCGTGGCGAATCGTACGGAAGATATAGACATACGACTGCCCGCATGTGAGTATACCAAAAAAACGAGCAGCGAATCCACACAATTCGCGCGAAAATCAGTAGTATCCGCGCAAAAGCAAGCGCTCTGCCCGAAATAGGCGGAGCGCTTGTATTGTAACTGAAAGAATTGGTTTGCAGCGGTTCAATGGAACGTGATCAAGCCTCAACCTTTACCCAACCGCCCGACTTCGCGCTTTGTACCACCGCGTCCACAACCGCCGTGGTGTGGCAGCCGCTGGCGAAGTCCGCAAATGTGTGCGCGCCCGTGTCGCCGGACGCAATTGCGGCATACATCGCGCGAAATGCCTGCCGGAAGGTGTCGGGATATCCTTCCACGTGCCCGCCGGGGTAACCGATCGCGGCGCGTGCCTGCTTGGAGAGCAGCGCGGGGTCTTTGGAGGCGATCTGGTTAAACTGCTCGCGGTAGCCTAGCCAGAGCTCGTTGCTGTTGTCGCTGTCCCAGAAAAGCGAGCTCTTGCTGCCGGTGAGCGAAAGCTGAATCTGGTTCTTCCGTCCCGCGTGCATCTGGCTCACCGTGCAGTTGCCGATGGCGCCGTTGTCAAAGCGGAACAGCGCGGTGCAGAAGTCCTCCGTCGTAATCGGTACTTCGGCATATTCCTCCGGGCGCAGCGCCACGCCGGAAAAGGATTCCACCGGACGCAGCGGCTTTTTCCGCACAGGATGAAACGTCTCAAAGTCCGCGAACACCTCTACCGTGCGAAGTCCTGTCACGAACTCAACCATGTCGATCCAATGCGAGCCGATGTCCGCAAAGGCGCGGCTTTCTCCGCTGATCTCCGGCTCCAGACGCCAGCTGTAGTCGGTGTCCCAAAACAACCAGTCCTGCAGGTATCCGCCGAGGATCGCACGGATGTCGCCGAGGGAACCGGACTGCACCGTGGAGCGCGCCTCCAGTATCTGCGGATAAAAGCGGCAGTTGAAGTTGACCGCGTTGACGAGATGGTGCGCGTCCGCATACTCCGCGAGCAAGCGTGCTTCCTCCAGCGTGCGCGTCATCGGCTTTTCACAGATGACGTGGATGCCGCGCTGCATGGCGAACATTGCAATCTCATAATGCGAATCGTTCGGCGTACAGATGTGTACGACATCCGGTTTCTCCGCTTCCAGCATCTCGCGGTAGTCCGCGTAGCCCTTTGGCACAAACAAGGCTTCCGCCTTTGCCTGCGGGTCGTGCCGGTTGGAGACGGCCGCGATCTCCACATTGCCCAGGCGGCGCAGCGCCTCAATATGCGCGGCACCGACAAAGCCGCCGCCGACGATACACGCACGAAACTGCTTCATATGAAGAGCGCCTCCTCTAACCGTGTCCGGTTTTTGATTCTGCCTGCATTATATCTATTTTCCTGCGGGGATTCAAGGCGGCACGGTGTGACGGCGCACGCCCTGGTTTCTTACATGAAACCAAGCGCATACAAGGCGGTATGCTATGAATACAATGTTTGCACGTAACATGTTACGCTGCAACATTGCGGAACCGCTTAAGAACGGCAATAACGCATTAATATTTTGACAAATTCTGAATTATTGGTTAAACCACAACTAAAACCTTGAACAAATGTGAAAATTTGCTTGCATTCACAACAAGCGATGTTATACTAATAACCATAATGATTTGTACACTGCCATAGAATCCCTTCGATCAATCGAACCGGAGCGACAAATGCGCACAAACGAAAAAGAGTATCCTTTAACAGCGGATCTACGCGAGTATATCCTCTCTGAATTGCCTTGCGGCATTTGCGTCGCCTGGGCGGATGAGAGACTTTCAATTTTATTTGCGAATGATAACTATTATCGCATGATTGGCTGTTTGGATGCACTTCAAGCAGAGGCGAGCGGTATCGCCGGCGCGTTGGACTGTGTGGAGCAGGTAAAACGCAAAGAGATTTTGGAGCGAATCGCGGCGTTCAGCGAGCCGCAGGAACCGACGATTGAGACCGAGGCGCGCCTGCAGCGGCGGGACGGCTCCTCCAGCTGGGCGATCATCCACGCCTCGCGCATCAAGAGCGGCGGAGATTTGTGGATCTGCGCGTTTATGGATATCACGCCGCAAAAACGCGTGGAGGAAGAGCTCCGCGTGCGCGAGGAAGAGTATCGCATCGCCGTTCGCCAGAGCGACAAGCTTGTCCTTCGCTATCACATCGCGGAACAAACGGCATATCTGCCGCCGGAGTCGGCGGAGCTGTTTCACAGAAGCACCATCTATAACCTGCCGGAGTTTTTGAATCAAAACAGCGTCATCAGCCCCGAGTGCGTGGATGCCGGCAAAGAGCTGTATTCACGGATGATCAGCGGCGAACACCCGACCGGAAGCGCGGTGTTGCAGCTGAATCTGGGCTGCGATATCTGCGAGTTTGAGTGGTATCGCGTCACGTATTCGCTGATTTACGACGAGGACGGGCTGCCCTCGCAGGCGGTCATCTCGCTGCAGAACGTGACGGAACAGCACGCGCGCGAGGTTGCCTACCGCCGCTGGGAAAAGACCTACGAATCCCTGCCGCAGCAGAACACCGCGTATCTGGAGTTTGATCTGACGCAGGGCAGGCTAGAGGCACAAAAGGGTACGCTGATACAGCCGATTCCGGAGCAGATGAACGGGTCGATGGAGAGCGCCATGCGCCATCTGCTGTCGGTCTATGTGCACCCCGAGGATCGCGAGCGCATTCGCTCGTTTACCGCGCGGGAGCATCTGTTGACGGAGTATTTCCGCGGGGCCCGGCTTGAAAAACAGGAATATCGCCACCTCAAGGAGAGCGGAAAGTATGTCTGGGTGCGGTTGAGCGTGCAGATGCTGCCCGACCCGTATTCCTCCAACGTGCGCGCTTCGATTCTGCTGCGGGATATCGACGTACAAAAGCGCGAAGAGCTGACGCTGATGACCCAGCTCAGGACAGATACGCTCACGGGTGTTCTCAACCGCGGCGCGTTTTTGGACGCGGCAAAGATGGTGTTTACCCAGCCGCGCAACGGCGGACTCCATGCGCTCGTGATGGTGGATGTCGATCACTTCAAGCGCATCAATGACCGCTACGGGCACGGCTACGGAGACCAAATGCTGGCGCGGATTTGCGATCTGCTGCGCGGTGCGCTCCGCGCGGACGACCTCGTCGGCAGAATCGGCGGAGACGAGTTTGTGCTGCTACTAAAAAACGTGGTCAACCGCGACGCGCTGCTGATCAAGGTCAACAGCCTCTGCACGCAGGTGTTTCAGAACGCCAGCGACCGGATGGAGGTTTCCTGCAGCTTTGGCGCCGCGACCTATCCGCAGGACGGAGCGGATTTCGACGAGCTCTACCGCAAGGCGGACGCAGCACTCTACGCCGCAAAGGAGGCGGGGCGCAACTGCACGCGCATCTATATGCCGGACATGGGCGTTACGATGCCGCTCTTTGAAACAAAAGAGATGTAAGGCGGATTTTTTACGCACGCAATAAACAAGAGGCGCTCGGTTTTCACCGAACGCCTCTTTTATCGCGCAAGCGCGTTATAGATCCGCAAAGCTGCCGATCGTGTAGTCCCGATCATCGTTGTCCGCAATCGCGTCGCAGGCGGCAATGCCCAACTGTTTGTTTTCCTTTTGCTGAGCCGTTTTTCCAAGCGCCTTATAGGCGCGCGCAACCGCCTCATACCCAAACGCGAGGTCAAAGTCTCCAATTCCGTTGTCGAGGCAGATTTTGAGCGACTGTTTCCCATGCTGCAGGGCAAGCGCTCCCTCGTCCAGAATGCTGTAGACGCGGGAAACCTGCCATTCTCCGCGCGCGTTGTTGATCGGCTGATTGGCCTCGCGCCAGAGATAGCACGAGGTGTGTGCTTTGTGCAGCATGGTGATGGTCTCCGCGTCCGTGCGGTTCGTTTTCTCGATGAGATTCCAGGTTTCGTTGAATAATTTGGTCGCCAAGTCGATGTTTTCGCTCATAGTGCCTCCTGTGAAATGTTGTTTGATTAGATGTGTATTTTTAGATTTGATGAAAGACCATAAAAAAGCGGCGCATCGCGCCGCATGGTGATTGCGTATTATTTGATGACGACCGTTCGTTGCGGCCCGCTGCCTTGAGATTGCAGCACGCTCCAGAGTGTGAAGCCGCCGTCGAGAAGCAACAGTACGCCCGCGACGATGGTTGCGACACGAACCGCGGTGAAGGGGTTGAACAACAACAGGATGCCAAGGCCGAGCGTCACCAGCGCGGTGACGAGCAGGATCACCCAGTACGCCGAGCCGAAATACCGAAGGTTGAGCGCGATCTGCAAGCGCAACACGCTGTCGATGATGACCGCAACGCCGATGAGCGAGGCGAGCAGCGAAACGACCAGATCCGCCTTGAAGATCAGAAACAGCCCGAGCAGCAGACAGGCGATGCCGAGCGCGACGCCGAGTTGAACCGAGTTGGCGAGGTGCTCCTTGCGCACGAAGAAATCCACGATGCGAAAGCCGCCGTAAAGCAGCGCCGCAGCCCCGATGGCATAGATAATGATGTGTCGCGCCGCATCCGGCCAGATGACGAGCACAAGCCCGATGACGAGGAACACGACGGATGAGATGATCATGGCTTTTTGGAACGATTTTGTCATAAAATTCGCCCTCCATATGTGTTAATGATAACAGCGTTTTACTGTGTTTGCAAGAGAGGCGGCAAGCGAGGTTACGCCTGTTTTTGTCACGAAATCAGCCCGTTTTCGGCTAAAAATTTGCGAAGGCGCGCGCGGTAACCCTCCCGGTCGGTTGCATAGCTGCCCGCGTGCGGAGCAGTCGGCACGAGCCATAGTTCTTTGATGCCTGGTTTTGCGTCAAAGCACTCCTGCAGCATGGCAGGCGGTACGAGTTCGTCCGCGTCTCCGTGGATGAAAAGCATCGGTGTTGCCTTATTGCGTTTGAGCGCGTCCGCGGGGCAAACATTCCGAAACAGCACACCGCCGCGCAGGCGGGAAAACAGGCTCGCGATCGGTAAAACGGAAAACGCGGGTAGATGAAAGCGCGTGGTCACCACGCTCTTGAGCAGCTTCGTCAGGTCGCTGTAGCCGCAGTCTTCCACCACGAACGCGAGCCGTTCGTCCATTCCCGCGTGCAGCATCACGGTCGCCGCACCCATCGATTCGCCGAGTGTGCCGAGTACGGCGTCCTCGCCGTAGTGCGTCCGCGCCCAAGCGCAGACAAACGCGAGATCCTCTTTTTCGTTTGCGCCCATCGTGGTCGGCATCTTGTCGGAAAGGCCGTGGTTGCGGTGATCATACAGCACGCAGTCAAACCCAAGTTCGTGGAACATGGCGGCGTATTTGATCTGACCAAGCAGACAATAGGTAAAGCCGTGTACCAGCACGACAACGCGGCGGCGGCCGTCGGCAAACGAGGCGCTCTTCTCGCGTGGCCAAAGCGCGCAGTGCAGATCGTACCCCTGCGGAGAACGGAGGGTGAAGTCCTCTAGGTGCACGTTGCTGTCGAACCACTCCCGCGTGAAATGCCCGCGCTTGACCTCCTCGTCCACGACGGTGTCGTAGGCATAGATACGCGGGTGCAGGATCATGCCGGAGAGCTTCCAGGCAACGATCACGTTGAACACGATCACACCGATGATCAGGGCCAACAGAATATAAATCGTAATCAACATGGTCGATCCTTCCCTTTTTGCGGTTTGAATTCGGGTATCGGGTTACTTTTTTTCGAACACCTTGTACGGTGCCGTGTTGACTTTATTATACATCGTTACCCACGCTTGCGTGTGGAGAAAAAGCAACAAATGTTGCCTTCTATAACGCGCGTATGGGTTCATTTTGATAAAAGAAGAAACACACAAAAAAATCCCGCCGCAGACAACACTGTCGGCGGCGGGATGATGGACTCGAATCTGGACTGATCAGGACTTTAGTGCGCGGTCGAGCACAGCCTTGACGTCCGCTTTCTCCGCGTGTCCTTCGTGAATCTTCTGGTCACCCATGTAGAAGCAGGGCACGTACCAGTAATCGTACTTCGCGGCGCGCGCTTTTTCTGCGGATTCGTCGACGCGCTCGATCTCCACATCCGCATAGCGCGGGTCTTCGGCGCAGAGCTCTTCAATGCAGCGCGCGGCAAGGCGGCAGTGCGGGCAGCTGGGCAGATAAAAGTAAGTAAGTTTTGCCATGTTGATACATCCTCCAATTCGATGATGGTCGTTAGTCGTTGTTGTGAGTCAGCGCAAGAAACAGGTTTAACAACGTTTCGGGCGGCAGCGCCTCTGCGCGTGCATCCGCCGGAAAATGCAGCCTGGCGAGCGTTTCGGTGACCCGCTCGTCCTTGTTGACGTTATTATACAGCGTTTTTCTGCGCATGGAAAACGCCTGTTTTAAAAATGAAAGGAATGCCGCGCCGTCCACGCCGGGAACTGCATTTCTGGTGAGGCGAACCACGACGGAGTCCACCTCCGGCGGCGGGTTAAAGCAGCTTCGCGGAGCGTTGACGACCACCTTTGCCGCATAAAAGCAGCCGGTGACGACGGCGACCGGGCCGTAGACGCGATCCTTTGGCGGGGCAAAGAAGCGAGGCGCCGCTTCCTTTTGCACCATGAGCGTCATGCTCTCCGGCAGGAGCGAAAGAAGCCTTAGCACGATCGGCGTCGTGGCGTAATACGGCAGATTGCCTACCGCGTGCCAGGGCTCAGCACCCATCAGCGCGGGAATATCCGCATCCAGCACGTCCGCATGCATGAGCGTCATCGTGTCTCCGAAGCGCTCCGTGAGCAGCTCGCAGAGGCGACCGTCCTTCTCCACCGCGGCGAGAAATCCCGCGCGGGATAATAGCCCCTCGGTCAGCGCACCAGTGCCGGGGCCAATCTCGAGCACGCGCTTTCCTTCGATCTGCGCCGCGTCCAGTATCGCCTCGATGATTGCATCGCTGCTCAAAAAATTCTGTCCCAGCGCTTTGTTTGGCACAAAGCCCGCCGGAACCGGATTTTGTTTCGTTTGGTTAGTCGACATACATTGTATGATAGACTGCTTTTGGGGAAAAAGAAAGTAAGAAAGTTACAGATTTCGATGCGCGCACACGAAAACCGAATCGAGGCATCGCCGTTTTACCGGTTGCGCGCTCTGGACCTTGAGCGAAGCTCTCCCGTGTGCGATAATGACCGCGAGCGAACCGCTGCCGATACGGAAGGAGACCCATGATGGCAAGCAAAGCAATCCTCTTCGATCTCGACGGAACCCTGCTTGAGACACACAGGCACAGCTGTCGTGCTGCGCACGAGACGCTGCGCGCGCTGCATCTACCGGACGTTTCGGATGAAATCGTCATGCGCCACATCGGCGAGCCTGCAGAGGCGTTTCTGAGCGCCATCGCGCCGGGATATTCCGATCCCGCCGGATTTGAGGCTCTGTTTGACGCAAACGAGCGGGCTGCGCTGAAGCGTGTTGGAAGGTTGTATGACGGTGTGCCGGAGTTGATTGCAGCGCTTCAAAAGCGGGGGTACCGTCTCGCGATCTGCTCCAACGGCAGCAGGGAGTATGTACAGACCGCGTTGGAGACAACCGGCATTCGCGCGGCGTTCCCGCGCCTTGCCTGCGCCGGGGAGTTTCCGGAGAAAGCTAGTGCGGTTTCGTATCTCCTTCGCGAGTGGAACTGCGATCTTGCGGTGATGGTTGGCGACCGTGTGCACGACAGGGAGGCAGCCGAGAAAAACAGCCTTCCGTTTATCGCCGCAGAATACGGCTACGGAGAAGAGGAGTTAATCGGCTCCGTCTATCGCGCGAGAAATCCGCTGGAGATTTTACAACTGCTGGAACAGATCGAAAAGGACGTGCTTTAAATAAGGTTGATACTGAATTCGGGATCGGTTTTATCAATACCCGTGTTGATCAAAGGCGTGCCTTGTGCCATAATAGAACCGATTTACCGACCCATATCCGTTCCGAACGAAATCAGATCATCTCTCAATTGTCGCATCGAAAGGAATCACTTACCATGTCAAAATATCTTCTTGCACTGGATCAGGGCACGACCAGCTCGCGGGCGATCCTGTTTGACCTCAAGGGAAAGATCGTCAGCAGCGCGCAATATGAGTTTCGCCAGATCTATCCGGGCGCGGGCTATGTGGAGCACGACCCGTTTGACATTCTCGAAACGCAGAAGCAAGCCGCGGCGGACGTGCTCAAGCGCGCGGAGATTCAGCCCGGCGACATCGCTGCCATTGGAGTGACCAACCAGCGCGAGACGACGATTGTTTGGGACAAGGCGACGGGGCATCCCGTCTATAACGCGATCGTTTGGCAGTGCCGCAGAACCGCGCCGCTTTGCGAAACGCTGATCGCCGAAGGCTGGAGCGACTATGTGCAGAAGACCACGGGGCTCCTCATCGACGCTTATTTTTCCGGCACGAAGATTCGCTATATCCTCGATCACATCGAAAACGGTCAGCAGCGCGCGGAGGCCGGAGAGCTGCTCTTTGGCACGGTGGATACGTGGCTGATCTGGAACCTCACCGGCGAACACGTAACCGACTACAGCAACGCCTCGCGCACGATGCTGTTTGATATCCACACGCTCGACTACGACGATAAACTGCTCGCGCGGCTCAATATCCCCCGCTGCATGCTGCCAAAGGCGTTGCCTTCGAGCCATGTCTACGGCACGGTGCAGCCGCACATCCTCGGCCTCGAAGCGCTCGGCGGCGTTCCGCTCGCGGGCGCGGCGGGTGACCAGCAGGCGGCGCTGTTTGGGCAGGCTTGCTTTGAAACCGGCATGGCGAAGTGCACCTACGGCACGGGCGGCTTTTTGATGATGAACACGGGCACAGAGCCCATCGAGAGCAAGAACCGCCTGCTCACCACCATCGCATGGGGCATCGGAGACCGGGTGGAGTATGCGCTGGAGGGCAGCATCTTCAACGCGGGTAGCGCGATCAAGTGGTTGCGCGACGACCTCGGCCTCATCACGAGTGCGCGGGAGGTCGATGCGCTTGCGGAGTCCGTACCGGACGCGGGAGGCGCCTATTTCGTCTCCGCGTTTACCGGGCTCGGCGCGCCGCACTGGGACATGTACGCCCGCGGCGCGATGCTGGGGCTCACCCGCGCAACGACCAAGGCGCACTTTGCCCGCGCGGTGCTGGAAGGCATCGCCTACCAGATTCGCGATCTCGTCGAGACCATGGAAAAGGACGCGGGTGTTCACCTCTGCGAGCTCAAGGTGGACGGCGGGGCCTCGGTCTCCAACATCATGATGCAGATTCAGGCGGACCTGCTCAACGCGCGTGTCAACCGTCCGAAGTGCGTGGAATCCACGGCGTTGGGCGCGGCCTGCCTTGCGGGGCTCGCGGTCGGCGTGTTCACGAGCTTGCAGGACATCGTGGATCAATGGGAAAGCGACCGCATCTTTACACCGCAGATCGAGGGAACCGAACGCGAAAGGCTGCTCGCGGGCTGGCGTCGGGCGCTGGATCGCGCGATGGGCTGGGAGGAAAAGTAGCGCCGAAAGCAGCCGCTTTTACGCGCCGTTTATGAGGTATATTATGTTCCGGCGGGGCCTTATCTTGGGGGTATTTCCCCGCCGGAATACACGATCTGGGATGTTGACTTTTTCCTGTAAAGCCGATAGAATAGGGGATGCTACCGTGGAGGCGCATGGGTAACGCTTGTGTCCTGCGCGGTGGATTTCGATGCAGATTCCGTTTCCTATCCAACCGATTTTATTTGAAACAACCTGCTCGAAAATTACCTTTGCCGCAAGCGCCTGCGGCTTGGGGGATGCTTCACTGTGCGGGTGTAGCTCAGTGGCAGAGCTCCAGCTTCCCAAGCTGGCTATGTGGGTTCGATTCCCATCACCCGCTCCAGCATCCAAACAAGGTGCACAACATATTTTGCCCGCTGCCGTTACAAATTCCGCATGCGGGTAACAACAAGTTTTTTAGGAGGAATGGTTGTAATGGCAAAGGCAAAATTCGAACGGAATAAGCCGCACGTAAACGTAGGCACAATCGGCCACGTTGACCACGGCAAGACGACGCTGACGGCGGCGATCACGATGGCGCTGGCACAGCAGGGCGAAGCGAAAGCGATGCGCTACGACGAAATCGACAAAGCGCCGGAAGAAAAGGCTCGTGGAATCACGATTAACACCGCGCACGTTGAGTATGAGACGAAGTCGCGCCACTATGCGCACGTCGACTGCCCAGGCCACGCGGACTATGTGAAAAACATGATCACCGGTGCCGCCCAGATGGACGGCGCGATCCTGGTCGTGAGCGCGGCGGACGGCCCGATGCCCCAGACCCGTGAGCACATCCTGCTTGCGCGTCAGGTCGGCGTGCCGTACATCATCGTGTTCATGAACAAGACGGATCAAGTTGACGATCCGGAACTGCTGGAGCTCGTCGAGATGGAAATCCGCGAACTGCTGAGCACGTACGAGTTCCCGGGCGACGAAATTCCGATCATCAAGGGCAGCGCGCTGCTGGCGATGGAAGCACTGATCGCAGGCAAAAAGGCAACGGAAGCACCGGAGTGCAAGTGCCTGTTCGACCTGATGGACGCGGTTGACAGCTATATCCCGACGCCTGAGCGCGCGGTTGACAAACCGTTCCTCATGCCGGTTGAAGACGTGTTCACGATCACGGGCCGTGGTACGGTCGCGACGGGCCGCGTGGAGCGCGGAACGGTCAAGGTCGGCGACACGGTTGAAATCGTTGGTCTTTCGGAAGAAACCCGCTCGGTCGTCGTGACCGGCGTTGAAATGTTCCGTAAGCAGCTGGATCAGGCGATTGCAGGCGACAACATCGGCGCCCTGCTCCGCGGCGTACAGCGCACGGACATCGAGCGCGGCCAGGTTCTGGCGAAGCCGAACTCGATCCACCCGCACACGCACTTCATGGGCCGCGTGTACGTGTTGACGAAAGAAGAAGGCGGCCGTCACACCCCGTTTTTCTCGGGCTACCGTCCGCAGTTCTACTTCCGCACGACGGACGTGACGGGTTCCATCGAACTGCCCGCGGGCGTTGAGATGGTTATGCCTGGCGACCACATCGACATGAACATCCAGCTGATCACGACGATCGCGATCGAGCCGGGACTGCGCTTCGCTATCCGCGAAGGTGGCAGAACGGTTGCCTCCGGCGTCGTCACCGAGATCCTGGACAAATAAGGAAACCCATAAAAAAGAGGCTCGCTTGCGCGAGCCTCTTTTTGCGTCTTTTAAAAAGTTGGCACGAATGAGTTCTTTTGCTTACTTTTCTTCTAAGAAAAGTAAGAAGGCTCTTATCAGAATACTTTTCTTTCAAGAAAAGTAAGGGAGCTATCTGCGCTTCTTGAGGTACAGTACAATCAGCGTGATCAGGCTGGCGGCCAGCAGCACGCTGAGAGCGCCAAAGATGTATACGCCGGGATTGGCGTGCGCGAGGAGATCGCCAACGGATTCGTCCTGCACGGGTTCCGGTGTGGCGGGCGCAGGGGTTGCGGTCGGCGCCGGGGTTGCGACCGCGTCCGCATCCGCAACGAGATCGCCGCTAAAGAGAGCGCGCCCTTCGTAGGAACACGAGATGGTGCCGACGGTATCGCCAGCCTTCGCGGCGGTGAGATCGTCGTTGAGCTGAGTTTTGACCTCCATCTTGGTCAGGTCCTTGGCGAGCGCATCCGCCATATCCTTCGGTAGTCTGCGAACCGCGCTCTCGTCAAACTTCGCCGAAATCGGGAAGGATTCCGTCTCGCCCTTTGCCGTCGCTTCCGTCGTATACGTAAAGCCGAGCGAGTCGGGCGTTACCGGCGTGTAGTCGTTGTTGAGGGTGTATTCGAGGAACTTCTTCGCGTTTGCAAACACCTTCGGCATGCGGCGGTGCATATCGTAGCTGTTCGGGTCGTCCGCGCCGATCTGCACGACGATGATGCGCGCGCCGTCGAGCTCGCCCACGCAGACGAGGCACTTTCCCCCGTTCTCGGTGCTGCCCGTCTTGCCGCCGATGCAAAGATCGGTATACACTTCGCTCGTCGTGGGATCATCCGAAATCAAGCGGTTGGAGTTCTCGATCACTTCCGGTTTCTTGCGGTATTCATTCGGTTCAATCGTGTAGGTTTTGGTTGCGATCAGCTCGCGGAATTTGTCGTTCTTCAGCGCGTAGGCGGTCAAAATCGCCATATCGCGCGCGGTGGAATATTGCCCGCTGCGGTAGGCGCCGGTCGCGTTGAGAAAATGCGAGTTGACCATGCCGAGCTCGGCGGCCTTCGCGTTTGCGAGGTCGGAAAACGCGGCGACGCTGCCCGCCACGCGAATCGCAAGCAGCAGAGCGCAATCATTGCCGGAAACCATCATCATTCCGTGCAACAGCTGATCGACGGTCAGTTTTTCGCCCGCGTAAACACCCAACAGCGAATTGGAATCCTTCAGGTTTGCCGCCTGCTTGGAGACCTCGATCTCCTCGCTGAAATCCTTGAGGTTCTCCAGCGCGAGAATGCAGGTCATGATCTTCATCGTGCTTGCGGGAATGCACTGCTCATCCGCATCGCGCTGGTAAAACACGATGGAGGGATCGTCCGCATCCACGACGATGTAGTAAGGCGCGGCAACTTCGGCATCCGGCGCGTCAGTGCTGACCGGCTCGGATGCGGGCAGCAGCATCAGCGCTGCCATCAGAAGAGAAACAATTCGATACATGGTTTGATTTCCTCTGGTATAGGATGGGTTGATCGCACAATCCATGCTGAAAAGCGGGCATAAAAACCTGCACGCATCCGCAAAAATTGGCGAAACGGAAACTTGGTGGATCAAATACGATCAATCCTTGGTATCATACTATAAAATCGCAACTCGCGGCATGCTTTCCGCCAACAGTTCACATAAAAATTAAAGTTCGCGGTTTCTTCAGCGCGCGGTAGTATCGCCCGCAGGCGAAATCTCCATCCGCGGATTTGACTTTTTTTGTGCTTGTCACTATCATAATACAGAGGATAAAATGATGAAGCGTAAGACAAATCAATGGAAGAAGTGGATCATACTCAACGCGCTGTTTCTGGTGCTGTCGATCGTGATCACCATCAATCTGCTGGAGACGGGCGGAAAACCGACCCTGCCGCAGGAGACACCCGTAGCGACGCAGGTTGCGTCATAACGAACGCCCGCTAAACCGCGCTTTACCCGGCGGGAGCCGGAGCTTACCGAACAGAGAAATCCGTCGCAATACTGCTTGCGGCGCAAAGGAGCACGACACATGCGTTTTCAAAGCGTCTACGATTCTAAATTTTTCAGGAGCGCAGCCGCTTTTTTTCTATTGGGCGCAATGCTTTTCCCAACGGTGACTGCTGCCCGCGCGGAAGGAAACGCTCAGGCGGGCGACCTCACAAGCGAATGCACCTTTACCCTGCCGGAGCGTTCCGTTTCGTTTGAGCCGCGGCTCACGGACGATTACTATAACTCCCGCATCTCGTTTGACGCGGATGAATCGCTCGCGCTCAAGCTGCCAAGCGGCGCGAAGGGGCTCTACATCGGCTGGTATGCGGCACCGGAAGCGGCAACCGTCGAAGCCCTCGATGCTTCGGGAACGGTACTTCAGAGCGTGAGCGCAAACCCCGATCTGCTCAACGACTACTACCCGCTGCCCGATAACTGCGCCGGCGTACGCGTGACTTCCGCAAAGAAATATGCCATCTCCGAGGTGCGCGTTTACGACACCGCAACCGCGCCGGACGAGCTTTGCGTGATGTCCGCGCAGGAGACACAGCCCAAGGTGATGGTGATTCTCGCGCACACGGCGGATGAATCCTACTACTTCGGGAGCTTATTGCCGTATCTTTCCGGCGGAGACGCAGCGCTTGTGTTCCTCTCCAGCGAAAACCGGCAAATGCAGCAGCAGGCGATTGAGGCACGATATGCGCTGGGCTCGCGCACGCAGCCGATCTTCGGGAATTTCCCCTATTATCCGAGCGCAATCGAGCTCAAAAAGCTCTATACCTATATCGAAAAAACAGACGTCACGAACTGGCTCATCCAAGTTTTGCGCCGCTATCAACCGGATACGATCGTCACACATGCCGCCATCGCTGAGGACAGCGAGGGCATGCATGAGCTGACCGCAAAGCACGTTTTGCTCGCCGCGGCTCAGGCGACGGATGCTTCCAAGGAGTATGTCAGCGCGAAGGCTTACGGCGTTTGGCAGGTGCGCGCGATCTATCAGCACCTCGCGAGCGGAACCAGCGGGCTCTACGACACGCAGGCACCGATTGCGGCGTTTGGCGGCGAGAGCGCGGTTTCTCTTGCGCAGGCGGCGTTTGATCGATACACCACGTATCAGGTTTACCGCGCGAGCGTGACGGATACGCCGTATTTCATTCAAACCTATCCTGCCGATGTCGCGACCTCGCAGGAACAGAGTACGAGCGACCTCTTTGCGATCCTTTCCTCGCTCAAGGCACCCGCATCTGAGCCGGAAGCGGCAGCGACGCCCACGCCAAGCGATACCCCTGTGCCGGAGGCAACCGCAGCGCAGGAAGCGGCACAGTCGCAACCGCAGGCGCAAACAAACACAGTTTCAATGGCAAACCAGCCTTCCTATCAGCTTTATCTTGGCGCGGGGCTGGCGCTAGTCGGCGTAATCGCGCTGGTTGCTGGGTTTGTTTCAGGCACGCGCAAGAAAGCGGAGAAGAAACGCGGACTTATCATCCTCTGCTTCTCGGCGGGAGCGCTGCTCCTGCTGGCGGGCGCGGGGATGCTGTATCAAACGCTCCGCACGCAGGCACTCGCGGAGGAAGCGCCGCTTGCGGCAACGCCGACGCCCATGCCGACCGAGTCCGCGCCGGCCGCGACCGCAACGCCGCCGGAGGCGACGCCCGCGGAGGACGCGTTTGCCTCGCATTTCCGCAAGGCGAGCGATCCCGAAGAGGTCGTGGTGTTTGACGATGAAAACGGAATTTACGAATATCGCAGCGACACGCTCGCCGTCGAGATTCACCGATATGAGCAGAGCGACCCGCCGCTCGCGTACTATGTTGCGCATATCTACGAGCGCGGCGTCGACTCCTATCGCTCCGGCTTTGGCTCCGCAAGACTCAACGGCAGGGACACGGAGGACGCCTGCGATATGGCGCGCCGCTACCGCGCGGTGTTGGGCATGACGGGCGACAACCTGCTGCACTCCGACTATAATCGCGGCATGATGATGCGCGACGGGCGCATCTTCCGCGCGATGACGCAAGCCTCGATGATGGCGCTGACGGAGGATTTCTCCATGCGCATCTACAACATCAAGGACGAAGCCATGCTCAACGAAATCGACGCGGGCACGCAGGACACGTTTGCGTTCGGGCCTCCGCTGATCCTCGACGGCAAGCTCTGCGACAAGGTCGATGAAGACCGCGTTGGCAGAATCAATCCCCGCGCGGGGCTTGGCTTGGTCGAGCCGGGACACTTTGTCGCGATCGTGGTCGACGGGCGTCTGCCGCACTACAGCCACGGCCTGCTGCTCTCCGAATTTGCCAAACTGTTCGAGAAGGAAGGCTGCGTCTTGGCCTATAACCTCGACGGCGGCGCCTCCGCAACGATGGTATTCATGGGTGAATACATCAATAAGCGCGCGGAGAACCACTATCGCTCCGTGCCGGATCAGCTCCTGTGGGGCTATTCCGAGCTGGTGCCGGGCGTGGACGATCCCCACAAGCTGGAGGGGAATGTTTCGCAGGACTGGGTAAAGGGCGAGTAATCCGGCATAAGAGCAAAGAATGCGATCGTTTCGAAAGGATGAGGTGGATGGAAGACGCAAAGCGGCTGAAACATGCGTATCTGATCACGGCGCACAGCAAAAAGGCGCAGCTCATCAATCTGCTCGGCTTGCTGGACGATCCACAAAACGATCTGTATCTGCACATCGACAAAAAAGCGCAGGACTTTCCCGAGGAAGAGCTGCGAAAAGTTGCTCCGCACAGCCGCATGTGCTTTGTGCCGCGGCTGGATGCGCGCTGGGGCAGCGAAACGTTTATCGACGCGATTCTTTCGCTCGTCCGTCTCGCGAGCGAGGAGGAGCACGCGTTTTATCACCTGCTCTCCGGCGTCGATCTGCCGCTCAAGACGCAGGCGGAGATTCGCGCGTTCTTTGACGCGCATGCGGGAGAGGAATTTGTCTCCTTTGAGCGCGAAACCGCAAAGCCGGACATCGTCGAGGGCAGAATCGGTCGTTGGCACTGGCGGCAGCCGGTGAACCCGCTCCTGAAAAAGTTCAACCGCAGGCTTGCGCCGCTGTCCGTGCTGATGCAACGAAAGCTCGGCGTCAACCGGATCAAAAACACGCCCATCGTGTTTCAAAAAGGCGGTGTGTGGTTTTCCATCACACATGCGCTGGCGCGCTATGCGGTGGAGCAGATGCCGCATTACCGCGCGTACTATCGCCATTCCTCCTGCGCGGACGAGATCTGGCTGCAAACGCTGGTGGCGAATTCGCCGTTTATGGAACGCCGCGCATTCATGGGCTGGGACGACGAGATGGCGGCAACCATGCGGTACGTCGACTGGTCCGGCGGCGGAGCCTCGCCGCGGACGCTGACGAGCGCGGATTACGGGATGCTACTGGATAGCGGCATGCTCTTCGCACGAAAGTTTGACGACCAAGTGGACGCGAGCGTGATCGCAAAAATCAGCGAGCACATTCGCGCGCAATCGAAATAAACGCTGTAACTCCATCCCGTGGATCGCGTTTCGTCGCGAATCCTGCAAGAGAAAATTGAGGGTACTATGAATCAAAGTGAACAGACGCAAAGCAAGAAACGCATTTCGCTCCCGATTCCCTTGAAGGAAAAGGGAGTGCTCTCCTGGCGCTTTTTGGCGGTGTTGACGCTGATGGGTTGCGTCGCGACAGAGATTCTGTTTAACATCATGCCGATCGACCACGACACGCTGCTTGCATACTGGTTTTATCCGATGTCGCTGGTACTGCTCACGCAATTGTATTTCGGCCTGCGTTTTACCAAGCATTGGGAGATTCGCTTTCTGTTGGTGTATCTGGCCTGGATGTGTCTGACGATCGTGCTCAACCGTTCGCGCGCGCATCTAGTCGCGTCCTATCAATGGTTTTCCTGCACGATCACCGTGCTGTTTCTGTGCTTCTCGCTGCCGTACGCGTTCGATCAAAAGACGGCAGAGCGCGTCATGACGGCGCTCGCGGTGACCACGGTGGTTTCGGTTGTGTTTTTGAGCATCGTGAGCCTGCTTACCGTCTACACAAACTGGTTTGCACCGATGTTTCCGACCTTTTCAGAAGGTATTCAATTCAGCGAAGGCAGGCTGAGAATCGACAATCACCCGAATCGGAGCGCACCCGCGCAGGCGGTTGCCGTGATTCTGGTCGGCTATCTTCTGGCGCGCTCCAAGAAGCGCTGGCATCGCGTGGTTTGGGTGGTCTGCGGCGTGCTCTGCTATATTCCGCTGGCGCTCACGGTCAGCAGGACCGGCATCATCGGCGCGGGGCTTGCGCTCGGTCTTGAGGTGTATCTGGTGCTGCGCGAGGCGCTGAAACCGAGGATGAAGGCGGTTTTGCGCGTGGCCCTCGGTGTGCTCGCGGCTTGTATCACGATCGTTGCGGTCTATGAAGGAGCCGAGCTGGTGGGTCGCGTCAACAATGGATATCTGGCGCGCGTCGAAGCCGCTGCGGCTCAAGAAGCCGCGCTGAACCCCGCTCCTACTGCCGCGCCGGAAGAGAGCGCCGTGGTACCGACCGCGACCGCGCAGCCCGCAGAGGGTGAAGTTGCGGCAACCGAGGTCGTCGATAGAGACCTGTCCGATGCGGAGAGCTTCAACGGAAGAACGGATATCTGGCGGGGCGTGTTAAACGGGGTTTTGCAAAACCCGAGAATTCTCGCGTTCGGCACCGGGCCCGCGGTTGTTTCCGAGGTGATGAGCCCGTATTTCCCGGTCAACTCGCCGATTGGTTATTTCCACAACTCTCTGGTTGCCGTGCTGGCATCGTTCGGCGTGATCGGGCTGCTGCTGACGCTGGTGTTTCTCGCGCTGGTTGCGGTCAGCGCGGTCAAGCTCTCGTTTGGCGCGCGGCATCAGACGCTGCCGCTTGCAACGCGGCTATTGCCCGCCGTTCTCCTCTTTACGTTTGCGGAGGGGATGATGGAGGACTTCCTGTTTGCCTATCAGGCGCTCAACGTCTCCTGGGTTTGGTTCATGATCGCGGCGGGATTCATCGTCTGCGCGATCAAGCAGGAACCCGCGGTGCAGCAGGAGAGTAAGGAATAAGATCACTTCAGCAGAAAACGGATTCAACGTAAATCAAAAGCCCGCGGCAATCGCTTTGCCGCGGGCTTTGTGGTTCGTGCAATGTGTTTTTACGGCACCCAGTCCGCGTCGTCCATGACCGGAATGGCGGTCGTGCAGACGTCGATGACGTGCTCGCGGGCGATCTGGGTCTGTTCCACATCCTTATCCGTCAATTCGGAATAGGAATGGATCAGCGTCGCATCCGACAGCGCGGGAACCACCTGATGCAGATAGAGGGTGTCCATCGAACGATAGAAGCAATAAAGTGGCATATACTCTGCGCTCTTGAGCGTGGTCACGCCGTCGAGCCCTTTTTCTACCGTAAGCTGCACATAGAGTCCGTATTTCAGGGGATCAACCTTCTCCTTGTAGGACATGTTGGAGATGAAGTTGCCCATCGAATAGACGACAAGCCCCGTATACGGTTGCCCGTCCCGCTCGACGGTCATATACTCGATATCCTGCACGACATGCGGATGGGAGCCGAGAATGACATCCACGCCGGATTCAAGCAGCAACTTTGCCGCTTCCCGAGTGCGGGAGTTTGCGGCGCTCTTGTGCTCCTTGTCCCAGTGGGGATAGGCGACGATGAAGTCCGCGCCCGCCGCGCGCAACGCCTTGATCTCGGACACGAGCCGATCCTGCTGCAGATACAGGCGCGTGACGGCGTATTCCGCCTCCGCGTCCGTCATGTAGCTCTCGTGCTTGTTGATGATCTCCGTCGGCGCGATAAAGCCGATCTTGATGCCCTTGACGTCGATGATCAGGGGCTTATCACGCTCCTCGTTGGAGCGCGCGGTGCCGGTATGGTAGATGCCGTTTTGATCCAGGATGTCCAGCGTGCGGAGCAGGCCCGGCATCTGGCGATCGAGCGCGTGGTTGTTGCCGGTGCTCAGAAAGTCAAAGCCGATGTCCTTTAGCGTATCGATGATGGAATCCGGCGCGTTGAAGGTGTCCACGCGTTCGTCTTCCTGCTTCTTGAGTGAATAGCCCGCTTCTTCTCCGGCAAGAGTGCATTCAAAGTTGCCGCACATGAGGTCGACGGAGCGGAACTGGTTGGCAACGCCGGCAAAACTGCGCGAGAAATCGTAGGTGCCGGTATCCTTGTTGTAGGCGCCGTTGACCTGCGCCGCCATCATCATGATATCCCCGATGGCGCCGATGGTGATCACGGTTGGCGTGGGCTCCGGCGTCGGGGTCGGCTCCGGCGTGGGTACTTCCGTCGGCTGCGGGGTTGCGGTAGGCGCGGGTGTTGCGGTTGCCGTAGCCTCCAGCGTCTCCTTTGGCTGTGCGCAGCCGGAAAGCGCAGCAACGATCAGGAACGCGGCCAGCAAGCGGGAAAGAAAGTGTTTCTTCATGGTTACTCCGATCATATGATACAGGAAGAGGGATACAATCCGCCGCGCGTTCGTCGCCGGAATGGGCGGGCTTTGCGCATGCGTCTGCAAAAATTATAGTAAAAACTTCCGCTAAATACAATCGTTGCGGAAAACATGGCACGTACGCGTTTCGGTTTGGCATAGCAAGACGGCGTTTGCTTTACGCGCGCTCACCCGAGGAGAGCGTGCATAGCTCCTCCAGCTTTTGCAGCATCTTTTCAGCGGCTGTGTTCCAGTTGACTGTTTTGATCAGCCGTCTGCCAAACTCCAGCGAGCGGGCACAGAGCGCGTCGTCGGCATAGATACGCTCAATGGCAGCAACCATAGAATCGTTGTCAAACGGGTCAAAGCTGCATTCCGCGGGCACGAACTCGCGCGTTGCGGAAACATTGGAGGCCCAGCAGGGCGTACCGGCAGCGTAGCTTTCCAGAATCGGCAACCCCAAACCCTCATAGAACGAAGCAAATACGCTCGCGCGCGCGGTGGAGAGCAGAGACACCATTTCTTCGTCCGAGATGTAGTTGGTGACGATCACGTCTTTGCCAAAACGGCAGCCGCAGGCACGCGTTTCCTGCTTCAACTCGGATATCATCTGTTCCGATGCACGGCAAACGAGATAGAGCGAGGCATCTTTTGGCAAATAACCGTTGCAACGCGCCCTGCAAAACGCATGAACAATACCCGCATTGTTCTTGTGCACCGCGTCTCCGCTGATGTAGATCAGGTGGTTACCGCGAGTGCCGCGCGCAAACGGAAGCTCGCTGTTCTGCGAATGGAAGAGGGTTTCGTCCGCTCCTCCATACAGGCAGGTAAAATCCTCCGTGGGACGGTTGAGATAGCGTATGCCGGAACACTGGGTAAACAGGCTGATTGCGAAGATGTGATCCACATAGCGCAGCGCTTCCATTTGAAGCGCGAAAAGCATCCGCCAATCCTCGTTTGGAAAGCAGTGATCGAACAGCAACGGAATAAAATCATAAAGGATGCAGGAAATTTTTCTGCAGCAGCGTAGCACCTGCGGCGGGTACATCCACTCCAACGGTCCGCCTTCATGTGAAAGCTGAAGCGCAGCTCCGTTGAGGAAGCAGTCAAAGTAGTCGTCCGGGAATTCATCGGTTAGGAATTGCTCCACGCTGCGAAAGCAAACACGCCCGGCGAGATCGTCCGGTAGTAAGGGTGTGTCTAGCGATTCTTCAATTAGCGCATAGATCTTTCCTTCGCTTGTCTGCATGGTGCGGGTAAAGAGATCGTAGATATATCGCCCGATCCCGCGTTTATCATAATATTGGTATGCGCGCAAATCATACAGCAGTCTCATGCTTGTTTCCCTCGTCTTGCCTTGAGCTGATCCAGTACATCCAACTGACGGAACGCAAAGTAGGTTGGGATATCATCGGTCGCCCAGGGGTACACGACGGTCCTTTCGCGGATCATCTCATGGATGCGTTCATCCACCTTGTTTGCGATTGCTTCCAGATTCTCGCGCTTTTTGCAGCGAATGCCAAGTATGCTTGCGGTAATGTACTGATTGTCAATCCGCTCGCGATAGATCGGGACACCAAGGAGGCGAACCTCTCGTAACGCCGGTTTTTTGACCTTGTTGGCAAACAACCTGCCGAACGCCGTGAAGATGGTTTCCTCCGGCGACCAATCCTTGGTGATGAAACCGAGCCTGCGAACGATGTGACTGTTCTGCACGGCGAGCCTTTTCATCTCAACGATATCCTCTTCGATGGTGCGAAGCCGGATTGGAAGGTCCGCAAATGGTGTTTGCCGGTAGAACGAAAACCACTCGTCGGAGCAATACGCGTCTTCGTAGACCCAGGGCTTATATTTATTCGTCAAGTGGATCAGGGCAGCCTGACGCTCCATCTCTTCCAGGTTCTCAAATTCCGTGTCATAGAAGGTGTTGACCAGCACCATGGAATAGTTTGCGTGGCGGAGGTTATACATCATCAGGTTCCATTCGGGCGAAAGCCAGAGTACCTGCTCCAAAAAACCTTTGTTGAAGACGGATTGATCCCTGCACATATAGTCCGGGTGTTCCAGGCCAAGCGCAAACATCATCTCTTCCAGATGCTCCTCGCGAAAGCGCTTTGCATTGAGCAGCAATACGCCGGAGTTGAAGTAACGAACCACACCCACGAGATCGTGCAGCTTGACGGACTTGACCGCAGCGAGATCTTCGACAGCAGCCGCGTAATAATCGGAAACATCGATTTGCGTCAGCGGGGAAAGATCTTTTCGAATGAGGATGTCGCCATCAAGATAGAGGATGGTGTCGTCCTGCGGCAAAAGACGCGGGATGCAGAACTTGAGCATGCTCGTTGCGGAAACATAGCTGCCTTTATCGTAATAATCGACCAGACTGCTGCTGTCAAAATCCGAATCGATCAGCTCAAGACTGACAGATTCGGAGCGGAAGCGCAACAATCTCTCGCGATAATCTTCGCAGACCTCGTGAACGACAACATAGATGCGAAGCGGCAAACTGCCTGCCCAGTTGACGATCAGCGACTGGATGGCAACCGCCGTCGGAACTGCGTAGGTGTTGTCCGTCAGAAATACAATCGGTATACTTTGCGTCGATTTCTGGTCAGCCATCGATCTTATCCTCCGGCGCAAGCAGTTTCTCCATTTGACGAGTAACGATCGTCAGCTCATCCTTCAAAAGAAGTCTGCCGTCTCTCGTATCGCACATCAATTGATAGGAAGGAAGTTTGTTTAAAATCTCTCTGGCCTGTGTGAGCGTAACAAGCCCGGACCGACTGGAGCGCAGCTTGGCCGGGGTGCCGGGAAGCACGTTGAGGCAGTCGATCGAGTCCGAAATCTGTTGCTCGAGATAGCGATAGTTTGGACGAATCGAAACAGGAATGCCAAGGAACCGTGTTTTTTTATCAAACCTGTCATAATATGTCTTGACCACGGGAATGCCGAAAAGCTTTAGCACATCAAGCTCCGCCGACTTCTGCTTTTGAAACAAAGGGATTCCCAGAACATAATACTTTGTGTGCTCGCGCGTCCAAACTCGCCCGAAGAGCACTCGCTTGCCGCTGGTTACGGCGTCGGGCTGAGCAGATAGACTCTGCGGGTTTGTGTCTTGATTCTCCATTCATCAGTCTCCTCTGTTGGGTTCCTCAATTGGAATTCTATATAGTTTCCTGTGTGAAAACACAAGCGGGCCTCGCGCAGATAAATCTCGTTTTGGTCATCCGGCGGTTCCGGTGTATAAAGCCGAATATAGCGCAGGTACGGTCGTAAGCGGTATTAAAATACACCGGATGACGGGCACTCTGTATTCGATCGGCGTGCATTGCGCGAAAACCGCATTTTATCGCGGTGACAGCGCTCTTAAAAAACTGCTGCGCTCGATCCTGATTTTCGCCTGCATCCCGATAGCTACCGGTCGATTTTCGGCTGACAGTTCTTGCCATCAGCCAAACACACTCCTGCCGGGACGAGCGGATTATACCAAAAAACGACACGCCGTACAACAAGACGACACGAGCGAAAGGAGTGTTTACCATAATTTCACTTGTGCGATACATTCACTTTGACTTTGCAAGCCCGATTTGTGTATACTAAACCCATGTTTACGCATATGAAAAAAACGAGAATTCAGAGCCGGATGATTGCGGTTGCAACGGGTTTGCTGCTGCTTCTTTCGGGGTTTGTTCCGCTTTCCGTCGCGCGCGCGGAGTCGGCAGAGATCGAAACCCAGCAGGTTGGAACGGTGACGAAAGACTGCACCATCACCCTGCCGGAGGAGCTCGCCGGCAAAGAATACCGCATCACGGACGGGCTTGTGGAAAGCTACCAAACGTTTGAATCCGGACAGACGATCTCGGTCGATGTACCGGATGGCGCGCAGGGCCTGTATCTGGAGTGGTATCAGCCCACCAGCGCATATTCGGTCACACAGACGGATGCGAGCGGAGCTTCGCTTTCCGAGGACGCGGGACAGCCGTATCTCAACGCATACTACCCGCTCAAAGAGGGCGCTTCACATCTCGTGATCACGCTTTCCGCGGAGGCATCGCTCTCCACGCTCGAAGTCTTCGGCGCGGGAGAACTGCCCGCTACCATCCAGCGTTGGAACCAGCCGACGAAAGCGGATCTGCTCGTCGTCGCCTCCAACTCCAAGACCGCGCTGGACGAGTTTTTCGGCGTGATTGCAACCTACGCCTGCAACCACGATATACCCACCGCGCTGGTGGTCATGTCCCCGAATACGCGCAGTGCGCAGCAGGAGCTCCTCAACGCGCTCTGGTACGCGGGATTCGACCAGTATCCGATCTTCGGAACATTCCAGAGCGTCAATGATTCGCTCTATAAGATGGTCAAGAACGACTGGGGCAGAAAAACCGCTCTCACGTTCATACAGGATCAGATCGCGCTGCTCGCGCCGAAGGTGATCGTCACGCATATCAACGACGAGACAGCACCCGATGGCTCCGCGCAGTTCACGGGTGAATACACCCTCCGCGCCGCGGAGGATACAGGCGTACAGAAAATCTATTTCGCTTCCACGAGCGGCACGACGACGCTGGACTATAGCACGCCGCTCAACGGCTGCTATGGAAAGACCGTTTTGGAGCTTGCGGCGGAAGCCTTCAAGCTCTGCACCACGCGCCACGCGTATGAAACCGCGCTGGTGCCCGCCTCCGTGTTCCAGCTTACGCAGAGTCAGGTTGGAGACGACGCGAGCAACAACAACCTGTTTGAAAACATCGATACCGCAACATTAGGCGCATATGCCGACCCCACGCCCACGCCGGTGCCTACGCCGGAACCCACCGCGGAACCCACGGCGGAGCCGGAGGCAACCGCAGCGCCTGTCGAACCCGCGCAGCAGCAAGCGACCGACGACAGCGCCCCGAAGAGCGCGTCACGGCTCGCAACACTCGGCGCGTCTCCTCTGGTGCTCATCGGTATATCGGGAGTTGGTGCAATTCTCTCGCTGATCTTGATGCTGACCTACGGCCTTCGCAAGCGCCGCCGCAGAATCCGCCCGGGCGCGGTTGTGGTTTCGCTCCTGCCGCTGGTGCTGGGGCTATTGGCATCCGGCGCGCTGATGTATCTAGCCAAGACGGACGCGGCGAAAGAGGAAACGGCTGTGCCGGAACCGACCGCAACCGCAAGCATGACGCCGGAGCCGGTGGAGACGCCGGAGCCTTCGACGGACCCGGAAGCGCAAGCGGAAACGGGAGACATCGCGGCCTCTGCCAACGATGAATTCTACCGCAAGGAAGGCGACCCGGCTGAAGTCGTCGTGGTCGATGAAGAAAAGGGTCACTGGGAGTACCGCACGGACACGCTCTCCATCATCATCGATCGCACGACCACGGAATACACCAACTATGGCGGAGACACCTATCCGCTCGTCTATTTCGTCGCCCATATCCGCATGCGGGATGTCAACGCGTTCCGTACCGTGCAGTCGGCGGACAATCGCAACGGCGCGGGCGCGCTCAAGCCCTGGATCATCGCGCGCCGCAACAAGGCCGTTCTGATGATCACGGGAGACAACCTGACCGAGAGCGACACGCAGTATAAGAGCATCCTGATTCGCGACGGCAAGGTCTTCCTCGACAGCGCGAAGTGCGACATCATGGCGATGTATCCCGATATGACGCTGCGCCTCTTCTCGCCGAAGGAGACCAATGCGTCTCAGCTCCTGATGGACGGCGTTCGCGATGCGTTCTCGTTCGGACCAACGCTGATTCGCGACGGCGTGTTTACCACCGAGGACATCGACCACACGGCGCGCATCGCAAACGAAACCAACCCGCGTACGGGCCTCGGCATGGTCGATCCCGGCCACTTCGTCGCCATCGTGGTCGATGGCCGGCAGAAGGAATACAGCTACGGCATGCGCCTCACCGCGTTTGGACAGCTGTTTGTCAAGGAAGGCTGCGTGGAGGCATATAACCTCGACGGCGGCGTTTCCGCCTGCATGCTGTTCATGGGTGAACAGCTCAATCACCACGGCAACAACCGCGTGGGCACGATTGAAGACACCTACCAGCGCAGAATTCCCGATGGTCTCGTCTGGGGTTATTCCGACACGGTGCCCGGCGAGGACGACCCGATCTATCACCGCGGTGAAGGCTAATCGACAGATCAAAAAACGGCTTGCAGTTAAATGCGAGCCGTTTCTTTATTTTTAAGTTGCTTTGGAAGCAACAGCTTCTTGCGACTGGTTGGCATTTCTTGATTGAATGCGGCTTTTTTCAGCCTCATCTTGCGAAGAGAAGGATAAAAGAAGTATAATATGTACGGAACAAATCATGCAAATCCGAACGGTTCCAAATGCGGGCGGGCGCCTTCGCAAATTCGATTATGTTTGTAACAAATTAAACTGCGATCCGCGCGGGCACTTGCCTTTTTGCCGGAGAATCGACATAGTAGGATTTAGATAGTAGGTAATGTAGGATGCTCTCGTCATCCGCGCTTTCATAAAAAACAACGACAAGACTAAGATCGGAGGAAGAGTTGCGATGATCTATCAAAACGCAATGGTATTTGGCCCCGACTTTCGTTTTCACAAAGGCGGCTTCGCGGTGGAAGGCGGACGTTTTTCGCGCGTGCTGACAGTCGGCGAAGCGGAAGGCACCGACCTTGGCGGCTTGTATGTCGTGCCGGGATTCATCGATGTCCATAACCACGGCAACTCCGGCAAGGACTTTTCGGACGGAGACGACGAAGGCTTAAAGACCCTCGCGCGATACCTCGCGAAAAACGGCGTAACCTCGTTTGCGCCCGCCTCCGTGACGCTGCCGGAAAGCCAGCTTAAGACCGCATATGAAAGCGCCGCCCGTTTTGCAAAGGCCGCTCCCGCGGGCTGTGCCGTGCTAAGGGGCATCCACATGGAAGGCCCGTTTTTCTCGGAGAAAAAGAAGGGCGCGCAAAACGGCGCGTACCTGCAAAACCCCAACTATGAGATGTTTCTGCGGCTCAACGAGGCGGCGGAGGGGCTCATCAAGATTGCGGACGTCGCGCCCGAGCTATCGGGTGCCATCGAATACATCGAGAAGGTCAGCAAGATCTGCACGGTCTCCATCGCGCATACAGACGCGAACTACGACCAGTCGAAGGCCGCGATTGCGGCGGGCGTGACCCACATCACCCACCTCTTCAACGCCATGCCGTCATTTCTGCATCGAGCGCCCGGCGTGGTGGGTGCCGCTGCTGAATCCCCCTGGGTGATTGCGGAGCTCATCTGCGACGGCCAGCATGTGCACGAGAGCGTGGTTCGCGCCGCGTTTTCGATGTTTGGCGCGGAGAGGCTGTGTCTCATCAGCGACGCGCTCTCCTGCTGCGGCATGCCAAAGGGCGAATATGAGCTAGGCGGGCAGAAGATCATCCTCGACGGCACGGTGGCGCGGCTCAAGGACGCGCCGGACACGCTGGCAGGCTCCGCAAACAATCTCTTCGGCATCTTCCGCCTCGCGCTCTCCTTCGGCATTCCCGCCGAGGCCGCGGTGCGCATGGCGAGCGAGACGCCCGCCCGTGCGCTCGGCGTTGCGGACGAGGTCGGCTCGATTGTAAACGGCAAGCGCGCGGACTTCCTCGTGCTCAACGGGGACTTCACGCTCAAGACCGTCTATCTCGCGGGCAGCGCGCTGACGGAGAACTAAGAACGGAGAAACAGGGTATGGAACGACCCGTTTACCACATCGCGACGATAGCCAGCGGGAGCGCGCACACAGGCGAGCGCTTCACGATTGCGCACGACCGTCCCGAAGGAGCCGCTTCGCCGGAAACATCCGGACAGGTGGTCTATCTGCCGGGTGAAGGCTTGGAGGTTTCGATGGTCTGCCGCGAGAAGAACCCGCGCGCGATCTACTATAACCCCAACGATCCCGTGCACACCGATAGCTGCATGGAGGCGTTTCTCGACTGCTTCCCCGACCTGCCGCAATACGGCTACATCGGGCTGGAGATGAACGCAAACGGCGCTTCGCATTGCTCCTTTGGCACGAGCAGACATGTGCGAAACTACGTGCTCAAGCGGGGGCTTGCGCACCCGGAGGTCGCGGTGGAGCGCTTCACGCAGGACGGCGCGGACTACTGGCGGGCGACTTGCCTGCTGAAGACCTCGCTGCTGGAGGCGCTGTATGAGCGAAACTGCGACTTCGCGCCGGGGCATCGGATGCGCGGTAACTTCTATAAGTGCGGCGACTACACGGACGCACCGCATTGGGGCAGCTGGGCGCCCGTGGAGCGGGTGGACTTCCATGTGCCGCACCTGTTCGGGGACATGATCGTCGTCTCCGGTTTGGAAGATAAAGATTGAAAACGAATCGAAAGATTCATAATCTTCGGTCTGACAGATAAAGATTGAAAACGAGTCAAGAGACTCATTTAGAAAAACGAAGGAACAACCAACATGAAAATCATCGTAACGGAAAACTTTGACAAAACCTGCGAATGCGCGGCGGGAATCATCGGTGACGTGATCCGCAACAAGCCGGATGCACGCCTGGGCCTCGCCACCGGCAGCACCGCGCAGGGCGTTTACCCCTACCTCATCGCGGCAAACCGCGCGGGCAAGCTTGACTTTTCGCGCGTGAACACGGTCAACCTCGACGAATATGTCGGCCTCGCGCCGGATCACCCGCAGAGCTACCGCCGCTTCATGGACGAAAACCTCTTTGACCACATCAACATCGATAAGAAAAACACCGTCGTTGCCAAGGGTATCGGCGATATCGAAGCAAACGTCAAGGCGTTTCGCGAAGCGCTTGCCGAAAAGCCCATCGACGTGCAACTGCTGGGCATCGGCGTGGACGGTCACGTCGGCTTCAACGAGCCGGGCAGAGTGCTCTATGACGGCGCACATGTCGAGGAGCTGGACGAAAGCACCATCGACGCGAACGCCCGCTTTTTTGAAAAGCGCAGCGACGTGCCGACCAAGGCGATCTCCATGGGCATCGGCGACATCCTCCGCGCAAAGAAGCTGCTGCTGCTCGCGACGGGCGAGAACAAGGTGGAGGCGATGAAGGGCCTGCTGCTCAACGAGGAGCTGGACGTGCAGAACCCCGCGACGATGGTCAAGACGCATCCCGACCTCACGGTGATCATCGACCGCGCGCTGGCGGATCAGGTCGGCTATCGCGGCTAAGTTTATTTTCCATCCCGATCAGGCGAGATCAATAACCTTCTACCAAAAAGGCGGAGACACATGCAGTATTTAGGAATCGACTACAAAGCGTCCCATCTGCCGGAGCTGGACGCGGCGTTTATCCCGATGGGCGCGTGGATGCGCGCATATGAGGTGCAGGCGAAGCACCCGATTTCCGTCGCGGTGGAGTCGGCAAACGGCAGAATCGTGACCCGCGACACGGCGCTGATTCTCGATGGCGCGCACGACGCGGCGGACTATCGCTATCTGGAGCGGCTGGTCAAGTTCCTGCTCTGGAGCGTCGGTGGCTTCCGCGTGACCGTGTGCGGTGCGGACGCGCTGACGGCGCGCCTTGCGCGGGACTATGCACCCGCAGGTGTGCGCGCGTTTGACGCGGGCTTTATGGATGACGTATTTGAACGCGGTTTGGAGATTCTTGCTTGTTCTCAGGCGGATTTTCCCGCGGCGTGCGGCGAGGCGGTTTCTATCGGCGGCAACACGAGCGGCTGCCGCATCGGCTTTGACGCGGGCGGAAGCGACCGCAAGGTCTCCGCGGTGATCGACGGCGAAACGGTGTATTCCGAGGAGGTCGTTTGGCATCCCAAGACGCAGACCGACCCGCGCTATCATTACGACGAGATCGTCAAGGCGTTTCAGACCGCGGCGGGCAAGATGCCGCGCGTGGACGCAATCGGCGTTTCATCCGCGGGCGTGTTTGTCGGCAACAGCCCGATGGTCTCCTCGCTCTTCATCAAGGTGCCGCGCAGCGAGCGCCCGTTTGTAAAGGATATCTACAATGCCGCTGCCAGCGCGCTCGGCAATGTTCCGATCGCGGTGGCAAACGACGGCGACGTAACCGCGCTCGCTGGCGCGATGGAGCTGCAATCCGGCTGCGTGATGGGGCTCGCGATGGGCACGAGCGAAGCCGTGGGCTACGTCAACGCCGAGGGAAACATCCTGGGTTGGTTCAACGAGCTGGCGTTTGCGCCGGTCGACCTCAACGAGCGCGCCATGCAGGACGAGTGGTCGGGCGATATCGGCGTGGGTTGCAAGTATTTCTCGCAGGACGCGGTGATCAAGCTTGCTCCCGCTGCGGGAATCACGCTCTCGGACACGCTCACACCTGCGGAGAAGCTCAAGGAAGTGCAGAAGCTGCTGGCAGAAGGCTGGGCGGCTGCGGAGGGCATCTATCGCAGCATCGGCGTGTACCTTGCGCATGCGCTCGCGCTCTACGACATGTTTTATGAGATTCGCCACCTGTTGCTGCTTGGCCGCGTGGTCTCCGGCGAAGGCGGAAAGCTGATTGAAGCCGCCTGCCGCGAAACGCTGGCTTTCGATTATCCGGAGCTTGCGGAAAAGATTCACCTGCTGCTGCCGGACGAGGAGTCCCGCCGCGTCGGTCAATCCGTCGCCGCTGCAAGTTTGCCTCGTTGCTAATGAAAGCACGTTCATTGTAAACGGACAATTTGAGATATATAATACCCAATAGGAACGAAAGATTCCTTTGGGTATTTTTATTCAATGTGTATTCTTTTTAGAATGAAGAGCGGTGAGGGCTAAATGACTATTGCAGCAATCGAAGAGCTTGATGTTGAACGCATTGCGCCGCTGGTAGCTGCTTTTCGCGTTTCCCTGAAGAAACACAACGGAATTAACTCGATGCCGGATCTGGCAGCGGGGCAAAAAGAGCTGCTTGAATATCTCAAAGCAGGATATCCTTGTTTTGCTGCGTTGGAGCAAGATGAGTTTATTGGCTATTTGGTCTGTCGAGTGGAAAAGCCCACAGTATGGGTGGAATCGCTCTTTGTAAAATTCGAGTTTCGTAGACAGGGCGTAGCAACCGAGCTACTGCATGCTGCTGAGAAGATTGCAGCATCAAATGGCGAAGAAACCGTATTTAACTTTGTGCATCCAAACAATCATGCTATGATTGAATTCCTTCACCGAAATGGATATTCTGTTTTGAATCTGATAGAGATACGAAAGCCATATCCGCACGAAGTATTCACACAGAAAATAAACGTCGGAGACCATGAGTTTGATTTTAGCTAAATCAAAAAACGTGCTATGCGAAAGTCGCGATAGCACGTTTTTATTTCTTTTACACTGACCAAATCTTTGGGCTGGAGGCGGAGACGGCGAGCGCGCCCGCTTGCAGCGCGGCGATCACGTCCTCCTTCTCGTGGATGAACCCGCCCGCGATGATGGGCGACGAGATGCGCTCCTTGAGCTGCGCGATTACCTTTGGCAATAGCCCCGGCAAAATCTCCACGAAGTCTGGTTTACTCAGCGCGATCTGTTGCTCAAAGCTGTTGAGCGAGCGGGAGTCGAGCATAAACCCGCGCTGCACCGCCGCCATGCCGAGCTGCTTTGCTCGCTTGATCAGAGCGCCGCGCGTGCTGATGATGCCTTCTGCCTGCGTCGCCTGAAAGATTGCGTCCACGGCGATCTCCTTGCTCGAAAACCCCTCGATGAGGTCGAGGTGGATCACGCAGAGCTTCCCGCTTGCGTGTACGCGGCGGGTTAACTCGCCAACGTCCATCACGTTTCCCATCAGAAGGAACACCACGCGGCAGTCCGAATCGAGCGCAAGCGACAGCTCCTCCTCGTTTCCGACGGCGGCGATGATGGGGTTGTTCTGTATTTGGTCGTACAAAAGTTGAGCGGCTTTTTCCAAGGCAAACCTCTTTGTTTTCGTATGGTATTAGCATATGTGACTTTGGCAAAAATCGCAAGCAGAGACGCCCATTTTTACCAGAAAAATCACAAAAACAGGTTTGACAGTGCCCTATAATCAGGATATGATAATGACGTACAAAAGTTCCTCTGAGATTTGGAGTTTGGAGCGGCGCACGGCTTCTTTTGCGTATGCTCCTTTTTTCATGCCCGCGTATCCATCGCTCAGCTTTGGCGGCGGGGCAGATACCGAATGAAACATGGCGGCATACGTCAACCCACACAAAACAGGAGGAGAATGACTTATGACAGAGACCAGACCGTATATCCCGTGGGACATGATTCAAGGCTTTATGATCGACACGTTCGTTTCCTACGGCATCCCGCTTGAGGACGCGAAAATCTGCACGGATGTTTTGCTGGAGAGCGACCGCCGCGGCATCGAAAGCCACGGCTGCAACCGCTTTAAACCCATCTATCTCGACCGCATCGACGCCGGCATCCTCAAACCCGTCACCGAATACGAGGTTGTGAAGGAAACGCCCACCACGCTGGTTGTGGACGCACACGACGGCATGGGCATGGTCGCGAGCTACAAGGCGATGAAGACCATCATCGAAAAGGCGAAAAAGTACGGCATGGCGATGGCCGCCATCCGCAACAGCTCGCACTACGGCATCGCAGGCTACTGGTCCAGCATGGCCGTTAACGAGGGCATGATCGGCATCACCGGCACCAACGCGCGTCCCAGCATCGCGCCGACCTTCGGCGTGGAGAACATGCTCGGTACCAACCCCCTCACCGTCGGCATGCCCACGGATGAGGAGTTCCCCTTCATGCTGGACTGCGCCACGAGCATCAGCCAGCGCGGCAAGATTGAATATTACGCAAGAAGCGGCAAGGATACCCCCGCGGGCATGGTCATCGGCCGCGACGGCAGCGCCATGACGGACAGCAACGCGATCCTCAAGGGCCTCACCGACGGCAGCGCGGCGCTGGCTCCTCTTGGCGGCATCGGCGAAGACCTCGCGGGCTACAAGGGCTACGGCTATGCAACCGTCGTTGAGATTCTCTCCGCGGCGCTGCAGGCTGGCAGCTTCCTCAAGATGTGCGTCGACCGCGACGAAAACGGCAACAAGAAGCCTTATCACCTCGGCCACTTCTTCATCGTGATTGATCCCGAGGCGTTCTGCGGCCTTGAGACGTTCAAAAAGATCGCGGGAGATATCCTGCGCGAGCTGCGCGCCTCCGAGAAAGCGCCGGGCCAGACCCGCATCTATACCGCGGGCGAAAAAGAGCACGACGTATGGCTCGAGCGCAAGGACAAGGGCGTTCCCGTCGGCGAAGCGGTACAGAAGGAGTTCATCGCCATCCGCGACAAGAAGAACCTTCCGTACAAATTCCCGTTTGAGAAATAATCACTATACTTCACAAACAATAACAAGGAGATAAACACTATGGATTACGCAAAAGAGTCCCTCCGCCTGCACGGCGAGTGGAAGGGCAAAATCGAAGTCAAGGCGACCGTTCCCGTCGCCACGCGCGAGGATCTGTCGCTTGCGTACACGCCCGGCGTGGCGCAGCCCTGCCTCGAGATCGAAAAGAACGTTGACCTGAGCTATGAACTCACCCGCCGCTGGAACCTCTGCGCCGTCGTGACCGACGGTACCGCGGTGCTCGGTCTTGGCGACATCGGCCCGGAAGCCGGCATGCCGGTCATGGAAGGCAAATGCGTGCTCTTCAAATCCTTTGGCGACGTGGACGCCTTCCCGCTCTGCATCAAGAGCAAGGAAGTGGAAGACATCGTCAACACCGTATACCTCATCAGCGGCAGCTTCGGCGGCATCAACCTCGAGGACATCTCCGCACCGCGCTGCTTCGAAATCGAGCGCAAACTCAAGGAAAAATGCGATATCCCGATCTTCCACGATGACCAGCACGGCACCGCCGTTGTCACCCTCGCGGGCCTGATCAACGCGCTCAAGGTCGTCGGCAAAAAGAAGCAGAACGTCAAGGTCGTCATCAACGGTGCCGGTGCCGCCGCCATCAGCGTGACCAAGCTGCTGCTTTCGGACGGCTTTACGGACGTGACGCTGTGTGATCGCTCCGGCATCATCTATGAAGGCCGCAAGGAAGGCATGAACTGGATCAAGGAAGAGATGTCGCTCATCACCAACCGCGAAAAGCGCAAAGGCTCGCTTGCCGATGCGATGAAGGGCGCGGATGTGTTCATCGGCGTTTCCGCACCGAACATGGTCACCGTGGACATGGTCAAGAGCATGGCGAAGGATTCCATCATCTTTGCCTGCGCGAACCCCACGCCGGAAATCTTCCCGGACGACGCGAAAGCAGGCGGCGCCGCCGTCATCGCGACCGGCAGAAGCGATTTCCCCAACCAGATCAACAACGTTCTCGCGTTCCCGGGCATCTTCCGCGGCACGTTTGACGTCCGCGCGAAGGACATCAACGACGAGATGAAGGTTGCCGCGGCGTACGCGCTGGCGGGCCTGATCTCGGACGACGAGCGCAACGCGGAATACGTCATCCCGAAAGCGTTTGATCCCCGCGTGGGCAAAACGGTTGCCGCGGCGGTTACCGAGGCTGCGAGAAAGACCGGAGTTGCCCGCATCTAAACCAAGCAACTCATAACACAGGACATAATGAGGCGACAGACCGCGTTTGCGGGATGCCGCCTCATTTTATGTTCGTTTTCCATTCAACAATACAGCTGGCACGAGGGGAATTGTGGTTTGATGGTATAAAAACCTGTATGCTTCAAGTGACAAACATCGTAATAGTCGATATAATGCTTACAAGAAACGCGTTTTCCGGTATTTTGCAAGAAGAGACGAACTGAACCCCGAAGCAATCGCAACACACTTCCGAAAATCATCAGAAGGGTGGAATTCCGTGCAGCAGAGCGAACCCAAACGCACATCCATCAAAGGCTTCCTGCGTTACTTCGGCTTCCCGCTTCTCGGCGGAGCCGTCATGGTTCTCGCGTTTCTTGTCCTGCAGTCCCAGGTTGTCAAGGAGATTCGCAAGGGAACCTATCAAATTCTCATGGACGCAGCACGGCAGCAATCCATCGCGCTGGAGCGGTTTGTGGATATGCTGACCACGCGCGTTCGTTTGATTGCAGACTACGACGCGGATACCGGCCCGAATACGCTGGTCGAATCGCTCCGCACCGAGCTTGGAAACGAAGTGAAGAATGTCGAAGTGGGCTATGCAAACTCCGCGGGATATCTGCTATACAGTGACCAAAAGGAAAGATACGTAGGCACGGAAGACTGGTTTACCGATAGCCTCGCTGGCCAGACGATTGTATCCACAGACAACCGGAGCACGGAAAGCGACACGCCGGCTGTGCGCGTCAGTTCGTATGTGAGAGACCAGTTCGGCAACAGCGGCGTACTATTTACGACGTTGGGCAACCAGAACTTCTCAGGCGTCCTCAAAACGCTCGCGTATGACGGCGCTGCCAACACGTTTGTGAGCGACGAGAACGGCGTGATTCTGTTTGTGGAAAACGGCATGCAAACGGTGCACGTTGGCGAGCGCGTCAAAGAGTACATCAACAACAGCGCGCTGGACACGATGACGACAGTCGATCAGCTCAAGCAACAGCTGATGCAGGAAAAGATCGTCACCTTCCATTTCAAGGCATCCAACCAGACCTATTATGCGGTTTGCGAGAAAATAGAAGCGTATAACTGGTATGTCGTCACGCTGGTACCGGGCAACATTGCGGACGCAATCGCATGGCGCGTGAGTGAATACCAGATCATCATGCTGCTCATCATTCTGCTCGTCGGGGCAACGATGGCGGCGCAGTCCTACCGCCACGAGCGGGAAACGGTTGCGAAGCTGGAGGCCGACAAAGATTTGCTACGCCAGAGCGCCGAACGGTATCAACTCATTTCTCAGCTTTCCAATGAGGTGTTTTTCCATATCCCGCTGGATACGGGGATCATTTCGTTTAACGACAGCTTCGGGTCGATGTTTGGCGCACACGCACCCGTGTGTTCGATCGACCGTCCGCAGGAGTGCGAGAGCCTCTTTTATGAGGGAGACAAGGAGATCTTTCTGCGGCTGATCAACCAACTGCGCGCAGGCGACGAGGAAGCGCACGCGGAATTGCGCATGATCGGCCCGCGCGGTGCCGTCCGCTGGAAGCGCGTGGAGGTATTCGCGGTGCTCAACCAGGAGAAGCAGGCGGTATTGCTTGTCGGGAAAATCGCGGACATCCACCGCCAGAAGCGGAGCATGCAGCGCCTGATTCGACAGGCGGACAGCGACCCGCTCACGGGTCTCCTCAACCGCGGCGCGATGGAGCGCGAGATCAAGGCGTTTCTCGCGGGCGAAGGCTCACGGGGGAATCATGCGCTCTTCATGCTGGATTTTGACAACTTCAAGTCGGTCAACGATACGCTGGGCCACGCGAAAGGCGATCAGCTCTTGACCCAGTTCGCAAACGGCATGCGGAGGCTGTTTCGCGCCGGAGACTTTCTCTCGCGCATCGGCGGCGATGAATACATGATATTCATCAAATTCGCGCAGGACGACCAGATGATTCTTGACAAGGCGGAGGCACTCAGAGACGAGATGGCGCAGCTCAGCCGCAAGATCGGCATTCCGGTGTCGATCAGCGTCGGCATCGCGGTGTTTGACCGCGATGGGAATACGTTTGAAACGCTCTACAAGCTCGCGGATAAGGCGCTCTATCAGGTGAAGCGCAGCGGCAAAAACGCGATTGCGTTTGTGTCCGCGCCGCCGGAAACACATATGGATGAGTTGCAGCAACAGAACGAAGGCGGCGCGCCAGCATCCGTCGAAACCGGAAGCGGAAACGCCGAACATCAACTGTAGAACAGGGAGGATACGACAACGCAGGATCAGGAAAAAGACTTTGTACAGCAGGCAGAGACGGACAGTGCAGGGGAAACAATCCTAACAGCAAAGTTTACGAAGAAGCAGAATTTTCTGCAGGGGCTCAAGTACTTGCTGTTCACGACTTCGGCGGGAATCATTCAGGCGGCTTCGTTTGCGCTGCTCAACGAAACTATCCATTGGGATTATTGGCCGAGCTATCTCATCGCGCTGACGCTGTCGGTGGTGTATAACTTCACGGTCAACCGGAAGTTTACGTTTAAGTCGGCAAAGAACGTGCCGCTTGCGATGACGCAGATCTTCCTCTTCTATGTCGTGTTTACGCCGCTCTCCACGTGGTGGGGTGAGGCGCTCACGCAGGCAGGCTGGAACGATTACATCGTACTCTTTGGCACCATGGTGATCAACCTGATCACCGAGTTCAGCGTGTATCGCTTCATCGTTTTCCGCAAACACATGTACACGAACAAAGAAGGACAGGAAGAGCTTGCAAAAATGCAGGCTGAATAATAGCAAGTACCAACAAAAAACCCTCGAACCAATCGTTCGAGGGTTTTTGTGTTTTGAAACGAAACGGGTTTGGGGGCAACGCCACATACCCTTTTTTTATTCCATCGGCTTAAACCCTTCTCCGTGAACCTCTGTTGCGTCGGTAACGAAGATGAACGCCTCTTTGTCGATCTGCTTGACCGACTTGAGCGTCTGCGAAAACGAGTTGCGCCGCACGACGAGGATCAGCATGTGCTTATCCCGCCGCGTATAGCCGCCGCGCCCTTGCAGCACCGTGACTCCGTGGCCAAGCTCGTCCGCAAGGAGCGCAAGGATATCGTCTCCGCGCTCGGTGACGATATAGATCACCTTCGCGTGGTCAACGCCCTGCATGATCGCGTCGATCGTGCGCGAGGTAACGAAGATGGTCACGATGGAATACAGCGCAACCTCGATGTTGCGGAACACGAATACAGCGAACACGACGACCGTCGCGTCCACGATCAGCAGCAGCGATCCCACCGAGAGATTCGGGAACGCGCGGTTGAGTAGCAGGCTGATCAGGTCGGTGCCGCCCGTGGTCGCCCCGCGCACAAAGATGGCTCCCATGCCGACGCCGCACATGACGCCGCCGAGCACGGAGGCCAGCAGCACATTGTTGCTGTACGGCGGGAGAATCCTCGAAAACAGCTCGATAAAGCCGGAGAGCAAGAGCGTGGTGACGATGGTCTTTGCCAGCGGGCGAAAGCCCAGCTTCCACCACGCGAGGATGATCAGCGGGATATTGAGCAGCAGCGTCCAGATACCGACCGAGATCGGCGAGATGTACGCAAGCGCGGTGGCGAGGCCCGATACGCCTCCGGGCGCGATGTCGTTCGGGATGGTGAAGAGCACCAGCCCCGCCGCGACAAGCGCGCTACCGAAGACGAACGAAGCGATATCGAGAATCCAACTGCGAAGGGTTTCTTTCATACGATCACGTCCTTCATGCTCCGAAAACCAGCCGAAAGCGAGACAATCGGCGGGGTGCGCCGATGTTACGGATTCAGTCCCTTGAGCGCGTCAACGGTGAAGATGCCGTCCTTGCGGATCAGCTTTCCGTCAAACCAGATCTCGCCGCCGCCGAACGCCGCGGTTTGAATGCAGACGATGTCGAGGTGGAGTTGAGACTTGTTGCCGTTGAACGCGTCCGCATAGGCGCAGCCGGGCGTCAGGTGGAAGGAGCCGCCGATCTTCTCGTCGTAGAGCGTGTTGCCGATGGACTTCGTCACCGCGTTGTTGACGCCGATGGCGAATTCGCCAAGGTATCTCGCGCCCTCGTCCGCGTTCAGCATCTCGTTGAAGCCCGCGATGTCGCCGTCGCAGCTCGCTTCGTCGATGTGCCCGTTTTTGAAGACGAGGCGGGGGTTGTCAAAGCGCTTGCCATACCGCATCGCGGGGGTATTGTACTGCACGACTCCGTTTGCGCTGTCACGTACGGGCGCCGTGTAGACCTCGCCGTCGGGAATATTGAGCTCGCCGTTGCAGGGAACGACGGGGATGTCCTTGATCGAGAAGGTCAGGTCGGTGCCGGGGCCGACGAGGCGCACCATGTCGGTCTTCTCCATGAGCTCCACCAAAGGCCGCATATCGCGTCCCATCTGCTCGTAGTCCACGAGGGCCGCGTTGAGGAAGAAATCGAAGAAGTCGTCATAGCACATGCCGGCCTTCTGCGCGTCCGCCTTGGTGGGCCAGTGCAGATAGACCCAGCGGCGCTCGTCGATGATCTTGTCGCGAAGCGGCCTGCGGAGATTACGGTAGTAGGTCATCGCGGTGGTGTCCACGGCGGAGAGCTCCGCATCGTTTTCGTCCACGCCGATGTCCACGTGCGCCACCATGTGATCCCAATACTTCGTTTCCCACTCCAGCTGCGCCTCGATGGCGGGGCGGGCTGCCTCGGGATTCGCGGGATCGATAAAGCCAAAGAACAGGCGGCTGATTTCGTCGTCCGAAAGCTTCACAAACGGCACGGCGCCGATGGCGTGCGCGCTTTTTTGCAGCGCCTTGATGAGGGGTTTTGCGGGAACACCGCCGTTGATTTCGAAGAGGTCGCCCTTCTTGAGCTTGAGAGAATAGTTTAAGAGCAGATCGGCCAACCGATCGAGCCGTTCGTCACGCATACTGGTTCCTCCTTATGCACTCTACGCATCATTCTATAGTAAAAACTGGCGAACTTCAACACCTGAAGCGTGCATAAAAAAAGAGAGGGTTTTTCCCCTCTCTGATTTCGTTTGGATCAAGCCCCGTGCGGCGCATCCTTGGGCATTGCTCGCCGCGCGCCGAGGAAGTGGTCAACCCTTTCGCGATAGTCGCGCAGTCCGGCTACGAACGCGGACTCCGGTTGCAGGGCGAGCAGCAGTTGATTCAGGCTGCGCATAAACTCGTCCTGCGTGGCGCTGCGCTCGGTTTCGTCCTTGAGGTAAGGCAGCATGCTCTGCGTGCGATAGGCCGCGCTTGCGTGCTCCGCAACCGGCGCAAACTCCTCACAAAACGCGTATTCCGCCCGCGCAAGCGGTGAGCAAAGTCGCTTCCAGCGCTGGATGGTCGTGCCCTTGACGGGAGCCAGGCGTTCGCCGCGCAGGATGCTGCCCGCGCGCTCATCCAACAGCGACAGCGCGCGCATCAGCTCCGGATGCAGCTGCTCGGAGACTGTGTTTGCTTCCGTCCAGCCGGGCAGCAGGGCGCGAATCGACTCCGCGGCGCTCGAAAACCCGTCCAGATCGGTGAGGATACCCTTTGCGATCCTGCGCCGCATATGATGAATATTGCCCAGCGAGATGATGGAAACGAGCAGAAAGCCGGATAGAAATCCGATGATGACGGAAGGATTGAAGAAGAACCAGCTCTCGATATGCAGCCGTTTCATCGCGACAAAGAGAACGGAGATCACGATGCCGATGATCGTGAGAAACGTCAGCGTGACCGCGCTTCGGTACAAAGGTTTCATCGAAATTTCCCTCCTTCGGATACTACCTGTATCCTATCATCCGTTTGCGGGAATGGCAATCCGGACGGAATATTTTCAACAAAAAGAGAGAGGATTTTGTCCTCTCTCCGTGTATGCGTTCGAATAAGATTTTAGTTTCTCCGCGACCGGTTCGCCATCGCGAGCAGCCTTAGGAAGCTGATGAGCGAGGCAACCGCAGCCCAAACGTAGGTCATCGCGGCTGCGTTTAATACCTTCTTTGCGCCGTCGCTCTCGTCATAGGTGATGTAGTTGCCCTCTTCCAGCATCCGTAGCGCGCGGGCGGAAGCGTTGAACTCCACAGGAAGCGTCACCACCTGAAACACCAGCATCGCACCAAAGAGCACCACGCCGACCATCGCGAGGTTATAGCTGCCCATAAAGAGCCCGAGGATGACGATCCAGGGCGCGGCATAGGAGCCGATGTTGGCGACGGGTAAGATCGCGTTTCTAAGGCGAATCGGCGCATACCCTTCCTGATACTGCATCACGTGGCCGATCTCGTGCGCGGCGACCGCGATGGCGGCCACGCTGCTCTGCCCGTAGACCTGCGTGCTGAGTCCCACAATGCCGCTTCTGGGGTCATAGTGGTCGGTCAGCGAGCCCTGCACGGGCTGAATCTGCACGCTGCTTCCTGCGCGGTTGAGGAGCTGTTGTGCGATCTCCTCCGCGCGAAGGCCGGACGTGACATTGGTTTGCGAAAACTGATTAAACGTGCGCTGCACCCTGCTCTGCGCATACATACTGATGCCCATGACCACGAGCAAGAGTATGATATAGATGCCGTCGCCCGATCCATAGCCAAAATACATAGGATTTCCCCTCCTGAGATACTACGACCAGTATAACATAATCGTAGCGTGGGAGAAGCGGATTTCAATATCGTTTGCAATTCGACCAAAATTCCATCAAAATGCGCGGCATTTGCGGGGCTTTTTCCCCGAAAAGTCGGCAAAAAAGCGGAAAGCGGGGCTTTTCTCGCGAGTAAAATGTGGTATACTATCCCTTAACCTTATTTCCCAAATTTTGATTTAGAGAGGTAACTTTTTATGGCGCTCAAACTGTCCCAAATTCAAAAGTCGCCGGAGTCGTATGTCGGCGCAATCGAAGTGTGCGGCTGGGTACGCACCGTTCGCGAGGGAAAGACCCTCGGCTTTGTCGAACTCACCGATGGAACCTGCTTTACACCCGTTCAGATCGTTTTTGAGCGCGACGATCGAAATTTGGGCAACGGGCTTTCCACGGGCTGTGCCATCGCGGTTTCCGGCGAGCTGGTCATGACGCCGGATGCGCCGCAGCCGTTTGAAATCCACGCAAACGAGATCGTGCTCGAAGGCGCGTGCCCCGCGGACTATCCGCTGCAAAAGAAGCGGCACACGCTGGAGTACCTGCGCACGATTCAGCACCTGAGACCGCGCACGAACACCTTCCAGGCGACGTTCCGCGTGCGCTCGGTGGTGGCGGCCGCGATCCACGAGTTCTTCCAGCAAAACGGGTTTGTCTATGTGCATACGCCGCTGATCACGGGCTCGGACTGCGAAGGCGCGGGCGAGATGTTTCAGGTCACGACGCTTCCGCTCAAGGACATGCCCAAGGACAAGGACGGTAACGTCGATTTCTCCGGCGACTTCTTCGGCAAGCCCGCGAACCTGACCGTTTCCGGCCAGCTCTACGGCGAAGCGTTTGCGATGGCGTTTCGGGATATCTACACCTTTGGACCAACGTTCCGCGCGGAATACAGCTTCACGGCGCGCCATGCGGCGGAGTTTTGGATGATTGAGCCGGAGATGGCGTTCTGCGATCTCGCGGGGGATATGGATGTTGCGGAAGCGATGATCAAATACATCATCAAGACGGTGCTGGATCGCTGCCCCGCGGAGATGGAGTTCTTCAACAAGTTCGTAGATCCGGGACTCCTGGAGCGCCTCGACGTCGTGCTCAAGAACGACTTTGTTCGCCTGAGCTACACCAAGGCGGTGGAGCTGCTGCTGGAGAGCAAAGACACGGACTTCAAATACCCCGTCGGTTGGGGACAGGAGCTGCAGACCGAGCACGAGCGGTATCTCACCGAGCAGATCTTCCATTGCCCCGTGTTCGTCACGGACTACCCCAAGGACTTCAAGGCGTTCTATATGCGCATGAACGACGATAACAAGACCGTCGCCGCGGCGGACCTTCTGGTACCCGGCGTGGGCGAGATCATCGGCGGAAGTCAGCGTGAGGAGCGGCTCGAGATGCTTGAAAAGCGCATCACGGAGCTGGGCATGGAGCTTTCGCAGTACGACTGGTATCTGGAGCTGCGCAAGTTCGGCGGCGTGAAGCACGCGGGATTCGGCCTCGGCTTCGAACGAATCATCATGTACGTCACCGGCATGCAAAACATTCGCGACGTGCTGCCATTCCCGAGAACGACGGCAAACATGGAGATGTAAGATTTCTAAAGATAGTCATAAAAATACAACGCGGCGGCAAGATGTTTCTGTCGCCGCGTTGTTACTTGCCAAACATTGTTTAGGGAAGTGATATTTATGTTGCGAATCATAACGAACGATGATATTAAGTTTGCCGTTGAACATTGTTGGAGGCAATACCTAGATCCAAAGACAAGGGTTTATCCTGTGAACGCTTGTAAAAGCGATATGGAGTTAGCGCTAAAAGCAGAAATGCAAGACAAGGATGGGCTTCTTTGGGGCTATTGGGCAAATGGCGAGTTGGCAGGCGTTTGCGGTTTTTATTTTGAAACTGAGAAAAGATATTTAAGAATACTTACGCTCTGTGCTTGGGATCAAACGGAACTTGCATTTGAAGAGTTCTTTCAGGCAATCGAATCAGAGTTTCCAGAGTATGAAATTGAAATCGGAATTGCTCCAGAAAACACCAATGTAGCGGAGATTCTATCTCGCCATGGATATAAATCTATAGAAATATATTGCGATCTTCGTTATGATGCATTGTCGGTTGACGCTGACCTTAACTTAATTGAAGGAGTGCAGTTACTCATTGATGACAATGACAACTCCTTTGAAGAATATGCTCCTTTACATGATCAATGGTTTTCCGAAACCTACTGGAACTCACAGCGCTTACGCGAGTTTACAGGAGATTGGCAAGTTGTGATTCAACGTCAATCTGGAAGAATCGAAAGTGCATTGCTGGCAATCGAAGGGCACAACACCTTGGGAATTGAGTGTTTACATGCGAACGATACAACAACTACCCGAAATCTGATCTGCGGTCTTTTGCAGCAAAATGAGATGTCAGAGTACGGTGCAGATTTGATTCTCTACATGGTGAGAACAGATGAAAAAGAGCGTCAGGAAGTTGCGTATTCTTGTGGTTTTGTTCTATTTGGTTTCTTAGAGAACTGGATGAAATCTAATTGTAACTCAACTTCTAAAACTTAGTCCGATCAATAAAAAAATGTGCCATCTAGGTTGCACATTTTTTATTGAGCTGTATTTATCTCTCCGGCGGGCGCTGATTGTTGTTGCTGATCTTCTTCCAGCGGGCGGCTTCTTCTGCGCGTTGATGCATGTGTTTGGCATAGTGGCGGTTGTCGGCGATGGTCGCGACCGCGAGGGTCAGCACGCACAGGCAATACAGCAGGATGAAGATTCCGCTGGTCTTGCTGGTCAAAAACCCCATCGCGGGGTTGTATTGATTCAGGATCGTGAGCGTAATGAACACGCCGGAAAAGATGATGGACAGATGCGCAAATAGATTGCGAAGCTTTCTCATACGGATTGTTTCCTCCAAATCGGTTTGTGTCCGTGGGGGTATCGGGCTGAGCAACGGACGGCGTGGTTAGACGTTGCCACCAAAGCAGATGATGTCGCTGATCGAGCGGCCGCCTTTATAAGGTTTGCCGATGATATTGCCCTGAAACACCAGCATAGAGGACTGTCCGCCGTCGAGATTATATGCATCCTTGCAGCCTAGGTCGATCATGGCCTGCGAAAGCTCCCTGAGCGACATACCGTGCGAATAACTGCCCTGTCTTCCGTCCACAGAGACGAGGCAGTAGTGACCGGGCTCGTAATAGCCGATCGCGGAACGCGGCGCGCGGTCGTTGATGATCACGTCCGTGGAGTTGTAGCTTTCGGGAATCTGTCCGTTGTCGATCAGCTTCGGCCCGAACGACCAGCCCTGATAGGCACCGCGCGCAATGGCTGCATCGAGGTTGAAGTCCGCCTCGTAATAGGATTCCATCGTGCCGTCCTGATAGAGGATGCACACGTCGTCCGCAATGGTGTCGCGGTAAAGGTTCCCGTTGCGAATCACGATGCCCTCGTTCGAGGAGCCGCAGGAATCTCCGGTGATGGCGAGAATCGCGCCGACTTTGCTCGCCGTATCGCTTGGCAGGGCGTAGCCTCCGCGGAATTTTCCGTTTGCGAACGCGGTTTGAAACGATTGGATATTGCGCACCCAAACATCCGCGACGAAATAGACCGCGTAGTCCGTGTGATGCTCCGTAATCACGATGCGAAGGTTGTCGTCCGAATAACTTCCGACGGAGTTCGTTGTGTCCATAGCTCCCGTGGGGAACGTTGCGGAGAAGTCTCCGGGCGCGGGTGTAGGTGACGGGGTTGGCGTCGGGGTGGAGGCAACGAGGGTTGCGGTCGCTTCCGGCGTGGCTTGCGCGGGCGCGGGTGTCGGCGATTGCGTTGCGGTAGCCATGATGCTTTTCAGCGGCTGATGGTCGCCGGGCTGAATGACAAACGTAAAGAGATAGAAAATTCCGAGCGCGACGCCGATGCCCAGCAAATCCAGCAGGACCACGAGGATTCCGGGCAACGGTTTTTTGTGCTGCATAGGGATTCCTTTCCAAAATTAGGCGCAAAAAGTCTTGCTTTCCTGCGCGTTGTTGATTGACAGCTCATACTAACTTTGTATGAGGGCAATTGCAAGAACTCTCATTATATTTTAATCAGAAATTCACAACAGAAGGACCGGATTGCCACAAAGCCGACGCAGTTGAAAACAAAAAAGCAGATCTTTGGGCAATGTCCAAAGATCTGCTTGATTCCAAAGATGGAATTCTGTGCTTTCTAGCGCGATTTCGATCAAATACAGAGGAGAAACGCTTACTCCGCAATCGTCAGGGCGACCTGCATCATGTCGTGGAAGGCCGTCTGGCGCTCCTCGGACGTGGTGACAGCTCCTCCGATCAATAGATCGGAAATCGTGCAGATGGCGAGCGCCTTTTTACCCGCGCGCGCGGCGTTCATATAGAGAGCCGCGGCTTCCATTTCGACCGCGAGCACGCCGAGCTTTGCCCACTCCATCGTGCCGTCAATGCCCTTTTCGGAATAGAACATGTCGCTCGAAAGGAGGTTGCCGACCTTGTAGTTTAGCCCGCGCTTTTCGCACTCATCCACCGCGCGGCGCAGGGTTGGGTAGTCCGCGATGGGCGCAAAGCTTCCGTTGATGCCAAACTGCGAAAAATACGATGAGTTGGTGCAGGCGGCCTGACCCAGCACGATATCGAAGAGCTTCAGGTCGGGATGCATACCGCCCGCGGAACCGATGCGGATGATGGTGTCCACGCCGAAGAAGTTGTAGAGCTCAAAGGAATAGATGCCCATGCTCGGCATGCCCATGCCGCTGGCCATTACGGAGACGCGCTTGCCTTCGAAATATCCCGTGTAGCCCTGCACACCGCGAACGTTGTTCACGAGCTCGCGATCCGTCAGATACGTTTCGGCAATATGCTTGGCGCGCAGCGGGTCGCCGGGCATCAAAACGGTCTTTGCAAAATCCCCAGGGCTGCAGCTGATGTGGGGCGTTAAATTGGCGGTTTTCATGATACACCTCCGAAAAATTTGAATACAGTCACAAAAATATTATAACATGTTTTTTCGCTTGCGTGAGGAACCGCGCTGAAAATTAAGCGCGGCGTTCTTCGAGCTCGATATGGCCCTTCCAGCCGGATGTCGGACGCAGATAGCACGCGGGATCAAACGCAAACGCCTCCAAGGTCGCGCCGCCACCCTGCTGCGTGACGACCAGCGGAGACGCCTCTTCGTTCGGGCGATCCGGCAGGAAAGCGAGATATCGAATCGCGTTGGAAGAAAACCCGGCAAGTCGGCAGATGAACCGGTCCGTGGCCCAGATGTTGGTGGACATCACGATGACGCCCATCGGCTTGGGAGAGGGCTTGAGAGGACCTTCGCCTTCGCCCGCGACGATCATGTCGCAAACGTTGAATATCGTTCTCTGCGGCGTTGGCTGGAGCGCACCGGACTTGTCCGCAAAGCGCAGGATGCGGTTGAGGTCGACAATGGTGCGCCAGATGGTGTCGTTGCCATACCAGCTTCCCTCGGAAAAGTCCTTTTTCTCCGCGCCGGAGAGCTTTTGAAAAGCGCGAACGCCCTTATAGAGCCATTTGTTGAAGAAGAATCGCCGTTCACCCGCATATTCGCTGTCGTTCTTTCGGTCGAGCAGGCGAGATTGCAGCCTGTGCAGCGCGTTCTTCTTGTTGTATTCGTCTCCGTTTTCCGCCTTGGAGCCCACGGTGTGGTGCGGTAGGTCTTCCTTTCGCATGCATGCGCCGACGAAGTTCTTCGCGCAGGCGGTCAAACCGGATTTCCGGTGCGATTTCGGCTTTGCAAGGTTGAGCACAACGTCCGCCTCCAGCACGCTGGGGTTGATCATGTACTCGTGCTTCTGCTCATTGTGGTGCTGCTTCATCAAGCCCGTGGCGTAGTTGGTTACGCGCATGCGGTCAATCTTTTCGCGGCTCCAGTCGGCAAAGAGGGATTGTTTGCCCAAATCGACGACGATGCCCGTCGATTGATTGCGCAGCACGCTCTTTCGCGAAGCGGTTTCGTGCGCAACGAGCCCGCGGAAATCCTGTATTTCGAGCGAAACACCCTTCTCGCGGTAAAACGCCCAAAGGCGGTTGTAACCCATTGTTTCGTGGAGATCTTCAAAATGGCAAATCTGAATCGGCGCATCGCCGACGATGACGCGTCCGGTTCCCTTGAGCGCGAGGAACACATAGTCCAACACCGCGCGGATCACGCTCGGATGCGTGACGACGCAGTTCATGTCGTGCGAAGGGTCGTCGTTTTCGTGCAGCACCCAGTTGGGTTTGACGAGAACCGTCATGCCCGGGCGAATGATCTTGCCAAGCGGGTTCCACTCCGGCTTGCCATAATGCGCGGCATCGTATCCCAACGCGTGAAAACCCGCACGAATCAGGCGATAGACGTCATTTTCGCCTGCGGTACGCTCCGGATAGGGGCACTCGGGATAGGATTCGGAAGGCGACCAGCAAGATTCGCCGGAAGGGTAGGCGGCGTTTGGTGTTTGCCCAAAGTAGACTTGTTCCATTACGATTCAAACTCCTTCGGGAAAAACTTGTTCAGCTCGATCCAGTCGCCAAGCTTGTAATCCCAGTCGACGGGCTGAAAGGTTTCCAACCCGCTGCCGGGATAGAGCGTCATCTCGCCGAAATACACCCTGTGGTTGATCTCATATAGATCCACGCGCATGAGCGGGAAGCCTTTGGACAGTGTTTCGGCAACGCGGATCATCTCCGCGTAGCACTCCGGCTGGGGCAGAGATTGCGGGTCGGCGTGATAATGCCGCTCAAACGGCAGCCGCTTCCAATCCGGGTCAAAGAACGTGACGTTGAGTTTGCTGCCCGCAAAGCGATTGGAGCAGACAAACGCGCAACGGTGTTCGCCGCCAAACATCATGAACTTATAGTCCATCAACTCGCCGGAGGATGCGCTTTCCATATATTGCTCCGCGATGATGCGGGGCTGAACATATTGATACGGCCATTCCCGACCACCCCAATAATAGTTGATTTTTAGACTCTTTTCGATTTTCGCCTTCGCCGCGGCCAAATCAAACGTGCGCTTGTCCTGGCAGATGACGACATTGCCGCTGTCGTGCGTGCACTTGAGCACGAACCGCTCCGGCAGAGCATCAAAGTCGATCTCGTCAAAGCTGTTCCAGGGTCCGCCGACGAGCGGAACCAGGTATTCTTCGCCGATTTTGTCCGTGATCCACGCGCGAACGGCGTACTTATCCACAAGCGTCGGATAGAGTGGGTTTCGATCCTTCACCTTGAGCCATTGCACTTTTTCGTTGAACGATTTCGGGTTTTTCCAGTCGAGCTTCTTGTGGAAATAGGCGCGCCACATCGCGGAAAGATACAGCTGATCCGGCATCCAATTGAGCAGTTTTCGGGAGGAGAGCGCAAAAAAAACTGCCGCGGACGCGTGCCGTGCAGGGCGATCGGATTGTTTCGGCATTTACTCCTCCTGACGAGTCTTGTGGGATACAGACTTTGGCGGTGCTTCACATCACCGCCTGCGTATAATATTATCCGCGTAGCCGTGGTGTGTCAATGGCGCGCGGCTGGATTTGCGGTTGCGCCCGCAAACACCGTTTCATAAAATTTTATATATGATTTCGTGCAGAATAGGGATAAATCGCTTGACAACCATTTTTCAGCAAGACTAAAATTATTGAATACCCGCACTGGGTCAAAGGAGGAGAAAGCATGTCCAAGTCGTTCATTCCGCAGGGCTACCGCTCCAAACTGGGGCTCTACGACACGCAGAACGCCATCGAAATCATCAAGAGCACGTTCTTAGAATCCCTCTCCGCGGTGCTGCGCCTCAAGCGCGTATCCGCGCCGCTCTTCGTCAATCCGGCGGAGGGACTCAACGATAACCTCAACGGCGTGGAACGCCCTGTTTCCTTCGATATTCCGGCGACCGGCGGGCATGGCGAGGTGGTGCAGTCCCTCGCAAAATGGAAACGGTATGCGCTGGGCCGGTACGGCTTCCGCTCCGGCAAGGGCCTCGTGACCGACATGAACGCTATCCGCCGCGATGAAGCGCTGGACAACCTGCACTCGGTTTATGTGGATCAATGGGACTGGGAAAAGGTAATCACGCCCGAGGAGCGTACGGAAGAGACCCTGAAGCAGGCCGTTTTAAACATCGTGGATGCGATCTATTACACCCAGCAGATCATCTGCGCGAAGTACGATGTGCTCACTCCCTTCGTCAGCCGGGATGTCTCGTTTGTCACCGCGCAGGAACTGCTCGATCTCTACCCGGAATGTGACCCCAAGGAACGCGAGTATCGCTATGTCAAGCAACATCCGACGACGTTTATCATGGGCATCGGCGGAAAACTATCCGACGGAAAACCGCATGACGGACGGGCGCCGGACTACGACGACTGGCAGATCAACGGCGATATTTTGTTCTACAATCCGTTGCTGGACTGCGCGTTTGAAATCTCCAGCATGGGTGTTCGCGTGGACGCCGTAACACTGGACCGCCAGCTTTCACTCGCCGGCTGTGACAGCAGGAGAACCCTGCCATTCCACAAGATGTTGTTGGAAAACAAGCTTCCGCAAACGATCGGTGGTGGTATTGGCCAGTCCCGCTTATGCATGCTGTTGCTGAATAAAGCGCATATCGGCGAGGTGCAAAGCTCGCTCTGGGATGCCGAAACAATGGCGCTTTGCGAGCATGCAGGCGTAACGCTTTTGTAACAAGCAAACTTCATCTGAACCGCGGCTCAAGTTGGGCTGCGGTTCTTTTTTTTGTCTTGTCGCACGGGATTATCAATCTTGCAAAGATACACGCCTGTTTGCCCGAACTCGCTTAAACAGAACTTAATGTTGCCATGTAACAAATCGATCAAACAGCGGATTGAAAATACAAGCAACGCGGATGTAACAACATTTCCAAAGCGACACCTAAAACATATATATTGTAGGAGAATTCACAGAAAAGACATGAATAAAAATCACAAAATGCAACAATTATGTAATGTAAATTGCGTACCATATGCTAGAGTCAAAAAATATATCTGTACATCTGCAGACGAGTGTCTGCACGCGAGAGTTCTAGGAGGCAAAAATATGAAATGGTCGCAGATTAAAAAGGGTATCAGCCTGGTACTGTGTGTACTCATGGTGTTGACGCTGCTTCCAGTCAGCTCGCTGGCGGAAGATACGGCGCCTGTTGACACAAGCACCCCGGCCGAGGCAACGCAAACCGCAAGCGTGGAGACGCCTGTGGCCAGCGATGCGAGCACGCCCACGCCATCCGATGCGGCGACGCCCACGCCCGCGGTAACGGATGCAGCGGCTTCCACGTCGCCGACGGAGGATATCGTTCCGGACGGACCCAAGACGTATGTCGTCAATTTTGTGATCGATCATCAAACCATCCTGGGCATGCAGCAGACCGTTGCGGAAGGTGGGCTTGTGACCGCTCCGAGCATTCCCGCTGTGCCGGATGGCGAAGAATATGTCGGCCAGGTCTTCCTTTACTGGTATGCTAAGGAAGGCGTCGCTTACGACTTTGGCACGCCTGTGACCTCCGACCTTGTGCTCTATGCGCAGTTTGGCACCACCAAGGATGCGCCCGCTACCGAAGAGCAGCCCATCGTTGCGGATGATGCTGTCCTGTTCTCAGCGTTCTCCATGGCGGGTGGTATTCTCCCTGAGAGTACTCCCCTTTGGACCTATACGTTTGTTTCCGGCGGAACGACGGTCGCGACCAAGATCGTCGCCAACGGCGACACGCTGGATGCGCCGGAAGTGCCGACTGCCCCCGTCGGCCAGAAGTTCTCCGGCTGGTACACCTCCGATAATACCCTCTTTGACTCATTTGGCACACAGACCGTAACAGCTGATGGCGCGACCACGTTGACTGCAAAGTTTGAGCCTGCCTACTATGTCTTCTTCTACAATCAGTTCGGTGCGGTGATCGAGGTGCGCACGCCCGATGCAAGCAACATCGTCTCCACCGCAAGCGTTACTTCTCTTCAGCTTGGCTCCGATCAAGCCCTCACCGGCTGGTCGCTGACGTCCGGCGGAACGACGGATGTTGGCGCGAGTGTGACGGTCAACGGCGCGAACATCAACCTCTACCCGATCATCAAGAGCGTGATCTGGATTACCTTTAACTCCAACGGCGGAACCTATATTTCGCCGATGTATATCATGCCGAATACGGCGCTGACGCAACTTGCCGTCAACAACTATATCTCCACGCAGAACGGCGGCTCCAGCACGATTGCGAAGGTAGGATACACCTTCAACAATTGGACCGGCTTTACCTTTGGCAATACGCCGACCGCGAATGTTACCCTGACTGCGAACTGGACGCCGAAGACCAATACGCCTTATAAACTCGTATATTGGATCGAGAACGCGGACGACAGCAACTATTCGTTTGAAAAGTCGGTCGATAAGACCGGAACGACGGACGCCGTCATTGCGCTGACCAGCGCGGAAACGGCGAACACCAACCTGAACGCGACCTACGCAACGTACTTCAACACGGGTACGTATACCGCAGGACAAACGATCAAAGGCGATGGCTCCACCATCGTGAATATCTATCATACCCGCAAGACGTATACGTTGACCTACAAAAACGGGAATACTACGCTCTACACGAGTACCTATAAATACGATCAGGATATCTCGGCGGTATGGAATATCGCCGCGATTTTGAACCTGTCGAATCAGGGATACGTTTGGCAGAGCAGCATCACGCAGGACTACTATACGATTCTTTTGAAGATGCCGGGCAGCAACCTGACCATGACGGCAACGCAATGGAACGGAAGCACGTACACCTGGTACTACTATCTGGAGACCCTGGATGGAACCGCAGCAACCGCGCCGTCAGGTTCCACGACGACAACCAGCGGCGGCATCACCTATTATCTGATGAAGTCGGTCACGATCAAGGGAAACAACATTAGCCTGACCTATAGTGAAGATTATTTCCCGATCACCGGCTTCTATCAAAGAGACAGCAGCGTACCGAACTTTACGAAGACCGGAACGGTGTATTACGCGTCCTTGTTCTATCGCCGTTCGAGCTACAGCCTGACCTTTATCAACGGCGATACATCGAACGTGATTGCCAGCATCAAATATCAGGCGCCTGTTTCCGGCTATAACTATACGCCGAACCAACCGTCCGGTGTCGATGCTTCATTTACATTCAACAAATGGTTTGCAACCGAAGCCGCGATTGCGGGAACGGAGTTCAACTGGACGCAGACGATGCCCGCAAAGAACATCGTATTGTACGCCAACTGGGTTGCTCCGGCGTTCACCGGAATTGCGCACTCGGTTGCCTATGGTTCAACCGGCGACACGACCGTCGATCTCGGTTCGATTCCCTACGGCGGCACCATCAGCGCAAGCGCGCTTGCCGCGGCACAGAATGCCGCCAATGCGAACAAACCACATCCCACGGACACGTTCGGCGGCTGGCTGATCATGAAAAACGGCTCGCTGATCCTGTTCAACTCCAGCATGCAGATCTACGAAAACGTGGTGCTATACCCCGTTTGGCTCAGCACACTGAGCTATACCGTGACCTACAATCTTGGCGAGGCGAGCGGAACCGCGCCTGTGGACAGCAAAACGTATGCTTCCGGCGGGCAGGCGCAGATTCTCTCCTATAGCGCAAGCGCCGTCACACCTCCCGCGGACAAGGTATTCATCGGCTGGCGCTCCAGCGTGGACAGCAAGATTTACTATCCCAACAGCGTGTTGACGATCACGCAGAATACGACGATGACCGCCGTCTGGGTTTACCCGACGACCAACGTTACCATCACCTATAACGGCAACGGCGGCGCAACATCCGGAGGCGCGACCACCTTTACGGGCGGCGCGGTCAACAACACCTATCACACCGTGCAGAGCAACTCCTTCCTGTACACCGGCAAGATCTTTGCAAGCTGGAACACGAAGGCGGACGGCACAGGTACTTCCTATGCACCCGGCGACAGCGTGCTTCTGGGAGTCAGCGTGCCTACCGCACCCGGCGTGCTGTATGCAATCTGGCAGGATCAGACGTTTGTTGTCAGCGTGACGGCAAACCCGACAGCGGGCGTCACAGCAAAGAGCGGTGCGGGAACGTATATCTACGGAACGAACACGACCGTCACCTGGACGGTAGCCGCAGGTTATGAAGTCACCAGCGTAACGGACAACACCGTTACGGTGCCTGCTTCCTCCTATACAGGCAACAGCTATACGCTCAGCGGCCTTACGGCGGATCACGCGATCGTGATCAACACCCAAAAGACGCTGTATAACCTGACCTACAACGGCAACGGCGGAACGGTTGGCGGGAATGCAAGCTACAGCTCCACCAAGACGATGGGAACGAGCATCACCGTCGATCAAAACACGTTTACGCGTGCGGGTTATTACTTCCTCGGCTGGAGCACCAACTCTGGCGCGACGGCTGTGGACCCGACCTATGCGCCGGGCACCAGCGTGGTGATGCCGGGCAACGACCTGACCCTCTACGCCGTCTGGGCGCCAAAGATGGCACTTACGCTGACGGCAAACAGCGCCACACAGAACTATGACGGAACGGCTAAGAGCGTTTCGGGTATCACCTCGAGCGTCTCCGGCCTGACCATTGAAAACGCGACTGCCTCCGCCACCGGAACCAACCCGGGCGTCTACGCGACCAGCTTTACCAATCAGGCAGGGGTTGTGCTCAAGAGCGGCGGCGTTGACGTAACGAATCGATACACGGTGACCTGGGTTGCGGGTTCGCTGACCGTCAACCCGCAGGTAACCTATCGCGCCAGTGCGGACGGCTCCCTGATCGGCACCGAGTGGGTGGCTTACGGCACGGGTGACGCGACCTATAACGTGACCCCGCAGCCGAGCATCACGGTAAGCGGCAACAAGTATTACTGGCTTGGCACATATAGCCCCGCGACGGCAAACGACCTGACCGCGAACACGACGATCTATGCGACGTATACGCGCAATAAAACGCTCGTGATCACCGCGGACAGCGCAAATTATACCTATGATGGAACAACCCGCTCCGTCACCACCGGCACCGTGAACGTGTCTGGCCTGACGGTCACGGGCTACACCGTTTCCGGCAGCGGCACCAACGTAGGTACATACACAACCAGCGTGACGCTTGGCGCGGTCAAGATCATGAACGGTGCTACGGACGTTACCTATCAATATGATGTGACGACCGCAAACGGGCTGCTCACAATCAACCCCGCGACCACAACCGCGACTTCTTCCGGTTACAACGACAAGTACGACGGCAGCGCGCACGGGATCACGGTCACGCCGAAGGTGGATAGCTCGACGGTCAAGTACAGCCTGACCAACAGCACGAACCCGGCGGACTACACGCTGACCAACAGCCCGACGGCGACGGATTACACCCCGGGAACCACAGTCTACTTCGTGGTCACCAACCCGAACTACAATCCGGTGTTCGGCAACGAGCAAGTTGTCATTAATAAGAGAGTTGTTGCGCTGACGACGGCGACCGACACGAAAGAGTACGATACTCTTCCGTTGACCAACGCTGCTTGGTCGTATGACTCGACCGGCAATGACGGCTTCGTCGCAGGCCAGGGTTTCGCAACCTCCGCGGCAAACGGCACGATCACCAACGTCGGTTCGACGGACAACACGTTTGGCTACACGCTGACCTCGGCGACCAACGCCAGCAACTACACGATCTCTGTCACCAAGGGCAAGCTGACGATCACGGCGTCCAACGACCTGAGCGTTGGTGCCACCGACGTGACCAAGAAATACGACGGAACGGCTTACGGTGTGAACGCTTCGGCGAACGTACCCGCAGGCACGACGGTTCGCTACAGCGAGACCTACAGCACGAACCCGGCGGACTACACCCTCACGACGAGCCCGACGGCAACGCACGTTGGCGACAGCAAGACCGTCTACTTTGTCGCAACCAACACGAACTACGAGCCTGCGTTCGGTAGCGCGAAGGTCACGATTACGCCTCGCGAAATCACGCTGACCGCTGCGACCGAGTCGCGTGATTACAACGGAAACGCGCTCACCAACGCGAACGTGACCGTCTCCGGCGACGGCTTCCTCGACGGTCAGGGTTACGAAACCCTGCCCACCGCAAGCGGAACGGTCACCGACGTCGGTTCCGTGAAGAACAATGTCGTGGCGGGCACGCTGAATGCCAGCACGATCGCAAACGATTATACCTTCACGCCGGTGCAAGGCGACCTCACCGTCACCGCTCGCGCGCTGACCGTGCAAGCGAACGACCAGCAGATCGCCTACCCGGCGAACCGTCCGGCGAACGCCGACCTGACCTACGCGGTCGTGAGCGGCACTGTTTCCGGCGAGACCCCGGCGTTCGGTGGGGCGCTTGGTTACGACGCGGCGAAACTGCCCGCGAGCCAGCCGTATACACCCGCGACCTACGCTGACGCAATCGTCGGCGGCACGCTGGCGCTGACCAACAGCGGCGCGTTCAAGGCATCCAACTACTCGTTGACCGTTCTGCCCGCCGACCTCAAGGTCGTCAACGGCGGATTCACCGTTGACCTCACGGGCGGTAGCTGGACCTACAACGGCGACCCGCATGGCCCGACGCTCAATAACACCAATCCGACGGACACGATCGAGTACTTCGTCTCCGACGGTGCAGGCGGCTGGACGAGCAACGGCGCGACACCTCCGACCGTCACCAACGTGGACGACGGCCCGCTGACGATCAAGGTCGTGGTCAACCGCCCGGGATATGATCCGGCGGAAGACACCACGACGCTCACGATCACGCCGGCGACGACCACCGCGACCTCGTCGGGCTACAACGACAAGTACGACGGCAATGCGCACGGGATCACCGTGACACCGAAGGTGGAAGGCTCGACGGTCAAGTACAGCCTGACCGACAGCACGAATCCTGCGGATTACACCCTGACGACGAGCCCGACGGCGACCGACTACACCGCCGGCACGACGGTCTACTTCGTAGTCACGAACCCGAATTACAACCCGGTGTTCGGCAACGAGCAAGTTGTCATTAATAAGAGAGTTGTTGCGCTGACGACGGCGACCGACACGAAAGAATACGACACGCTGCCGTTGACCAACGCTGCTTGGTCGTATGACACGACGGGCAACGACGGCTTCGTCGCAGGCCAGGGCTTTGCGACCTCCGCCGCAAACGGCACGATCACCAACGTCGGTTCGACGGACAACACGTTTGGCTACACGCTGACCTCGGCGACCAACGCCAGCAACTACACGATCTCTGTCACCAAGGGCAAGCTGACGATCACGGCGTCCAACGACCTGAGCGTTGGTGCCACCGACGTGACCAAGAAATACGACGGAACGGCTTACGGTGTGAACGCTTCGGCGAACGTACCCGCAGGCACGACGGTTCGCTACAGCGAGACCTACAGCACGAACCCGGCGGACTACACCCTCACGACGAGCCCGACGGCAACGCACGTTGGCGACAGCAAGACCGTCTACTTTGTCGCAACCAACACGAACTACGAGCCTGCGTTCGGTAGCGCGAAGGTCACGATTACGCCTCGCGAAATCACGCTGACCGCTGCGACCGAGTCGCGTGATTACAACGGAAACGCGCTCACCAACGCGAACGTGACCGTCTCCGGCGACGGCTTCCTCGACGGTCAGGGTTACGAAACCCTGCCCACCGCAAGCGGAACGGTCACCGACGTCGGTTCCGTGAAGAACAATGTCGTGGCGGGCACGCTGAATGCCAGCACGATCGCAAACGATTATACCTTCACGCCTGTGCAGGGTGACCTGACCGTCACCGCTCGCGCGCTGACCGTGCAAGCGAACGACCAGCAGATCGCCTACCCGGCGAACCGTCCGGCGAACGCCGACCTGACCTACGCGGTCGTGAGCGGCACTGTTTCCGGCGAAACTCCGGCATTCGGTGGCGCGCTTGGTTACGACGCAAGCAAGCTCCCGGCGAGCCAGCCGTACACGCCCGCGACCTACACCGACGCAATCGTCGGCGGTACGCTGGCGCTGACCAACAGCGGCGCATTCAAGGCATCCAACTACTCGTTGACCGTTCTGCCCGCCGACCTCAAGGTCGTCAACGGCGGATTCACGGTCGACCTGACCGGCGGCAGCTGGACGTACAACGGCGATCCGCACGGCCCGACGCTGACCAACACCAACCCGACGGATACGATTGAATACTTCGTTTCCGACGGCGCGGGTGGTTGGACTTCTAATGGCACTACGCCTCCGACCGTCACGAACGTCTCGGACGGCCCGCTGACGATCAAGGTTGTCGTCAACCGTCCGGGTTACGATCCGGCGGAAGATACGACCACGCTGACGATCACGCCGGCGACCACGACGGCGACCTCGTCGGGTTACAACGACAAGTACGACGGCAGCGCGCACGGAATCACGGTGACGCCGAAGGTGGACGGCTCGACGGTCAAGTACAGCCTGACCGACAGCACAAACCCGGCGGACTACACGCTGACCACGAGCCCGACAGCGACGGACTACACCGCCGGAACTACTGTCTACTTCGTGGTGACGAACCCGAACTACAACCCGGTGTTCGGTCACGAGCAAGTTGTCATCAATAAGAGAGTTGTGGCGCTGACGACGGCGACCGACACGAAAGAGTACGATACCCTTCCGCTGACCAACGCGGCTTGGTCGTATGACACGACTGGCAACGACGGCTTCGTCGCGGGCCAGGGCTTCGCGACCTCCGCGGCAAACGGCACGATCACCAACGTCGGCTCGACGGACAACACGTTCGGCTACACGCTGACGGGTGTCACGAGCGCCAGCAACTACACCATCTCCGTCACGAAGGGCAAGCTGACGATCACGGCGTCCAACGACCTGACCGTTGGTGCCACCGACGTGACCAAGAAATACGACGGAACTGCCTACGGTGTGAACGCTTCGGCGAACGTACCCGCTGGCACGACGGTTCGCTACAGCGAGACCTACAGCAACAATCCGGCGGACTACACGCTGACCACCAGCCCGAACGCGACGCATGTTGGAGACAGCAAGACCGTCTACTTCGTCGCAACCAACACGAACTACGAACCCGCGTTCGGCAGTGCGAAAGTGACGATCACGCCGCGCGCGATCACCTTGACTGCCGCGACCGAGTCGCGTGATTACAACGGCAACGCGCTGACCAACGCGAACGTGACTGTCTCCGGCGACGGCTTCCTCGACGGACAGGGTTACTCTGTTGCGCCCACCGCAAGCGGCACGATCACCGACGTCGGTTCCGTGAAGAACAACGTCGTGGCAGGCACGCTGAATGCCAGCACGACGGCAAGCGATTACACATTCACGCCTGTGCAGGGTGACCTGACCGTCACCGCGCGCGCGCTAACCGTGCAGGCGAACGATCAGCAGATCGCATACCCGGCGAACCGTCCGGCGAACGCCGACCTGACCTACACGGTCGTGAGCGGCACTGTTTCCGGCGAGACCCCGGCCTTCGGTGGTGCGCTTGGTTACGACACGGCGAAACTGCCCGCGAGCCAGCCTTACACACCCGCGACCTACGCTGACGCGATTGTCGGCGGAACGCTAGCGCTGACCAACAGCGGCGCGTTCAAAGCCGCAAACTACACGCTCACCGTTCTGCCCGCCGACCTGAAGGTCGTCAATGGTGGATTCACCGTTGATCTCACGGGCGGCAGCTGGACGTACAACGGCGACCCGCATGGACCTACGCTGACCAACACCAACCCGACGGATACGATTGAATACTTCGTTTCCGACAGTGCAGGCGGCTGGACATCGAACGGCACGACGCCGCCGACCGTGACGAACGTCTCGGACGGTCCGCTGACCGTGAAAGTCGTCGTCAACCGTCCGGGTTATGATCCGGCGGAAGACACCACGACGCTCACGATCACGCCCGCGACCACGACAGCGACCTCGTCGGGCTACAACGACAAGTACGACGGCAGTGCGCACGGCATCACAGTCACGCCGAAGGTCGACGGCTCGACGGTCAAGTACAGCCTGACCGACAGCACAAACCCGGCGGACTACACGCTGACCACGAGCCCGACAGCGACGGACTACACCGCCGGAACTACTGTCTACTTCGTGGTGACGAACCCGAACTACAACCCGGTGTTCGGTCACGAGCAGGTTGTCATTAATAAGAGAGTTGTGGCGCTGACCACCGCGACCGACACGAAGGAGTATGACACTCTTCCGTTGACGAACGCGAGCTGGAGTTACGACACCACGGGCAACGACGGCTTTATCGCAGGTCAGGGCTTCGCGACCTCCGCGGCAAACGGCACGATCACCAACGTCGGCTCGACGGACAACACGTTCGGCTACACGCTGACCGCCGCGACCGCCGCCAGCAACTACACGATCTCCGTCACGAAGGGCAAGCTGACGATCACAGCGTCCAACGACCTGAGCGTTGGTGCCACCGACGTGACCAAGAAATATGACGGAACTGCCTACGGTGTGTCCGCCTCTGCGAACGTGCCCGCCGGAACGACGGTCAAGTACAGTCTGACCAACAGCGCAAACCCGGCGGACTACACGCTGACCACCAGCCCGACCGCAACGCACGTTGGCGACAGCAAGACCGTTTACTTCGTCGCAACCAACGCGAACTACGAACCCGCGTTCGGCAGCGCGAAGGTGACGATCACGCCGCGCGCGATCACGCTGACCGCCGCGACCGAAACCCGCGATTACAACGGCAACGCGCTCACCAACGCGAGCGTGACCGTCTCCGGCGACGGCTTCCTCGACGGACAGGGTTACTCTGTTGCGCCCACCGCAAGCGGCACGATCACCGACGTCGGTTCCGTGAAGAACAACGTCGTGGCAGGCACGCTGAATGCCAGCACGACGGCAAGCGATTACACATTCACGCCTGTGCAGGGTGACCTGACCGTCACCGCGCGCGCGCTAACCGTGCAGGCGAACGATCAGCAGATCGCATACCCGGCGAACCGTCCGGCGAACGCCGACCTGACCTACGCGGTCGTGAGCGGCACTGTTTCCGGCGAGACCCCGGCCTTCGGTGGTGCGCTTGGTTACGACACGGCGAAACTGCCCGCGAGCCAGCCTTACACACCCGCGACCTACGCTGACGCGATTGTCGGCGGAACGCTAGCGCTGACCAACAGCGGCGCGTTCAAGGCATCCAACTACACGCTGACCGTTCTGCCCGCCGACCTCAAGGTCGTCAACGGCGGATTCACCGTCGACCTCACCGGCGGCAGCTGGACCTACAACGGCGACCCGCATGGACCTACGCTCAATAACACGAACCCGACGGATACGATCGAGTACTTCGTTTCCGACAGCGCAGGCGGCTGGACATCGAACGGCACCACGCCTCCGACCGTGACGAACGTCTCGGACGGTCCGCTGACCGTGAAAGTCGTCGTCAACCGTCCGGGTTATGATCCGGCGGAAGACACCACGACGTTGACGATCACACCCGCGACGACCACCGCGACCTCGTCCGGCTACAACGACAAGTACGACGGCAGCGCGCACGGGATCACCGTGACGCCGAAGGTCGACGGCTCGACGGTCAAGTACAGCCTGACCAACAGCACGAACCCCGCGGACTACACGCTGACCACCAGCCCGACCGCGACCGACTACACGGCAGGAACCACGGTCTACTTCGTGGTGACCAACCCGAATTACAACCCGGTGTTTGGGCATGAGCAGATCGTAATCAATAAGAGAGTTGTGGCGCTGACGACGGCGACCGACACGAAGGAATATGACACTCTTCCGTTGACCAACGCGAGCTGGAGCTACGACACCACCGGTAACGACGGATTCGTCGCGGGGCAGGGCTTTGCGACCTCCGCGGCGAACGGCACGATCACCAACGTCGGCTCGACGGACAACACGTTCGGCTACACGCTGACGGGTGTCACGAACGCCAGCAACTACACGATCTCCGTCACGAAGGGCAAGCTGACGATCACAGCGTCCAACGACCTGAGCGTTTCGGCGTCCGACGTGACCAAGAAATATGACGGAACGGCTTACGGTGTGAACGCTTCGGCGAACGTACCCGCTGGCACGACGGTTCGCTACAGCGAGACCTACAGCACGAACCCGGCGGACTACACGCTCACGACGAGCCCGACCGCGACGCACGTTGGCGATAGCAAGACCGTCTACTTCGTCGCGACGAATAGCAACTATGAACCCGCGTTCGGCAGCGCGAAGGTGACGATCACGCCGCGCGATGTTGTGGTGCGCACGTATGGCGCAACAAAGGTCTATGACGGACTTGCGCTGACGGCGAGCGGTTGGAGCATGGATCCCGCGAGCAGCGGATTTGTCGCAACGCAGGGCTTTGCGACCACGGCGAACACGGGAATGCTCACGGATGTAGGCTCGGTTGAAAACGGCTTTGCCTACACGCTCAAGAGCAACACGACAGCTTCCGACTACGCCATCAGCGTGGTTCCGGGCACATTGAGTGTTACCCCGCGCGCGGTGCTGATCGCGGCGGATCAGACCGACAAGAACTTCGGCAGTGCGGACCCGACGTTTACCTACACCGTGCTGACCGGAACGATTGGCGGAACGACCTACTATCCGATTCTTGCGGCAGACCTTGGCGGCATCACCGTGACCGTCAACCGCTCGAGCGGTGGAAACAATGTCGGCACCTATGCGGATGCGCTGGTTCCGAACGTGAATGCAACCGCAGCGGTGCAGAAGAACTACACCTTCAGCACGCAGACGGCGGACTTCACGATCAATCCGCAGGTGGTCTACAACCTCAACACCACGGATACGGTTACGGGATTCCCCGAAACGCAGTGGTTTGACCTCGGTTCGAACGCGACGGTCGCTTCGGCGGACGGCGTGAAGCGTCCGGGCTTCCGTCTGACCGGTTGGGAAGACGCGGCGACGGGTGATCCGGTGACCCTTGGCGGCACGATTCCGGCAATCGCCGGGAATCACACGCTGAACGCGGTTTGGGAGATTGCGCTGTATAACGTGACCTACGAATCGGGCACGGGCGACATCGTCATCCGCATGCCGGCGAATATCACGGGCAAGACCTACACAACCCCGATTGCGATTGAGGATTCCAATCCTTATCACTCCGGCTACAGCCTGCTCTACTGGATGACGACCGACATCGACGGCACGGAAACGCAGCTTGATCCGGGCGCAACGTTCAACATGCCGGATAACGACGTAACCATGACGGCGGTCTGGAAGGCAAACACCTCTCCGATCTACTATCACCCGAACGGGGCTCCCGGCGGCACGGTGGAAGAAGGACGGTATCCGACCGATTCCATCGCAACCATCGCGGGCAACATGTTCTCGCGGCCGGGATACAAGTTCCTCGGTTGGAGCGAAGCCAGCGCGACTGCGGGCGTTTCCCGCCAGCCTGGCGATTCGCTCACCATGCCGCCGCGTCAGCTGAACTTCTACGCGCAGTGGGAGAAGCTCACGTACACGGTGACCTACATCGTCACCGGCGGCACGGGCAATCTCAACGGCGATACGCCGTATGCGGTGTATGACAACCTTGGTTATGGAGACGCGATGCCGGTTCCGTCGAACCCGACACTCACAGGTTACGTGTTTGACGGCTGGTCAACGGCGATTCCGTCCACGGTTCCGGATGGCAACCTCGTGATCTATGGCACAGTGACGCTGCAAGGCAAAAACACCGAACCGGACAATCCCGAGAAGATTACGGATTCGCAAACACCGCTTGCCGGTGGTCCGGTCTGGGCGCTTCTCAACCTGATTCTCGCGATTGTGACCGCGCTGGCATCGATCCTGATGCTGATCGGCCTGATCGGTAAGAAGAAGGAAGAGGAAGACGGCGTTGTCGTCCGCGAGACGGAGAAGCACGGATTCACCCGCGTGCTCACGCTGGTGCCGGGCATCGGGGCGATCATCGCATTCATCCTCACGGAGAACATGCGCAACCCGATGGTCTTCACCGATCGCTGGACACTCCTGATGGTCATCATCGCTCTTGTGCAGCTGGTGCTTGTCCTCTTCGGCGCGAAGAAGGAAAAAGAACCGGCCGCAGAGCAGGCGGTTGAAACGTCGAAACCCGAATAACACAAACTAACTGCATCAACACGCATCCGGCGTCCTGCCAAAGGGACGCCGGATTTTTTGTTGCCGGTCGATCCAAAAGCACCCGCGAAACTTGTTTCGTGACACGAAGCGGAGGACGGTTTTTGATGAACTGATACAGGATGCGATCTGCTGTAACAATATCAATCGAGAGCGAATCCGCGAAAGCACATGTAACACAAAACCGCCTAAAATACGGTTGATCTCGAGCAGGCAGAACGTGTCCAAGTAACAATCTGTTGCATTTTCGTGATTTTAAGCGGTATAATCAGCTCATGAAACAAGGGTCGGTGGCCGAACGGCTGCAAAAAGGGTTTGGGTGGCTGCTTTTATTCGGCTTCTTCTGCCTTTCGGCTTGTGCGGCGAGCCAACCCGCGCGACCGGACGCGGCTGGGACCGACTCTGTAAGCGCGCGCGCAAGCGCCTCCGGGACGGAGGAAGCCGTGCCGCTGCTGCTGCCCGAAGCCTCCGGAACCGTGGTTTACATCGGAGAAGGTGTGACCATCGACGCCTCGCATACCGACCAGGGATACGTGATGATCCGCTGCGAAGCGAGCGAAAAGCGCCTCAAGGCGCGGATTGCGACAGACGCGCAAACCTACTATTACGACCTGCCCGGCGGAGAGGCATACAGCGTGTTTCCGCTCCAGATGGGCGACGGAACCTATACCGTGCGCGTGATGGAGCAGGTGCAGGACGACCTGTACGCGATGCGCTACGGAACCGAGATACAGGTGGTGCTTGCGGACGAGACCATACCTTTTCTGTATCCCAATCAATATGTGTGGTATGATGCAAATACCGAGGCCGTTCAGAAAGCGCGCGAGCTCGCGAGCGGGCTGACCAGCCACAAAGAGATTGCAACCCGCTTCTACAAATATGTTGTTTCACACATGACCTATGACACGGAAAAGGCGAAGACGGTTCGAAAAGGTTATCTGCCGAACGCGGATGATTCACTGGAAAGCGGAACAGGAATCTGCTTTGACTATGCGGCGCTGTTTGCGGTGATGCTTCGCGCCGAGGGAATCCCGACGAAGATGCTCATCGGCACCGTTACGCCGGAGAATCTCTATCACGCCTGGAACAGCGTCTATCTCGACGGAACATGGGTCTGGATGGACACGACACTGGATGGAACCGGACACAGAGAGAACGATTATCTCACCGAACGAATCTATTGATCGCATCTTTAAGAATTATGATTTTTTAACCTGCATGTATATCAGCGGGTGGTCAACCATCAGAAAGGAACGGGAATGCAGGAGAACACGACGCAGAAAACGCTTCCGCCGGACGAGACCGCGCTCTTTTGCGAGCAGGTAGCCATGGTGCTCAAGGCGGGCATTCCGCTGGGAGACGGCATGGAGACCCTTGCGCGGAGCTATGCGGGCAGCCGATATGGCGCGCGCTTTGAGAACATGCGCGAGGCGTTGGAGCGCAGGGGTACATTTTCAGAGGCGCTGGAGGAAGCGGGCATTTTCCCGAGCTACCTGCTCGCCATGACGCGCATCGGAGAACGCTCCGGCAAGCTCGACGAGGTGATGGCCTCGCTTGCGAACTATTATCAATGGGAAGCGCAGATCAAGTCCTCGGTCAAGAGCGCAATCCTCTACCCGAGCGTACTGGTCATGATGCTTGCGGTCGTGATCGCGATCCTCGTCATCAGCGTGCTGCCGGTGTTTCAGCGTGTGTTCGATAGCCTCGGCCTCGTGGCGGGCAGCCCGGCAACGGCTGCGATGCAAATCGGCGTCGGCGTCGGAAAAGGCATGCTGATCCTCGTTGGCGTATTCGCGGTCGCGCTCGTGGTCATCGGTATCCTGCTTCGCACGAACAGACGGCTCTCGGTTCTTGCGCTGCTGGCAAAGGTGATTCCCTCCGTGCGCCGCGTCAACGCAAGGCTTTCCACCGCGCGGTATGCTTCCGCGCTGTCGATGATGCTTACCGCAGGCTATCCGGTTGAGGAGGCGATGCAGCTCGCGCCGTCGGTGGTGACGGATGAAAAGCACCGGCGTCAGGCGGAGATTGCGCGGCAGGAGCTGTTCTCCGGCGGCAGTTTTCCGCAGGCGGTGGAAAAGAGCGGCCTGTTTGATCCCATGCACGAAAAGATGATTCGCTTTGGTACAGCGGCGGGAAAACTGGACGCCGTGATGCAGAAGCTCAGCGGAATCTATATGACCGAGGCGGATGACGCGATTCACAACGTGATCGCCATGATTGAACCCGCGCTGGTTGCGGTGCTCTCCATCGTCATCGGCGGAATCCTGCTTTCCGTCATGCTGCCGCTGCTGTCCGTGCTGTCTGCGGTCGGTTGAGCCCCGAGAACGAACTAAATTTTACTGAAAAAACAGTCGTTGGCAACAGAAAACCGGCGTTTCGTGACAAGGCCGCGTCTTTTGCGGCGATCGCTTGATACACTATCGTCACCGAAAGGAGAATTCGGCATGCATCTCTACGAGAAACCGCGCGGGCTCAACTGTGGGCTGATTTTCGCGATTGTCGTGTTTGCGCTGCTTGTCGCGTTCTTCCTGCTATCGCTGTTCTCTACTGCCGGGCGCAACGACGCACGCGAAACCGAGATGGTAACCTCCGCATTACAGCGCGCGATCGTCACTTGCTATGCGGTGGAAGGCAAGTATCCGCCGAATCTTTCTTATTTGTATGACAACTACGGCGTTCGCGTGGACGAGAGCCGTTATGCCGTGTTCTATGATGTCATCGCGTCCAACGTGATGCCGAGCGTCGAGGTTGTACGTGTGGGAGGCGGCTCATGAGCGCGCGGACTTCCGCCAAACAGCGCAACGACATGCGCGGTGCGTTCATCTTCGCGCTGCTTGCCGCGTTTGCGTTACTGAGCCTGATTGTGGTCATCGTCGGTGCGCGGTCATATCGAGGCATCAATGCGATGGCGGAGCAGGCGTTTCTCTCCCGCACGGGCATGAGCTATCTCGTCGGCAAAGTGCGCGGCGCGGACGCGGCAGGCCAGATTGAGATCGTACAGGAAGGCGACTTGACCGTGCTGACCCTCGGTCAGGAGCTGGATGGCGAGAGGTATTTGACATATATCTACTGCGACGGAACAAAGGTGTGCGAGTATTTTGCGCAGGCGGACGTCGCGTTTTCGCCGGATTACGGCGAGAAGATCTTTGATGCCAGCGGGCTTATGTTCTCTTTGGAAAACGGGCTCTTGCAGATTTCGATCGTTGACGCGGGCGGCAACACGCACACGGGAGCGGTCTATCTGCGGGCGGCAAAGGAGGGCGGTGCGTAATGGAACAGATGCTTCGCCCGCCGAAAAGGCGCGGGGTATTCAGCCCGATCCTGATCGAGATGACCATCGTGATCCTGTTTCTCGCGCTGTCCACCAGCGTGGTGGTTCGCTTGATTGCGGCTGCGAATATCACGGCTCAGCAGAGCGCGTATGAATCCCGCGCCATCCTCGCGATGGAGCAGGTTGCGGAGCAGGTTAAGGCGGACCCGGTTGGGGACAACACTTGCAACGCCTGCGGGGCTCGCGTCTTCTCAACCAAAATCGCGGACGACCTCACGGTAGACTGCGTGGTAACCAGCGATGATTCCCCTCTGCAAGGGACACTGTATGACATCGAGCTTACCGTCACATCCCCGGAGGGAAAGGTGTTCGCGCTGGACGCGGCGCGTTACCTGCCGGATGCGGAGGTGACGCCATGAAACCGTATTCGTCCCGAATGGGGGTTGGAGCCTCCAGCATACTATTGATTCTCGTGGTGGTGAGTTTAACGCTGTTTGCGTCGCTTGCGCTGATTCAGGCGCGATCCGACGCGGCGCTCACCCAAAAGACCGCCGTGAGCACACGCGCCTATTACGACGCGGACACCCAGGCACAGACGATGCTCGCGGCATTGGACGACGCTCTTCAGCAAGGCAATGCCTTGAACAGCATCGAAGGTGTGACGAAACAGGCGGACGGAAGCTATGCGTTTTCGGTTGAGGCGAGTGACGGGCACGCGCTGAACGTCGTGGTCGGCGTGACCACCGGAAGATGCGAAATCCTAAGCTACCGCTATGAAAACACACAGGACTGGACAGAGCAAGGCACGGGCAAGCTCTGGCAGGGAGGTTAACGAAGATGGCAGAGATTCATGATATTTTGCAATCTGCCATCGAGCGTGGCGGATCGGATGTGTTTATCATTCCCGGCTCGTGCGTGCGGCTCAAGGTTGCGGGCGAAGTACAGCCGTTGCTCAGCACGGTGCTCAAGCCCGACGATACCAAGCGCCTGATCCGACAGGTGTACGAGCTGGATAATCGGGACATGGATCGTCTGACCGAGCATGGCGATGACGACTTTTCGTTTTCCGTCAGCGGAGTCGGCAGGTTTCGCTGCAACGCATATCAGCAGCGCAATTCGCTCGCCATGGTGCTTCGCGTGGTGTCGCTGGTGTTGCCGGACCCGGTGAAGATGCATATTCCTGAGGAGATTTTGCGCCTTGCAGATGTCAAAAAAGGTCTTGTGCTGGTCACGGGCCCTGCCGCAAGCGGAAAATCGACCACACTCGCGTGCCTGATCGACCGGATCAATAATAACCGCCACGGGCACATCATCACGATTGAAGACCCGATCGAGTTTATCCACGCGCACAAGGCAAGCGTACTCAGCCAGCGTGAGGTGGAGCACGATACCAAGAGCTATCAAACCGCCCTGCGCGCGGCGCTCCGGCAGGCGCCGGACGTGATCCTGCTGGGAGAAATGCGCGATCTGGAGACGATTCAAACCGCGCTGACCGCGGCGGAAACCGGCCAGCTCGTGCTCAGCACACTGCACACCGTCGGAGCGGCAAAGACGATCGACCGCATCATCGATGTTTTTCCCGCAAACCAGCAGCAGCAGATTCGCGTGCAGCTTTCGATGGTGCTCCGCGCGGTGGTCAGCCAGCAGCTCCTGCCGACCGTGGACGGCGGCTTGGAGCCCGCGTTTGAGATCATGCTGGTCAACAGCGCGATTCAAAACATGATCCGCGAGGGCAAGGCGCACCAGATGGACAACGTCATCTTCTCCGGTTTATCCGAGGGGATGCGAACGATGGATTCGGACATCTACCGCTTAGTTTGCGAAAAGCGCGTAACCAAAGAGACCGCGCTGCTGTTTGCGGCAAACCCTGATCAACTGCGCAAGAAACTCGGCGAATAGCGCGCTGAAACGCAAGACAAGCTGAAATCATCACGAAAGTGTGATCGATATTTACTCCGGCGGTGCGCTCCAGCCCGCCCAACACGCCAGAACACAAGGAGGAGACGGCATGCCTAACGCAAAGATTAAAATCAAGATGTTTGGCAATTTTGAGATCGTGGTCAACGGAAATGTTGCGCTCACGCAACTTCGCCAGGCAAAGAAGACCAGCCAGTTTCTCGAGTATTTGATCTTGAAGAAAGATCGCGCGGTTCCGCACGAAGAACTGCTTGAGATGCTCTGGTCGGACAAAGAAAACCGCAATCCGGCGACCGCGTTGCGCACACTGCTGCACCGCTATCGCTCGCTTGTCGATCAAAGCGAGCTGCCGGAACTGTCGGATTCGATTTTAACCGCGCGTGGGGCATATCAATGGAATCCGAATCTGGACTGCGAAATCGACGTGTTCGAGTTTGAGCGGCTTTGTCAGGAGGCGCGCACGCCCGGCATGAGCAATCGCGAGTGCATCGAGCGCTACCTCCAGATGCTACAGATTTACACGGGCCCGCTGCTCACCAACTCCGCCGAGGAGATGTGGGTCGTGCCCAAGAGCGTGTATTATCACGACCTCTTTTTAGAGAGCGTGTTCACGCTGCTCGACCTGCTCAAGGTGGAAGAGGAGTACGATGTCATCGTTCAGGTTTGCCGCAAGGCGATGGACGTGGATATGTTTGACGAGCGTTTGCATCTGGAGCTGATGATGGCGCTGGTCAAGACGGGCAAGAAGCGCGAAGCGCTCTCGCAGTATTATTTCGCGACCGACCTGCACTATAAGCAGCTCGGCATCCAGCCCTCCGGCGAAATCCGCGCGGTGTACAAGCTCATCGTGCAGGCGGATCAGGAGATGGAGGCGGACATCGAGAAGGTGCAGAACATGCTCGAGGAGGATACCGACGGGCACGGCGCTTTCGTCTGTGAATATGAGATCTTCAAGGAGATCTACCAGCTACAGCGCCGCATGCTGGAGCGCTATAACGGAACGATGTTCCTGGCTCTGCTGACCATCAGCAACACCTATGAGCAGCGCTTTGACAACCTTGTTCTGGACAACATCATGAAGCAGCTGCTGCATGTGTCGCAGACCAACCTCCGCCGCGGAGACACGATCTCCCGCTACAGCGTGATGCAATATGTCGTACTGCTTCCATCGGTGACATATGAGACGGGCAGGCTCGTCATGGATCGCATCAAGAAGGCGTTTTACAACGAGTACGTCAAATCCAGCGTGGTGCTGACGTATAAGCTCAGACCGCTTTGCATCAATAAGTATGACACCAACACGCAAAAGAAGATCGCGGAGTTCAAGGAAGACGAATGACAACGAGTCTGGTTTTTTCAAAGCGGAGGATTGATTTCCTCCGCTTTTTGTAAAACAGCACAACTTCGATTCGAGGATTGCGCCGCGTGGAACCCCGCGCCGCGTTTGATTGACACTGAGGCGCTTGCATGATAAAATTTGCGCTATAAGTGGGGGTTTAGGCTTGTTTGTCCGGCACGCGGTTTCGGGCGCCGGGCCGGAGCCAAAGCGGTGGAATTGAGGGTGGCGAGGATGGAAGAACAACTGCATATTGCGTTGATTTCGACGCACTTCGCGCCGGAAGTCACGCCGATCACCCATCTGTATGCCGACCTTGCGGAGGATTTCTCCCGCTTTGGCGCACGTGTGAGCGTGGTCACGAAGCTGCCCGGACATGAACTCAGCGAGGAAGAACGGGCGGCTTTCTATCATCGCAGAGACGAGATCGCGCCCGAGGGCTATCGCATTCAGCGCGTCGGAAAGAAAGCGCGCAGAGGCGCGAACATCGTGGAGCGCGCGCTTCGCGCCTGCCAAAACACAATTGCAATCTACCGCACGGCAAAGAAGCTCAAGGCGGATGTCTATATTCTCTCCAGCATACCGGCCTATCTCGGCCTCGTCGGTTCGCGGCTCAACCGCCGCGCGAAGACCATCTACCTCATGCAGGAGATATTTCCGGATAATCTCGTTGCGGCGGGCACGTATACCGAATGGCACCCGTTTGTGCGGTTTTGCCGCAAATTGGAGCAGCACATCTACCGCCACAACAGCGCGTTCATCACGCTTTCGGAGGAGATGAAGCGCACGCTCATCGCCCGCGGAATCGAGCAGGAGAAGATTACGGTCATCCCGAACTGGGCGGATACGGAGACGATTCAGCCCATCCCGCGGGAGAGTAACCTCCTCTTTGACGAGCTGAACCTACCGCGCGAAGGCTTTTATGCCGTCTATGCGGGTACGCTCGGGTTCCTGCAGGAGCCGGACGTGATCCTGGACGCGGCGAAGCTATTGAAAAGCGAGAAGGACATCCGCATTCTCGTCTTTGGCGACGGCGCGCTGCGGCAGCATGTGGAAAACCGCATTGAGCGGGAGCAAATTGAAAACGTGCTGCTCTTTCCGCTGCTTACTGCGGATCGAACCGCGGAGTTGTATTCCATTGCGGATGTTGCGCTGGTGCCACTGAAAAAGGGCATGACGCGCATCGCGGTGCCGAGCGAAACGTGGCTCGCGCTCGCCGCGGGCAGGCCCGTGATCGTGTGTGCGGAGGCGGGCAGCGAATGGGCGCGCTCGATTGAGCACGAGAGCTACGGCGTTTGCATTACGCCTGGTGAGCCGCAGGAGATGGCGGACGCAATTATAAGGCTGCATGGGAGCACGGTTCCGCTGAGCGAGCTCGGCGCGCGCGCAAGAAACTACGTTTGCGAGCATGCCTCCCGCGAGCAGGCCACCCGCGCCTACTACGACTGGATAAAGTGATTTTTTTGCACCTGCGGTGCGGGCTAAATAAAAGATAAGAATACGCTTAAAGAAGGATTCGTAATTATTAGATAGATTTGTTGGGCATGAACAGACAGGATTAGGACACGGGAGATTGTCATTCACCACGCGTTTCCCCGCGCGCAGCGCGGAGGGAACCGTAACCACTAGATTTGTTGGGCATGAACAGACAGGATTAGGACACGGGAGAATGTCATTCACCACGCGTTTCCCCCGCGCGCAGCGCGGAGGAACCGTAACCACTAGATTTGTTGGGCATGAACAGACAGGATTGGGACACGGGAGAATGTCATTCACCACGCGTTTCCCCGCGCGCAGCGCGGAGGAACCGTAACCACTAGATTTTGTTGGGCACGAACAGACTGGATTGGGACACGGGAGAATGTCGCGTATGAAAATCCTGATCACGGCGGCCGATGGATTCATCGGGAAAAACCTGATCATAGCACTTCGCGCACGCGGGTACCACGACCTGCTCACGTTTGACGCGGATGCAACCGTCGACCAGCTGGAGCGTTACTGTGCAGACTGCGAATTTGTCTATCACCTCGCCGCGGCAAACCGGCCCAAACAGCAGGACGAGTACCTCCACAGCGACTTCAACCTGACCGATACCCTCCTGCGCCTGCTCAACAAACACAAGAACCGCTGCCCTGTCATGTTCGCAAGCTCCACCCAGGCCGCGCTGCCAAACCTCTACGGACGCAGCAAAAAAGCCAGCGAGGAACTGCTGGATCTCTATGCACACGAAACCGGCGCAAAGGTCTACGTCTATCGCCTGCCGCATGTATTCGGCAAGTGGTCCAAGCCGAGCCAGAACGGCATGATCGCGACGTTTTGCTATAATATTTCACACGATTTACCCATCGTCATCAGCGACGAAGCGACGGTGATCAACCTCGCGTATGTCGACGACGTTGCGGAGTCGCTCTGCGACCTGATCGACGATGTCGCAACCCGTGAAGGGCCATACTGCGTGGCACCGGTGCAATACAGCGCCACGCTCGGCGATATCGCCTCCCGCATCCGCTCGTTTCGCACGATGCGGGCAAACAACACGCTGCCAAACATGAGCGAACCTCTGACGAGGAAGCTCTACGCGACGTATCTAAGCCTGCTGCCCGTGATGGACTTTGCCTATCCGCTGGAGATGCATGAGGATGAAAACGGAAGCATGACGGAGTTTCTGCGCCTCAGCACCGGCGGGCAAATCTCGGTCAACGTCTGCAAGCCCGGCGCGGTGCGCGGCGAACACTGGCACCACACCAAGGCGGAAAAATTCCTCGTCGTCTCCGGCACGGGTGTGATCAAGTTCCGCCGCGTGGACCTCGACGAGGTGATGGAATACCCCGTCAGCGGGAAAAAGCACGTGGTGGTCGACATTCCGGTCGGCTACGCGCACAGCATCGAGAACACCGGAAAAACGGATCTGGTGACGCTGATGTGGGCGAGTGAAAACTGCACGGGTACCGAGAGCGACATCGTAACCCCGGAATCAGAGCAAACATAACAACACGCGAAACGACCGAAAGAAACCAACAGGCGCGGAGGTGAACTCCGCGCTGTTTTCACGAAACAGATGCGGTTTTCGATCCACGCTGATGAAGAGCGCCGGCGATGACCGCGAGAGACGGAGGAATGGATATGGCGACGGATTTGACAACGACCGGCTCAAGCGTGCCGGAGCAAGTATTACCGGAGGTGCAGGAGGATGCGGCGCGTGTGCTGATCCTCGGCGGAGTTGCGTCCGCTCCGGATGCATTTTCCGCCAGCGAGCCGCTTGCGGCGCAGATTGCGGGTCAGCAACTGCTGGCCGGCGCGCTGCACACGGCGGACATTGGCGCGGCAAACTGGCTCATGCAGGCGGGCGCGGGGCTCGTTGCCCTTGCAGGCATGCTGGATGAGAGCAAGGACGCGTCTGCGCTGGGGCTCATCGGAGCCACTGCCATCGGCGCGGGGGAAACGGAATCGATGACGAACCGCCCGTTTGTGCGCTGCATCAACGGCATCCGCCTCGGCTTTGTCTCCTTTGCCGAACAGCGCGCGGGAGACGGCGTTTCTCGCGCGGATGCGCTGCGGCTCATGGCGTTTGATCAGGTGCGCATGCTGCTCAATCAGTGCGACCACGTGATCGTGCTCGTTCGCGCGGGGCTGGATCAGGCGGAGCTGCCGCTGCCGGAATGGCGCGCGCGTTACCGCCGCTGGGTCGACGTGGGCGCGAGCGCCGTCGTGGACACGGGCAGCGCGAAGGGCTGGGAAGTGTATAAAAACGGGTTGATCTTCTACGGCCTCGGGGCTCCAAACGGCGCGGACTCTCTGGGGCTATTCCTCACGCTCCGCCGCAACAGCAAGCTGGACTACGAAGTGCGCGCGCTGCAATGCAAGGCGGGTTTGCTCGATTACTCCGCAAACGATGCGTTTAAGCAGCGGATCGACGCGCAGAATCGGCTCTACACCGACGAAAAAGCATATCTCCAACACGCGGACGAAATGTGCCGTATGCTGTATTGCGAGCAGGAGGCCGCGCAGAAGCGCGGCGTGCTGGGGCTCTTTTCCTCGCATGCGGACGAGGAGACAAAGCTGCTGTCGCTATTGGAAAACGAGTCGCTTCGGCTCGCGACCCGGCGCGGAATCCGGGCGAAGCAGGCAGCGGAAAAACAGAAGTAACACTTCTGTGAAATAATAGGAAAGAACTCCGTTTCGGTTGCCTCGCGTCTCGCTATCCTTGGTGGTTCGATATGACCCCTGCCGCTATCGCTAGGCCCTAAAAACGGAACCATGACGGAATTACGAACAATTATGAAACAATGCTCCTGGGTTGCGCCATTTTCCATCACTGTGTTATAATATCGCAGTGTATGTTGCAAAGTAAGCGGAGGAGACTCCATTGAAGCCGGCTGCAGTGCTGGACATCGGAAGTTCGAAAATCGTCTGTCTGTGCGGCAGTTTTGTCAATCGGGATGGCATAACCGTGCACGGCGTTTCCGTTTGCCCATACAACGGCTATCAGGCCGGAGCCTTCACGGATCACCGGTCTTTGCACAACGCAATCGTCGAGTCGGTCTCCAAGGCGGAGCAGGAAGCGCGCATGCGCATCCGCGAGGCAGCCATCAGTGTGCCCGCTCCGTTTAGCAAGATCATTCTGACCGAAGCCACGCTTCCGATCGGGAGCCGCAGCAAGCGCGTGATGGCAGAGGATATCGACGAAGTCATTTCACTCTCCCTCAAAAAGGTAAAGCTGAACGGATATGTGCTCATGCACAGTACACCTGTCTCCTTTACGGTCGGCGGGGTGGTGTCTTCCGCTCTCCCGACGGGAGCTAAGACCGAGGAGCTCGGCGCGCTCGTTTCGCACATGTATGTGCAGGAAGAGTTTGTCCGCGCGATGGAGCAGGCGTTGGCCCCGCTCGATATCGAGATCTCCATGAGCGTTTCGTCCCAGCTTTGCGCGGCGCTTGCGATCATTCCCGAAAAAGAGCGCGTGCGTCCCGCGATTCTCATCGACGTTGGCTATACGCACACGGATGTTTCGATTGTGGAAAACGCGGCGCTGACCGACATTCGCACCATCGACATCGGCGGAAAACAATTTTCAAGCGATCTTGCCTTCGGGCTGGATATACCGCTGGAGACAGCGGAGCAGGTGAAGCGGCGGTTCGTCTTTTTGCAGGAGCCGCTGAGCAGCACCGAGATCGTACGCACACCCACGGGCGCAAAGCGCGTGGATCACGCGGCGATCGAACTCATTCTGGAAGCGCGGGCGGGCGAACTGGTCTCCATGATTCGCGCGGCGCTCAAGGAGATGGGCATCTCGCCGGAGGCGAGCCCCGTCACCTACTTAACCGGCGGTGGAATCGCCATGATGAAGGGCGGCATCGACTACCTCAAACGCGGTTTGCAGCTGAACATTCAGCGGGACACGCCGTGGGTTGCGGATATGGATACACCCAATTACACGAGCTGTTTTGCGGCGCTTGACTTCGTTCTGCGCGCAACGAGCGACGACATTGTCACCAACACGTCGCCGGGTACGCTGATGGACAGGTTTCGCAACCTTTTTACCAAATAAGGGGGACAAACAATGTTTGAACCGGATTTCGAGAACACCTCTTTTGCGCAGATCAAAGTGATCGGCGTCGGAGGCGCGGGCTGTAACGCGATCAACCGTATGGTCCAGTATGGCTTACGCGGCGTAGAATTCATCGCCATCAACACAGATAAGCAGGCGCTGTTTCTGGCGAAGGCACCAACCAAGATTCAGATCGGCGAAAAGCTGACCAAAGGTCTCGGCGCGGGCGCGGACCCCGAAGTGGGCCGCAAAGCCGCGGACGAGAGCCGCGAGCAGATCGTGGAAGCACTGCGCGGCACCGATATGGCGTTTATCACCTCCGGTATGGGCGGCGGCACAGGCACGGGCGCGACCGCAATCGTCGCCGAGTGCGCCAAAGAGCTTGGCATTCTGACCATCGCGGTCGTGACGAAGCCCTTTACGTTTGAAGGCAAGGTGCGCATGCGCAACGCCGAAATCGGCATCGCATCGCTCAAACCCGCCGTCGATACGCTGATTACGATTCCCAACGATAAACTCATCGACCTCGTCGGCCGTGCGAGCCTGCCGGATGCGCTGCGCGTCGCGGACGACGTGCTCCGCCAGGGTATTCAGGGCATCTCGGACCTCATCGCGGTTCCGGCGATGATCAACCTCGACTTTGCGGACGTCAAGACCATCATGCGTGAAAAAGGCCTTGCACACATGGGCATCGGTAACGCCAGCGGCGAAAAGCGCGCGGCGGAAGCAGCCCGTCAGGCCATCGAAAGCCCGCTTCTGGAGACCAGCATCAACGGCGCGCGCGGCGTGCTGATGAACATCACGGGCGGCCCGGATCTGAGCCTGCTCGAAGTCAACGAAGCCGCGGAACTCATCAGCGAGAACGTCGATCCCGAAGCGAACATCATCTTCGGTGCGGATATCGACGAGGCGATGGGCGATGCGCTCCGCATCACGGTCATCGCGACCGGATTTGACCGTCCCGACCGGATCGGTAACATTCAGGGCGTACCGGGCTTTGGCGCGTTCAGCACCTTCCGCTCGCCTTACGGCAGCACCGGCATGGGCGCAAATCAGCAGCAGCAACAGCAGCCTATCGCGCAGCCGCAACCGCAACCGCAGCCGTATCCCACCCAACCGCAGCCGCAGCCGTATCCCACGCAGCCGCAGTATCAGCAGCCGATGCGTCAGCCGCAGCCGCAACAGCCGCAGTACACCTCCGCGTCGTACGCGCCGCGCCGCCCGATTATGACGGACGAGCCGGTGGCGGCTCCGATTCCGCAGCAGCGGCAGGAGCAGGTGTTTGGCGAGAACGACATTCGCCGGGACTATCAGGAAAAGCCCAAGAGCAAGCTGGACGTTCCCGCGTTCCTCCGCAATCGCTAATAGCAAACGAATACAGCAAAGCGCCGCTTGAACAAAGCGGCGCTTTTTTCGCGAATGAACTTTCATTATAGAATCGAATAAAGATTAAACTAATTCTTCTGGAAAACTCTCTCGTATCAATAGGAGAGTTCTTTTGCTTACTTTTCTTTTAAGAAAAGTAAGAACCTCTCCCGTATCTCGTTGAACTGCTCGCCGATGGGCTTGGCAAGCGAATATTCAGCAATCATCTCGTCGAGCATTGCCAGCGTGACCCACCTTGCGTCGGCGGTCTCTCCCGCCTGCAACCGGACTTCGTTCAGCGGTATATCCCGCCGGAGCAGATAGTGATCCACAAACGAATCCCGCGCGACCTGTTCACCGACGAGAATCAGTTCATCTTCGGCTGCGACAATGCCGGTCTCCTCAAACAGCTCCCGTACGGCGGCCTGCCTGCTGGCCTCTCCTGCGAGGGCGGAGCCGCCGGTGTTCTCCCAGCGGTCAGGATAGCTCTCCTTGGCGGAATCGCGCAGGGTCAAGAGTATATTGCCCGCGGAATCGACCGTCCAGATGGAGACGACGATGTGATACTCACCCGGATTACCCGGGGTCCCGCGCAAGCGCGTTTTGCCGAGCGGATTGCGTGCGCGGTCAAACAAGTCCCAGTGCTCCATCATCCGCCTCCTTTCGTTTGCTGGTTCAGCGCAAGATCACATAAACAGTACAAGCCCGATCGGAATAAAGATCGCGAGTATGAAATCCAGCACCTTGATCTTGGTTACCTTGAGCAGGTTGAGGCCGATGGCGAGGATCAACAGCGAACCCACGCACGTCATCTCGGCGACTGCGGCGTCGCTGAGCACGGGAGCCAGAAACTGCGCAAGCAGCGTGATGCCGCCCTGATACAGGAACAACGGGATCGCCGAGAGCAGCACGCCCGCGCCAAGCGTGCTCGCGAAGATGATCGCGCTCACGCCGTCGAGAATGCTCTTCGTAAACAGCACCTCATGGTTGCCGGTGAGCCCGCTGTTGAGGGAACCGACCACCGCCATCGCGCCCACGCAATAGAGGAGCGTCGAGGTGATAAACGCCTCGCCAAAGCGCGAACCCGCATCCATCTTGGCGGCGAATTTCTGCTCGATGCTGCCGACAAAGTGGTTGAAGTGCCCGTCAAAGTCGAGGATCATGCCGATGGCCCCGCCGACGACGATGGAGATGGTCGCAATCAGCGCGTTTTGACCCTTTAACATGCCGCTGATGCCGATATAGATAACCACAAGGCCGAGGCCCTGCATGATTCCGCCGGAAACGCGCTCCGGAATGCCTTTTTTCAGCAGCAGGCCGAGCGTGCCTCCGATGAGGATTGCCGCTGCGTTGACGATGGTTCCAAGCATGAGAAGAAGTGTCCTTTCCGTGTCAGCCCGACGAATGAGCAAACTTTTTGACATTTTGTATGATTATACGCCATTTCGAGGGGAAAGGGAACACGAGATTCAAGCGGATTTCCGCTCACATGCTGTCGTCTAACGCCCTGTGTGCTGGAAACACGATGTTTCCGGCTTTCGTTCGTTTGGTTGAGGCGAGTTGGAACGAAAGAAATATTGCATGAATGGTGCATAGCGGATAAATAAACCAGTTCTTGTCGCAGCGCAGAGCAAATAAAATCACGCTTTGGTCGGTTCTGATTCTGTACAATCCTGAATAAAAACTTCTCCACATAAATCGAACAAGAAGAACAAACGCAACGAACGATTATAATTCTGCAACGCTCCATGATTCTTTCTAAAAAAAGAATCAAAAAAGAACCGATCTTGCGACCGGTTCTAGTTCTGCTAAGTCCTTTTGGGGTTAAGTGTGCTGTGTTTGTCGCTTAGTCCGAAACGTACGGCAGTAAGGCGACGGTGCGCGCGCGCTTGATGGCAATAGCAAGGTCACGCTGATGCTTGGCGCACATGCCCGACATACGACGGGGCATGATCTTGCCGCGCTCGGACACAAACTTTTCAAGGGTACGGATATCCTTGTAGTCGATGCTCGCGGATTTATCAGCGCAGAACTTGCAAACCTTGCGGCGGCCACGCTTCATACGGGGACGCATTTTACGGTCTTCCATGTTGCAAGCCTCCTAATTCGAAAATTTTTGTTTGCGGGAGACTCCCGCAGTGGTTCAAAACGGGATGTCGTCGGACTGGATGTCGGTAAACCCGGCCATATCCTGCGCGTTTTCTGCGCGGGCAGAGGGTGCGGCTCCATCCTCCTGCTGCTTGGGCGAGAGGAACTCCACTTCATCCGCCTGCACGTCGAGAGACATGCGGGTCGTGCCATCCTTGGCTTCGTATGTGCGGGCCTGGAGCTCGCCAATGACGGCGACCTTGCGGCCTTTGCTGAGAAACCGGGCGCACGTATCGCCGAGCTGACGCCAGGCGTTGATGCGGAAGAAGTCCGTCGGGCGTTCGCCGCCCGAGCCGCTCGCAAAGCGGCGGTTGACCGCGATGGTGAAGGAGCAGACGGTGACGCCGTTGGGCGTGGATCGCACTTCGGGGTCATGCGTCAGGTTTCCGATGAGAGTGATCTTATTCATACTTCATCCATCCTTTCGGCATTGTGCTGTTCGTTACTCGCCTTTGCGGGTTACGAGATAGCGGAGAATCGCTTCGTCGTTCTTGAAGTTACGCTCGAGTTCCTTGGGAACTTCCGGCGCACACGTAAACGACATCAAGACGTAGTAGCCCTCGGTCTTGTAGTTGATGGGGTACGCAAGGCGCTTTTTGCCCCACTCATCGACCGCCGTTACTTCACCGCCATTGGTTTCGACAATCCCTTTGAACTTTTCGACGGATGCTTTCATCGTTTCCTCGTCCTGGGTGGGCACGATGATGTAAAGAGCTTCGTATTGATTCATTCATTTCACCTCCTTATGGTCTATTGGCCCGGCGTCTCTGCACCGAGCAAGAAGGACGTTAGCGGAAGGTAGTGTATCACAAGAAACGGCATTTTGCAAGGAATTTCGCAGGAAAATGGGATTGGTTGGAGTTCTGCTGTCCAAATTTCTTTGCGAAGCTTTCTTTTAAAGAAAGCGAAAGGAGGACGTTGATCCGTCCCCCTTTTTTTCTTACTTCTTCTCCACGCCGAGCGTGACGGCTTCTTTGTTGACGTCCCACTCTTTCGTGTAGCCCTTGGCACCCTTCGTCAGGGTTTCGCCAAGCGTCTCTTCGAGAATCTCCTGCCCAAAGCGGGAGAAGATCTCCTCGATCTTCGCACTGCCGTCGTAGGAGAGCGCGATGTGGTCGCTGACCTCGAAGCCTGCTTCCTTGCGCATGGTCTGCACCTTGCTGATCAGCTCGCGGACGAATCCTTCGTCGATGAGCGCGGGCGTCAGCTTGGTATCCAGCACCACGATGGTGTCGTTGTCCGTCGCGGCGACGAAGCCGTCCGTCTTACCGGTGGAGACGAGCACGTCTTCTGGGGAGAGCACCACGAAGACTTCCTCGATGGTGACCTCGTAGTTCTTGCCGGACGCGTGCGCGCGGACGACCGCATTGCCCACGCCGCTTTCGCTGAGGTGCGCGCCGATCTTTGGCAGAATCTTGCCGTAGCGCGGCCCAAGCGTCTTGAGCTGGGGCTTGACTTGATAGCTCAGGAACCCGGACGCGTCGTTGACGAACTCCGCCTTCTTGACGTTGAGCTCCTCGGTGACGATCTTCACATAGTGCTCGTTCATGGGTTCGCCCTGGATGTACATCAGCGCGAGCGGCTGGCGCGTCTTGACATTTCCGTCGTTACGGGCGGCACGGCCTAAGGTTACAATGTCGAGCACGCGTGCCATGTTGGCTTCCAAGTCCGCGTCGATGCGCGATTCCTCCGCGACGGGATAGTCGCAGAAGTGCACGCTCTCGGGTGCGTTTTGATCCACGCTGCGCACGATGTTTTGGTAGATCTCCTCCGTCATAAACGGCAGGAAGGGTGCCGTCAGCAGCGTCAGCGTATTGAGGCAGGTGAACAGCGTCATGTACGCGGCCTTCTTGTCCTCGCTCATCTCGCTGCCCCAGAAGCGCTCACGGCAGCGGCGGACGTACCAGTTAGAGAGTTCGTCCGAGAACGCTTGCAGCGCTCTGCCGCCTTCCGTGATGCGGAGCTTATCGAGGTGCCCATCTACTGTCTTGACCAGCGTGTTGAGCCGCGAAAGCACCCAACGGTCCATCTCGGAGAGCTTGCAGTCCGCGAGCTTGTATTTGGTGGGATCGAACTGGTCGATCTCCGCATAGAGCGTGTAGAACGCGTAGGTGTTCCAGAAGGTGCCGATGAACTTTCTCTGCGCCTCGCTGACCGCCTCCGCCGAGAAGCGGCTGGGCAGCCACGGCATGGAGCCGATGTAGAAGTACCAGCGCACGGCATCCGCGCCCTGCGCGTCCAGCACCGTCCATGGATCGACGACGTTGCCGAGATGCTTGCTCATCTTACGGCCTTCCATGTCCTGCACGTGTCCCATGACGATGCAGTTTTGGAACGCGGCCTCGTCAAAGAGGCAGGTGGAGATAGCCAGCAGCGAATAGAACCAACCGCGCGTCTGGTCGATGGCCTCGCTGATGAACTGCGCGGGGTAGCGCTTCTCAAACTCCTCTTTGTTTTCAAATGGATAGTGCCACTGCGCAAAGGGCATTGCGCCGCTGTCAAACCAGCAGTCGATGACGACCGGCTCGCGCTTCATCGTCTTGCCGCACTTCGGGCAGGGGAACGTCACCTCGTCGATGTAGGGCTTGTGCAGCTCGATATCGGGCGAGACGTTGGGGTTCAGCTTTTGCAGTTCTTCGCGGGAACCCACGACGTGGACGTGTCCGCATTCGCACATCCAGACGGGCAGGGGCGTGCCCCAATAGCGCTCACGCGAAACGCTCCAGTCGATGACGTTTTCGAGGAAGTTGCCCATGCGGCCTTCCTTGATCGTCTCCGGAATCCAGTTGACGCTACGGTTGAAGGAGATGAGCTTTTCCTTGACCGCGGTCATCTTGATAAACCAGCTCTCTCTGGCGTAATAGATCAGCGGGGTGTCGCAGCGCCAGCAGTAGGGATAGCTGTGCTCAAACGAGAGCGTCGCAAAGAGCTTGTTGCTGGCCTTCAGCGCGTCCAGAACGGGCTTGTCCGCTTCTTTGACGAAGAGGCCGTCCCAGGGCGTTCCGCCGGTCATATGCCCGCTGGCGTTGACCAGTTGCAAAAACGGCAGGTCCCACTTTTTGCCCACGCGGGAGTCGTCTTCGCCGAACGCGGGTGCGATGTGGACAACACCCGTGCCGTCTTCAAGCGAGACGTAATCGTCCGAAACGACGCGGTAGCCGGTCTTGTTGCCGAAGTTGACGGGCAGCTCAAACAGCGGCTCGTACTCCGTGCCGACGAGGTCTTCGCCCTTGTAGGTGGAGACGATCTCGGCGTTCTCGCCGAGCACGTTTTTCACGAGCGCTTCCGCGAGGATGTAGGTTTCGCCGCCCTGCTTGACGGTGGCGTAGGTCTCCTTTGCGTTGACGCAGAGGGCGACGTTGCTCGGCAGCGTCCAGGGCGTGGTCGTCCAGGCGAGGATCGCGACAGAGGGATCGTCACGGAGGAAGAACTTCGCGATGGCGGAGGTCTCCTTGACGTCCTTGTAGCCCTGCGCTACCTCGTGGCTCGACAGTGCCGTTCCGCAGCGCGGGCAATACGGCACGATCTTGTGCCCTTTATAGAGGAGCCCTTTCTCGTGGATCGTCTTGAGCGCCCACCAGATGCTCTCGATATAGTTGTTGTCGTAGGTGATGTACGGATCATCCATATCCGCCCAGAAGCCCACGCGGTCGGACATGGTCTCCCAGACCGACTTATATTTCCAGACGGACTCTTTGCATTTCTTGATAAACGGCTCGATGCCGTAGGCCTCGATCTGCTCCTTGCCGTCGAGGCCGAGCTGCTTTTCCACCTCGATCTCCACCGGAAGCCCGTGGGTGTCCCAGCCGGCTTTACGCAGCACGTCGTATCCCTTCATGGTCTTGTAGCGCGGGATGATGTCCTTGATCGAGCGCGTGAGCACGTGTCCGATGTGCGGCTTGCCGTTGGCCGTCGGCGGACCGTCGAAGAAGGTATAGGGCTTTGCGCCTTTTCTTAAGCGCACGCTCTTTTGGAAGATCTGCTTCTCCTTCCAAAACGCGAGCACTTCTTTCTCGCGCGGGACAAAATTCAGCTCGCTCGATACTTTTTTGTACATTTGGTTCGCTCTCCTTGTTCTGTGTGTCTAAAAATAGAATCATCCTGCTTGCGCGGGAAAACGGGTAAAAAAATAGCTCTCCGTCCCGAAAAAGAGGGACGAAAAGCACGAAATTCCTGCTTTGCGCGGTACCACCCTGCTTGGCGGCTGATTGCCGCCCGCTCAAGAACCCCTTAACGCGGGGTATACGTCGCGCGTTACTCGGCGGTTTTGCCTTTGGCGCGCGCGCTCACGGGTGATACCAACTGGTTTCTCTCCACAACCGCCTTGCACCATACGCGGCTCGCTTCTATGGACATAAATGAAACCCGGACTGTCCCGATCATCGCTGTAATAGCAGAAGTATAGCGGCTTTTTCGCGTTTTGTAAAGAGCGCGCGGGGTAAAGCTGCCTGCATAAGCGCGGGATTATGCGTTTTTCTGCTGAAAAAGTCTGTTTTGCCTTAACAGACGCGGAATTCTCTGATATAATCACTCATTACAAATAGAAATAAGAAAAACGAAGAATAGCTAAGGAAACGATCGATGGACTTCAAACTGGCAATCACATCCGCTCTCGCAACCCCCACGGAACTTCCCGCGGAGGAACTTGCTACCTGGCTCGAAACCCCTCCCACACCGGAGATGGGGGATTTTGCGTTCCCCTGCTTTAAGCTCGCAAAGACGCTCCGCAAGGCCCCGCCGGTCATCGCGGGCGAACTCGCCGCAAGCCTTATTCTGCCGGAAGGTGTGGAAAAGGCGATTGCCGCGGGCGGATACGTGAACTTCTACCTCGACAAAAGCGCGCAGGCAAAGGCGGTATTAAGCCGCGTGTTTGCCGAAGGCGCGCGCTATGGCGGCTCCGATCTGGGGCAAAAGCGCAACGTCTGCATCGACTATTCCTCGGTGAACATTGCAAAACCGTTTCACATCGGGCACCTGCCCACGACCGTGATCGGCAGCGCGCTGTACCGCATCTATAACCACCTCGGCTTCACCTCCGTGGGCATCAACCACCTCGGCGACTGGGGCACGCAGTTCGGCAAGATGATCGTGGCATACAAGCTCTGGGGGGATCATGACGTGATCGATCAGGGCGGCGTGGACGAGCTGGTCAAAATCTACGTGCGATATCATCAGGAGGTGGAGAGTAATCCGTCTCTGGACGATGAGGCACGCGCGTGGTTTAAGCGCATTGAGGACGGCGACAAGGAAGCGCTGGAACTCTTCGACTGGTTTAAGAAGATCACGCTCAAGGAGGTCGCAGAGGTTTACGACATCCTCGGCATCCGCTTCGACAGTTATGCCGGAGAGAGCTTTTATAACGACAAGATGGGTCGCGTGGTAGACGAACTGCGGGAGAAAAACCTCCTCAAGCTCGATCAGGGCGCGCAGATCGTCGATCTAAGCGACTACAAGATGCCGCCGTGCATCATTCTGCGCTCCGACGGAGCCACGCTGTATGCAACCCGCGACATCGCGGCGGCGCTCTATCGCAAGGACACCTATGATTTTGCGAAATGCCTCTATGTGGTCGCGTACCAGCAGGATCTGCATTTCCGCCAGTGGTTCAAGGTCGTCGAGCTGATGGGCTACGAGTGGGCGAAGGACCTCATCCACGTCTCGTTTGGCATGGTCAGCGGCACGGAAGGCGCGTTTTCCACCCGCAAGGGCAACATGGTCAAGCTTCGCGACGTGCTCTCCGCCGCCTGCGACAAGACCTACGAAATCATCTGCGAAAAGAGCCCGGATCTCGAGGACAAGGAGACCATCGCCAAGCAGGTTGGCATCGGCGCGCTGATCTGGAACAGCCTCTACAACGGGCGCATCAAGGATGTGGTGTTTGACTGGGACGCCGTGCTGAATTTTGACGGCGAAACGGGGCCTTACGCGCAGTATACGCACGCGCGTGCCTGCTCGGTGCTCCGCAAAGCGGACTACACGCCTGCCGAGATCGATTACAGCAAGCTCACTGACGCGGAAGCGTCCGCCGTCATCGCGGCGCTCGGCGCGTTTCCGGACGCGGTATTGGACGCAATGGAGAAAAACGAGCCGTATCTCGTGACCCGCTCCATCATCGCCATCTGCGCCGCGTTCAATAAGTTTTATTATGAGCAGCGCATCATGGCGGACGATGCCGCCGTGCGGCAGGCGCGGCTCGCGCTGACGGATGCCACGCGCAAGGTTATCGCCATCGGGCTTGGCTTGCTCGGCATCGCGGCGCCGGAGCGCATGTAAATTAGAATCACATTCTGACACACATATATAGGGGGATCGTATGCTGGACATCAAGCTCATTCGCACGCAGCCGGAGCTGGTAAAAGAGAACATCAAGAAGAAGTTTCAGTTTGACAAGCTCGTGCTTGTGGACGAAGTGGTGGCGCTGGACGCAGAGTATCGCGAGGCGCGCACCCGCGCGGACAACCTGCGCGCGCAGAGAAACTCGATTTCTAAATCCATCGGCTCCATGATGGCAAAAGGCCAGAAGGAAGAAGCCGAAGCCGCCAAGAAGCAGGTCAACGACATGGCGGACGAGATGGCGCGTCTGGAAGTTCGCGAGACCGAGTTGACCGCGGAAATCCGCAAGCGCATGCTCGTGATTCCGAACATCATCGACGAAAGTGTGCCGATCGGCAAGGACGACTCCGAGAATGTGGAGATTGAGCGCTTCGGTGAGCCTTTCGTACCGGAGTTTGAGATTCCCTACCATGTGGAGATCATGGAGAAGTTCAAGGGCATCGACTTAGACGCCGCCAGAAAGACCAGCGGTAACGGGTTTTACTACCTCTGCGGCGATATCGCGCTGCTGCAATCCGCCATCCTCGCCTACGCGCGGGATTTCATGGTGGATCGCGGCTTTACCTATTACATTCCTCCGTTCATGATCCGCAGCGGCGTGGTGGACGGCGTGATGAGCTTTAGCGAGATGGAAGGCATGATGTACAAGATCGAGGGAGAGGACCTCTACCTGATCGGCACCAGCGAACACTCGATGATTGGCAAGTTCATCGACACGTTCCTCGAAGAGAGCGAGCTGCCGCAGACGCTGACCAGCTACTCGCCGTGCTTCCGCAAGGAAGTCGGCGCGCACGGCATCGAAGAGCGCGGCGTTTACCGCATCCATCAGTTTGAAAAGCAGGAGATGATCGTCGTCTGCAAACCCGAGGAGAGCATGACGTGGTTTAACACGCTGCTCAAGAACACGATCGATTTCTTCCGCACGCTGGATATCCCCGTGCGCTCGCTGGAGTGCTGCTCCGGCGACCTCGCCGACCTCAAGGTCAAGAGCATGGACGTCGAAGCGTGGTCTCCGCGCCAGAAGAAGTATTTCGAGGTGGGCAGCTGCTCGAATCTCGGCGATGCGCAGGCGCGCCGTCTCGGCATCCGCGTGAAGAACAAGGAGACGGGCAACTACTTCCCGCATACGCTCAATAACACGGTGGTGGCGCCTCCGCGCATGCTGATCGCGTTCCTCGAAAACAATCTCCGCGCGGACGGCAGCATCGCGATTCCCGCGGCGCTGAGACCGTATTTCCGGAATAAGACGGAGATTCGGTAAGGAGTTTTCTTTTCATCTTAGGCTAAAAAAAGAGAATTGAGCTATATGCCGATTCACGAAATAACAGCACTTTGTTAATGCTTAAGTTGGAAGTATTGTCAAAGTATCGATAGAGTTGTGATCGTAAGCCAAAGCAAGAAGCAATTTCCGCTAGAATTAGCAATTTAGCAAAACAACTATAGTTTGAAAAGAAGTTTGGCGGGATAGCTAGAAATCTGGATACCGTATTGGTGGGAAAAGCATCTCTTTGGCTTCGGTGAGTTAAGAAAAGCAATCAGAAAATAAGTAATATAGTTGTGAACTATTAAAATGCAACATTGTTGCTCTTAATAGCAACAGGCAAATACAATTGCTTTGAGAAATCAACGTTTTATACTTAAAAATCAAATGGTCAGGAGATATCGAAATGTTACAGTTTACATGTGAAAATTGCGGATCACATGAGTATATTGAAAAAGATGGATTTAGAATATGCCAATACTGTAAATCGAAATTCTCATTAACCGTAGCTGGTATATCAACAAAAGAATGTAGCATAGCACTTGTTGATGATATTGAAATGCTTTTGAAGAAATGTCGTGATAATCCACAACATGCTCAACGATTTGCGAACCTAATTTTGGATATAGATCCCAGTAATAAAGAAGCCCTTAAATATTTGAGAAGATAGGTGGCTAAACTATGCAAATACCAAAAATAGCAAAGCAATATCACGTAGACGAAACGAAACTCTTTTCTTTTTTATCAAAAGAAAAGCCCAAGGGATTCAAGATAGGGTTTTGGACGGACTATGTAGAAGATGGCGCAGATATAGATGCAATTATTGAAGCATTCAAACAATTTGAAGCGAATAAAGACACAAAAAAATCTAGTGCAGCTACAATAACTGAAGCTGAAAAGGAAAGACAAAAAGAGGCTGAGGACTTAAAAAGAAAAGCTTTAGCAAGCATGTTGATCACGTCCGGATTTAATTTCGATGGATATAAGATCACAAAATATTCTGGCTACATTTCTGGGGATGACGCAATTAATGTTGATCGTGGATTTGCTGTTTTCGGAACAGGTGTAAATATCAAAGATAAGCTCATGGAATCACTAGTTACAATTCGGCGAAATGCTTTAGCGGAATTAAAAGAATCTGCCTATGCACTTGGATGCAACGCTGTTATTGGTGTGGATTTTGACTATTTAACTTTGGATCCGCAAACGGCGAATATTAGAGGCGGCACTACATATCAACCATACGTATTTGGTGTTACAGCTAATGGCAATGCTGTTATAATAGAAAAAATAACCGAGTAGTTTAGAATTTAAACCACTATGAAATGAATATCACTGATAACAGGTGTTTGGGTAACCGAATAGTAGTGCTAGGAACTACTCCCGCAGTTCCTTTTGTGTTTCTTGCGTGCAAATCAATCTTTGTACAACGCAGCTATCGCTTCCGCTCTTTGCTTCATCTCAGCGCGGACGTGCGGAGGCTCGATGCATTCGCACTTGTCGCCGAAGCCGAGCAGGATGCTGTAATAATAGTCGTTTTCGATGAGCGGGTAGCGGACGCTATAATGATCGGCGCCGTCCGGTGTGATGTCCTCGCTGGCGATGTAGTCCAGTACCCGCTCCAGAATGGATTTGTGGATGCGGATGGTGATGGTGATTTGCCGAGTGGCGGCAGCGTCCGGAAAGTCCAGCTGCGGTTTCGGGTGCTCGCGCGGGACAAAGGTTTCCGCAAGCAGCTGCAAATTCGACATGCGGGAGAGCTTGAATAGGCGAAAATCGTTTCTGGTGTAACAGTACCCCTGCCAGTACCACTGGCTATTCTTCAGCACAAGCCGATACGGCTCGGCTGTTCGCGCGGTCTTGGTTCCATCGTGATTCAGGTATTCAAACGAGAGCAGCCGGTTCTCCAGCAAGGCTGTCTGGATGCGCTCCAGATTCGACTGCACATTTCGGTTGACCGTCCAAGGGCTCAGATCGATCAGCACCTGGCTGCTGCGAAGCTCGATGTCCTTCGCCTGACCCGCGGGAATAAAGCTCCTGACCTTCGCGAGCGCGTTGGCCAACTCGTCTCCGCGCATCATACCGGAGATACTGGAAAGCCCCATCAGGATCGCGGAGAGGTCGGCGGTCGAAAACACCTTGCGGTCGAGCTTGAATTGCGGCATAATCTCAAACCCGCCGTTCACGCCGGGTGTCGAGCGAACGGGAATACCCGCGAGATTGATGGCATCGATGTCGCGATAGATCGTGCGCGGGGACACCTCGAACTGCTCTGCGAGTTCATACGCTCTGATGCGCTCTTTTTCCAGCAGGATCAATATGATGCTGACGAGCCTGTCGATCTTCATGCGTCCGCCTCCCCGCGACTTTTTCTATATTGTAGCACGAATTGTTGCCACAAGGCTGTCAACAATAGCGCGTTATAATCGAGACAAAGCGAAACGAAGTGTGAGGAAGCAGCATGCAGAAGAAAGCGTTGGTCGTGATTGACCTTCAAAACGACATCACGAAAAACTACAGGGAGATCATTGAAAACGTGAATCGCGCGATCGCTTGGGCGACAGCGCACGACATCCACGTCGTGTATATCCGCCACGAGAACTTGTCCGAAGGCACGCGGACGTTCAAACCCAACACGCGCGGATTCGAGCTGGTTCCGGAACTCAATATCATGTCCGGCAACATCTTCACCAAGAGCAAGGGAAACGCGCTGACCAGCGAAGCATTTGCCGAATTTATCCGCGCAAACGGGATCACGGAGTTCTATCTTGCGGGCGCGGACGCCACCGCCTGCGTGAAGGCGACGAGCTACAACATGCGCCTGAGCCAATATACCGTGCATGTGCTGAAGGACTGCATCACGAGCTACGACAAGCGCAAGATCGACGAAATGCTGCGCTATTACGAGAGCAGGGGCTGCGAAATCCTCTCGCTGAACGATCTCGCGTGATGCGAGTGTATAAAAAAAGGAACCGCATGAGCGGTTCCTTTTTGAGTGACGTTCGTGAGATTAGCCCGCGGGTTGCTCCGTTGCGGTATCGGTGGTCGTGGTGCCGGCTGCTTCGTCAAGCTTCGCCTGTGCGCCGCCCGCGCAGACATCGCACGGGTCCCAGCGGTTCGCTGCAAACGCGTCGTCCAGCGTGCCCGCAAAGAGTGTGCCGCCTTCGGCTGCCGGCGTCTTGTCCTTGATGTACGGGCAATTGCGGTCAAAGTGGTAGCTCTGGCCAAACTTCGTCCAGTAGACCTCGCCGACGGCTTCCGCCTGCGCTTCCTGCTGCATCTGCTGCACCTGCGCTTCACTCGGCTGGTGATAGTCCACCGAGGCCGCGCCCGCGCCGACGAACAGCGCCGCGAGGAGGGCAAGCAGGATGGTCTTGGTCTTCTTATTGAGCTTGTCGGACTTCGCGAGCAGGAAGATGCCGATCGGCAGGAAGCAGATCAGCACCATGATCACGCCAAGCTGGTGCCAGAGCGTACGCACGAGCTTGCTGTCCGAAAGATTCGGGCGGATGTGGTTTGCCTTTTTCCAAAGCTGCGCCGCGATGATGCAGAAGATCGCGTCGAGAATCAGCGCGCCGACGAGAAGCTGCATTTCAATATCCGCAAACGTCAGCGCATGATTACGCATAGCATAGCTAAACGCGAAGAACGCGCCGACTTCCGCGGCAAGCGCGAGCACCCAAAGGATGATGGCGCCGATGCGCAAACCCTTGACGGAACCCTTGCCGCCGGAAGCGGGGGCTTCCTCGACTGTGTCGTTCTTGTTGCCCAGCACTTCCTCAATCGTTTCCGGCTGTGCGGGCGCCTTTTTCGGCGCGGCCTTGGCGGGGGCGGACTTGCTGGCAGGTGCTTTTGACTGCGCTGCCTTTTTCGCGGCTGCGGCGCGTTTTGCGGCTTCCGCCTTTGCCGCGTCGGACACAGGTTTCTTCTCCATAGACTACCTCCACGATTCAAACTAGTAATTGATTACAGTATAACAATAACAAAAATCGTTTGCAAGAACTCCACAAACACCAAAGCAGAATCTCTGGCGCAAGCGTATCGCGACTGCTATAATAGTAACGCACCGCACGCAAAGTCCAATTTCACGTGGATGATCTTGCATAGCTGTGCGCACATATTTTTAGGACAGATCGATAGTAGGAGCGAAACCACCATATGTTGAATTTTGAATTTTACTCTCCGACGCGCCTTGTTGTAGGCAAGGGAACGGCGGATCAAATCGGCGCCCAGATTGCGCCGCTGGCGAAGAAGGTGCTCGTGCACTACGGCAGCGACCGCGTGGTCAAGGATGGCCTGCTCAAGCGCGTCACCGACTCGCTGAGCGCCGCAGGAGTATCGTATGTGACCCTCGGCGGCGTGATTCCGAATCCGGACGTCGAGCTGGTACGCGCGGGCATCAAGCTTGCGAAAGCGGAGAATGTCGAGCTTGTGCTCTGCATCGGCGGCGGCTCGGTCATCGATTCCGGCAAGGGCATCGCGCTGGGACTCAAAAACCCCGACCTCGATATCTGGGACGTGTATGAAAAACAGCTGGAAACCAAGGGCTCATACCCCGTTGCGTGCCTGTTGACCTTCCCCGCCGCGGGATCGGAGGCCAGCAACAGCACGGTGTTGAGCAACTACACGAAGCAGAAAAAATGCGGCTATAACCGCGAATGGAATCGTCCCGTTGTCTCCGTGATCGATCCCACGCTGTTTGAGAGCATTCCGAAGTTTCAGATTGCGGCTGGCGTTGCGGACATGATGAGCCACATCTTCGAGCGGTATTTTTCGAACACCGAGCACACGGAGCTTTCGGACGCGCTGAGCGAGGCGACGCTGAGAACCCTGCTCACGTTCGGCGAAAAGGTGGTCAAAGACCCGACGGACTATGATTCTTGGTGCCAGGTTGCGCTCTCCGGCACGATTGCGCACAACAATATGCTTGGCGTAGGCCGTGAGCAGGACTGGGCCTGCCACAAGCTCGACCACGAGCTGACCGCGCGCTTCGGCGTGACGCACGGCGCGGGTCTTGCGGTGCTCACGCCCGCTTGGATGCGCTATGTCTGGCGCGTGAATCCCAAGCGCTTCTACGATTTCGCCGTGCGCATCATGGGGCAGGAGGATCAGCCCAAGGCGGTTGCGGCGACGATCGAGAGCGGCGTTTCCGCGCTGGAGACGTTCTACTCGCGGCTGGGGCTGCCCAGCAGGCTCGTCAAGCTCGGCGTCGATCCCGCGCAGATTGCGGACATGGCGCGGGTGGTCACACACGCGCCGGACGGTACCGATCGTCCCGTCGGGGGCTTGAAGAAGATCTACGAGGCTGACGCGAAAGCGATCTACGAAAAAGCGATTTAATCCAAAACACAAAAGAGAGGCTTTCGCCTCTCTTTTTTACGTGAAATCCGATTATTTCCCCGCCAGACGCTTGATCGCCTCGGCGATGAGCTTCGTGTCGAAGCGGACGCTCTCGACCGGGCAGGATTCGTCCGGCATGTGCGCCTGCGCGGCTTCGCCTTCCGGCTCCACGCCGAACGCGACCGCGTTGTCAAACGAACGAGCATACGTGCCGCCGCCGATGGAGAGCGGCTTTGCCTTCTTGCCGGTGGCCTCGCTGTAGATATCCAGAAGCGTGTTCACCAGCTCGCAGTTGGGATCGATATAGTGTCCCTTGGAGATCTTTTCGTGAACGCGGGTAAAGCCGATCTGCGCAAACTTTTCGTCCTCCGTCGCGAGCAGTTGCTCCGGCGAAACGCTGAAGGGGAAGCGGCAGTCCAGCGTGATGGTAACGGAATCCTCCGTCCATTCGATCATGTTGGGAGAGAGCGTCAGCCTGCCGGAATCGTCCGTGATGTCGAGGCCGAAGGCTTCGCCGTGCTGGTCAAACGCGAGCAGCGCCGCAAGAGACGACGCGGTTGCGAGGTCTTCCGCGTTCAGCGGCTGCTCTTTCAGCGCGTCGAGCAGCGCCAGAAGTGCGTTCTGCGCGTCCTGCGGGGTGGAGGCGTGGCCTGCGCGGCCGACCGCGCGGAGATCGCCTTCGTCGTTGCCACTCAGCAGCATGCCGTGCTTGGCTTCCACGGGTTCGGGCGTGAATGGCAGATATGCCACCGCCTCGCCGGGGATGACGTTCGGCGCGGTGCCGCAGGAGATGCGAACCTCGCTGCCCGTGAGTTTCTTCGTATACGTGGTCTGTCCGATGTTCTTTTCGGAGTTGATGACCGGATACTGCCCGTCCGGCGTGAAGGCCAGCGTGGGGTTCGGTTCGGTCTTCTTATAGCGATCGACGCAGCTCCAGCCGCGCTCTTCGTCGCAGCCGAGGAAGATGCGCACGCGGCGCTTGAGCGGAATGCCCGCCTCTTTGATCGCGCGGAGGGCGTAGAGCGAGGAGATCGCGGGGCCTTTGTCGTCCATCACGCCGCGACCGATCAGGCGGCCGTCCTTCTGCGTGAGGGTAAAGGGATCGCTTGTCCAGCCGTTGCCGGTAGGCACGACGTCCAGATGCGCCATGATCATGAGCATCTCGTCGCCTTCGCCGTAGTCGATCACGCCGCAGTAGCCGTCGAGCGAGCGGGCGGAAAAGCCCATTTCCCGCGCAAGATCGAGGGTATAGGTCAGCGCGTTGTGGATATGCCGTCCAAGCGGCATGCCCTCTTCCGGCTCGCCCTGGGAAACGCTCGGAAACGAAATGAGCTTGCCGAGCGAGGAAAGCTGCTCTTCAAAGTGCTGGTCGATCAGAGATTTATACATCTTTTGCCTCCATATACATGCGCAGGTCTGCGCGAATACGCTGCCATTATCATACCCATCAGGCGAAAAAAAAGCAAGCCGAGGCAAGCCAACGTGGGTGAGTCAGGGTCAGTATTATCCTTGTTTTGATAAATAACTATTCGATATGATCATGCTTTTGCAAGTTGCATCGAGCACACAATAATTGAATATTCGCAGCCGTTGTAGATGATCCTCCCTTAGAGAAAGGAATAATGTGATCGTAATGCAGGTTGGTTTCTGATCCACATTTTACACATTTTCCTTTATCTCGCTGCCAAACTTCAACTTTGACATTTGTTGGTATTAGTCGATTGTGTTCGAGTTCAATTTCTTTCGGTTCGATGGTAGCGCTGCTGGAAGCCTTTTCTTCCAACATCTCCAATTTGAACTTAAAGACTTTTCGGTTTCCAGAGCGTTCAATCCAAGCGTCCGTAAGCACAAAGAATCCATTAGCAACCCAAATGCCAGCTTTGATTTTCTCATAGACCTTGATGATCTTCGGTGTCTTACCTTGGGTAAACCCTTTTGCCGCCTGATAAAACTTACCGTTTTCAGTTAGTCCACCCGAGGGCGTGAACATTGGTTGATCAAGGTCTTTTGGATTACGTCCACCACTTATATAGTTCGATTGTATATCGTGGCCTTCATAAATAATGGTCGTACCACTATCTTCGAAGCGATCAGCATAAGGTGCATTATTTCTCACACTCATTAGAATGATGCCGTAGTCACGACCGTTGATACTGAAGTTCATACCACGCTGGATAGAAAACCCTTCTGCGATGGTTATATCCACATAACGAATTACATCACCGCGCTTCATTGTTTGTTCGCTCATATTGGCTCCTTGCTTTAGAATTTTACTCGTACTCAAGCGTTTACTCATCACCGAAATCTATTTTTAACTGTCAAACGGATTTAAGTCGACAACTCAATTAGTGATAGCGGATGGTGATTTGTAGCTTGTCATAGTAATTCATATAAAAAATAAACTAAGTAGATTTTATTCTTGTTACTACCACTGTGTCAATTGAATGAATCGTTACAACTAGTAATATCAAGCTGCACACCTTTACACACAGGTTTGCGGTTGACTTTACCGCGCGGGATTGCTACGCTGATTTGCATGGAACAGAGAGTGAAAACAACGACACAAACGCTCCCGAGTGGGCGAATACTGACGATAACGCTGGATCGCTATGAGGCGGCGGCTGCCCGCGCACGCGGAGAGATCGCGGTCTATGACGACCGCTTCACCGAGAATCCTTCGTTTCGCATCTTCGACTCCTACCGCATCCGCAAAAACCGCGACAAGCGGGAGATCCTCCGCGCGATGATCGCCTACAACGCGGCGAATCCAAGCGATCCCGCCTGGATGCGCACGGAAGACAATCTTGTGTTGGAGTGGATGGAGCATAACTTCGCCTACCGCGTTGGATTTTTGCGCAGCAGGGCGGCAAGCGTGGACCTCGACAACCACGCGGAGGGCAAGGGCGCGCTAGGGTATTTTATGAAGAGCGCGTGGGAAGTGATTTTGGGGTATCTCAGACCGAGGAAAAATTAATGCGGCAGGGATTTTTTTGACGGCGAAGCCGTCTTTTTTATTTGCGATAAAGTTGTTGAAACTTTATTTTAAATAGGCCTTGATTCTAATTTTTAATGCCTTTACGCTTTGTTGCAAGGATATCCTTGCAAGTAAAGAAAAGGAGAAACCGACAAATGAATCAAGACAACACAAGGATGTTGGACGACGCGGTTCGCCGTTTCGACGACAACATCACTGGCATACTAATACAAAAAGACGGCGAAATCAGATATGAGAACTATTTCCACGGCTACTCCGCGGAACACGCCGCGCACGTTTACTCGGTGACCAAGAGCGTCTTTTCCGCGCTGATCGGAATCGCGATCGGGAAAGGCATGATCAGGAGCATCGATCAGAAGGTGCTGGACTTCTTCCCGGATTACGAGGTTCTGCCGAACGAAACGGGCATTCACCACGTGACCATCCGGCACCTATTGACCATGACCGCACCATATAAGTATGAAACCGAGCCGTATATGCAGTTTTTCACGAGCCCGAATCCGGTTCGCGCCGCGCTCGACCTCTTGGGTGGGGACAAGCCGATCGGAACCTTTCACTACTCCGCGATCGGCGGCACGCACATCCTCTCCGGTATACTGACCCGCGCGGCGGGGCAAAGCGCGCTCGCTTTTGCGCAGGAGCAATTGTTTGCGCCGCTGGAGATTCAGGTTCCAACTAGCATCGTGATCCGAAGCGAGGCGGAGCATTCGGCGATCATGAGCGATCCGAACACACGCGGCTGGGTCACCGACCCGCAGGGGAACAACTTCGCGAGCTGGGGACTGTTCCTGACCCCGCGCGAGATGGCGAAGATCGGACAACTCTACCTTGATGGCGGCGCTTGGGAAGGGAGGCAGATCGTGCCCGCACAATGGATCGTCGAGAGCACGCGCGAGCAAAGCCGCGCGGTTGAGTATGGCAACATTGCGTATGGCTATCTTTGGTGGGTTATGGATTCCGATTGTTTTGCGGCGCTGGGCGACGGCGGCAACACGATCTACGTAAACCGCAAAGAGCGGATCGTGGTCTGCGTGGAAGCCTTTCTCAAACCGGAGGTGAAAGACCGGATCGGTTGGATCAAGACTGAGATAGAGCCGCTGCTGATTTAAACAGAAGACGCGAACAAACAAAAGAGCGAGAGGAATTTCCCTCTCGCTCTTAATCGTTTCGTTTACATTCCCAGCGCTTCGTGTACGTCCCGCATGCCGAGGATGCTTTTCTGGATGACGTCCTCCAGCGGGAGACCCAGTAGCTCGCAGCCGCCGAGGATGACGTCGCGGTTCACGCCCGCGGCAAAGCCTTTGTCCTTGAACTTTTTCTTCACGCTGGAGACTTCCATGTCCATCACGCTTTTGCTGGGGCGCATGTAAGCCGCCGCCGTGATGAGCCCCGTGAGCTCGTCGATGGTATACAGCACGGTCTCCATCCGCTTCTCCGGTTTGACATCGACGCAGAGACCCCAGCCGTGCGCAAGGATCGCGTGGATGAACGCTTCATCGTAGCCCGCTTCGGCAAGCAGGCGGGGCGCAACCTTGAGGTGCTCCTCCGGCCACTGCTCGTAGTCCACATCGTGCAGTAAGCCCACGATGCCCCAGTAGTTCTCGTCCTCGCCCGCCTCGCGTGCGAAATAGCACATCACGCCCTCTACCGCAAACGCGTGCTTGAGCAGCGCTTCGCTTTTTGTATAAGCTTTCAGCGTAGCGAGCGCATGTTCCCGTGTCGTATCCATATCTGCTTCGCCTTTCTGTTTTGGTTCTTTACGCTTTTCCGTCGTATCGCGCATTTGTTACGGCGTCATTTGTATGCCGCCTGGACGAACAAATGCAATCACGCGGACATTTCTCAATATCATATAATAAAATTATAAAAAAGGGCAATATATTTTAGAATCTTTTCTTGACAGAGTATAAATAGGATGATATCATTCATGATTGACTTATGATCTCATAAATGTCGAAATATGCCCAAAATCGCTTTTTTCAGCGTGTTTTTCGCGGGAAAACAGCACGATGGGCCATTTTTGACCAACTGATGCGGTGTAGGTTTTTGCAAAGGGTTTTTGCCAGAAAAAATGCGAAGGTACGGCCTGCAACCGTGCCGGCAAGGGGAGTACGCGATGATGCATGACGTTCAAATGGGCAGACAGACGCGAAAGAGCTTTTCCAGAATTCGGGAAGTGCTCGATATGCCAGATTTGATTGAGATCCAAAAGAATTCGTACTATCGTTTTTTGAAGGAGGACCTGAAAGAGGTTTTTGACGATATTTCCCCAATCACCGATTATTCCGGCAAGCTGGTGTTAGAGTTTGTCGATTACCGTATTGACCTAGACTCACCGAAATATTCCATGGAAGAAAGCAAGGAGCGCGACGTAAACTACGCGGCTCCGCTTCGCGTTACCGTTCGCTTAATCAATAAGGAGACGGGCGAAGTCAAGCAGCAGGAAGTATTCATGGGCGACTTCCCGCTGATGACGCCGCAGGGCACGTTTATCATCAACGGCGCCGAGCGCGTCATCGTCTCCCAGCTCGTCCGCTCGCCGGGCGTGTATTTCTCCGAGAGCTTCGACAAGGTCGGCAAGCAGCTCTTCTCCGCGCAGGTGATTCCGAATCGCGGCGCGTGGCTGGAGTATGAAACCGACTCTAACGGCGTACTCTACGTCAAGATCGACCGTCAGCGCAAGGTGCACATCACGGCGCTGGTTCGCGCGCTGGGCTACGGCTCCAACCCGCAGATTCTCGATCTGTTCGGCGACGACGAGCGCCTTTCCGCAACGCTTCAGAAAGACCCCACGCACTCCGAGGCGGAAGGTCTCATCGAAATCTACAAGCGTCAGCGCCCCGGTGAGCCGCCGACGGAAGAGAGCGCTCGCTCGCTTCTGAATTCGCTGTTCTTCGACAAGCGCTATGATTTGGCGCGCGTCGGGCGCTATAAATTCAACAAAAAGCTCGCCATCCGCGCGCGGATTCGCAACCACGTCGCGGCGGATACGATCGTGCACCCCGTGACCGGCGAAATCCTCGCCGAGGCGGGGCAGACCATCGACCGCTTTGTCGCGGGAGACATCCAGAACGCGGGCATCAACGAAGTCTGGCTGCAGGTTGGCGAGAACCGCGTGAAGGTCATCGGCAACAACTTCGTGCGCGCCAACGAGTGGCTGGAGTTTGATCCTGCGGAAGCTGGCATCAACGAGGACGTCCACCTGCCGACCCTTAAGACCGCGCTCAAGGACGGCGAAGGCATGACCAAGGAAGAGCTCAAGGCGCTGCTCAAGGCGCGCTATTATGACCTCATTCCGCGGCACATCATTCCCGACGACATGATCTCCTCGATCTCGTACCTCATCGGCATGCCCTACAGCATCGGCCGCACGGACGACATCGACCACCTTGGCAACCGCCGCATCCGCAGTGTTGGCGAGCTTCTGCAAAACCAGATCCGCGTCGGCCTTACCCGCCTCGAGCGCGTTGTGCGCGAGCGCATGGGCCTGCAGGATATGGATGTCGCGATGCCCTCTAACCTCATCAACATCCGCCCGGTCACCGCGGCGATCAAGGAGTTCTTCGGCTCTTCGCAGCTGAGCCAGTTCATGGATCAGACGAACCCGCTGGCGGAACTCACGCATAAGCGCCGTCTTTCGGCACTCGGCCCTGGCGGCCTCAACCGCGAGCGCGCAACGTTCGATGTTCGCGACGTTCACTTCTCGCATTACGGACGTATGTGCCCGATCGAGACGCCTGAAGGTCCGAACATCGGACTGATCAACTCGCTCTCGACCTATGCGCGCATCAACGAGTACGGCTTCATCGAAGCACCATACCGCCGCGTGGACAGCAAGAAGCATGTCATCACGGACGAGATCGAATACCTCACCGCGGATGAAGAGGATAACTTCATCGTGGCGCAGGCCAACGAGCCGATCAACGAGGACTTGCACTGGTTTAAGAAGGACCGCGTCATCGCGCGCCTCCTCGACCAGATCATCGAAGTCAAGGCCACGGAAGTGGACTACATGGACGTTTCCCCGAAGCAGCTGGTCTCGGTTGCGACGGCGATGATCCCCTTCCTCGAAAACGACGACGCAAACCGCGCGCTGATGGGCTCGAACATGCAGCGTCAGGCGGTTCCGCTTCTCATTCCCGAATCTCCGATCGTGGCGACGGGTATGGAATACAAAGCGGCGCACGACTCCGGCATCGTGCTCATTGCGCAGGAGGACGGCGTGGTTTCCAAGCTCTCCGCCAAGGCGATCGTGATTACGGACAAGATCGGCGTGGAGCACGTGTATAAACTCACGAAGTTCCAGCGCAGCAACCAGGGCACCTGCCTAAACCAGCGCCCGATCGTCAGAAAAGGCGACATCGTCGTCAAAGGCGATGTAATCGCGGACGGCGCCTCGACCGAAAACGGCGAGATCGCGCTCGGCAGAAACATCCTCATCGGATTCATGACCTGGGAAGGTTACAACTACGAGGACGCGGTTCTCATCAGTGAAAAGCTGGTCAAGGACGACGTCTTTACCTCCATCCACATCGAGGAGCACGAGGTAGAGGCCCGCGACACGAAACTCGGGCCCGAAGAGATCACCCGCGACATCCCGAACATCGGTGAAGACGCTCTGGCGCAGCTCGACGAGAGCGGCATCATCCGTCCCGGTGCGGAAGTCCGCAGCGGCGACATCCTCGTCGGCAAGGTTACCCCGAAGGGCGAGACCGAGCTGACGGCAGAAGAGAGATTGCTGCGCGCCATCTTCGGCGAAAAAGCGCGCGATGTACGCGATACTTCCCTGCGCGTTCCGCACGGCGAAGGCGGCATCGTGGTCGATGTCAAGATCTTCACCCGCGAGCATAAAGACGAGCTCAGCCCCGGCGTCAACCAGATGGTTCGCGTCTACATCGCCCAGAAGCGCAAGATCAGCGTCGGCGACAAGATGGCGGGACGTCACGGCAACAAGGGTGTTATCTCGCGCATCCTGCCGGAAGAGGATATGCCCTTCCTGCCGGACGGCACGCCGCTGCAGATCGTGCTCAACCCCCTCGGCGTTCCCTCGCGTATGAACATCGGTCAGGTTCTGGAGCTGCACCTTGGCGCCGCGTGCAAAAACCTCGGCATCAAGATCGCGACCCCTGTCTTCGACGGCGCAACCGAAACCGACATCAAAGACCTGCTCGTCAGCGCCGGACTCAACTCCGACGGCAAGACGACGCTCTACGACGGACGCAGCGGCGAACCCTTTGAAAACCGCGTCTCCGTCGGCTATATGTATTACCTCAAGCTCGCCCACCTTGTGGACGACAAGATCCACGCCCGCTCGACCGGCCCATACTCGCTGGTCACCCAGCAACCTCTGGGCGGCAAAGCGCAGTTCGGCGGCCAGCGCTTCGGCGAAATGGAAGTCTGGGCACTGGAAGCGTACGGCGCGGCCTACACCCTGCAGGAGATCCTCACGGTCAAGTCGGATGACGTGGTCGGCCGCGTGAAGACCTACGAAGCGATCGTCAAGGGCGACAACGTGCCGCCGGCGGGTGTTCCGGAGTCGTTTAAGGTGCTCATCAAGGAGCTCCAGTCCCTCGCACTCGACATCAAGGTGCTGTCCGACACGCGCGACGAGATCTTCATCAACGAGGACGACGACGACGACGCAGTGCCGATCGACGTCAACCTCGCAGGTCTGGAAGACACGCCTGCCTTCACGCCGATCGACGATGAAGAGGACGATCTGGAGGACTTCGACGAATTCGAAGACTTCGAGGATTCCGAAGAGGAACCCGCGGTGACCGATGAGGCCGATTCCGCGGACGAAGGCCTCGACGGATTGGACGAAGATCTTGCCGAGCTTTCGGACACGCTGGATCTCGACATCGACAAGGACATCGAATAAGCGGCAGCAAGGAGAGATAGACTGTGTTTGAATTGACGAATTTTGATGCGTTGCAAATCGGGCTTGCGTCGCCCGAAAAGATACTCGAATGGTCGCACGGCGAGGTCAAGAAACCCGAGACGATCAACTACCGCACGCTCAAGCCGGAAAAAGACGGACTCTTCTGCGAGCGAATCTTTGGACCGACGAAGGACTGGGAGTGCCATTGCGGCAGATACAAACGCGGCCGCTATAAAGGCATCGTCTGCGAAAAGTGCGGCGTGGAAGTCACCCGCGCAAAGGTGCGCCGCGAGCGCATGGGCCACATCGAGCTTGCGGTTCCGGTCAGCCACATCTGGTACTTCAAGGGCATTCCGTGCCGCATGAAGATGCTGCTGGACATGAGCCCGCGCTCGCTGGAGCAGGTGCTCTATTTCGGCGCGTATGTGGTCATCGATCCCGGCACCACGGCGCTGACCTACAAGCAGATTCTCACCGATAAAGAATACCGCGAGGCGCAGGAGCAGTATGGTTCCAAGGCGTTTCGCGCGGGCATGGGCGCGGAAGCAATCCGCGAACTGCTCACCCAGCTCGACCTGCCGAAGCTCGAAAAAGAGCTCCGTGCGGAGATCGACAACGCCTCCGGCCAGAAGCGCGCAAACGCAATCAAGCGCCTCGAGGTCGTGGAAGCGTTCATCACCAGCGGCAACAAGCCGGAGTGGATCATCCTCACGGTGATTCCGGTCATTCCGCCGGAAATCCGCCCGATGGTGCAGCTCGACGGCGGCCGCTTTGCAACAAGCGACCTCAACGACCTCTACCGCCGCGTGATCAACCGCAACAACCGCCTCAAGCGCCTTCTGGAGCTCCGCGCGCCGGACATCATCGTCCGCAACGAAAAGCGCATGCTGCAGGAAGCGGTGGACTCGCTCATCGACAACGGCCGCAGAACCCGCCCCGTCACAGGCCCGGGCAACCGCCCGCTCAAGTCCCTTTCGGACATGCTGCGCGGCAAACAGGGCCGTTTCCGCCAGAACCTCTTGGGTAAGCGCGTTGACTATTCCGGCCGTAGCGTTATCGTCGTCGGCCCGGATCTTCAGATGTATCAGTGCGGTCTGCCCAAGGAGATGGCGCTGGAGCTGTTCAAGCCGTTTGTGATGAAGAAGCTCGTCAAGGGCGGCTTCGCGCAGAACGTCAAGGGTGCAAAGCGCATGGTGGAGCGCGTCGATCAGGCCGTTTGGGGCGTGCTCGAGGAGGTCATCAAGGATCATCCGGTGCTCTTAAACCGCGCACCTACGCTGCATAGACTCGGTATTCAGGCGTTTGAGCCGATCCTCGTCGAGGGTCGCGCGCTCAAGCTCCACCCGCTGGTCTGCACCGCGTACAACGCGGACTTCGACGGAGACCAGATGGCCGTTCACGTGCCGCTCTCGGTTGAGGCGCAGGCGGAAGCCCGCTTCCTCATGCTCGCGAGCAACAACATTCTAAAACCGCAGGATGGCCGTCCGGTCGTGTCTCCCACGCAGGATATGGTCATCGGCTGCTACTATCTGACCATGGTTCGCCCCGGTGCAAAGGGCGAGGGCAAGATTTTCCACTCGGAGAACGAAGCCATCATGGCCTACCAGACCGGCGAGATCGCGCTGCAGGCACGGGTGAAAATCCGCCTCGAGCGCGAATGGAACGGCGAGAAGCGCAGGAAGGTCGTGGACACCACGGTCGGCCGCGTGATCTTCAACAACGCCATTCCGCAGGACCTCGGCGGCGTCGATCGCACGAAGGAAGAGAACCTCTTCACGCTCGAGATCGACAAACTGGTCGCTAAGAAGGACCTCGGTAACATCGTGGACAGCTGCTACCGCAAGTACGGCCCCACGACGACGTCGCAGGTGCTCGACCGCATCAAGAAACTCGGCTTTACCTATTCCACGCGCGGCGGCATCACCGTCGGCTTCCAGGATATTCAGGTTCCCGCCGAGAAGAAGGATATGATTGCCGAAGCGGAAGTCAAGATCGTCGAGATTGACGAGCTCTTCCGCATGGGTATGCTCTCCAACGCAGAGCGCAGAGAACGCGTCATCAAGGTTTGGGAAGTGACCACCGACCTCGTCGCCAAGAAGCTGATGAGCTCTCTGGACGAGTTCAACCCGATCTACATGATGGCAAACTCCGGCGCGCGCGGCAGCACGGCACAGATCCGTCAGCTCGCCGGTATGCGCGGACTCATGGCCGACCCGAGTGGTCAGATCATCGAGGTTCCGATTCGCGCGAACTTCCGTGAAGGCCTCTCCGTTTTGGAGTTCTTCATCTCCTCCCACGGCGCGCGCAAAGGCTTGGCCGATACCGCGCTTCGTACGGCGGACTCCGGTTACCTCACCCGTCGTCTGGTCGACGTTTCTCAGGACGTCATCGTGCGCGAGGAAGACTGCTTTGCCACCCGTGGCGAAGCGCCCAAGGGCATGGTGCTTACCGAGATCAAGGACGGCAACAAGCTCATCGAGCCGCTGCGTTCGCGCGTGATCGGCCGCTATGCGGTCGACGCGATCAAGCACCCCGAGACCGGCGAAGTCATCGTCGAGGCGGGTACGCTGATCTCCTACGAACAGGCGGAAGCCATCGAGAAGGCCGGCATCAAGAGCGTACATTGCCGCTCGGTCTTCACCTGCCGTGCAGAGCGCGGTGTCTGCGCCAAGTGCTACGGCGCGAACCTTGCCACCGGCACCCCGGTCAACATCGGCGAAGCGGTCGGCATCATCGCGGCACAGGCCATCGGCGAACCCGGCACGCAGCTGACGATGCGTACATTCCACACCGGCGGCGTCGCCAGCGCGGACGATATTACGCAAGGTCTCCCGCGCGTTGAGGAGCTCTTTGAGGCGCGTAAGCCGAAGGGCCTCGCCGTCATCAGCGAGATCAACGGCGTGGTGCACATCGACGACAGCAAGAAGCGCCGCGAGGCGATTGTCACAAACGACGATGGCGAAGCGGAAAGCTACCTCATCCCGTTCGGCAGCAAGCTCAAGGTTGCGGACGGCAGCGTGGTTGAGGCGGGCGACGAGCTCACCGAAGGCAGCGTGAACCCGCACGACATCCTCAAGATCAAGGGAGTCAAGGGCGTTCAGGCTTACCTCTTAAAGGAAGTCCAGAGCGTTTACCGCTTACAGGGCGTTGAGATTTCGGACAAACACATCGAAGTCATCATCCGCCAGATGCTGCGTAAGGTTCAGATCGAGGAGAACGGCGACACTGCAATGCTGCCGGGCGAACTCATCGACATCTTCCGCTTCGAAGAGGAGAACGAGCGCGTTCTGCAGGCGGAAGGCAAACCGGCCATCGCAAAGCGCAAGCTGCTGGGTATCACCAAGGCATCGCTCGCGACGGATTCCTTCCTCTCCGCGGCATCGTTCCAGGAGACCACCCGCGTGCTGACCGAAGCCGCCATCAAGGGCAAGATCGATCCGCTCGTCGGCCTCAAGGAAAACGTCATCATCGGCAAGCTGATTCCGGCCGGCATTGGCCTGCGCCGCTATCGCAACGTTGTTGTGACGGAGAACAAGTAAACACACGCGGCAGCCGCCGCTCACACGCATGAATCAAACCGCCGCGCCGGTGACACCCGGCGCGACGGTTTGCCATCCTGACCGAGGCTTGAAAGGAGCAGACATGGAAAAACTGCCAGTCAACCCGAACTGCGAGCTTTCCGGTACAAAATACTGCGCCATGCTGAATATGCACACCTGCGCGGCGTGCACCGTTCGGGATGCGGAGAACAAAGCCGAGATCATCAGCGATCTCGACCTATACGAAACACTTTTGCCGCAGGGCGGCATTGCGCGGTTGTTTGAATCGCGCGAGTGCCAGTTTTGCACCACGCCCGAAAAGGGCAAGCGGCGCGGCTATGCCATCCTCGACATGGCGCACCCCGAACCGCGCAGAGTGCAAAAGTGGCTCTTTGGTAAGCGCATGTCGCGCATCGGCACCATGGTTCCCGTGCAGATAAGTGTTTGCCCGAAGTGCCGCAGGCGCTTTCTCGCGCTGGAATATATGACGATGGCCATTCCCGTGATCATCGGCATTCTGGCGCTGATCGTGCTCTCCATGGACTCCGTGCGCAATCCACTCGTGGATCTTTCGATGTTTGCGCCGTTTGGCGCCTGGATCGTCTGCGTACTGATCGGGGCAATCGCGGGCAAGCTCGTCACCGACGGGCTCCAGCGCGCCTGGTCAAAAGAAATGGTGACCGATGTGCTGCGCCATCCCGTCATCGCCGAGATGGTCAACATGGGTTGGACGCCGATCACCGCAAAAAGCCGCACGAAACTTCTCTTTAGCAAGAGCAGACTCGCAAAAGGCCTCGGCACCGCGGACAGCGAACTGCCGAAAGAGGAGTGAATTGTGCCGCGCGCGCGGACGAAGCACTATATATAGGAAGAGTTTTGCCGGATCAAGAAAGCGTTTGACAAGCGCCGCCATACCTGATAAAATACTGCGTTGGCGGTTCCTGTTTCTTCGTGACAAGCTGCGAAATATGCTGATTTTGCGGGTTTTACGGAAAACGGATGCGCACTTGATCGGGTTTTGACACAAATCGGGTACGATATTGCTCGAGTCACTCGAGAAACCATCAGGATACAATGCTTCCTACAGGGGTTGCAGGGAGCGGTAATAGAGATAGATAGAAGATTTTACCGAAAAGATTTGAAGGAGATTATTCATGCCGACCATCAACCAATTGGTTCGTAAAGGCAGAGAGCAGGTGGAGTATAAATCCACAGCTCCTATTTTAAAGCAGTGCCCGCAGCGCCGCGGTGTCTGCACGGCGGTCCGTACGATGACCCCGAAAAAGCCGAACTCCGCGCTGCGTAAAATTGCCCGTATCCGTCTGACCGACGGCCTCGAGGGCACAGCCTACATCCCCGGCATCGGCCACAACCTGCAGGAGCACTCCGTTGTGCTCATCCGCGGCGGCCGCGTCAAGGACCTCCCGGGCGTTCGTTACCACATCATCCGCGGTGCCCTTGATACCGCGGGCGTTGCCAATCGCAAGCAGAGCCGTTCGCTCTACGGTGCGAAAAAGGTCCAGAAGCAAGCTGCTAAGAAGAAATAAGGGAGGGTCGAAACATGCCGAGAAGAGGATTTATTCCCAAGCGTGAAGTGCTGGCCGACCCGATCTACAACAGCGTGGTCGTGACCAAACTCATCAACCAGGTGATGAACGATGGCAAGCGCGGTGTCGCCCAGAAGGCGGTTTACGAAGCGTTTGATTCCATCCGCGAAAAGACCGGCCGTGAACCGGGCGAAGTGTTTGAGCAGGCAATGAACAACATCATGCCGGTGCTCGAAGTCAAAGCCCGCAGAGTCGGCGGCGCCACCTATCAGGTGCCGATCGAGATCCGTGCAGAGCGTCGCCAGACGCTGGGTCTGCGCTGGCTCGTTTCGTATGCGCGTAAGCGCGGCGAACGCACCATCAGCGCGCGCCTTGCTGGCGAAATCATGGACGGCGCCAACAGCCAGGGCAACGCCTTCAAAAAGAAGGAAGATACCCACAAGATGGCAGAGGCGAACAAAGCGTTCGCGCACTATCGCTGGTAAGCCAAATCTCCACAACGACGCGGAGAGCGGCTTGAGCACGAAGGAATTGTCCCGGTTCATCCACGCGAGAGCGGTATGATCACGGGAAACAATGAAGGAATCAACAGCCACGGGCCTGCGGTTCAGAGCAGTCAATCTGAACCGCAGACCCGCGCAATACTGTAGGGAACAAATATTAACGACGAGTAAAGGGAAACGATTTTGCCTAGAGATACTTCACTGGAAAAGACCCGCAATATCGGGATCATGGCGCACATCGACGCCGGCAAGACCACGACGACCGAGCGAATCCTGTACTACACAGGCAAGATTCACAAGATCGGCGAGGTGCATGAAGGCGCCGCAGCCATGGATTATATGATTCAGGAGCAGGAGCGCGGCATCACGATTACGTCCGCCGCGACGACCGCTTACTGGCGTTCGCACCGGATCAACATCATCGACACGCCCGGCCACGTGGACTTCACGATGGAAGTAGAGCGTTCTCTTCGCGTACTCGACGGCGCGGTTGCCGTCTTCTGCGCTAAGGGCGGTGTTGAGCCGCAGTCCGAGACGGTTTGGCGTCAGGCGAGAAAGTACGGCGTGCCGTGCATCGCATACGTCAACAAGATGGACATCACTGGCGCGAACTTTGATAACGTCGTCAAGATGATGCGCGAGCGCCTCGGCGCAAACGCGCTGCCCATCCAGCTGCCCATCGGCGCAGAGGGCGACTTCCGCGGTATCATCGACCTTGTGGCGATGAAGGCGGAGGTTTACTACAACGACGACGGCACGGATGTGCGCGAGGAAGAGATTCCCGCGGACATGCTGCCGCTGGTCAAGGAACAGCGCGCGAAGCTTCTGGATAGCATCATCGAAGAAGACGAACACCTGATGGAGCGCTATTTCGGCGGTGAATGGTTCACGGCGGATGAGCTGATCCCCTGCATTCGTAAAGCGACGCTTTCCGGCAGAATCGTGCCCGTCACCTGCGGTACCAGCTACCGCAACAAGGGCGTGCAGCCGCTTCTCAACGCGATTGTGGATTATCTGCCGAGTCCTCTGGACATCGAACCCGCGAAGGGCACCGACAAGAACGGCGAAGGCGAGATCATCGTCGAGCCGCGTGACGACGGCCCGTTTGCGGCGCTGGCGTTCAAGATTCTGTCCGATCCCTATGTCGGCAAGCTCTCGTTCATCCGCGTCTATGGCGGAACGCTCAAGAGCGGCTCCTATATCTACAACGCGAGCAAGAACAAGCGCGAGCGCGTTGGCCGCATCATGATGATGCACGCCGATACGCGTACCGAGATTGAAGAAGCGCACGCGGGCGATATCGTGGCCCTCGTCGGCATGAAGGACACCGGAACCGGCGACACGCTCTGCACGGAGAACAATCAGCTTCTCCTTGAGAGCATGGATTTCCCGGAACCCGTCATTCAGGTTGCCATCGAGCCCAAGACCAAGGCCGGCCAGGAAAAGATGAGCCTCGCTCTCATCAAGCTCGCCGAGGAAGATCCGACGTTCCGCACCTATACGGACGGCGAAACGGGTCAGACCATCATCGCGGGCATGGGCGAGCTGCATCTGGAGATCATCGTGGACCGTATGATCCGCGAATTCCATGTGGAAGCGCGCGTTGGTAATCCGCAGGTTTCCTACAAAGAGACCATCAAAGCTCCCGTCAAGGCGGAGAGCCGTTATGTCCGCCAGTCCGGCGGCAGAGGTCAGTACGGTCACGTTGTGATCGAGCTTGCCCCGCGTGAACCGGGCGCAGGCTACGAGTTCGTCGACAAGATCGTCGGCGGCGTGATCCCGCGCGAGTACATCCCCGCGGTTGACAAGGGCATGCGTGAGGCGCTCAAGAGCGGTAAGCTCGGCGGCTACGAAGTGGTCGACGTGCAGGCAACGCTGCTGGACGGTTCCTATCACGAGGTCGACTCCTCCGAAATGGCGTTCACCATCGCGGGTTCGCTCGCGATCAAGGAAGCGCTGGAGAAGGCGCAGTGCGCGCTGCTTGAGCCGATGATGAAGGTCGAAGTGCTCGTGCCGGAAGACTACCTTGGCGACGTGATGGGCAATATCACCTCCCGCCGCGGCAAGCTCAGCGGCATGGAAACCCGCCAGAACGTTCAGGTGATCGATGCACTCGTGCCGCTCTCCGAAATGTTCGGCTACGCTACCGACCTTCGCAGCCGTACGCAGGGACGCGGAACATTCACGATGCAGTTTGCGCATTATGAAGAGGTTCCGAGGTCGATTGCGGAAAACGTTGTCGGCAAGAAGGAATACAAGCTGTAATAACATGCGCCTGCCGCATGCGGCAAACGCAAGATAAGCGTTATACAAACGATTGATTTAGAAAAGAGGAGATTTTTATGGCAAAGGCAAAATTCGAACGGAATAAGCCGCACGTAAACGTAGGCACAATCGGCCACGTTGACCACGGCAAGACGACGCTGACTGCGGCGATCACGATGGCGTTGGCACAGCAGGGCGAAGCGAAGGCAATGCGCTACGACGAAATCGACAAAGCGCCGGAAGAAAAGGCTCGTGGAATCACGATTAACACCGCGCACGTTGAGTATGAGACGAAGTCGCGCCACTATGCGCACGTCGACTGCCCAGGCCACGCGGACTACGTGAAAAACATGATCACCGGTGCCGCCCAGATGGACGGCGCGATCCTGGTCGTGAGCGCAGCGGACGGACCGATGCCCCAGACCCGTGAGCACATCCTGCTTGCGCGTCAGGTCGGCGTGCCGTACATCATCGTGTTCATGAACAAGACGGATCAAGTTGACGATCCGGAACTGCTGGAGCTCGTCGAGATGGAAATCCGCGAACTGCTGAGCACGTACGAGTTCCCGGGCGACGAAATTCCGATCATCAAGGGCAGCGCGCTGCTGGCGATGGAAGCACTGATCGCAGGCAAAAAGGCGATTGAAACGCCGGAGTGCAAGTGCCTGTTCGACCTGATGGACGCGGTTGACAGCTATATCCCGACGCCTGAGCGCGCGGTTGACAAACCGTTCCTCATGCCGGTTGAAGACGTGTTCACGATCACGGGCCGTGGTACGGTCGCGACGGGCCGCGTGGAGCGCGGAACGGTCAAGGTCGGCGACACGGTAGAAATCGTTGGTCTTTCGGAAGAAACCCGCTCGGTCGTCGTGACCGGCGTTGAAATGTTCCGTAAGCAGCTGGATCAGGCGATCGCGGGCGACAACATCGGCGCCCTGCTCCGCGGCGTACAGCGCACGGACATCGAGCGCGGCCAGGTTCTGGCGAAGCCGAACTCGATCCACCCGCACACGCACTTCATGGGCCGCGTGTACGTGTTGACGAAAGAAGAAGGCGGCCGTCACACCCCGTTTTTCTCGGGCTACCGTCCGCAGTTCTACTTCCGCACGACGGACGTGACGGGTTCCATTGAACTGCCCGCGGGCGTTGAGATGGTTATGCCTGGCGACCACATCGACATGAACATCCAGCTGATCACGACGATCGCGATCGAGCCGGGACTGCGCTTCGCTATCCGCGAAGGCGGCAGAACGGTTGCCTCCGGCGTCGTCACCGAGATCCTGGACAAATAAGAAACACATAAAAAAGAGGCTCGCTTGCGCGAGCCTCTTTTTGCGTCTATTAAACGAATAAGTTCTTTTGTTTTCTTTATTACTGAAAAGCATCAGTCTTGTATCACTTAAGTTCTTTTGCTTACTTTTCTTTCAAGAAAAGTAAGTTAGCCGTTGGTCGTGCTGCCGTCGCCGGTGATCGGGATCACGTCGCCTAGGTAGGTCGGCAGCGGCTGAAAGATCGAGTAAAAGAAATCCTTGCATCGCGCAAGCGTCTCCCTTAGATCGAAGAGCAGATACGCGTTGTAGTCCCGCGTGTCGCAGGAGACACCGTAGGCGTCCAACCCTAGGGCACGGGCGATATACAGCGCGCGATACAGGTGATACGTCTGCGAGACGATTACGACCTTCTTGATCTGAAAGATATCGCGCGCACGATAGAGACTCTCGTAGGTGGAGAAGCCAGCGTGATCCATGAAGATCACACTCGGCGAAACACCCTGCTCAATGGCGTAATCCTTCATCGCGTTGACCTCGTCGTATTCGTCTGTGCCGTGGTCGCCGCTCATCAGGAGCCGGTCGGAAGCGCCGGACTTGTAGAGATCGACGCCAGTCTTGATGCGATCCTTGAGGATGCCGCTGGGCTGACCGTTGTCCCAAACACGCGCGCCGAGCACGAGAATCGCGTCCGCATCGAGCTTTGCCGCAGCGTCGGGCGTGATGATGCGGCTTTGCGTCGTCGCAATCACGATGTAGTTGAGGGTAAGCGGCAGCAATATCGCTATGATCATCAGCAAGACAAGAGTGCGCAATGCGCGCTTCTTTCTGGCTGGAATCGCTTTATTATCTGCTTTCATGCGGATATGATACGCGATTGTTATGGAGCGAATGCGACAAAACGCGGAACAAAGTGTTACCATAGATTGCGGGTTTGTAAAGATCGCAGAGCACAAAGGCAGATCTGCGTGCAGGACTAGGCGGATTTTTGTTCCGGAAGCCAAGCCATGACATGTATTTGTCATGTTTCTTTTGCTATACTGGAGAAAACGCGGAAGGAGAGGAAAACACATGCACTACGCCGACTACAAGACCATCCTCTCTCCGCAAAACGGGATGAATCTCTACCGCGGGTGCACGCATGGCTGCATCTACTGCGACAGCCGGAGCAAATGTTACCAGTTTGACCACGACTTCGAGGACATTGAGATCAAGCGCGACGCGGTTAAGATCCTCGAGCAGCAGCTGCGCAAAAAGCGCCAGCCGTGCATGATCGGCACGGGCTCCATGTGCGATCCCTATATCCCGCTGGAGACAGAGTTACAGCTCACGCGTCAGAGCATCGAGGTCATCGAGCGCTACGGCTTCGGGCTTGCGATACTCACGAAGTCCGCGCGACTCCTGCGCGATCTCGACCTGCTGAAGCGGATCAACGAGCGCACCAAATGCGTCGTGGAGACAACGCTGACCACGTTTGACGAGGCGCTGTGCAAGAAGATCGAGCCACATGTCTCCTCCACGCGGGAACGCTTCGAGATGCTGATGACGCTCAAGGAGGCGGGGATTCCTACCGTCGTGTGGATGACGCCGATACTGCCGTTTATCAACGACACGGAGGAGAATATTCGGGGACTGTTGGATTACTGCGTTCAGGCGGGCGTCAAGGGCATCCTCTGCTTCGGCTTTGGGGTCACGCTCCGCGAAGGCGACCGGGAATACTTCTACGCCGCGCTGGATCGGGACTTTCCCGGCGTAAAACAGCAATATATCCGCACGTTTGGCAACGCCTACTCCTGCAACAGCCCGAACAACGCAAGTCTCATGAAGATTTTTACGCAAACCTGTAAGGAGCACGGAATCCTGTATCGAAGCGACGACGTGTTTCGGTATCTTTGGACGTTTGAAACCAAGGAGCAGCAGATGAGTCTGTTTGAGCCGTAGATGTTCGAGCATCAAGCACCTGCACAAGAAAGATCCCGCAAGATATGCCAAAGGCACATCTTGCGGGATCTCTTTCCATTCCCCCTCACGCAAACCGTCCGGGGGGGGTGGCCAGTTTGCGTGTGATTGGACCGGGGGACGCCGCACGGAGGGGACCTTACGGCGCTATGTCATCGCCCGAAGTGAACGGAGCGAAATGACCGGTTGTTTCCCACCGGGAAACGGGGGTTACTGTGCGTCGGGCTTGTACTCGCCGAAGGTGACGGAGACGGTCTGCTCCTTGCCGTCGCGCTGAATGGTCAGCGTCGCGGTGTCGCCCGCGTTGAAGCCGCTGATGATGCTGGCCAGCGCGGAGTTGGAAGTAATCTCGGTATCGTTCACCTTGAGGATCAGGTCGCCCGTCTTGAGCCCTGCCTTTTCAGCGGCGCTGCCGGAGACGATCTGGGCAATCTGCACACTGCTGGTACCAGTGTTGAAGAAATTGCCGAAGAACCCGTTCATGCCGTTGTTCGAGTCGGACGAGAGGGTGACATCCTGCGTATAAACGCCGAGGTACGCTCTGCCGAGCACGTAACCGTGGTCGATGAGGTTCGAGATGATGGTCTTTACGCTGCTCACCGGAATCGCGAAGCCGAGGCCTTCGGAGTTGCTGCTGCTGGCTTTCGCGTTGACGATGCCGATGAGCGAGCCGCTGGCGTTAAAGAGTCCGCCGCCGGAGTTGCCCGGGCTGATGGCTGCATCGGTCTGAATCAGTTTCATCTTCGTGTTTTCCACCGTGACCTCACGGCTGAGCGCGCTGATGATGCCGCTGGTTGCGGTTCCGCGCAGTTCGCCGAGCGGGTTACCGATGGCGATGACGTCTTCACCGACCGTTAGCATGTCGGAATCCCCAAGGGTTGCGGGGGTCAGTCCGGTTTTGTCGATCTTGAGCACGGCGAGGTCGCTTCTCGTATCGCTGCCGATCAGCTTGGCGTCGTATTCGTTGTCGTCGTTGAGGATGACTTTGATGCTTTCCGCGCCGTCCACAACGTGCTTGCAGGTGACGATATAGCCGTCGCTGGTCAGGATGATGCCGCTGCCGCTGCCGAGCTGCGCCTGTTGGCCGCTTTGATCGGTGCTGCTGTTGCCGCCGCCGAAGTTAAAGCCGGTGTTGCCGCTTGCGGTGTAGTAGGTGTCAATTCCGACGACGGATGGCGCGGTGAGCTCGATGATCTGCGCCTTGCTGAAGGTGTTAGCAAAGCTGCTGGCGGAGGCGTTTGTGAGCCCCGATTCGGTTCCGGTCGCATTCGCCTGCTTGATCTCGCTGCTTGCCGCCTGCTGTGTGGCGAGCGCGGAGAGCTGTTCGCCGACATACTGACGCGTATACACACCGCCGAGTACGCCGCCTAACAGCACGGCGACCAGCATGAATACGATCAAAGTCGAGTATCGTACACCGCGCGGCTCACGGCGCCGTGGCGCGCGGGCGCCGCTGTCCTGTGTGCTGGGGGAAGAGTACCGTTCATACCAATCATTGTTTTGATCCATGTTCGTTCACTCCTTTCAAGAGATGTCAAAGGATTTGCGGGGTTGTGATGGTTCGCGTCGGCTTGTATGATGGGGGCTTGTTCCGCTCGGAACACGCCGAAAGTGCCACATCGGGGACAGGGTAGGCGGAGGGACGAATCACAACCTCTTTTCGGTTGTGAATAGAGTATAGAAAATCAATTTGAACTTTCAATAGTATGCATTTGAAGAACTTATGTAAGATTTCGTACAGATTATGGCAACGCGCAAGCAAAAAAGCAGCGGGAAACCCGCTGCTTTTTGTGAATCGTGTTGTTACTTGATGATCGGGATCGTGATCTTACCGGTGTCCACGATCGGGTCTAGGGTACCCGCGTTGATGCGAGAAATCTTGAGATCGCAGACGATGCTGGTTGCAGCGGAGAGCGTACCCTCAGGAGCACCGTCCGCCCAGAGCAGAATATATCCGTGCGTAGTCGGGTAGCTATTGGTGCAGTAGGTTTTCAGAAAATAGACGGTACCATCGACCGTGAACCTCGGATTGGAAGGATAGGCCGTGATGTCCAGCTGCTTGATATAGTTCTGGGTGATATTCTCAAAGTCAAGCAGGATTGCCTCGTGGCCGTCAAACTGCGTGATGCCCATGTTGCGCAGAATGAAATAAGATAGATCGCTCTGGTACACGATCGGGCCGGGATCCGGTGCGTTCGCGACGGTTTCCGCGACGTTCGGGTCGGTGATGGTCGCGAGCACCGGGCGGTTCAGACGGCCGTCGAACTGCGTCAGGGTCAGATACAGATCGAGCTTTGAAAGCGCGGTGATGTTCTGCCGCGTCATGACCTCGGTTCCGTCCAGCGCAAGCAGCAGATATTTGCCCTCGTCAACGGTGTAAGCGCGGTTGATGATGTTGGTGTATCCGGCGTAGACGGGGTCTACCATCACGCTCTTCCACTTTGCGCCGGGTTTCTTGTAGAGCAGCGCACGCGTGTTTTGCAGCGTACCGTCGATGCCCTGTAGATATACGGCAAGATTCTTGTCCTCGTAGACAAGCGTTGCGCCTTCCGCGGGCGAAGCGGGCGCGGTTGCGTCCGGAATGGCATAGGTGGCGCTCAGGTGAGAGCCGACCGCCTTTGCGGTTGCATCGTCGATGATGCTCAAATCAAGCGTAAAGCCCGCCAGCGAGGCGAGATTCATGTACGTTGCGTTGGGGTTATCCAGAAAGCTGACGACGACGCTCGCCGTGCGGGTTTCGCCCGCGGCGATCTTTTCAGCGTCCTGCAACACACCTTCGACCTGCCAGTCGTTGAGGCAGACGCCCTCCAGCTGGAGCGAGACGCTGGCGGCAGACGCGTTCTGAATCGAAAGATCGATATAGGTCATGTAGTTCGGGCTGAAACGCACGTTCGTTGCGGTGACGGTAACCTTGTTGGAGTAAAAGAGCTTTTCGCTCAATGCGGTCTCGGTGAAGACGGGTTCGGGCGTGGGAGCCGGGGTTGATACCGCGGTGGGCTCCGGCGAGGGTGCTTCGCTTGGCGCTGCCGTTGGGGCTTGCGCTGCTGCATCGGTGGCGGTTGCAGCGGGCGCGGGAGCGCACGCAAGGCATGTGAACGCGAGGATCAGGGCGAATGCCGGGATCGCTTTTTTTATCATATAGTAGGGCTCCTTGTTCAACAGTCAAATGAATCACAATAACCTTACAAATCCACTGACCAAATGTCAAGCGAAACACGCGGGAACACGCCCCTGGGGCATAAAAACAAGCCGCATTTTACTGTCTTTCCATCGTTAAGATTCGCTGTCGTGTTATAATATGATATCGCAAGCTTCGGGGGATCTATGGTTCGAAGGATTTTTTTCATGAGTGCTGTTCTGCTGCTGGTGATTTTGACCGGCTGCGGAAGAACGCTACCTCCGCCCAAGCATGCAGAAGAGCATGCGAAGCCTTATCCCATCGAAGTAATCACCGCCGTACCGGAGAAACCAAAACCCACCGCGACGCCGCTGCCGACCGCAACGCCGATGGCGACACTTGACGCGCCGTGGTATCGCGATCGAAACGAGCAACTGCGAACGCTCATCCGTAACTATCGCCCAAAGGCGACGGAGGCGGAGATCGACCAAGCGATTGCACGCATGGCGATCGACCCGAATAAGCCGATGGTCGCGCTGACGTTTGATGATGGCCCGAAACCCGGTATCACCGACAAGATACTGGATGTATTGGAGCAATATAACGCGCGGGCGACATTCTTTGTGCTTGGCTGGCGTTTCGGGCGCGAAGGGAAAGAAGATATTCTGCGCAGGGCGGTCTCCCTCGGCTGCGAAATCGGGAACCATACCTGGTCGCACGACCTTCTGCCGGGGCAAAACTATGTTGCCGTGCGCAACGAGATACGCAACACAAATAAGGTAGTCTTCGATATCGCGGGTGTGCAACCGCACTGCTTCCGGCCGCCGGGCGGGCAAAATACCTACGAGGCGATGCGCGTGGCACGCGAAAACGACATGGTTGTCGTGCTCTGGTCGCAGAGCGGAAATGTGCACGAGGGCGATCCGAACAAAATCGCGCAAAATGTGGAGAAGCAGATTGTGGACGGCGATGTGCTGGAGGACGGGGATATCGTGCTTTTGCACGATACGCACGTGAGCATGGTCGACGCGGTCAAGATTATCGTGCCGAAGCTGATCGACGAAGGATACCAGCTCGTGACGGTCTGGGAGCTCCTGAATTGCGCCGATCAACCGCCTGTTTACGGCAGGGTGTACGATCGCCAGGGGCCTCCGATCGAGTATCGCTAGATTGTGTGAGTGCGGAGTGGAAACTGCGCTTGACAAAGAGTGATAGACCTCCGCAAAACCCGAATTCACAAGTGTGCAACTAAATAAACAATGAGCCCGCGGAAAATTCAAAAAGCAGTTTTTCGTGGCTCAGCCTTCAAAAAAACGCCGCACTGGTTAAAGACCCGTGCGGCGTTTTGCGAGTGCCACCGAGCGCGCACCTACAGCGTCTATCGACATATATGAAGCAAAACGACGAAAAACGCCGAGCGGAAACAGTATATTATTCTCGCCGGGATGCCTCGGAAATTGCAGGAATTATGCTGACTGCCACCGTATTTTGGGACAAAAGATTGCATAAAAGAAATTTGGGTGTGTTGACTTTTCATTTGATACCATTTAAACTGAATACGTGGATTTGCCGATTCACGATGAACTTTCACGCATATCTTGGTTGACAAATCTATCAACAGAAAGAAGAGAGGAAAATCAAAAATGAAGAAACTGGTAGCGATCCTGCTGACTGTGTTGGTGGCATTTTCGATGTTTGCCTGCAAGACGGCCTCCGATGCAACCGCAGCCGCGGGTGACAAAAAGGTCTATAACGTCGTCAGCCTCGTCAACGGCAACTTGGGCGACAAGTCCTTCTTTGATTCCGCAGAATCCGGCCTGAAAGCCCTTCAGGATGCCGGACGCATCACCTACAAGACCATCGAGATGGGCGGCACGGACGAGGATCAGCCGAAGTGGCTGGAGACCCTCTACGAAGTTGCCGAATCCAAAGAGTATGATCTGATCATCGTTGGTACGTACCAAATGCCCGACTACCTCAAGGAAGTCGCCACTGCGTATCCGGATCAGAAGTTCCTCATCTATGACGACACCTCCTATGTCGGCGAAAACGCCAACGTCGTCAACATCAGCTACAAGCAGAACGACATGGGTTACCTCATCGGCGTGTTTGCGGCAGCGATGACCACGGATACCTCCGTGAAGAACATCAACGCGGATAAAGTCGTCGGCTTCGTCGGCGGCGTGGACAGCCCCGTCATCAACGACTTCCTCTATGGCTTCCTCGAGGGCGTGAAAGCGACCGATCCGGAAGTCAAGGTGGACACCCGCTATGTCAACAGCTATGTCGACACCGCGACCGCCAAGGAAATGGGTCTTTCGATGATCTCCGATAACAAAGCGGACATCCTCTGGGGTGTTGCGGGACTTTCCGGCAACGGCGCTGCGGAAGCGGCTCTGGAATCCGGAAAAGCCTGGTTCATCGGCGTTGACTCCGACCAGGAGCTTACCCTGAAGCCCGAACTCGCAGCCATCACGCTGACCTCGGGACTCAAGAACGTCGGCCAGTCCATCATCTGGATCTTTGACGAATGGGATGCGGGCCGCACCTACTGGGGCAAGCTCGTCAACCTCGGCCTCACCGAAGGCGGCGTCGGCATCGTGACCGACAAGAACTTCGCCTCCGTTGCGCCCAAGGCCGTTCAGGACAAGGTCCTTGCAGCGGAAGCCGCCATCAAAGACGGCACGATCAAGGTTGATACCGCCATCGGCGACGACACCAATGCGGTCATCGCGCTGCGCGACTCCATGCAGCCGTAAGGCAAACCAAACGGATACGATTTTGAAGTATCGCTAAGAAACACCGGGGGAGGGCGACGTGCCCTTCCCCGGTTTCTTCCAATCAAACCCGGATTTACTACTTATTAAAGCGCTCTTTCGAACGTGTTTCCCCGCGCGGCGTTGAATTGCCGCCTCTTTTATATTAAGATATCTATAAAATCAACAATTCGCTATTCAATCGGAATCATAACCGCACTGCGGTTCTCTATACACAATCCATGTAAAGGGGCAACTCTATGGAACAACATCAAACCGATCTCGTCGTACAGATGAAGGGCATCACAAAGGTATACCCAAACGGTATTGCCGCCAATCAGGAGGTCGATTTCTCCGTGCGTCGCGGCGAAATTCACGCGCTGATGGGCGAAAACGGCGCGGGCAAGAGCACGCTGATGAAGATTCTCTTCGGCTTGGAGCAACCGACCGAGGGTGAAATCATCGTAAACGGCGAGAAGGTCTCGCTCACGAGCCCGATGAGTGCGATTGCGCACGGCATCGGCATGGTACACCAGCACTTCATGCTGGTGCCGAGCCTCACCGTTGCGGAGAACATCGTTCTCGGCATCGTGCCGAAAAAGAACGGTATGTTCATCGACTTTAAAAAGGCGACGGAGCTGACGCGCGAGTATGCGGAAAAGTTTAACCTCGCGGTCAACCCCGACGCAAAGGTTGCGGATATTCCCGTCGGCATGAAGCAGAAGGTGGAGATCCTCAAGGCGCTGATTCGGGGAGCGAAGATCCTGATACTCGACGAACCCACCGCGGTTCTGACCACGCAGGAGACGGCGGAACTCTTCCGCGAGCTCGTGCACCTTAAGGAACAGGGCTACACCATCATCTTCATCTCCCATAAGCTCAACGAAATCAAGCAGATTACCGACCGTCTAACCATCATGCGCGGCGGCAAATCGATGGGCGTTTACGAGACCAGCTCGATCACCGAGCAGGAGATTTCCCGCCTCATGGTAGGTCGTGACGTCATTCTGGACGTACAGAAGGATACCGCCAAGCCCACGGACGTGGTGCTGAAGGTGCGCGACCTCCACTACACGAACGAATGGAACAAGAAGATGCTCGACGGCGTCTCCTTCGACGTGCGCAAGGGCGAAATCCTCGGCGTCGCGGGCGTGGAAGGCAACGGTCAGCGCGAGCTGGTCGATATGCTGTTTGACCTCAACGAGCCGGACGCAGGAACGGCGTTTGTAAACGGCACGGACGTGATCCACGCGTCCCAGTCGAAGATTCGCGGCCTCGGTGTTTCGCTTGTGCCGGAGGATCGCATGACCTACGGAATCGCGGACACCGCGACGATTGAAGAAAATCTGATCTCCGACCGTTTTGAGGAGAAGCGCTTTAATAAAGGGCCGCTGTTTAACATGAAGGCGATCCATGCGGAGAGCGACCGTCTCATCAAGGACTACACCGTGCTCTGCAAGTCCAACAAGCAGAAGGTGAAGATGCTCTCCGGCGGCAATATTCAAAAGGTCGTCGTCGCGCGCGAGTTCTCCAGCGACCCGACGCTGATCATCGCCGACCAGCCCACGCGCGGCATCGACGTAGGAGCCACCGAGTTCATTCGCAAGAAGCTGGTCGATCTCTCCCGCTCGGGTATCGCGGTGTTACTCGTCTCCGCCGACCTCAACGAGGTCATGGAGCTGTCCGATAGTCTGATCGTGCTCTACGGCGGCAAGATCGCGGCCTATTTTGAGGACACGAGCCAGCTGAACGACGAGATGATGGGTGAATACATGCTCGGCCTCAAGCGCCAGAGCGACGAGGAGATCGGGAGGGTGTGTCATGAAAGATAGAAGAATGTTTGGCTTCGAGCTGGTGCGCGGAGCCGCTGCCATTCTGCTTGCGCTCGGCGTAGGCACGATATTCATCTTTTTAAGCTCCGACGAGCCGTTTACCGCGCTGCGATATCTCTTGATCGGGCCGTTGATCTCCATCAAGGGCGGGCTTGCGAGCTTCAACACGCAGGGACTCTATACCATCCTCGCCGCGATGATTCCGACGATTTTCACGGGTCTCGCGGTCTGCGTGATGTTCTCGAGCAATCAGTTCAACCTCGCCGGCGAAGGCATCGTGATGGCGGGCGGGTTTGTCGCGGCGCTCGCGGGCATCTACATCCACATGAACACCGGCTGGCATGCGGTCATCTGCGTGCTCATCGCGGCGGTGCTCGGCGGCTTGATCATGCTCATCCCCGCGCTCTTAAAGGTCAAGCTCGGCGCCAGCGAGATGGTCACGAGCCTCATGCTCAACTATGTTTGCATGTACCTCGTGCTGCACTTCCTGAACTATAACTTTGCGGATCGCAGCAAGGGTTCCACACAGACCTACGCGTTTGCGGACACCGCGAGAATCGGTTCCCTCGTGCCGGGCGGCAGCAAGCTTACCTGGGGCTTTGTGGCGGCGCTCGTGTTCGTGGTCATCATAGCTCTTCTGATGTACCGTACGCGCTGGGGCTACGCCATCCGCATGATCGGCATCAACCAGGCGTTCTCGAAATACTCTGGCATGAAGGTCGGCGGAACGATCGTGCTTGCGCAGGTGATCGGCGGTGTGCTGAGTGGCATCGGCGGCGGCGTCGAGGTGCTGGGCCGTTATACCACCTTCCTCTGGAAGGAGCTGCCGGGCTATGGCTGGACGGGCGTGACCATCGCGATTCTCGCAAAGAATAATCCATTGCTCGTTCCTCTTGCCGCGTTCTTCATCGCGTATCTGAATAAGGGCTGCCAGCTCATGGCGACGTATTGCGATGTGCCGAGCGAGATGATCGATATCATTCAGGCTGCGATTTTCCTCTTCTTTGCCGCGGAGCAGTTCCTCAGCGGCTATCGTCAGAAGATCGTGGTCAAAAACGCGCAGGCGGATCTGGCAAAGGCCGCCGCCAATCTCGAAGGAGGTGCCGAATAATGTGGGGACAACTGCTTGACACCATCCTCAAGACGGAGTTTCTGTTTTCCGTCATTCGCATTACAGCGCCGATCCTCTTTGCGGCGCTTGGCGCGGTCATCGCCGAAAAAGCGGGCGTGACCAACATCGGCCTTGAGGGCATCATGATGATCTCCGCGCTGTTCGGCGTGCTGTTCAGCTACTGGACGCAGAGCTGGCTGGTCGGCGTCATCGGCGCGATGCTCGTCGGCGTGCTGCTGGGCCTCATGATGGGCTTCTTCGCGCTCAAGCTCAAGACGGACATCATCCTCGCCGGTATCGCGGTCAACATGATGGGCGCGGGCGGCACGATCTTCCTTCTGTACATGTTCACCGGCATGCGCGGCAACACCGGCGCGCTGGTGAGCCCGAATATCCTGATTCCGACGGTCAACATTCCGCTGATCAAGGACATTCCGGTGCTGGGCGACATCCTCAGCGGCCACGCGGTGCTGACCTATGTTGCGTTCCTGCTGGTCTGGCTGATCTGGCTGCTGCTGTACCGCACGCCGCTGGGGCTGAATATCCGCGCGGTGGGCGAGAACTCCAACGCGGCCTCCAGCGTCGGCGTCAGCGTTCTCAAGATCAAATATATCGCAATCGGCATCTCCGGCGCGCTCGCGGGACTCGGCGGTGCGTTTATGTCGATGTACTATTCGCAGGGCTGGAACAGCGGCATGGTGGCCGGTCGCGGATTCATCGCGCTCGCGGCGCAGGCGATGGGCCGCGGCGAACCCGTCGGCGCGATGCTGAGCTCGCTGCTCTTTGGCCTTGCGCAGGCGCTGCGCACGAAGGTCAGCGGCTTGCAGGGCGTTTCGAGTTACCTCGTTTCGCTGATTCCCTATATCGTAACGATCCTCGGCCTCGTCATCTATGCGGCGAGCACGATCAAGCGCGTGAAGAAGATCAAAGCAGCTCACCCTGAGGTAAAGGCATGACCAATCAACCGATTAAAAAAATCCCCGTGATTCTGGACGGCGATCCGGGACACGACGACGCCATCGCGTGGGTGCTGGCAACCGCCAGTCCCCTGCTCGATATCAAGGCGGTCACGTCGGTCTGCGGCAACCAGACGATCCAGAAGACGACCTATAACGCTGGCCGCATCATGACTTTGGTGGGACTCAATGTTCCGCTCGCGATGGGCAGGGTCAAGCCACTTGTCGCGGACGCGATCATCGCACCTACCGTGCATGGTAACTCGGGACTAGACGGCCCCGCGCTGCCGGAACCCGCGAACAAGCCGGTGGACATCGACGCCTGCACGATGATGGCGCAGGTGCTGGAAGCGAGCAACGAACCTGTCGTGCTGATTCCGACAGGGCCGCTGACCAACGTTGCGACGCTGCTGCTTCTCTATCCGCATCTCAAGAACAAGATTCGGCATATCTATCTCATGGGTGGCGGCATCGATTTTGGCAACTGGACACCCGCCGCGGAATTCAATATCCTCGTCGATCCGGAGGCTGCGGACGTGGTGTTTCGCAGCGGTGTTCCGATCACGATGGCGGGACTCGACGTGACGGAAAAAGCGCTGGTGTTCCCGGAGGATTTCGAGCGCATCCGCGCGGTCGGAAACCCCGTGGCGAAGGTTGTTGCCGAGTGGCTCGACTTCTTCTACGGCTTCCATCGCAGCATCGGCTATCCGGGAGCGCCCGTACATGACGCGGTCGCGGTCGCGGCGCTGATCAAGCCCGAGATCATGACGATGGTCGATATGTACGTGGAGATCGAGTTGACCGGCGACTATTGCCGCGGTACCACGGTGGGCGACAAGCTCGGCGTGCTCGGCAAACCCGCCAACGTGCGCGTGATCATGGGCATCGACCGGCTGAAGTTTGTCGATCTGCTCGTGGAAGCGGCGCAGCACTACGGGAAGGAGGCGTAAGCGGATGAACAAGCTACCGATGCTGCTGGATTGCGACACGGGCGTGGACGACGCGGTCGCCATCCTGCTCACGAAATACCTCAACACCCTGGAACTCAAGGCGGTGACCACCGTCGCGGGCAATGTCGAGGTGGAGCACACCACCCGCAACACGCTTCAGGTGCTGGAGCTTGCGGGCATGGAAGACATTCCGGTCTATCGCGGCGCGGAAAAACCACTCCTGTGCGAGGCCGTCACCGCGCACCATGTGCACGGACAAAACGGACTCAACGACATGACTCTCCCGAAACCTAAGCGCGAAGTGGAGACGCTGCCAGCATGGGACGCGATCTACGAATACGCGAAGAAGTATGAAGGCGAGCTGGTCTTGGTCGCGATTGGGCCCTTGACCAACCTCGCGCTCGCGATTGCGAAATATAAGGAACTGCCCAAGCTCCTCAAGCGAATCGTGATCATGGGCGGCGCCGCCGTTGGCGGAAACGTGACTCCCTCCGCCGAGTTCAACGTCTATGCCGATCCGGAGGCCGCCGACATGGTGTTCACCTGCGGCGCGCCGGTGTACATGTGCGGGCTGGACGTCACCATGCGCGCGTATCTTAGCGCCGAAGAGCTGGACGAAATCGCGGCGCTCGGCTCCAAGCAGGCCGTGTTCACGCGGGACGTCATGCAGGGCATCCTGAAGTTTTACCGCACCTATAAGCTCGCGGGCGTGGCGTTTCACGATCCTGTGACGGTGCTGTACGCGGACGACGACTCCTATTTTCAGACCGATTTTGCGGGTGTACGGGTCGAAACGAAGGGCAGGCTCACGCGCGGAAAGACGGTCACCGACCTCTACAGCGACAAGCAGATGGAGCACAACGCATATGTTGTGACCCGTGTGGATCGGGACATCTTCAAGAAACGCGTGTTCGAAATCCTGGCAAAGTACGGGGAATGATCAAAAGAGGCTGTCCGGAAAGCAACTTTCGCTTCTGGACAGCCTCCAAAATTAACCCGAGCTTTGCGGGCGGATGATATCCGCCCCTACATCCGCTCTTGCGGAGTAGCCCGTAATTCGAAGCCCTTGATTCGATTAAACCTAGATTTTCTGGTGCGCGTGTAGGGGCGGATATCATCCGCCCGCCGCAACTCGTACATGCGCCTTTGAATGGCAAAGGCCGTTTGTTACGCATCTAGCGAGATTTTTTATCGGCAGATTTCCGCAAACGCGTCGAGTGCGGTCAGAATCTCGTGCGTCTCGCCCTGCATGGCGGCGCTTTCGCCGTCCACATAGCTGTCGATGGCGTCCAGCGTGTCCTCTTCAAACGCGACAACGTTGTTGAGGATGCTCATCGTCCGTACGCCGCGAAGGTGCCCGATCGTGTAGAGCGCCGCGGTCTCCATATCCGCGCCGAGCACGCCGCGCTTGGACCAATACGAGTCGATCTCCGCCTCCCGATCGGTATAAAAGCTGTCGTGGCTGCGCGCGATGCCCGTGTGAAACCGATACGCCCGCGCGTTTGCCGCGCGTACGCAGGCAAAGAGCAGCTCGCTATCCGGCACGGCGGGAAAGATCGGGTCGATGTACGTCTTGCTCGCGCCATCGTCCCGCACCGCGCCGTTCACGAGGATCAGATCGCCGATCTTAACCTGCGGTTGCAGCGCTCCGCAGCTGCCGATGCGGATCATGTTTTGTACGCCGAGGTTGTGCAGCTCCTCTACGGCGATTCCGGCGGAGGCCCCGCCGATGCCCGTGGACACCGCGAGCACGCGGATGCCCTTGTAACTACCGACCAGACTGCGGTACTCGCGGTTGTAGGCAAGCTCGCTTACGTCGGAAAGAAACGTTTTGATGCGGTCCAGCCGCGCGGGATCGCCCGGCAGCAGGGCGCAGACGGCACCATGATTTTGATCCAACCGGATGTGCGGCTGTAGTTGCGGCATATGATTTCGCTCCTTTATATTCGGAAAAGTATTTTACATTGGGATCAACTCATTTTATCATAAGCATGATGAAAAACGAAACGGAGGCACCCACTTTGGCCAGAATTCTCAACTTTGGTTCGCTCAACCTCGATCAGGTCTATCGCGTGGACGCATTTGTTCAGCCCGGCGAGACAAAATCCAGCCTTTCGCTTGCGACGCATTGCGGCGGCAAAGGGCTGAATCAGTCCATCGCCGCTGCCCGCGCGGGCGCGGAGGTTTGGCACGCGGGCTTGATCGGGTGCGATGGGGACATGCTCTACGAAAAGCTCAGCGAAAACGGCGTCAACTGCTCGCTTTTAGCGCATTCCAGCGGTGTCTCCGGCCACGCGATCATTCAGGTGGACAACCACGGCCAAAACTGCATCCTGCTCTACGGCGGCACCAATCAGGGACTGACGGAGGAGGCCATCGACCGCGCGCTTGCGGCGTTTGGCAGCGACGGGCTCGTGCTCGTGCAAAACGAGACGAACCTTGTGGGCACGATCATCGAAAAGGCACATCAAAAGGGACTTTTGGTCGCGATCAACGCCTCTCCGATGGACGAAAAGATACTCAGTTATCCGCTGGAGCTAGTCGATTGGCTCGTGGTCAACGAGATTGAGGGCGCGGCAATCGCGGGTTGCGAGTTTGAGGTGGATATCCTGCCGAAGCTCAAGCAGCGCTACCCGAAGATGAACGTGCTGCTGACGCTCGGCAAGCGCGGAGCCATCTGCGCGCGCGGAGAAGAGCAGGCGAAAATCGGCATCTATTCCGTCAAGGTAGTGGACACCACGGCGGCGGGAGACACCTTCCTCGGCTACTTTTTAACGGAAGCGATGGATCACAAGAGCCTCAGCGACGCGCTTAGTCTTGCTACCGCGGCATCCTCGCTGTGCGTACAGGTGATGGGGGCTTCGGACTCGGTTCCGGCACGGCAGCAGGTGGAGCGCGCGATTGCGGAATCTTCGCTCGGTAAACTCGGCGAATGGGGTGGCTGGCGATGACGCGGGCGCTGTACATCGACTGCTGCATTCGCGGCGAGCAGAGCCGCACGAAAAAGCTTGCGGAGGCGTTCCTCGCGGCATACAGCGCGCGGGAGGATGTCTCGCTAACCCGCCTGACGCTGATGGACGAGCCGCTGATTCCGTTCTCCAACGGGTTCTTTTGGCAGCGGGAGCAGCTGCTGGAACGCGGCGAACTCGACCACCCGCGCTTTCGCTACGCGCATCAGTTTCAGCAGGCGGAGAGGATCATCATCGCGGCGCCGTTCTGGGATTTGAGCTTTCCCGCGCTATTGAAGGTCTACATTGAGAATCTCTGTGTACAGGGAATCACGTTTGACTGCAACGAACAAAACGGCTGCTTCGGCGTTTGCCGCGCGGAAAAGATGCTGTTTTTGACCACGCGCGGAGGAGCTCTGGAAGGCAGCCCGATGGACAACGGCACGAAATACTTAAGCGGTATGGCGAAGTTCTTCGGCATCCCGCAGTTTTCGCACATCGCGGCGGACGCGCTGGATCAGGGCTTGGAGCCGGTGGAGGTTATTCTGGGGCGTGCCATTGCGCGCGCGGAAGAATGCGCAAAGACTTTTTAGCAAAAGCATTTTGAGTTAGAAAAGAGACAACATGAAAGCAGTTATCTACGAGAAAAAAGGCGTTGTTCGCCTGGTTGAAAAACCCATGCCGACCATTTTGGAGCCGAGGGACGTGATCGTGAAGGTCATGCGCGCGTCCATCTGCTCAAGCGATCTGCACATTCGAAACGGCGGTGTGCCGCGCGCAAAAGAGGGCGTCGTGCTCGGGCACGAGTTCGCGGGCGAGATCGTGGAGACCGGCTCCGGCGTGAAGAAATTCACGGTGGGCGATCGGGTCGCCGTCAACGTGGAGAGTTTTTGCGGCGAGTGCTTCTTTTGCCGCAGAGGATACGTCAATAACTGCGTCGAAGGCGGCTGGGAGCTCGGCTGCCGCATCGACGGCGGCCAGGCGGAGTATGTCCGCGTGCCGACGGCGGACATGAGCTGCACACGCATCCCCGAGTCGATCTCCTATGAGCAGGCGCTGTTTGTCGGCGACGTGCTGGCAACGGGCTACTGGGCGGCGGGGATCGGCGAAATCCGGCCTGCGGACGTGGTGCTCGTGCTCGGCGCAGGCCCAACGGGGCTCACGACGATGATGTCCGCGCGACTGTTTGGCCCCGCGGTCATCGTAGCCGCGGACGTCAACGACGAGCGTCTCGCGCTCGCCAAAGCGCGGGGACTATGCGACGTCACCGTCAATCCGAAGCATGCCGACGTGATCGAGACCTTGCGCGCGCTGACCGAAGGGCGCGGCGCGGATGTCGTGTTTGAAGTCGCGGGCGCAAAGAACACGTTTGAACTCGCGTGGCAGGCGGCGCGGCCCAACGCGGTCGTGGTCGTCGTGGCGCTCTACGAAGAGGCGCAGTCGATTCCGCTGCACCGCATGTACGGAAAGAACCTGACGTTCAAGACCGGCGGCGTGGACGCGAGCAAGTGCTCCGAGATCATGCGTCTCATCGAGGCGGGCAAACTCGACACGAACCTCATGATCACGCACCGCGCGCCGCTGAACGACATCATGCGCGGCTATGACATCTTTGCCAACCAAAAGGACGGCTGCATCAAGTGGGTCGTGACGCCGTTTGAACCGGAAAAACCCATCCATGGGGAACAATTTTGACGATCGTCGAGGAAAGAGCCATGTTTGACTGTGAAGTGCGCGCAATCGAGCCGGACGTGATCGCCTGGCGCAGGCATCTGCACCAAAACCCGGAGGTGTCGTTTGAGGAAGTGGAAACGACGCTCTGGCTGGAGGCGCGCCTGCGCGAGATCGGCGTGGACAGCATCGACCGCCCGACGAAGACGGGGTTGGTTGCGCACATTCACGGAAAGAAACCCGGCAGGTGCGCCGTGATCGCGTTTCGCGCGGATATCGACGCGCTGCCGATGACCGAGGACAACGACCTGCCATATTGCTCGACGAATCCCGCCGCCATGCATGCCTGCGGACACGACGGGCACGTGGCGATGCAGCTCGCGCTGGCGAAGCTTCTATGCGAGCACCGCGAGAGCTTCTCCGGTGAGGCGCGGCTGATCTTTCAGCACGCGGAGGAGCTGCCGCCCGGCGGAGCCATCGAGCTCGTCCGCGCGGGTGCGCTCTCGGGCGCGGAGGCGGTGCTGGGGCTGCATCTTTCCAGCAACTTTGACACGGGTGTTTTTGCGCTCAAAGAGGGCGTTTTGACCAGCAATGTGGATCGCTTTACGATCACCGTGACGGGCAGAGGCGGACACTGCGCCTTTCCGGAGCAGTGCGCGGACCCGCTACTTGCCGCAAGCGAGATCGTGCTATCTCTCCAGAGCATCGTCTCGCGGCGCATTCCGGCGACCGAGCCCGCCGTGGTCTCCGTCTGCGAGTTTCACGCGGGAACCGCCTACAACATCATCCCGAACGAAGCGCGGCTCAACGCCTCCGTGCGCTCCTTTGGCGAGGGCACGCGGCAGCTCATCGAGCGCGAGGCGCGGAATATTGCGCAAAGCGTCGCTGCGGCGCACGGCTGCACCGCACGGCTGGACTGGCTGCCCGGGTACCCCAGCGTGGTGAACGACGCGCGCTTGACCCGCGAGGCGGAGCGCGTGATCATTTCCCGCTTTGGCGAAGAACAAACACAGCCCATCGGCGTGATCATGCCGGGAGAAGACTTCTCCTATATGGTGGAGGAAGGTCGTCCGGGCTTCTTTGTGGAGCTCGGCACGCGAAACGCGGCGCTCCAAGCGGACGCGCCGCACCACAACCCGCGCTATCGCATGGATGAAGCGGCGCTTCTGTACGGCGTGCAGTATGGTTACGACTTTGCCCGCTCGCTGCTGGACGGAACGCGACGCTTCTGGGAGAGCAACACATGAAGCTGACCGTGCTGATGGACAACCACACCTATATCGACCAATATTATCTCGGCGAGCCCGCGGTCTGCTACCTGATCGAGGACGGGGATCACGTGATCCTGCTCGACACGGGGTATTCGAACGCGGTGCTGGTCAACGCGGAACGCATGGGGATCGATCTGGGGCGCGTAACGGACATCGTGCTTTCGCACGGGCACAATGACCACACGGGCGGACTGCCCGCGTTCTTCGCGCGGTTCACGCAACCCGTGCGACTCTATGCTCACCCTGCGGCGCTGCTACCCAAGCGGGTGGATGGCCTTCTGGTCGGATCGCCTCTTTCGCTCGACCAATTACCGCAGCAGGTAACGCCGCGGCTGCTCACGAAGCCAAGCGCGGTCAGCGAGCACGTGATGTTCCTGGGCGAGATTCCGCGCATGTACCCCTTTGAGCGGGAACGCTCGATTGGGGAATGCTCCGCCGCCTGCGGCTGCTGCTGGGAGGCGGATACGCTCCTCGACGACACGAGCCTTGCGCTGAAGCTGCCGGAGGGCGTGTTTGTGGTCACTGGCTGCGCGCATGCGGGTGTTTGCAACACGGTGGCCTACGCAAAGCAACTCGCGGGAAATCCGCGCGTGCTCGGCGTACTCGGCGGATTCCACCTCTTTGAGGCGGACGAAACACTCACGCAAACGATACTCACGCTTGGCGCGCTGGGCGTGGAGCGGGTGTATCCTGCGCACTGCACAAGCCTCGCCGTCAAGGGCGCATTCCTGCAGGCGATGGAGACCGTAGAGGTCGGCGTCGGGCTGACGCTGGAGTGGAATGCGTAGCCGAATTTCAGCTTTTTCCTGCAATTCGCATCCATCAAAAGTGAAATCATTTGGAAAAGGTTGTAACTTGTTCATCTTTTTCCGATAAACTACTTGAAAAGATGGCCAAAATCAATATACTGTCCATAGGAATTACATTGGGACTTGTCGCGCTGCATGTGTTGGCGCGCTTATGCATTTCGGGGAGGGTATCATGAAGAGAAGAACCGTGCGCATTACACCACTTGGGTATATTGTGCTGACCATCATCATCCTTGTGATGGTGGTGAGCATCTATTTCATTGTCTGGTCGATGCGTAATGCCGGCAGCGAACAGCCGAACGGCAACCTCAGCAGCAACTCTGTCCAGACGACCACGCCAACGCCGTCTCTGGCACCGGTGAGTGCGGCAACCGCCGCGCCGACCACGCCGCCCACGACCACAGCGCCGACCACTGCGCCTTCCAGCACGCCGACCATGACGCCGAAGCAGGACGACACGCCCGAACCCGCGGTGAAGACACCGACCGCAGCGCAGATTGCAGCGGCAGTGGATGGAACGCTCAACTCCAGCGGCGTCGTGCTCCGCGCAGGCCCCGCACAGACGTATTCCATCCTTGGCAAGTACTCCTCCGGCACACAGCTGAAGGTGTATGAGGCCAGCGGCGATTACTTCTATGTGCGCGTGGTCAAGGAAAACCTCGTTGGCTATATCGCGTCGAAGTTTGTCGATAAGGCGGGTATCGTACCCGGCGAGAACGCAACACCCACGCCGAAGGCCATCGCGGGAACGATTCCCGGCACTGTGAGCGCGAGCAAGTTGGCTCTGCGCAGTGTGCCGAGCACGACCGACAACACACCCATCGGCGAAGTCGTCAAGGGTGACGAGGTACTCATCTACTTCAAGACGGATGACTTCTACTACATTCAGGTGGTGTCCACGGGCGTGAAGTGCTACGCCGCGGCGAAGTACATCACCGCGAGCACGGCTGTCCCGACCGGAACCCCGGTGCCAACAAAATAAACACAGCAACACACAAAGAACTGCCTGATGAGGGCAGTTCTTTTTTGCGCATACGTTTATGGTTGATAACAATTTCTCGTTGTGTTATATATTAGGATAATCTATCAATAAATGGTGATGAATGATAGTCTTAAAAATTGTTGAGTTTATACTTGTTTTCGTCTTGGGGATGGTTCTTGCAATCTTGTCCTTATTAATGTCTCGTTTTGTAATATGTGACGATATCCGCGAGAAAAGAGGAAGACATGCGCTCAGAGATCATCCGAAAATAAAAGATGGCGTATGGAAGTGGTTCTTTCTAACTGAGCGGATGAAACACATGGTAATCTGGCGCTATGTCTTTTTTATTATCGAAACCATCTTTTGCGTTTTCATCGTTTTTATTATGGCAACAGTTATTGTATTCGGAAACAACGGATTCCTACAAATTGCATTGGCATGCACAGCAATTCCTGCAATCATTGCTAAAGCAATTCCGATTATGATTCCTTGGGGAAGATATAGAAATTAAGAAACAGCAAGATGTTCAGTATTGAACTTGCGCCTATATATTAGAGTAACGAATTTGAAACTGGTAGTATCCTTGATTCTGCGTAACAAGCAGGTAATCAAGTACGCAATGAAAGTAAACGTATGAGCAACAAACTGTATTATCGGGATAAAGAGCTCTGGACAATGATGCGACATCAAGCAGTTGAACTGCTGATATATGCAGGGATTGCTTTTTTAATCCTATTTACGACAATAGAACCTAAATATCAGAATCTAAAGCAAGAAACAATCGTGATTAACTCGATAAAAATGATCGATAGTAATCATAGTTCTAGCACTTACACCTTGGAATCTGACAAGAAACAGTCCTTTAGAATCGTAGCTAATGAAGCGGTTGCTCTATTTCAGGATGAGTTAAAATAAGGTGTGAAAGCTAAAATCAAATACTTCACAGCGTGGCCTTCTCATATCAACTACATCAAGGAAATGACAGTTGAAGGAGATATGCTAGTGACCTACCATGATGGTTGGAAGACAAGCGCGGCAACGGTTATAACCGCATTTGTAGCCTGTGGGTTACTTGGCGCGGGATTTCTCTGGATGGGGTTAGCCTTTAAGAAATCAAGCCACTACACAAAAGAGAAAACCAAAGAGATAAAAGAGAGGGCGCGGTTGAAGAAATGAGAAGAATCGTTGTGGGAATCATCCTGGTCACCCTCCTGCTCTTTGGGTGTTCGAAACCGCAATTCCAAAAAACGGAAGAAGACTTCGTTTCCACACAAGATTTCGCAACGCAAGCGCAAACAGAGCACGTAATCACCTATGATGCATACGAGGGTTGGGAAAAGGGTCAATTATCAGATTACCTGCAGGATGACTTGGTGAAGACGGAAGCAGATGCAATCGCAATTGCAAATGCCATTGTTGAAGCTAATGTAGGAGATCAGGAATGGAAGAGGCTTTCTGTGGCGAATGTGTGGGAAGATGCGGAACGCGGGGTCTGGATCGTCAGCTATGATCCCGTGAACGAAGATCCGAGCACCATGATTACAGGCGGCAGAATAAACATCGCTTTCAGCAAACACGACGCGCAGGTCGTGAAAATGTGGGCGGAAGAGTAATAACGGACAAGTTCGATTTCAGGTTCGTGATATATCGTTATCAATACTTAGGAGAATTTCATGTGGTATTCTTTTACTAGAGCCGTACTGGCGTTACTCTTGATTACTCCGTTTTTCGTTTTCCTAAAAGCGAAAGGCAAATTGAAACGGTCGAAAAGCTTTATTATTTGGTATTTTATAGCATTCGTTATAGTCAGTATTTTGCTCACTTTCTGGCAGTTCGAGAGCTATTTCGGTGGCTTTGATTCTATAGAACAAGCGATGGAATACGAACACGGGAAAGTTACGATTCAGTCCACCATCGAAACCGAAACATCTGTATTTGTGTGCTGTGATAAAACAAATGATTTATTACTCAAAAAGAACGGGCACTACAATTTAAACATCCCATCGAACCTTACTGAAAGAATCGGACTTGCTACAGGTGGGTATTCCGTTACAATTTATAAAGACAGACAGGACTTACAAAACTATGTGCAGTTTACGATTTTCGACTTTGACAAAGTGCCCAAACTCATCACAGATAACAAAGGTTCGAAAATCGAAGAAAGATTTACAGATAACAGATTGATCTATTTTCTCGGCAGTTTTGCCTATGACGATGGGACTCCCTATAAAATATATGTGGACGGAAAAGATATCGAGCTTCAGATGCAGGATTAGTTTCAATTGTTATGGACTGTTGAAAACGACATTGGAGACGCTATGATTAGAATATTGGCTTTCTGTTTTGGCTTACTCTTTTCAATTTGCCCGCTTTTGTCGGACAACAATAGCAGCGCGCTCGCCAATTTAGGTATTGACGCGCGGGTTGTCAGCAAAGAGGAACGCGATCAGATTGTGGAAGCGATCGAAATCACGCGTTCGACGGAACGACTTGATACGGGCGATATTCATAGCCTTGCAATCGATCCATCCGATCCGAAATACATCTATGTGGGTTTTGACGATAGCATTACAAACGGAACCTATGTTGAATGCTTTACGATTGATGAGACATACCAGTATACGATTTCATTCAAAACATATGGATCATATGATATTTTTTGTGATCGCGGAACTTTGTTCCTCTCCTTTATCCGAGAGGATTGGGTTATCGCATTTGACAAAAACGGCAATGTTACGGAAGTCTATGAGCTGAACAACGATAGCTCTGTCTCGAATGATGTGGTGCTGGACAGTCTTTGCAATCAAACAAAGTACGAAGTTGACGGTAAAACCTTCGAGATTGGTAATACTACTTGGTACTCAACACCGGAATTTGGCACATACTCTTATTTAAAGGTGACTGATCAGGTCGGAACAAGCCACTACCTGTATCAAACGAGCGAGAGTCAAAATTGGGCGTCGATCGGATTGGGTGTTTTTGTGTTCGTCATTGTTTTAATTATGATAATGAAGCAAAAAGAAAAGAAGGACGACAACGACCACTCAGACAGTGGGATATAATCGTTTCGATGTAGTCGTTTAAACAGAGGTTAGCAAAAGAGGGCGCTTTCGCGCCCTCTTTCCAACTCTCGTTGACTCCTTATTTTGCCTTGGTTGCGATCTCTTCCAGCAGCTTTGCGCGGAAGTCCGAAAGGGTCATGGTGCCGAGGTCGCCGTCCTTGCGCGAACGCACCGCGACGAGACCCTGCTCCACTTCTTTGTCGCCCATGACCAGCATGTAAGGCACCTTCTGCATCTGCGCCTCGCGAATCTTGAAGCCGATCTTCTCGTTGCGAAGGTCGGTTTCGACTCGAATGCCGTACTGCTCCAGCTGCTTCTGGATCTCGACGGAGGCATCCGCTGTGCGATCCGTAATCGGCAGCATCTTCACCTGCACCGGCGCCATCCAAGTCGGCAGCGCGCCTGCATATTTCTCGATCAACAGCGCGAGCGTGCGCTCATAGCAGCCGATCGACGTGCGGTGGATGACGACCGGATACTTCTTGAGTCCGTCGCTGTCCATATACTGCATGCCGAAGCGCTCCGCCAGCTGGAAGTCGATCTGAATCGTGACCAGCGTATCCTCTTTGCCGTAGACGTTGCGAATCTGGATATCCAGCTTCGGGCCGTAGAAGGCGGCTTCGCCATCCGCTTCATGATACGGCACCTTGAGGCCGTCGAGAATCTCGCGCATCATGTTCTGCGTGCATTCCCAGTCCTCTTTGTCGCCGATGTACTTGTCCTTGTCGTTCTCGTCCCACTTTGAGAAGCGGTAGCTCACGTCGTCCGTAAAGCCGAGGGTGTCGATCATGAACTTCGCGAGGTCGAGGCAGCCCTTGAACTCGTCCGCAACCTGATCCGGGCGGCAGGCGAGGTGGCCTTCCGAAATCGTGAACTGTCTAAGGCGAATGAGGCCGTGCATTTCACCGCTGCTCTCGTTGCGGAAGAGCGTGCTCGTCTCGTTGTAGCGTAGCGGCAGATCGCGATAGGAGCGCGAACGGTTGAGGTACGCCATGAACTGGAACGGGCAAGTCATAGGCCGCAGCGCGAAGACCTCCGCGTTTTCGTCCTCGACGTCCGGTGAATCGCTCATGATGAACATGCCGTCGCGGTAGTGATCCCAGTGGCCGGAGATCTTGTACAGCTCGCGCTTCGCCATAAACGGCGTCTTGGTGAGCAGGTATCCGCGCTTTTGCTCCTCGTCCTCGACGAAGCGCTGCAGCAGCTGGATCACGCGCGCGCCCTTCGGCAGCAGGATCGGCAGACCCTGGCCGATGATATCAACGGTGGTGAAGAGCTCCAGCTCGCGGCCGAGCTTGTTGTGGTCGCGTTTTTTCGCTTCTTCGAGAGCGGTGACGTAGGCTTCCAGGTCGGCTTTCTTTTCAAACGCCGTGCCGTAGATGCGCTGGAGCATCTTGTTCTTCTCGCTGCCGCGCCAGTACGCGCCGGCGACGTTGAGGAGCTTGATGTTCTTCACGATGCCCGTACTCTTGACGTGAGGGCCCGCGCAGAGATCGACAAAGTCGCCCTGACGGTAGAAGCTGATGATAGCACTCACCGGCAGGTCGCGGATGAGCTCAACCTTGTACGGTTCGCCGAGCTTGTCCATGTACGCGATGGCTTCCTCGCGGGGCAGCTCAAAGCGCTCGATCTTCTGGTCTTCCTTTTCGATCTTCGCCATCTCGGATTCGATCTGCGCGAGGTCTTCCGGCGAGAAGGTTTCGGGCGTGTCAAAGTCGTAATAGAAGCCGTTCTCAATCGCGGGACCGATGGCGAGCTTCGTTTCCGGCCAGAGGCGCTTGACCGCTTGAGCTAGCACGTGGCTCGCCGTGTGGCGGTAAGCCCAGCGTCCGTTTTCGTCCTTGAAGGTATAGAACGTCACCTGGTGATCGCCGTGGATGGGTCGGAAGGCGTCGCTGTGCGCGCCGTCGATGGAGCAGGACAGCGTGGCTCTCGCAAGGCCCGGGCTGATTTCGTTCGCGATTTCAAGCCCAGTCAGCCCGTCGGCAAATTCGCGTTTGTTCCCGTCGGGAAATGTGATGATCATTTGGATTCTCCTCCTGTTTCGTCGTCATATTTTAAGAAAAAGTTGCCGGAGCAAATAAAAAACGCCCCGAAGTCTTTGATAACTTCGGGACGATAGTTGACGCTACCGCGGTTCCACCCGTGTTCGCGAATGATCAGATTCGCGCGCTTTGTTCCGCTGTATCGGGCGGGAGCCGCTTTCGCTCGCCGGACGGTCTTCGCGCCGCCATCCGCCGCCGCGCTCGCACCAAGTGCGCGGCTCTCTTGGGTGGATGTTGTGCAGGCGTTACTGCTTCCCGGGTCACTCCGAAAGTACCTTTAAGTATAATCACGAAGAACAGAAAAGTCAAATCTTTCGGCGGCGGCATTTGCGGAAAATCCGTGAAAAGGGGGAGTTTTTGCGGTTTGATGGAATATAGGGCGATTGGATACGAAAGGAAAGGACATGACGTACACATAACTCTTCACTTGTGATACGGCTCGTGCGCATTAATCTTGAACGCGCGGTAGATTTGCTCGAGCAGCACCACGCGGCAGAGCCCGTGTGGCAGGGTCATATCCGAAACGGAGAGCTTGAGGTCCGCGCGGCTCGTGACCGCGGGGCTGAGCCCAAGAGAGCCGCCGATGACGAACGTGATGCAGGGGCTCGAGCGGTCAAACGTGTCCTGTATGGTTTTTGCGAACGATTCGGAGGAGAAGCGCTTGCCGTCGATGGTCAGGCAAACAACGTATTCGCCGGGCAGGATGCGACTCAGCAGCCGTTCTCCTTCGCGCTCCATGACCTGCGTTTCCTCCGCGGGAGAGAGCGTCTCCGGCGCTTTTTCGTCGGCAACCTCCGCAATCTCCAGCGTGCAAAAGCGCGAGAGCCGCTTTGCGTATTCCGCAACGGCATCCCGATAAAACGCATCCTTCACTTTTCCCACACAGGCGATTTTGATCTTCATATAGCACCGTTTCGCAATTGCATCGTTACAGCTCAAACAGCCCGCAGGGGCGGAAACGGTCGGCAACGGTGACAAACATGCTGTCCAGCAGTCCCGCGCTTTCCAACAAAGATTGCACGGTGACCAGCGCGAGCTCCGGTGTGTTGTTCTCCTCGGAGAGGTGGCCCAGGATTGCGTTCTTTACCCCGCGCGCGTGCAGCTTTTGCAGCACGAGCCCCGCGTCCTCGTTGCAGAGGTGCCCGTGGGAGGAGAGGATGCGCATCTTGAGCGGGTACGGATAGCTGCCCGCCTTGAGCATATCCACATCGTGATTGGCTTCCAGCAGGATCAGGTCGGAGTCCGCGACCGCGTCGATCATGCGGCCGGAGACATGCCCGATGTCCGTCATGATGGAGAGCTTCTTGCCCTCGTGTACAAACGTATAACCCACCGCGTGCGCCGCGTCGTGCGGGGTAGAGAAGGGATGCACGCAGAGCTGCTTGAGGTAAAAATCCCGATCCGGCTCAAACACGCGGATGTTCTTCGTTGCGATTTCGCCGATGCTGCCCGGCATGTGCTCCCAGCACTCCGCAGCCGCATAGACGGGGATATCATATTTTCGCGAGAGCACGCCGATGCCGGAAACGTGATCGCTGTGCTCGTGCGTAACCAGGATTGCGTCCATGCCCTCGGGGCTCAGGTCGATCATGCCCATCAGCTCGCGCAGGCGCTTTGCGGTAACGCCCGCGTCAACGAGCAGGCGAACGCCGCCCGCCTCCAGATAGGAGGCGTTGCCGGAGGACCCGCTGCACAACGGCGAAAATAACATAATGAAAAGATCTCCTTCTATTTCAGACCGTCGCAGAACGGCGAAACCCATATCCTGTGCTTCTTACTCACATAAAAAGCACATCTAGTATAGCACAAGGCGCACAAAAGCGACAGTGATACCGCAGCAAACCAGCATTGTTCACTGGTGCTTTGCGTGCGGATTTGGTATACTGGTCTATATCATCAAAACAAAGAAGCGATTTCGGTCGTCGGGTAGATAATTCATATGGATACTTCGACAAAACGCGCATACGCAAAGCTCAACCTGACCCTCGGCGTGCTGTATAAGCGCGCGGATGGCTACCACGCGCTGGACTCCATCATGCAGACGATCGATCTATTCGATACCGTCACGGTGGAGCGCGCGCGGGACATCGTGGTCACGAGCACGGGCATGCTGCTGCCATACGACAACACGGTGCGCAGAGCGGCCGAGCTTTACCGCGCGCTGACGGGCAGAAGCGTGCAGATTCGCGTCATCAAGCGCATTCCCGCAGAAGCGGGGCTCGGCGGCGGCAGCGCGGATGCCGCGGCAACACTCAACGCCTTACAGGAATTATATGGCGAGGTGGACGAAAAGACGCTGCTGGAGATCGCGGCAAAGGTCGGCGCGGACGTGCCGTTTTGCCTCAAGGGCGGCACCCATCGCGCGGAGGGAATCGGCGAGGTGCTGACGCCCGTGCGCGGTATGAAGCTGCACCTCGTTGTCGCAAAGCCAGCGGAAGGCGTCTCCACCAAGAAGCTGTTTTCGCTGCTGAAGCTTCCACGCACGATGCCGGAGACGACCGCGACGCTCAAGGCGCTCTCGGACGGCAATCTCGACGCGCTGTGTCCGCTGCTGTATAACGCGCTGGAGGAGCCGGCGATCGAGCTTGTGCCCGAGATCGGGCGAATCAAAGGGGATCTGCTAGCGCTCGGCGCAAAGGCCGCCTGCATGAGCGGAAGCGGCAGCGCGGTGTTCGGTGTTTTCGCGGACAAGGCCGCGGCGGAGCAAGCGCGGGCGGGGCTTTCCAACGTCGCGTTCTCCTGCGTTTGCGAGAGCAACTGATTTGCTCCTATTGCTTGCGCAGAACAGGCGCATGTGAAGCGTGTAGCTATGTTGCCGCGTACCGACAGACCCGTTTAGGGGGTTTGGGGGATTCGCAAATCCCCCATCTTCAGTCAAATCCGGCGATTTATTCGCCGAATTTGCAGAAAATACCGCGACAGCGGTGTTTTCTTCACACAGTAAAAATCCATCGGCAAAGGACGAAGGACTTTGTCGATGGACGAAAGCGTGTAGCCGCGCTGTTTCCTTAAAGTGAACAATCCGAGAAAAATCACCAAAACAGATGTCATTCCTACGATAAATTCGATACAATCACGATACAGGTTTGTGTTACATGTCCGTTCTCTCATTTTCACAACCGGGGGGCTTATGAAGAAACGATCGACCCGCTTTCGCAAAGGATTTGCTCTCGTGCTCGCGCTGGGGCTTTTGGTGCTTGCCGTACCGCTCACTTCCGCACCCGCGGACTCCGGCGTGCAGTTTGTGCGCGTGCTTCTCTCCACGCAGGGCGCCTCTTCGATATCCGTCCCCGTCAAGGGTACCTATACGCTGGCCCAGGCGCAGCGGACATTTACCGACGGCACACTGACGATCTCCGCTAGCGGCAGCACGGTCACGATCTCCCACTCGGTGGAAGGCCAGCTTTACTCCGGCAACAGCGCAATCATCGAGCGCACCAATCTCTCGCGCGACGCGGGGTATCTCACGATCAAAACCCTTGCCGGAACACGCAATTTCCTCGGCAACCTCCAGCTCAGCGCCAGCAACGGCATCCTCACGGTGGTCAACCGTGTGCCGATGTCGCATTATCTCTACGGCGTGGTCGGCTACGAGATGAGCAACCTTTTCCCGGTGGAGGCGCTCAAGGCGCAGGCACTCGCGGCGAAGGGATACGCGCTCCTCAAGATTCACGACAGCGGACTTTATGACATTCTCGACACCACGGATGATCAGGTCTATAAGGGCTATGATCCGACGAGCCAGAACGTGATTACCGCCGTGGACGCGACCATGAGCGACGTGCTCTACTACAACAACGTTCCGCTCTATTGCTATTATGCGGCCAGCAACGGCGGCTGGATGATATTGCCCTCCGATCGGTGGACAAGCCCGATCTATGACGGTGCCTATAACTACGGCCCCGATCCCTACGATCTACAAAACCCCTCGACACCCGTGGAAAAGGTGTTTATCTCCAATATTTACAGCGACAAGGACATGGGAACCGCGGCGTTCATGTTCCTCGACTCCCGCCTGATGGCGGCGGTTGCGGCGCGCGGCGTAATCCCGAAAAACTATACGTTTGGCGGCGTGCAGTCGATCGACAGCGTCACCTCCTCCGGTACGGCGGGATATCCGGACGACCTGAACAACCTCAACGTCTCCGTGACGGCGACGGTTCGCGCGAACATGCTGCCGGAGTTGATTCCGAGCCCGACACCGACATTTGAACCGACGCCGAGCCCGACGCCGACGTTTGCACCGACGCCGAGCCCCACGCCGACGTTTGCACCGTCGATGTCGCCCAGTCCGACGCCCGTGGACATGACACCGACGCCTTCTCTCACGCCGCTACCGGATGATGAAACCCCGAGCCCGACACCGACGATGGAACCAACGCCGAGTCCCACCCCGACGTTCGAGCCGACGCCATCTCCCACCGCGCCGTTTGACCCGACGCCCTCGCCGACGCCTGCCATCGAGACGGTGAAGACGAGTCAGGTCACCGTGAACTTCACGTTTGACGAGATGGTTGCGGCGGGGCTCTACCGCTCCGAAGTGCTCAAGATTTACTATGCCGCTCCCACGAACGGCGGCTGGTACCTTTACCACGCGCGCTATGGCCACGGCGTTGGCATGAGCCAGCGCGGCGCACAATACATGGCGAATATCGGCAAGACCTATCGCGATATCCTCGCGTTCTATTATCCGGGCGCAACGCTCGGCACCATGGCGTATGTCTTCCCCGAAACCATCGGGGCGACCCAGTCGTCCAGCGCGCAGACATCGGCTTCCAGCGGAGTGGTCAGCGGCGGAACGGTTAACGTCCGCTCCAAGGCCTCGACCAGCGGCAGCGTGGTGGAAACGCTCGCAAAGGACACGCAGGTGACGCTGCTCGGCATGACGGGGGAATGGTACTTTGTCTCCACGCCCGGCGGCAACACGGGATATATCCGCTATGACTACATTACGCTGACCGGCTCCGCGCTGATTGCACAGGGCAAGGTTTCCGCCAGCGCCGTCAACTACCGCAGCGGCCCCGCGACAAGCTATTCCGCGGTCGGGAAGCTTTCGCAGGATACCGCGCTTGGTATCTACGGTATGGTCTCCGGCTGGTATAAGGTCAAGGCGATGTCCACAGGTCAGGACGGCTTCATCAGCAAGGACTACGTGGTTATCACGCAGTCTGTTGCGAGCAACGCGGGAACGCCCGCAACACCCGCGGGCACAACGGCGACCGCCGTGCCAACCGCGATTCCGGAGGGCGTGACACCCACGCCCACGCCGACCGCAACGCCTTCGCCCTCGCCGACCCCGCTGCCCACGCCGACGCTGGAGCCGAGCTATGCCGCGGCGGGTGCCATCAATGCAGACGGCGTCAACATCCGCGCGGGTGCCAGCACGTCCACCAAGAGCTACGGCAGGCTGGTGAAGAACACGACGGTCGATGTCTACGAAAAAGTTGGCTCGTGGTATCGCGTTCGCATTTCGGCAACCGGTCTGGACGGATATGTCTATGCCAAGTACGTCACGCTCACACAGCTGAAAAACACCAACAGCGCGGGAACGTCTTCCAGCGCGGGCTATATCAACGCCTCCGGCGTGATCCTGCGCAATGGCCCGGATACGCGCTATAACAGCCTCGGCAAGCTCGCGCGCAACACGAGCGTGAAGGTCGTCGCGTCGAGCGGCGTTTGGTACCAAATCGAGGTGCCGTCCGCGAAGATCACCGGCTACACGCTCGCGAAATATGTAACCCTCGTTGGCACGACAAAGGCGGACACCACCATCGGCGTGGTAACGGGAAACCTCAATCTGCGCGCGCAGCCGACCTCCGCCTCCGGCTCCAAGATTCTTTTGACAATGCCGAAGGGCGCAACCGTGACGATCTATTCCACGGCCAGCGGCTGGTGCTATGTCGATTATCAGGGCACGAAGGGATATTGCTCCGCGGCGTATCTCAAGATTGGCTAACAGGCGGATTGACCGCAAAAGCGCGTTTCTTCGAAAGGAAACCGGCAAACAGTATTGGATAAAAAGCTACTCAACCGCATATTCTTACTCTCGGCGGCGGGCGTATTGCTTATGCTCGGCATCATCGGCGCTCTGCGTGCCGCGAGACCGGAGCCGCAATCGGGCCCCGTGATCCTGGAGCAGGTTCAGCCGGATCTGGTAAGCGTGGAGACGGTTGAGACTACGCCCGCGCCTACGCCGGAGCCAATCACCTATGAAAACACCGTCACGCTGCTCGTCGATCGAGCGCCTGTCATGACGCTGGCAAACGAGCTTTCCGCCAAGCAGATGCTCTGGGAATATCTTTCGAGCAACGCAGTCGCGCCGCAAGGGGAAACGTTCATCTCCGCGAAGTTTGACTGCGAGCTGATTCTGACGCCGGGAGACCCTGTCGTCAAGCCGCTGGAGACTGGCGAAGCGCTGACAATGCTCTCGCAAAACCCGTCTCTGGTACCGATCCTCGTGACAACCCAGCGCACAGAGCGCAGCGAAACCAGCCCGGAGGTCAGCGAGAACTCGGAGCCCGCCCTGCCCAAAGGAGAGCGGATCATCACGCAACTTGGCACGGGTGCGCTCTCGCAAACTAGCGTGCAGGCGGTGTATCGCGCGGGAACGCTGCTGGAGACGAGCGCGCCGGAAACGAAGTTGCTGCACGAGGCGCGCGCAACCATCCTGCGAACGGGCACATATACAAAGGCGGATACATCCGGCACGCCCGATCGCCTCGAAGGCGTGCAGGGTAAGAGCAAGGGAGACCTCAAGCTTGGGTACCCGATGCGCGGGCAAGTGGTTCGCCACTTTGGCTATATCAACGGCAAGATGAACTATGGACTCGAAATCGGCAACAGCGAGGGCACGAAGATCGTCGCGCCCGGCGAGGGCGTCGTGGTGTATTGCGGCGAGCGTGGGGCATACGGCTTCGTCGTGGACATCGACCACGGAAACGGCTTTGTGTCGAGGCTCACGCACCTTGCGGATGTGCAGGTGGAGCTCAACCAGCGTGTGTTCATCGGAGATGCGGTAGGCGTGCTCGCTCCGGATGCGGACGGCGACAAACCCGTGCTGCACTATGAGCTCATCATCGACGGCATCCCGTATAACCCGCTGTTCTATATCGACTGAGATTGAAATGCAACATAAAAAACAGGATGGCAAATGCCATCCTGTTTTTGTGTGTTACGCTATTTCATCTCATTGAGCCGCGATTCCAGCTTTTTCTTGACCCGCTGGATGGCGTTGTCCACGCTCTTGGTCGTGATCTGGAGATGATCCGCAATCTGCTGGTAGGAGTATCCATAGAGATACAGCCCCAGCGCATCGCGCTCCAGCTTGCTCAGCGAATGCTCGATGCTGTCCGCCACCGCCGCATAGTTTTCGCGGCCGATGAGCACCTCCTCCGGGTCGCTGATGCGCGTGCTCGTGAGCACGTCGATCAGCGGACGCTCCGTTTCGCCTTCGTTGACGGAGCGGTTGAAGGAGATATAGCTGTTCAGCGGCGCGTGCTTCTTGCGCGTCGCCGCCTTGATGGCGGTAATGATCTGCCGCGTGATGCAGAGCTCCGCAAAGCCGCGAAACGACGCCTGACGGTCAAACTGGTAGTCCATGACCGCCTTATACAGCCCGATCATACCCTCCTGAATGATGTCCTCGCGATCCGCGCCGATCAGGAAATACGTGCGCGCTTTGCTGCGGACAACCTGCTTATAGCGCGCGTAGAGCGCTTCCTCGGCGCGCGCGTCGCCCGCACGATGCAAGGTAAGCAGCTCTTCGTCGGTCAGCTGCTCGTAGTTCTTCATTCCGCCTTGTCCTGCCGCTTCTTCTCAAACATGAGAATGCCCGCGGCAACGCCCGCGTTGAGCGAGCCGATCTGGCCGTATTGCGGAATCGAGACGAGGAAGTCGCACTTTTCGGAGACGAGTTTGCTGATGCCGTCGCCTTCGCCGCCGATGACCAACGCAAGCGGGCCGTTGAGCCCCTGCTTGGTCATGGGCTGACCCTTCATGTCCGCGCCCGCAACCCAGAGCTTTGCGCGCTTGAGTTCGTCCAGCGCGGCGGGGATATTGACCACGCGCGCAATCTTCACGTGCTCCGTTGCGCCCGCGCTCGCCTTTACGGTCGCGGCGGTGACGGAGGCGCTCCTGCGCTTGCCGATGACCACGCCGTGCGCACCCGCGCACTCCGCGCTGCGGATGATCGAGCCGAGGTTATGCGGGTCGAGGATGCCGTCTAGTACGATGACGAACGGTTCTTCGTTCTTTTCGCGCGCAACGGCGAGGATGTCCGCGACGGTGCAATATTCAACGCCCGCGGCATACGCCACGATGCCCTGATGGTTGCCGGGCTTGCCGCCGTGACCAAAGGGCAGGCAGATTTCGTCCAGATGGCGCTTGTCCACCTCGCGGATGACGAGCTTACGCTCGCGCGCGAGCCCGAGGATTTCGCGGAGCGAACCGTCCGGCTCGCCGACGACCTCGATGCGATCGATGCTGCGCTCGCTCTTGATGGCTTCCTTGACGGCGTTGCGTCCGAGGATGAGGAAGGGCAGTTCGTCCTGCTCCGCTGCGTTGGGTTCGTCCTCGGCGAGGCGGTCACGCAGGCGCATTTCCTCCGATTTGCGGTCGTCATACGGCTTCTTGCCGTAGGGCTTTTTCTCGTAAGGCTTATCACCGTAGGGTTTCTTCTCGTACGGTTTATCGCCGTAGGGTTTCTTCTCGTACGGTTTATCGCCATAGGTTTTCTTTTCGTAGGGCTTGTCGCCGAAGTCACGCTTGCCCTGATATCCACCCTGCGGACGGTCGCCATAGGGCTTCTTTCCCTGATAACCGGTTCCGGCGGGTTTGTCGCCATAGGAGCGGTTGCCCTGATAGCCGCCCTGCGGACGGTCGCCATAGGGCTTCTTGCCCTGATAGCCGGTTCCGGCGGGTTTGTCGCCATAGGAGCGGCCCTGGTAGCCTTCGCCCTGCTGCTTGTCGCCGAAGTCGCGCTTACCCTGATAGCCGCCCTGCGGACGGTCGCCATAGGGCTTCTTGCCCTGATAACCGGTTCCGGCGGGTTTGTCGCCATAGGAGCGGTTGCCCTGATAGCCTTCGCCCTGCGGCTTGTCGCCGTAGGTCTTCTTTCCCTGATATCCGCCTTCGGTCTTCTGACCGTAAGGCTTATTGCCCTGATAACCGCCCGATTTCGGGTAGCCACCCTTCTTCTCGCCGGAGCGGTAAGAGCCACTCTTCTGGCCACCTTGGCCGGAGCCGTACTGTTTCTGCGGCATGGATTTTATTTCCTCACTTCAAATCTAAAATTGTCTTTCTCATGCTCTTTTGTCGAATTCTTTCAAAAAAGCTTCTACATCATTCGGATGGCATTTCTTGCTCCGGCTTTGTCTCCGGATGAAAATAAACCGTCATCAACTCATTGAGCCGCTCGTCCGCGCCGCTTAAAAACAGCCAGCCGACCATTGCCTCCAGCCCTGTCGCCGTGTGGTAGTCCGCGGCGGAGGCATTCTTGGGCATGGTGCCGCTGTGGGCGTTGCGCCCGCGGCGAAAGATAGCGGTTTCGTCCTCCGTTAGCCGGGGTTCCATCCTGCGGAAGGCTGCCGCCTGACCCGCCGCGCAGACAAATTTGCTCGCGGCAAGGTGCAGCTCGTGCGGAGAACGCGCGAACTGGTCGTTGAGGTAGATGCGCGCGTAGAGATCGCAAACGGTGTCGCCGATTTGCGCCAGCGCCAAGGGCGCCAGCTGCCTCGGGTTGACGCAAACTTTTGCCTGTGTCGCGCGTCGTATTTCATCAATCATGGCCATACACAATTATTTTATCTGTTTGTAAAGTGATAAGCAAGGAATATTGGTTTGGATTTGCTTTGTTTTACGAATTCGGAAAAATAAAACCGAATATATTACTTGACAAGTGCGTGATGAGTGGTTAGAATAGCAAACAATATATCATATATCCCAGAAGCTGTGAAGGGAACAAGACGTAGCCTCTTCCGCTCAGAGAACCGACGGTTTGGTGCGAGTCGGTGCGGCTGGCAACGTGTATGGCTCATCCCGGAGCTTTTCGCCTGAACGAGCGCGTTAGGGCGAAACGACTGACCCCGTTACCGGTCCAGGCCTTGTTGGAGGCCGATAAGGGCTATTCGGGCAACCGAAAGCCGAACCAGGGTGGTACCGCGTAAGTTTACGCCCCTGACCAAACGAGTTTGGTCAGGGGCTTTTTGTTCGCCCTCTGACCGCCAAGCAGAAGGAGGAGTTTGCCATGCACAACAAATTTGAAAAGTACATCCCGTTTGTACCGATCCGGCTACCCAACCGCACATGGCCCGACAAGCAGATCACCAAAGCGCCCGCGTGGTGCTCGGTCGACCTGCGGGACGGCAACCAGGCGCTGGTCGATCCCATGAACGTGACAGAAAAGCTCAGGCTCTTCCACACGCTGGTGGACATCGGCTTAAAGGAGATCGAGGTGGGTTTTCCCTCCGCCTCCGAGACCGAGTTTTCGTTTATCCGCACGCTGATCGAGGGCGGGCATATCCCCGACGACGTCACGATTCAGGTGCTCGTGCAGGCGCGCGCACACCTCATCAAGCGCACGTTTGAAGCCATCGCGGGCGCGAAAAACGTCGTCCTGCACTTCTACAACTCCACTTCGACGCTCCAGCGCAAGGTCGTGTTCCGCATGGAGATGGACGGCATCGTGAACATCGCGGTGGAGGCCGCGCGGCTGATTCGCGAGCTCGCGGAGCCCGTGATCGAGTCCGGCATCAACCTCCGCTACGAATACTCGCCGGAATCCTTTATGGGAACAGAGATGGACAACGCGGTGTATATCTGCCAGCGCGTGATGGAGGAGCTTGGCGCCTCGCCTGAGCGGCCCGTGATCCTCAATCTCCCGTCCACGGTGGAAAACTGCATGCCCAACTATTTCGCGGACGAGATCGAATACTTCATCGCAAACCTGACCAATCGTGAGAGCGCGATCATCTCGCTCCACCCGCACAACGACCGCGGATGTGGCGTCGCCACCGCGGAGATGGGACTGCTCGCGGGCGCGGATCGCGTGGAGGGAACGCTCTTTGGCAACGGCGAGCGCACGGGCAACGTGGACCTCGTGACCCTCGCCATGAACCTTTACACCCAGCGGGTCGATCCCGAGCTGGATTTCTCCAACATCAACAAGATCAAGGAAGTCTACGAGAGCGTCACCAAGATGAAGATCGGCGAGCGGCAGCCGTATGCGGGCGAGCTCGTGTTCACCGCGTTCTCCGGTTCGCATCAGGACGCGATCAACAAGGGCTTCCAATATATGAAGGAAACCGAGAGCGATTTCTGGGAGGTGCCGTATCTGCCGATCGATCCCGCGGACGTAGGCCGGCAGTATGAGCCGATCATTCGCATCAACAGCCAGTCCGGCAAGGGTGGCGCTGCGTTCATCATGCAGCAGAACTTTGGGTACGACCTGCCCAAGGCTATGCATCCGGAGTTTGGCTCCGTGGTGCAGAAAGAGACCGACCGCGTGGGCAAGGAGCTTAAGCCGGAGCGCATCAACGACCTGTTCCAGAAGGAATATGTGGATATCGATGCGCCCTACCGCCTCGTTCGCCACGCGTTCTCCGAAACCACGGACGCAAAGGGCAACTCCCACGTGACGTTTACCGGCACGCTGGCGCATAAAGAGACGCTGTTTGACGTCGCAGGCGAGGGCAACGGACCTATCGACGCGTTCTTCAACTCGATTCGCGGGCAGAAGATGGACAAGTTCACGTTTGTGGACTATAGCGAGCACGCGATTCGTAGCGGCTCGGACTCCAAGGCGGTGGCGTATATCCACCTGCGCAGCAAAGGCGGCAAGGACGTCTTCGGCGTGGGCATCTCGCACAACATCAGCCTGGCACCGTTACGCGGCATCCTCTCCGCGATTAACCGCGCAAAGCACATGGAGATCATCTAACAAAAGCACGCAAACAAAAATGGCAGGCCGCGAGGCTTGCCATTTTGTTTAGGGCACGGGGCGGGGCACAGCCCCTTCGTTTTCCCCCTTATACCATCAATTCGCAAATCGAGTTGCTAAACGCCACCGGGTCTTCGATCGGAAGCCCTTCGATGAGCAGCGCCTGATCGTAGAGCAGGTTCGCGTATTTTGCCACGCGCGCGTCGTCGGTGTCGAGCTTGGCTAGCACCGCGAACACCGGGTGCGCGGGGTTGATCTCCAGCACGCGCTCCGCCTTGACGGAGCCGTCGGAGACCGGCATACTCGCAAGCACCTTCTCCATCTCGATGGAGAGCGGGCCGTCGCTGGTCAGGCACACGGGCGAGCTCTTGAGGCGGTCGCTGAGGCGAACATCCTTGACCTTGCCGCTCAGCGCCGCTTTGAGCGCCGCGAGCATGTCCTTGTTCTCCTCCTCGGCGCGCTCCTGCGCCCGCTTTTCCTCGTCCGAAACGAGGTTGAGGTCGGCGTCGGAAACGGATTTGAACGTCTTTTCCATGTAGGTCGCGAGCATGCGCACCGCGAACTCGTCCACATCGTCTGTCATGCAGAGGATGTCGTAGCCCTGATCGCGCACGCGCTCGGTCTGCGGCAGCTTCATCGCGCGCTCGACCGTCTCGGCGCAGACGTAGTAGATGTACTTCTGGTCTTCCTTCATCGCGTCCACATATTCTTTGAGCGAGACGAGCTTGTTTTGCGCCGCGCTGTGGTACAAAACGAGATCGGAGAGGAAGTCCTTGTTCATGCCGTAGTCGCTGTAAAGACCGTATTTGATCGGCAGCTTAAAGCTTTTATAAAATTGCTCGTATTTCTCGCGGTCGTTGTCCATGAGCTTTTTGAGCTCCGTCTTGATCCGCTTTTTGAGCGTGACGGCGATGGTTTTGAGCTGGCGGTCGTGCTGGAGCAGCTCACGCGAGATATTCAGCGAAAGATCGCTGGAATCCACGAGTCCGCTGACGAAACCGAAATAGTCGGGCAGCAGATCCGCGCATTTTTCCATGATCATCACGCTGCTGGAATAGAGCTGTAATCCCCGCTGATACTCCTTGGCGTAGAAGTCGTACGGCGGATTCTTCGGGATATAGAGGAGAGCGTCATAGCTGACCACGCCCTCGCCGCTGAAGTGAATTGTGAGCAGCGGGTCTTCGTAGTCGTGGAACTTGCTCTTGTAAAACTCGTTGTAGTCCTCGTCCTTGAGCTCGCTCTTGGGCTTTTTCCAGAGCGGAATCATGCTGTTGAGCGTCTCGTCCTCGGTGACGGTCTCCGTATCCTTCGGGTCTCCGTTCTTGGGACGCGTGTGGGTGTGCTCCATTCGGATGGGGTAGCGGATATAGTCTGAATACTGCTTGACGAGCGAGGAGATCTTGTAATAGTCGAGGTAGGTGTCAAACTGCTCGTCCTCGGTGTTTTGCTTGATCTTGAGCGTGATGACGGTGCCGCACTCCGGCTTTTCCGCCTTGGTGATGGTGTAGCCCTCGCGGCCTTCGCTCTCCCAGAGCCAGGCTTCCTCGCTGCCGTAGGCGCGGGAAAGCACCTGCACGTCGTCCGCGACCATGAAGCTCGAATAAAAGCCTACGCCAAACTGGCCGATGATATCCACGGCATCGCTGGTATCGTGCTCTTTTTTGAACGCGAGCGTGCCGCTCTTGGCGATGGTGCCGAGGTTTTCGTCCAGCTCTTCCTTCGTCATACCGACGCCGTTGTCCGAGATGGTTAAGATTCGCTTGTCCTTGTCCGCGGAAATGCGGATTTCGAAGTCCTCACGGCTTTTGCCGACCTTGTCGTCCGTCAGCGAGAGGAAGTAGAGCTTATCGATCGCGTCGCTGGCATTGCTGATGAGCTCGCGCAGAAAGATCTCTTTGTGCGTGTAGATGCTGTCGATCATCAGGTCGAGAATGCGCCGCGATTCCGCCTTGAATTGTTTTTTTGCCATGAAAAGTGCGCCTCCGTCATGAATTGCGTGTTTGTTAGCACTCAATAAGATCGAGTGCTAATCTAGCATACTACGCTGTAAAGCTGTTTTCAAGCGCATAGAAGCGCTTCCACAATATTTTCACATTTTTGCGGCGGGGAGCGAAAAAAAGCAGGCGGCTGATCAGCCGCCTGCCTGTAGGAACGTCCGATTATGAGTTGAGTTTCATGGTTGCGGCAGGAGCCACTTTTTTGAGCATGTCCATGAACTCTTCGCCCGTGATGGTTTCGCGCTCGAGGAGGTGCTCCGCGAGCTGATGCAGCGCGGACTCGTTCTCCTTGAGAATCTGCCTCGCGCGCTTGTGCGCCCGCTCCACGATGGCGATGACCTCCGCATCCACGCGGGCCGCTGTGTCCGAAGAACAGGTCATAGCCCCGTCGGTCGCGAGATACGGATTGTTCTGGCATTCGAGCGCTACCATACCGAACTCGTCGCTCATGCCGTAGCGCACAACCATCGCGCGGGCGATTCGCGTCGCCTGCTCAATGTCGTTGCTGGCTCCTGTGGTGATGGTGCCAAACACCGTCTCCTCCGCGGCTCTGCCGCCGGTGAGGGTGGCGATCTTGTTCTCCGCTTCCTCACGGGTCATGAGGTAGTGTTCGCTCTCGTCCACCTGCATGGTGTAGCCCAAAGCCCCGCTTGTGCGCGGCACGATGGTGATCTTGTGCACCGGCGCGCTCTCCGTCTGGGTGGCGGCAACCAGCGCGTGACCGATCTCGTGGTAGGCGACGATGCGTTTCTCCTTGGGCGAGATCACGGCGTTCTTACGCGCATAGCCCGCGATAACGACCTCCACGCTCTCCTCCAGATCCGCCTGCTCGACGGTGTCGCGCTTCATGCGCACGGCGCGAAGGGCGGCTTCGTTGATGATGTTGGCGAGGTCCGCGCCGGAAGCGCCGCTGGTTGCGCGCGCAATGGCTTCAAAATCGACCGCGTCGGAAATCTTCACACCGCGGGCATGCACCTTCAGGATATCCGTGCGGCCCTTGAGGTCCGGCAATTCCACGTGGATGCGGCGGTCAAAGCGACCGGGACGCAGCAACGCGGGATCGAGGGAGTCCGGCCGGTTGGTCGCGGCGAGGATGACGACGCCTTTGCGCGCATCGAAGCCGTCCATCTCGGTGAGCAGCTGGTTCAGCGTTTGCTCGCGCTCGTCGTTGCTGCCGAGTCCGTTGTCGCGGCGCTTGCCGATGGTGTCGATTTCGTCGATGAACACGATGCAGGGCGCCTTCTGCTCCGCCTGGGAGAAGAGGTCACGCACCTTTGCCGCGCCCATGCCGACGAACATCTCCACGAATTCCGAGCCGGAGATGCTGAAGAACGGAACGTTTGCTTCACCGGCAACCGCCTTGGCGAGCAGCGTCTTGCCCGTGCCCGGAGGGCCCACGAGCAGCGCGCCCTTGGGCAGCTTTGCGCCGATCTCTGCGTAGCGGTCGGGATTGTGCAGAAAATCTACGATCTCAAGCAGCGCTTCCTTGGCCTCGTCCTGACCCGCAACGTCGTTGAAGGTTTTGCCGGTCTGCGCTTCGACATAGATTTTCGCGTTGGACTTGCCAAACGAGAGCGCGTTGCCGATGCCGCCGGGCATGCCGTTTTGCATGCGTTTCATGAGGAACTGTCCGATGCCGACAAAGATCAGAATCGGAAGCAGCCACGTCAACAGAAAGCTTGTCAGCGGGTTTGCCTGCGTCGGAATGCTTGCGGTGAACTTGACGCCTGCTTTGTCGAGGCGGTCGACCAGCGTTTCATCCGGCCAGATACCCGTCTTGTAGTAGAGCGTCTTGTCGGCTTCTTTGCTGGTGAAGGTGATGGTCTGCGTCGTTTCGTCGCGCGAAACCTCGTCCACCTTGCCGGTATCCACCATCTTCAGAAACTCGTTGTATCCGACTTCCTTGACTTCGTTTTGTAATAGCTGCGGAAAGACGAACGCGTTGAGCAGCAATATCGCGATCATCGCGATGATCGTGTAGTAATAGATCGGTTTTTTGGACGGTGTATGTTCTTTCATGTTGTTCTTACTTATTCCTTACCATTCATATGACAATACATGCTACCATGCGTTTAAAAACGCAAAGTAAACAATTGGACTTAGTTGCCCAGTCCGTACAGCACGAGCTGCTCCGCCATCGCGGCCATCTGCGCCGGGGTTTCCTTCATGTCGCGTTGGAACCACTCGCGGATGATGCCGATAAAGCCGGAGGCGAGGAAGGCGAAATAATAGTCGAACTGATCCGGGTCCTTTTTCTGCTCCTTGAGCCAGGACTCCACCACGCGGTCGCGAATCAGCGCGATGAGCTTGTTGAAGAACGCCATATCGCCGTTTCCGCCGAGGAATGCCGCGCAGAGATCGGCGTTGACCGAGAAGAATTCAAACAGGTCCGTCAACAGCGCGAGGGGCTTGTTCACGAGTTCGTCCGTGGGATGCGCGCGCACCAGCGCCTCAAACTCGTCAAACACCTCTTGCTCGACCTGCTCTACCATATCGTAGATGTCGCGGTAGTGCAGATAGAAGGTGCAGCGGTTGATGTCCACAAGCTGCGCAAGCTCGCGCACGGTGATGTCTTTGATCGGTTTTTCGCGCATGAGTTGCGTGAGTCCCGAACGAAGCTGCATGCGGGTCTTTCGAACGCGGCGATCCATTTTCTTATTATCCAAGGGGAGAAGACCTCCATTTTCTTGTTTTTCCGGGTTACAAATCTCTTGGGACGATATCGACCGATACCGCTCCGGTAGCATCTTACAATATATACGAATCCTGCCGATAAATCAACACGGGTTGATGAAACTGGTGTTAACACAACGTGAACTTGAATAGAAAAAAAGAGGCGATGCTATCATCGCCTCTCTTGAGATGCGGATCGTTATTTCGGGTGGCTGAGTTTGTACTCCTTCACGCGCTGGCGATAGAGTTTGATGTTGTCGAACGAATAGCCGATCAGGCAGTTCGGGTTTGCCGTATAGATGGCGCGCGCGGTCTCGCTCAGCACGGTATCATTGACGCCTCTTGCCGCGAGGACGACCGTCTTGCCGTTGTTGAGCCCGGCGACGATCTGCTTGGAGATCGGGATGCCGTAGCTGCGCTGCGTGCGCTGATATGCCCAGCCGATGTCCTCATAGCTCAACAGCCAGCCGCTGATTCCGCAATAAACAAACTGCTTGGAGAGGATGAGCTGGGGCTTTGCATAGCGCTGGCTTTCGGGAGCCAGGTACTCCGCTTCCGCCGCGTCGAGTTTGCCAAGCTCATAGAGCCTTGCTTCGCTCTTTCTGTAGTTTTTGCGAATCGCGCTGTTCTGAACCGTGAGGATCAGGAAGAACATGCCAAAGAAGAACGCGCCGAACGCATAGGCCCAAACGCCGTCGCTCTGGTTGTTTGCGCCCTCATTGAAATAGTTTGCGCCGTAGATTTCGTTTACGTCGGCAACGGTCGTGTTTTCAAAGACGTTTGCAATGTGCTCTGCTTCATCCGAAGCCAGCGTGTGCGTGACTCCGGTCAGGTGAACGGATTCAGGCAGGGTGAAGTTTGTCGAGTCGCCGTAAAAGTAGGTTTGATATGCCTCCTGCTGGGCGGTGAGCTTCGCGTACGCGGCGTCGTCGAGCGTGAGCAGAAACCAGTTGCCGTCGGCATCCATCGCCTCGTAGATCGTGTAATCTTCCTCTCCGCTTACCTCGAGAAGCCAGTCGGAGACCATCGTGACATCCAGATAGCAATAGGTGCCGGAGCTGAGCTGTGTCGACATGCGAACCGGGTCCGCCTTGGGCTTGTTGTATTCATACGCGGCTCCGATGATCATCAAGGACAGAAGCGCCGCCGTGATGATTTGCCAGATGCGGGCCGGCTTGCGCGGAGATAAGAATTCCGCCAAAGTTACCTGTTTACCTGCTTGTGTCTCCACCGTTTACAATCCCCCCGAGAACATAATGATTGGTATAGTATACATGACACACGCGTTTTCGTAAAGCCGCACGCGCCTCGCCGGAGCGGATGTGGCGGCTTTTGAAACGCTGTGATAGAATAGCGAAAGGAGGACGAACCGTATGCTGAAAATTGCGCAATGCTCCGACTTATTCTATCCCATCACCGATGGCGTGAGCCGGGTTGTGAATGCCTATGCGCGGGAACTGAGCGCGCTGGGGCAGGAAGTCTACGTGATTTCACCGCTGGTTACGCAGGGATATCGCGGGAAATTGCCTTACGAAATACTGGATTATGTTGCGCTGAGTCTTCCCGGCGCGCCGCAACGCGCGACCTCGGCGTCTCTGGATATGCACTATCTGGCGCGGGTCAATGCGCTGTCGTTTGACATCGTGCACGCGCACAGCCCGGGTTCCGCGGGCATGGAGGCGGTGCGCCTCGCGGACAAGTGCCACGTGCCTTTGGTCGGCACCTTCCATACAAAGTACATTCGTGAACTCTTGATGAGTCAAAAGGACGAGCAGCAGAAGCAGCTCTCCCAATATTTTGCGTTCGATTTCTTCAACCGCTGCGACGAACTCTGGGTGGTCAGCGAGGAGGCGCGCACGTTTCTCTATGAGCGCGGCTTCGAGGGGAACATCGAGGTGTTTGAAAACGGTACTGAGCTGGAGCCCGCGGATCTGACTGCACGGCACCGCGCGCGGGAGCAGTTTCACCTCTCCGAAGCGCCGGCGCTGCTCTTTGCGGGCAGTCTCGATCAACAAAAGAACCTATCGCACGTGCTGGAAGCCGCAGCCATGCTAAGGCAGCGCGGGGTCGAATTCCAGCTGCTCGTCGCGGGCAGCGGGCCGGAGGAAAAGAATGCGCGGACGATCGCACGCGATCTGGGGCTACTTGGTACGGTGCGCTTCCTCGGTCAGATTACGGACGAATCTCTGCTTGCGGGCCTGTATGCAGAGAGCGCGCTTTGCTTATTCCCGATGCAGCGCATGAGCGCGGGACTCGTCGTGCGCGAGGCCGCGGTACAGGGCACACCGTCGCTGGTTATCGCGGGCAGCTTGCCGGGAGAACTCATCACCGACGGAGTGAACGGGCTCACCTGTGGCGATACGCCGGAGAGCATGGCGGACGCGATTGAAGAGTACTTAAAGAACCCGAATCAGATTGCAACGTTGAGCGCCAATGCGCGCGCGATGGCGCCTGTCCCGTGGGACGCGGTGATGGCGCGCGTCAATGCCCGCTATGAAGCACTCGCGGGGATGGAGCGCGCGCAGCTTCGGCGTAAGCGCGGACTCTTCCGCAAAGAGATGGACAAGGTCGATCTCACGCTGCAAAAGCGCGCGATGGACATGATCTGGAAGTTCCTCACGCAGGACACCCAGCATCTCTATCCCTATGCGCACAAGCCGCAGAAACCGCCGTTCCTGCCGGAGGCGGATGTTAAACCGCTGCCGCGCAGCACGCCGGAGGCGGAGGGCGTCAGCTCGCTCGCCATCCGCGCGCTGTTGGACGCTATCCACGCGGACGAGGCGGCAAAGGCACACGAGATCATGATTCTGCGCAACGGAAAGGTGATTGCGGAGGCAAACTGGGCACCCTACGACGGCGCGTATCCGCACCAGCTCTACTCGCTCAGTAAGAGCATCACCGCGACTGCCATCGGCATGCTGGTGGACGAAGGCCTGCTCGACATCGACGAGCGCCTGAGCGATATTTTCTTTGACAAAGCGCCGGAGCTTTCCACGCATCCCGTGCAGAAGATGACGGTTCGGATGCTGCTCAACATGAGCACCGGGACCTATTTCAACGAGGCGGGTTCCGCGATGGGTACCGATTGGGAGCGGGACTTCCTGCATGCGCCGGTAAAGTTTGAGCCGGGCAGCGCGTTTGACTACAACTCCATGAACACCTACATGCTCGCGGCAATCGTGCGCAGAAAGACCGGCGAAACGCTGACGCACTATCTGGAGCCGCGCCTCTACGAACCGCTTGGCATCGAGTCCTACTATTGGGAGACCTGCCCGAACGGCACCGAGAAGGGCGGCTGGGGGCTGTCCCTCACGCCGGAGAGCGTCGCAAAGGTCGGCCAGCTCTATCTGAATAAAGGCGTTTGGAACGGACAGCGGTTGCTTAGCGAGGCCTGGATTGAGGCGGCGACGAAGCCGCAGATCGACACCCCGCACGGCGAGATCACCTACGGCTACGGCCACCAGATCTGGATGACCGCGCGGGAAGGCGCATTTCTCTTCAACGGCGCGTTCGGGCAATATATGCTTGCGCTGCCGGATCAAAACGCGCTGGTGGTGCTGTTCTCCGGTACCTCGCGCCTCTTTGCGAATGGCGGCGTGCTCGATTATGTCTCCGCCTGCTTCGATGGCATGAGCCGCGATCCGATCGAGACCGATCCGCGTGCCGCGGACGCGCTCGCGACCACGATTGCCGCACTCAGCGCGCGAGCAAGGCCGCCGTTTTACTCCGCCGAGCGCAAGAGCGTTCCGCTGGAGGAGCTGACCGCGCGGCTGACCGGGCGCGTCTACTCGTTTCCCGCGAACATCGGCGGCGTGTTCCCGTTTATTCTCCAGAGCGTACACAACAACTTCACCATGGGCGTGCAGCAGATCGTGTTCTCCCGCGCGGAGGATGGCTTGCTTGCCGTCGAGATGGTGGAGGGCGAATATAAGCACCGCTTCACGCTCGCGGAGAACGGCTTTACACAGGCCGTGTTCTCGCAGCGCGGAGATGTGTTTGAGGTACGGTTCGCCGTTCAGACGGAGATCTCCGAAGCGGGCGAGCTTTCGCTGATCGTTGCCGCGCACTTCATCGAGACGCCGTTCATCCGCCTGATGCGGTTCACGCTCACGGGTGAGGACACGCTCAAGGTCGTGTTTGACGAGACGCCGTCGATCAAGGACGCATCCGAAATGCTCATGGAGCTCACCGGAATTACACGCGTGGATATCGTGCGAAACATGCTTCCGCTATTAAAGCAGGAGCGGATGCAGCACACGCTGCGAACGTTTACGACCGTCACGGTACAAGGAAAACTATAGAAGTGATTTTGTATCACTGATCCATGTTACCACGTGTGGTAAAACACAAACCGTGAGAAAAGCGCAACTCGGGCGTTTACCACGTGTGGTAAAAAACAGCAATCCCACAGCTAATACTGCCATTGACAGCGGAAAAGACACGAATTCGAATTTTGAGAAACACGAAGACTGACAGTCGGTGAAAGACGTGGAAAGCCGTCGCGATGCGGGCGGATGATATCCGCCCCTACACCCGCTTTTGCGGAGTAGCCCGCAATTCGAAACCGTTTGATTCGATCTAAACCTAGATTTTCTGGTGCGCGTGTAGGGGCGGATATCATCCGCCCGCGATGCACCGGTCTCACGTAAGAAAGCTACCCGAAAGTAGATACTTTTCGGGTAGCTCTTTTTAAACTGCTAGATATCCATCAAGGTAGAGGAACCGTCTGCGTTTTTAGAAGAGATAACAATGTTGTGCCATCCCTCATTCGCCCTTCATGTCGATGACCTTTGCCTTTTTGTCGATGACCTCCATGCTCAACAGCACAGATTCACCGATGGCGGCTTCAATGTCGTCATCCGTGACGCCAAGCGGCAGGCAAGCTTCCTCTTTGTCGATGAAGAGATTGCTCGTCTGCATGTCCACAAACTTGGACATGAGCAAGCCGCCTTCCGTGCCCGCGGAGCGGTGCTGCTTCTCGATTCCGCTTGCGCTCATGGCAAACAGGAATTTCGGGATGGTGATGATCTTCTTGTCCGGGGTTCCCATGTACTTGTTCATGATGGCGATCATCTCGCGCCACGTGAGGTTGAACCAGCCGATGGGGTATGCGGTCGCGCCCCGCCCGCGCTCGAGCGCGCCCGCGAAGGCCTGACCAACCTGACGGACGGTGACCATCGCGGTGCCGCCCTTGGGATAAAGAATCGCGCCCTTCATCTTGAGCAGCATCTCCACGAGAAACACCCAAACGGGTTTTCTGCCCTTCTGGGTTCCGAAGATATACGGCAGTTCCAGCACGGAGACCGCGAAGTTCTCGTCCGCAAACGAGAACGCTATGTTCTCCTGATCGATCCTGCTGCGGATGTAGGGATGCCAGCGGGTCAGTTCCATGTCGGGATACTTCTTTGCGAAGTAGGAGAAATAGGAGCCCGCGATGACCGCGTGCTTGACGCCGCTCTCCTTGGCGAGGCGAAGCATCCGCTCCAAGGGAGTGATATTGTATTTTTTGAAGAAATCGTAGATGGGAGACGGGCCTTCGATTCGCTCGTCCACACCCGCGGCAAAGATGAACCCGTCCATGCCCGCAAAGGCCGCGCGCAGTTCATCATCCGTCATATCGTTGCTGTTTTTGAGTGTCAGCGTCATCTCCGGCGGCAAGAGCGCGCCGTCGGGCAGCGGCGGCAGTGCGATAGAGTGCACGCTGTGCCCGCGGGAGATGAGCTCTCGCGCGGCCTGGCTGCCTAAAAGCCCCGTTCCGCCGATCATGAGTATTTTCATTTTACACACCTCCTGTGATTGATACATCTATTATAACAGCTTCTGTTACGTTTTCCGCAACGAGATCACAAACAATGCAAGTTGATGCACCACGGCAGAAATGCGCTTGCCCGATCTGGCGGTGGGCGCGCAAAGCGTGATACAATAGTCGGGATCAAGGGCGTAGGAAAGCGAGGCGGTGCGGCGTGAAAAAGAAAGACGTTCTGCTGATTTGCGGCGTGCTACTGTTGGCGCTTGCCGCGTTTGTTGCCTCGCGCTTATTCGCGCAAACATCCGACGCGGCGAAGGTGACCGTCTATGTCGGCGGCGCGGTCTACGCGCAGGTTTCCGCAAGCGATTACCAGACCATCACGGTGGATCAGGGCGGCGGCAAGGTCAACGTGATCGTGATTGACGAAAGCGGCGTGCGGATGGAATCCTCCACCTGCAAGAACCAGATCTGCGTGCATCACGGCGCGATCGACCCGAACAACACAGATGAGCTCCTGCTCGATCACTGGATCGTCTGCCTGCCAAACGGCGTCTCCGTCGAAGTGACGGGCACGGAGGATCAAGGATGAACCGCCGCTGGAGCGCGTCCGTCGTCGCAAAGCTCGGGCTGCTCACCGCGGTTGCGATCGTACTGGGCTATTTTGAATATCTGCTGCCCGTCACCGGCATCCCCGGCGTCAAGCTGGGGCTCGCCAACACGGTGCTGCTCTACGCGCTGTATCTCATCGACGTGCCGAGCGCGATCCTTTTGATGTTCCTCAAAGTGGGACTTAGCGGGCTACTGTTCGGCGGCCCTGCCGCGATGCTATATAGCCTCGCGGGCGGCGTGCTGAGCCTAGTTGTGATGATCCTCGCGCGAAAGAGCAAGGGACTGAGCATCGTGGGCGTGAGCGTACTCGGCGCGGTGAGCCACAATGTGGCTCAGATGGTGGTCGCCTGCTTCGTCGTGGAGTCGCGCGCGATCCTTGCGTATCTGCCGATTCTGCTCTTTGCGGCTGCCGTAACGGGTACGCTGACGGGGCTGATTGCGCGCTATACCTTCCGCGGATTACGCCCGAAAACAACCGAGCAAAGCGATCCCGCGAAAATCAGCACACAGAACGAGCGTAAGTCTTGATAAAACAGACAAAACATGGAATAATGCTGACAGGCACAATCGATCTTGCGCGAGCGGTAGCACGCGTTACGGAGAAATAGGAGAGTCCAACGAAGAAGCGCGTTTTGAAATTTAGGTACACGGTGCTGTGCGCGCTGCTTGCGCTGAGCCTGCTGATCGGCGGCTGCGCACAAAAAGCACAGCCCAAGCGGTATGAGAAGGTCTATCTGGACGTGTTCGACACCGTGACAACGGTCATTCTCTACGACACGAGCGAAGAGAGCGCGAATGCGCGATTTGACGAGCTGCACGACCTCCTGCTGACATACCACCAACTCTACGATATCTACCACACCTACGACGGCATGAACAACCTCGCGACGGTCAACCAAAACGCGGGTATTGCGCCCGTCAAGGTGAGTGATCAGATTCTCGATATGGTCGAATACGCCATCTCGATGGACAAACTCACCAGCGGCAGAATGAACATCGCGATGGGCGGCGTGCTGCAGATTTGGCAGACCTATCGCGACACGGGCTTGGATGATCCGGACAAGGCGGAGCTGCCGCCGATGGCGGAGCTGCAAGCCGCAAACGCTCACGCTTCCATCGACAGCATCGTGCTCAATCGAACGGCGGGAACGCTGTATGTCAGCGACGCAAGCACCCAGTTCGACGTCGGCGCAATCGCGAAGGGGTACGCCGCGCAAAAAGCGACCGAGGCGATGAAGAACGCGGGAGTAACGAGCATGCTCCTCAGCGTCGGCGGAAACGTCTGCTCCATCGGTACGCGCGCGGACGGAACCGGCTGGAAGGTCGGCATCCAGAACCCGTATGGAGACGGAACCCTGTGCGCGGTGCAGGTTAGCGGCCTTAGCGTGGTGACCAGCGGCACCTACGAGCGGTATTACACCGTGGACGGCAAGCGCTATCACCACATCATCGATCCCGCAACCCTGATGCCGTCTACCTACTACGATTCGGTCACGGTGGTTTCGAGCGATTCCGCGCTGGCCGATGCGTTGACGACGGGGCTCTTCTGCATGCCGATTGAGGAAGGGTTGGCCCTGATCGAACGCCTGCCGGATACCGAGGCACTCTGGGTGCTCCCGGACGGATCGCAGCAGATGAGCAGCGGGTTTTCCGCCTTGATCACGAAAGAACAATAATAGTTTACGATAGTCACATACACGAAAGGGGCATAGTAGCATGTATTGCACGCGCAAAGTAAACGAAGACATCACCTGGGTTGGCGGAAGCGACCGAAGGCTTGCGATGTTCGAGGGCGTCTATTCCATTCCGGACGGCGTTTCCTATAACTCTTATTTGATCCTGGACGAGAAGACGATCCTCTTCGACACGGTGGACAAAGCCGTCGGCAAGGTGTTCTTTGAAAACGTCGCGCACACGCTGAGCGGGCGCAAGCTGGACTACGTCGTCGTGCAACACATGGAGCCGGATCACTCGGCGACGCTGATGGATCTACTCTGCCGCTACACGGACACGAAGATCGTCTGCACCAAGAAGACCAGCGAGATGATCTGCCAGTTCTTCGATGAGGACGTGCTGGATCGCGCGATCATCGTCAAGGAGAACGACACGCTCTCCACCGGAAAGCACGAGTTCCAGTTCATCATGGCGCCGATGGTGCATTGGCCGGAGGTCATGTTCACCTACGACCGTACCGACAAAGTACTCTTTTCGGCGGATGCGTTCGGCACCTTCAACGCGCTCAATGGAGCGCTGTTTGCCGACGAGCTCGATTTCTACAACACGCTGATCGGTGAAGCGCGCCGATATTACGCCAACATCATCGGCAAATACGGCCCGCAGGTGCAGAACGCGCTCAAGAAGGTCGCGAACCTCGATGTGAAGATGATCTGTCCGTTGCACGGGCCGGTGCACCGCAAGGACTTCTCGGCTTACATCGAGAAGTATCAGCGCTGGAGCACCTATGAGCCGGAGGAGACGGGCGTGATGCTCGCCTATGCTTCGATCTACGGCAACACGGAGAACGCGGCGGAGATCCTCGCGAGCCGCCTGCGCGATCTGGGCATTCAGGTGGAGGTGTTCGACGTATCGGTGGTGCCGATGTCGGAGATCGTCGCGGCCTGCTTCCGCTACAGCCACCTCGTCTTTGCCGCGACCACGTATAACGCGGGCGTGTTTATCACCATGGAAGAGCTGATTCACGACCTCGTGCTGCACAACATTCAAAACCGCACGCTTGCGTTCATCGAAAACGGTTCCTGGGCGCCGGTCAGCGGAAAACTCATGCGCGAAACGCTCGCACCGCTGAAGGATATGGTCGTGCTCGAGGAGACTGTGAGCCTCCGCTCCTCGCTCAAGGAGGATCAGCTTGCGGAAATCGACGCCATGGCGAAAGCGATTGCGAACACCATGGTGCTCCCGAAGAACGAGGACGTTCCCACGGGAGAGCTCGATAAGACCGCGCTCTTTGCCATCAGCTACGGCCTGTTTGTGCTCACCGCGAAAGATGGCGAGCGGGACAACGGCTGCATCATCAACACCGTCATTCAGGCCACCAGCACGCCGCTAAGGGTAACCTTTACGGTCAACAAAGCGAATCTGACGCACGACATGGTGCTCAATACGGGGCTGTTCAACCTCTCGATCCTCACCGAGCAGTCGAAGTTTGACGTGTACCAGCGCTTCGGCCTCAAGAGCGGCAAGGATGGAGACAAGTTCACGGACTACACCGCCTTTGCGCGCAGCGTAAACGGAATCACCTACGTGACCGAGGGCACAAACGCGCTGCTCAGCGGCAAGGTGATCAGCACGCTGGATTGCGGCACGCATACGCTGTTCTTAGCCGATCTCACCGAGGCGAGAAAGCTCTCCGGTGAGGCTTCCGTCACCTACGACTTCTATCATAAGAACATCAAGCCGAAACCCGGCGCCGAAGCGCAGCAAAAGAAGGGTTGGCTCTGCACGGTCTGCGGCTATATCTACGAGGGCGAGGTGCTCCCGCCGGACTACATCTGCCCCGTCTGCAAGCATGGCGCGGAGGTGTTCGTTCCGCTGAACGCAGGCAACGAGACGAAGAAGCCGGAAGCGGCAAAGCCCGCCGAGCCGGCCAAGCCCGCCGAGCCGGCCAAGCCCGCCGAACCGGAAAAGAAGAAGGGCTTCGTCTGCACGGTCTGTGGCTATGTCCATGACAGCGACACGCTGCCCGCGGACTTCATCTGCCCGATTTGCCATAACCCGGCGGAGTTCTTTAAGCCGATTGAGTAGATCGGCAGCCCTGCCGGGCATGGTTGATGATTGAACAAAAAAAAGAGGGTCTGTCCATCCGGACAGACCCTCTTGTGCTACTTTGTTTATGCCGACTGCTTGGGCTTCTTCGCGGCCTTTTTCTCGCCTGTGCTCTCGACGAGCAGCGGCGGGCAGACCTTCTCGATGACGTCCTTGGTGATGCGGCAGAAGCCGATGTCGTCCCGCGAGGGAATGTCGTACATGATGTCCAGCATCACGTCCTCGAGGATAGCACGAAGTCCGCGCGCGCCGGTCTTGCGCTCGATGGCCTTCTTGGCGACCGCACGCAGAGCCTCTTCGTCGAAGCTCAGCTCTACGCCGTCCATCTCGAAGAGCCGCTTATACTGCTTGGTCAGCGCGTTTCGCGGTTCGGTGAGGATGCGCATGAGCGCGTTTTCGTCGAGGTTTTCCAGCGTGACGATGATCGGCATACGACCCACGAATTCCGGAATGAGTCCGAACTTTAGCAGGTCTTCCGGCAGGATGTTCTTGAGCGTCTCGCCGATATCCTTCTGCACATTGCTGGTCACTTCTGCGCCGAAGCCGAGGATTTTGTGACCGATGCGCTTTTCGATGATCTTGTCGATGCCGGAGAACGCGCCGCCGCAGATGAACAGGATGTTCGTGGTGTCGATCTGGATGAACTCCTGATGCGGGTGCTTTCTGCCGCCCTGCGGAGGAACGGAGGCAACCGTGCCTTCGAGGATTTTCAGCAGCGCCTGCTGCACACCTTCGCCGGAGACATCGCGCGTGATAGAGACGTTTTCGCCTTTTCTGGCGATCTTGTCGATCTCGTCGATGTAGATGATGCCCTTGCTGGCCTTTTCCACGTCGTAATCCGCCGCCTGAATCAGCTTGAGCAGGATGTTTTCCACGTCTTCGCCGACGTAGCCCGCCTCGGTGAGGCTGGTCGCGTCCGCAACCGCGAACGGCACGTTGAGAATGCGCGCGAGCGTCTGCGCCAGCATCGTCTTGCCGCTGCCCGTTGGCCCCAGCATAATGATGTTGCTCTTTTGCAGCTCGATCTCGTCGTCCTTCTTCGCGGGCGTATGGATACGTTTGTAGTGGTTATACACCGAGACAGCCAGCGCGCGCTTTGCCATATCCTGGCCGATCACGTACTGGTTGAGCTGATTGACGATCTCCTGCGGTTTGGGAATGTTCGTCAGGTCGATGGGTTCGGCCTCGACATCCTCCTCGATGATCTCGCGGCAAAGCTCGACGCACTCGTTGCAGATGTTCACGCCGGGACCCGCGATGATGCGGTGAACGTCCTCCTGCGCCTTGCCGCAAAACGAACAGCGCACGGTGGACGAATCTTCAACTTTTGTCATAAACTACCCCTTTCCGGGTTATCTGCGCGGGGGAAAGACCTCGTCGATCAGTCCGTACGCGCGCGCCTCCTCGGCGCTCATGTAATTGTCCCGCTCGGTATCCTGTGTCACGCGCTCGACGCTTTGTCCCGTGCGCGCGGCGAGGATTTCATTGAGCCGCTTTTTGAGCTTAAGAATCTGCTCGGCCTGGATGTTGATATCCGTGGCCTGACCCTGCGCGCCGCCGCTGACCTGATGGATCATGATCTCGGCGTTGGGCAGGGCTTTGCGCTTTCCGGGGGCGCCCGCTGCGAGCAGGAACGCGCCCATGGAGGCCGCAAGGCCGATGCAAATCGTGGATACTTCGCACTTGATGTACTGCATCGTATCGTAGATGGCGAGCCCCGCGCTTACGGAACCGCCGGGGGAGTTGATGTAGAGGTTGATATCCTTATCGGGATCGTCGCCTTCCAGAAAGAGCAGCTGCGCCACGACGCTGTTTGCGATGTCGTCGTCGATGGGGCCTCCGATAAAGATGATGCGGTCTTTGAGCAGGCGGCTGTAGATGTCATAGCTGCGCTCGCCGTGGCTGGTCTGCTCGATGACCATTGGGATGAGGTTCATACGGTTCCCTCCTTTGGTGGGAATAGGGGTACTTTCGGCTGAGCGGAGGGAGATGAACTCTTTCGCTTACGCCTTTTTCGCAAATTCGTGAACCGGGGAGATTACTCCTTCGGCTCCGCCTTTTTCGCGGTCTTCTTCGCAGGCTTCTCGGCCTTCTTCTCCGCGTCTTGCTTGACGAGAACGACGCTGTCGGTGACGATCTTCACGGCCTTGCGCGCGACCACGTTGTCGGAGAGGTATTCGCGGTCGTCGTCGGAGAGAGACTTTTCAAACTCTTCCACGCTCTTGCCGCTGCCGTCCGCATACTCCGCGATGATGGCCTTGAGGTCGTCGTCGGTGCAAGCCACGCCTTCTTTGTCGCCGATGGCTTCGATGACGAGCTGCATCTTGACGCGTGCCGCGGCTTCGGTGCGGTAGTTCTCTTTGAGGCCGTTCATGTCGGTGCCGGTGTACTTGACGTAATCTTCCAGCGAAAGTCCGCTCATGCTCAGCTGATAGCTGATATCGCGCAGCATGTAGTTGATCTGGCGATCGACCATCACGGCGGGGACATCGACGATGGCGTTGTCCGCGGCCTTCTGCAGGGCGATATTCTCAATCGCGTTCTGGCGGTTCTTCGCGGCTTTCTCTTCCATCTTGGCTTTCTTGTCGGCCTTCAGCGCGTCGAGAGTGTCAAAGTCCGAGATGTCCTTTGCGAACTCATCGTCCAGCGCGGGCAGTTCCTTGACCTGAACCGCCTTGATCTTGATGGCGAACACGGCGTCTTTTCCGGCGAGAGGAGCGGAATACTCCTCCGGGAACTTGACGGAGATGTCTTTTTCATCGCCAGCCTTGAGGCCGACGAGCTGCTCTTCAAAGCCGGGGATAAACGTGCCGGAGCCGATCACGAGCAGCTGGTCTTCCGCCGTGCCGCCCTCAAACTTCTCGCCGTTCACGCTGCCGGAGTAGTCCAGAATCACGCGGTCGCCGTTTTCCACAGCGCGCTCGACTTCGATGAAGCGGGCGTTCTTTTCGCGCTCTTTCTCGATCTCGGCCAGCACCTCTTCGTCTTTGACGACGAAGTCGGGTTCCGGTACTTCGAGCTTCGTATAGGCACCGAGGGTGACCTCGGGCTTTAATTGCACTTCCGCGGTGAAGACGACGCCGTCCGCACCGATGGTGCTGATGTCCAGCGAGGGCTTGTCCACTGCCGTGAGCTTGTGCTCATCCAGCGCCGCGTCGTAGGCGTCGCCCCAGACGAGGTCGAAGGCTTCTTCGTAGAATGCGCTCTCGCCATACATGCTCTCTATGACTTTGCGCGGGGCTTTTCCCTTGCGGAAGCCCGGCACGTTAAAGCGGTTTGCGGTCTTGTGGTATGCTGTCTGTACGGCTGCGCCGAACGCCTCAGGCGAAACGGAAATCGTCAGTTTTGCGCGGTTGTTCTCGAGTTTTTCAAAGGTTGCCATGTGCTCCTCCAACTGTATATCGATTGATTCTTGTATCGAAATTGGCATAAATCGCCAGTATCAAACAATATTAACATAGGAAATCTCGCATTGCAACCCGAAAAAGGGCTTGATTTGTGTGACTTTAGCACTCTTGACGCCACTGTGACAATCGCTCGGGAGCCGACCCGAAAAACGAGCGGATTTTTATGAAGCGAACTGCATAAAAGCTGGCAAAAACGGGCTGATTGCGCTATATTGGTATGGAACATTATACAATTGAATCAAAACCGGGAGGGAATAGCGCCGTGATCGACGAAAAACGCATGGTCCTGCTCAATGGTTTGCCGCAAAAAATTCACATCAAGGGTGAGAACGATACTAACCCCGTGCTGCTGTTTTTGCATGGCGGGCCCGGCGTTTGTAACCGCCACACGGTGATGAGAGACCACGCGGATCTCGCGAAGGTGTTTACCATCGTGGCGTGGGATCAGCGCGGCAGCGGCGGCTCCTATTACGGCGCGAAGAAGGAAACGCTCACCGTCGATCAGCTGGTGGAGGACGCAAACGCCCTCGTGAACTGGCTCTGCGAGCGGTTCCATAAGGACAAAATCTTCATCATCGGCGGCAGCTGGGGCTCGGAGCTCGGCACCTATCTCGCCAACCGGCATCCGGAGAAGATCGCGGCCTACGTCGGTTTTGGTCAGGTTGTGGACGGCGCGAAGAACGAGGAGATCAGCTTTGCGTTCGCCATGGAAGAGGCGAAAAAGGCGGGAGACGAGAAGTCGATCGCGATTCTCAACCGCGTCGGCCCTCCGGTGAACGGCGTTTACATGGGCGGCTTTGACGGCATGATGGCGCAGCGGAACATCATGATGAAATACGGCGGCTACAGCAAGAGCGCAAAGAAGCGGAGCTATTTTTCCTCCTTCGTCGTGCCGGTGCTGTTCAGTGGCGAATACTCGATCAAAGACATCTACGGACTCGTGCGCGGGTATAAATACGTGCTCACCGAGATGTGGGACGCCGTGGGTGCGACCAACTTTCCCAAAACCTGCACGAAGTTTGACGTGCCATATTTCGTCTTCGACGGCGTGCTGGATCAAAACACGCCCGCGTCGCTGGTGCAGGGCTGGTTTGATACCATCGAGGCCCCGCAGAAGGAGCTCATCTGGCTTGAAGAGTCCGGGCACAACCCCATGGGAGACGAGCCAGAGAAGTTTAAGAAACTCTTGATCGATCGCTTGACGGCAATTGCGGAGAAGGAGAAAAACGTATGAGTAACCCTGTTGCGCAGCAAATTCCCCGCACGCGGTTTCCGGAAAAGCTGGGCTTTTGCACCTTTTCGACCGCGAGCAACGTCGTTTACCAGTTCAAGAGCATCTACTATCTCTTCTTCCTGACCAATGTACTCAAAATCGACATCCTCACGGCGGGCACGATCCTTACCCTCGGCACGATCTGGGACGCGGTCAACGACCCGCTGATCGGGTTCTGGGCGGTGAATCACAAGTTTAAAAACGGAGAGCATGTCCGCCCGCTGGCAATCTGGTTTGCCGTGCCGTGGGCGATCACCGTTGTGCTCTTGTTTACCGACTTTGGCCTGCCAAACAAGGCCGCAATCGCGGTTGCACTGATCGTATATCTGCTCTTTGAGCTGTTCAACACGTTTGTCGGCATTCCCTACAACAGCATGGGAAGCTTAGCTACCAACCTCGACGAGGACCGGCGCTCGATCAACGTTTTCCGCAACCTTGGCGGCGCTCTCGGCGCGGGCATCGGCTCGGTCGCCTGCCTGCCGCTATTGAAGGTGTTCGGCGCGATGGATCACAAGGGTAACCTGATCGACGCCAACAGCTCGCACGGATTCCTGCTCACCGCCTGCGTAATGGGCGCGGTCTGCATCGTCGGCTGTATCGTCCACTTCTTCACCACAAAAGAACGCGTCAAGCCCATCTCGGAGGACGACGAGAAGCTTTCGGCCAAGACGGTGTTTACGATGCTGTTTCGTTGCAAGAGCTGGGTGCTCAACATGCTCTACATCATCTGCTACGGCGTGATCAACCTGCTGTTGATGAGCTGCATCACCTATTACGCGACGTATGTGCTCGGCAGCACTGCTGCCGCAACCGCCATTCAGGCGGCATATCTGGTCGCGGCGCTCGGGTCTTCGTTCCTCGTTTCGGCGATTGACCGCGCGCTCGGCAGAAAACGGACGATGCTGTTGGCGGGCGTGCTGTTTATCCTCGGCAAGATCTGGTTCGTGATCAATCCCTTCTCGCTGGGCGCGATCTACGTCAACGCGATCTCCGTCGGCATCGCGATTACGATCACGTTTGTCATGTTCAACACCAACCGTAACAACATCGTGGATCTCATCGAGTGGCAGTCCGGCAGAAGGCTCGATAGCCTCGTTTCCACGGCGGACAACCTCGCAAGCAAGCTCGCGGTCGCGGGAGCGACTCAGCTCGTCGCGGTCGCGCTCTCCGCAAACGGCTTTAACGCAAAGCTCGCCCAGCAGCCGCAGGCCGCGATTGCGACCATCAACGCCATCCTCGGCTGGGTGCCGATGGCGGTTGCGGCGCTGATGATGATCGTCATTTTCTTCTTAAACATCGAGCGGGACACGAAGAAAATGCTGGAAGAGAAAGCGGCGCTCGCGCAATAATCGCCTTGCGCGAATGGTTCAGCGGCGTCCTCAGAAGGCAGTTCCAAGTCAAATGCGTTCGAAGTTAATAAACACGGTGCTTGTGATTTGTCAAATATCCTTGATTTGCCAAGCGTCGGGCGGAGTGGTATATTGAATATAAACATGCCGAAACGGGCACATCATTCCGCCTGCCGCGGTGCGGATCAGAATCGTTTTTACAAGGACTACTTTCGAAACTTTTGATATAGATGAGGAGCCACGATCATGACTACAGGGCACAATTTCTGGGATGCAAGCGTTTGGTCGCTGATGATTGAGCTGACCATTCTGCTCGTTGGCATGCTGACTGCCAACATGCTGCGCCGTTTGATCAAACCGCTGCGCCAGTCTCTGATTCCCAGCTCGGTGCTCGGCGGATTTCTGATCCTCTTTGCCAATATCGCGGTGCAGAAGATCACGGGCGGTGCGCTCTTTAACAAGGTGACCATGGAGACGCTGACCTACCATGGCCTCGGCCTCGGGTTCGTCGCGATGGCGCTGCGCTCCAACAAGCGCGAGAAAAACAAGAAGAGCAACGCGGCAGTCTTCGACGCGGGCGTGACCACGGTTTCCTCCTATCTCTTGCAGGGCATTCTCGGTCTTGCGATCACGGTTGGACTTTTCTTCCTGCTTGGCAACTGGCCGGCTTCGGGCCTGCTGCTGCCGATGGGCTACGGCCAAGGCCCGGGACAGGCGTATAACTGGGGTCACGTTTACGAGACCGCGACGGCCTATGCGCCCTTCCAGTACGGCGGAAGCTTCGGCCTCACCGTCGCCGCGATGGGCTTTGTCTCGGCGGGTCTCGGCGGCGTCGTGTATCTGCAGCGGATGAAGAAGAAAGGCCAGATCAAGTCCCTCCTCGAGAACGCGGATGAGATGGAAGACCTCTCCGCCGAATCCATCACCGAAAAGGGTGAAATTCCGCTCTCCGAATCGCTGGATAAGCTCACGGTTCAGATCGGACTTGTGGTGTTCACCTACATGGCGGCTTATGGGGTCATGTACTTGCTCTCCATCGGACTGGATGCGCTTGGCGGGTTTTTCACCAGCACCGTCAAGCCGCTGATCTGGGGATTCAACTTCCTGATCGGCACCGTGATGGCGATTCTGGTGCGCAACGTGCTCAAGGGCTTGACCAACCGCGGACGCAGACAATACCTCAACAACTTCATGCTCGCGCGTATCTCCGGCGTGATGTTTGACCTGATGGTGGTGGCATCCATCGCGGCGATCGATCTTTCCGCGTTCAGCCACCGCGAGTTCATCATCCCGCTGAGCATCATCTGCATCGTCGGCGCGGTTGCGACCTATATCCAGCTCGACATCATCTGCAAACGCGTTTATCCGGAGTATTCGGCGGAGGCGTTCCTCTCGCTCTACGGCATGCTCACGGGCACGGCGAGCACGGGCGTGATCCTGCTGCGCGAGATCGACCCGCTGTTTAAAACGCCTGCCGCGAGCAATCTCGTCTACCAGCAACTCTGGGCAATCGTGTTCGGCTTCCCGATGCTGCTGCTGCTCGGCTTTGCGCCGATCGGACTCACCGCCGATCCCGCGACGACGAACCTGACCAACGTCTGGATCACACTCGCCGCCCTTACCGTGCTGTTCATCGTCATGAACGTAATCCTGTTTAGGCGCGATATCTTCAAGAAGAAAGAAAAAGCGTAACAACCGAGTTGACAACACAGGCCTCCGGCGAAAGCCGGGGGCCGTTTTTGTGTGAGGGCGAGGATGGGACGAACATCATACAACTTAATTTCCGTTGACATTACGCCCGTTCATGATATAAACTTACACCGTAAAAATGAATATTCGGATGACGGCATCGGGAGAGACTGCTTACTTGCAGAGCCGAAGGGGATTGCGCAACAAACTCTCAGGCAAAAGGACCGATACCCGACGAAGCTTCGGAAAGCCGAATTTTTTCGGCACCGACGAGGCAATTTCGCGATCAGGCAAGGCATATGGATTGCGGAAGAATCTTTCAGGTTCAGATACGGGGCGCGCGATTTGGTTCGCGCGTCCTGCTTTTTATTCCCAAATTCACAAAAATTCAATCATCGGAGGAAACAACACATGACACTACAAAACGACCGCAAGTACACCGGTTCCCACGAGTGGCTCCTGGACCTCGGCAACGGAAGCTATCGCGTAGGTCTCAGCGACTTTGCGCAAAACTCTCTGGGCGACATCGTATTCATCGACCTGCCGCAGCCCGGCGACGCGGTCACCGCGGAATCTTCCATGGGCGACGTGGAGAGCGTCAAGGCCGTGTCCGAAGTGCTCAGCCCCGTGAGCGGCACCGTGACCGCCGTCAACGAAGCGCTCGCCACCGCGCCGGAATCCATCAATGCCGATCCCTACGGCGCCTGGCTCATCGAGGTGAACAACGTCACCGCCTTTGCCGAACTCATGGATGCAACGGCCTACGAAGCCTTCTGCGCCAACGCGTAACTGCAACCAAAATGGCCTCCCGCAGGGAGGCTGTTTGTCTTTGCGCGCTCTTTTGGTGCGCAACGAATTCTAAAACCGAATTTGAACGAATATTTAAACGAATAAGGAGGGATTGCCTTGGGCAATTTTCTGCCGTCAACCGAGACCCAGCGAAACGAGATGCTGAACGCGATCGGCGTTTCTTCCGCGGGCGAGCTCTATGCCGATATCCCGCTGGCGATGCGCGAAAAAGCAGCCGAAGCGGTAGCCGCCATGCCGGAGGGCGTGTCGGAGTTTGAAGCGCTGGATCAAATGAAACAACTCGCGAAACAGAACCGCGTGTTTGACGCGATCTTCCGCGGAGCGGGCGCTTACTGGCACCATATCCCCGCCGTGGTGAGCCGCGTCGCCGCAAAAGAAGCGTTTGTCACCGCGTATACCCCCTATCAGCCGGAGATCAGCCAGGGCATCCTGCAGACGATCTTCGAATACCAGACCATGCTCTGCGAGCTCACCGGCATGGATGCGGGCAACGCCTCCGTCTACGACGGCGCAACCGCCGCCGCGGAAGCCGCCGCGATGTGCCGCGAGCGCAGCCGCACGGTGACCCTGCTTGCATCGGGACTCAACCCGGAATCCATCGAGACCGTGCAAACTTACGGCTTTGGCGCGGATGCGGAAATCGTGCTTGTGCCGAACAAGGCAGGTAGGCTCGATCCCGACGCGCTGAAGCTTGCCTTGAACGCGAATGTCGCGAGCCTGATCCTGCAATCGCCAAACTTCTTTGGCGTGATCGAGGACGTGCCCGCGATTGCAGAACTCGTCCATGCGGCGGGCGCAAAGCTCGTGCTGAGCATGAATCCCACCGCAATGGCGCTGCTACAAAGCCCCGGTGAACTGGGCGCGGATGTCGCGATTGGCGACGGTCAGCCGCTCGGCATCCCGCTGAGCTTCGGCGGCCCGTACCTCGGCTTCATGGCGTGTAAAAAGGACATGGTGCGAAAGCTGCCGGGCAGAATCGTGGGTCAAACCACGGATGCACAGGGCAGGCGCTGCTTTGTGCTGACCTTGCAGGCGCGCGAACAGCACATCCGCAGAGAGAAAGCCAGCAGCAACATCTGCTCGAATCAGGCGCTCTGCGCGCTGACCGCCGCGGCCTATTGCGCCGCGATGGGCCCGGTAGGGCTTACGGAAGTCGCCCGCGCGTGCTATGACAACGCGCACTATCTCGCAAGCGAACTGAATAAGATCAAGGGTTTCGCGCTGGTCAATCCGGAAGCGCCCTTTTTCCATGAATTCCTAACTCATGCGCCCGCGAACACCGATCAGGTGCTCAAGGCCTTGGAAGACGCGGGCATCCTCGGCGGGCTTCCCGTGAATGGCGGCATCCTCTGGTGCGCCACGGAGCGCAACACCAAAGCACAGATCGATCTGCTGGTCGAGACGCTCAAAAAGGCGGTGATCGCATGAAACTATCGTTTGAACGAAGCGTGTCCGGTCGTCGCGGTGTCGTGATCCCCAAACCCGCGGTGCCGACGGCGAAGATTGATGCGGCGCTGCTGCGCAAAACGCCGTTGCACCTGCCGGAACTCAGCGAAACCGACGTGAGCCGGCATTATTCCGAGCTGGAAACGCAGGTCTACGGCGTCAACGACGGATTCTATCCGCTGGGCAGCTGCACCATGAAATACAACCCCGCGGTCAACGAGCAGGCGGCCTCGCTGGAAGGCTTCCGCGAGATCCACCCGCTCCAGCCCGCGCACACCGCGCAGGGCGCGATCGAAGTGCTCGTCCGCGCGAAGGAGCTGCTTTGCCAGCTCGTCGGGATGGAGGAGATGACGTTCCAGCCCGCGGCGGGTGCGCATGGCGAATTCCTCGGGATTCTCTTGATCAAGCGCTACCACGAATCCCGCAAGGACTGCGCGAGAAAGAAGATCATCGTGCCGGACTCCGCGCACGGAACCAACCCCGCGACCGCGAGCATGGCGGGCTTTACGGTGGTCAATATTCCCTCCGCGCCGGACGGAACGGTGGACTTAGCCGCCCTTCGCGCGGCGGTTGGCCCCGACACGGCGGGATTGATGCTCACAAACCCCAACACGCTGGGCATCTTCGATAAGAACATTCTGGAGATCACGGATATCGTTCACGGCGCGGGCGGGCTTTGCTATTACGACGGCGCGAACATGAACGCCATCATGGGCGCCGCGCGTCCCGGCGACATGGGCTTCGACGTGGTGCATCTCAACCTGCACAAGACGTTCTCCACCCCGCACGGCGGCGGCGGCCCCGGCGCGGGCGCGGTCGGCTGCAAGGAGTGCCTGATCCCATTCTTGCCAAACAAACTGCCGACCCGAAACGCGGACGGCACGTTCTCGTTTGCGGATTCCGAATACAGCGTCGGCAGAATGAAGTCGTTTTACGGCAACTTCCTCGTCGTGCTCCGCGCGCTGACGTATATTTCGATGCTCGGCGGCGACGGCCTCAAGCAAGCCAGCGAAAACGCCGTGCTCAACGCGAACTATATGCGCGTGCGGCTCAGCGACGAACTGCCTGCCGCGAACGAGGGCTTCTGCATGCACGAGTTCGTGGTCTCTCTCGACGGGCTGAAGAAAGAGACGGGCGTATCCGCAATGGACGTTGCAAAGACGCTCATCGACGCGGGCATGCATCCGCCGACGATGTATTTCCCGCTGATCGTCCACGAAGCGCTGATGTTTGAGCCGACGGAGACGGAGGGCAAGGAGACGCTGGATTTGGCGGTGGACGCGGTGAAACAGATTCTCGCGCGCGCAAAGACCGAGCCGGAAGCGCTCCATCTTTCACCCGTGACCACACCCATCGGGCGGCCGGACGAGGTGGGTGCCGCGCGCAATCCCATCCTGCGATATGACTTTACGGAGGCAGTAAAATGAGCGAATTAAAACGCACACTCTTTTATGAGCGCCACGTGGCGGCGGACGCAACGATGGTCGATTTCGGCGGTTGGGAAATGCCGATTCAGTACCCCGACGGCATCGTGACCGAGCACCTCGCGACCAGAAGCGGCTGCGGGCTGTTCGACGTGAGCCACATGGGCAGATTCCGCATCACGGGCAACGACGCAAAGGCGTTTTTGCAGCACGTGCTGACCAGCAACGTCTCCGCGCTGGAACTCAATCAGGCGCAGTACGCGATCATCCCCAACGAAAACGGCGGCGCGATCGACGACGCATATCTCTACCGCTTCGTCGAGGACGCGTATATCCTCGTGGTCAACGCCGCCAACGCCGAGAAGGACTGGGCACACCTGACGCGCGAGATCAAGGCGTTTGACGCCAAGCTCGAAAATAAATCCGAGGCGGTTGCGCTGCTTTCCGTGCAGGGCCCGAAGTCCAAGCAGATTCTCAGCGACATGGCAGGGGGCGCATTCCTGACGGAGCCTGTGAAAAACGCGCTCGGCACTGTAACGCTATGCGGCAAGACCGCGCACCTCGCCAAAACCGGATACACGGGCGAACCCGTGGGCTATGAAATCTTCGCCCTGCGCGAGGATGGGTTGTTTCTCTGGGACGAACTCGTCAAGCGCGGCGCGAAACCCATCGGACTCGGCGCGCGCGACACGCTGCGCATGGAGGCGGGGCTTCCGCTTTACGGGCACGAGCTGGGATTGGACAAAGACGGCAACGAGATTCCGATCTTCGCCATCTCGCTTGCGCGCTTTGCCGTGAGCTTTGCGGAGGAGAAGCGGGGCATGATCGGGCGCGCGCCGCTGGAGCGGCAGTTCGCCACGAGCAGCCGCATCCTCGCCCGCGATTTCTCCGATCTGCGCAAACTACCACGCAGGGTAAGACCCATCGCGCTGACCGGACGCGGCGTGCTCCGCGCGGGATTCCCCGTCTACAAAGGCGGAAAAGAGATCGGCTATGTCACGAGCGGCACGATGATTCCGCGCTACGTGGTCGAAAATCAGGGAAGCCTTTTAGAAACCTTCACCGACCAAAAAGCGATGCGCTCCATCGGCCTCGCGCTGCTGGATTCAGATGTGCTGACCGACGACGTGGTCGAGGTCGATATCCGCGGCAGCAAGATCAGCGCCGTGGTGCCCGCCTGGCATATGCGCGGGGATGCCCCGCCGTACGCGCGACCCATCGTGGTGGATGCGCCGGAGGAGCCGAAGCAGGCGCCTGCTGACGATCTGCCCGCAAGCGCGTTGAACCTGCTCAAGAAAGCCGCGGACAATCACGCCTGGCGGCAGGAGCAGTGCATCAACCTGATTCCTTCCGAGATGACCGCCTCCCGTGCGGTGCGGCTGCTCAGCGGCAGCGACCCGAGCTTCCGCTATGCCGAGCATAAGCGCACGGCGTCGTTCTATGATCACGAGGTGTTCTATTATCAGGGCACGAAGTTCATCGACGAGGTCGAGCGCGCGCTCGTTGCGGAGCTCGTGAGATATTTCCAGTGCACCGAGGTCGAAGCGCGCGTGATTTCCGGCCAGATGAGCAACGTCACCGTGTTTTCCGCGCTGATGGACTACAAAAACCGCCTCGACCGCAAGCGCACGCCGAAGCGGCTTGGCTACATCCTCAACAACCACATCATCAAGGGCGGGCACCTCAGCGCTCAGCCGATGGGCGCGCTCCACGACTATGTGGCGATCGATCCCGCGACGGAGCGCTCCGCCGTGGTGAATTTCCCCGTGCTGCGCGAGAACCTCTTCAAGATCGACGTGGAGGAGACCAAGAAGGTCATCGAGCGGTACCGCCCGGAGTTCATCATCTTTGGCAAGTCGATGGTGCTGCATAAAGAGCCCGTGCGCGAAATCCGCGCGTTTGTGGATGAGCAGAAGATTCCGACTACGATCATGTACGACATGGCGCATGTGTTGGGCCTCGTCGGCCCGCATTTCCAGAAGCCGTTTGAAGAAGGCGCGGAGATCGTCACTGGCTCCACGCACAAGACGTTCTTCGGCCCGCAGCGCGGCGTGATCGCGGTCAACTACAAAGAGGACGAGCTGAAATACGACCTCTGGAAGACGATTCAGACGCGCGCATTCCCGGGTGCCGTGAGTAACCACCATCTTGGCACGATCCTGGGACTGCTCATGGCGGCATACGAGATGAATGCGTTTGGCGACGAGTACCAGAAGAACGTGATTGCCAACGCGAAGTCGTTTGCGCGGAGCCTCAAGGCCGCAGGTCTGGACGTCGCGGGCGATCCCGCAATCAGCTACACCGAAACGCATCAGGTCATCGTCAAGACCGGCTACGGCACTGGCCCCGAGGTCGCGGAGCGGCTGGAGGAGAACAACGTCGTCGTCAACTATCAGGCGACTCCTGAGGAAGAGGGCTTCACCGCGAGCGGAGCCTTGCGCCTCGGCGTCTCCGAGATGACGCGCTTCGGCTTTGGGCCCAAGGAGTTTGAGCAGCTGGCGAACCTCATGGCGGACTGCATCCTGCGTGGCAAACCCATCGCCGCAGAAGTCGCGAAGCTCCGCGCGGGCTATACCACGCTGGGCTACTGCTTCAGCGACAAGGCGGTCAATGCAGCGCTGGACGCCCTCGCGACCACGAGCGGAATGTAATCGCACGATCGAACAGCACCCGCCGGAACAGCTTCCGGTGGGTGTGTTTTCTCCCTTGCGGGAGATTTTATATTGTTGCTGACACATTGAAAACTTCGCTGAAAGAAGCTAGAGTTTTAGTAGGAGCGAATTTCACTTCAACCAGTTTACACATTTCGATTTTTCGGAGGATATCATATGATTCCGGCCTATATGCGCGCGCTCGTCAAGGAAACCGCCGACAAGGGGCTGACCCTCAAGACGGTGAAAACGCCGGTTCCCCAAATCGGCGAGGTGCTGATTAAGATCCACAAAACCGCGATCTGCGGAACGGATGTGCATATCTACAACTGGGACGCCTGGAGCCAGAAGACCATCGTGCCGCCGATGACGGTCGGCCACGAATACGTCGGCGAAATCGCGGCGGTCGGCCCCGGCGTGGACGATTATCACGTGGGACAGATTGTCACGGGCGAAGGGCACATCGTCTGCGGGCACTGCCGCAACTGCCGCGCGGGCAACGGGCACTGGTGCAAGTTCACCAAGGGTGTCGGCGTGAACCGCGACGGCGCGTTTGCCGAATACCTCTGCATTCCCGAAACAAACGTCATCGCGGTGCCTTCCACCACGCCGGAGGAGATCGTCGCGTTCTACGATGCTTACGGCAACGCCTGCCATACGGCGACGATGTTTGATGTCACGGGCGAGGACGTGCTGATCACCGGCGCGGGCCCCATCGGCATCATGGCGGTCGGCATCTGCCGGCAAAACGGCGCGCGCAGGATCGTGATCACGGACGTGAACGACTATCGGCTCGATCTCGCGAAAAAGATGGGAGCCAGCGCCGCCGTCAACCTCAAGAACCAGACGGTCGAGGACGCGATGAAGGAACTGCACATCGTGGAGGGCTTCGACGTCGGCTGCGAGATGAGCGGTAACGGAGCGGCGCTCAACCAGATGCTCAAGCTCATGCGAAACGGCGGCAAGGTGGCGCTGCTTGGCATCGCGGGCCCGGGCACGGTCATCGACTGGAACGACGTCATCTTTAAGGGGCTGACTTTGCAGGGCGTCTACGGCAGAAAGATGTATGAAACGTGGTATAAGATGATGGCGATGGTCGAGGCGGGGCTGGATCTCTCGCCTGTGCTCACACACCGCTATCACTACACCGAGTTTGAGGAGGCGTTTGCCGTCATGAACAGCGGGCAGAGCGGCAAGGTCGTGCTGGACTGGACGGAGGTGCGCGCATGAGCAAGCAGGCATATGAGTTCTTTCGCTCCACGCTGGACGAAATTCGCGCGTCGGGCACATATAAGGAAGAGCGCGTGATCACGACTCCGCAGGGAGCCAGGATCGACACCACGAAGACGAGCGGCGTACTCAACATGTGCGCCAACAACTATCTGGGTTTGGCGGATCATCCCGCGCTGATTGCTGCGGCAAAGGCGAGCTACGATCAATGGGGTTACGGGCTTTCGTCTGTGCGATTCATCTGCGGCACGCAGGGGATTCACAAGCAGTTGGAATCGCGCATCGCGCGCTTCCTGGGCATGGATGACGCGATTCTCTACAGCTCCTGCTTCGACGCAAACGGTGGCTTGTTTGAAACGCTCCTGACCGACGCAGACGCGGTGATTTCGGACGAGCTCAACCACGCGAGCATCATCGACGGCGTGCGCCTCTGCAAGGCCGCGCGCTATCGTTATAAAAACAACGACATGGTGAGCCTCCGCGAACAGCTGGAGGCGGCGAACGGCGCGCGCATCAAGCTCATCGCCACCGACGGCGTGTTTTCGATGGATGGCTTCATCGCGAACCTCTCCGGCATCTGCGACCTCGCCGAGGAATACGGCGCTCTCGTTATGGTGGACGACAGCCACGCGATGGGCTTCATGGGTGAGCACGGGCGTGGCACGCATGAGTATTGCGGCGTGATGGGTCGCGTGGACATCATCACCGGCACGCTGGGCAAGGCGCTCGGCGGAGCTTCCGGCGGCTATACGGCGGCAAAGCAGGAGATCATCGACCTCCTGCGCCAGCGTTCGCGTCCATACTTGTTTTCGAATACGGTCGCTCCCGCGATCTGCGCCGCGAGCATCAAGGTGCTGGACTTGCTGGAAGAATCAACCGCGCTGCGCGATAAGCTCCACGAGAACACGCGGTATTTCCGCGAGCAGCTCGGCAAGCTCGGCTTCGACGTGCCAAAGAGCGAGCACCCGATCGTGCCCGTGATGCTCTACGACGCGAAGACCGCGCAGACCTTCGCGCAAAAGATGTTGGAGCACGGCGTCTACGTGGTGGGTTTCTTCTATCCCGTTGTGCCGATGAACAAGGCGCGCATCCGCACGCAGGTGTCCGCCGCGCACACAAAGGAAGACCTTGACTTCGCGGTCGCGGCGTTTGCCGCGGTCAAAGCGGAGATGGGAATTTAAACGAGAGCAACAAAAAAACGACCGGAGCGATCCGGTCGTTTTGTGTTTCGGGGTTTGAAGCGAAGCCCAAAGTTGAAAATTACTTCTTTTCTTCTTTGATCATCTTTTCCAGCGTGTCCGCCAACCCGTCGAGCCAGTTGCCTTCGAAGAGCTCGATCAGGCCAGCGTCGCAGGCGGTTGCAAGCGCGCTCTGAATCGGCAGCTCGGCGGTTGCGTGAATGTTATGCTTCTTCGCGAGGGCTTTGATGTCGCTCTTGCCGAACGGGTGGACGATCTCCTTGCAGCCGGGGCACTCGACATAGCTCATGTTCTGTACGAGCGCGAGCACAGGAATCTTCATCATGCCCGCCATGTGCACGGCTTTTTCGACGATCATGCTCACGAGCTGCTGCGGAGAGGTGACCACCACGATGCCGTCCACGGGGATCGACTGAAACACCGTCAGAGGTACGTCGCCCGTTCCCGGCGGCATGTCGATGAACATCACGTCCACACTACCCCAGAGTACGTCCGTCCAGAATTGCTTGACGGAGCCCGCGATGATCGGCCCGCGCCAGACGACGGGGTCGGTCTCGTTTTCGAGAAGCAGGTTCATGCTCATGACCTCCACGCCGGTCTTCGTTAGCACCGGGAAGATGCCCTGATCAGAGCCTTCCGCGCGGGAATGCAGGCCAAACGCCTGCGGAATCGAAGGGCCGGTGATGTCCGCGTCCAGAATGGCGGTTTTATAGCCTCTGCGGCGCAGGAGCACCGCGAGCATGGAGGTGACGATGGATTTGCCGACGCCGCCCTTGCCGCTCACCACGCCGATGACCTTCTTGACGTGGGTCAGCACATGCGGGTCTTCGATCATACTTGTCTTTTCGCGGCTGGAGCAGGAGGCTCCGCAGCTGGAACAATCATGGGTGCATTCTTCCATATAACTAAGATATCCTTTACCTGGATTTTTGCGGCTTGCGTCCGCTCCGGCTCGGAGAAGACAAAGCCGCGCGTTTCCGATATTTGCCGGAAACCATGCTTTTTAATTATACGCCGTGGGGATGATCTGTCAACCGCGCCTGCCTCCCGCAACGTGAGAAAATCACGGTTACACACAGCAGGTGGCCGCCGTCGTTTCGCCGGCAGCCGTACAGCAAAACCCCGCGAATTATGGCGGAAACGCTCGCTTTTGTTTCCAATTTGTTGGTTTGCCAAGCATGCGGATAATATGCTATCATAGCGAGCGAAGGTGAAGAAATGACGAATTCTTATCAAGATGAACCGAAGGATATCAAGCGGCTCCGCATCGCGCGGCGCTCGATGATGTATGTCGTGCGCACGCTGATGCTGATCATACTCGCGGTGATTCTTTGCATCGGCGCGTTTTTAACCGCCGAGCGGTATTCCAATCTGTATATTTTAACGTCCGAAGGCATGGCGCTTCGCGCGGAGTGCGTCTTTGCCGACGGCGCGCGAAACGACCTTGAAGAATATTTCACGCTCACGTTTTTGCAGGGCGATCCCGCGATGTCCGACGCGACCTACGCCAACTACACGATCTCGGACTACAACTACGATCTCACGATCGAGAAGATCAGCGTGCTGCCCTGGTCGATGAGCGCGACTGTAACGGCGACGGAGCGCGTCACCCTCAAAGGCACCATCAATGCGGATCAGCTGGGCGAAGACCAGAACGCTGCGGATTTCCCGCTGCCGGAGTGGACGCCCAAACGCTATAAAATCAAGTTTATCAATACGAACGCGCGCTGGTATATCTCCGAGATCACGCTGCTTTCGGAAAATCCGGACAGCTCCGATCTCGGTACGCCGGACCCGAACGAGTCCCCGATTCCGGCGGCAACACCAACGCCGAAGCCGACCGACGCGCCATGATGCCATCTTTCTTTCCAGCAAACCGTCCCGCCGTCTGCCTGGCTCCGATGGCGGGCTTTTCCGACCGGACGTTTCGCCTGCTGTGCCGCGAGCGCGGCGCCGACCTCGTCACGAGTGAGATGATCAGCGCTAAGGGACTCTGCTTCATGAGCGAGAGGACGCGCGCGCTGTATCTGCCCGAGGAGGGAGACGCGCCATATGCCGTCCAGCTCTTTGGCAACGAACCCGAGACGATCGCAAAGGCGGTCGCCATCGTGGAGCGCGATCTGGGCAAACAGCTGCTGTCCATCGACCTCAACATGGGCTGTCCCGCGCCGAAGATCGCCGGAAACGGCGACGGCAGCGCGCTGATGCGCGATCCCGTTCTCGCGGGAGAAATCGTCCGCGCGGCGGTTCAGGCTTCGCATGTGCCGGTTTCGGTGAAATTCCGCAAAGGCTGGGATGCCGCGCATGAAAACGCCGAGATGTTCGCGCAGATTTGCGAGGAAAACGGAGCCGGCTTCCTGACCATCCACGGCAGAACGCGGGAGCAAATGTACGCGGGCGTTGCGGACAGAGCCTGCATGGCGCGGGTGAAATGCGCGGTGAAGATTCCCGTGATCGCCAACGGAGACGTACACGACGCACAAAGCGCGCTGGACACCCTCCGCGAAACAGGATGCGACGGGGTCATGATCGGGCGCGGCGCACTGGGGAATCCCTTTGTGTTTGAGGAGATCGTCTGTGCGTTGGAAGGCAGGCCCTATACCCCGCCAACCTGGGACGAGCGCCGCGAGACCGCCATGCGGCACGCGCGTATGGCGCTGGAAGAAAAGGGCGATCATGCGATTGTGGAGCTGAGGAAGCACCTCGCATTCTATTTGAGAGGCATTCACGACGCGGCAAAACTCAGAACCCGCATCAACGCCTGTAAAACCATAGAAGAACTCCAGCAAATATGGGGTTGACACGATTTTTTTGCACCAATATAATAGGTAAACACGGGAGGAACAATGAAAAAATCCTCTTGGTAAGGAGAAAATGACGATGGCAGAAATTTGGCTTACGCCTGAGGAAATTGCAAAGCGCGAAGAACGCCTCGAATATCTCAAAACGGCGAGACGTCTTGAGATTGCGGAGCAGCTGAAAGTTGCGCGCGCGTTTGGCGACCTTTCCGAAAACGCGGAGTACGACGCCGCGAAAAACGAGCAGGCGAAAAACGAATATGATATCCAGCAGCTGGAAAACGAGCTGAAAAACGCGAAAGTCATCGATGAGAGCGCCATCGACATGACCACGGTCGGCGTGGGTGCCACGGTGAAACTCTCCGACGTGAACGACAAAACCCGAAAATTCACCTTCCAGATCGTTGGCAGCGCAGAAGCCGATCCCGTCAACGGGCGAATCTCGAACGAGTCGCCGATTGGCAAGTCGGTGCTGGGCCATAAAGCCGGCGATGTGGTCGAGGTGGTTACCCCCGGCGGCATGCTGAAGCTGAAGGTCACTTCGATCGGCAAGTAACGCAACCAGGTTCTTCGGGGGCTGATCAGCCCCCTTGTTTTTTGTGAGCACGCCGGATAACCCCGGCAGAGCAGTTTGTTAGGAGAGAGAGTATGGAACAACCGATCGATCAGCAGAACCAGGAACTGGAACTCACGCAGGAGCAGCTATCCGAGCTGCTGCAGGTGCGAAGAGACAAGCTCAGCGACTTGCAGGCGGCTGGGCAGGACCCCTTTGCCAACACGACCTACGACGTGAGCCATTATAGTACGGATATCCTCGCGATGCCACAGCCTGCGGAAGGTGAACACGGAGCCACGGTCTCCATCGCGGGACGCATGATCTCCCGCCGCATCATGGGCAAGGCGAGCTTTGCGCACATCCTCGACGCGAGAGGGCGCATTCAGGTCTATATGAAGCGGGACGACCTGCCGGAGGGCGTCTACGAGGCGTTTAAGACGTTTGATATCGGAGACATCATCGGCATCAAGGGCTTCGTATTCGTCACGAGAACGGGCGAGACCAGCGTTCACGCGCAGGAGGTTACGCTGCTTTCCAAGTCCCTGCGTCCGCTGCCGGAGAAGTATCATGGCTTAAAGGACGCGGAGCTACGCTACCGCCAGCGCTTTGTCGACCTCATCGTCAATCCCGATGTGCGCGAGATGTTTCAAAAGCGCAGCCGCATCATCTCGGAGATCCGCCGCCGCATGGATGAGCGCGGATTCATTGAGGTGGAAACGCCTGTGCTCAACACGACCGCGAGCGGTGCTTCCGCGCGCCCGTTTGTGACGCACCACAACACGCTCGACCTAGACATGTATCTGCGCATCGCCACCGAGCTGCACCTCAAGGAGTGCGTGGTAGGCGGCCTGGAGCGCGTTTACGAGATCGGCAGACTATTCCGCAACGAGGGCATGGACGCCATGCACAACCCGGAATTCACGACGATAGAGGCATATCAGGCGTATACCGACTACCACGGCATGATGGAGCTCGCGGAGGACCTCTTCTCGCGCTGCAGCATGGCCGTCAACGGCACGACGAAGATTACCTATCAGGAGCAGCAGATCGACCTCACACCGCCCTTTGCGCGCGTCTCGATGAACGAGGCGGTGCGTCAGGTGACCGGCGTGGACTTCTATGGCTGCGCAACGGACGAGGAAGCACGCGAGAAGGCGAAGTCGCTCAAGCTGGAGGTCAAGGACAAGACCGCAACGCGCGGCAAGCTCCTTGCCGAGGCGTTTGACGCGTTTGTGGAAGAGACGCTGGTTCAGCCGACGTTTATCATCGACTATCCGGTGGAGATTTCTCCGTTGAGTAAGCGCAAGCCTTCCGCCCCGCATTTGACGGAGCGTTTTGAGCTGTTCATCGCGGGACACGAATACGCAAACGCATTCTCGGAGCTCAACGACCCCGTGGATCAGCGCGGGCGTTTTGTCCAGCAGGCGCAGGAGCGCCTCAAGGGCGACGACGAGGCCATGATGATCGACGAGGACTTCTGTACCGCGCTGGAGTACGGCTTGCCCCCGACGGGCGGTATCGGCATCGGCATCGACCGCATGGTGATGCTCCTCACCAACGCCGCGACCATTCGCGACGTGCTGCTTTTCCCGACCATGAAGCCGATAAAATAAGCGATATCGTTTGTGCCTGTTTCTTAGAACCGGCAAAAACGAGCGAAACGCGAAAAACAGGCCTGTCTGCGGGGTTTCTGCGGGCAGGCTTTTGCATTCTCCGCGGAAATCAAAACGGGCTCAAACGGTGTGTTCAGAGGGAGAATTAGTAACTTTTCAATCGTTTTTGAAAAACGGAGAAAAACGGAGATTGAGAACAAACGTTATGAATATTTCAAAATAACCGTATGAGAATAATTGAAAGAACGGATAACGACCGAATACGCCCATAATCGCTCTTTGTCTTGAGCCCGTTTCACTGCTATACTAACGAAGCTGTCGCAGGGAACAAACAAAACGACGGCGCCGCAAGAGCCCTGAACAAGAGCAAAAGCGGGTGAGCACCTTGAAAACTATATAGTGCAAGAAACAAAAAACAAGCCAGTAATTCTGAGGCAAGGGTGCCGAAAGGTGCTTAAGTTAAAGAATGAAATAACGCAACGAATTTGAGTGAGCGTACAAAGTAAGTGAGCTAACGGGTCCGAAAGGACTTGTCAGAGATTGAACTCAAGAGTTTGATCCTGGCTCAGGACGAACGCTGGCGGCGTGCCTAACACATGCAAGTCGAACGGAGATGTAATTTCGGTTATATCTTAGTGGCGAACGGGTGAGTAACGCGTGAACAACCTGACTCTTAGAGGGGGATAACACCCGGAAACGAGTGCTAATACCGCATAAGACCACGACCCGGCATCGGGATGAGGTCAAAGGAGCAATCCGCTAAGAGAGGGGTTCGCGTCCCATTAGATAGATGGCGGGGTAACGGCCCACCATGTCAACGATGGGTAGCCGAGCTGAGAGGCTGATCGGCCACACTGGAACTGAGACACGGTCCAGACTCCTACGGGAGGCAGCAGTGGGGAATATTGGGCAATGGGCGCAAGCCTGACCCAGCAACGCCGCGTGAGGGAAGAAGGCTTTCGGGTTGTAAACCTCTGTCCTTGGTGACGAAACAAATGACGGTAGCCAAGGAGGAAGCCCCGGCTAACTACGTGCCAGCAGCCGCGGTAATACGTAGGGGGCGAGCGTTGTCCGGAATTACTGGGCGTAAAGGGTGCGTAGGTGGCCTTTTAAGTTGGATGTGAAATACCCGGGCTTAACTTGGGGGGTGCATCTAATACTGGAGGGCTAGAGTGCAGGAGAGGAAAGCGGAATTCCTAGTGTAGCGGTGAAATGCGTAGATATTAGGAGGAACACCAGTGGCGAAGGCGGCTTTCTGGACTGTAACTGACACTGAGGCACGAAAGCGTGGGGAGCAAACAGGATTAGATACCCTGGTAGTCCACGCGGTAAACGATGAATACTAGGTGTAGGGGGTATCAACTCCCCCTGTGCCGGAGCTAACGCAATAAGTATTCCGCCTGGGGAGTACGGCCGCAAGGTTGAAACTCAAAGGAATTGACGGGGGCCCGCACAAGCAGCGGAGCATGTGGTTTAATTCGAAGCAACGCGAAGAACCTTACCAAGGCTTGACATCCACTTAAACGCATGGAAACATGCGGTCTCTTCGGAGGAAGTGAGACAGGTGGTGCATGGTTGTCGTCAGCTCGTGTCGTGAGATGTTGGGTTAAGTCCCGCAACGAGCGCAACCCCTATTGCCAGTTACCAGCGAGTAATGTCGGGGACTCTGGTGAGACTGCCGGGGACAACTCGGAGGAAGGTGGGGATGACGTCAAATCATCATGCCCCTTATGTCTTGGGCTACACACGTGCTACAATGGCTGAAACAAAGGGAAGCGACAACGTAAGTTGAAGCGGATCTCATAAAAACAGTCCCAGTTCGGATTGTGGGCTGCAACCCGCCCACATGAAGTCGGAGTTGCTAGTAATCGCGGATCAGCATGCCGCGGTGAATACGTTCCCGGGCCTTGTACACACCGCCCGTCACACCATGGGAGTTGGGAGCGCCCGAAGCCGGTATTCTAACCGTAAGGAGGAAGCCGTCTAAGGCGAGACCAATGACTGGGGTGAAGTCGTAACAAGGTAGCCGTATCGGAAGGTGCGGCTGGATCACCTCCTTTCTAGGGAGTACAACAAAAGTGTTCTAAGCGATCACGGTTTAGAGCAGCGTAGAAAACAAATTCGAGTTTGAGTTGATTGCACTGTATAGTTTTGAAGGTGCTGGAAACAGTACTTTCAAAAGGGCAAAAGGACGAAGGCCGGGATCACCGTGGGGGTGTAGCTCAGCTGGGAGAGCACCTGCTTTGCAAGCAGGGGGTCATCGGTTCGAACCCGTTCATCTCCACCAACTTTCTTTCAGTGAAAGAAAGTTGGACAAAGAAAGCAACGCTTTCTGGAGGATAGCGGCCAGAGCCGGAAGCCCGGAGTCATATGGGCTCATAGCTCAGCTGGTTAGAGCGCACGCCTGATAAGCGTGAGGTCGGTGGTTCGAGTCCACTTGAGCCCACCAAGAGCACCTTGAAAACTGCATAGAGAGCGTTAAGTTAGTTTAGCGAGCGAGGCCGTAAGGCTGAGCGAGCGAAATGAAACGTAAAGCTAAGTAATTCGCGGAGAAAAAAGACATTAAGAAAAAAATAGTAGGTAATTGTGAAATTATTCTACTGCAATTTCAAATGCCGAGAAAAAACTCATGCAGACTCGAGAGAGTCTAAGAGAGAACTAGAGATCAAGCTAATAAGAGCACAGGGTGAATGCCTTGGCACCAAGAGCCGATGAAGGACGCGGTTAACTGCGAAAAGCCATGGGGAGCTGTAAGCAAGCTTTGATCCATGGGTATCCGAATGGGGAAACCCGGCACGAGTAATCGTGTCACGTTCACATGAATCCATAGTGTGATCGAGGGAACCCGGTGAACTGAAACATCTAAGTAGCCGGAGGAAGAGAAAGAAACATCGATTCCCAAAGTAGCGGCGAGCGAAATGGGAAGAGCCCAAACCGAGGGTCTACGGACAATCGGGGTTCGGACCTGCGTAATTGAGAGATCCTGTAGTTGAACATCGCTGGAAAGCGGGACCAAAGACGGTAACAGTCCGGTAAGTGAAACGGGATTGACAAGGCGGGGATCCAGAGTACCACAGGACACGAGAAATCCGGTGGGAAGACGGGGGGACCACCCCCCAAGGCTAAATACTACTTGGTGACCGATAGAGAATAGTACCGTGAGGGAAAGGTGAAAAGCACCCCGGGAGGGGAGTGAAAGAGAACCTGAAACCCTGTGTTTACAAGCAGAGGGAGCGAAAGCGACCTCGTACTTTTTGTAGAACGGGCCGGCGAGTTGCTATACGTTGCAAGGTTAAGGTGTAGAGCACCGTAGCCGTAGGGAAACCGAGTCTCAAATGGGCGATTTGAGTAGCGTATAACAGACCCGAAACCGGGTGACCTATCCATGGACAGGTTGAAGCGGCGGTAAGACGCCGTGGAGGACCGAACCAGACGTATGTTGAAAAATGCGGGGATGAGCTGTGGATAGCGGAGAAATTCCAATCGAACTCGGAGATAGCTGGTTCTCCCCGAAATAGCTTTAGGGCTAGCCTCGATTTTTAGATTACCGGGGGTAGAGCACTGAATGGGCTAGGGGGCCACAAAGCTTACCGAACCCTATCAAACTCCGAATACCGGATAATTATAATCGGGAGTCAGACGGCGGGAGATAAGTTTCGTCGTCAAAAGGGAAACAGCCCAGATCAACGACTAAGGTCCCAAAGTGGTGGTTAAGTGGGAAAGGATGTGCAATTGCACAGACAACCAGGATGTTGGCTTAGAAGCAGCCACTCATTTAAAGAGTGCGTAATAGCTCACTGGTCGAGTGAATGTGCGCCGAAAATGTACCGGGGCTAAACCACACACCGAAGTCTTGGGATTGCGTAAGCAATCGGTAGGGGAGCAACGAATACGGGCTGAAGCGGAATCGTGAGAGACCGTGGACTGTATTGGAGAGAGAATGCCGGCATGAGTAGCGAGAGCAAAGTGAGAATCTTTGCCGTCGAAAGCCTAAGGTTTCCTGAGGAAGGTTCGTCCTCTCAGGGTAAGTCGGGGCCTAAGCCGAGGACAAAAGTCGTAGGCGATGGACAACAGGTTGATATTCCTGTACCACGACAATTCGTTTGACTGACGCAGTGACACAGAAGGATAGGCAGAGCGGGGCGATGGTAGACCCCGTCCAAGCGGTGAGGCTGGTGTGTAGTGAAGTACGCACACTAAGGCTGGGCCGTGATGGGTACTGAAAATAAGTAGGGAAGCTGTTGAATTCACGCTGGCAAGAAAAGCTGCTAAGGAGAATTGTGGTGCCCGTACCGCAAACCGACACAGGTGGGCGAGGAGAGAATCCTAAGACGAACGGGAGAACCCTTGTTAAGGAACTCGGCAAAATGACCCCGTAACTTCGGGATAAGGGGAGCCTCGAAAGAGGCCGCAGAGAATAGGCCCAAGCGACTGTTTAGCAAAAACACAGGTCTGTGCGAAGTAGAGATACGACGTATACGGGCTGACGCCTGCCCAGTGCCGGAAGGTTAAGGGGAAGTGTTAGGGCAACCGAAGCACGGAACTTAAGCCCCGGTGAACGGCGGCCGTAACTATAACGGTCCTAAGGTAGCGAAATTCCTTGTCGGGTAAGTTCCGACCCGCACGAATGGCGTAACGACTTGGGCACTGTCTCAACAAGGGACCCGGCGAAATTGTAGTATGTGTGAAGATGCACATTACCCGCGACTGGACGGAAAGACCCCGTAGAGCTTTACTGTAGCTTGGCATTGGATTTTGGTAACATATGCACAGAATAGGTGGGAGGCTATGAAGCAGTGACTCCGGTCATTGTGGAGCCAACTTTGGGATACCACTCTTGTGTTACTGAGATTCTAACGAACGGCCGTGATCCGGCGTTCGGACAGTGCCAGGTGGGCAGTTTGACTGGGGCGGTCGCCTCCGAAAGAGTAACGGAGGCGTTCAAAGGTTTCCTCAGAATGGTTGGAAACCATTCGAAGAGTGCAAAGGCAGAAGGGAGCCTGACTGCGAGACCGACAGGTCGAGCAGATACGAAAGTAGGACTTAGTGATCCGGCGGTATGAGAGTGGAATTGCCGTCGCTCAACGGATAAAAGCTACCTCGGGGATAACAGGCTTATCTCCCCCAAGAGTCCACATCGACGGGGAGGTTTGGCACCTCGATGTCGGCTCGTCGCATCCTGGGGCTGGATTAGGTCCCAAGGGTTTGGCTGTTCGCCAATTAAAGCGGCACGCGAGCTGGGTTCAGAACGTCGTGAGACAGTTCGGTCCCTATCCATCGTGGGCGCAGGAGATTTGAGAGGAGCTGTCCTTAGTACGAGAGGACCGGGATGGACGCACCAAGGGTGAATCAGTTGTCGTGCCAACGGCATAGCTGGGTAGCCACGTGCGGATCGGATAAACGCTGAAGGCATCTAAGCGTGAAGCCGACCTCAAGATAAGATCTCCCATTCGGTTAACGAAGTAAGACCCCTTGTAGACCACAAGGTTGATAGGTCGGAGGTGGAAGTGCGGTAACGCATGAAGCTGACCGATACTAATAGGTCGAGGGCTTGATCAAAGTGAATTACGCTCTGTGCAGTTTTCAAGGTGTTTACAAACACCACACCTTTCCGGTGGTTTAGCTGAAGGGTTCCACCTGTTCCCATTCCGAACACAGAAGTTAAGCCTTCATACGCCGATGGTACTTGACTGGCGACGGTCCGGGAGAGTAGGTAGCCGCCGGAATCCAAAAACAAAGCGTCCGCAACTGCGGACGCTTTGTTTTTCTATCCCTGCAGATATTTACTCTTCCGTTCCTGAGCCAGCTTGCGCGCAGCGCTTGACTTGCGACATGACGGAGCGGCGCGCTGCCAGTGGCAGAGCAAGCGCCGCGGAGGAACGGAGAGCAAAGGAGCGGTAGGAGCAGGCTTTAGCCCCGACGCACCGCGACTATTGCGCACCGAGCGAGAGCCGAGCGCCCGCTGCGCGGGATGAAGCGCCGCGGAGGGTGAACGCCGGTGCCGTAGGCACGAAACAATCCACTGGATTGTTGAGAGGCGCGAACGGGCTGACATTCATGGCAGCCCCGGGAGGTAAGCAGCGGAGTTCTAGGAAGCCGCTTCAGCGGCAACGCAGAACGACGACTGCGAATCGAGCGGGAGAGTAGGTAGCCGCCGGAATCCAACAAAAAGAAGTCCCCTGCAACAGCAGGGGACTTCTTTTTGTCAAATACAGGTGATGAACTACCCTCTCGGGCTTGAGCCAGCTTGCGTGGCAATATAGTTGGAGTTAATGCCTGCATCTTAAAGCGCTTGACTGAAGACGGGCTGTAGCCGAGCGCGCCCAGTGGGCGATTCAGCGAGGCGAAAGCCCAGTGAGCAAGGGAGTATTACGAACCGCTTTAGCGGTGAAGGAAGACGACCTTTGCGAACTGTGAACCCGGGAGAGTAGGTAGCCGCCGGAATCCAAAAACAAAGCGTCCGCAACTGCGGACGCTTTGTTTTTCTATGCCTGTGGTTATTTACTCTTTCGTTCCTGAGCCGGATTGCGCGCAGCGCTTGACTTGCGACATGACGAAGCCGAGCGCCCGCTGCGCGGGATGAAGCGAGGCGGAGGAACGGGGAGCAAAGGAGCGGCAGGAGCGGGCTTCAGCCCCGACGCACCGCGACTATTGCGCACCGGGTGCGGAGAGTAGGTATTGCAAAAAAAATCCCCCGCAGAGCGGAGGATTCTCATTTGCATCAATCTATTTCAAGTCACAGCTTGAATTTATAATAGAGCTTCACACCCAAACTCACCAACAGCTGAAACAGCGCAACACAGATCAACACGACAAATACCGTTTCGTTCCAATAGCCAATGATCATGCCCGCGAGAACGAGTGTCATCGAAAGGATCAACACCATCGGTACACCCGCCTTGGCGCGGATCAACTTCATACGCTCGTCGTTCTCTTCGTTATAGAGCAAACGCAGTTTAGCCTCGTCCTTGAGCGCACCACGATACTTCATCATCCAAAACACAAGCACCAGAGCGCCGGCAGCGGAGAATCCACACTGGAAGGAAAACACGAGGCTATCCTTCAGAGCAGCGCTTGCTCCAAACTGGTTGTAGAGAAGAATACCCACGAATATCAGAATAATAACGCCAAACAGCGCAATTCTGATCTTTAGATTCTTACGATATTGTTCCATAATTAAGTCCTTTCTAAAGCAACACTCGTAAAATCAAACACTTCTTCAATGGTCAGGCCGAAGAAGTGCGCAATCTTGTATGCCAGCACAAGCGACGCCGTGTATTTACCCACCTCGATGGACGTAATCGTCTGCCGCGTGGTGCCGACGGCGAGCGCAAGCTGTTCCTGTGATATCTTTCTCTCCTTTCGGAGTTCTTTAATTTTAGTGTTCAAAATTACCTCCTAAAATATGCAAAGCCTGCTTTGCAACTAAGATAACATTGCAAACACGAAATGTCAAGCGCGCTTTGCAAAATTTCATGATGAAGATGAAGATTTGTGAACGGGATTTTTTCGCGCCGTACGTCAACGCATTTGTAGAAAGTATGGGATATCAATTATTGGAATCAACCAAAAGTCCAGTAATTATTGGAAAAATTCGTTGTCAACGAGGATGTTGTCAGCAAAACTTTGATCAGGATTTTGCCGATTTTTACAAACGCGCCATACGTCCGAAACAGACTGTTTACAGAAAATAATAGAATCTTCATTTTCAAATAAAAATCTGTTCATATATATGTTGTATGATACCAACATAGAACAAACAAGATGTTGGATAAAAGAAGCGCACGAAGAATAACATGAACGAAAGAGAGTGTGAGAAAAATGTTAGATCGACTGTACATCGTAGCCTACCTGTTCAAGATGAAGTTACGTCATCCGGTTGCGAAAGCTAGCTGCTAAGCACCGCTAACCCCAAATACCATCCTTGTCTTGCGCCGGAGGCATTTCCGGCGCGAAGGCATGTGATTTCTCTTTCCCCTGAGGCAACTCGGGGGAATTTCTCTTTTTTGGCCAGGCGAATGCACGGTTCAAACGGAATGATCGACGCGAAACAATCGATTGCGAAAAAGTAAATTGTAAGTTTGCCCAAAAACACTTGCGAATGCGCTCCTCTGTGTTAGAATAGTCGGAACGAGGAGTAATAGAACAATGAAAGAGCGCAACATCGGCTTGCTCAGCACGCTGGCATGCTACATTCTCTGGGGGCTGCTGCCTCTCTACTGGCATATTCTGGAAGACCTCGATTCAATTTTCATCCTCTGCAACCGCATCATCTGGTCTGCGGTGTTCACGATCGCGATTCTACTGATCACGAAGAAGTTCGGCGAGGTCAAAGACGTCTTTCGCGACAAGAAAAAGATGCGCTTTATGATTCCCGCGGCAATCACGATCACCATCAACTGGGGCGTGTACATCTGGGCGGTGAACGCGGGGCATCTGCTGGATTCCAGCCTCGGCTACTACATGAATCCGCTCGTGGTGTTCGCCATCGGCATTGCGCTGTTCCACGAGACCAGCGGCGTGATCGACTGGATTGCGCTTGGCCTTGCGACCATCGGCGTTCTGATTGCGACCATCGCGTACGGCGCGTTTCCGTGGATTGCGGTCGTGCTTGCGCTGAGCTTCGGCCTGTACGGCACGTTTAAGAAGCTCGCGGGCGTCGGCGGTATCACCAGCATCGCGGTGGAGACGATCATGATCACGCCCTTTGCGCTTGCGTTTCTGCTGTTTTCGCCGGCAAGCTCCGCCTCGATTGCGCAGCTTACGCCGCTGACCACGACGCTTCTGCTGCTCACCGGCATTGTGACCGCAAGCCCGCTGATCCTCTTTACGTTCGGCGTGAACCGACTGCCGCTTTCAACCGTCGGGTTTTTGCAGTACTCGAGCCCGACGCTGCAGATGATCATCGGCGTGCTGGTGTTCCACGAAGTGCTCACGCAGGATCGCATCATCGCGTTTGCGTTCATCGCGGCGGCGCTGGTGCTCTATACCATCGGCATGGTGCAGCGCGCGAGAAAAGCGCGGCTGGAGGCGTAAAAACACGCTCGGATTACTCCCGCGCGTGCTTTCTTGCCACACGCTTGCCACGACAAGCCCGCCATTGTGAAGCTCCCGTGGAATCGGGGGCTTTTTGTTGCGAGAGAGCGGACTTTCTGCTATACTTCACACTTAGGGTATTATGCGGACGAATGCCTTTTTGAACGCCGAAACTGCGATTGTTTGCCGCCGTTTGGGAGCACCATTCAAGAAAAATTGCAATCGCCCACGGATTAAAATCAAAGGAGTTTTCCGAATGGGATTATTGGATACATTGCTTGGCAACACCAGCGCAAGCAGGCTGAAAAAGCTTCAGCCGTATATTCGGCGTATCAACGAGATCGAGCCGCAGATGCAGGCGATGACGGACGAACAGCTCCGCGCGCAGACGGCGGCCTTTCGTGAGCGCCTGAAAAACGGCGAGACGCTGGACGACATCATGGTGGAGGCATTTGCCACCGTGCGCGAAGCCGCGGTACGCACCGTGGACATGCGGCATTTCGACGTGCAGCTTCTTGGCGGCATGGTGCTGCATCAAGGGCGTATCTCCGAGATGAAGACAGGCGAAGGCAAAACCCTCGTGGCGACGCTGCCAGCCTATCTCAACGCGCTGTCGGGCCAGGGTGTACACGTGGTCACCGTCAACGATTACCTCGCCAAGCGCGACGCGCAGTGGATGGGTAAGATCTATCGCTTCCTTGGCATGAGCGTGGGCTGCGTGGTCAACGGCATGGAGCGCACGGAAAAGCAGGAAGCGTATAACAGCGACATCACCTACGGCACCAACAACGAGTTCGGTTTCGACTATCTGCGCGACAACATGGTGGTCTTCCGCGAGCAGATGGTGCAGCGCGAGCTGAACTACGCCATCATCGATGAGGTGGACTCCATCCTCATCGACGAAGCGCGCACACCGCTCATCATCAGCGGCGAAGGCGAAGAGTCCAGCGAGCTGTATATCGAGGCAAACCGCTTCGTGCGCGGGCTTTCGCGCGGCAGCGACCTGACGCAGCAGTCCAGCTCGGATCGCATCCTCGGCGAAGAAACACCGGAGGATGGCGACTATCAGTGCGACATCAAGAAGCGCACGGTGCAGCTCACGGCGGAAGGCATCCGCAAAGCCGAGCAGCGCTTTAACCTCGAAAACCTCGGTGATCCCGCAAATATGGAAATCAACCACCACATCGTGCAGGCACTGCGCGCCAACGCGCTCTTCACGCTCGACAAGGATTACGTCGTGCAGGACGGCGAAGTGCTCATCGTCGATGAATTCACGGGCCGTCTAATGATCGGTCGCCGCTACAGCGAGGGCCTGCATCAGGCGCTGGAAGCCAAAGAGGGCGTCAAGGTGGAAAAAGAGAACCAGACACTTGCCACCATCACACTGCAGAACTATTTCCGTATGTATAAAAAACTCTCCGGCATGACGGGTACCGCCAAGACCGAAGAGAGCGAGTTTATGAGCATCTACGACCTCGACGTCGTCGAGATTCCGACCAATAAACCCCTTCGCAGAACCGATCTGGACGACGCGATCTTCCCGACCGAGAAGGGCAAGTTTGACGCGATTGTCGAGAGCATCAAGCAAATTCACGCGACGGGGCAGCCGGTGCTTGTCGGTACCATCAGCGTGGAACGCAGCGAATACCTCAGCAGCAGGCTCACCCGCATCGGCATCCAGCACGAGGTGTTGAACGCAAAACAGCACGCAAAAGAGGCGGAGATCGTCGCCCAGGCCGGCAAAAAAGGCCAGGTCACGATTGCGACCAACATGGCGGGCCGTGGTACGGATATTCTGCTCGGCGGCAACCCGGACTTCCTCGCGCGCAGGGATATGCGCAACGAGGGCCTGGAAGACTGGCTGATTGAGGAAGCCGTCGGACACGCGGAGACGGACGATGAAGAAGTGTTGGCCGCGCGCGAGAAGTATCAGTCTCTCTACAACGCGCACAAAGCCGTCACCACAAAAGAGCACGACGAGGTGGAATCCCTCGGCGGACTCTTTATCCTCGGCACGGAGCGGCATGAGAGCCGCCGCATCGATAACCAGCTGCGCGGCCGTTCCGGCCGACAGGGAGACCGCGGTTCCACGCAGTTCTTCGTCTCCTTTGAAGACGAACTCATGCGCCGTTTCGGCGGAGAGCGCGTGACCAACATGCTCAACCGCTTCACGAGCGCGGACGAACAGGGCGAGATTCGCCTTGAGATGCGCATGCTCACCAAGCAGATTGAGGCGGCGCAGAAGCGCGTGGAAGCCATGAACTTTGAAACGCGTAAAAACGTGCTCAAGTTTGACGACGTCATGAACAAGCAGCGCGAGATCATCTATGGTCAGCGCCGCCGCGTGCTCATGGGCGAGGACGTTTCCGACAGCATCAAGACCATGATCTACGGCACGATCGACAGCATTGCGCAGGCAAAATGCAACCCGCATGCGCCGAAGGATAGCTGGGATTTCACCGCGCTTTCGCAGGAAATCTGCAAGCTGACCCTCCAGCCCGTGCGCCCGCTGATCTCCGAGGACGAGCGCAAGAAGCTCTCGTTTGAAGAGATCACGCAAAAGCTCTACGCCTTTGCGGACGCGGCCTATGCGCACACCGAAGAGCGGCTCAAGCAAGCAGAGGTCGATATGCGCGAAAACGAGCGCGTGCTGTTGCTCAGAACCGTCGATGAGCACTGGATGGAGCACATCGACGCCATGGATCAGCTCAAGCAGGGCATCGGCCTGCGCTCCTATGGGCAGAAAGACCCCGTCTACGCCTACACGAGCGAAGGATTCGAGATGTTTGACGCGATGGTGGACGAAATCCGCGAGCAGACCGTCCGCCGCCTGTACATGATGCAGGTGACCGGTGGCCCGCTCCAGCGCGTCCAGCTCGCAAAGCCCATTGAACCCAAGTCCGAGGGTGCAAACGCCTCCTACTCGCGCAGCGAGAAGAAGGTCGGCAGAAATGATCCGTGCCCCTGCGGCAGCGGCAAGAAGTATAAAAACTGCCACGGCAAGAACGAATGACTCGACAAAGCGCAGCCCGCTGATTCGGGCGGGTAGCGAAACATTGACCGCACTGAAGCAAAACACAATCCAAACAGTACGATCGAGAGGAGTCGACAACAGACTATGATCCCATTGGACGAATATAAAATGGGCCTCGGCGGGTTCGCGGAGCAGCTGGAAGAATGCCGCAAAGCGCTGAATCCCGAGAGCATCAAAGCGGAGATTCAGGCGCTGGAGGACCAAATGTCCGCGCCCGATTTCTGGAACGACGTGGAAAGCGCCAACAAGCTCACCCAGCACTCCCGGCAGCTGCAGAACAAGCTGGAGCGCTATAACAAGCTCAAATCGCGCTATGACGACCTCGGCGCGCTCATCGAGATGGCGGAAGAGGAGCAGGACGATAGTCTCGTGGACGAGATCAAGGCGGAGACCTCGTCGGTCGGCGAAGCCATCGAGACCATGCGCATGGAGCAGATGCTCAAAGGCCCGTACGACGCCGTGAACGCCGTTCTCTCGCTGCACGCGGGCGCAGGCGGCACAGAGGCGCAGGACTGGACGCAGATGCTGTATCGCATGTATGTGCGCTATTGCGAGGGCCGCGGCTGGACCGTGCGCGAGCTGGACATGCTGGACGGCGACGAGGCGGGCGTGAAATCCGTCACCTTCGAGGTGGACGGCGAGAACGCCTATGGCTACCTCAAGGCGGAAAAGGGCGTGCACAGGCTCGTTCGCATCTCTCCCTTTGACAGCAGCGGAAGACGGCACACGTCGTTTTCCTCGCTGGACGTGACGCCGATCTTCGACGACGAGACGGGGGACATCAAGATCGATCCCGACGAAATCCGCGTGGATACCTTCCGTGCCAGCGGCGCGGGCGGCCAGCACATCAATAAGACGAGCTCGGCAATCCGCATCACGCATATCCCGACCAACACGGTGGTGCAGTGCCAAAACGAGCGCAGCCAGCTGCAAAACAAGGAGACCGCAATGCGCATGCTGCGCGGAAAGCTTTTGGAATTGCAGGAGCGCGAGCGCGAAGAGCAAATGAACCAGATCAAGGGTGAGATGAAGAAGATTGAGTGGGGCAGCCAGATTCGGAGCTATGTCTTCCAGCCGTACACACTCGTGAAGGATCATCGCACCGGCGCGGAAAACGGAAACATTCAGGCCGTCATGGATGGCGAGCTGGAGCCCTTCATCCACGCGTATCTCGTGCAATCGTAAACATCTTTTTACTACTTTTTCTTTAGAAAAAGTAGAGAGTAAACATGAAATTCGATTACGAGCTTGTCGGAAAAATCGGCTCCATGGCGCTCATCCGCCGGGCCGATAACGACATCGACTACAACATCTTCTCCCGCCTTGGCGCGGAGCTTCGACCCGGTATGATCTGGGTCAGCAGTGGCGCGACCGAAATCGGCCGCCTCGACTACATCCGCAGAAACGGTAAAGAGCTCACGGGCGATCGCGAGGAGATCAAGGCGGACTACGCGGCGCAAGGGCAGACCATCCTCATGATGGAATACCGCAGATACATTCCGGATCGTTACAGCGTGCGCCAGCTTCTGGTGGAGCACACGCACTTTAACGACGAGGAAAAGCGCAAGCACATCCGCGGCTTCCTCCTGCGCGCGGCAAAGCAGAACGCGATCCCGATCGTGAACTATAACGATCCCGTGAGCATCGAGGAAATTCGCAAGATGGAGCTTGCAAACCTCCGCCTGCAAGGGGAAACGGTCGTGGAGTGCATCGACAACGACGAGACCGCGTCGGTCATCTGCTCGCTCGTGCACGCGAAGTATCTCGTAATCTTCACGAGCGCGGACGGCATCTACCGCGATCCCAACGACCCAAGCACGCTCGTGCCCGCGGTCGAAGGCAAGGACGCAGACGAGGTGATCGCCCAGATCGACATCCTGACCGACAGCTGCGTCGGCACCAGCCGCCCCGGTTCAAACGGCGCGCGCGCCAAGCTGGACTTCATCAAGCAGCCGATTCGCGAGGGCACGACGGTGTATATTGCAAGCGCGCAGCAGCGCATTGCGGATTTGCTCAACGGCACGGGCAAATGCACGGTATTCCGCACGAAATAACTACAAAACAATAAATATTTATTGACAAACGATAAATATAGCGATAGACTGTCGTCAGAAAAGACGATGGTCTATTCTTTTTTGCGCAAGAATCATAGGTGGAGTTGACGAATTCCACCCAAATGAAACAAAAAGCGGAGGATCGTAATCCAATGAAGAAAACCAACCGTGTTTTAAACCTGTTTGTGCAGGGTTGTATCGTGCTCGGCATGCTCGCGGGCATCGCACTGATGTGGGTGATCTTTTCTATTGAGATGCCAATCGTGGTCGATTTCTTCCAAAAAGAAGGAAAGCCGGAGGTGTTTGCGGTCATCGCGGGCGTGATTGCGTCCCTTTGCATCCTCGGAGGCGAATATATTGCATTCAAGCTGTTTTGCATGATGGGCACGCTCGATCGCGACCCGTTTGTGCAGAAAAACGTGGATGCGCTGAGGAGCATGGGCGTATGCGCGCTGATCATCGCGATTCTGGGGCTGAGCACGCTCTTCCTCCATCCGGTGCCGATCGCGGTCATCGCGGCGTTGCCGGTCGCCATGTGCGGGTTGTTTTCGCTGGTGCTCAGCCGCGTGTTTGCGCAGGCGGTGGCCTACAAGCTCGAAAACGATCTGACGGTCTGAGTAGGTGATATTATGATACAAGTGAATTTGGATGTCATGATGGCAAAGCGCAAGATCAGCCTCAACGAGCTGGCAAAGCGCATGGATCTCTCGCTGGCGAACCTGTCGATCCTGAAAAACAACAAATGCAAAGCGATTCGATTCAGCACGCTCAGCAGCCTTTGCGAAATTCTGGAGTGCGAGGCGGGAGATATTCTCGTCTATGTGAAAGGAGAAAACCCCAATGGAGCAGAATCCGACCTCGACTAACGCGCAGACAGCGCCGGCAAAGCCACAGCTCACGAAACCGCAGCTTTGGCTGCTCGGCGGCGCGATTCTCATCGGCATCGCGCTGGAGATTTGGCTGGAACAAGACTTCTACTTCACCTACAGCATCTTGTGGCTTGTGACGCTTGCGGTCTTTGTCGCGTTTAATTGGAAGCGCGTGATCACGAACAAGACCGTGCTCGCGCTGATTTTGCCGACGCTGGTGCTCTGCGGCATCCTGATGTTCGACTACGAGAACAACGAGCTATTGGGGTTTACGATGCTCGCGATTCCCGCGCTTCTGATCACCATCGGCGTGTTCACGACGCAGAACATCGCCTACAAGCGCGAAGGGAAAGCCGTGCTCGGCGTGCTGCGCGCGGTGTTCGTCAAGCCCTTTAGCGCGATTGGGATGTATTTTCGCGCTTATGCGGGCGTGCTCGGCGGCAAGAGCAGCACCCAGAAGCGGCATGGATGGATCGGCTTTGCGATCGGTCTTCCGCTGATGGTCGTCGTGCTGGCGTTGCTTGCCGGTGCGGACGCGGGCATGAATCGCCTGCTCGGCACGTGGATTCAGGACATCAACCTTTGGAACTGGTTCTGGCGCGTGGTGGTCGTGTTCGTTTGGAGCATGCTGTTCTACTCGCTGTTCTTCAACCTCACCTGGGGAAAACAGGACGCGGATTTGGTGCCCGTTCGCCAGAACTGGAAGCTCGCGGGCCCGGGAGTCGTAATGGTCCTGCTGCTGCTGGCCTATGCGCTGTTCACCTACGTGCAGTTTACCTATCTCTTTGGCGGTACGCTGCCCGTGGACCTGACCTACAGCGAGTACGCGCGGGACGGCTTTGGCCAGTTCGTCGCGGTCACGCTGATCAACTTCACGCTGCTTGGGCTGAGCTTGAGCAAGAGCGAACCCGGCCGCGCAATCAAGGCACTGCAAACGCTGCTCATCGCGGCGAGCCTGATCGTCCTCGCCTCCGCGGCCTGGCGCATGCTGCTGTATGTCGGCGCGTACGGGCTAACGATTCGCCGCGTGCTGCCGCTGTGGCTGATGATCTACTTTGTGTTCCTCGCGGTGGTCGGCGTCGTGCGCGTCTATCGTGAGAAAACGTCGTTCCTGCGCATCGGGGCATTCGCGCTGGCGTATTGGTACGCGGCGTTCCTCTGCATCGACTGGAACACGGTGATGCATACTTTTAACCTTGCAAGAGGCTTTGCGGGATAAAAAAGAGCTCCCTGTTTAGGAACTCTAATAAGAGAAGTTCTTTTGCCTCCTTTTCTTTTAAGAAAAGGAGGTTTTGGTTAACTCCAGCGCTTTTGCGTAAGCCTCTTTCTTCGGCACACCGCAAGCCTTCGCCGCTTCGGCGGCGGCATCGCGGACGGAGAGGCCGGAGGAGAGCAGGCTCGTCAGCAGCGTCGTGAGATCGGGCGTGTCGCTCGCTTGCGCTGTTGCGCGGCAGCGCACGCAGAGCACGCACTCTCCGCGCGGCGGGTTCTCCGCGTAGCGTGCGGCAAGCTCACTCAGCGTTCCGCGGACGACTTCTTCGTGGAGCTTGGTCAACTCCCGCAACAGCGCCGCGTCGAGATCGCCAAGGCCTTCGAGCAGTGCTGTGACGGTCGCATGGACGCGATTCGGGCTTTCGTAAAAAATCACGGTGTGGTCGAGGCGACGAAGCTGCTCGATGAGCTGCTTTTGCGCCTTGTTTTCGCGCGGGAAAAAGCCGAAAAACGAAAACGGCATCGCGGGAAGCCCGCTCATCACCGCCGCCATCAGCACGGCGGAAGCGCCCGGCAGCACACTGTATGGCAGATTGTTTGCGATGCAAGCCTGTATCAGCACTTCGCCGGGATCGGAGACGCCCGGCATGCCCGCGTCGGAGACGTATACCACCGTTTCACCTGCCTGAATGCGGGCAACGACCTCTTCTGCGCGCTGGCGTTCGTTCTCACGATAGCAGCTTACGAGCGTTTTTTTGATGCCGATGTGGTTTAATAGCGCGAGCGTCCTCCGCGTGTCCTCGCAATAGACGGCATCGCAATTGGTCAACACCTCGCGCACGCGCGGGGTAAGATCGCCCAGGTTCCCGATCGGAGTTGCGCACAATAACAGCATAGTCGTTACCGCACCGTCCGCAGGTTCTCGCCCGTGAGGTGGAGAACTTGTGTGGTGTTTACATCATATAGACGACTTGCTAATCGCTCGCCATACTTTGCATGCAACCCTCTTAAGTCAAGATTCGTTATGCAAACTGTAGGCAAATTTTGAAGCACACGTTCATTAATGACGGCAAACAACCATTCTGTTGAAACATTCGGGATAATCGGTTCACTACCTAAATCGTCCAGAACGAGGAGCGGAATGGAGTGTAGTAGTTTAACATGTTCGGTTTGATTCCGAATATCATCAAGAACCTTTTGCGTGAACGCATAGGCCGTGATTCGTAAACTCTCAATACCGTTTTCTATTGCAAAATAAGCAATAGCATTTCCGAGGAATGATTTACCCAAACCAGGTGAACCCATCAGAAGAATATTGGGTTTTAAAGGGTGGGGTAAAGAGGCTGCGAAACTCTGACACACCGTTCTTGCGGTGAGCGTTCTCTTTTTTTGTTCGGCAGATAGGTAGATATCTTCAGAGAAGTTGGAGAAAGTCTCCCTGTCGTTTATACCGTCTGAGCCGCGCAGCTTCTCGCGTAGAAGCAAACGACATGTGCAAGGTTTTCTGGATGTTCCAATGAAACCCGTATCATGGCATTGTGCGCACCTATACTGGAGCGTTAGAGCTGTAGGCTGCAAACCAATCGATGCTAAAAGCTTTCTTTCATCTTGTGAAATCTGTTCCAGCTCCTGCTTAGCTTGATCTGCTGAAATTTTTCGCCTTCCGATTTCGGAGAATAAGCTAGCACGTTTTGCATCGAGTTCCTTTAACTCGGGCGCGAGGATATAAGCTTCCTCGATTCTTTTCTCGAGTGAAGCTCTTTCTTCGGCGCGAATTTGCGTATAATAGTTCTCCAAGGTCTCGTTGATCATAAAATATCCTTGTCAAGATCCACAAGAATTCGACTGATTTGCTCATCCGTCAATTCGTTCTGCTGATAATCAATCTTTGGTTGTTTCGAGAATCCGCCCTGCGGTTTTGATTTCATCCTTGCTCTTGCGGCTTCTATCGTCGTAACGCCTGCGTCGTGCCAGTCGTTCCAGAGCTTCTTCATCATGCCGAAGGGCTCGTTTGCGCCGCGGCACTGTTCCGCGCCAAAGAGAAGCAGCTCACGCGGCATGGCGTAGTCCTTGAGGTACATGCTGATCTGTGCGCGCTGGGTGCGCGTGGCGGGTTCCAGCTTGCCCGCGCGCTCGAAGACGAGGCGCGCAAACGCCTGCTCTTCCGCGCTTCTGGCATCCGCCCGCTCGATCTCCGGCTGGCTCGTCTGACCTTCCTTGCGAAGACTGTCGAGCAGCTCGTCGAGGTAAACGAAGTTCGGCGTGCCGCTGACGGCGAGCTTTGGCAGCGCCGCGAGGATCGCCTCCGGCGAAAAGCCCCACTCCGTAACCCACTTGTCGTAAAACGCTGTCTCGGCCTTGGTGGGCTTGCGCTGCTTGTTCCACTGGCGGAGGATTTCGCTCGCGCCGTGCTTCTTGAGCTCATATTTGTCGAGGTAGGCGCGCGCGGCGTCCCGCGTCCAGATGCCGGCTTCGGACCAGGTGCGCGCAACGGCGTCCATGTAGTTCACGGAGACGCGGCGTCCCTTTTGATCCATGCAGTGGGAGACGAGTTCCAACACGGTCTCCTCGTCCAGCCCGTAGACCTCAATCCAGTCGTAGACATGCTTGAGTTCGCGAAAATCGAACTGTCTTGGCGCGATGAGAGAACCCAGCGCGGAGACGAGATTTGCATACTTGCCCGGCACCACGCCGCCCGCGTCGCTGGGCTCGATATCGAGATATTCCACGATCAGCGGTGCTTCGCCGCGAATGCGTACGAGTCCCTGCTGCTGCCAGAAGACATATGCCTCCGTCACCGCTGCGTCAGATAAGCCCAGCGCGTCGCCAAGCGAGGTTTCCGCGCCCGCGCCCGCGTAACAGAGCATCAGGCCGTAGAGATAGACACGCACGCAAAGCTCGCTTGCGTGCGGCAGATAGTCCAGAATAAACCGGTTGTCCACGGGCGTGAAGTTTCTACGCGCCGTGTCGAGGGAGAAGCGAACGATCATACTATCGGGATGTCTTTCCGGCGCAAAACGCCAAGTAGGTTAATAGACCCGAATCGAAACCGAGGAGAGAAGCTGGCTAAACCAGGTATACCCAAGGTCGATCGCGGGCAGGTACCCAAGCCCCATGATGAGCCCCAGCAGGAACCAGAGCAAAAACAGATCGACGAGTACCAACAAAATCTTCCAAAACAGAGCTGGTTTGCCGGTGCTTTTCTGCTCCGGCTTTCGGAGGAAGAGCCCCCTGCGCGGCTTTCGGAAGTTGCGATCCCGCTCCAGTGACGGCAGGTTGAGCATCAGATCCGCGTCCTCGACAAAAGCGCGGGCGGAGAGTTGATCCGGCTCGATTTGCTCCGTTGCACGGCCTGCGTTATCCAGCATGTTCGCGTTGCCGTTGATCAACTGTAGGATATAGACTTCATGATCGGCGATTTCGCGTAGCCTTACGGGAATATCAAAATCCTCGGTCTTTGTGAGAAGCTCTTCATAAAGCGTTAAAAACGTCTGCTTGACCGCGCTCTTTGCGAGAGAATCGGAAGGCAGCGCCTTGCGCGCTGCGGCGTAAATGCCGAGGCCATACTCCCGATAGATCGCGTAGAAGGCATCCCGATCTCCGAAATGAATGCGATTTTGCAGATCGTTTGTTATCATGCGCCAGTTCCTCTCGTCGTTGGGCGGTGTTGTTTACCGCGTCAAACATAACGTACTTATTCTATCATGCCGTGTCAAAAAAGCAAATACAAGCAGGGCATTACAAGAACGTGTTTGGTCGCACGAAACGAGTGAAATCTATGCTATACTTTCTCTATGGAACGGCTGGACGACCTGCAACACAACGGGCTGATGCTCTATCAGGACACGGATTACGAGCGCTTCAATGCGGACGCGCTCTGGCTTTGCGCGTTCCTTCACGCAAACCGCGCCGACCGCGTGGTGGAGCTAGGCTCCGGCAGCGGGGTCATCTGCGTGCTGGGCGCAGACAACACAGGGGCAAGCTTCACGGGCGTGGAGCGACAGGCGCGTCTTGTTGAGCTCGCGCAAAAGAGCGCCGCGTATAACCGCCAGGACATTCGTTTTGTCTGCGCGGACGCGGCAGATGTGCCCGCCATTCTTGGTCACGGCGCGTATACCATCGCCGTGATGAATCCGCCGTACTTTAGGAGCGGGGAACGAAGCGAACACGAAGAGCGAAGCCTCGCGCGGCACGACGCGGGGGATACGCTCGCGGTCTTTCTCGCGAGCGCGTTCTCACTGCTCAAGAACGGTGGAAAGCTCTTTTTGATCTATCCCGCGGATGCGCTTGCGGAGCTGATGCACGCGCTGGAGCACGCGCGGTTTGCGCCAAAGCGGATGAAACTTGTCTACACGAAAGCGGGCGAACCCGCGCTTCGCGTGCTGATCGAAGCCAAAAAGGACGGAAAACTGGGCTTGGTGATCGAGCCACCGCTGTTTGCGGAATAGAGAATCAAAAGAACCCGCTTGCGCGGGTTCTTTTGATATGCGAAATGTTTTTGTCTTCTCAGATTGACTCAGCAGGCTTTTCCCTGAATCAGCTCAAAGCAGAGGTTAAAGACATCGTCGCGCATCTCGTGCATGACGCTGCCGATGCTGTCGTCGGTGACATAGGACATCATGCCAGTCGCGTAGTTGGAGATGATGCCGACCGCCGCGTACTGAATGCCGAGGTCGCGCGCAAGCGGCGCCTCCGGTACCAGCGTCTGTCCGACAATCTGCGCGCCAAACATGCGAAACATCCTAACCTCAGCCGCGGTTTCAAAGCGCGGGCCTTCGGTGCAGCAATAGATCGCGCGGCCGGAATACGGCAGCTTCTTGCTGAGGATCAGTTGCTCCAGCTCGTCGTTGAGCTCGGGGCTGAAGACGTCCTCCATGCCGGTGTGGAGCGCAAGCCGATGTTCCAGATCAAAGGAGGACGGGCGCTTCTTCGTCATATCGATAAAATCGTTGATCAGGCACACGGTACCGACCTTGAAGCCGTAGTCGCAAGCGCCGACGGAGGAAAGGCCGATGATGTGGGTCACGCCCAGCATCTGCATCGCGTAGATATTCGCGCGGTAATTGATATCCGCCGGATCATGGCGAAAGAGTACGCCGTGGCGGAAGCGGAAAATGACCTCTTGCCCGCAGTCGAGCATTCCGCGGTAGATGACCACGTCGCCATAGGGCGTGCCGACCACTTCTTCACGGTAGGGGATGGGCAGCGATTCGATGTTCGTGCCGCCGATGATCGCGTACTTCATATAACCATATCACCTCCGCTAGACTATACCATAGCGCGGCAGGAAAGTGTATACTGAAAGGGTGCCTGTAAGATTTTTATCCGCATAAATCCGGTTCGGCACAGTGAAATCATCCAAAGGAGCGAAACCATGCTAAGAGCCGATCACGATCTTGCTTTCTTATTCCGTTTTGAAAACATCGCGTGGTACGAAAACGGTGCCGTGCGTATCCTCGATCGCAGAATCTATCCCGCGCGGGAGGAATACGTCACCTGCCATACCCATCAGGAGGTGGCGAAGGCCATCACCGACATGGTTACTCAGAGCTACGGCCCGTTTCACGCGGCGGCGATGGGGATGGCGCTGGCGGCCTACGAGTGTCGCGAAAAGACCGCATCGGAGCAGCTCGACTACCTCAAATCCGCGGCGGACGTGATTGCCAACGCGCGCCCGACCACCGCGCGCAAGATGCGCACCTGGACGGACGACTGCGAGCGGGACGCGAAAGCCGCAATTCTCTCGGGCAGGAGCGCTTGCGATGCGATCATGTCGGGTGCCGTTGCGAAGTTTTCCCGCCGCTATGACCGGATCGACCGCGAAGCACGGTTTTTCCTCGAAAAGATTCCGAAAAATCCAACGATCATGACCCAGTGTTATGGAGACGCGGATGTCGGCATGCTGCTTCGCGGGCTATGCGAGCGCGGCGACGACGCGAAGTTCTTTACGCCGGAGACGCGGCCATATCTGCAGGGCGCGCGCCTGACCGCGAGCGTGATCTGCGACATGGGCTTCGACGTCACGCTGATTACGGACAACATGCCGGGTTATGTACTGGGACACAAGCATGTTGACATTTTCACGACCTCCGCGGACGTCATCACGCTCGACGGTCACGTGGTCAATAAAGTCGGCACCTTCCAGATTGCTCTGTGCGCGAACTATTACGGCGTGCCGTACTACGTTGCGGGATTTCCCGACCGTACCCACCCGGATATCGACTCGGTGCACATCGAGGAGCGCAACGGCGACGAGGTGCGCCACGCGATGGGCGTTTGCACCTGCAAGGCCGGCGTGAAGGGATTCTATCCCGCCTTTGATATCACGCCGCCGGAGCTTGTTACGGGCGTTGCGACGGACGTGGGCGTGCTCAAGCCCACAGAGCTAAAAGACTATCAGCCGATGGAGTAAACGAACGCAAAGAAAAAGGCGGGATGCAGATGCATCCCGCCTTATTTTATGTTTGTAGGATCAGCCTACGTAGATCGCCTTGATCTGCCGCGTGCTCGGCATCATCATGATCCAAGTGTTGCCGGGCTCCAGACGGAGGATTGTGCCATCGTAGAGCGTGTAGCTGGTGGGATCGTTCAACGTCAGCCTGCTCCAGCTGCCAAACACCGCGCGCCCGTTGACAAAGTACATGCAGTCGCCCTTGCCGGTCAGCTCAATGCTGCGGTAATTCTTGTCAAACGCGGACACGCGCACATACTGCACGATCAGGTTCTGTACGGTGATCTGTTCGTTCTCATAACCGAGCGCGTCGTCCGTCGGGGTGAGAGACTTGCTCTCGCTGAGCACGTTCTTCGAGTTCTTGTCACTGCGAATGAAAAGATTTTTCGCCTTGTCGTAGGTGAAGAGCACACGCTCCGAATCAGAGCTCGTAAACGGAATGCCTACACTGACAACCTCTTTGCCCTTTTCATAGTTTACCCCGTGTTCGAAGGTAAACCGCGTGTCGCTGAGAGACACGGAGAAGTGATAGTTGTTCTCCACATAAGGCAGCAACTGGAAGAAGTTGGTATGCTCCTCGATGGCGGTGATGGTCTTGTCGCGATAAAAATAACTCGCGGCATCTCCTGTGTTTTCCACGTGGAAACGCACGCCGCTGTCCTTGAGAAGCGGGTAGTTTTCCGCGGATATCTCCGGATCGCCGAGCGAAACATAGAGCCCGCCCCACTCCTGCGCGGCCTCCGCAAGATATGCGCGCGAGGTGCGAACCGGACCCACGCGCTCCGGCAGCACGTCGGAAAACAGCGCGAGATATCGCGTGCCGTGGTCGGTTCGATCGAGCGGGAATTCATACACGATGTCCGCAAGCATCAACGAGGTCTGCGGCCGCGCCTGCGCCGCGTTGTCCATTGCGACCAGCACCGGACGATACACTGCGCCATCCGGCAGGGGACGCCCTGTCGTGGGGGAAATGCCCTCGTGGAACGGCGTTGGAGAAGGGGTCTCGTCCGGAGATTCCGTTTTCTTTTGCTCGCTGAGGGCGATGAGCGGCGTTGCCGTCGCAGCGGCAGTGGGGTTGGAGTTGGAGCCGCTTGCGTCGGTCACGACGACGATCTCCGTCTCTTCGCTTGTGTTTTGCGCGGGTGACATGCCCGTGATGGTTTGAATCACCGAGCAGCCGGAGAGCAACACAACAAGCCCCGTCAGCAGTGACAGCAGCCGCGGAGCAATGCTGCGTATTCTGTTGTGCGCCGCGCTATTCAACCGTCACCGGAACGGAGGACGGATGCACTGCGATCCAGGTATTGCCCGGTTCAAGCGTGACGAGTGAGCCGTCGTCCAACAGATAGGATGTATAATCTTCCGCGGTCGGGCGTGACCATGTGCCGGACACGTGCTGGCCGTTGATGAAGTATTCGCATTTGCCCGTGCCGATCATATTGCAGGTGCGGCGGTGCTTCGGGTCTTCCTTGACGGAGCCGTAGTCCGCGTACATGACGATGAGGTTTTGCACATTCATCTGCTCGGTAATGAAGTTATCCCCGTTGTCCGTGAGCGTACGCACCATGTGCGGTTCTCCGGCCTCGGAGCGGAAGAGGCGATTCTTTGCGGGGTCATAGGTGAACTGAATCCAGTTCGGGTCCTTGTTGTTGTCGTACGGCAGCGAAACTTTGGTAAAGGATTTGCCGTTCTCGTAATGGATGCCTTCTAAAAAATTGAAGCGCTGGTTCGGCTTTGCCTCGTGATCACCATAGTATTTGTTGACCAGCGCCGCGACGCGGTAATACAGCGCGTGTACGCTGCTGCGCGCCGTCTCTACCGCGCGGAATTTATAGCCGTTGGGCGTTTCAAAATCGTCATAACCGCAGACCTTCCGGTAAAACGTCTTGTTGAAGCCGTGAAAGTCGCCGCCGGGCAGATACAGCGAGATGAGGTCGCCGGGAATGCGACGATAAGGCTTATCCAGCACGACATATCCTTCGTGTAGGTACATGCAGTCCCACTCCTGCACCATATCGATGATATAGTAGCGCGTGGAGCGCAGAGGGCCCGCGTAGAGCGGATAGGTGTCGTTAAACAGCGCCTGCAGCCGCGTGATCGAATCCTCGGCGAGAAACTCGTAGACGATGTCCGCTTCCATCAGCGAGGTTTGCGGTTTGGAGCCTTTCGCGTTGTCGATGGACATGATAAACGGGCGCAGCGGCGTTCCTTCCGGAATGACGCGGCCTGAAGTAAGCGAGCGGTTTTTGGGTTCCGGTGTGGGTGTCGGCGTGGGCTCCGGCGTTGCCGTGATTGAAAGCGTCACGACGGGCGCGTCCGTAGGATTCGGGGTTGCGGTCGGCACCGGTGCCTGACTTTGCGAGCATCCGCCCAAGAGAAACGCAAATGCCAGCGCACCCGCCAAAGCCGCGGAGTAGCGCCTGCCATGCGGCAGTTTGCCCGCCTGAAGTGATATCATAGCGATTGATCCTTTCGTGTTTCAAGAGCTCCGCGATCGGAGAACCGTCCGATCATCGGATGTGCCGGAATTAGGAACGATCCTTTTTCCTGCTCACGACGACGATGGTTGCAAGCACGACGACGGCGAGCAGCAAACCGCCTCCGACATAATAAACCGTTGCGGACAGAGCCGCAGGCGAAGAGGTGATCTCAGGTGAAGTGGTCGCCTGTGTCTCCGCATTTTCGCTGGTTGCGGCTGGCGAAGGAGTGGGAATCGGCGTTGGTGTCGGCGAAGGAATCGGCGTTGCGGGCACCCAGGGCGTAACCACGGGCGCGGGCAGCGGCGCGGTGCCGACCGTGATGCCGCCGTCGGTGATGGCGATCAACGCCGTGGATTGATTATAGCTCGCGTCAACGCGCGTGATGATTCCGTTGGAGATGGTCACCGCGCTACCTGTGTCGCCGAGCAGGCGAAAGCGCAGCGTCATGAGCGTGCCCGCGCCCGAAAGCCCAAGCGCGCTGGCGCAAGCCACGCGGATGCGGCCGGGAGTGTCCGCGTTGATCACGGTGTACTGCGCGGCAAAGAGGTCGCCCGGCGTCATGGAGACAAACTCCAGCGCGGCGCTGTCGTAGTTGATGTCAAACTGCGCAGAATCGACGCCCGCACAATCGGAAAGCTGCACGGAAAGATCGACCTGCTTGCCCGCTTCGCCGGTGACGGTATCCACCTGAATCCGTACGACGTCTTCTTCCACAGCATATGCCTTCGCCGGAGCCGCCAACGCGACGGCAAGCAGCAGGGCGCTCAGGAGCAGAAGCGTACGTTTCATCGATTGCACCTCATGAATAAAAACTGTATGATATATGGTACAGCAAATTCGGGTGGAAGTCAATTTTGAGGGGCGTCCCGGACATCCAAAATCACGCAGATCGGCGGTTTTCCCGCGTAGGAAAAGCGGCGTTTTCGTAAACCTTTGGTGACGCGTGGAACAGGGCGAACGGAACAGCAAGAAGAATCGAAAACATTCGGTATTACAGAATATCGAATGGGAATAAAATAGAAAACGTTGGGTAGGATCATGGAAAACATCGGGTATTATAACGGCACATTCGCTCCGATGGAGCAGCTGAGCATCCCCGCGCTCGACCGCGGAGTCTACTTTGGAGACGGCGTATATGAGGCAATGCGCGTGGAGCGGCACCGCTTTTTTGCGCTCAAGGAGCATCTTTCCCGCCTGAGAGACAGCCTCGCGTTTCTGCGCATCGCGTTTCCGATGACGGACGAAGCGCTCACCGCGATCTTGCAGGAGGCGGCGGATCGCGTGGACAGCGACTCCCAGCAGCTCTACTTTCAGATCACACGCGCAACGGCGATGCGGACGCACTCATTCCCCGAATCGGGCGAAGCGAACCTGCTGGTGTTTTCGCGCGGCGTCCCGCTGGCGGACTTAACGGATTACCGCCGCGTCGTCATGCTGGCGGATACGCGCTGGGGACATTGCAACATCAAATCCCTCAACCTGATTCCGAGCGTGCTCGCGGCGCAGACCGCCAAGGAGCGCGGGTGCAGCGAGGCGGTGTTCCATCGGGACGGCATCGTCAGCGAGTGCTCCAGCTCCAACCTGCTGCTGCTCAAGGACGGCGTGCTGCGCACAGCGCCCGCCGACGAGCGGATTCTGCCGGGCGTGACGCGCGCGCATTTTCTCATGCTTGCGCGGGAACTCGGCGTTCCCGTGGACGAGACCGCGTTTACGCTGGAAGAGATGCTCGATGCCGACGAGCTGATGATCACCAGTACCAGCGCGCATGGGTTGCCCGTTGGATTCGTGGACGACAAACCCGTCTGCGGCAGGGATGAGGCGCTGCTAAGAAAGCTGCAAAAAGCATACTGTGAGTTTTTCTGGAGTTCAATCGAAGCAAACGCGTGAAGCGCTTTGCACCTGAAGGGAATGTACACATTGCAGAAATGGTTGCGAGGAGAATCCGGTAAGGCGACGCTGCTGGCGCTGGCTGCTGCGGCGTTCTACGCGTGCGCAACTCCGCTCTCAAAGCGCTTGCTGGAGAGCCTGCCACCGGTATTGCTGGCGGGGCTTTTATACCTCGGCGCGGGAGTCGGGGCGGCTTTGGTGCTGCTCTTTGGCGCAAGGCGCGCGAAACCTAGCGGCATTGTTGCGTTCGCGCGGGATGAGGTGCCGTATGTCGTCGCGATGGTACTGCTGGATGTGCTTGCGCCAATCCTGCTGCTGTTTGGGCTTCGCAGTGCATCCGCCGCGAGCGCGTCTCTGCTGAACAACTTCGAGATCGTCGCAACCGTGCTCATCGCGCTGCTGTTCTTTCGGGAATCGATTTCGCCCAAGCTCTGGCTTGCCGTGGCGCTGATTACGGTTGGCAGCAGCCTCCTGACCTTCGACGCAAGCGAAGCGTTCACCTTCTCCGGCGGGTCGGTGCTGGTGCTGCTGGCAACCGTCTGCTGGGGGCTTGAAAACAACTGCACGCGAAAACTTTCGCAAAACAATCCGATTCTCATCGTCGCGGTCAAGGGCCTCGGCTCCGGCTTGGTTTCGCTTGCAATCGGTCTTGCGATCGGGGAGCGCTTCTCCGGCATGGAAATGGTGCTTCTCGCGATGCTGACCGGGTTTTTCACCTACGGCATCAGCATTGCGTGTTATATCCGCGCGCAACGCACGCTCGGCGCCGCGAAGACCAGCGCGTATTACGCGGCCGCGCCGTTCATCGGAGCCGCGCTGTCGTTCGCGCTGCTCGGCGAGCATGCCAACGGACTGTTCTTTCTCGCGCTGTTGTTCATGGGCGCGGGCGCGCTCCTGACGGCGCTTGACCACGCTCGAACCAAATAAAGCTTGATTTCGATCAAATAGCAAATCGGCACCCTGATCGGGTGCCGATTTGTTTATGTTGTCTGCGTAGGCTCTGCCTACTTATTCTTCCGCCGCGACCAGCAGCGCGCGGCAGGGCGCGCCTTCCGCACCGGAGATCTTCAGCGGAGCCGCGTATAGCGTATAGCGCCCGTCCGGCACGGCGCGAAGGTCGAGATTCTCCAGCACGGCGACGCCGTAGCCAAGCAGCGCAACATGTACGGAGAGCTCGTCCGAATAGGAACCGATGGACTGGCGGTCGGTACCGATCAGCACACAACCCTGATTATACAGATACCCGATTGCGCTCTCGGTGAGCTCGCCCGGCCCGTGCAGCAGGATGCGCGGCGCAAAGGGTCGCTTCATGAAGTACATCGCGTCCAGCGGCGTCTTCGGCACCGTGAGCACCACGCAGTCGCCCACGAACTGCTCCAGCGCAAGGGAGGCGATGTCCTTGCCGTCCGCGATGAAGTGCAGCGGCGCGTCCACATGGGTGCCCGCGTGCATGCTGGTCTCGAGGCGGCTGAGGTTATAGCTCTCGCCGTCCTTCATGCGGTGTACCGCCCGCAGGCGCGGCGGCTCGTCTCCCGGATACGGGAGCGTCTTGATCAGGTCGCGTGAAATATCGTAAATCTTCATGTGGCATTCATTCCTTATCCGCGGATTTTTGTCCGCTTTGGCCGCATTTTTGTGGCAAGATTCATTATACGTTGCGTGGAAGCAAAACGCAAAGCGTAATTTTATACATCGGGCGCGAATAAAAAGGCTGCCCAAGAAAGAAAGAATCTTTCCGGACAGCCCAGAGGAGAGACGATTTATTTGCTTACTCGTTTCGGATTGCGGCAAGCGGGGAGAGCTTCATAGCGCGCACCGCGGGATACATGCCCGCCGCGAGAGCCACGACGATCGAGAACCCGACCGCGCCGAAGACCAGATACGCTGGGATGATACTTCGCATGCCGGAGCTTGCCAGAAACACATTGAGCAGCGCCGAGATACCGAAGCTCAGTCCCATACCCAGCGCGCCGCCGAAGAGGCCGATGTAGGCGGCTTCCGTGAGGAACAGGCCCGCGATGTTGTCGATGCGGCAGCCCAGCACCTTTATGATGCCGATCTCCTTTGTCCGCTCGAAGATGCTCATCATCATCGTGTTCATGATGCCGATTGCGGCAACGAGCAGCGCTACGCCGCCGATGGCTCCGAGCAGATACTGCACGTTCTGCGTACTCTTTTCCGCCATTTCGACCGCATCCTGCAAGCTGTAGGTGCCGTATCCCATCTGGGTGATGGCGTTCTTGACGGGCTTGACATCCTCGATGCTCAGGCACTTGACCAATACGGTCTGGTAGCTACTGGAATTATAGTTCGTGAAGTCCTTGTTCGCCTTTGCGAGCTTTTCCAGCTGTGTCGCGTCCATGAGGCAGTAGTAGGAGAAATCGTTGTTGCCCTGATCCATGGTGCCGACGACCTTGAGCTTATAGAAGTCTCCCAACGGGATGACTTTCTCACCGGGAGCGGGGTCGGATTGCACTTGGCCTTGGTTGCTGACAGCACGATAGTCGAACGTCAACTGAATCCGTGAATCGGCTGTAATCTTTGAGTTGCCGTTCTTATCGAGCGCCTGATGTCCGTTGTCCGGGTTGTAGAAGTTTTGCAGCGTCCAGGCGCCAAGCACGATTTCATACACGTTTGCGCCGCTGCCGCTGGGAATTTTGCCTTCGGCCAGATTGATGCCGAACTTCTCCGCTTGCTCTTTGGTGACGCCGAGGATGGACGCATCCGTGACATACCGGCCGCTCTTGAGCATGCCGTAGGTCTCAACCAGCGGCATGACGGCGTCCACGCCGGTGATCTTTTTAAACTCCGCCATCGCCTTTTTGTCCAGCTTCTTCTGGCGGGAGGACCCGCCGCCGTTTCCGGTGGAGACATAGGACCAGGAGTTGACGCGGATGGTCATCAAGCTGCCCGTTCCGGCAAAGCTCTCGATGGTCGCCTGCTTGATGCCGATGCCCAGAGACACCATGACAACAATGGAAGCAACGCCGATGACCATGCCGAGTACGGTCAGAAACGCTCGCATTTTTCGCCGCCACAGGTTTAAAAACGCCGTGGTCAGCATATCTTTCAAGCTCATTGTTCCTCCAGTTTCGCGCAGCCGCGCCGGACGGTGTTACTCTTCTTCCAAAACGCGTTCGCGCTTTTTCTTCATCTTGACGCCGAGGAAGACAAGGCCGGTGACGACCGCAACGCCGCCGAGCACCCAGAAGACCCAGCCGATGTTCGCGTTTACCGGTGCGTCGCCCGGGGTTACCATGCCGCCGTTGCCGTTCGAAGTTACGCCGCCCGCCGGTTCTTCATTGACAACCATGTTCAGCGGAAGCAGCGTTTCGGTCTGCTTGCCGTTGACGTCCTCATAGGTGACGCGTACCTGCGCGTCGAGCTTGCCCGCCATAGTCGGGGTTACGCTCAGATCCGCGCGCATAGTGCTGCCCGCGGCAACGTTGCCGCCGAAGTAGGATTCCTCCAGCGTGAGCCCGTCGCCAACGACATCCACCATGCAGTTATACAGCGGGGATTTGCCGAGGTTATAGAGCGTGACGCCGACTGCCACAGTGGTGCCAACCCACGGATCATCGTAGACGATCGGATCGTTGATGCGTACGCGCGCCTTTTGCAGCACGGGGACGCTGACGTTCGCGGTCTCGTCGAAGTCGCTGCGGTTTCTCGTGCCCTCATAGGTGAGCTTGATGGCGAGCGGCTGCGATTTTGCTTCCGCATCGGGCATGATCTGTAGTTTCACGGAGAGCACATAGGCTTTTTCCTTGTCGATCGTGCCGACGAAGACGCTGCTGCTGCCGCCCGGTGCGGGGAGAATTGCGCCCGCTTCGTTACTGAAGTCGAGTTGCAGGTTGGTGATCGCTTCCCGCTTGGAGGTGTTGGCGATCACGAGGCGCAGGGTGACGATGTCGCCGGCATAGATGGTGTCTTCATCGAAGCTGTAGGACTCGATGATGACTTTCGGCTTGCTCTTGTAGCTGCTGCCGCCGCTGCTGGAACCACTGTCGGATTTTTCACGAACGACAATGACGACAGAGATATTATCTTTCATGCCGCTGTTATATGTAACGACGAAATTCAGAGTCTTATTTCCTGGCGTTACGGTCGAAAGCAAAGTTCCGCTTACCTTGTAATAGGCGCGGTCGCCGATTGCCAACGTTTTGGTTGTCCAATCGATCAGCTTGCTGTTGACAGAATCCCAGGTTTTATCTGCGGTGATCTTTGGAGTAGTAGCGAATGGATACGCATCCGCATTCGCCGGAGAAGGAACCGGCAAAGTGCACTCAATCCCGGTTGCGCTGTCTAGGTTCTTGTTGAGGATCGGAACGTAGAATTCGATGGTGTCCCCGGCATAAGCAGACTGCGTCAGCAGAAAGCCCTTTTCTTCGTCGGAAACATCCTGAAGAAGAAAAATATGACCGTCACCGGGTTCGGGCGTCGGTACCGCCGTGGGGGTGGGTGTTGGCGTCGCTGCACCCGGATCAGGTGTATCATCTGCCGCCAAAGCAGAATAGATAGGCACAGCTGTCAGCAGCAGCGCCAGCGCGATCATCACCGCTAAAAATTTCATCTTGTTGGAGTTACGCATGCAAAATACCCTCAGTTTCCCGAACACTCGGTTCGTTTTGTGTGGTGCCTTCCTGTGCATTGATGGTGATATCCGTAATTCTGCCGTCCAGCAGATGGATGACTTTGTCGCCAAACTCCGCAATGTGCGGGTCGTGCGTGACCATGACCAGCGTCTTCTTTTGCTCCCGCAGGATGTTGATGATCACGTGCATGACCTCGTCGGAGGTGTTGCTGTCGAGGTTTCCCGTCGGCTCATCCGCAAACACGATCTGCGGGTCTGTTACCAGCGCGCGCGCGATGCCGACGCGCTGCTGCTGTCCGCCGGAGAGCTCACTCGGCTTGTGGTTCATGTGCGTCTTGAGTCCCACGAGGTCGAGCATGCGCTTGGCGCGCTTGATGCGCTGCGCCTGCGGCACGCCGCTGAACGAGAGCGGCAGCGCTACGTTTTCCAGCGCGGTGTAATACGGCATGAGGTTGAACGACTGAAAGATGAACCCGACCCGCTTTTGCCGAAACAGGATCAGCTCGCCCTCTGTCATGCGCTCTAAGTGCTTGCCCGCGATGACGATTTCGCCGGACGTGACCTTCTCCAGCCCCGCGAGCACGTTGAGCATCGTGGATTTGCCGGAACCGCTGCGTCCGATGATGGAGCAGATGTCGCCGGATGCTATCTGCAGATCCACCCCGCGCAGGGCGTGTACGTCCACAGAACCCACGTGATACACTTTCTTTACGTTTCGCAATTCGATCAGCGTGTTTTCCTGCATCGTTCCTCCTGAATCGCTGATCAACCGCGTGATGGTGGCTTGCAGCGATGTTCTCTGGTCAAGCGCCCGCAAAAAGGTGTTTCGCGAGCGAGTGTATTATTCGTACTAATACGCATATATCATACGCTTCCCGTTTCCTCCTGTCAACGCTTCGGCATCGCGAGAATGCAACACAATTGCAAACTCCGGCGAAACACAGGATGGAGAAACATAATCGCGCACAGCATACTTTGATGGTATTATAGGATGCTCCGGCCGGAAAATCCATGTATCAGGCGCGGAAATGCTGCATTTCTGCTTGAAAAAGCGGGTTCGTTCTGATAGGATGGTGAAAACGCCGAAAAAGGCGGACCAAAACGCAAGAAAAACGGAGAAACAGTCACCCATGAAAGCGGCAGGCACACAACACGAGATCGAGCGCAAGAGCTTTCTGCACAGTAGCCGTGCGGAATGCCTTTCTTCGCGCGCCGTGTTTGCCTGCGCAAACGCCGAGCTTGCCATGCGAATGCGACAGCACGCGGAGCAAGCGGATGCGGTGGCGGCTGCCCTCTAGCAAGGGGGAATTCGGCTGATCCCGCGGCCGGGCAGGGCAACTGCGCCCACCTGCCGGGAGAATTCTGCGTTTGCAGCGTGCATACGATCAATTTGAATAGAGCGGGCGCCGATGGCGAAATCCAACCCTGCGAATGTGCAGGCGTGGACAAGCCGGACGGCGTTTTTTTGTGCCTTTGCTCGTTAGCCAAGGACGGAAGAACGCTGAAACAAGAACAATACGAAACGAAAGAGGATTTTATCATATGCCTATCAAAATTCCGGATGGACTGCCCGCGGGCGACCTGCTCGCGCAGGAGAATATTTTCGTAATGCCGCAGGAGCGCGCGGCCAAGCAGGACATTCGTCCGCTGCGCATCGCAATTCTCAACCTCATGCCCACCAAGCAGACGACGGAGACGCAGATTCTGCGCCTGCTCGCCAACACGCCGCTTCAGGTGGAGGTAACCCTGCTCCGCACCGGCACCTACCAGAGCCAGAACATCTCGCAGGATTATCTGGACTCGTTTTACCGCACGTTTGACGAGGTCAAGGAGGAGCACTTCGACGGCCTCGTGATCACGGGCGCGCCTGTGGAGAACCTCGATTTTCAGGATGTGCATTATTGGGACGAGCTCGTGCGCCTCATGGACTGGGCGGATCACAACGTGTTTTCCACGCTCTACATCTGCTGGGCGGCGCAGGCGGGGCTGTATCATTTCTACGGCGTGGAGAAGCGCCCGCTGCCGAAGAAGATGTTTGGCATCTTCCCGCACGTGGTGCTGGATCGTTCCCACAAGCTCCTGCGCGGGTTTGACGAGCAGTTTATGGCGCCGCACTCGCGCCACACGACGATTCTCGTCTCGGACGCGGCAAAGATTCGCGATCTCGACATCCTGGCGACCTCTCAGGAGGCGGGGCTGTATCTCGCGGCGTCGCACGACGGCAGGCGCGTGTTCGTGACGGGACACAGCGAGTATGACGCAAAGACGCTGGAGCTGGAGTATCGCCGCGATAAAGCCGCGGGCAAGCCCATCGAGCTGCCGCGGAACTATTATCCCAACGACGACGACACAATGCCGCCGATGATCACCTGGCGCGCGCATGGCTCGCTGCTGTTCTCCAACTGGCTCAACTACTTCGTCTATCAGGAGACGCCGTACGATATCAACTCAATTCCCGCAACGCACGCGGAATAATGGGTTGTAAGAGAGCTGCCACTAAGTGGCAGCTCTTTTTCGTTCGCGAAGCGTCACGAGACGGGGGCTTTTGAATTCCGTTCCAAGACTGTGTTAAAATGAAGTATCAGTTTATTAAAGGAGCCGACGGATGCACAAACTGCCGGAAGCTTACCTTGCGCGGATGCGGACGCAGCTGGGCGAGGAGGAATATAACGCATATCTGCGCGCGATGGAGGAGCAACCAAAGCGCGCGCTTCGCGTCAACCTGCTGAAAACCACGGCGGAGGCTTTTTGCGCAAACGCGGACTTTTCACTCACGCCGACCGGAATTTTGCCGGAGAGCTTCTTTTTTGAGGATGAGGTCGCCATCGGGCGGCATCCGCTGCACACGTCGGGGCTTTGCTACGTGCAGGAACCCGCGGCGCAGGTGCCCGCGACGCTGGCGCGCGTCCGCGCGGGCATGGCGGTGCTAGACCTGTGCGCGGCGCCGGGCGGCAAGACGACCCAGCTCGCGGCGCAGATGCAGAACACCGGAATTCTGGTTGCCAACGAGCCCGTGCGCAGCCGCGCGGATACCTTGGTGGGAAATCTGGAGCGGCTGGGCGTCACCAATGCGCTCGTGACATGTATGCGCCCGGACGCGCTGGCGGCGGCGCTCGGCGCGTGCTTCGAAGTGGTGCTGGTGGACGCGCCCTGCTCCGGCGAGGGCATGTTTCGCAAGGACGAGACCGCCGTTCGCGAGTGGTCGGAGGAGCACGTGCTCTCCTGCGCGGCGCGGCAGTGGCAAATTCTCGAGAGCGCGGCGCGACTCGTCAAGAGCGGAGGCCAGCTCGTCTACTCTACCTGCACGTTCTCGCGTGAGGAAAACGAAGGCGCAATGGAGTCGTTCTGCGCGGCGCACCCGGACTTCACCCTGCTGGAGTCGCGGCGGATGTATCCGCACTCGTCCGCGGGAGAGGGACAGTTCATGGCGTTGCTTGTGCGCGCGGAGGGCACTGTGAAAAACGCGCAGTCGTTTACGAGATCATATGGCGAGCAAATTCCCGCGTTTGAATCGTTCTGGCGGGAAACGTTCGGGATCGATTCGCCGGAGCCGATGCTCCTGCCGGATGGGCGCGTGCTCATCCCGCCGCAGCTGCGCCCGAAGGAGCTCAAGAACCTGCACATCGTTCGCATGGGCGTGCTTGCGGGCGAGCTCAAGAACGGCAGATTCACGCCGGATCACGCGCTCGCGATGGCGTACCCCGCCAGTGCGTTTTGCGCAACCGTGAACCTATCAGATGAAGCGCTGACGCAATTTCTCGCGGGTGAGATCGTAGCGTGCGATTCCGCGCTCTCCGGCTGGTGCTCTGCGCTGGCGGCAGGCCATCCGATCGGCTGGGGCAAGGCGGTGGACGGCGTACTCAAGAATCACATTCCGAAGGGATTGCGGATACGCTGACCTACTTTTCTTGAAAGAAAAGTAGGCAAAAGAACTTGCCCGATTGATTATCTCGCTTTTTGTATGTTCCTCAAATGAAAAATGCAGATGGGATTGAATAATGCAAAAGAAAGAGAAGACGAAAATCTACAAGGCTGCCTTCTTTGACCGCGATCACACGCTGATCCACGGCGATCCCGCCGCACGGGAGCAGCGCGCGCGTTTGATCGAGGGCTGGTCGGGCAGGCCGTTTGGTGCGCAGGAGGATTTGTTTTTCCGGTTGCTGGGGGAACGTCAACTTCTGACCGTGGAGAACGAAATCGCGTTCTGGCGCAACTATTTCGCTGAATTGCTGCGTTCGCAGGGCGTGATTGATCAGATCGAGACCCGCGCGGATACGCTCTTTGATGCATATTGGCTTAACGGCGGCGTGGTCTACCCCGAAACGAGAACCGTGCTCGACTGGTTTTCTTCGCAAGGGTATCGCTTGGGCGTGATCAGCGACACGTTTCCTTCGCTGAAGCTTACGCTGGAGGCGGTGGTCCTTGCTGACTATTTTTCGTGCTTCGTGTGTTCCGATCAGGTGGGCGTGATGAAGCCGGAGCCGCTGATCTATCAGACCGCGCTGCATCAGCTCGGAGTTTCTGCCGAGGAGAGCCTGTATGTGGACGATTACGATGTGGAGGCGGACGGCGCTCGCGCGCTGGGGTTCACCGCGTTTCATATCTGCCGCGATTCAGAGCCAAAGCGCGACTGGGACATCTCTTCCTTAACGGAGATGATCGACTTCTTGCGATAGATTATTTCTTTTAAATAACGATATAAACACCAAAACAAAGGAAAACGGAGGGGGTACGCCCTCCGTTTTCGCATGTGGCACAGGTTCTAAAAAGGAGTCAGGAGAATCAATCGTACACGAGGAGCGCGATGTCGGGATTGTCGATATTCTCGGCATTGTACCACTGTGCACCGGTGTCAACGTCGGCAACGGGTTCACCGTTGGCGGCCTTCACGGCGAGTTCGACGGCCTTGTAGCCGATCTGGTACGGATCCTGGGTGACCGAGCCGTAGAACCAGCCATTGCGAATGGCGTTCTTCTGCGCGGCGCCGGCATCAAAGCCAGCAACGACGAGGTCGGCATACTTGCCGCCGTCTGCCAGGTCTTCACCATCGGAGGTAGCTGCAAGCAGACCCACGACTGCGCCTTCATTGGAGCAGAAGATCGCGGCGATGCCGGGTGTTGCGAGCAGGGAGTTCGCGGAGGTCTGCAGAGCGGTTGCTTCAGTGGTGGCGGAAACTTCAACCTTGATGATGATCGCGGCGCCGTCAACCTTGGCTTCCCACTTGGTGTGGCCTTCAACGGAGACTTTGCCCGGCTGGTAGGTTTCTGCGATTTCCTTCATCTTGTTGACGAAGCCCGTGGTGCGGCCGGTGACGGATGCGGATACCGCGTCCTGACTCAGGCAACCGATAACGACGGGGTTTTCCGGGGTGGCAGCCTGCATCTTGGCGACGAGGTCTGCGTTCTCGCCGAACTTCGTGGCGGCGATGGCTGCTGCGTTTTCGTTGTTCGTGGAGGCGGTAGCCTTCACGGCGCCGGTCTTGTCATTCGGTACGCCGGAGTCAAAGCCGATGACCGGGATACCTTTGTCAGCGCACTCCTGGAGGATTTCGGTGACGGCTTCGGTGGAGAGAGCAGCCAGCGCGATCGCCTTCGGGTTCTTCGCCAGCTCGTTCTTTACCATGTTGACCTGCGCGTCGATTTCGGTTTCGGAAGCGGGGCCATCGAAGTAGATATCAACATTGAGATCTTTCGCGGCAGCTTCGGCACCTTTTTTCACCGCTTGCCAGAACTGATGCTGGAAGCCCTTCGCCATGACGGGGATGTACATCCGCGCGGCGTCCGTGGCTGCCGCGGGTTCTTCCGCGGCGGGTGCCTGGGTGGCTTCCGTCGCTGCTGCGGGTTCTGTTGTGGTCGTAGCGGGGGCTGCACATGCAAACATGCTCAGCACCATGCCCAGAGTCAGTAAGATCACGATCAGTTTCTTCATGAGTGTTCCTCCTTTTTTATTCAGCACAGCCTGATAGCTGTAAGCCTTTGAGATTGGGTCATTGCGGCAGGGAAGCCGCAATAACAGGGATTTCAGCACAGCAAAACTGCTGTAAGCCTTCAGATAGATTCAATCAATAGAAATCTTGGATTAACCCTTCTTTACGCGGTTGGCGGCCTTGGTGCGCTGGATGTCCAGAAGCACGGCTCCGATGACGACGGCACCGGTGAAGAATGTCTGCCAGGGTGCCTGCAAGCCGCAGGAGCTGAGACCGTTTTTCAGCACGCTCATGATGAACACGCCGATGAGGGTTCCGACCATAGTGCCGGCGCCGCCGCTCATGGACGTGCCGCCGATAACGACGCCCGCGATGGCGTTGAGCTCCTGACCATTTCCGGTGCCGGGCGTAATCGTCGTGTAAGCCGCGGCGTAGAAGATACCGCCAAGACCCGCGAACAGTCCGCAGACCGTGTAGATCAGGACTTTCCACTTGCTTACGTCAATACCGGAGAGGCGGCTCGCTTCTTCGTTGGAGCCGATTGCGAAGTTATAGCGGCCGAACTTGGTCTTGTGCAGCAGCAGCGCCGCGATGATGAAAAACGCGATGAGCCACAGCGCACCGACCGGGAAGCCGGAGACCTTTGTATTCCCGAGCATGAACGAGTTGCGGATGAAGAGCTTCTTAAACCAGCCGCCGATCTCCGCGGTCGCGGTCGGCCAGGTTTGGGATTGCACTTTGGTGATGATCGAGCCGATGCCCTGGGACATCATCATCGTGCCGAGGGTTGCGATGAACGGCGGCAGCTTGAGCTTTGCCACGAGCAGGCCGTTGGCGAAGCCGAACGCGGTGCCGACGCCGACGGTGAGAATCAGCGAAAGCCAGAGCGGCCAGTTGTGTTCTTTGAACACGAACGCGCCGAGCAGTGCGGAGCACATCATCACTGTGCCGATGGAAAGATCGATGCCGCCGGTGATGATGACGAACGTAACGCCGAACGCCATAAACCCGATGTAATAGCTCGACTCAAGGATGTTCTTGAGCATATCGACCGAGAAGAAGTTGTTGCCGAAGATCGAAAAGAAAACATAAAGAATCACGAGCGCGAGAGGGGCCAGCAGCGCCTGCAGATTCCATTTCTTTTTTGTCGTCAATTCCATATGTGTTACTCCATTTCCCGCATGGTCGCGTAGGACATGATGTTTTCCTGACTCGCAGATTCAATGGTGAGTTCGCCCACAAGGCGGCCTTCGCACATGACCGCAATGCGGTCGCTCATGCGCAGCAGCTCCGGCAGTTCCGAGGAGATCATGATGATCGATTTTCCCTGCGCGGCGAGCTGGTTCATCAGCTTGTAGATTTCGTTTTTGGCGCCGACGTCGATGCCGCGTGTCGGCTCGTCAAAGATCAGGATATCGCAGTTGCGAAGGAGCCACTTGGAGATGACGACCTTCTGCTGGTTGCCGCCGGAGAGGGACTTGATCAGCGTGGCGACGGACGGCGTTTTCACGCCGATCTTGCTGACGTATTCATCGGCGACGCGGGAAACGGCGCGGCCGTTGACAAACGGGCCCTTTGTGAACTGCTCCAGCGCGGGCAACACCGTGTTGTCGCAGACGGAAAGTCCCACGCAGAGGCCGAACTGCTTGCGATCCTCGGAGAGATATCCGATACCGGCCTTCACCGCGTCCACGGGAGAGTTGATCTTGACCTGCTTGCCGTTTACGTAGATTTCGCCGCTTTCGCGCGGGTCCGCGCCAAAGAGCAGGCGTGCGGTCTCGGTGCGTCCCGCACCCATGAGACCCGCAAAGCCGAGAATCTCGCCGCGGCGCAGCACGAAGGAAACATCCTTCACGTCGTCCGAACGGAGATTTTTTGCTTCCAGAACGATTTCGCTGCTGTCCGTGATGTTGGACTTCGTCTTCGGCTCTTCATAGATCACGCGGCCGACCATCATTTTGATGATCTGATCCATCGTCGCTTCCTGCGTGTCCACTGTGCCGACGGTGTGACCGTCCCGCATGACAGTGATGCGGTCGGAGATCTGCTTGAGCTCGTCCATGCGGTGGGAGATATAGACGATGCCGACACCCTTCGTCTTGAGCTGGCGGATGAAGGTAAAGAGCTCCTGGATCTCCGTGTCCGTCAACGGCGCGGAAGGCTCGTCCATGATCATGATGCGCGTGCTGGGGAACGAAAGCGCCTTTGCGATCTCGACCATCTGCTGCTTGGCGACCGTCAGCCGCTTGATCGGCGTGGTGGCGGAGAGCTTGAGGTTGAGTGAATCTAAAAGCTCCTGTGCTTTTTTGTTCTGTTCTTTCTTATTAAGAAACATTCCCCGCGTGGACTCGCGTCCGATGAAGATGTTTTCCGCGACGGTGAGGTCTTTGAGCAGGTTCAGCTCCTGGTGGATGATGCTGATGCCGAGGCTTTGCGCCTCCGCGGGAGAATGGATGTCGACTTCTTTTCCAAAGAGTTCGATCGTGCCGCCGTCCTTGGCGTAGATGCCGGTCAAAATCTTCATCAGCGTGCTCTTACCCGCGCCGTTTTCGCCGACGAGCGCAAGCACCTCGCCCGCGTGAAGCGTCAGGTCTACGCCGTCGAGCGCGTGCACGCCGGGGAAGAACTTCTGAATACCGGTCATTTGAAGAATGGTTTCAGACAAAGTATCACCTCATCATCTTAGGATTCCGTCAAACGGAACGAGTGCGATCCGTTTATAAAGGATGCAAACAAAAGGGGGAGGCTCGCAAGCGCAAAGCGTGCGGTGGAAAATCCTTACGGTACGCGAGCGCCCTGCACGCGAGCGGCTGGTTCGAAGAAAATGCCTTGCTTGATCCTGGTTGGATTTCGTTTTGCGGTTTGAATTCGTCTTTGGATTCGTGATTTTCGGTTCTCTGATAAATAGTAGAATGGCTTGAAGCCGTTATTTGGGAAACCCCGGAGGTTTCTCTTGAATTGTACGCTGTATTGGATCATTTTCGTTCGCAAACATAAGCGAAACGTTTCATCTTTTTGAATTGTAGCACTTAATATTTTATGCGTCAAGACCTAATTTGGCGGGGAAAGCGAAATGTGCTCGCGATAAAACGCGTCTGATGAGTATAATGATAGTAATGCGAGCAAGACGCCATAGAAACCGCTTGACACGTCCCGCGACAGAATGCTAGAATAAACCAAAGATAAAAACGTTTCGCTCTATTCTGCTGCTTGCATTCCGATTAAAAACGCATGAAAATAGCGCGAAACCCCAAGAAAGCCTTCATTTCAGACCCAAAAGTCACAGTATTGATACGCGCAAACGAAACGATTCGTGAAATCCAATCGAAAACAGAGAATAAACCGATAGAAATACCGCTCACGCGGTACGGCAGGTAATCAGATTGTCAACCATTAAAGATGTATCAAAGTTTTCGGGATTATCGCTTGCGACGATTTCGAAGTATCTCAACGGCGGCAACGTCCGCGACGAGAACCGGCAGAGGATCGACGAGGCGGTCGAGGCGCTGGGCTATCGGGTCAACCGAAACGCCAGAAGCCTCAAGACCAACCGGACGATGACGGTCGGCGTCGTGATGCCGACCTTGTCAGTGCCGTTTTTTGGAAGCGTGCTCTCTTCGCTGGATGAGACGCTGCGGGAGGCCGGTTATACATCTTTTGTTTGCAGCTATGATTTTGACCGCGATCTGGAGCTCGAGAAGCTCCGGGTGCTCTGTAATAATAATGTAGACGGAATCGTTCTCGCGGCGCAGCATGTCTCCGCGAAGGAGCTCAACGAGATTCGAAACTCCCGCGGCAGCGAAATGCCGATGGTGCTGGTGGATCGAACGATCTCCGGCTTTGTCTGCGACAGCATCGTCATCGACAACCTCAACGCGACCTATGGCGCGGTGGAGCAGCTCATCAACGCGGGTCACCGCCACATCGGCATCATCGTAGGCCCACTCGATATTTCCACAGCAAACGAGCGCATGGTGGGCTACCGCCGCGCGCTGGAAGATTACGGCATTGATATCGAAACCGGCCCGCGCAGAAGCGATGGGCAGCACGAGGATCTCATCCAGATCGGGAGATACGATTTCGAGAGCGGATACCGGCAGTTCAACAACTTCATGGACATGGAAAACCCGCCGACGGCGCTTTGCGTGACGAATTACGACATGACCATGGGCGCCGTCACCGCGGCGCACGAGCGCAACATCATCCTCGGCAAGGACATCGGCTTCGTCGGGTTCGACGCGGTCGATCTCTGCCGGATCGTATCGCCGCCGCTCTCGATTGTCGAGCAGCCGACGCAGTTGATGGGACAAAAGGCGGGCGAAATCCTGCTCAAGCGCATGGCGGGCGAAGACCTGCCGCATCCGCAGGTCATCCGCCTCAAGAGCTACCTGCACAACCGCATCTATAAAGAATAGGCGCGAAACGAGATTTGTTGAAAACCGTCCGGCGTACCCCGGCGGAAACACAATAGATGACAGCGAACAGTCAGAAGGAGAAGGAACATGAACCGATATGCGATCGAATTGCCGAAGATCGGCATACGCCCCTGCATCGACGGGCGCAGAAATGGTGTACGTGAGGGTTTGGAAGTACAAACCATGAATATGGCGAAAGCCGCGGCAAAACTCATTGCCGACAACATTCGCTATCCCAACGGCGATCCCGTGGAGATCGTGATTGCGGATACCACGATCGGCGGTGTGCGGGAAGCAGCCGCCTGTCAGGCAAAATTTGAAAAATCGGGCGTCACCGTGACGCTGAGCGTTTCGCCCTGCTGGTGCTATTCCACCGAGGTGATGGATTTCGACCCGCAGACGGTCAAGGCGGTCTGGGGATTCAACGGAACCGAGCGTCCGGGCGCGGTGTTCCTCGCGGCGGTGCTTGCGGCGCATGCGCAGAAGGGTCTGCCCGCGTTCGGCATCTACGGCCACGATGTCAAGGACTCGACCGACACCGAGATTCCCGACGATGTCGCGAGAAAGATTTTGCTCTTTGCGCAGGCGGCGATCGCTGCCAAGGGCATGCGGCAGAACAGCTATCTGCAGATCGGCTCCATGTGCATGGGCATCGCGGGCAGCATTCTCGATCAGGAGACGCTGTATGAATACTTCGGCCTGCGCAGCGAGAGCGTGGACGAGACCGAGATTCTCCGCCGCATCGACAAGGGCATCTACGATCACGAAGAATTCGAGCGCGCGCTGAAGTGGACGCGAGAAAACTGCCGCGAAGGTCTCGACAAAAACCCCAAGGACATCCAGTTCTCCCGCGCGGAGAAGGACGAGCAGTGGGCGTTTGTCGTCAAAAACATGCTCATCGTGCGCGACCTCATGGTCGGCAACCCGCGCCTTGCGGAGATGGGCTTTGTCGAGGAATCGTGCGGACACAACGCCATCGTCGCGGGCATTCAGGGTCAGCGGCAGTGGACGGACTACAAGCCCAACTTCGATTTCCTCGAAGCCATGCTCAACAGCCAGTTCGACTGGAACGGACTACGCGAAGCGTTCGTCATCGGCACCGAAAACGACACGCTCAACGCCATGACGATGCTCTTTGAGCACCTGCTCACGAACCGTCCCGGAATCTTTGCGGACGTCCGCACCTATTGGAGCCCCGAAGCGGTCAAGCGCGTCACGGGAAAAGAGCTCAAGGGTCACGCGAAAAACGGCATCATCCACCTGATCAACTCCGGCGCCGCCTCTCTCGACGGCACGGGTGCCGTGTCCGACAAAGCCGGTATCCCGGTGATTAAGCCGTTCTATGAGATGACCCCCGCAGACGCAAAGGCCTGCTTAAACGAGACCGACTGGTGCGCCGCGGATCAGTTCTACTTCCGTGGCGGCGGATATTCCTCGCACTTCATCCACGGTACCCGCGGCAGTATGCCCGTCACCATGGCGCGACTCAACGTCGTCAAGGGCCTTGGCCCAGTGCTCCAGCTCGCGGAAGGCTATACCTGCGAACTCGAGCCGGATGTGCATAAAACCCTCGATGAGCGCACGGACAAAACCTGGCCTACCACGTGGTTTGCGCCGGTTCTGACCGGCAAGGGCGCGTTTACGGATGTCTACAGCGTAATGGCAAACTGGGGTGCGAACCACGGCGCGTTCTGCTACGGACACATCGGAGATCGTTTGATCACCATGGCGTCCATGCTCCGCATCCCCGTTTCGATGCACAATGTGGACGCTTCCCGCGTGTTCCGTCCCGCTGCTTGGAGCGCGTTTGGCACGGACGATCTGGAGAGTGCGGACTATCGCGCCTGCGCCGCCTACGGTCCGATGTACAAATAAGATTTCCGCGATTCCCTCATCAAAACAACATGCGTTCGCGCTGCCGGTCTTGCGTCATGCAGCCGATGGCGCGAACGCTTTTTAGAAGGAGAGAAAAAACATGCTGCTCAATATTCCGAAGATTCTCTCGCCGGAGCTGCTCCGCGCACTGTGCGAAATGGGCCACGGCGATAAAATTCTGCTTGCGGACGCAAACTATCCCGGCAAGAGCGCTGCCGCGCGCTGCGGAGCCGTTTTTCTGCGTGCGGACGGCATCGGCGTGCCCGCGCTGATGGAGGCGATTCTCCAGCTCATGCCGCTGGATCTGTATACCGACGAACCCGCGATGGTCATGGACGTGGACGTGCGCGACAAGGGCATGAAGATTCCGATTCACGACACCTATCGCGCCATTGTAGCCAGCCACGACGCGCGCGGGGAAAAAGCGGTTGCGCAATATGAGCGCTACGCGTTTTACGAAAAGGCCGACGCCTGCGCCGTAATCGTTCAGACCGGCGAAGAGGCGGTCTATGCCAACATCATCCTGCAAAAAGGTGTGATCAAATGAAGACAAAGCGGTTGCTCGCGTTCGATCTCGGCGCGTCCAACGGTCGCGCGGTGCTTGGCGCGTTTGATGGCGCGCGGTTGGAGCTCACCGAGGTGCATCGCTTCGACAACCCCATGATCGAGCAGAACGGCCTGTATTATTGGGACGCGCTGGGGCTTTACCGCAACCTCAAGGAGTCGTTTCTCAAGCTCAAGCAGGAGGGAACCGAGGCGGACTGCTTCGGCATCGATACCTGGGGCGTGGACTTCGGCCTCATCGATCAAAACGGCGCGCTCTTAGGCAACCCGCGCTGCTATCGAAACGGCACCGAGGCGGGTATGGCTGCCGTGCACGCCGTCGTGCCGCAGGAGACGCTCTTTTCGCGCACGGGCATCGGGAGCATGCCGTTTAACACGGTCTATCAGCTGTTTGCGCGCGTACAAGAGCACGATCCCGCGCTGGAAAACGCCAGGACGCTCCTCTTTTCGCCGGATTTGTACGGCTATTTCTTCACGGGCGAGCAGCAAACGGAATACACGATTGCGGCGACGAGCATGCTCTACGACGGCGAACACCGCCGCTGGGACACGGACACGATGCAAAAACTCGGCATCCCGTCCCGCGTGTTCACGGAGGTGGATTTCGCGGGAAACATGCGCGGACGCATCCGCGAATCGGTTGCGGACGAGCTGGACATTTCCCGCGTGCCGTTTGCGGTGGTGGGGTCTCACGACACGGCCTCCGCGGTTGCCGCGATTCCCGGTGAGGGAAATTTTGCATTCTGCTCCAGCGGCACCTGGTCGGTGTTCGGCGTGGAAAACGAGCGCCCCGTGAAGACGAGCGCGGTTTGCGACGCAAAATTCTCCAATGAAGGCTCGGTGCAGGGAACCTTCCGACTGTCGAAAAATATCATGGGGCTCTGGCTGGTGCAGGAGTGCAAGCGCGACTGGCAGAAGCAGGGACAATTCTTGAGTTACGACGAGATCGATGCTGCCGCAAAGGCAAGCAAGGGGCTTGTGGGCATCATCGACACCGACGACGCGAGCTTTTACGCCGCGGGCAACATGCAAAAGAAGATTCAGCAGTATTGCGAGCGCACCAATCAACCCGTGCCGCAGACGGTCGGCGAGGTCGCGCGTTGCATCTACGACAGCTTAGCGCTCAAGTATCGCTTTGCGCTGGAGACGCTGGAACTGTATCGCGGCGCGCGCATCGACCAACTCAACATCGTCGGCGGCGGCACGAAGAACAAGCTCATGAACCAGCTCTCGGCGGACGCGACAGGTAGAACCGTCGTCGCAGGACCAGTCGAGTGCGCGTGCGTGGGGAATCTGCTCATGCAGGCGGTAGCGCTCGGCGAGCTGAAGAACGTCGAGGAAGCGCGCGCGGTCGTGCGCGCCTCGTTCGTCACGGAGCGGTATGAGAGCCATCAGGATCAGCAATGGCAGGATGCCTACGCAAAGCTCCTCGGACTCATGGGCAAATCGTGACGTTTTCATGTTATCTGTGGAAACGGCGCAAAGATCGAAAAAGACGATAGGAAATCGTACCATTCGTCAACAAACACAGGTCTTATAATGGATCAGGCATGTCCTGCCCATTGGAGGGAAACACATGATCGACCTAACGAAATGGGAGCAGATTGCTGCTCAGCAGATTCACAACAGAGCGCAAATCGCGGGCAGGCTCGGCGGGAGGATCGCCGTCGTCACCGGCAGCGCGCAGGGCTTTGGCAAGGGCATCGCGGAGGAACTCTACCGCGAGGGCGCGTTTGTCGTGATCGCCGACCTGAACGAACCGCTGGCGCAGACCGTCGCGGCGTCGCTCGGCGAGCGGGCGATCGCGGTCAAGACGGATGTGTCGAGTGAGGAGAGCGTCGCGAATTTAATCACCGCCACCGTGGAAGCGTTTGGCGGGCTGGACTTGTTCGTGAGCAACGCTGGCGTATTAAAGGCAGGCTCGCTGGACGAGATGGAGAAGAAGGACTTTGAGTTTGTGACCTCGATCAACTACACCGCGTTCTTTACTTGCGTCAAGTATGCGCAGCGGATCATGCGTGCGCAGTTCGCGGCGGATTCTGCTTGGATGGGCGACATCATCGAGATCAACAGCAAGAGCGGACTCGAAGGCAGCAACAAGAACTTCGCCTACGCGGGCGGAAAGTTCGGCGGTATCGGCCTCGTCGAGAGCTTCGCGCTGGAACTCGCGCCGTACAACATCAAGGTGAACGCGATCTGCCCCGGCAACTACTACGACGGTCCGCTCTGGAGCGATCCGGAGCGCGGACTCTTCGTGCAGTATTTGCGCGCGGGCAAAGTTCCGGGAGCGACCACAATTCAGGACGTGAAGAATTTCTACCTAAGTAAGTCGCTGATCAAGCGCGGTTGTTTGCCGTCTGACGTTGCAAAAGCGATCTTCTACGCAGTCGAGCAGACCTACGAAACGGGTCAGGCGATTGCGGTCACGGGCGGACAGGTGATGCTGAGATGATCGAGCTTTCTTTATTAAACGAACTCAATGCGAAAACGAAAGAGGAGCGGTTCGGCGCGCTCACGCGCGCCGTAGCGCGCGCAAGCTTCCCGCCTGTTGATCCGCGCATGGTCAACAACCACATCCACACGAGCTATTCGTTTTCGCCATATTCGCCCAGTGCCGCGGTCTACGCCGCGCGAGCGGAGGGCCTCGCCACCTGCGGAATCGTGGATCACGATAGCATCGGAGGAGCAAGGGAGTTCATCGAGGCGGGAAAGATCGTCGGAATTCCAACCACGATCGGGATCGAGACGCGCGTTTCGTTTGCGGAAACACCGCTTGCGGATCGCCGCACGAACAACCCCGACCAAATCGGCAACAGCTACATGGTGCTTCACGCCGTTCCGCACGACAAGATTGAGCAAGTTCAGGCGTATTTTGCGCCGCTGCGCGAGCGCAGAAACGCGCGCAATCGCAAGATGGTGGAGCGGATCAACGCGCTCTACGCAGACGACGGCGTGAATCTCGGTTTCGACCGCGATGTTCTGCCGCTCTCGCAATATGCAGTCGGCGGAAGCGTCACCGAGCGGCATCTCATGCTCGCGCTTGCGCGACAGCTCCTCCGCCTCGGCAAAGCGAGCCTGCCGGAGCACGCAAGCGAGCTGGAAATCATGCTCGCAGAGTACGACTTAGTCGGTACGCTGAAGAAAGATTGCATTCCGAAGGTGTTCATCCCCGCGACGGACGAGTGCCCGACTCTGCGCGAGATCGTGCATTTTGCCGACGAAGTCGGCGGGATTCTCGCGTACGCGTATCTTGGCGACGTGACGGCGAGTGTCACGGGAGACAAGAAGGCGCAAAAGTTTGAAGATGATTATCTGGACGAACTAATCGCGGTGATTTCGGAAGCGGGCATCCGCGCTGTTACCTACATGCCCACGCGCAACACGCAAGCACAGATCGAGCGCTTGCGCAAGCTCTGCGACCAATACGGCATGTTACAGATCAGCGGCGAGGATATCAACTCACCACGCCAGAAGTTTGTGATTGAGAAGATGAAGGAAGAACAGTTTTCGAATTTGATCGAGAACACTTGGCATTTGATCCGGCACGAGAACGGAGAAAAGGAGTAAATCACATGAAAACAAGAGCGGTTCGCCTGTACGGCGCACACGATTTACGGTTGGAAGAGTTTGAACTGAGCCCCGTCGGCGACGACGGCGTGCGCTGCAAGGTGATCTCGGACAGCCTCTGCATGAGCAGCTATAAGGCGCTTCAGCAGGGCGCGGCGCACAAGCGCGTGCCGGACGACGTCGCGGCGAACCCCACGATCATCGGGCACGAGTTCTGCGGGATCATCGACGAAGTCGGCAAAAATTGGTCGAACAAGTTCAAAAAGGGTGACGGCTTCGTGATCCAGCCCGCGCACTCTTACAAAGGCTCCCTCAACGCGCCGGGTTACTCCTATAAGGAATGCGGCGGCGACGCAACCTACGTCAATATCCCGTGGGAAACGCTGCACATGGACTGTCTCTTGCCGTACCACAGCGACGTTTTCTTCTACGGTTCGCTCGCGGAGCCGATGAGCTGCATTATCGCAACGTTCCACGCGATGTACCACACGCGCGACGGCGAGTATGTGCACGACATGGGCATCGTCGAAGGCGGTAAGATGGCGCTGCTCGCGGGCGTTGGCCCGATGGGCCTCGGCGCCATCGACTACGCGCTGCATTGCGACCGCAAGCCGAGTCTGCTCGTTGTGACCGATATCGACGACGCACGGCTTGCGAGAGCGGAGAGCACCTATTCCGTCGAGCACGCGAAATCGTGCGGCATCGATTTGCACTACGTGAACACGGGCAAGCTCGAAAACCCGGTGGAGACCCTTCGCGCACTCTCCGGCGGGGAAGGCTACAACGACGTGATCTGCTTTGCGCCGGTGAAGCCCGTCGTTGAGCAGAGCGACGCGATCCTCGCGGTGGACGGCTGCCTGAACTTCTTCGCGGGCCCGGGCGACACCGCGTTTTCCGCGACGATGAACTTCTATAACGTGCACTACAACCGCACGCACTTAGCTGCGACGAGCCACGGCAACACGGACGACATGCGCGAGGCGATTGCCATGATGAACGCGGGCAAACTCAACCCTGCGGCGATGATCACGCACATCGGCGGTCTCGACTGCGTCGCGGAGACGACGGCGAACCTGCCGAAGATTCCCGGCGGCAAGAAGTTGATCTATACGCAGATCGACCTGCCGCTGACCGCGATTTCCGACTTCGCGGAAAAGGGCAAATCGGAGCCGATGTTCGCCAAACTCGACGAGATCGTGAAGGGCAACAACGGACTCTGGAACGCGGAAGCGGAGAAATTTCTGCTTCAAACGATGCAGAAATAAATAGAAATGCGGGTTACAAACTCCGGCGCAGAGCCGGAGTTTTTTGATGCAAAGAGACAGAATCTATCGTTTCGTTGCCACAATTCAAACGCAAACGACCATTATACTCACTTCATCGGAATCATCAATGAAATCAAAAAATGAAATCATCAATCAAGGAGTGAGACAACATGCATAACGGTAAATGGATTACGCTCATCAGCGTACTTGCGGCGGTGATGCTCGCTTTTTCCGGCTGCTCGGCGGGGACAAGCAGCAGCACAGCGGCGCAGACCACGCAGACGGCGAGCGCGTCGAACGCAGCGCAGGCAAGCACCGATGCCACCTACGTTCAGGTGCAGAGTATCGAAAACGGCACCATCACGGCGTTGGTCGGCACCATGACGCAGCCCGGCGGGCAACCCAACGGCGCGGGACAGCAGGGTGCGCCTTCCGATCAGTCGAAGGGCTCCGGCTCTGCACCGCAGGGCACACCACCGGCGCAGCCTTCCGGCGACAGCACCCAGCAGGGGAACCCGCCACAGCAGCCATCCGGTGATAGCTCGCAGCAGGGCGGACAGAACCCGCCGGACGGACAAAGCATGGGCGGCATGATGGGCTTTACCGCGGGAACGGAGACGATCACCTTCTCCTATAACGAAGCGACCGTGGTGACCAAGCAAAACGGGCCTGAAGCGGCGACAGCCGCCGCATCGGACATCGCGGTTGGAGACATCCTCGCGGTCACGCTCTCAAGCGACAACGTCGCAAGCGCGATCGTGATCCAGTCGGCGGGCGGCGGACAGGACGCATCCGCACAGGGCGGGCAGCCGGGTGCGAACTTTGGCGGTAGCAGCACGGTGACCAACGGAACCGCGGCGACGACCATCAACACGGACACCTCCGTCAACGCGCAGACGTATACCTCCAGCGGGGACGATGAGAACGCGCTCCGCATCGACGGCGCAACGGTTACGTTGAGCGGAATCACCGTCAACAAGACGGGCGGCGCTTCGTCCAGCACGGAAAACGGCGACTTTTACGGCATGAACGCGGGGCTTCTTGCGCTCAACGGCGCAACGGCGACCATCACCGGAGCAACGGTGACCACCAACGCGGTCAACGGCAACGGCGTATTCAGCTACGGTGAGGGTACGACGGTGAACATCTCCGACTCGAAGATTCACACCGCGATGAACAACTCCGGCGGCATTCAAACAACCGGTGGAGCAACGATGAATGCGACAAACCTCGACGTGCAGACCGAGGGTAACTCGGCCGCAGCAATCCGCTCCGATCGCGGCGGCGGAGACGTCAACGTGACCGGCGGCACCTATGTGACCAACGGAACCGGCAGCCCCGCGGTCTACAGCACGGCGGATATCTCCGTGGACAGCGCAACACTGACGGCCAACGCGTCCGAAGCGATCGTGGTGGAAGGCAAGAACTCCGTGACGCTCAATAATGTCACGCTTTCGGGCAACATGCAGGCGAGCACGGACGCAAACGAGAACGTGCACAACATCATGCTCTATCAGAGTATGTCGGGCGACGCGGAGGTTGGGCATTCCAGCTTTGCGGCAACGGGCGGCAGCATCCTCGCCAACGCAGGAGATATGTTCTACGTAACCAACACGACCTGCACGATTTCGCTGAGCAATGTCGCGCTCACGCTGGCAAACGACAACCTCCTGACCGTCTCCGGCAACAGCAGCTCCCGCGGCTGGGGTACGGCGGGTGCAAACGGCGGCACATGTACGTTTACGGCGTCTGAGCAAGTGCTTTCCGGTATCATCACCGTGGACAGCATCTCGAGCCTCGATTTCCAGCTTGCGGATGGCTCGGTTTTCACCGGATCGATCAATCCTGGCGGTGCCGCGGGCACAGTCAATGTGACCATCGCCAGTGGTTGCCAGTGGGTGCTCACGGGGGATAGCTACATCACCTCGTTTACGGGAGATGTGAGCAGCATCGTGACCAACGGACATACGGTCTTCGTCAACGGCACGGCGATCACCAAGTAAAAATCCGATCAAACAAGGCGCGGAGAGAGAACTCCGCGCTTTGTTTTTTATGTGAATCTGAACGAACTGGCGAATTTTGCTTTTTTTTGAGGTGCGACCCCCAATTCCGGCGATTTGATTTCGTATCTTAGTAATGACCGGATCAATATCCGGCGGAATCATCGGATAAGGAGATCATACAGATATGAAAATCAATCGAAATCGGACGCCTAGACTCGGTCTGCGCATGCGCGCAAGAAAAACCCTCGTGGCGGTGATCGCAATCCTGATGACGCTTGCGCTTTGCACGACGGCGCTTGCGGACAACGGCAGAGGCGGCGGCAAACCCGCAGGACAGGGCACCGGCACCCAGACCCAACCGGGCAGCGGAACGGATCACGGCAACTCCACCGCGCCGGGACAAAAAGACAAGCGCAACGCACAGGCGGAAGGCTTGAACGTTGAGAAGATTGAGGAAGCCATCGCCGCGCTGACGGACGAGGACGCAAAGGCAAGCCTGACCACGCTGCTCAGCGCGTATGTGGATGCCTGGACGGCAAAGCAGGAAGCGATTGAGGCGAAGAATACGGACGAGCTCGCGGCGCTGACCGACGCAATGACGGCCGCGAAGACCGCGCTGGATACTGCGCTGGAGAGCGCAGGCATCTCCACCGACACGCTCTATGGCGTACCGGAGGAGGCAAAGGACGGCACCGGCAAGATGAACAACCGTCCTGCGCTGGACGTGGACAAGATTGAAGCCGCAATCGCGACGCTCGACGATACGGATGAAAACAAGACGGCGCTGACGAGCCTGATGAACGACTACCAGGCGGCGCTCGCGGCACAGGCGAACGCGGATGCGTCCTCGCTGAGTGAAGCGGAGCTCCAGGCGCTCGCGGATGCGGTGCAGAGCGCGGAGGACGCGCTCCTGGAAGCCGCGCGTGATGCGGGCGTGATCGGCGGAAACGGCCGCGGACAGTTTGTCAGCGGATATGCCTACGGCAACGCGGAGATGAACATGGAAACCATCACGGCGCAGATTGCAGCGCTGGACGATACGGACGCGAACAAGGCACAGCTCGCGACGCTGCTGAAAGCATATCAGGACGCGCTGAGCGCGGAGCAGAACGCGGACACGAGTGCGATGAGCGAAGAAGAGCTTGCCGCACTGCAAAGCGCGACGAAGGCCGCGGCGGACGCGCTCAAGGAAGCGATGGAGAACGCCGGCCTCGATGTTCAGATTCAGAACCGCGCGCAGGAAGAGAAGAACTTTGAGTTTCAGATCCTCGGTTCGGACGGAACCGACCATGCGGACGGCGGCGCGATCGACTCCTTCCTCAACTGGCTGAAGTCGCTTTTCCAATAATGCCAGACCTCGCGATGCAAGGCACGAAGTGGGATAAGTCGTTCTTCTAAAACGATGCATCACGTGGTACGATCATGCTGCGGGGAGCAATGCTCCCCGCAGCAAACCGAGCGCATACGGATTACACACACAGGAAAAGGACTTTTCAAGCAGCATGGTCTTTCGCGAAACGTCGCTTGTTCTCCGCGCACAGACGGATGAACGGGCACGCGAAGAACTCATCCACCAGCAGGAGAAGAACATTCTCAGAGTCGCCTCCCGCGCAAAGCACCGCTTTGTGACCAAGAGCGACGATGAATGGGCGATCGCTTTGTGCGCCTTTTCGCAGGCAATCGATACCTATTCTCCCGGGAAAGGCGCGTTCTTTCCGTATGCGGAGGTCCTGATCCGGCGCAGCCTGATCGACGCATACCGCTCGGACGCAAGGTTTTCGCAGGAAATCTTCGTTTCGCCGGATCAGTTTGAAGGCGGCGCGGAGGAAGGAGAACCAAATCTCGTTCTCGACGCGACCATTCAGGCGAGCGTCCGCGCCGCGGATACAACCCTGCGGGACGAGATTTTAGCCGCGAACGAGGCGCTCAAGCGATACGGATTTCGCTTTTTCGATCTGACGAATTGTTCGCCCACTCGACAGAGCACCCGAAACGTGTGCTTTCGAGCGGCGGAGGCGGTCGTTGCGAGCGAGGAAAGCTATCTGATGCTGGTACGCATGCGGCAGCTTCCGGTAAAGTATCTGGTTTCCGAGTTCGGAATTCCACGAAAGATCATCGAGCGATACCGAAAATACATCATTGCGGTCATCGTGATTCACGCGGGGGATTATCCCGCATTGCAAGAGTACATCCATCTGGGTCGGGGGGAACGGTCATGAACGAGCAGAAGAGCGCGATGATAGTCGAAATACGCGGCGCTTACGCTGCTGCACTGCGTGAAGACGGCGTGTTTGTGCGCGTGCGCAACGCGGAATATGCGATCGGGCAGACGATATTGCTTGACGTTGCGGTTGAGGAGGAGCGAATTCCGGCCGCGCAACCAAAGCGCAGGCGTTCGCGCGTGACCGCGTTTGCGGGCATCGCCGCGGGGTTCTTACTTCTGCTGCTCGGCGGCTTTAAGGGCTACACGACGCCGACCGGCGTGGTCAGCCTCGACGTGAACCCCTCGATCGAATACTCAATCAATTGCTTTGACCGTGTGCTGGATATCACCGCCGTCAACGACGATGCGGAGAAGATCCTCGCGGGTCTGGATGAAAGCGCGCTGCGGTATCACCCTGTGGACGAGGCCGTGGACGCGACGATTGCCGTTTTGCGCGAGAACGGATACCTGACCGACGCGACGGAAAACGACGTGGTGATCTCTGCCGTCTCGTATAACGACGCGCATACGGCGGCGATTGCGGATCGTCTCGGCAAGCAGGTGCAAAAGCAGGCAGACCTGACCGTCTATTCGATTCCGGTGTCGAAAGGCGATGTGCAGAGCGCGCACAACCTCGGCACCAGTGCGGGTAAGCTGCAGATCATTGAGCGCCTCGGTGAGAGCTGGGACAAGGATGAAACGTTTGATCCGGACGACTGGGTCTCGCGTCCCGTACGCGAGATCATTCGCGAAACGAAAGAGCAGGCAAACGCCAAGGAATACGGAAAAGGCAGCCCGAAGCCCGAGACCACAGGACAAGCGGAAGGGATCACCGGCGGCACAAAGACGCCCCAACCGCAGAACCAGCAACCCGCGACAACGCAGGCGCCGAATTCTGGCGGCACACCGCAACAGGACCCCGCGCATTCCGGCGAACCCAAGTTTGGCGGAAAGACACCGTAAGTAGGCCAACAGGCGAGATTTCATCAAAGAGAGGAGCGAATGAGGCTATCGGGCGGGCTGCTAGAGCGGCAATCCGCCCCGAACGGGTTGCTTTCCGAGTCGAAGCTGGTATAATAGAACATGCGCATGAAGCTTGTCTGCGCAGATTGACAAATACATAGTCCATAAAAGAACCGTCGTTGCGGAACCGCAAAGAAGGGCTTTTGAGTATGACGCCGTGAGGTAAGGTATATGAAGAAAGCCGCTTCTATTTTTTTGCGGTCAGATGTCACAAAACACGATATTGAGCGATTATCCCGCTGGATGGAACAGCGGGAGGTCACGCGCTATCTCAACGAATCCGAGCAGATTTCGCGCACACTTTTAGAACTTTCGACCGAGGTGCCGGAGCCGCTGCTTGGGCAGAGGCTTGCATCTGGCGGGCGGTTTTATTTCGTGAGCCTGCGTTGCCTGCGCCCGATTGGGTTTATTTCGCTGCGCCGGATGAGGACGTGCGGGGACTGGGAAATCGTCGCCGCCATCGGCGAACCCGCGCTCTGGGGCGCGGGCTATGGCGCGCGGGCGCTCCGGCTCGCATTGCAGGAGGCGTTTGTGCCGCGGGATACGCATATTGAGCGATTATATGCGACGATTCATCGCGAGAACACGCGCTCCATGCGCCTGTTTTTGCACGCGGGGTTTGTCAGCGCGGGCGAAGCCGGGGCTTGCATGCGCCTGTCGATGACGCGGGATACGTACTTTCACGCAAAAAATTGCGTAAACTCCGGCGTTTGAACCGCTTTCCCGCGCTGCAAAGCTTGTAAAAAGCGACGTAAAGGCGTATACTAGCGGGCGATTATGATTTTTGGAGTAACGTTAACGCATGATTCGTAGTTTTGTTCAAAGTTTGCGGCAGGAGTTCCAAGGTTACAACGCGAAGTCCTTTTCAAAAGACCTGATGGCGGGTATCACGGTCGCTGCGGTTGCCCTACCGCTTGCGCTCGCGTTCGGCGTCAGCAGCGGCGCGGATGCCGCGGCGGGACTGATCACCGCGATCATCGCGGGCGTGATCATCGGCTCGCTCTCCGGCGCGTTCTACCAGATTTCGGGCCCAACGGGCGCGATGGCGGCGATCCTGATCTCCATCGTAGCGAAGTATCAGATGCAGGGCGTGTTTCTTGCGACGCTGATGGCGGGCGTGTTCCTGCTTCTCGCGGGCGTGCTGCGCCTCGGTAAACTCACCGCCTTCATTCCCGCTCCGGTCATCACGGGCTTTACCTCAGGCATCTCGATTCTCATCGCCGCGGGTCAGCTCGACAACTTCTTTGGCGTCAAGTCGGTGGGTGAGGACGTCATCGCGCGCATCGGTAGCTACTTTTCACTCGGGTTCTCTCCGAATCTTTACGCAATCTGCATCGGGCTGTTTGTGATTCTCTTCATGATCGCGTACCCGAAAAAGTGGAACGCGGTCGTGCCCGGCTCGCTGATTGCGATCATTCTCGCGACCGCTACCGCCTCACTGCTCAACTTCGACGTGGCGCGCGTGGGCGAGATTCCCAAGACGCTGCTGCCGGCAGAGCGCCTCAACCTCGCCAAGATCGATGTGCATACGCTGCTTCGCTTAGCATCGCCCGCGTTCAGCATCGCCATGCTGGGCATGATCGAGAGCCTCTTGTGCGGCTCCAGCGCGTCCCGCATGACCGGCAAGGCCTTCAACAGCGATCAGGAGCTGGTGGCGCAGGGCATCGGCAACATCATACTGCCGTTCTTCGGCGGCATTCCGGCGACCGCCGCCATCGCGCGCACGAGCGTCGCGGTCAAGAGCGGAGCTGTCACCCGCATCACCAGCATCATTCACGCGCTGGTGCTTGTGGTGTCCATGTTCCTGCTGGCGCCCGTCATGTCGTCGATTCCGCTGGCCGCTCTTGCGGGCGTGTTGATGGTCACCGCGTTTCGCATGAACGAATGGCCCGCCATTCGGTATATGTTCTCACGAAAGTTCAAGGGCGCAATCCTCAAGTATTTTGTCACGATGATCGCAACCGTGATCTTTGATCTTACCACCGCCATCGCGCTTGGCGTTCTCGTGGCGCTGTTGCTCCTCGTGCGGAGGCTTTCCAAGCTGGAGATCAACATCGAGTCCGTGGACGCCGAGCGCCTCTCCGCGGACGGCGAGGAGATCTGCCGCAGGTATGGTTCCGCGCGGGTCGTGTACATCGCGGGCGCGATGATCTTCGCCAACACGCAGGCGGTGGAGGGCATCCCCGCGAATATTCCGCTGGACTGCGACGCCGTGTTCTTCTCCATGCGCGGGGTATCGTATCTGGATGTCTCCTGTGCGCAGGCGTTCGAGGGCGTGATCCTCTCGCTCAAAAAGCGCGGCATCCGCGTCGGCTGCTGCGGGCTCTCCTCCGAGACGCGCAGGACGATGGAGCGCAGCGGTATCCTCGCGCTCATCGGCGAAGAAAACGTGTATTGGAGCATCGACCGCGCGCTGACTCAAGATTGCGGTTGTGCGCAGGCAAGCGAATAATCCGTCGAATTGATTCTTATAAGCTGTCCGAAAACGGGCAGCTTTTTTCTTTATCCGTGTACTTGTCATTTCGATCGGAACGTGCAAATTTCATCAGACACTTACCTGATAAACCGCAGGAAAAATTAACTTTTGTCAACGGCGCGCGCGGGTTTTATAATGGTGGAATGATGACAACAGTTCGTTAGATCCATACAAATCCAAACGCTTTCATTTTACGTAAGACAACACAAAGGAGAACCCATGCAGAGCTTGAAAACCCCCGCGGTAGAATCCCGCGTCAACGAAATCCTGTCCAACATGACGCTGGCGGAAAAAGCGGCGCAGATGGTGCAGGTGCCATATGCCTATGTGACGGAGGAAGAAGCGCTGCTCTGGGCGAGACGCGGCGCCGGATCGTTTTTGCATGTCCTGGGCGAGGATGCGCGCAGAATTCAGCGCGAGGCGATGAACACACGTCTCGGCATTCCCGTTCTCTTCGGCATTGACGCCATCCATGGCCACGGACTCAACCGAAAGGCTGCCATCTTTCCATCCCAACTCGCGCTTGCCTGCACCTGGGAACCCGCGCTTGCGGAGGAGATGGGCCGCGTGACCGCGCGCGAGGTCGCGGCGGACGGCCTACACTGGACATTTTCGCCCGTGCTGTGCCTTGGGCGCGATACGCGTTGGGGCAGGATCGACGAGACGTTCGGCGAAGACCCGTATCTCGCGGGTGAGCTTGGTGCCGCGATCATCCGCGGCTACCAAGGAGACGACATTGCCGAAGGCGAGCACATCCTCGCCTGCGCAAAGCACTATATCGGCTATGGCGACGCGGTAGGCGGACGCGACTCCTGCGACACCGAAATGACGTTTCGCAAGCTCCGCGAAACATTTCTGCCGCCGTTTGCGCGCGCGGTGGAGGCGAATGTTGCGACCATCATGACCGCATACGGCTCCATCGACGGAACGCCGTTTACCGCGAGCGAAAAAGCGATGCGGGACATCCTGCGCGGAGAACTCGGGTTTGAAGGCTTTGTCGTGACGGACTGGGACAACGTCAACAGCCTGATCGAAAATCAGCACGTCGCGGCGGACATGGACGAGGCTTCGCTCCTCGCCGCGCGCGCGGGCAACGATATGATCATGACCTCCACCGCGTTTTATGACAGCGCCATCCGGCTCGTGGAGTCGGGTGCGCTTTCGGAAGCGGTGCTGGACGAGGCGGTGCGCAACATCCTCCGTATCAAGGTGCGCATGGGCCTCTTTGAGCGCGCGCTGGATCGCGGAACGCCGTCCTGCCTCGGCTGTGAAGAGCACCGCAACAGCGCGCTCATCGCCGCGCGGGAGAGCGTGACGCTGCTCAAAAACGACGGAATCCTGCCGCTTTCTGAGCAGAGCCGCATCCACAAGATCGCGGTCGTCGGCGCAAACGCGGACGATATCCGCGCGCAATATGGCGACTGGACGTATTTCACTCATCCGCACATGCCGCCGAAGGTGGTGCCGGAGCGCCCGTATGTGACGCTGTTCGAAGGCGTGCGTGCCTGCGCACAACGGCGCGGAATCGAGGTAGCGTTTGCGCGCGGTTGCGGCCCGCTGACAAGCGAGGCGGACGATCTCGACGCCGCGGTACTTGCGGCGCGGGATGCGGACTTGATCGTGCTTGCGGTGGGCGACGTCATCGAGCAGGCGGGAGAATTCCGCGATCGCGCGGATCTCGCGCTCTCCGGCAGGCAGGAGGAGCTGTTTTCCCGCATGCAAGCGCTGCATAAGCCCATCGTCACCGTGCTGATTGCGACAAAGCCTCTCTGCGTAACCCGCGTGGCCGAGGAGTCCGGCGCGTTTATCGCAGCGTTCAACGGCGGCCAGTATGGCGGGCAGGCGGTTGCTGAGGCGATCTTTGGCGAAATCAACCCCGCGGGAAAGCTGCCGATCTCGTTTCCGCGGCATAGCGGACAGATACCCGTTTATTACAACAGCTTGCCGGGCTGGCACGGCGATAAATATGTCGATTTGCCGGAAACGCCGCTGTTTGCGTTCGGTGAGGGGCTCTCGTATACGACGTTTTCGTATTCCGATCTCAGAATCGACCCGGAAGGGCGCGAACTGCGCTTTATGCTTCGCAACACCGGCGCACGCGCGGGCAGCGAGACGGCGCAGGTGTATGTGCGCGACCTTGTGAGCAGCGTGCTGACTCCCGTTAAGCGGCTGATTGCGTTCCGGAAAGTCAAGCTTGCGGCGGCAGAGTCTCGTGAACTCGTGTTTTCGCTCAAGCGGGAGGATTTCTCGCTGGTGCTGCCGGATGAGCGGCGCGTGGTGGAACCGGGCGAATTTGCGCTTTTTGTCGGCGGCAGCTCCAGAGATCAGGACTTGATTTGCGCAAACTTCACGCTGAAATAACGCGAAGTTACGCCCGAAATACATCTGTTTTTTCGTAGCACAGGGCAAGTTGCGGCAAAGCATCCTGTTTATGTGACAAGAATCTATTGTTTGGTTGACGGCGGAATGCGGTGCAGATTACAATTAGAATTGTGATATCGTGTGGAGTCACTTGCAGGCCATCCTCATCTGCTGAAGAAGAAGTAGCATCGAAGGAAAGTTGGCTAGATGAATAAGAAATCCGCCGGTCGAATGACAGCTTTTTTGGACTCCTTTCGGTTGAAACATGTGCAGAGCGAGCAGCGAAGCGCTGTCAATCTGCTCGTATTTCAATTGATTTATCTTGTGTTAATTGCCGGAACCATTCTGCTGAGCGTGTTGGTCAATAACGGCGCGCGGCTTTGGTTCTATGTGGTGTTGCTCGCCGGGCTTTTTATCGTGATTACGCTTGCGCTCGCGTTCAATCTGAGCGGGCGCTTTCGTGTTTCAACGTGGTTTACTGCGGTTTGCATGGTGGTTGGGCCATGGCTGTCCATCTTGCTCGACCCCACTGTGGCTGCGGGCGATTATATGCCGCTGATCTATGTCGGCATGTCGATTCAGCTTTGCTCCATACTCTTAAGAGAACGCCTCACCATAATCATTGCCATCATTCAGCTGCTTGGCGTTGTTGCAATGATCGTGCTGAGTCCCGGGTTAAAGCTGATCAACTGGCCGAGCCTGGTCGCGTTTATCGTGTTTACCTCGCTCATCGGCGTTCTCTATGGTTTTTCCAACAAACGCCAGTTGCAGGAAATTGAAAAGCAGCGAAATCAACTCGTGCTTGACGAAGCCAAGCTGCGCGCGCTCTCCGTGCGCGATCCTCTGACGGGGCTCTACAACCGCCGCTACATGGAGGAGACGTTTGACCGCGAAATCCAGCGTGCGATTCGCAAGCAGCAGCAACTCTGCGTCATCATGGCGGATATCGACGGCTTCAAAGAGATCAATGACACGGTGGGCCATGTGTTAGGCGACAAGGTGCTCATCAAGGTTTCGGCGTTGCTGATGAAAAACATCCGTACATCGGACGTTGCCTGTCGCTTTGGGGGAGACGAGTTTTGCCTGATCCTGCCGGATTGTACGCTGGACGAGGGCATCCGGCGCGCGGAGGCACTCTGCCGTGTGATCGAGCGGCTCGGGGAATACGCCGAGGCGAAGACCGACCGTGTGACGCTTTCGCTAGGCGTTGCCGCCATGCCGGAGAGCGGAATCACGAGAGAAGAATTGCTCGCCGCGGCGGACAGCGCGCTGTATTCCTCCAAGCGTGCGGGCAGAAACCGCGTCAACGGAATTCAACTGAATCAACCTACCTAACTGCCAAATCCACACGTAGAACCAAATCAAGAAACACCCACATCGTCTTTTCTCAGAGCATTGCTTCATACCAGTCTTGCCAGTGATACATCGATTGAACCCGATTGAAGAAGGCGAATGTATGGCAAAATCCAAGCAGCATTCATTCAACGACGAACACAAGCTGAACATACCCCAGCAGGAGATGGAGCTTTTGCTGGAGAATATGATCAGCCTATTCTCCTATTATCGGATGGTCTACGATGCCGAAGGGAAGCCTGTCGACTATATCTTTCTTGCGGTCAATCACGCGTTCGAATTGGAAACGGGAAAATCCCGCGAGGAACTCATCGGAAAAAACGTGCTGAGCGTCTATCCGGATACGGAGCAGTACTGGATAGAGTATCTTGGGCGCGTGGCAAAGAGCGGAGTTTCGGAGCACTTCACCAACTACTCCTCGGTGTTTCACAAGTGGTATTCCATGCTGGCATATTCTCCCAAGCCGGATCATGTTGCAATCACGGTCAGCGATCAAACCGGCCTTTTCGAGAAGCATGACTCCCTCGAAAAAACCAGCAAAGCACTGGAAGAGCAGCAACAGGAGAACTTTCGCCTTGCGCACGAGGAACCGATCACTGGACTTCCAAACCGCGTGTGCCTCTATGAAGCGATTGCGCAGAAGATGCAGGCTGTACCGGCTCATGATTTTCTTCTTGCAATTGCCACACCGGATAATTTGGCGGGGATTCTCGCATCCTACGGCAGCCTGCTCAGCGACGCGATCATGCGTGGAATCGCACAAAGACTCAACGATCTTTTCCCGGGATCGGACGCTTGCTACAGCATGACGGGAACCGATCTTGTTCTGCTCCTCTCGCTCAACTGCGACGGGCAGAAACTGCGCGAAGCGTTGGCTTGCGCACAAAAAGCCATTGCTCTGCCGATCAATGTGGACGGCATGGATTATTACATCACCGCAAGCTGCGGCGCTGCGTGTTTCCCGCGGGATGGAAGTGATCGAGACGAACTGATCATGAAGGCAAATCTCGCGCTTTATCAAGCCAAGCAAACAGGCGAATCGATCATCTTTTTCAGCGAGCAGATCAGTCAAAAATTGCGTGACCGCCTATTGATTCGAAATGCGCTGCCCATAGCGCTGGAGAACCGTGAATTTGAGTTGTTCTTTCAACCGCAGATCGATATGGTATCCGATCATATGACGGGGTTTGAGGCACTCCTGCGCTGGCACAGTGAGGAGATAGGAGAGGTGTCTCCCAGAGACTTTATCCCGGTTGCGGAGGAGAGCAGACTGATCGTTCCAATCGGAGCCTGGGTGCTTGAGCAGGCCTGCATCGCACTCAAACGGGTCAACGATAAGTTTTGCACGAGTTATTCCGTCGCGGTCAACGTTTCCGGCGTACAGCTGTTTGCGGATGATTTTGTCGAGCAGGTGCTTGCGGTGCTGGAGAGAACCGGTGTGGAGCCGCGTTTATTGGAGCTGGAGGTCACGGAATCCGTGCTGATTAGCCGTGAATTTCACGCCATCGAGAAGGTCAACGAACTTAACCACCACGGGGTGCGGATAGCGCTGGATGATTTCGGTACGGGGTATTCCTCCCTGAGCATGCTCAAGGATCTCAAGATCACGACGCTGAAGATTGACAAGCTCTTTGTGCAAGACCCCAATGCGGCGCTGTTGACCAGGATGATCGTACGCCTTGGTCATACCCTCGGCGCGGAGATCGTCGCGGAGGGCGTGGAGGACGAGGAGCAGATGCGCGCAATTCGCCGCGCGGGGTGCGACCGTGTGCAGGGATTCTTCAAAGGATTGCCGATGCCGCTGGATACACTGACGCGATTTATCGCGTCTAAAGTCAAGATTTAACGCTGTGTAGCGGTCAAACGCGAGCGCGCGCCGAATGGAGGCCGCGCTTTTTAATATACGCCTGCGCCGTGTTTATGATAAAATAGCGATACGCACATTTGGCGACAAGTGGCTGTATCAGGCGCGGCGCATGCGAAAGACAACACCGCTGCACCGCAGGCAAGGAGCACACATGGAAACACAGATTCAACTACTCGCAAAAGAATTCAATCAAAACGAAACGCATGTGAAGAACGTAGTCGATCTCATCGACGAAGGATATACCATCCCGTTTATCGCGCGCTACCGCAAGGAGATGCACGGCGCGATGGACGATACGACCTTGCGCGATCTTTCCGACCGGCTCACGTATCTGCGAAACCTCGCCGAGCGGCGCGAGGAGATCAAGAAGGCGATTCTGGCGCTGGATAAGCTCACGGACGAACTGGCAAAGCAGATCGACGAGGCGAAGACGCTCGCCGTGCTGGAAGACCTCTACCGGCCTTACAAGCAAAAGCGGCGCACCCGCGCGACCATCGCAAAGGAAAAGGGCCTCGAACCGCTCGCAAACCGGATCTTCGAGCAGGGCAAAGACTTGCCCACGCCGGAACAGCTCGCCGAGGCGTTTCTCGATCCTGAGAAGGGCGTCAACACGGTGGAAGAAGCGCTTGCGGGTGCTTCCGATATCATCGCGGAGGCGATCTCCGACGACGCCTCCATCCGCGCGAAGCTCCGCGACGTCATCGCGAAGAACGCGAAGGTGGGTTCCGTTGCGGCGAAGGAAGAGGACAGCGTCTACCGCCTCTATTATCAGTTCGACCAGCCGATGGGCAAGCTACAGAGCCACCAAATCCTCGCGATCAACCGCGGCGAGAAGGAAGGCTTCCTCAAGGTCAACCTCGACCTCGACCGCGAGCTTGCGGTGGGCAGCGTCAAGCGCAGCGTAGTCAAGGCGAATTCGCCCGCGGGAAAATTCGTGGAGGCCGCGGCGGAGGATGCCTATGACCGCCTGATCTTTCCCTCGATGGAGCGCGAAACGAGAAACACGCTGACCGATCTTGCCAACGAGGGCGCGATCCATAACTTCGCGCTGAACCTCAAGCCGCTGCTCATGCAGCCGCCGGTCAAGGGACATGTGACCATGGGGCTCGATCCCGGCTACCGCAACGGCTGCAAGGTCGCGGTCGTCAGCGATACGGGCAAGGTGCTCGACACCACTGTCGTCTACCCGACGTTTGGCGAGCGGCAGAAGGAAGAGGCGATTGAAAATCTCGAATCGCTGGTCAAAAAGCACATGGTCGAGCATATCGCAATCGGCAACGGCACCGCCTCCCGCGAGACGGAGCAGATGACGGTCGAGCTCATCGCGAGAAATCGCGGGGTGAGCTACATGATCGTCAACGAAGCGGGTGCCTCCGTCTACTCCGCAAGCAAGCTCGCCGCCGAGGAATTTCCTCAATACGACGTCAACCTTCGTTCCGCGGTCTCGATCGCGCGAAGGCTGCAGGACCCGCTTGCCGAGCTGGTCAAGATCGATCCCAAGGCCATCGGCGTGGGACAATATCAGCACGACATGCCGCAAAAGCGTCTCAGCGAAACGCTGGAGGGCGTGGTTGAGGACTGCGTCAACGCCGTCGGCGTAGACGTCAACACCGCGTCGCCGTCGCTGCTCAAGCAGGTTGCGGGCCTCAACGAAACGCTCGCGAAGAACATCGTGGTCTATCGCGAGACGAACGGCGCGTTCACGAGCAGGAAGCTGCTCATGAAGGTGCCCAAGATGGGACCCAAAGCGTTTGAACAGTGCGCGGGCTTTCTGCGCGTGCCGGAGAGCAAGCTCGTGCTTGATAACACGGGCGTGCACCCGGAAAGCTACGCCGCAGCAGAAAAGCTCTTGGAGTTCACCGGTTATACGCTCAAGGATGTTGCCGCGGGCAGCATTGCGGAGCTGCCGGAGCGTGTGAAAAAGCTCGGCGAAAGCAAACTCGCCTCCGCGTGCGGCGTGGGGCTTCCGACGCTCAAGGACGTGGTCAAAGAGCTCGTCAAGCCTGGACGCGACCCGCGCGACGAGCTGCCAAAGCCGGTTTTGCGCACGGACGTGCTGGACATCAAAGACATCGTGCCGGGCATGATCCTCACGGGAACCGTGCGGAACGTGATCGACTTCGGCGTATTCGTCGATATCGGCGTGCATCAGGACGGGCTCGTGCACATCTCCGAGATCGTCAACCGCTTCATCAAGCACCCCAGCGAGGTCGTCTCCATCGGAGACGTGGTCAAGGTGGTCGTGTTGGGCGTAGACATCCCGAAAAAGAGGATTTCGCTTTCGATGAAGCAGGCGGACAAACAGTAATCCGTACTTCGGCGGATGGAGGAAAACATGCAGGTTGTCAATCTCGCCATGCAGGGCGGCGCGCCGGCAGAGATCGTTTTATGCACCGAAAGCGAAACTGGTGTTAAAAAGACCTACACCCGCGCGTTTCTGCCGCCGCAGCGGCTGATTCTCCTTGGCGGAGGACACGTGTCCCAACCGCTTGCCCGCTATGCCGCCGATCTGGAGTTTGACGTGGTCGTCGTGGACGATCGCCCAAGCTTTGCCAACGCCGTGCGCTTTCCGGAGGCGGGCAAGGTCGTCTGCGATGCGTTTGAGTCGGCGATTTCCGCGCTTTCGATCACGAAATACGACTTCGTCTGCGTGATTACGCGCGGACACCGGCACGACGCCGCGTGCCTACGCGTGCTACTTGCCGGCGAGCAGCCGCGCTATCTGGGGCTGATCGGCTCGCGCAGACGCACGATTGAGCTGTTTAAGATGCTCGAGGAAGAGGGCTTCGACCGCGAAAAGATCGACCGGATTCATACGCCGATCGGGCTTGCCATCGGCGCGGAGACACCCAAGGAGATTGCAATCTCCATCCTCGCGGAGCTGATCTCGGTGCGCAGCAGCAGGAGCCGCGACCGCGACGCGGAGCGGCTTGCGCTGACCTCACACGAGCCGGAGTTGCTCCGCTATCTGCTCGCAAAGAGCGAACCCTGCGCGCTTGCCGTCGTGGTTGAAAAAAGCGGGTCAACGCCCGTGCCGACGGGAGCCGTCATGGCGGTCAACGCCCTCGGCGGGATCGTGGGCACCGTCGGCGGCGGCTGCGGCGAGCACGAGATCGTCAAGCACGCGTTGCAGGTATTGCGCACGGGTGAAGCGCGGCTGATCCAGCTCGACATGTCAAACGACGTGGCGGAGGAAGAGGGAATGGTCTGCGGCGGACGCATGAGGGTTTGGATCGAGCCGTTTTCCGAAGAATAGTACAGTAAACAAGCAGCAGGAATCGTTTTTCTGCTGCTTTTTTGAAAAACGCTTGACAAGGGAACCATGAGCGTGTACATTAAACATATAAAACATATATGTGATTAAACAAGGAGAGAATCATATGGCTAAGATTTCGAAGAGCCTGACGGAACTGATTGGAAAGACCCCGTTGCTGGAGCTCTCCAATTATGAAAAGAAAAATGGCCTGAACGCGAAGATCGTCGCGAAACTCGAATACTTCAACCCCGGCGGAAGCGTGAAGGATCGCATCGCGCTCGCGATGATCGACGACGCGGAGAAGCGCGGTGTGCTGAAAAAAGGCAGCGTCATTATCGAGCCCACCAGCGGCAACACGGGCATCGGCCTTGCCTCCGTCGCGGCTGCGCGCGGCTATCGCCTCATCATCACCATGCCGGAGACGATGAGCGTGGAGCGCCGGATTCTCATGCGCGCTTATGGAGCGGAGATCGTGCTCACCGAGGGCGCGAAGGGCATGAAGGGTGCCATCGCAAAGGCGGAGGAGCTCGCCGCGAGCACGCCGAACTCGTTCATCCCCGGCCAGTTTGACAACCCTGCGAACCCCGCGATTCACCGCGCGACCACCGGCCCGGAAATCTGGGAAGATACCGACGGTAGAGTGGACATCTTTGTCGCGGGCGCCGGCACAGGCGGCACCGTGACCGGCGTTGGCGAATATCTCAAGAGCAAGAACCCGAATATCAGGATCGTGGTCGTGGAACCCGCCGATTCTCCCGTGCTCTCCGAAGGGCACGCGGGCCCGCACAAGATTCAGGGCATCGGCGCGGGATTTGTGCCCGCGGTGCTGAATACGGCTGTTTACGACGAGATCATCCCCGTCAAGAACGAGGACGCGTTTGCCACCGCGCGCGCAATCGGAACCGAGGAAGGCCTGCTTGTCGGCATCTCCAGCGGCGCGGCTGCCTGGGCTGCAACGCAGCTCGCCAAGCGTCCGGAGAACGCGGGAAAGACCATCGTGGTGCTCCTGCCGGATACGGGTGAACGGTATCTTTCCACCGCGTTGTTTGCGGATTTGCAATAAACGGAAATTACTTTTCGCAAAGAGGCCACAACGTGCGGCTTTTTTGCTGTTTCAACCGAATGATTGACGCAAAAAGCGATTCGGGTTATGATTTTCTGGTGCGAAACGGCACAAACAGAAAGGTGATTATTTCATGCTCAACGAATTTTCCCGCGCGCAGTTGCTGCTTGGAAAAGCTGCGATGGAAGCGCTCGCGGCTTCCCGTGTGGCGGTCTTCGGCATCGGCGGGGTCGGCAGCTTTGCCGCGGAGGCAATCGCCCGCGCGGGCGTCGGCGCCATCGACGTGTTTGACGACGACAAGGTTTGCCTCACCAACATCAACCGCCAGCTCATCGCGCTGCACTCGACGATCGGCAAACCCAAGGTCGAGGTCATGCGGGATCGCATTCTGGATATCAACCCGCGCTGCAAGGTGACCGCCCACGCGTGCTTTTACGGCGCGGAGACGGCGGATAGCGTCGATCTTTCAGTCTATGACTACATCGTCGATGCGATTGATACCGTGTCCTGCAAGCTCCTGCTCATCGAGCGGGCGACTGCGGCAAACGTGCCGATCATCAGCTGCATGGGCGCGGGCAACAAGCTCGATCCCACGCGGCTGGAGGTTGCGGACATCACGAAGACCTCCGTTTGTCCCTTGGCGCGCGTGATGCGAAAGGAGCTCAAGGCGCGGGGAATACCGCACCTCAAGGTGGTCTATTCCCGCGAGGAGGCGATCAAGCCGGAAGACGATCTCTCCATCAGCTGCAAAACAGGTTGCGTCTGCCCACCGGGAACCAAGCGCAAGTGCACCGCGCGCCGCGCGGTGCCGGGCAGCGTCTCGTTTGTTCCGCCCGTCGCGGGGTATATCCTCGCGGGCGAAGTGGTCAAGGACATCATCGCACGCAACGCGACTTCCACAGGCGCAAGTATTGCGCCGGATGGCGCGGATGTGCTAGAGTGATGAAAAGAACCGAAAGGAACGGATTTGATGCTCTACTACATCCGGATTCGCTGAACAGCACAAGCAGACGGAAGGAAACGCCGGAAACGGCGCTGTTTGCGTTGCAAAGCGGAGCGGAACGGGTAAGCGCGTAGATCGCGCGAGGCATGTGCTTCGTTTGGCAATGGCAGACAGATCACCCTGTCTGCTTTTTTGTTACCGTGACCATATCACGCTGTGCGCACCGCCCGGCATGGTAAAATAAGGCATTGAATGGAACAACGAAGGGATTATCATATATGACACAACCAATACATTGGAGACGAAAATACTTTACCATACTCTCCGGCCAAGCCATCTCGATGGTGACAAGCGGAGTATTACAGATGGCGCTGATCTTCTATCTGACCGAGAAGACGGGTTCCGCGCTCGTGCTGTCGCTGGCGACGTTCTTCGGCTTTCTGCCGCAGGCGGTGCTCGGGCCGTTCATCGGCGTCTGGGTCGATCGCTGGAGCAGAAAGGCCGTGATGATCGGCGCGGATCTGTTCATCTCGCTCGCGGGCGTGGGTCTTGCCATCATTGCGCTCAAGATCGATCCTCCCATCTGGACGGTGCTCGGCATCCTCTTCCTGCGCAGCGTGGGAGCGGCGTTTCATACGCCGGCGATGTCCGCGGTCACCCCGCTCATCGTGCCGGAGGACATGCTGGTCAAGTGCGCGGGCTATAGCTCGTCGATCCAGTCCATTAGCTTTCTCGTAAGCCCTGCCATCGCGGCGGTGGTGTACAAGAGCTGGTCGATCTCCGCCATCGTGGGGCTGGACGTGATAGGCGCGATTATCGCGGTACTGTTTGTGGCGTTTATCGCGATTCCGAAGCCTGAAAAATCAGCTCTTGTGGGGCAGGAAAGCTTCTTCTCCGACCTCAAGAACGGCTGGGTGGCGATTCGCGAGGACAAGGGACTGTTTCAGATGCTCCTGATCGGGACGCTGTACATGCTCGTATTCATGCCGATCAATGCGCTCTTTCCGCTGATGAGCATGGGCTACTTCGGCGGCACGACGACCCACGCCGCGATCGCGGAGACCGCGTTTTCCGCGGGCATGCTGGTAGGCGGTCTCGTGCTCGGCGCGTGGGGCGGGTTCAAGCGGCGGATTCTCACACTGGGACTTTCGGTGATCCTCATGGGTGCGGGGTTCGCGGCGTCGGGACTTCTGCCGACGTGGGGCTTTGTCGGCTTTGCGATTCTCTGTGTCGTGATGGGCTTTGCGGCTCCGTTCCACGGCGTGCAGACGGCGATCTTTCAGGAGCGCATTGCGCCCGAGTGCCTGGGACGTGTGTTCTCGCTGAGCATGAGCATGATGTCGCTCGCGATGCCGATCGGCCTGATGCTCGCGGGCGCGTTTGCCGAGGTGATCGGCGTACACAACTGGTTCCTCATCTCCGGCGTGCTGGTGATCGCCATCGCGCTGTTGATGATGTCCATGCCCGCCATCCGCTCACTGGACGATAAGCCCGCGGAAGCGCTGGCGGAAGCTGCCGCAGAAGCGGAGTGAGCCTGATCCATTCATCTCAAAGGCAAACAAAAATCCCCGTGCTGTCGTCGTTGTACCAGCGCGGGGATCTTTTTCTGTCGTAGGTTTTCTTGCTCTCAACTTTGCGTGTGACCGGGTTGATTCCGTCCCAGCTTGCTCGCCTGGTTGCGTCCAGCGCGCGCTTTTCGCGTTTACTCATCTTTTCTCGCGGGAGAAACTGCTTCATGTGAATCCACTTCCTTTCGGCGATTGGTTCGCCGGGCATCAGTATACGGAATCTTCTCTAAAATTGCAATTGTTTTTCTGTGGATATCAAGTATAATACAGCTGTTTGGGGATTCAAACAGGATTTGGAGGATGCTATGAAAGATAAAACGCGCTTGCTCATCACCGGCGTGATTCTGCTGCTTGCCGTGGCGCTGTTCGTGCTTGGTATGATCACGCTTCCAGACACCCTTGTGATGCAGCTGCAGGCGGACGGTTCCGCGGGAACCACGCTGCCAAAGCTGATCGGGCTTCTCATTCCGCTCGCGCTCTGCGGCGTGTTCGCCGTTTTCTACTACAAAGGCGGCAAGGGAAAGAACCTGTTTGTTGCGCTCATGGGCCTTTTCGCATTCGGATTGACGTTCTTTTTCAATCGATAAGTAAATCAACGAGCGTGAAAAAGCCCGGCCTTGTGAAAGGCCGGGCTTTTGTGTGGCTTGCGTTTGGAAATTACTTACCGAAGGTACCATCCTGCAGCTGCTTGATGTAGTCGGCAACCTTGGCTTGGGTGGCGGCATCCATGAGGGTGTCGTTGAACTTGCCGAGGTAGACCGCGCTGTTTTCGAGCGAACCGAAGACCACTTCGTTGCCGAACTTGCCCTGCTCGACTTTCTCGAGGCAGATGGCGATCATGGCGGCGTTGTCGGTGACGACGCTGCTCACGATGCAGGGGTTCTGGCCGAGCAGGTCGGCGGGCTGACCGATGTCAAAGATCTTGACGGTGTCGCCGTTCGCCTGGTCGATTGCCTGGCGCGCGCCGGAGTCGACGGCAGATGCATCGCCGAAGAACACGTCCGCACCTTCATTGATCATGGAAGCGGCAAGCTCCATGCCCTTGGCGGTGTCGCTGAAGGAACCCGCGTAAGCGGAGACGACTTTGATGTTGGGGTTGATGACCTGAGCTGCCGCAGTGAACTGCGCGAGCTTGGCCTTCGTGGTGTCGAGTTCCATGCCGCCGATGAAGCCGATGACATTGGACTTGCTCATGAGACCCGCGATGATGCCCGCGATGGAGCCGATCTGCTCAGCGTTGGGCAGGATGCTCATGATGTTGGCGGTGGGCAGTTCGGTGGAGCCGTTGAGCACCGCGAACGCAACTTTCGGGTAATCTGCAGCAACCTGCTTGACGGCGTCGCTGTACTGGTTGCCCGGCGCGAAGATCATGTCATAGCCGAGGTCGCAGTAGCTGATCATCGTGTCAGCATAGGCAGACTGATCGATGGAATCGGTGTAGGCGGTTTCCCAGCCGCGCTTTTCCGCGGCGGCCATCATGCCATTGTAGCAAGCTGCACCCCAACCACCGTCGGAGATGCTGGAGTCGCAGATCATGGCGACTTTGAATTTCTTGTCCGCAGCGGCGGGAGCGGCTTCTTTGGCGCAACCGGCGAGCAAGCCGACGGCCAGGCACAGGACGAGCGCGATAGCAATAATCTTCTTCATTGTGTCTTCTTTCCTCCATAAAATTTTGTGTTTTGTAATCGGGCTGAAGCCCGTAATTACCGAACAATTGCGGCGAAGTCGCAGGCAGACATTATCTCTCTTCTCTGTAGTAGGGTTTGCCTTTGCTCTTGGGACCCGCAATCTTGCTGCCGAAGATGGTCAGCGCGATGAGCGTCATCACATACGGAATCATCTGGAACAGCTGATAGGGCAAGAGGTTGGTGCCAACCTGAAGCCGCAGCTGGAGCGCATCGAAGAAACCAAAGAGCAGGCACGCGAGCAGTACGCCGGAGCCTGACCAACGGCCGAAGATGACCGCAGCCAGCGCGATGAATCCGCGACCCGCGACGATGCCGTCGGAGTACGTGTTGACGTAGCAGGTGGTGAGGTAAGCGCCGCCCATGCCCGCGAGGAAGCCGCAGATGATCGCGGCAAGATACTTCGTGCGGATGACGTTGATGCCCATCGTCTCGGCGGCCTTGGGGTATTCGCCGACCGCCTTGAAGTTGAGTCCCGACTTCGTGCGGTTGAAGTAGATCATCGTGACGACGACCAGCAGATAGACCGCGTAGACCATCGGCGTTTGATCGAAGAGGAGCTTCCCGAAAAACGGGATATCCTTGAGCACGGGGATGGAGACGGTCTTCATCAGCGTGGCCTGCGCCAGCGTGGAACTCACGCCGAACACCACGCGGTAGATGAACGAAGCCAGCGCGGGCGCGAAGATGTTCAGCGCCATGCCGTAGACGATCTGCTGACCCGCGAGTGTAATTGTGCAAAAAGCGTAGACCATGTTGACCAGCACGCCGCCGAGCGCACCGCACAGCACGCCCAGGAAGGGGTTGCCCGTCCAGTAGCAAACGAGGAAGCCAACCAGCGAACCGAACGCCATGATGCCGTCGAGACCGATGTTGACGAGGCCCGCCCGCTCGGAATACAGCTCCGCGAGCGCCACAAACAGCAGCGGCGTCGCCATGCGGACGGCGGAGATGAGCACTTCAGAAATCATACTCCAGCTCATAATCAATTGGCCTCCTTACTCACGGCCACATTGTCCGCTTTTTTCTCGGATTTTCCTTCAAATAGGTTTGCAACAAAGCTCTTGACCTTCGGCAGATACAGCATGGACGAACCTGCGACGGCGAAGATGATCACCAGCGCTTGAATGATGTCGATCACGCTGGTGGGCACTCCCGTGCCAACCTGCATCGTCGTGCTGCCGACGCGGAGCACCGCGAAGAAATACGCAACCACGACGGTCGCCAGCGGGTGCAGCTGCGCAATCAGCGCGAGCGCTACGCCGTCGAAGCCGTAGCCACCGCCATAGCCGCTGATGAGCCGGAACTGGGTGCCGAGGATATCGGCGGCGCCGCCGAGTCCCGCAATCGCGCCGGAGACGATGAACGCAGCAAGCATGTACCGCTTGACCGAGAGTCCGTTATAGCTGCTCGCCATGGGGTTGAAGCCCACCGCGCGAAGCTGAAATCCTTTGGATGTATAGAAGAGGAAGTACCAGATCGCAATGCCGAGCACGACCGCGATGACGATACCCCAGGTGATGCGAAGGTCGGGGATGATGCGGCCGATCTTGCTCGCGTCCGGTACGGGCGCGGTCTGCGGCACGCTGCCTTCGCGAAGGGCTGTCGTGTAGAGGTAGCCCATGAAGAGCGTCGCCACATAGTTGAACATGATCGTCGTGATCATCTCGTTGAGCCCGCGCCAGGTTTTCAATAATCCCGGCAGCAGACCCCAGATGCCGCCCGCAACGGTGCCCGCGAGCACGGCGAGGATGGTGACCCACCAGCCGTCGTGACCGATCAGCAGCGTGACCGTGATGGCAGCCATTGCGCCGGTGAGGAACTGACCTTCGCCGCCGAGGTTAAACACGCCGCAACGATAGGCAAAGCAGGTGCAAAGCCCCGTAAAGATCAGCGGCATGGCGCGCACGACGGTGTTGGCGAGGTTGGTCTTACTGCCAAACGCGCCTTTCATCAGAAACCCGATCGCCTCGATGGGGTTCTTGCCGAGCGCTAAGATGATCAGCATGCCCACCACGAACGCCAGCAGGATGGAGAGCACCGGAATCAGTACATTGAGCGTCTTTGTTTTTCGCACGTTGTTCGCCCTCCTTTACTTGCCCGCCATCGCGAGGCTGATCGCCGAGATCGGCGGGTTCTTGCCGGAGTATTCGCCCATGACCTTGCCTTCAAACATGACGATGATCCGGTCGGACAGCTGCAGCACTTCGTCGAAGTCCGCGCTGATGAGCAGCACCGCGCAGCCCGCGTCTCTTGCTGCAATCATGCTGTCCCGCACATAGCGGGTCGCTCCGATGTCGAGGCCGCGCGTGGGGTGGACGGCGACGAGCAGATCGGGATGCGCTTCCAGCTCGCGCGCTAAGATGACCTTTTGCTGGTTGCCGCCGGAGAGGGAGCGGATCTCCTGATCCATGCCCTGACAGCGGATATCGTATTTGGTGCGCATCTGCTCGCTGTAGGCGCGCATGGCTTTCTTCTTGAGGTGCCAGCCGTTGAGGTCGCAGAATTCGCACTTTTGCGTGCTCTTGAGTAACAGGTTTTCCTCCACCGTCATGTTGCCGACGAGGCCCATGCGGTTGCGGTCTTCCGGAATATGGGAAACGTTCTTTTCGATGAAGTCCGCGGAGGTGACATGGTGAACCAGGCTGCCCTTGAGAACTACTTCGCCCGCCTCCGCAATCGCAACGCCCGTGACGATCTGGCTGAGCTGGCTCTGGCCGTTTCCGTCCACGCCCGCGATGCCGAGGATTTCACCCTTGCGCACCATGAGGGAGACGTCGTTGAGCCCGTTGTGCTTGCTCGCTTTATTGAAGTCCACGTGGCGAAGCTCGATCACCGGCTCCTGCTCGGACTCTTTTTTTTCATATTCGCATTCGACGAGGTCGCGCCCGATCATCAGGTTTGCGAGCTCTTTTCCGTCCGTCTCGCTCGCGACGAGGGTTTTGATCGTCTTGCCCGCGCGGAGGATGGTCACGCGGTCGCTGACATGCAGCACCTCGCGCATCTTGTGGCTGATGAAGACGATGCTCTTACCTTCGCTCTTGAGCTTTTCGATGACGGAATAGAGACCCTCGACCTCGATATCGGTGAGCGCCGCCGTGGGTTCATCGAGAATCAGCAGCTCCGCACCGCGATAGAGCGCCTTAAGAATCTCCACGCGCTGCTGTGCGCCGACGGAGATATCCGTAATTTTCGCTTCGAGGTCGATGTTCAGGCCATAACGCCAGGACAGCTCCAGAATCTCTTTTCTGCGCGCGGCGTGGTCGATGAAGATACCCTTGTAGCGCTTGTCGCCAAGGATGATGTTCTGCATGACCGTCATGGCTTCCACGAGCATGAAGTGCTGGTGTACCATGCCGATGCCGAGGCGCACCGCCTCAGCGGGGGAGTCGATTTCCACCTTGTTGCCGTTGAGATAGATGGAGCCTTCCGTCGGCTGATACAGGCCGATAAGCACGTTCATCAGCGTGCTCTTGCCCGCGCCGTTTTCGCCAAGAAGCGTGTGAACCTCGCCCTTTCGCACGTCAAAATTGATGTCGCGATTGGCGTAAAAGTCCCCAAACTGCTTGCTGATATGCTCCATGCGGAGGATTTCGTTCATAGACCACGTTCCCTTCCCGATTTCGGCGGATGGCAGAGCGACTGTCCGGTACGATCGTATGTATTTATCTTGTTTTTGTTTGACGATGGTGAAAGATTGTTGCGTGATGCTGACAGTTTTGCGATTGCCTCTGAATCGGTATTACATAATCGAATCTACAAGCAATATAACAAACGTTCCGTACGGAAACCGTACGAAACGTCCTTGTTTCGCCGCGCTCTGGCGTCATCTGTTCAATTTTTCTTTCGCCTGCGCTGCCGTCAACAAGTGAACGACGGGCGCAAAAACTATTTGCGAAATAATATATCATAAAAACCGTACGAGAACCGTACGGATTTGGCATCATGATATATGATTTTTGGATATTGACACTGTTTTCCCCGCGAAACGGGGCAATATCAGCGCATCAGGAGAGGCCTTTTTTCTCGCACATGCGATAGATGGCGGACTCCGCCCACGCATAATCGCTCATAAACCTGCCGTCAAAGCGGGAGATTGCGTCCGCTTTGCCCGCCCAGAAATCGTAGTAGTCGCAGGAGACCAGCTCCCGGCGGATGCGGCAAGAGCCGCGCTCGCGCACGAAAATCTCCTCCGCGTTGACGTTTTTAAGGGTGTCGGTGAGCTCCTTGATCGTTCTGCGATAGCCGGTGTTCTCGGCGGTCTTGTTCTCGCTGTCCTCGCAGAGGTGTTCGATGATGTCGTAGATGCCGACGTTGCGCCCTTCGTAAAACACACACAGCGCCATGAGCTCCTTCGCCTTGGCGGAGACGAAGCGGACGGGTTTGTCGTCCACCAGCATCTCGAAATTGCCGAAGGTATGGAACTGCACTCGCTTCTTTTGTCGGCTGTGGAGCAATCGCGCGCGCTCCAGCACGTCCTGAATATCGTCGCGGTCGAAGGGCTTAAACACCATATAGTCCGCCTTCATCTGAAACGCCTCCACCGCAAAGCGCGGGTGCGCCGTGATGAACACGATGATGATATCGCGCCGGATCTCGCGAAGGCGCATCGCAAGCTCGATTCCGTTCATGCCGGGCATGTCGATATCCAGCATCGCAAACTCCACCTCGTGTGTTTGCGCGTAGGCAATCGCGTCCCCGGGCAGGGTGAATTTGCCGACGATTTCAATCTCCGGCATATCCGCACACTTGAGCTCGAGAAGCTGCATATCCAGCACCATGTCGTCGACCAATATCGTTTTCATTTGCCCTCCTGACGCAGTGTTGCGATCGGTTGCGTTTCTTCTTTGGCGAGGTTTTCCGCGTAGTACAGCAGCACCACGGTGCCACGTCCCGGTTCGCTCGAAACTTCCATCGAGCAGCCGGGGAACTGCTCCATGCGGGTGCGGATGTTCTGGATGCCTACCGAGTGCGCGCTCGTCTCCTCGCCCGGCGTGTAACCCACGCCGTCGTCCTCCACGCGGACGAGATAGCGCCCGTTTCCGTGCGAGAGGCTCACGTGAACCGTGCCGCCGCCGACCTTTGGTTTTATGCCGTGGATGATCGCGTTTTCCACCACGGGCTGAATCGTCAGCACGGGGATGAGGAAGTCCGCGTCAAACACGTCGTATTCCACGCTCAGGCGGCCTTGCAGCTGAATCTTGTTGATCTCCGCGTAGGCGCGCACGGTGCGCAGCTCCTCGCGAAACGGCACCAACCCGTTTTCCGCGCTCACGCTGTCCACCTTGAAGCGAAGAAAGCGCGAGAAATCCTCGGTCATCTTATACGCGGCGTCGGGATCGAGCACGATCAACGCCTGAATCGCGTTGAGCGTGTGATAGAAAAAGTGCGAGCTGATCTGCGCTAACAGCACGTTGGTGCGGTCGTATTCCAGCTGCTTTTGAAGAGCCGTGATGCGGTTTTGCGCGGCTTCCTGCTCCATGCGGCGGATGGTGCCGGAGCTTACCACCGCGGTTGCAACGGAAAAGCTCAGCAGCAAGCTCACCAGCGCGGAGTAGAGCACGCTGTCGTTGGTATACCACGGCTGCACGGGTGAGACGGTGACGTGCCACTCCGAATGATAGATCGGGAACGTATAATCAAACGCGCGGGAGGCGATGCCTTCGCCGCTCTGGAGGATAGTCTGTTCTCCTTCGGTGTCCGGGTTGACGCGCCAGATGCGGCAGGCAAAGCCTTGCGCCGCGACGGAGGAGGGCGCGGTGAGCCCGCTGAGTGCATCCGGATAGTTCAGCGTGACCGAGACGATGCCCCAGAATGTGCCGTTGAGGTACACGGGCAGGCGGCCCGCGATGCCTTGCCCGCCCTGCACGAGCGGAAACGGTCCCGCCATGATCATCGTGCCGCGCGTAATCGCGGTCTGCGCCTCTTTGTCTCCCGCCCTTGCGCCGGTGAGGTCGTGACCCAGCACGCTCTCGTTTCCGCTGAGGGGATAGACCGCGCTGACCACGCCGTTGGGCGCAAGCAGCACGTTTCGCACCGTGCTGTCGGTCACGAGCAGCCGCGCCACGCGCTCAAACCCCGCGGTGGAGCCTTCGCTTTGTACGACGAACGCCTCCAGCGTCTTTGCCTTGTTGAGCTGGGTGGAGAGCACCTCGTAGGTCTGCGCGCTGACGGTGCCCGCGATGAACTTCATCTGGTCGTCCTCGCGCTGCCGTCTGCCGTATTCGATATAGGCGGAGAGCGCGATGCAAAGCGCGAGCGTGAGGAAGAAAGCCCCGACCACTTTTTTTGTGATGCGCCGTTTCCGCATATCGTTCCCGCCTCGCTTTCCCGTGATGTCCGCCGATTGATTTCATTATATGAAATGCTGCGGCGCGGCGCAATCCAAAACAAAATCGCGCCCCGTGTGTGCGGAGCGCGGTTGTTTTTCTGTTGCGATTACTTCGAGCTCATGGACTTGATCTTTTGCCGCGTCATGGCGCGCATGAGAGCCACCTTGCTGTGACCCATCGTGCCGAGATCGTCGCCTGTGCGCTGCTGCTGCAGGCGCTCCTGCGCGCGCTGCTCCGCTTCGAGCGCGCGCTTTTCGTCGATCTCCTCCGGCCATTCGCAGGCTTGGGAGAGGATATAGACGCACTCCGGGCGCACCTCGATGAAGCCTTCAGAGTGAAACGCCGTTCGCGTCGTGTGCTCATCCGTCTGGATGACCAGCGCGCCGACGTCCAGCGCGGAGACCATTGGCACATGCCCCGCCATCACACCGAGGGAACCCGCGATGGACTGCACGCTGACATAGACGGCTTCTCCGTTGAAAAACTCGCGTTCGGGCGTGACCACCATCAGGTTAAAGGACTTTGCCATGATCTCTCCTTTCCGATTGCAGGTGCAATCGATTGATCAACAGGATTGATAAGACCTTGCGGGTCAGATCGTTTACAGCTGAAACGCCGTTACGCCTGTCCGTTCTTCTTCATCTCATCGTAGCGCTCGTGTACTTCCGCGATGCCGCCCGCGAGCAGGAACAGCGACTCCGGAATCTCGTCCACCTTGCCGTCCACGATCTCCTCAAAGCTCGCGATCGTGTCCGCAAGCGAGACCGAGCAGCCGGGCTGTCCGCTGTAGACCTCCGCAACGTGCATCGGCTGGGACAGGAAGTTTTGAATCTTTCTCGCGCGGTAGACGGTCTGGCGGTCGTCGTCCGAGAGTTCGTCCATGCCGAGGATGGCGATGATGTCCTGCAGCTCGTGATAGCGCTGCAAGGTCTCCTGCACGCGGCGCGCAACGGTATAGTGCCGTTCTCCAACGATGGAGGGCTCCAGCACGCGCGAGGATGAAGCGAGCGGATCGACCGCGGGATAGATGCCGATTTCGGCAATCGAGCGGGAGAGCACCGTGGTTGCATCCAGATGCGAGAATATCGTCGCCGGCGCGGGGTCGGTCAGGTCGTCCGCGGGCACATACACCGCCTGAACGGAGGTGATGGAGCCGTGCGGCGTGCTCGCGATGCGCTCTTCGAGTTCGCCGAGTTCGTTGGCAAGCGTCGGCTGGTAGCCGACCGCGCTGGGCATACGCCCAAGCAGCGCGGAGACTTCGTTGCCCGCCTGCACAAAGCGGAAGATGTTGTCGATGAACAGCAGCACGTCCTGATGCATCTCGTCGCGGATGTATTCCGCCATCGAAAGCCCCGCGAGTGCTACGCGCATACGCGATCCCGGCGGCTCGTTCATCTGTCCGAATGCGAGCGAGGTGCGCGCGATGACGCCGCTTTCCCGCATGTCGTTGATTAAATCCGTGCCCTCGCGGCTGCGCTCGCCGACGCCGGTGAAGACCGAGTAGCCGTTGCGGTTTTTCGCGATGTTATGGATGAGTTCGAGAATCAGCACCGTCTTGCCGACGCCCGCGCCGCCAAACAGGCCGATCTTGCCGCCGACGGGGTAGGGCGCGAGCAGGTCGATGACCTTGATGCCCGTTTCAAAGAGTGTTGTGGAGGGCCGCTGGAGCATGAACGACGGCGGCGCCTGATGCACGTCCCGCTGCGGGGCGTCGATCGGGCCGAGTCCGTCGATGGGACGGCCGAGGCAGTCGATCACGCGGCCGAGTACGGTTTCGCCGACCGGAACGTGAATGCCGCCGCCGGTGTTGAGCACTGCAAGCCCGCAGGAGAGACCCTCCGTTGGTTCGAGTGCGATGGCGCGCACCACGCCGGGGGAGTGATGCTGCACCACCTCGATGTGGACGGGTGGTTCCGTCTTGGTCACGAGCAACGTGTTCAGAGAAGGCTCAGTGCCCTCTTTGAACTTCACGTCCAGCACGGGACCTATGATACGGATAATGCTTCCGGTACGTTCTTGTTCCGTCATTCGTCTTCTTCCTCCGGATAATAAGCGGCGTCTGCCGACCGGGACGCGTTCGCCGCGTTGGCGGCACCGATGATGTCGGCGAGTTCGTTGGTAATCGTCAGCTGGCGAACGGCGTGATACTGCTGTGTCAGCTTCTCAATCATCTTGTCCGCGCTGCGGGTGGCGCTCTCCATCGCGGCCATGCGCGCGCAGTTTTCGCTGGCGTAGGCGTGAACGATCGCGCCGTAGACATAGCCGATCAGCAACTGCGGAATCAGGGAGTTGAGCACCTCGTTCGGCGAAGGATCGTAGAGGATGTAGGTGCGGTCGTATTCCTCGTCCGCGTGGCTTGCAGGCCTGCCGCGCTTGAAGTCGTTGAGCTCGACCGGCAGGAGCTTTTGCTCCACCGGCTCGCGAGAAAGCGTGTTGATGAAGCGTGTGTAGACGATGCGCAGCTCGTCGATTTCGCCGCGATTGTATTGATCGATCAGTATCGTCATGAGCCTTCGCACCTGGTCGAGCTTCGGCTTTTCCGCGAGGCGCTCGAAGTGGCGGTCCGGCGTGATGCCGCGGCGCAGATAGTGCGAGCTGCCGACGCTGCCGATGGTGTAGACCTCCACGACGTTTTTCTCCGCCATGAGGCCGTCGGCGAGCGCGAGCACTGCGTGGTTATAGTTGCCGGAGAGTCCCTTTTCGCCGGAAACCACGATATAGGCAACCTTGTCGCCCGGGCGATGGTCGATATACGGGTGATGGATGTCGCCGGTGTGGTTGCGGATATCGACGATGACATCCAGCGCGTGGTAGAAGTAGGCGCGGTTTTTCGCGATGCCGTCGAGCGCTCTGCGCATGCGGGCTGCGGAGACCATGTGCATGGCGTTTGTAATCTGGCGCGTTTGCTTCACACTCTTGATGTGAAAGCGAATGTCGCTCATGTTTGCCATGCGTCAATGTCTCCTCTCTGGCGAATCTGTCCTCGCCAAATTCGTAATAATCGTGCTTATGCTTTGCAGGTCAGCTGATAGTTTTCAATCGCGGTGCGCATCTCCTGCATTTGCTCGTCCGTCATGTCTCCGGTCTCTTCGATTTCACTCAAAAGAGAGCCGTAGTTGCGCTGCACGTATTGCAGAAGTCCCTTTTGGAACGAGCGCACATGCTGCGAAGGCACGCTCTTGAGGTAGCCGTTCATGACGGCAAAGAGGAGCAGCACCTGCTCGCTCATCTGCAGCGGCTCATGCTGGTTTTGCTTGAGCGTTTCGCTGAGACGGTCGCCATTGTCGAGAATCTCCTTGGTCACGCTGTCGATATCGGAGCCGAACTGCGCGAACACCTGCAGCTCGCGGTATTGTGCCAGCGTCAGGCGGAGTTTTTTCACGACCTTGCGCATGGCCTTCTTCTGCGCGGCGCTGCCGACGCGGGAGACCGAGAGGCCTACGTTGACCGCGGGGCGCACGCCGGAATGGAACAGCTCCGGCTCGAGATAGATCTGACCATCGGTAATCGAGATCACGTTGGTCGGAATATAGGCGGAGATATCGCTCGCCATCGTCTCCACGATGGGCAGAGCGGTAAGCGAGCCGCCGCCGTTTGCTTCGCTGAGGTGTCCCGCGCGCTCCAACAGGCGGGAGTGCAGATAGAACACGTCTCCGGGGTACGCTTCGCGTCCCGGCGGACGATGGAGCAGCAGCGACATGGCGCGATACGCCACCGCGTGCTTGCTGAGGTCGTCGTAGATGACCAGCGCATCCTTTCCGTCATACATAAACTGCTCGGCAATCGCGCAGCCCGCGTAGGGCGCGAGGTATTGCATCGCGGCGCAGTCGCTGGCGCTCGCCACGACGATGACGGTATAGTCCATAGCTCCCGCTTCTTGCAGCGTCGCGTAAATCTGCGCGATGGTGGAGAGCTTCTGCCCGATGGCGACATAGACGCAGTTGACGTGCTTGCCGCGCTGGTTGATGATCGCGTCCACCGCGATGGTGGTCTTGCCCGTCTGCCGGTCTCCGATGATCAGCTCGCGCTGACCACGTCCGATGGGGATGATGCTGTCCACCGCGAGAAGGCCTGTCATGAGCGGCTCGTTGACCGCCTGACGGTCGATGATGCGCGGCGCCGGGGACTCGACCGGGCGATAGCGGGCGGCGTTGAGCGGTTTATTGTCCAGCGGCATACCGATGGGATTCACCACGCGGCCCAACAGGTCGTCTCCAACCGGAACCTCGACCACGCGGCCGGTTCCGTAGACGCGCTCGCCGACGCGGACGCTGTCCTGACCGTTGAGCAGCACGACGCCGACGCCGTCCAGCTCAAGGTCCATGGTCATGCCGTAGATATCGTTGTCAAAGGCGATCTGCTCGCCGTAACGGGTATGCGAAAGGCCCTCGATGCGTACCACGCCGTCGCCAACGTTGGTGACGATGCCGTACTCATAGACTGCCGATTTGTTTTCGAAGGAGCGGATGCGTTTTTTGAGCGTCTGACCGATGTCCTTCGCGCTGCTGTGGAACGGTTTTTGTTCGCTTCCCGTGAGCTTGACGTTCTCCGCGGTGATCTCCGCGCCGGAAACGCTGTTGGTGACGAGCAGATGCTGCGCCTCCTTGATGCGGTAGGCGACGCTAGCGTCATAGATCTTTCCATCGATGATGGCGAGAAAACCGCCGATCAGCGCATCATTGCGCTTGACCTCAAAGGAGACCTCCTGGCCAAGCAGCTCGTTGAAGTGCTTTTTGACGGATGCGATCTGTTCTTCGCCGAACGGGCCGGCTGTGTATAATTCGCCTCTTAGAGCCATACTTAGCTCACTTTCCTAATTCACAGTTCAAATCGTGTTCGATCGTGCGCCAAACACGCACCAGAAATACGCAGGTAGAAAATCGGGAACAAATCCCGTCGTCTGCGCGGGTTGCAGCAGATACGGTATCAGCCGACCTTGTTGAAGAAGCTGTCGATGATGCGCTGGTGATCCTCTTGCGTGACTTCACGCTCCAGAATCTTTCCTGCGATATCGACCGCGAGCTCGGCGGTCTGCGACTTGAGCTCGTTCATCATTCCGTCGCGCTCGGTGACAGCCTGACTCATCGCGTCGGTCAAGATGACCTGCGCGTCCTGCTTGGCTTTTCTGCGGAGTTCCTCCGCCTCGCGCTCCGCGGCTTTGCGGCGCTCGTCGGCAATGTGCTCCGCGTCCAACCTCGCATTTTTCATCGAGGTTTCATACTGCGATTTGAGCGCGTTTGCCTCGTCCCGACTGGCGTCGATCTGTTCGCGTTCGCGCGCGAATTTTGCCTCCCGCTCCTTCATGAACTTGCTGACCGGCTTGTACAGGAAATGCCGCAGCAAGAGGAAGAAGATCAGGAGGTTGAGCGCGTGCTCGATAAAATCGATCAGCTTAAAATCCATGGGTACTCCTCTTTGACGATGTTTATTTCATCGTGAAGATCATGATCAGCGAGATGACAAAACCGTAAATAGCGGTTGACTCCGTCAGCGCCATACCAAGGATCAACAACGCGTTGATCTTGCCGCCCGCTTCCGGTTGACGTGCGATCGCCTCAACGGCTTTGCCGGTTGCGATGCCCATGCCCAGGCCTGCGCCTGCGCCGGTCAAAACCGCGATACCCGCGCCGATTGCGATCAATCCGATATCCGTCATGGTAAGAACCCTCCTAAAGTATTTCTGGTAAGTGTTGCTCCGGCTTTGCCGGAAGGTTAATTTTGTAAGATGCGCGCTTGTTTACTCCGTCTCCTCGACAGCCTCGCCGATAAAGGTCAGCGACGCTCCCGTGTTCGACGGCGCAGCCGGCGAATCACTCAGTTTCCTCGACAGCCTCACCGATAAAGGTCAGCGACAGGTTGATGAAGATGAAGTACTGGATCAGCGGGTGGAAGGCGTTAAAATACAGCCCCAGCACCGCGGGAATGCCGATTGAGAACGCGCCGAGCGCATAATAGACCAGCTCGACCACGATCATGCCGCCGAGCATATTGCCAAAGAGTCGGCAGGCGAGCGAAATCGGCACCGCCAGATCGGAGATCAGCTTAAACGGGGCAATGATCGCGTTTGGCTTGATATACGCCTGCGCTCTGCCCTTGATTCCTTTTTTGAAGACGCCGAACACGTTGATGAGGATAAACGTGATCACGGCATACGAAAACGTCATGCTCAAATCCGTCGTCGGCGGACGGAAACCGAAGAGCTCCACAATCGCAGTGCCTAAGAACAGGGCAGCCATCGCAAAGAAATAGGAAGCGAGGCCTTCGTTCTCGTGGCCATACTTCTCTTTGGTGAGGTCGTTGATGGCGCCGACCGCGGTTTCCAGAACGAGCTGGAGTCCGCGCGGCGTTTCCTTGAAGCGCGGGATGGCAAAGATGCGAATCGCAAGGGCGATCACCGCAATCACCGCGATGACAATCCACGTCATCACCACGGAGGAGCTCACCGAAAAGCCGAGCACGTTGATGCGCGCGGGGCTGATGGATACGGTGAAGGCCGCGCTTTCCGACCGGAAGCAACCCAGAAGCAGCCCGCTGCAAAGCCAGAGCAGGAGCACGCCCGCCATCATCAGCAGGTTGCGCTTCTTCTTTGCGGGCTTGAAGCCGGTTTCCGTCTTCTCCGGCAGCGGGATGCGCGCGCGAAAATAGAGCGCCGCGGCGCCGAGAATGAGCGATAGTGCGATTGCGATCCATTTGCCGACCGACGGCATTTGAAATTGCATTACTTCTCTCCTTTCCCGTTTTTGCGCAGGAGCACATTGATCACAAATGCACCAACGACAAGAACGGAAGAGATTCCAACGCCGCACCAGACGAGGTCGTGTTTAAACCAGATCGTGACGCTTGCCAGTGCGGCAGCTAATACGACTACTTTACCAAGAAAGATTCCGAGGGTCTTGAGCGTATTTCCGGCTAAAAGGGCTTTCGTCAGGCGGGTCAGGAGAAAGAGCTCCGCTCCTCCGCTCGCGAGTCCGATGAATAAGCCTGCCATTGTATACCCTCCCGATGTTGCGGCGGTGGTCAAAAGACCCCGCTACGAGAAAAATCCCGCTTAGCGAAGGTGCGCACGGTATCCGCAGAGGTCATTTGCGAATGCGGCTGCGACGCCAAGAACAGGATATTGATATTTGCATTTTACCGCGCAACACTTCGAAAGTAAAGTGTTTTCAAAACGGCTTGCCGGAGCATTCGCACCGATAATATCGATAAACCAGTATTGTTATACATGATTTTTTGGATTTGTCAAGCGGATTAAAAACATACCGGATTCGTCGGAATCAGGAAGCATCAGGGACACCCAGCGTTTTTTCGCTTGAGATACGGCGAAAATTCCTTCTCCCAGCGTGAGCAAACGATCCAAAATACCGCAATCGGGAAGTATTGGAAGAGTCAAACCATACTTGAGGTGTTATAATATTCGAAATAACAATCATGGAAGAGAACGAAACGAAACTTGAAATCACTATTAAGGTATCTAAAGGATTATAAGAAAGAAAGCATCTTAAGCCCGCTGTTCAAACTCTTTGAGGCGGGGCTGGAGCTCTGCGTGCCGCTCGTGATGGCGGCGCTGATCGACCACGGTATCGCGGGCGGGAACACGGGCTATATCGTGCGGATGAGCCTCCTGCTCGTGGGGCTCGCGCTTGCGGGCCTCGTGAGCTCCATCACGGCGCAATACTTCGCGGCAAAGGCTGCCGCGGGCTTTGGCAAAGAGGTCAAGCGCGAGCTGTTTACTAAGATTCAGTCGCTCTCGTTTCCGGATCTGGACTCGATCGGCGTCTCCACGCTGGTAACGCGGCTCACGAGCGACAGCAACCAGGCGCAGACGGGCGTGAACCTCACGCTGCGGCTCCTGCTTCGCTCTCCGTTTATCGTATTCGGTGCGGCGATCATGGCGTTTTCGGTGGACGCGCAGGCGGCGCTGGTGTTCGCGGGCGCGATTCCGCTGCTCGCGATTGCGGTGTTTGCGGTGATGCTCGTGTGCATTCCGCTCTATCGCGCGGTGCAGTCCCGGCTGGATCGCATCGTGGGCGCGACGCGGCAAAACCTCGTCGGCGTGCGCGTGGTGCGCGCCTTCGGGTTGGAGGAGAGCGAAACGGACGCTTTCCGCCATGAGAACGACACGCTCTTTACCATGCAGCGCGCGGTGGGCCGCATCGCTTCGTTATTAAACCCCGCAACGTATGTCATCATCAACCTCGCGATTGCGATTTTAATCTGGGTCGGCGCGATCCGCGTGCAGTCGGGCGCGCTCTCGCAGGGCGAGGTGGTCGCGCTCTATAACTACATGAGCCAAATCCTCGTGGAGCTGGTCAAGCTCGCGAGCCTGATCATCACGATCAATAAATCCATCGCCAGCGGAAACCGCATTCAGGACATCCTGAACATGCCGCCCGCCATGACGGCTCCCAGCGAGCCGGTCTCCGCGCGGGAGAGCGACGTTGCCGTGGCGTTTTCCGGCGTCAGCCTTCGCTACTATGCGGGCGCGGAAGAGGCGCTCGCCGGCATCGATCTCACGGTGCGGCGCGGTGAAACCTTCGGCATCCTCGGCGGAACCGGCTCCGGCAAGAGCTCTCTCGTGAACCTCATTCCGCGTTTTTACGACGCGAGCGAGGGGAGCGTTTGCGTCTTTGGCACGGATGTGCGGGACTATCCGCTGGACGAGCTGCGGCATAAGATCGGCATCGTGCCGCAGAGCGCGGCGCTCTTTACCGGCAGTGTGCGCGAAAATATCCGTTGGGGCCAGCCGGACGCCACGGACGAGGAAATCTGGCAGGCGCTCGCCATCGCGCAGGCGCGGACGGTCGTGGAGGAAAAGGGCGGTCTGGATGCGCTGATCGAGCAGGGCGGCAAGAACCTCTCCGGTGGGCAGAAGCAGCGGCTGACCATTGCGCGCGCGCTTGTGCGAAAGCCGGAAATACTGATTCTCGACGACAGCGCCTCCGCGCTGGATTACGCGACGGACGCGGCTCTTCGAAAGAGTATCCGCGGCATGGAGGGCAGCCCAAGCGTATTCATCGTGTCCCAGCGCGCAAGCTCCGTGCTATATGCGGATCAAATCCTCGTGCTGGAGGAAGGCCGCGCGGTCGGCCTCGGCACCAGTGAGGCGCTGCTCGCGTCCTGTCCCGCATACCGGGAGATCTACGAGACGCAGTTTGAGCGGGAGGCGGCGCATGCGTAAACAAGAATCGACGAAAAAGCCCGCCCGCCTCGACCGGGATGTACTCAAAAAGATATTGTTCGCACTGAAGGGCTATCGCCTGCTCCTCGCGCTTTCGCTCCTGCTCGCGTTGGTCTCGGTTGCAGCGGGGCTGTATGTGCCGATTTTAATCGGCCGCGCGATCGACCTCATCGCGGGGAAAGGGCATGTGAACTTTGCCGCGATACTCCCGATCCTGATCCAAGCCTGCGCGATTGCGGGCGGTACCGCGCTGTTGCAGTGGCTCATGGGCGCGATCAACAACCGCATGACGTTTGGCGTGGTGCGGGATTTGCGCGCGCGGGCGTTTGAAACCATCGAGCGGCTGCCGCTTCGCTATGTGGATTCGCACGCGTACGGCGAGATTGTCAGCCGCGTGATTTCGGATGCGGACGTGTTTGCGGACGGGCTCCTGCTCGGCTTTTCGCAGCTCTTTACGGGGGTTATGACGATCCTCGGCACCCTGATCTTCATGCTCACGATCGACTGGAAGACCGCGCTCGTGGTGATTCTGCTGACTCCCGTTTCGCTGATCTCCGCGCGTGTAATCGCCTCCCGCACGTATCGCATGTTCCGCTCGCTTGCGGATGTTCGCGCGGAGCAGACGGGCTATCTCGACGAGATGATCAAAAATCAAAAGGTCGTGCAGGCGTTTTCGCACACGCAGGAGTCGCAGGCGGGCTTTGACGAGATCAACGCGCGGTTCGAGCAAAACTATCTCAAGGCGACGTTCTATTCCTCGATTACGAACCCCGCCACACGCTTTATCAATGCGCTGGTCTACGCGGGTGTGGCGCTCATTGGGGCTTTGACCGCGGTTGCGACCGGCGGCGCGTTCTCCGTGGGTCAGCTCTCCGTGTTTTTGAGCTACGCTGCGCAGTATACCAAACCCTTTAACGAGATTTCCGGTGTGGTGACGGAGCTGCAAAACGCGTTTGCCTGCGCGGGACGCATCTTTGCGCTCATCGAAGAACCGCGCGAGCAACCGGACGCGGCGGATGCAGTCACGCTCCGTGACATGCGCGGCAACATCGAGCTGGACGACGTTTCGTTTTCCTATGACGAAGCGCGCGCGTTCATCGAGGGGCTCAATCTCTCGGTCAAGCCCGGCCAGCGGATCGCCATCGTAGGCCCAACCGGCTGCGGCAAGACGACGATCATCAACCTCTTGATGCGCTTTTACGACGTGACCGCGGGTGAAGTGCGCGTGGAGGGAACGGATATTCGCAAGGTAACACGAAAGAGCCTGTGTAGCGGCTACGGCATGGTGCTGCAGGAGACGTGGCTCAAGGCGGGCACCATCCGCGAGAACATCACGCTCGGCAAGCCGGATGCGACGGAGGAAGAGATCGTCGCCGCCGCGAAGGCTGCGCGCGCGCACGGTTTCATCATGCGCCTGCCGAAGGGTTACGATACCGTCATCGGCGAGGATGCGAGCCTTTCGCAAGGGCAAAAGCAGCTGTTGTGCATCACGCGGGTCATGCTGCGCCTGCCGCCGGTGCTGATTCTCGACGAGGCGACAAGCTCCATCGACACGCGCACAGAGCAGCGCGTGCAGACAGCGTTTTCAAGATTGATGGAGGGCAGAACGAGCATCGTCGTGGCGCATAGGCTCTCCACGATTCGGGAGGCGGACGTCATCCTCGTCATGCGGGACGGCAAGGTGATCGAGCGCGGAAAGCACGAGGAGTTGCTTTCGCAAAACGGCTTTTACGCGGAGCTTTACAACAGCCAGTTTGCGGTGCTGTAAGAGGCTTGCATATTCCGGCGGAATACCTTACAATCACAAGGCTTGATCAAAAAAGCCAAAACACCGCAGAAAAAGGCTTTTTGAACAGAAAGCAGTAGCACGAAATTAAGAAGAATAGAAAGAATGCATGAGAGAGTTTGAAAGTCAAGTACAGTACCTAAAGTATAAAACACTTTGCGAGGTTGCGCGGAGAGCCTTTGACGGCACCCTGCAGGAGACCCTGCTGGATATCCCGAAGGCCATCGTGCCGGGCAAAAAGCCCACCATGCGCTGCTGCGTCTATAAGGAGCGCGCGATCTTGGGCGAGCGCGTCAAGCTCGCGATGGGCGGCAACCGCAAGAATCCCAACATCATCGAGACGCTGGATATCGCTTGCGACGAGTGCCCCGTCTCCGGCTACGACGTGACCGCCGTCTGCCGCGGCTGCATTGCGCACCGCTGCAAGGAGGCCTGCAAGAGCGATGCGATCTATCTGGACTCGCGGCAAAAGGCGCACATCGATCAGGACAAGTGCATCGAGTGCGGCCTCTGCGCAAAGGCCTGCCCGTACCACGCGATCATTCAGACCAAGCGCCCGTGCGAGAGCGCGTGCCTGCCGCGCGCCATCACGATGGACGAGGAGAAGAGCGCACTGATTCGCGAGAGCAAATGCACCGCCTGCGGTGCCTGCGTGACGCAGTGTCCGTTTGGCGCGATCATGGACAAATCCGAGATTCTCAAGGCTGTCGATCTATTGAAGCACAAGGAGCCGAATCGCAAGCTCTACGCGATGGTCGCGCCCGCGATCGTGTCGCAGTTTACCTACGCGTGGCCGGGTCAGGTCAACGCGGGGCTGCGTGCGCTGGGGTTTGACGCGGTCACGGAGGCTGCTCGCGGCGCGGATATGGTCGCAAAAGAGGAAAGCGGGGAATTACTCGAAAAAGGATTTGTGATGAGCTCCTGCTGTCCCGCGTTTGTGAGCTTTGTCGAGCAAAACTTTCCGAAGCTGACCAAGCACCTCTCACATTGCCTGTCCCCAATGGCGACGCTCGGCAAGTGGATCAAGGAAAACGAGCCGGATTCCCAGATCGTCTTCGTCGGCCCATGCACCGCGAAAAAGGCGGAGGCACACAAGGAGCGCGTCTCGCCGTACATCGACTGCGTGATCACGTTTGAGGAGCTTCAGGCGCTGTTTGACAGCCGCGAGATCGATATCTCCTCGCTCCCGATCGAGGAGGTGGACGAGGCGACCTCGTTCGGGCGCGGGTTTGCGCGCTCCGGCGGCGTGACCGAGGCGATCCGGCATGCGGTGAAGGAACGCGGCAACGAGGAGTTCAAGCTCGTTGCGACCAAGTGCAACGGCCTTGATGAGTGCCGGGTGGCGCTCCTCAAGCTCTCCAAGGGGTTGGATGTCGGCAACTTCGTCGAGGGCATGGCGTGCGTGGGCGGTTGCGTCGGCGGCGCGGGCTGCATCAATTTTTCGAAAAAGAAATGATCAAACGCAAGAAAAAACCGCGTGCCGGAAGGCATGCGGTTTTTTGTATGTACCGTGAAATTCTTACAGGTCGTCCACCATCGCGCCGCTCTTGGCGTAGGCGGTGCTGCGCGCCTCGAAAAAGTCCGTCTTGATCGTGTTGGCGTTGCTGTACTGGCTCACCCAGCTAAGGTTCTCCGGCTCCGCGTCGTGACCTTCGTAGAGCTTCTCAAAGCCTAGGTTCGTGCATCTGAGGTTCCCCAGATACTGCACATAGTCCGTGATCATGTCGCATGTCAACCCCGCGACGCCGTCTCCGATCGCGTAGTGTCCCCATGCGATCTCCTGCTCGCAGCCTTCGCGGATCATGTCGCGGTAGAGCGCAACCTTCTCCGGCGTGAACAGCTCCGGGTTCTCCTGCTTGAGCTCCAATAGGATGCTCCGGAACAGCCAGAGGTGCGTGTTCTCGTCGCGGTTGATATAGCGGATGACCTGCACCGAACCCGGCATGAGGTTGTTTCTGCCAAGGTTATAGAAGAACATAAACCCGCTGTAGAAGTACACGCCTTCGAGGATATAGTTTGCGACGATGGTGCGCATGAGGTTTTCCGCCGTGCGCTCCTGATAAAAATGGTTGTATGCGTCTCCGATGAAGGTGTTGCGCTTTAGCAGATGCTCGTCATTCTTCCACTGATAGAGCACCTCGTCGCGACCCTGCGGCTCGCAGATCGTGTCCAGCATGTAGCTGTAGCTCTGGCTGTGGATAGCCTCCTGATAGGTCTGAATCGCGAGGCAGAGGTTGACCTCGTTGGCCGTGATGTATTCGCCGACGGCGGGCAGGTTCGCGGTCTGGATGCTGTCTAGAAAGATCAAAAACGACAGAATCTTATCGTAGGCGCGGCGTTCCGGCGCGGCAAGGTTTGGGTAATCCTTCACGTCTGTGGAGAGGTTGACCTCCTCCGGCACCCAGAAGTTGTTCATCGCCTGCCGGTACCAGTCGTGCGACCAGCCGTACTTGAGGTTGTTGAAGTCGTTGAGGTTCGTGGTTTCGCCCGCGATCATGCGCCGGTCAGCAAGGTCGGTGCTGCCATCGGGGTTAAAGAGCGGCTTTTGTTTTAATACTTCCATATGATAAAACTCCCGTCAATCGATCAAAAATCAGAAACTCAGGACGAACACGCCGAGCAATCCTCGACCTCAAGGCTCTTGCTTCGCACGTAATAAACGGTCTTGACGCCCTGCTCAAAGGCGAGAATGTACAGCCCCAGCACCTTACGGAACGTGAACTCGTTGGTGATGTAGAAATTCATGCTCTGGCTCTGGTCAATGTGCCGCTGCCGGATGCCTGCCGCGCGGATCGACCACGTTTGGTCGATCAGGTGCGCGCTCTTATAGTACCAGAACGTCTCCGGCGAAAGATCGGGCGCGACGCGCGGGATCAAGCCGTTCTTCTTTTCTTCTAAAAAGTAGCGGTTCATCACGGGATCGATGCCCGCGGTGGTTCCCGCGATGATGCTCGTGCTGCTGGTGGGCGCAATCGCGAGGAGCCACCCGTTGCGAAGTCCGGTTGTGGCCACGCGGGCGGCGAGCTGCTTCCAACGCTCGCTCGTGTAGCCGCGCTTGACGAAGTACGCGCCCGTCTGCCAGTCGCTGCCCTCGAAGAACTCGTATCGACCTTTGTCCGCGGCAACGTCACAGCTCGCCGAAATAGCGGCGTAGTTGATCCGCTCAAAGAGCTTGTCGACGAACTTCAGGTGCTCCTCGGTCTCCCAGCCGATGTGGTTCTTCGCGAGCATGTGGTGATACCCGCTGACGCCTAGGCCGATGGGTCGGTAGCGGAGGTTATTCACCTTTGCGTACGGCACAGGGAAGAAGTTGAGGTCGATGACGTTGTCCAGCGCGCGAACAACGTGCCGCGTGATGGTCTCCAGCTCATCGCCGGAGAGGTCGATTTGTCCCAGCGACAGGCTCGCGAGGTTACAGACCACGAAGTCGCCGGGCTTGGTCGTGGTGACGATCACGGTCTCGCCGTTTGCCTCCACGATCTCCTGGCTCACGTCGGAAATGCCGCTCATATTCTGCGCAATCTCCGTGCAGAGGTTGCTGCAATAGATCATGCCCTTGTGGTGGTTCGGGTTTGCGCGGTTGACCGCGTCGCGGTTGAAGACGAACGGAGTACCGGTTTCAATCGCGCTCTTGAGGATCAGGCGAACGAGCTCCTTGATCGGGATCACGCGCTTTTCGATGCGGTTGTCCGCCACGCAGTCGCGGTAGCGTTCCTCCCATTCCTCACCCCAGAAGTCCTCGAGGCTGTAGCCCTTGACGGCGAGGATATCGTGCGGGCACATCAGGTACCAGTTGGCCTCGATGTTGTCGCGCACGGTCTTCCAGAAGAGGTCGGGATAGCAGACCGCGGGGAACACGTCGTGCGCCTTCATGCGGTCGTCGCCGTTGTTGGTGCGAATCTGCAAAAACTCCGGCAAATCCTTGTGCCAAACGTCGAGGTAGACCGCGACCGCGCCTTGCCGCACGCCGAGCTGATCGACCGCGACCGCCGTGTCGTTTGCGAGACGAATCCAGCGGATGACGCCGCCCGCCGCGCCCTCAAAGCCGCGAATCGTGCTGCCCTTACTGCGCACCTTGCCGAAATAGAGACCCATGCCGCCGCCGTATTTGCTGACCTGCGCGAAGTTGTTGATGCTGCGGTAGATGCCCGTGAGGCTGTCCGGCACGGTGTCGATAAAGCAGCTCGAGAGCTGGTGAAACGGCTTTCGCGCGTTGGCGAGCGTGGGAGTCGCCATCGTGACCTTGAGCGTACTGAGCATGTCGTAGAAGTGCCGAACCCAAGTGAGGCGGTCGGCCTTTTCCGGCATCGCCAGATGCAGCGCAATGCCAAGATACATCTCCTGCGGGGTTTCCAACGGCTGCCCTTTGTGGCTGCGGATCACATAGCGGCGCAGCAGCAGCTCCAGCCCCGAATATGTGAGTTTTTCATCGTGCGCGGGACAGAGGAACGTCTCCGCCTCGTCGAGTTCTTCCTTCGTATAACTTTCGAGGATGTATGCGCCGTAGAGTCCACGCTCGCAGAGATAGCGAACCTTTTCGTAATAGCTGTGCAGGTTGAGCTCGTCCAGCGTGAGCGCAAGCTCCAGTGTAAAGTCGTGCATCAAGATGCGCGCCGCGATGAACTCCCAATGTGGCGCTTCCTGTGTGGTGAGCTCCGCCGCCGCGCGGATAAGCGCCGCGCGCTTCGCGCCTTCGCCCATCTCCGGCTTGAGAAAGCTGCGGAACTTATCGTCCAGCCGGGAGAGCTCGTACATCTCCTCCGGAAAATCGGTCTGCACCTTGTCGAGAATCTGTTCCAGCGCGGCGCCGTCCGCAAAGAGCGAAGCAATGCTCTTTCTCTGGGCGCGCATGCGCGTGCGCTCGCTGCGGTAGAGAATGTAGCTCTTGCTCTGGGCAAAATAGCCCTTGAGCATCAGCGTCTCTTCCACGAGGTCCTGAATCTGCTCCACCGAAACGGGCGGCGGCAGCATCGGAATCCGCGCTTCGACCGCATCCGTAATCGCCTCCAGCGCGGGCTCGGAAATCTCCGTCTGCGTGCTTAAGAACGCCTTTCGTACGGCGTTGGTGATCTTGTCGCGGTCATATGCTTCCGCGTTTCCGCTGCGCTTGATGATCTCCATCATATCGGTTTCGCCCCTTTGATTCACGAGTCGTTCTCATTCACCCGCGTGTTTCCGCGGGCTGTTGCGGTTTTGGTTGGTTGTAACGGCTTTGTTGCAGAAATCGCAACTGGTTGTGTGTTGATTTCATACTACCACAAGATATTGGTGCAATCAATGCGACTTTGTGACAGATTGCCAAAGCGAAGCAAGGCCGGATTTTTCGCTGGAAATAAAAAAACAGCCGTGGAGTTTGGCTGTTTCAGGCTTCTTGTAATTAGGTGCTTGCTTTTTCCCGCGCGCGGGAGAAAAAAGTTTACAAAAGTCTCGTGCGCCGCTTGGCGAGAAACTGCAACCGGGAGAGCCGATCAAAGCAGCGAGGACAGGTCGTCCTTCTCGCTGAGCACGGTCAGGCCGTCCTGCTTGAGCAGCGCCGCCGTCAAGCCGTCGCCGGGAATCAGTCTTCCGCAAAAGCAGCCGTCGTAGATCTGTCCGCTGCCGCAGGAGGGGCTGTTCGCTTTGAGAATCGCAATCCGGCAGGAGAAGAGGCGGGCGAGCCGCAGCGTTTCCTCCGCGCCGCGCTGAAAGGGTGCGGTTACGTCGCGGTCATCCCGCGTGAGCACGCGCGTTCCGCTCCGTTCCGCGGACGGGCGCGGGGTGGGTAAGCCACCGAGCTGCTCCGGACAGACGGGGATCAGGTGGCGCGATTTCGCGAGCGCTACAATGCGCTCGTCCGCCTGGCCCGTGCCGTCGTAGCGGCAGGGCACGCCGAGCAGGCACGCGCTGACGAGAATCGGTGTGGAATCGTCCATGCGTTTTCTCCTTTCCAATCAAGGATGCAACATCATTATAGCACACAGACAAATGCAATATTTTCTGGAGACGAGACGAATGAGAAAATCAAACGAAAGACGGATTTACCACTTGTGGTAAAAATGAGCGTAAGAAATTCAGTCTTTGCTGGATTTTGTTTTCAGAGAAGCGAATTACCACGCAAGGTAAATTTCTAAAATATTTCAGTTTCTTGCAAACAAATGAAAAACACCCCGCCGGAGGGCGGGGTGCAGAAGCGGGCGCGAGCCCGTCGTTCATTCTATTTCTTATGCGGATACACCTTCGTGAATTCGCCGCCGATCACTTTACCGTTATATGCGCCGTGCGTCGTGATGCCGACAAAGCCGTCGATGCTGTCAAGCCTGCGCTTGAGGCGGATGCGCACGAGGATCAGCACGATGAGCGCGACCGCGAGCACCCCTATGATTGCGTTGAGCACCCAGTTCATGTGGAAGCCCTCCGCGCCGCGGCCTTCTTCGCGTTGTACCAGTTGAGTACCTTGATATCGCCCGCGATGGCGAAGGCTTGCGCGGTGACGAGCGCCGCCAGCCCTGCTGCAATGATCATCTTTGCTGCTCCTCCTGCCGAATCGTTTGCCTTCGGCGTTGCCGGATCGTTCGGCGCCTGCTCCAGCACCTGAATCGGTTGCTCCGGCGAGGCGCTGGGCATCGTTGGTGCGGGTGTACTTGTGACGGCGGGCGTTGGCGCAGGTGCTGTCGTGCTCTTTGGCGACGACGGGATCACAACGGTGTTCTTGTGCCAGCGCCACGTTCCGGTGAAGGTGAGGTTGCCGCCCGATATGGTCTGGCTCGCTATATTCCAGCCGTAGAACCGCCAGACACCCTCTACCATATGATAGGAGCGGAACGAGTCCTGCGGGGTGAATACGTCTCCATCCACGCCGGTTGTCGAAAGCGGCAGCTTCGCGAGCACCTCGCTTGGCAGCGTTCGTCCGCCGCTTCCGCTGACGAACTCATAGGTGACCGTATAGACGGGCAGTACCGTCCAAACCCATGTTCCCGTGAACGTCACGTCCGAATCGGACAGCGTGACGTGATCCGGCGACCAGCCGGAGAACGACCACATCCCCGCGCCGTCCCGCACGCCGGAAAACGCGCTGGCGGGCGTAACCGTTTCGCCGGAGAGGATGCTTTCGCTCGCGGGCAGCTGCGCGGTGACGCCGTCCGGCAGTGTGTGTTCCGCTGTCCCGCTGATGAAGGTGTAGCTCACGTTGCGCGGGTGCGGCAGGTCGTCGACGACGTAAACCCGGAAGGTGATTTGCGAAGGCTCCGAAAGCGTGATTGCGGGAAACGTTACGGTGATCCGGTAGCCGCTGGATGTTACCGCCTCCGTCAGGTTGGAAAAATCGACCGAGTAGCCGGAGGAGATCGGTACAAACTGGCCCGTCTCGTTTGCAGTATTGCGAATTTTAAATTCGAACGCGGAGGCTGCGGTGATGTCGCTCTCCAGCTCCGCGCGGGATTTGCCGGAAAACTCGCTCAGCCCGATGGTCACGTCGTGCGCGCGGAGGCAGTAGTCTTCGGTATCCGTGTGGTTGTCGGAACCCATGCCGCTTGCGGCGAGCGTGGAGGACGGCAAAACGAAGCAAACCAGCAGGATCGCCAGTATGGCTATGATCAGGAGAGTTGGCTTTCTTCGCTTCATGCTCGCGCTCCTCGCGTGACGGTGTTTGGGTTGGTTGCAGTGTTATCTCGCGCTTGACGGGTTAGCTCGCGGCGCCAATGCTTGCGAGGCTGTCCGCGTAATACCGCTTGCCGACCGGCAGCTCCTCGCCGCTGTCCAGCAATACGCGCGCGCTGTCGATGCTGTGGATATAGCGCTTGTTGACCAGAAACGACTTGTGCGTGCGCACAAAGCCTCGGTTAAAAAGCTGCTCTTCCAGCCGCATCATCGTGGAGTAAAACTCAAACCGCTCTTTCGCGTACACGACGGTGACGATGCGCTGCTGAATCTCAAAATAGCGAATGTCCTCCACGGGGATGCAGCGGCTCTCGCCCGCGCAGGTGAGCACGAGCACCTCGCTCTCGCGGCGGGCCTTTCGCTCGCAGGCGCGGAGGAAGATCTCCTCAAACTTCTCGTCCGTGGTCTTGTTCTTGACCATGTAGTGCAGCGCGCTGACGTCGTACCCCGCGATCGCAAAATCCGGCGATACGGTGAAGAACACGATGTCGCCCAGATAGCCGATCTCGCGCAGACGCTTTGCCGTCTCCATGCCGTTTTGTCCCGGCATGTGGATATCCAGATAGACGAGGTCAAGCGTCGCGTAAGCATCCTCCGCCTCAAAGAGCATCGCGTCTCCGCTCGGAAAGGCTTTGATCTTCGCGTGGACGCCGTGCTGGCGCGATAGGCGCAATATCGCCTGTTTGCACAGAGACGATTGCTCCGCGTTGTCGTCACAGATAAAAATATTCATCGCTTTCCACGCGCCGCCTTTCTCGCTGTTGCAAGCGGCGTTTTGCTTCGCCTGACGAGAGCTTTGTCGATTACCATCACTCGCATCATACCTCGTTTCACAGTTGAATGAAGATGTATGTCATAAAACGTTCTTTTGATGTCAAGAACGCGCGGTTACCGCTTCCACATACCCGGTAATAGCTTCTTTTCTATTATTATACATGGTTTGGCACCGGTTTTTGAACAGATTCGCGGGATTTCGGTAAGATTCATCCTTCGGCTGCGCGGGTTTTCCGCATATAACGGCATAGAACGGAGCAGCAAATCGGAAGAAGGCGCAGTCTTGCTTCCCTTTGTGCGGGGAATCGGACGCGGCGTGTCATGAAGTTTGCGTCATTTTTTCGAAGGTTTGTTACATCGTTTCACTCTTGCGTTCCGCGATACGGTATGATCTGCCAAGACGCAAAAACGAGGCCAGAGACCGATTCCAAACAAGAGGAGAGACCCGATGGAAGAGACAAATCCGGTTTACACACCCGCGCGTGGCATGGACGCGCTGGATGCGCTGACGGGCGTGTTTCACCTCGGCTATCTGGAGGAAAAGCTGCCGGAGGCGATTCGAAACTGTCGACGGCTGGGGCAGCCTCTGTCGCTGATCTATGCGGATATCGACCGCTTTACGCAGATCAACGAGCGCTGCGGCCGCGTTGCGGGAGACCTTGTGTTGCAGCACGTTGCGCAGATTTTGCGCAAGAGAACAGCGCGCCCGGAGAGCTGGGTTGCCCGCGATCAAGCGGACGCGTTCGTCATCTGCCTGCCGGGCATGAAAAACAGCGTGGCGCGGCGTCTGGCCACAAGCCTTCGCGTCGCGGTCATGGGTGAGCGGCTCCTGCTGGAGGGCTGCGAAATCACGACGACGTGCAGCTTTGCCGTGCGGAGTGTGGCGTGCGAGGAGGAGCTTTCTTCCGCGCAGGCGCTTTTGCTTCAGGCGCGGGAACAGGCGGCGCTCGCCAAAAAGTCCGGCGGAAACATGGTGCTTTGATCCACTTACTCACAAAGCGAACCGCTTTTGAGATACACTCTTTCCTCTGAATATCGTACCCCCCAAAGTCAAGGCCGCGCTTCTGGTAGAGCGCGGCTTTGATGTTTTGGCAAAAGTGAAAGGGTTTCTGGTAGAGCGCGGTTTTGGCGTTTTGGGCATAAAAAAACTGTCCGAAAAGAACGAAGTTTTCCGGACAGCCTGTGTTGCACCCGTTATTTCGTTGGCAGTGCGCCGGAGCTTCGGCACTCCAACGATTGTTTCTTAGTTCGAGCTCGTGCTGGTTGGCTTCGGTAAAAACGGGATGATCCGCTTGGCAAAGCCGGGCATCGTCATCGTTTGCAGCCATACCTTGCCGGGACCTGTGAGCCGCGTGTTGAGCAGACCTTCACCGCCAAAGAGCACGTTCTTAAATCCGCGAACCATCGTGACCTCGTACTGCATCCGCGCTTCATACGCCGCGATGCTGCCGGTGTCGACGATCAGGGATTCACCCGGTGCCAGCGTCTTTTCGCAGACCGCGCCGTCGATTTCGAGGAACACAAGCCCGTTGCCGCTGAGCCGCTGGAGCACGAAACCCTCGCCGCCAAACAGCCCCGCGCTGAGATTTTTCACCACGTGCACGCTGACGCTTACGCCGGATTCCGCGCAGAGAAACGCGCTCTTCTGCGCGATGACATCGCCACCCGCCGGGTTGACCGCAACGATTTCACCGGGAAATGTGGAGGAGATGGTGATCTCCTGATTCGCGGCGGTTGCCGAATAGGTTGCAATGAACAGAGAGTCTCCCGACAGCATCCGTCCAAGGCCCTTGAGAAGGCCGCCCTTCATGTTTGTGTCCATCTGAACACCCGCTGTCATCCAGCTCATACCGCCGGACTGCGTGTAGATGGACTCGCCCGGATTCAACGTAATGGTAACCGCGGGAAGATTTCCGCCAAAGATATTGTATTGCATCCTTATTTCCTTTCCGCCGTACATCCGGCGCTGATACGTTTCAGATTCTATGATTGTATTCGATGGATGCGCGGGAAATCCTTGCTTGCAACGGTTTTTTTATAGCCACGTGATCGGGACCTGAAACATGATCACGACGCCGAAGATCAGCGCGGCCACGGAGACCGAGGCGATGATGAGCTTCGTCCGCTTGTCTTGAAACACGCCGACGATACCAAGCATGAACAGCACGACCGCGAGGATCACCGAGACCAAACCAAGCTTATCCGCCCAGTTGTTCGCCTGGTCGCCTTGATCGATCTGCGCATATCCTTCGTCCATCACGGCGGAGGCGTCCGTGTAGTAGGAGTCGATGACTCCATCCTTCTCAAACGGGGTTGCGTAGTTTTCCTGCGCGTTTGCCCACTCAATCGCCGCGGTGAGCTCGTCCGAAACACCGTACATGAGCATGTCGAGCTTATACTGGGCTGCTTCCGCCGTGTCCGTGTCGCCGCGGAAGTTTGCGTAGTCGAGGTCAACCTGCAATGCGCTGATCTGGTTCCAGGTGTTCATGTCCTGCGCGAGGGTCTGCGAAGCTTCGTTCCAGCGTGCGTTGCCGTCCGCCAGCGTTGCGTTGCCGAGTGTGTAATATTTCGCCTGTGTGCTGTCATAGAGCGATCCCTGCCAGGCGGCCCAAGCGGTAATCACCGCGGTGATGCCGAGCAGGATGGCGATCACCAGTTCAAATACTTTGTTGAATTTCACCGATTTTTCTTCGAGTACTTTCTCATCCATAATGGGATCTCCTCATCGTTATATTTGGCTATCGCTTTTATAGCGTTTTTGTATTTTTACGCAAAATCAGGCATTGAATATGCTGAAATAATGCCTAATATTTAAGTAATTGAGATGATTATAATATTCATTCCTATTAGCGACAATATGAAATATTACATAGCGGGCAATTCAATTTAGCATTTGACAAATAAACACAAGCCAGATGCGTGTGCGTCCGGCTTGCGAAGATGTGTGTTCCGAAAATTCGTTTCGAGAAGCATGCTTTAGTTCGGAAAAACCACCGTCAGCAGCATCTTAAACGGCTCTACCGCCTCCAACGCGTGCGGTACGCCTGCGGGCATAACTACCGTTTCTCCCGCGGAGAGAAAATAGGTACCCTCGCCGATGGTGATCTTCGCCTTGCCGTCGAGAATCTGCACCATTGCGTCGCCCTTGGACTCGTGGGAGCTGATCTCCTCGTTGGTGTCAAAGGCAAACAGCGTCAGGCTTACGCCGCGGTTTTGCACCAGCGTACGGCTCACAATCTGGCCTGTCTGGTAGGTGACCAGCGCGGTCAGCGAAAGCGGGGTTGCCAGGTCGATATTTTTCATAATTTTGTTCGCCACAGTTTTATCCTCCTGTTTTGCGGTCGGTCTAGCTTTGTTTAATGTGATGCTTGTGAGTCCAGCCGGCTTTTTCATGCGAGCGACACCAGCCGTTTCTCGCCTTCGATGGCCTGGATGGGCGCGATATCCTGCGTGACTTCCAGCACGCCGAGGTAGCTGCCCAATTCATCCCGCACCGCGAAGTAGCGGATGTAGACGAACTTATCGCCGAGCTTGATCCAGAAATCCTCGTGATCCTTTTTGCCGCTCTTGAAGTCCGCGATGATGCCCTCGACGATGTGCACGCTAGCCGGCGGGTGGCAGTTTTTCACGTTGCGCCCGATGATCGCCTTGGTGCGGGGGAATACGCGCTCGCTGCCCTGCGAAAAATAGCGCACAGTGTCGTCCACGCCGACGAACGTGATGTCGATCGGCAGGGTGTCCAGCAGGTGGCTCAGTTCCGGCACGGAGAGGAACCCGGTCGGGAGCTGCATCGAACCGTTGGCAGGCGCGGTGGGCGCGGGGGTCTCTGCCGCAAGCGCGGCTTTCGCGCGCCAGACGGGCGGGGGAGCGATCATGCAGAAGCCGATCTCGCCGCTTTCCGCAGCGACACTAGACCACTCTTCGGCGGAGAGCGTGTCGATCAGCATCGGGATGAGGATATTCTCCTCCTTGAAGATCATCTCCTCCACGCGGGTGAGCGCCTCGGTGAGCTTTGAGCCCGTCTCCGCGCTGCCCTGCGCCGCGAGCCTTGCGGCATCCTTCAAGAGCGCGCGAATCTCATCGTCCACACCCCACATGACCTTCGGCGGGGCTGTGATGCCGTGCTGCTCCAGATACGGAAACAGCAGGTTCTCTTTGCGGGAGTAGTGCAGGTCGATGGCGAGAAGTGCGCCGATCTCCGGCAGCAGAGCCTGACTTGCAAGCTTTCCCGCCTGCACGCTTGCCAGTAGCGGACGGATGCGCTCGTCCATATGCGCGGTGATCGCGGCGTTTTCCGCCTTGAGCGTGTGCGCGGGATGACCGGGAATCTTACTCACGTCCGATGGCGCGTGGATCTCCTCGATGCTGCCTTTGAACACGGCGGAGTGCACATCGCACAGCCGTTGCACCTCGGCAACCGGCAGACCTTCGTTGATGAGCGCCTGCTCCGCCGCGGAGATTTCGCTGGCTTCAACGCCGTCAAACGCGTCCCGGAAGATGCTCTGGACTTCCTCGACGCTCTTTCCTTCATGCAGCAGACGCAGCGTGTCCTTGATCGCCTGTTTGCGTTTTTCGCGGTTGTTGATTTCCTGACTCATATGCTTGCCTCCTGTTTTGGCTGGTCGTGTGGTTGTTATACTTCTGCCGTGTATCCGTGCTCCGCAAGGGTTTGCACGATCTGTTCGAGTGGAATATGCTTGAGACTTGCGCCCTTGACCGGGGTCATAAACCGGCCCGCGGTTTGCAGCATGCCGGGCTTGGTGATGTCCGTAAAGCCGAGGCCGCTGAGGATATCGATCAGGTCTGGATAATTGGTACACAGCGTGTAGACGGTTTCGTTGAGGTCAATCCGGATCATGTCCATGATTGCTGTTCCCCCTTTGGCTCAATGGTTTGGCTGCCTGCTTGGATTTTTTAATCACAAGTGTTTTGGTAGCCTTTCTGATGTGAGTATAATGCGGCTTTTCAAATAAATATGTTGTAATAGCAACGATAAAGTCAGACTTGCAATTTTTCTCGCCGCAGAATAATATAATGAATGGTTATATCACGTATATTTAGAGTAAACCGACGCTTTCAGAATAATTCGAACTGTCATGTGCAAAAAGGAGAAGAGCGAGAAATGACGACTGTAAAGAAATGCTTGTGTATTTGCCTGGTTTTATTGATCGGTACCGGATTGTTTGGGTGCGGTATGGTGCAGCAGGCTGTTGATGATTCCGACCCGGAATCGAATCGGCTGTTGACCGCCTTTCTCGACGCACTGAATGCAAACGATGCGGATGCCGCGTATCAGCTCCTCTTTCCGGGAATCATGGATCGATCCGATTTTGATGAAAGCTGGACGGTTCTGGCCAGAGACTGGAAATACAGCAGTGATTACACGTACCAAAGGCAGAGCGTGCGTACCAACATTTCGACAAGCGGAAAGTCGGTGGATAATGTCTATATCGTCAGTCGTGAAGACTGCCCGGATTACATCGTGAGCCTTTCTCGCGCGGAAAAAGGCGGTCAGAGTGGAATCACATTGATCGCGATTGAAATCTATCTTGTCTCCTTTGGCGGATCGGCAAATTAAGCGATTCTGCCAATGAGGACAGAGAGAAACTAGTTTCGCAACGAAAGACAAACGAAAACTTCATCCCGATGAATCCTTAGAACCGTTTGAACGGTAGGTGTTAAACAAAGATCCCGCTTGATCAGCGGGATCTTTTTTGCTGCGGTGTTGTTTTATTTCGCGACCGGAAGTTCTCGGCTGCCGGGTTTCTCCAGCTTGACTTTCCCTTCTTTGCAGATCGGGCAGTCGTCCGGCTCGTAGGAGTCGATGGCGAGTTTCAGCGCGGCGTAGACCGGCAGCGCAAAGTCGCAGTCTTCCGCCCGGCGATCCGCGATGCAAGCGGCGCCGATCACCTCCGCGCCCATGTCTTCCAGCGCCTTGACCGTCTCCATCGTGGATTTGCCTGTGGTGATCACGTCCTCTGCGATCAAGATTTTGTCGCCTTTGCCGACGGTGAAGCCGCGTCGAAGCTGCATCTCTCCGTCCTTGCGCTCGGTGAAGATGCTCTCCACGCCCAGCTGCCGCGCGAGCTCGTAGGAGACGATGATGCCGCCCATCGCGGGCCCGCAGACCTTCGTGATCGGCAGATTTTTCACCTGCTCGGTGACGCTGGAGAGGACGTCCGCCGAAAGTGCCGGAAAGCGGAGCAGCTTTGCGCATTGGCAGTAGCCGCCGCTGTGCCGCCCGGAGGAGAGGAGGAAGTGCCCTTCTAAAAATGCCTCGCACTGCTTCATGATGGAAAGATTGTCTTTCATATATACGCTCCTTAACGTTACTTTCTATTTAAATAATACCGACGATCTCCTGTAGATTGCTTAAGCCTTCACTTGCGCAATAGTCCGCAAGTCCCTCGATGATATCGAGCATCGCGCGGGGATCGGCAAACGTCATGGTGCCGACTTGAACCGCGACCGCTCCCGCCATCAGAAACTTCAGCGCGTCCTCCGCGCTGGTGATGCCGCCCATGCCAACCACGGGGATCGTCACCGCGTGCGCGACCTGATGCACCATCCGCAGCGCGATAGGCAGGATCGCAGGGCCGGATAGCCCCGCGTAGACGTTTTCAAACACCGGGCGCTTGCGTTTCACATCGATCGCCATGCCGAGGAAGGTGTTCACGAGGCTCAGCGCGTCTGCACCCGCCTCCTGACACGCGCGCGCAACCGCGACGAGTTCCGGCGCGTTGGGCGAGAGCTTCACCATCACGGGATGGCGGGAGACCGCCTTGACTTTTTTCGTGATGTCCGCCGCCGTATCCGGCAGCATGCCAAACGCCATCCCGCCTGCCTTGACGTTCGGGCAGGAGATGTTGAGTTCGAGGATGTCGATGTCCGCGTTGTTCAATAGCCGTGCGCCTTCGAGATAATCCTCCTCGCAATGTCCGCCGAGGTTCGCGATCACCGCAGGGCCGAGCGAGCGCATGTAGGCGGCTTCGTGCTCGACGAAATGCCGTACGCCGGGGTTCTCCAGACCGATGCTGTTGAGCATGCCGGACGGGGTTTCATAGATGCGCATGCCCTTGTTGCCCGCGCTGCCGTTGAGCGTCAGCCCTTTTCCGCTGATGCCGCCGAGGCGGGAGACGTCCATGATCTCCGCGTATTCGTGGCCAAAGCCGAACGTGCCGCTGGCCGCGATCACGGGGTTCTTGAGCGAAATACCACACAGGGTAAGCTCGAGCGGGTTAGATTGCATCGCGCACCTCCCGATAGTCGAACACAGGCCCGTCCTTGCAGACGCGTTTTCTGCCGTGCTCGGTCTGGCAGGTGCAGCCGAGGCACGCGCCGACGCCGCACGCCATGTGCTTTTCGAGCGAGACAAAGAGATTCGCGTTCGCAGCCGCGGCGGCTTCTGCCGCCGCGCGGAGCATGGGAGCCGGCCCGCAGGCGTAATACGTTGCGTCAAGCGCGAAGTCCACATCGTTGACCACATAGCCGCCGATGTTGAGCGTGACGTTGTCGGCGTATCGCGCGAAATCCTTTTCCAGATACGCTTCCTCGCGGAAACCGAGATACACATCGATCTTCCGCGCGGGATCGCTTACGCGGAGCTCCTTTGCGAGCTGGAGCATGGGCGCCGTTCCGATGCCGCCGCCGATGAGCACAGCTCTGCCGCTTTTCAGCGAAAATCCATTGCCGTATGGGCCTTGCGTCTCGATCTGCTGACCGGGCAGGAGATTGGCAAACTGTGCGGTGCCGCGCCCGATGGTTTGATACACAAACGTGGTCGTGCCCGCGCTCGCGTCGATTTCGCAGATGCTGATGGGGCGACCGAGCAGCGGATCGAGCGCGCCCGGCACGCGCAGCATGAAAAACTGTCCCGCGCGGCCAAGCGGCGCGCCGGAAACGGTCATGCGGTAGACGCCGCTTGTGATTTGCTCGTTTTTGATTATTTCAGCCATTGCAGGATGTCCTGTTTCATGTCGAGTACCGCTTTGCGTGTGTGGTCGGTAAAGCGCGCGTCCTCGCTCTTGCCCTTGTGCGCCGTGAGGATGCCGCGGGAGTTGTTGACGACTCCGCGCACTCCATCGCGGAAGAAACCCGCGATGTCGCGGCCCGTGCCGCCCTGAGCGCCGTAGCCGGGGATGAGTAGGAAGGTGTGCGGCAGCAGCGGGCGGATGCGCTCGAACTCCTCGGGGTAGGTGAGCCCCGTCACCGCGCCGATGGCGGAAAACCCGCTCGCGCCGATGAACTTTTCACCCCAGGCGGAGACCTTGCGCGCCGTGCGCTCATAGAGCGTTTCGCCGTCCACGATCAAATCCTGAAAGTCCTTGCCGCTGGGATTGCTGGTCTTGACCAGCGCGAAGACGCCCTTACCCTGCTCGAGGTAGGGATAATAGGGAGAGACTGCGTCTTCTCCCATAAAGACGTTGATGGTCATCACGTCGGTCTCAAAGTCGCCGGAGAAGTGCGCAGTCGCATACTGCGCGGCGGTGGAAGAGATGTCCCCGCGCTTTGCGTCGGTGATGGTCACGTTGCCGCGGCTGCGCGCATATTGGAGGGTTTTCGAAAAGGCCATCATGCCGTCGAGACCGAGCGCCTCGTAGCAGGCGATCTGGAGCTTGAAGCAGCCCGCAATGTCCTCCGTCGCGTCGATGATCGCGCGGTTGTATTCAAGTATCTTTTCGCCTTCGGTGCCGCTTTTTGCTTTAATGTAGTCCGGCAGGAAGGAATATTGTGTATCGAGGCCCACGCACACGGGGCCTTTTTTCTGTACGGCTTCGACTAATTTCTGCATTTCTCTCTCCTCGTTTTCATTCTTATATTGCGGCGCTGTATTCGTATCTCGTTTCGCCGTCGATAACCGTGCGCAGTACCCGACCCATCACCTTGCGCCCGTCAAAGGGCGTGTTGTGCGAGCGGGAGATCATGCGAAGGCTATCGATCTCGCTCTCCTCCTCGACCGAGAGCGCGGTGACGTCTGCAAGGTATCCCGGCTGGAAGAGACCCGCTTTTAACCCAAGCCGTTTGGCGGGGTTGTGCGAAAGCATCTCCGAGAGCCGCGTGAGCGGAATTCCGTTCTCCTCAAACACCTTGAGGTAGATCTGGAAGGCGTATTCGATGTTGCTGATGCCCGCCATGCCGTTCGCCTTGTCCTCGGGCGTGTGCGGTGCGTGGTCGGTGGCGAGACAGTCGATCGTGCCGTCCTGAATGCCCGCGATCAGAGCGGTCACATCCGCGCGCGTGCGCAGCGGGGGATTCACCTTGTAGTCGTTATCCCAGCCGAAAAGGTGGTGCGGCGTGACCTCGCAGGTCAGCTGCAAGCCCTCGGCTTTCGCCTTTCTTACCATGTCCACCGTCTCGGCTCTGCTGATGTGGCCGATGTGGAGGTTGCCGCCGACCTCGCGCAGTAGGGCGAGGTCGCGCTCGACGATCTTGCGCTCCGGCTGGCAGTGCGTGCTGATCAGGAACCCGTACTTGCTTGAGTCCAGCAGAAGCTGGCGCATAAACTCGTCCGAGAAAATCGTCTTTCCGTCATTGCTCAGCACTTTCGTGACCCGGCTGAGGCTCGCGCGGTCGGTGGGGGTACTATCGCCCAGCGCGTCTCCGGCGGCTGCCGCCTGCGTGAGGCGGCAAAGGCGCAGGTGCTTCGCCTTTTCGTGATTGGCAGTGACCAGCGCGGGGGTTGCCATCACGGGGTTGGTGTTCGCCATCGCGATCAGGTGCGCATAGCCGCCCTTGAGCGCCGCGCGCATGCCCGTCTCCATGGTTTCCTTTTCGGGATAGCCGGGGTCGCGCAGGTGGCAGTGCAGGTCGATGAACGCCGGCATGAGCACGTTTCGCCGCATGTCGATCACGCGGTCTGCCCGCTGCCAGCAGAGCGGCGCGCAGGAGGTGATGATACCGTCCTGTGTGCATAGGTCTCCGTAGCGGTCACCGGAAGCATCGATGAGTCGGGCGTTTCGATAAAGCGTAATCATACCGTTTCTCCTTTCGCGTTTGGGGGTTCTGGTTCGTTCTCGTTACAGGCGCGTGCGCGCGTCGCAGTATTCGCAGGCGTATTGATTGGTAGCCGCATCCACAAGGTGGAACTTCACGTTTGTGATGTGCTCCTGGTTCGTGATGCAGCGCGGGTTTTTGCAGGTGAGGATGCCCGTGACCGTCTCCGGCGGCGTGAGGCTGAGCTTGTTGACGCGTTCGCCATCTTTGATGTAGTTGATGGTCACGTGCGGGTCGATGAGGCCGAGCACATCGAGATTCAAATCGAGGTTGGACTCGATCTTGATGAGGTCTTTTCTGCCCATCTTCTCGCTGTCCACGTTGCGCATGAGCACGACCACGCCGTCGAGGCGGTCGAGGCCCAGCTGTTGAAAGATTTTATACCCGTGACCCGCCCGGATGTGGTCGATCACGATGCCTTCTTTGATTTTTGATACGTTGACCATGTTTTCTTCCTCCGTCTTTCGTCTTGCTTATGCGGGTTCCTGTGCGCCGAGTAACTTCATGATGAGCGCCATGCGCACGAACATGCCGTATCGCACCTGCTCAAAGTAGGCGGCGCGCGGGTCGTCGTCCACCTCGGTGGCGATCTCGTTGATGCGCGGCAGCGGGTGCATGACGATCATGTCCGATTTGGCGAGCGCCATCTTGTCCGCGGTGAGGATGAAGTAGTCCTTGAGCCGGAGGTATTCCTCTTCGCTGATGAAGCGCTCGCGCTGCACGCGGGACATATAGAGCACATCGAGGTCTTTGATCGTACCTTCCAGGTCGGTGGTTTCGGTATAGGCGACGCCCTTTGCGTTCAACTCCTCTTTTACGAAGGCGGGCATGGTCAGCTCTTCCGGCGAGATGAAGCGGAAGCGGACGTTTTCATACCGCGCAAGGCAGGTGACCAGGCTGTGGATCGTGCGCCCGAACTTCAGGTCCCCGCACACGCCGACGGTCAGGCCGTTGAAGTCGCCCTTGTAGTGGCGGATAGTCAGCAGGTCGGTGAGCGTCTGCGTCGGGTGATGATGCCCGCCGTCGCCCGCGTTGATGACGGGGCAGCCCGCATATCGGCTCATGAGCTTTGCCGTACCCTCTTTCGGGTGTCGCACGACGATCAGGTCGACGTACTTTCCGATGGTGCGCGCGCTGTCCGCAATGGTTTCGCCCTTTGCCGTGCTGCTGGTGTTCGGGTCCGAAAAGCCCAGCGTGTTGCCGCCGAGGCGGAGCATTGCCGCATCGAAGGAAAACTTGGTGCGGGTGGAGGGTTCGTAGAACAGGCTCGCCATGAGCTTGCCGCGGCAGGCGTCGCTGTAGCGCTCCGGCGCTTCGAGGATGCGCTCGCTTAGTTGCAGCAGATCCTCGATCTCCTCAAGGGTGAAGTCGCTCGGCGCAATCAGGTTTCTGTTTTTCAGCATGGTTGTTTCTCTCTCCTTTTTTTCGCTCCTCCGCGCGCGGGCGGGGCTGGTCATAAAAAAACACCGGTTAAAGAACCGATGTTGGAAAACAAATATAAAATTGAGGGAAGAATTCTTTGTACGCCTTCTTTTTGAAAACAACAATTTTAAAAAGATCAACGGCGTTGCTCACGGGAGTAATAAAAAAGCTTTGATCAAAAAGGAAAAATCCTTTCGTCAAAGCTTTGAAAATCAAATGAAAACGGAAAAGAAGAAAAGGAATACGAGGGCTGCGGAGGCGATTTTGTGTCTTGCTTGCTTGCACCCGCGGACTCATCCTTGCTCCTGCCTCTCCTTCAGATTTTACTCATTTCGAGCAGTATATATAAATTCCAACCGCTTGTCAAGAACGATTTTGTGTGTGATAGTGTCCAATTCTGAAAACCGGACTGCGGTACATATAAATGAAAGAAAGCCTGAATTGTTCCACATTTATTCATGCAAGCAAACATTTTTTCAGCCGCAGGACAAACTGCACAATTACGCCGCAACACGCGATATAAATCATGAAAAAATGCAATTATGGCTAGATATGACGGCGTTCCTGCAAAACGGATCAGAGGCAAACAAATTCCGAAAAAAGCAGATTATATATTGCATAGAGATTGCATAGATGGGTTGCATCGCGCGGCATTCAAGTTTATAATTTTTGCAGGCGTCGACGTACGGTTTTGTGTCGGCGCATTAGGTTCATCTTGAACGCAAAAGAAAAAATGGAGGAAAGAAGTCAATGAAGAAGATCGTAGCGATTCTACTGGCGCTCGTTCTCGTCGCGTCGTTTGCTGCCTGCGCAGCGCCCGCCGCGACCACCGACACCGCAGCCGCAGAGAAGCCCGCTTCCGGCAATCCTGTCGTGAAGATCGGCGTCTATGAACCCGCATCCGGTGATAACGGCGCGGGCGGCAAGCAGGAAACCCTTGGCATCGAGTATGCAAACTCCGTCAGCCCTACCGTTGAAATCAACGGCAAGACGTATGATGTGCAGCTCGTCAAGGTCGACAACGAGAGCTCCAACGACAAGGCGGCTTCCGCGGCGGCAACGCTGGTTTCGGCGGGCGTCTCGGTCGTGCTCGGCTCCTATGGCTCGGGCGTGTCCATCGCCGCTTCTCCTACGTTTGAAGCAGCCGGCATTCCGGCCATCGGCATCACCTGCACCAACCCGCAGGTCACCGAAGGAAACAAGCACTATTTCCGCATCTGCTTCCTCGATCCGTTCCAGGGCACGGTTCTGGCGAACTATGCCTTCAGCACCCTCGGCGTGAAGACGGCCTACTGCCTCTCCAAGCTGGGTGATGACTACTCCGGCGGTCTGGTCAACTACTTCGTCAAGGCGTTTGAAGCCCTCGGCGGCACCTGCGTGCAGGATACCTTCCCGGATGGCAACAGCGACTTCACGAGCTACATCAACAATGCGAAGAACAGCGGCGCGAAAGTCTTCTTCTCGCCGGTGTCCACCGAAGCGGCTCAGCTGATCATTGACCAGGCGCAGTCGCAGGCGCTCGGTATGCCGATTCTCGCGGGCGATACGTGGGATTCCAACGTCATCCTCCAGGCAGCGAAGGGCAAGAACGTTGACATCACCGTCACCACGTTCTATCCCGAGGGCGCAAATGCCGAATTCGACGCGGGCTTCAAAACCTGGGTCAAAGCGGACGCAACGCTGCTCGCCAACAACGGCGGTGACGACACCGTCGCCGCGGTGACCGCGATGGGTTATGACGCGTACTTCTTCGCACTCGAAGCCATGAAGAAGGCCGCGAGCACCGATCCCGCCGCCATCATGACCGCCCTCTGGGGCACCACCTACGACGGCGTCTCCGGCCATATCGCACTCGATCAGGTCAACGGCGATGCCATTCGTAACACCGCGTACGTCAAGCACGCGAATACCGAAACCGGTGCATGGGATGCCCTGCCCCCGGTCACGATCGGTTAATCGACGCACAAACGCGATGCGGCGGGGGATTCAATACCCCCGCCGCACTTTGTAGGAGCGGATTGCTCGACTGGTTCCGTCTTGCTCATGTGGAAAAATGCTCCGCAGGAACCGCGCAGACAATCCTCCGATCAAAGAAGCGAAGAATTGCGCAAAGTTTTTTCGTTATTGGATTGCTGGCCGCTTCCAATCGGATGCGGCATGGATGGAGGTTCATCAATGCTCGATTTTTTACACGCCAACCTATCGTATATCCTTTCGGGCATATCGGTCGGCGGGCAGTATGCGCTGATTGCCATCGGTTACACGATGGTGTACGGCATTCTGCGCCTGATCAACTTTGCCCACGGCGATGTGTTTATGATCGCGGGACTCATGATGGTGTATCTTTCGACCGCGCTTCCGGTCACCATCGCGATTCCGCTCGTGCTGATTCTGACCGTTGCGCTGGGCTTCTTCATCGAGCGCGCGGCCTATAAGCCGCTGCGCACCGCGCCCCGCATGTCCGTCATGATCAGCGCAATCGGCGTTTCCTACCTTCTGCAAAACGCAGCGCTGTACTTCACGGGCGGACTCGCGAAGGTGTATCCCGCCATCCCGTGGCTGAGCCAAACGATCACGATCTGGGGCTCGACCACCAAGATGGTCACCGTGGTGACGCCGATTCTGACCATCGTGCTGGTGGTGCTGCTCACGCTGCTCATCAAGTACACCAAGGTCGGCATGGCGATGCGCGCGGTCTCCAAGGACTTTGAAACCAGCCGCCTCATGGGCATCCGCATCAACACGGTCATCTCGGTGACGTTCGTGATCGGCTCCTTCCTCGCGGCGGTGGGTTCCATGCTCTACTTCACCAACTACGCGTCCGTGACTCCCGTCTCCGGCGGTATGCCTGGACTCAAGTGCTTCGTCGCGGCGGTGTTCGGCGGCATCGGCAGCATCCCTGGCGCGGTGATCGGCGCGTTCATCATCGGCATCGCGGAAAACATCATCAAGGGCGGCAGCTCGATCTTCGGATTCGGCGGCAGCGGCTGGACGACGTTCTCGGATGCGTTTACGTTCGCGCTGCTGATCATCATCCTCGTGGTGAAACCCACCGGTCTCTTTGGCGAAAAAGCCACGGACAAGGCATAAGGGGGGGGCGATTGCATGAAGAAGAAAAGCAAAGCGGAACTTTGGCTCGCGTTTGCGGCAATCGCGTTGATCTATGTGGTCGTCACGGTGCTGGAGCAGACGATAGACCCCAACAACATCATCTTCACGGTGCTCAAGAAGGGCGCGATCTACTCGCTCGTCGCGGTCAGCATGAACCTGCTCAACGGCTTTACCGGCCTCTTCTCGCTGGGCCAAGCAGGGTTTATGCTCATCGGCGCGTATACCTACTCGATCTTCACCATGCCGACGAGCGTGAAACTCACCGAGTCGGTGTACAAATACTACACAGCCGCGATCAAGTTTGACACGGGCATCTTCGTTGGCCTCATCTGCGCGGGTCTCGCTGCGGCGCTGTTCGCGGCGCTGATCGGGCTGCCCGTGCTGCGCCTCAAGTCAGACTATCTCGCCATCGCGACGATCGGCTTTGCGGAGATCATCCGCGCGATCTTCCAGTGGGACGTGCTGGGCCCCGTGACCAACGGCGCGAACGTCATGCGCGAGTATCTCGACCTCACCGACGTGAAGATTCCGTTTACGAATACTCCGTTTCCGCCGACGCTGTATGTGTTTCTTGCCTGCGGCGTCTGCATCGGCCTCATCGTGCTCTTGATCAACAGCTCCTACGGGCGCGCGTTTAAGGCGATTCGGGACGACGAAGTCGCGGCGGAAGCCATGGGCATCAACCTCTTCAAGCACAAGGAGATGAGCTTTGTCATCAGCTCGTTCTTCGCGGGCGTTTCCGGCGCTCTCCTTGCGATGTATCAATACACCGTGCAGGCCGCGCAGTTCAAGAGCGCGATGACGTATGAAATCCTGCTCATCGTGGTCATCGGCGGCATCGGCTCCGTCTCCGGCAGCGTGATTGCGAGCTTCCTCTATATTGCGGCGTCCGAGTGGTGGCTCCGTGGCCTCGACATGGGCAAGTTCCTCGGCATTGAGGCACCGAACCTCTTCCGCTCCGGCTTTCGGCGGTTTGTGTTCTCCATCATCATCATGCTGATCGTGCTGTTCTTCTCGAGAGGCTTGATGGGAGATCGCGAAATCTCGTTCGCCGGGCTGATCCGGCGGTTTAACAAGCGCGCGAAAGCGGCGAAGGGAGGCGGTATCGATGGCTGAGAATGTGCTGAAACTACAGGATGTCACCATGCAGTTCGGCGGCGTCGTTGCCGTCAACAACCTCTCGCTGGAGGTCAACAAGGGCGAGATCGTGGCCCTCATCGGCCCCAACGGCGCGGGCAAGACCACGGCGTTCAACTGCATCACAGGCATCTATGATCCCACAAACGGCGAGGTTGCCTTCAACGGCAAGACCATCGTGGCGAACCATCCGCGCGGCAAGATGAAGAAGCTCTATGCGGGCGAAAACACCAAGAAATATGTGAACACCCGCACGGTAGACCCCACACCGGATCTGGTCACCAAGATGGGCATTGCGCGCACGTTCCAGAATATCCGGCTCTGGAAGAGCATGACGGTGTTTGATAACGTGCTCACCGCAAAGCACATGCGCGCCAAGCAAAACGTGCTCACCGCGACGTTGCGCCTCACCTACAAAGAAGAAAAGCGCATGCGCGAGGAGACGGCGGCGCTGCTCGAAGAGCAGAACCTCATGCAATACGCAAACGATCTCGCGGTGAGCCTGCCTTACGGCCTGCAGCGCCGCTTGGAGATTGCGCGCGCGCTGGCGACGACGCCGCAGCTCCTGTTGCTGGACGAACCAGCCGCCGGCATGAATCCGCAGGAAACGCAGGAGCTGGGCGAGTTCATCGTGCAGATCAAGAATAAATACGACCTGACCGTCTTTATGATCGAGCACCACATGGATCTGGTCATGCAGTTTTCTGACCGCATCTATGTCATCGACTTCGGTCGGCTCATCAGCAGCGGTACGCCCGCCGTCGTGCAGGCGGACCCGAAGGTGATCAATGCGTATCTGGGGGTGGCCGAATGAGCGACATCATTTTGAGCATCAAAGACTTAAAGGTGAACTACGGCGGTATCGAGGCGGTCAAGGGCATCAGCTTCGACGTGCCAAAGGGCGATATCGTGACGCTCATCGGCGCAAACGGCGCGGGCAAGAGCTCGACGCTTCGCGCCATCGCGGGCCTCGTCAAGCTCAAGAGCGGCACGATCGAGTTTGAAGGCGAGAGCATTGCGGGAAAAGACACCACCGCGATTGTGAGCCGCGGCATCACGCTGGTTCCCGAAGGACGGCGGATATTCCCCGACCTGACGGTGCTGGAAAACCTCCGCGTCGGCGCGTATATGCGAAAAGACGACATCACGCCGGACATCAACTGGGTCTATGAACTCTTTCCGCGCCTCAAGGAGCGCAGTTGGCAGGCGGGCGGCACGCTCTCCGGCGGAGAGCAGCAGATGCTCGCGGTCGGGCGCGCGCTCATGAGCCGCCCGAAGCTCATGATGATGGACGAGCCTTCGCTGGGCTTGGCGCCGCTGATCGTTCGGGATATCTTCTCGATCATCAAGGAGATCAACAAGCGCGGCGTGACGATTCTCCTCATCGAGCAAAACGCGAACATGGCGCTCTCAACCGCGCACACGGGCTACGTCATGGAGACCGGGCGCATCACGATGTCCGGTCCGGGCAAGGAACTGCTCACGAACGAAGCCGTCAAGGCGGCATACCTGGGTACCTGATTCCAATAAAACACACGAAACGGCGGCTGCGCGAAATCGCAGCCGCTTTTTTGCGCAATTGCGCGCACTTTTCGCCTTTGTTCCCTTGACAAACAAATCATATATGATAAACTAACGCTACAATTTCATAAGTCTGATGAGAGAGGCGCGGTTGTCAAGAGTAGCGCGAGGAGCGCGAAAGGGGCTGCCGCCGAAGCATCAATTCTTCCGTACAAGCGGAGGAGCGGGTGCTGGGCTGCGGGAGAATATGTCGCAGACTGTCACGAAAGTGGAGCGCTGTCATCGGTCAAGGGCGGAGCAAAGCTTCCGCTCGCATCATTGCATGCAAGACCGCGCGCTTTCCATTTTACCGGGAAGCGCGTTTTGTTATCCAAAACAGACGCGCAGAGCCGGAGAGTTTAGATCGGAAAGCGCGTTTATTTTACTCATCACTCTGAAATTGTAAAAAAACAAACGAACAAGAGTAAGAGAGGAAATCGAACAAATGAAGAAGATCATTGCCCTGATGTTTGCGCTGATGCTCGCCGTGTCGAGCGTCGCCTGCACCGCAAAGCCCGCCGCAACCGCAGCCGTCTCCGGCGTGGAAGACGGCGTGCTGACCGTCGCGATGGAGTGCGCCTACGCGCCCTATAACTGGACACAGCCGACCGACGCCAACGGCGCGGTGCCGATCAAGGACTCCAACGAATTTGCCAACGGCTACGACGTCATGATGGCGAAGAAGCTCTGCGAGGCCAACGGCTGGAAGCTCGAAGTCGTCCGCCTCGACTGGGATTCGCTGATTCCCGCCGTACAGACCGGGCAAATCGACGCGGTCATCGCAGGACAGAGCATGACGCCGGAGCGCATGGAAGTCGTCGATTTCGCTGGCCCGTACCTCTACGCATCCATCGTCTGCGTGACGCTGAAAAACTCCAGCTTTGCTTCCGCAAAGGGCATTTCCGACCTCGCGGGCGGCACCTGCACGAGCCAGCTCGGCACCATCTGGTATGACACCTGCCTGCCGCAGATCAAGGACGCCAAGATTCAGCCCGCCGCCGAAACCGCGCCCGCGATGCTCATGGCGCTGGAGACCGGCACGGTCGATTTCATCTGCACCGATATGCCCACTGCGCAAGGCGCACTCGCGGCCTACCCGGATATGACGATTCTCAACTTCGCGGGCAGCGGCGATGACTTTAAGGTTTCGGACAGCGACGTGAACATCGGCATCTCCGTGCGCAAGGGCAACACCGTGCTCAAAGACGCGCTGAATAAGGTACTTTCCGGCATGACGGCGGATGACTTCAACACGATCATGGCGAGCGCCATCGCCGTTCAGCCCATCGGCTAACAGCCGCGCAGTATAGCTTTTTCGGACGCATGGTCAAGGCGCGCCGCAACATGCGGTTCGCCTTGCCTTGTCGTTTGTGCCAGTTTCAACTTGTTCAAAGGAGTGGGCTTACATGAGTATTTTGGCTCAACTTGGCGTCGATATCGTCAAGCTTTGGAACACCTACGCGAGCGTGTACCTCACCGGTATGTGGAAAACGGTGTCGCTCGCCGTCATCTGCACGCTGGTTGGGTGTCTCATCGGCTTTCTTTGCGGCGTGCTGCAGACGATTCCCGTCGCAAAGAAGGACAACGCGCTCAAGAAAGGCTTGCTCGGCTTACTGCGCGGTATCATCCGCGCGTATGTCGAGGTATTTCGCGGTACCCCGATGATCCTGCAAGCGGTGTTCGTGTATTACGGTTTGCCGTATTTTACGAACAACGCCGTGCAATGGAAGAGCGTCTGGCTCGCGGCGTTTGTGGTCGTCGCGGTCAACACGGGCGCGTACATGGCGGAGACCGTGCGCGGCGGCATCCTCTCGGTCGATCCGGGTCAAACCGAGGGCGCGAAGGCCATCGGCATGACGCACTGGCAGACCATGACGAGCGTGATTCTGCCGCAGGCGCTGCGCAGCATCATGCCGCAGATCGGCAACAACTTCATCATCAACCTCAAGGACACCTCCGTGATGTTCATCATCGGATATACGGACTTTTTCGCGACGCACAAGGCAGTCGTGGGCGCGACATTCCTCTATTTTCCGTCGGCCACCATCGAGATGGCGGGGTACCTGTTCATGACGCTGGTGAGCTCCATCCTACTGCGCTGGTGGGAGAAGCGGATGGACGGCGACGCGAGCTACGACCTTGCCACCACGGATACGCTCGCGCACACGAGCGGGCTCGTCCGCTTTCCGCATAAGCGTGCGGATGCGGTCGAAGGCGAAAGGAGTCGATGAACGATGAGTGAGCAGATTTTATCCGTACAACATCTGTCAAAGCGGTTTGGCGCGAACGAAGTGCTCCGCGACATCGATTTCTCCGTGCAAAAAGGAGATGTCACGAGCATCATCGGCGCGTCCGGCTCCGGCAAGAGCACGCTGCTCCGCTGCATCAACCTGCTTGAGACGCCAACCGCAGGCCAGATTCTTTTTCACGGCGAGGACATCACGAAAAGGGGCTATCATGTGCCAACCTACCGCGCGAAGGTCGGCATGGTGTTTCAAAGCTTTAATCTCTTTAACAATATGACCGTGCTGGATAACTGCATGGTTGGCCTTCGCAAGGTCATGCATCAGGATCGCGCGAGCGCGGAAGAGACCGCAAAGCGGTATCTGGAGAAGGTCGGCATGCTGCCGTATATCAACGCAAAACCCCGCCAGATCTCCGGCGGACAAAAGCAGCGCGTCGCAATTGCCCGCGCGCTTGCGATGGAGCCGGAGGTACTTCTCTTTGACGAGCCGACGTCGGCGCTCGATCCGCAGATGGTGGGCGAGGTGCTGGACGTCATGAAGACGCTGGTCAAAGAAGGATTGACGATGCTTGTGGTGACGCATGAAATGGCGTTTGCGCGGGATGTTTCGAGCAGAACCGTGTTCATGAAGGACGGCATCATCTGGGAAGAAGGCGCGCCGGAGCAAATCTTCGGAACCCCCGAAAAGCCGGAGACGAAGGAGTTTCTCTGGCGCTTCTTCGAGCGCTGATTCCGACGGATCGCAAATAGAATCAACATATTCAAAAGGCCATCTGTTTTCAGATGGCTTTTCTAGAACAAAACAAATAGACTAGACGAGTCGGTCACACAACAGAACAAGATTCCATTGACGCGCTATTCCCGACAGCATACAATCAAAGTGATTATAATTTCACGTAATAACCGATTCATGCCGAAATGAACAGGCCCCATTCATTCGAAGAATTGCACTGAGGTATCGTGGTGGGTGGTGAAAAACATTTGAAAAAAAAGCCAACGCTATTCTTGCTGGGAATACTCTGCATCACGTTGATGGCGGTTGCGGGTCTTCTTTTGCTGCGTCAGTTGGATCAGCCAAAGACGTTGCTTCCGGGTACAAAGACGATCTCCATTGCGCTGGATGACAACTATCCGCCGTATGTTTTTCGGGATGCGGAAGGCAAGCTGCAGGGTATTCTGGTCGATCAATGGGCGCTCTGGAGCAAGACAACCGGGATTAAGGCCGAGCTGCACGCCATGGATTGGGGGGATGCGCTCGACGGGATGCGCGCGGGGAAATACGATGTGCTCGATACCGTGTTTCAAAACGAGGAGCGCGATACATGGCTGGACTTCTCTGATCCATACGTCACGATCGATGTGCCGATCTATCACAATAAGAAAATCGGCGGTATTACCGATGTGGCTTCGCTGGCAGGTTTTACGGTTGGGGTCAAGACGGGGGATGCGAGCATACCGATTCTGAAGGAGGCAGGCGTTACCAACATTGCCGAGTATCCTAGCTATGAGGCGGTGATCGAAGCGGCAAAGAACGGCGAGATCGGTGTCTTCGTTGTGGACGAACCCGCCGCGCTATACTTCCTCTATCAAAAAGGCATCGCGATGGATTTCCAAATAGGGCAGTCGCTTTACTCCGGAGAGTTTCACCGCGCGGTGAAAAAGGGAGATGCGGCGATGCTTGCCGTGGTTCGGGAAGGATTCGCAAAGATTTCACCGGAGGAACTGCATCGCATTGACGACAAGTGGTTTGGCCGCGAGAGCACATGGCTGTACTTGAAATACTATCTGCAATACGTGCTCATCGCTGTGGCTGCTGTCGGAGCCGTGATTCTCTGGGTTTCGATTTGGAATCAGCATCTTAGAAAAGAAGTGCGCAACAAGACGCAGGAGCTTGTTCGGGAGAAGGAACTGCTCAATATTACGCTTCAATCGATTGGCGACGGCGTGGTGGCCACCAATGTTGACGGAACGATTACGCTCCTCAATCCCACCGCGCGGCGTATGACCGGCTGGGAGGATGATGCGCTCGGCGAGCAGTTTTCAAGCGTGTTGCAGCTCATCAACGAAGAGACGGAGGAGCCCGTGAGTTCACCGATTGAGAAGGTGCTCGAAACGGGTGAGATCGTGGGCCTTGCCAACCACACGGCGCTGATCAACCGAAACGGCGAAAAAACGCCGATAGCGGATGGCGCTTCCCCGATTCGGGACGAGAGCGGGCAGATTTACGGCGTTGTGATGGTGTTTCGGGACGTGACGCAGGAGAAGCAGCAACGCGACAAGATCGAACACATCATGTCCCACGACAGCATGACAGGACTTCATAACCGCTGGTATATGGAGGAGCTGCTCAATCAATACGACCAGGTGAAGAACGGCAACTGCGTGCTGATTATGGGCGATCTAAACGGGCTCAAGCTCGTCAACGACGCGTTCGGGCACTATGAGGGAGACCGCTTCATCCGAAAGATCGCCATGATTCTCAAATCGTGCAGCGGGCCTAGGGACGTTGTCTGCCGCTGGGGCGGAGACGAGTTTTTGATCTTGATGCCGGACGCAGGGGATCAGGATGCGGAGTTGTTGATCGAGCGGATTTTGGCGCGCTGCAAGAGTGAAAGCGACGAGCGGCTGCAGCTCAGCATTGCGTTGGGGTATGCGCGAAAGTCGAGTGAAACGGAAAGCATCCACACAGTGCTACGGGAGGCGGAACAACTGACCTACCGCCGTAAGCTCATGATTGAGAAGAGCTTCCGCAGCAGCGTGATCAACGCGCTCTCCGCAACGCTCGCGGCAAAGAGCGAGGAGACCGAAGAACATGCGGAGCGCCTGCAGCACTATTGCGGCAAGATCGGTAAAATTCTCGGTATTTCGAATAAAGAGCGGGATGAGATGACGCTCTTTGCGATGTTGCACGACATCGGAAAAGTCGGCATCAATGACGCGATTTTGCAAAAACCCGGCGCGCTGACGGAGGCGGAGTGGCTGGAGATGAAGAAGCATCCGGAGATCGGATTCCGCATTGCACAGAACAACGTGGATCTGGCGCCGATTTCGGAATACATTCTCTCGCACCACGAGCGCTGGGATGGCAAGGGCTATCCGCGCGGGTTGCGTGGAGAGGAGATACCGGTTCTCTCACGCATTCTCGCGATCGTGGACGCGTTTGACGCAATGACCAACGAACGCATCTACAGCAAGCCCAGAAGCCCGGAGACAGCCGCAGAGGAGATTCTACGCTGCGCCGGAACCCAGTTTGACCCGGTCATCGCGCGCGTGTTCGTTGAGCAGGTGCTGGAGCTATAAATTTCGCCGGATACAACACAAGAGCCCCGCCGTGTGTAATGTGTCAAGGAAAACAGACAAGTAAAAAAGCTACAAAAGCTGACTTCGTAATTCAAACGGAGTCAGCTTTTTCAAACTCCATTGCGGGCGATCTTCGTTATAGTAACGAATGAAAGAATCAATGAAAATCCGCATTTGCGCGCATGTCAAATGCTTAAATAGTCGAAGGTCTTCATTTTTCAGAATGGAGAAGAAGGACTCCATTGGAGCATTGTCATAGGGCATGCCTGGTCTAGACATACTAATCACAATGCCGCTTTCCAGAAGAACGGACTGATAGATGGGAGAACAGTATTGTGAACCCCTATCTGAATGGAGAACGATGCCCTCGCGCATGAAAGGTTTCGCTTTTGCGAGCATATCCAGTACTAGGTAGATATCATTTTTAGCGGATACGGAATATGCTACAATAGATTTGTCACCTAAATCCTTGATGCATGAGAGATAGAGTTTTCCATCTTTGCACGGTAAATAGGTGATATCGGTTAGCCACTTCTGGTGGCGAAGGGAAGCGCGGAAGTCCTGCTGCAAAACATTGGGGAATGTGTGAAGTGGATTCTGCGCTTCTTTCTTTGGGGAAACATACCGTTTTCTTCGTGTCGAGTTGAGGCCTAGAATGGCCATATATCGATGTACGCTCCCTAAGCTCATATGAAGCATGCATTTGCGCTCTAGATGCATTTGAACCTGCCGTCTTCCTCTTGTCGTTTTCTCGTAATAGATGGATAGAATTGCAGATTCTTTGACGGCATCCAGTTTGTTGTGATCCGGCTTGCCTCGACCGCTCCAGTCATAATACCCACTCCGAGAGCAGCCAAGGTACTTGCACAAAGCAGAAATACTATACTTAGATCGAAGCCGATCGATCACTTGATATTTAACTTTGCTTTTTTGCTGCTTAGGGAGCGAAGTTGTTTTAAAATATCATTCTCCATTTCTAAGTACCGTATATATTCTTCTTGCGTCATGCCGGATGTATCCACATTTCGAGGACGCCCTCCGCTTCTCCCGGTTCCTCGCCCATCCGGAAAGCAGCCATACTTTAGAAACTGATCTCGCCATTCTCGTATTCGGCTCTTGTCGGCTAGTTCATATCGAAGGACTAGCTCGTTCATTTTTGCCCCTTCCAGATATTCTTTCACTACCCGTTCTTTCAACTCAGTACTGTAATGCTTGTTCATGTTTTCTCCTTTCACAAAAAAAACCTACGGTTTATTATACCGTAGGCTTTTTACTTGTCCGTTTTTAGTGTAACACTACATGAGGCGGGGTTCTGTTCGTTTCTTTCGTTTACTCGAGCTCGAAAGCGCCCGTGTAGAGCTGGTAATATTTGCCGCCCTCGGCGATGAGGTGCGCGTGGCTGCCGCGCTCGATGATGCGCCCGTTTTCGAGCACCATGATCACGTCCGAATTCTGCACCGTCGAGAGCCTGTGCGCGATGACGAACACTGTTCTGCCCTTCATGAGCGCATCCATGCCGCGCTGGACGATTGCTTCCGTGCGGGTGTCGATGGAGGACGTCGCCTCGTCGAGAATCATCACGGGCGGGTCCGCGACAGCGGCGCGCGCAATCGCGATGAGCTGCCGTTGCCCCTGCGAGAGGTTGGAGCCATTCGCGCTCAGCGGGGTTTGGTATCCTTCCGGCAAGCGCGTGACGAAGTCGTCCGCGCCCGCGAGCTTCGCCGCAGCGATGCATTCCTCGTCCGTCGCATCCAGCTTGCCATAGCGGATGTTCTCCATCACCGTGCCGGTAAAGAGGTTTGTGTCCTGCAGCACGATGCCGATGGCACGCCGCAGATCGGGTTTCCGAATCTTGTTGATGTTGATGCCGTCATAGCGAATCTTGCCGTCGGCAATGTCGTAAAAACGGTTCAACAGGTTGGTGATGGTCGTCTTACCTGCGCCCGTTGCGCCGACAAACGCGACCTTTTGCCCAGGCTCGGCAAAGAGCGTAATTTCGTTGAGTACGCTCTTGTCCGGCTCGTAGCCGAAATCCACGCCTTGCAGACGCACGTCTCCGGAGAGCCGTGTGTAGCGCACAGTACCATCCGGCAGCGGCTGCTTCCAGGCCCAGATGCCCGTGCGCTCCGCGCTCTCGGTGAGGACGCCATCCGCTTCCTTCGCGTTGACGAGGGTAACGGTGCCGTCGTCTGCCTCCGGTTGCTCGTCGAGCATCGCAAACATCCGGCTCGCGCCCGCGAGACCCATGATCACCGCATTGAGCTGCTGCGACACCTGGTTGATGTTGCCGGAGAACTGGCGCGTCATGTTGAGGAACGGTACCACGATGCTGATGCTGAACGCGAGCCCCGAAATGCTGAGGTTCGGCGCCTTACTCAAAAGGAACGCGCCGCCCGCCATGGCGACCATGACGTAGATGAGGTTGCCGATGTTCATGATGACCGGAGCGAGGATGTTTGCGAACGTGTTAGCCTTTTCCGAATCTTGAAACAGCGCGTTGTTGACCGCATCAAAGTCCGCTCTCGCTTCATCCTCGTGACAGAAGACCTTGATGACCTTCTGACCCGCCATCATCTCTTCCACGAAGCCCTCGGTCTTACCGATGGACTTCTGCTGCCGAATGAAATACTTTGAGGAGTTGCCGCTGATCTTTTTAATCACGACCAGCATGAACGAAACCCCGAAGAGCACCACCAGTGCCATCCAGACGCTGTAATAGAGCATGATGGAAAACAGTGTCAGCACCATCACGCCTGAGGCGAGGAACTGCGGTAGGCTCTGCGAGATCAGCTGACGCAGTGTGTCTATGTCGTTGGTGTAGTGGCTCATGATATCGCCGCGCTCGTGCGTGTCAAAATACTTCACGGGCAGATCTTGCATGTGACCAAACATCTGCTCGCGCATCTTCTTCAACGCGCCCTGCGACAGGATTGCTCCAGCGCGCGTATAAGCAAACGATAGAATGAGGGAAACCACATACAGCCCCGCGAGGATCATGGTCAGCCGGATGACCTTGGGACATATCACGGCCCAGCCCGCGCCTGCGTTTTGCTCCAGCACGGCGATGATGTTCTGCGTGAAGATCGCGGGCATCGCGGAGACCGCGGCGGAGAGAATGATGCAGAGGATTACGAGCGGCAGCGCGACGGGATAGAACGAAAACAGCATGCGGAACAGCCGCTTGAGCGTGCCTTTTTGATAGGTTTTCTTCGGCTTCATTCCTGTTCACCTGCCTTGTTCTGAGACTCGTATATCTCGCGGTAGACCGCGTCCGACTGCATGAGCTGCTCATGCGTGCCGACAGCTGAGATGCCGCCCTTGTCCATGAGCACAATGCGATCCGCTTCCATGACGGAGGCGACGCGCTGCGCGATGATGATCTTTGTTGTTTCGGGTAAAAACTCCTTGAGCGCTTTGCGGATCATCGCGTCCGTGTGCGTGTCCACCGCGCTCGTGGAGTCGTCCAAAATCAGGATGCGCGGCTTTTTTAATAGCGCGCGGGCGATGCAGAGGCGCTGCTTCTGCCCGCCGGAGACGTTGGTTCCGCCCTGCTCAATACGCGTTTCATACCCTTGCGGGAAAGAGCGGATGAAGGCGTCCGCCTGCGCGAGTTCGCAGGCTCTCTTCAACTCTTCATCGCTTGCCTGCGGGTTGCCCCAGCGGAGGTTTTCCGCAATCGTGCCGGAGAAGAGCAGGTTGTTTTGCAGCACGACCGAAACCTGATTTCGAAGTGCGGTAAGATCATATTCCTTGACGTCTCTGCCGCCGACGCGGACAACGCCGCTCGCCGCGTCATAGAGCCGCGGAATCAGTTGCACAAGCGACGTCTTGGAAGAGCCCGTCGTGCCGAGAATACCGATGGTTTCGCCGGAGCGAATGTGAAGATCGATATCCAGCAGCGCCATACGCTCCGCTTTTTCCGAATAGCGAAAGCTGACATGATCGAAGTCAACGGAGCCATCCGCCACATCGAAGACCGGGTGCTCCGGATTCGCAAGCGAGCTCTGCTCGGAGAGCACCTCGACGATACGCCTGCCGGACTCGTCCGCGATGGTCACCATTACGAACACCATCGACAGCATCATCAGGCTCATGAGCGTCTGGAAGCTGTAGATCATCAGCGAGGAGAGCTGGCCAACGTTAAAATGAACGCCGCCCGTGGTCGCGATCGTGTACGCGCCGAAGGTCAGGATGAAGACCATGTTCACGTACAGGCAGAACTGCATCATCGGGCTGTTGAACGCTAGGATTTTCTCCGCTTTGGTGAATTCTTCGCGCAGCTCTTCCGCCGCAGTGCCAAACTTCTGCTTCTCGTAGTCCTCACGAACGAAGGACTTCACCACGCGGATTCCCTGCACGTTTTCCTGAATCGAGCGGTTGAGCGCGTCGTATTTGCGAAACACACGCTTGAAGATCGGGAACGCCTTGCGGATGATGAAATACAGCCCGATGCCAAGCATCGGAATCACCACGACGAAGATCAACGCGAGCTTGCCGCCCATGATGAACGACATGACGACCGCGAAGATCAGCATCAGGGGGCTGCGAATCGCGACGCGGATGAGCATCATATATGCGTTCTGCACATTGCTCACGTCCGTGGTCAGGCGCGTCACCAGCGAGGAGGAGGAGAAGCGGTCGATGTTTTCGAACGAGAACGATTGAATGTTCGAAAACAGGTCGTGCCTGAGGTTCCGCGCAAATCCGCTGGAGGCAGTCGCTGCGGCCTTGCCGGAGAGCCTGCCGAAGTTGAGAGAAAGCGATGCTAACACAAGCAGGACCAGCCCGTAGCGCAGCACGACGCTAAAGGCGCAGCCTGCCTCGATTTGATTGACAAGCAGCGCAGTAATAAAGGGAATGATGCACTCGATGACCACCTCCAGGGACACGTAGACCGGGGCTAACATCGAGGGCTTTTTATATTCGCGTAAACTTTTGATGAGTGATTTCCACATCCGTGTGTGTTCTCCTTGCTGCCCGCATAGGCAATCCTGCGAGCGGGATGTTGTCGGTTGGTTTGTCGATTCACGGCGCTATTTGAAGCAATGGTCTTCGAGAGACTGCGCAAAGTCCGGGTCGGACTTGAGTTCGTCGAGGTGCGCCATGAGGACGCCGAGCGTCTCCTCCAGCTGGTTCTTCTGCTCTTGCGTGAGGCATTCGAACATGCGATCCAGCGTGCGGTGATAGTGGGTTTCGACCGACTGCGCCTTTTCGCGCCCGGCCTGCGTGAGGGAGAGGTTCACCTGACGCTTGTCCTCCGCGCTCTTCGTGCGCAGGATCAGGCCACCATCCTCCATTTTCTGCAGGATCTCGCTCAGCGCGCCGGAGCTGATCTCCAGCGCGTCCTGCAGCTCCTTCTGCGTGGTCGGTCCGCGGTTGTTTAGCCGCATCAGAATGCGCTGCTGGCCCGCTTTTCCGCCGATTTGATAGTATAGAAACCTTCCGCAGGTCTTCAGCCGGATGGCTAATGTATGCTCCTGCAAATGCGACAATCGTCTCGCTCCCTTCTATTGCATGGTACCAAGTAACTCGGTACCAAGCGATATTGTACCGCGTTTAGAATTATTTTGCAACAGGATTGCGGAATTCGGTACCTACGCATCGTAGAACAAAAAACACCGCCGTGTGTAATGTGTCAAGGAAAACAGACAAGTAAAAAAGCTACAAAAGCTGACTTCGTAATTCAAACGGAGTCAGCTTTTTCAAACTCCATTGCGGGCGATCTTCGTTATAGTAACGAATGAAAGAATCAATGAAAATCCGCATTTGCGCGCATGTCAAATGCTTAAATAGTCGAAGGTCTTCATTTTTCAGAATGGAGAAGAAGGACTCCATTGGAGCATTGTCATAGGGCATGCCTGGTCTAGACATACTAATCACAATGCCGCTTTCCAGAAGAACGGACTGATAGATGGGAGAACAGTATTGTGAACCCCTATCTGAATGGAGAACGATGCCCTCGCGCATGAAAGGTTTCGCTTTTGCGAGCATATCCAGTACTAGGTAGATATCATTTTTAGCGGATACGGAATATGCTACAATAGATTTGTCACCTAAATCCTTGATGCATGAGAGATAGAGTTTTCCATCTTTGCACGGTAAATAGGTGATATCGGTTAGCCACTTCTGGTGGCGAAGGGAAGCGCGGAAGTCCTGCTGCAAAACATTGGGGAATGTGTGAAGTGGATTCTGCGCTTCTTTCTTTGGGGAAACATACCGTTTTCTTCGTGTCGAGTTGAGGCCTAGAATGGCCATATATCGATGTACGCTCCCTAAGCTCATATGAAGCATGCATTTGCGCTCTAGATGCATTTGAACCTGCCGTCTTCCTCTTGTCGTTTTCTCGTAATAGATGGATAGAATTGCAGATTCTTTGACGGCATCCAGTTTGTTGTGATCCGGCTTGCCTCGACCGCTCCAGTCATAATACCCACTCCGAGAGCAGCCAAGGTACTTGCACAAAGCAGAAATACTATACTTAGATCGAAGCCGATCGATCACTTGATATTTAACTTTGCTTTTTTGCTGCTTAGGGAGCGAAGTTGTTTTAAAATATCATTCTCCATTTCTAAGTACCGTATATATTCTTCTTGCGTCATGCCGGATGTATCCACATTTCGAGGACGCCCTCCGCTTCTCCCGGTTCCTCGCCCATCCGGAAAGCAGCCATACTTTAGAAACTGATCTCGCCATTCTCGTATTCGGCTCTTGTCGGCTAGTTCATATCGAAGGACTAGCTCGTTCATTTTTGCCCCTTCCAGATATTCTTTCACTACCCGTTCTTTCAACTCAGTACTGTAATGCTTGTTCATGTTTTCTCCTTTCACAAAAAAAACCTACGGTTTATTATACCGTAGGCTTTTTACTTGTCCGTTTTTAGTGTAACACTACATGAGGCGGTGTGTAGCAGCGAATGATGAAAATCAGCGTTCAGCCTTTTCCGTTTTTCGAAAAATAACTGCTCAGGATCGCCAGGCTTTCCTCGCGGAGTATACCACCCGTGACCTGCGGACGGTGCGCGGAGCGGGAGAAGACGACCTCGCAGCAGTCGCTGCCTGTTTCTCCGAGGATGTTGCATAGATCGATGTCGCTCGCGCCGTAGACCAGCCTGCCGAGCTTGGTCCAAACCATCGCGCCGCAGCACATGAAGCACGGTTCGCAGCTGGAATACAGCGTGTAGTCCGTCAGGTCGGTGATGCGCTCCGCCGAGCAGAAGTTGCGCAACAGCCCCGCCTCCGCGTGATACGTCGGGTCGGAACCGGTATAGATCTGGTTTTCGTTGGTAAATACGATTTCGCCGTCCTTGACCAGCACCGCGCCAAAGGGCTCGTTGCCATGGCTGACCGCCTGCGCGGAGAGACGGATTGCCTCTTTCATATATCGTTCATCGTGCGTCATGATTGGAGTTTCTCCTCATATACTGCGCAGAGCGCGCATAAGACTTGTTGCCTCTTCATCTTATGCGAGGAGAATGCGCTTTGCAAGAGCGTTGCGCGGTGAAAACGCCCAAAACGAACGGCTATTCCAAAATAGCATACCCCGCGTGCGCGAGCGTCTCCAGTGCGCGGCCAAACGCCTCCGCTTTGGTGAAGAGGTAGTCCGTGTTGTAGGTGGAGACGGCGAAGATACTGATGCCTTGCTCAGCCAATAGGCCTGAGATTTTTGCGAGGATGCCGACGAGGGAGAAGTCCAGCACACCGCAGACGCGAAAAGCCCGCCAGCCGCCCTCGCGCACGATTGTGTTCGCGGGAACAAACCCTGTTTCGCACACCAGCGATAGTTCTTCGTCCGTTTTGCTGAAAAAGACGAATTCGCGCGTGAAATCGATTGTTGTAACGTCTGAAATCTGGCAGACCGTAAACACCTGCGGTAATACTTGAAGATTCATGGAATACTCCTCGTGCGAAAGCACTCTGAAAAAGAAAACGCCCGCGGCAAAACTGCGGGCGCAGTGTAGATTTCGTTTTAGAACATTATCCCTGCGTGAAGATCGGCAACGCTTTGATGATGCGATCTACACAGCCGTCCTCGCCGAGCGCCGCGGAGTCGAGGCTGATGTCGAAATGGCTCGCGTCCCGCCAGCTTTCGCCGGTGTAGAAGCGATAATATTCCGCGCGGTTTTCGTCCTGATCGCAGATATACTTCTTGATCTCCGCCTCTGTCATCGCGAGCGAGTAGTTCGCGACGCGCGCAATTCTCGCCTCGATGGGCGCATGGATAAACGTGCGCATCAGATACGGTTTGCCCTTGAGTATCTGGTCCGCGCAGCGGCCTAGTATGATGCAACTGCTGATCTCGGCAAGCTCCGTGATAATCTTTGCCTGAAACTGGAAGAGGTTCTGCTGGCTGGTGTAGTTGTCGCTGTCCGGCGGCAATACCTCGCCCGTATACACCTTTTGTGCGGCATGCATCATTTCGCGCTTGCCGAGACGTTCGTCCACCTCGCCGAAGAGCCGCTCATTGATGCCGCTGACGTCGGAAGCGATGCGCAGGAGCTTTCGGTCATAAAACGGGATGTTGAGCTTGTCGGAGAGCTTTCGTGCGATGTCGTAACCGCCGCTGCCTTTTTCCCGCGCAATCGTGATCACATAGTGTGCCATCATCCAGTCTCCTTTCCTTGGGTGCGTTATGCGCCAAGATATGCCTTGCGAACCCTGTCGTCCTCGGCTAGCTCTTTTGCCGAGCCCTTCATGGAGATTTTGCCTGTCTCAAGCACGTAGGCGCGATCTGCAACGGCGAGCGCTTTCTTCGCGTTTTGCTCGACGAGCAGAATCGTGATTCCACTGTTGTGCAGCTGCTCGATGATCGTGAAAATCTCGTTGACCAGAATCGGCGAAAGACCCATGGAAGGTTCGTCCATGAGCAGGATCTTGGGGTCTGTCATCAACGCGCGACCGGTTGCGAGCATCTGCTGTTCCCCGCCGGAGAGCGTGCCGCCGAGCTGACGCGCGCGCTCTTTGAGACGCGGGAAATGATGGAACACCTTTTCCATGTTGTCGTTGATGCGCTTTGCGTCACTTATAATATACGCCCCCATGCGCAGGTTTTCCTCTACGGTCATGCGAGAAAATATGTGTCTTCCTTCCGGAACGTGCGCAAGACCCATGTTGATGATCGTGTTCGCGGGTACGTTCTGCAAATTTTTGCCGTCGAGCAGGATCTCGCCGGAGGTCGCGTGCAACAGCCCCGAAATCGTGTGCAGAATCGTCGTCTTGCCCGCGCCGTTTGCGCCGACGAGGGAGACCAGCTCGCCGTCGTTGACGGTGATGGATATGCCCTTGATGGCGTGAATCGCGCCGTAATATACGTGAATATTCTTGATCTCTAACATGCTCTGCCTCCTACTGTCCCAGATAGGCCGCGATGACCTTGGGATTCGTCGCGATCTCTTCGGGCAATCCTTCGGCAATGGTGATGCCGTAGTCGATGACCTGAATGCGCTCGCAGATGTTCATCACGAGCGACATATCGTGCTCAATGAGCAAAATCGCGATGCCGAAGCGGTTGCGGATCGCGTTGATGCAATCCAGAAGCTCGGCGGTTTCCGTGGGGTTCATGCCGGCCGCGGGTTCGTCCAGCAGCAGCAGTTTCATGTCCGTCGCCAGCGCGCGGGCAATCTCCAGCTTGCGCTGCTGACCGTAGGGCAGGTTTGCCGAGATATAGTACGCCTTGTCCTCCAGATGGAAGATCGAGAGCAGATCCAGCGCCTTCGTCTTGAGTTCTTTCTCCGTTTTCCAGTAGCGCGGTGTGCGGAAGAGGGAGTCGAACATGTTGTATTTGACGTCCTTGGTGAACGCCGAAAGCACGTTTTCCAGCACTGTCATCTGCTTAAAGAGGCGGATGTTCTGGAAGGTACGCGCAACGCCCGCCGCGACGAACTGATGCGTCTTTTTGCCGTTGAGCACCTGGCCATCGAGCAGAACAGAGCCTTCGGTGGGCTTGTAAACGCCCGTTAGCATGTTGAACACTGTGGTTTTTCCTGCGCCGTTGGGGCCGATGAGGCCGACCAGCTCGCCGCTGAAGACCTTGATGTTGAAGTCCGACACGGCAACAAGACCGCCGAACGTGATGCCCAGTTTTCGAGTTTCCAGAATGGGAGTGCGTTCGTCACTCATGGCTCAGCGCCTCCTTGCTTTCCTGTTTTTGGGCCAGCCGGTTCTGGCGCTGTTTTTTGATGTCCGAGAAGAAATTGCGGAGCGAGAGCTCATAGGTGCCGAAGATGCCTTTCGGGCGGAACATGATCACGATGATCAGGACGATGGCGTAGACCAGCATCGGGAACGCAAACACGTTCTGCAGCCACATCGGAAGCAGTTTGACCCAAACACCGTTCTTGATCTCGTAGTTGACGAGGAACATGATGATTGCGGCTACGATGGAGCCGGTCAGTGAACCCATGCCGCCGAGCACGACCATGACGACCACAAAAGTGGAGTTCAAGATGCCGCCGTTCGCAAACGCAAAGGACGCGGTGGAGAGCGTCGCGTTGGAGCAGGCGTACAGCGCACCCGCCACGCCCGCGAAGAACGCGGAGTAGGCGAACGTGAACACCTTATAATACGCCGTGTTGATGCCGGATGCGGAAGCCGCGATCTCGTCGTCACGAATGGCGCGAATGGCTCTGCCGTATTTGGAGCGGACATACATGAACATCATCGCAACGCAGACCAGCGTCACCGCAATCGCGACCCAAAGGTAGGTCACCTTCAGCGCGGTGCCGAAGCCGAGGCCGTTTTTATACAGCGAAGCGGAGGCGGAACCCTGCGCGAGGCCTTCCTGACCCGCGAAGGGCAGGTTGTTGATGATGTTGACGATGATCATGCCGAAACCCAGCGTGATGATCGCAAGATAGTCGCCCTTGAGACGCAGCGCGGGGATGCCGACGAGCAGGCCCACGATGGCCGCGAGCAATCCGGCAACCAGGATGCACAGCACAAGAACGAGGATGAACGCCATGCCGCTCTTTTCCGTAAACCAACCCGCGCGCTCCGCGGCGAGCGAGATGAGCGCCGCGGAATAGGCGCCGACCGCCATGAAGCCGCAGTGTCCCAGCGAGAGCTGACCCAGGAAACCCAGCGTCAGGTTGAGCGAGGTCGCGAGGATGATGAGGTAACAGCACTGCCAGATGCTGGGCGCGATGATGAGCTTGAAATCGCCGGCTTTGCCGAAGCTTTCCTTGATGAACGAGAACCCGATCAAGAGGATCGCGATTACCAGCGCGTTGAGGATATATCCCTGCGTGGTTCTATTTTTGATCATACTTTTTCACCCATATTCTTTCCGAGAATGCCAGCGGGCTTGATGATCAGCACGATGATGAGGATGAGGAACACAAACGCGTCCGCCATGCTCGAGCTGACATAGCTGGTGGTGAAGGACTCGACAAGGCCGATGACAAATCCGCCGAGCATCGCGCCCGGGATGATGCCGATGCCGCCGAGCACGGCGGAGACGAAGGCCTTGAGACCCAGCATGGAACCCATGGTCGTGTAGACCTTGGGATACTGGGCAATATACATAAGAGCGGCGATCGCGGCGAGGCTTGAACCGATGGCAAACGTCGTCACGATGGTGCGGTTCACGTTGATGCCCATGAGGATCGAAGCGGACTTATCCTCGGAGACGCAACGCATCGCGCGGCCGATCTTTGTTTTCTGTGTGAATTGGTAAAGCGCTACCATGACCACGATGCTGATGCAGATGGTGAGCATCGTCGTCCAGTCCAGCGTAACGTCCGCAATGCGAACGCCGCCTGCCGTAAAAATCTGGCTCGCAACTTTCGGGTTCGGGCCGATCTGCGGAATTGCCTGCGCAAGGTTTTCAAGAAGAAGACTCACCGCGATGGCCGTAATGAGCGCCGTCATCGAGGTGCCTTTCTTGCGGACAGGCCGGTATGCGATCAGCTCGGTCGAGATACCGACGAGCGCGCAGACGAGGATCGCAAGGAGAACGGAAGCCCAGCCCGGCAGGCCAAGCTTGATCATCACGGGAATGGTGAAGATCATCGTATAGCCGCCGACCATGATGAAGTCGCCGTGCGCGAAGTTGATCAGACGAATGATTCCGTAAACCATGGTGTAGCCGAGTGCGACGAGTGCATAGATGCTCCCGAGTCGAAGCCCGACAAACAGTGTTTGCAAAAATGTGCTCACTTGTTCGTTCCGCCTTTCGAAATTAACGGCAAAGGAGGCGCGGCGTGAGCCTCGCCTCCTTTTGCCAATATGCTGTTTGCGAATGCTTCGTTATTTGAGCTCTTTGATAACGTCAACCAGCTTCGTGGTGACGGAGGTTCCGTCAGACGTGAAGGACAGGATGACTGCGCCTTTGGTCGGTGTGCCGGTTACGTTGTTGAAGTTGAACGTGCCGGTGACGCCGCTGAAGACGGTGTCCGGATTGGCCAGCGCATCGCGGACGGCTGCCGGATCGGCGGATTTCGCGTTTTCGATCGCGAGCTTGTACATATAGACGGCGTCATATGCCAGCGCGGAGATCGCGTTCGGCGTGGAACCCCACATTGCGGTGTAGGCGGCAACGAACTTCTGAACGGCGGGATCCGTGTCGGTCGGGTCATAGTGGTTGGTCCAATAGACGTTGTTGAAGGCGGTCAGATCGGCACCTTCGACGACGTAGTCAGGCGTTCCATCATAACCATCGGCGCCCATGATGATGCCGGTGTAGCCAGCAGCACGAGCCTGGGTGACGATGTAAGGACCGATGACGTCATAGTAGTAAGGAGCATACACGAACTGCACGCCGGAGCTCGCCATGGAGGCAAACTGGTTGGTGTAATCCTGAACGTCCAGAGAAGCGGTGGACTCGACGGCTTTGATGTTCAGGCCGTAGGTCGCGGCTGCCGCTGCGAAGGAGTCATACAGACCCTTGGAGTAGGTGTCCGCTGCGCAGTAAACCACGCCGACATCCGTGTAACCGGCCTGTTTGGCATAGTAGGCTGCGATTGCGCCCTGGAAGCTGTCAGCATAGCAGGCACGGAACACGTAGTCATCCGCGGTGGTGATGCTGTCTGCCGTTGCGGACGGCGTGAGCAGGACGACGCCTTCCTCATTGGCAGCTCCGGTGATCGCGGAGGTGCAGCCCGAGGTAACGGAGCCGACGATGAGGCCAACGCCCTGTGCAACGAGGGAGTTGAACGCGTTGAGCGTTTCTGCCGGGTCAAACTGGTCGTCCGTCTTGATGACGTTGACCTGCTGGCCGAGGATACCGCCCGCCGCATTGATTTCGCTGACCGCGAGATCAACCGCGTTGGTCACGGCTGCGCCGTAGACCGCAAGGGCACCGGTGTTCGGCGAGATGACGCCGAGGGTGATGGGTTCGGTCAAGGCCGCGGGAGCTTCCGTGGCGTCTGCCGCGGGGGCTTCGGTGGCTTCGGCTGCGGGGGCTTCGGTTGCCTCGGTGGCTGCCGGGGCGGGCGCTGCGCAGGCAACGACGCTGAACGCGAGGGCCAGGACGAGCAGCAAACTGAGAAGTTTCCTCATTTTCGATTTCCTCCTTCGATAATAAACAAAAATGGCTATGACTATCCAGTTCATAAATAATCACGCCAATGTGTTATGCATGATTATAAAGAACTCATAATCCATTGTCAATATATTATATATGTTTAATTTTATATGATATACCATAATTTTTTCATGTACCGCTGCTTTTCACAACATCGATACTGTAAAACGTATAAAAACAGACTTCGCATCGCATTATGCATTTGATATGATATAGAAAACGGGCATGAGATTGCGTTTGATCACGCGCGCGCGGGATCGTCTCCGCCGGAAGAGCGCCGCTTTTCAAGCGCATCAATGCAGGTTTATGAGCACATTTGAGAGATTAATCGATGAATATCTGTTATAATGAAGTATAAACACACAAAGGAGACCGTTTCCGATGTTTCGCTTTGACCACTTCTGCTTCAACGTGCTCGACCTCAACAGGAGCCTCGCATTCTATGAAAAGGCACTCGGACTCAAGCCGGTTCGCACGGTGGAGACCGACGAATTCACGCTCGTGTTTCTCGGCGACGGCAGCGGCACCTTTTCGCTGGAGCTTACCTATATAAAAGGGCGCAAGGAAGCCTACGATATCGGCGAGGCGGAATACCACCTTGCGCTGACCTCAAGCGATATGACAGCCGCGCGAAAGCTGCACGAGGAGATGGGCTGCATTGCGTTTGTCAACGAGAGCATGGGCATCTATTTCATCACTGATCCAGACGGCTACTGGATCGAGATTATCCCGGAAAAGAGAAACTGATCTTCTTAAATCAACCCAACAAAAAAACGCCGCGAATTTTTCGTTCGTCGGCGTTTTTTATGTTTCAAGTATTACTCAAACGAGCGGAAATACGTTCTGTCCTTGAGCATGACGTCGTGCGCGCCGCCTTCCGCCAGCGTGGAGGCGGAAACCAGCGTGAGCCGCGCTTTTTCGCGCAGTTCGGGTATGCTCAGCGCGCCGCAGTTCGCCATGGTCGAGCGCACCTTGCTCAGCGTCTGCTCCACGTTGTGGTGGAGTGATCCCGCATAGGGCACGTAGCTGTCCACGCCCTCTTCAAAGGTGAGCTTGGCTTCTCCGCCGCTGTCATAGCGCTGCCAGTTTCGCGCGCGGGCACTGCCCTCACCCCAATATTCCTTCATGTAGCTGCCGTTGATGAACACCTTGCTCGTCGGGCTCTCGTCGCAGCGGGCGAAATAACGCCCGAGCATGCAGAAGTCCGCGCCCATCGCGAGCGCAAGCGTGACGTGATAATCCAGCACGATGCCGCCGTCGGAGCAGATCGGCACATAGATGCCCGTCTCCTTGGCGTATTGGTCGCGCGCGCTTGCGACATCCTGCACGGCGGTCGCCTGACCTCTGCCGATGCCCTTTGCTTCGCGCGTGATGCAGATGCTGCCGCCGCCGATGCCGACCTTGATGAAGTCCGCGCCCGCGTCCGCGAGATAACGGAAACCGTCGCCGTCCACCACGTTGCCCGCGCCGACCTTGACCTTGTCGCCATAGCGGGAGCGGATGAACGCGATGGTGCGCGCCTGCCACTCGGTAAATCCCTCCGAAGAGTCAATGCAGAGCACGTCCGCGCCCGCCTCAACCAAGGCCGGAACGCGATCCTCATAGTCCCGCGTGTTGATGCCCGCGCCGACAATATAGCGCTTTTGGCTGTCCAGCAGCTCGCCGGGGTTCTCCTTGTGGGAATCGTAGTCCTTGCGGAAGACGAAGCAGACCATATTGCCGTCTTTGGAGATGATCGGCAGCGCGTTGAGCTTGTGCGCCCAGATGATGTCGTTGGCTTCGGTCAGCGAAATGCCCTCCACGCCGTAAACGAGGCGGTCGATGGGCGTCATGAACTCGTGAACGGGGGTATTGGGCTCCATGCGGCTGGGCCGGTAGTCGCGGCTGGTCACGATGCCGAGGAGCTTGCCGTAGGGCGTGCCATCCTCGGTGACCGCGACGGTGGAATGCCCCGTGCTGGTCTTGAGCGCCATGATGTCCGCCATCGTATGAAGCGGCGTCACGTTGCTGTCGCTCTTGACGAAGCCGGACTTGGATTTTTTCACCGAACGAACCATGTTCGCCTGGGAATCGATGGGCTGGGACACAAACAGGAAGGAAATGCCGCCTTCGCGCGCGAGCGCCGCGGCAAGTTTTTCGCCGGAGACGGACTGCATCACCGCCGAAACGAGCGGAATGCTCATGCTCAGCGGACTCTGCTCGCCCACGCGGAACTTGCAGATCGGCGTCTTTAATGACACGTTCTGCGGCGTACACCCGGCGGAAGAATAGCTCGGCACGAGCAGATATTCGGAAAACGTATGCGAGGGTTCATCAAAATAGTAGGCCATGGCGTTTCCTTTCGGTTCGGTTTGCAGGGTAAAAAAGAGTTTGGATCGATCAAGCCGCGCGAGTGCGGGCGGCTTGCGGACGGATTCGTTTCGTAAGAGTATACGCCGGATTATCGCGCGTAGGAACCCCCAAAGATTTTGTTTGGGATAACTGGATGACGATTCAGCATTGCGCAACGATAAGATTGCACATTTACAGATGAATTCATTATAATATGATACAATGAAAAAAACAAACACCCGATCAGCATCGCGCAACGATTGTCACACATCCACATCAAAGGAGGAATATCCCATGCCGGAGAGCAGCCATAAGGTACACGCGGTGGAAAAGGCGATTTCGCTTTTGGATTGTTTCTGGCGCGAAAAGCGGCCGATGACCCTGACGGAGCTGAGCCGCATGACCGGCTGGCCCAAGAGCACGGTGCACAACCTGCTTTCGTCCATGATGGATTCCGCCGTGGTGGAGCAGAGCCCCGCGGACGGAAAGTATCGCCTGGGGCTCCATCTGTTTGAGTACGGGTGCGTGATCTCCGAGCATTGGGACGTGGTCAAGCTCGCCCGCCCGCACCTCAACGCGCTGGTGGCGAAGACCGGCGAATCCGCCTATCTGGCGCAGCTCAACGCGGACACGCTGCTCATCGTAGACAGCGCGGAGCCGAACAACGTCTTTCGCGTAGCGTCCACGGTCGGCAACCGCCTGCCCGTGCACTGCACCTCGCAGGGGAAAGCGATCCTCGCGCATACTGACGAGGCAAACGTCCGGCGCATCCTCAAGCGCGCGGGCATGAAGAGCTATACGGTGGATACGATTAAGCAGCCGGAGACGTACATCGATCAGCTCAAGCAGGTGCGAAAGGACGGCATCGCCTCGGAATATGAGGAGTATCACAACGGCATGTGCTCGTTTGCGTCTCCGATTTTCGATTATCAGGGCGTTTGCGTTTCGGCGGTGGGCATCGTCTGCTTCCTGCATTCGGGAGACCGGAGCAGCGCGGTTTCGCCGGAGACACTGCAGGCGCTGAAAAACACCGCTGAAGCGATCTCCACCGAACTCGGCTGGCATGAGTGAGGGGGGTTATTTTGCTTTTGATTCTTCGAATCAAAAGCAAAATAAAAGAGTACTAAATAGTCCTGAGCTTCCGCTGAGATTAAATATGAGTTTTATAAAAAACTTATAAAAAAAGAAAAACTCCTGATGTAAAAGCTCCTGAGCTTCCGCTTAGATCAAATATGAGTTTTTGTAAAAAACTTATAAAAAAGAAAACGTCTGCTATCAAAATGCAAAAAGCTCCTGAGCTTCCGCTTAAGCTCAGGAGTTTTTTCATGCGGCGCGCGCTGCCCTAATGCGCATAAGACCCGGAAACGCGCTTTGATTTCGTAGGAGGAAATAAGTTGCTCTTGCCTTGGTTCTGCGCCGCGCTTGCGTATCATAGCGTAGTTCGAGGCAAAATGGTAGCAATTCTCGGTAGATTCCACAATACGCAACGGAAATTCGCCGATGCTGAACACTATCTTCTCTCAAAACGGCGTTGGCATCCGTACGCCTCAAAGCGCCGGAAAACGCCACAGGAACAGCAGCCGTTTGAGCCGCTTCATCCGCGCCGGCAGGACGGAGATGAGAACCTGCACAAACGAGATCGCATCGTCGCGCTCCTTCTTGGAGCAGGTTTTGCCTGAGAAGGTTGCTTTCTGTGCGGCCAGCAGCAGGGATTCCAGCCGCGCGCGGTCGACCGCCGGGTTTTGACGCGCGATATTGTAGGCGTAGAGCTCCGGCGATTCCAGCGGCTGCATCGCGGGAGCACCCGCAAAGCGAAGCATCTTGCGCGCATAGCGCGTTACCGCGAGCACGGCCGCGTTTCCGTCCTTTTGCAGGAAGGAGCGAATCAGCCGCTCATGCGTAAACTTTCTGAGCCCGAACGCACCCAGCGGAATGCCAACCGCGGCGAGCAGCGCGAATACCGGCCAGAGCGGAGGCTTGGCGCCGTTACTTCCGCCATCCTCGCTTGCGTCCTGCCCGTCCGGCGTGGCGCTGCCGTCCAAAGATCCGCCGTCGCTCGGCGCAGGGGTCGGCGTAATTTCCGCCGAGGCTTCGCCGCTCGTCTGCTCCGGCGTGGTTTCCGGTTCGGGCGACGTGTTTTCGTCCTGTGTGTCGCTCTGCGGCTCCGCGGTGGGCTCCGGTGTCGGTTCCGGCGTCGGTGTCGGCGTTGCGGTGGGTTCCGGCGTGTTTTCCTGCGCGGTGTCCTCCGGCGCGAGCGTCGGTTCGCCGGACGCCGAGGGCGTTGAGGACGTGTTGGACTGCTGGTCGCTGTTGGTGACCTCGACGGGCACCCACTCCAAGATGGACGGATCGAACACCTCGACCCAGGCGTGCGCGTGCGTGTCCTCAATCTTGATGTAGCCATCCGCATCCGGCGTTTTTTCGTAATCCTTCTGGATGACGATGTAGCCTTCCGCATAGCGCGCGGGGATGCCGAGCGCGCGCAAGAGCACGGTCGCGGTGGTGGCGAAGTGGACGCAATATCCGCTCTGCGCCTCCTGCAAAAACCATGTGGAGAAATCGACCCCTTCCGGCATCTGTTGCGGAGAATAATCATACGTGCAGCGCTCGGCGAGCAGAGAGCGCACCGAGAGGCAGGTTGCGGCTAGGTTTAGTGCGCCATCCTCATAGATCGGATGCAGGTCGTATTGTTCCAATAACGCCTCAGCTGCCTGTTGCGTGTCCTTCGGCAGCGTGGTGTATACGTCAAACACGTAGTTGATATACGTTTTGGCGGAATCGCGAACCGTTTCTGCGTCGCTGCCTTCCGCGTTTTTGAGTCCCGCTGCGGAACCCGCGGCTTTCAGATATGCCTTCTTGAAGCCGTTCTCCGCGTTCGCGACGGAATAGAGGGACATCGAGACGGGCACTGCTTCGAGCGTATAGGCGGCAGAAGAATCGGTGGACTGAAACGCCAGCGCGGTATCCTGCACATAACCCGCGTTAGGAATCTGGTCTGCGCGCGTGATGAGCCCCGGCGGCGCCCAGAGCGAGAGCGGGGTTGCGTCAACGTTTTGCACGGAGAGCGTATAGCTTTCGGGCAGCGTTCCGCTCGCAGCAGCCGCGGAAGCGAGCAAGTTTTGGGGAGCAATATCCAGATCGTTCGCGAGCTTGGAAAACTCGCTCGTGGAAAAATTTTGCCAGCCGTCCTCGGTATAGACCGTTCCGGCGTAATCGCGCAGATACAGCGAAAGCGGCTGAGAAACGCGCACCTTGAGCGCTGTGCTGCCGGAGAAACGGATGGAGGACAGGCTCGTGAGGCTGCCGCGCGTGAGTCCGTCGTTGCTGCGCCAGAACGCGTCCTTGCCGACATCCAGCGAGAAGATCTTCTGCTGAAGGTCCTCGATGGCTTCCGGCCGCTGATAGTCTTTTTGCGGCAGGATGAGGCTCGCGAGCACCGCGGAAAACACGATCAGCGGAAGCGCGAGTAGCGACAGCGTGTGCTGCGCCGCGCGCTGCGCCTGCTGGTTTGCCTTTCGCCTGCTCTGCGGCACATAGACGCCGGCGCGGAGCGTGGTCTGCGCGCGCTTGGCGTTGTTGAACGCAAACACCATCATGTGCGCCGCAAACAGCATAAAGAACGGCAGCCGCGCGGGAGAGAGCAGGTAAAAAGGCCCCGGCAGCAGCAGCGGAAGCGTCGAGAGCGCAAGCCCCGGCACGCTCGGCTCACTGATGATAAAAAACGCGGATAAGAACGAAACGAGGAACAGGATCGCCTGCATGGCGTGCGTCATGAGCGCGGGCAGCTGCTCCGCCTCAACCGGCTGAAGCAATAGTTGCAACGGCGCCGGCAGCGTCAGGCTCAGCGGAGAGATTGCGTGCTCAACGAGCCGCAAAACGCCCTGAAAGAGATCCGTGGCGTTGAAAACGCCGTATGCGACCGCAAAGAGCAGCACGATCAGCGCGAGCAGACCGCTTCGCTTCACCGAGAACACCGCGAGAAACAGCAGTGAAAACGCGACCGCGGTCCACACGAGCGTCACGGTCGGAAGATCGATATCATAAGTTGAAATCAGGCAAAACAGGAATCCGAGTACCGCCAGCAGCAGCACCATGAGCTGCTGAAACAAGCGCAGCACGATCTGCGCGGTCGAGTTTTCGGGTGTGGCGAGCGCGGACGCGGAGCGTGGCTTTTGCTTTGCGTTACTCATCCGCCGCCTCCGTTTCCGCGCCGGGAACGCGGCCGTTGAGCAGCTGCACCTCGCAGCCAAGGTCGCGCAGGGCATCCGCCGTCGCGTCGTCGCATTGTTCCGGCATGAGCGTAAATCTTCTGCAGGCGCCGAGTTCGGTTAGGGTTGCGAGCAGGCTCGCGCCGTCCTCATCGCTGCCCGCGTGATAGACGCTGCCCGCGACGAGATAGATCAGGTGCGTGTCCGCGCGCAGGGAGCCCTCGACCACATATCGCTCCAGCGTGCTCCAGCGCGCCTGCCCGGGAAGGGCTAACAGGTCGTGCAGCACGGAAGCAAGCGCTTCCGGCCCGGTGACGGGCAGGGTGCGAAGGCCGTCCTCCTCGCTGATCCAGCTGACGGAATGGTTCACATCCCGCGCCATGAGATATTCGGAAAACGCGAGCATGGTGCCGATCATCGCCTCCGCGGCAGAGGGAGAGGAATCTTCTCTCAGCTCCAATAGGAAGTGCAGTGAGGGATTCAGCGGCAAACCAAATTCGCGCACGATCAGGCGATTCATGCGGCTGCTGAGTTTCCAGTGTACGCTGTGGCGGCTGTCGCCCTCGCGATAGTCCCGCAATTGAAAGATTTCGCTCGGGTCGCCGCCCGCTTTCTCCGTGGAATACGTCGCGCTGTCGAGGCCGAGGTCGGCGGCTTCGTCGGTCTGGATGCTCCGGCTTTGCAGCTCCGGCAGCACATAGACGCTTCCGATCGGCGTAGAACCGTTCTTTGCGGGCACGTTCAGCGCGAACAATCCCAGCGTATCGATGACCTGCACGCGGCGCACCAGAAGATCGACCCTGCCGCAATAGGACATCTTGACCGAGGGCTGCATCGAATGCGCGCGCATGGGCCCAAGCGGGAACTGCACGATATCCTCGGCGGACTCGATATAGCGCTCTCCAACGCGCCCAAGCGCGTTGTGCCGCTCCAGTGTGAAGCGAACCCCCGCGCAGGGCATGAGGCTGTTGTTGCGCGCGGAGAGGCGAATGCCGCAGACGCCCTTTGGCATGATGTCGTCGTCAATCTCCAGCGCATAGCGCAGGTTTTTACGCATGGGAAGCGCCGCCAGCAGCGACACCAGCGGTAAAATCAGCAGAAAGATCAAAAGCAGGTGAAACAGATACAGGTCGAACAAGACAAACAAAATAAACGCGAAGAATAACGCGTATACGTAAAGAATCCGATTTCCGGCCATACGATTAAACCGCGACGGGCGCCTGCACCTGCGTGAGCGCGCGCTTGGCGAGCTGCTGCTCGCTGACTCCGCTGACCAGCGCGCGGGGACTGAGCTGGATGCGGTGGGCGGTGACGCTCTCGAACACCAGCTGCACATCCTGCGGAATCAGGTAGTCGCGTCCGGAGAGATACGCCGCGGCTTTGCTCATGCGCAATAGCGCAATCGTGCCGCGGGGACTCACGCCGATGCGGATGGCGGGCTGCGTGCGCGTCCATCCGGTCAACTCGGCAAGGTAGGCAAACAGCGCCTCGGAAACATAGATGCCCTCGACCTCGCGCTGCATTAGTGTTAGGTCGTTGGGCGTAATCACGCGGTTGACGGAGTCGAGCGAGACCGCGTTTTGGTGGCGGCGGAGCATCTCCATCTCGCTCCTGCGGTCTGGGTATCCCATCGAAAGCCGCACCATGAAGCGATCCAGCTGGGATTCCGGCAGCGGTTGCGTGCCGGAGGAACCCGCGGGGTTCTGGGTCGCGATCACGAGAAACGGCTGAGGCACCGCGCGTGTGACTCCGTCCACCGTGATGCTGTTCTCCTCCATGACCTCCAGGAGAGCCGACTGCGTCTTGCTCGACGCGCGGTTGATCTCGTCCGCGAGAAAGAGGTTGCACATCGCAGCTCCCGGCACATAGACGCCCGCCGCGCCTCCGGTTTGAATCGTGGTGTAGCCTGTGATGTCGGATGGCATCACGTCCGGCGTAAACTGCATGCGTTTATAGGAGAGATCCATCGTCCGCGAAAAGGCGAGCGCCATCGTGGTTTTGCCTACGCCCGGCACGTCCTCCAGCAAGACATGCCCCTGCGCGAGCATCGCCATGAGTATGCTTGCGATGACGGTGTCTTTGCCGACGACGACTTTTCGAACCTGACTGATGATCTCCTGCACTTGCTGCATCAAAGCTGTATTCCTCAACCCATCATAAAGAATCCGCATTCGCGGTAACAATCATATTATAGCAGTCTAACGATAGAGAAGGGCAAGAGTATAACAAGAATGTATACAAAAATGAAACATCCTGACACATTTATCTGAATTTGCAACAGAAGTTGGCGCTCAGACACGTTGAAGCGGGCGATCCTGTCCGTTATAATTGCGCTAGACGCAGGTAAGCACGACGCAAACGGGGGATACACATGAACATTGCCATCATTCACGGACAGAATCACAAGGGAAGTTCCTACCACATCGGGAGGATGCTCGTAGACAAGATTTCCGGTGAACACGAGACCACCGAGTTCTTTCTGCCGCGGGATCTGAACCATTTTTGCATCGGATGCTATCGTTGTATCGAGCACGACGAGGATTGCCCTTTTTCTGCGCAAAAGAAAGTGATCGTTGACGCGATGGAGCGGGCGGACTTGCTCGTCTTCACCACGCCGACGTACTGCATGGCGCCGTCCGCTTCGATGAAGGCGCTCTTTGACCTGACGTTTACGATGTGGATGTCGCACCGCCCGCACGGGTCGATGTTCCGCAAAAAGGCGGTGGTGATCTCCACCTCGGCGGGCAGCCCGACCACGGGCGCGCTCAAGGGCGTCGCGCAAAACCTCTTCTACTGGGGTGTGCCGGAAATCTACCGCTATGGCACGCGCGTGCAGGCCATGAATTGGGAGAGCGTTAAGCCGGAGGTCAAGCAAAAGATCGAGAAATCCACGGCGAAGATCGCAAAGCGACTCGGCAAAAACACGCCGCCGCACGTGGGAATCAAGACGCGTTTCATGTTCTTCATCATGGCGGGCATGCAAAAGGCAAACTTCAATTCATCCCCTCTTGAGAAGGAATATTGGCAGAATCAGGGTTGGCTTGGCAAAGCGCGCCCGTGGAGAAATGTTTAAGCGGATTTCAGTTCCGGTTTCCTTCGTTTGATTCAGGTGTTATAATCATGTTCGCCCCGCCGCGCGAAAACGAAACCTGCGCGGATCGAGCGGGGTAGGAAAGGCGCGTTTTGGAAACCCGACAATCGCGAAAGGCGGTGCTCAACAACCCGTTCCTTTCGCTGAAACACAAGAATTACCGTTACTATTTCTTCGGCATGTGCATCTCCACCATCGGTACGTGGATGCAGAATACCGCGCAGCCGTGGCTTGCGTATTCGCTGACGAAGTCCGCGCTGCTCCTGAGCGTGGTCAGCGCGCTCCAGTTTCTGCCCGCGCTGCTGTTTTCGCTGTTTGCGGGCGTCTTGATCGATCGCCTGCCGAAAAAGCGGATGCTGATCATCACGCAGTCCCTGTCGCTTTTGATCACGTTTGTGCTGTGGATTCTGGTGCAGTCCGGCGGAATCAAGTATTGGCACCTGCTGATTACGGCGACCCTCTTGGGGTTCGTCAACACGCTCGATATGCCGCTTCGCCAGGCGTTCGTCGTCGAGATGGTGGGTCACGAAGACCTCATGAACGCCATTGCGCTCAACTCCCTCACCTTCAACGTCGCGCGCATGATCGGGCCTTCTATCGCGGGCATCCTGATGGGCGCGTTCGGCGTTGCGTCGTGCTTTTTAATCAATTCCTTAAGCTTTGTCGCGGTGCTCATCAGCCTGTTTTTCATCCACCCGATTCCGTGCGGCGTACCGGAGGAAGCAAGCGCGCAGAGCGTGTTTGCCTGCATCGGCGACGGGCTGAAATACATCTTCCGCAACGAGCAACTGTTTATCACGATGCTGTTTATGTTTGTGGTCTCCACCTTTGCGCTCAACTACGGCGTGACGATTCCCGTGTTTGCGACGCAGGTGCTGGGGCTTGCGGAGACCGGCTACGGCTTTCTGATGTCCGCTCTCGGTGCGGGCGCGCTGACGGGCGCGCTGGTCGTCGCGGCGCTGAGCAAGAGCGGGCCAAGGCGATTTATCCTCTATTTCTTGCCCGCGCTGACAGGGCTGATCCTGATTTTGATCGGAAACACCAACAGCTTTCTGACCACAAGCCTCTCGCTTGCCGTCGGCGGATTCCTGTTTGTGACATATCTTTCCACCGCGAACTCCAACCTGCAAATCCACACGGAGGATCGTTATCGCGGGCGCGTCATGAGCGTGTATTCGCTGATCGTCGCAGGCTCCACGCCGATTGGCAATCTCTTCGTCGGCGCCGCGGACAACTGGTTCGGCGCGCGGATGGGATTTATCGCGAGCGGCATCGCAGTGGCGATATTCATCGTACCGATCTTTATCTTCATGTTTGTGCGGCGGGACCGGGTATAATTTCCGCGCTTCCTATGTGATAATATTACCGAAAAAATCACGAGCTGCCCGAAATCAGGGCAGCTTTTTTCGTGCTTTTTGGCGCAAACGATGGTACGATCAAAGAAACGGAGCAAGAATCTCCGACATGTTTGATTGCAGGAGGCGAATGGGTTGATTCGAATCTTGTTGACGGATGACGACGCGCGCATCCGCTCCATCGTGCGGGAGTACGCACAGGCGGAGGACTGGGTTTTTGAGGAAGCGGGAGACGGCGAGGAGGCGCTTCGCCTGTTTGCCGCGGGCAGCTTTTCCCTCGTCGTGTTGGACGTGATGATGCCGCGGCTGGACGGCTGGGGCGTGCTCAAGCAAATCCGCAAGACCAGCACGGTTCCCGTGATCCTGTTGACCGCGCGAAACGAGGAATATGACCGCCTGCTCGGGTTTGAGCTTGGCGTGGACGACTATATTGGCAAACCCTTCAGCCCGCGGGAGCTCATCGCGCGCATGAAGGCGCTCATCAAGCGCGCGGGAGCGGCGCAAGGCGCAGGCGCGGTCTACGCGCTCGGCGGCCTTCGCGTGGATACGGCGGCGCGCACGGCGCAGATCGACGGCGAAGCCGTTGCGCTGAGCCCAAAAGAGTTCGATCTTCTGGCGTTCTTCGTGTCCCGCCCGGAGGTTGCGTTTACGCGCGATCAGCTCCTCAACCATGTTTGGGGATACGATTTCTTTGGCGACGCGCGCACGGTGGACACACACGTCAAGAGCCTGCGGGAGAAACTCGGCGCATATCGGGAACACATCGTGACCGTTTGGGGCACGGGATATCGCTTTTCGGGAGGCGGAACATGAAGCGCATTTCGGCAAAACTCGCACTCGCGTTTTTCGGCATGGCGGCGCTTGCCGTCGCGCTCATCTGGCTCGTGCAGGCCGTGTTTCTGGGAGACAGCTATCTCAACCAGCGGGTCGATTCGATCAAAACGGCGGTGGATGGCGTCGTAATTGGCGCGGATACGGACTATGCCGCTCTCGAAAGCGCGCTCAACGTCAGCCTGCTCGCGGTCAACGATGCAGGTGACGCGGTGTATCAGTCGGACGCGCTGCCGATGCGCGGGCAGATCGTGCGCCGCATTCCGGAGCTTGTACAGCTCGCGGGAGGCGATGTGGAGTATCTCCAAACGGGAACCGAGGAGGCGAGATACGCGCTGTTGAGCCGTCCGGTGAGCGGAGGAACGCTACTCGTCGTGTTCTCGCTGGTCGATGTGCACGAGGCGTCCCGGGTGCTGCTGGAGCAGCTCTGGCTGATCACCGCGATCCTGACGGTGGCGGCGCTCGCGCTTTCGTTTGTGTTGTCGCGGTTGTTCTCGCGCCCGGTCGTCGCGGTGACCAATGCCGCAAAGACGATGGCAGCGGGCGACTACTCGATCAAAACCCCGGTGACGACACGGGACGAGATCGGCGAACTCACGCGCGCGCTCAATGAGCTTGGCGACGAGCTTGGCAAGACCGAGCAGCTGCGGCGGGAACTGATTGCGAATGTGTCGCATGAGCTGCGAGCGCCGCTGACCATCATTCGCGGTTACGCGGAGATTGTGCGGGACGTGACCTGGCCAAACGAGGAGAAGCGAACCGAGCAGCTCAACGCCATCTGCGAGGAGTCCACACGCCTTGGCGCGCTGGTCAACGATATCCTCGACTATTCGCGGCTGCAATCCGGCGCGGAGGGAAAGACGCTCGAGAATTTCGCCTGCGCGGACGCGCTAGGTGAGATTGCGGGCAGGTTTTCGCTCGCGGCGGAGCGGCGCGGGGTCGCGATGGAGGTCACCTGCGGGGATGGCGAAATTCGCTTTGACCGTGGGCAGTTTACGCAGGTGGTGAGCAATCTTCTGGACAACGCGGTTCGGCACGCAACGCCCGGCACACTCGTTTCCGTCTGCTGCGAGGATAAGGAGAACCGCCAGCGAATCCTGATTGAGAATGCGGGGCAACCGATTCCCGCGGAGGAACTGCCGAAGATTTGGGATCGCTACCATCGTGCGCCGCGCTCCGGCGAAGCGGGCGGCCTCGGCACTGGTCTCGGACTTGCGATCGTGAAGAGTATTCTGGAGCAGCACGGGGTGGCTTACGGCGCGGAAAGTGATGAGGTCAGGACTGTGTTTTGGTTTGAGACGGTTGGGATCACTTGATTGATGCAAAACGATAAACAAAGAGCTCCGGCGGTAGCCGGAGCTCTTGTTTCGTGCAGACAGGGTCAGTCAAAGAGCTGATGTTTAAAGTCGCTCAATCCCATGCCCATCTCCGCTGCCGCGTCGCTCAGCGAGGTGGAGGAGGGGATGTCCGCCACTAGTCCGAGGCGCGAATACAATTCATCGAGTGAAAGATTCAGCAGTCCCGCCGTCTGCTCCAGCGTATACGAACCGCGTAGGTCGCTCGGCGCATAGCCGTTGATGGCCTCGTAGTCCTCCGCTTCCGTTTCAGCTGCGGGAAGCGTTTCTTCTGCATGGGATTCTTCGCCTTCGCCACCGCCGCCTTCGCCGGATGTGGCCGTGCCCCACGGCAAGCCCACATATTTGTTGGGTAGCAGCTGCATGTCTCCCGTGAGCGTTGCAATGCCCATCGGCACGAAGAACAGCGCGAGCGCGAGAACGGTAGCCAGAATCGGATGAATCTTCGCCTTTTTTGAGAACCCGGTGTGGATTGCGCTCTGCACGGGGCAAGCAGCAATGCACTCGTTGCAGTTGATGCACTCTATGCTCGTGACGCGCCCGTTTTTCGCGTTCATCACGTCCACATTCATCGGGCAGGCACGGTTGCACTTGCCGCAGCGGATGCAGGCGTCCTCGTCCACACGAACGGCGTAGGGGCTAGCTTTGCCGACCGCGCCGTAGAGCGCGCCAGCGGGACACAGATACTTGCAGAAGAATCGATCATAGACCACGCTGCCCAACAGCGAGATGATCAGCACGATAAACCCGACGAGGTAGGACGTCGTGAGTGCGTTGAAGTCCGCGAGATGCCCCAGCGCGTTGAAGGGGTCATACGGGGTAATCCAGAGCTCTCCCGTGATCCACGCCATGGCCACGGTTACGCCGAGCACGACGAACTTGAGGTAACGCAAGATGCCGTCGAGCTTCTTTGGCACCGTCAAGCGCTTGTGAAAGAGCTTTTGCCCGATCTTTCCAAAGAACTCCTGCAAGGCGCCCAGCGCACAGATCTGCCCGCAGAACGAGCGGCGCATCGCGAGCGAGAGCAGCATCGTCGAGCCGAACAGCACGAATGTGCCGATCACGATCCGCTTGAGAAATGTGCCGACGGCGACGAGCGAAAGCATCGACTCCAGCCCGCCGTAAGGGCAGATTGCGTGGATGCTCGGGGCAACGTAGCCCAGCGTATGCAGCAGCGTTGCCGCGAGAACGAAGACGAGCAAGCTGCCGAGCGTCACCCAGCGGATGATGCGGGAGATGAGCGAGAGGCGCTTTTCATGCGCGGTGGTCGGGACGACGGGAGTGGCGGACATATGCGTTACCTCCTGTTAGTTGGTGTCAATATCGTTACAGCTGATTCTGAAATGCGCGCAGATGGTTTTCCGAGGCGTGCATCAGGCTCTCAAACACGATGCGGACGTTGTCCGGCAGGGTTTGATCGAGGAAGGTTTCGTACATCGCGATGTTGTTGACCTCCGCGGTCACGCCCGCCTGAAACGCATCCGTCAGCGCTTTTACGGAGACGGCACGATCCGCATCCTCGTCCGACGGGGCAGCGATGCCGTAGGCCGCGAACAGCGGTAGCAGCGCGTCAATGTGGGTTGCCTCCGCGCGGATGATGTTGGTAAACGGGCGAACGTTGCCGAAATCGCTCAGGATTTGATCGTATTCGGCATAGGCGAGGTACTCGTCCTGAATCGCATAGGTGAGCATGTCCGCGAGTGTCAGGCTTGTGTCATCCAGCGCACCTGCGGAGCCGTAACCCACGAGGGAGAGCGCTTTGTCCGCGTCGGTGAGCGTGTAGTTCGGGTCGGCGGTCGTGGTGCCGTCGTAGATCGGGTCGCAGCTGTCGGTGTAGCCAAGGCCGCTTCCGTTGCCGTAGCTGCCATATGCGCCGCGCCCGCCGTTGCCGATGTCCGCGACAGAATCATGATCCGCGTATCCGCCTCTGCCGCCGCCGTAGCTGTAAACGTCGTCGCTCTCGCGGACGGCATAGCCATAGCCTGCGGTTTCTTCCGCGGTGGTTGCGGCGGGAGCGGGGAGAACGGCGCAACCGGTAAGGATGAGGGAGAATGTCAGGATCGCAACAATGGCGATCGTCAGTTTCTGTTTCATGTGGTGCCTCCTGTGTTGTTTGGTATGCTTTCATGATAAAGCGCAGTTGTGATGAAATCGTGATGGGTTCTTGAGAGTTTATCTAAGGTTTCAAGCTCGGTTTTCACAAACAAAAAAAGCGCGGGTTACGCGCTTTTGCAGAATCGGGATGGATGAAATTTATTATGCGGAGGCGGAGTCTGACGTATGGCTTTCCCGCAGGACGCGGGCATAGCTGATGATAAAGAGTACCCCCGCGGTGAGCAGGGAGGCGCCAAGTCCGGTATAGAAAAACGCGATGAACGTATTCGGTACGACGCCGGATACCCGAAGGCCTATACCAAGCGTCATCATGAACGCCATGATCAGGTAGCTTTTCGTATCGAAGAAGCGGAAGAAGTTCTGCCGCTCTTCCTCGTATCGCCGAATCCTGTCGGTGTGCTTTTTGACCATCTTCCCAAATACAAGTATCTGAAACGCCGCATAAACGGCGATGGACAAAAGCCCACGCCACCAGGTGAAGTTCCCCTGATAGGCAACCAGCCCGATGCGGACGATATTGAATCCCGCGATTGCCCAAACGATTCCGGCAATCAGTATCAGCGTATTTTTGTGTACATGCAACGGCTTCTTCACGTTATCCCTCCGTGGTTGATGGTTCTATCATAAGGATCGGAGGGAATCTGTCAAGTGACAACGACACCATTACGCATCAAGAAACGGCAGCATCCATTGATACGGGGTTGTGATCATGTGCCCGACATCCGGCAGCATGTGGATTTCCGCATGGGGAACGTGGCGTTCCAGCGCGGCTTTGCCCTTCTCGGAATCCAGCAGCTCGTCCGCTTCGCCCGCAACATAGAGCACAGGCATCGTCAGCCGCTCGAGAAGCGCGCCGGAAAACACAGGCAGAGGGACACAGATGGGGTTATAGCTCTCCAGAATGAGGTTGATGAAGTCGAGGATCTGCTTTGGAAGGGCAGCGTTCTCCTCCATGGTCAGCGCTTCGTCCGCTTCCTCCGCGGCCTGCGCCCGCTCAAGATAATCCGGGCGAATCTCAGCAAGCCCTCCGCTTGCAAAGAGCATGAGCTTCTCCACACGCGCGGGGTACGCCGTCGCAAACTTCAGCGCCATCCAGCCGCCGAGGGAGTTGCCCGCGATGCTCGCCCGCGCGAGCCCCAGCGCGTCGAGCACGGCGGCGAGCCAGTCCGCGTAGTCTGCGCTGTCGAGACGCAGGCGAACTTCGCTGCTGTTGCCCGCTTCACCGGGGATATCCGCGGCAAACACGTGATAGTTCGGCGAAAGCGCCATGATGTCGCCAAACCAGAACGCGCTGTTGCTGCAGCTGCCGTGGAGCAGCACGACCGCGGGTTTGTCCGGTTCACCCGCCTCCAATAGGAAGGTTTCGCCATAGGGTGTGGCTATCGTGCGCTGTTTAAAGGGCATCGCGCCGAGAAAGCCGTTGTAGACGGCTCGGAAGTGATCTCTCTTTTCCGGGGATTTATAAACGCTGCTCGTCGTCATATCTTTATCCTTTCGTCAGTCAAGCGGGATTTCTTCTGATTCTTCCGTCAGCATCGCGATGGCGTCCAGCATGGCGGCGGTTACGCGCGCGCTGCCGTAGAGCGTCACGCGAAGCTTTTGCTCTTCTGGGATATATTGCGTCTGCATGCTGCATTGCCCGTAGCCCGCGGGTTTGCTGTTGAGTCCTGCCGTGAGGGTGTTCACGATGCGGATGGCTGCGGCCTTGTCCGCGGCGTAGACATCCGCAACGCAGGAGACGACCGCCGTCGGCGTTTCGCCGCGTCCCACGGTCTCGCCTTCGGTGAATACGCTCAGGTCGTGTCCGCTGACGCGCCAGCCTTTTCCAACCTTTACCGCGCGGAGCTTTCCTTCGCGGATATAGCGCTGGACGGTCTTGGGGTGCATTTGCAGCATCTGCGCAATCTGTTCTACGGTATAATACGTTTCCTGCATGGCGTTCACTCCGTTTCATCTTCCGCGAAAATGTCTCGCAAAGTTCCTTATACAGGAATAATAGGGAATAATAAGTAACTTGTCAAGTTATTTTAAGGAACAAAAAAGCTCCCGCGCAAGCGGGAGCGGGAAAACATCGAAACTTATGCTTTCTTGCGGGAATCGCCCCAGAAGAAGAGCGCGACCGTGCCCGGGCCGGTATGGGAACCCACCACGGTGCCGACGCTGTTGATGAGCACCTTGCCGTTGAGCTTCGGGAATGTTTGCTCGACCAGCGCCGCAACGGTCTTTGCGTCCTCGAGGCAGGCGGAGTTGGAGATGAAGCACTTTTTGTCGTAGTCCAGCCCGTTTTCCGCGTGCAGCTCCATCTGCTTGACGATTTCGCGCATCACGCGCTTTTTGCCGTTAATCTTAAAGCGCGGGGTCAGGTGGCCGCCGTCGTCCATGTTCATCAGCGGGTTGATGCCGAGGATGGAGCCCACGACAAACGCGGTCTGAGAAATGCGCCCGCCGCGCTTATAGTGCGTCAGGTCGGTGGAGAAAAACCAGTGGTGCATATTGAGCTTGTGCGCCTCGATCCACTCCGCGGCGTCCGTCAGCGAAACGCCGCTATCGCGCATGTCCGCAAGCGCATCCACCATCAGGCCGTAGCCGGAGGAAGCGCCGAGGGAATCGACCACGATCAGCTTCCGCTCAGGATAGCGCTCCTTGAGCTCGTCCCGCGCGAGAATTGCGCTGGCATAGGTGCCGGAAAGGCCGGAGGAGAAGGAGAGATGCAAAATATCCTTGCCCTCTTTGAGGAACGGTTCAAAGAACGCGATAAACTGCTCGGTATTGACCAGCGAGGTGGTCGGCATGGAGCCCGCCGCAATCCGCGCATAAAACTCGTCAAACGGCATGCTCTGGCCTAAATCATCCATATACTCCACACCGTCCATCGTGAAGTGGAAGCAGACGTAGGGGATGTTTCTCTTCTCAAAATAGTCCTTCGAGAGATCGGCGGTGGAGCAGCAGGTCAGAACATAGGGTTGCATGTTGTACCTCCGGTATAATTTTATTCAGAGAGAGGAAGAATGCGGGTTGTCAAACCCGCATCCGAATTGGTCGATGATGGTAATCCGTCAGAACGACAGGATCACGCCTTTATCGTTGGCGTAGAGCGAGCTCAGCCCGCGGGTCGGCAGCACGAGGATTTCGGAGAAGTGGTAGCGCCGCTCGATCTCCGCCTTGAGCTCCTCTGCAAGCGAAGGATTGTTGCAGTGGGTAATCACGAGACTTTGTCCCGTCGTGTCGCGGCCAACGTTCTCGATGGTGTCGGCAAGCCTTCTGACCACCTGTTTCCAGCCCTGCACATGCGAAACCAGAGAGATGTTCCCCTCGTGGTCCGCGCCCATGATGGGGCGGATGTGCAGTGTGGAGATCAGCGTTGCGGTAATGCGATTGAGCCTGCCGTTTTTGTAGAGGTTATCGATGTTGTCCAGCACGAAAAACGTGCTCATTTCCTTGATGAAGTTTTCAATCTTCTGGATGATTTCGGACTTTTCCAAGCCTTCATGAATCAGCTTGCGGATTTTGAGGATCAACAGCACCTCACCCGCCGCCGCGCTGCGCGAATCGAACACGTGCACCTTTGCGCCCGCTTCCTCCGCGATCTCCTTGCCGGACATTGCGCTGGCATAGGAGCCGGAAAGGCTGCTTGAAAGCGTCACTGCAAACGCGTCGTCGGTGCCGAACGCCTCGGCATAAAGTCCCGGCGAGGGTGCCGCAGAGCCGATGCGGGCCTTGCAGGCTTTCATGCGCGCCATGAAGTCCGGCAGATCCAGATTGTCGTCATCTATATAGGAATCTTCGCCGAGTGTCAGCGTCAGCGGAACGCTTTTCACGCCCCACTCATCCCTGAGCGCTTTCGTCAGGTCGCAGGAACTGTCGGCAACAAGTGTGTATGGCATATTGGTTTTCCAGCTTTCCATTCGCTCCACGCGAATACAGTAGAAAAATAGTATCAGTTTTAGTTCAAACAATGTTCAATAGAACTTCAACAAATCCTCAACTCAAGCTCACGATAATGTTGTGTTATCCGGCATACGCGTGATTTTTCCCAACGTTACGCGCGCCGTGTGTTGTTCTATTTTGGCAAACAAAAACCGAGCGCGTCTGCACCCGGCTGTGGTTGAACGTTGCTGTTTCGTTTTTCTGTCTTACGCGGGCATCTCCTGCTCGTTCTTGAGCGAGACCGTAATCTCCGTTCCCTTGCCTTCGCGGCTTTGCAGATCGACGCTGCCGCCGCTGAGGGAGACGATGCGCTGCACCAGCGCAAGTCCAAGTCCGCTGCCTTGGCCGGAATGCGAGCGCTCGCCTTGATAGAATTTATCGAACGCGTGCTTTCGCACTTCCTCGGACATACCCACGCCGGTGTCGCGAATGCGCACGACGATCCTGCCGTCGAACACCCCGCAGGAGATGGAGAGCGTGCCGCCCGGACGAGAAAACTTGATCGCGTTGTCGATGAGATTGCTCCAAACCTGCGCGAGCAGCGACTTGCTGCCGTAGATCTGTGTCGCTTCCAGCGCGAGGTCGATGTTGAGCTCCTTCTCCTCCCAGAGCGGCTCGTAACTCAGCAGCACGCGGCGGATCTGCTCGTCCAGCATGAAAGACTCCTGCTGGAGCACGATCTCCTGATTCTCCAACTTGGAGAGCGAGAGAATGCTCTGCGTGAGCTTGGAGAGCCTGCTGGTGTTTTCCAGAATGCGGGAGACGTAAGTCGCCTGCTCCTCTTTGCTCAACCGCTCGTCCTGTAGAAGCGTTGCATATCCTTCGATTGCGGAAAGCGGGGTTTTAAATTCGTGGGAAACGTTGCTGATGAAGTCGTTTCGAAGGGTCTCGGTGTTCGAGAGCTCCTTGACCATGATGTTGAAGCTCTTTGCGATCTCCTCGATCTCCTTTGCGATGCTCTTTTCCTCCAGACGCACGGAGAAATCTCCGCGGGAGACCTTCCTTGCCGCATCGTTGATCTTCAAGATCGGGGAAAGCATCTTGGTGCTGGTGTAGGCCGCGATGGCGACGCCGATGATGGTTGTGAAGATGCCCATGTATGTGCTGGAGGTGACAATCGCCGTGATGGTGCCGATCTTGAGCTTGAGCAACAGAAAGATGACGCCAAACGTCAGCACCGTGGACACCGAAATGATGCCCGCGATGATGACGGCGAAAATCTGCGCCGCGCGCGGGCGGGCCTTGATCTGTGGCAGTTTAGCCATTCTTTTTTACCGCCTTGTAGCCAAGGCCGCGGATGGTCACAATCTCAAACTGCGCGGTGTCCTTAAAGCGCTCGCGGAGCCTGCTGATGTGGACATCCAGCGTGTGCGGGTCGCTCTCGGTATCCATGCCCCAGATTTCGTCCATGATCTGCTGCTTGGTGAACACGCGGTTGGGATTTGAGAGCAACTTGTAGAGAATATAAAACTCCTTTTGCGGCAGAACGTTGCAGTCACCCGCAATGCAGACGGTCAGGTCATCGTATCTGAGCTCCGCGTTTTCGAAGCGAATCTTCTTTTCGTTGACGATCTGCGCGCGCTTTAACAGCGCGTTGATGCGCAAAATCATCTCGTTGACGTTGACGGGCTTGACCATGTAGTCGTCCGTTCCCGCAAAGAAACCGCTCTGCATGTCCTCAAACGTGTCCTTTGCGGTGATGATGAGAACCGGCATATTCAGCCCGTTTCCGCGCAGGCTTTTGATGAACTCAAAGCCGTTCATATTCGGCATCATGATGTCCGTCACGACGAGATCGATATATTGTTTTTCGAGCACGTCCCAGGCTTCCACGCCATCGCGCGCCTCGTGATAGACAAAACCATTTTTGGAAAGCACGGTGCAAAACAGTTCGCGCAGTGCCCTGTCGTCCTCCACGACGAGAATGTGAAACATCGTATCCCTCCTTCGACACGGGTCAAACAGAAATCAGGTTCGCCCTAAATCGAACACGAATAAAATACCAGTATTCCTTCAATTTCTCATCAAATCGTGTACGCGTTGTCAAATAAACTGCTATCGTGCGGTTTTCCGGCATAGAGCACGACGAGTCTGCCTTCGCGCACGCTGAGCTCCGCGGCTTCTCCCGTGAAGGCGTTGCTGACGCCCAGCGGGTTTGTGTCCAGAAGCGTCGCGTCGTTCAGCGCATAGGCAAGCCCGCGTTCGTAGACACCCAGCGCGCGCGCGCCAAAGGAGAAGACCGAGATCGTACCGCTAAGCCCCGCGCGAAAGCGCAGGGATTCGTTTTGAATCAGCGTGATGGTCTCGCTTTCGCCGAGCAGCGCCGCGTGCGCGCCGTTTTCGCGCAGAAACGCGAGGGTTTGTATATTCGCCAGCGTGTGGTCGAGCCTGCCACCGACGCCGCCGAGCAGCAGAAACGCGCGGTAGCCGCGTTCAAGCCCGATGCGGGCAGCCAGCATGGTGTCCGTATCGTCTTTTTCCACGGGATGGCGCACGACGGTCTCGTTTTCGGGAACATAGCCGAGTGAATCGAAATCTCCCACAACGAGGTCCGGGTGGATGGAGCCAAGCTGCGCGTAGCCGCCGTCCGCCGCGATGACGAGATCGCGTTCCTCCGGCGAAAATGCGTGCTTCTGCGGCAGTGCGCAGACGATATAGCAGATGGGTGTTTCGCTCATTCGGGCTTCCAATCCGTCTTCCGCTGGAAAACATTGATGCTGATTACAAGATAAGAATAGGTGCTCTTTGTTGTATTTATACCATGTTTTAATTCGCAAAGAAAGCGCCCCTCCCGCCGGAAAACGACGAAAAAAGGCATATATTGCCAGAAAATCGGCGTTTTTTCTTGCGCGGGTATGATATAATAGCGTCTATGATCAATTTGCTCCCCTGTCGGGAGGCGAGAGGAGAACACGGTTGCCGGGGCTTTTTTTGCGCGACGAGCTCGATTCGTTTACCGCCGTGGACGTGGAAACGCCGAACCGCTATTCCCGCTCGATCTGCTCGATCGGCATCGTCCGCGTGGATGGTGAGGGCGAGATCACGCGGCTGCACCGTCTCGTGAACCCCTGCGACGAGTTTGACGCGGCGAACATCGCCATCCACGGCATCCGGCCCGCGGATGTGGAGCGGGAGCCGTCTCTCTATGAGCTTTGGCCGGAGATTGAACCGTATTTTACCGACTGTCTGCTTGTGGCGCATAACGCGCTGTTTGATCTGCCGGTGATTCGAAAAGCGCTCCTGCGGGAGAATCTTTACGCCGAAAACTGGAAGTACATCTGCACGCTGGAGACCTCGCGCAAGCATATTCCGAAAACGGCGTTCGGCAGCCACAAGCTCAACGATCTCTGTGCGGGTCTGAATATCCCGCTGGAGCATCACCACAACGCGCTGGACGACGCGCTCGCCTGCGCAAGTTTATATGAATATCTGCGCATGAACTATCATGTGAATGCAAGAGATATTAAAGTTTACCGATAGTTGGTAAAGTAAACAAAAATATTATTTTTTAGGAGGAAGAGTTTCTCAATGGACGACCCCGGGCGACCTAATACGGACACGATCCCCAGTATACAGCTGGAAGAAATCGACCCAGACAAATGCTACTTCAATCCCGGCTGCGCGATGAGCCTCTATAAGCCGGAGGCAGTGGAGGAAATTCTCCATCTGCTCAACCGCCGCTTCCTACCTACCAAGCTGCATACCACCTGCTGCCGGCACGAACCAAATCTACCAAAAGGTTCCACCATCATCAACAATTGCGCGGGCTGCGACCGCAGATTTCGCTCTCTTTACGAGGGTGTTCAAACCGTTTCCCTGTGGGAGGTTTTAGATGCGATCCCCGCTCTGCCGCTGCCGACCTATGATGGACTGCATCTCTCCGTGCACGATTCGTGTTCGTTTCGCAAGAAACCGCAGGTACATGCAGCGGTGAGAAGCCTGCTCGACAAGATGCATATTGAGGTGGTAGAGAGCCCCAATTCCGGCACGAAATCCATCTGCTGCGGCGATAATTTCTACGGGCATATCCCCATTGAGGAAGTCACCGCGTTTCAAAAGAAGCGGGCGGCGCAGATGCCCTGCGATGATGTCGCGGTCTACTGTGTCTCGTGCATCAAGTCCATGGCGATCGGCGGAAAAACGCCGCACCATATGCTGGATCTTGTGCTGGGCGAGCCGACCGATCCGCAGGAGACGCGCATCGACGTGTATCACGAGATGCTGGATCAATATATCGAGGAGCACTGAACAAGCATGCATACGCTCAAGCGCTGCACGGGCGCGGATGCCGATTTTCGCGCGATGGTCTCGGCACTCGATGAGGAGCTTTACTCGCGTTACGGCGCGCAGATGGAGTTCTTCGGTCCGCATAACCACTCCGCGGGTGTGCAGCAGGCGCTGGTGATCTACGCGGACGGGTTACCCGTTGGCTGCGGCTGCTTTAAGCCGTTTTCCGCGGATTCCGTCGAGATGAAGCGCATATTCGTGCTCTCTGCGTATCGCGGAAGAAGGCTTGCCCGCGCGCTGATGGCGGAGCTGGAAGCTTGGGCGCACGAGATCGGGTATGCGTTTGCCGTGCTCGAAACAGGCATTCTCCAGCCGGACGCAATCCGCCTTTACGAGGCGGCGGGGTACGATCGCATCCCGAACTATCCGCCTTACGAGGACGTCAAAGAGAGCGTTTGCTTTCGGAAAAAATTATAAATCTATAAAACGATATTTGCTTTGCAAAACACCGTCTCCGCGTGATCGGAAACGGTGTTTGTTTTTAGTCTTTCTTCGGATAATAGAGCTTTAGCTCGTTCAGTCTGCTTCGGTAGCGTACCAAATCCTCCGTCGGAAACGGGTTTCCGTGGCAGGGGTAGATGCGGCTTGGGTTCAGCGCGATGATCTTGTCCCACGATTGCGCGAACGCCGGTACATCCTCGATCAGGATCGCCTGCCGCGCGGGCGCGATGACGGCGTTGCCCGCCGCGTCTCCGCAGAGCAGCTCCTGCGTTTCTTCCAGATAGAGCCCGATCGACTCCGCCGTGTGACCCGGCAGAAACACCACGCGGATGGGCAGCCCCAGCGCGAGAAACGGTTGATCCTGCTCGCCCGCTAGAATGATATCGCCTTTCCGCGGCAGCACGGGCGGAAACGAGGAACTCCGCATCATGGCGCTCAGCGCGACGCCGAAGCGCGAGGTAAAGCCCGTTCCTTCCGGCATCGCGTTTTCGCCGGAGGCAAGGCGCGGCAGGCTCGCCTGACTCGTAACGAGCGGAGCGCCGCTTTTTTGAAGCAGCTCGCCTAGAAATCCCGTGTGGTCGTTGTGCGCATGGGTCAAAAATACAAACTGGATGCCGCTCACCGGCGTGCGTTTACTGAGCTTCTTTTCGTACGCCGCGAATCCGCCCGCATAGCCGGAATCGAGCGCGATCCAACCCAGCGGCGTTTCGAGCAGATATTGCCGCAAAAAATAGCTGCCGATCTCGTGAATTTTCACCCGCGCGGGAGCGTATTCCATCCTCGTGCGCCTCGCTTTCCAAATTAAGAAGGTTACTCCAAAAGAATAGCACAAACATTTGATGTGGCATAGCTCGGTTTGGGCTGCTTTTACCAGCAAGCGCGGTTCCCCGACATTCGTTCACAAAAAGTTCATAAATTTACCTGTCACAGAACGGTTGTCCGAACCGTCTAATATGCAGAACGATATCCCACGAGCTGACTGTTTCAACCGCGAATCTGGTACATTCGCCCTTGAAGCCATCAAACAGATGGGAGGCGACACGGTAGAGTCGCCAGTCGAATTCGCCGACCGCCTGTCTCCGATTGCGATGAGAGCTCTCTCCTCATGCGCGGGAACAGCAGCGCCCAATTACGGGTTGGGTCGTCGGCGGCGATGCGCGTCGTGAGCCGCGGCATCCTTCGGATGCGCAAAGGCGGGACCCCTTTGCGTCGTTTGGATGCCGCGCTTACGCGATTTTCGTTTTTACGAACGTCAGCGTACGTTTTCGTTCGCTCCAATTCCATCTCGATTCCAACGAACCCCTGCCAGCACTGCGGACGGAAAGCCAAAGCGCCGGGTGGGGTTTTTTATCGCTCAAAATTTCGAGTGAAACATGGAATGCGCGTTTGAAACGGAACTGTGAACACTTCAGCGCGTGTATTGACAACTGAAAAGAGTTCTTATATCTTTAAGACAACAATTCTTAAAACGTTAAGAATAATACGGTTGAACGGCGCATGGACAGCGGCGCAACGCAGCACGATCTTGGAGGGAAACACATGGACACAAGGCTGAAAGAATCGGAATGGATCATCTTGCAGGCGCTCTGGCAGGAGTCCCCGCTGGATCTCAAGGGCATCATCGCGAGCGTGCAGGCTCAAAACGCGGATGTCGGCTGGGACTATAAAACCTACCACAGCTTTCTGCGCATCCTGCTGGAAAAAGGCTTGATCACGGCGGAACGGCAGAAGAACAGCAACCGCTACAGCCCTGCCATCACGCGGGACGAGGCGCTCTCCTGCGAGGCGGAGAGCCTGATCTCGCGGCGCAGCTACTTCGGCTCGGTGTCGAGCATCGTGGTACACATGGCGCAGCAAGGGCAGCTGACCAAGCAGGAGAAGCAGGAACTGCGCTTGCTTGCCGAGCAGCTGGCGCGCGAGGACACGGAGTAAACGACCCGCCCGCGCAACCCGCGACCTAAGTCACCGCACACGATTCCCACGGGAGGAACTATGGAACAAACCATTCTCACGCGGCTTCTGGAAATCCTTATCTATAGTACGGCGCTCTTTCTGATCGTTTGGTTGTTTCGGACGATCTTCTCCAAGCAGCTTTCGCCAAGGTTGAAGTACGCGCTCTGGTTTCTCGTCGTGCTTCGCCTGTGCATTCCGGTGACGCTGGAGAGCGGGCTGCATTTGTTTACGATCGACACGCCAACTGCGCCGACGATCAACACAGCGCCCACGGCGCAGCAACCAGATTGGGATGCCGTTTCACCACAAGCCGACGCGCCTGCGCTGGACGGCGGTGCAAACGCGCAGCAACCGCAAGCGGCAAATCCCGCGAGCCCGACGGTGGTCAACACCGCGACGCAACTCAGCTGGCAGCAGTGGCTGTTGATCGTGTGGGCTGCAGGGTTTGTGCTGGTGCTCGGTGTGAGTATAGCTCTGATGATTCAGCTTCGCCTGCGCCTAAGAAAACTCGGATGCGAGCCGGGAGATAAGACAAACGCGCTCTACGAGCAGATCAAAGCGCAGATGCAGATTCGCGGGCGCGTGCCGCTGCTCCTGATGCCGGATATCACGAGTCCCGCGCTGACGGTGGAGCCGTTTCCGCGGCTGCTGCTGCCGGATCGGCTGCTCTTTGCGGCAAACGCGGAGAGCATGGCGTTTGCGATGGCGCATGAGCTCATGCACTACAAACGAAAAGACTATCTTGTGTGCCTGCTGTTGCTGCTGCTGCGCGCGGTGTACTGGTTTCATCCCGTCGCGTGGGGGCTCTTTTACCTCATGCGGCTCGATATGGAGACCGCCTGCGATTCGATGGTGGTCGCCCGCTTTGACCGCGAACGAAAGCTGAGTTATGTGAATTTACTGCTCGCGCTGGGCGAGGAGAATTCTTCCTTTTCCATGCAGCGAAAGACGGCGACACTTGGACAAAAGACCTGATGCCGTCCGTGGCAAACAATCTTGAAAGATAGGAGAACACGAGTATGCGATTCGATACCGATCATCTTCTGACCCTCGGCATGGCGCTGACCACTGACAAGCGAGCGATGGAGCGGCGCGTCCGCGGCGTGTTTGCGCGAAAGAGGAGCGCAAAGGGCGCTCTTGCGCTTTCCGCGTTGCTCGCGCTCGCGCTAGGGTTTGCCGCGTTTACGACGGCGTGCCAGCCGGGGCAGGCAATCGTGAGCAACTCCAACGCTGTTTCGGGCGGGAACGCGGTTGTTTCGGGCGGGAACGGGACAGCTTCCGGCGGGAACGCGCTCGCCTCCGGCGGGGACTTAAGCAGCGGGAACACATTTACAAAAGCGGACGCGATGCAGAGACTTTCGCGGCAACTAGAGATCGCAAGAGGCTTGGTCGTACCGCGCGCGGAGAGCATTGTGGTTACCGAGCGCGGCAACTGGGAAATTCAGGGGAATCCTGATGCCACAAAATCGCGTGCCGCGGCGGAACAGTTTCTCGTGATCGCAAACGATATTTTTAACAAATCTTATACGCCGGATGATTTGAAGACGACTTACTATGTCGATCAAACGGGTTTCCGCTCGGATGTATGGCGGTTTGACTCTATAGATGGCATACTTTCCGGCGCGCTGGATGGTAAAACCCTGAATTTCTTATCGGCAGACTGCTTGAATGAGCCTGCGGATGAGCTGCATCCCTCGTTAAAAAACGGTGACAAACTGGATGCCGGTGCGGTTACGGAACGAATTGCCGGAATTCTTGGCGGGACGGTGTCTTACATAGACTGGCGCAGCGGATACTCCACTCAAGGGGCAACGAACGGCTGGATGGTCAAGCGAGAGGTTTTCTTCCCGCTTGGAGACGGCAGATATTGCGGAGTCAGTGTGTTTGGAGACGCCGACTTGACGCCGACGACGGTGTGCGTCTATCCCGACGAAGATTGCGGAAATGAAAACGTCTTCTGGCGTGCCGATCTGGAGTGGACGGAGGGTGCAAGTAAGCTCCTCTGCCCGCAGGATTTCCGGGAGGGAATGCCGGGTGCGGACGATATGACCGAGGCGCAGGCGATCAACTTTTTTAGAAAACTCTTTGGGGCAGCGGGATTAATCGATCTGGCGAATGGTGCAATTCCGCCGGAACCGAGCACGTCGTTTTATGTTGATTATTCCGGCGCGCGGGAAAACTATTGGCATGTTGAGGGCAGCAACATCAGCTTTGACCTGACGAGCAAGACCGGGCGAATGTTGAACCTCACGGGGAACGCCAAACTTGGCAGCAACCTCGTTTTAATGAGTATCCCATATGAGAAGATGGGCGGAAAAGAGTATGAGGAAGCGACTCGAAACCTCTTTACAGCACTTTTCGGAAAGGATGCCGTTCAATCGGTTTCCGTCAACGCGGTGTACGACGACCATTATTGCACGATGGCTCCCGTGATGGCGGATGGAACACAATACGAGGTCATGTATCAGGACGGCTTGATCGTGGACGCCACATTTCTTAGCTCGACCGACCCAAGCAGGTGGACGAGCGTGCCGGACTGGCTGAAAAAGTGGGCTAAGACGGACGCAAAGACGGGCACAATCACGTTGGAAGGCATGGAGAGTGGCACAGACCGCTACGTGCCCAACTGGCTCGCGGACTGGGTCTATGTCAACAACGAAACGGGCGAAATCTACGCTATGGAATGGTGACCACGGAGGTATACGATGAAAACACACTCCACCGACCATCTTTTGACCCTCGGCATGGCGCTGACCACCGACAAGCGTGCGATGGAGCGGCGCGTGCGCGGCGTGTTCGCGCGAAAGCGGAGCGCAAAGGGTGCACTGGCTCTCTCCGCGGTGCTCGCGCTCGCTCTGGGCTTTGCCGCGTTTACGACGGCGTGCCAGCCGGGACAGAGCGCGCAATCACTCACGCCGATTCCGTTGGAGGAGAAGGCAAATAGAATGCCCGAAGACGGATCCGAGGCCGGTACGGCAGCAGAACCGGAAGATACGGCGGCACCTATGCAATGGAAATCTTCTCAATATCTGATTGGTTCAATGGTTGAAAGTCCATTCCAGTACCCGATTTCACCGAAACATATTGACGAACCGAAGATTGATTACGGCAACGGTGTATCGCTCGATGTGAATGCGGATGTGATCATTCCGCAGGCGGCGGGATATGGCGTACGCCAATGTAATGCAACCGGGTTTACGATTGATGACTATCAAAGGATGATTGACTATTTTCTTCCGAACGCGAAATGGGTGCCGAATCAAACTGAATCCGAATTTCAAACCAACAAAACGTTTGACCTTTCGAATATGGACTTCTCCAAGCGATCCACGCTTTCTGCGGAACAAGATGGCATCATGTTTACGCTCTCAATGGGCGCAGAACAACACATGTTCTATTTCGAGCGTGCTGGCGGCATAGTGTATCGAGAAGGGTATCTCGTCGGCGATGAGGAGATGGAACGCGATTTCGGCGCAACGATTCGAGAGCCGATTACACTCACCCAAGATGCAGCGCAGGCGCAAGCCGATCAGGTTTTGATCGATCTAGGAATTCGCGGTTGGCAGCTTGATAAAGCAGAACGGGCCTGCATGATTGAAGATGGGAACGCATCAAATGTCATGTCTCGCGGTTGGGATTTTGGCTACGTATTAAGCAACGCGGGGCTTCCCGCTCGCGGCAACTCCGGCTGGCTTGGAATGAAGTATGATTCATTGGATTATTGCGCTTCCGATGCCGGGTTACTCTGGATCTACGTGGATGATCGTGGCGTGACCAGCTTTTACTGGTTAAATCGCTATGAACCGCGGGAATCGATGTTCACAAATGTCGAAATCATTGGGGTAGATGCTGCGATGACTTTGGCAAAAGCGCGTTTGGCTCGAATCTTCGGGGAGGGTTACACGGGGGTTTCACAGATTGAGTTCTTTGAGCTTCAGCTCTCTTCATTATTGATTGCAAATCCAGATGAACTAGATGCAAATACGCATTTTGACGACGAACAGCGTGATATGGCGCTGCTGATTCCAGTTTGGAATGCTTCTTGCCGAATAACATACGATGGCGGGGATATCGAGTATATCACGATGCCCTTCTCCGCGACCGACGGCGGCGTGATATCAATGCTATACTACTAAATCGAGCCACCAGAGGTGCTCACACGTCTAGAAAGTGATTAAATTGCGTGACTCTTCCCGCGTGATAAGTCAAGCGAGACGAAAATTTTGAAGTTCCGTTTCGAATAGAAAGGAAGCATTTTACAAATGAAGATAAAAACCAATTATCTTCTCACCCTCGGCATGGCGCTGACCACCGACAAACGAGCGATGGAGCGGCGCGTGCGCGGCGTGTTTGCGCGAAAGCGGAGCGCGAAGGGCGCTCTTGCGCTCTCCGCGTTGCTCGCGCTCGCGCTAGGGTTTGCCGCGTTTACGACGGCGTGTCAGCCGGGACAGGTAATTACTAGCGCGCCCGACGCGCAGCTTGCTTCGGGCGGGGATGCTCTCGTTTCTGGTGGAAACGCGAAAGCTTCCGACGGAGATGCAAAAGCGGAGTACACGAAGGAAAAAGCGCTGGACAGGCTTTCATTTTCGCTCAACGAGGCGAGGAAGTTTCCCGCGCCGCGCATGGAGGATGTCGTGTTCACGGAGCGCGGCACCTGGGTGGTGCAGAAGAATCCGGATCAGTCTCTGGAGCGCATCGCGACGGATCGTTTTCTGGAGAGTGCAAACGCGATTTTCGGCAAATCCTACGTCGCGGACGACATGCGCGCGACCTACTATATCGATCAAAGCGGATTCCGCGCGGATGTATTTCGGTTTGACTCCAAGGACGGCGTGCTGTCTGGTGCGCTTGATGCAAAGACGTTCGCGTTTCTCTCGGCGGACTGCATGAATGTTGCGGGTGACGCGTTGCATCCATCGCTTACGGATCACGAGCAGGACATCTCAAGTCCCGACGATTGGGGCATGCTGGATTCAACTTCTGCGCTCAATCGAATTGCGGGAATCCTCGGCGGTACGGTGCAAGACGTAAAAGATGTTGGCGGAGCGGGCAGAGAAAATGCCACCGCAGGCTGGATGCTTCAGACCGAGTTCCAGTTCCGGCTTGGTGACGGTCGGTTTTGCTCCGTCAGAGTGTATGCCGACGAAGCGCTCACACCGACGACGGTCTGCGTCTATCCGGATGCGGATTGCGCGGAGGAGGGCGTCTTCTGGCGGTCAGACATCGAGCAGAACCCCAACGTGGTTCAACTCCTGAGTCCGGAGGATTTCCGCGAGGGAAAGCCCGCACAAAGCGACATAACGCGAGAGCAGGCGATTGAATTCTTCAATCAAGTGATCGAAACCGCAGGCAGTACGCAATTTGCGCCGGGAGAAAAACCGCCGGAACCCACGACCGCGTTTTTTGTTGATTATTCAGGCACTCGCGAGAATTATTGGCGCATGGAAGGCGGCGGAATTGTTCTGGAACTCACGAGTAAAACCGGACGGCTGATCGCACTTTCTTCAAACGGCAGCCTCGGCACAAAGCTCGGGTTATCGGCGCTTGCCAAAGAACAGAGAAACGACAACGCGTTCATCGACGCAACCAAAACGCTTTACTGCGAGCTGTTCGGTAACGACGCGGTCGAGTCGGTCTCCGTTTGTCATATAGACGGATATTCGGACTACACGATGGATCTTTACATGACGGATGGAACACTACACGAAATCGCGTATCACAAAGGGATGATTGTTTCCGACTCCGTTTACTACATGCTCGATCCAAACAAATGGAGCAGCTTGCCTTCATGGCTCGATACATGGACAACCGTGAATCAAATCACCGGCAAGGTCTCGATAGTGGGGTTTGAAAACACCGCTTTGATGGTTACGCCAAAATGGATTGCAAACGGGGTTTATATTCATAACGAAACCGGAGAGATTTTCGCGCGAGAAATGTGACACAGAGGTAAAGTATGAAAACACACTCCACCGACCAACTCCTCACCCTCGGCATGGCGCTTACCACCGACAAGCGAGCGATGGAGCGGCGCGTGCGCGGCGTGTTCGCGCGAAAGCGGAGCACAAAGGGAGCTCTCGCTCTCTCCGCGGTGCTCGCGCTCGCGCTTGGGTTTGCAGCGTTTACGACGGCGTGTCAGCCGGGGAACAGACTCTGGTGAACCGATCTTTCAGGCAGGGTGCACCTGCTGCAAGTCAGCGAACCGTTTGAGCGCGTTGCCGCGGGCAAACCCGCCAAGGCGGGCGGGCTTGACATGCCGCAGCGCATGGACGAGGAAGTGTCCGGCCTTCCGGACGGCATGCATCTCTCCGTCCACGCGCAGGTCGCGGGACTTGCGCAGAGCGAGTATCCCGTTTACCTCTTGCAGAATGCGCAGTTTACGCAGGCGGAGATGGATTCGCTCACGACGATCCTTTCGGGGAACGCGCCGCAGGTGCAGACCGATTTTTCGGGCGGGAAACCACGCTATACCAGAGCGGAACTCTTGCAGGCGAGGGCAATTCACGTGTCCCGCCTGACTGACAAAAAATGGGCATATATTCTCACGGAGACGCAGCAGCAGATTGAGGACATTGACCAGCTGCTGTTGGATGCGCCGGATGCCGTAACGCTGCTGCCGGACAACGTCGAGGTGATCCACTATGCGGGGATCGATATCCCGATCAGCAGAGATGCGGACTTCTACCAGACTTCCGGCAGGCGGATGACCATACAAGCGCATTATACGCAGGAAGGCTCCGGCCAAAGTGATTCCTTTGCGGTATATCCCGGCAGCCTCAATGGAGGAGTCACGCCCGGCAAGGAGCCGATCGATGCAGCACAAGCAGAGGATCTTACAATACACTTGCTCGATCAGCTTGGCGTTGAGGCGGTACACGCGAAGCTACCGATCGATGCGATTGACGGAGACGACCACTACGCAATCAACTATGCAGGAATCGGCGATGAAATTCGAGGCCATGGGCGGCGTAATCACGAAGGCCGGCGGAACGCTGAGAGGCGAGGAGATGTTCTCGATTCAATATGACGCACAGGGGCTCTATTCGTTCAGCTGGCAAAACCGCAGGCGCATGATCGGGTGCGTGAATGCTAACGTGCCGCTCCTGCCGTTTGAGCAGGTGTATCAGTCCTTCCTCAACGAAGCGCGCGGGCAGAATCTTTGGAAGAAGACGGTAGAGTGGAACTACGGATTTACCTATCAGGGTATCGATCTCACTGTTTCCGAATTCTCGCTGGCGTTTACGACGATCGCCTGCGGAGCGGATAATTCGCTTTGCTATGTGATTCCCGTTTGGCGCGTAATCGGAAGGCTGGAGGGAACGATGCCGGTCGGTGATCGCGAGATCACGTCTGACGAAGCAGTTACCGCGCCAAAAACCGACAGCTTGCTCATGATGATCAACGCGATTGACGGAACGGTACTGTATGTGGATGACGACAGCGCAAGCAGATATGCTGCGAACTAGAACGGTCGATTCCCACAAAAATGGAGGCGCAAATGCGCCTCTTTTTTGCAACAATGGGTTTTGAAATATAATGCGAGAAAATTATTAAAATGATATTGACAATAGTGTGTGACGTACACTATAATACACACGAGGTGAAACGAAATGCCGGAACTGGATACCATGCAAAATCTTTTGACCGAGCTTCGCCGCGGGAGCCTGACGCTCGCCGTACTGGGAAGCCTTCGGGAGCCGAGATACGGCTATGCGCTCCTGCAAACCCTGCAGGAACAGCACATCGATATCGAGGCAAACACGCTTTATCCGCTGCTGAGGCGGCTCGAAAGCCAGGAGCTCTTGACCAGCGACTGGGACACAAGCGAGAGCAGACCGAGAAAGTATTACACCGTCAGCCTGCGAGGCCGGGAGGTGCTGGAGCAGCTGCTGCGGGAATGGGGGAACATGCAGAGGAGCATCGAGGCCATCTGCGGAAAGGGAAAGGACAATGGAACAGTCAAATAAAAATCTGATCGAGCGGTATGTCTACGACGTCACCCGCCGCCTGCCCGAGAAGGATCGGGAGGATGTGAAAAAGGAGCTCCGCGCGAATATCTACGACATGCTGCCGGAAAACGCGAGCGATGAAGCGGTGAAGAAGGTACTCTACGAGTTGGGCTCGCCCGCATCTCTTGCGGAGCAATATCGCTCGCACCCGCGTTACCTGATTTCGCCCGCGTATTATGACGAGTATGTGCGCGCGCTGAAGTGGATTCTGCCGCTCGTGGGTGTGCTGGTGATGCTCATCGGCTTTGCGGTCGGTGCGGTTGACGCAACAAAGGGCGGCACGACGAGCCTGCCGTTTGTGATCAGCGGAATTATTTCGAGCGGGGTCAGCATGGGCGTTTCCGCGGCCTTCCAGGCGCTGGTTTGGACGACGATCGGCTTTGCCATCGCCGAGCGCAGCGGAGAGAAGAAGCCGAAGGTTGGCGAGCATGGCTGGCGGGTGGAAGACCTGCCTGAGGTGCAGAATCCCAAGGCCGCCATTCCGCTTTCGGAAGGGATTGCGGAGCTGGTCGTGTCTGTGCTGTTTTCGATCTTAGGTCTGCTCTATTGCTCCGGCCAGCTGCCGTTAATGATGGTTTTCGCGCAGGGCGACATGGTGTTTTACAATATCCTGAGCGAGCGGTTTTTGACGCTGCTGATTCCGGTCATCCTTATCTCTCTCGCGCTTGCGGTCGTTCAGGCGATTGCAAAGATCAACGACCGCCGCTGGTCGGTGTTCGTCTGCTCGTCGGTTGTGATCAAGAAGATCGTCGATATGTCGATGACGCTCTACCTGCTCAACCAGCCGGATATCCTCAGCACCGAGTTCGCCGGATTTCTTTCCAGCGTGGGTCTAAGCAACATCTTCCCGTTTGCCAATAACGGACAGTTCTTCGTCATCCTGATCTCGGTACTGGTCGTGATCGGCACCATCAGCGACAGCATAAAGGCGATCAAGAACACCGTGCAGGCGTATGTGAAATAACGCGAGTGAATACAACAAAAAAAGGCCTTACAGCCTTTTTTTGTTTGTTATCGTTACTTTCCTGCGTCGCGCAGAGCGGGCAGCCCGGTTGTGGCTCCAAGGGACATCAGCCCGATGTCGCTGCTCCACATGTTCAGCTGCATCCCGCGCGTGACCCACGGCAGCAGCGGCTTGAGTGCGCCGAAGTGCGCGCCGGAGAATTTTCCGTGCGCCTTTGCCGCGGCGACGACGCGAGAGAACGCGTCCACGATCTCCGGATCGTCAAAATGATCCAGCTTGCCGTAGTCCTGCGTCATGTCGTTCGGCCCGATCAGCGCGGCGTCGATGCCGTCCACCGCCATGATTTCGTCGATGTGCTGCACGCCCGCGCGGCTCTCGATCTGGCAGAGCAGGATGTTTTCCTCGTTTGCGCGCGCCATGTAGGAAACGCCGTCCACCTTCGCAAAGTCCGTGTGCGGGCGGGAGAGGGAGACGCCGCGGTGTCCCATCGGCGCATATTTCGTGCAGTCCACGAGCATCTGCGCCTGCTCCGCGCTCTCGGTATTCGGAAGCAAGAGGCCGTTTGCACCCATCTCGGTGAACTTCAGCGCGTGCTCGCGCCGCATCTCGGGGATGCGCACCATCGCGGGCAGGCCGATTGCGCGCGCAACCGCGATCATGTCCGCGACCTCACGCGTGTTAAACGAGCCGTGTTCGCAGTCGATGATGAAGAAATCGAAGCCGTATTGCTGCAGAAGTTTTGCCATATCGGCGGAGGCAAACGTGGTCACCATCGTGCCTACGACATGCTCGCCGTTTCTTAAACGTTGTTTGAGGTTCATATAATTCTATCTATCCTTCCTGAACGATCGTCATTCCAACTCGTTCAGCGCCACAAGGCTTACCTTGCAGGGCTTTGTTTGCATGAGGGCGTTCACTTCCGCGAGCGAAGGAATCGCCTGACCGATTACGCCGCGCTTGGTGACGACCAGCGTTCCCGCGCAGTTGCAGAACAGCGCAGTGTCAGCGAGCGACATGCCCCGCTGGATAGCCACCACCAGCGCCGCGGCAAACGTGTCTCCTGCGCCGGTCGGGTCAACCACGGGCACGTCGATGCCGTCACAGAGGGCGACCATGCCATCCGCGCTGACCGCGCCGCCGTTTTTGTCCATCGTCAGCGCGACGACCCTGGGACCTAGCTCATGCAGCGCGCGCAGCACATCTCCTACGCTCTGCTTGCCGGTGATCTGGCGCCCTTCCGCGAGCGTCGGCGCGATGATGTCCGCCATGCGGATAACACCGATCATCCGCTCGATGGACTCCTTGCGGTTGAGTTCCGCGCGGATGTTGGGATCAAAGCTCAACAGCACGCCGCGCTCTTTTGCGGTGCGTGCGGCAAAGAGGCTCGCTTCCCGCAGCTCGGGGCTCAGGTCGAGCAGCATGCCCGGGAAATGCAGCGCATATGCGCTGTCAAACGCCTCCGTATCCAGCTCCTCAGCGCGGTAAAGGCTGCCGACCGAACGGGAACGGTAATATTCATAGTTGCGGTTGCCATCCGGCAGATATTCGATGAACGCAAGCCCGATCTGGCCTTCGTCAGACGTGACCACGTGCCGCATATCGACGCCGAAGTCGCTAATCGTTTGATACACCATGCTGCTCAATGCATCTTTTCCGACCTTGCCGAGAAAGCCGCTGCTTGCGCCCAGCGCCGTGACGGCGCATGCGAAAATACCAGCACTTCCGCTGGCTACCTTTAACACAGCGCCCGTTTTTTCGATTCGGCCGCCGTCTTCTACGGGGATGAGGTCTACCAAAAGCTCGCCAAGCGAGAGAATCCGTCCGTCACTGCGGGATTGTGTTTGCGCGTTGCATGCGTTTGTCATAATGCGTTCCCTTTGGGCGCGCCATGTGCGCCATTGGTATTTTTGCCTGGGATCACTGCAACGCGACTAGAAACGACTTAACTAATACTCACATCTAATAAAATAGCAAAAAAGTGCTGAAAAGTCAATAAACCCAGCGCCTCAAGTAAAGATTTCTTTTGCCATTTTCGGGATTATCATCATAATTCAGCATGAAACCGTGAAATATCGCGTGAATGCGCAAAAAGCGTTTGACAGAGCGCATAAAATTCGTTATGATTTATTAGGAATTATTAGTTTCGATTCGATGGTTTGTGAGGTAATAATATCATGAAAAAGGTCACGTCTCAGGACGTCGCGGCGCGCGCGGGCGTGTCTCAGTCCGCGGTGTCGCTCATCCTCAATGAGAGCGACAAGGTGCTCTTTAACGAGGAGACAAAGCAGCGCGTGGTGCAGGCGGCGCAGGAGCTTGGCTACGAGCTGCCAAAGCGCAAAAAGCGCGCGCCCTCCTCGCGCACGGGCATTCTGCTGCTCTTTACCCCGACGCTGAACAACCCCTTTTACGCGGAGCTGGTGCAGACGGTGGAGAGTTATGCGGACGCCTGCGGCTATTGCGTGATCGTCTGCAACACGCTTCGCAAGCCCGAACTCGAACGTTATTATCTCGAAACGTTCCTTAAAACGCGCGTGGACGGCATGATCTTTACATTTCTGCCGAGCTTTCCGGAGATCGTGGAAAACGTGGCGGACAGCGTGCCTTCCGTGCTGATCGGCGAAAAGCGCGCGGAGCAGCCAATCTGCTCCATCGAGCTGAGCAACGAGCGCGCGGGCAAGATCCTCTCCGAGCATCTCTACGCGTTGGGCCATCGCAAGTTTTTGTTTGTCTCGACGCCGTTTAACCAGCTCACTCTCGCGCGCCAGCAGCGCCTTGAGGGAATCCGCGCGTTCCTGCGCGCGCAGGGATTGGGTGAGGACAGCCTGGAGCTGCTCGCTTCCGAGGCGCAGACGGAGACGGACGCGCTGCCGGACGCGATGCCATATGAGTACGCGGTCGGGCGCAGGCTCATGGGGCAGGCGCTGGAACACGGCGTGAAGGCGACCGCGATCATCGGCGTCAACGACATGACGGCAATCGGCCTCATCGACGAGATCAAGGCGCGCGGCTACAGCGTGCCCGGCGATTTCTCTGTGTGCGGCTTTGACAATATCTTCACCTCCGCGATCTCTACGCCGCAGTTGACCACCATCGACCACCATTTGCAGGTACGCTGCAAGGCCGCGGTAGATCAGATCACGGCGCGAAGGCGCGAACTCAGCGAGGCGCTGCTGCCGCCCGTGATCAACAAGGTGGAGTATTCGCCCAGGCTCGTCGTTCGCGCGTCCACTGGTCCTGCGCGCGAAGGCGCCGTCGGCAGAAAGCGCGAGAAAAATGTTTAAAGGCTTGTTTTACCCGAAAGCCCCGCTGGAAGATTTGCCGCCGCAACTGCGGCCGAAGACGCGAAAGGAACTTTTTCGTCAGGCGTTCGGCAATTACTGGAGCTGGTTTTTCATGGTCAACCTGGTGACGTATCTGTTCTACCTGCCCGCGAGCATCTGGACGGAGCTGTCGCTGGAATCGCTGCTTGCCGAGGAGACGAGCGCGCTCCAAACCACGCCGTTTCTCGGCGCGTATCTCACCGGTCTATTCGTCTGCCTGTTCCTCACAGGCCCGATTCTCGCGGGGCTGACGCTGCTGATGCGCAACTGGTCGCGCGGGGAACCCTGCATGCGCTGGCAAACGCTGTTCGGCGGCATGAAGCGAAACGTTTGGCAGGCGCTGGGCTTTTCGCTGATCGAGGGCATCATGCCGCTGGCTGCCTACAGCGCGCTGAAGTTTTACGGCAGCTTAGGCGATAGCGCGGGAATCGGTTACTATCTACTCTTTGGCTTTGTCGCGCTCGTGGTGCTTTTCACGCTGCTGATGCGGCAATTGGTGTATTCCTTGATGGTAACCTACCGCCTCAAGTTCGGACAGGTCATCAAAAACGCATTTTATCTGACGTTTCTGGAGCTTCCGAGGAGCTTTCTGACGCTGCTGATCAACCTCATTCCCGTCGCGGTGATCGCGCTGGCTTTGTGGCTGCTGCCCGCGTATTCGGGGCTTCTGGTCGTGCTCGCGCTGGCGTATTACGCGCTGTTTGGCATCGCGCTGGAGCGCTTCATCTCCGCCTCGTTTGCCAACCGCGTTTTAGAAAAGCATATCAACGGCAAGCTGCCCGGCGCGCGCGTGGACATCGGCATGGCGAGCGAACGGGTTGTGGAATAACGCTTGTGAATCAAAAAAAGGCAACCCCTGCGGGTTGCTTTTTTATGTGGATTGTCCGGTTTGCGCGGGCTCCGGTGGATTGACCCGCTCGCGCTGGCGGTATTGCGTCGGGGACATCCCCGCGTGCTGCTTAAAGAAGAGCGAAAGCTTGTTGTCCTCGATAAAGCCCGTCTTTTCCGCGACGGCGCGAATCGCTAAATCGGTATACTTGAGATAATACTTGATGTACGCGACCCGTGCTTCGATGAGCTTTTGCTTAAACGAGGTGCCGTAAAGCTCCCGAATCACGCGGTTGAGGCTGCTTGGGCTGATGTGTACCTGCTCGCAGAGGTCTTCGATGCGCGCGGAGCCGTCGAGCGACTGGCCAAAGAAGCTGTCGATGATGAGCCTTCGCGCGGAGTCGCTTTCGGCGCGCAGCATGGGCGTTACGCTCTCCTTTGCTCCGCCGTAGAGACGGCCAAGCTCCGCAAACACGCTGGAAAACAGCGCGGAAAGAAGCCCGCCGAGCACCAGCAGCGCCGAGGATTCCGAGGAGCAAACCGCGTCGGTCAACAGATTCGCAATCGAGATGATCTGGCTGTTTGCTAAAAACTGCGCGTATTGCTCGCGCCGCAGCCGCTCCAGCGCGCCGGAGAGCACGGGCTCGCTGCGGCCGGAAAACGAGGCGGCGTCCGGCAGGATGAAGCGAATCGAACAGCGCACCTCAGAAGAGCCGGGGTTTGCGATGTGCGCATGGGTCACGAACGGAGCCAGCAGGAACACGCTTTCGTCGGTATAGGCATGCGCGACGCCCTCGATAAACTGATAGCCGCTGCCTTTTCGGCAGAGCAGAAGCTCAAAGCTCGCGTGGACGTGGTCTTCGGAAAACGACGGACGCAGGAGGCTGTGATCCTCCAAAAAACCGCGCGCGGAAAGAAAGCACTCCACGGGTAGATCGCCCGCAAACGCGCGCACGGTAAACACTTGATCACTGAGCTGTGTGTGTTCCATCGCTCTTCCTCCGTCTGTATCATTATAGCGCGATCTGAGCCGCCATCGTCAAGCCACTTGGAGTATGAAAACCGCGCGAAGTGAAAAAAACACGCGCGGTTTCGGCATGGCGGGGAAGAGACGCGCGGGATAATATGATGTTGAACCATTGCGGAGGTCTTCCGCAGGATTGCAAGCTGTTTTTTACAATATGAATCTGGAGGAACAATACCATGTCCAATAAAGCCATTTCGGGTGATGCTTCCGGCCGCGGTGCCGTTGCCGGATACCGTGTTTCCATTCCCGCGCGTCAGCGTCCCTATACCGAAGAAGAGATCGCGGAAGTCGTCCGCGTGATGCGCGATGTCCCGGGTCAGACCCAGGGCGCGATGCAGGAGCAGTTTCAGGCGGACTTCAAGGCCTTCACGGGCGCGAACCACGCCTTTGCCGTCGGCAACGCGACGCAGGCGCTGAGCCTTGCCGCAACGCTCTGCGGCGTGAAGCCCGGCGATGAAGTCATCATTCCCGCTTACACCTTCTGCGCCTCCGCGATTCCCTTTGGCAAAGAGGGCGCGAAGATCGTCTGGTCGGATATCGATCCCGAAACCTGGGTGGTCAGCGTTAAGGATATCGAGCGCAAGATCACGAAGAAAACGAAAGCCATCGTCTGCGTCCACCTGCTGGGCATGCCCTGCAATATGCCCGCCATCGTGGCTCTCGCGAAAAAGCACAACATCAAGGTCGTCGAAGACTGCGCACAGGCGCTGGACTCCCGCATCAACGGTCAGCACGTCGGCACGTTTGGCGACTTCGGCTGCTTCAGCTTCCACGGAGCCAAGACCATGACCACGCTTGGCGAGGGCGGCATGCTGACCGTCAAGAGCGACGAGGACGCAAAGCTCGTGCCCGGCATCCGTCACAACGGCGTCTGCGGATTCACCTACCCGCGTGAGCGCTACTGGGTGCCCGCGATGAGCAACGTGGACCTCGACATCGAAGGCTTCTGGCCGAACAACTTCTGCATCGGCGAGGCACAGTGCGCCCTCGGCAGCATGGAGCTGAAAAACCTCACGAAGTTCTCCAACATGATCATCGCGCAGAACGACAAACTCCGTGCGCTGCTGAGCGATGTGCCGGAGATCACCTTCAACAAGATTCCGGAAGGCTACCGCCATGTCCGCCACCAGTACATTCAGCACTTTGACGGCAGCGCGTTTGGCAAGAACCGCAACGACCTGCTCGACCTGTTGACCACCAAATACGGCATCCGCAGCATCGTGCAGTATTACCCGCTCTATCGTTACCCGCTCTTCCAGAAGCTTGGCATGGGCGATCATGACTGCCCGGTGCTCGAGAAGTTCTGGGACAATTCCTTCTCCGTTCCGATGTGGTGCGGCATGGAAGACGAAGTGCTCGTGACCATTGCGGACTCGATCAAGAGCGCCATTGCCGACCTCAAGGCCGCGAAATAAGCGGACAAAGGAGAACACGACTATGATTCAAAAGCCGGTGACGGGCGGCGTGCTTGTGCCCGCCTGCTCCCCCTGCGACGCGCAGGATCGCTTTCTCGAGACGGCGTTTGCGGACATGCTCGAGATGGGCATGCGCGAACCGCTGGACGGGGCGTATCTTTGCGGCGGCACGGGAGACGGCATGAAAATGCGTCTCGAGGAGCGAAAAGCAGCAGCCGAAATCGGCATTGAAATCTGCCACCGGCACGGAAAATCCGCGCTGGTGCAGGTAGGCGCTTATACGATGCGCGACGCGCTGGAGCTCGCGCGGCATGCGGCGAAGAGCGGGGCGGACGGGGTCTCTACCGTCCCGCTCTCCGGCGCCGGCCATGCGCAGCAGATGCAGTATTACCGCGCACTGAGTGAGTCTGCGGGAATCCCGCTGATTCTCTACTATATGCCGCAGCCGGGCGTGAGCTTTTCTCTGAACGAAGTGCTCGAAACGCTGATGGTGCCGGGGGTTACCGGCATCAAATCCTCCACCAACGACTTTTTCTTTACTCAGCAGCTGATCGCGGAAAAACCGCAGGGCATCGCTGTCTTCAACGGCAAGGACGAATACCTTGCTCCCGCCGTGATCCACGGCGCGGACGGCGGCATCGGCATGTGGGCGACGGTGTTCCCCAAGGCCTACGCGGGCATCTACCGTGCCGCGAAGGCGGGCGAGCTGGCGCGCGCGTTCGCGATTCAGGGCGACCTCAACGCGCTTTGCGTCATCGTGATGCGGCGGGGACTGCTGCAGAGCTTTGCCTGCATCCTCCACGAGTTGGGGATGCACGATCGGGTGTTTCGCGCACCCGCGCCGCAGTATGACGCGACATTTGCGGGCGCTTTTCTTGCGGAAGCAAGGCCGCTCATCGAGCGCCTCCGCGCCGTGTAATTAATTTTTAGAAGGGAACGAACGAGAGATGAATCGAATTCCGAAAACAGAGATTTCCGTGTCCCCGGTGACGCTGGGCACGATGACATTTGGCTCTCCCGTCGCGTTTGACGACGCGGTGAAGCTCACGCAATACGCGCTTTCGCACGGCATCAACCACATCGACACCGCGAACATGTACGAAGGCTATAACCGCGTTGCGGGCAGCGCGGGCGGCGTAGCCGAGGAGATCGTCGGCGCCGCCATCCACGGCATGCCGCGCGGCAACGTGATCGTCTCCACCAAGGTCGGCATGAAAGTTGGCCAAGAGCCGGAGGACGAGGGCACCAGCGCAAAGGCGATTGAAAAGCAGCTGAACGCGAGCCTCAAGCGCCTCAGGACGGACTATATCGATCTTTATTATCTGCACCGCTTCGACGGCAACGTCCCCGCGGAGGAGATTCTCCGCGCGCTGCAAAAGGCCGTATACGCGGGCAAGATTCGCTACTATGGCGTGAGCAACTACTCGGCCGAGCAGCTCCGCGCGCTCTTGACCGCCGCGGACGAGCTGAATCTGCCGCGCCCGGTCGTCTGCCAGCCGCCGCTGAGCATGCTCAAGCAGGACGCGCTGAGTGAGCTCATTCCCCTCTGCGCGGCGGAGGACATCGCCGTGATTCCGTACCAGATCTATCAGGGCGGCTTACTCACCGGCAAGTACCAGCGCGGTATGGAACCCCCGAAGGGCTCCCGCGCGGAAGAAAAGCCCGCGTGGCTTGCTTCGCCGGACGACGCGCTCTATGATAAGCTAGAGGCGATTGAAGCAGGCGCAAAAGCGCGCGGCATTTCGATGAGCGCCTACGCCCTGCGCTGGACGCTGGAGCAGCCCGCCGTGGTCTCCGCCATCGTCGGCGTCAAGAGCGAAAAACAGTTGGACGACGCGGTTGCCGCGATCGGCTGAGCAACAGAACAAGAAAAGGAGAGCTGTTATGAAGACAGTCACCTATCAGGACGCGCTGAGGGGCTTCCGCGCCGTTGGAATTGAGCCGGGGGACACCGTTCTGCTGCAATCCGCCATGCGCCCGTTTGGCTTTGTGGAAGGCGCGGGCAAGGCAATCGGCGAGGCGCTGTATGAGGCGTTGGGTAAGGACGCGGGCACGCTGGTTGCCCCGGCGTTCTGCTTTATCCACGAGGTGCAGGAGCACCCCGTGATCGATCCTGTCAACGATAAGTCCGAGATGGGCGCCATCAGCGAGGCGATCCGCCATTTTCCGGGAGCAAAACGCAGCGTAGCCTACCGCCACAGCTTCTCCGCCGTCGGAAAAAACGCGGAGATGATCACGAACGTCGATCCCGCGATCTCTGTTTTTGACCTCAGGAGCGCGTTTGGCAAGATGCTCGCGCTGGATACCAAGGTTGTTCTCGCGGGCGTGACCTACGTCAACTCCACGAGCCACCACTTCGGCCAATACTTAGCGCAGGTGCCGGATCGTCACACGATCGAGCGGCAGGTGACCCTGCGTCATGCGGACGGCACGCTCGAAGAGCGCATGATGATGGACTATCAGCCGAGGCCCACGACATCGGGGGACTATTATGAGTTTCCGTATGATTTCAACAAGCTGGGGCTCTGGATGGAGCAGCGGGGAATGGTCAGGATTTCGACCATCGGCAACGCGGTCATCCGTAGTTTCCGCATGCGCGACCTCATCGATCTCGTGCTGACACGTTATCCCGTCGATCAGTGGATCTTCTTTGAGGATGAAAAGCCCGTCGATCTGCCGTTTGGCAAGAACGCCACGCGGGATTATGTGGATGAAGCGGGCCGCGAGGACACTGCGATTTGGGCAGTGGTCGATCCGGAGGAAATCTGTGATCGAAGCAAGAAGTAATTCTGTTTCCACAATGTAAGATACCAAAATGACCCAAACGATGATAAAATTCGTTTGGGCCAATTCCGTTTGAAGGAGAAAAGAGCATGAAAATTGTCGTTTTAGATGGCTTTACACTCAATCCCGGAGACCTGAGCTGGGGCGGACTCGAAGCACTCGGTTCGGTCACGGTTTATGACCGCACACCCAAGGAAGAGATCATCTCCCGCATTGGTGACGCGGACGCGATCCTCACGAATAAAACGCCGATCTCGGCGGAGACGCTGGCTGCCTGCCCAAGCGTGAAATACATCGGCGTGCTGGCGACGGGCTATAACGTCGTGGATACGGCTGCTGCCAAGGAGCGCAGCATTCCCGTTTGCAACATTCCCACCTATGGCACCGCCGCCGTGGGACAGTTTGCCATCGCGATGCTGCTGGAAATCTGCCACCACGTTGCGCACCACAGCGACGCCGTGCATGAAGGTCGCTGGAGCAGCAACGTCGACTGGTGCTTCTGGGACTATCCGCTCATCGAGCTGGAAGGCAAGACCATGGGCATCATCGGCTTTGGACGCATCGGCCAGCGCACGGGCGAGATCGCAAAAGCGCTCGGCATGCGCGTGCTGGCGTTCGACGCGTACCAAAGCGACGCGGGAAAAGCCATCGCGAGCTACGTTGACCTCGACACACTGCTGCGGGAATCCGACGTGATCAGCCTGCATTGCCCGCTGTTCCCGGAGACGAAGGGCATCGTAAACAAAGCCTCCATCGCGAAGATGAAGGACGGTGTGATCCTGCTCAACAACAGCCGTGGGCCGCTCATCGTGGAGCAAGATTTAGCCGACGCGCTCAACAGTGGCAAGGTGTTTGCGGCCGGGTTGGACGTGGTTTCCGAGGAGCCGATCAAGGACAATAACCCGCTGCTGACCGCGAAGAACTGCATCATCACGCCGCACATCAGCTGGGCGCCGAAAGAAAGCCGCCAGCGCCTGATGGATGCCGCCGTGGCAAATCTTGCCGCCTGGAGCTCCGGAAAAGCGCAAAACGTGGTGAACCCGTGACAGATACTCGCTCAATGAAGCTCAAAGGCGTGCTGTTTTCCGTGCTTTCGGCAATGATCTTCGGCACGTCGCCAATCTTTTTTAAAACGATTGCCGCAACCGGCATCAACACCACCACACAGGTGGTGCTGCGCTCGATTGTCACGATGGCGCTTGCCGCCGTGCTCGCGGGCGTGAAAAAGCAGCCGATTTTGCTCAAAGGGCGTCTGCTCTTCGACGCGATGATGGCGTTTGTGCTGGGGCAGGGGCTGACCGCGATCCTGCTCAACTCGTCCTACGCCTACCTGCCCGCGGGCATGTCCACCTCGCTGCATTTTGTGTATCCCTCGGTCGTGATGCTCGCGTGTGTACTGCTCTTTCGGGAGAAGATCAATCTGCCGAAGCTTTTCGCGCTGCTACTGAGCATATTCGCCATCATGCTGATGACCAACACCAGCGTAAACGGGCAGATCGTCGGCATCATCCTCGCGGTCGGATCGGGCTGCAGCTATGCGTTTTACATCCTCTATCTGGATCGAACGTCGCTCAAGGACATCCCCGTTTGGACGTTTGCGTTCTGGAGCTCGCTCGGCTGCCTGATTGCGGCGGCTGGGTTGGGACTTTCGACGGGCACGCTGGACGTCTCCGGCGCGACGGTCAAGGGCGTATCGCTCCTGATGCTCATGGTGCCGCTGCAGAGCGTACTCGCGGTGCGGCTCTTCCAGCTCGGCGTGCGGTATTCCGGCTCGACTGCCGCGTCGCTGCTGAGCACGATGGAACCCGTGACCAGCACAATTCTCGGCATGCTGATTCTGCACGAGGCGATGGACGCAAAGAAGCTCATCGGCTGCGCAGCGATTGTGCTGAGTGTCATCCTCGTCGTCTTCGGCACCCAACGCATCGAAAAGGCGCAAAAGCCAGTACAACTTTCGTAAATCGCTCACAAAAGAAAAAAGGAGTTGCCGTTTTCCGGCAGCTCCTATTTTGTTGCTTGTTTTGTGGTTTTATTTAGGCGAAATATCGCACTGCGGACTCGAACAGGCGCATGTCGAAGTCTCCGGGCACGTTTTGATACAGCCCCGCACCGATGCGCTCGCTGTGTCCCATCTTGCCGAGGATGCGCCCGTCCGGCGAGGTGATCGCCTCGACCGCCGCCAGAGAGCCGTTTGGGTTACAGCGCACGTCCATTGTGGGATTACCATGCTCGTCCACATATTGCGCGGCAATATGCCCGCTCTCCGCGAGGTCACGAAGCAGTTCCGCCTCGCAAAGGAAGCGACCTTCGCCATGCGAAACCGGCATGGAGTAGATGTTTCCCGCGCCCGCGAGCATCAACCACGGCGAGCGGTCGGAGGTCACGCGCGTGCGTACAAGCCGCGATTGATGCCGCCCGATTGCGTTGAATGTTAACGTCGGCATCGCGGAGGACGGCTCCACAATGCGCCCGTACGGCACAAGCCCGAGTTTGATGAGTGCCTGAAAACCGTTGCAGATTCCGAGCACGAGGCCGTCCCGCTCGTCGATGAGGCGCATGAGCGCGCCGGATGCAATCGGGTTACGCAAAAACGCGGTGATGAACTTTCCGCTGCCGTCCGGCTCGTCTCCGTTGGAGAAGCCGCCGGGCAGGAACAATCCCTGCGCCTGATCCAGCTTTGCCGCAAACGCACGGAGGGATTGGTCAATCGCGCCAGAGGACGCGGTTTGCAGCACAAACACGTCCGCAACCGCTCCCGCGCGCTCCACCGCGCGGGCGGACTCGTATTCGCAGTTTGTTCCCGGGAAGACGGGGATCACGAAGTGCGGCCTCGCGATGCCGCGCGTGCGCGGCTTCACGCGCTCGCTTGCGTGAAACACGGATATTTCCGGCAAAGTGTTCTCGTTACTCGTGCGCGTCGAAAAAATCTCCTCAAGAGTGCTTTCGTATGCGTGTTCCAACTGCCGCAGATCGATAGTTTCTTCGCGCCAGAGGATCCGGCTTTCTTCAAGCGTTTCGCCCAGCGTCGTGCCGAGGGTCTCGCCTTGCGCGAGCTCCACGACAAACGCGCCGAGTCGCGGCGCAAACAGTTCTTCCTGTGTAAGAGCTTCATCAAAACAGAATCCCAGCCCGTTGCCGAGGCACATCTTGAATACCGCCTCCGCGACGCCGCCTCTGCCGAGCGCGTAGACCGCGCGGGCGCGCTTGCTTGCGATGAGGTCGTGTATCTGCGAGAGCAGCGCGTTCATCGAGCCTGATTCCGGCAGCCCATCCGCGCGCAACTCTGGCGTGAGCAGCGCGACGCGGGAACCTGCCGTTTTGAATTCCGGTGAGCAGAGCGCGGAAGCGTCCGCCACCGCGAGCGCGAAGCTGACCAGCGTCGGCGGCACATCCAGCGCCTCAAACGAGCCGCTCATGCTGTCCTTGCCGCCGATGGCAGCTACATTGAAGTCGAGCTGCGCCTGCATCGCGCCAAGCAGCGCGGCGGCAGGCTTACCCCAGCGGGAGGCATCCCGGCCGGGCTTGCCGAAATATTCCTGAAAGCTCAGGTACCGTTCACCAAGCGGCGCGCCGGTTGCGGCGAGCTTACAAAGCGAGCCGACCACGGCGGCATATCCGCCCGTGTAAGGCGAGGCTTCGGAGATCAGCGGGTCATACCCCCACGCCATCAGCGTGCAGGCATCTGTTACCCCACTTGTGAGCGGCAGCTTTGCCGCCATCGCCTGCGCGGGCGTGAGCTGGCGCGCGCCGCCGAATGGCATCAGCGCGGTATACGCGCCCACCGTGGAGTCAAAACGTTCGCTTAAGCCCCGCTTGGAGCAGATATTCGGGTCGGCGACCAGCGCGCGGTAACGCGCAAAGAAGTCGCCGTCCTCTGCCGTAGATTTAGCTGCTTTCGGCGGTTCAACGTGTACGCGCGCGTGCTTCTGTGCGCCATTGCTGTCGATAAAGCTTCGTTGAATGTCTACGATTCGCTCCCCGCGCCAATCCATGGTCAAACGCGGTTCTTCGGTGATGCGTGCAACCGTTGTCGCCTGCAGGTTTTCCGCCTCGGCGAGCGCGATAAAACGCGCGACGTCACCGCTTTCGACCACGACCGCCATGCGCTCCTGCGACTCGCTGATGGCAAGCTCGGTTCCGTTGAGGCCTTCATATTTCACGGGAACGCGATCGAGATCGACCGCGACGCCGTCCGCGAGTTCGCCGATGGCGACGGATACCCCGCCCGCGCCAAAGTCGTTGCAACGCTTGATGAGCAGCGCCGCTTCGGGATTGCGAAACAATCGCTGGAGCTTTCGCTCCTCCGGCGCGTTGCCTTTTTGCACCTCCGCGCCGCATTGCGCGAGGGAATCGGATGAATGCGCCTTGGAGGAACCAGTCGCGCCGCCGCAGCCGTCGCGTCCCGTCTTGCCGCCGAGCAGCAACACGACGTCTCCCGCGGAAGGCACCTCGCGGCGGACGTTTTTCGCGGGTGCAGCACCCACCACCGCGCCGATCTCCATGCGCTTTGCGACAAATCCCTCGTGATAAATCTCGTCCACAAGCCCGGTCGCAAGACCGATCTGGTTGCCGTAAGAGCTGTAGCCCGCGGCTGCGGTGGTGACGATCTTTCGCTGCGGCAGTTTGCCGGGCAGCGTCTCGGCATACGGTTTTCGCGGGTCACCGGCTCCGGTGAGGCGCATCGCCTGATAGACGAACGATCTACCGGAGAGCGGATCGCGAATTGCGCCGCCGATGCAGGTTGCCGCGCCGCCGAAGGGTTCGATCTCAGTCGGGTGGTTGTGCGTTTCGTTTTTAAAGAGCACGAGCCAGTCCTGCGGCTTGCCGTCGACCGCAATCGTGGTCTTGACCGTGCAGGCGTTGATCTCGTCGGATTCGTCGAGATTCGGGAGTTTGCCCTCGCGTTTGAGCCACTTTGCGGCAATCGTCGCCATGTCCATGAGCGTCACAGGCTTCTGGATGCCGAGGCGTTCGCGCAGGAAAAGGTAGGTTTCATACGTTTTTTGCGCACGGGAATCCAAAAACTCCACCGCGTCCAGTGCGGTGAGAAACGTCGTGTGGCGGCAGTGATCCGACCAATAAGTGTCGAGCAGTTTCAGCTCGGTCAGCGTGGGATCGCGCCGCTCCTGCCGGAAATACGCTTGGCAGCAGAGGAGGTCGTCCTGATCCATCGCAAGCCCGTATTCCGCGATGAGGCAGGCTAGCTCCGTTTCGCTTCTGTCGCGAAATCCCGTGAGCACGGGAATCCGTTCCGGCGCTTCCGCTTGTAATGCGAGCGATTCCGGCTTGGTCAGCGCGGCTTCGCGCGCCTCGACGGGGTTGATGATATAGCGCTTGATGGAGTTTAACTCCGTTTCGCATATTGTTCCAAAGAGCAGAAAAACGCGTGCGGTACGCACAACGGGCGCATCTTTTTGAGAAAGCAGCGCGATGCACTGCGCACAGGCCTCCGCCCGTTGGTCAAACTGCCCGGGAAGATACTCCACCGCGAACACCGCGTCCGCGTCCTGCGGAACCTCGTCGTAGGTGAGGTCGGTCTGCGGCTCGGCAAACACCGTGTAGCGGCAAGACGAAAAGAGGGCGTGATCCACTCCCTCCACGTCGTAGCGGTTTAGTATTCTCAGCCCGGTCACGCCGGAAAAGCCGAGTACGTTGCGAATATCCGCGAGCGCCGCATGCGCTTCCTGCGCGAACGCGGGCTGTTTTTCCACATAGATGCGTTCAACCATCGATCTAATTTTCTCCCTGTTGTGCTGTTGCAATCGCGCGCGCGCCGATGTCTCGGCGATAAAACGCGTGCTCAAAGTGGACGCGTTCCGCTGCGGCATACGCCGCATATCGCGCGGAGCTTGCGTCGCAACCCAGCGCTGTCACACCCAGCACACGCCCGCCGGAGGTCACGAGGCGACCCTGCTCCAGCTTTGTTCCCGCGTGATAGACAAACACGTTTTCCGCGCGCATGGAGTCGCCCAGCGAAATCTCATATCCCGTTTGGTATTTGCCGGGGTATCCTTCGGACGCCAGCACCACGCAGCAGGCGGAGCCGCCGCGAAAGCGAACGGGCACCTCGGCGAGCCGGTTTTCTTCGATTGCGAGCATGATTTCGAGTAAATCCGTCTCCAGGAGCGGAAGCACCACCTGCGTTTCGGGGTCTCCGAAGCGGCAGTTGTATTCGATCACCTTCGGTCCGTGCGGGGTCAGCATGAGCCCAAAATAGAGGCAGCCGGAGAACGGGCGGCCTTCCTCACGCATCGCGCGCAGCGTCGGCAAAAAGATCAGCTCCATGCAGCGATACGCCATCTCGACGGAATAAAACGGGTTTGGCGCGAGCGCGCCCATGCCGCCGGTATTGAGACCGCGGTCACCGTCCAGTGCGCGCTTGTGATCCAGCGCGGAGATCATCGGAATCAGCGTCGTGCCGTCGGTGAACGCGAGCACGCTCACCTCGTTGCCTGTGAGAAATTCCTCGACGACCACGCGGCTGCCGCTGGAACCAAACACGCCTTCCTCCATCATGGAGCGCACGGTTTGGAGCGCCTCCTCGTGCGTTTGCGCGATGATGACGCCCTTGCCCAGCGCGGGCCCGTCCGCCTTGATGACGACGGGATAGCTTGCGCTCGCGAGGTAGGCATACGCATCCTGCGCGCGGTCAAACACCGCGTAATCGGCGGTTGGGATGCCGTATTTGCGCATGAGGTTCTTGGCAAAGCTCTTGCTGCCCTCGATGGCAGCCGCGGCCTTGCCCGGTCCGAAGCAGCGGATGCCCTCCGCGCGGAGACGGTCGCAAACGCCCGCAATCAGCGGATCGTCGGGCCCGATCACTGCAAAATCGATCTCGTTTTTACAGGCAAAATCGACGATGCCGTCGATGTCGGTGGCACGAATGGGCACGCATTCCGCGTGCGCCGCCATGCCGCCGTTGCCCGGCAGAGCATAAAACTTCTCGATACGCGGGTTTTCGCGCAGTTTTTCGAGGATGGCGTGTTCGCGTCCGCCGCCGCCCACGATCATGACTTTCATCCGATTCTCCTCAGCAATTCAATGCGAACTTAGTGGTGGAACAGCCGCATGCCGGTAAAGAACATCGCAATCCCGTAGCGATCGCAACACGCGATCACGTCCGCGTCCCGCACGGAGCCGCCGGGCTGCGCGATGTAGCTGACCCCGCTTTTGTGCGCGCGCTCGATGTTGTCGTCAAACGGAAAGAACGCGTCGCTGCCGAGCGAAACACCCGAAAGCGAGGCAAGATGCGCCGCGCGCTGCTCCTGCGTCATTGGCACAGGCTTTTCCGAAAAATACGCTTCCCAGCCGGCTTCGCCGCAGGCGGGCCCGCCGTGAGAGCCGATGTATTGGTCGATCAGGTTGTCGCGATCCGGCCGCTTGATCTCCGGCAAGAACGGAAGCGCAAGCACCTCCGGGCTTCTGCGCATCCACCAGATATCCGCCTTGTCGCCCGCGAGGCGCGTGCAGTGAATCCGGCTCTGCTGACCCGCGCCGACGCCGATGGTCTGCCCGTTTGCCGCGAAGCAGACGCTGTTGGACTGCGTGTATTTCAGCGTGATGAGGGAAAGCAGCATGTCCCGCTTTGCCGCCTCGCTGACCGATTTTGTCGCGGTTACGGGGTTTTGCAGGAGCGTTTCGTCGATCACAGCTGTGTTTCTCGGTTGCTCGAAGGTGACTCCGAACACCTGCTTTGTCTCCATGCCCTCCGGCGCGTAGTCCGGGTCGATTTTCACCACGGCGTAGCTGCCATTTCGCTTTGTTTTGAGGATCGCGAGCGCTTCCGGCGTATAGCCGGGAGCTACGATCCCGTCCGACACCTCGCGCTTGAGGATGCGCGCCGTGGTCTCGTCGCAGACGTCGCTCAGCGCGATAAAGTCGCCAAAGGACGACATGCGGTCGGTGCCTCTCGCGCGCGCATAGGCGCAGGCAACGGGGGAATCGTTGATGCCGTCAAGGTCGTCCACCGCGCAGGCGCGAAGCTCCGTTTCACTCAGCGGAAGCCCTACTGCGGCGCCCGCGGGGCTGACGTGCTTAAACGACGTCGCAGCGGAAAGTCCAAGCGACGATTTGAGTTCCTTCACAAGCTGCCAAGCGTTGAGCGCGTCTAGAAAGTTGATATAACCCGGCGCGCCGTTGAGCACCTCGATGGGCAACTCTCCCGCCTCGGTATAGATGCGCGCGGGCTTTTGATGCGGGTTGCAACCGTATTTTAAGATGAGTTCCTTCATGCCGATTCTCCTGTTAACGCAAATTGATTGAAGATTTGATCTTCGTATTCTCCCGTATTAAGATCGGTATACCGCACATAGAGCGAAACCTTGTTCTCCGCGTTTAGCGCGTGCCAAAGACCTTCCGCAAACGCCGAAAATTCGTTCGGAACCGCTACCGCAACCGGCTCGCCGGAAAAACTCGGCAGCACCGCGCCGTCACCCTGATAGGTGTGTATGAAGTGTCCCGTGCCCGCGAGCGGCTCCACGTCAAACGTCTGCCGCAGCGTGGTTTTGCCCTCCGCGTCGCCCGACTTGAGAATTGAGAGCTTGTAAGCATACTCCGGCGAAAACGTGAGCATTCCGCTGATGCGCGGGGTAAAGTGCGGCGCGTCCGGCTCGAAGGTGCGCGTTGTGAGCGCCGCTTCGAACGTTTTTCCGTTTGCCAAAGCCGCGCAGATCGTGTCCGTCTGGTCGCCGTTGGTGACCACGACCGCATGTTCCAGTGTGCGCAGAGGCGTATATAGGATCAAGCTGGTGTCGGCGATCTTGCCGCCGTCCAGCATGTGAATGCCGATGTCGTCGCCGTTTTTCACGAATGCGCGGCTGCGGCTACCCGCGCTGCGCCCCATGATGAAATACGCCAGCGCGGCCTTTGTTCCGTCCGGCGTGAGCCCGAGCACGATGCCGCGCCCGGGGTAGGGGTTTTGTTGTAGCACTTCAAACAGATTTTGTTGTTTCATCGGTACTCCTGTTCGCGAAATCAGTTCTGCGCAGAGCTGCTCCACCGCGCGCGGTAATAAGACCCACTCCGCCTGCTCCATCACGCGGTGCTGGAGCGTTTCCGGCGTGTCGCTTGCAAACACCGGCACGCGCTGCTGCATCAGGATACGTCCGCCATCCGGCACTTCGTTGACCATGTGCACGGTGGCACCCGTTTCGCTCTCGCCCGCGGCAAGCACCGCCTCATGTACCTTGATGCCGTAAAAGCCTTTGCCACAGTAGGCGGGAATCAGCGAAGGATGCACGTTGACGATGCGATCCGGATAACGCGACACAAACGAGGAGGAGAGGATGTTTAGATACCCCGCGAGCACGATCAGGTCGATGCCGTAGGCGACTAACACCTCAAGCAACCGCGCCTCATACGCCTCCTGCGAGGCAAACGACGCGCGCGCGACCGACTCCGTTGCGATCTCCGCGCTCTTTGCGCGTTCCAGCGCGTAGATGCCGGGTTTGCTCGCGATAACCAGCGCGAGTTCTCCGCTGTGGATTCTGCCGCAAGCTTGCGCGTCGATGAGCGCCTGGAGATTCGTGCCCCCGCCGGAGACGAGCATCGCAATCCGGGGCTTTAGCATAGCGAAATTCCCTCGTCGCCCGCCGTGACCTCGCCGATGACATACGACGAAACGCCAAAGCCGCGAAGCAGCGAAATCGCGCGATCCACGTCCGTTTGCGGGAGCGTGATCGTCATGCCGACGCCCATATTGAAGGTGTTGAACATGTGCGCTTCTTCTAGCTCGCCCAAGGCTTGCAGCAGGCGGAAGATCGGCAGCACGCGAACCGCGTGCTTCTCAATCCGCGCGGTCAAGCCTTTCGGGATGCTGCGCGGGATGTTTTCGATGAAACCGCCGCCGGTGATGTGCGCAAGAGAGTGAACCTCAAGCGCGTCAATCAGCGCGAGCACGGGTTTGACGTAGATGTTGGTAGGCGTGAGTAGCTCCTCGCCGAACGTTTTGCCGAGCTCCGCGCTGTATTCGTGGAGCTTGGTGCGCTCCATCGGAATCAGTTTTCGCACGAGCGAAAACCCGTTGGAGTGCACGCCGGAGGAGGCGAGCGCGAGAATCGCGTCGCCCGCACGCACACGCGAATTGTCGATCAGTTTTGCGCGATCAACCAAACCCACGCAGAAGCCTGCGAGGTCGTATTCCCCGATCGGATAAAACCCAGGCATCTCGGCGGTCTCGCCGCCGATGAGCGCGCAGCCCGCCTGCGTGCAGCCGTTTGCCACGCCCTTGACGATGCTTGCCGCGACCTCCGGCACGAGCTTGCCGGTCGCGATGTAGTCGAGGAAGAAGAGCGGTCTTGCCCCGTGGCAAACCACGTCGTTGGCGCACATCGCCACGCAGTCGATGCCGACGGTGTCGTGCTGCTCCAGAGCAAACGCGGCCTTGAGCTTGGTGCCGACGCCGTCCGTGCCGGAGACCAGCACCTGCTCACCCAGCGCGTACATGCCGCCGAAGGAGCCGAGGGATTGCAGCACGTTTTGATCAAACGTCGCCTCGGCGTAGGCTTTCATGCGGCGCACGGCCTCATAGCCCGCCTCCACGCTGACGCCCGCCTCCTGATATGTTACCGGCATAAACTGCCCCCTTTAGCGATCTAAAATATGTTTGCCGCCGCGCTGGATGAGCGCGGAGACGTCCTCCGGATATTTCCCGTTGAAGCATGCCGCGCAGAAATTGCATGCCGCGCACTCCACGGTCTTGTGCAGGTCTTCCATGCTGAGATAGCTCAGCGAATCTGCGCCGATGAAGCGGCGAATCTCCTCGATGGAGTGATTTGCGCCGATGAGCTGCTCATAGGACGAGGTATCGATGCCGAAGCAGCAGGGGTGCATGACCGGCGGCGAGCTGATGCGAAGGTGTACCTCTTTTGCGCCCGCGGTCTTGAGCATCTCGACGATGTATTTACTCGTCGTTCCGCGCACGATGGAATCGTCCACAAGAAGCACCCGCTTTCCGCGCACGTTTCGCTTGAGCGCGCTGAGCTTGAGGGAGACGTCCATCTGCCGCCGATCCTGCGAAGGCTCGATAAACGTGCGCCCCATGTAGCGGTTTTTCGAGAGCGCGATGATAAACGGAAGCCCAGCCTGCCGCGCGTAGCCCATCGCGGCGGGGAGAGAGGAGTCAGGCACGGCGGAGACGACGTCCACATCCGCGGGCGACGAGATGGCGAGGAGTTCCCCCGCGCGCTCGCGCGCCTTATGTACGGAGATGCCGTCGATGTCCGAATCCGGCCGGGCAAAATAGACGTATTCAAAGATGCACAGCGCGGTGTCCGTGGCCCGCACGGCCTGATGCGACTTGATGCCAGCGCGATCTGCGATGATGATCTCGCCCGGGCGCACGTCCCGAATGAACTCCACGCCGATGGTGTCAAACGCGCAGGATTCGGAGGCGAACACATACGCGCCGTCCAGACTGCCCAGCGCGAGCGGGCGCATGCCCTTTGGATCGCGCACGCCGATCACCTGATCCTTAGTTAATAGCACCAGCGCATAGCTGCCCTTGAGGCGCTCCATCGCGTAGGTAATCCCCTCGACGAGGCCTTTTTTGCTGTGTTTCGCGATCAAAGCCGCGATGATCTCCGAATCGATGGTGGTCTGGAAGGTGACGCCATCCGCCTCCAGCTCCTCGCGGAGCTCCTTTGCGTTGATGATGTTGCCGTTGTGCGCGAGCGCAAGCGGGCCAAGAGGCGACTCCACCACGAGCGGTTGCGCGTTGACGAGCAGGCTGTCTCCCATCGTGGAATAGCGCACGTGACCGATGGCAAACGTGCAGCCCTTGAGCGCGCCGAGCCCATCACAAAAGCGCCCGCTGACCAGTCCCATCGCCTTGTGGCAATCGATGCGTCCTTTTCGGGAGACCGCGATGCCCGCGCTCTCCTGCCCGCGATGCTGCAGCGCAAACAGGCCGTAATAGGCGGCTTCCGCCGCGTCCAGCCCGCTGCCGTTTGTGTAGATGCCAAACACGCCGCATTCTTCGCGCATGCAGTCGTCGTCCGGCTTGAGCCGCTCGTATGCCGCGGGCTTTGCCAAAGGAACGCGCATGTTATTCTCCCATCAGGCGGCTGATGATTTCGTGATATGCTTCTTCCACGTCGCCAAGGTCTCTGCGGAAGCGGTCTTTGTCCAGCTTCTTGCCGGTCGCCTTGTCCCAGAAGCGACAGGTATCCGGCGAAATCTCGTCGGCCAAGATCACCTTGCCGTCAAATCGGCCAAACTCCAGCTTGAAGTCGATGAGCTCGATGCCGAAGCCGTCGAGGTACGACTTGAGGATGTCGTTGATCTGGAAGGAGTAGTTCTTGACCTGCTCCATCTCCTCGTCGGTGGCGATGTTCAGCGCGCGGATGTAGTAGGAGTTGATGAAGGGATCGCCGAGTTCGTCGTTTTTATAGCTGTACTCCAAAATCGGGCAGGCGAGGTTGGTTCCCTCCACAACGCCCATGCGCTTACTAAAGCTTCCGGCGGCGCGGTTACGGACGATGACCTCGACGGGCAAAATCTCCACGCGGCGCACGGCGGTTTCGCGATCGCTGAGCTGCTCGACATAATGCGTCGGGATACCGCGGCTCTCCAGCAGGCGGAAGAAGTGGTTACTCACCTTGTTGTTGACCACGCCTTTTCCCGCGATCGTGCCCTTTTTGAGTCCGTTGAACGCGGTTGCGTCGTCCTTGTAGTCCACGATGACGATCTTGGGATCGTCTGTTGCGTATACCTTCTTCGCCTTGCCTTCGTAAATCTGCTCCAACTTTTGCATACCGAATCTGTCTCCTTTGGATGCTGTTTATTTCAAACTATTAGCAGTCTGATCAAGCGATCAGAGCTGTTCTATCTCTTTTTGAACGGCGGCGTCCGCCTCCGTGGACTGTTCCGCGAGCTTTTGCACATAGAGCTTGAGCTTTTGATTCAGCGCTTCTTCTGAGAGCGCGAGGATGCGGATGGCGAGCAGCGCCGCGTTGACCGCGCCATCGACCGCAACGGTCGCGACGGGAACGCCCTTTGGCATCTGCGCGGTGCTGAGTAGCGCGTCCAAGCCGCCGAAATCCTTTCCGCTCACGGGAACGCCAATGACCGGCACGATGCTGTTTGCCGCCATCGCGCCCGCAAGATGTGCGGCCTTGCCCGCAAAGGCGATGATCACGCCGATCTCCTCGGCCTCCGCGCCCTTTGCAAATGCTGATGCTTCATCCGGCGTACGGTGCGCGGAGAGAACCCGCGCAACATGCGGCACGCCAAACGCCGCGAGCGTCTTGATTGCTTCCTTTGCCAGCGGCAGATCGGAGGCGCTTCCCATGACAACGGCTGCTTTTTTCACCTTGGTATCCTCCTGGTTGGTTTCATGCTTAAGTTTGCCGGAAAACAGGAATAAGCCTGCACATAGGCAGACTTATTAGAACTTCATTCTCAGCATGGTGTGCTGGATCACGCCGCCGATATAGTATTGCGGCGAATACAGCATGGGCATGCCTTCTTTGTCGTAGTCGAGCTCGTCGAGATAGAGAAGCGGCGTTCCCGTCGGCACGCAAAACGTGCTTGCCATCGCGTCATCCGCGACGGCGGGGCGCACCTCGGTGAGATCCATGTGCGGCTCCAAGCCGCAAAACTGCTTTAAAAACGAGAAGATCGGCTTTTGCAGATCCTGCTCGGTGTATTCCCTTTTCTTGATCAGCATGGTGGGGATATAGTCTTCGCAATAGATCGCGGGTTTGCCGTCCGCGCCGATGAGGCGCACAACCTTGAGCACCGTGTCTTTGGGCGAGATGGCGAGCTTTTCCGCGACCGCGTCTCCCGCGGGGACAAGATCGTGCGCGGTGGAGAGCAGGCTCGGCTCGTGGCCGGACTGCGCGATCATCTGCATGAACTCGATCTCCATGTCCATGCGCACCGAAACCGCGAGCACATGGCGGTTGATCACGGTTCCGACGCCCTGATGGCGGCTGATAAACCCCTCCCGCTCAAGCTGAGCGAGACTGTCCCGCAGCTGTGTGCGGCTGATGTTGAGGCGCTCGGCAAGGATGCCTTCCGGCGGAAGCTTGCCCGAATAGCGATAGGCGCCTTCCTTCATCTCACGCAGGAGTCTCGTTCGAACCGACTGAATCTGGATCTGTTCTCCCACGTGCTGCTCCTCCTTGTCATACCAATTGGTAATACAAATATGTAGTACCAACGAAGTAGACTTTAGCACAGCCGAGTGGGTTTGTAAAGAAGACAATGCGTGTGAATTGCATATTTTTACAGTATTCGGCGTATATGAAAACGGGCATCACATAAATAGGCATGCCGCACGTTTCACACAGGCGGCATGCCTTGATGATTCATCATTTATATTTCTTGCGGGAACGCTGCAAGCATTGTAACGCGTCAAATGTGCCTTACTTTCGGTTCAGCAGCCGCGCAACCGGCGGGCGATGCACCTCGATGACGCCGTGCGGGCAGAATTCCTGACAGCAGAAGCAGCGGATGCATTTCTGCTTGTCGATCGATGCCTTCTTGTTCGCAATCGTGATCGCGCCGGCGGGGCAGACGCGGAAGCACTCGCCGCAACCGACGCATCGGGGTTGATCGATCAACGGCCTGCTTGCGAACATGCCGGAGAGGAGCTTTGCGATGGTAGGATTCTTGCTGCCCCAGAGGGTCACGTCCTGCTTGGGCGTGAGCTGGTAGTTGGGAATCACGAACGACTGCAGATCGCCAAACACGCGAAGATCGCCGATCTCCTGCGGCACGAGCCCGCGCGAAACCGCGGCGGCGAGCGTCGGCACATCGTTTGCCGAAAGATTCATAAGGTGCGCGCCCGCGAGGTCGAGCGCATGCGGGTTAAACGAGGCGAGGATTGCGCCCATGAAGCGCGGGGTTCCGCCGGAAGGGCCGTTTCCCTCCATGGCCATGATCGCGTCCGCAATCGAAAGTCGCGGCTTGCACCATTCGCACAGATCGACCAGCATGTTGGCAAACGCCTCATGCGTGTTGTAGCGATAGTGAAACTCGGACTTGCGCAGCCCGGGAATGATGCCAAATAGGTTTTTGCAAGCGCCCGTGTACGCCATCAGCGCGTGCGTCTTCATCTTACATAGGTCGATCACCGCGTCCGCCTCGGCGATATAGCTCGCCACCTGAAACTCTTTGGCGGAGACGGCCTCGGGGTAGGAGACATCCTGGATCGCGAAGTTGTCGTTGAGCGTCGCTCCTGACTTGAGCACCTGCCGCATGCCCGTGGTGGAGTAGACGCCCGCTAAAAACGCCGCGCTGAAAGGGCCGCCTGGGCTGTCTCCAACCACGATGTTCGCGCCGCGTTCGACGAGAAGCTCGCATAGCGCGGTGGCGATCTGCGGGTGCACGGTTCCGGCTTTCTCCGGCTTGATTTGCATCATCATGTTGACCTTGAGCGCAATCTTCATGCCAGGTTTGACCCAATCGAGGCCGCCGATGGGTGCAAGAGCAGCAACCAAGCCGGCCTTCACAACCTCCGGCTCATAGCTTTCGCAGCGCGAAATCGAAACATCACAATTCATAGTCTTCTCACGATCTGTCGAGTGTTTTTTGTAATTTTTATGTGGATTATACCATACTTGCCACACGGCAAGCGAACAGAGCTAACTGGATGATTCAGGGCGCGCAAGAAAGATTTTCTCTTTGAACAATCGGATACCACATATGGTACTTTTGTAAATGACTCAGAATAACTGACAATTTAGATGGGTTGAAAGACAAAAAATGCCTAACCTTCAAGCAAAGAACAAGATTGCGTATAAAAAAGATACGTTCTTGAAGATTCGGGAAAATACCACATATGGTAAACAATAAAAATCCGTTATTAATTCAAAATCCCGCGCGAAGCGCGGAAAAAGAAGAAACCCCTATACCCGCCAGCTGATCAGGGCCGTGTTGAGCTGTGTTTCATCCGGCACCATGCCGTCCTTTGCCTGCGAAGCAAAGTAGTCACGCAGAGTAGGTCGCGAGGTCTCCGCCGGAATACCGAATATTTCGAGATAGATCTCGTTTCGGCGGCAGGCATCCTCGATCGGGATTTCGTATTCGTAGTGTGCGGAGTACGACTGCATATTTGGCTGCTTGCCGGAAAGGTACAGCGACTCGTAATACCAGAGCGCTTCGGTCGTCATGCCGCCCGTCGGGTGAACGTCGAGCAGCTCCATGAGTCGCTTGCGGTGGCGGTCGAAGGAGCCGCGCGTGACGGCGATGATGCCGCAGGCGTGCTCGCTCAGCGCCTGCATGCGCAGTAGCTCGTCATAGTCGCAGATGGCGGGGCACATTGAGGTAAAGACGAAGGAGTAGCGCTTGTCCGGGAAAACGTCCTCCCACATTTGCTCGTGGCAGGTGATGCTATCGATGCGCAACTGCTCCGCGTGCGCTTGTAGAATCCGTAGCGCGTTCGGGTCCATGTCCATCGCGGTGACCTCGCAGCCCCGCGCGGCAAACGCGAGCGCGTAGGTGCCGCTGCCGGAGCCGATGTCCAGCACGGAGGATTCCTGCGTGAGCAGTCCCTGCCGAAACAGCAGGTCTACCACCTCCGCCGCGTGCGGATCGATCTCCGCCTCGTCGGGTCGGGTCGGATCGTTTATTTGCGCGTAATAGCGCATCCAGCGCAGGTTACGTTCGATGCGCTCGGCTTTCTCGCCGTGGTTACCCGCGCGCTTCCAAGCATCGGCGCATGCGTCCAGTGAGTCAAACATACTTCCTCCGGATTGAGCGATTATAAAAAACGATTCCGCGGCAGAGAGAGCCACGGAATCGCAAAGGACATACAGGATTATTTCCGCTTGAGCGCAGCCTTGACGACGCCCTTCGGGTCCTTGATCAGCAGCACGACCACCCACACGACCAGCCCCAGCGCGACCACGGAGAGGCCAAGATAGAGATCGTTTGCCATCGCTTCCAGCGAAGGTGTAAAGTAGGCGGCCTTGAGCTCCGTGTATTCGAAGATTGCGTCCACGAACCACATGATCGAAGCACCCCAGTACAGATAGCACAGGATGCCGAGCTTCATGTCGTCGTTCGGCGCCTTCTTATACCACTTAACGGTCGCAAAAACCGCCGCGAATACGGTCACAAGCAGCGTCATGGCGCGTTAACCGTTAGCGGGTGGCCTTGGCTGGCTTGAGCGCGTTCTTCTGCATGGAGCCGGAGATCACGACCATCGCAACCCAAACTGCGGTGACCAGCACCGCCATCGCGACGCCGACGGTGGACATCTCGCGCAGCATGACCGCCGTGTCCGCGGGATTGCTCGCCGCGGTCAGGAACGGGAACATCGGCACAACTTCGCCATGCCAGACATGCTCAAATGCGAGCAGGAACGAGCCGCCCCAGAGCAGGTTGGAAAGCCAGCGGAGCTTCTTCGAAAACGGAACCTTCGCATCCGCGTCGGACTCCAAAGCAGCGCTGTCCTCGCGCTTGAACATCGGCAGCAGCTTGTTTTCGCGCGCAATCAGAATCTGCGTCGCGACGGTGACGATGACCGCCTCGGTGGCGGGAACCAGAAAACATGCCATACTACGACCTCCAAAATGTGTTGTTCTCTATCTGGATTAAAACAAAAAAAGCACACGGCTCGTTACCCGAAAGCCGTATGCTTTCCATACGCATCCCTGTTGATTCACACAAGTGTGAGAAAGGGGCAGACGCAAAGCCCGGCAGCCGTTGTTTCATCCAACGAATCACGCATAGCCTAACCCAAAGGGCGAGGATTGTCAATCCTTAAGATGGAGAAACGGTGGAATTCGTGGCAGCAACTGCGTCTCAGCGCGGGGCATCTTTTCACCCTTGCGGCAACTCGAAGTTCTTGTCCGTCAGATTGGGATAGATGTCCTTGAGTACGGTGTAGTCCGGCGCGTACTTTTCGCCAAACGGCTGGGCCAGATACAGCGTCGTGAGGTTAACTAACCCCGCGAGCGGCGTGAAATCGAGCGGTACGCCATTGAGATACAGCGACTGGAGACTCGTTAACCCGGAAAGCGCGGATACATCTTTCAGTTCGTTGCAATACGACAGATCGAGCCGGGTGAGCTTCGTTAGCCCGGCCAGTGAAGCAAGCCCCTCCGCAGTGCAGCGGGTTCCGCTGAGGTTGAGCTGGGTTAAATTCGGAAAGCTGGACAGCGCGTGGATGTCGCGAACCGGATTGTTCGATAGATCGAGTATGTTCAGGTTTTTCATGCCACGCAGCACGTCGATACTCTCGACTGCGTTGTTCTGCAGCTCCAGCTTTTCTAGATTCGGGAAATACTTCAGCGCGTGGATGTTTTTTATGAGCAGGTTATCCGGTATGGACTCCTGCCACTGGTTTCCGAGCGATAGAGTCGTGATTGATTGCGTATCCGCCATCGTGATATCGCCGGAGGGGATGTTCAGCGCCTCGCGCACCCACTGCTCCAGCACGGCATCGTTAAACTGAATCGGCTGCGGCGCAGCAACCGGCGAAAAGTCCTGTTCCGTGAGGTTCGGGTAGATGTCCTTGAGCACGGAGTAATCCATCACGGGGTTGTCGCGCAGCGTTAACGAGGTTAACTCCTTCAGTCCTGCGAGCGGGGAGAGATCCTGCACAAGGTTTTCTTCCATGTAGAGCTTGTTGAGGTGCGGCATGTTTGCAAGCGGACTGATGTCTTGAATGCTGTTCCCTTTGATCCAAAGGTCGCGCATATTGATCATGCCGGAGAGCGCGCTGATATCCGAAAGATACCGGCATCCCCAAATCCAGAGACCCTGAAGATTGACGAGCGGCTTGAGCGGTGAGATATCGTAGATTTCGTCGCAGCCAAGCAGCAGCACCTCCAGCTTGACCAGCCCCGACAGCGGGCTGAGGTCGACGCCCTTGCCGCCGTTTTGCAGCGCCCAGCTCATCTGAAGGTTGGTGAGATTTGTAAAATACCGGAGCGCTTCGAGGCTGTGGATGCGCGGCTTCGACCAATCGGTGCCGTCCATCGTGAGGTCGAGTTGCGTCACGTTCAGCGCGTCCGCTACCGTGATGTCGCCGGAGGGCTTGTTGATCGCTGTTCGGATCATGCCTTCGAGCACCTCGTCGTCAAACAGGATTGCGGCGTTGGGGTCCTGCGTGGGTTCTGGCGTAGCCGCGGGCGCGGCGGTGGGTTTCGGCGCCTCGGTTGAGGCGCTAGAGGACGATTGCGCCGTCTGCGGGGCTGCCGCTGCGCAGGCGAACATGCTCAATACCAAGAGCATCGCAAGAAACAGGCTGATCAGTCGCTTCATAACTGCCTCCTTATGAAATTCGTTTTTTCGGTTGGGTCATCAGGAATTGAAGAGCATGAGATAACGCTATCATTTCACATCTTTCGTACAAATGTAATCTGTTTTACATTTTTCCATTGCGTTTTCAATGATTACTCTGGTGCGTGTAAATCGTGGAATCGATCCGCTTTCTCCGCGACATTGTGGTTGAAAGCAACCGGGATTTGTTGTACAGTAACCATAACCCGCGGGGGAACCCGCCAACGACACGCAAAGGCAGGAACGCATGGCGAACACAACCAATCAACGCTACCAATATCTCCTATTCGACATCGACAACACGCTGATGGACTTCACGGCGGGTGAAAAAACCGCGCTGTTTCAGACGATGGATGAACTCGGCATCCCGCTAGCCGAGGCGGATTATGAGCGGTATCTCGATATCAACCGCGCAGCGTGGGCGCGCTTTGAGGCGGGCGAGCTGGACAGCAAAGCCGTTCAGCGCGTGCGGTTTGAGCACTTTGCCGCGCATCTTGGGCACGACACCGAAAAAGGCACGGGCATGAACGCGCGATACGTGGAGAATCTCGGTCAGCAGGCGATTCTGCTGCCCGGGGCAATGGAGCTGCTAACGCAGCTTTCGAGCCGTTATCAGCTTGCCGTCGCGACCAACGGGCTGACGCTGGTACAGCGCGCGCGCCTGCAAAAAAGCGGGTTTCTGCCGCTGCTCAGCGGGGTGTTCATCTCGCAGGAGATGGGCGTGCAAAAGCCGGACAAAGCGTACTACGAGCAGATCATGCGCGCCTTTGGCGACGATGCGCGCGAAAAATACCTCATGATCGGGGACTCGCTTTCCGCGGACATCGCGGGCGGCGTCAACGCGGGCATCGACACCTGCTGGTACCATCCCGCGGGCGCGGAGGCCGCCGAACCCCAACCCACATACACCGTTCGCGGGTATGAGGAGCTGTTGGAGCTGCTTTTATAACACAAATCAATAGAACAATGAGGTCGATGCATGAAACGACGGTTGAGCTTACTACTGGTCGCCTTGCTGCTGCTGACGGCGATTCCCGGCGTTGCGCACGCGGATATGGGACCAAAACCTTCTATTGACATCACCTTCACGGGGCTGGAAGGCAAAACGTACTACGCCTGTCTTCTCGCACCGGACAATGGCGAAGGCGACTACTTTGGCGCGCTAACCTTCAAGCAGTCGCTGGAAGACGGGTATAGCACCGGTTTGACGGAGGCCGAACAGCAGCTGTTTCTGAATTATAAGGACAGCGACGGGTTTGTGCCACTGTATGACGTCAGGGATTGTTCGAACGATCATCATTTGTATTCAGGCAGATTCCCGCCCGCAGAGTTCAAAGTGCTCATCTACTTTCCACGAACCGGCAAAATGGTGGTCAGCGACCAGATTTATAAGAATTACGCATTCAACAGCTATTACCGCATCGATGCAGCGCGCTGCGGCCTGACGCCGGAGAGCAGCGGAGTGATGAATCTGCAAATGCTGAATGGCTACGTGTATGCAGGGCTGTTTCTATCGTTTCTCTTGCGCCTTGCTGTTACGCTGGCAATCGAGATCGGCATTGCCTGGGCGTTTCAACTGCGCGAAAAGCGCGTGCTGCGGCTGATCGTGATCGTGAATGTCATCACGCAAACGCTGCTGACGCTGACGTTGAGCCTGATCGATTTCTTCAACGGGTCACTTTCTTCGCTTATCATATATGTCCTGCTGGAAACGGGGGTATTCCTGATCGAGGGGATTATCTATTCCGTGCGGGTGAATGAGATCAGCGAGAGGCAATTCAAAATAGGGGAGCTGTGGGGCGTGGCGTGGCTGTCAAACACGACATCGTTTCTTGTGGGTGTGTTCCTCCTCGCGCTCCCGCAGAACCTGATGTTTTTTTAAGTTTCGCCGCGGATGAGGCCGCCGAACCCCAACCCACATACACCGTTCGCGGGTATGAGGAGCTGTTGGAGCTGCTACTGTAGAGATATCTTTCGAAACTAACTCTATCTTTCCCTTGAGATTTACGTTATTATAGGAAAAATCGCTCGCAAACGGGAGGAAACAGCAATGGATCGCTTTGAACAGGTCACCGTCGTCAAAAAGGCGAATGTGTATTACGAGGGCAAGGTCACGAGCCGCACGGTGCTCTTCGCGGACGGAACAAGAAAGACGCTCGGCATCATCCTGCCCGGCAAATACTCCTTCGGTACCGCGGAAAAAGAGCACATGGAGATTCTCGGCGGCGTGCTAAAGGCGCTGCTGCCCGGCGAGAGCGCGTGGCAGTCGTTTGGTGAGGGTCAGGCGTTCGAGGTGCCCGCCAACAGCCGCTTTGAATGTGAAGCGGAGGGCGTTTGCGACTACTGCTGCTCCTACATCGCGGAGTAAACCGAATACGCAAACTCAAGCGGGCGGAGTGTGACTTCCGTCCGTTTCTTTTTTGCGCGGGTGCGGTATGATGGAACAAAGATCGCGATTGCACGAAAGGAGAATGCGCATGAGGGATGTTGTGTTGTTTATCGCAATGAGCCTCGATGGCTACATCGCCTCGCCGGATGGCGGGATCGACTGGCTCGGCGGCGAGGACGCGGATGCGAATGTTGCGGGTTCATATGAGCGCTTTATCGCGGGCGTGAGCGATATCGTGATGGGGCACACGACCTACCGCCAGCTCACGACGGAGCTTCTGCCGGATGCCTGGCCGTATGCCGCGCAAAAGACGCATGTGCTCACGCACCGCGAGGTTGCACGCGCGCCGGAGGGCGTCGCGTTTACGAACGAGCCGCTGGAAACGTTGATCGCGCGGCTCAAGCGCGAATCTGGCGGGGAAATCTGGCTCTGCGGCGGGGCAAGTGTGGCGCAGCAGGCGATGCGGCTAGGACTCATCGACCGCTACCACATCAACGTGATGCCGACCATTCGCGGGGCGGGGATTCGCCTGTTTGACGCGCTGGAACGGGATATTCCTCTGAAGCTGATCTCCACGGAGCGCTATAACGGCATCGTGGATTTGGTGTATGCGGTGCGGTGACGAGCGGCGAGTGGCGGCGCGGGGCAGAGTCTGCTATAATGAGAGCGGAAACGTGAGGTATAACAAATGAAAAAGAATATCGGCAAGCTGCCGCATTTGCAGTATAAAGGCGACGAGGGCAAGGCGCAGACGGAAGGGTTCCGCGCGCTGGAGAAGACCAGCCCGACCAACAGTGTCGCGCGCAATCCGGCGATGGCGGGGAAACTGATGAGCACGAGCATGCGGCAGTATACGAGAAAAGGGAAATAACGGAAATAATAAGGAAAAGGGCGGCTTCGGCCGCCCTTTTGGTTTGTGGGCAAATTTTTATTAGCTACGAACTTAAAAAAGAGCTGAAAAAAACAATAATAAGAAGTATAATGTTAAATAAAACGTCGAGGTGAATAGTTTGGAATCTTTTGAAAAGAAAATTATCAATAACGAATCACTGTTTAAATACGTGTTCTTGGTTAGTCATGATTTTCCAATCATTCCCGCGAAAAATCCACATTTAGGTGCAAGTATTGCTTATCAAGATATCCAAGAGTTGCGAGTAGAGTTTGTTGAACAACTTTATGATACAATTGTTGATTGGGTATATAGTTCGGATAAATACGAGAAGATTAAAGAGAGGCTTAAAGAGAAAGGTAAAAGCGAAGCTAGTGCTGTTAGTGAAATAATCAGAAGGGCGAAAGAGAAGTTTAGAAACTCTGATGATGATTCTTTACTTGTACAAGGGCAATTTGGAGAGTTGCTTTTATTTCATTTTCTTCAGAAGCATTTTCGAGCTGTACCAATGTTACGAAAAATGCCTATAACAACATCTTCAAAACTTGAAAGATTCGGTGCAGATGCTATCCATTATAAGCGATGTGGTGAAACGAACATGATATTTTTAGGCGAGGCAAAGACTTATTCAAGTGATTACTCGTTTAGTAAGGCGTTCTCAGCATCAATTGGAAGCATCCTTGATACTTACGAGAAACACAAGAAGGAAATCGACTTGTATTTACATGAAGATTTTCTCGATGAAGATATGAATGTAATTGCGACAAAATATCAGAATAATGAGCTTGAAAACACAGAGGTGCACTTAGTTAGCATAGTTATATACAACGAAAACAGTAAACTTAAGCTTGAAAACGAGAAGTCAATCAAGAATCAGATAGATCGAATAATTACCTCCAGATTTCAGAGCTTCGATAATTTAAAAATACCTATCGAAGAAAATCCAATCTTAACAAGAATAACTTATATTGTGTTTCCAATATGGCGCATGGAGGAATTGCTACTATGCTTTCAAAATTACCTAAAGCATTAACAATAAAAGACAAGATACTAAGAGATCTTTTTGAAATTGAAATGGATTTTATTGCTGGGAAGTTGGGGTTTTCGCAATCATGCAAAATTCTCAAAGAGAAGCAAATCATATCAACTCTAAAATATATAGATGCAATTACTTCTATGCCAGATGCCGTCGATAAGAATTATGTAATCGCTGTCTTGGTTTTACTTTGGGAACATTGTGATCACAAATTATTTGAACTTCGTCCCGCAATACTGAAATTCCTTGCGCGCATCGGGTACACATCATCTGCTATAGCATTCGATGATGAGTATGATTCAGCGCGAGGCTCCTTCTCGTTTATAAACAGTATTATTGATCAGATTTCAACAACTGTATCGCAAACTGCTTTCGAGTATAATTTAGGTGGAATTAAATATGTTTTAACTGAATTCCAGAAAAATGTTATTGATGGTATTGAGTTAAACAGGCACATTGGAGTATCTGCCCCCACATCTGCGGGGAAAACATTTGCTATCATTTTAAAGACGTTCGAATTGTTTATAGAGAAGAATTATGAACTAATATATATTGTTCCAACTCTTAGCCTCCAAAACCAGATTATCGAAAATTACACTCAATTAGCAAGAGATCATTCTTACTCACAATATACAATATCAAGCGTATATCAACCACGAAACAACGATATGCCTGGGATTTATGTTTTAACACAAGAAAAAGCGATAACAGCGCTCTCGTATACAACTAGTTTCAACCATCCGTTGGTTTTGATTATTGATGAGATTCAAAACATCGAACACGTCTCGAATGAAGATCAAAACAGGTCAAGAGTTCTTTTAGACATGATAAATGAATTTAGACACATGAAGGCAGTTGAGAAAGTAATTATATCCGGTCCCAGAATTGAGAATATTGGCACACTGGGAACAGATTTACTAGGATACGATACTCTCGAATGCGCAACGTCTGTTAGTCCTGTTCTTAATATCACATATACTATCAGCTGCACAGAGAGGGAGTACTTTTTCAAACTATACACACCATTATTTAAGAAACCATTAATAAAGAAGTTGGCAGACCCATCAGCGATTTGCAATTACGGTAAAGTGTTGTATAACGATGAGTACATGGACTATTTGTATAGATTTGTCAATAAAATTGGGAAAGGGCAGCAGAATATCATCTTCGCTCCAACTTCTAAAACCGCTCGAGCAATTGCATTGTCATTCGCAAATAAGGAAAAAGTTACCACAAGGAACGAACTACTATATGAGTTATCTGATTACTATAATGAAACAGTACATCAATGCTATTCACTGAGCAACACTATTCTCAAAGGAGTCGCATATCATCACGGAAAAGTTCCTACTCACGTCCGCCGGACATTAGAAAAAGCAATTTCTGACAAGCTCATCCTTAATGTGGTTTGCACAACAACTTTAATGCAAGGGGTAAACTTGCCTGCTCAGAATGTAATTCTTCGTAATCCTAATCTTTTTATTAAAAAAACAAAGAACACATCGAAATTGTCTGATTATGAAATTGCGAATTTAAGAGGCCGTGCAGGTCGTTTGATGAAAGATTTGATTGGGCGAACTTATATACTTGATGAGGGTCAATTTGAAGAGGATGAAGAGATAAAACTATTCGATGAGGTTACTAAGCAACTATCACCGAGCCATCATTCCAGGTTTGAAGAATATAAAGATGATATTGAGGAAGTTATACTTTCAGCGGATGCTGTGAGTGAAGAGATGGATGCCTTCGGATATTTAGCAATTTATATTCGGCAGTCACTTCTGCGTTACGGAACACATGCAAAAAGCAGGTTAGAAGAACTCGGTATATCTTTGCCAACTGAGATTATTAAAGCTGGATTAAATAGTATGCAAAACTTAACTATACCAATTGAGGCATGTTTAAAAAACCGATATTGGGATCCATTTATTTTGGAAGAAATATATCAAAGCTACACAGGGATTATTCCCCGTTCCCCTTTGGACAAAGATAGTAAAAACAGTTTGATCTCGATATTGGAATTTTTTAAAAAGTGCCCGCAAACACAAACAATTTTTAAAGAATCAATACCGGATGGCTATTATGATGATGTTAAGTTCAACATACTTTGCGAATATTGTATAAAGTGGGCTAGAGGTGTAAAGCTTAGAGACATTTTAAATAATAAGTACTGCAATAGTGAAGATAGCCAAGAGAAAATTGATGAAGTAATTAATGTCATACAGAGCTTTGTATCATATAAAATACCTTTAATGATAAAACCAATATTTGATATGTTTGAAGACGATGGAGTATTTGTTAAGAGCCTACAAAATGGGGCATGTGAGCCAGTAGTTGTGAAATTAATCGAGATGGGGATACCCCGTGAAACAGCTTTGCAACTACATGAGGACTATTTTAAAGATGAATTCAGTTATGAAGGATTGAGTGATGATCTCGAATCAGTATTGCGCAAAAACATTAGGGATATTAAGCAACAGTTGCCATATTGGGTGAAGGTTCAGGTTGATTTTATATAATTACTGTCCCTCCACACCCACGAGAACCCGCGCCCCGCGGGTTCTCTTTTCATTTCAGTCAACGCGCGCAGAAGCTTTCATGCGCAAGCAACCAATCTCCCGCCAGCCGTGAGCGCTTGCTCCGCTACCCCAGCCGCGTGAAGTCGATGTAGTCGAGGCGCGCCTCATCGGAAGATTGATTGAGGATGCACACCTCGAACGTGAACGTGTCCTCTTCAATGGTCACGGTAAACGAAAGCTGATCCTCCTGCGCGGTAAAGTCGGATATCTTGTGCCGCAACCTGTTCGAGAGCGAATGCGCGCTCACGTCGCACAGCGCGAGATTGCTGCCGTATGCTACGACCCGATACGTTCCCTTCGGCATCGTCCAGAACGGTCCGAACGACGTGCCGTTCGCGAACAGGTAACGCGCGCCGTCTTTCTCCACGCCGGTATCCACATACCCGTCTCCAAACGTATAGCGGTTGACCGAATCGTCTTTCGGATCGATGCTTTTTTGACCGAGAATCGGCTCAAGCGTACCCACGATCAGCCCATCGACCCAATAGTAGGTGAGGTCGAGCCGCTCCGTGATAAACGCGTTTGCGGGGCTGACGATGAACAGCTCGGACGCGTCGGGGCTGGCAATCTGCGCGGCCTGGTTCTCGCTGAACATCGTTGCGTTCTCGCGCGCAAAATAGAAGTCGTTCAGCGTCATGCGGTTGTCCATTGCCCAGTTGGCGAGCGACCAGCGCATCTCTTCGGGCAGCTGGCTAAATCGCGGGATCAGCACGACGTGGCGGATATTGCTCCGAGCTGCGCTGTTCCAAAATGCGGTGTCCGTCAGTTGGGACTGGTACACGATCTTCTGCGAAAACTCCTCGTGCCGCTTTATAAGCGGGGCTTGAATGTCATACACCTGCAACCCGAGCACGAGTGCCGCGAGCACCACGGCACCGCGACGGTTGAAGAGCGAGTAGGAGACGATCACGCTGCCCAGCATGATCAGATAGACCATGATCCAGGCGATTCTGCCCGTCGCGCGGAAGATGGCCCAGAGCTGCACGATGGAATAGGGGATCGGAAGCTTCACAAGTAAGCTGCCGTTGAGCGCGATCTTCGGGCTGAGGGACGCGAACAGGGTCACGAGAAACACGACGCCGAGCGCGATGAGCTGGCTCGTTCGCGCGCGAAGGCGCGCCCGCGTGTTTTTGGACACGACAAACGCGAGGAAACTCAGCGCCACGAGCAGGAGGATTCCCGCGCCCAGATAGGCAAACCCCTCATATTGACCCAATCCGTAGGTCGGCAGATCCGGCAGAATTTGCGACCAACCCTGCGGATTGAAGAATGCGTTGACATTGAAGGAATAGATGCCCAGCCCGCCGGTCGAGGCATCCATGGACGAGGAGAACCCGCCCAGCAGCGCGACCACGACCACCGCGGGGAGAAGATAGGACAGCGCGATGAAGATCGACCGCACGAGCTTTCGCGTGCGGATGACGTCCTCCAGACAGCAGCCCGCCAGAATGATTCCGCCCAGCAGCAGAAAGTAGATGTGCGTTGACGCGCAGAGCACGCCGAGGGTAGCCCAGCGGAGGTAGATTGCGCGGCCGGACGCGGTCTTGTTCGCAAAGAACGTATCAAGCGCGAAAAGGATCAGCCATTGCCCCGCCAGAGCGGTATGCGTATACATGCGAAAGATCATCACGGGCGTGATGACAAACAGCATGCTGGTGAGAATGATGTAGATTCGATTGGGAACAAACCGCTGGATGATGCGCGCGGCAAAAATCCCCTGCAGCGCAAAGCACAGAACGCCCCAGATGCCGAAGTATTGAAACTCTGTGGGCAATATGGCGCGAAAGAGCTTGAAGAACACCGCGAATACCGGAATGGAATCCGTAAAGATGATGGAGGTATGGTATGGATACGCGAGCTGATCCGTCATGCCGATCGGAAAGAGCCAGCTGCTGTTTTTGAATGCCTGCCACCCGATATAGTGCTGCGACAGATCGCCTTTTCCGAGCAGCCAGTCCGTATACGTGGGGTCGATGATGGCAACCCCGTAGAGCAGCGCAAACGACACGAAGGACAGCGCAGCAATCACGAGATAGTGCCAATTTTTCTCGAAAAAGCGCAGAATGGAACCCTTTCGGGCGGAAGTTACTTGAACTCTTTTTATCAAGACGGGCTACGTCCTTTCAACAGAATGGTTTGATCAGGTCAATCCTGTGCGCATACGGATGCGGGATTGCGTGATCGATGGGAGATTCGTAATTGCGAAAAGGCGTCAATCCTTCTCTTTCAGCAGCGTTTTGATCTCCGCAAGCTCCGCCTCCATGCGATGGAGGTGCTTCTGCATGTCGTCAATCTCCTGCTCCGCCTTGTAGTTGATCGCGAAGTCGATGATCGACTCATGCTTGTCGCGCGCGGCTTGCCGGTTCTGGCTCATCATGATGATCGGCGCCTGAAACGCCGCGATAAACGAGAGGATCAAGTTCAGCAGGATGAACGGTTTCGGGTCAAACTGTAATCCCAGCACCGGTAGCAGGTTGAGCGTAATCCAGATCACGAGAAAGCTTGCGAAGATGATGATAAACGTCCAGCTGCCGCCAAACGCCGCAACCTTGTCCGCAACGCGGTCGCTGCGCCGCGTGTGGTGCTCATAATCCTCATCCAGCCGCGCCGCAACACGCTGCTCATAGCTCTCCACCATCTGGTCGATGCGTGTGAGCTTATCGTCGTTGAGTTGAATACCGTATCCGCGAATCGTCGTCTTCGTTTCGCTTTTAATCGTGATTTTTTCTCTTTCAACTGACATAACGCACCTCATATCCATACGGTTTGATAGCACTATTCTATCAGTAACGCTTGTTTTCGTAAACGCAAATCGAACCCCGCATGATATAATAGTCAAACGATTGCAATCGGGGGACGGAATTCATGAACAGCGTGCGCATCACGGTACTCAAACGGGAATTTTACGCGGAACTCGCGGAAGAATATTTAAGCGAAGGCGCTTCTGCCGGCGCATGCCCGCTGCAGGAGGAAGGCGACGTGTTTCTCTATTCGGGCGGCGCGGAGAAGCCGGAAGGCCTGTGCCCGTGGGCGTGGATCGACCTGTATTCCGCGATTGCGACGCTGTATGCCGGAGGCGACGAGAACACCTGGTACCGCCAAGGCGGCACGCGCATCCTCTGCTGCACGGACGGCATCCGTCCCGTGGTGTATAAGCTGGAACTCGTGCGCGGTTGACCTGCTCCGGACGCAAAAAAAGAGGGCCGATACGCCCTCTGTGTTACCCTGTTGGGCGCGTTAACGCCCGATGGTGTGCTCCAGCGTGTAGGAATCGGTGACGACGGGCTTTCCGTCCTTGTCCAGCAACGGTGTGAGCCCGCCGGAATAGCCCGCGGCGTGGAAAAAGTAATTCACGCCCGTCTCACGGTCAATCCAGATTTCATTGACCGTCGAAATGCCCTTGGAATAGACACGAATAAAGCGATCATCCTGACGCATGATATACCTCCGCATGATTGATGATACCAGTATACCATAAGAACATATATTGACCGTGCGTGTAAAACGCAATATCATCTACATCAAACCCGTAATCGCAGGAGAAAAGCGTATGCTGTATGAGTTTTCGGAATCCCTCAACCAAATCAAGCCGGAGCAGCTGGACGATACCCGTTTGACCACAGGCGTTGTGACGCTTGCCCAACTTAAGGGAAAATTTGGGCAGCGCGTCGGCTTCGGTGCGGGGTTGGTGGAAGAATGCGAGAAGACGGAGGGGCGTTTTCGCTCCGCCGTGCATATTGCGGATGGCGAACTGTTTGCTGTCGTCTCCGTTCGCGAAATTTCGGAGGACAGCGACGCGCGGGATCGCGTTGGTCTGTTTATCAAAAAGAACCTGATGCTCATCGTCTCTCTGCGCGATGACGACGAGAGCATTCCCGTGTCGCTGGAGGAGACGGTGCAACGGCTCAATCTCAAGACTGTCTCGCTGGAGCGGCTGATCTGCGCGTTTTTCGATCGCCTTCTGAGCCAGGACGGCAGCGATCTAGAGCAGTTCGACCACAGAATTGCGGAGATGGAAGAGCAGATTGAAAACAACACGACCGGTAAGAAGTTCAACAGCGAAATCCTGACGCTGCGGCGAAAAGTGCTCGTGATCCGCAACTACTATGAACAACTGCTGGATCTGTTTGATGCGATGCTGGAAAACGAGGCGGATCTGTTCTCCGCAAAGCAGATGTATCACTTCCATACCGCGCGGGATAAGATCGCGCGGCTTTCCGCCAACGCGCAGCTCATCCGGGACAGCCTCGTGCAGGTGCGCGAGGCGTACATGGCGGCGCTGGACTACAACGCGAACCTCATCATGAAGGTGTTTACGGTGGTGACGACAGTGTTCCTGCCGTTGACGTTGATCGTCGGCTGGTACGGCATGAACTTCAAGTACATGCCGGAGCTGACGAGCCAATACGGCTATCCCGCCGTCATCATACTCAGCATACTGGTCGTGGTGCTCAGCCTGCTTTTCTTTAGGAAAAAGCGGCTTCTGTAGCACTCTGACCGCGGCAGAAAACCCGTGTTTGTTTCGTTACCTGCTGCACCTGAAATCGACATGCTGAAATACGTTATTTTCCGATAAGATCAGGCGTTTTTCGCAGGAATTCTTGCTTTTTTGGTCGTCTCCTATCTATACTATTAAATTGTACGCGGCAAGCGTTCGCAGGGGGATTTTACGTGTTTTCCTTCGAATCAGCTTTGCTTTCTTTTTGATGGGACATCGAGCACATCTCGTGAGGGGAATTCATTGGGGAATCGCATCATCCAATCCATTCGGCGATGGCTTTTTCTGGGATATGATCGCGAAACGGTTCGGCGCTATGGCGCGGAGATCGATCGCGCGAATTTGCGTACCATTCAGCGGATGTGCTTGCTCGCGCTCGTGCTGGTGGCGCTCCGGCAACTCTACCGTGACCCGACCGTATCAGATTTCGATCAGGTGTTTTTCGCCGTTCTATTCGCGCTGTTTCTGGTGATCGTGTATTCTTTGACGGGCAGGATGATCCGCGCGCAATTGCTTCGTCCCGCGCACCATGTGAGAACCCTGGTATTTCTGATTTCCTGTGTGATGTACCTCTGCGGCATTTATTCCAGCACGCAGCTCTCGGGCGGCGAGCTTGGCGTATTGAGTATCTGGATGTTCCTGCTTGTGCAGATTTCGTTTGATATTCCTCCACTACAGAACTTGATCACTGTGTTGCTGTTCATGGTACTGTTTCTCACGATCGACCAACAGATCAAGACGCCGGAGCGCTGGCAGCGGGACGTGATCTTTGCGCATCTTTCCGTCGTCGTAGGATTGTTTATCTCCTATCATCAGGTGCATCTCGCGCTGGACAATATCATCGCAAAAAATAACCTGCTCAAGGCAAACTTTGCGCTCTATCACACCGCGACGACGGATGAGCTGACCGGGCTCATGAACCGGCGAATGCTCTTTGACCGTTACGACACGGTAGTCAGCGACTGCATGATTTCCCACACCAGCATGGCGTGCGTGATACTCGACATCGACGATTACAAGCAGTTCAATGACAGCTACGGCCACCCGGAAGGAGACGCGCTGCTCCGAAAAATCGGCACGATTCTGCGCGAATACAGCGATGAAAGCAGCATCGACATCGGACGCATCGGCGGGGAAGAGTTTCTCGCGATTTGGCGGGAAGAGAGCCTGGAGCGCTGTGAGCGTGTGGCGGAGGAGCTCCGGCGCGCAATTGAGCAGATGGCGGTTCCGAACAAGGGCGCGACGGATCATCCGCACGTGACCATGAGCGTGGGGCTCTGCCTGCTGCCTTTTGAGAAGGCGCAGGGCGCGTATCTATGCGCGGACAAGGCGCTCTATCGCGCAAAAGAAGCGGGGAAGAACTGCTCCTGCTATTATGACGACGATACGGGAACCTATCGCGTTCTTTGCAGCATCAGCGGCAGAAAAAACCAATAAGTGGTTTTTTTCGGCGGATGGATCCACCGTTTGCCGGAGAGATTTCTTAAGAGAATTGCGCTTTGCGCGTGAAAAGCCCATCGGAATTTAATTCCGATGGGCTTTATTGTTGCGATTTGTTCTTAGAATAAAACGATCAAACGTTTTGCTCAGGCAGCGTGATGGTCACGCGCGCGCCCGCACCCGGAGCACTCTCTGCGCGCGCGCTACCGCCGTGCGATTGCGCGATGGCGAGCACGATGGAAAGCCCCAATCCCATGCCTCCAGTCGCTTTTGCCCGCGCCTGATCCACACGGTAAAACCGCTCGAAGATATGCGCGCAATCCTCGCTTGTCATGCCGACGCCATCGTCGCGCACAAAGAGCGTGTTTGCGCCCGCTTCCCGCGTGAAACCCAGCGTGATGGTTCCGGCGACGGGCGTATATTTGACGCTGTTGTCAATCAGTGCGCGAAGCGCCTGCTTGATCATCGCACGATCTGCGCAAATCGTAGCGGCTTCAGGCGTGACTGACTGAACATAGGTGTGCGCGGTGTCGATCAGCGACTGCTCCTCTAGAAGCTCTGCAAAGAGCAGGTCAACGGAGAACGTCGCCCTGTTGAGCGAAAACTTTGCGTTGTCGCTGCGCGCGAGGAAGAGCAGGTTCTCCACAAGGCTGTTCATATAGGCGGTTTGCTTGGCGAGGGCGTTGATGCTGTCCTCACGCACCGCTTTATCCTCCATGCCCCAGCGCGAGAGCAAATCCACGTTGCCCTGCATGATGGCAAGCGGGGTGCGCAGCTCGTGCGAGACATCCGCAACAAAGCGTCCCTGCTGGTGATAGGCGTTCGAGACGCGATCCAGCATGCCGTTGAGCGTCAGCGCGAGGCTCTTCAACTCATCGTCCGGCTCCGGCACGTCCAGCCGCGCATCAAGCGTTGTGCGGTCGATCTGGTTTGCGGCGCTGATCATCTGCCCGATGGGCGCGAGCATCCGCCTGCTCGCGGCAAGGCTAGCTAAGAGCGCGATGAGCACACCGAGCGCGTTTGCGCCAAGCAGCAAAAATCCCAGAAGCTTGAGGAACCCGGTTTCGCTGGCCATCCGGTAGACGAGGACGAGGCTGCCCATCTTTGTGCCGTGATCCGCAAGCGTGCTCGACGCGCGCAGCAGCATCGTCTGGTCGTAAAAGATCAGCTCCGGCGCATTTTTGCCGGCTTTCACCATTCTCTCCGGCAGCGGGAAATTGGGTGTACTGCTTATAAGCTTTCCTTCACTGTCATAGAGATAGACCGAGAGGTTGGAATCCACAGTGAGATCTCGAAGCAAGTCCGGCCTGATGCGCACCTCCGCCTGCTCAGAATCCCCTTCTGAACCTTCTTCCGAGCCCTCATTCTCGCGCAACTCCTCTTCGCGAAACTCCTCCTTGATGGTGTTGCTGTAGAGCTCCAGCGAATTGACGAGGTGATCATATTGCTGCTGTACCAGGAATCGGAACGCCAGCAGAAAGACGATGCAGGACAGCAAGAAAAAGATTGCCGAAAACAAAAGCGCATATACACGCGTTAATCGGCTGGAAAGCTTATTCTTGGCGTGTTTTGTCGCGAATGACATATCCAATCCCCCGTACGGTCTCGATGATGCGGCTTTCCTCCGTGTCGTGAATGTTGTTGCGCACATAGCGCACATAGACATCCACCACGTTGCTGTTGCCCGTGTAGGAGTATCCCCAGACGTGCTGGAGAATCTGCTCCCGCGTGAGAACGATATCCCGGTTGCGCAGGAGGTATTCTAGCAGGTCATACTGCGTCTTTGTCAGCTCAATCAGCTTCCCCGCGCGCATAACCTGCCGCGACGCAGTTGTGATCTTTAGATCGCCAAGCGTGAGTGTATCCGTGCCGCTGGGTTGCGCGGAAGAATCGGAGGTGCGCAGCACCATGCGGATGCGCGCGAGTAGCTCCTCAATGTGAAACGGCTTGGTGATGTAGTCGTTTGCGCCGAGGTCGAGGCCGTTGACCTTCTCCATCACCGCGTCGCGCGCGGTCACGAAGATGACAGGCACCGCGCTCTCCTGACGCAAGCGGCGGAGCACCTCCACGCCGCTCATCTGCGGCAACATCACATCCAGCAGCACGAGATCAAACCCGCCGCTGAGCGCGCGCTCAAGGCCGGATTTACCGTCCGGGCAGCTCTCGGCCTCGTAGCCCTCGTGCTGGAGCTCCAGCGTGAGAAAGCGCACGATCTCCGGCTCGTCTTCTACAATCAGGATGCGCATGGCGGTCCTACCTTTTTTACAAGCTTACGCAAAGCGGATTTGCACTCGCTTCTTCTTTTGATTTCATTATATCCGTATTTGCCACGGTTTCAAATGAAGATTCCATGAGAACCGCCGTTTTGCGCTTTCCTGCCGGAATGCGAGAGGCAAACGAAGAAAGAAAAAAGCCCGAAAGAGGTGATCTCCGGGCTTTGAAGGTTGGTGCATAGATTGATTCGATTGCACTCGTTGCTTTGCCGCCGACCTATTTACATTTGATCCGGCTCCGCGGCGAACTGGAACCCCTGCTCGCGAAACAGACTCAGGCAGATATCGACCACGGTTGCGTCATATTTCACGCCCTTGCCCGCTTCAATTTCGCAAAGCGCCCGGTCAATGCCGAGGGCGGGACGATACGGCCGATGCGACGTCATCGCCTCCACCACGTCCGCAACGGCGAGAATCCGGCTTTCGAAGATGATCTCATCGCCAACGCATTTGTTGGGATATCCGCTGCCGTCGAGCCGCTCGTGATGCTGCTGCACCATGGTTAGTATCTCCTGCGGAAGCCCCATCTCCAGCACGACGCTGTAGCTGTATTCCACATGCGTTTGGAGAATTTGGTATTCGAGGTTGGTGATTTTGCCGGGTTTGTTTAGAATGTCCGATGCGATGTAGATATTTCCGATGTCGTGCACCAGCGCGCCGTAGGACAGATTTGTCAGGGCTTCCTGCGACATGCCGCAGCGTTGCCCGATCGCACAGGCGAGCTGCTGTACCCGGCGCTGGTGACCCGCTGTGTAAGCATCCCTTAGTTCGCCGATCTTTGAAATAGCGTTGATGGACTGCTCCAGTCGCCTTTGGAGCACCTCGTTGGCCGCGCGGATCGACTCATGCTGCTCCTTTACTTCTTTTTCGAGCTTTCTGCGCTCGGTGATGTCGCGGATCAAGCCTTCGGCACCGATGATGACACCCGATTCATCCTTTAAGTATTGAACATGCATGGAACCCCAGAACAGGGAACCGTCTTTGTGCTTCAGCTGGCAAGTATGGCTCGTGACCTGTCCGCCCTCCTTGAGTTTGGCATACATCGCGACACGATCCTCTGGCTGCGCATATAATGTAACTGCGTTATATTGCTTCATTTCATCGGCTGATGCATAGCCGAACATTTGCGCCGCACGGGGATTGAGCGTGAGGAATTCGCCTTCAAAAGTGGATTGAAAAAAGGCGTCCTGCAGATTTTCCAGAATTCTGCGGTTTTGTGCGAGGCTGGTTTGCAATACACTTTCAGCTTTCATCTGTTCGGTTAGGTCAGTCCCAATGCTGAGAATTGCGGGTTTGTTATCCCATTCGATTGGTTTTGAATAGATTAGGAGCGGAATTGCTGTACCATCGCGTTTATAGACGGTTTTTGTTTTAACAAACTTACCTAACTCACGGGTTTGTTGAAAGCCCTTGAAATCATTGCAGTTTATTGCGTCATGCGACAGCTCTTGCGCATGCATCTGCAAGAGTTCTCGCTTGGAAAATCCGTGCAGCTGTGTGGCAAAGTCATTGGCATAGAGAATCTTTCCGGTTTTATCCAGTACCAGTATCGAGCTCGGTGCAACATCGCAGATGTGCGCGAGGCGATTGATCTGCTCCTGTGCGCGCTCCTGCTCCTGCTGAAAGAGAACCTGATGGGAAACATCGGCGAAGGTGCAGGCAAACTGCATGGGTGCTGGACGGTAAGCAGTCACGCTGAAGTATTTATCCAATTTGGCGAAGTAGTTTTGAAACGTGGCGGGTATGCCGGTCAAGGCGACCTGACCATAGGCTTTGATCCAATTGGGCTCGGTACTCGGCCTGATTTCCCGAATCGTTTTTCCGATCACATCGTTGCCGCTACATCCAGTTATCCTCTCAAAGGCAGGATTCACTGCCAAAAAACGATAGTCCACCACCGCTCCTGTTTCATCGCAGATTACTTCATGCAGGGCAAACGCGTCTCCCATCTCCCGAAAGAGCAGCTCATAGTCCTGCTTCGCCTTTTTTTGCGCGGTGATGTCCTCCAGCATGAGGTATACCTGATAAGGTGATTCGTTTCCGTCGCGAAACAGCGGTGTTGCGGTGACGGACACCCAGGTATACTCCTGCATCGCTTTATTGAAGTAGCCAACCGTGTTCGGACCGACTTTTTTACCGGTTCGCAGCGCGATGGCGGAAGGAAGCTCCTGACGGTGCAATGGAGCGTAATCCTCACGAAAGGTTGCCCAATCACGACCCGATTCGGAGCATTCCTTGAGTTCATCCAGACTCTGTCCCATCAGTCGTTCTGCCGCTTGGTTTGCGGAGAGGACTCTTCCGCATGTATCCAGATAGATAACACCCTGCGTCATGGTGTCGAATAACCGGGTGAGTTCTTCTGCGCGCTCTTTTTGCTCCTGCTCTAAGCGCTGTTGTTCCGTGATGTCACGGATGCTTGCGCAGACGTATTCATACCCTTGCGACCAAAACGACCGCGCTGAAACAAGACCGATGCGACGATTGCCGTCTTTGCATCGGAATCCAAGCGGACGGGGTTCGAGTATGCCTGTTTCTGCAATTAGGTCAATATATGCGTCGCGATCGGAAGCAATCGCGTAGAGCTGCAACTCGATTGTCGTTTTTCCGATGACCTCGTCTTGCGTATATCCCGTGATGCGGCAAAAGCTTTCGTTCACGTGGATGATTTCGCCGTCGCAGACTCTGGTTAAGATTGCGACATCGGGGCTGGCTTGAAAAAAATGCGTCTCCCGAGAGACCATTCTGGGGGCTTTCTATCTGCATCATACTTGTCACCTCTTTAGAATGGGGTCGGGACCTTTCATCCATTCTATGAGCAGAGAAACGCCCTGTTAATGCATGATGTTACATTTTTCGTAATACGGGATTACTTTTGAAAAGAATGAAGATGAAACAAATTTAACCTGTATAAAACATGACTGGTCGAATACGATACGCTTCGAGATATAAGCTGCTGTCGACGGCGGGATGAAGGCCGGTGCGAAATAAATAATTGATTTTTTTTACTTGCCGCGTGACGAAAGCGTATTGGTGTGTATAATATACGAATATGGAAGGCCAATTACAGATTTTTATAATTCTTGTTTCCTTTACACCGAAAGGAGCTTACTATGTTTCACTTTACCATTGACTGGATGCAAACGCTCTCCATGCTGGGGCGCGTGGCGCTCGCCGCGGTGCTGGCGGGCGTGATCGGCTACGAGCGTGAGCATGTGCAGCGAAACGCCGGCATGCGCACGCATATCCTTGTCGCCATCGGGGCTGCGCTCGTGATGTGCAGCGGCGAATTCTTGATGTCGCAGTATCCAAACTCCAACATTGATCCCGCGCGCATCGGCGCGCAGGTGGTCAGCGGCATCGGCTTTCTCTGCGCGGGCACCATCATCAAGGAGGGCATCTCCGTGCGCGGGCTCACCACCGCGAGCAGCCTCTGGTGCGTGTCCTGCGTGGGTCTTGCTGCGGGCTGCGGAAACTATGTTCTCGCCATTGCCACCACGGGATTGATCCTCATCGTGCTGCGCGTGCTGCGCACCATGGCGCACAGCCGCCGCAAGAAGGCGAACCGCCTCGTGCTGCAGATCGTGCTCTCGATGGAAGGGCAGACCATCGTGAAGCTGCAGGAGGATTTGGAGCGCATGGGTTGCGTGATCGACGAGTTCAGCTTCGCCATCGACACCACGAACCTCAAGCGGCACGTCTATGTGCACCTCACCTTGCCGGATCGGGACAACCTTGCCCCGCTGATGGAAGGACTTTCCCGCATCGAGGGCGTCGCGTCCGTCGAGTCGGTGTACGAGTAAAGATTAGGTACTTACTAAAAAAGGAAGTCGCTTTGAAAGTGACTTCCTTTTTTATTATCTCGATGCGATTATTTTGGCACTATCCTCGGCATCAATATCAGCCTGAATCCATGCGACGCAAGATCGGATAAACCTTTTCAGATCTTGTACGTCCATGTCATTCCATTTTCTTAGATAATGCGTTTCATCATTACCGAGCCACGCTGCTACGGTCGCTAAGTCTCTTATCTTTTTATGGTCTATATATTTGCTAATGCAATCTTTAAGAAAGGCATCTTTTATAGATACCTCTTGCTCTGGGTGTATGTGGCAAGCATAATCCTTTATTAAAAATTCCAGAGACTTACGATAACCGACCCCGGCAACTTCTTTTAAGTTATGACCTTCTGCGATTTCAGATTGATTAAAAATATCAACAAATGAAGGAGAAACTCTCAGAATTTCATCATTAAAAAGTGTTTTTGTGGGACAATTCGGGCCATAACATAACAACTCGTAATATTTATCTATACTTAACGCATTATGTTTGTTTTTGGCGTAGAATAGTGAGTGACAGCTTGGACAAGCAAAAACGGAGGAGATATCATATTTGTGACTTTCATTATATAACGAATCATCTGTTTGCGAGTATAGATGTATTGGTGCAATAGAGGCATGACATATTGGGCAATTATCAGGCACCTCAATCTCAAAATCAGCCAATGTTTGTCCCATGTTTACTTCTAGCAGGACTCGATTCATTATCGCACCTCCTTGAACACATAATAGTAGTATACCAAATGTCTCTAGGACTAGACAATAAGAAAACACCCCGCGCAAGCGCACGGGGTGTTTTTAATAGAATCGATCAACCTTCCAGCATCTGTAGAATAAAGGACTTGTTGCGCGCGCCGACGGCTTTGTCGACCGCATCGCCGTTTTCAAACACCATCAACGTGGGAATGCTCATCACGCCGTACTGCGCCGCGAGCTGTGGCTGCTCATCGATGTTTATCTTTGCGACTTTGATTGTGGCGTTTTCCTCGGCAATCTCGTCCACAATCGGGGATACCATGCGGCAGGGGCCGCACCACGGCGCCCAGAAATCGACCAGAACCTTCTTGTCGCTGTCCAGAACCTCTTGCTTGAAATTCGCGTTGGTGATATTCACAATAGCCATTTTGGGACCACTCCTCATTCTCATATTCGTATCGGGTACAGGTCTTCGTATCCCTGTCTTTAGTATAACGGAAGCAATTCAATCTTAAAAGCCAAAACGCGCAGATGACGCAAAAAAGCAACAATTGTACCCTGCCGCAATTGCGTTTTTCGCGCGCTTGGGGTAAAGTGAAGCCAATCATGCGAGAGAAAGCGGGAGGGGGAACGCCATTGCGCCGACTGACGTATACCGCGAACGCTGCCGACGAAGGCCGCACGGTGCTGAGTATTCTGTGCCGGGAGTTCGCCTGTTCGCAATCGCACCTTTCGCGGCTCAAGCGGCGGGAGGAGGGCATCCTGCTGGGCGGCGCGCGCTGCTATGTCACAGCGCGGGTTAAAGAGGGAGATGTGCTCTCGTTTGAGATCGGCGATCTGCCGGATGGACACATCGTACCGATGGCGTACCCGCTCAACGTCGTGTATGAGGATGAAGACCTGCTGATCATCGACAAGCCCGCGGGGATTGCGGTGCATCAAAGCACGCGCGACCCGGAGGAGCTCACGCTCGAAAACGCGGTCTGCCACTACCTTGGCGGCTTGATCAGCCCGCACCCGGTCAGCAGGCTGGATCGCGGAACCTCCGGCCTCATGGCGTTTGCCAAGAGCGGCTATGTGCACGAACGGCTCAGGCGGCAGATGCATACGGAAGGCTACGCGCGCACGTATCTCGGCATTGCGGTAGGCAGAGTTTTGCCGCCCGAAGGTGTGATCGAGCTGCCGATCGGCATGGCACAAGGCTCCACTTATCAGCGCGCGATTGTGCCGGAAGGGCAGAGCGCGCGGACGGAGTATTTCACACTTGCGACCAACGAGCGCTTTACGCTGCTGAGGCTTGTTCCGCAAACGGGACGCACGCACCAGCTGCGGCTGCACCTTTCGGCGATCGGCTATCCGCTCGCGGGGGACTGGCTCTACGGTGCGGAGGATCGCGCGCTCATCGCGCGGCCTGCGCTGCACTCCCATACGCTCACGCTGATACATCCGATTACGGGCGAGCGAATCCACCTCACGGCGGAGCTGCCGGAGGATATGCGGCGGCTGATCGAACTGCCGATCAACACGGAGGAACCACGATGAACATCAATCAGCTGGAACAAAACGGAGTTATCATCGCGCAGGTCGAAAGCCAAAAGACGCTGATCACCGACGTGCAGTCTGCGCTGGACCTGATGGCGACTGTCCGCTACGAAACCGGCGCCGACCGAATGATATTGCCCAAGGCCGCGCTGGACGAGCGATTTTTTGTGCTCAGCAGCGGGCTTGCGGGAGATATCCTGCAGAAATTCGTCAATTATCAGCTCGTGGTCGCCATCGTCGGGGACTATTCGGGCTATACGAGCAAACCCCTGCGGGATTTCATCTACGAGAGCAACAACGGTAGCCATGTTTTCTTTGTGGCGACCGTTGAGGACGCGTTGGATAAGCTTTCGCACATATGACGTAAAAAAGCCGCGCCCGCAGGCACGGCTTTGGAAGCGAAACGATGTTTTTCGAAAATTAGATGATGCCGAGCGGAATCAGCACCGCGAGCAGCACGATGTTGAGGCCGGCCAGCGAGATGATCCACTTCTTCTGCGTCTTGGGCTCCTTGTCGTAGATCAGATAGCTCGCGAGGAAGAACGGGATATACGTCGTGATGAACACGGGAATCGCGCCCCACCACTTGTAGACCCAGATGAACGCGGGCGTGGAGGCGAGGAAAATCTCGATCAGCGAGAAGAATAGCGCGCTGCCGATGGCAAACACGATGCGGTTGTTGATGCCGAGGATCTTCATGTCCTTGTTCGCGGGCAGCAGCTTCGAGGTAAAGCCCGCGACGGCGAACATCATCGACAGCTCCCAGCTCACGCCGATGAGCAGGATATAGCTCGTGCTCTCCGGTGAAACCGTCCAGAGCGCGTAGCCGGTGAAATAGCAGATTACGGCGTTTGCAATCTCGTAGAGCCAGTGCACGCTGTAGAGCATCAGCGCCGCCGCGATTGCCTTGTAGTTCTTCTTGTGGATTTCGTCCACATAGATCATCACCACAAACGCGAGAATGGCGATGAACGTCCAGTTGAAGTTGGCTGTGCTGCGCACGGCGGCCTTCGCCAAATCCGCAAGCGGTTTGAGCCCGTCGTCTCCAAAGAGCATGGAACAATTACCTCCCTGATGTATTTTTATCGCAAGCAATTGAATAAAATAAGTGGATGTGACTGGGTTCATTTTAGCGCGATAGACAACAACTGTCAATTTAGAGTATTCATCTGAAAAGAGATATGTACAAAAAAACAACCCCGCAGGATCGCTCCTGCGGGGTTGCTGTTTTACGTGCCTTATGTTCGGAGTTTTGCCTGCGTCTTTTCCATGAACTTTTCGTTGTCCACGATAAAGCGCTCCTGCGTGCCTTCGCCGATGAGTCCCGCGTCGTCAAACGCGCGGCACTGGAACACGAGCCTGCGCCGGTCGATCTCGATGAGCTCCGTTTCGCAGTGCACGGTCATGCCGATGGGCGTCGCAGCGAGGTGCTTGACGTCGAGCCGCGTGCCGACCGTGGAGCTGCCCGCGGGAAGGAGTTGCTTGACGCTCTCCATCGCGCAATATTCCATCAGCGTGATCATGCAGGGCGTAGCGTAGACCGCGAGGCCTCCGCTGCCAAGCGCGCTTGCGATGTTCTTTTCGGTGACCAGTTCCTGTTGCGTACCGCGTACGCCGCGACTCAGTTCGCTCATGGTGTGTTCCTTTCGCGGGAAAAGCATTCTTGCGCATTGCGCGCAGTTCTACGATAGGATACCGCGATTCGGGCTAAAACGCAACGGCAGGCGCGGGGAAAGATCACTCGTAATCGACCACATCAACCCAGCGGAAGAGCAGCTCCCGTTCCTCCGGCTTACCCTTGACGGACTGGCTGGCGGCGACGATGGGAATCCACTTTTGCACGTATTGCCGCGGAGTTCCGCTCTTTTCGCAGAAGAGTTTGAGGTACGCTTCCGCCGTCTTGTCATCTCCCGCGAGGGAGAAGAGGAGGAAGGTTCTCGCGGCGTCCGCGCTGGCGTTGCCCTGCGTGGCATGCGACCAGTCGAGGATAAACGGCGTTCCGTCGTCGCGAATGATGATATTCGTCGGGTTAAAGTCCCCGTGGCAGAGCTTGTTGTGGCGCGGCATGGACTCTAGTAGTGTGTGCAGGTCGTATTTCGTCGCCGTTGGCAGCTCGGTCTGGATGATCTTTCGATCCATCTTGTCACGAAGCCTCGGCAGCAGCGGGCAGATCTGGCGATGCATTTGTAGCTGGAGATCGACAAACTGCTCCAGATATTGCGCGTGCTTCTTCGGGTTTTCCGCCATCAGCTCAGCCAGCGTGCGCCCCGGGATATATTCGGAGACGATGTACCACTTGCAGTCCTCGGTCATGCCAACGCCGTAGAGCTTCGGCACGTTGAGCGCGGTCTCCTCCACGCGGGCGTGGTTGAGCGCCTCGTTGAGCACATCCGCCTTTTTGAATCCTTCGCCGAACACCTTGACGACCGTGTCCCCGTCGCGATAGATCGTCTTGTTGGAGCGAAACGCGATTACATTCGATAAATCCATGGTGTTCTCCTTTGTCATTTTGCTTTGGTGGGAAGAAAACGTTTTGGCGTCAGGCAGGATTTGATCCTGCCCGACACCATTATATCAGTCAATTGTATACTGTGGTTGGGTTGCCGCGTTACACGCGGACGCTCGTTCCATAGTAGGCGTTGAGGTACATCTGTTTGATCTCGCTCATGAGCGGATAGCGCGGGTTAGCACCGGTGCACTGGTCGTCAAACGCCTGCTCGACCATATCGTCGAGCCGAGCGAGGAAGTCCTCTTCCTTGATGCCGTAGTCGCGGATGGTCTTCTTGATGCCGACGCGCTCCTTGAGCGTATCGAGGGCTGCAATCAGCGCCTCCACCTTGTCCTCATCCGTCTTACCCTTGAGACCGAGGGCGTCTGCAACCTCCGCATAGCGTGCGAGGGTGTGCGGGTGGTCGTACTGCGAGAACGCGCCCATCTTGACCGGAACGTCCGTGGCGTTGAAGCGGATGACCTCGTCGATCATCAGCGCGTTGGCAACGCCGTGCGGGATGTGGTGGAACGCGCCGAGCTTATGCGCCATGCTGTGGCAAACACCGAGGAACGCGTTGGCAAACGCCATGCCCGCCATGGTCGCCGCATTCGCCATCTTTTCACGCGCGACGGGATCGTTGGGCCCGTTGTCGTAGGCGCGGGGCAGATACTCGAATATCATCTTGAGCGAGCGCAGCGCCGTGCCGTCGGTAAAGTCCGTGGCGAGCATGCTGGCGTATGCTTCGAGATTATGCGTGACCGCGTCGATGCCGCTGGCCGCCGTGAGGCCCTTGGGCGCATTCATCATCATGTCCGCGTCCACAATCGCCATATCCGGCATGAGTTCGTAGTCCGCCAGCGGGTATTTCACGCCGCTCGTTTCGTCGGTGATGACCGCAAACGGGGTGACTTCGCTGCCCGTGCCCGCCGTGGTCGGAATCGCGATAAAGTACGCTTTTTCGCCCATCTTCGGGAAGGTGTAGACGCGCTTTCTAATGTCGGCAAAGCGCATCGCCATGTCCATGAAGTCCGCTTCGGGATGCTCATACAGCACCCACATGATCTTTGCCGCGTCCATCGCGGAGCCGCCGCCGAGGGCGATGATCACGTCAGGCTTGAAGGAAGCCATCTGCTTTGCGCCTTCGCGGGCGCTCGCCAGCGTAGGATCAGGCAGAACGTTGAAGAAGGTTTCGTGCGCTAGCCCCATTTCGTCGAGTTTGTCCGTCACAGGCTTGGAGTAGCCGTTTTCGTAGAGGAAGGTGTCGGTTACGAGGAACGCGCGCTTCTTGCCGAGGGTGTCCTTCAGTTCGCTGAGCGCAACCGGCAGGCTGCCCTTCTTGAAGTAGACTTTATCGGGCGTGCGGAACCAAAGCATATTCTCTCTCCTCTCGGCAACGGTCTTGATGTTTAAAAGGTGCTTGACGCCAACGTTCTCGGAAACCGAGTTTCCCCCCCAGCTGCCGCAGCCGAGCGTGAGCGACGGCGCAAGCTTGAAGTTGTAAAGGTCTCCGATGCCGCCGTGCGAGGAGGGGGTATTCACGAGAATACGGCAGGTCTTCATGCGGCTCGTATAGGCAGCAAGCTTTTCCTTCTGCGTCACGGGATCGAGGTAGACGCTCGCGGTGTGGCCGTAGCCGCCGTCTGCGATCAGGCGCTCCGCCTTCTGCAGCGCGTCCTCAAAGTCCTTGGCGCGATACATCGCGAGCACAGGGGAGAGCTTTTCATGCGCAAACTCTTCGGAGGGTTCTACGCACTCGACTTCGCCGATGAGAATCTTCGTCTTCTCCGGAACCGTCACGCCCGCAAGCTTTGCGATGGTGAAGGCGGATTGACCCACGATCTTTGCGTTGAGAGCGCCGTTGATGACGATGGTCTTGCGCACCTTTTCGATTTCGTCCGCCTTGAGCAGATAGCATCCGCGCTCAGCAAACTCTTTTCGAACTTTGTTGTAGATGGAATCAACCACGATGACCGCCTGTTCGCTGGCGCAGATCATGCCGTTGTCGAAGGTTTTGCTCAGTATGATCGAGCTCACCGCGGAAAGAATGTCCGCCGTGTCGTCGATGATGGCGGGCACGTTGCCGCTGCCGACGCCGATGGCGGGCTTGCCGCTGCTATAGGCGCTCTTCACCATGCCGGGGCCGCCGGTCGCGAGGATGCAATCCGCTTCCTTCATCGCGAGGTTGGTCAAATCCAGGCTCGGCACGTCCACCCAGTCGATGATGCCTTCTGGTGCTCCTGCGGCAACTGCCGCTTCGAGCACGATGCGCGCGGCTTCAATCGTCGCGCGTTTTGCGCGGGGATGTGGGCTGATGAGGATGCCGTTGCGCGTTTTGAGCGCAATCAGCGTCTTAAAGATCGCGGTCGAGGTCGGGTTCGTGGTCGGGATGACCGCCGCGATGACGCCGAGAGGCTCCGCAATGCGCTGGATGCCATAGGCTTTGTCTTCTTCAATCACACCGCAGGTCTTGGTGTCACGGTATGCGTGATAAATATATTCGGAAGCGTAGTGGTTCTTGATCACCTTGTCCTCCACAACGCCCATGCCGGTTTCTTCCACGGCGAGCTTCGCCAGCGGAATCCGCGCCTTGTTGGCGGCGGTTGCGGCGGCGAGAAAAATCTTGTCCACCTGTTCCTGTGTGTAGGTGGCAAATGTGCGCTGCGCTGCGCGGAGGCGGTCAAATGCGCTCTCCAATGCTTCTACGCTGTCAATCGGGGTTCTTGTCGTCGTATTCGTCATTTTCTCCATCTCCTCTTGTCTTCCTCAATCATACAGATGAATTCCTGTTCTCAAGGGGGCTCGTGCCGTCGTTGGTTCGCAGCCTGCCCGCCGCGGAAGCGGCAACGAACCCGCTTGAGTGTTGGTGCGAGTGTCGATCCCGTAAGATCGAATCCGCGTTTCGTCCGAGTTTCGTTTCGAGATTACTTCCGAAACTGCTCAGAACGTTTGTTGGTCGAAAGGGCACTTTTCGGCTTGGTTTTCCGGATTGGCAGCCTACCCGCCGTCCGAATCCGTTGCTGGGAATCACCGAATGCTTTCTTTCTGTCTCTATACTACGATAGGTAAGGGTACATGAGAAGGCAGAAAAACGGAATATCAGTATATTAATATCGATATAATAATATCTATTATAACATCGCGCATCGCGAATTATAACATCGACGGCGGTTTTCTGCGATGCACCTCCTTTATCGGCTGGAAATGATGGCTGGAACCGCCCGGCGTGAGCCGGGATAATCTAAAACGTAAATAAAAACACCCGGCGGTAGCCGGGTGTATGATTCCGTTATTCCTGAATGATCCTCTGCGCGGATTCGCGGAGCTTTTCGATCATCAGCCGATCGAGCCGCGAGAGATGATAGCCCGCGCGGTAGATCAGCACATCGCGGTAGAGATTGCCGGACAGATCGACGCGCCGCTGCACCAGCTGGAAGCGATCCAGCACATCCTGCGGCATCGGCGAGGCGATCGTATAGGCGGTGTTCAGCCTGCTGATGAGCTCCAGTTGGCTTGCGCGTTCATACACCGTGATGGTGTTCTTCGCCTCGATGGCCTGCGCAAGCTCGCGCGCCTGGTTGACCGGAAGCGCGGGAATCGACGCGTCGCCATAGAGCACCTCGGTGCAGCATGCCAGATCGCGATTGGAGACGACCTGCAGATTGGCCAGCGCGTTCTGTGCGCTGAGAATCACGACGCAGGCAAACTCCCAAACCGGCTCGTACACCAGCGAACGCTCCGCCAGCGTGTTGAGATAGTTTGGCTCGTAGATGGTTTGATAGCGAATCACGCCGAGCTGATTGACACCGTTTGCCACCTGCTTGATCGTGCGCATCGCGCCCGCCTCGCGGTAGTCTATGCTGTAGTCCGCATCCGGTCCTAGCGAAAGTATCACCTCGGTGAGCGCCTGGGAAACATAGCTCGCGCGCGGCGCGCAGAGGTCGAAGCGCGTCTTCTTTTCGTCGGACTTCTTATAGAGCGCTTCCATCTCCGCAATCTGCGAAAGAATGCTGCGCGCATAGCCCAGAAATTCGCGTCCCTTCTCGGTCGGGACAACGCCCTTTGCCGTGCGGTCAAAGATTGCAATGCCGAGGTCGTCCTCCAGTTCGCGGATGGACTTGCTCAGATTCGGCTGGTTCATATAGAGGTTTTCCGCAGCCTTGCTGATGGAGCCTGTTTTTTCTACCTCGACGGCGTATTTCAACTGCAACAGGTTATTCATGCGCTTCTCCTTTCCGCGCGGGGACAGGTCGGTTCGCTTTGTGTCATCATTCTTGTCTCAAACGCGCATCGCGCGCCCGGCAGTGGCAAACGCGGTCTCATCCAGCGCGTCGCCGTTGAGTACGAGTCGGCCGTTGACATATACGCGCTCGATGCCGAACGATTTGGACTGGTCGGGCTTCGTGCGCTTGAGTACGTCCTCATCAAACACCGTCAGGTCGGCATAATAGCCGGGCTTGACATATCCGCGCTCGGCAATCGAAAAACGATCCGCCACGGCGCCGGTCATCTTACGGATCGTGCGCGGCATGGTGTCGCCGCTTCCGTTGAGCGAAAGGTGCAGGAATTTCGGGAAGCAGTCGTAGATCGCGGGGTTCTGGATGCCGTGCTCCTCGACCCACGCGTCGGTCATATAGAGCACGTTGTCGTGGCGGGAGAGCGCGGAGATGATCTGCGGCGTGCTATACGGGCCCATGTTGACTCTGCCCGCAAAGTTGCTCTCTTCGCAGAGCATCAGGTAGGCGTCGAGGTCGTTCATCTTCTTTTCTTTGGCGATCTCGTGGACGGTCTTGCCTTCATAGTGCTCATATCCCGGCCCGATATAGGCGATCTGGATGTCGTCAAACCCGAATCCAAGCAGGAGGATGGAGGCATTTGCCAGCACGCGGAAGCGGAATTTGTTGACGAACTTGCGCTTGTCCGCGGGGCTCAGCGCCTGATACCACACCGGCATGATGGCGGTGATGACCGAAACGCCCAACAGCTCCGCGTAGATATCAAACATTGCGTCCACGCCGTTTTTGCGCATGCGCTCCAGAATTTCGACCAGCTCGTCCTTGCAGCGGAAGGAGTTTTTACCCACAAAGATCGCATGCGAATATTGCAGCTTGACGTTCAGCCCGCGCGTGATCTCCTCTAGCTCATCCAGCGCGCGCAGCAGGTGAGGCCTGCCCAACAGCTCCGGATACGCCATCGAGACGGCGGAGTTGGCGCGCGGGTGCACCGTCAGCGGGCGGTGATAGCGCGCGCAGAGCGCGGCAATCTTTTTCAGCTCCTCTTTCGGTGCGTAGAGGCCCGGCTCATACATGAGACCCAGCGAAACACCGCAGGCACCCTGCTTGAGGTTCTCTTCAAGCAACGCAAGCATATCCGCGGTTTCCGCCTCGGTCAGCGGGTGGTTATTGTAGCCCGTGCCGCTGGCGCGCGCGGTGCATTGCCCCACCAGCGAGGCGATATTCAACGGCGTATTGCCGTCGATTGCCGAGAAAAACGAGTTGATATCGGGATAGACGCCGGTTAAGTCTTCCATGTGGAACAGACCTGCGCCGATTTTGTCGAGATACGGGCTGTCGGGCGCAAATCCGGTCATGGAAAGCCCGCAGTTGCCGGTGATAAACGAGGTGATGCCCTGCCGCACAAACGGCTCAAAGTAGGGTTTCGGGTCGTTTTTTGCCGCATACCAGTCGTTGTGCGAATGCGCGTCAAAAAAGCCGGAGGAAACGCTTTTGCCGGAGAGATCGACGTGGGTGGCGCCTTCGCAAACGAGGCCTTGTCCAACGTCGAGGATGCGGTCGTCTTCGATCAGGATATCGCCTGAAAAAGCTTCCGCACCGGTTCCGTCGTAGATGCGACAGTGTTGCAGCAGTGTTTTCATGTGTCTAAAATTCTCCCATTTTGATCCCGATCCTATGGTATCACAAACCGCGAAAAATGAGAAGTTCCCGAAGGACCGCCAGATAGAATTTGACGTGAGATGGAAACCAAACTATACTATAACTAAATGAATAGCGTGTGCATCTGCGCCCGATGAGGGCGCCGGCGGAGAAACCGCCGAGGGAATACGGATGAGAATTCCGGGCTACCCCAGTAACCGTGAAGCGGACGAACGGACACAAAGCCACTGCATTACAGCGGGAAGGCGTCCTAGTAGGATGAAGCGAAGCCGGGAGACCTGTTTGCGTATGAGAAATACTCCTGGGGTGGAGTGAAGCTATAGGCGCGCCGACAGCACGCGGTTTTTTCATTGCTCCCTCTCCTCAAAGAGCGGAGCATTTTTATTTGCCTCCCGCTTGTCTCTATTCATTTGTATCGATTGATTGTATCAAGATCGAAAGGGATGAACGACAACATGAAACACAACAAACTCCTCGCGGTGCTGATTGCGGCGCTGATGCTCCTCGGCATGCTGAGCGCCTGCGCGCCCGCCGCCACGACCACCGCTACCGCCGCGCCGGAAGCAACCCAAGCCCCGGGCACGCTGCAGGAGGTGGCGGAGGCTCCCGCCTCAACAGGCGGCGTTGAAACCACCGACATGATGGGACGCGAGATCAAGCTAGCCGCGCCCGCAACGCGCGTCGTCGCGCTCAGCGCGGCGGACTGCGAAATCCTCTACGCCATCGGCGCGGGGGATCTGCTGGTTGGCCGCGGTGAATTCTGCGACTATCCGGCCGAGGTGCAGGCTGCCCCCGCCGTGCAGTCCGGCATGGAGACCAACATCGAGCAGATCATAGCGTTGGCTCCGCAGGTGCTCTTCATGAGCGCGATGGCGCAGACCGAGGATCAGGTCAAGCAGCTCGAAGCCGCGGGCATCCAGTGCGTCGTCTCCGACGCGAAGGACATCAACGGCGTCTATCAGGCCATCACGCTCATCGGCGCGGTCACCGGCCGGGATGCGGAGGCAATGGCGGTCGTGAACAAGATGGAATCCACGCTCTCCGAACTTTCTGTTCACGCGAGCGAACTGGAGGGCAAGAGCGTCTATTTCGAGGTCTCTCCGCTGCAATACGGTCTCTGGACTGCCGGTAAAGGCACGTTTATGGACGAGATTGCGACGATGCTGGGCCTCAAGAACGTATTTGCGGACACTTCCGGCTGGGCGGAGATCTCCGAAGAGCAGGTGATCAAGGCGAACCCGGACATCATCGTGACCGTCGCGATGTACTTCGGTGAAGGACAGACGCCAACAGACGAGATTCTCTCCCGTCCGGGCTGGCAGGATGTCACCGCCGTGAAGAACGGAGACATCCTAAACCTCCAAAACAACGAGCTTTCGCGACCCGGCCCGCGCATTGCGGACGGAGCGCAGGCACTGTTTGACTTCGTCAAAGCGATTGTGACGAAGTAGAAAGCGGCGTAAACGAACAACCCTGAGCAAAAAAAGGACAGAGCGGATTGAAACAGAATCCTGAGTTAACGCGCGACGGAGGCGAGCTGCCGCCTCCCGCGCAGAACAGAATCAGCGGCAAACGGGAGGGCTTTCGCGCGGGCGAACTCCTCTTGTTTTCGCTTGTCACGCTGGCGGTGATGGCGCTCTGCGTCTGCGTCGGCAGCGTGAGTCTGCCGCTAAAAGAAACGCTGCTCGTCATCTGGAACGCGATCTGGGGCTTGCCGATGCCGGACGGCATCTCGGTGCCGATCATTCTCTCCGTGCGCCTACCGCGCGTGCTCTGCGTGGCTCTCACGGGTGCCGCGCTCTCGCTCTGCGGCGGCGCTATGCAGGGACTACTCAAAAACCCGCTGGCGGACGGCAGCACGCTGGGCGTTGCGAGCGGCGCGTCCTTAGGCGCGGTGATCGCCATCGCGTTTGGCATCACGCTGCCGCAGCTTCCGTTTGCGGGCACGATGGTGCTTGCAATCGTGTTTGCGTTTCTCTCGCTTTTGATCATCCTCTCGCTCGCGTATAAAATCGATTATTCGATGAGCACGAACACGATCATCCTCATCGGCGTGATCTATTCGATGTTTGTTTCGAGCATTCTTGCGCTGATCATCTCGTTTGCGTCCGACCGCGTCAAGCAGATCACGTTCTGGACGATGGGCTCTCTGCTTGGCACCAACCTTCAAAACGCGCTGGTGCTGCTTGCGGCGCTCGTCGTGTTCGGCGGCATTATCCTGCGTTATTCGCGCGAGCTCAACGCCTTTGCCGTGAGCGAAAGCAACGCGCGCAGCATCGGCGTGCCCGTGCGGCAGGTCAAGCTCACGCTGCTCATCGCGGTGAGCGCGCTCATCGGCGTCTGCGTTTCCATCGGCGGCACGATCGGTTTTGTGGGTCTCGTGACGCCGCACATGGTGCGCATGATCGTAGGCCCCGACCACAAGCGCCTGCTGCCCGCGTCCCTCTTTGGCGGCGCGGTGTTTTTGATGCTCGCGGACCTCGTCGCGCGCACGCTTTTAAACCCCATCGAGCTGCCGATCGGCGTGGTCACGTCGTTCATCGGCGCGTTCCTCTTTATCGTGATCTTTTATCGATCGAGGAGGGCGCGGGTATGAGCCTACTGGATGTGAAGCGCTTGAGTGTGCGCTACGGAGAGAAAAAAATCGTCAACGACGTGAGTTTTTCGCTTTCGGATGGGGATTGGCTGATGATCATCGGCCCGAACGGCGCGGGAAAGAGCACGATTGTCAACGCGATTTCGCAGGGCGTGCCGTATACGGGCGAGGTGCGCCTGCTGGACAAAGATGTGCGCCGGTATCGCCCGCACGAGCTGGCGAAGCTCGTCGGCGTGCTCGCGCAGACGCATACGATGGGCTACGGTTTTACCGTGGGCTCGGTCGTGCGGCTTGGTCGATATGCCTATGCGCCGGGACTCTTTTCCGGCGGGCAGGAGGAGGATGAGGTCGCGGTTGCCCGTGCGCTGGAGCTCACAGGACTCACGAAAATCGTGGATCAAAACGTGATGACGCTCTCCGGCGGCGAGCTGCAGAGGACGTTTTTGGCCCAGCTCTTTGCGCAGAATCCACGCGTGTTGCTGCTGGATGAGCCCACCAACCACCTCGATTTGGTGTATCAAAAACAAGTATTTGAGCTGATTTCCGAGTGGCTGAAGACGCCCGGCAGAGCGGTCGCTTCCGTCGTGCACGACCTGAGCCTTGCGCGCGCTTACGGCAGCCACGCGCTGCTGCTGGACGCGGGAGAGACGCAGGCGTATGGTTCGATTCGCGAGGTGTTCTCGCCGGAGCATCTTGACCGCGCGTATGATATGGACGTCTCCGCGTGGATGCGCGGGCTTCTCGCGCAGTGGCAGGCGGAGGAGTCGTCAGACTCGCAATAAAAAAAGTCACACAGAATTGGCCTTGGCGTTCTTTTGAGATTGGGCGAATGTGGTGTATAATCGGAAAAACACCGCGCAGCCCGATCTTTTTTATTTCGGGGCGCGGAGAGACCAACGACCGGAGGGAATCCATGCTGAACATCATCCTCTTACGCCACGGCAAGACGCAGGGCAATCTGGACAATCGCTACAATGGCAGAACCGACGATCCGCTCAGCGAAATCGGTATTGCGGAAGCGAAGGTTTGCAAGCACTATCCGGAGATTCCGCTCGTCTACGCGAGCCCGATGCGCCGCGCGCAGGAGACCGCGCGCATCTTCTTTCCCAATGGCGCAATCGAGACGGTTTACGACCTACACGAGATGGACTTTGGGGACTTTGAAGGGCGCACAGCGGAGGAGATGGCGGATGATAGCGCCTACCGCGCTTGGGTTGCGGGCGGGTGCATCGATGTTTGCCCGAACGGCGAGGGCATCCCCGGCTTTGCAAAGCGCGCTTCCACCGCGTTTGCCGGATGCGTTTCGGACGCAATTTCGCGCGGGGAAACGCGCGTTGGCGTTGCCGTGCACGGCGGCGTGATCATGGCGATCATGTCGGCATTCTCCGGCTCCGACGAACCTTACAATACGTGGTATGTTCAAAATTGTTCGGGCTACGAGATCACGATCGACGAATCACTCTGGGCGCAAAAGCCGCAGTTTCTTTCGTATTCGCTCTTTGGCGGACAGGGAGAGCACGATTACAGCCTAGGCAATAACGTAGAGTAATCGATCATCAGCAACAAATAAAACAGCGGCTGGCGTTTATGCAGGCCGCTGTTTCTATATGTTATGTCGATCAAATGAGTAAGAAAATCAGAGCGATGATCAGAGGCAATAGCAAACAACTCAGGCAACCGCCTCTGCCGCCGGAAGGCTTCTTTCCGCCGTTGTTGCGATCAAACGCCAGCATATAATGCGTATATCCGGTGATGCCTTTTCCAAAGTAGCCAAAATCATCCGGCATGCCTCTGCCTCCGAACGGATTTCAATCATAAACATCGAGAGAACGATCAGTGCGGGAATCCGCCCATCAAATAAAAGAGGATGAGCAACAGTGGAATCGCGATGATCGCCACCAGAAGATAGCGGTTCACAGGGGTCAGCATACGCCGGTTTTTGGGATTGTCCAGCTCATACGGCGTATGATCCGTGTACTTCACCTTGTTGCGATTTGCATCATATGAATACGGATTGTTCTCGGGCATATGTTTCCCCTTACCTTTCTTTTCTTGCAATTAGTACCAAGTTTCTGTATTTTGACCGGAGTTGTACTCCCGGTTGGAAAACGTAGGAATATCAAAATCTCTGTGACGATTGGGCTGTGGCGAAGTCACGGCTCTGCGATCATGATATAATGCGCTTGTTGAAAAAGCAACTGGAGTTTACCAGTAAAAACAGTTGCATTGGAGGAAAATGTACCATGAAACGTGTTTTTTGCTGCCTTATGGCGGTTCTTGTTTTGTTTGGAACCATTGGCTGCGCCGCAAGCATTGCGCCCGTAACGCCCGATGACGCGACGCAGTCGCCCGCTGCGGACACGCAGGCACCCGCTGCGGATACCCAAACACCGAGCGATGTGATCGCGTTTGACGACGACGCGCTGGAAACGTATGTCCGCGCGGCGATGAATAAGCCCGATGGCGACATTACGGTTGCGGACGCGCAGGCGGTCACCGAATTGGAACTCTCCCAGATGGGTGTAGACAAAGATCAGCCGTATATCCACAACCTCACCGCGCTCAAGTATTTCACGAACCTGACCTACCTTGGTCTTGGTTACGCGGTGCAAAACGCGGACGACCCGACGGCTCCCGTGGACATCTCTCCGCTTGCGGGACTGACCAAGCTGACATCGCTCCAGATGGGCGGATTGGTGATCAACGATCTTTCGGCGGTCGCGAATCTGAAAAGCCTCATCAGCCTCACGGTGTTCAACGGAGAACAGGCCCTCAATCTAACACCGCTGGCTGGACTCACCAACCTGCAAGCCCTGACCCTTCGCAACAACAAGATCACGGATATCAGCGCGCTGAAAGGGTTGACGAACCTCACCTACCTCGATCTGGAGGGAAACCAGATCACGGACGTAACCCCGCTTGCCGATTTAACGAAAATGAACCGCTTGTTCCTCTCGGGTAACCCGGTTACGGACTTCACACCGCTTGCCGCGCTCCGCGCGAATCTGGAAGAGTGGGACTTTCAGTTGAACCCGTAATGGATCAAACGCATCTTGCGCGCTTGCGTGCAATCATATAGGAAACAAGAGCAGCTGCTGGATGAAAGCGGCTGCTTTTTTGATTTACAGGTTCACAAATTTTTCTGGTATGGTAAAATAAGTTCAAGCGGCAGTGATGCGGCTCTCACACATCAAACAAACAATTCCAAATTCAGGCAAAACCGTTGCAAAACAAACAGAACAGATTTGAAAACAACACTATACTAACCCTGAACAAAAAACAAACAGGCACTGCGCCATCGCGCAGGCGAATGGAGGATTTTCGTATGGGTATGTTTTGCTATCAGTGTCAGGAGACCGCGGGCAACAAGGGTTGCACGGTGCGCGGCGTTTGCGGTAAGACCGAAGATGTCGCAAAGCGCATGGATCTATTGCTCTATGTGCTCAAAGGAATCTCGACGATCGTGGTCAACGACAAGCTGGACGTCAAAAAGCTCGACGCACTCAACGGCGAGGTGCTAACGAGCCTGTTTATGACCATCACCAACGCAAACTTCGACGCAGACGCCGTCGAACGCCAGATCATCAAGATGCTGGCGCTACGGGACAGCCTCCGTCCTTGCAAGATTGACGATCACGACGCCGCGAACTTCACCGTGTCCGGCACGGCGCAGATGCTCGAAAAGGCGGAGAAGGTCGGCGTGCTCGCAACCGAAAACGAGGATGTACGCTCCCTGCGCGAGCTCGTGATCTACGGCCTCAAGGGTCTCGCGGCCTATGCCGAGCACGCGAGAAACCTCGGAAGCCATGACGACGAAATCTCCGCGTTTATCTATGAAGCGCTGGCGGCGACGCTGGACGAGACGCTTTCTGCGGACGCGCTCACCGCGCTCGTGCTCAAGACCGGCTCCTACGGTGTGAAGACGATGGCGCTGCTGGACGCGGCGAACACCGCGCGCTATGGCACGCCGGAGATCACGAAGGTCAACATCGGCGTGCGTTCTAACCCCGCAATCCTCGTCTCCGGCCACGATCTAGTCGATCTCGAACAGCTGCTGAAGCAGACGCGCGGCACGGGTGTGGACGTCTACACCCACGGCGAGATGCTACCTGCGCACGCATACCCCGCATTCAAGAAATACGACAACTTCGTCGGCAACTACGGCAACGCCTGGTGGAAGCAGCTGACCGAGTTTGAATCGTTCCATGGTCCGATTCTCTTTACCACCAACTGCATCGTGCCGCCCAAGAGCGAGGAGATCCGCGCGCGCATCTTCACCACAGGCGCGGCTGGCTTCCCTGGCTGCAAGCACATCAAACCCGACGTGCACGGCAAGAAGGACTTTTCCGCGATCATCGCGCTTGCAAAGACCCTGCCCGCGCCGGAAGAGATCGAGCGCGGCGAAATCGTCAACGGCTTTGCGCATGCGCAGGTTCTGGCGCTTGCGGACAAGGTGATCGACGCGGTCAAGAGCGGAGCCATCAAGAAGTTCTTCGTCATGGCGGGCTGCGACGGGCGCATGAAGAGCAGGGATTACTACACCGAGTTTGCGGAGAAACTGCCGGACAACACCGTGATCCTCACCGCGGGATGTGCGAAATACCGCTACAACAAGCTCAATCTGGGCGACATCGGCGGAATCCCGCGCGTGCTGGACGCAGGCCAGTGCAACGACAGCTACTCGCTCGTCGTCATCGCGCAGAAGCTCGCGGAGGCGTTTGCGCTCACCTCGGTCAACGAGCTGCCGCTGGCGTTCAACATCGCGTGGTATGAGCAAAAGGCGGTCATCGTGCTGCTGGCGCTGCTCTCGCTGGGCGTGAAGAACATCCACCTTGGGCCGTCGCTGCCGGGATTCCTCTCGCCGAACGTGGCCAAGGTGCTGGTGGATACCTTCGGTATCGCGGGCATCGGCAACGTGGACGACGACATCGCGCTGTTCATGAACTGATTCGCAAGTATCAAAAAAGCATCCTCCGGCGGAAAGAGCCGGGGGATGCTTTGGCGTTGAGAGAAGCAGGATTCGATGATGACCCGTTCCGGCGAAGAACGAATCAGAAATCCATCAGGTTTAAGCCGATATCGTCCGAAAACACGCGCTCGATCACATCCGGGAAGATCTGGATAAAGAGTTCCGCCGTTGCGCCGACCACGGCCGCGGAGAGATGCCCCGCGAACGCGTTGCCGTGGATGTCGCCAAGCACGATGTGCAGGTGCGCATACGGTTCGCCGCCCTTCGTCGAAAGATTGCCCGTAAGGGACGCGATCTCCAGCGGTTGCACGAAGCTCGTTTTGTGATATTGCCGATCGGACGGATCATACAGGCCGATTTCCGCGCTGCGCACCGCGCCGAGTCCGCTGAGCGTGCCGGAGGCGATGGCGTACTCCCGCGCGGCTTGCAGCACGCAGGAGACGATTTCATCCCCGATGTCGAGCCTGAGCGCCAGCACCTGACCATGATGGAGCAGTTTTGTTTGCATACGTGATATCCTCCTTGTTTCCGGCGCATGATATCTTTGCGCCTGAAAATATGATACGCTGAAAGCGGAAGAAATGCCAGCGATGGTGCAATGATACACGGTGCATCGCGCGCGGGCATGATAGAATGGAGTATCAAGAGCATCTGTGCGCAACACAGAAAGAAAGGAACGAACATGAGGATTCTTGTCATCGGCGCAAACGCGGCCGGCATGAGCGCGGCCTCGCGCATCAAGCGCAAGGAGACCGCAAGCGAGGTCGTCGTGCTGGAAAAAACGCACGAGGTTTCCTATGGCGCGTGCGGGCTGCCGTTCTACATCGCGGGTCTCAACGACGACATCGACCTTGTGCGAATCCGTTCCGTTGCCGACTTTGAGAAAAATGGCATCGTGATGCGCACGGGGCACACCGCGGAACGAATCGATTTTGAGCAAAAGACGGTGTTTGGAACCACCGACGCGGGGAAAGCGTTTTCTGCGCGGTATGACCGTCTCCTGATTGCGAGCGGCGCGCGCGCGCGAAAGCTCTCGGTGCCCGGCGCGGAAAAAGGCAATATCTTTACGCTCAAAACCCCGCACGATGCGGAGCGCATCCGCGCGGCTATCGAGCATAAGCGCGCGAATGTCGTCATCATCGGCGGCGGCGCAATCGGGCTGGAGCTCGCGGAGGCATGCCTGCTGCGGGAGGTGAAGAGCCTGCGCGTCATCGAGTCCGCGGGGCAGCTGTTGCCCGGCTTTGACGAGGAGTTCGCCCGCGCGGCGAAGGACGAGCTGGAGAAGCGCGGCGCGAGCGTGCACCTGCAAGAGCGCGTGACCGCGTTTTCCGGCGGGGATGCCATCTCCTGCGTCACGACGGACAAGGGAAGCTATGATGCGGACATCGTGATCGTCAGCATCGGCGTTGTGCCGGATACCGAGTTTGCCGAAGGGCTCAAGAAGCTGCCCAACGGCGCGATTGAGACGGACGCGGGCATGCAGACCAGCGAAAAGGACGTGTTCGCGGCGGGGGACTGCGCGAGCGTCTGGCACATGCTGCTGCAAAAACCGGTCTATTTCCCGCTTGGCACCTACGCAAACAAGCTCGGCAGGCTCGCGGGAGACGCGCTGCTTGGAAAACCCGTTGCCTACAACCGCGCGCTGGGAACGGTGATGCTGCGGGTGCTCGGTATGGAGTTCGCAAAGACCGGACTCACGGAGGCGGAGGCAAAGGCCGCGGGCATCGACGCAAAGAGCGTTCTGGTGCGCGCGCATTCACACCCGCACTATTATCCGGACGCCTGCGATATCGAAATCAAACTCTGCTTCCGCGTGGCGGATCGCGTGCTGCTGGGCGCGCAGCTGATGGGAGAACGGGACACAGCCATCCGTATCGATCCCATCGCGGTCGCGATCGATCAGGGCATGACCACCGACGAGCTGGGCTTTGCCGACTTTGGCTACGCGCCGCCGTTTGCCGGCTCCTGGGACGCGATTGCCGTCGCCGCCAACGCCGCAAAATAGCGTATTATTGTCTCTTTTTGCCGCCTTCGGGCGGCTTTTTTATCGGATTATTACCGAAAATGACGGATAACAAGAAAAACAGTGAAAAAACTTGAGATTACTGCAAATAGTGATATATTAACTTTGTTGCAATCTAAATTGATTGATATGAAAGAGAGGGATGCGCATGCCGTCTTACAACATCTTCCTCGTAGATCCAGAAAAAAAAGAGCAATTGCTCACGAAGTTCGAATCAGTTGGGTTAAAATGCACTTTCGATCAAATTATTGATGAGAACAGATATAGGTTTTATTTCTGCTTCAATCCAATTGATGCACAGATCGATTGGCTTAAATTGTACGCTGATTTTCTTCACCTAGACGAAGAACCAAAGATTAAAAGTTATTTCGGTGTCTTCATGATTCAGCTAGTTAATGGTAGCGAGTATGCAATTAGTTTAGGAAAATCACATTTTTATCTCGCGCCGTTTTGCGTATACGATTTTGGGCTGCAATTAGCTGAGAGAATCTTTGCTGATGCAAAGGTCAAGCATGGGAAGCATTTTTCATCTAGAAGGAATAAAACGATTGTCTCATATGGGAAGTTGAATGATCTGAATTACGAGAGCGGCGAAGCAATAGGCTTTGTAAGAGGAAGTACAAATAATAAAGAAATTTGGGGCAAGACTGTCTCATTTGGTCAATCCGTGCGCTTAAGTTCAAAGTATACGCCGAGCGAACTAACAAATCTTTTAGTAGAAATTGATAGAACACTTGAATTACCGCCTCGGATACACCTCCCACGAGCAAAGATAATTGAAGATGCAGTTGAAATTCAAAGGCTTGATTCATATCTCGCAGAGGAGATTTTAGGGCAACGAGTATCCGTTGAGATGGATGAATTTACACTGAACTCCGTTTACTTTGTATTTCTTGATGATTATAGTGGTTTCCAACTTGATATAAAAACAAAAGTTGATGAGAAGTATTATGCTAGAAGATCAAAGGAAGTAGACAGTATTTGTGGTGAAGATATAAAGACGTTTCTGTTAGCGGTAGCCGCTGATGGCATTCAATTGTCGAGAGTTCTTGACGATATAAAAGTGAAATTTTTCCGCGATGGTGAGTCGTTTATAACAAGACCATTGAAGGAGTTGTTAGAAGTGGCAACCAACGATTGGTGTTGTTTAATGGGAGGGAAATGGATGAAGTTTTCCCAAGATTATATTGCATATTTGAAAGATCAAGTCGGTTTCATTCAAGTCAACATAGACGAACCTATCATCCTTAAGAAGAATCTTAAGGAAGTTGAAGATACACTGATTGATAGGGTTGTCAAAGAAAAAGGATATACAAAGTTACACAAAACCAGCTCAGAAGAAATGAAACATGCAGGGTATAAGAATGTTGAAATTGCTGACATGAAGTCAACGAATTGTCTTTATTTCATAAAACTTGGAAATACACAAGACTTCTCATATGTATTAAATCAATCTTTGACAACAGTCTCTCTATATAGAAACAGGCGATTGCAGGCAGATCCATCTGTTGAAGGGATCAGGTACGCTTGTATTTGGTTGATATTTGATGGAAGAGTAAATGATGTTGCGAATCTATCAGAGCTAAACTCGATTACATTCCTCATCGCACTTAATGACTGGATTATGGCGGTCAAAGACGCTGGGTTTACACCAGTTGCAAACATATCATACCGTAGATAGAGAAAAAGAAATGGGCAGAAATGCCCATTTCTTTTGACTTATATATGCCAAAACCATTATATATCAAAAAGATATGTATGACCCGTTGACAATGCGAAATCGCTTGCTATAATATATCTAACAGATATAAAGAAGGCGAGATTATGCGTCAGACGGATTATGTGATTTTGGGGCTACTCGCGGAGCAGCCGCTCAGCGGATACCAGATTAAGAAGATCATCGACATCCGATTTTCGTTCTTCTGGAGCGAGAGCTTCGGGCAGATTTTCCCCGCGCTCAAGTCGCTCGCGAGCGAAGGCTTCGTCGAGGAGTGCCCGCAGGAGCCATCCGGCGGACGCGCGACGAAGACGTATCAAATCACGCCCGCGGGAAAAGCGGCATTGGTAGACTGGCTTGCGCAGCCGGTTGAGAAGGAGTCCTTGCGCCTCGAAATCCTGCTGAAAACATACTTTTCGGGTTACGCAGCGCCGGAAGCGATGCTCACACACCTCTCCGCGTTTGAGGAGAGCCACGCGCGGCAGCTGCACATCCTCGGGCTCTTTCAGGAGGAGCTGCTGCGCATTCCCGATGAGGACGAGAACCACGGGGATATCCTGCGCGTGATTGACTTCGGGCAGAAGGTGAACCGCGCGTACCTCGACTGGTGCCGCGAAACGCGCGAATATTTCGAGAAGAAACAGGCGCGCTTGCACGAAACGACAAAGGAGTAACCAAGCATGCGACAAAAGATACGAAAGATATTGCTCTATGTTTCCCTGTTTCTGTTTCCGATCACGATGAACTTCCTCTCGCCGTATGTCTCCATCGACGGGGCGTTCGCGGGCGTGCTCTCCGGCAGCGCGATCCTATTCCTCGTGCTGTTCGTCTCCGGCCTGTTCTTCGGGCGCGCGTGGTGTGGTTGGCTCTGTCCCGCGGGCGGGATTGCGGAGGTTGCGCAGACGGTGAACCCCAAGCCCGCCAACGCAAAGCGGCTACGGATCGTGCGCTACAGCATATTCGCGGTGTGGTTTGGCGTGCTGGTCGCGGGGCTTGTGCTCGCGGGCGGCATACGGGGCATCGACCCGCTGCGCTTGACGGAGAAATACGTCTCCGTGGATGAGCCGATCAAGTACATCATGTACTATCTCGTGCTGGGGCTGATCTTTGTGCTCGATCTCGCGCTGGGTCGCAGAGGCGCCTGCCACGGCATCTGCTGGATGAGCCCGTTCCTCAACGCGGGTCAGCTGGTGGGAAGGCTGCTGCACCTGCCGCAGATGCGGATCAAGGCCGCGCCGAGCAGCTGCATCGACTGCAAGAAATGCAACAACAAATGCCCGATGAGCATCGACGTCAACGCCGCGGTGAAGACCGGCAGCGTCAAGAGCTACGACTGCATCCTCTGCGGCGAGTGCGTTGATGTTTGCCCGAAGGACGTGCTGTCGTATCGGAAAAAGGCATAAGGATATCGCAAGAAGGGGCACCGAAGGGTGCCCTTTTTTGATTTCCGTGCTTGTAGAAACGAAGCAAGAGAATTACAATGAGAAACAGAATTTCACTTATATATACCAAAGAATCTGTTCAAATCGCGAGCTAGACTTGTATTTCTACGCGAATTTTTATGACATGGAGCTTATAGATGAAGAAATTCTTCTCATCGGAAAAAGGCAAACGCTTACTGATCGGGCTGGGACTTGTTGCGCTTGCGCTGATATTAGGCTTTTTATTGCAGGGGGTGCTGCTTGAAAGCGGAGTGCGATGGAAGCAGGCAATCTTCTTTCTTGTGGTGACGGGCACGGGAATCGGCGGCTTGCTCTACATCTTTTTTGACCGTAAGGGACTGTTGATCGGGTATGGGGTTTTCTTCTATATTTCACTCATTATTCTACTTTCCGGCACCGTAACAGGAATCGTTGGCGTGCTTTTTGCTCTACCAATCATTGTCGGTCCCGCGCTGCTCAATTACTTCGCGAAGAAGAAATCGACTAGAATAGTCGGAAAACCGCACAAATCGGCGAGAAACGAACCTAATTCGATAACCCGTCCAGCATGGCTGCAAATGCAATCCGAGCATGCTCCGCTACTTGTCGCAAAACGAGCGAGCGGAACGATTTATCAGGTATTCCTGCACAATGAAAATCTGTTGTTTTATAAAGTTGGAACATTCTTTCGGGATTTGGATGAGCATAACCTGAAGCAACCAGATAACTTGCCGGAGCTTGGGAAAGATGATTTTCTCGTTGCCATCAAAGATGTGACCGCGCTTCGGTTTCATGAAATATATTCGGATGATGATCCTTTTGATTTAGGGATCAACATATACAGTAAACAGAAGAGACACTTTTTGCTGACGATAAAAGAAAATGGCGGCACGCAGGTTGCAAATCTGCTGCGCGAATGCATCCCGCAAAAGTTGCAACAGCAAAAAAACAGTAAACCGCACTTTATTCCATCTCTTAACCGCCGAAAACGTGGCATGATGCGTAAAGTGTATTTTGTCGTTTGCGCGTTTGCTTTGTTTGTCGGTCTGGCTTTCTCTTTCATGAGAGTTCCATATCGGCTTTTCGCATGGTTCGCCTTGTTCCCGACGCCGATATTTCTGTTGATGCATATTTTATATCCAAATGAAGTGACTCTTGCAGAGGATAAGCGATTTGCTCATGGCCGAGTTATGGTTTTCTATGCGTTACTATTATCTGCCATGCCGTTGATGATACGTTCGTTTTCCGATTTTAATATTCAAAGTTACGGAAAACTACTAGCATATTCAGGAATACTGCTCGTGATTCTAGTGACACTTACATACAAAACATCAGAAGAGTGCCGCATTCGAAAAGGACAATTAGTAGGATTGGCACTTATACTTGGTGTTTATTGTGTTTCCTCCGTGTGTATGCTGAATGCCCTGCTTGATTTCAGTCCGGCGCAAGAGCAGCCTGCGCTGGTACAAGAAATGACAATATCGAGGGGAAAGAATTTGGATACGTACTATCTCGACGTGATGACTCCGGACAAACGAAGTCATCATTTCCGGGTTGCAGAGTATTTATTTGATGAAACACAAGTTGGAGGCACCGTAAACATTCTTTCCTATCAAGGTGCTTTTGGTATACCCTTTATCCAAGTTGAAGAGACTCCATAGCGCTCTTTTGATTGACGCAACCCGTTTGCAAGCATAGAATGTTGCTGTCACCTGATCGGGTTACAATTTTTTTCCGCAAAGGACACAACGCTTCTATGAAACACCGCCTGCTTGCCGCCGCGATATCCCTCATGACGCTTCTGCTGCTGCCCATGCCCGCGCGGGCGGAGGCGGCGCAGCCCGTCGTGATCAATGACGCAGCGGGATTGCTGGCGATGGCGCAGCAGCCGGAGAAGGACTACATACTCGGCGCGAATATCGACATGAGCGGTGTGGACTGGACGCCGTTCGCGTTTACCGGAACTCTCGACGGCGCGGGATACACGATCTATAACCTGACCCTGTCGCAGCCGGGCGAGGAGACGCGGATCACCTATGACGGACGTCACCGCGGCTACCACACCTATTTTGCTGCGCTGTTTTCCTCCGTCAGCGGCACGGTCACAAACCTCAACCTCCTCAACGTCAAGGCGGATCTCACCACCGACCAGCCATACTTTCTTTCCGGCATCGCGGGGTATCTCGCCAAAGGCACAATCGAGAACTGCTCCGTCACGGGCAGGCTCAAGATCACGTCCACGGCGAAACAATGCGGCGCTTCCGCCATCGCGGGCTTTGGGCGCGGGCTCATCAAGGGCTGCACCGTGGACGCGGAGATCACGATGATCACGATCAACCCGGAGGTCTATTGCGAGGAATACCTTGGCGGTGTGCTTTCAAACGGTTTTGCGGACGTGGAAAACTGCACGGTGAAGCTGCGCAGCTACACCTCCGTGCGCGGATATGTACACAACGGCGGGCTTGTCGGCCTCGACGACGTGAACCCCAAGGACAAGCAGTATGCGGGCTTTGTGCGCGGCTGCAGCGTGGACGCGGTGATCTCGTTCTTCGAGGACGTTGCGGACAGGCGCGCGTATTGCAAGGCGTATGTCGGCGAGATTCAAAATCCGGATCTGCTGGTGGGCGGCAACAAGACCGTGAATTTCGAGAGCCGGGAGAGCAAGGATTTCTCGCAGATGCTTCTGCCGGACATGGACACAGATCCGACCTATGACGCGGTGGTGACCGCGCCGCACTGCAAAGTCTTTGGCTACACGACCTACACAAACCCCAAGACGGGATATTCGTATACGGACAACTACACCGCTCCCGCGCATACGCCGGGAGAATGGCAGGTGATCACACCCGCAACACTGGATCGCGAAGGGACCCAGCGGCAGAGCTGCGCGGAGTGCGGCGCTCTGCTCGCGGAGGAGACCGTTCCGCGGCTGATTCCGGCGACCTCCTGCACGCTCAACGAAAGCAGCCTGCGCCTGTCCTACCAAGAAACGGCGCAGCTAAAGGCTGTGATCCTGCCCGAGGATGCCACGAATCGAAACGTAAGCTGGGTGAGTTCGGATGAATCGGTGGTGCACGTGGACGACAGCGGACAGGTCACGGCGGTAGGCAGCGGTACAGCCGCGATCTACTGCAAGACAGGAGACGGGTTCGCCAGCGCGGCCTGCGAGGTGGAGGTCTATTTGACCACTTGGCAATGGATCACGCGGAATTTGCTGTTCGGCTGGGCATGGCAAAAATAGACGAAAGTACAACAACTGCACAAGGTTTTCGCCAATGGGTGAAAATGAACAGACAGTATGATATACTATAAAATATCTGATCGTGTAAGGCTGTTTCTCATCTTCGATTTGCATTAGTACTACTACAAAGAATGGTGATAAATAAGAAATGGCAGTAATGCACTATTCGGTTGACCGGGTGAGTTTTGGGATAGGGGCTTTCGTTGGGGGAATCAAGATGCAGAATGCGCTCTATGTTGAAATCAGCGCACTGGGTATCATACTGCTGACGATTATCCTTGTGACGCAACGGCAGACGAAGGCGGTCTCCGCGGCGCAACGCAGGTTTAATCTGCTCATCTATGTGCTGATGATGATGCTCGTGGTCGATGCCTGCTGCTGGCTGATCGACGGACAGCAGTTTCGCTTTGCGTTCCAGCTCAACTACATGTTTGAGACGATCTACTACGCGCTGCATATCTTACTACCGTTTGCCTGGGTGCTGTATGTCGAAGGCACGCTGAGTACGGACTTGCGGGCAGCCAGACGCCGCATCGGCGTTGCGAGCATTCCGCTGTTTCTGCTCTTGATTGCGCTCGTGGTTAATCTCAAGTACCCGTTCGTCTTTCGAATCGATGAGCAAAACGTCTATCATAGGGACTACGGCTTCTACTTTTACGGATTCTTAACCTATGCCTATCTGATCTACGGCAGCATCCGTGCTCTGATCAAGGCAAAGGGTGCGGCGTGGGTGGATGATCGCCGCCGCTATTACACGATGGCGTTTTTCGCGGTGCTCCCATCGCTCGGCGGATTTATTCAGCTGTTCTTCTACGGCGTGAGCCTCAATTGGATTCTCGCGTCCATCTCGACACTGCTGGTCTATATCGACGCGCAGAATCGCCAGATCTCAACCGATCCGCTGACCAGCCTCAACAATCGCCGGGAGCTCAGCAAGTTCTTGCTGCGCGAAACGCAGGATCGGGAACCGACGAAAAGCGGTGTCTCGGTCATCATGATGGACGTCGACGGATTCAAGGAGATCAACGACACATACGGGCACTTTTACGGAGACGGTGTATTGATCAACGTTTCGGAGATACTCAAGACGAGCTGCAAGAACACAAACGCGTTTCTCGCGCGCTACGGCGGGGATGAGTTTTGCATCGTGTTGCCGGCGAACTCCGAGGTGGACGCGCAGGAGATCATCGCGCGCGTGGAGATGAACATTTCCGAGTGGAACAGAACGCACGCGGAGCGCAGGCCGATCGGGCTGAGCATCGGGTATTCGACGTGGAGCAATCTCAAGGACACAAGCTATGAAACGCTCATTGCGCGCGCGGATCACCGGATGTATGAAGTGAAAAACGCGAAGAAGTGTACGTAAATAAAGAATATGTATGCACAAAGCCCGCCATATGGCGGGCTTTGTCTGCATCAATATGCGAATTCTATTTTTTCTTCCGATCCGGAACCTTGATGACGGAGCCGGTGCGGATGAGATTCGGGTTGGTGATGGAGGGGTTCAGCGAGACGATCTCTTCAATCGAGGAGTTGAACATCTTGGAGACACGCGTGAGGTTGTCTCCCGCGAGCACCTTATACTCGATGATTTTCGCCGGTGCGGGTTTCGCGGCCGGAAGCTTGAGTTCCCAGCCGATTTCAATGTGGCTGGCATCCTTCACGATGGGGTTGAGCTTCATAATCTCCTGCGGCGTGGTCTTATACTTCGCCGCAATCTTGAGCAGAGTCTCGCCTTTTTCTACCTTGTGTACCATGACAATCTACCTCCAACAAAAATATAATTGGTCAGCAACCATCTTGCTACAAAAAAAACAATGCCCGCGAAGAACTTGTGTCAACGATATGGAATTGCCCTCATTATAGTACCTTGTTTGATTCCGCGCAATCGGAATCCTGCGCGAAAAAACACGAACCCGAATACCGCCGAAAAACACGAGATTTGCATTTTTTCCTGCGTGTGGTATCATGAAATGGTTCGTAGTACGAAGGAATTTCGGCTGCCCTGCCGATAAGGAGAGAAATCATGACAGATCAGGAAATCGAGCTGCTGCTCAATCAGGCGCTCAAGGATATGTTTTATAGCGTGCTGAGGCTCCAGGAGCGGAGCGTCAGCAAGCTCGCAAACGGCAACCTCAGCCGCACGGAGATGCACGCACTGGAGATTGTGCAGGACATTCCGGACGCGACGCTCACGCAGATTTCGGATATCCTCGGCATCACGAAGGCGACGGTGAGCGTCTCCGTCAACCGCCTCGTGGAGAAGGGGTATCTGATCAAAACCCGCGCGGAGGACGACAAGCGAAAGAGCATCCTCAAGCTCACGGATGAGGGAGAGGCGATGTGCAAGAAGCACACGCAGTTTCACGATATGCTCATCCACGCCGTCATGCGGGATTTTCAGGTGGCGCAATACCCGGAGGTGCTGCAATCCATGCAGGCGCTTGTGAACTTTTTCAACCACCTGCGTGTGTAAGAAATGCATGGGAACAGGGGTTAATCAAGCAATGGAACCCAAGGCGCTCTCTTTTTCCGGAATGAGAATTCGCGTAAACTGAGCGTTTTTAGACGAAAACGCAAGTTATGTTGCGGAACACATGCGCTAATAAATTAACAAGTATATTCGGAGGGGCTTTTCACAATTGAACCGCGGTACAATGCCGCGTGCTTGACAAGAAAAAATGACCATGTTATGATTCTGCGCAAGTTAGTTAGTAGTGCTAACGATATGCGGGATCATTTTTTATACCCCCCGCACGATGGATTTTCCGCCACTACTCCGGACTTATACATCTTTTTATAGCCGAAAGGACTCCTAACATGGATCTGGACGCAATCATCCGGTTGATGGATCGCGCGGAACAGTCCGCGTTTTCTAAAATCGAAGTACAGCAGGGCGACCTGAGGATTCTGCTGGAGCGCGGCGCGGTCGCAAGCGCGGCGGCACCCGTATATGCGCAGCAGGCATCACAGCAGGCATCCGCAGCTTTACCCGACGAAAAACAAACCGTTCGCTCGCCGATCTCGGGCGTGTTTTATCTCGCGAAGGAACCGGGAGCATCTCCATTCGTGCAGACAGGCTCGAAGGTCAACAAGGGAGACACGCTCTGCATCATCGAAGCCATGAAGACTATGAATGAGATCCGCGCGCCGAAAAATTGCGTGATCGCGGGAATTCTCGCCGCGGATGGCTCTACGATCGCCGCGGGCGACCCGCTCTTTCTGTTAGATGAAGGAAACTGATATGCAGACGGTACTCGTAGCAAATCGCGGGGAGATCGCCGTGCGCATCATCCGCAGCTGCAAAAAGCTGGGGCTTCGTTCGGTTGCGGTCTATTCGGAAAACGACGAGCGCTCGCTGCACGTTCGCCTTGCGGACGAGAGCGTCTGCATCGGCCCGCGTCCCGCGGACAAGAGCTATCTCAATATCGACGCAATCCTCGCGGCGGCGAAGGCCTACCGCGCGGATTTGCTGCACCCCGGCGTGGGATTTCTTTCGGAAAACGACGCGTTTGCCGAGGCGTGCGACGAGGCTGGCATCCGCTTCATCGGCCCTTCGCCCGCGAGCATGCGCGTGCTTGGCGACAAGGAAGCCGCGCGAAAGACCATGATCGCGAACGGTTTCCCCGTGGTGCCCGGTTCGGACGGCACGGTGGATACGCTCAAGGAAGCAGTAGCCGCAGCAAAGACCATCGGCTATCCGCTGATGATCAAGGCCGCGAAGGGCGGCGGCGGCAAGGGCATCCGCATCGTGGAGGACGCCTGCGCGCTGGAACGGGAGTTTCCGCTCGTGCGGCGTGAAGCCGAGCTCGCCTTTGGCGACGGCAGCGTGTATCTGGAGGCGTATCTGCCGCAGGCGCGGCACATCGAGGTGCAGATTCTCGCGGATATGCACGGAAACGTGCTGCATCTTGGCACGCGCGAATGCACGCTCCAGCGCAAGAATCAAAAGCTCATCGAGGAAGCGCCGGCGGCAAATATCCCGGAAGCCACCCGCGCCGCGATTGAGCAGACAGCGGTGGACATCGCCCGCGCGGTGGGCTACCAGAACGCGGGCACGGTGGAGTTCCTGCTCACGCGGGACGGGCGCTTCTTCTTTATGGAGATGAACGCGCGCATCCAGGTGGAGCACCCCATCACGGAGAGCATCTTCGGCCTTGACCTGATCAAGGCGCAGATTCAGGTGGCGATGGGCCACCATATCCGCATTTCGCAGGAAAACCTGATTCCGCGCGGACACGCGATCGAATGCCGCATCAACGCGGAGTGTCCGGCGGAGAACTTCCGCCCGTCGCCCGGCGTGATCCAGCGCATGCAGCTGCCCGGCGGCAACGGCGTGCGCATCGACAGCGGCTATGCCACGGGAGACGAGATTTCGCCCTACTACGACTCGATGGTGCTCAAGCTCATCTGCTATGCGGACGACCGCGACGAGTCCATTCGCCAGAGCCTCGCGGCGCTTGGGGAGCTGACCATCGACGGCATTGAGCACAATACGGAGCTCGCGCGCGCAATGCTCGCAGACCCGGATTTCCGCAGCGGCAACGTCCACACCAAGTGGATCGAACAAGCATTTTTACCGCGATTTTTAAGAGGACACACATGAACCTGTTTTCGGAAACCATCGAACAGAGCCATATTCCCGCGGACGGTGAGACGAGCGCGCTGGACATGCTCCGCTGCGCGCGCTGCGGGCGCGATCTCGTTGCGGACGTGGTGCTCGCGGGCGACGCCGCCTGCCCGTATTGCGGGAACCTGTTTCGCCAGCCCGCGTACCGCCGCATCGAGGCGATTGTGGACAGTGGCAGCTTCATCGAAATCGAGCGCGAGACCGAGGCGGGCGACCCGCTTTCGTTCCCGGGCTATCGCACCAAGCTGGAAAAAGAGCGCGTCAAGAGCAAGATGCAGGAGGGCGTGGTCATCGGCAAAGCGACCATCAAAGGGCAACGCACCGCGCTCGCGGTCATGGACAGCTATTTCATGATGGGCAGCATGGGCACCGTGGTGGGCGAAAAGATTGTCATCCTCGCGGAGTTCGCGCTCACGAACCGGCTTCCGCTCGTGATCTTCTGCGCCTCCGGCGGCGCGCGCATGCAGGAAGGCGTGCTTTCGCTGATGCAGATGTCGCGCACGACCATCGCGCTCGCACGGCACAGCGCGGCGGGGCTCCTGCACATCAACGTGCTTACGCACCCGACCACGGGGGGAGTAACCGCAAGCTTTGCCATGCAGGGAGACATCACGCTGGCTGAGCCCGGCGCGCTGATCGGCTTTGCCGGCCCGCGCGTGATCGAGCAGACCATGCGGGACAAGCTACCGGAAGGGTTTCAGACGGCGGAGTATCTCGATGAACACGGGTTCGTTGACCGGATTGTCGAGCGTAGGGATATGCGCGAAACGCTGGCATCGCTGCTTGCGCTGCACAACGCAGGCCAGACCGGTTCGTCACAACGGGAGGCGCACTAGATGACTTCGATCAAGCAAAATCTCGCGATCGACACGCTGCCAAACGCGGCCGATCCCGCCTGGGCAAGCGTGATGAGCGCGCGCAAGGAAGATCGCCCGCAGGCGCGGGACTATATCGAAAAACTCTTTCACGGGGTCTTCGAGGTGCGTGGGGATCAATGCATGGGCGACGACGAGGCAATCGTGAGCGCCGTTGCGTGGTTTGAAACGTATCCCGTGACCATCATCGGCCAGCAGAAGGGACACACGCTCGAGGAGCGCATGCGCTGCAACTTCGGCATGCCGTCTCCGGAGGGCTACCGCAAGTCCATGCGCGCGCTGAAGCAGGCGGAGAAGTTCCATCGACCTGTGATCTGCCTTGTGGATACGCCGGGCGCGTTTTGCGGCGTCGAGGCGGAGGCAAAGGGGCAGGGACGCGTGATCGCGGAGCACCTGCGTGCTATGGCGATGGTGAAAACACCGTGCATCTCGATCATCATCGGCGAAGGCGGCAGCGGCGGCGCGCTAGCGCTCTCGCTTGCGGATCGGCTGATCATGCTCGAAAACAGCTACTTTTCGGTGATTTCGCCGGAGGGCGCCGCGTCGATTTTGTTCAAAGACAGCTCGATGGCGTCCGAAGCCGCGAAGAATCTCAAGCTTACGGCGGGCGATCTTAAGCGGTTCGGCATCGTGGACAGCGTAATCCGCGAGCCGGAAGGATATTCCCGCGTGCATATGGACGAGAGCGTGGAGGCGGTGAAGAAAGCCATCCGAAACGCGCTGAAACGCCTGACCGCGCTGCCGCCGGATCGATTGGTCGAGCAGCGGCAACAGAAATATTTGAATATGAGGTGGTATGGATGATCGCGCCTGTGTCGATTACGGGAATCGGTAAATGCGTCCCCGAAAAAGTGGTGACCAACGACGATTTAGCGCAGCTCGTGGAGACGAGCGACGAGTGGATCAGCAAGCGCACGGGCATCCGCGCGCGGCACGTCGCGGTGGAGGAAACTGCGATTGAGCTCGCGGTCTCTGCCGCAAACAGCGCGCTGACCATGTCCGGCGAAAGCCCAGCGGACGTCGGCGTGATCGTCGCCTGCACCATTACGGCGGAGGAACTCACGCCCTCGCTCGCGGGCAGAGTGCAGCGCGCGCTGAACATTCCCGTCTGCGCGGCGATGGACGTTTCCGCGGGCTGCACGGGGTTTGTCTATGCGCTCGTGACCGCGGCCTCCCTGATGGACACGCTCAACAAGGACGTCGCCATCGTAGTGGCGAGCGAGGTCATGACAAAGTATTGCGACTGGACGGATCGCTCCACCTGCGTGCTCTTTGGAGACGGCGCGGGCGCGGTGGTGCTCAAAAGAAGCGAGGTGGCGCATCTGCTGCACCCGATTCTTTCCGCTACTCCGGACGTGGACGACGTGATCGTGGTCAAAAAAGAAGCGCGGAACACGCCGTTTACCGGAGAGGTCGAGTCGAAGCGCGAGTCCATCCGGATGAAGGGCGCAGACGTGTTCACCTATGCCGTGGGCGTGCTGGAAAACACGCTGAACGACCTCTCCGCGCGCTGCGGCGATCATCCCATCGACAAGATCGTTCCGCATCAGGCGAACGAGAAGATCATCGACTTCGTAATCCGCACGATGAAGTTCGGGCGCGAACAGTTTTTCGTGAACATCGCAAACTATGCCAATACATCCTCCGCCTCGATTCCGATTGCGCTTTGCGAAGCGATGGAATCCGGCTGGCTGAACGCGGGCGACCGCGTGGCCATCGTCGGCTTCGGCTCGGGACTCACCAACGGCGGAGCGGTGATCGATTGGACGATAACAAACAAAAAGGAGAACAAATAACATGCAGGAAAAAATTATCGCAAGCCTTATGACGCAACTGGATCTGGATCGCGATGCGATCATGATGGAAAGCCGCTTTATCGAGGATTTCTCGATGGACTCTCTGGACATGGTGGAGATGCTCATCAACCTCGAAAAAGAGACCGGCATCAAGGTTCCCGTGGAAGAAGTGGGCGATATCCACACCGTCGGCGAACTGGTCAAGCATCTGGAAGGAAAACAGTAATGAGTTATCCCGGTACCATCTGTGAGCTGATAGGTACGCAATACCCGCTCATTCAGGGCGGCATGGCGTGGGTTTCGGACGCAAACCTCGCCGCCGCGGTCTCGAAGGCGGGCGGCCTCGGCGTAATCGCCGCGGGCAACGCGCCGCCGGAGTGGGTGGAAACGCAGGTCAAGCGCCTCCGTGAACAGACGGACAAGCCGTTTGGCCTCAACGTCATGCTCCTGAGCCCCTATGTTGCGCAGATTGCCGAGCTGGTCTACGACCTCAAGGTGCCTGTTGTCATCACGGGCGCGGGTAACCCCGACGCGTACGTCAAGCGCTGGAAAGAGGCGGGCTGCATCGTCGCGCCCGTAGTCGCAAGCCGCGCGCTTGCGATGCTGATGGAGCGCATGGGCGCGGATTTCGTGATTGCGGAGGGCTGCGAGGCGGGGGGCCACATCGGTGAGCTTACCTCGATGGTGCTCTGGCCGGATATCGCGCGCAGCGTGAGCATTCCTGTCGTGGCGGCGGGCGGCGTATTCGATGCTGCCGGCGTTGCCGCGGCGTTCTGCCTGGGAGCTGCGGGCGTACAGGTCGGCACGCGGTTCATCCTCGCCGAAGAATGCACCGCGCACATGGAGTATAAGGAGCGCGTCATTCGCGCAAAAGACATCGACAGCAAGGTTACGGGCCGCATTACGGGTCATCCGGTGCGCGTGCTCCGCAGCCCCTTGCAGCGGGAGCTTGCCAGCGCGGAATACGGGCCGGACGGCGCGGTCGCGGTGGAAAAGCTCGGCGAAGGCTCGCTGATGCGCGCGGTGGTGCATGGAGACAAGGAGCGCGGCTCGTTCATGGCGGGACAGTGCGCCTGCATGTGCGATCGTGTTCAGCCCGCAAGCGAAATCGTGCGGGAGCTGTTTGACCCCGCTTCGATCAAGGCGGCACTCGCTGGCGCTTCGGCATGTCTGGAGGCGAACGCATGAAGACGGCATTTTTATTTCCCGGCCAGGGCTCGCAAACGCCCGGCATGGGCTCGGACTTATATCTATCCTTCAGCCGTTATCGCGAGGCCTTCGACCGCTGTGAGGCGGGCGCGGGCATCGACCTCAAGTCCGCTTGTTTCAAAGGCGAGGGCATGGACGAAAGCTCGGTCATTCAGGCCGCGATCTACACGCATTCCCTTGCGATTCTGCGCACACTCGAAACCGAGGGCGTGCAGGCGGATGTGTTCGCGGGGCTTTCTCTCGGCGAATACACGGCGCTGGCAGCCTCCGGCGTGCTGATGGATGCGCAGGGCGCGTCCATCGTGCACAGGCGCGGGGCTATCATGGATGGCGCGGTGCCTCCCGGTACGGGCGGCATGCTCTCCGTCGTGGGACTCACGATGGAGCAGGTGGAAGCGGCGATTGCGCCGTTTTCCAACGTGTACGTCGCAAACCATCTCTCTGAAACGCAGATGACGCTTGGCGGCTTGCTTGGCGAACTCGCGGAGGCAAAGACCGCTTTGGAAGCCGCTGGCGCGAGGATGGCGGTCATGCTTGCGATGAAAGGCCCTTCGCACTGCCCGTTGCTGGATCAGGCTGCGGAGCGGTTTTCCTGCGAACTTGCGGGAGAAATCTTCGGCGAACCGTGCGGCATCGTGTACAGCAACGCCCTCGGCGCGCCGTACCCGATCGGCGCGGATTATCGCGCGCTTCTCTGCGCGCAGATGAACACGCGCGTACGCTGGCACGACTGCGTGGAGGCGATGCTCGCGAGTGGGGTCACCCGCTTTGTCGAGATCGGCCCCGGCGGTGTGCTGAGTAAGATGCTCAAGCGCCGCGTCGGGCGCGACATCGCGCTCTTTAGCGTGCAGGACGAAGCTTCTCTAGAGGCATTCCTCCGCGCGGAAAAAGAGGGCGGCGTATGAGCAATGTGGCGCTGGTCACGGGCGGCAGCGGAGGCATCGGCAAGGCCATCTGCCTGCAGCTCGCCAACGACGGCTTCGACGTCTGCGTGCACTACAACAGCAATCGAGCAGTCGCGGAGGAAGTCTGCCGCGAGGTCGAGCTGATCGGACGCAAGGCGGTTGCCTTATCTGGCGATCTCGGCGATTCCGCCGCGTGCATCGCTCTGGTGCAGGGCTGCGTGGAGTCGCTCGGGGGCTTGTCCGTGCTGGTCAACAACGCGGGACAGACCTCGGACGGACTTCTCATGCGCATGCCGGACGAGCAGTATCACAAGGTGCTGCGCGCAAACCTCGACAGTTGCTTCTTTATGACGCGCGAGGCGATCAACGTCATGGCGCGGGAAAAGCGCGGCAAGATCGTCAACATCACGTCCGTGGTGGGGCTCACCGGCAACGCGGGGCAGGTTAATTACGCCGCGAGCAAGGCCGGCATGGTGGGGCTCACGAAGTCCGCCGCCAAGGAGGTCGCGCGCTGGAATATCTGCGTCAACGCGGTTGCGCCCGGCTATATCGAGACCGCGATGACGGAGGCGATGACGGAACTCGCCAAGGATGCGCTCAAGAAGAGCATTCCCATGCGCCGTATCGGCAAGGCGGAGGACGTTGCCCATATGGTCTCGTTTCTCTGCTCCGAGGGCGCGAACTATGTCACAGGGCAGGTATTCGTCGTAGACGGCGGCATGGCGATGTAATCCAAGCCGCAATGCAAGGAGGAATCATGGGTATGGAAGTTTTTATCACCGGTATCGGCGCTGTTTCGCCCATCGGCATGACCGCGCGGGAGAGCTTTTCCGCGGCGCTCGCGGGCAAGAGCGGCATCTCCGCGCCGGAGCAGTTTTCATCGGAAGTAACGCAGATTTTCGCGGCGGGACAGGTCAAGGACTTTACGCCGGAGCCGTATATCAACAAGCGCGAGGCGAAGCGCATGGCGCGCTTTACGCAGATGGCGATCGTCGCCGCGGCGCAGGCCTGGGAAGAGGCGGGATTTCGTCCCGAGGACTATGACCCGGAGCGCGTCGGCGTGGTGCTGGGCAGTGGCATGGGCGGCCTGGACGTAATCTGCGAGCAGTACGCGGAGCTCGTCAACAACGGGCCGAGGAGCGTCTCCTCGTTCTTCATCCCGAAATCGATCATCAACACCACCGCGGGGCTGATCGCGATTCGCTACGGCCTCAACGGCCCGTGCTACTCGGTCGTGACCGCGTGCGCGTCCGGCGCGGATGCCATCGGTCAGGCGTATTATGCCGTGCGCGAGGGCAGAGCGGATGCAATGCTCGTCGGCGGCGCGGAAGCGGTGCTCATCGAGCTCGCGGTGCAGGGGTTCCATCAGATGGGCGCGCTCAGCGAAAGCACGGACGTCGCCCGCGCGAGCATCCCCTTTGACAAGGATCGCGACGGGTTCGTGATCGGTGAAGGCGCGGCGTTCATGCTGCTGGAAAGCGAAGCGAGTGCCAAGCGCCGCGGAGCGAAACCAATCGGCACACTCGCGGGCTATGCGCAGACCTGCGACGCACACCACATCACGGCACCGCATCCGGAAGGCAAGCAGACCATCCGCGCGATGGCGGAGGCGATCAAGGATGCGGGCATCACGAAGGAACAGGTCGGCTACATCAACGCCCACGGCACGAGCACGCCGCTCAACGACGCGGCGGAGAGTGCGGCCATCGAGGCCTGCTTTGGCGACTACGCGTCCCGGCTCAAGGTGAGCTCGACAAAGTCCATGACGGGGCACATGCTGGGAGCCGCCGGCGCGTTTGAAGCGGTGATTTCGCTGCTCGCGCTCAACGAGGGCATGGCGCCGCCGACCATCGGACTGGAAACCGAGGACGAGGTCTGCCGCCTGAACTATGTCAAGGGTAAGGCGCAGAAGCTCGACAGCGAGTATGCGCTCTCCAATTCGCTTGGCTTCGGCGGGCACAACAGCTGCCTCGTGCTCAAGCGCGGGAGGTAACAGCGCGTGGAGCAAAGAGAAACAACCAGCCTCGGAGTCGAACAGATCAAGGAGATTTTGCCACACCGCGAGCCGTTTTTGATGGTGGATCGCGTGGATGAGCTTGTGCCCGGCAAGACCGCGAAGTGCGTGAAAGCGGTCTCCGGCAACGAGTGGTATTTCATGGGGCATTTTGTGCAAAAGAAGGTCATGCCCGGCGTGCTGATCGTCGAAGCCCTCGCGCAAGCGGGCGGCATCGCGCTGCTCACGCTGGAGGACATGCGCGGCAAGCTCGCGTTTCTCGGCAAGATCACCAACGCGCGGTTTCATGCACCCGTGGTGCCGGGGGATCTGTTGGAGCTCACGAGCGAGATCACCGCGGTCAACGGCGCGATCGGAATCGGCGCAGGTGTTGCGCGGGTTGCGGGCAAGAAGGTCTGCTCCTGCGAATTCGTGTTCGCGATCAAAGACCCGGACTGACGATATCCGAAACGTGTGAAAAACAGCTCTGAACGATATTTGTTCAGGGCTTTTCTTCGATCTGCGGTGCAATTGGACACCATAGACGGCTTTTTTTGTATATTTTCCGATATTTTGGGTGGGGCGTTCATCGCCGGCACGCCTGTGAAAAACAGACAGAACACTATGCTGTTTTTCATATATGTCCTCAATAAAAAATAGATTGGATTTGTTTTAAAAAAGGAATATGATTGTTTATCGATTGCGACAGAACATAACGATCATCAGGGGGGAATAAATCGGCAGCGTACGCAGTAGCAGACCAATTCGGAGTCAAATCCGATGGAGATGCGAGTACGGTGCATGAAACACTATGGAAAACAAAATAGAATCCATTGATCCATGGTCTAAGACCATACAATCGATTCAGAAACTGGCGGTCAATGATGTCTGCCAGGCAATGAACACAAGAATGAGCGGATTATCCAGCCAGGAAGTTGAGGACGCGAGCCGGATTCACGGCAAGAACGTCATCACCGAAAAGAAAGGTAAACCGGTCATTCTCATCTTTTTGGCAAATTTCGTCAGCCTGATGGCAATCCTCCTGTGGATTGGCGGCATCATCGCGTTCTTTGCGAACATGGTGGAGCTGGCGGTCGCCATCTGGCTTGTCAACGTCATCAACGGTGTCTTCAGCTTCTGGCAGGAGTATCGCGCGGGCAAGGCAACGGAAGCGCTGCGCAACATGCTGCCGAGCTATGCGCGCGTGATTCGCAACGGCGTGGAGGATCGCATCCTTGCGGAAGACCTCGTGCCGGGCGATATCATGCTCCTCGCGGAAGGCGACAAGATCTCCGCAGACGCGCGCCTGTTGGAAAGCAGCGATTTTCAGGTGAACCAATCGACACTGACCGGTGAATCCAACCCCGTGCGCAAGACGCATGAGGCGGTCCTCCGTGATGGGCTCGGCCGCTCCGAGGTGCCAAACCTCGTGTTTGCGGGCACCAGCGTCGCCAGCGGCACAGCAAAATCCGTCGTCGTCGCAACCGGTATGCAGACGGAGTTTGGCAAGATCGCAACGCTGACCCAGACGCTCAAAGAAGAGAAGAGCCCGCTGCAAAAGGAGCTCGACCGCGTGACCAAACAGGTCTCCGCGATGGCAGTCAGCGCGGGCGTGTTGTTCTTCCTTGCATCGGTCTTTCTCGTGCATGATCCTATCGCCAAGAGCTTTATCTTTGCGCTGGGCATGATTGTTGCGTTCATTCCGGAAGGATTGCTTCCGACAGTGACGCTCGCACTGGCGATGGCCGTGCAGCGCATGGTCAAGGAGCACGCGCTGGTCAAGCGGCTCTCCGCCGTGGAGACGCTGGGCTGCACCACCGTAATCTGCTCGGATAAGACCGGTACGCTTACGCAAAACGAGATGACTGTCAATAACCTCTGGCTGCCGGGCAAGGAGCTCACGGTCAGCGGTCTTGGCTACGCTCCCAAAGGGAAGGTGCTCTGTGGAGAAAGCGAAGTCACCGTCAATACCGACGGAGACCTGAAGCTGCTGCTTACCGCGGCGGCGCTCTGCAGCAACGCGCGCGTGATTCCGCCGGAGCCGGGCTCGGATCGCTACACCGTTTTGGGCGACCCGACGGAGGCCTGCCTTGGCGTCGTCGCCGAAAAGGCGGGGTTGAATTATGAAGAAGCGGTCAAGCGCATGCCACGCGTACGCGAGCTGCCGTTTGACAGCCGCAGAAAGCGTATGACCACCATCCACGCGCTGGAGGAGCCCGTGCAGGGCGCCCGCCGCGTGGCATATATCAAAGGCGCACCCAAAGAGGTGCTGGAGCTCAGCCAAACCATCCGCATCAACGGCGAAATCGTGCCACTCACGCAGGAGCAGCGCGACGAGATCATGGCGAATAACGACCGCTACGCAAGAAACGGCCTGCGCGTGATCGCGGTTGCCTGCCGCTACCTCACAAAAGAGATGAACCTGCCCACTTCACTCAGCGCGTATACGCCGGAGATGATCGAGCAGGAGATGACGTTCCTGGGGCTTACGGTCATGGCGGACCCGCCGCGGCCGGAGGTGGCCGACGCGGTCAAGCTCTGCCACCGCGCGAACATCCGCATCATCATGATCACGGGCGACTATGGCCTGACCGCCGAGAGCATCGCAAAGCGCATCGGCATCGTCGAAGGCGAGCACCCGCGCGTGGTCTCCGGCCTGGAGCTGGAACAGATGTCCGAGGACGACCTCAAGGTCGCGCTTAAGGACGAAGTGATCTTCGCCCGCGTGGCGCCGGAGCAGAAATATCGCGTGGTTTGCGCCTTGCAGGACATGGGACACGTGGTCGCCGTCACCGGCGACGGCGTGAATGACGCGCCTGCGCTCAAGAAGGCGGATATCGGCGTCGCGATGGGCATCTCGGGCACGGACGTGGCCAAGGAAGCGGCGGACATGATCCTGACCGACGACAACTTCGCCTCCATCGTTCGCGCCATAGAGGAAGGCCGTGCGGTCTACAGCAACATCCGCAAGTTCATCCTCTACATCCTCAACAGCAACGTGCCGGAAGCAGTGCCATCGGCTGCGTTCCTCTTCTCGCGCGGTGGTATTCCTCTGCCGCTGACGGTCATGCAGATTCTCAGCATCGACCTTGGCACGGACATGATGCCTGCGCTAGGCCTCGGAACCGAGCTGCCGGAAAAAGGAATTATGGATCAGCCGCCGCGCTCCTTGAAGAGCAGGCTGCTCAATGGTAAACTGTTTGTGAAGGCATTCCTCTGGTACGGCATGCTCGAAGGCGTGATCTGTATGGCGGCGTACTTCTACGCAAACTGGGTGCATGGCTGGCCGGGCGTTCCGCTGGCTTCCAGCGGGATCGTATACCAGCAGGCAACCACGATGACGCTGGCTTCTATCGTCTTTTGCCAGATCGGCGCGGTGCTCAACTGCCGCACGGAGCGCGAGAGCGTCTTCTCCGTCGGCGTGTTCAGCAACAAACGCGTGCTGCTTGGCATCGGGGTTGAGCTGGTACTGATCTGTGCGCTGAGCTATGTGCCGTTTTTACAGGGTATCTTTAACACCGCGCCTCTGGCGATCAGGGATTGGCTGCTGCTCATCGTACTGCCTTTCCCGGTGCTGCTGCTGGAGGAACTGCGCAAGCTTATTGTTCGCAGGAGAAATAATCATAAAGGAGGGCGGTCGCTATGAAAGTGATCGTTGTCGGATGCGGGAAAATGGGTTCCGGCCTTGCGCTGGAGCTGGTTAAAAAGAGTCACACGGTGACGGTGGTCGGCGGCTCGATGGACGAGTTTGCCTTGCTGGGAAAAGGATTCAAGGGCGAGACCATCGTCGGTGTTGCGTTTGACAAGCAGATTCTGGAGCAGGCTGGCATCGAGCGCGCGGACGCAATCGTCGCCTGCACCAAGAGCGACGAGACGAACGCCCTCATCGGGCGCATCGCGCGAAACAACTATCGTGTGCCGCGCGTCATCAGCCGCCTTTATGATCCGCGTAAGGCGGAGATCTATCGCACGCTTGGTATTCAGACGATCTCCGCGACCGAGTGGGGCGTCAAGCATGCCATCGAGCTATTGAGTTACGACCAGCTGGATGTCGTGGCAGGCCTCGGCAACGGCGGCGTGGATGTTGTCCGCGTCGAGGTGGCGGAGCTGCTCGTCGGCAAGAAGATCGTGGATATCACGGCTGCGGGCGAATTCAGCGTTTGCGCGCTGAGCAGGCAGAACCAAACGTTTATCCCGACGCTGGGCACCGTGCTGCAAAAGGGCGATGTCGTTTACTGTAACGTGTTGGTTTCTTCGGTCAAGCAGTTTAAACACGTGCTTGGCCTTCTGTGAGAGGAGCGGGTGAAATCAGATGAAAGTCATCATCATCGGCGGCGGCCAGACGGGCGCGCATATCGCAGGAATCCTGCTGGCGAACAAGTGTGAAGTCACGGTTATTGACAACCGCGAGCAAGTCATTCAAAAGCTCAAGCGGGACATTCCGGAGAAGAACATCATCTGCGGCAACGGAACAGATCCCAACGTGCTGGAGCAGGCGGGCATCGCGAAGGCGGATGTCGTCGCTGCGGTCACGGGCGCGGACGAGACAAACCTCGTCGCCGCGACCATCGCGCGGTTTGAGTTCGATGTACCGCGCGTGATTGCGCGCGTCAACAACCCCAAGAACGCCTGGCTCTTCAACGCGGGCATGGGTGTGGATGTTGCGATCAATCAGGCAGATCTCCTCGCGCACCTTGTGGTGGAGGAGATGAATCAGGTTGCCATGCTCACACTGATGAAGATCAGCCGCGGTACCTACTCCATCGTGCAATACAAGGTCAGCGAAACGGCGCAGGCGGTCGGCAAGCAAATTCGCGAGCTGACGCTGCCGGAGCAGTCGGTCATCATCGCGGTGTATCAGGGTGAGAAGACGCTGATTCCGCATGGCGGCACCGTGGTCGGCACGGGAGACATCGTGCTCGCGTTTGCGGACGAAGCCGCGCAGGAGAAGCTGAATCTACTGTTTAAGTAAACAGTTTATCGAGACAAAACAGAAAGCCCCGAACCGTTTGGTTCGGGGCTTTTGTGTTGCTTTGTTTGAGATTACGCCAGCGCTTGTTCCAGGATGCCAGCGAGCAGTTCCGCGCCTTCCTGCGCGCGCGCGGACATGCCGATTCCCTGCTCCGTGGTCGCGGGCTGGATGCCGACAAGGCACGTTTGGCAGTTGCAGGCGAGCTTGAGATAGCTCAACAGCATCGGCAGCGGCAGCATATGCGTAGAGAACGAAAGTCCCGCCGCCCGTTCCTCCGGCAGTATCTGGATGGAACCCGTGGGCAACTCCAGAAACGCCGCATCCACCACGACCAACAGATCGGGATGAAATTCGCGGATCGTGCCGGAGAAGTTCTCCGGAGCAGGTCCGCCGGACACGAGCAGTAGCCTGCCTGCCGCCTCGCCAACGGGCACCTTCAGGCGCTCTGAGAGCCGCTCAATGAGGTAGAGCCCCGCCGCGTCGTCGTGACAAAGCTCCGTGCCGACGCCGAGGATGCAGACGCGCTTTTCGCCCGCGAACGCCGCCGAAAAATACGACTCCAGCTCGCTCACAGCTCGATTTCCAAACTGTCGCGGTTGAAGCTCGCGAGCAGCACGTCGCTGGAGAAACTCAACGATTTCTTCGGGCAGGTATCCACGCACTGGCAGCAGAACACGCAGCGGCCCAGATTGAGATAGGCGTGCATCTGCTTGTCTTCCTTGGTGCCGAAGTTTTTGATCGTGATCGCGCCCGTCGGGCAGTCCCGCATGCACATCACGCAGTTGATGCAGCTCGTGGGATCATACAGCAACTTTCCGCGATAGCCTTTTTGAATTCCCTCGTCGCCGAACTGATGCACCTGTGTCGCGGGCTTGCGGAAAAGGTTTTTGATTGCGAGTCCGGCGAGACCGCCGGGACGCTCCTGTTTTTTACTCATAGACCCAATCCTCCTCTGAGCAGCAGGTTGACGATCATCTGCAGCATCGCAATCGGCGTGAGGATCGACCAGAAGAACTTGAGCGTCTGGTCGATGCGGATGCGCGCCATCGTCGCGCGGAGCAGCACCATCAACAGCACGATCACGAATGTTTTCGCAAGATACAGCACAAAGTCGAGCCACGCGATGCCGGTGAAGAACGGCAGATACAGCGCAGCAAGTACGGAGGCAATCGCCGTGAGCTCCGCAATCGCGGTTCCGCGGAAAAACGCGAGGTAACGTCCGCTATATTCCACCAGCGCACCGCCAACGATCTCCGTCTCCGCTTCCGGCGCGTCAAAGGGCATGCGCTCGAGCTTGCTCTGCGAGGTCAGAAGCGACACGACGAACACGGGCAGGTTGATCAGCGTATAGAGCGGGTGCGCCGCATAAAACGCGGCAATGCCGGAGATCGACCACGTGCCAGCGAGGATTGCCGGAGAGAGGAACGCCATGAACAGCGGAACCTCGTAGGCAAACATCTGGGTCAGCGTGCGAAACGCGCCGATTGTGGAATAGACCTCGTGGCTGTTGTAGCCCGCGAGAAAGTGGCACAGCGTCGGGATGGTCAGCAGATACAGCACCGCGACGAGATCGCCTTGATAGGCGGTGATCGCCGTGCTGCCCCATACGGGCACGCACAGGAACGCGGCGCAGACCGCGGCAAGCGAAACGGTGGGAAGCGCCGCAAACACGAGCTTTTGCGCGTTGCGCGGCACGATGACCTTTTTGCCGATGAGCTTGAGCATGTCCGCCAGCGGCTGATACCACGGCGGGCCTTTGCGGCTCTGCATGCGGGCGTAGACCTTGCGGTCGACGAACTCCAGCACAAACGAGTATGCGCCAAGAAACAGCAGTCCGGGGAATACGAGCACGTTGAAGATTGAGAGCAGCATTCGTTGATTCCCCTTTCTTAAAACTCGCGAACTTTGATCGATCCGGGATCGATGCCGCGCGACTTGTATTGCTCGATGGAGAGCGCGCGAATCTGCGCCCAGTCCGTGAGCTGGTTGACGCCGTCTCCGATGAGGTGGATGGCGCGGTCGGTGCAGGAGTAGCACGGGTCGATCGCGGCAATGATGATCGGCACATCCGCCAGCTGGAACCCTTCCAGCATGTGGCTCATGCCGTGCCAGTTTGCCTCCGTTGGGGCACGAACGCGGACACGATCCGGCATATCCGTTCCTGTGGAGCGGATATAGTGGATGTCCTCTCCGCGCGGGGCTTCCACGCGGCTGAGCACCTCACCCGCGGGCAGCTTACGCGGCGCGCGAACGGAGATCGGGCCATCCGGAATCTCCGCGACCATAATGCGGATGAGGCGGATTGCCTCGAGCATCTCCTTGACGCGTACCAGCGTGCGCCCGTAGACGTCGCAGTGATCGTCCGTGATCACGTTGACCGGAATCTCTTTAAACACGCCGTAGGGCTCGACAGCGCGAACGTCGCCGCCGATACCCGCGGCTCTCGCGACGGGGCCAACCGCGCTGTATTTTCTAACGTCATCCGGCGTGAGCACGCCAATGCCCTTGAGCCGCGCAATGAGCGTGGTTTCGGTGAGCGCGAGGTCTGCGTAGTACTTGAGCTTTTCTTCCAGAAGATCGCAAACGTGGAGGATATCCTGCATCAACTCCGGCTCCAGATCGCGCCTTACACCTCCGTAGGTGTTCACACCATAGTTCACACGGTTGCCGCCGATGCGCGCTAATAGATCCAGCACCAGCTCGCGATCCCGCCAAGTGTACATAAACAGCGTGTCAAAGCCGATTTCGTGCGCCGCAACGCCGAGCCAGAGCAGGTGGCTGTGCAGGCGTTCCAGCTCGCCGACGATGCCGCGGATGTAGTGCGCCCTTCTTGGCACTTCCAACCCCGCGAGGTCTTCAAATGCCTGGCAAAAGCAGAGCGTGTGCGCATGCGAGCAGATGCCGCAGACGCGCTCGATGATATACAGCGCCTGAATATAGTTGCGGCTTTCGCAGGCTTTCTCGATGCCGCGATGGTTGTAGCCGATTTCGACGACCGCACGCTCCACCTTTTCGCCGTCCAGCGTAATCTTAAAGCTGCCCGGCTCTTTGAGGGACGGATGCTGCGGCCCGATCGGTACAACGACCTTGTTATTGCGTTCGCTCATTTGGCATCCTCCTCCTGCGGCGGTTCGTATTTCATGGTCTGCTTGTTGAAGTAGGCCGGGTTCCACTCCTTGCGCAGCGGATATTCACCCGCGGGCCAACCGTCGGGCAGGGGATAGCTCGGCCCTTCCGGAAGTCCCGAGACCTGCACGCCGAAGAGATCCACCATCTCGCGCTCATGGAGCATCAGAGAGGGAAAGAACTCGCCCATGGAGTGTACGCGCGGTGCGCTCTTTGGCACGCGCTCGCGCAGCACGAGCAGCACGTTTTCGTCGTTGGAGAGGATGTAGGAAAGCCCAATATTCTCGCCCTCGTCCGTGCCGACGATATGCTTGCCTTTGTGGTAATCAAGCTTAGAAAACGCGTATTTCAGCGCCTCCTCAAACTCCTTTGGTTCGGCAAAGGCGGTGAAGACGCGAAGCGGACGCGTGGACGCCGCCTCCAGCGCGGGAAAGCGCTTGTTGAGCGCCAGGATGGTCTCTTCCGTGTTCATTTGCCCTTTGCCTCCTTTTGATCGAGCGTGGCAAGGAGCTTGCCTACCGCGTCGATAATCGCCTCCGGCCGCACGGCGCAGCCGGGGATATACGCGTCGACCGGCACGACGGTATCGATGCCGCCGGTCACGCAATAGCAACTGTCGAAGATGCCGCCCGTGCAGGCGCAGGTGCCGACCGCGACCACGAACTTCGGCGTGGACATCTGGTCGTAGATCTGCTTGAGCCTGTCGCGCGTTTGCAGCGTGACAGCGCCTGTGCAGACGAGTACGTCCGCATGCTTCGGGCTGCCCTGCTGGAGAATGCCGAGGCGCTCAAGGTCGTATTGCGGCGTGAGCGCGTCTACCACCTCAATGTCGCAGCCGTTGCAGGCGCCCGCGTTGAAGTGGATGATCCACGGGGATTTTTTCTCTCCCCATGCGATTGCTTTATCGAGTAAACCCATACTTTTTCCTCATTTTGTCAGTAAAAAACGGTACTTGGCGATCAATTGAACGACTATTTGCGGAACAGGATCAGCATTGCCAGCGCGCCGACCACGATATAGACGACCGGCATCAGCGTGTGTCCCGCGGGCGCTGTCGCGACGATCATCACGAGCACGTGCATGATCGTGAAGAAGAACGCAAGATAGAACATGCGCCGGAAGTTCGGATTGACATATTGGCTGACCGCGTCTTCGCTCTGCCCGCAGGCATAGGGATCAAAGGCGTGCTTGCCGGACGGGGTCTTGTCCGCCTTGCGCTTGAGATACACCGAAAGGAGCATCAAAAGCAGCAGAAACGAGACAAACAGCACAGGGGTGGTGACAAGGAATTGTTGCGCGTTCATATTCGTCACCTCATCCCTTCAGGTTCTTCAGGCTGCGGATGTCCATGTTGCCGTGCTTGTGGTAGATGCTGATGGCGATGCCGGAAAGCACCGTTGCAACCACGACTTCAAGCACGATCACGCTCACGATGAGCGACTCCGCAACGGGCATATTGCCGTTGAGCCAGCCGCCGAGTGCGAGAAACATCGACACCGCCTTGATGGCGAGCTCCAACGCGATAATGATCTTGAGCATGTGGCGCGTACGAATGAGCTCGAAGCAGCCGGTCAGGATGAGCACCACCCCGGCAATGAGCATAACGGTCGAAATTGTCACTGTTTCTCACTCTCCTTAAAGAACACCACGATGGCGGAAGCACCCGCGAGGATGGCGATCATCTGGCCGAAGATATCCGCCTGCCGCGTTTCCCAAAACACATTGTCAAAGCTGGCGGAGCTGCCGACCGGGCCGCGCGATCCCAGCGAAAAGCCGGTGAGCAGGGCCGCGATGACGAGCACCGCTCCAATGGCGATGAGTATGATGGGCAACAGGTGCGCGCGCTTTTCCGGCGCGCTGGCCTGACGGTCTCCGTTACTCAGGCTTACCGCGCTGATGAAGATCACGGTGACGAGGCCGGAACAGACCGAAACTTCGAAAATCGCTGCGGTATGCGCGCCGAGCACGTACATCAGCACGCCGCAAGCCGCGCTGACCGCGGCGAGAGAGATCGCAGCGTTGATCAGGTGACGGCTCAGCACGGAGAAAAAGCCGAACAGCAGCATGGCGCCAAGGCAAACATCAATTGCAATGTTCATATGCGCTCCTTTCAGACGAGGCCCGCTTGCGCGAGGTAGATGAGCACCAGCGGGAAACCAAGCCCAACGCCGATCGTTCCGATCGTGAGCAGCAGTTCGGAAACCTTGATGCCGCCCGTGATCTCACGAATTTCATTCCAACGCTCCTTGAGCTTGCCGAAGAACACCTTTTTCTGCAAGCGCAGGAAGTATGCGCCGGAGAGAATGCTCAGTAGCAGCGCGACGGCCGCGACCCACTTGAGCCCCGCGCTCCAGAGCGCGATGAGCACCAGCAGCTTGCTCCAGAAACCCGCAAGCGGCGGAACGCCAGCAATCGAGAGCAGCGCCGCAACCGAGGAGAACGCGGTCACCGGCATCTTTGCCTGCAGGCCGCCCATCTCGTCGAGATCCAGCGTGCCGAGGCGCTTTTCCAGCGCGGCGGCGTTCGTAAAGAGCGTGGACTTCGCAAGCGAATGCGTGAGCAGGTATAAAAGCCCCGCGATGATGCCGAGGCGCGAATCCGCGGCAAAGCCGAGCAGGATATAGCCCATTTGGCTCACGGAGGAGTAGGCCGCGACGCGCTTGAAGTTCTTTTGCTGGAGCGCGAGCAGCGCGCCGACGATGATCGTAAACAAACCCAGCACCAACAGCGTCGCCTTCAGCGCGGCGTTGCCGGGGAACAGGCGCACGAGCACGAGCAGGCTGTAAACGCCCGCAATCTTGGTCACGATGCCGGAGAGCATGATGGACACCGCGGTATCCGCGCTCTCATACGCATCGGGCAGCCAGCTGTGGAAGGGAGCAACGCCGCTCTTGATCGCATAGCCGGAGGCAAGCAGCACCAGCGCCACCCAGCTAAGCTGGGTCTTCGGGTCACTCGCGTTGGCTAAGAGCGCAGGCTTGAGCGCGGTGAAGGAGAGGTTGCCCGCCTTGATGAACAGGAGCGAGAGTCCCGTGAGGATGAAGATGGTCGCCAACGCGGAGAGCGTCATGTACTTGAATGCACCCTCCAGGTCCCGCGTGCTCTTGTACATGCCGATCATGACAAAGCTCGCGATGCCGGTGACTTCCATAAAGACATACAAGGAGAAGAGATCGCGCACGATGAGCATGCCGTTCATGCCGAGCATCATGACCATCAACAGGTTCGTAAACGAGCTGCGGTGGTCGTCGATGGTGGTAAACGCGGTCATGGTCGAGGCAAGCGTGACCATGCCGACGCAACCGAGCAGGAAGAGCGTCACGAGATCGACGCGGAAATAGCTAAGACCCTTTGACAGATCCCAAACGAGCGAAAAGTGGAACGCGCTTTCGCCGGAGCTTGCCAGAAGGATAAAGCCGGTGATCGATGCAAGCATCTGCGCGATGGCGACGCCTGCGCCCATGCCGATGGTCGCATGTCGCATGGTTTCGCGCGGGACGAGGTTATTCACCACGAGCGCGAGCATAGGCAGCGTGAGAAAGAGCTGGGTGAGGATGGTCAATGCGCTCATAACAGCACCGTCTCTTTCCCTGCCAAAATGGCAGCAAACCGGGGATTTTGATCATACAATCTCATACGTTCGCCGCCTTTCTTACAGTAATACGATCAGGAATACGACCGCGATGCAGACAAGTCCTGCCGCCGCGAGCACCAGATAGCGCGTCAGGCTTCCGTTGACGCCGCGGTGCAACAGCGCGGAGAACCCGCGCACAACGCCCGGTACGCCCTTGTCGTAGACCCAACAGACACCTTTTTCAATCCACATGCAGACGCGGGAAAACCCGGCGACCGCGGAAGTGAGCCAGTTGTAGGGATCGAGCTTGCCCGCCTCGGCAACCGCGTAGATCTGTTTCGGAACGGGCGCATAGTGGATGTGATCCGCGCTGTGCAGCGCATCTCCGCTCTTCTTGCGGCCATACAGGTGGTCGAGGAGAGCTACCAGCAGCGCCACGCAGGAGAGTGCGACGAGAAGCCAGCTCTTGGGCCAGCCGGAGAAAGACTCGGTGTACCCGAGCGCGGGCGTCAGCAGCAGCTTGTGTGCCACGGTGTTGAAAACACCCAGAAGCACGCACAGGAGTGCCAGCACGATGGCGGGCAGCGTCATGCCAAGAGGCGCTTCCTTGACGTGCTTCACGCCCTGCGGAAACTCCGTTTTGCCGAAGAACGCGGCACCGCCGAGCTTGAGGAACGAGATTGCCGTCATAGCGGCGCCAACGAGGGCCACGATGTAGAAGGCAACGTTGCTCTCCAGCGCGGCGTCAAACACCAGCTCCTTGGAGAAGAAGCCGTTGAGGCCGGGGAAACCGGAAATCGCGAGTCCGAACACCACGAAGCAAGCGGCGGTGACGGGCATGAATTTGCCGAGTCCGCTGATGCGCTTGAGGTCGGTGGTACCCGTGCGCTTTTCGAGCGCGCCCGCGGTGAGGAACAGGCCGGATTTATACAGCACGTGGTTGATCATATGAAACAGCGCGCCGACGATGCCGATGGGCAGCGTACTGCCCACGCCGAGGATCATGTAGCCAACCTGGCTGATGGCGTGGTAGGACAGGAGCTTCTTCATGTCCTTTTGAATGAGCGCCATCGCAACGCCGATAAACAGCGTAACCGCACCCACGATCATCACAAACGTGCTCACGGGAGAGCCCGGCTGCACGTCGTAAATCTGGGTCACGATGCGGATGGCGAGCCCTATACCGAGAATCTTTTCCAGCGAAGCGGGAAACAGCGCGAGGAAGGGAGACTGCGCGTCCTCCGCCGCGAGCGGAATCCAGCTGTGGAACGGCACGGCACCCGCTTTGGCAAGAGCGCCCAGCAGCATCAGCACACAGCCGACTACGCCGACGCCTTCGACCGGCAGGCGGGTAATCGCGGAGATGTTGCTTTGCCCCGAGACGTGAATCGTGATGATCACGCCCAACATGAGCATGAGGTCGGCAATACCGCTGATCCAGAGCATCTTGATCACGGCGCGCGGCTTTTGCAGGTTGCCGATCAACAGAAGCACACTCATGGAGATCAACAGCCCTTCCCAGAAGACGAGCATCACGGGCAGGTTGTCAGCGAGCAGCGCTCCGTTGACAAAGCCGACGCTCACGAAGAAGAACAGCAGGAACAGCCCGCCTTCCTTCTTGCCGCGGTAGAAGGTCACCGAATACACCGCGAGCAATAGCGCAACCACGGACGCAAACAACGGCAGAACGGTGGAAAGACCGCCGGAGACGAACCGCGCCTCAAACCCGTAGCCCGCAAACGGCAGAGAGACCGTCACCCCGCCGCCAAGATACAGCGCGAGGCAGAGAAACAAGTTGACGAGGCCAAAGAGCGCGACCGCCGCCACCTGGAAGGCGTACGCTTTCTTGAGGAGCCATACGATCAGACCTCCGAGAATCGGAAGCCCGATGAGCAGCAGCGGCAGCGTTGCCCCGCCGCCAAGCCATGCGCAGACAGAAGCCATATTACAGCACCTCCCAAATGCGCGAAGCCAGCTCCGCAGGCAGAGAAATGAACACGCCCAGAGCGAGCGCGAGAATGCCAAGGAACACCACGCTGCCGACCATGCCGCGCGAATGCTCGTGCGCATGATGATCGGTTTCGGGTCCTAAGAACACCTTGAAGAACACGCGGGAGAGATAGAACACCGTCATAAACGCGCCGAGGATGAACACGCCTGCAATCCAGGGTTGGTTTGCGGCGAGCGCGCCCTGCACGACGAAATACTTCGCGAAGAAGCCGGAGAACGGAGGCACACCCATGACCGAGAGCGAGCACAGCGCAAACGCAACCGCAGTCAGCGGGAAGCGCTTGTAGAGTCCGCCCATCTTGTTGATGTCCTTGGTGTGCAGGTTGTGCTCCACGATGCCGGCGCAGAGGAAGAGCCCGCCCTTTGCAACGCTGTGCGCTAAGATATACAGCATGCCGCCGACGAGGCCGGTCTCGTTGCCGATGCTCACGCCCAAGAGGATGAACGCAAGCTGGCTGATGGTCGAATACGCGATGATGCGCTTGAGATCCGTCTCCACCATGGCGCAGCCTGCCGAAATGAGCGCGGAGACCGCCGCGATGATCGGCACAATGTGCGTAAACACGGGATCGACCGTAAACGTCGCGACAAACAGCCGCGCGTAGGCATAGACGCCGATCTTGACCAGCACCGCCGCGTGCAGCAGCGAGGTCACGGGCGAGGGCGCAACGCCCGCGTCCGGCAGCCAGCTGTGCAGCGGGAAGGTTGCGGATTTACTCAGGATTCCGAACAGGATCAGCGCCACGCACCAGGACGGCACATGCACGCCGCGCATCGCGGTGAGTTCAAACGTGCCTGTCTGTCCCCAGATGCCGAGGAAGCCCACCAGCATGATCAGGGCGCCGAGCACCGTGACGATATACGCCTTGTTTGCGCGAACGATGGTCAGCTCCTCGCGATAGAAGCCGATGAGACGCCAGCACGCGATCGCACTGATCTCCCAAAAGACATACAGCAGGATCAGGCTGGTCGAGAACACTAGCCCCATCATGGCGCCGATGAAGAGCACCGCCATGAAGTAGTATTCATTCTGGTTGTCGTAGTCCTTGATGTAGCCAAACGAGTAGATGAGGATGACGCACGCAACGAGCGAGGACGTCATCGCCATAAACACGCTCAGTGCATCCGCCTGGAAGCCGAGGCTCAGCCCCAGCGGGAGCGCGAGGCGCACGAGCGGTTTCTCTCCCGCGAGAACCGCGGGCAGTAACGCCGCCGCGCAGACAAACGCGACGAACACAAACAGGAGCGAGAAGAAGTTTCTCACTCTTGGCGCGCGCCGTCCGATGAGCGGCAGTAAACACGCTCCGATCAACGGCGAAAAAATGCAGACGAGAAGCGTAGCTTGCATAGACCCCATTTCCTCTGTCCATGACGAAAGCCCACCCCGTAAAAGTCGTTGTCGGGACAGGCTTTTGCATGCAAAAATTGCGTGTTTATTATAGTGCCAGCGCCTTAAAAGGTCAAGAAATGCAGGAATTATCGAATCGGTTTTAGAATATCGATATACATTACGAATTAGCGCATATGCGAACAGACCGGAACCCAACCGAATGCAGACGGTACGAAAAAATAGCGCAAAAGAAGCGTGTAATGCGCTGTTTATTCATACGCCGGTTGTATGGAAGAAATTAGGACGGGATACGATTGCGAAATCGATCCGACGAAAGAGATCACGAAAGCGATTTTCGGTTATTGATAAACGAAGATCGAAAGAAAAATGCGTAAAAAAATCAACAAATACGTGGCAAAAGCTCTCCGCTGGGCGGCAAAACGCGCCGAAAGGTGCCAATTTGCGTTTTCGCGAACACGCGGCCCGTGCCCAAAGAGACGCTTCCGATGATTGCGGCCTCCTCGCAGCCGGGGGTTGTGCGCAGCGCGAAAAGCGCCATCTGCACTTCCTCGGCGGGCAGAGAGAAGAGCGCGACGCCTTCGTTTGCCACATAGACGGGGTCGATGCCGAGTATTTCGCAGGCCGCGCGCGCGTCCGCCCGAACGGGCAGCGCTTCTTCCACGAGCGTGATATCGAGCGCGGAGCCCGCCCATTCGTTGAGCGTGCCCGCGACGCCGCCGCGCGTGGGATCGCGCATCGCGCGCACATGTACGCCCGCGTCCAGCACGGCGCGGATGGCGTGGTTGAGCGGGCGAACGTCGCTCGCAATCGCGGGATCGAAGCTTAGGTTGTGCCGCGCCGCCATGACCGCCATGCCGTGGCTTGCGATAGGAGAGGTGCAGAGGATTACGTCTCCCGCCTGCGGCTTCTGCGGCGGAATCGCGCGGTCAGCGGGAAACACGCCAACGCCCGCGGTGGTGATGTAGATGCCTGCGCATGCGCCGCTTTCCACAACCTTCGTGTCTCCGGTGACGATGAGAACGCCCGCCTCTCGCGCGGTCTCCGCCATGGAGGCGACGACGCGGCGCAGGGTTTCGAGCGGAAGCCCCGCTTCGAGGATCATCGCGCAGCTCAGGTAGCGCGGAACCGCGCCGGACACCGCGAGGTCGTTGACCGTGCCGCAGACGGCGAGCCTGCCGATATCCCCGCCCGGAAAGAACAGGGGATTGACTACAAAGCCGTCCGTCGTCAGTGCGACGCGCTCACCCGCGGGCAGGATTGCGGCATCCGTCAGCGGAGAGAGAAACTCGTTTTGAAACGCGGGCGCGAAGATGGCCTCAACGAGTTCGCGGTAGTCCCGCCCGCCGGAACCGTGCGCCAGCGTGATGCAGTCCGTCATATGCCCGCTCCTTCATATTGATAGTATGCCGCGCAAGCGCCTTCCGAGGAGACCATGCATGCGCCCAGAGGATGCTGTGGCGTGCAGGCCTTACCAAAGAGCGGGCACTCGACGGGCTCGATGCTGCCGCGCAGCACGTCTCCGCAGCGGCAGGCGCTGCGCCGCGGAACGGCAACCTGCGCGGGAGAGAGTCGCTTGAGCGCGTCATACGCGGCGTGCTCCGGTCGGAGCGCAAGCCCGCTTTGCGGGATCTCGCCCAGTCCGCGCCAGACGGCGTCGCAAGGGATGAACCATTCGTCCACGAGAGCGCGCGCGGTTTCGTTCGCGCTTGGCTTGACCACGCGCGGGTATGCGTTAATCAAAGCGGGATTTCCGCGCTTGACCATTGTCACCAGCGCGAGAATGGCCGCGAGCAACTCCTCCGGCGCAAAGCCGGAGATCGCGGCGGGCAGATGCAGATCCTCCGGAACGAACGCAAACGCGTCCGCACCGGTGATGGAGGCGACGTGCCCGGGGCACAGCAGCGCGTCCACATGCGAAGCCCCGCCGAGCAGCGCACGCAGGGCGTTTGGCATAGTCTTATGTGCGGAGAATACAGAGAGGTTCTGCACGCGATCACGTCTTGCTGCTTCCAGCAATGCCGCGGTGTGCGGCGTGGTCGTCTCAAAGCCGACGCCGTACCAGACGACCTCCCGCGCGGGGTGCGCTAGCGCAAAATCGAGCGCGTCCAGCGGGGAGAGCGCGATACGCACATCCGCACCGCGCGAGGCGAGCAGCGCGAGACTTTCATCTCCGCAGGGCACGCGCATCATGTCGCCAAAGCAAAACAGGGTCACGTTCTGCAGCTTCGCCAGCGCGAGCGCGAGCGCGATATCCTCCTCCGCCGTGACGCAGACCGGGCAGCCCGGGCCGGACACGAGGCGGATATTGCCCGGAAGCAGCTGGCGGATGCCGTAGCGGCGGATGGCGTGGGTATGCGTGCCGCAGACCTCCATGATGGTCATCTGCGGCAGACCCTGCGCGGTCTGCGCGATTTTTTCGGTGAAAGCGGAGATGTTGCTCACAGCAGCTCAACTTCCCGAAGCAGCGCTTCCAGTTCCGCGCCCTCGTCGGGATCGACCTTCTGAATCACGAATCCCGCGTGAACGAGCACGCAGTCGCCGACAGCCGCTTCTGGCAAGAGTCGGACGGACGCGCGACGCGTCGTGCCGCCGTAGTCGATCGTGGCGGTTTCCTCTTCAATTTTTGAGATGGTGCCGGGGATGGCGAGACACATATGTTTTCCCTTTCTCTTAGCGGGATAAGGCAGCGGCAGCCGCCGCCTGACCATAGCTGATTCCTCCGTCGTTGCAGGGAACCAGCCGATTGATGAGCACCGTGAAGCCGCTGTTCGTCAGCTCCGCAACGCATAACTTGAGCAACAGTTCGTTCTGAAAGCATCCGCCGGAGAGCGCGACGATATTGCAGCCGGTCTCTTCGCGGTGTAGTTTCGCGACTTCCGCAAGCAAATTCGTCAGCGCGCGGTGAAAGCGCATGCTGATGCGGCTGGGCGAGATACCGCTTGCGGCATCCAGTATAACGCCTTGCACGACGCTTCGCCAGTCGTAAATCCAACCGTCCGGCTCGCGAACGACGGAAAATTGATAGCTTTCCTGCTCGGACTCGTCGGCGATCTGCTCCAGCGCGATGGCGGCTTGCCCTTCGTAGGAGACGGTTTCGCGGAGTCCGCAGAGCGCGGCAACCGCGTCGAAGAGCCTGCCCATGCTGGAGGTGACGGGAGAGTTAAGCCCTGCATCCGCCGCCTGCAACAGCAGCGCAGCCTCGTTCGCGCGGGGCGTAAACAGGCGAAGCGCCGCTTCGCGTCCGAGCGTTTCTTTGCAGACACTGAGCGCCGCGCGCCAGGGCTCGTGCACCGCGGCCTCGCCGCCAAAGAGTCGAAACGGTAGAATGTGCCCGATCCGTTTGCTGCCGGAGGCGGTGCCGAAGAGCGTTTCTCCGCCCCAGATCGTGCCGTCCTCGCCGTAGCCCGTTCCGTCCCAGATGAAGCCGAGCGCGGGGCATTGGATCGCGTGCTCCGCCAGAACCGAGGCGAAATGCGCGTGGTGGTGCTGAATCGCGATCAGCGGCAGGCGCATTTCCTGCGCGATTCGCGTGCTCGCGTAGTCGGGATGCAGATCGCACGCGACCAACTCCGGCTCGACGGAAAAGAGCCGCTGCATCGAGGCGATCTCCCGCAGATACTCGGCCTCCGTGTCGGGATCGTCCAGATCGCCGACATGGGAACTCAAAAACGCTTGCCCGTCCTTGACGAGACAAAACGTGTTCTTCTGTTGCGCGCCCATCGCGAGAATGCGTGTGTTACCCGCCGCAATCGGCACGGGCTCCGGCGCCCAGCCGCGCGCGCGGCGCAGAGGCCGCGGCTCGCCGAGGCTAGTCACAAACACGCTGTCGTCCACGCGCCGCACGATCGGGCGGTTGTGGGTCAGCACCGCGTCCGCAAGATTGGCAAACGCCGCGGGCATATCCTCGTCGCGATAGAGCATCGGGCGGTCGGAGACGTTGCCGCTCGTGAGCACCAGCGCGGGCGTTTCTTCTAATAATAAGCAGTGCAGCGGCGTATACGGCAACATCACGCCGAGGCGGTGGTTTTCCGGCGCGACGGACGACGCAAGCGCGGCGCTTTCGCGTTTTTGCAGCAGCACAATCGGCTTTTGCGGGCTGGTCAGCAGCGCTATTTCCGCGGCAGACACCTCGCAATAGCGATTCACCTCGTCGAGATTGCGCAGCATGACGGCAAACGGTTTTTCATAGCGCTGCTTTCGTGCGCGCAAAAGCTGCACGGCAGATTCGTTTGTGGCGTCGCAGGCGAGGTGAAAGCCGCCGATACCTTTGACCGCGACAATCCTACCCGCGCGTATGACTTCCGCAAACAGCGCGACGGGATCGCCCGCCAATTCCGCGCCATCGACGAGAAACGCAAGCCTCGGCCCGCAGACGGCGCAGGCGTTGGGCTGCGCATGAAAACGCCGGTCGAGTGGATTTTCATATTCGCTCTGGCAGGGAGAACACTGACGAAAACCGCGCATGCTCGTGAATTTCCGGTCGTAGGGGATGTCTTCAATGATCGAAAATCGCGGGCCGCAGTTGGTGCAGTTGATGAAAGGATAGCGATAACGGCGGTCGCTTTTGGTGAACAGTTCCCGCAGGCAGTCGTCGCAGATGCCGATATCGGGCGAGACCAGCGCGCTTTTTTCTCCGGTTTCGCTTGTGTGAATCGCAAATCCTCGCTCGCCGGTCGCCGGGATTTCGCTCGATTCGACGCTCTGGATGCGGGAGAGCGGCGGCGCTTCGCTTGAAAGCGCAGCGAGGAACCCCGCGCAGGCACTGGATTCGCCCTCGATCTCGATCGTGACGCCGGAACCCGTATTCTGCACAAATCCGGACAAGCCAAAGCGCGCCGCCTGCCGATAGACAAACGGACGAAACCCAACGCCCTGCACAATCCCCCGAACCTGTATCCGAATACGAACCATGTTGACTCCGCGATGATGAATTTGCGATCATTATACCACTCGTGTATCGTTGTTCCAAAATAAGAAAAAGCGCCCGCTTTCGCGAACGCGTTTTATCAAACAATTGCCGATGAGCAGGTTAGAGCGACTCGCGAATGATGATCTCCGCGTCCAGCATGATCTGTCTTGGCGCAAAGTTGTCGCTGTGCATCTGCTCGATGAGCATTTCGCAGGCCAAAAACCCCAGCTGATACTGCGGCTGCTTGACCGTGGTCAGCGCGGGTTCGCTCATCACGGAGATATTCGTGTTGTCAAAGCCGATGATGCCGAGGTCTTTCGGAATCGCGATGCCGAGGCGCTTTGCCGCCTTGATCGCTGCAACCGCGAACACGTCCGAAGCCGCGAAGATCGCATCCGGACGCTCCGGCATGCTCAATAACTGCGTCGCGATGGAGACCGCAGCGTCATAGCTGAACTCCGGCACCTGAACGATCAGGTTCTGCGCGGGCGTGATGCCGGCCGATTGCAGCGCCTCGATAAAGCCCTGCTGGCGCTTTCTCGCGTATTTGTATTTGAGCGGGCCATTGATCATCGCGACTCTGCGCTTGCCCTTGCTCAGGATATAGTCCACGACCGAGCGGCTCGCCGCCACGTCGTCGATGGAGACATAGGAGGTGGCGCTGTCTTCGTTATATTCTGCGCACTGGATCAGCGGCGTATGAATCTCAATCTGCGCGATGGTTTCCGCAGACGGAATCGGGTCGAGCGTAATCACGCCGTCCGCGTGGGTCTTCTCGATTATGTCCTCGATGAAGGTCAACGTCAGCGGATGCGCACCGGTGCGCACGATGATCTCCTGATAGCTCTGCCTACCGGCTGCTGCGGAAATGCCCCGGATCACCTCGGAATAAAACGGGTTGTCGATATCCGGCAGCAGGATGAGGATCAGGTGGCTCTCGCGACGTACGACCGCGTCGTACCCGAGTTCATAGATCGCCTGTACGATTTTATCGTAGGTGCCTTCCTTGACGCTGTCTTTATTATTGATTGCGCGCGAAACCGTGGCGATGGAAACCCCCGCCGCATCCGCAACATTCTGTAGGGTTGTTTTCTTCTTGATTTGAGACATGCTCGTTCCTTTTTTTCACGACTTCATATCATCATATCATATTTGATTGTTTCTGTAAATCAACATCAAAAATGAGCTTAAGCCCACTTAAATGTAAAAAATGTAACAGAAAATAATATATCGTGTAAAATATGAAAATATGATTGACACGTTGTGCAATGAATGATAAATTGAAATTAAGCAAGAAAAACAGAACGAACCATCTTTTTCATGTTCCAACTCCTCCTTCCTAGTCATAATATCATCCACGAAAAGAGAACCAAAACCATGAAGCTTGGATTTGCCAGCGCCATTTTGCCGGATCAATCGTTCGACACCGTTGTTGACTTTGCTGCGGAGCACGGCTACCGTTGCGTGGAGATGATGTGTTGGCCGGTCGGCAAGTCGGAGCGGCGCTATGCGGGCGTGACCCATATAAACGTGGATTCGCTCGATGCGGCGCGCGTAGACGCGATTCAAACCAAGCTCGCCGAGACTGGTGTCGAGATTTCCGCGTTGGGGTACTATCCCAACGCGCTCGACCCGGAAGCGGAAAAGGCGGAAGCCGCCATCAACCACATCAAAAAGCTCATCGTTGCGGCACCCAAGCTCGGCGTACACACGGTGAATACCTTTATCGGCAGAAATCAGTACCTCAACGTTTCGGAGAACATGAAGCTCTTTGCCAAAGTCTGGCCGGACATCATCAATCTCGCCGAGGACAACGGCGTTCGCGTTGCAATCGAGAACTGCCCGATGCTCTTTACCCAGAGCGAATGGCCCGGCGGAAAAAACCTCGCCGTTTCGCCGCGCATCTGGCGGGAGATGTTCTCCACAATCGACAGCAAAAACTTTGGTCTCAACTACGATCCCTCGCACTTTGTGATTCAGCAGATGGACTACATCCGCCCGATCTACGAGTTTACAAATAAGCTGTTCCATGTCCACATCAAGGACATCAAACTATACAAAAACCTGCTCGACGAAGTCGGCATCTTCGCACCACCGCTCGACTACCTGCAACCGAAGCTGCCCGGTCTTGGCGACATCAACTGGGCAAAATTCGTCTCCGCGCTGACGGACGTTGGCTACAACGGACCCATCTGCGTCGAGGTGGAGGACAAAGCCTTCGAGGACACGCTGGAGCACCGCTACCAATCTCTGATTCAATCCCAACGCTACATCAGCCAGTTTATCGTAACCGACTAACGCAATCCCGCGGCGAGACCGCCGCTCTCTAATAGACGGCATGTAATCCATTACATGTGCATCAACAAGCGTTTTTGTGCGCATCGCTGTGACCGGAATCCGCGTGTCGGAGAGAGGATGCCGTGAACGATGGTAAAGATTGAGGATGTCGCGCGGGCAGCAGGGGTATCGGTTGCGACCGTGTCCCGTGTGCTCAACGAATCCGGTGGCGTGCTGCCGGAGACGCAGGAAAAAGTGCGCGAGGCGGTAGAGCGCCTTCACTACGAGCCCAACCTCTCTGCGCGCAACCTTCGCAAAAACGAGAGCCGCATCATCCTGATCCTCGCACCGAACTTTTCCAACCCGTATTATTCCAACGTGCTTTCCGGCATTTGCGACGTTTCGCGAAACCTCGGCTACAGCACCTTGATCTACAATACCTACGACAGCAACGCGCTGGATGAAAAGCTCGTTTCGAGCCTGTTTCAAAAGAACCGTGCGGACGGCATGATCACGCTCGCTGTCAACCGCGACGACCACTGGCTCTCCCGATACGCGTGGGAATACCCGCTCGTGCAGTGCTCGGAATATGTGGAGGAGGATAGTCTCCCGCATATCTCGGTCGATAACCGCCTTGCCGCACGCGAATCGGTGCAGCATCTGATCGCGCAGGGGCACAGGAGAATCGGCATCGTCACCAGCGCGAACCGCTATCTTTCGAGCACAAACCGTATGCGCGGCTATCTCGACGCGCTGGACGCGGCGGGAATCGAGAGAAACGAAGATCTGATCGCCTACGCTTCCGCGGACTACTCGTTTGCCAGCGGCAAGCAGGCTGCGCGAAACCTGCTCACATTGCCGGAGCCGCCGAGCGCAATCTTCTGCGTTTCCGATATTCTCGCGCTGGGCGTGATTGCCTCCGCAGGCAAGATGGGCTTGCAGGTGCCGTGGGACTTGAGCGTCACGGGGTTTGACGACGTCGATTATACGACGATGTTCCACCCGTATCTAACCACCGTCGCCGTGCCGTGCTACGAGCTAGGGCGAAGGAGCATGCTGCTGTTATACGACCACATCGTGCAAAAACCCGGCGCGGAGCGGGAAGTCTACCTGCCGCACCAGATGATCCTGCGGGAGACGACGGCGTCGATTGCATCCAGAGAGAGCATTTAAATAATTTTTATAAGAAGAAACAACACACGACAAAGGGGAACATACCATGTTAAATGTAGGCATCATCGGCTGCGGCTCAATCGCAAGACAGCGCCATGCGGCGGAATATAAGAACAACGCGAACACGACGATTTACGGTGTGTTCGATGTCTCCCGCGAGCGCGCGGAGGCAATGGCGGCGGACTTCGGCGGCAAGGTGTACGACACCGCGGAAGCGATGATTGCCGATCCCACCATCGACGCCGTGAGCGTTTGCGTCGCCAACGCGTTCCACGCGCCGATCACGATTGACGCGTTGAACCACGGCAAGCACGTGCTCTGCGAAAAACCGATGGCGATCTCGCTGGCGGAGTGCGAGGCGATGTACGAAGCCTCCCTGAAAAACGGAAAACGCCTGCTGATCGACCACAACCAGCGCCTGACGCCCGCGCACAAGAAGGCAAAGCAGATCATCGCCTCCGGCGAGCTCGGCCGCGTGATCAGCTTCTCCGCAACCTTCGGCCACAAAGGGCCGGAGATGTGGAGCGCGGACAAGAGCAGCAACACCTGGTTTTTCAAGAAGAACGCCGCGGCATTCGGCTCCATGGCCGATCTCGGCATCCACAAGATCGACCTCATGCGTTACCTGATCGGTTCGGACGTAAAGACCGTGTTCTCCCGGATGGCGACGCTGGATAAGAAGTTCCCGGATGGCACGCCCATCGAGGTGGACGACAACTCCGTGGAGATTCTCACGTTTGACAACGGCGCGCTCGGCACCGTGACCACCAGCTGGACGCACTACGGCGAAGAATGCAACGCCTCCACGCTTTATTGCGAAAAGGGCACGCTCAAGCTCTATCACGACCCGCGTTACTCGCTCCAGATCATCTATGCGGATGGAACGAAGGTAAACTATGAGCTCGACCGCATCCAGACCAACGAAGACCGCCAGCAGACAAGCAGCGGTGCGATCGATCTGTTTGTGGAGAGCATCCTCACGGGCAAGTCTTCCGTGTTGGACGCAGCGGACATCGTGAAATCCATGCGCGTGGTGTTCGCCTGCCTCGAATCGGCAGAGTCCGGCATCACGGTGAATCTGTAACAAAGCGTTCTGAATCACTCGGCAACGACACAGCAGAACACAAACAAACGGGTAATAACCATTGATTTGGTTGTTATAAATCAAAAAAGGAGAGAAATCATGAAAAAGTTCCTCGCGATTCTTATGTGCGCCATGATGCTGGTCAGCTTTGCGGCATGCGCAAAGACCCCGGCGCCGGCAACGGAAGCAAACGCTACCGAAGCGACCACGGCTCCCGCAGCGGAAGCACCCGCAGCGCCCGCTGGCAAAACCATCTACGTGCTCGGCCCCACGCCGGATCACGGCTGGACCGCGCAGGCTGGTACCTACGCCGACAAGAAGGTTGCCGAAATCAACGCCGAAGGCAAGTATAAGGCCGTCTACATGGCCGCTTCCACCGGTGAAGAGCAGGTTGACCAGGTTCAGACCATCCTCGCGAACGGCGACGCAGCCGGCGTGGTGTTCTTCGCACTGGAAGACTCCGCCAAGGCCGGTCAGGAAGCCCTGATCGCCGCGAACATCCCGTTCATCTCCTTCGACCGTATCATTGAAGGACCGGACAAGTCCGCCATCCTCAACGCCTCCGGTGATAACTGGCAGTGCGGCGCAGGTATTGCGTACTGGCTGCAGAAGAACGGCATGGCACCCGGCGCCACCATGGTCACCCTCATCGGCGACAACGGCACCGTTTGCTCCCGCCGTCAGGAAGGCTTCGAGCAGTTCCTCCGTGGCGAAATCGAATACTTCGACAAAGACAAGAACGAGTCCTACAAGACCACCCAGGTTTGGACCCAGGACGAAATCAACGCTCTGACGGCCGATTATAAGACGGTCTGCAACTGGAGCGCAGATGGCGCCTATCAGTACCTCGAACAGAAGCTGCCGGAAATCGTTGCCAAGGCGAAGACCACCGGCGGTAACCTGTACATCTACTCGATGGACGACGAAATGACCTTTGGTCTTATGAACCTCCTCGAGGCGAACGCCATCGACGAGACGACCAAGGCCGACTTCGCAGCCCTGAACGTCTACACCTCCGCCATCGGCGGCATGGCCGAGCTCTATGCGGTCATCGACGGCACCTCTCCTCAGGCAGCCACGGCGAAGACCTACTTCGATGGTCTCATGTCCGTCTACTTCTCGCCGAAGATGTTTGAAAACGTCATTGGCTACATGATCGACTACCTCGACGGCAACTGGAACTACAAAGTCGGCGACGGCAAGTACGAACCGGTCTGGATCGTTGACGCGGGCAACGTTGACAAGTACGAAGGTTTCTCGGGCCACAAGTCCTAAAACCACTGAACAACGAAGCTTGCGGGTAAATCGCCCGTAAGCAGGTACGCAACACAAGCAACGCGTACGGATGCAGGCTTGCCCTGCATCCGTACGCGGATGTAGCCCTCTCGGGCAAACCAAGCGAAACGAATCGATAAAAAGACTCTTTTCGCATCGGCGAGATCCGATTATACTAAAGAAAGTACACATCAATCCTTTCTTAATGACGGTCGGAACTCCAGACCAAACACCTCACCAAAAACGAGGAAATCGGGGACAAAAAACTATGGCAATCCTTGAAATGCACCACATTTCAAAGGCGTTTGGCGGCGTAAAGGCGTTGTCGGACGTGCACCTTTCGGTTGAACTGGGAGAGATTCATGCGCTCCTGGGTGAGAACGGCGCGGGAAAATCCACGCTGATGAACATCCTCACCGGCGTCATCCCGGCCGACAGCGGAGAAATCCAGTTTGACGGCAAAAGCTATCCCAACCCGACTATCGCCATGATGGAGCGGGCGGGAATTGCCTTTGTGCATCAGGAAGTGAACGTGGTCAACGACCTGACCGTGTTTGAAAACATCTTTTTAAATCGCGAGCTCAAGACCAAGCTGGGCCTACTCGACCGCAAGAAGATGGTCGCGGAAGCGACGAGCCTGTTTACCAGACTCGGCGTGGATATCGATCCCTGCGCGATGGTATCCGAGCTCAAGACAAGCCAAAAGCAGCTGCTGGAGATCAGCCGCGCGCTGCACGCCAACGCGAAGCTGCTGATCCTCGACGAACCGACCACGGCGTTGAGCACGCAGGAAGTCGAGCATCTGTTTGGCATCCTCCGAAAACTGAAATCACAGGGCCATGCCTTTATCTTTATATCGCACAAAATGCCGGAGATTTTCGAGATTGCGGATCGATACACGGTGTTCCGCAACGGCATGTTTATCTCCAGCGGATTCATCGCGGACACGACGCCGCACCAGATCGCGACCGACATGGTCGGCGAGCAATACCTTGACAAGGATTATTACGAACCACGCCCGCTGGGCGAGACCATCGTGGAGCTTAGGCACGTCACCGGACATGGATTTTCGGATGTCAATCTGGAGATCAAAAAAGGCGAGATCGTTGCGTTTACCGGGCTTGCGGGCTGCGGCGCGAGCGAGATCATGCAGACCATGTTCGGCGTGCTCCCGTTCGAAGGCGGCGTGATCCGCGTTGGCAGCCAATCCCTGCGCGGAACGATTCCGCAATTCATGAAGAACAAGATCGCGATGCTGCCGAGTAACCGCAAGGAAAATTCCGTGGTTCCGGATATGGACATCCTCGACAACACCTGCATCGCGGAGCACTGCCTCTCGAAGAATCGGCAGATAATTTCGAGCAAGGGCGAGCTTTCCCGCTATGAAGAGTTGCAGAAGCTGCTCTGGATCAAGGCGGGTTCACCGAAGGATTCGATCCTCTCGCTCTCCGGCGGCAACCAGCAAAAGGTGTTCCTTGCCCGCTGGCTCAACACCAAGGCGGATGTGCTGCTGCTGGACAACCCCACTCAGGGCGTAGACGTCGGCGCGAAGGCCGAAATCTATCGCCTGATTCTGGAGTTTGCCTCGCGCGGGATGACGGTGATCATCAACACGCTGGAGATTCCGGAGATCAAGAAGGTCTCCGACCGCTGCGTCGTCTTCTTTGAAGGGCACGTGGCAAAGGTTTTCCAGCACGACGAAATCAATGAGCATGATGTCATGCTGTATTCTACCAACGCGATCAATACGCGGAGAGGAGCCAACCATGTCGGCTAAAAAAGGCGTTTTCGCCGGAGTCGGGTCTTTTATTTCCAAGGCTTGGAAGCGCTATAGCTTCATTTTTGTCTTCGCCATCATACTGCTGGTGTATTCCTTTACCATCGAGGCAAACGGCAACGCGTTCAAGTGGGGCCACATTACGGCGATCCTCGCGAGCCAGAACACCGTCATCGTGGGCACGATGGCGCTGGGCATGGCGCTGGTCATCATCACAGGCCAGATCGACCTTTCGGTCGGCTCTGCGCTGGTGCTCTGCAGCGGCGTTGCCATCATGGCGTTCAACCTGACGAACAGCGTCATACTAACGCTCCTTGCGGCCGTTGCCGCAGGCGCGCTCTGCGGTCTCATCAACGGTGTGCTTGCGGGCTATGCCAAGATGCCGCCTTTCATCGTAACCCTCGGAACCATGCTGATCTACCGCTCGCTGATGCTCTCGCTCGTGCGCGCCATCGATCCCGCGATTACGGGCTCGTCGAGCAGTCAGTTCGCCATGATCAGCGAAAACAGCGCGTATGACGCGCTTCGCATGAAGTTCGGCACGGGCAGCCTTCCGGGCGTTTCGATTCCGTATATCACGTTTGTGTTCGTTGCGGTGATGCTGATCGCGCTACTGATTTCGCGCAAAACGAAATACGGCAAGAGCGTCTACGCGGTCGGCAGCAACGAGAAGGCGGCTTTCCTCGCAGGCGTCAATGTCCAGGGCGTGAAGGTCTCCGTGTTCGTGATCACCGGCATTCTCGTGGGCATCGCGGCGTTTGTGCAGGCCTGTAAGATCGGCAACGTGACGCCGGCTTCCTCCGGCAAGAGCTATGAAATGTACGCCATCGCGGCGGTCGTCCTCGGCGGTGTGAGCATGAGCGGCGGCAAGGGCAACCTCCTTGGCGTGTTCTTCGGCGCGCTGTCCTATACGACGATCAACTTCATCATCGTTTCGATTCCCGCGCTCACCACGGACATTCAGGATACGTTCCAGGGCCTCGTGCTCATCGCGGTCATCCTGATTCAGACCGTTGGCCCGGTCATCAAGGAGCGCTTCACCGAGGCCCGCAAACGCAGCGCCTCCCGCAGACAGGCGCGGCAGGAGCTCGCGGACAGCAAAGGCTGAAGCAAGACCTGATTACAGCAAAAAAGACCCGCGTTCCGCTTGTCAGCCGGCGCGGGTCTTGTTATAGAATTTTATCGTTTATGTTAGAGCAGCGTGCGGTAGTAGAGCCCGGCCGTATGCGGCTCCGTCGTTTGATCCCCGCGTACAAAGCGCGCGGTGATCGCCGCGACTTCATCCGGCGTCTCACGGGTAAAGTAGAGCAGCTGAAAGTCGAGTCCGCGCATGTTTCGCTCCGCAATGTCGAGCGGCACGCTGTTGAGCAGGGTTGTCGTGCGATAATGGTCGCACTCGACGGGAAAGCGCACCTGCATGCGGTCGATGAGCTCGCCCGCTTGTCCGCAGGCGGCGCACCCGACGGAAGCCTTGATCGGACAGTTTCTCAGCTGCATGAGCGGCAGCGATCCGTAGGAGACGATGCCGCGTGAGAGCGTGCCGCCGAGGTTCTTGATGGCGCTCATCGCGAGCTCAAACGAGAGCGTGAGGCTGGCGAGCTTCTGCGCCTCATAGAAACTCAGTGCTTCCGTGTTGGTGCAGTTGAGTCCGTAGCCTCCGTGCACGGTCAAGCCGAAACGCCTGCCCAGCGCAATGCCGTAGACATTGTTCGCCCAGACGGAAGATAAACCAAGCTTGACCAGCGATTCCAGATTTGCGTCAAACGCGGGTTCGTCCGTGGGAAAGAGCACGGTCGGCAGTTGGGCTGTGAGCCTTTCACCAAATTGCGAGAGCAGCTCCGCGTCGATCTCCTCCGCGGGAAGCAGGATTCGATCAAACGAGTCTGCACTCGTAATCTGTTCTTTTGTGTAAAACCTTGCCCAGAGCGCGGGTTTCTCCGCTTGGGATTGGTACCGTTCCGGGGGTGCGAACGAGAAGTTCTCGCGCTTGTGCGGCTGAACCATGCCGCGTTGCGCGAGCAGCTCGTCCAGCGCCTCGCGACGAAGGGCATTGAGCGCGGAGGCGGGAAGGGTAAGCCCATCCGCAATCTCCGCTGCAAACGAGCGAACGAAGAACGGTGTTCCACCCGTTTTCTCCAGATTCTTTTTCGCGCTTTCCTCGTCCAGCGCGCGGTGGATCGCCCGTTCCGGTGCAGCACCCGTTGCGGTGACCGTGCGGGTGCCGTCGCTGACGGTGAGCGTTGCCGCGGTTTCGTTGAGAGAGAACGTCAGATCGACGGGAACCAGCGGCGTCTCGTTGCGATACAGCGCGGCAAGCGATGCGAGCACGCCGTCCGCTCCCGTGACATCCTCTTTGGTGCGGTAGCCGAACATGTCCGCGTTGCGCGTCCCTTTGAGGTAGCCCGCCGTAAAACCGCTGCGCGAAAACACCGCGCGGAGGGCTTCCGCGTCATAGGGCTTGCCAGCAAGGGCGAGCCTGCAGGCGGCGGTCGCGGCGGCGACGTATTCCGGCCGCTTCATGCGCCCTTCGATTTTAAACGAGTTCACGCCGGCGCTCGCCAGCTCCGTCAGGTGCGGGAGCAACGACATATCCTTGAGCGAGAGCGCGTAGGGATGGTCTCCGCTCGTCCAGTTCAGGCGACAGGGCTGGGCGCAGAGCCCGCGGTTGCCGCTTCTTCCGCCGAGCATGGCGGAAAGATAGCACGCGCCGGAGACGCTCATGCAATGCGCGCCGTGGATGAACGCTTCCTTTTGGATCGACACTGCGGCGCAGATGGATTCGATCTCGCGCAGAGACAGCTCGCGCGCGAGCACGATACTGTCGAAGCCGACGCTCTCCAGAAACTTTGCGCCGTCTACGTTGTGCACCGCGGTCTGCGTTGAGGCAAAGCGCTTGAGGCTCGGGTATCGCGTCGCAAACAGGCGCAGCACCGCCATATCCTGAATGATCACCGCGTCCGCGCCCGCATTCGCGATGCGCTCCGCTTCCTCTTCCAGCGCGGCAAGCTCTGTGTCCAGCACGACGGTATTGACGGTGACATAGACCTTGACCCCGCGCGCGTGACAATAGGAGACGGCCTGCGTTAAGTCCGTCTCGGCGAAATTTGCGGCGTTTCGGCGCGCGTTGAAGTTTAGTCCGCCGAGGTAGACGGCGTCAGCTCCGCAGCGCACGGCGGCAAGCAGCTGCTCTTCGCCACCGACGGGCGCGAGAATTTCGGGTCTTTGCATGAAAAATTGGTTCTCCTTTACGACGGTAACCGCCGTGTGGTAAGACTATTGTATAACAAAATATCCGTTCTGAGAAACGAAAATGCATCCGCGTATGCGACCGGAAAGGATTCGGCATGAAGGACGTCATCATCGGCATCGACATCGGGGGCACGCATCTGCGCATTGGAGCCGTGGATCGCGCGGGGCAGGTCGCCTGCTTTGAGAAGCGGGAGAGCCGCGAAGTCTGCGGAGAGAGCGGGTCTGGTACGCGACTCATCGCGCTGATACGGGACTATCTTGCGCGAAACGGGCTCGCTTCCCGCGCGCGCGCAATTGCAGTCGGCTTTCCTTCCACCGTGAGCCGCGACAAACGCACCGTCTACAGCAGCCCCAATCTGCCGCTTGGCGGCGCGGACGGGCTGGACGGGCGGGACGTGGTGGAGCGGCTGGAGGATGCGCTCGGTGTGAAGACGTTTCTCGATCGTGACACGATCTTTCTGCTGCAATACGACCTCGTGCGGCTCAACCTGAAGGAGCGGGGCTGCACACTCGGTATCTATTACGGCACGGGCATCGGCAACGCGATCTATCTCAACGGCAAATTCCTGGTGGGCATGCACGGCGTTGCCGCAGAACTTGGGCACATTCCGTATTTCGGGAGCACGAACGTATGCGGCTGCGGCAGCCGCGCCTGCGCGGAGACGCACGCGGGCGGCTATGTGTTGCGCAATATCTGGAAGGAACATTATCCGACCGAACCGTTTTGTGAGATTTTTCAGCGGCACAGCGAGGATGCGATCATTCAAACCTTCATCGAAGCGATGGCGATTCCGTTTGCGACGGAGCTGAACCTCTTCGATCCGGATCAGGTGATCCTTGGCGGCGGCGTGGTCGAGATGGCGGGGTTCCCGATGGAACGATTGTTGGGATATGTTCGCACATTCGTGCGAAAGCCGTATCCGGGCGAGGATTACGCGCTCATTCGCGCCTCCGCCGTGCCAGAAATCGGCGTGGCCGGCGCTGGGTACTACGCGTGGGATCGTCTGGCGGAGATGCCCGCAGAAAAAGGAGAAATGGAAGTATGAAACAACGATTCACCATCATCGGAGCGGCACATCTGGACGCGCTGGTCGAAGGCTTTGACGAAGGCCAGCTGCGGTTGGGCTCCGTGCCTGCGGAGCGGATTCGCCTCGGTTACGGCGGCGACGCGCTCAACGAGGCGGTGACGCTCTCGCGCCTTGGCGGAGAAGTTTCGCTTGTGAGCAAGATCGGCCAAGACAGCGCAGGTGATATGGTGCTTGCCTTCTGCCATTTATCGGGGCTCTCGAGCGCGCGGATTGCGCGGGAGAGCGAACTCGCGACGAGCATGAACATCGTGCTGATCGATCACGCGGGGGAGCGGAGATTCATCACCGACCCGAGAAGCAGCCTGCGCGCGCTTTCGCTTTCGGACGTGCTGCCACATCTGGACGCGCTCGCACCCGTGGTTTGCTTTGCTAGCCTGTTTGTGTTTCCGCGCTTTCACGCGGAGGAGCTTGAGACGCTGTTCTCCGCAATCAAGACGCGAGGTTGCCTGCTTGCCGCCGACATGACCAAGCGCAAAAACGGCGAAAAGCTCGCCGATCTTGCGGGCGTTTGGTCAAATCTGGACATCGTCTTTGCCAACGCGGAGGAGGCGGGGCTACTTTGCGACTCTGCGGACGTTCCGGCGATGGCGCGGGAGTTTCGTTCCGCGGGCGTCGGTTGTGCGGTCATCAAGACGGGAGCTAAGGGTTGCTATGTGTGCTCCGACGCGTTTACGGGAGCGGTTGCGGGTTGCGTGAGCCGTGCCTGCGTGGATACAACGGGAGCGGGCGATACCTTCGCCGCGGCGTTTCTCTTTGCCCGCGCAAGCGGACGAAATTACGAGGATTGTGCCCGCTTTGCCAACGCCGCAGCCTCCATCTGCGTGGAACATCTGGGCGCAACTACGCACGAGATCACGCAAGAAGAGGTGCTTAACCGATGCCGTGAAACCTACGGCGAAGGGTTTGGCGTGCTATAATCCGAATTCAGTAAAAAACACTTCACTGGAGCGCGGGGCTATGTTACGATAGCGGAAATGTCTTTTGATTTGTGGGAATGGGGGAATCATGCAAGAGAAACGAAAAAGAGAGCTGTATCTGTTCTTTGCCGTTATTGTAGCGGTGAATCTGGGAATCGGGTTCAGCGACGGACTGTTTTCCAATTACTTTAAGGATGTCTATCAGGTCGACGGGTTCCTGCGCGGGTTGATCGAATTCCCGCGCGAAATGCCGGGCGTGATCACGTTTTTTCTCGTCAGCGCGCTGTCTTTCTTGGGCGACATCACCATCGCGATCTTCGCGCAGGGCATCGCCGCAATCGGGCTGATGGTGCTGGGGCTCGTCACGCCGTCCTATGGCGTGATGCTGGTGTTTCTGTTCATCAACTCCTTAGGTGTGCATCTTTACATGCCTCTGCGGGACAGCATCGGCATGTCACTCGCGGAGCCGGATCAAATCGGCAAGCGCATGGGGCAATACGCGGGCATCAGCTTTGCCGTGTTGACCGTTGCGGGGTTGAGCGTGTTTTTCCTGTTTCGATTCGGCGTATTCAGCTTCTTAAGCAAGACGAAATGGACGTTTGTCGTCGCTTCCGGGTTCTATCTCTTGGCGATGTTCATGATGATCCGCCTCAAGCTGGAGACGGGGCAGATACGCGTCAAGCGCGAGAAAGTCAAGCTGATCTTCCGCAAGGAATACAAATATTACTATTTGCTCGCCATCGTGTTCGGCGTGCAAAAGCAGGTCATGCTCGTGTTCGGTCCGTGGGTGCTGATTGAAACGCTGGGCCAGCACGTGGATACGATCGTGTTGTTGGGGATCATCGCTTCCACACTCGGCATGTTCTTCATGCCGCAACTTGGCAAGTGGATCGACCGATTTGGCGTGAAAAAGCTGCTGTATGCGGACGCGCTCTCGTTTATCTTCGTCTATCTGTGCTACGGCGCGCTTTCGCAGAGCTTCAACACCGGCGCATTGGCGAAGGTTGGCATTCCCGTGATCGTCACCTGCGCGCTGTTCATCGTAGATCGGCTCTCGTCCCAGATGGGCATCATCCGCGTGATCTATCTCAAGTCGATCGCGCTCACGCCTTCGGACGTGACGCCAACGCTCTCGCTCGCGATGATGATGGATCATATCGTCTCTATCCTCGTAGGCGTGTCCGGAGGCCTGCTGTGGGTGAAATTCGGATCGCACTACATCTTCTATGCGGTGGCTGCGCTGTCGCTGGTCAACCTCGCGGTGGCAATCCTCGTGAAAGACCCGCGCAAGATCGAGGTTCGCCTGTAATCGGCTGAGCGCATCCAATGCTCCGGAACGATCTAAATCAAAGAGAAACTAATGAACGCAATGAGCAATCAAAAACTGACGCCGTGAGGCGTCAGTTTTATTTTGCGTTCGGTTTTCTGTTATCTGTAGCGGCGACGGCGCGGGGTGTTCGCGATCTGCATGATCAGCAGTACGATACCGAAGAGGAGAACGATTCCGCCGCAGAGATAGATCCAGGAGTAGGTGCTACTCTGGGTGGGCTGTTGCTCCAGTGCGCTGTCCGTGGCGGTTTTCTCGAAGTGCCGCACGGTGCCGCTCGCATCCGCCGAGACGGGGGTATAGTTGCCGTCTCCCGCGCGCGTCACGTTGAGGGAGTAGGGCTCGCCTTCCAGCGCGGTAACGGTTACGGTATAGCTGCCGTCTTGCGCCGCGGCATCGACCTTGCAGCCGACAGGCTTAAACTCAATCTTACCGTTTCCGCTGCCACCGGTGAGCTGAATATCAAACGTACTTCCGGAGAAGGCACCCTCGTTCCAGCCGTTGATCGCGAGCGCTGTCTGAATGGCGCCGGCGGTCGTTCCCTCAAAGGTGGCGGGAGCGGAGGCTTCGAAGGTTGCGTCTGCTGCTCTTGCGGCACAGACGGAATAATTCTTGCCAGCCAGCGGATAAACGGAGATAATGTAGACGTTGGTTTCGCCGCTCTTGAGTCGGGCTGCGCAGCCATCGTTTGTGGTGAGCGTTGTGGCACCCGTTCCGTTGCCGCCGCTGACCGTGACTTCAAATGCGCTTCCGGCGGGCGCGTTCGCAATCCAGTTCTCAATCTGAATCGGATTCTGGAGGCCTTTGCCGGATTGTCCGATATAGGTACGCGTCTGCTGCGGCTCATACTGCTCGGTTTCACCCATGGCCGCGCTGAGCGAGTAGCCGCCCGCGGATGTGACCGTAACCGTAAACTTCGTGTCCTTGGTGCCTGTTGCGGGGGTTACCGTGCAACCGCTGGCAACGAAGCTGATCGGCGCATCTTCGGCACCGCCGACGACCTTGATCTGGAAGGAATCGTTGCAGTTCTTCGTATCCGACCAACCGGAGACCGCGAGCGTATGCTTCTGCGTCTTGACGGAAACGCCGCTCATGGAGGCGGAGACGTTGTTATAGCCGTAGTTGCCGGGGCGCGTTGCGGTGAGGGCATACGGGCCGACAGAATCCACCGTGACCTCATATTCTTCATTAGAAAGCTTGTTCACCGTGCAGCCGACGGACGTGATTGTCATCGCCTCTTTGGTGCTACCACCGGAGATGCGGAGCGTGAAGGGCTCGCCGCTCTTTGCGTCGCTGACCCAGTCTTCAATGCGAATCGCCGTTTGATCGGACTTGCTCGAGCAGCCGCTCAAAATTGCGGAATAGGCGCTGTTGTAGTTCGAGTTGCCGTCCATCATCGCGGTGAGCGAATAGGCGCCGACGCGGGTGACGGTAACCTCAAACTCGGTATCTGCCGTGCCGATAGCGGGGGAAACGGTGCATCCATCCGCGAGGAAGGAAATTGCGCCGCTGGTGTTGCCGCCGTAGACATGAATCTTAAAGTGGTCGTAGTAATCCTTTGCGCCGCCCCAACCGGAAACGCTCAGCGGTATTTGATCCGCCCTGCCTGCAACACCCGAACGGATGTCTTTCGCAAGATCGGATACCCCGCTGGATGTGGCGGTCAGCGAATACGGGCCGGCGCCGGTGACGGTGACCGTATAGGTGTCTGCTCCGGTTCCGTTGAGGGGAAATACCGTGCAATTCTCGGCTTTAAAGGCAATTGGTTCTGTCGGGGAAACGCCCTGAAGCGTGATATCAAAGCTCTCGCCGCAGTTCTTTGCGCCCTGCCAGGAGAGGATGGAGAGTGCGTTTGCATCGCGAATCTTCAGCTCGGATACCCCCGGTGGTACAATGGCATCTTCGGTCGGCTGAAGCTGCACGACATTGTTTGTCGCGGCTTCGGCGGCGGGTTCGTTCGCTTTCTGGCTTTCTTCTACGCGAAAAGACTGCAACAGGGTTTTTGTTGCAGCGCTTGCGGGTTTGTATGCAAATATGACAGCGAGACCAAAGAACAAAATGAATGCGACCAATGCATATACTCTGCGTTTTGCGCGTTTTCTTGCAGAGCGAACAGACCGTCTACGGCTTGTCGATCGGTTAGGAGGTGCGTCATGAGAATATGTGTACCTACCCGTTTGTCCCATCGTCATTTCCCCCGGCTCTTCGTCGCAAAACACTGCCATGAAGCGGAATCCTGCAACATCCGTCATCTCGTAACAATTGCGTTACGGTCTATTCATGGAAATTTAATATTATACTATCTCCCTGAGTATACAATGTCAAGGAAAATTTTACAAATTATTGTATCGAAGCGGGGTTTCATGCACAATCTGTTGGGGTTGGCGGATTCGTTCATAAATTATTTATTTTCGCAGGATTTTTGCGGTTTTGCATAATTTGTGAAGCGTTTTTCGCCCGGTGGGGAGCGGATGTCCAAATCGCATCCAGTTTGGTATAATAGGTCATAATTCTGCAAAAAAATTCAAGTTTTTTATATACCTTATGGGGTAATTGCGAAAAAAGCGAAAGGAATTTTGAAAAACGAGATGTTGCTGGTGCTTTCGCTGGAGGATGCCATACAAATCGTGTGCCGGGTGGCGAAAAATGGGTCGATTTTGAGTGAATGTGAGCGACTTTCGGCGTGTTGCGGTCGCATTTTAGCGAATGATGTGTACGCGACGGAGGATTTGCCCGCGTTTGACCGCAGCGCGGTGGACGGATTTGCCGTCGTCAGCCGGGATACCTTCGGCGCGTCCGCGGCGCAACCTTCGCTTCTCCGCCTTGCGGGTGAGGTGAAGATGGGAGAACGCGCCGGGTTCTCGCTTTCGGACGGGACCTGCGCCGCGGTCTGGACAGGCGGAGAGCTGCCGCCCGGTGCGGATGCGATGGTGATGCTGGAGCAGGCGGAGCGCTTACCGGGTGGAATGATCGCGGTGGAAGAGTCCGCAGCACCGGGCAGGCACATCGTGTTTCGCGGCGACGACATCAAGGCGGAAGGATTGCTGCTCACCGCAGGGACACGGCTCACCGCGCGGGAGATCGGCCTGCTTGCCGCGGTTGGCGTGACCGAAGTGGAGGTGTTCGCCCGACCGCGCGTTGGGATTCTCTCCACGGGGGACGAGCTGATCGATCCCGCGCAGACGCCGGTCGGCGGACAGATTCGGGACAGCAACGGGGAAATGCTGCTTGCGGCCTGCCGCGAGGCGGGCGCGGAGGCGCGCTTTCTCGGGCGCGTGCCGGACGAGGAGGAGACGCTACACCACGCGATGAAGAGCAGCGCGGAAGCATGCGATCTTCTGTTGCTCTCCGGCGGCAGCTCCGCGGGCGCGAAGGATGCCGCCTGCCGCTGCCTCGGCAACCTTGGCGAAGTATTGTTCCATGGTCTCGCGCTCAAGCCGGGCAAACCCGCGTTTGCGGGAACGATCGGCAGTACGATCGTCGTCGGCCTGCCGGGGCATCCCGCGGCGGCGTATCTGGTGTTTCACGCGCTGGTGCGCCCGCTGCTCGCCGCGCTTGCGGGCGGTGAAATCGTCGAGCGTACGGCAAAGGCAACGCTGCTATGCGCCGCGCCGAGCAACGAAGGGCGCGAGGAACTGCTGCCCGTTCGCGCTCGCGAAGGCGTGGCGGAGCCGATTGCGCTCAAGTCCGGGCTGCTTTCTCCGCTGACCCGCGCGGACGGGTATGTCCACATTCCACGCGACACCGAGGGCCTGCCCAAAGGCGCGATAGTAGACGTAATTCTGTTTTGAACAATTCCGCGTCTCGTGTTCAAGGAACCGACGGACGGAAGAAATATTGAGGAGTTTTCATGAGTAAATACGAATACCTGAGCAATACGCAGTTGGGTGAAGCGCTGCGTCAATATCTCGCGTTTCTGGAGCCCCGCGGGCTGAATTCCCGGACGGAAGAGGTGCCCGTGACCGACGCGCTGGGACGCATCAGCGCATGCGCGGCTTACGCGCGGCGCAGCAGCCCGCACTATACCGCCTGTGCGATGGACGGCATCGCAGTCCTTGCCAAGCGCACGTTTGGCGCCACGCAGACGACGCCCGTTTCGCTACGCGAGGGCGAGTTTATCCGCGTGGACACGGGCGACCCGCTGCCGCAGGGATGCGACGCGGTGATCATGATCGAGGATTGCGTGGAGGAGGCAGACGGAGTCGTGCTGCGCTCGGCGGCGGTTCCCTGGCAGCACGTACGCCAGATTGGCGAAGACCTCTCGGCAGGCGACATGATACTGCCGTCCTATATCGAGATCGAGCCCGCGTTGATCGGCGCCCTGCTCGCGGGCGGTGTGCAGAAGATCAGCGTTTTGGCAAAGCCGCGCGTCGCGATCATCCCCACGGGGGACGAGATCGTTTCTCAGGGCGAAACCCCGCGCGAGGGCGAGATACCGGAGTTCAACTCCGCAATCTTTTGCGCGATGCTTGCCCGTTGGGGTGCGGCGGGTGTGGTCTGTCCGGTTGTGAAGGATGATCCCGCGAAGATCGAGCAGGCGCTGCGTCAGGCGACAAGCGAAAGCGACCTCGTACTGCTCTGCGCGGGAACCTCCGCAGGACGCGACGACGGAACCGCATCCGCAATTCGCGCGCTCGGGGACGTCTGCGTGCATGGCATCGCGATCCGCCCGGGCAAACCCGCCGTGCTGGGCGCGGTCGGAAATAAACCCGTCGTCGGCGTGCCCGGCTACCCCGTCTCCGGCATCATCGTGCTGGAGGAGCTGGTCAAGCCCGTGATCGACCACCTGCTCAAGCGCGAGCGGGAGATTGCGGAGAGCGTCTGCGTCAAGATGGGCAGGCGATATGTCTCCTCGCTGAAATATCGCGAGTTTGTGCGCGCGTCGCTGGGGTTCGACGCGGAGGGCAGCCTTTCTGTCGTGCCCATTCAGGCGGGAGCAGGCGTGATCACCTCGCTGACGAAGGCGGACTGCATCCTCGACGTGCCGCAAAACTGTGAAGGCTATGAGGCTGGTGAGCGCGCGCATGTGCGTTTGCTCAAGCCCATCGACCGCGTTGCGCGCACGGTGCGCATCCTCGGCAGCCACGATCCGCTGATCGACGAGGCGGCGGACGAGCTGAGGCGCTCGGACATCCGCGCGTATGTGAGCAGCGCGCACGTCGGCAGCATGGGCGCACTCCTCGCGCTCAGCCGCGGGGAAGCGCAGCTCGGCGGCATCCATCTATTGAACGAATCGGACGGCAGCTATAACATCTCCTACGTGGAGCAATACATCCCCGATGGCGGTGTCGCGCTGATCGAGTGCGTGCGCCGCGCGCAGGGGCTGATCGTGCAAAAAGGCAATCCGCTGGGCATCTCCTCCGTCAAAGACCTCACGAGATCGGGTGTTAGATACGCAAACCGGCAGAAGGGCGCGGGTACGCGCGTGCTGCTCGACTACCTGCTCAAGCAAAACGGCATATCGCCACAGCAGATCGAAGGATATGCGCGCGAGGAACTCACGCATACCGCCGTTGCGGCGCAGATCAGCGCGGGCAGCGCGGATTGCGGACTGGGCATCCTCTCCGCCGCGCGGATGTATGACCTGGACTTCGTGCCCGTCTGCGAGGAGACATACGATCTGTTGGTGTCGCTCTCCGCGATGGAGAGTCCGCAGGTGCGCGCATTCCTGCGCACCCTCGGCAGCGAGGCGTTTTTGCGCAGGCTGGACGCGCTGGGCGGATACACCTACGATCAGCCCGGAAGGATCAAAAAAATCTGGCCTGAAAAGCAACAGTAATCAGGATATCCGGCTGGTATACGGCGAAAAAACGCCGATTTCGTGCGTTATTCTTTCGAAAATAATATATCCGCTCAAAAAATTAGAACGCGCTTGCCAAACTTTATGAGCCGCCGTATGATAGAGCTATCCTGCGGCGGTTGTTTTTTGGAAGAATATTGCAAAACCATTCGCAAAAACCGATCAGAACGGAAAGGTTGGCGGCACATGAACGACATCTTGACGCATGTCAACGCGCGCGGAGAAGCGCACATGGTGGATGTTTCGGAAAAAGACGTGACCCACCGCGAGGCGGTTGCCGAAAGCTTCGTCGTCATGAAGCCGGAGACGCTCGATTTGATCCGGAGCGGCTCTGCCGCAAAAGGCGACGTGTTTGCAACGGCGCGCATCGCGGGGATTCTCGCGGCAAAGCGCACAAGCGAACTCATTCCGCTGTGCCATCCAATCGCGCTGACCTCGGTCAAGGTGGACCTCATCGCCTGCCCGCCGGATCGCGTCCACATCATCAGCGAGGTGCGCTGTGATGAGAAGACCGGTGTGGAGATGGAAGCGTTGACGGCGGCGAGTGTTGCCGCGCTGACGATCTACGACATGTGCAAGGCGGTTGACCGCGGGATGGAGATCGTGACCACGCGACTAATCAAAAAGAGCGGTGGAAAGAGCGGCATCTTTGAGCGCGAGGCGGGCGCATGCGAATCCAACGCCTGACGCGCGCGCCACAAGGCGCGCCGCGCGAAACCGTCGAATCATTGCTGTTGGACGAACACCTCGGCGTTATCGGTGATGTCAAGAGCGCGAAGGACGGCTCCGTAAGCCTGCTTTCGGGTGAAGCGGAGGAGAGGATTCGCACGTTAGGCGGCCTCTGCACCGCGAAGTTTGCGGCAAATATCGTCACCGAAGGTCTTGACTATGCGGAACTTTCGGCAGGAACGATACTTTCGATCGACTCCGCTCTACTGGAAATCACACGCGTCGGCAAACCCTGCTATGAAGCCTGCGCGATCGCGCAAACGGGCGAAACCTGCGAACTGCCACATAACTGCGCCTTTGCGCGTGTGCTGCGCGGCGGCGAGATACACATACACGAAACGATATGGATTCAAAACCCATCAGATGACACACATCAAATTTAGATCGGAAACAGAATGAACGACCGCTTTGGACGAACAATCACATATTTACGCCTTTCGCTCACGGAGCGCTGCACACTCAAGTGCGCCTATTGCCGCGCGGGAGAAGGCATTTGCCCGAAGAAGAGCGAGCTAAGTCAAGATGAGTTCTTGCGCATCGTGCGCTCGTTTGCGGCGGTCGGCGTTAAGAAGGTGCGCCTCACGGGCGGCGAACCCATGCTGCGGCGGGATTTGATCCCGATTATCTCAGGCATTCGCGGGATTGAGGGCATCGAGGAGATTACGATGACGACCAACGGGCAGCATCTGGCGGGGCAATGCCGCGCGCTGCGCGAGGCGGGGCTGAACCGCCTAAATATCAGCGTCGATTCTCTCAAGCCGGAGCGGTATACTGCCATCACGGGCGGGGGTTCGCTCTCGCTGGTGCTCGCGGGAATCGAGGAGGCGTTTGCGGCGGGGTTTCCTTCGCTGAAACTCAACGTCGTACTCCTGCGTGGGCAAAACGACGACGAGACGGCGGACTTCATCGAGCTCTCCAAGGATCGCCCGATCTCGGTGCGGTTCATCGAATATATGCCGCTGGGTGAGACAGATCAGGCGAGTCTTCGCGTAACCGGCGCGGAACTATTGAAGAAACACCCGCAGCTCGTGCCGGTGGAGCCTGCGTACCCGGGTCAGCCCTCGCGGGACTATCAGATGCCGGGCTATGTCGGGCGCGTGGGGCTGATCGATCCCATGTCGCACCGCTTCTGCGCGGACTGCAACCGCGTGCGCGTGATGAGCGACGGTATGATTCGCCCGTGCCTGGGTTCCAACGAGGAGTTCTCGCTGAAAGAAGCGCTCGAACAAACCGACGACAGCGCGCTGCACGCGGTGATCGCGCGGGCAATTGCGCTCAAGCCGGAGACGCACTGCTTCGACGCATCATTCAAAGCGGAAAAGACCATGCGCCACATTGGCGGATAACGTGTGCACGGGTCACGGAAATCGTTCAATCAGAAGAATATAATCAATAATTATTTATAATGACATTTTTCACGAAAGGTAAATCAGTGGCAAAGATTACATCCATCAACATCAGCCCGAAGAAGGGCACGTTTAAGCAGCCGGTGGAGCGCGCGGAGCTGAAGGTTGATCACGGCATCGTGGGAGACGCGCACGCGGGCAATTGGCACCGGCAGATCAGTTTACTCGCGCAGGAGAGCATCGACAAGATGATCGCGCTGGGATTGCCTGACCTCACGCCCGGCAAGTTTGCGGAGAATATTACCACAGAGGGTATTTCGCTCTATACGCTGCCTGTCGGAACGATTTTACGCCTCGGCAGTTGCCGCGTGGAGGTCACCCAGATCGGCAAGGAATGCCATCAACACTGCGAAATCTACAAGAAGGTCGGGCAGTGCATCATGCCACACGAGGGCATCTTCGTGCGCGTGCTCACGCCGGGCGAGCTCTCGGTCGGCGATGAAATCGAGATCGAACAATAAGCCACGTTTGATTTTTGCGGGCGCGTTGCCCGCTTTTTTTACCAAAATCAAAGGAAAATAGTAAAGATTGGAGGATATAGCATTACTTTCTGAAAAAGTGTTGCGGCATCTCAAAAAATAATTTGAAAGCGTTGTTTTTTCAGAAAAATAATGGTATGATTCGCGTATGAAGCTCATCGACACAAAGGACGCCGTCGGCTATGTGCTCTGCCATGACCTGACGCGCATCGTTCCCGGGGAAAGCAAGGACGCGCAGTTTCGCAAGGGGCACGTCGTCACCGCGGACGACATCCCCATGCTGCTCTCGATGGGAAAAGACCACCTCTACGTTTGGGAAGTGGATGAAAACACCCTTCACGAAAACGAGGCGGCGGATCTGCTCGCGCGGCTTTGCGAAAGCGAACACATGCGCAGAGGCGAAGTAAAAGAGGGCAAGATTGAGCTTTTCGCCACCGAGGACGGCGTATTCACCGTGGATGTGCCAAGGCTCGATGCGCTCAACGACTTGCCGGACATCATGGTTGCCACGCGGCACACCAACAGCACCGTCAGGGTCGGAGACAAGCTCGGCGGCACGCGGATCATTCCGCTGCTGATCGACCGCCGCAGAATCGAGGAAGCGCAGGCGCTCGTGGGCGCTGAACCGCTGATGAAGCTCACGCCGTTTCGAAAGAACCTCAAGGCGGGTATCGTTGTCACCGGAAACGAAGTCTTTCACGGCAGGATCACCGATAAGTTTACCCCCGTGGTCGAGAGAAAGCTCGCGGCATTCGGGGTTCCGCTGACCGAGCGGCGCGTGAGCGACGATAACCCGGAGCATATCGTGGCCGCGATCAACGAAGTGCGCGCATGCGGCGTGGATATCGTGCTCTGCACGGGTGGCATGAGCGTCGATCCGGATGATCGCACGCCGGCCGCGATTCGCGACAGCGGCGCGAACATCATCACCTACGGCGCACCCGTGTTGCCGGGAGCGATGTTTCTACTGGGGTATTACGACGACGGCACACCCGTAATGGGCCTGCCGGGATGCGTGATGTATTCGCGCGCGTCGATCTTCGATATTGTTTTACCCCGCGTGGTAGCGGGCATGCGCATTTCGCGCCGCGACCTGACGCGGCTCGGCAACGGCGGGCTGTGCCTGCAGTGCGAGGTTTGCACCTATCCCAACTGCGGGTTCGGCAAGGAGTAGCGGAGCGGGATTCGATCCGCTCACTCTATCTGTTAGATGGCTCACGCGAAGGCATTCGCGTACCATATATCAATCATGTGAGAGGATCGAAACTATGAAAAAATGGATTGCCCTGTTGAGTGCCATCCTGATGATGGCGATGCTCGGCGCTTGCGCCACCGCAACCACGCCCGTTGCAACCGAAGCCCCTGCCGCGACCGCGACCGAGGCCGTGACAGAGGCACCCGCGGCGACGCCCGAACCGACAGTTGCCCCGCTGGAAGCCGCCGAGGTGCAGCTGTTTATCGCGGCGAGCCTGGAAGGCGCGTTCAAGGAGATCATCCCGCTGTACAACGCGACCCAGCCGAACGTGAAGATCACCTATAATGCAGATAGCTCCGGCACGCTGCTCACGCAGGTTCAGGAAGGCTTTGCCTGTGATGTCTTCTTCTCGGCGGCAACAAGCCAGGTCAAGACGCTGGAGGAGCAGGGCTTCATGATCGCGGGTTCGCGCGTGGATCTGCTGTGCAATAAGCTCGCGCTGATCACCCTCAAGGGCAGCGGCACGGCCGTTACCGGCTTTGCCGATCTTTCGAAGGCCAAGAGCATCGCGCTTGCGGACGGAAGCGTCCCCGCGGGCAAGTATACGCGTCAGCTCCTGATCAAACTCGGCGTTCTGGACGGCACGAAGGAAGCCAAGGACTACACGACGGCGGATGTCTCCAAGGCGCTCGGCGGCGTGGAGATCAACGAATGCAGCAACGTCAGCAAGGTGAAAGAAGCGGTCAAGGAAGGCTCCAACGAAGTCGGCACCGTGTATTATTCCGACGCCTACTCGGTCAAGGACGACGTGGATATCCTCGAAGTGGCGGACACCTCGCTCACGGGCGACATCATCTACCCCGTTTGTCGCGTGAACAATGCTGCTGCTACGGCGGCGGAGACCGCGGCTGCGGACGATTTCATCGCTTTCCTCCAGACGGACGCGGTGAAGGCCATCTTTGAAAAGTACATGTTCATCATCAACAAATAAGCCTTAGTTTTGTGATCGGTACCAGCAATCACAATCAACGCCCGCCGTCATCTATTTTGGCGGCGGGCCGTTTCATTCTTTGTTCGATTCCGCTAATCGATTTATGGTATGATGAATTTGGTTTGAATCACCCAAAGGAGCCAGATGATGCAGGAGATTTGGGATATCTTCAAGACACTCGACTACAGTCCGCTCTGGATTTCGCTCAAAACGGGGCTGGTCGCGACCGTAATCTGCTTTTTCCTCGGCGTGTGGACGGCGCGGTGCGTCATGCACATGGGCAAGCGCGCAAAGGCGTTTGTGGATGGGCTGTTGACGCTGCCGATGGTGCTGCCGCCGACGGTTGCGGGCTTCTTCCTGCTGCTGATCTTCAGCCTCCGCCGCCCGATCGGCACATTTTTGTATCAGGAGTTGTCCATCAAGGTGGTGCAGACGTGGCTTGGCTGCATCCTCGCCGCGGGCGTGATCGCGTTTCCGCTGATGTATCGAAACGCGAGAGCAGCGTTTGAACAGGTGGATATCGAACTCATCTACGCGGGTCGCACGCTGGGTATGAGCGAACGCGCGATCTTCTGGCGCGTGGTGCTGCCCTCGGCAGGGCCCGGCGTGGTCAGCGGAACGATTCTCACGTTTGCCCGCGCGCTCGGCGAATATGGAGCCACCAGCATGCTCGCGGGGAACATCGCGGGCAAGACGGGCACGATCTCGCAGCGCATCGCGATGGTGATTCAAAACGGAGATTATGTCACCGCAGGGCTTTGGGTTGCGATCATTTTGCTGATCTCGTTTGGCATCGTGGTGCTCATGAATCTCTTTGCCGATTCAAAGATGAAGAACATCAAAAAATGGTGACAAGACCGGAGAAACCGATCTCGAAATAAAACGGGAGGGAACATGTCCTTAACCGTAGATATCATCAAACGTTTACAGGGGTTCACGCTCAACGTCTCGTTTACAGCGGAGGCGGGTGTGACCGCGCTCTTGGGAGCAAGCGGCAGCGGAAAAAGCATGACGCTGAGGTGCATTGCGGGCGTAGAACGCCCGGACGAGGGCAGCATCGTGCTCGACGGCCGCGTGCTCTACGATTCCAAAGCGAAGATTGATCTGCCACCGCAAGCGCGCAAGGTAGGCTATCTCTTTCAGCGGTATGCGCTGTTTCCCAATATGACCGTGCTGCAAAACATCGATGCGGGGCTTTCGCTCGTGCGGGATGCGCGCGTGCGAAAGACGAAGCGCGAGAGCCTGATCTCCCGCTTTCACTTAAACGGGCTGGAGGAGCGGCTACCGCGCGAGCTCTCAGGTGGGCAAATGCAGCGCGTTGCGCTTTGCAGGATGCTCGCGGGTGAGCCGGAGGCGATCCTGCTCGACGAGCCGTTTGCAGCGCTAGACAGCCACCTTCGTTGGCAGATGGAGTCGGAGGTCAAGCAGACGCTTGCCGAGTTCCCGGGCGCGGCGCTGCTGGTGTCGCACGACCGCGGCGAAGTCTACCGCATGAGCCGGCGCGTCTGCGTGCTCAACGAGGGTGTGAGCGAGCCCGCGACAGATACGGCGGAGCTCTTTGCGCACCCGCGGACGCTGCAATCCGCGCTGATCACCGGCTGCAAGAACTGCGCACCCGCGAGCCTCACACAGACGGGTCAGTTATTCGTTCCGTCCTGGAACGCCGTGCTTGCCTGCGATGGTGCGGAGGCGAGTGGCATCACCCACGCGGGCATTCGCGCGCACTTCGTCGTGCCCTGCGCCGAAGATGCGGAGAACGCGCTGCTCTGCCAGATCGTGCATGCGGAGGACGACGTGTTTTCCCGCGTGCTGACGCTGCTTCCGCGCGGAGGAACCGCCACGATTCGCGCGGAGATGGGGAAATCGGACGCAAGCGCGTTTGCGGTCGGCAGCGAGGCGTGGTTCCGCCTGCCGAGGGAGCACGTGATGCTGCTAATGGAAACGCACAACAGCTAGCCGAAACGGCGGGGGACTGCTATACTGAAACCATTCCGGATATGATGCAGGAGGAAGATACGATGTTCAAGGCATCTGTGATCACGGTCAGCGACAAAGGCTCTCGCGGAGAGCGCGAGGATACCTCGGGTCCGCTCGCGGCGAGCCTCTTACAACAGGCGGGGTATGAGGTGATTGCGGTCACCATTGTGCCGGACGAGCAGCCGCTGATCGAGGCGGAGCTCAAGCGGCACGCAGATGAGCTGGGTTCAAACCTGATCCTCACCAGCGGCGGAACGGGCTTTAGTAAGCGGGATGTCACGCCGGAGGCGACAATTGCCGTCTGTGAGCGCATGGCGCCCGGAATTCCGGAGGCGATGCGCGCCTATTGCCTCAACATTACCAACCGCGCGATGCTTTCGCGTGCGCAGGCGGGGTTGTATCACGATTCCCTGATCGTCAACCTGCCCGGTAGTCCCAAGGCGGTGCGCGAGAATCTCGAGCCGGTTCTGCCCGCGCTGGAGCATGGGCTACAGATGCTCCTCGGCACCAAAAACGAGTGCGCAAGTGAACCGAAAGCGCACGTATAATTTGGTCGATTCAGAAAAACGTCAGAACGAAAAAAACGAGCGCCCTTGATAGGGCGCTCGCCGTGGTTTTGGTGCCGGTCTTGTTATGCGCTCTGCGGAACGCCCAGATACTCGGATTTGTCAAACGCGAGGATGCAGTAGAAGATGATGCTCAGGAAGATGAGGCCGACCGCGAAGCCGCCGCTCTTGCCAAAGGCTTTTGCGAGTTTCACCATGGTGATGATCGCAAACACGATGTTCGCAATCGGGATCAAGAGGAACAGGAACTTCCAGCCGTTGCCCCAGGTGATCTCAAAGAGCACGTAGATGTTGTAGAACGGGATGATTGCGGCCCAACCGGGTTTGCCCGCCTTTTCGAAGATCTTCCACATGGCGACGATTGCCAGAACCGCGAACGCCAAACTCAGAAACGTCATACCCGGGCTTGGCTTTGCATAGTAATCGTAGTAGTAGTTTTCCATAAACAAATCCCCCTTCAAGTTATATGGATTTTTCGTAACTTGAGTATACCACTTTGGTGCAAAAAGAAAAGATTGAACTGTGAGTAGGTCACGATAATTCTTTTTGAATAAATAAACAACACGAGTGATAATAATCAACTCACGATGCATTGACAACAGCCGCAAAATGAGTATGCTTGATGTGTCACATCGAACATCATATCAGGAGGGAAATCATGTCCGCATATTCCATCAGTGCGCTGGAGATACTTCGAAATCCCGCGCTCACACTCAAGTGGTACGTTGTACCAATGTTGCTTGTCGTTATGTACGTCTACAACAAAGAGATTTCCGCGAAGAACTGGAACGTCGTGCTCGGCGGAGCCGCTCTCTGGGGCATGGACCTGTTCAACGAAATCTGGAACAGCATCGTCTTCCATGCGACGGGGTTTGCACCCGTTTGGGGGACTCCCACCGGCGTTGGAGACACGGCGCTGCTGCTGCTGATCGGCTACAACATCGAGATTTCGTTCATGTTCGCGATGATGGGTATCGTCGTCTGTCTGACGCTGCCGAAAGACCCCAAGGCGAAGATTCTCGGCATCAACAACCGCGTGTTCATGGCGGTGATCTATACCACGCTCGCGGTGTGCATCGAGTGCTTCCTCAACTATGCGGGTCTGCTCACGTGGGAGTATCCGTGGTGGAGCCGCTCCTGCCCGTACCTCGTGTGGCTGATCGGCTACCTGCCGTTCTTCACGATGGCGTTTGTCGTGCACGATATGAAGAAGATGAAGAACAAATTCATCGCACTCGGCATCATCTTCGGCGTGGACATCCTCTCGTTGGTGGTGTTCGGGCTGATGGGGTGGATGTAAGCATTGCTCATTAAGATTACGTATAAGAAGCAGGACAGGGTTCGCCTTGTCCTGTTTTTTGAATAGACGGAAAAACAAATTGATAGTAAAATACACATAAATACGCTTGAAATCATCATTTCCTGCGATTTGTATCGAAGTTAGTGGTATCTCGGGAAAATAAGGCGGTTTGATCGGAGAAGGAACATGCAATACATGCTCGATTACTTAGAGGTAAACGGCATCTTGCTTGCGTTTGCTTTACTCATGTTTGGAGTAGCTTCCTTTTACATGATTCGAAAAGCAATTCGCGCGAAATATCTCCTTTGGCCATATCTACGAGCGGCGATTGTTGTGCTCTATTTTTCGATTTTTCCGATCTTGCTGATTGGCCCAACAGCCGCGATGACTTGCGATGCGATCACGCATCATACGGTAGAGGAAACAATCGTTGTTGCGGGATTTGACGGAGACAATCGAACGGATTGGATCATCAGCGGAAAAACGAAATATGTGATTCAGGAAGAGGATCTGGAGAGCAACGATATCAGGATTGGAGATCGACTCCATATCGTCAGCAGCAAATGCGCGCATTTTATATTTGAAGTAGAGAATTTGGATGATTGAATCTGAGCACAACGGTGAAAAGGGAACGATGAGAACGACTATCAAAGCAATCAACACTTGGAAATACTACTATGCGGTTTACACGCAGATAGTTCTGCTTGCGATTGTTGTTTTCCTGATCATAACAGAAACGGATAATACAGTATTCTTTGTAATGCTGGGACTGCTATTGGCTGCGGGCTTGATGTTCTTTGGCGTGGCTGGCGCGTTCATTACCACCCGCGTCAAACTCAGCAAAGAAGGATTTGTTCAGACTTGCTTGTTTGGACTCAGACGATATGAAGTCAAGTGGGAAGAATGTATCGGATATGTATTTGTCTTTACTCAAATGCAGGTTTATACGACTCCATTTATCCTTTTCTCGAAGGAATGGGCATATAAAGGAATCAATCAAGATGGTACATTCGACTGGGAGTATTATCGTTTTGAGCCGGGGCATTATTCAAACCCCAGAGTTGGACGAGACCTTTGTCAATTAGAATATACACTGAAGATGTATCAAATACTTCGGGAGTATTTGCCGGAGCATATCCGAAAAGAGCTGGATGAGCAGACGAATGCTTTTCAGGAAGCGCTGCCGGTTATCTCGCCGTACGTGAAGGCGAAAAACTTCTTCGGCATCGGCAAGAAGAAGTAGAGAATTGAGATGAACAAAAGACGCTCCATCCCAAGAGTCCTCAGCCCATCGTCAAACCCCGTGTTTCAAGCGAGACATGGGGTTTTCCATTCCGGATGTACCCTAAAGCATACGAACATATGTACGTTGACAAGAAAGTTTCCTCAGTATAAAATATGATTATACGATCAAACGGACATACGTGAAGCGGTTGGACCGATCAATCTATGTTTTTTGAGGCAACCGGAGAAGAAACGTGAAAGACAGGTACTATATCGCAATCGACTTAAAATCCTTCTATGCTTCGGTCGAATGTGTGGAACGAGGCCTTGATCCCTTGACCACGAACTTAGTCGTCGCGGATATCGGCCGCACCGAAAAAACGATTTGTCTCGCTGTTTCTCCTTCCCTCAAAGCATATGGCATCCCCGGCAGGCCCAGACTGTTTGAGGTCGTGCAGAAAGTCAGGGAGATCAATGCCAAAAGGATACGATTCGCACCGGGACATGCTTTTACGGGAACCTCCTTCAGCGATCCGGAATTGAAATCCTCACCGCATCTTGCACTGGATTATATTGCCGCCCGTCCAAGAATGGCGCTCTATATCGAGTACAGCACGCGGATTTACAACATTTACCTGAAGTACATCGCGCCTGAAGATATCCATGTTTACTCCGTCGACGAAGTGTTCATCGACGCTACTGACTATCTGGCTGCCCGTCATCTTTCGGTCCGCGAGCTTGCCGCGGAAATGCTGCGGGATGTGCTCGATACGACCGGCATTACGGCAACAGCGGGCATCGGCACGAACCTGTATCTTGCCAAGATCGCAATGGATATTCAAGCCAAGCATTGTTCGCCCGATCGAAACGGCATGCGGATCGCCGAGCTGGACGAGATGAGCTATCGCCGCCAGCTGTGGGAACACCGGCCGTTGATCGATTTCTGGCGCGTCGGACATGGATATGCAAAAAAGCTGGGGGAATATGGCCTCTTTACGATGGGAGATATTGCGCGGTGCTCGCTTGGCAAATCGACCGACTATTACAATGAGGATTTACTGTACAAGTTGTTCGGCATCAATGCGGAGCTTTTGATCGATCATGCTTGGGGGTGGGAGCCATGTACGATCGCCGATATTAAAGCGTATCAGCCAAGTGCAAACAGCATTGGCTCGGGACAGGTGCTGCAGCACGCCTATTCCTTTGAAAAAGCGAAACTGATCGTACGGGAAATGGCTGATCTGCTGGTACTTGACATGGTGGAAAAAGGACTTGTGACCGACCAACTCGTATTGGCGGTTGGATACGATATTGAAAATCTGACAGATCCGCGGATTCGAAGCGCCTATCACGGGGAGGTTACTACGGATCACTATGGGCGCACGGTTCCAAAATCGGCGCACGGTTCGGTGAATCTCGAGAGGCAAACTTCTTCCACAAAACTGCTCCTGGATGCCGCCATAGAATTATTTGAGCGGATCGTCGACAAGAAGCTGCTGATCAGAAGAATCAACATCGCGGCGAATCATGTTGTAGATGGAGCGGCGGCAAAAAAAAAGAACAGCTGCGAACAGCTGAATCTCTTTACGGATTATGCAGTTGTACAATCCCAAAAAGAGGTTGAGGAAGCCGAGTTTGCGCGGGAGAAGCAGATGCAGAACGCTATGCTGGAGATCAAAAAGAAATACGGGAAGAACGCGATTTTAAAGGGCATGAATTTGAAGGACGGCGCCACTACAATCGATCGCAATTGCCAGATTGGAGGGCATAAAGCATGACGGGAGGATATGACGACATCATCGATCAAGCGCGCCATGTTTCGACCACACGTTGCCGTATGGCAACCATTGACCGGGCGGCGCAGTTTTCCCCGTTCGCAGCACTCAGCGGTTATGGCGACGCCATCAAGGAAACCGCAAGATTAACGAACAAAAGTATAGAACTGGACGAGGACAGGAAGAACGCTTTGAGCGACAGGCTGCAACAGATCGCAGATCGGATCAGCGAACATCCCGAAATTACATTCACCTACTTTCTGCCGGATGCAAAAAAGAACGGCGGTGAATATGTTACTATGCGCGGTGCGGTGAAAAGGATTGACGCTTTGCAGCGAGTGGTGATGCTGTTCGACTACACAGGAATTCCATTTGATGAGATCATCAACATAGAGGGCCGGATGTTTGAACCGATCGACCTGAATTGCATGTGCGATTCCAGTACATAACCTTATTGGGGTTACAGCGAAATCCCGAACAAGTCCATCGCGTTCCGGTAGGTCGCGGCTGCCGCTTCTTCCAGCGAAATATTGCGCACCTTCGCGAGGGTTTCCAGCGTGAGGTGGATCAATAATGGGCTGTTGCGCTCACCGCGGTGCGGTTCCGGCGTCATATACGGGCAGTCGGTCTCGATCACGAGCCGCTCCAGCGGAAGCTTTTCCGCGATGCAGCGTTGTTTCGTGGCGTTCTTAAACGTCAGCGCGCCGCCAAACGCGATATAGTACCCCATGTCGATATAGCGCACCGCGTCCTCTAAACTTCCAGAGTAGCAGTGCAGCACGCCGCTCAGGCGACCCTTACGCGCGGAGAGCATGCTCATCACATCCCCGTGCGCCTCGCGGTCGTGGATGATGACGGGCTTTTTTGCTGCAATCGCGAGGTCGAGCTGGTTGGCAAACGCTTCTCGCTGCGCCTCGCGCGGAGAAAAGTCGTAGTGGTAGTCGAGACCGATCTCGCCGACCGCTACGATCTTTTTTTGCTCCAACGCGCGTTCCACGCGGAGCAGGTTTGTGTTGTCCGCCTTGCTCGCGGAGTGCGGATGGATGCCCGCGCTGCCGTAGACAAAGTCGTAGAGCAGCGTGAGCGCCTGAATCTTCGGGATATCCTCCGCCTCGACGCAGGCTTCGACAAAACCGCGCACGCCCGCGCCGGGCAGCGACGCGATGAGCGTATTGCGATCCTCGTCAAACTTGTCGTCGAGCAGATGCGCGTGTGTATCAAAAAGTTGCATGTGTTCTCTTTCGCTGCAAATTAAGCCAATCCGGTCAGGTCGAGATCCATCAGAATCTCGTCATAATAGGTGCCGCGGACGTTGATTCTCGCCTTGTGGCGACCAACTTCGACAAAGCCAAAGCGCTGGTAGAGCGCGATGGCTCTCTCGTTTCCTTCGCGCACCTCCAGCGAGAGCGTGCGAAGGAAGTTGGTGCTCTTCGCGAAGTCGATCATCGCCTGCATGGCGATGCCGCCGATGCCGAGGCGCCAGTAAGCGCGCTTGATGGTGATCGCAACGCCGCCGACATGCGCGATTCTCGGCCTGCCCGCCGCGCGAACGTCACAGACCAGCACGATTTCGCCGTCGATGGTGCCCACGAACATCTTTGTGTTCGCGGCAGACAACGTGCCGGTGATCCAGCTCTGCTCGCCTTCCAGCGTGAGGCCCTCGATGCCGTTTTCGTCCGCGAGGAGATAGTCCGTCTCGCCGCCGACGATCTTGAGATAGTCGATCATCTCCTGCGCGTCATCCAACATCGGATCACGCAGAATCAGCGTGCGTCCGTCTTTTAATATGTGCTCACTCATATAAACCTCGCAGCGGATTGATTAGCGCACTTTCAAGCCGCTCTCCATATTCGCCAGCGTGGTCAGCGCGGAGAGGTTTTCGTCGGCCGCGTCGGAGGCGCAGAGGATCATGCCGTGGCTCTCCACGCCGCAGAGCGTGACGGGCTTGAGGTTTGCAACCAGCACGACCGTCTTGCCGACGAGGTCGTCCGGCGTGTACCACTGCTTGATGCCGGAGACGACGGTGCGGTTTTCTTCGCCCACTTCCAGCGTCAGCTTCAAGAGCTTTTTGCTCTTCTTGATCTCTTCGCAGGCGACGACCTTCGCCAGCCGCAGATCGACTTTCGCGAAGTCGTCATACTCGATCTCGGACGGGGCTTCTTCCTCGCCGTGTCCGTGTTTCGCGGGTGCAGGGGCTGCTTCCGCCGGTGCCGGTGCTGCTGCGGGTGCTTCCTGCGCGGGAGCCAGCGCTGCCTTTGCCTTTTCCGCTTCCGCCGCGAAATAGGCGAGCTCCGCCTCCGCGTCGATGCGGGGGAACAGGGCCTCGCCCTTGTGCACGACGGAGCCGGGGACGCTGCCGCCCCACGCGATGGACTCAATCGAAGATTGCGCGGGCGCGGTGCCGAGCTGGGCCAGCATCTTTGCGGGCGTGCTCGTGAGATACGGAGTCAGCAGTATCGCGACGATACGCAGGCTCTCCGCAAGGTTATACAGCACCGTCTTAAGCCGCTCCTGACCCGCCTCGCTCTTGGCGAGCGACCAGGGCGCGGTCACGTCGATGTATTTGTTGCAAGCGCCGACGAGCTTCCAAATCTCCGCGAGCGCGTCGGGAATATGCAGCTCGTTCATCTGCGCGTCCACCTTCGCGGGCAGCTCTTTAGCGAGCGCGATCAGCGCCGCGTCCTCCTCCGCCGTGACGGAGGGAGCGGGCAGCGTGCCGCCGAAATATTTATCGATCATCGCGACCGTGCGGCTGAGCAGGTTGCCGAGGTCGTTTGCAAGGTCGGTGTTGATGCGCGCAATCAGCGCCTCGTTGGAGAACGTGCCATCCGAACCAAACGGTACCTCGCGCAGCAGGAAATAGCGAATCGCATCCACACCGTAGCGCGCACAGAGCGCAACGGGGTCTACCACGTTGCCTTTCGACTTACTCATCTTGCCGCCGTCGAGCACGAGCCAGCCGTGGCCGAACACCTGCTTGGGCAGCGGTTCGCCGAGCGCCATGAGCATGATCGGCCAGATGATCGTATGAAAACGCACGATCTCCTTGCCCACGATGTGGACGTCCGCCGGCCAGAATTTCCTGTAGAGCGAATCGTCGTCGCTTCCCCACCCGAGCGCGGTAATGTAGTTGGAGAGCGCGTCCAGCCAGACATAGACCACGTGTTTTTCGTCAAAATTGACCGGGATTCCCCACGTGAAGCTCGTGCGGCTCACGCACAAATCTTCCAAACCCGGCAGGAGGAAGTTTTGCAGCATCTCGTTGGTGCGGCTGTTGGGCTGGATGAACGTGGGGTTGTCCTTGATGTACTGGGTCAGGCGATCGGCATATTTCGAGAGCCGGAAGAAATAGCTTTCCTCCTCGACGAGCTCGACCGGACCGCCGCAGTCGGGACAGACGCCGCCCGCGTCCTTGACCTGCCGCTCCAGCCAAAAGCTCTCGCACGGGGTGCAATAGAAGCCAGTGTACTTCGATTTATAGATGTCGCCCTGATCATAGAGCTGCTTAAACATCTTCTGCACGGCCTTGACGTGGTAATCGTCGGTCGTGCGGATGAATTTATCATAGGAGATGTCGAGGAGCTTCCAGAGGTCCTTGAATCCCGCGACGATGTTGTCCACGTATTCCTGCGGGGTCACGCCTGCGGCTTTGGCCTTGCGCTCGATCTTCTGGCCGTGTTCGTCCGAACCGGTCAGAAAGAACGTCTCGTCTCCGCGCTGGCGGTGATAGCGCGCGATGGCGTCCGTCGCGACGGTGCTGTAAGCGTGGCCGATGTGCAGGTTCGCGCTGGGATAATAGATGGGGGTTGTGATGTAAAACGTCTTTTTCTCTTCCATTTTCGGTGTCCTCCAAATAATATCGTCGTAAAATAAAAAGCATGCCGCCCGCATGTAAGGACGGCACGCAAAACATCGCGAACCGAATAACCACCTTACTTCCCCGTTCAGGAGGGGGCATAAGTTTCCGCTGTATCGGGCGGAGACCCGCCGCGGCTGAGGCAAATGAAGCGTTCACCGCGAGGAGCTCGGGAGCCATGTTCGCAAAGCGCGCGATTTCGGGCTTTCACCTGACCCCGAATCTCTCTTCAAACGCGCAACGATGCTACTCTTTCCTGTCATCGCTCATATCGTCAAAATAGCGTATCACCAATATAGGAAGGTTGTCAAGTACGCGCGTTCGTGCTAAGATAGGTTGAATTTCTTCCTAAATCGGATTTTTTCCTAGATCAGAGGGGTAACTATGTACGTCGTCGCAGGGCTCGGCAATCCGGGAATACTCTATCAGCGCACGCGCCACAACGCGGGCTTTCAGGCGTTGGACGTGCTCGCGGACGAACTCTGCATCAAGGTGACCAAGCGCGGCTTTTCCGGCGTGTACGGCGAGGGAAACTACTTAGGTGAGCGCGTGGTGCTGGTCAAGCCCACGACCTACATGAACCTCTCCGGCGACTGCATTCAGGCGGTGATGCACTTCTATAAGTGCCCCGTGGAACACCTCGTGGTGCTCTATGACGACATCGAGCTGCCGGTTGGTTCGCTTCGCATTCGCGACAAGGGCAGCGCGGGCACGCACAACGGCATGCGCTCTATCATCGGCACCCTCGGCAGCGAGAACTTTCCGCGCGTGCGCATCGGCGTCGGCGGAAACGGCGGCGAGGACCTGAAGAAGCATGTGCTGGGCAAACCCAGCAAGGAAGACCAGAGCCAGCTTGCCTGCGCGTTTGCGGACGCGGCAAAGGCAACGCGCTTGATTCTGGAAGGCAAGCTTCCGCAGGCGCAGGCAGAATTCAACAAACGACACATCGGCGGGACAAAGACGGAGTAAGCTCCCGTCCGCGTCCCGACTAACCAGATAAGACGGGGGACGCTTGACGCCGGGTATGGATCACAACCCAATATTGAAGTTACTCGATTCCGCGACGGACTACCAGCGCATGCAGCAGGCGCTGGAGGGGGGCAAAGGCCCGGTCGCGGCGTTTGGCGTTGCCGCAAACGCAAAGGCGCACCTCTGCGCGTCTCTTGCGCGGACACGTCAGGTGCTGTTTGTGACCGCGACGGACGTCACCGCGGCGCAGCTCAACGAAAGCGTGCGCCTATTCGGCGTGCGCGCGGAGCTGTTTTTGCCGCGCGAAACGCCGCTGGTCTTTGTCCACGCGGCCTCCGGCGAAAACCGCGGCGCACGCATCTCCGCGCTCTCCGCGCTGCTTGCCGGCGAGCCCTGCGTGGTCGCCGCGAGTGCGGCCTCGCTGATGCAGGCACTCGCACCAAAGGGCGCGTTTGCGGCAAGCCAGATCACGATCTCCGTGGGAGACACGCTGGAACCCAGATCACTCATCGAGCGGCTGGTCTCCGCGGGCTACGAGCGCGTGGAGATGGTGGAAGGGCGCGGACAGTGCGCCGCGCGTGGAGACCTCGTGGACGTGTTCGCGCCCGGCGAGGAATACCCCGTGAGAATCGAGTTCTTCGGCGACGAGATTGACCAGATGCGCACCTTCGACGCGGTCAGTCAGCGCAGCGTGGAGCAGGTGCAGAGCGTTCTGATTCGTCCCGCACTGGAGACGCCGCAACCAAAGGAGCTCACACAAAAGGCGCTCAAGCGAATCGCGGGTTGCGCGGGACTCAGCGACCAGGAGGAAGCCTGGAGCGAGGGAATCGCGAGCGTCGGCGGAGACGTTCTGCTTCCGCTTCTTTATAAAAAGACCGAAACCGTGCTCGACTACCTCAACGAGGACGCGATCCTCGTGGTGGACGAGGCGCTGCTCATCGACGAGGCGCTGCGTACTGAACAAATGCGCTTTGCCGAGGGTGTGAAGGCCATGCTGGAGCGCGGCGAGGGCGTTGCGGAGCAAGGCGCGCTGGAGCGCAGCGCAAACGAGACGCTCGAGCGCCTGCATACCAGCAGAACCGCGCTCTTTTACGCGCTCTCGCGCACGCACCCGCAGTTTTCTCCGCGCGAGATCGTGAATCTCGAATCCCGCGGGGCTCCGCAGTTCATGGGCGCGTTTGACGAGATTGCGCGCGAGATCAAGCGGCTCAATCAGCAGGGCGAAAAGACCGTCATCTACGCGGGCGAGCAGACGGAAGAGCTCATCCACAACCTCGCGGACTATGACGCCACCGCCGTCGCGATGAACGAGCTGCCCGGCGAACTGCCCGCGGGCAAAACGCTGATCCTGCCCGGCCAGCTTGCGCGCGGGTTCTCCTACCCGCAGATGAAGCTCAATATCTTCACCGAGTTTGAGGTGACGGGACGCACGGAGCGCTCGGTGAAAAAGACGCGCGCAAAGAAGCATCTCCAGTTCTCCGAGCTCTCGGTGGGCGACTATATCGTGCACGAAACGCACGGCATCGGTCGGTTTGTGAAGGTCGAGCCGCTGACCGTCCAGGGCAACACAAAGGATTATCTCTTAATCGAATACCGCGGCGGAGATCGCCTCTATATCCCGACCGACCAGCTCGACCGCGTGCAGAAATACGTCGGCGGAGGCGAGGAGGAGACCGGTCCGCAGCTGAGCAAGCTCGGCGGCGCGGAGTGGACCAACCGCGTCAACAAGGCGAAGAGCGCGGCGAAGCGCCTCGCGTTCGACCTCGCGGCGCTGTATGCGGAGCGGGCAAGCGCAAAGGGATTCGCGTTCTCCAAGGACACCGCATGGCAGCGAACGTTTGAGGAGCGCTTTCCCTACGAACTCACGCCCGACCAGAAGCAGAGCATCGAGGAGATCAAGGCGGACATGGAGCAGATTCGCCCGATGGATCGCCTGCTCTGCGGCGACGTTGGCTACGGCAAGACCGAGCTTGCGCTGAGGGCGATCTTCAAGGCGATTCAGGACGGCAAGCAGGCGGCGCTTCTCGTGCCGACCACGATTCTCGCGCAGCAGCATTACAACACGATGTGTTCGCGCTTTGCCGATTTTCCGGTGAAAATCGCGGCGCTCTCCCGTTTCCAAACGCCCAAAGAGCGTGAGGCGGTCAAGGAAGCCCTCGCAAAAGGACAGATCGACGTCGTGGTCGGCACGCATGCGCTGCTCGCCAAGGACGTGAAGTATAAGGCGCTGGGGTTACTCGTCATCGACGAAGAGCACCGTTTCGGCGTCAACCACAAAGAGCAGATCAAGGCGATGAAAAAATCGGTGGATGTGCTCACGCTCACCGCGACGCCGATCCCCAGAACGCTCAACCTCTCTATGACGGGCATTCGCGACATCAGCGTCATCGAAACCCCGCCAGAGGCGCGCTATCCCGTGCAGACCTATGTGCTGGAGTATACCGACGCGCTGGTGAAGGACGTGCTCTCGCGCGAGCTTGCGCGAAAAGGGCAGGCGTATGTGGTTTCCAACCGCGTCATCAGCATGGAGCAGACGATGCGAAAGCTCGAATCCCTCGTGCCGGAGGCGAGAATCACCATCGCGCACGGGCAGATGGGCGAGACCCAGCTGGAAAACGCGATGCTCGACTTCCTCGAACAGCGCTACGACATCCTCTTATGCTCCACCATCATCGAAAGCGGCCTTGACATCGGCAACGCCAACACGATGATCGTGCTGGAGGCGGACAAGATGGGGCTTGCCCAGCTCTACCAGCTGCGCGGGCGGGTCGGGCGATCCAACCGCATCGGATATGCGTATTTCACCGTGCAAACGGGCCGCGTGATGAACGAGAAAGCGGCAAAGCGGCTGATGGCGATCCGCGAATTCACGCAGTTCGGCGCGGGGTTCCAGCTTGCGATGCGCGATCTTGAAATTCGCGGCGCGGGCAGCCTCCTCGGCGCGGAGCAGCACGGGCACATCACGGACGTCGGCTACGAATACTATGTCAAGCTCATCCGCAGAGCCGTGGACGAACAGCAGGGTAAAGCACCGGAGGCGGTTACCGAGACCAGCGTGGATATCCCGATCGATGCGCACATTCCGCACGACTATGTGCCGAGCGAGCTCATGCGCCTCAAGGCCTACCGCAGAATCGTGGAGATCGACGGCGCGGAGAGCATGATGGACGTGACCGAAGAGTTTATCGACCGCTATGGCGAGCCGCCGGAGAGCGTCACAAACCTGATGCGCATCTCCGAGGTGAAGGCGTATGCCTCCCGTGCGTTTATCGAGAGCGTCACCGTGCGAGAGGGCGAGGCGAGATTGCGTTTTGCCGAGAGCGCGCGGCTCGACGGCGGCAGGCTCATCGCCGCGGTCTCCGGCTTTGAGGGCGCAAAACTCATTGCAAGCGATCCGCCCGCGATTGAAATACGGCAGAAAAACGCCAGTGCTGAGGCGATCACGGGCAAACTGCCACAATTCCTTTACACAATTGTTCGTTGCGTTGACAGCGACGCAGGCATATAATGGACAGCGTGGCAACACCCCGGAACAGGGGCAAAGCACGATGCCGGAATGTGATTGTTACAAGATCACACGAGGCGCGGGAGTTGTCCGCCAAGCAAAAAGCGTATCGTTTCCACTGCGCTGAGGCGCTGAATAAACAAGGGAGAAATCGATTATGATGAACAACACCTGGAAGAAAGCGCTCTCCGTGCTGATAGCCGTCGCCCTGACGCTGTCGTTTGCGGCTTGCGCTGGCAAGAATGCAAGCACGGCCAGCTCGGCCAACGCAAGCGCATCGAACGCAACCTCTTCGGATGCAACCGCGTCGGATGCAACGGCTGACCCGTCCCGCGACGAAGTTGCCGTCAAGGTTGGCGATGAATACACCATCACCAAGGGCGACATCATCGACGAATACAACTACATGGTCTCCATGTACTCTGCCTATGGCATGAGCGCACCGACCGCTGACGCGGATGTGGAAGCCATGCAGGACAGCGTCATCTCCACCCTGGTTGCCGACAAGATCCAGCTCTATGAAGCGAAGCTGCTCGGCGTCTCGCTCACTGATGAGCAGAAAGCCAAGGTCGAAAAACAGGTTGAAGATCAGATGAAGTACTACACCGACTCCTTCCGTTCGCAGGCGCAGAGTGAAGGCGCGGCCGACGTGGAAGCGCGCACGCAGGAGATCTTCCAGGAACAGCTCGATGCCGCCGGCATGAAGATGGATGTCGACGGATTCCGCTCCTACATGGCGGATCAGTACACCAACGCGGCCCTCAAGGATGCGTTGAAAGCCGTTGTGACCAAGGACATCACCGCGACGGATGAAGAAGTCCAGACCTATTATAACGATCTGCTCAAGACGCAGAAGGAAACCTACACCACGACGCCCGCCGACTTCGGAGCCGCCGCGGAAGATTACCAGAAGAACGGCGGAGACCCGATGCTCTATACGCCCGAAGGCTATGTGCGCGTTCGCTCCATCTCCATCACGCCCACCGGTTCCGTCTCCGCGGACTACACCACGCTCAAGGACGAGCTGACGAAGCTTGAGGCGCAGTACGGCGCGGCTGCTCTTGCAGCGCTTGCCGACAAGTACACGGCGCAGGGTGCCGACCCGTCCGCAACGGGCATCAACGTCACCGTGAACGACATCAAAGACGGCGCGAAGCTCGTCAGCGATTATCTGACCAAGAAAGCCGCCGCGGATGCCCTCTACGAAGCATTCATCAAGGATGCGCGTGAAAAGGCAAACGAAGCGTATGCTTCTCTGCAGGCCGGCACGAAGTTTGAAGACGTGCTCAAGAAATACGGCGAAGACACGGTCTACACCGACTACCCGACGTTTGTTGACACCGGCCTTCTGATGTACGTTGGCGGTGAGGACACCACCTGGAGCGCAGATCTGGTCAAAGCGGTCGGCCTGCTCAAGGACGGCGAGTACACCACGGTGATCAAGGTGGACGATGTGTTCTACATCCTCCAGCTGGTCGGTGCCGAGCCCGCGGGCGAGAAGAGCCTTACCGATACGCATGACCTGGTCAAGGCAGCCGCCATCGCAAAGAGCGCGAATACCGCCTGGGATGCACAGCTCAAGACATGGGAGAACGACACGAAGATCGTGAAGTACTTCGAGGATGTGTATCGCGACATCGGCAAAGCGACGAAATAAAGCATGCTCAAACAGGCGGCAGAGATGCCGCCTGTTTTTATGCGCTCGTTTGTGAAATCCATTCTCAGAATTGTGATTTTTCAGGAGAATTTGGCAGGTTTGCATCCATTTTACTTGTCTTTACAATCAGGATTTGCTATATTGGATAAAGAACGAAACTGCCGGAGCGCATACTCGCGTTTCACACCGGCCAGCGGGTTCAATTCAAGCAGGAGGTGTTGTGTAGAATGAAGTATGAATGCGTTTGCGGCTATGTATATGATCCCGAGGTAGGCGATCCTGATAACGGTATTGCCGCGGGCACCGCGTTTGAAGACCTGCCTGAAGATTGGGTTTGCCCCGTCTGTGGTATGGAGAAGGATGCCTTCACGGCGATCGCATAACGTGTAGGAACCAATTCGACAATAAACAACGCTCCGGCTTGCCGGAGCGTTGTTTTGTTGCTTGCACGCGATATATTTCCGATGCGCTCTTTACTTGAACTCCGGTTGTTTGTGGTCGTAGAGCACCGAATAGAGCGCGTTGAGGCCGTCCAGAATGCGCGGGCCTGCGCGTGTGATCAGAGCGGGATCGATATAATACACCTGCTGGTTCTTCACCGCGTCCACCTGCGCCCAGTCGCTCCGCGCGAGAATTTCGGCGGGGCCCGTCAGCGCGGGCGTTGCGGCCGGATCGGGAGTGGCGTTCGGGTCGGGCGTCAGGTTCGGGTCCGGCGCGTCCTGCGAGCGGTCCCGCGACGTGGTGATGATCACGTCCGGCGAGCGGCCGACAACCTGATCCTGCGTGACGCTGATCAGCCCGGTCTGATCCTCAAACTCGTTATGGAACCCCAACAGCGAAACCAGCGCATTGAAGATGCTTCCGCCGCCGTAGGTCGTCATACCGCTTGCAAGCGGCGAGAGCTCCAGATAGACCGTGTCCGCATGGGTGGAGACCTTGGCCTGGAAGGCGGCGATCGAGGTAATCATCTGGGAAACCAGCGAGTTTGCCTCCGTTGCATGGTTGGTGATGGTGCCCATCAGCGCGATTGCGCCGTAAAGGTTGTTGATGTCGGTCACGTTGGTGACGACGATGGTAACCCCGGCTCCGGTCAGCGCGGAGACGAGATCCGCGTCCGCAGCATCCTCCGTACCCATGACGACGACTTGCGGCTCGCGCAGCAGCAGCACATCCGGATCGTTTTTGCCGTTTGACGTGGCGTAGGGCAGCATCTTCACCTCTTCGGGATAGTCGCAGTTGATGGCGCGGCCGACCACGCTTGTGCCTGCGCCGATGGAGAAGAGGATCTCGCAATCCGCGGGATCGAGCACGACGATGCGCTCCGGATATGCGCTGAGGCGGATGGCGTTGCCCGCCATATCCGTGGTGTCCACGACGTATTCGCCGGATGCCGGGGTTTGCGCGGTCGCGGGTACTCCCGGCGCGAAATCGGAGGCTACGCTGGGCGAGCCATCCTCCACGGGAACGGGCGAAGGCAGCGCGCAGGCACCCATCATCAGCACGAGGCCGATCGCGGTCAAAAGCCGGAGCGCGCGTTTGGTTGGGTTTGTCATGAAAGAGTCCTTTCCTGCCGGAGTGCGCACGAGTCTGTGATCCATCATCAAAGCCCCTGCGCGCACCGCGTGGATGATACAAATAAACTGGGTACAGTATAGCATTCCGGTTCGGTGAGGGCAATTCGGCTCAGAGTGCTTGGATTTCATCAAACACGCACGAAATAATCAAGAATAATTATTGTTATATCTGAAAAGCAGAACAATCGAAAGAAAAAGAAAATAGAGAAAAGGAACCATAGTAATTCTTGCGTTCTTTTTGCAAAAGACTGTTTACGGATTCTTAGCAGGAAGTTCACATGTTGGTGATGTAATCTATACGCGCGCGGGAAAAAGTTGTAAGATGATGCAAGCAGGATTTGTCTGGCCGCCTGTGGCAACGACGGCAGGAGGAGTGGAAAAGATGAAGAAAACATATCCCATCGACGAGCACAAAAAGCTCGCGCTCAACGGCACCACGCTCGACTTTCGCATTCGCGGCACGAGCGAACATAACCCCGTGCTGTTGTTTTTGCATGGCGGGCCCGGCGTTTGCGACCGGCACTTCGTGCTGGAGGATCAATCCCCGCTGACGGATATCTGCACGCTCGTTTGCTTTGATCAGCGCGGCGCAGGCAAGAGCTACACCCGCGCGCAGGCGGCGCAGCATATGGATATGGAGCTTGTGCTGGGAGACGCGATTGCGGCGGTGGATTGGCTCCGCGCGCGATTCGGGCAGGAGAAAATTTACATCGCGGGGCACAGCTACGGCAGCTACCTCGGCATTTTGCTCTGCCAGCGGATTCCCGAAAAGATCGCGGCGTATATCGGCACGGGCCAACTCGCCAACGGCGCGGAGAACGAGCGCATTTCCTATGAATTCGTTCTCAACGAGGCGACAAAGCGAAACGATACCAAGGCGCTGGAGGCGCTGGCGCGCATCGGTGCGCCGGTCGATGGATTCTATCGCTCGCTGGACGACCTGACGGTGCAGCGAAACCTCATGACGAAGTATGGCGGCGCCGCGCACGGCAAGAAGGAGAACATGATCTCCTCGATGGTGCTGCCGATTCTGCGCTCGCCGGAGTATTCGCTTTTGGACATCGCGGGCTACGCGAAGGGCGCATACTACAACCTTCGCGAGCTATGGCGCGAGGTGATCACCTGCAAGTTTGATCAGACCGTCTTAAAGCTGGATGTGCCCGTGTTCATCACGCAGGGCAGGCACGACCGCAACACCCCGCCGGAGATCGCGAAACCCTGGATCGATGCGCTGCAAGCGCCGAAAAAGGAGTGGATCTGGTTCGAGGAGAGCGCGCATTCGCCGATTCGGGAAGAGAAGGATAAATGGAATGAAGTCGTGAGAACCCGTGTGTTCGGTAGATAATGAATCTCTCGGAGGTGGTACACACCTCCGTTTTTTGTTTACGCAATTGGAAATTACCATAAAACGCTCCGTGACGGTGAAATGAAAACGCAAGTGGGGGAAAGTCGATTATATTTGAAAGATTCTGAAAACAAATGTAGCGTGCTCTTTCCCTATCGCGCGTCATTTGGTATGATACACGATGCACCAATGTGGCGCATTGCCGCTTGCCCGCGCTTGCGGGAGCCAGCGGATGCGGATTGTGCGGACAACGCACCGCCCGCAGCAAAATATTCGATTCGGAGAGTGTATGGAAAGACGTGCCGTTGCGAAACAAAAGCGCAATTTTGGCCATATCGATTATCCCATCGTGCTCATGGTCGGTTTGCTTTGCGCATTTGGACTGGTCATGGTGTTTTCCGCGAGCTATTATTACGCACAAAACACGGCAACCCTCGGCTACGACGGGTACTATTTCATCCGCAAACAGGCGGTTTACCTTGCCATCGGTTTCCCGATGATGCTGGGTCTTTCGTTTTTTGATTATCGCAGGCTAGAGCAGTTCAAGATCATCGCAATTCTCGTTTCCATCGCGCTGCTGCTCGCGGTGCTCGTCTTTGGTCAGGAGACGAACGGCGCGCGCCGTTGGATCGTCATCGGCGGTCAGAGTATTCAGCCTTCCGAGATTGCAAAATTCGGTATGATGCTCTACATGGCGTCCTTTGCCTCCAAGAAGTACAAGGTCATGCAGAGCTTTACAAAGGGTATGCTGCCGATGCTTCTCGTCATCGGCGTCATCTGCGGCCTCGTTATGTTACAGCCGAACATGTCCATGGCGGTTATCATGGGCCTCATGGGATACGCGCTGCTCTTCATCGGCGGCTGCGACACGAAACAGATGCTCCTGCTTGCCGTCGTGCTTGTCGCACTCTTTGCGCTGCTCGCCATCATCGAGCCTTACCGACTCGCGCGATTGACGTCGTTTGTTGATCCGTGGAAAGACGCGCTTGGCGATGGTTATCAGCTGGTTCAGTCCTATTATGCGCTGGGTTCCGGCGGGCTCTTCGGCGTCGGCCTCAACAACAGCCATCAAAAGCTCCTGTACATGACGTACGGCGAGTCGGACTTCATCTTCGCCATCGTGGCGGAGGAGCTCGGCCTCGTCGGCGCTCTGCTCGTGGTCGCGGCGTTCTTCTTTATCGTGTATCGCGGAATTCGCATCGCGCTTCTTTGCCGCGACCGGTTCGGCAGCATGCTTGCCGGCGGTATCACGGTTGTTTTCGGCCTGCAGGTATTCGTGAACGTCGGCGTTTGCACGGGGCTGCTGCCCACGACGGGACAGGCGCTTCCGTTCATCAGCGCGGGCGGCTCCTCGATGATGATCTTCCTTGCCGCAATCGGCGTGTTACTCAATATTTCCCGCTACAACAGCCTGCACAATCACGTGCCGGAAAAGGTGGAAAAGAAGAAACCTGTGCAGAGCGCGAAGGGCGCCAAGAACGAACGCGTACGCGCGTAAGCATGCGTGCCCGGCACGCGAAAACCACGTTTGATCGATAGAAAGTCTGGATAGATGGCAAAAGACAAGGGTAAACAATCGAATCAGGACTCCGGCGGGACGAAGAAGAAGAGCTTTTGGTCGAACTTCTTCGAGCCCGTTCCTTCCGATGACGATTTTGACCCGGCATCGGCAAACCGGCAATACGGCGAACCGCCCGAGCCACCGCTGAAGCATCTCTTCAGCGACGACGATGTGGAGTTTTCGGACGAGGACGATGCGGAAGACCTCGCGAAGCTGACCTGGGCGGACGGCGAGAAGGTCGTTTCGGATACGCAGCGCCTTCGCTACAACGGAAGAAACACCGAGCGGACAAAGACGAAAGCGCCCGCCAAAGGCGAGGAGCGCATTCACCTGTTCCAGCCGCAGGAAGACGATTTTGACGACGACGAGGACGAGCCCGCGCGCGAACACACGACGCGCACGCGCATCTTCCGCACCGGCGCCTCAACCACAGCGCGCATCCACATCAACGAAACCGAAGAGACCATTCGCATGGCGGAGGCGCAAAAGAAAGCGCGCGCCCGCGAAGCCGCGCGCAAGCACGAGGAGTATGTGGAACGCGAGCTGCGCAAAAAAGAGCGCAGGGCGATTGCGGCAAAGCTCTTTAGCAACCTTGTGTTCGTGTTTGTGATCTTGGTTGCGGTCGGCGTTGCGGTGTACTACGGCTTCCTGCTTTCGGATATCGTGGTCATGGGCAACGAAAACTACACCTCGGACTATATCATCGAGCGATCCGGCCTCAAGCTCGGCACGCATATGCTGTTTGTCGATCTGGACAAGGCGGAGGAGAACATCGCGCAGGACCCGTATTTGCAGGTGGACTCGGTGACCTATATCTTCCCCGCGCGCGTTCGCATCGTGGTCACGGAGCGTAAGGCGGTTGCAGGTATCGTCGGCCTTGACAGCAACGTGATCATCGACAAAAACGGATACGTGCTCTCCATGACGGGTGGGACGGATCTATCCGACCTGATTCAGGTTACGGGTGTTACCGCGTCCGGCTTCCAGCTCGGCCAACGCCTTGGCCAGGACAACGATTTTTCCACGGCGACGCTGGTTCTGCTCATCTCCGAGCTGGAGCAGTACAATCTTTCCAGCTCGATCAAGAGCATCGATTTGACGACGCCGCTCGCGATCACCATGACCGCGCAAAACGGGTTGAAGGTTCATGTCGGTCAGGCGACGGATCTGGACACGAAGATGGACGTTCTGGCAAGGCTCCTGCCTCAATTTTTGAGCAAGGGCATCACATACGGAACGCTGTATCTCTCCGCGAAGGGTGGAACGGTGTATTCGACCACATCCTATGAGGACCGCACACCGATTGAGACCACGGAAACCGACAACGGAGCGGGGCAGCTGCCGGTGGACGACAACGGCGACGGAATCGACGACGTGACGGGACTGCCGATCACATCGCCCACCACGACGGACGCAGGCACAGGTACCACAACGCCTCTGCCTTCGACGACACCATCCGGAGGCGACGATTTCCAGGGATAAAACATAATATAAAAGCCACTCGCTTACGCGGGTGGCTTTATTGTTACTAGCGTATTGAAGTATTTTCGTAAACCCCGCTTCCCGAAGGGAAGAAAAAGAAAAATTATTCCCAGCCCTTTTCCGCATGGCGGCAGATGGCAGAAAACGTCTCCGCGGAGATATCGTGCTCCATGCGGCAGGCGTCCGCAAAGGCGGTCTCCTCCTGCACGCCGAGGCGCATCAGAAACTTTGCCAAAACCAGATGGCGCTGATACATGCTCTCCGCGATTTCGCGTCCGCTGGGAGTAAGCGTAATACACTTATCATCCGCCATGTGGATATAGTTATTCTCGCGCAGGAGCTTTGTCGCGTGGCTCACGCTCGCCTTGGTGACGCAAAGACTCGTTGCGATATCGACCGAGCGCGCGCAGCCGTTCTTCTCCTGCTGGATCAGAATCTGCTCCAGATAATCTTCAATGGATTCGTTGACCTGCATGTGCCTACCTCCGCCGCTTTCTTTTATGTTACACCTTAGGGATACTCATTTCAAGTTGAATCAACCCATACGCTCACGAGATGCGCGAATATGCTGTTTATTGCAAAATTGTCGCGATTTTTTCGCGGGACATGTGATTTTAGGGATTGACAAGCGCAGGTAGATGCGTTAAACTCCTATCGTTGAGTTAGACACGTCTAACTAATTGGACTCGTTAAGAACCTGTATGAATTGCGGTCGATGGATCGAAATTGCTTACAGCGGGAGAACGAGGGGAAAGGCGGAGCGAGAGCAAAATGACGCTCGATGAACTGAAGATTGGCAGAGCCGGAACCATTGCCGCGGTCAAGGGCGAAGGCGCCCTGAGGCTGAGGCTGTTGGATATGGGGCTGATTCCCAAGACGAAAGTGACCATGATCAAAGTTGCCCCGATGGGAGACCCGATTGAAATCTGCGTGCGCGGATATGAGCTCACGCTGCGGAAAGACGACGCGCGCAACATCGCGCTCGCGGAAGAAGAGGGAGAAGGATATGGTATTTGCGCTTGCAGGCAATCAGAACTCAGGAAAGACGACGCTGTTCAATGCGCTTACGGGGTCCAATCAGCATGTCGGAAACTTTCCGGGCGTGACGGTGGAACAGAAGACGGGGGAAATCCGCGGGGTTAAGGACGCAAGCGTCGTTGACCTGCCTGGTATCTACTCCATTCGGCCATACACGCAGGAGGAGATCGTCTCGCGCGACTTCATCCTCGACGGCAAGCCGGACGGCATCATCAACATCGTAGACGCGACGAATATCGAGCGAAACCTGTACCTGACGCTCCAGTTGCTGGAGCTGCGTATCCCGATGGTCGTTGCGCTCAACATGATGGACGAGGTGCGCGATAACGGCGGTTCGATCGACGTCCAGCTCATGAGCAGGCAGCTTGGCGTGCCGGTCGTGCCCATCGCTGCCGCGAAAAACGAAGGCGTTTCGGAGCTGGTCAATCAGGCGATGAACGTCGTCAAGCGGCGCATCATCCCCGCCGTGCAGGATTTTTGCCCGGATGGCGCGGTACATCGCTGCATCCATTCCGTGGCGCATGTGATTGAAGACCATGCGCGAGCAATCGGCGTTTCGCCCCGCTTTTGCGCAACGAAGCTCATCGAAGGCGACGCCTCGCTGGCCGAGCGGCTGGAGCTGGATCAAAACGAGCTGGAGCTCATCGAGCACAGCGTGCTGGAGATGGAGCACGAGACCGGGTTTGACCGCAACGAAGCCCTCGCGGATATGCGCTATACCTTTATCGAGGGTGTTGTGGAAGCCTCCGTGGTCAAGAGCCACGAGAGCAAGGAACACCGCAGAAGCGTTCAGATCGACAAGATTCTCACTGGAAAATACACCGCGATTCCGGTATTTCTGGGCGTGATGCTCCTCGTCTTCTGGCTTACGTTCAACGTCATCGGCAGTTCGCTGTCTGACCTGCTGACCTCCGGCATCGACTGGCTCACCTCACTGGTCGAGCGGGGACTGACCGCCTACGGCATCAATCCCGTGGTCAAGAGCCTCGTCGTGGACGGCATCTTCGCGGGTGTCGGCAGCGTGCTGAGCTTTTTGCCCATCGTGGTGACGCTGTTCTTCTTCCTCTCGATCTTGGAGGACACGGGCTATATGGCGCGCGTGGCGTTCGTGATGGATCGTCTGCTGCGCAAGATCGGGCTTTCAGGACGCAGCTTTGTGCCGATGCTGATCGGATTTGGCTGCTCGGTTCCCGCGATCATGGCGACGCGCACGCTGGCGAGCGACCGCGACCGCAAGATGACGATTTTGCTGACACCGTTTATGAGCTGCTCCGCGAAGATTCCGATCTATGCGGTGTTCTGCGCGGCGTTCTTCGCGCGGTATCAGGCGCTGGTGATGATCGGGCTCTATGTGGCTGGCATCGTCATCGGAATCCTGGTGGCGCTGATCCTCAAGGGAACCGCATTTCGCGGCGAGCCGGTGCCGTTTGTGATGGAGCTGCCGAACTACCGCATGCCGTCGCCGAAAAACGTGCTCCTGCTGCTCTGGGAAAAGGCAAAGGATTTTCTGGAGCGCGCGTTTACGATCATCCTGCTCGCGAGCGTGGTCATCTGGTTCTTGCAGACGTTTGACATGCGCCTCAACGTGGTCAGCGACAGCGCGAACAGCCTGCTTGCGCTGATCGGACGCGGCATCGCGCCGATCTTCCGCCCGATGGGCTTTGCGGACTGGCGCGTCGCGACCTCGCTGATCTCCGGCTTTGTCGCCAAAGAAGCGGTGGTCAGTACGCTCGCCGTGCTGCTCGGCACGGGCGTGGCGCAGCTGCACCTCGCGCTGCCGACGCTCTTTACGACGCTTTCCGCCGTGAGCTTCCTGCTCTTTACGCTGCTGTACACGCCCTGCGTGGCCGCGGTTGCGACCATTCGCAAGGAGCTCAAGTCCGGCTGGGCGACGATCGGCGTAGTCGTCATGCAATGCGCGGTGGCCTGGATCGTGGCGTATGCCGCCTACCTGATTGGAGGGTTGTTCTTATGAAACTAGCGGATTATGTGATTCTGGCGCTCGTGGCGCTTGTGCTGTTTCTCGTGATTCGGCACAACGCGAAGCGAAAAGCTTCCGGGGCCAACTGCGGATGCGGCGGCTGCGCGGGCTGCAGCGCGCGGGAAAACTGCCCGGGACACAAATAGACTAAGCTGACTAAAACCGTCGGACTTCCGGCGGTTTTTTGCGTTGTGTGATTTGTCATATTGACAATTTTTCGTTTTCCAACATACTGGTTTCCATGACACGATCAAATTATGTTCATTTTGTCGTGGGTAAAACAACGGACGAAAAGAGCGCAGGAGGCTATGATGAGCGACAGGCAGAAGACCATCGAGTTGGAAGAAGGAAGCACCTGCTTTAACACGGGATCGCTTCCGCATTATGATTTAAAGTCGGAGACTCAACAGGAGCATGTACAGGCTGAGAAAAAGGCGCGCATTCTCGTGCTGGGCGCGGGCTGCCCGAAGTGCCGCGCGCTGGAGCAGGCGATCTTGCGCGCGTTGGACGATCTCAACCTGAACCTATCCGTGGGTCACGTGACGGATTACGTCGAGATGGCGCAATACGGCGTGATGAGTACACCTGCGCTGGTCATCGACGGCAGGGTCGTCGCCACCGGGCGCGCGCTGACCCAGCAGGATGTTCTGCGCCTGCTGAAAGAGTACTTATAATCGAAAACGAACGGAGGAGCAACGCTTGTTCACCTACATTCTCTATGCGCTCGCCATCATAGGGCTCGCGATCTCGTTCTTCAAGGATCGGCAGAAGACGAAAGCCGCGCTCATGAAGGCCTGGAAATCGTTTGAAAACATACTCCCGCAAATCCTCACGATATTCCTCGTGATCGGGTTCGCGCTCGCGATCTTTCCGCCGGAGACCATCCGCAAGCTGCTCGGTTCTGAGAGCGGATTTCTCGGAATTCTCGCTGCGGCGCTGATCGGCTCGATCACGCTGATGCCTGGATTTGTCGCGTTTCCGCTCGCGGCGGCGTTGCTCAAAAGCGGGGCCGGGTACATGCAGCTCGCAGCCTTTGTCTCCACGCTGATGATGGTCGGAATTATTACAATTCCGATTGAGCGAAAGACGTTTGGCCTTAAAGCTACGATTACGCGGAATGCCTCCGCATTTGTTTTTTCATTTGTGGTTGCAATTGTGATGGGAGTGGTGTTAGGATGAGCGAAATGATCGATCAAAAGCCGGAACGCAAGCCAGATCAGCAGATGCCGAACGGCGGCGCAAGCCAGAATGCGGGTATGCCTGGCAACCAGAAACAGCCGTTTCTCAAGCGGTACGGCGCGTTCTTCCTCCTGCTGATTGCGGGAACTGTCACGGGGCTGCTGCTGCCCGATTTGGGCAAGCTTGCGCTGAACAACACCCTCGGCAGCCTCAAGGAGATGCTCTCCGTTCTGCCGCCAATCTTCGTGCTGCTGGGTCTGCTCGATGTTTGGGTGGATCGTGCAACGATGATGAAGTACACCGGAAAAGGCTCCGGCTTCAAGGGTGTGCTGATCGCGTTTCTGCTTGGCTCCGCTGCGGCGGGCCCGCTGTATGCGGCGTTTCCGTTTGCCGCGGTGATGCTCAAAAAGGGCAGCAGCCTCTTTAACGTGCTGATCTTCATCGGCGCGTGGTCGACAACGAAGATTCCGCTGTTGGCGTTTGAGGCGTCCAGCATGGGGATCAAGTTTATGCTCATTCGGCTGACGCTGAGCCTTGTCGGCATTCCGATTATCGCGCTGGTTACCGACCGCGTGCTCGGCAAATCGGGCATGGCGGAGATCTACGCGCTCAACGATGCGGGACAGCCTCCCGCCGGAGTGCCGATGAAATAAAACGACTTCGCAGGAGGAAACACTGGATGCGTCTTTCCATTCGCAGCATGACGCCGGAGGATTGGCCTGCGGTTGCGCGTATCTACCAGGAGGGTATGGACACGAATCTCGCGACGTTTCAAACTGAGTGCCCGAGCTGGGAGGAATGGAACGCGGCGCATCTGCAACAATGCAGACTGGTTGCCGTTGTGGATGACGCAGTGGCAGGTTGGGCGGCGCTGAGCGCGGTTTCTAGCCGCTGTGTGTATGCGGGCGTTGCCGAAGTGAGCATCTATATCAGTTCTACTGCGCGCGGCATGGGCGTCGGAAAGGCGCTCTTGACTGCGCTGATCGCGACTTCGGAGGAGGCAGGGTTCTGGACGCTGCAATCCGGCATCATGGAGAACAATGCGGCGAGCATCGCGCTGCATAACAGCTGTGGCTTTCGCCTCGTTGGTTACCGCGAAAAGATCGGGCTGGATCGCAACGGAGTATGGCGCAACACGCTGCTCATGGAGCGCAGAAGTGCGCTGGACGATTTTCGCGATCAGACGCGCGGGGGTTGTTGCTGCTAAGACAAAAATCGAGTTAATTGACGACGGAGCCAATGCGCTTCGTCGTTTTTTTACAAAAAATACAGGTGCATTCAGAACGAATGTTCGGTATAATAGAGGACAAGTCATCGATACAGGATCAAACGCATTTCAAAGTTTATTGGTCGCACAGGAGCCGTCATGATGAAACACCGAAGCCATACTCTCTTACGATTCATTCTTCTAACGATCGTTGCTTTTTGCTGCGCTTTGCTGTTCAGCGCTCGCGCCCATGCGGAGGAAGCAAACTCCGAGCAGGCAAAGGATGCTTCTAGCTTGTTCAATGGTGACGTGATGACAATCAAGAGCAATGAAGACTGGTCTAAACTGGAATCCGGCGATTCCTTTCAAGTTGGGAGGCTGGTCATTGGGAAAGATGTAACGACGTTTGGATATAGTACGTCGCCTGACCAATCGCAAAATGAAGCAGATGAGCGTGCTGCTGTTATAACTAGGTATAGCAGGTTTTATGATTCGTACCATTACAATGATTTTCTTTGGGATATTTTTCCTTCTGAGATTGTTGTTGAAGCAGGAAACACCGTTTTTCGTGTAATCGATGGCCTTCTGATCAATGAATTGACACATGAGTTGGTTCTTTCAGAAATGGGCGTAACGGATGTTACAATACCAGAAGGTGTTCAAACCATTGGATGGAAAGCATTTTACAAGAGGACATTGACCTCCGTTCATTTCGCAAAATCTGTCCAAAAGATAGACCATTATGCTTTTGCGAGCGTCAAGAACTTAACAAGCGTCAATCTGCCGGACTCGGTGACACGAATTGGAGTGTGTGCCTTCTTCGATTGTGGGGCGCTGAAAGAAGTCGTACTTCCAAAACAGCTTCAACAAATAGAAACATATACGTTCAGTTATTGCAGCTTGAAGAGTATTGAGATTCCCGGCAACGTTCTGATTATTGGGCCTGGCGCGTTTTCTGAGTGTAAGGATCTCAAACAAGTAAAGTTGAATACCGGATTGACCAGAATAGATATTTATGCTTTTCGTAGTTGTTCGGCGCTTGCCGATATTAACTTTCCGGAAGGACTCGTGTCGATTGGAGAGGGAGCATTCGGCGAATGTCAAAATTTAAAGCGAGTGATTCTGCCAGACTCAGTGCAGTTAATTGGTGAATACACGTTTTTTAGATGTAATCTAGCCATTTTACGATTCCCGCCCAAATTATACTTTCAAATATACGACAGAAAAAAAGGATATATCGTCTATCCTCACGCAAAGGATCGCAAGAATTTTAGTCACGATTCCATCGACACCGTCATCTTCTCCGGCAGCGACTATGACTTCGGGTATCCCTCGATCGATCACGCCAAAAAAGTTTACTTCCTAGGCCCTCCGCCGGAAGACGTCGGACGCATTCTGGATAAAAGGTCTGTGGGCGCGATATTCTGCTCAGACGAATTCGAGTTTGAATGGACGCGTTCGACCGTCGCAAGCTGGGTTCGGCAGAGGCTGACCATTCTGCCCGCCGAGGAACTGAAAGATATCACGGATCAGGAGATCAATGCGACACCTTTGCCGACGGACGTGCCTCGCCCAACGCCGAGACCGACGGAGACACCATGGCCGACGCCGATGCCGCGCCCGACCACGTCACCCGCAGTGACCGCGAAGCCGGAGCAACAGGGCACCGACCCGCTCGTGTTCGCGTTTGCGAGCATACTCGCGCTGGTGATTGCTGGAATCGTCGTTGTGGCGGTGAAGATCAGGCCGAACAATAGGAAGAGACGCAGGAAACACGTTTAGTTTCTGCGACTACTTGCCATAATATAGATGAGCCAAATGGAAGCGGCGGGAATAACCCCAAGATGTCGGGACCACACAGGCGCGCATATCATGCGCGCCTTTTATTTTGCCTATTGACAGTAGAATTAGAAGTATTATAATGACCATAAATGACAAAATAGTCAAATGGAGCTGGTACCATGCCAAAGACATTCTCCGAGAGCGAGCGCGCCTATATTCAGGAGCGGCTCAAGGCCGAGGCAAAGAAATGCCTTGCGATGTATGGCATTCGTAAGACGACGATCGACGAGCTGGTCAAGCGCGTGAATATCCCCAAGGGCACGTTCTATCTGTTTTACGAATCCAAAGAGCGTCTGCTCTTCGAGGTGATCATGGAGTTCGACGCGGAAGCGCAGAGCCAGATGCTGCAGGAGGTATCCGCCTTGCCGGACGGCCCGGACGCGGAAACATTTACGGAGATCATCCTGCGGTTTTACAAAAAGCTCGACGAGTCGTTTCTGCCGCGGCTGATGCAAAACGGCGAACTGGAATACTTCATGCGAACCGTTCCGCCGGAGCTCGCGCTTCAGCATGCCGAGCGGGACAAGGAAGCCATGAGCCGGATGTTTGCCGCGTTTCCGAATATGAAGCAGGAGCGCGTCGCGACGTTTAGCGCGGCGTTTCGCGGGGTGTTTCTCACCCTGCTGCTCAAGGACGAAATCGGCGCGGAGTCATATGATGACGCACTGCGCGTCCTGATTCGAGGGATCGCGCTACAGATGATGGAAACGCGCTGAACAATATTCAATACATCAATATAACCGAACAGGGGGAGCAACACATCATGGGGTATGCAATTGAAACCAAGAAGCTGACCAAATTCTACGGGAAATCGCGCGGAATTGTGGACGTAGACCTCGCGGTGGAGGAGGGCGAAATCTTCGGCTTTATCGGCCCGAACGGCGCGGGGAAATCCACCACGATTCGAACGCTGCTGGGGCTGATCAAGAAGTCCGGCGGATCGGCTGTGATTTTCGGCATGGACTGCGAAAAGGACAAGGTGAAGATCCTCTCCGAGGTCGGCTACCTGCCCGGCGAAGTGTTCTATTACGACAATATGCGCGCGATCGACCTCTTGCGCTATTCCGCTAGCTTCTACAAAAAGGACTGCACCAAGCGCATCACAGAGCTTGCGGACGCGCTTTCGCTCGACTTGAATAAGAAGATCGAGGACATGAGCCTAGGCAACAAGAAGAAGGTCGGTATCGTGCAGGGGCTGTTGCATTCTCCGCGACTGATCATACTCGACGAGCCGACAAGCGGCCTCGATCCGCTGATGCAGCGGACGTTCTTCGACCTGATCCAGCGCGAAAACGAGCGGGGAGCAACCGTGCTCTTCTCCTCGCACATCCTGGGCGAGGTTCAGCGCATCTGCGACCGTGTGGCGATCATCAAGGAAGGCCGCATTGTCGATCTACGGAGCATCGACGACCTGCGCAAGAACTCCTATAAGAAGGTGAGCTTCACGAGCGCAGCTCCCGTCGAGGGCTTTTCGCTCGCGGGAGCGCGGCAGATTGCGCAGGACGGCGCGCTGACGAGCTTTCTCTACAACGGCGAAATCACAGCTCTGCTCCAAACGCTCGCGAGTCTGCCGCTGATCAACGCGGACATCGCGGAGCCGGATTTGGAGGAGATTTTCCTGCACTACTACGAGAACGCGGAGGCGGGAAAATGAGTAGATTTCGCCGAAACAATCGAGCTCTCGCGAACAGGAGGGGGATCGTATGAACGTCTTCCGGTTTGAGCTTCGTCGCGCTTGGGTGGGCATCCTGGTGTGGACGCTCGTATTGACCGCGCTACTCGGCGGCATCATCGCGGGCGCGCTGCCTGCGTTCTTGCAAAGCCGCATCGGCGTGGAGAACATGCTGAAAAGCTTTCCGCCTGCGTTTGCCGCGGCGTTTGGCATGCAAATGGATAACCTCTTCAGCTTTGGCGGGTTTTATGCGTTTGGATTTCTCTATTTTTCGCTCTTTGGCGCGATCATGGCATCCGGACTCGGGCTCAACCTCTTCTCGCGGGAAAAGCGGGAGAAGTGCATGGACTTCCTCCTGACTAAGCCGCGCGAACGAGGCCGCCTGTTCTTCGAAAAGCTGCTTGCGGCGCTGTGTATGCTTCTCGCTTCCAACTTCTTCTTCATTCTGGAGTCGCTGATTCTCTACCGCGTGTATGCGCCCGCTCCGCTGCTGTTTGGCCGTGCGCTGCTGGCGGCCTCCTCGCTGCTTTGGATGGAGCTGTTGTTCCTTTCCATCGGCGCCGTGATCGCCGTGTTTGCGCGAAGGGTGCGCTCCGTCTCAGGGCTTGCGACGGCAATCGGCTTTGCGGGGTTCCTGCTCAGCGCGCTACATAGCCTGCTGGAGCTGGAAGACCTTCGCTATATCACGCCGTTTTCGTATTACGACACCGCGAAGGCGTTTTTTGACGGCACATATGAACCGAAATATGCGCTCGTCGGCGCGGCGCTGACGCTTGTATTAATGGCCGCGGCGTATGCGCGCTATACCCGCGCGGATATTCCGGCGCTGTAAGAAGGGAGGTAAAACAGATGAATCTCTTTCGCAAAGAGTTGAAATCGGGTCTAAAGCCCTTCCTGTTCTGGTCGCTTGGGCTCATGGCGTTCGTTTTCGCTGGGATTGTGAAGTCCAGCGCGGCGATGGCGGACGGGCAGTTTATGACGCAGCTGGTCAGCCAGTTTCCGCGCATCGTCGTGGCCGCCATGGGCATGGCAAACGTCGATATCTCGCAGTTCGGCGGGTTCTATGCGGTGTTGATGCAGTATGTGTTCCTGCTCTCGGCGGTGTATGCAACCCACCTCGGCAGCAGCGCGGTTTCGCGCGAGAGCGTCGATAAAACCTACGAGTTTCTGTTCACCAAGCCCAGATCGCGCTCGTTCATCCTCTCCTGCAAGTTGCTTGCGGGGCTCGTGTTCATGACGCTCTATGCGTGCCTGAACATCGTGTTTTCGCAGCTTGCCGTGCGGCAGCTCGCGCTTACGGCGGATTATTCGCCGCTTTTCCTGCGCTTTAGCATCGCGATGTGGGCCATCGAGCTTGTGTTTTTCTCGCTGGCTGCCATGTTCTCCGCGAGCATGCGCGTGTCCGAACGCGGCGCGAGGGCGGGCAATCTTGCCGTGCTCGCGACTTACGCAATTGCGGTGACCTACGATATGCTGGAGCATCCGGGCGCGCTTCGCCTGCTGACGCCGTTTCGCTATTTTCTGAATGCGGAGGTGCTGGATTCCGTGCTGCAGCCGCTCTATCTGGGCCTGTGTTTCATGCTCGCGGCTGTGTTTCTCTGCGTCGCGTTCGTTCGCTTTGAGCGACGGGATCTCAGCGCGATATAGTTGCATAGAAGTGACAGAACGGAAACATCTTTTCAAACCTTCGGTAAATCCGCCTGCTGAGCGCCGTTTCGCGCTTTGCGGGCGGTTTCTTTTGTGGTAACATGATGCGGATTCATCCGCCCTTCGGGTGGAAGGAGGAGTAAACCACACATGCAATTTCTGGATCTCGTATTTTGGAACAACACCGTTCTGGACTATATCGTCTTTATCGGCGCGCTGCTGCTTGGCGCCGCGCTGATCTTTGTGCTCGGCCGCGCGGTGCTTCGGCGCATCGCCGCCTATACGGAAAAAACGCAGTCGCCGTACGGCGAGCTGGTTCGCGTGGGCGTTAAGCGGTACCTACTGCCGGTGGCGTATTTCACGCTGTTTTACAACTGCACGAGAATGCTCACGCTCAACTCGCATCTGGAAAACATCGTGGGTACGCTTTCGACGCTGTTTGCGGTCATTATGGCGTCGATATTTCTCTCTTCGCTCGCGACGCTGTTTCTCTCAAAGCTCGGCAAGGGCAAGCTCGATCAAAACTCGCTGGCGATGCGCTGGCTCATCCGCATCACGAAGGGCGTCATCTGGGGCATCGCGCTGATCCTGTTTCTCGATAACATCGGCGTTAAGATCACGTCGCTGGTCGCGGGGCTCGGCATCGGCGGGGTCGCGCTTGCGTTTGCCGCGCAAAATGTGCTGACCGATATCTTCTGCTTTTTCACGATCTTCTTCGACAAGCCGTTTGAGATCGGGGACTTCATCATCTCCGGCGATCATATGGGCACCGTGGAGCACATCGGCGTGAAGACCACGCGCCTGCGTGCGCTCGGTGGAGAACAGCTCGTCGTCTCCAATACGGACCTGACCGGTTCGCGCATCCGCAACTATAAGACCATGCAGCAGCGCCGCGTGATCTTTACCCTCGGCGTTACCTACGACACGCCAAACGAGAAGCTGCAGGCGATACCGGGCATGATCAAGAAGATCATCGAGAGCACGGAGGACACGACCTTTTCCCGCGCGCATTTTGCGTCATTCGGCACCTACAGCCTGAATATCGAGGTGGTGTATTTCGTGCTCACCTCGGACTTTGACCGTTACATGGACATCAACCAACGCGTGAACCTCGCGATCAAGCAAGGCTTTGAGCAGCTTGGCGTCAAGTTCGCGTTCCCGACCTCCATCGTGCAGATGCAGCCGGGATCGACGCTCTTTCCGGAGTAAGAGCCGGAGTATCGTATTCCAACATGCGAGGCGATCTTTATCAGGTCGCCTCGTTTTTTAGTCCTCGGAATATGTTCCGCGCTTGCCGCCGGATTTTTGAATTGACTTGCTCAATTTCGCGATTTCAGTGAAGCGCTGCTGTTTGAGCTTGAGATAGCTCGCCTGATCACACGCGTATTTGGACTCCCGCTGGAGCTTCTTGTAGCTCTCAAAGCGCGCACGCGGCAGTTCGCCGGAGGCGATCGCCGCCTGTACGGCGCAGCCCGGCTCGCTCTCGTGACGGCAATCCGAGAATCGGCAGAGCGGAAAATACGCCTCCACATCCGCAAAGGACTCGCTGAGCCCCGCCGCTGCATCCAGCATGCCGAGTTCGCGCATGCCCGGGGTGTCGATGATCATGACTCCGCTTTCGAGGCGGATGAGCTGGCGGTGGGTGGTCGTATGGCGGCCCTTGCTGTCGTCCTCGCGGATGGCGTTGACCGCCATGAGCTCGCTTCCCGCGAGCGCGTTGACAAAGCTGGACTTGCCCACGCCGGAGCTGCCGAGGAGCACGATCGTTCTGCCGGGTTTGAGATACGCGCTGAGCGCATCAAAGCCGAATCCCGTCTTCGCGCTGACGGCGAACACGTCAACCCCCGCCGCAACGCGCAGGATCTCGTTCATCTGCTCCTCATTGCTCTCCACAAGGTCGGCTTTGGTGAGCACCACGACGGGCACAGCACCGGACTGCCACGCGAGGGTGAGGTACCGCTCCAGCCGCCTTGGATTAAGGTCGTGATTGAGCGACTGCATGATAAACACGCTGTCGAAGTTTGCGGCAACCGCTTGATCGCCTTCGCCCAGCGTCGGGTTTTTGCGGGCAAAGAGCGACTTTCGCGGGAGCGTCTGCGTGATCGTGCTGTCGCCCTGCCCGTTGAAGAGAATCTGCACGAAGTCACCCGTGGTGGGGAATTCCTCCGTGCCGCCGTTGAAGTATACGGCCGACTTGAGCCTGCCGTAGCACTCCTGTTCGTCGGTGACGAGTGCATAGCGCTCCTTGTGCACCGCGGTCACGCGCGCGGGGATTTCCTGTGCCGCTCCCCGCGCCTGTGCTGCCGCGCGCATGGCGGGTGTGAACCCGAAGGCATCCAGCCCCGCCAGATTGTTCATTGTTTTGTCCTCAGGATTGCTGCGAGAAGATGCCCGCGCTTTCTCAGCGGATGGGCGGGCGTTTCTGCGTCATATGCCTGATGCTTTGCGTCGCAGCCGCGGCACGGATGCTGCGCAAAGAGGCTACCGAATTGACCGGCGTTCAGCGTCGAACCCTGCATGGGTGACGCGAGATGATTCTGTTGATCAGGATACATGGGTCCCTCCAAAGGATCGTTTCGTCGCTTCAGGAGGGCGGCAACGCCAAATGTGCGCATTTTTGCGCGGCGAAGCGCCAGCTCCAGGTTGAAGTCCGGCTGTTGCCGGAGCATTAGCGCGCATTCCGGCGCAAGAGCGAGACGAAGTTCATTCATGCGCGTGCTACCCCCTCGATGATGGCAAGAAAGAGATTCTTGCGTGCGCTGCCGGCCTTGCGGGCAGCGGGGTTGCGCTCACGGTGCTTGCAGGAAGCTGCCATCTCCGTGAAAGAAAGTGCGCGGTGGTTAAAGTTTCGTCTCGTGTCCGCTTCCAGCGAAAGGTTCGCGGACATGAGATAAAGATCGTGTAACATGGTTTCCTCCAGTAAAATCTTGTGTCGTCGAGTGTCTGGCATGGCTGCCGTTCGGTGTCCTGTGTGCGCGGTGGTAGCGAACGCTGCTTGATTACTCATCCGCGTGTACCTTGCCGAGCGCAAAAGTGGCGCCAGTCTGCTGTTCGGAGTGCGCTTTTACGCGGATCATTCCGGCGAGGCGCTCCCTCTTTGTGGCTTTTTTATCTGCGGTAACGGCGCAGCTAAGCTCGCGAAGTCTCATGTTCGTCTCCTTCATCAGAAGGTTGGACGGTATATCGTTGATGTAAGTCATATTCTCTCTCCTTGCGCCATTGTGCGCGGTCGTTGGTTGGTAATTGGGCATAAAAATAGCCGTGACGGGCAGCCCACTCGGGACTGCTCTCACGGCTGAATCGGTTTCATGCGCGCTTTTGACTGCAAACAAAAACGAGCACACCCGATCGATATGCCCGTAAAAAATACAGTTCTTCGAAAGGTTCTGCTGACAGACGCGTAACCCTTTCCCAAGGCGAATCAAAACGATCTTTGATGCCTGTTTGATGACGAGAGAGAAAGTACGGCGTCTGACGTATTCAGTTGTTAGGCTTTCGCCACCCTGACCTTGCTCAGCATTTAGAATTTTTCCCCTTTCCGATTTCGCGTGGCAGGCTTGCGCCTGTTTACGAATCATTACGGGCAGAGTATAGCATGCAATTTTCTGTCTATGCAAGAGAAATCTCAGAAATAAATCATATATTTTCTCGATATTAGCTAAAAACGTTGTATATACTTTAATAAATAAAAAAATCCGGCTCTAACAGCCGGAAGAAGGGTATATTGGCGAATTTCAGCGAGCGAGCACGCCCGCGCCATAGATTGCGAACACGCAGAGCACGACGCTGAGCACCATATACAGGAGAGCGACCAGTGGTTTTCCGCCGGAGAGCAGCCCGTGCGCCTCCAGCGCAAACGTGGAGAACGTCGTGAACCCGCCGCAAACTCCCACCTTGAGAAACAGCAGCGTGCGCGGGTCAAGGCCCGCATCGCGACCCGCAACGGACATGATGAGACCGAGCAGGAACGCACCGAGCACGTTGATGCCGAGCGTGACCAGCGGGAAACCGCTCTCATGCTCCAGTGGAATGAGGCTGACGAGATAGCGCAGCACGGAGCCGACAAAGCCACCGAGACCGACAAACAAGCAATTCAGGATCATAGACAATCTGTATTCTCCGGGAATCGAAATCATCGCGTGCGCGTGCACGCAATGGCAAGAGCATAGCACAAAACGGCAAATCCGGCAAAAGCAATTTTGTGGGGTTCATTTTTTCGGTTGAAAACGAATCAAAATGACTAGGCATACAATTCAACGCTTTTTACATATACCATATGTGGTATATCGCAAAACATGCTTGCTGTTTTGTAAAAACATAGTAATTATGCTGCCTGAAAATACCACATATGGTATTATGACATACAAGGATTAGTTTTATTTATTTTTCGTATACCGGACAAATCAAAAGCAGCCCGCCGAAGCGGGCTGCCTGCATGCAATCCCTGTTAAAGTCGAATCTCCAGCTTCACGGGAGAAACGCCGGTGAGTTCGCGGCTGCGCGCGTCCGGCTGGCTCGTGCCCGCGTAGAGCGAATACCGCCCGCCGGGGAAGTGGCGGTTGCCTGCGTCGTCCACAACCGAAAGCGAAGCGGGAGCAACTTGCAGCGCGACCTCTTTTGCCTCGGCTGCGTCGAGATGGACGCGCGCGAAACCGCAGAGGATGGGGTTCGGTGTGGAATTGGGCGAATCCTCGGCCTTGAGGTAGAGCTGGATGACATCCTCACTCGCCACCGCGCCGAGATTCTGCACCTGGGCGCGAACAAGCAAGCCGCCATCAACTGCTTTCTCCGCACTTACGGCGAGCACGCGGATATCCGCATAGGTCAAGCCGTAGCCGAAGGGGTACAACGGCTTGCGGTCGAGGTAGCGGTAGGTGCGGCCCTTCATCGAATAGTCCGTGAACTCCGGCAGGTGCGCGAGGTCCTCGTCGTGATAAAACGTCACGGGCAATTTGCCGGAAGGAGAGCGCTTGCCAAACAGCAGGTCGGCAACCGCTTTTCCGCCGCGCGCGCCGGGATACCAGGCCAGGAACACGGCGTTAGCCCGCTCCTCGGCCACGGAGAGGTCGATTGAGCTGCCCGCGAGCAGTACGACGACGGTAGGCTTGCCGACGGCAAGCACGCACTCCATGAGCTCGCGCTGCACGTCCGGCAGCAGCAAATCCGGCTTGTCGCCCGCTTCCATGCTGTTGCCGTCATCCGGCGCTTCGCCTTCGAGCGTTTCGTCGAGTCCCAGCACGAGCAGAACGGTGTCGCTGTGCTCGGCGACGGTGAGCGCCTCCGCAATGCGGTCGTTGTCAAACGCGAGATTCTCGGTCTTGCGGCGGTAAAGTGCGCAGCCGGGCGCGTAGAGCACGCGGACGTCGTCTGCACATTCGTCCTGCACGCCCTCGAGAATCGTGATATAGCGGGACGAGGTGCCGTGGTAGTTGCCCGTGAGCGCCACGCGGCTGTCCGCGTTCGGGCCGATGACACCGAGCGTCTTAAGCTTGTCCTTCCGAAGCGGCAGGATGCCGTCGTTCTTGAGCAGCACACAGCTCTTGAGCGCGGTTTCCTGCGCGAGCGTGAGGTGTTCCGCGCACTCGACGGTCTCGTACGGAATCTTGTCGTATTCGCTGCCTTCGCCCATGATGCCGAGGAGGTAGCGCGTGGTAAAGGCGCGCTCGGCCGCCAGCGTGACCTGATCTTCCGTGATCAGGCCCTGCGTAAACGCGGACTTGAGCTGGAGATAGACCGAGCCGCAGTTGATGTCGCAGCCGTTCTTCATGGCGAGCGCCGCGCTCTCCTCCGGGCTGCTGGTCACGCCGTGTCCGGTGTGGAAGTCGATCAGCGCCCAGCAGTCGGACACCACGAATCCCGCAAAGCCCCACTTGCTGCGGAGGATATCGACCAGCAGCGTCTTGCTGCCGCAGCAGGGCTCGCCGTTGACGCGGTTGTAAGCGCCCATGACGCTCTCCACCTCCGCTTCCTTGACCAGTGCCTCAAACGCGGGCAGGTAGGTTTCCCACATGTCCTTTTGCGTGGCGATGGCGTTGAAGTGATGGCGAATCGCCTCCGGCCCGCTATGCACCGCGTAGTGCTTCGCGCAGGCGCTGGCAGTCATGGTTTCGCCCTCGCCCTGCATGCCGACGACGAACGCTTTGCCGAGCTCGGCGGTAAGGTAGGGGTCTTCTCCGAGGGTTTCGTGGCCTCTGCCCCAACGCGGATCGCGAAAGATGTTGATGTTCGGGGAAAAGAAGGTAAGACCCTTGTAGATATCCCGATCGTCATGTTTGGAAAACTCGTTATACTTAGCGCGGCCTTCCAGCGCGGTCGCCCGGCTGACAGCTTTGAGCTCGTCCCGGTCAAACATCGCGGCAAGCGCAATCGCCTGCGGAAAGCTGGTGGCGACGCCCGCGCGAGCCACGCCGTGCAGGCCCTCGTTCCACCAGTTATATGCGGGGATGCCGAGCCGCTCGATTGCGGGCGCTCCGTAGACAAGCTGGGACATCTTTTCTTCGAGCGTCATTTTGCTCACGAGCGCGCGCGCTTTCGCGTGGGCTGCTTCTCGATTGAACATGGGTTACCTCCTGATAAAAATTAGTAAAAAATTAAGTAAACGTATGTTAAGTACAATTTTGAGAAAGTATTGCGAAATCGATTGCGTTCGATGTTTCGTCGGCATCACTTAATTTGTTGTCAAAACCGGTGGAAAAGCGCAACGTAGACCCCGCATCCGCAGCGGAAAGACCCATTGCAAGGAGCACATGTGAGGGTTCCCGCTCTCCTCCCGCGCAGGCCGCCCTTGCGGAAACGTAGATGCCGGCGGCAGAGAGCAGTGGGAGCAATCGCTCGCTCGGCATGCCGGGGAACGTGACATTCAGAATGTGCGGCAGGCGCGAAACAGCGCCTCCGTTGACGCGGCAGGCGGGAAAACGCGCGGTCAGCAGCGCCTCAAGCCGGTCTCTGACATCACTTCTGGCGGGTAGTGTTGCGCAACACAACGCCTTGGCAAAGCCCGCGATGGCAGGCAGATTCTCCGTACCGGGACGCAGAGCGCGCTCCTGAGAACCGCCAAAAAACAGCGGAACGAGGGCAATTTCATTGCGCACGAATAAAAACCCGGCGCCTCTCGGGCCGCCGATCTTATGCGCGGCTGTGCTCATCAGATCGATATTCAGCGCACGCACATCAAGCGGAATATGACCGTAGGCCGCGACCGCGTCGCAATGCAGCGGGATGCGATTGGCTCGTGTGATTGCGCCAATCTGCGCGATCGGCTGCAGCACACCTGTCTCGTGATTGGCGAGTTGAAGGCTCACCAGCGCGGTATCCGGCCGGATTTGGCGCGCGAGTTCTGCGGGAGAATAGACGCCGTTCTGATCGCAGGGCAAGATGGAAAGTGCGAAACCTTCCCGTTCCAGCGCGCGGGCTGCCATGAGAATGCTCTGGTGCTCCGTGCTGCCGACGATCAAGTGCTTTTTTTTCGGATTTGCGCGCATAACACCGAAAAGAGCGAGATTATTGCTCTCGGTGCCGCCGGATGTGAAAACGATTTCGTCCGTCTCCGCGCCGATGGATGCGGCCAGTGTACTGCGGCTCTGCTGAAGGATTTTTCGGGCTGAATAGCCTAATGTATATAATGAGGAAGGATTTGCGTAAAATTCGCGGGTGATCCGTTCCATCTCGTCCAAAACGGCGGGGTAGACGGGGGAGGTTGCCGCATAGTCGAGATAGATCATTTGACGTTGTTTCGCTCCTTTTTCATACACTATCCTCATTTTGCCGCATAGGGGCACACAAGTCAATACAAGAGCTACGAAATTAAGCTTAACCAAATTAATTTCAAAATCAATCTTGACTTAAACTTAAGCGCAACCTATAATAATTGTGTCACATCCTTGTACACTTCGTGACGCATTCTGGATTCCAAAAATTAGAATCGAATAACTCTCGACGTGTGCATTGTGGCGCAATTTATAAGGAGGAGTATCAGGAAACAATGAAAAAGACATTCGCGATCGTTCTGTCTCTTATGCTGATGCTGGCCACGTTTGCTGGCTGCGCACCCGCGACGACCCCTGCTGCGGACACCGCAACGGAAGCGCCTGCAGCTGCAGCCGCCACCGAAGCCCCCGCCGCCACCGAAGCACCGGCAGCAGCTGGTGACAAAGTCATCAACATCTACACGTTCACGGACGAAGTTCCGAAGATGCTGGACAAGTACATTGCCACGCATCCGGATTTCGGCTACACCATCAACGCGACCATCATCGCCACCACCGATGGTCTCTACCAGCCCGCTCTGGACCAGGCTCTGGCCGCTGGCGGTAAGGATGCCCCGGATATGTACTGCTGCGAATCCGCATTCGTACTCAAGTACACGCAGGGCGACATGAGCAGCTATGCTGCGAAGTATGCCGACATGGGCATCGATGTTGCGAAAGAAACCAAAGATGCTGACATCGCGCAGTACACCATCGACATCGGCACCCGTCCGAGCGACAGCGCTCTGGTCGGTCTCGGCTATCAGGCAACCGGCAGCGCGTTCATCTATCGTCGCTCGCTGGCTAAGGATACCTGGGGTTCCGATGATCCCGCCGTCGTCGCAGACAAGATCGGACCGGGCTGGGATAAGTTCTTTGCAGCAGCCGCCGACCTCAAGGCGAAGGGCTACGGCATCGTCTCTGGCGATGGCGACATCTGGCACGCAGTGGAAAACAGCTCGCCGACCGGCTGGATCGTCGATGGCAAGCTGAACATTGACCCCGCTCGCGAAGCGTTCCTCGACCTCTCCATGAAGCTCAAAGAGAACGGCTACAGCAACGACACCAAAGACTGGACCGACGCGTGGTATGCTGACATGCAAGGCATCGGCGCACAGCCCATCTTCGGATTCTTCGGACCCGCTTGGCTGATCAACTACGTTATGGCAAGCCATTCTGGCGGCACCAAAGTCGGCGAAGGCACCTACGGCGATTGGGCAGTTTGCAACCCGCCGGTCGGCTTCTTCTGGGGCGGCACGTGGGTTCTGGCCAACAAAGATTCCAGCAAGCTGGAAGCAGTTGGCAAGCTCATCGACTGGATTACCCTCCAGACGGACGAAAACAGCCTGCAGTATATGTGGGCGAACGGCACGCTCAACGGCGAAGGCGGCACGAAAGACACCGTCTCCTCCGGTACCGTTATGGCGAAGTCGAATGGCACCCTGGACTTCCTCGGTGGTCAGAACATGTTTGACGTGTTCGTACCGGCGAACCAGTTTGCAAACGGCAAGAACCTGACCCAGTATGACGAAACCATCAACAACCTCTGGCGTGACCAGGTCCGTCAGTACACGGCCGGCAACCTCTCCCGCGAAGACGCGATTGCCGCGTTCAAACAGGCTGTGACGGATACCCTTGGCATCGAGGCCAACTAATCAGGCAACTGTTTTCACCAAGTTCATTTAGGTATATGATGAGTGTGGGCGGACGGAGTTCTTCCGTCCGTCCACACACACATCAACCGAAACAAATCTACACCAATAGGGGGAAGCGGTATGCCTCTCGATCAAAGAAAACCCAAGGTAAAAGGCGTCAGCTATGCCAAATACGGCTATCTGTTCAGCCTGCCGTTCATGATCATTTTCCTGATCTTTATGCTGTATCCGACACTGTTTACAGCGGTCATCGGCTTTACGGATTTCAAAGGGGTTGTTGCAACATCCTTTAAGTTTTTAGAGCACCCATTTGACAACTTTGCAAGTATCCTTGCAAACAAAACATTCCGTGCATCATTTGTCAATACGATTGTTATTTGGATGATGAACTTCATCCCGCAGATTGGACTCGCCTTGCTCCTCACGGCGTGGTTCACCAACCGCAGCCGGAAGATTCACGGACAAGGTGCATTCAAGATCTTATTTTATCTTCCGAACATCATCACCGCGGCTACCGTGGCGATTCTATACGCGGCTATTTTCGGTTATCCGGTTGGCCCCGTCAACGACATTTTAAAGTCGCTGCATTTGGCCTCGAAACCGTTTGACTTTTCAACAAGTCCCTGGGCTGCCAAGATCGTTGTTGCGTTTATCCAGTTCTGGCAATGGTATGGATATACGACGATCATCCTGATTTCTGGTGTGTTGGGCATCAATCCGGAGTTGTTTGAAGCGGCTGAGATCGACGGCGCGTCGCCGACGCAGACGTTCTTTCGGATCACGCTGCCGTGCATGCGCACGATCCTGATCTTCACGTTGATCACAAGCCTTATCGGCGGCTTGAACATGTTCGATATTCCGAAGCTGTACATTTGGAACGGCGGTCCTGCGAACGCGACGATGACCACAAGCGTCTTCATCTACGCGCAGGCATTCTCGGGTACGTATATGTATAACAAAGCGGCTGCGGCAAGCATGATTATGTTTGTGATTATTGCTGCGGTTTCTTCCATTACTTTCTTCCTCATGCGTGATCGCTCGGAAGTCAGGGCGAAACGCGCCATGAAGCGGATGGCGAAACTCAATAAGGGGGCGGCAGTATGAGACGGAGACGTAAGACATCCATTATTATCTATGCTGTCTGCATTATCCTGGGTATACTCAGTATTTTGCCGTTCTGGGTTATGATTGTGAACGCCACGCGCAGCACGGTTCAGATTCAGGATCATGCGATTTCGCTGATTCCCTCGACGCATATCATGAATAACTTCAAGGTGCTCACCGGCAAGACGTTTAACCCGGTAACCGGCTTCTTGAACTCGGTGGTTATCTCGACCAGCGCGACAGTTCTATCGGTATATTTCTCAACCCTGACGGCTTATGCGCTCGTGGCGTATGAGTGGAAAATGCGACAACCGTTCTTCACCATGATCCTCGCAGTCATGATGATCCCGACGCAGGTCATCAGCATCGGGTTCTACCAGTTCATGTACCGTATCGGATTGACGAACAACCTCTTGGCGCTGATCTTACCCGCGATAGCGGCGCCGATGACGGTATTCTTCATGCGACAATACATGCTGCCATCGCTGAACCTCGACATTGTGGCTTCGGCGCGCATCGACGGCGCAGGCGAGTTCCGCACGTTTAACAGCATCGTGTTGCCGATCATGAAACCCGCAATGGCGACACAGGCAATCTTCACATATGTGACGAGCTGGAATAGCCTGTTCCTGCCGATGGTCTTGTTGACCAAGAAAGAGAACTATACCATGCCGATCATGGTCAGTCTCTTGAAGGGCGACATCTACAAGACGGAATACGGCGCGGTGTACCTGGCGCTGACACTCTCTGTGCTTCCGCTGTTTATCGTGTACTTTGCTTTGTCGAAGTACATCATTGCCGGTGTTGCGCTGGGTTCGGTCAAAGAGTAAAATCAAAATCGAAGTACGTTATGGGCGCCTGTCCTCACGTTGGGACGGGCGCTTTTCTTCTCAAAGGAGGGTTTGGTTCATATGAAGGAACGGTTTCGGCAGCTGCGCATGGGATTCAATCACACGCTGGCGTTTGCCGGCGATATCGTGATTCTCAACCTGCTGTTTTTGATCTGCTCGATTCCGATCGTAACCATCGGTGCCGCGGCGACCGCCTGTTACGCGGGCGTGAGCCGCACGCTGCAAAAGCGGGAAACCGGGCTTGTGTTCAAAGCGTTTTTTGCGGACTTTCGCGCGGCGTTTCGCCAGGCAACCGCAGTCTGGCTGCTTGAGCTGGCTGCGATTCTAATCCTGCTGGGCGACCTTTGGTTTGCGGTGGAGTATTCCGAGCCGGACAACACGTTTTTCATCATATTTGCTGCGGTCGTCGGCGCGGGCATCCTGCTTGCCTCGCTTTGGCTCTACCCGCTGATTGCGCGGTTTCGAAACACGCTGGGCGGACATCTGAAGAACGCGTTCTTGCTTGCGTTTGCGCAGTTTCCGCGGACGTTGCTCGCGCTCGTTATCTGGGCGGTGACGCTGGGGCTGCCGCTTGCCATCTACGAGGTGTATGCCTATCTTGGGTGGCTCTGGCTCGCGGGTGGAATCTCGCTGCCGATGTATTGGACGGTTAAGCTGTTTCGTAAAACATTGGCGTTGGATCGTAAGCAGGAGGAGCTTGACTTAGGAGAAGATTGAACTGCTTCATAGTATAACACGCAAACAGGGCGCCGGTTCTCCGGCGCCCTTGTGATTGCGTTCGTATTCAGTTACAGATTCTCGCCGTTTTGCTCGACCACAGAGCGGTACCAATAAGCGCTATCCTTTGTGTGACGTTTGAGCGTGGTGTAGTCCACATAGAATAGTCCGAAGCGCTCCTCGTAACCGTTGCTCCACTCGTAGTTATCGGTCAGGCTCCAGTGGAAATACCCGCGGATATCGACGCCGCTTTCGCCCGCGCGTTTGTATTCGCGCAGGTACCGATGCAGGAAATCAATTCGGTCGGGATCGTGCACTTTGCCGTCGAGATAGATCTTGTCGTTGCAGCTGAGTCCGTTTTCCGTGATGTAGACGGGCAGGCGATACCGTTCGTAGATGAACTTCGTGCAGTAATACATCATGGCGGGCGTGATCGGCCAGCGGATTGCTGTGCGATCATAGCCGCGATGGAAGGGCACGCGCTCCGGCCCGTGCTCACCCGCGCGGATGATAGAGGCGTTATAGAAGTTCAGCCCGATGAAGTCGATGGGCTGCCGGATCAGCGCAAGGTCTTGCGCCGTAATCAGCGGGGAATCGAAGAACGGATGCGCCGGATAATGCCCCAATATCGCGGGATCAAGAAACGCGTTTTGCGAAAACAGCGAGAATTCCGGATGCATACCGAATGTGAACATCGCGGTCCTCGCGGCTTCGATATCGGCAGTGCTGTCGGTTTCGGGAACGCAGCCAAGACCACAGGAGGCAAGACCGATTTGTGCGGAGGGGTCGGCTGCCCGCACCGCCTGCACCATCATGCCGTGCGCGAGCATCGCATTGTGCCAACAGGCGAGTAGCGGCTCGCCCGAGAGCGTTTTACCCGGCGCGTGCCAGCCCGCCTCGTAGCCGAGGCCGATGAAGCACTGCGGCTCGTTGATCGTGAAATAATGCGACACGCGCCCGCGAAAATGCGCGGCGACAACGCCCGCAAACTTGGCAAGAAGCACTGCCGTCTCGCGGTTTTGCCAGCCGCCTTTGTCTTCCAGCGCCTGCGGCGTGTCCCAGTGAAAGAGCGTAATCCACGGCGTGATGCCGTTTTGCAGCAGCAAATCGACCACCCTGTCGTAGTAGGCAAACCCGCGCTCGTTGAGCGTACGCCCGTCGGGGAAAATGCGCGTCCAGCCGATGCCGAAGCGGTAGTGCTTGACGCCGAGCGTGATGAGCGCCTGCAGATCGTCCTCAAAACGATGGTAGCTGTCGCAGGCGATGTCGCCCGTGTGGCCATCAAACGTCTTGCCGTCGGTGTGCGAAAACACGTCCCACACGGTCAATCCGCGCCCGTCCTCGGACGCGGCACCCTCGATTTGGTAAGCGGCGCTTGCCGCGCCCCAGATGAAATCCTTTGGAAAAGACATGGTGTTCTCCTGTCAACCCATGACGACGGTGACGTTTCGCTCGGCGGCGTTGCCCGCGAACGGGATCACGTTGCCGTCGATCGCTTTACCGTCGACCACAAGCGAGCGAACGCCCTTGCTGACGCCTTCCGGCTTTTCAACCGTGATGTGATACACAACCCCGCGATACAGCCGCTCGCACGTAAATCCTTTGATGGAAGACGGCAGGCAGGGATCGATCGCAAGCCCGCTGAGCGTCGGGCGGATGCCGAGGATATACTGGCTGACGTTCATGAACGTCCACGCGGCGGTGCCGGTGAGCCAGCTGTTCTTGCCCTCGCCGAAGGTCGGCGCGTCCACGCCCGCGACCATCTGGCAATAGACATACGGTTCCGTGCGGCGGATTTCGCTGATGTCCTCCACATACGCGGGGCAGGTGCGCGTGTATACTTCAAACGCGCGATCGCCGTGACCCAGCACGGTTTCGGCGCAGCTGATCCAGGGATTGTTGTGGCAGAAGATGCCCGCATTTTCCTTGTATCCCGGCGGATAGGAGCTGATTTCGCCAAGCTCGACGTGATAGCGCGTGTAGGCGGGCTGCTGCAGCACGATGCCGTGCTTGCTATCGAGCCGTTCCTTCACGCTCTCTAGCGCGCGTGCGGCGAGGCCTTCTTTTACGCCGATGCCGGCCATGACGCACATGCCCTGCGGCTCGATGAAGATTTGACCTTCCTCGCAAAGCTTGCTGCCGACGGGGTTCGAGAACGCGTCATACGCCCTGCGGAACCAGTCTCCGTCCCAGCCCGCGTCCAGCACGGCGCGCTCCATTACCTGCACTTCGCGGCGCGCACTCTCAGCTTCCGTCGAAAGATTGAGGTAGTCGCAGATTTCGGCATACTCTTCGCCGTATTTCACAAACATGCCCGCGATGAACACGCTCTCCGCAACGGGGCCTTCGCTCGGCCCGAAGGTCTGGAAGCTCTCGCCGGGCGTGGTGGAGAAGCAGTTGAGGTTGAGACAGTCGTTCCAATCCGCGCGACCGATAAGCGGCAGCGCGTGCGGGCCCTTGTGCTTGACGGTATACTGAAAGCTTCTGCGCAGGTGCTCCATGAGCGGTTGCGCAAGCGCGGGATCGTTGTCGAAATCCACCATCTCGTCGAGAATCGTAAAATCGCCCGTTTCGCGCAGATAGGCTGCGGTGCCCGCGATGAGCCAGAGGGGATCGTCGTTAAAGCCCGTGCCGACATCCGCGTTGCCGCGCTTGGTCAGCGGCTGATATTGGTGATACGCGCTGCCGTCGGGGAACTGCGTAGCCGCGATGTCGAGAATGCGCTCACGCGCGCGCTCCGGAATCAGGTGCACAAAGCCCAACAGGTCCTGACACGAATCGCGGAAACCCATGCCGCGGCCCAAGCCGCTCTCGAAGTAACTCGCACTGCGGCTCATGTTGAAGGTGACCATGCATTGGTACTGGTTCCAGATATTCACCATGCGGTCGAGCTTCTCATCGCCGGTCTTCACGCTAAAGCGGGAGAGCAGCCCTTCCCAATGCGCCTTGAGCGCCGCAAACGCCGCGTCAAACTGCTCGTCCATCTGATATTTATTCAGCAGAAGGTCTGCGGGTGCTTTGTTGATCACGTTTGGCGCGATGAACTTCTCTTCCTCCGGGTTTTCGCAGTAGCCGAGAACGAAGATATAGCGCTTGCTTTCGCCGGGCGCGAGCGTCAGCCGAATGTGGTGGCTTCCGATGGGCTGCCAGCCGTGCGCGATGCTGTTTTTGCTCTCGCCGGAGAATACCGCTTCCGGATCGGAAAAGCTTTTATACGCGCCGCAAAACGCGTTGCGGTCGGTATCAAACCCGTCCACGGGCGCGTTGACGGAGAAGACGGCGTAATGATTGCGCCGCTCACGATATTCGCTCTTGTGGTAGATGCGGCTGCCTTCCACCTCGACCTCGCCGATGGAGTAGTTGCGCTGGAAGTTGCTCATGTCGTCGAGCGCATTCCACAGACAGAACTCGATCGCGGAGAAGAGGTCGATCTGCTTCACGGCATCGCTCTCGTTCGTGAGTGTCACCCGTGTGAGTTCGCAGTTATCGTCCACGGGAACGAAGGTCTCCTGCGTTGCGGCAAGGCCGTCTTTTGCGCTCTCGAGGATCGTATAACCGAGTCCGTGGCGGCAACGAAATCGATTAAGTTCCGCACGAACAGGCTGCCATCCGGGGGTCCATACCGATGCACCGTCCTTGACATAGAAATAGTGCCCGTTGATGTCCAGCGGGTTCTCGTTGTAGCGATATCTCGTCAAACGAAGCAGTTTTGCATCCTTATAGAAACAATATCCACCAGCTGTGTTAGAAATAAGCCGAAAAAAATCCCGCGAACCAAGGTAGTTGATCCACGGGAGTGGTGTCTTTGGCGTTTCAATCACGTATTCCCGGGCGGCGTCGTTAAAAACCCCGTATTTCATTCAAGAGAGCCTCCGTATTGTTTTTTTCATCCGCTTTATTACAAAGTCAACGCGCGAACCGACGACGTTGTCCGTCCGCGCGCTTTGGATTTCCGGTTTATTCGCGCGCTTTGCGGCAGGAGACGCTCTTTCTCTCTTTGAGCTGCAGAGAGAGCGCAACTTTCATCAAACCCGTCTCCTGACTGGTTTGAATCGTGTCGCCCGCTTCGATGCGCGTGTGCAGCAGCTCGACCGAAATTCTGCCGAGACGCTCCTTAAACGCGTGCATGGTGGTGATGGGCGGATCGATCATTTCGCAGATCTGCACGTCGTCAAATCCCATGACGGAGACGTCCTCCGGCACGCGATATCCGCTCTCCTTGAGTACGCGGATGAACGCCGCGGCGAGCATGTCGTTTTCGCAGAAGAACGCTTCCGCGGGTTTGTTGCCCGCTCGAAGCCAGGCAAAGATATCTTCTCTCGCTTTGTCTGGCGAGATATCGACGTCGATCACCTGCAGCGGATCGAGCCCCATGTCCTTGTGCTCGGTCATGGAGAGATGAATGCCCAGCTCACGGTCGTCAAAATTGACGATGCGCTGCTTGGAGCGAAGGTAACCGATCTTCTTGTGTCCGCAGTTGATCAGATGCGACACGGCGGATTTCACGCCGTAAGTGTTGTCGTTTCCGACACAATCGACATAAGCCGAGAACAGGAAATTATCGATGATGACGAGCGGCACATTGCCGAGCGTGTAAAAGTGCAAAAACGCATCCCGCTGCGGCAGCGTGATGTCGGTGCCAAGCATGACCACGCCGCACGTATCCGAGAGGATGCGCTTGATCTGGTCGTCCCAAGGCTGATCGGCATAGAAGTAGTGCACGAGAATGCGGTAGCCCATCTCTTTTGCCGCGGCTTCTGCGCCCCGCATGACAAAAGTGGAGAATGTCGTTTGCTCCGCAACGCCTACGCCGACGTAGATCACGAAGCTTACGATATTCTTTGCCTGCCGTTCACTCTGGCGCGACTTCGGGGTAACATAACCAAGCTTCGTTGCCGCAGCGAGCACCTTCGTGCGCGTTTCGGAACTTACGCCTGGTTTTCCGTTGAGTGCCATTGAAACTGCGGCAGTAGAGATGCCAAGCATGTTGGCCAGGTCTCGAGCGGTTACGTCTGCCATGATGTGTTCCTTATTTTTGTACTAAATTAATCATATTATACAAGTTTTAAGTTAAGAAGTAAAGTTATTTATGAAGGATTCCCAGATTCTGTATTTGTATATAGATTGTATCTTGACAAAAGCTTAGAATCTAGTATCATATAATTAAGCTAAATTAATCACACTTCTAAACTTAGATATGTTTAAAAATTTAGTTAATCTAACAAGAACAACGTGGACGAAAGGATACAAACACGATGGCTGAACTCTTCACGGGCATTCCACAAATTCGCTATGAAGGCCCCGCAAGCAAAAACGCACTTGCATTCAAGTTTTACGATGCAGAGCGCATCGTGATGGGGAAACCCATGCGCGAACACCTGCCCTTTGCCATGGCATGGTGGCACAATCTCTGCAACGCCGGCAAAGATATGTTTGGTGATACAACGGCGGATAAATCCTTCGGCGCAGAAAAAGGCACCATGGCGCATGCAAAGGCGAAGGTGGACGCTGGCTTCGAATTCATGCAGAAGGTCGGCATTCGCTATTTCTGCTTCCACGATGTCGACCTCATTCCCGAAGCGGAGGACATCAACGAGACCAACCGCAGACTCGACGAGATCACCGACTACATCCTTGAGAAGATGAAGGGCACCGACATCCATTGTCTCTGGGGTACGGCGAACATGTTTAGTAACCCCCGCTTCATGAACGGCGCGGGCAGCTCCAACTCCGCGGAGGTGTTCTGCTTTGCCGCGGCGCAGGTGAAGAAGGCGCTGGAGCTCACCGTCAAACTCGGCGGTCGCGGCTACGTCTTCTGGGGCGGACGCGAGGGCTATGAAACGCTGCTCAACACCGACATGAAGTTTGAACAGGACAACATCGCGCGCCTGATGCGCATGGCCGTCAACTATGGACGCAGCATCGGCTTTAAGGGCGACTTCTACATCGAGCCCAAGCCCAAAGAACCCATGAAGCACCAGTATGACTACGATGCGGCGACCGCGATCGGCTTCCTCCGCGCGCACGGACTAGACAAGGACTTCAAGCTCAACATCGAAGCCAACCACGCGACGCTGGCGGGGCACACCTTCCAGCACGATCTGCGCGTGAGCCGCGTCAACGGCATGCTCGGCAGCATCGACGCGAACCAGGGCGACCTGCTGCTCGGCTGGGATACCGACGAATTCCCCTTCGACGTGTACGAAGCCACGATGTGCATGTACGAGGTGCTCAAGGCGGGCGGCCTCACCGGCGGCTTCAACTTCGACGCGAAGAACCGCCGTCCGAGCTACACAAACGAGGATATGTTTGAAGCGTTCATCCTCGGCATGGACACGTTCGCGCTGGGGCTTCTCAAGGCTGCGGCGCTGATCGAAGACGGCCGCATCGACTCCTTCATCGAGGAGCGTTACGCGAGCTACAAGGCGGGCATCGGCGCGCGCATCGCGAGCGACGAAGCGACCTTGGAAGAATGCGCGGCTAAAGCAGTCGCGGCGAAAGCGCCCGCGCTTCCGGGCAGCGGCAAGCAGGAATATCTGGAGAGCGTCGTCAACAGCGTGCTCTTCGGTTAATTCGGGTTCCTACCTATACATGGGCGGCGGCAACGCCGCCCAAATTTTGCATGAGGTGAAATTATGTATTACATCGGCATCGATCTTGGCACATCCGCACTCAAAACCCTGCTCATGGACAGCGACGGCGCGGTGCTCAACATCGCTTCCCGCGAGTATCCGCTGGAGTTTCCGCATCCCGGCTGGTCACAGCAGAAGCCGGAGGACTGGCAAAAAGCGGTGTTCGAATGCATCCCCGAACTTACGCGCGACATCGACAGATCGAAAGTTGCGGGCATCGGCGTCGGTGGACAGATGCACGGACTCGTCGTGCTGGATGAAAACGACACGGTGATCCGTCCCGCGATTCTCTGGAACGACGGACGCACCGCAAAGGAGACCGACTACCTCAACAACGTCGTCGGCAAGGACAAGCTCTCCGAATGGACGGGCAACATCGCGTTTGCCGGCTTTACCGCGCCGAAGCTCCTCTGGATGCGCGCAAACGAGCCGGAGAACTTCAAGAAGATCGCCAAGATCATGCTGCCGAAGGACTATATTACGTATCTGCTGACGGGCGTGCACAGCACCGATTTTTCGGATGCCTCCGGCATGCTGCTGCTGGACGTGAAGAACCGCCGTTGGTCGAAGCCGATGCTGGACATCTGCGGCATTACGGAAGCGCAAATGCCGAAGCTCTTTGAAAGCTATGAATCGGTCGGCACCCTCACGGCGGAGGCCGCGAAGGCGCTTGGCTTGCCGGAAAAGGTGCTCGTTTGCGCGGGCGCGGGAGACAACGCGGCGGCTGCGGTCGGCACCGGTACGGTGGGCGAGGGCAGATGCAACATTTCGATTGGAACTTCGGGAACCGTATTTATCTCTAACTGCAAATTCGGCGTGGACAGCCACAACGCGCTGCACTCCTTTGCGCACTCGGACGGCAACTATCACCTGATGGGCTGCATGCTCTCCGCGGGTTCGTGCAGCAAGTGGTGGATGGAGGACATCCTCGACAGCAAGGACTACAAGGGATTGGAAGCGCCGATTACGGACGACAAGCTCGGCACCAACCACGTGTACTTCCTGCCGTACCTCATGGGTGAGCGCTCGCCGCACAACGATCCCGCCGCGCGCGGCACGTTCATCGGCATGACGATGGATACTTCCCGCGCGGATATGACGCAGGCGGTGCTTGAAGGCGTCGCGTTCGCGATTCGCGATTCCGTCGAGGTGGCGAAATCCCTCGGCATCCAGATTGACCGCAGCAAGATCTGCGGCGGCGGAGCAAAAAGCAAGCTCTGGAAGAAGATGTTCGCGAACATCCTCAATCTGGAGATCGACACCATCACCTCCGAAGAAGGCCCGGGCCTCGGCGGCGCGATGCTGGCTGCGGTTGCCTGCGGCGAATACGCCTCGGTCGAGGAGATCGCGGAGAAGATGGTGCACGTCAACGCGACCGTCAAGCCCGATCCCGAGATTGCCGCGCGCTACGAGGCGCAGTATCAGAAATTCGTGAAGATTTACCCCACGGTGAAGGAACTCTTCCCGCAGATCGGGTAAACGCAACGCTCACAAAGCGCTATCCGGACAGGGTAGCGCTTTTTTGCATCTTTCGCGTATAATGGCGCAAAGAGCGCAATATCTTGCAAGATTCCGCAAGTGATATCGGGGTATTCTATGGCAGTGAAACAGAGCGGTACAGGCGAAAAACGAATCGCGATTTACGACCCTGATCTGCGGGTGGAAGCCTATCAGTTTCAGGGCGTGATGCAGGCGTTTCCGAACCACTTTCACGAGCACTACGTGATCGGGTTTATTGAACGCGGGCGCAGAAAACTCACGGTGCGCGGGCAACATCTTCTCACGGCGCCGGGCGACCTGTTGCTCTTCAACCCCGGCGAGAACCACGCGTGCGAAGCCTATCGCAATCAGCCGCTCGACTACCGCTGTATCAATATCACGCCGGACGTGATGGCAGCCTCCGCTCGGGAGATCACCGCCAGCGAGACCCCGGTTGCGTTTTCGCAGGCGGTCGTGTTCCATAGCGAGCTCATCGGCGAACTAAAGGAACTTCACAGCATGATCCTGCGCGGCGAGCGCGGGGTACAGAAGGAAGAGCGATTCTATTTCTTGCTGGAGCAGCTCCTGCGCGACTATGCGCAGGCAGACGCGCGGGAACCGGCAGCCGAACCCCGCGCCGAAGTGCGCGCGGTTTGCGCCTACCTCGACATGCACGCAAACGAACAGGTTTCGCTGGACACGCTCGGCGAAATCGCGGGCTTGAGCAAGTACCACCTTTTGCGCGCTTTCACAAAAGAGACGGGCATCACGCCGTATCGCTATCTCGAGACGATCCGCATCGACCGCGCAAAGTCGCTGCTTCGGGAGGGCGTTACCCCGGCTGAGGCGGCGCTCTCCGCCGGATTTTCGGATCAGAGCCATTTTAGCAACACATTCAAGCGCTTCATCGGACTCACGCCGGGGCAATACCGCCGCGTGTTTGCCGAAAACCGCGCGGAGGATAAGGAAGAACAGCACGAAACATGAACCAACCGGAACAAAAATGCGTGATGGTGATCGACAGCGCGCTGCCGCTGGGACTCATCGCCAACACCGCCGCGATGCTTGGCATCAGCATCGGCAAACTCCACCCGGAGATGATCGGCGCGGACGTCACCGACGCGACGGGGTATGTGCACACGGGCATCAGCACCTATCCGATCTCGATGCTAAAAGGCGACGAGCAGCTGCTTCGTGAGCTGCGTTTAAAGCTGTTTGAACCGGAAATTTCCGGCCTCACGGCGGTCGATTTCTCCGACGTGGCGCAAAAGATCAACGTCTACGCGGACTTTATGCAAAAGTCTCTGGAAACGCCGGAGAGCGAGCATCACTACTATGGAATCGCGCTGTTTGGCGAGAAAAAGAAGATCAACCGCCTCACGGGCATGCTGCCGCTGCTGCGCGCCTAGCCACCAAACGGGTGAAAAATCACAGAAAATGTGATACAATACTTCAGCGAGTTTCCGAAGCAATTGAGAACGGACAGGCCGCGCTTGTCCGTTTTTTACGTTTGAGGTGAAGAGATGGATACAAGACCAATCGGCGTGTTTGATTCCGGCATGGGCGGGCTGACCTGCGTGCGCCAGATGATCCGCCTGCTGCCCGGCGAGGACATCGTCTACTTTGGCGACACGGGGCGCGTGCCGTATGGCGGACGCTCGGTGGAGACCATCGTGCGTTATGCGCGGCAGGACGTCGCGTTTCTGCGCAGCTTCGACCTCAAGGCGATCGTGATTGCCTGCGGCACGGTATCCACCACGGCAATGGACGTGCTCAAGCGCGAAAACGACTTGCCGATTCTCGGCGTGGTGCAGCCAGCGGCAAAAGCCGCCGTTGAGGCGACAAAGACGGGCAACATCGGCGTGATCGGCACCAAGGCGACCATCCGCAGCGGCGCGTATGAGGCGGCGATTCGCTCGCTGCTGCCGAAAGCACAGCTCACCGCGAAGGCTTGCCCGCTGCTCGTGCCGCTCGTGGAGGACGGAAGAGTCCGCCGCGGGGATTTGGTCACCGAGCGCGTGGTGGAAGAGTATCTGTCTCCCGTCAAGGCGGCGGGCGTGGATACGCTGGTGCTCGGCTGCACGCACTATCCGCTGTTGATGGACGTGATTTCCGACTTTATGGGTGCAGGGGTCACGCTGATCGACACGGGCGAAGAGGCGGCGCGCGCTGCCGCTGCGCTGCTCGCGGAGCAAAACCAACTCAACGTGCCTGATCGCGCGGCGCTGCGGCGCTATTACGCGAGCGACAGCGCGGAGGATTTCGCCGCGACCGCCAAGCTCTTTCTCGGCAAGGACATCTCGGATCGCGTCGAGCGCGTTGCGATTGAGAATTATTGAATCTGAACGGATACGGTTAAATGGAAGCAGGTAAGCCTGCTTCTTTTTTTACGCGGTTGCGAAAACCGGAACGAATGGCTATAATGGTTAGGACTACTAACAAATAACAAGGCGGGGGTTCGTGCGCCAATCAGCGCAATTCTTGTTCCAATATAGTTAGTACTACTAACGAGTTGAAGATTCCTTGAAACTGACTATGTATGATGCACGAAGTCCCGAAGAACGTGACAGAACACAATAGGAGAACAAGCCACATGGCAAAATGGACTGTTTCGGCGGAAAACTGCAAGGGCTGCGGCCTCTGCGTGGATGCCTGCCCGAAGAAGATTCTTTTGATCGATCCACAACAAATCAATCACAAAGGCCATTCCCCCGTGAAGATGACGGAGGAAGCGCGCTGCACCGGCTGCGGATTTTGCGCGACGATGTGCCCGGACTGCGTGATCGAGATTTCGCGATAGGGAGAACACAATGGCAAACACGGTACTCATGAAGGGAAACGAGGCGCTCGCGGAGGCAGCGATTGCCGCGGGATGCAGGCACTATTTCGGCTACCCGATCACACCGCAAACGGAGATTGGGGCCTATCTGGCAAAGCGCATGCCCGAAGTCGGCGGTGTGTTTTTGCAGGCGGAGAGCGAGATTGCGGCGATTCACATGGTCTATGGCGCGAGCTGCGCGGGAAAGCGGGCGATGACCAGCTCCTCCAGCCCGGGGATATCGCTCAAGAGCGAGGGGCTGTCGTATCTTGCGGGAAGCGACCTGCCCGCGCTGGTGGTCAATGTGCAGCGCGCGGGCCCCGGCCTCGGCGGCATTCAACCCGCGCAGGCGGACTATTTTCAGGCGACGCGCGGCGGCGGACACGGGGACTTTCGCAACATTGTGTTTGCACCCGCGAGCGCGCAGGAGATGTACAGCCTGACTTTGCGCGGCTTTGACCTCGCGGATCGCTACAACATGACCGCGATGATCTTAGCCGACGGCACGATCGGTCAGATGATGGAGCAGGTGACATTGACGGAAACAGCGCCGAAGCTTGTCGAGAAGCCCTGGGCGCTGACGGGCACCCGCGGCGAGCGGGAGAAGCACGTGATCACCTCGCTCTATCTCGCGCCGGAGGAGCTGGAGGAGAAGAATCTCTCGCGTTTTGCGCGATACAAGCTCGTCGAAGTGCGGGAGACGGACTATGAAGCCTTCTGTATGGAGGACGCGGAGATCTGCCTCGTTGCTTACGGCATCGCGGCGCGGGTTTCCCGAAGCGCGGTGGCGATGGCGCGGGAAAAGGGCATTCGCGCGGGCTTGATCCGCCCGATTACGCTCTGGCCGTTCCCGTCGGAAGCGCTCCTGCAAGCTGCAAGCCGCGTGCGGCAGTTTCTGTCTGTCGAGCTGTCCATGGGGCAGATGATACGGGATATCGAGCTCGCGATTCGCTGCATGCGGCCGGTTTCGCTGGTCTCCCGCGTCGGTGGCATGATCCCCGCGCCGGAAGAGGTGCTCGCGGCCATCGAACGCGCGGCGAAAGGAGAAACGCTATGATCGTTGCATCCCGTCCAAAGTCGATGACGACCGCTCCCACGCACTATTGCCCCGGCTGCACGCACGGCATCATCCACCGCCTCGTGGCGGAGGCGATTGACGCGCTGGGAATCGAAGGGCGCACCATCGGCGTGGCTCCGGTCGGCTGCTCGGTGTTAGCCTATAACTATTTTAATCTCGATATGACCGTCGCCGCACACGGGCGCGCGCCCGCCGTCGCGACGGGGCTCAAGCGCGCAAACCCGGAGAGCATCGTGTTCACCTATCAGGGTGACGGCGATCTTGCGAGCATCGGTATGGCGGAGGCGGTGCACGCAGCCGCGCGCAACGAGAACATCACCGTGATCTTCGTCAACAACGCGGTCTACGGCATGACCGGTGGCCAGATGGCGCCGACGTCGCTGCCCGGGCAGATCACGCAGACCTCGCCGCTCGGGCGGGATGAGGCGCTCTGCGGTCTGCCGGTCAAGGTTTGCGAAATGCTGGCGCAGCTGGACGGGCCGGAATACATCGCGCGCGTCGCGGCAAACTCGATCAAAAACGTGCTCTCGGCGAAGAAAGCAATCGAGAAAGCGTTTCGCAATCAGGTGGAAGGCAGGGGATTCTCGCTGGTCGAGGTACTCTCGGCCTGCCCGACCAACTGGGGCATGACGCCCGCTGACGCACTCAAGTGGATGGATTCGGCGATGATTCCCTATTATCCACTCGGCGTATTCAAGGACAAGAGCGCAAAGGAGGAAGGTTGATGCAGACAACACACACACAGCAGATCCTGATTGCGGGTTTCGGCGGTCAGGGCGTGCTCTTTCTCGGCAAATGGATCGCCTATGCAGGCGTGCTCAAGCAAAAGCAGGTCTCGTGGTTGCCCTCTTACGGGCCGGAGATGCGCGGCGGCACCGCGAACTGCTCCGTGATTCTGAGCGAAGACGTGATCGGCTCTCCGATCGTCTCCGAGCCGGATGTGCTGATCGCCATGAACCTGCCTTCGTTTCTCGCGTACCAATCTCGCGTGCGGCCGGGCGGCGAAATCATCTACGACGCGTCTTTGATTCACGAGCAGCCCGCGCGGGAGGATGTGCGCTATCGCGCGCTGAACGCCACGCGACTGGCCGCGGACGAGGGGCTCGAAGGACTCGCCAACATGATATTGCTTGGCGCGTTCCTCGAGGACTGCCTGCCGCTGACGCAGGCGGAACGCGCAAAGGTGCTCGCGCAGGTTGTGCCGGTGCATAAAAAACACCTGATCGAGGCAAACATGCGCGCGCTGACACTCGGGCGGGAGCATGCAGCGCAGTGCGCGGACACCGAGGCAAAAGCGCCCACACATGCGCGCAGAGCGGTGTAATTGACGGGAACCACACACGTGTTGCGAAAACGGGAATCATTCCGATACTAGATTGTATACGGCATAAAAATACATTGACAAACACGGACAATGCTGATATTATGCAGAAAAATCATATATAATAGCTGTGACGAAGACGGACGAATCGGTCGCGTTCAGAGAGCCGGAGCGGGTGGAAATCCAGCGGTGTACTGATTCAGAGTCCCATCCCTTCCGAGCTGAAGATTTGAAACGAGTGCAGGAACTGCCTCCGAGTAGGGTTTTCCGTAGACGCCGCGTCAAGGCCGAGGGCTTGTTGGAGCCTGCTAAGTGGCGCAGATCATGCGCAATTTGAGTGGTACCGCGGGATACGATCGGTTCCGATCACCCGTCTCAAGAGGAACTCTTGCGACGGGTGTTTTTGCACACAAAACCGTGTTATGATGAGGGTAGAAATGTGCAAAGTTGCTCGCGTTTTCGCGAAGTAAAGGAGAACCTGCGCGTGAAGATTTGCTGTGTTCAGATGGACGTTTGCGCGGCAGAGCCGGAGCACAACTTCGCTCGCGCGGAATCGTTGATTCGGCAGTCGGCAAAGAGCCAGCCGGATGTGATCCTGTTGCCGGAGCTTTGGAACACGGGGTTTGCGCCCAAGGCGATCGATCCCATGCAGGCGGACGAGGATGGCGCGCGCACAAAGGCACTCTGCGGGCCGCTCGCGAAGGAACTCGGCGTCAACATCGTTGCGGGCAGCGTGCTCACGAAAAAGGCCAACGCGCTGTTCAACACCGCTTATGTGTTCAACCGTTTGGGCGATTGCGTCGCGGAATACGACAAGACGCATCTCTTCTCGCTCTCCGGCGAAGGGGAATGCTACACCGCGGGGGATCGGCTCGTCACGTTTCCGCTGGACGGCGTGACCTGCGGCATTCTGATCTGCTATGACCTGCGTTTTCCGGAGCTTTGCCGCGCGTTGGCGCTCAGCGGAGCGAGGATACTGTTCATCCCCGCCGAGTGGCGAAAGGTTGCGACCAAGCAGATGCGCGCGCTGCTTGACGCACGGGCGATTGAGAATCAGTTGTTCGCCGCGCTCTGCAACGGCTGCGGAGAGGCGTTTGGCGCAAAATTCGGCGGCAACAGCGCGATTGTCGATCCGCTGGGCAACGTCCTCGCGCAGGCAGGAGAAAAAGAAGAGATTATCTTCTCTTCAATCGATTTGGAAGCGCAGAAGCGCATCCGGGAAGAATTACCGGTATTTTTAGACCGCAGGCCTGAACTCTACTTTAGTTTGTGTAAACAAACTAAAAAATAAAAAAATCTATTTAGACCGCAGGCCATCATTCAATTTAGTTTGTGTAAACAAACTAAAAAATAAAAAATCCACTTAGACCGCAGGCCATCATCCAATTTTAGTTTGTTTTAACAAACTAAATATAAGAAACAATCTTGACCGCAGGCCGACGCTGTATGGCCCGATCAGCCAGACAGACGACAGGCAGTAAATATGAGAACGAATGAGGAGACATGAGATGAGTTACACGTTTCCGGTGACGAGAAATCCGAACCCAAAGCCGAAACCTGCCGCGAGCGAGCTGGTCTTTGGCAAGCAGTTTACCGACCACATGTTTGTGATGGACTATGACGAGGGCCAGGGCTGGCACGACGGAAAAGTCGTACCCTACGGCGATATTCTAATCAGCCCCGCTTCCAGCGTGCTGCACTATGCGCAGATGATGTTTGAGGGCATGAAGGCGTACCGCACCGCGGATGGCCGCGTGCTGCTGTTCCGCCCGGAGATGAACGCCCGCCGCCTCAACCGCACCAACGAGCGCATCTGCATGCCGCAGATGGACGAGGAGCTTTTCGTCTCCGCCGTGAAGGCCACCGTGCATGAAGACAAGGACTGGGTGCCGGATGCGCCGGGAACCTCGCTCTATATCCGCCCGTTTATCATTGCGGATGATCCCGCGCTGGGCGTCAAGGCCGCGAAGCACTACCGCTTCATGATCATCCTCAGCCCGTCCGGCCCGTATTACGCGGCAAACCGCGGCAAGCTCTCCACCACGCGCATCTTCGTCGAGGATGAGTACATCCGCGCGGCGCATGGCGGCACGGGCTACGCCAAGGTCGGCGGCAACTACGCGGGCAGCCTCCGCGCCTCGCAAAAGGCGTATGAGTGTGACTGCAACGACGTGCTCTGGCTCGACGCGATCGAGCACAAGTATGTCGAGGAGGTCGGCTCCTCCAACGCGTTCTTCGTCATCGGCGACGAGGTGGTGACAGCTCCTCTCGCGGGAACGATCCTGCCCGGCATCACGCGCGACAGCGTGTTGACCCTGCTTCGCGAATGGGGCGTGACCGCCAACGAGCGCAAGATCAGCATCGACGAAGTGACCGCAGCCGCAAAGGAAGGCGCGCTCAAGGAAGCCTTCGCCAGCGGCACGGCAGCCGTGATTTCGCCGATGGGCTCGCTGCGGTACCTCGGCGAGGAATACGTGATCAACAACCGCGAGGTAGGCGCGCTTTCGCAGAAGATCTACGACGCGATCACCGGCATCCAGACCGGCAAACTACCCGATCCGCGCGGCTGGACACAAGAGGTCAAATAAAAAGTCACAGGATGTTCAAAATCATATAGCCGCTATAACAAAACGCATCTTGTGTTTTTGTACGGCGAGCATATAATACAGTCTTGTTCCGGCACGTTGCCTCGCAGTTTGGTGTGAAATATCACGAACGCGCGGTGGGCGTGCCGGATCGTTTTTTGGCCGAAATTGCGGGTTTATCGCTCCCGCTGCGCCGTGGTTGTTCCACGATGGAGCAACAATTCAAAAACGCCGGAAAATCTCAGAAAAATGGAGATTATCTGGTTGTATGAATGGACAGACCAAGATTTAGAATCGTTGAATAAGCAACAAAAAGAACAAATAACGTTTTATTACTATCAGGCAATCGAAACGCCAGTATCGATTTATCGCCTACACTCTTGACAGCGCGATTTTCTGGCGCGATACTAGCGATATCAGGCGGAAATTGTGGGGAAACAAGCCGCCTGTTGCGCCGCGATTGGAGCGAAAATTGCGGCGGAACGCTTGAGTTCGGTTTCGCCGCACCGGAAAGCGGCGCTACGGGAAAGGGAGATATGTTTACATTTGCGCAAGGCGTGCCGGCCCTGACGGTTTGGGCAATCTGGCTTGCGGTGTTCGCGGGATTGTTCGTGTTCAACGAAATCGCGCGTCGCTGGAAATGGGCCGGGTTCGTCAGCTTCATCGTGCTGCCCATCACGCTCTCCGTCATCTGGTTCACCGTGATGAAGGACAAGACCTACACCGACTGGTTCCACCTGATGAAGGTGTACTCCGCGACCATCGGCTGCATCGGCTTCTGGCTCATCCGGCACCTGCAGAAGCGGGACAAGCTCACGGGTGAGATCAAGTGGCGTCTCGCCGACATGAAGTGGGCGCTGATCTTCCCGCCGCTGATCCTCGCGATCAACATCCTCGAGGCGTGCGTGCGCGACTTCCAGGTGGGCGCGATGTACTGGCTCGCCAACTCCGGCCCGATCGAGGGCGAAGTCACCGGCGTGTTCGGAGGCCCCTGGAACATCATGAACGGCATCGCGGGACTGCTCAACATCATCACCATCACGGGCTGGTTCGGCATCGTGATTCGCAAAAAGACGAAGCTCGACGGCAGCCGCGACATGCTCTGGCCGGATATGCTTTGGTTCTGGATCATCGCGTATGACCTTTGGAACTTCACGTATACCTACAACTGCATCCCGACGCACGCGTTTTATGCGGGCTTCGCGCTGCTGCTTGCGCCCACGCTCTGCGCGTTTACGGTAGGCAAAGGCGCATGGCTCCAGCACCGCGCCCAGACGCTGGCGATCTGGTGCATGTTCGCCCAGACGTTCCCGCTGTTCCAGGATAGCGGCGTGCAGATGGTCACCAGCACCTATAACCCCGTGATCTACACCGTGTTCGGCGCGCTGGCGCTTGCGGTCAACGTGGCGGTGCTCGTGTACATGATCTACAAGGCGGTCAAGACGAAGCGCAATCCCTACAAGGCAGAGCTTTATACCGACCTGAAGCAGTATCAGGAAGTCAAAGCGCTGGCGGAACAATAAAATAGCGAAAAATAGCAGAAAAACAGCCTCTTCCGAGCGATCGGTAGGGGCTGTTTTAGTATTTTTTAAATTCTCTTCTTAGTCGATTTAACAAGATGCTATTTATTTATCACAGTTTGTTGATTTATAATTGAAATGTAGTTAATATGAAAGAAATCATATATGTTGGAGGGACTTATGTACGAAGAATTAAAGACAGAAATTTCTACAATTCTCGAAATTGTCGATAAGTGTCCCGTAGATCTAAAACAACAATGCTTCGATATTCTACTTCATTCGTTTATAGAAGATAGCAAAAAAGTTAAAACAAAAACGCACGACAATGTAGTCATGAATACAATTGAGCAAGAGCGATTACCAATCCCTCAGGCTATTTCTGGAAGTGCTTCTGAAGATGTAAAACTTAATATGTTTCACACTGCGGTAAGACGAATGCTCGAAGCAAATAGTATAACGATTGAGGACTTAAACAAGCTTTATTATCAAGAAGGAAACGTTATAAAACCCTTATATGAGCATATGAAGACTACGCTGACCAGCGATTCCCAGATAAGGTTAGCACTTCTTACTGCATTTGAAAATGGATACTCAAATAACGAATTGGTAGCTGATGTTGAAAATGTAAGAGACAGATGTAAAGCTTTTAAGTGCTATGATGGAGGTAACTTTACAGCGATTTTCAAAAGAAGCAAATCCTTTTTTGACGGTCTGGAAGAATCCTCTATGAAGACTTTCAAGCTCTCTGTAGAAGGGAAAAAAGAACTTTGTATAGTCCTTCGCGATATGGCAAAAGGTGAGTAATGGAAGAGGATTTTGAGGCAATCGTCTCAAGCTATCGAGACGATTTAGTTAAGTTAAAAAAAGGAATTACCCAGTCAAAGCTTACGATTATATCAAGGAAAGAGACTCTTTCAGCAATCGGATTAGTTGCGCGTACTTGGTTTAAGGTAATTCAACCAAAATTAACAAAACTTGGGATATCGAAGAATACACTAGATGCGTATTCATCTAGCTTCTCCGGGTTACTTACATATGCAAATAAACCTAGTAAGAGTAGTTCGGTGCTGAATAAACTTAATGCGGTCATAGTTAATTTTCATGATGATATAATTCTTCCAGTTCTTACTTTGGCTTCAGAAAAACAGCACACAGAACTTGAGATGATAATTGAAAAGATCAAGGACCCAGATGAGAATGATTATTTACGAGAGGCAGTATCCTGCGCCGAGAGTGAATATTTCCGTGCTGCAATAATTTTGGGTTGGTGTGCAACTATTGACAGAATTCACAGAGTAATTGAAAAAAACGGGTTCGCGACATTCAGCATTAAAACTGAAGAGATGAAGAAAATGACTACAGGACGCTTTAAGCGATTTAACAAGTCTTATACAATAACTAGCATCAGTGAGCTTCAAGAAGTGTTTGACAGCGATACACTACAAGTTTTAGAAGCATTGGGGTTGATTGATAATAATCAAAACACAAGGTTAACAGGGTGCTATAATCTACGATGCAATTGTGGACATCCCGGCAATGCGCCGATAACTAAGTACAACGCCATGTCTTTCTTCTCTGACATCATTGAAATAGTTTTAAACAATCCTACTTTTGAATTGTAGTTTGAGGATTTAAAGTAAAGAAACCTCCCGTAGCCAAGCGGGAGGTTTCTTATTTATTAACCTCGACCTAATTATGAAACTTATTATTACAATTCGGACAGAGTTCTGGGTTTGTTGAAAACCCTGAATAACCACATTTGTAACAATGATATTCGACTAGGTTTTTTTCAAGCGTTGATAGGTAATCCATTATGCTTGGATAAGCTGATTTGACTAATTTAATATAGTTATCACTAACAATCTCACCATGAACACCTCGCGTCGCTATCTTGTTAACTTGCGTGATTATTTCATAATAACGAGCATCAATGGCATTAAGTCGTACTAAGTATTGCAGCATTCTTGAAATTGTTCTATCTCCATCATAATTTAACTTCAGACATATATTCGAAAGCTTGCTTTCAATTTCAAACCTGGTTTTAAATAGTAAAATCGGAACTTCTTCGTTTTCGAACTGCATTGTAATTATGGTTGGTTGACTTGAGGCTTTTAATTCTCTGATCAAAAATTCTAGATGCTCGAGTTGCTCCTTGCTTGCAAGAGGTGAACTAATGACATTTACTGACATAGAAGCGTAATTGACATTCTTAAAATCGACGATTTGCATTTTGATGTCAGCTATGGATTCTTTTAACTCAACATTAGCTTTCACCAACTCTTTTTTTAGCTTCACACCTAAGAATTCAAACTCCGAGAATAGAGGCAAGAGAAGGAGAATGACCCAAACGATACCTATTAATGCAAGTGCATTGATTTGCGTCAACTCGTATACTTTGAAACGATATACAAACATATATATTGAACTGATCATCGTTAGGAGGACATACCACCAATTTGAGATGAGCCATTTAAGAATATTGGCGACTAGGGTTTTCTTACTTTGCTGATTTGAACCTTCCATATGTGTCCACCTCGATATTTACTGTATTAAAAATACCACCAAGTAGAGTAAATATCAATATACGGTTTTGAAAGTTAACAAGTCAATACCCCAAACTTTCCCCAACCAACACAACCTCCGTCGTCTTCACGCTCCGCATCGGCCAGAGCAGCGTGGCAACCCCGCAGCAGATGCGATCACTGCTCGCGCAGTTATAGCACTTGATCTCTTTCCCCACCGCGCAGGGCGTCTTGAGCCCGAGGCGGCGCGTGTTGAGCGGGGCAGCAATGTTGCGCGCGCGGAACACCGCGCTCTCGTAATCCTCCGTGAGCTTATTGATCCCCGCGACAAACACCACCCGCTCGTGGTTATACAAGGTCGCAGCGACGCGGTTGCCGCTGCCATCGATATTCACGATTTCGCCCGTCTCGGCGATGGCGTTGGCGGAGCTGAGATACACCTCGGCGCCTGCCGCCGCCGTGCGCGTTGCGGTATCGTTCGTGCGCCAGTGCCAGTAGACCGTATTGTTCTGCACGAGCCTATCGTATAGCCCCATCTGCTCGATGGTGACGCTGCCGCCGATGCCGACGGTCTTGCTGCTAATACTGCCCGCGAGATAGTCCGCGGCCTCGCTCGCGGTATCAAAATAGCGCACTGCAAACCCCTCGCGCGTGAGGGAGTCGATCGCCCGCTGAACGTTCATGCTTGTTTCTCCTTTTAACGTTGATCACGGGTATTATACCACGCCGGGCACGGATCGATGCTGCGGAAAACGTCGATTGCGGTCGAAGGCGGTTGACGTAGAGCGCGCGCGAATTATAATAGTAGGGAACAGTTTTACCGAAAGAGGAGAATAGAACGAATGAAGACGATTCATACCGAACATGCTCCCGCGGCGATCGGCCCGTATTCGCAGGCGATCGTGAGCGGCGGATTTGTGTTTACCTCCGGACAGATTCCGGTCGACCCGAAAACAGGCGAGATCACGGGCGCGGACGTCACCGCCCAGGCGGAGCAGGTGATGGCGAACCTTCGCGCAGTGCTGGAAGCCGCGGGCACCGACTTTAGCCGCGTGGTGAAGGCGACGTGCTTCCTCGCAACCATGGACGACTTTGCGGCGTTCAACGCGGTCTACGGGAAATACATGGTGAACAAGCCCGCGCGTTCCTGCGTCGCGGTTAAGACGCTGCCGAAAAACGTGCTCTGCGAAGTGGAGTGCATCGCGGAAGTATAAGCTTTATTCAAATCCGGCGATTCATTCGCCGGATTTGCTGAGAATGCAGCCGAAAGGCTGCTTTCTTCACGCAGTAGAAAAAACCAACGGCAACGCGAAGCGTTGCCGTTGGGGTAGCGGGGTCGTACCACCCCGCTTTTTTGCTACCGTAAAATTCTTCGCAGGAAGAAGCGTTTGCTTTCGCTTTCTGTTTCAATCGATATAAGGAAGAAGGAACACTCCTTTGGCGAAAGCCAAAAATACGATTGAAAGCAAAAACGAAGCAAAAATTCTTCCCGAATTTGCGGCAGGAGGGCGAACCCTCTAACTTGGTATTATCATATATTTTCTCGTGCGACGCAAGAAAAAATCACGCGAATCCTGCCAATTTCGCGCTGTTTCTCCGTTTTTTCGCTCTTTTCGCCGCCGCGCGAATGGATCGGGCAGTGAACGGTCGGAAACACGAAAAAATAATTCTGTACTTTAGCGCGATGAAGTGATAAAATGCGTAAGACGCACCGGAGATCACAGGAGCGAACCGGAGCCGGTGCGGCAAAACGGAAAAAATCAGGGTAAGGAAGTGCCAACATGGGTTTACCGAAAAACAAGCAGACGGACGCGCTCTTTTCCTCGGTGCTGAAGCTTCAGAACGTGGAGGAGTGCTATCGATATTTTGAGGATCTCTGCACGATTCAGGAGATTCGCGACCTCGGCCAGCGGCTGGAGATCGCCAAAGCGCTGGACGCGGGGGACACCTACCAGAGCGCGATTGAGAAGACGGGCGTGAGCACCGCGACCATCGGGCGCGTGAAGCGCTGCCTCAACTACGGCGCGGGCGGGTACCGCCTGGTGCTGGATCGCATGAAGCAAGAGGAGCAGAGCAAATGAAGCCCGACACGCTGACCACGCAGGAGCGAATCGTGTTCGAGCTGCGCGAACTCTACCAAAGCTACGGCTATCGCCCGTACAAGGTCGGAAAATTCGAGGAATACGACCTGTACATGCGCAATAAGAAGTTTCTCGCGAGCGAGCAGGTGCTCACGTTTAGCGACACCAACGGCAAGCTCAAGGCGCTCAAACCGGACGTGACGCTCTCCATCGTCAAGAACGCGAAGGACGACGGGCGCACGCAGAAGCTCTGCTATACCGAGACAGTCTACCGCGTGCCGCGAAACGCATACGGCTTCCGCGAGATCATGCAGACGGGCCTAGAGTGCATCGGTCGTGTGGACGACTACGCGGCAGGTGAGGTGCTGATCCTCGCGGCGCGGAGCCTGAGCCGCATCAGCGAGCGGTATGTGCTGGACGTTTCGGATGTCGGCGTGCTCTCCGGCGTGCTGGCGGAGGAGCCGATTGGAGACGGCGAGTGCGCAAAGCTGCTCTCTCTCGTTGGCGAAAAGAATCTCCACGGGCTGTCCGCCGCATGCGCGGAGTTCGGCGTGACTAAAGCGACGGCGAATCTGCTTGCAGCTCTCGTTTCCGCCTGTGGGCCGCTCGGCGAAACGCTCAAGCGCGTGGAAGCGCTCGATCTGCCCGAGACGAGCCGGGAAGCGCTATTGGGTCTCCGCCGCATGAGCGATATGCTGACCGCGGACGGGATTACGCAAGTAAACCTCGATTTTTCGGTGGTCAACGATATGGACTATTACAACGGCCTCGTGTTCCGCGGCTTTGTGGAAGGGATTCCTTCCGGCATCCTCGCGGGTGGACGGTATGATAACCTGCTCCTGCGCATGGGCAAGCACGGCGAGGCGATCGGCTTTGCGGTCTACCTCGACCAGCTGGATCGTCTCTCTTCCGCGAAACCCGCGATCGAGAACGAGGCGCTCGTACTCTACGACGACGCGACCGACCCGCAGGAGATCATCCGCGCGGCGAACGCGCTTCGCGCGCGGGGATTAAGCTGCCGGGTACAGAGGGACGACGAACCCTGCCCCGCTTGCCGCGAGATCGTCCGGCTGACGAAGGAGGCAAACGCATGAAGCGCATGATCAACGTCGCCCTGCCGAAAGGACGGCTCGGCGAGAAAGCTTATTCGCTGTTTGCCCGCGCGGGCTATGAGTGCCCCGAACTGCTGGAAGAAAACCGCAAGCTCACGTTTGAAAACGAAGCGGCGGGCGTGCGCTATTTCTGGGTGAAGCCCACGGATGTGGCGATCTATGTCGAGCGCGGCGCCGCCGACATCGGCGTCGCGGGCAAGGATATCCTGTTGGAGTACGCGCCGGACGTCTACGAGCTGCTGGATTTGGGCATCGGTAAATGCCGGATGTGCGTCGCGGGCCCGCGCGATTTTTCGGATTCGCACACAGGCATCCTGCGCGTTGCCACGAAGTTTCCAGCCATCGCGCGCAGGTATTATGCAGCGCAGAGCCGCGAAATCGATGTCATCCGCCTCAACGGCTCCATCGAGCTGGCGCCGATCCTGGGGCTTTCGGATGTGATTGTGGACATCGTAGAGACAGGCAAAACCCTCGCGGAAAACGGTCTGAGCGTGCTGGAAGAGATCGAGCCCATCAGCGCGCGCCTGATCGCGAACAAGGCGCACTATAAATTCAAAGGCGAAGAGATTGAGGCGCTCCGAAGAAGACTGGAACAGGCGGTGAACGCATGAAGATACAGAATCTCAACGAAATCGACCGCAGCACGCTCTTTTTGCGCAGGCTGGAGGACAGCGGCGTGGAGGAGATCGTGCGCGGCATCATCGCGGATGTGGCGCAAAACGGCGATCGCGCGCTGATTGCCTACGCGAGAAAGTTTGACCGCGCAGAGCTCGACTCGCTCGAAGTGACGACGGCGGAGCTGGACGACGCGCTGCTTTCGATGCCCACGGAACTGCTCGACGCCATGCAGACCGCCGCGGAGAACATCCGCGCGTTCCACAGCATGCAACTGCGCGAGGGCTTCCGTCTGGAGCGCCCGAACGGCGTCTATATGGGGCAAAAGATCACACCCATTGAGAAGGTCGGGCTCTATATTCCCGGCGGAACGGCGAGCTATCCTTCCACCGTGTTCATGAACGCAATTCCCGCGAAGCTCGCCGGTTGTTCGCAGGTGGTGATGGTCTCCCCGCCGAACGAGAGCGGGCAAATCGCCGCTCCCATCCTCGCCGCGGCGAAGCTCGCGGGCGTGGACCGCGTGTTTAAGGCGGGCGGCGCGCAGGCGATTGCAGCGCTTGCCTACGGCACCGAGACGATACCGAAGGTGGACAAGATCGTAGGCCCCGGCAACGCGTTTGTGGCGGAGGCAAAGCGGCAGGTGTTCGGCAGGGTTGCGATCGACATGATCGCGGGGCCCAGCGAAATACTCGTCGTCGCGGACGAAACGGCGACTCCCGCGTTTGTCGCGGCGGACTTACTCAGTCAGGCGGAGCACGATGTGAATGCCTCGGCGGTGTTGATCACCAACCAACGCGCGCTTGCGGAGCGGGTCAGCGCGGAGGTGGAGCGCCAGCTTGCCTCGCTCCCGCGCGAAGCCATCGCGCGCGCTTCTATCGAGCACAACGGCAGAATCATCATCACCGACGATCTGCTTTGCGCCATCGATCTCGCCAACGACTTAGCGCCCGAGCATCTGGAGCTCTGCGTGAAAGAGCCGGAACGGTACCTTGCCTACGTGAAAAACGCGGGCTCGGTCTTCCTCGGCAACGACTGCCCGGAATCGCTGGGCGACTATCTCGCGGGCCCGAACCACACGCTGCCGACCAGCGGAACCGCGCGGTTTTCCAGTCCTCTTGGCGTGGACGACTTCGTGAAAAAGACGCAGTACACCTATTTTTCGCGGGAAGCGCTCGCGGAGCTTTCGGACAAGATCGCGGTGTTTGCCCGCGCGGAAGGGCTGGAAGCGCATGCGCGCGCTGCCTTGATTCGAAAGACGGAGGCAGACGCATGAGCCGGTTTTTGAGCGAGAAATACGCAACCCTGAAGCCCTACGTTCCCGGCGAGCAGCCGAGGGACGCGCAATATGTCAAGCTCAACACGAACGAATCCCCGTTTCCGCCTTCTCCGCGCGTGGTCGCGGCGGCGGAGCGCGAGGCAAACCGGCTGAACCTCTATTCCGACCCGGAGTGTGTGCTGCTGCGGCAAGCTGCGGCGAAGCTCTACGGCGTGGAGCCGGAGAACGTGCTGCCGGTCAACGGCTCGGACGAGATTCTCTACTTCGCGTTTCTCGCGTTTGGAGACAAAGCAAATCCGTTTGCGTTTGCGGACATCAGCTACGGCTTTTACCCGGTTTATGCGCGCTTTTGCGAGGTGCCGAGTCGCGAGATTCCGCTGCGGGACGATTTTTCGCTCGACTATCGCGATTATCTGAGCATCCGCGAACATGTGCTGATCGCGAACCCCAACGCGCCGACGGGCACCTGCCTGCCGCTGTGGCAAATCGAGGAGATCGTGAAGAGCAACCCCGACCGCATGGTGATCATCGACGAGGCGTATGTCGATTTCGGTGGTGAGAGCTGCGTGCTGCTCACGAAGAAATACGACAATCTGCTCGCGATACAGACGTTTTCCAAGAGCCGCTCACTCGCGGGCGCGCGCCTTGGCTTCGGCATCGGAAACGAGCAGTTGATCCGTGATCTGAACACGGTCAAATACTCCATCAACCCCTATAATGTGAATCGTATGACGCAAGCCGCGGCAGTCGCTGCCATCGAAGACGACGCATATTATCAGGAGAACGCGAAGACGATTATGGTGGTGCGCGCGGAGACGACGAATGCGCTGCAATCGCTCGGGTTTACGGTGCTTCCGTCCTGCGCAAACTTCGTGTTTGCAAAGAGCGACCGCATCAGCGGAGAAGAGCTATACCAGAAACTGAAAGCGCGCGGCGTGCTGGTGCGACACTTCACAAAAGAGCGCATCAAGGACTTCTGCCGGATCACCATCGGCACACGCGAACAGATGCAGATTCTGTTGATCAACATGCAAGCGATCCTCACGGAGAAAGGATGAACAGGCTTATGAGAACGGCAACCTGCAACCGTATGACGGCGGAGACGGAGATCACGCTCACGCTCGATCTGGATGGAACGGGCAAGAGCGACATCGAAACCGGAGTCGGATTTTTAAACCACATGCTGACGCTCTTTTCGCGCCACGCGAGAATCGATCTCTCCGTGCGCTGCGCGGGGGACACACGTGTGGACGACCACCACAGCGTGGAGGATGTCGGCATCGCACTCGGCGAGGCGTTAAAATCGGCGCTCAGCGAAAAGCGCGGCATCTACCGCTACGGTAGCGAACTGCTGCCGATGGACGAAGCGCTCGTGCTCTGCGCGGTCGATCTCTCCGGCAGAGGAACGCTGCGCTTTACAGCGAGCATCCCGACCCAGAAGATCGGCACGTTCGACACCGAGCTTGTGCAGGAATTCTTCCTGGCACTGGCCCGAACGGCGGGCATCACGCTGCACCTCAAGCAGCTCGACGGCGAAAACTCGCACCACATCGTGGAAGCGATGTTCAAGGCGTTCGGCCGCGCGCTCAAGCAGGCGGTCGCCGTCGATCCCGCGTACGCAAGCGAAATCCCCTCGACGAAGGGCGTGTTATAACATGATCGCAATCGTAGACTACGGCGTCGGCAACCTGTTTTCGCTGAAAAGCTCGCTTTCGATGATCGGAGCAAGTGCAATCGTCACCCGAAACGCGGACGACCTCCGCGCGGCGGTCAAGATCATTCTGCCCGGCGTCGGCGCGTTTGAGGATGCGGCAAACAAGCTCCGCGCAACGGGGCTGGACGCGGTCGTCATCGAGCAGGCGCGAGCAGGGAAACCGCTGTTGGGCATCTGTCTCGGCATGCAAATGCTGTTTGATCGCAGCTTTGAATACGGCGAGCACAAGGGGCTTGGGCTGATCGCGGGAGACGTGATCGACATGCGCCCGCAAATTCCCGCGAGCCTCAAGGTGCCGCACATCGGCTGGAACGCGCTGAAACTGACGAACCCCGTGCATCCGCTGTTTCGCTATATCAAGGAGGGCGATTGCGTCTACTTCGTGCATAGTTACTATGCGGCAAACTGCGAAAAAGCGACCATCGCGACCGCGGAATACGGAGCGGATTTGACCGCAGCCGTCGCGAGCGGAAACGTGATGGGCTGCCAGTTCCATCCCGAAAAGAGCGGCAAGGTGGGCTTAAACATCCTCCGCGCGTTCTGCGAAGGAACGTAAAATAAGAATTTAGTTAGGAATGAATGATAGATGATCCTGTTACCGGCAATCGATTTATATGAGAAAAAGGCGGTGCGGCTCTACAAGGGCGAATACAGCAAGATGACCGTCTTTAGTGAAGACCCGCCAAAGCTCGCGCAGGAGTTTCGCGAGGCGGGTGCGGAGTGGCTCCACATGGTGGATTTGGAAGGCGCAAGATGCGGCGGCACGCCGAATTTCGACATCGCGGCGAAGATCATCCGCACGAGCGGGCTCGCGGTTGAGCTAGGCGGCGGAATACGCGATGAAGAGACGATTTTGCGCTACCTCGACGCGGGCGTCAATCGCGTGATCCTCGGAACCGCAGCCGCGAGCAACATCAACTTTGTTGCGGATATGGTCGCGAAATACGGCTCTGCTATCGCGGTGGGCGTCGATCTAAGAGACGGCATGGTCGCGGTCAAGGGCTGGACGGAGACGACGGGACTGAGCGGCATGGACTACTGCAAGAGCTTGGAAGAGATCGGCGTACAAACCGTGATCTGCACGGATATCTCCCGCGATGGCGCGATGGCGGGCGCGAACCGCGCGCTGTATCGCGACCTCATGGAGACCAGCAACATGCGCTTCATCGCCTCCGGCGGGGTCAGCTCGCTGGAAGACGTGCGCGCGCTGAAAGAGTTACATCTCTATGGCGCAATCATCGGAAAAGCGTACTACACGGGCGCAATCAAGCTCGCGGACGCGATCACGGAGGCAAACGCATGATCACAAAGCGCATCATTCCGTGTCTGGACGTCAAGGATGGACGCGTGGTCAAGGGCGTGAACTTCCTTGGACTCAACGACGTATCCGACCCCGTGAAGCTCGGGCAATACTACAGCGACAACGGCGCGGACGAGCTGGTGTTTTACGACATCACAGCAAGCGCGGAAGGTAGAAGCCTGTTCACGGACATCCTCACGCGTGTAGCGGAGACGATCTTCATCCCGCTCACGGTCGGCGGCGGCATCAACACGCTGGACGACTTCGACCGCGTGCTCAAGTGCGGTGCGGACAAGGTCAGCGTCAACAGCGGCGCGATCAAGAACCCCGCGTTGATCGGTGAGGCGGCGAAACGCTACGGCGATCAGTGTGTGGTGCTTTCGGTGGACGTTAAACGCGTGAACGGCCAGTTCCGCGTGTTCGCCAAAGGCGGCAGAGAAGACACCGGACTCGACGCGCTGGAGTGGATCAAGCGCGGCGTGGACAACGGCGCGGGCGAGATCGTGCTCAACTCGATCGATACCGACGGCGTGAAGCAAGGGTTCGATTTGCCGATGCTCTCCGCCGTGTGCGAACTCGTGAGCGTTCCCGTGATCGCGTCCGGCGGCGCGGGCGGGATTCAGGATTTTGTGTCGCTGTTTACCGCGCTTCCCAAGGTGGACGCGGGGCTTGCCGCCTCGATCTTCCACTTTGGCGAGGTGCAGATACCCGATCTCAAGCAGGCGCTGTTTGAGGCGGGCATACCGATGCGGAGGGTTTGAGCATGTTGAACGTGGAAGAATTAAAGTTTAGCGCGGATGGGCTGATCCCCGCGATCGTCATCGACACCGAGACCAAGCAGGTGCTCATGATGGCATATATGAACGCGGAGAGCCTGCGCGTTTCGATGGAGGAAGGGCGGACGTGCTTCTGGTCGCGTTCGCGCAGGGAACTCTGGCGCAAAGGCGAAACCAGCGGAAACGTGCAGCAGATCGTGTCCATCACGGCGGACTGCGACGCGGACACCCTGCTTGTCGAGGTGCGAAAGAGCGGGCCTGCCTGCCACACGGGCGCGGAAAGCTGCTTCTTTCAGCCGGTCTATGAAGGCGAAGCCATGTCGGGGTTCCAATACGAAGACCTCTTCGAGATGCTGCGCGGCAGAAAGGCCAACCCCAAAGAGGGAAGCTATACCACATATCTATTCGAAAAGGGACTCGATAAGATCCTCAAGAAGGTCGGCGAGGAGACCACGGAGGTCATTCTTGCCGCGAAAGATCAAGATAAAGCGAACACGGTTTATGAACTCGGCGATTTGATGTATCATTGTATGGTACTCATGATCGAATCCGGCATTGAGCTAGACGACATACGGCGTGAGATGGCCTCCCGCCACGTGGTCGATCACAAGGTCAAGCAGGAGAAGATGGTCTAAACGAAAAGACTATCCGAGGAGAAACGAAGCGTGATTCATCAAAATCTGCACACCCACAGCACCTTTGACGACGGACAGAACACCATGGAGGAGATGGTTCGCGCGGCGATCTCCGCGGGACTGACCTCGCTGGGCTTCAGCATCCATACGCCGATGCCGTATCCCGCCTGCTGGACGATTCCCAACGGCCGCATGGCGGACTACATCACGGAGGCGCGGCGGCTCAAGACCGCATATCAGGATCAAATAGCCGTTTATTGCGGTGCGGAGTGGGATTTGTACTCGGCCGAGCGCGCGCTGGGGTTTGATTATGTGATCGGCTCGATCCACCATATTCCCGTAGATGACACGCTCTATGGCGTGGACAGCACGCCGGACGAGACGAGGCAATACCTGCGCGTATTTGGCAGCGCGGACGCGGCTGCGGAGGCGTATTTCCGCCAGTACGAGGCGCTCGCCAAGATCGAGGAGGTCGATATCGTAGGACATATCGACCTGCTGACGAAGTTTGACGAGCAGGGCAGCTTCTTTCAGCCGGATTCCGCGCGTTTTATGAAAGCGGCGCTCGAGGCGGTCGATGTGCTGATTGCGGCGGGCAAGATTTTTGAAATCAACACGGGCGCGATCTCGCGCGGATACCGCACAACGCCGTATCCTTCCGCAGAGCTACTTCGCGAGATCGTCCGGCGCGGTGGCAGAATCACCATCAGCGCGGACGCACACCGCGCGCAGGATGTGACCTGCCAATTCGCGGAGTCGGAATCTCTCGCGCGCGCATGCGGGGCAACGGAGCTCTGGCAATTCAACGGAAAGGGATTCGAACCAATCCCGATAGGAGGCTAACATGGTCTCGATTTCATCGGTATTATCCGAAAACACGTACCCCGGACGGGGCATTCTCATGGGCAGCCTTGGCGGCCAGGCGGTGGTTGCCTATTTCCTCATGGGACGCAGCGAAAACAGCAGAAACCGCATCTTCCGCGAGGAGGGCGACTCGCTCACGATCGTTCCTTACGATCCGGGCAAGGTCACCGATCCGAAGCTGATCCTCTACACACCGATCCTGGTCTGCAAGGACAGCATCGTGGTGACCAACGGCGACCAAACGGAGACGATCTGCGATAGCCTCTCGGGCGGGCACTCGTTTCAGTATGCAATGAGCACGCGCTGCTACGAGCCGGACGCGCCGAATTATACGCCACGCATCGCGGGCCTCCTTCTGCCCACCGGGCGCTATACGCTCGGCATCGTGAAAAAGATGGAGGATTCGCCGGATTGCAGGCGAAAATACTGGAGCTATGACCCGAAGGAGGGCGTCGCGCACCTGATTCACACCTACCAACGCGACGGAGACCCGCTGCCTCCGTTTGAAGGCGAACCGCGCGAGGGTTCCATCTGCGGCACGGCACAGGAGCTCGCAGATGAGATGTGGCAAGCGCTGGATGCGCAGAACCGCATTGCCCTCTATGTGCGCTACACCGATCTCTTTAGCGGAAAGATGACATCCGCCATAAAGAACAAACTCCTTGGGGATTAAAAACGATTGCACACAAAAACAGCCGCAGGTGTTTGCCTGCGGCTGTTTGTTATGTTTCGACCTTAACCCGCGTTTTTATCAAAGATATGGCGAATTTCCTCGGCGCTGTGGAAAAATGCGTCGCAAAGCACGGGGTTAAACTGCGTGCCGCGCTCCTTGCGCAGCTCCAGCATGCTCTCCTCGTGGCTCAGGGCGGGCTTATACGGCCTCACGCTGCGCAGTGCGTCGTACACATCACAGATGGCAACAATCTGCGCGGAGAGCGGGATTTCGTCTCCCTTAAGCCCGTGCGGATAACCTTTTCCGTCCCAGCGTTCGTGATGAGACAGCGCAATATCGATCGCCATGAGGTAGATACTGCTCTTGGGCAGGCGTGGATACGCGCGCTCAAGGGCGGCGGCTCCGTTGATCGTGTGCTTCTTGACCTCCTCAAACTCCTCGCGTGTGAGTTTACCGGGCTTGAGCAGGATGCTCTCGGGAATGTCAACCTTCCCAATGTCGTGAAAGAGGCAGGCCTGCTGCAGCTTGAAGATAAAATCATAGTTCAGATTGTGGCTGTAGACGCTGTTGAAGGAAAGCACGCTGGCGACCACGCGGCAGGATTCCGAGAGGCGCTTGAGATGCAGGCTTGCCTTTTCATCCTGCGTTTCCGCGAGGTGCACGAGCGAGCTCGCCGTACCCCAGATGGCCTCTACCGCCTCGGTTACCTTCGTCGTAATCTGATCTTCGCTCGATTCCTGACAATGCTGCAGCGCGGAGATGGCCTCCTTTTGTTCGGTGATATCGTCCGCGTAACAGCTCAAATACAGAATCTTTCCCGCTTCGTCGATGACCGGAGCCATATAGATATGCAACAACCTGCGCTTGCCCGCGGCGTCCGTGCGCCATTGCTCGCTCTCGATGGGCTGGCGCGCATCAAATGTGTTGCGCGTCTGCGTGATAGCCGCGGCAGCCTCCGAAGAAGGCAGCACAATCTCGATTGGCTGTCCCTCAATCTCCGCCTGCGTCTTGCCCAGGAATGCGGCGTGCGCCAAATTGACGCGGCCGTAGGTGCAGGCAAAGGACATCTGCCAGATTTGAATGGGTAATTTGTCCATCGTCGCTTCCAGTGATGCGATCGAAGTGATCGATACGCTTTGTGACATGGGCAGCCTCCTTGAAACAACTGATGAACGTGTTTCGTGCTAAGCCGCGCAATGTCGCTATAATCGGTTGCGGCTTGTTACAATGAAACAGCAATCAGACGTGATCAACTGATAAAGTTTCAGTTTCATGATAATACCGGATTACATGAAAGTCAACGAACACATAAAATTCGTGTGATATTTCTTGTAAATCGAGCAAGAATATGAGATGATAATAGATAATAAAAGAACTATTAATAACTGTTTTACAAGTAAGTGTGTTTATCACTGATTACACCGTAACAAACGGTTAAACTCATATCACCAGATGTACTTCGAAACGCGCGATCCACGTTCCAACGCACGACCTAATCCTGATTTTGGCGGATACAGTACAAGATAAGTCCGTATGATCCGCAAAATCGTCCAACACACCGCGAAAGCGCCCCGTGGCGGAAGGAAACAAGGGAAAATGGCGACCGGACGACTGTATTTTAGAACAAGGCAAGCATGCCACGTTGACAGGATTGTGCCGAATAACTACAATGAAATTGCAATTGCGTGCAATTTAGTTGATCACAGAACCGAAGATTTTGTAACGAATTTTGTGACATTGTAGCAAATAGGGGACATCGAAGGAACAGGAGGATACAGAAAATGGGAAAACTGTTTCAGAATAAACGATTCCAGAATACGATGTTCTTACTCGCGACGATCACATCCGTCATCTATCTGGTGTGGCGCGCGGTGTTTACCTTGCCGCTGAAAAACGGCATTATCGCGCTGATCTTCGGCATCATGCTGCTGATCAGCGAAATCACGTCCGCACTCGGTACATATGAACTCTATTACAGAAAGAACCGCTCCAATAAAGTGGATCTAACGCTGCCGGAGATACCGGAAAGCTGGTATCCGGATGTCGACGTCATCGTCGCCACCCACAACGAGCCGGTCGAGCTACTGTATAAAACGGTCAATGCACTGACCTACATGGACTATCCCGACAAGAAAAAGGTGCATATTTACCTTGCGGACGACGGCAACCGTCCCGCAATGGCAAAGCTTGCGGAGCAGTTCGGCATTGGATATTTTCCGCTGGCGAACAATAAAGAAGCAAAGAGCGGAAATCTGAACAACGCGCTTCGCCAGACCAGCTCGCCACTGGTGGCGACGTTTGACGCGGATATGATCGCGCGCAAAGAGTTTCTGATGCAGACGGTGCCATACTTCTTCCTTCCGCGGATGGAGCACAAGGACGGCACCTGGCGCATGAAGGAGCAGGCGGAGGTCGATTCCAACTACAAGATCGGCTTTATTCAGACGCCGCAGAGCTTCTATAACCCCGATCTGTTTCAGTTTAACCTCTATGCCGAGCAGAACATTCCGAATGAACAGGACTTCTTCTCGCGTGAGATCAACGTCATGCGCAACAGCACGAATGCCGTTGCCTACACGGGCAGCAACACTGTGATCTCCCGGCAGGCGCTGGAAGAGATCGGCGGCTTCCCGACGGATACGATCACGGAGGACTTCGAAACCGGCATCCGGATTCAGTCGAAGGGCTACACTGCCTATTCCACGGCGCAACCGCTGGCGAGCGGACTCGCACCGACCAGCATCAAAAGCATGGTGACCCAGCGCGTGCGCTGGGCGCGCGGCGTGATTCAGTCCGTTCGCAACACCAAGATGATCACCAACAAGGGTCTGTCTCTGAGTGCGCGCATCAGCTATATGCTGTCCTATTCGTACTGGTGGTCGTTCGGGCGCAGGCTCGTGTTCACGTTTGCGCCGATCATGTTCGCGCTGTTTGATCTGCAGGTCGTCAACACGACGTTCTGGGAGATCCTCGCGATCTGGGGTCCGCAATACATCTTCTATACGCTTGCTGTCCGCTCGCTTTCCAGCGACACGAGAAACCAGCGTTGGAACCAGATTATCGATACGATCCTCGCTCCGTTTATGGTGATCCCGGTACTGCTCGAAACCCTTGGCATCAAGCAGCTCAAGTTTAAGGTCACCGACAAGAGCACCAGCAAACCCCAGAATTCCAACCTCGTGTACATCATTCCACAGTTGATCATGCTGGGCATGTCCATCGCGGGCCTGATTCGTTACCTGGGCGGGAAATACGGCATGGCGCTGCTCTTTAGCAGCTTCATCGCCTTCTGGTTATTGCTGAACATCACAAACCTGCTGTATGCCGTGTACTTCATGATGGGCAGAAAAGCCTACCGTGCAAGCGAGCGTTTTGAGGCGGAGATTCCGCTCAAGCTCTGCTACAAGGGCAAGCTCTTCTCAGCCAAAACGAAGAACATCTCCGAGGGCGGATTCCTCTTTACGATGGAACATCCCGCCTATCTGCCGGACGACGAGCCGCTGGAGTTTTCGCTCTCAAGCGATCGCTATAGCGCAAATGTCAAGGGCAACATCGTGTATATCACGAGCACCGGCAACCAGTGGCTGTATCACGTCAAGCTCGTGCCGGGCATGACGGAGCAGGACACGCGCGAGTATTTACAGCTGGTCTATGATAGACAGCCGTCGCTGCCGAAGTCGATGAACATCTGGGTGACCGCGTTTGACGATCTCGTGAACAACGCGAGCCAGCGCCTCGAAAAGCAGCGTTCGGAGATGCGCGCCTTACCGCGCATTCAGCTGGAGCGCTCTGTGCGCTCGGAGGAGGGCGTCACGGGTACGCTGATCGACTTCAACTTCAAGTATGCGCTGATGCGCGGGTTGAGTGAAAAGGCGGACACGCTCACGATTATTCCGAGAAACGGCGTGCAGATCGTTCTGCAAAACGCCAACAAGCCCATGACGACGCCGGGGGTTACGCTCTATAACGTCGTCAACTGGGAAGAGCTGACCGCCAGTAAAGCGTTCCAGACGCTGCTGGAGGATTGGATCTTTGAATACAACAACGGTACGGCGAAACCGCGGCGCAGCAAAAAGCGCCAGGCGGCATAACGCAAAAAGAGCACACATTCACAGCGTCCTCCGCGGGAAACAACCCGCGGAGGACGTGTATATCCAAAGACAGTTTGATAACGAATGTGCATCTTAACACGATGGATAGGATAGTACGTTCCCGCACACGAAAGATCGTGCGGAACGAAAGCAGATGAGGAGTTGGGCGCATGGCGATGATGTTTACCGTATTACGATTACTTGCATTCCTGCTCTCCGCGGCGGGGTATGTTGCCGTTGCGCGGGCATATTGGAAGATCACTCCGCGCGCAAGCTATCTCTTCGTTTTTTCCGCGGAGGCGGTGCTGATCTATTTTGCGGGGCTTGCGGGCGTTCTGTCCTACGCGGCCTACGCGCTCTTTGGCGGCGGAATCGTGCTGCTTGTGGTGCTGCTTGCGAATCATAAGATCAAGCTTGCCTACAATACCTCGTCCATCAACGCAACCAACCTCGCGTTCGTGGTCACGCTTGGCATCATCACGGCGTCGCTATTGACGACGAGCTTCGTGCATTACGACAACTTTTCGCACTGGGCGGTCGTGGTCAAGTACATGCTCGTGACCGATCGCATTCCCGACGCCGCCAGCGCGATCATCGACTTCAAGAGCTATCCATTGGGCAGTTCCTCGTTTCTCTATTTTGTTTCGCGCATCGTCGGCAACAGCGAGGGCGTGATGCTGGTCGGCCAGGGCATGCTGCTGTTCTCGAGCTTCTATGCGGTGTTTGGCGCGATTCGCGATCAAAAGCGCTTCCTGCTTGCGGCGCTGCTGGGACTCGGCTGCTCCATCATGGCGTTTTTCAACATCAGCATCCGCATCAACAACCTTCTGGTCGATTTCCTGCTGCCCGCGCTTGCGCTTGGTTCCATCGGGGTGCTGCTTGTCGAGCGAAAGAAGTTTTCGACCGCTTGCCTCGCGGTGCTGCCCGTGCTGGCGCTCTTAACCATCGTGAAGAACACGGGCATCTTCTTTGCGATTCTTGGATATTTCTTTCTGATCTACCGATCGGTGCAGTTTCAAAACGCGGATTCCAAGCTGCGCCCGTTTTTCTGGGGCGCGCTGGGCATCATCGGGCTTTCGCTCGTGCCGCTGATTGCGTGGAATATCCATACGTCTCTGGCGTTTCCCACGGACGCGGGAAAATTCAGCTACGATTTTCAGACGCTCTCGTCGTTTGCCATCGACAAAACGCCCGCACAGGTTCAGCAGATCGTGAATCTTTTCCTCGTGACCGCGACCTCGCTTTCCCAGCTGCCGACGCTTGGGTTTGTGGTGTTCAACGGCGTATCCATTGCGGCGTATCTGGTTGCGCGGTTTGCGGTACACAAGAAGTGGAAGCTGCTTCGCACGCTGCTCGTGCTGGATCTCGCGGTCGTGCTGTATTACGCAGGCATACTCGCGATGTACATCGTCTCCATGCCGCTGGAGGAGGCGCAGCGCCTCGCAGGCTTTGACCGTTATGCTTCCAGCATGATCCTGTTCCTCATGGGCGCGGTTTCGATGCGGCTGACGATGGACGTTGAGAACTCGTTTTACTATCAGCAGGGAGAGCACAGGGATTACCGCGCGTTTTACAGCCTCACTTCGAAGAATATCTATCAGATCGCAACGGTGGCGTTTGCGCTTGCGGCGGGTTTGATTCTGCTCTCCGAGCTCAACGGAATGAACAGCATCAAGGCCGATTATCCCAAGACCCTGCCCGCGCGTGTCTCCGCAATCACAGGGGACCGCTGGGAAGCTCCGGACAACAAGACGCGGTATCTGTTTTACTCGTCCGACAAGGAGCAGGAAGTGACGAGCTACGAGCTGCCGTATATCGGGCGCTATTTCCTCTTTGCGTCTCAGGTGGACGCGGTGAGCAAGTTTGCGGACGACACGTTTTTGAATCAGATTCAAACCTACGACAAGTTCGTGATATTTGAATCGACGCCCGAAATCCGCGCGTATATGCAAAAGCACGCAAACCTGCCCGGTGATCCCGGCATCTACGACGTGCGGGAGACGTTTCCCGATGCTGTGATTCCACAGGGATGAGGCAAACTATCAAGCCGCTCTGCCAGACAGGGCGGTTTTTCACGGCACGAAGAATATATGATATATATTTTTCGCGAACGCTATTGCTTTTTGTGTTTGAACATGGTAAATTTATACAAATCGCGGCACGAGCCGCACAGAAAGAAGCGTTTTATGACCCGCATCACAAACGCAGCAGAATACCGCTACTTTAGCTTTACCGGCTATTACTTCGGTAAGGCTTCGTTCGGTTTGGCGCAGCAAGGGTGATCGGGTAAACAAACGCCGCATACGATCGCATCGCACCGCAGCCAAACAGGCTGCGGTTTTTTTAACTGGCGGAGGGAGAAAATAATATGATCGTCGTACTCAAACCAAACCCGAATCCCGACCAACTCGAGAGCCTCAAGAACTGGCTGCTCGGCAAGGGCATTCAGATTCACCAGAGCCTCGGCACGAGCCAGATGATTCTCGGCCTCGTTGGTGACACATCCACGCTGGATATCGACCTCATCAGCGCGCTGGACATCGTGGAAGACGTCAAGCGCGTTCAGGAGCCGTATAAGAACGCGAACCGCAAGTTTCACCCGGAAGATACCATCGTTCCCGTCGGCAACACCCAAATCGGCGGCGGCACGCTGACCATCATGGCGGGCCCCTGCTCGGTGGAGAGCGAGGAGCAGATCATCACCGTCGCGAAGGCCGTCAAGGCCAGCGGAGCCACAATGCTCCGCGGCGGTGCGTTCAAGCCGCGCACCTCGCCTTACGCCTTCCAGGGCATGGGCGCGGAGGGGTTGGAGCTCATGAAGCTCGCCCGCGCTGAGACGGGGCTGCCCATCGTCAGCGAGATCATGGATGCTTCCCAGCTGGATCTGTTTGCCGACGTGGACGTGATTCAGGTTGGCGCGCGCAATATGCAGAACTTCAACCTGCTCAAAATCCTCGGCAAGCAACCCAAACCCGTCATGATCAAGCGTGGCCTTTCCTCCACCTATGAGGAATGGCTCATGAGCGCGGAATACGTCATGGCGAGCGGAAACGATCAGGTCATCCTCTGCGAGCGCGGCATCCGCACCTTTGAAACCTACACTCGTAATACGTTGGATCTCGCGGCGATTCCGGTGCTGCGGCACCTGACGCACCTGCCGGTTATCATCGACCCCAGCCATGCGACGGGAAAATACGCACTGGTGGCGCCGCTCGCGATGGGCGCTGTGGCAACGGGCTGCGACGGGCTCCTCATCGAGGTGCACAACGATCCTGCGCACGCGCTGAGCGACGGCCCGCAGTCCCTCAACCCCGAAGCGTTTGACAAGCTCAACCGCAGGATTCTTGCACTGCACGCGTTTATGACCAGCGGGGAGGGAAAAGCGTGAACGTCGGCATCGTCGGCCTCGGCCTCATCGGCGGCTCGATGGCAAAAAGCATCAAGGTGCGAACGGCGCACACGGTCTGGGGCATCGACCTCGACGCGGAGACGATGACGCTCTCGCGGCTCAGCGGTGCCATCGACGGCACGCTCACTGCGGAGAATCTGCCGCTGTGTGATCTTGTGCTGGTCGCGATTCGCCCTGCCGCCGCAATCCGTTGGGTCGGCGACAACGCGAAGCTCATCCAAAAAACCGCGATTCTCGTGGACCTCTGCGGTGTGAAGCGTAACGTTTGCGAACAGCTCGCGCCGATCGCCAAAGCGAACGGCTTTGCCTACATCGGCGGGCACCCGATGGCGGGACGCGAGCGCGGCGGATTCGTCCACTCCAGCGAGGAGCTGTTCACGGGTGCTTCGATGATACTGACTCCCGATCAGAACACCGACATGCGCATGCTCGAAACGCTCAAGGCGTTCTTCACGGATATCGGCTTTGCGGGGTTGACCTTCTCCACGCCGGAGGAGCACGACCGCATCATCGCCTACACCTCGCAGCTTGCGCACCTCGTCTCCAGCGCGTACGTCAAATCTCCCGAGGCGCAGCGCCGTCGCGGGTTTTCCGCGGGCAGCTTCCGGGATATGACCCGCGTGGCGCACCTCGACGAGGCGATGTGGACGGAGCTTTTCTTGGACGATGCGGACTATCTGACCGAACAGCTCGAAATCTTGATTGATCATCTCAACGAATACCGCGAGACGCTCGCCGCGCATGATGCGGAACAATTGCAGGCGCTCCTCAAAGACGGGCGCGAGAAAAAGGCTACGGCGGGAGGAAACTAAGCGATGCTTCAGCGCGTGATCCCCGTGCGCGTGCGGGAAGGGTACGATGTCGTGATTGGCGACGGCTTGCTGCAGGACAGCGGGCGGCTTTTGCGCGCGGCGCTGGGAGACTGCCGCCTCGCGGTGGTCACGGACAGCAATGTGGAAAAACTCTACCTGTCCGCGCTGATGGGCAGCCTCGCTTCGGCGGGCTTTGACGCGCATGCAACCGTGTTTCCCGCGGGCGAGGAGAATAAACGCCTGGACACGCTCGCGGATTTACTGGAGTTTTTCGCAGGTCAGCAACTAACGCGAATGGATTGCATCGTGGCGCTCGGCGGCGGTGTCACGGGAGATATGGCGGGCTTTGCTGCGGGGTGTTACCTGCGCGGGGTGCGGTATGTGCAGATTCCGACGACACTGCTTGCCGCGGTGGATTCCTCCGTCGGCGGGAAGACTGCCGTCGATCTCGTGGCGGGCAAGAACCTCGCGGGACTGTTCCATCAGCCGTCGCTGGTGCTTTGCGATACCAACACGTTCTCCACGCTCTCGCCGGATGAGTTCGCAAACGGCGCTGCCGAGGCGATCAAAACGGGCATCCTCGACGACGAGAAACTTTTTGCTTTGTTTGAATCCGGCGATGTGCGCGCGAATATAGCGGAGATCGTTACGCAGTGCGTCGCGTTCAAGGCGCGCATCGTCGAGGCGGACGAGACCGAAACGGGCATCCGCAAGACGCTCAACCTCGGCCACACAGCGGGTCACGCGATTGAGCGTTGCAGCGACTATACGATCCCGCACGGGCACGCGGTGGCAATTGGACTCGCGATCATCGCGCGCGCATCGGAACAGCTCGGCTGGGCAACAACACCGATCGCGAGGTGCATAGAAGCCGCCCTTGCGCGAAACGGTCTGCCCACGACAACAACATTTTCGCCCGAAGCGCTGGCAAACGCCGCGCTCTCGGACAAAAAACGCGCGGGAGGCAAGATCACGCTCGTCGTGCCGAAACGCATCGGCGATTGCGCGCTGATCGATATTCCCGTGGAGCAGCTCGCGGACGTCTTCCGCGCGGGCATGGAGGATCGCGCATGATCGCGCGCATCAAGCCCGCGCTCCTTGGCGGAACAATACCCGCCATCGCGTCGAAGTCCGACGCGCATCGGCTCTTGATCCTCGCGGCGCTGAGCCACGGCGAAACACGGCTTATCATGGAGCAGCGCTCGGAGGACATCGACGCAACGATCGGTTGCTTGCGCGCGCTGGGTGCCGCGATCGAGATTTTGCCGGACGGCGTTGTCGTGCGCGGCATCGAGCACCCAAACGAAAACCCGCTGCTCGACTGCGGCGAGAGCGGATCGACGTTTCGCTTTCTCCTGCCCGTTGCGGCGGCGCTTTGCGAACACGCGCGCTTCACAGGCTCCGGCAGGTTGCCGGAGCGGCCCATCGGCGAACTGATGCGGGTCATGCAGGAGCACGGTGTCGCGTTCTCCAACGAACGACTGCCGTTCGCTACAGCGGGTCGGCTCACGGGCGGCGATTTCTCGCTGCCGGGCAACGTGAGCTCGCAATACCTGACCGGACTTTTACTCGCGCTGCCGCTGACGGGGCAGGACAGCACGATTTCGCTCACCACGCGGCTGGAATCCGCGGCTTATGTGGAGATCACGCTGCATGCGCTCCGCCGCTTCGGCGTGCGGGTGCGCGTGGAGGACGGCGTCTACGCCTGCTCCGGCGGGCAGGCGATTCAATCCCCGGGAACGCTCCGCGTGGACGGAGACTGGTCCAACGCCGCGTTTTTCCTCGCGGCGGGCGCGCTGGGGAATCCAGTCACCGTCACGGGACTCAACCTCGATTCGCCGCAGGGTGACAAGATGATTTTAAGTGCGCTGCGCAAGTTTGGCGCTCGTGTGGATGCGACGGCGGAGACGGTTACGGTGTCTCCGGCAAAGCTCACGGGCTGCACGATCGACGTTGGCGAAACGCCGGATTTGCTCCCGATTCTCGCCGCTCTCGGCGTGTGTGCCACGGGCGAAACCCGCCTTGTCAACGCCGCGCGCCTCAGGCTCAAGGAGAGCGACCGGCTCGCCTCCGTCTCCGCGATGCTCCGCGCGCTCGGCGGTACGGTAACCGAGCTGCCGGACGCGCTCGTGATCACGGGCGGCGCGCTTGCGGGCGGCACGGTGGACAGCTGCCGCGATCACCGGATTGCGATGTCCGCGGCCATCGCCGCGATTCGCTGCGCAAATGAAGTAAGCATTCTCGGCGCGGATGCGGTCAACAAATCGTATACTGCGTTTTATACGGATTATAACCAACTGGGAGGACATGCGGATGTCGTCTGAATTCGGAAACACCCTGCGCGTCGGCGTATTTGGCGAGTCGCACGGGCGCGCCATCGGGGTCACCATGCAAAATCTGCCCGCTGGCGAAGCGATCGATTTTGTCGCGCTGGAGGCGTTTCTGGATCGCCGCAAGCCGGGTAAGAACGCGCTCTCGACCGCGCGAAACGAGCCGGATCGGCCTGTGTTTCTCGCGGGACTTGTGGACGGCAAGACCACCGGAAGCCCGCTCTGCGCGATCATTGAAAATCGCGACGCGCGCTCCCGCGACTACGCGGAGCTGCTGGACAAACCCCGTCCCGGACACGCGGACTACACCGCCTACCTCAAGTGGGCGGGACAGGCGGACATGCGCGGCGGCGGACACTTTTCCGGCAGGCTGACCGCGCCTCTTTGCATCGCGGGCGGCATCGCAAAGCAGATTCTCGCGCGAAAGAACATCTTTGTCGGCGCGCATCTGGCTTTCGTCGCGGGCATCGCGGATGCGGCGTTTCCGCTGTATCCTACGCAATCGTTGTTTGAGGAGCTCGCGGCAAAGGAGTTTCCGGCGATTGACGATGCGCAGGGTTGCGCCATGCAGGAGGCGATTCTAACTGCGTCCCACGCGGGGGATTCCGTCGGCGGCGTGATCGAGTGCGCGGCAATCGGCTTTCCCGCGGGACTCGGCAGCCCGATGTTCGATGGAATCGAAAACAGGTTATCCGCGGCGATCTTCGGCATCCCCGCGGTCAAGGGGCTGGAATTCGGCGCGGGGTTTGCCGCCTCCGGCATGCGCGGGAGCGAGAACAACGATCCCTTCCGCATCGATGAAGCGGGAGCCGTCACCACGACCACCAACCACGCGGGCGGCATCCTTGGCGGCATCTCGACGGGACAGCCGATCGTGCTAAGGGTGGCGATGAAGCCCACGCCCTCGATTGCGAAGGTGCAGCAGACCGTGAGCCTCTCCAAAATGGAGAACGCGGAGCTGATCGTGCACGGGCGGCATGACCCATGCGTTGCGCACCGCGCGGTGCCGGTTGTGGAGGCGGTCACGGCGCTCGTGCTGCTGGACTTCCTATTGGAAGAATCCAAGCTGTAAATCAGAACACTTCAGCGAGGCGACAAGATGGTTGCGCGCTGTGAAATGGAGAATAAGGAATGGAAATCGAACAGATTCGCGAACAGATTGACGCCGTAGACGGGCAGATGCTTCAGCTTTTTCTGGAGCGCATGCGCCTCGGAGAAGAGGTTGCGGCTTACAAAAAGGCGCACAACCTTCCCGTGCTGAACAAGGCGCGGGAGCGCGAGATTCTCGCGCGCGTGCAGGCGGAGGCGGGCGACATGGAGCCCTATGCCTACCAACTCTTTACCACGCTCATCGCGCTGAACAAGGTGCGCCAGACGGAGCTTTACGCCGAGCCCTCCCGCGTGCGCCCAATGATTGAAAAAGCGCTCGCTTCTCCGGAGGAGGTTTTCCCGCGCACGGGCACCATCGCCTGCCAGGGTGTGGAGGGCGCAAATTCTCAGGCCGCCTGCGACAAGATTTTGCCGCGCGGCAACATCATGTATGTCAAGAGCTTTGAGGCGGTGTTCGACGCGGTGGAATCCGGCCTGTGTCAGTTTGGCGTGCTGCCCATCGAAAACAGCGCCAACGGCTCCGTGCGCACGGTTTACGATCTTTTGCAGCGCAAACACTTCTCCATCGTGCGTGGCACGACGCTGCATATCCGTCATGAGCTGCTGGCAAAGCCCGGCACCAAGCTCAACGAGATCACGGAGATCTATTCGCATGAGCAGGCCATCGGCCAGTGCAGCCGGTATCTGAGCAGTCTTAATGGCAAGGTGAAGGTGATTCCCTGCGCCAACACGGCGATGGCCGCGAAGATGGTGGCGGAGGGCATCAACCCCAAAGCCGCAGCCATCAGCTCCCACGCTTGCGCGGAGCTCTACGGGCTCAGCACGATTAAGGACGATATTCAGGACAGCGACAACAACTATACGCGCTTCATCTGCATCGCGAAAAACCCGATCATCTACGCGGGATCGAACAAGATCAGCCTGATTCTCGATTGTAAAAACGAACCGGGCGCGCTCAACGACATCCTGACCAAGATTTCGGCGTACGGCGTGAACACGAGCAAGATCGAGAGCTGCCCCGTCACCGGACGCAACTTCGAGTTCATCTTCTTCTTCGATCTGGATGCGGGCGTGCGCGAGCAGGGGGTTCTGCCCATGCTGGAGGATTTGGAGCGCATCAGCGAGAGCTTCACCTTCTTAGGCAACTATTCTGTCATTTAGCGATTGGTGATTGAGACATGAGTGAGCGCATCTACGGACTTCTCGGGCGAACGCTGAAGCACAGCTACTCTGTGCCCATTCACCGCGCGCTCGGAAACGAAGGCTACGCGCTCTACGAGCTGGAGCCGGAATTGCTCAGCGCTTTTCTCGCGCGGGAGGACGTCGCGGGCCTCAACGTCACGATTCCCTACAAGCGGGACGTGATGGCGTATTGCGACACGCTGGACGAGACCGCGCGGGAGATCGGCAGCGTCAACACGATCGTGCGCAGACCGGACGGCACGCTAGCCGGGTATAATACGGATGTGTACGGGTTAACGCACATGGCATTGCGTGCGGGAATCGTGTTCTCCGGCAAAAAGGTCGTCATCCTCGGCAGCGGAGGCGCGTCTCTTACCGCGCAGTTTGTCGCGAAAACACGAGGCGCACGGGAGATCGTCGTGGTCTCGCGCGGAGGTGCGGACAACTACAATAATCTCTCGCGACACAGCGACGCGCAGATCATCATCAATACGACTCCCGTGGGCATGTATCCGCACACGGGCGAGGCTCCTGTGGATTTGTCGCTCTTTCCCGCCTGCGAGGGCGTGCTGGAGCTGGTCTATAATCCCCGCAGAACCGCGCTCGCGTTTCGCGCGGAGGAGCTTGGCATTCCCAGCGGGGAGGGCTTAAGCATGCTCGTGGCGCAGGCGAAAGCCGCGGAGGAGCTGTTTTTCGGGCGGGAGATAGCGGACGGCGAGAATGAGCGCATTCTGCGCCTGCTTCGCCGGAGCACGCAGAACATCGTTCTCATCGGCATGCCGGGCAGCGGAAAAACGACGATTGGCGCAGCACTTGCGCAGTTATGCGGTCGAACGCTGATCGATCTGGACGAACAGATCGTGCTTACCGCGGGAAAGCCGATTCCCGAGATTTTCGCGGAGTCCGGCGAAGCGATGTTTCGCGCGCTGGAGCGCGAACAGGCGCAAACATGGGGCAAGGAGAGCGGGCTGGTGCTCGTCACCGGCGGCGGCGTCGTCAAGGACGAGCGAAACTACCAACCCCTGCGGCAGAACGGGCGCATCTACCAAATTACGCGCGATTTGGCGCTCCTGCCGCGCGAAGGCAGGCCGCTTTCGCTCATCACGGACATGGAGACGATGTTGCGCGAGCGCGCGCCGCTTTATGCGCGCTTTCGAAACGCCAGCATTGCCAACGACACGACGCCGGAGGCTGCGGCGCAGCGCATCTGGATGGAATTTTGCGAGAATGTCGACTAGAACATTCAGAGAGGGAACAGTATGAAGATTCTTGTCATCAACGGGCCAAACCTGAACCTGCTTGGCCTGCGCGAACCGGATATCTATGGCAGGCGTACCTACCACGACCTGATCGAAATGATCCGCGCGGAAGCGGAGAGGCTCGGCGTCACGGTTGAGTTTGCGCAGAGCAATCACGAAGGCGCGCTGGTGGACGCGATTCAGGCGGCATACGGCGTGTTCGACGGCATCGTGATCAACCCCGGCGCGTACACGCACACGAGCATCGCGATTCTGGACGCGGTCAAGGCGGTCGGCATCCCGACGGTGGAGGTGCATATCTCCGATCCTGACACGCGGGAGGAGTTCCGCAGGGTGTCCTATATCCGCGCGGCGTGCGTCGCGAGCATCAAAGGCCACGGGCTGGAAGGTTATCTGGAGGCACTGCGGCTGCTCAGTGGGAAATAGAACCAAGCTTACGAATCGAATTTACGAACAAAACAAACGCCACCCGCAAGGGTGGCGTTGTTTTACGCGAAAGCGCGAATCTTATTTGCTTTTGCTCGGCGAGAGCGCGATCTGTTGCGCGGAGCCTTCCGCCGAATACACCAGCGTCAGCTTGGAAGCATCCACCATTGCAGGCACTTCGAAGCAGATATAGCCTTGGTTGTTGCCGATGGAAAGATCGGTCGCCTTGACGCGCGGCAGTCCATGCGTTTCTAAAAACGTGTCGTTCGCCATGCGCGTGTAGGCGTTGCCGTCCGCGTCCACCACGGAAAGATCGCTCCAGAGGAACTTATCCTTGCCGGCTTGCGCTTTGTCGATGTTCAGCAGCACCAGCAGATACACGTTTCCTTCCGATGGCTGGTCGCTGTGGCTGACCTGACTGACGTCTCCGCCATACGCGACCACCGCCTGGGTAGAGGAGATGCTGTCGGTGATCTCGCTCGCTTCCACGGAGATTTGCCAGACAAGCGTTGAATCCGCCGTGGTTGCGGCCGCTTCTGCGGGGGCTTTTGCCTGCGCCGCGCATCCCGCGGTGAAAAGAAGGAGCGTTGTGATCAGCACGGTGTGAATCAGGGTTTTTGGTTTCTTCAAGTTTAGGTACCTCGTTATATCAATCAAAATTGGTTGTTATGGCGCTTGCGTTTCGGCGGCAGCAACGGTGATCTTGTACCCGGTCAGCACATGTCCCATCTTCGCCTTGCCCGCGGTGTCGTTTCCCTCCACCACGCCGCCCGCAATCGAGAGCCGGTACACGCCCGGCGCGAGAGCGGCGGTACCGATGCTGCCGAAGAACTGCCCGTTGAGCGCGTTTTGCGCGGCAAAGAGATATTCGTTTGTCTCGCTCTGGAGCACAAACACCGACTTGGAAAGCAGATACGCTTTTCCGTCGTACGTGAGCCTGCCGGAGGCGACGATTCGCCCGTTTTCGTTGACGAGCTTGTCGAAGCTGACCGCGAGTTTGCCCGCAAACACCTTTGGCGGCGCGATATCTGCCGCGCTGCACACATACGATTTTCCGACGCGCTCGCCAACGCAAGTGCCCAGCAGCGTATCAAAGCTCCGCGGCGAATAAAACGCGATTCGCTTCGCCTGATAAGTTTCGCCAGAGTTGGTATAGGGGTCTTCCTGAACGGCGACCTCGAACACCACTTCTCCCGCGCTTGTAACCTCCACGACACGGGAACGGGTCACGATCTCGCCCAGCACGCCGTCGACTATCGCGTCTGTGCGCACGCCGTCTATGCTGAGTTGTCCGCCAAAGGTGATGAGCCTGTTTCCGGTGAGTGGTTCGAGGTTTGCGTCTCCAAGGAAGGTTGCGTAGCACTCCACACCGCGCTCCTTGCCGTATTCCCAAATCTGCCGCACGGTCATGGCCACGGGATCGATGCGATACTGCACCGCGCGGGAGTAGTTCTGCGTGGCGTCCACCGCCGTCTCCTTGTAGAAGCTCTTGCTTTGGCCGTTGTCCAGCAGCAGGATATCGAGCGTGTTCGGGTTGTTGTCCTGATCGGGCAGCAGCATCGGCTGATGCTGGCACCACTGCCACTCGAAATTATCGCCGACCGGCGTGAGCAGGTATTGCTTGAGGTAGGCGCTGCTTCCTTCATATCCCTCGTGTGGACCCAGAATCCACTGAATCTGCTGCGTGTCCTTGTCGAGGCAGATCACCATGCTCTGCGTGGGGGAAGATACGATGATCGCATTGCCCGCGTCATACGGGATTGCGGCGTTCATGTGCATCCAGTCAACGACGGGCGGATTCACGATATTCGGATGAAAGTGGTGATAGGGATCGCGCGTTTCGTCGATGATCTTTTTAAAATCATATTCCTTGATCACTTCTCCGCTTGCGCGGTCGAGGATGATGGCGACATCCTCCCGCGTGCCCGCGGCGACCATATCGGCGCTGTTGGAAACGCAGAGAAGGTTGCCGTCGGATAACTCCATGATGTCGTGATGTATGGCATTTGGCACTTCGTATTCGCGGAAGATTTTGCCGAGCCAATTGAACTCCCAAAGCGACGTCATGTTGTAGGGAATCTGCTTGTATTCATCTCCCGTGGCGAGCATGTTGCCGTTTTCCAGCTGGATCATGGAGGTACCGTGCGCCATATCGGTGTTGCTCAGATACCCGCGCACCTGCGCGTTCGCGTCGATGATTGCGCAATAGGAGTGGCTGAAGCAAGCGGTCATGAGTGTGAATCCCAGCTCCATTTTGCCGGGCTGGCTTGCGACCAGATTATAAATCTGAAAATCGGCGGGCAGCGGCTCGGTCGTAATCGTAAGCACGGCGGTTTCGCCCGTGTCGCTTGCAAGGGTTACGGTGTTGTCTCGTCCGGCGTAGAGGCCGAGAATCGGCACCTCCGCACGCGCGGAATCGACCGTTTTTTCGTAGCGGAGCGTGCTTGCCGCGTCGTCGCCCTGCACGATGACGGTAATTTTTTCCGCGCCTGCGGGATCAAACAGCACCAACGCCGAAAGCGGGTTCATGTCGTAGGGATCGACGATCACATACGGATCGGAAATCGTATAGCTTGCCCCGGCGTAGTCCGCGAGGATTTCCTGCTCCCGCGCGGCCTGCGCGGAGAGGATGTCATAGCTTGGCACCTCGGTCATCGTGGCAAGCTTCCGCGCGGTCGGGCGCACCAGAATGCCGCTTGCGTAGACGGCGGCACCTGCGGCGGCGAGCACGAGCAGAGATAGAACCGTGATCAGAATCCATCGGTGTCGGATGGGCTTTTGCATGGTTGGGACCCTTTCAGAGCGCGTAGTGGATGGGAAACAGACAGAAGTTTGCGTTCGTTTCCGCCTGTTCTTTGGCTTTATTTAGGGCAGCGTAACGCCGTTGGCTTTGAGTACCGTGTCGGGAATCAGCACCTGCGTTGGTTGACCCAAGTGCAAATCCTGATCGCAATCGTGATAGATCGGCAGCCGCTCTCCGCGATATGCCGGCAGCACCCCGTTTTCCGCCGTGAGAAGCGCTTCCCAAATCAGCGAACCGGATGCGTTGACCTCGCTCATCACCGCATGGGTGGAGGGGTTCTCCGTGGAATCATTTTCGACGTGGAAGAATCCGAGGCGGTTGCCATTGGGCAAGTAATCCGCGTCGCCGCAGCGGACGGTATAGAGCTCTTCGCCGCGCTCTTTGCCGTATTGCCAGATCTGCTCAATCGTATGTTCCTTCTCGTTGATGCGATATTGCACGAGCCGCGAATAACTCTGTATGGCGTTGAGGTCACCCGTGAGAAGCTTCTGCCGTACATCCTTCTCGCCAAAGCGCGCGCAGCCGTTGTCAAACAGGAGTAGATCTGTCGTGTCGGGGTTGTTGTCCTGATCGGGCAGCAGCATCGGCGCATGTTGCCAATAAGGCCACTCAAAGTCGGATTGCCCTTCCACGGGCGTCAACAGATATTTTTGAAACATGGTTGGCCAGCCGAATGGAGACGCGAGAATCCACTTGATCTCGCCGGAGGGCCATGCCATCCTGACCACGGCGGAGCTGTGCCGTCCGGAAAGAAGCACATCGCCGCCATCCCAGACGATCGCATTGAGGTGGAACCAATCCGCGGATGACATTTTCCAGTCCTTCGAGAGGATGGTTTCCGCCTGGAGAGCCGCGTTGAGGCGCTCGCTGGAGCGCGGTAAAACCATCTTGAGATCGAGTGAATGAACGATCTCGCCCGTGTCTGCGTCAAGCTCGTAGACGAGGTCTTGTACAGCGGAGCCGTGGCTGCCTGTTACCAGAAGATTGCCGTTTTCTCCCTGCGCAATGTCGTGGTGAACGCCATATGGGCTATACCATACGCGCAGAAATTTTCCGAGGAAGTTGCGCTCAAACAGCAGCACGTCGCCTTCCGGATAGGATCCATAGCTGTTGACATAGGTGCCGTCCTCGTAGTTATAGAGCGTTGCCGACGGGGTAACCCAGGTGCTATTTGTCCAGCGGATGTCTCCGTGCGCGTCAAACGCGAGCTTTTGCGAAAAAAGAAAGTTTAAGCCCGGGCTCATCTGTGCAGCACTGTGAATTTCGGTCTGAATGATGATGTTTTCAATCGTGTTCGGGTCAGTGGCGTCGGTTTGAATCGAGACCGTCGTCTCCGTCTTCTGTCCGCCTTCAGTCGTCACGGTCAGCGTGACGGTGTTGAGAAAATCAGCATACAGCCCGTAGATCGGAATCAGGTGCTCCGTTTCGAGCGCGGGGAAATCGTTCGTGATGTCCGCGTCGCTGGTCTTGCCGTGTACGCGGATGGAAACGCGCGCGGGCTCTTCCGTTGTGAATACCGCAAGCGCGGTCAGAGGAGAGCATCCGTAAGGATCGTCGAGAAGGAGCGGTTCCTCGGCGGTGTATACACCGGAGCGGAGCTCCGAGAGAATCAGCGCGTCGGTCTTCTCCTGCGCGGAAATCTCCGCGAGCAGCGTATGGATCGTATCTCCGAACGTCGGCGCGGCTTCTGCCTCCGTGCTGGACGGGGTGCTGGTCGCATCAGCGCTCCACGCGGACGCAGGGATCTCCGTTCCGGTCAGTCGGGGCCAGAGCGCGTAAGCGAGGATACCGGCGAGGCTCAGGAGCGCGAGTATACCGCGAAACGCCTGCCAAAACGTCGAGTTACGCTTCATCTCGCTTTCCCTTTCTGAACACACGGAGCGCAAAAACCAGCGCGTTTGGAAGAGCTACCGCGCTCACTGCGGAAACCGCGCAATATTTTGCGACGCTGCGAAGGTTACCAAATACTGAAAGCGGCGCAAGATCGCCAAACCCTCTGAGGTACACGACGCCAAAAGTAAACGCCGCGATGAAAAACGCATAAATCAACGCATAAACGACGAAATCAAAGTTTGAAAGCGGCATCTGCCGGAGGGAGCGGTGCAAGACCGCGGCGAGCAAGCCGGGCGCGAGCAGAAGGAGGAAGGCAATCATGTGAGTTCGTCCTTTCGTTGCGATGCGGTGAAAATCAACAAGAACAGTGGATATGCAGTTCATTATATAATAATCACGTGATGAACACAAACAAGCGTCACTTCATTGCACAGAGAGTGACCGTGAATCACTCTATTTTTTAACGCATACATTTATTAACTGTAGTTAAAGCACCACGTACGCACAGCACAAAGAATCGCTCAAGTCGGCAGTTCTGGAGCATCTGCCAGTACGTTTACTAAAAAAAGCCTCCTGCCGCAGATAAGTCGGTAGGAGGTTTTGCTTGTTCGCTTATGATAAATAACGTTATTCTTCATCCTCTTTGTAGGAAAGAGGCCATTGCCCGCGAATCGCGTCCAGCATCCGCGCGATCTGGAGCGTCTCATCCAGCGGCATCTCCGGCGCTTCCTTACGGCCGGCTAAGAAGTGCCGCTGTACCGCGCTTGCTTCAAATTGAAAGCCGGAGGAAGGGTAGGGCTCGTCGAACACGTCCCGATTTTGCGAGATACCCGCCTCGCCAAACGGCGCAAACTCCGCATGGCTCGGGTGCCACCAACCTTCGCCAAGTAGCACCGCGCCCTTGGTTCCGCCGATGAACACGCTGTTGTCGAGCGTCATGCCGATTCCGTCGGACAGCACCGCGATGCGCCCATCCGCGTATTCCAGCGTAAAGGTGTTGTATTCGTCCACACCGTTTTCCAAGTAAGCGGAGGTGGTCATTCGGACAGGATCGGAGCCGAACATCGCAAATGTCAGTGCGAGCGGATAGATGCCGACGTCCAGCAGCGCGCCACCCGCCATGTCGTGCTGAAAACGCCACTGCGATTTATTGGCACTGGCGTCGTACCCAAAGCATGCCTGAATCATCTTCGGCTGCCCTATGCGGCCGGAGCGCACCCACTCCCGCGCCTGCTGAAACGCGGGAAAGAACCGCGTCCACATGCCTTCGAGGAAGAACACGTCTTTCTCGCGCGCTTTCTGAATCATCTTTTCGGTCTGCGCCGCGTTCACGCCCAGCGGTTTCTCACAGACGACCGCAAATCCCGCCTCCAGAAACAGCATCACGTGATCATAGTGCTGCGTGTGCGGGGTGCCGATATAGATGATCTCCAACTCGGTATCCTTCGCCATCTCCTCATAGCTGCCGTAGCACTTGGGAATATCAAACTTTTGCGCAAATGTGCGCGCGCTGTCGATGCTGCGCGACGCCACGGCGGCAATCTGCGCATGCTCCACATGCTGCAGCCCCTGCGCAAACTGGGTTGCGATATTTCCGGTGCCAACGATGCCCCATTTCACCTGTTTCATGTGCGGCCTCCTTATATGATTTGGTCGAATGACGGGTTTTCTTGTTATGCCGGATAATACGTCAGCGCAAAGTTCAGCAGTGCCTGTAGTTGCGGCAAGTTTGCGAGGAAAAGCGCGGCAGCCGTAGCCCAATAGAGAGGCGCGGTTCGGGTTTCGAGATGCAGCCACGAAGCGATCTTCTGCACAAGGAATACGATCATCACGAAGAATGCCCAGCCGAAATACTTGGTGTAGAGGAACATTCCGTTTTCTCTCGTACCCCAGCCAAAGAAGCAGATCACGACAAACGCAAACGCGCACCAGAGCACGCTGATCTTTGCGAAGAGCTGCTTTCGATTGAGCACAAATCCCGCAATGGCGAGTGCCGCGATGACGAGCCCTGCGATGCTGAAGACAAGCACCGGATTTTCACGCCAGACCATACTGCCGTTGGCGATTTCGTTCCACTCGTTGATCGCGCTGGTCAGCACGACGGGGCTTGCGTTTGCTGCGAAGAACGCGCTGCCGATGAGCACCGAAAACTGCATGAGCTTCTGCGCAAACGAGCCAACGACGTTGGTATACTTGATGAGGTGCGAAACGTGCTGGTAGCTCAGCAACACGTCAAAGCAGCCAAATGCAAGAAGCAGGCTGACTCCCTTGAAACCGGTCACGAGAAAGGTTTTAATTCTGCTGCCAATGGACTGCTTTGCGGGGTCTCGATCGGGCAGCAACGCAAACACCGCGCTGGTGATCATCGTTCCCGCGGAGCCGAGAAGCAGGAAGTCTTCGCGCCTGTTTTGCAGGACATAGCGGTATAGAAACAGTGTGATCCAGAATACGGAGAAGATGTATTGCTCCGGAAAGAATGCAAAGAGCAGTCCGCTATAGCTCACCAGCGCGAGTGCAAGCAGGCTGAACCGTTGCGCCGGCTTGAGATCGGGAATCATCCGGATGACGAGATACCAGCTGATAATATGAAACGGAACCTGCGCCATGGTGAGCACGAGTGCCTGCGCATTGGCCAAAGGAATCAGCAGCGAAATCAGGTAAGGAATGCCCAGAAACGGTGCGGAAAACAGCGCGAACAGCGGCGAGCGGATGTCGTTTTCAATCCCGCCCAAACGAAAATAGGACTGGTAATTGATGCACGCGCCGGAATCCGAGGAGTAGAACAGATCGCACTCCAGAAACGGATGCGCAAAGGCGTTTGTTTGAACGAAGAGAACGCCGACCGCCGCCATGAAGACCAGCGAGACACCCGCCAAAACCCAATACTCCGTGCGTGAAAAGTCGCTAGTTATCTCGTGCACGACAGGCCGCAACAGCTCGTAAAAATACCGTACGGCGCAGAACGTAAACCACAGTGCCCCAATCACCAGCGCGCCGCAAATCAAGCGGCTCAGAAGCAGCGCATCGAGACCGCTCATGGACTGCAGTTTCACCATGACCTTGGAATCGGTCAGCGTCTTTTGAAACAGCGAGACAGGCGCAAGCGAGATGCCGAGCGCGGTGAACGCAAAGAAGATGTTCCAAATCGGTGAGACTGGCTTGTGTTCGATGAGCCTGCGGTCATAGCGCGTCCAGAAGAACAGCGCGACTGCGGACAGGGGCAGCGCCATCATGTTATTCAACGATCTGGCGTTGACCGCAAACAAAGCGCACGCGGATAAGATGAGCAGCAGCTGCTTGAAAACATAGGTTCTACGTGGATCTTTTCGCATTCGTGCTCCTTCGTTTTGGGAGATTTTTCGCCGTTTTCGAGTAAATTGTAGCATGCATCATGGTGTGAAACAAGCTTTTCACGGAACTGGACTTATGACCTGCGCAATAGTACAATGGAAAAAAATCGCGATGAGGATACCAGCATGAACGTGACCAGCAACGCAAAACGCAAATGGATTCCGACGGTATCGCTTGTGTATTTGTCTCTCCCGATCCTGCTGTTTTTGGCATATTGGATCAAACCGCTGATCTCCGTTCCGGTGATCGCGCTGTTTCTCTTTGGCCTCTATCAAACCTACCGCAACACAAACCCGTTCCAACTAAACGGGAAGCACTCGGGCGTGACGATTACGATCATTACGCTCGTGCTGCTTTGCTGGGTTGTGCTTTCCGGCGTCGGCGGGCTCGTATGGCAAAATCGCTGGGATCACATGTTCCGAAACGCCCTGTTTTCGGATCAGGTGAAGTACGCATGGCCTGTGATCGATAACAGCCTTGCTGCGCCGCGCATGCTCTGCTACAACTTCGGCTTCTGGCTGCCGAGCGCGTTGATCGGGAAGCTCTTTGGCCTGCAGGCGGGGTATGTGTTTCAGACCGTCTGGGCGTTTACCGGCGTCGCGCTTGCGTTTGCGTTCATCTGCGAACGCCTTGGGAAGGTCAGCATTCCCGCGCTCGTGATATTCATCTTCTTCAGCGGGTTGGATATTCTCCTCTTCTTTCTCGGTAAAATTCACTCCGGCACCCTCCAAACGGCCTTGCCGGAGCTGCTTGCGGGCACGCATCTGGAGCTGAAGCTCTACCAATTCAGCTCCGCTTCCAACACGACGCTGCTCTTCTGGGTGTATAACCAAATCATCCCGTTCTGGCTCGTTTTCCTCCTGCTGCTGCGGCAGACAAACAACCGCACGCGGCTCTTTGTCTTCATGCTGATGCTGCTGTATTCGCCGTTTCCCGCGGTGGGCTGCCTGCCGATGGTGGTGTATCAGTTCCTGCAAAAATCGAACTTCACCAATGAGACTGGGAAAAAGAGTTTCCGCACATTCCTTCGCAGCACACTCACTGTCGCAAACGTGACCGGGCTGATCGTGTGCCTGATCATTGCGCTGTTCTACATGAGCAATATCGCGACGGGTTCGGTAGGGTTAATCAAAATCAACGCGGGCTCGATCATGGAGTTTGCGCTGTATTTCGCCACGGAATACTTCGTGTTCCTCGTCTTCATCCTGCTAATGAAAAAGGCGGATGCACTCTATTGGGTGCTGATGGGCTCGATGGTCGTGTTCAGCTTCATCACGCTGGGCAACAACTACGATTTCGGTTGGCGCACCTGCATTCCCGCCGCGTTTTACACGATGCTGCTGGTCATGCAGATTCTTTCAAACCCGGAACCGGGAAAAAAGTACAAACGGTTGAAATTCGCGCTTATCGCGGTTTTGGTGCTTGGTAGCGTGACGCCTGCCATGGAGATGCTTCGCACGGTGGAGCATACCGCGGCTTATGTATCGGGTGCTTCCATAGAACCGCTCAAGAGCAACACGCTCGATACCGTGTTCGATCAGGCGAACAACAAGTGCTACGATAATTTCATCGGCACAACGGATTCCGTCTTCGCGAAATACCTGATGCGGAATCAGGACTGAGCTTCACGCAGAAGGTCAGGTTACGCACTGATAATTGCACAAGACATAAAAAAGGCCGCGCAGATAATCAGCGCGGCTTTTTGCTTAAATTTATATTGGATCGAACGAGCAAGGACTCGTTAGAAAGTGACCTCTCCGTCGTGGGCAAGCAGGGAGACAAACGTGATGCCACTAAGTTCCGAAATCTCGGTGATCAACTCCAGCTCCTTCGTGAGGCGAACCTCGACGACCATATTGAACTCTTTGTTCGAGATGGTTCTGGACTTGACGTTGTGATACTTGCAATAGGTCTTCGCAATGTTCAGCACCGCGTCCTCAACGTTAGCATTCGTCGCGTTGACCACCAACAGCTTGGAGGCTTTTCCGAGCGTGATCCAGTCGAGAAAGAACATCCCGATCGTGATAATGACGGAAAGCATCACCGCAATCAGCGCAAGCCCTGCGCCGCAGATGATGCCCACGCTGATGGCCCAGAACAGGAAGGCCAGGTCGATGGGGTCTTTGATCGCGGTACGGAAGCGCACGATGGACAACGCGCCGACCATGCCGAGCGAGATTACGATGTTGGACTGCACCGTCAGAATGATCGCGCCCGTGATCACGGCGATCACAGGCAGAGAGATTACAAAGTTCTTGTCGAAGAAGGACTTTCTCGTGAGCACGCGATAGGCAAGGAAGATGTAAAGCCCGAATGCCGCGCACAACAGGAGGCATACAACTGCCTTGTAGCCCGTGATATCCGCCGAGGCATAGCCTTCCAAAAAGGATGATTCAAAAATGTCTGATAGATTCATATGAGCACCCCACTCGATAAACTAAATTTTCTGCAATAGTAGTATTTCGAAAACGCCGTTCTCGGCAATCCGCCGGTCTGGAGCGTTTGCTTCACATAATCGGGCAGGAAATTATCCCACTTGACCTCCATGATCTGACGCCCGGACTCCATAATCGGCCGCTTTGCGATATCCTGATCAAAAAACTTGCTGACCTGATTGGATGAGGCGATGTTTTGATCGAAGGTCACGCGAACGTTGCCCAAGGGATACGTGTACGGAATCCGGTCATAGTCAACGATCACGACGGGGGAAAGCTTGAGCCGCTTGCTCCGCGCACTAAATTCGTTGAGCAGCAGCGGGGAATCGCCTGTGCACTCGATCTCTTTGCCCAGGATCAGCATGTCCGCTTGTTCCCGTGTCAGCAAGCATGCGTCCTTGAGCGTGATGCCGCGCACCTTTTGCTTTTTCTCTAGGAAGATGCAGGTGGCGTCATTGTCGTACACGCGGATGCGAAACTTCTCGCGCGGCTCCGTTCCGTTTTCGTTTGCGTGGTAGCCGGTGTTGAAGATGTCGTCGAAATAGAGGCTTCTAACGTTATAGCAGCCGCTATCTGAAACATGGTGATCGATCTTCATGAAGCACTGGATGCGGCTTTTGATCACCTGGGCTTGCATCGCCGTGCAAAAATATTTGTACTCATATCTGCCGTTGATGGACATTCGATCACTTGCCTCCTTTCCTGCTACGGAATCCGCCGTTTTGCAAGACGTAGGCGGCACCCAGCAGGACGAAGAGAACCGCAAAAGCCGCGAGGAGGAGCGGTGTCGTCGCGCCGTGTTGCAGGATGGTCGGCGTTTTATGCTCCGGTTGTGCTTCCGCCTGTGCTCGCCTGAAGTTCTCACGGCCGTTTTGCATGAAGTCATCCAGATAGTCGAAGATATAGTTGGGTCGTTCGGTAAAAAATGCGGCTGTCTGGTCGTTCCCCGCCGAATACGGCAACTTGTCCAGCAATGCCTGCACTCTGGCAGGATCGAAGTTCTTTCGCGCGATCTCGATAAATGAATCGTAAAACTGCTTGCGGAACGCCTCGTTACCCATCAGATTGTACAGGATCGGGTCTTCGATCGGACCCGCTGCGCCATACGGAAAAGATTCTTTGAAATAGTTAAACGAAGCGGCGTTTTTCAGGCTCTGAACGGCCGGGTCGTCGATGAGTTCAAAGCCGTTTGTTACGATAGCATGATCCAGATCATACAACCCAAAGCGCCACTTTCCATCCGCATACGCGTCATCGGTTACTTCGAGCGATCTCCACATCAGCGAATTGATATAGAAGGGGTTCGTGTCGATGTTGTTGAGGTAGATGCTCGTCGCATAATAATCGATCAGGCTTTGCATGTCGATCTGCTCGCATGCCTTTTGATAGTTTTCCGGCTCGCTCATATCATTCGCGTTTAGAAAATCGATCAGCACGCGATACAACTGCATGGCCTGTTCATCGCCCTCGGCGAAGTGGTTGACCTTGATGTATGCGACGTTGTCCATTTCCACGTTATAACGCTGACTGATGGAATATTCATCCACCCTGCCAAGCAGCGCGTAAACACCCCAAAACTCACCGTTGATATAGAGATTCACCATCTGGTACTCCTGCGTGACCAGATCCCGGTCGGCGACCAGTGAGGAGAGAAATCCTTCCTGCTGGGGCATTTCGCGATGGCGCAGAATCAGCGCGTCCATCGGCGTCGAGAACAGAGGATAATTGATGGCGTCGTTTCCGTCAAACTCGCTGCGGGCAAGCAGGGTAAAGTCCTTGAGCGGGGTGCTCCTCGTGGAAGACCCCCTCAAGCGGATACCGAGGTTTTGCTCAAACACGGGGGCTCCGTCGACGTTAAAATAGGTAAAGAGCGCTTCCCGCTCCCAATCTTCCATGAGGTAGTTGACGTAGATGCCAAGCTTCGGATCAAACAGGTTGACCGGGTCGCTCACGAGCGAAACCGTGGGCAGCTTTGCGTCAACCGTCTTGTTCGCGTAATCGATAAAGTACGCTTTTGTGACGATTGCACTTTGATTTCCGTTTGAATCGTAAGCGACCGCCCGAATGATGCTCGCTTTATTGACCGGTTCGGTATCGGTGATGCCCGCTTTTTCGTGCGAAACATTCTCGTCCGGCGAGATATCCCGAATGCGGATCGGGCTACTGTACAAGGTGGATTGATCGCTTGGCACGGAGGAGTCGGTCGTATAGTAAATCCTGCAATCCTTCGACGCGCTGAGCTGCAAGGCAAACGAGTCCGGATAAAAACCGCTCTCGTGGTCGAATGCGGGAGCCGGCACATCGACTGACTTACTCTGAAAATCGGTGCTGACCACGGCGGATTCCGGCTTGTCGTACAGAACCACTTTCTCGTCGGTCAACTGATAATCCGGCGAGTAGAGATAGAAGATGATGCCGGCTAAAACGCAAAAAAAACCCGTTGCCGAGAACAACAAGTATTTCTTCCGCTTCTTATGATCCATATTCACACCGCTTCGCATTTTCTCAACCAATTTATCACAATCTCGTGCGTTTATCAATATCGCGCGGGTTTGCATGCTGTTTTACCGCGCAAAGACAAACAGGATTGCACCGTGGAATCGTCTCTTGTGCTCACTTGCGATCTTGTAAAATATCAGATATGATAAATCTGAAAAAACGCATAGCACCCATTTTCGAAGCAAGCGCAAAGAATTGCGACGCTACCGATTCAGATGGAACAAGGAGACAATGACCCCGGACGGAGAAAGAAGGGATCACTGTGCAGACAATTCTACGCATTGATGTCAACCTTTTCATGGCGGTGGTATGCGCCATCATCTATTTTTCCAGCAGAAGAACGTCCGAAAGCAGGTTAATGCACAATCAGCTATTTCGATGGTTGATCGTCTGCGTGTTCGCACTGTTGATCGTGGAATCGTTCACCTGGATTCTGGATGGTTCCAAGGCGAAATCCGCCATTGTTTTCGATTATCTTGTCACGATATGTCTCTATCTCCTAACGCCGCTGCCATCTTTTCTTTGGGAACTCTACGTGAAGCTCCAGCTGTTTCAGGATCCGAAATCGGTTCGCCCGGATGTGATCGCATTTGGCATCCCGATCGCGGTGAGCTATGTGCTGACTTTGACGTCGCCGTTTACAAACCTGATGTTCCGCTTTGATGCTTCCCATGTTTATCATAGGGGTGTGCTCTACCCGATTCTTGCGATCATTTCGCTCTTGCCGATCCTTGTATCGTTTCTCTACATACTGATCCACCGGAAAAGACTCACCAGAAAATACGCGCGGATGCTATTGATCGTGCCGCTGCTCATTGTTGCGGCCTCGGTGCTGCAGATTGTCTTTTATGGCCTGTCGCTGATTTGGAGCAGTATATCGCTCGCCCTGTTGTTTGCATACATGCGCATTCAAAGCGATCAGGTGTATCTGGATCATTTGACGGGTGTATTCAACCGAAGGCAGATGGATATCTACCTGGCCGACCGGATTCGAATGGCGGAGGCTGGACGCAATTTCTCCTGTGTGCTGCTGGATATCGACCACTTTAAGACCGTAAACGACAAGCTGGGACATGTCGCGGGGGATGAAGCGCTGAAGGATGCCTCCAACATATTAAAATCCAGCATCCGGAAAGGCGACTTTCTTGCCAGATATGGCGGAGATGAGTTTTTTATCGTGACCGACATCGACGACGAGCACGCGCTCCGTTCGCTGATCAACCGGATCAACGAGAATTCGAAGGAATTCAACCGGAGCATGCAGCGGCCGTATTTGATCAGCTTCAGCGCGGGGGAAACCATCTATGACCCAAAGAGAAAGTGGACGAGAGAACAATTGATCTGCTTTGTGGACGGGCTCATGTATCAAAACAAGTATGAATCCGTTCAATCGGAAGTAAAGACTCTGGAAGAGACATAACCCAGCGCGCAGAACAAAACGGGTTGCGTGGATCAATCAGAGGCGAAAGAATCGGGCCGAAAGGCGGAGGTGCGGGCAGTATGATCGTCGGAAAAGCCGAGCTTTTGACATTGCTTAGCAATATTGCGCTCCTGCTGATTATGTCGGTGGCATATGAAACGACGAATTTTATCCCGTCCAGGTTTCAAAGATGGACGCCCTGGATCAACGGCGTTGTTCTCTCCGGAATCTGCGTTGTGATTATGAACTTTCCGTTTACGCTGATGCCAGGGCTTGTGTATGATACGCGATCCATTCTCATCAGCGTGACGGGGCTTGTATTCGGGTTGATTCCGACGCTGTTGGCCAGCGTCACCGCGATCCTGTTTCGCATTCACGTCGGCGGGATCGGAACTCTGACCGGAATTGCGGTCATCATATCCAGCGCTTGTATCGGACTCCTCTGGAGATATCTGATCTATCCGAAAACGCGGCGTTGGCGCTATCTGAGCGTGTTTTTGATGGGGATTGTCGTACAAGTTATGATGCTGGTATGCACATTGCTCATGCCCTACCCGAAAAACATCGACACCATTCGCACAATTGCACTTCCGATCTTGACGATCTATCCTGTCGCCTCGATCCTGCTGAGTGTTTTGCTCATTCGTCAGCAGGAGTATCGTGAGGTTCAGAACCAACTCGCGCAGTCCAAGGAGCGGTTTCAGTCGCTCTTTGAGAAGGCTCCGTTGGGGTATCAATCGCTGGACATCGACGGGAACTTCCTTGAGGTAAATCAGCAGTGGCTGGACTTGCTCGGGTACGACAGAGAAGAAGTGATCGGCAGATGGTTCGGGGACTTTGTTGCTCCGGCATATCGCGATGCGTTTCGGGAGCGTTTTCCGCTCTTTCAGAAGCTGGGACACATCCACAGCGAGTTTGAGATGATTCACAAGAGCGGGAAGCCTGTATTCATCGCGTTTGACGGTAAAGTTGGATATGACCTGAACGGCGAGTTCTTGCAGACGCACTGCATTTTAAAAGATATCTCAAACGAGGTTCAGATGGCGCAGGAGCTCCGCATCAGCGAGGAGAAATACCGGCGTTTATACGAAACGATGGCGCTCGGCGTTGTCTATCAGGCGAGTGACGGGGTCATCCTATCCATGAATCCGGCTGCGGAGCGAATTCTTGGGCTTACGATAGCGGATTTACAGGGAGAAACCTCTGATTCTCACATTTGGAACATTATTAAGGAAGACGGCTCGCCAGCCAAGGGCAGCGATCATCCTTCCATGATTGCGCTCAAGACCGGTAAACCCTGCGGCCCGATCGTCTTTGGGGTGTATAATCCGAAGGTTGCGGACTTTGTTTGGATCAGCATCATCGCGATTCCGCTGTTCCATCCCGGCGAGACAGAGCCGTATCAGGCTTATACGACATTTCAGGATATCACAGCCGAGCGCCGCGCAAACCGCAATTACTACCTGCTGTTTCAGGAGATGGTCGATGCCTTTGCGCTGCATGAGATCATCTGCAACGATAACGGAGAACCGATCGATTACCGCTTCCTGGCTGTCAACTCCGCGTTTGAGAAGATGACGGGCCTCGTCGCCGAGAACATCATCGGTAAGAGGGTGCTTGAGGTTCTCCCGAAGACGGAGCAGTACTGGATTGATACATATGGAAAAGTCGCGCTCAGCGGGGAACCGATCCAATTTGAAAACTACAGCAGTGAGACGGACAAACACTTCGTCGTGAGCGCATATCAGCCCGCGCCGAAACAGTTTGCCTGCACATTTTCTGATATCACCAATCGTGTCCGGGCGGAGCGGGAGGCAAACTGGATCATGTCCCGCCTGCGCGGATTGCTGGAAAACAGCCCGACGCCGATCATGATTCTCGACGAGCACGGCAACCTGATCGACGCCTCCACCTCTGCAGAGAGAATGCTGGCACCAAGCCGAAAGGTGAGCCAAGGCGAGCAGAAACGTTGTGCTCCGCAGGTGATTATCCAAAAGATCGACCGTGCGATGCAGCAAAAAGATCGAGATGTCATTCTCTGCGATCTCGATATTATTGAGTTCGAACAAGAGAAAAAGTATTACGAAAGTCGATTGTTTTCAATTTACGTGCCCGGTAAGCAAGAGCGCCTGTTTGGTTATATTGCGGTGGACGTCACAGAGCGGGTCTCCGCCGAACAAGCGCTCAAGCATAGCGAAAAGAAGTATAGTACCTATATCAACAGCGCTCCGTTTGGCATATTTGTCGTCAACGATGCCGGAGAGTACGTCGATGTGAATCCGGCTGCGAGCATGATTACGGGGTATAATCGCGCACAGCTTCTTCATATGTCGATTCAGGATGTCACCGCGAGCGAGTCGATGGAGGAAGCGATACAAGGATTTTCCTCGCTCAAGAAGACCGGCACGCTCGATACGGAGTTGCAGTTTATCCGCGCGGATGGGGAATACCGCTGGTGGACCGTCTCCGCGACGAAACTCTCCGGTGACCGCTATTTGGGATTCTCCACAGATACGACGGATCGAAAGAAAGCCGAAGAAGAACTGATCTTTTTGAGCAATCGCGACTATCTGACAGGGCTTTACAACCGCCGTTACTTTGAGGCGGAGCTAAAGCGGAAGGATCAGGAGCAGTTTTTGCCCGTGTCGATCATCATGGGCGATATCAACGGCGTCAAACTGATCAACGATGCGTTCGGCCACGCGGACGGAGACCGGCTCATTCTCGAATCCGCGCAGATCATCAAGAGCTGCTGCCGGGAAACGGATACGCTGGCGCGCATCGGCGGCGATGAGTTTGGGATTATTCTGCCAAACACGGACAGCGCATCCGCACTCAAAATCATCGTTCAGATTCAATCCGCACTGAAGTCGTTTGATTCTCTCAACCCAAACGATCACTTCCAGCATAGTGTTTCGCTCGGGTTCGGCACAAAAAAGAGCCGAAACGATGAGATGATTCAGGTCATCAAAGTTGCGGAAGAGTACTTGAGCCAGCGCAAACTGCTGGAGCACAACAGCTCGCACAGCGCAATCATATCGTCGATCAAGGCGACCATGCTGGAGAAGAGCCATGAGACGGAAGAACACGCGGAGCGGCTTGTGATTCTCGCAAGGCGGATTGCGGAAGGCCTGAACCTGCCGCAGAAGGATCGGGATCGTCTGGAACTTCTTGCGACGTTGCATGATATCGGGAAGGTTGGCATCAGCGACCGAATCCTGTCCAAGCCGGGCAAACTGACCGACGAGGAGTGGGTAGAGATGAGGCGCCATCCGGAGATCGGCTACCGGATTGCGACGGCCTCGCCGGAATTGATCCCCGTAGCGGAAGGAATTCTGTGCCATCAGGAACGCTGGGACGGCTCCGGCTATCCGCAGGGACTCGCCGGAGAGAGCATCCCGCTGCTGTCGCGCATCGTCGCTGTGGTTGACGCATATGACGCGATGACGCAAGATCGCCCGTATCGCGCGGCGATGTCGCATGAAGCCGCGATTGCGGAGATCAAGCGAAATGCCGGCACACAGTTTGACCCGCATATCGCTGTGATTTTTGTTCAACAACTTCAAAAAGGCGAGCTGACATAATCACTCGCTCGCGTTTCCAAACAAAAGAACTGCCGTAAAAGGCAGTTCTTTTTGTTTGTCTCTGCTCTGTTCGGACAATCGCGGTTTCAGACGTCGGTTAACCCGGATTGCCACCGAACTCAGGCACTTAGTTCGGGCTTGTCTCGAACTCAAAGTTGCTCATGTCTCCGCGATAGTGCGAAAACGCGAAATCCACCACTGTGTCGTTCATCGTCGTGCTGGTGTTGTTGAAGACCAGCATCGGCCAATCGAACTTCGCGCCGAGGAGATTGACATCCTCAGTCTTCGCCTTTTCGGCGGAAATCACGGTTCTTGTCTTCTTGAGCCGTGTCTGCGGGTTTTGCATCAGTAGTTCATAGAGAGACTGCTGCTTGAAATCATATCCTAATATAAAGCTGCAAAGCGAAAACGGCAGATAGTTGCGCACGGTGACTACCGGCTCGTCGTCGATATAGCGCCTGCGGAACATGGTGACGAGCTTTTCGCCGACCTCGACGTGCATGGCGCCGGAGAGGAACTTGTTCGCCTCGACGATTCCGAGCTCGATCACCTCTGTGCGCGGGGTCTTGCCGGAGCGGGCGACGAGACTATAGAACGGTTCGAAAGAATGGAACACATTCTTGGACTCGCTCGGCGTGGTCACAAACGTGCCCTTGCTCTGCTTGCGCTCCAGCCAGCCTTCGTTGACCAGCTCGTTGAGCGCCTGCCGAATCGTGGAGCGGCTGACGTGATAGCGCTCCTGGAGGGCATATTCCGTCGGGATCTGGTCGCCCATTGCGTACACGCCGTTGTGGATATCCCGCAACAACATTTCTTTAATCTGAAAGTATAGTGGGATTGGAACATCCCGATCGAGCAAATATTGTTCCGGCATGGCGTACCTCTCATCCTTTGTACGAACATTATAATACAATTATAAACAAATAATACCGTTTGGCAAGTGAAATTCGATGGGTTTTTCAAAAATTCTGCGCGAATCAGGCGATCGGGATGGAAAGTATGGTTTTTATTCAATGTACGTACATACGTAACTATAGAATTACTGTCAGGTTGGGTTAAGCAACAAACATTTCAAATAATCTTGAAAATATAGCTTGCATTTCCATTTCATCCGTGCAATAATCCAACCATAACATACGAATGTACGAACAAAGCAATTTTTCAAAAGCAACTCAATTTGGCATCTGTACATTCGAAAGACATCAAACAGCTTCTCAAAGATGAATGTACGTACATACGCACAGATATCCAAAGGATAAGAGAATCAGATGAACAAGATTTTGTGTATTGGCATGCTCGTGTGCGATATCTTAATCAGCACGGTGCCGGACGACATCCTCAGCCGGGACAGCGTAGGCATTCGCCGCCCGATCACCTCCTGCGGTGGAGACGCGCTGAATGTCGCGATGGGGCTGAGCAAGCTCGGAGCAAACGTGATGATCTCGGGCAGAATTGCGCACGACGTCAGCGGCGCGTTCATCGAGCAGGCCTGCAAGACGGCGGGCATCGACACACGCGGACTTGTTTACGACGAAACCTGCGCAACCTCGACGACGTTCGCGCTGATCGATGCGCGAGGCGAGCGGCACTTCCTCACCGACAAGGAGATCTTCGCAAAGCTCGTGGAGAGCGATATCCCGCAAGCGCTGATCGACGAGGCGGACATCGTATACTTCGGAAGCGCGATGGCACTCCCCGGCATGGACGGCGGCGGACTGGAACACCTTTTCAGCAAGGCGAGAGCAGCGGGCAAATGGACCGTGATGGACGCTGCGATCGACGAGACCCGAACCGACCTCGACTGGCTCGCGGCGCTCGCGCCGACGCTCCGGCAGACGGATGTGTTCTTCCCAAGCATCGACGAAGCGCGCCTCATCACCGGCAAGAACACGCCGGAGGAGATTGCATCCTGCATGAGCGGGTTTGGCATGAAGGCGTTTGGCATCAAGCTCGGCAAGCGCGGCTGCTTCGTGACAGACTTTCAGCGCTCGCTGATGGTTCCGGCGCTGAGCTGGATGCCGGTGGTGGACACGACCGGCGCGGGGGACTCCTTCCTCGCGGGACTCATGCGCGGGCTTGCTCAAGGCTGGGGCATCTTCCGCAGCACGGAGTTTGCGAACACCGTCGCCGCGCAAAACGTCGGTGCCTACGGCGGCACGGCAGGCATTCCCCCGTTTGAGAAAGCGCTCCGCTTCTTCGAAAACTGGGAACAGAACCACAAAAAATGACACTAATCAAGTAAGAAAGATCACGCGTTCGGAAAGAACCATAAAAAAATAAGTTAACCCGGTGTGAGAGATCACACATTCGAATATAAAAGTTTGGTTTAGCCAGAAAAGCAAGAAAAGAAAGAGGGAACCCCAGATGAACTTGGTATCTATGAAACCGATCCTAGACCTCGCGGAAGAGAAAGGCATCGCCTACGGCGCGTATGTCACCGTTTCTTACGATTCCGCACTCGCCGCAATTGAAGCCGGCTCGGAACTCAACGTTCCGGTTATCTTTATCACGGGCACTGACTGCTGCGACCTGATGGGCGGATTCGCCGGCACGGTCGAAACCGTCAAGCGCGCAGCCGCCAACACGCTCGTACCCATCGCGCTGCACCTCGATCACTGCAGAACGTACGAAGAGTGCGTTCAGGCGATCAATGCGGGATACTCTTCCGTGATGATCGACGGCTCCTCGCTTCCGTTTGAAGAGAACATCGCGCTGACCAAACGGGTTGTGGAATATGCGCATCCCCTCGGCATCAGCGTGGAAGGCGAACTCGGCAAGCTGGTCGGCGAAGAGGGCAACCTCATCGTCAAAGGGCCGGAAGGCGCGCAGACCGATCCCGACGAAGCGCAGGAGTTTGTCCGCCGCACGGGCGTGGACTGCCTCGCGGTCAGCATCGGCACCCAGCATGGCGCATATCTCGCCGCGCCGAACCTCAACATTGCCCGCCTCAAGGCGATCAAAGCGCTGGTGGACGTGCCCCTCGTGCTGCACGGCGGTTCCGGCACTCCCGTGGATCAGGTGCAGGATTCCATCCGCAACGGCATCCGCAAGATCAACGTGGCAACCGACGTGCTCACCACGATGATCAAGACCTATACCGAGCTTTCCACCGCGCCCGGGTTTAAATACAACACCGCGATCTACCCGAAGGTGAAGGACGCGATGAAGGAATTCATCAAGGGCAAGATGAACGATTTCCGGTTCGTGAAATAAGGCGAACCCGCTGTATCCGGATAACAAGCGAAGAGTCGCTTGTATATAAAAAAAGACCCGATCGAAGGAAAAGGAGAAGAATGATGAAAAAACTAGTAGCAATCCTCCTCATCGCAGCTCTGGCCCTCTCTATGGTCGCCTGCTCCAGCGCGAGCACCCCGGCTCCCGCGGCGGCAACCGATGCAGCCACGGCCGCAGCCACCGAACCGACCGCAGACGCGGCGAAACCCGTTGCCGCAACCGTCATCTGGCGCGCGTTTGACGACCAGTATCAGAGCGGTTTCCGTATCATCATGCAGGCAGAAGCCGACAAGATGACCGGAATCGCACTGGACATGCAGGACGGCGAAAACGACGTCACCAAGACCACCAACAAGCTCGAAGCGGCCCTGACGAAGGGCACCGATGCGGTCGCGATCTGCGCGCCCGACACCGAGAGCACCAACTCCCTCATGCTCAAGTGCAAAGACGAGTCCGTTCCCGTCGTGTTCTTTAACATGATGCCCACGGAAGACACGATGAACGCCTACGACAAAGCCTGGTACGTCGGTGCGGAAGCATCCGAGTCCGGTGCGATGTGCGCACAGGCCCTCATCAACTACTGGAACGCCAACAAGACCGTTGCGGATAAGAACGGCGACGGCAAGCTCCAGCTGGCCATTCTCCAGGGCGAAATCGGCAACAACGACGTGATCCTCCGCACTGCGGCCTACGAAGACACCCTCAAGGCGCAGGGCATCGATTACGAAATCGTCGCCATGGACACCGCGAACTGGGATAAGGGTCAGGCGCTTGACAAGATGAATGCCTGGATCACCGCGTTCGGCATCGACGGCATTGAAGGCGTACTGTGCAACAACGACGGCATGGCGATGGGCGCAGTCCAGGCCGCGCTGAACAACGGCTACAACACGGGTGATCCCGCGAAGTTCCTCCCGATCGTCGGTATCGACGCGACCGTGGAAGCCCTCCAGGCCATGAAGGACGGCTCCCTGCTCGGCACCGTGCTCAACGACCGCACCAACCAGTCCATCGCAGTCATCAACGTGCTCAAAGCAGCGGTTGCCGGAACCCCGGTCACCGAAGACGTGGTTGGCGTGCCCTGCAAGGTTGACGGCAAGTACATCTGGATTCCTTACCAGATCGTCGACAGCACCAACCTCGACGCAGTGCTTGAAGTTATGCTGAGCGTGTCTTAAGATTAACATCATCCAAATCATTTAGTCACAGCTCGTGCGCCGCGTCCGGTACGGGACGCGGCGCACGAAAAACGCTCCAACGCGGGCAAAGAAGGCCTCCGGGCCTTGGAGGTATGGCTTTGGAAAACGATCGCTTATTCGTAGAACACATGACGAAGACATTTCCGGGCGTAAAAGCGCTGGATGATGTACAGCTTCGGGTCAAGCCCGGTTCCGTTCACGCGCTGATCGGCGAAAACGGCGCGGGAAAATCCACGCTGATGAAGTGCCTCTTCGGCATCTATCAGCCGGACTGCGGCACCATCGAGCTCGATGGCAAGCCCGTTACAATCAGGAACACAAACGATGCGCTCAAGCAGGGAATCTCGATGATCCATCAGGAGCTGATTCCCGTGCCGTATCGCAACGTCATCGATAATATTTGGGTCGGCAGGTTTGAGACGAAGGGCATCTTTGTGGACGAAGCAAAGATGTATCAAAAGACCGAAAAGCTCATCCGCGACCTTGAGTTTGACATTGAGCCAAAGACGCTGGCGAAGAACCTTTCGGTGTCCCAGCTCCAGGCAATCGAGATCGCAAAGGCCGTCTCCTACGACGCGCGCGTGATCATCATGGACGAACCCACGTCCTCGCTGACCGTTGCGGAGACGGAGCATCTGTTTAAGATCATCCGCAGGCTCAAGGCGGAAGGGCGTTCCATCATCTATATCTCGCACCGCCTTGAGGAGATCTTCACCATTGCGGACGAGATCACCGTCATGCGCGACGGCCAGTATATCGGCACCTGGGATATCGGAAACATCACGATCGACCAGCTCATCAGCCAGATGGTCGGCCGCGACATGCAGGAGCGTTTCCCGCCGCGCGAAGGCGAGCGCGGGGAAGAGGTCCTGCTGAATGTCGAGCATCTCACCAGCGCGAATCCCCGCTCGTTCCGGGATGTCAGCTTTGAGCTGAAAAAAGGTGAAATCCTCGGTCTCGGCGGCCTCGTCGGTGCGCAGAGAACGGAGCTCGTGGAGTCGATCTTCGGGTTGCGCAAGATCGCGGGCGGCACCATGACGCTCAGCGGCAAGAGGATTCACAACCGCACCCCGCGGGAAGCGATTTCGAACGGATTTGCGCTTCTCACCGAGGAACGACGTGCCACCGGCATTATTCCCATGCTCTCCGTCAAGGAAAACGCGCTTGCCGCGGCATACCATGTGCTCACCGGCAAACTCGGCATTTTTAACCCCAAGAAACTCAACGCCCCTGTGGACGAGGTCTGCAAGCGCCTCGATGTTCGCATGGCGAGCGCGCAGATGCTGATTCGCAACCTCTCCGGCGGCAATCAGCAGAAGGTGCTGGTCGGGCGCTGGCTGCTCCGGCGCTGCAACATCCTGATTTTGGACGAACCGACCCGCGGCGTAGATGTCGGCGCAAAATATGAAATCTATCGCATCATGCGGGACCTGACCGCACAGGGACACGCGATCATCATGGTGTCCTCCGAGATGCCGGAACTGCTCGGCATGTCCGACCGGATCATGGTCATGTGCGAAGGCAGGCTCACGACGATCCTCGATAACGTCAACACCACGCAGGTGGATGTCATGCAGTATGCAACCGAGTTTTCACCCAAGATTTGCAGCAATGGAGACTAAGATTATGAATACGAAGACGCTTACCTGGCCCAAAGTGAAGAAAACGCTGATCGATCAGGCGCTGATTCTGGCGATGCTTGCCATGATTATCGCGATCATCATCATCGAACCCGCGTTCCTGCAATGGCGCGTACTCAAGGACATCCTGACGCAATCGTCCATCAAGCTGATCGTGGCGCTGGGACTACTCTTCCCGCTGCTGCTCGGCGGCACAGACCTCGCCGGCGGCCGCCAGGTCGGTTTGGCTGCTGTCATCGTCGCGAGCATGACGCAGACGCTGACCTACGCGGGCAGATTTTACCCGAACCTGCCGGACCTGCCCGTCATCGTTCCGATCCTGATCGCGCTCGTCGTGGTCGCCATCATCGGCATGATCAACGGCTGGATGATCGCGAAGCTCAACATGGCGCCGTTTATCGCGACATTCGGTATGTCCACGATCGTATACGGCATCAACTGCCTCTATTTTGCGCAGGAGCCAAACCGCTCCCAGCCCATCGGCGGCATCAAGGAATCGCTCACGTTCCTGAGCAGCACCAAGATTTTCGGCTTGAGCCTATTGGTGTATATCGCGCTGATCATCACGATCATCGTCTGGTTTGTGCTCAACCGCACGGTCTACGGCAAGCACCTCTACATCGTCGGCGGCAACAAGGACGCGGCGAAGGTCTCCGGCGTGAACATCAACTTCATCATCATCTCGGCGTTCGTGATTGAGAGCTTGCTCGTCGGCTTCGGCGGCGTGCTGGAGGTGGCGAGAACCGGTGGTGCGAACAGCGCATACGGCTTCAGCTACGAGTTTGACGCGATCTCCTCCTGCGTGGTCGGCGGCGTATCGCTCAGCGGCGGCATCGGCACCGTGCCGGGGGTTATCATCGGCGTCATCATCTTTACGATCATCAGCTACGGGCTTGCGTTCATCGGCGTCAACCCGAACTGGCAGCTCATCATCAAGGGCGTGATCATCTGCAGCGCGGTCGCCCTCGACATGAGAAAGAACGCTCAATAACACGGCAGTAACCAACCAACATAAAAGGAGTTTTCATGAAACGATATCAACTCAGCGACGCACTCTCGATTTCGGCGGTGGTTCAGGGCTTCTGGCGCCTGGACGGCTGGAACTTCTCCGCGGGCGAACTCGCAAACTTCATGAACGCCTGCATCGACCGCGGGGTAACCACGTTTGACACGGCGGAGATCTACGGCGGCACCGTCTGCGAAACGCTGATGGGCGAGGCTTTCCAAAAAGACCCGACGATCCGCAAGCGCATCGAACTGGTCTCCAAGACGGGCATCTTTGTTGAAACCATCAACGGAAAACCGTTTGGCTATTACAATACTTCCTATGATCGCGTCATGCAGTCGTGCAGAGAGAGCCTCAGGCGCCTGAACACGGATTCGCTGGACTTGTACCTCATTCACCGCGAAGACCCGTGTTTGGACGTTTGGGAAACCGCGCGCGCGCTCAAGCAGCTCAAAAAGGACGGTCTCGTCCGCGAAGTCGGCGTTTCCAACTTCGATCCGTTTAAGTTCGCAGCTCTCAACAAAGCCATGGACGGTGCGCTCGTCACCAACCAGATCGAGTGGAATCCCGTTTGCTTTGAGCACTTCAACTCCGGCATGATGGACGTTCTCACGAGCGAAAAGATTCACCCGATGATCTGGTCGCCTCTCGCGGGCGGCAGGCTCTTCAGCGACGACGCGGCCTGCGTCAGCGCGATGAAGAAGATCGGCGAGATTGCCCAGCGTCATAACGTCGATCCTTCCGTGATCGTCTATGCCTGGATTTTCTATCATCCGGTCGGCGCCGCTCCCATCACGGGCACGAACAAGCTTGCCCGCCTCGACCACGCGATTCAGGCGCTGGATGTCAAGCTTGCGCACCACGAGTGGTTCGAAATTTACGCGGCAAGCGGCCAACAGAAGATTCGATAACGCTTTTGATTCCAACCATACGAGTACAACAAGAGGGCTGTCCGAAAAGGACAGCCCTCTTTGTGTGCAGTGCTCGCATCATTCCTTCGGCTTCTTCATGAGCCTCGCGTAGGAAATAGAGTCCTTACCATAGCGTGAGCGGATGCTGTCCATCGCGCGGTCGAGCTTCGCGTTCTTGAGTTTGCCCTCGGTCGTGTCGCCAAAGAGTGTCATCTGCTCGGAACAGCAATCACTCAGGCTCGCCGCCGTGACGGAGAGGAGTCGCACGGGCGAGGACATCGACCAGGACTTCTCCGCAATACAGACCGCGGCTTCGTAGATTTCGCGCGTGACGTTGGTCGGCGCCGTGAGCTTTTGCTGCCGCGAGATGGTAGCCAAGAGCGGGTCCTTGATCTGCACCTGCACCGTTGCGCAGTAGAGCCCGTGCTTTCTTAGCCGCGAGCCGACCTGATCGCAGAGCGCGAGTAGCCCCGCGCAAATCTCCTGCCGACCGACGAGGTCGTGCGGAAAGGTGATGCTGTTGCCTATACTCTTTGGCTGCTCGGTCTCGTCCGTGGAACGAACGCGGCTGTCGTCCTCGCCCGCGGCATAGGCCCAGATTGTCTCCCCGCTGCGCCCGAGGATCATTTTCAGCTGCTCGCGTCCGGCGGTCGCGATGTCGCCGATGGTTTGGATGCCCATGTGGGAGAGCCGCTCCGCCGTCGTGCTGCCGACAAACATCATGTCCCGCGCGGGAAGCGGCCAGAGGATCGAGCGGTAGTTTTCCCGCGTGATGCAGGTGGTCGCGTCCGGCTTTTTATAATCGCTGCCCAGCTTTGCGAAGATTTTGTTGAACGAAACGCCGACCGAGATCGTGATTCCGATTTCTTCGCGGATTCTTTGGCGCAACTCGTTTGCGATCTGCTCGCCTGTGCCAAACTTGTGCTGCGTGCCCGTGACGTCCAGCCACGACTCGTCGATGCTGAACGGCTCCACAAGGTCGGTATATTGCCCGTAGATCTGGTTGATCTGGTCGGAAATCTGTTCGTAGAGGTCGTGATGCGGCACGACGAGCGTGAGCTGCGGGCACTTCTTCTTCGCCTGCCAGATGGTCTCCGCGGTCTGAATGCCGTACTTCTTGGCGAGTTCGTTTTTCGCGAGGATGATGCCGTGCCTGCTCTCCGGATCGCCGCAGACCGCCATCGGCACGAGTTTCAGCTCCGGCCGCGAGATACACTCGACCGAAGCGAAATACGAGTTGCAGTCACAATGCAGTATCGTGCGATCCATTCGCGCCTTTCTGCCGTCTTCGGCTGGGCGTGCCAACATTCCTCATAATTATAACGCATTTCGCTTGAACAGGGAAAAGATTGCGCGAACACGAATCGGTTACAAAAACTTCATGATCTCCTTCACGTGAATTTCACACAAGCACTCTATTCTTGGTATGGATGAACTGGAAACCACACTCAATGAACCGGAAGCGTCGATCACGGCGGCGGATAAGGACACGCTGACCGACTCCGCGCTGGTCGCACTCGGAAAATGAAAGGAAGGTACAATATTAAAAAGGCATTATTTTTGATTGGAGCGCTGATGCTCCTGTTGATCCCGACCGCAGCTCTTGCGGAAGCGGCGGATGCAACGCCGACACCGGCGCCTGCAACCGCGACGCCCGCACCCTCGACCCGACCGAGAGCCACGCTGAGCCCGGAGGAAAAAGCCCTGCGCGATGAGATCGCCGCCGACCGGCAGACGCTCAAGACCCTGCAAACGCAGGCAAACGCGCTTACGCAGGAGAACAAGACCCTCGGCGTACAGGTGAAGACCGCGTTACAGGCAGTCAAGGCGGGCACAAAGACGCCCACCTCGCCGGAGCGCATCGCGCAGCTGCTGCAAACGCTCAAGGAGCAAAGAGATTCCATCAAGGCAACGGACGGACAGGTTCGCTCGAACATGCTGGCCGCGCGCTCAAGCATCGTAGCGAAGGACTTTGCTGCGGCAAAGACGTCGCTCGACCAGGCGATCTCCGTTCTGGAGGCGAGAATTGCCATCAAGCAGCAAGTCAACGCGACGCTCAAGGAGCTGGTCAGCCTGCTCGGATAATGCAAATACTGATCAAACGGGAACCGTAGGATCGGAAAAGCCCGCGAAACAGCTTCGCAGGTTTTTTCCGCATTATCGCACGGGAAAACGCCCGATGTTCGCGCGAAATCGCGATTTGGGGAACGCCTGCCGTATGCTATACTGATCGTAGAAAAAAAGGCAATTTTTTGCGGAATCATCACAACCTCGGAGGTGGACAGCTTGCAAGTACGGGTTTTGGTTGCGGACGATGATCCGGCGCTTCGCGCGCTCATCTGCGACATCGTACGCCAGCAGGGATATGAGCCCATCGAGGCCGCGGACGGAAAACAGGCGATCGATCGTTTCTTCTCCGGCGCGGAACCCGCGCTGGTGATTCTGGACGTGATGATGCCGATCTACGACGGTTGGGAAGTGCTCAAGGAGATTCGCGCGCACTCCGACGCAAGCGTGATGATGCTCACCGCGCTGGACGATGAACAAAGCGAGGTCACGGGGCTGAGGCACGGCGCGGACGATTACCTCGCAAAGCCGTTTCGCTATGCGGTATTCGTCGCCCGGCTCAACGCGCTCCTTCGGCGGACGACGCGCGAGCAAAGCGAGGCACAGCTATTCGGCGAACTCGCCATCGAACCGGAGAAGCGCCGCGTGCTGGTGGAAGGAAACGAGATCGCCCTGAGCAACAAGGAGTTTTTACTGCTGATGTTGCTCATTCAAAATCGCGGCGTGGTGTTTTCGCGAGAGAAGCTTTTGACCAAGATTTGGGGATTCGATTTTGAAGGCGATGAGCGGACGGTGGACACGCACATCAAGACACTCCGGCAAAAGCTCGGCTCCTGCGGAACGATGATTCAAACCGTGCGCGGCGCTGGATACCGCTTTGAGGGAACACCATGAAACTGACCATCCGGAAAAAAGTATTTCTCCTGCTCAGCGGCTTTGTCGTGCTGCTTGTTTTGGTCGGGCTTTTGTGCAATTTTCTCCTGTTGCGGCAGTTCTACGTCGCGCGAAACAGAGTTCAGCTGCGTACCCTTGGCAACGAGGTGGCGGTGGCGTTTCAGCAGTCCGGCGGGGATTTGGACGAGACCATTTCGCAGCTCGATTGGGACAACAACATCGGCATCCGCATCGTGGACGCAAACGGCTCGATTCTCGCCTCCTCGTTCTCCGGCAAGAAGAAAGCCGCGAGCTTGTCCGACGAAATTCAGGCCATGATCTCGCTGGACAAGGGCCGACGGATTCAGTTTGCGTTCAGCAAGGTCGTCACCGAGAATGGCAACCCAAGTCTCGTGCATGTGCGCAGAATGGCGGATGGGCAATATCTCGTGCTGAGCAAGAGCATCAAGGGAATTGAGGAGAGCGCGAATATCGCAAGCCGCTTTTATCTGATTGTCGGCGTTGGATTGGTTCTTCTAGGCGGCGGGGCTACGATTCTGTTTTCCCGCGTGATCACCAAGCCGATCGTGGAGATGAGCCGCGTGACCGGACGCATTGCCGAGCTGGATTTTTCGGAGCGCGTGCGGGTGGCGACCCACGATGAGCTGGGTGCGCTGGGAGAGAGCATCAACGAAATATCGGAGAAGCTCAGCCGCAGCATCGAGCGCCTGCGCGGCGACATCGCGCGCAGGAAGCGGCTGGTGCGCGATCTTTCGCATGAGCTCAAGACGCCGATTGCGGTGATCAAAGGTTATGCGGAGGGCTTGCAGTACGGCGTTGCGCAGGACGCGGAGCAGACCGCGCGGTATTGCGCGGTGATTTCGGCGGAGTGTGACCGCATGGACGCGCAGATTCAGCAGCTGCTGGAGCTCTCGCGCCTTGAAAACGAGCAGATGAAACCGGAGCTTCGCGCGTTCCCGGCACGCGGACTGTTCCAGACGCTTTCGGAACGTTTTGCGCGGGGAGCGGAGCAGAAGCACATTCACCTTAGCTTTGACGCGCCGGAGACGTTGCAAATTCGAGCCGATGAAGAGATGATCGATCGGGCGATTGCGAATTTTCTCACCAACGCGCTCAAGCATACGCCCGATTCGGGCGAAATCCGCGTGAGCGCAGCGACGATTGCGGGAAAACTGCAGCTTGCGGTCTACAACTCCGGCTCGCATCTGTCCCGCGAGCAGATGGAGCATGTCTGGGACGTGTTCTACACGGGCGAACCCGGAGACCGCGCGAACGGACACGGAATCGGGCTTGCGATCGTCAAATCGATTGCACAGCTGCACGGCGGCAGCGTTTCCGCGGAAAACAGCGCGGACGGTGTGGAGTTTAGTATGCTGTTGCCGCTCTGAAGCAGAATTCTAGTTCGGAAGTGTTTTTTATGCCTGCGGGGGAACATCCCTTGCGGGCGTTTTTCATCTGCATCGCGTGAAGGAATGATTGACGGGAGATCGTGCGGGACACTACAATGGAATTTAGAGTACAATTATCCTTTCATAAAGAAGAGGTATTACATGAAGAATGTCGTGATCACGGGCAGCACGCGGGGAATCGGGCTCGCGATGGCCTTGGAGTTTTTACAATCGGGTTGCTGCGTGACGCTCTCCGGCAGAGGTGAGTGCATCCGCCCGGCGCTGATTCAAACCTTGCAGCCGTTTTCCGAGCGGTATCAATATATCCCCTGCGACGTGCAGAACAAGCGCGATCTGGAGGCGCTTTGGGAGGCCGCGGTCGCGAAATTCGGCGCGGTCGATCACTGGATCAACAACGCGGGGCAAAACGCGCCGCACGACTGGATCTATCACACAGACGAATGTTATGTCCGCGCCGTGATCGGCACCAACATCGCGGGCGTGATCCTTGGCTCTCAGGTTGCGGCGGAGGGGATGATCCGTCAGGGTCACGGCGCGATCTACAGCATGGAAGGCCTCGGCTCAAACGACATGATCCAGAAGAAGACGATTCTATACGGCACCTCGAAGCGAGCGCTTACATACTTCATGAAGGGCCTCGCCAAAGAGCTCGAGGGAACGGGCGTGATCGCGGGCAGGCTTTCGCCCGGCATGATGCTGACCGATTTCATCACAAAAACGCCGGACGGCAGCGTCGCCGCCATTGAGACCGATGCGCAGTTTCAAAAGATTTTCAACATACTGGCCGATCGGCCCGAGACGGTCGCAAAATTCTTCGTGCCGAGAATGCTGAAAAACACGAAGAACGACCGCCAGATCGCGTGGCTCACGGGCGGCAAGGCCGCTTGGCGCTTTCTCACCGCGCCGCTGCGCAAAGGACGGTTGGTTTAAATGACATTTGAGGGCTCAAATCCGATGAGGAGAACCGGATGAATCTATTTCGCTTTTGGCATCAGGAGGCGTATCAGGGAACACATCGAAAGAAGGGATATTTCGAGGGCTGGTATCTCAAGCTCATCGACGCGCCGCGAAAGGCGGTTTTTGCGCTCATTCCCGGTGTTTCGATTGGAAAAAACGGGCAGGACTCCCACGCGTTTATTCAGCTGATCAACGCGGTGAGCGGCAAAACGGAGTATTTTCGTTTTCCGCTGGAGTCGTTTTCGGCGGATCGGAGCAGGTTTGATGTCCGCATCGGAGACAACCACTTCTGGGATGGTGGCGCGGAGGTATCCCTGCAAAACGAGTCGACGAGTCTTTCTGCCAGTTTGCGGTTTCAGGACATCGAAAAATACCCGACGAGCCTGCTGCATCCCGGCATTATGGGGCCGTTTTCGTTTGTTCCAGGCATGGAGTGCTATCACGGCATCGTGAACATTCGCCACACGATCACGGGAGAGATGCACTACAACGGCAGCGAACTCGACATGACCGGCGGAGAAGGGTATATCGAGAAGGACTGGGGCAGATCGTTTCCGCAGTCCTGGATCTGGATGCAGGCGAACCACTTTTCCTCACAGCGCGCGTCGTTTCTGTTTTCGATTGCGCGGATTCCGTGGCTGGGATCGGCGTTCACGGGGCTGATCTGCTTTTTGCGCACGGATGAGGGCTTCTACCGCTTCGCCACATACAACGGCGGCAGGGTATGCGAGCTGGTTTCCGAAACAGATCAGATCAAGGGCACGCTGAAAAACGCCACGCATACGCTCACGTTCACGGCGACGTATGCAAAGGGCGGCATTCTCAAGGCACCAAAGAACGGCATGATGCTGCGCGAGATTGAGGAGAGCATCACGGCGAAGGTGGAAGTAACGCTCCTGGATCACCGCGGCAACATCCTGTTTCAGGATGAAAGCAGCCGTGTCGGCATGGAGATTGCGGGAGATTTGTCGCGATTGTTGAGCCGATAGCAGGACTAAACTTTTATATTACATAAAACACGCATTCGATTTTTTGATAAGGAGTCAATCATGGAAAGCCAGAATCAGCAGGCGTTTGACGCGGAAGAACGATTGGTACTCAATGAAGAAACCATAGGACTGCTTTGGTCGAAGACCTACAACACCAACGGAAAGCCGGATTGGTCGCACATCTACCAGTACTATCATGACGACATCGTGTTTCAGGACACGATTCAGCGCATTGAAGGAAAAGCGGAGTTCATCGCGCTATGCGAGCGGCTGACCAAACGCTGCAAAGAGCTGAAGATGGACCTCGGCACCATATTTGCAAAGGGCAACGAGTTCATGTTCGACTGGACGATGACCATGATGTTCGATAAATTTCCGAGTACGCCGATCTACGGCTGCACAAAGCTGATTCTGCATCCGGATGGAAGAATCATCAGCCAGCGGGATTACTACGACCTCTGGGGCGATATCTTCAATGGGATTCCGTGGTTTAAGAAGCCGTATCGTAAGTTCATGCATAAGAAATTCGGTTGATGCCGGTTCAAACACCTCTTACAACATGATAGAGGGGGATCGCTTATGGCGGAGTTGGTGGATCAAAAAAAGCCCACCATCGTGGTGAGCAGATGCTTGGGGTTTTGTAAGTGCCGCTACAATGGAGACGTGCTCACGAGCCCGTTTGTTGAGGCGCTCAAGCCGCATGTGAATTACGTGACAGCCTGTCCGGAGGTGGAGATCGGTCTTGGTGTTCCGCGCAACCCCGTGCGCCTCGTGAATCGCGCTGGCGCAATCGAGCTCTATCAACCCGCTGAGGAGCGGACGTTTACGGAGGAGATGAACCGGTATTCGGTGCAATTCTTCGACTCCGTCGGAACCATTCACGGCCTGATTCTCAAGGGGCGCTCGCCTTCCTGCGGCATCAAGGACGTGAAAGTCTATGCGAGCACGGAGAAGTCCTCCAGTTCGCAGAAGGGCATTGGCATCTTCGCCGCTCATGCGATCGCGCGTTATCCCAATCTTCCAATCGAGGAGGAAGGGCGGCTGACCAACTATGCCATCCGCGAACATTTTTTGACCAAACTCTACGCCATGTTCCGGTTTCAGGCGGTGAAGGAATCCTGCTCCATGAAGGAGCTGGTGCGGTTTCATTCCGAATACAAGTTTCTGCTGATGGCGTATCATCAGATGCAACTGCGTCTGCTCGGCAAGATCGTTGCCAATCAGGAGAACCGCAAGCCGGAAGTGGTATTTGCGTTGTATGAAGAGCATCTGGGGTTTGCGCTGTCGCGTCCGCCCAGCAGAAGCAACTTTATCAATGCGTTTCTGCATATCTTCGGATATTTTTCCGATACGCTCAGCGAGAAGGAGAAATCGTTTCTGCTGGATCGGCTGCAGAAGTACCGTGAGGACAAGGTGCACATCAGCGCGATACAAAACGTCATGCGCGCCTATGCGATTCAGCGCAATCTCGACTATTTGCTGAATCAAGCCATCTGGTCTCCGTATCCGGAAGAACTGCTCGACATCAGCGACTCGGGAAGATGAGCGCAAAGAGTCACGCTCCGGTTTCCTTAGAGCGAGATTCCCTGTTCCGACAAAAATGCTTTGGTTTTTTCAAGAAGGGCTGCTGCCGCCGCCAGATCCTGCGCGGGTGGTGTCAGCTCTTCTTGCGTCGTCAGGTGAAAGAAGACGTCCGAGGTGTCCGCTAGTGTGGGTGCCGTGCCGAGATAATACAACGCCTCCGCCGAAACATCCGCGGTGTCGGAGAGCCGGTCGATGACCGTACGCTTGTACCACTTGTAAAACCTGCCGTTGTCCCTGCCCGTCTGCGTCCGTACCATGCCGGGATGCATGGCGTTGATGGTCACGCGATAGGGCTTGAGTTCGTCGGCGAGGATGTGCATAAACTGAATCTGCGCGAGCTTTCCGGCTCCGTATGCCTGAATGCCGGTGTAGTGCCGCTTTTTCCACTGGAGGTCATCCAAATCCAATCCCCAGGCCGCGAAGCGATACGCTTCTGAACTCACGAGAAGTATGCGCCCCGACTGATCCTTTTGATACTTCGGAATCAGCGCCTTTGTGATGATGAGCGGGCAAAGATAATGCACCGCAAAGTTTTCCTCCAGACCGAGCGGGTTTTCCTTTCGGGTCTGCAGGTGTACGCCCGCGTTGTGAATCAACACATCGATGGGCGTTTCCAGCGACAGCAGATGTTGCGCTGTCTTTTGAATTTCGTCCAGATACGAAAGATCCGCGATGAAATACTCGATTTTGGTGCCGAACTCCTCCGCAATCTCACGGCGAACCTTCTCCGACTTCTCCGGGTTACGGTTGATCATGAGAATCTGCGCGCCCATGGAGGCGTATTTGCGGGCGGTTGAGTAGCCGATTCCGGAAGTGGCGCCCGTGATCACGACAAGCTTATCCCGAAAAGGCTCCGGGTTAGTGAGCGGCTTGCGCTTCATGTTCCGGATCATCGCATTCACATTGGACCATTTGTATTCCGGCCAATATTTCTTCCTGTTTTCGTTCACGAAGAGGCTCCTTTGCGTTTATTCTGAAGGAGAGAACGCTATCTCTTTGGCTCGCCCCACAAAATTTGAATCACCGGACGCTCTCTCTATTGTATTCCAGCGGGATCTATGGTTCAATAACGGCATGAAAAAGGTTCCGGTTACTAAGATTATACTGTTCCTGTTGCTCGCCGTCATGGCGGCGATGATTTTCGGCGCGGTTTTCTTCAAGGACGCGTTTGTTTCGCTGATGCAGAGGCCGGCGATTCAAGGTCACGCCCGCATGCTGCACATCGCAGCCGCGACGATCTTCTTTGCCAACGCGGTGGTCGGGATGATTTGGGAGCGCAGAGCCCTTAAAACGGGTAGGAAAGAGATCGTTCTTTTCACCTACAATACGGTGACATTGCTGGATTCGTTGCTGTCCTCGCCTTTGATCATACTCTCACTGATCGGCGGGCTTTCGCTGAGTTTCCGCCTCGGGGAACTGATGCAGATCGGCTGGTTGTCCGTGAGCTTCCTGCTGTTTATCCTCTCGGGGCTTGTTTGGGTGGTTACCGATATCCCCACGCAGTACAAGGTAAAGCGTTTGATCGCGGGCATTCCGGCAGAGGAACAGACGCTTCCCGCGGAGCTCGTTCGGATCATAAAGCTGCGCTGGTGGATCGGCATTGCGGGTGTCTTGCCGCTGATTGCCGTATTTTTCCTGATGGTGTACAAGCCGGATATGATCGCCGTGGCAAACTGGTTCCGCTAAAAGAGCGATCCGTTGGCGATACCGCGCATCTCTTCGTCGTCGCTCAAACCAAGATGCAGCTCCAAAAAACGTTTCGCGATCTCTTCAATCGAAAATTGATCCAATACAGTACGCTTTCCCGCGTGCTGTATTTTTTAATCGTAAAACTCCGCATATCTCATGCGGAGTCAAACTTCTTTTATGTTTATGTTTTCAAACGGACGCCGGATGAAGCGGCAAAAGCAATGTAAACACGCTGCCGGTGCCAAGCGTACTCTCCACGAGAATCTCCCCGCCGTGTGCCTTGGCGATTGCCAGAGCGATTGCAAGCCCGATGCCGCTGCCGCCGGTTTCGCGGGCGCGCGAAGGATCGGCGCGGTAGAACCGCTCGAAGATGAAGCGCAGATGCTCCGGTGCGATGCCGCAGCCCGTATCCTGCACGCGAAGGAAAGCGTGATCCGCCGATACCCCTGTTTCAACCGAAATTGCCCCGCCCGCGGGCGTGAATTTCAGCGCGTTGTGCAGGAGGTTGATGAGCACTTGACCGATTCTGTCACGGTCGGCGAGCACCATAGCCGCGCCGCCGGAAAAGGACAGAGAAATTCCCTTCTCCACAGCGATGCGCTCGAAGCTGCGCACGGTTTGCGCGGCAAGTTCGCCCAGATCGAGAACCTGCGTGTCCAGCTTGAGCAACTCGGACTCATAGCATGAGAGTGAGCTGAGCTCGTCCACCAGCTTGTTGAGCCGCAGAATCTCCTCGCGGAGGCTGTTGAGCCGTGTTTCATCCGCGGGCCAGATGCCGTCCTGCATGGCCTCGACCGTGCTTTGCAGCGTGGTCAGCGGCGTGCGCAGCTCGTGCGCGACATCCGCGGTCAGGCGCTTTCGCAGCGCATCCTGCGACTCCAGAGAAGCGGCAAGACTATTGACCGAGTGCGAGAGCGCAAGAAGCTCCGCCGTATTTCCCGCGGGCGTGACGCGCTCGCCATAATCTCCATCCGCGATCTTTCCTGCGGCGTTGATGACGTCCGAGATCGGTTGCGAGAGCCTCCGCGCAAGATAGGCGCCGAGCAGCACGCACGCGCCCAGAGAAACCGCGCCCGCGATGAGCAGGATGCGATTCAGCGCGGCGAGGAACTGAAGATCCGCGTCGTTGAAATAGTACGGGCCGTAATATCCGACGGTGATCGTGCCGACCTGCTTGCCGTCGATGACCGCAGGAAAACTCTGCTCCTCATACCCGCCCTGAAAGTTGGATTGATAGGACTGCATGTTTTGCGCCATGTTTTGTAAAATGCGCAGGCACATGCCGTTGTTATGCACCTGTGCATCCCAGATGACAACGCCGTTTTCGTCGGCAACGCGGAGGATCAGCCCGTCGACAAGCAGCGCCATACCGATTTCATCCAGGCTCGCGATGTCCCAGGTATCGCCCGAACGGGAATAGAGCTCCGTCACCTGACCTACGGTTTTATCGATCTGCTGGTTCAGGCGCGTGACGGCATAATCCTCAAACTGCTTGCCGAACGAGAGATTGGAAAACAGTCCCACAAACGCGAGCGAAAGTAGCGCAATGAGCAGGAATGTGATCGTCAATTTTTTTCTGAGTGAGATGGGTTTCATGTGTGTCCTCCGTCAAAGCGATACCCCACGCCGTGTACGGTGACCAGATAGCGCGGCTTTTTGGCGTCCGGCTCAATTTTCTGCCGGAGGTTCTTCATGTGAGTGTCGATGACGCGGTCGAATCCTTCAAAATCGTCCTTGAGCGCAAGCCCGATCAGCTCGTCCCGCGTATAGGTGCGCCCCGGATGCGATGCAAGCGTAAAGAGCAGGCTGTATTCGCTCGGCGTGAGCGTCACAGGCTTGCCCTCGCGGGTGACCGAGCGGGATGCGGTATCGATCGCGAGATAGTCACCATCGAAGCGCAGAATGTCCGGCGGCAAACTACCCGCGCGGCGAAGCACCGCGTGTACACGCGCGACCACCTGCCGCGGGCTGAAGGGCTTCGTCACATAATCGTCCGCGCCGATGGCGAGTCCGCCGAGGATGGAGGCTTCATCGGTCTTTGCCGTGAGCATGATAATCGGCGTGTTGCTTCGCGCGCGGATCTCACGGCAAACCTCCTCGCCGGAGCGTTTGGGCAGCATGAGATCGAGCAGCACCAGCGCGGGGGATAGCGACGCAAACAGGCGAAGCGCCTCTTCGCCATCGTAAGCCGTCGCGACAGCAAAGCCTTCCCGTTCCAGATAAGACCGCAAAACGTCGGATATTTTTACCTCGTCTTCCACGACGAGTATGGTTTCTTTTGCTGCCATAACGCTCCTCAAATAAGCCTTTGGGCGCAGCCTTTTCTTCAGCATACGCCCAAAGAACTTGTTTGGCAATTACGATTAGAGGGAATACGGCTTGAGCAGCACGTCGATGTCATTGCCCGCTTCGTCCTGCATAGTCTTGAACACCCAGCCATCGATGTTCTTCACATCCACGCCGAGATCGGCAAGCGGTTGCGCAGCGATCACGAACACGATGTCCTTGTCGTTCGTGGATTCGTCCTTCGCCCACTCAAACTTGCCCGCAGGGAGCTTGATGCCGTAGTGGTCGAGAGCCGTGTGATAGGTCAGAATACTGCGATCCGTCTTGACGCCCTCGAACAGAGCGGAGCTGATGCCCATCTGATCGCCAGAGCCCTCGCCGAAGTCGGCGACGAGATAGAGCGAAGTATCGTCCGTGCGATAACCCGCGCCGAGCTTGGCGGGGTCAAGACCCGCGTCGATGAAGGGCTGCAACGGCGTCTGGATGACGAGGTCTTCCGCGCCGGTCTCCGCGTAGTTGTGGCTGACCTTCAGGATGGTTTCGCCATCAACGGAGAGATAGTAATAGTGGTCGACCTCCGTGTTGTCGGTCACGAGATTCGGGAATTTCTCCACGATCTTGTCCAGCGAAGAGGGGCTGTACTTAAGAATCACGTCGGCCGCAGCGCAGCCGGTGAGAATTACTGCAACAAGCGCAAATGCAAGCGCAACGGTGAAAATCTTTTTCATGATACGCAAATCCTTTCTATTATTTGTTCTTTAAGTGAAACCGCTTCAGTCGCAGCGCGTTACTCACGACCGAAACGGAGCTAAGCGCCATTGCAGCGCCCGCAAACACCGGGGTGAGTAGCGGGCCGCCAAAGGCGAAGAATACACCGGCCGCGAACGGAATGCCGACGACGTTGTAGGCAAACGCCCAGAAGAGATTCTGCCGGATATTGCGGATGGTGGCTCTGGAGAGCGTAACCGCCGCACTGACGGCGGAGAGGTCTCCGCGCATGAGCACCACGTCCGCGGATTCCACCGCGACGTCAGTACCCGTGCCGATCGCCATGCCGACATCCGCCTGCACGAGCGCGGGAGCGTCGTTGATGCCGTCGCCGACCATGGCGACGCGCTTGCCCTGAGATTGCAGCTTCTGCACCTCTGTTGCTTTGCCGTCCGGCAACACATCCGAGAGCACATGGTCGATGCCGACACTCGCGGCAACCGCCTGCGCGGTCGCGGCGTTGTCGCCCGTGAGCATATAGACGTCCAAGCCCAGCGATTTGAGCTGCTGCACTGCGGCGCGGCTCGTGGGCTTGACCGCGTCCGCCGCCGCCATGAGCGCATAGAGCGCGTTGTCGATGGCGATATACATCAGAGTCTTGCCGGAGTTGGAGAGCGCGATCGCGTCGCCAACGGAGCGGGAGATGTCCACGCCGTTTTCGGTGAGCAGCTTTGCGCTGCCTGCGAGGACGCGGCGTCCGCCGACGAAGGCTTCGATGCCTCTGCCGGGAATCGCGCGGAACGAATCCGGCTCCGCGAGAGCGAGATTGCGCTCCTGCGCGGCGGAGACGATCGCGCGGGCGATCGGGTGTTCCGAGCCGCGCTCGGCGGAGGCGGTCAGCGCGAGAACGTCCGATTCCACTTCCACCGTATAGCGCACGATGTCGGTGAGCTCCGGCTTGCCCTGCGTGATGGTGCCCGTCTTATCGAGCACGACCGCGTTGATGCTGTGCGTGGTTTCGAGGGCTTCGCCGCCCTTGATCAAAACGCCGAGCTCCGCACCCTTGCCGGTGCCGACCATGATGGCGGTCGGGGTCGCAAGACCCAGCGCACACGGGCAGGCGATGACGAGCACGGTCACGAAGATATTGAGTACGAAATTGAAGTCTTTTCCGACCAGCGCCCAGATGACCGCTGAGAGCACCGCAATGCCGAGCACTGCGGGCACAAAGTAGCCGGAGATGACGTCCGCGAGTTTCGCAATCGGCGCTTTTCTGCCCTGCGCCTCTTCGACCAGATGAATGATCTTGGAGAGCGCGGTGTCTTCACCCACGCGGGTGACGGTGAAGCGCAGCAGGCCTTCGCCGTTGATGCTGCCGCCGGTGACGGGGGAACCGGGCTGTTTTTCCACGGGCAGCGATTCGCCCGTGAGCATGCTCTCGTCCACGCTGGAGGCTCCGTCGAGTACGGTACCATCGACAGGAATCGCAGCGCCGGGACGCACGAGCACGACATCGCCCACCGCCACCTCGTCCAGCGAAACCGTTAGTTCAACGCCGTCCTTGACGATGACCGCGGTCTGCGGGCGGAGGTTCATGAGTTTTTTGATCGCCTCGGAGGTCTTGCTTTTGCTGACGGCTTCGAGGTATTTGCCGAGCATCACGAGCGAGATGACAACGGCGGCAGACTCAAAATAGAGATGCTGCGCAAAGCCGAACTCGCCGAGGTAGATCAAAACCGTTGCGTATACGCCGTAGAGAAATGCGCTGCCGGTGCCGATCGCCACCAGTGTGTCCATGTTCGGCGAGCCTTTGAACAGCGTCTTGAAGCCGACACGGAAGAAGCGTCCGCCCGCGATCATCACGGGGATGGTCAAGAGCAGCTGCACCAACGCGAACACGAGCGGGAAGCTGTGCGGGTTCATGAACGCGGGCAGCGGCACGCCTAGCTTGGGGAACATGTGCGCCATGGCGATATAGAGAATCGGGGCTGCGAACACGATCGCGGTGATCAGCCGGAAGCGCATGATGCGAAGCGCTTTCTCGCGTTTCTCCTGCTCCGCGTCCCGCGTGTCCTCGGTTGCGAGGTCGAGCGGGGTATAGCCGGCCTTGATGATCGCGTCTCGCACCTGGGCGAGCTTCACCTTTGCGGGATCATACGAAAACGCGGCGCGGTTGGTCGCGAGGTTGACGGAAGGTTCGCTGACGCCGTCGAGTTTTTTCAGCGCGCGTTCGACCGCGGAGGAGCAGCTTGCGCAGGTCATTCCCTCGACGCCGAGCTCGGCGCACTTGAGCACCTGCGGCTCGACGAGGCCGTAGCCCGCGCGCTCGACTGCCGCCTGGATTGCGTGAAAATCGAGCTTCGATTCGTCGTAGGATACGCGCAGCGTCTCGGTCGCGAGGTTTACGTCCGCGGTATTGACGCCGTCCAGCTTGCCGACCGCGCGGGAAACCGCCGCGGAGCACGCCGAGCATGTCATGCCGGTAACGGTGTAGGTAGATTCTTTCATATTGGTTCCTCCTTAGCCGCAGCAGCTGCCCTGCGCCCTGTTCTGGCTGAGGTTGGGTGCTGCGGAATCGAGTGCGGGAGTTGTTTCCGCGGACGGAAGAGCGGCTTCCGGCTCCGTGAACAGGTTGTCCACCACGAGAATGCGCCCGTCCTTCATGCCCATCCAGCAGGTATACGGGATGAGGCCGGACTCCGTCGGTGTAAATTTGATCACATTATCGCCGGGCGTCAGCGTTTTTTTCACGTCAAAGGAGGGAAACACGACCGTCTGATTGCAGCCGGTGATCGAGTTTTCATCCGCCGTGATGGTCAGTTCGACTGGGATACCCTTCTGCACGATGATAAACGGATAGACGGAGGGGTTCAGGGTTGCCTGAATCTTCTGTACGTCGCCATCCAGCTTCGCGGGGAGATATCCTTTGTCTAGCGCCTGCTGAAGCAGGGAATCCGCGCTGCTGTCTTTTTGCTGTACTGCTGCGGTGGCGGTTGGTGCCGCTTCCAGCGTAGTCGTACTACGTACACCGAAAAGCGAGAGCGCGTTGCTTGCCATCACGATGGCGAAAAACACGACAAGAACGGCGCTCACCCGCTGCACGACATAGGCAAACTTGCCCTTGAGCACGGAGAAGAGCGCGCCCGCGCCGAGCATCAGCGGAACGGTGCCGAGCGAGAAGAGGAACATGGAAAGCGCGCCCGTGAGTACGGAACCTGTTGCGAGGGCATAGAGCTGCATCGCCTGCAGTGGCCCGCAGGGCATAAACCCGTTGAGCAGGCCGACCACGAGCGGCCCTTTGCCCGCGCTCTTTTTGCCGATACCGGCAGCAAGGAAACGCGGCATCCTTGGCGTCAGCCACCAGGGCAGCCAACCCAGCATGCTCAACCCCATCAGGAGCATCCCGACGGCGGCAAGCGAAAGAAGGATCGCCTTGACCGTTTCACTCAGAAACAGCACGGAACCGATGCCGCCCACCACACCGCCGATGACGGTATACGAGATCACGCGGCCGAGGTTGTACAAAAGCGGATTGCGAAGCTTCGCTTTGGCATTCCCGTCTGTGCCGACGCTCTGGGAAAGGTTGATGCCGCCGCACATCGCGATGCAGTGGATGCTCGTGAACAACCCCGTCACAAACAACGCGGCAAGCGAGATCGTGCTGTCTATCTTCGGGATATAGCCGAAGAAGTCGAAGCCGACCGTGTAGCGCAGGATGAAATACAGTGCGAGGATGATGAGCACGACTGGAACCACCTTGGAGATCGGTTGCGCGTTTTTGTCCGCGCCGACCACGCGATAGCCTTCGGCGGTGACCGCCTCCGTGACCGCGGAAACGAGGCGCTCTTCGTCGGTTACGTCCGAATCGTAGGTGACTTCGAGACGCTTTCCGGAGAAAGACGCGATCGCGCTGGTGACGCCCCTTACTTTGCGGGCGGCTTTTGACACGCGCATTTCGCAGTGTCCGCAGGTCATGCCGGAAACGTGGAAAACTCGCTTTTTATCCATTTGCGTATACCTTCCATCTGATGAAAATGATGAAAACCTGGAAAAGAACCGTTCCATGCGGCTCTCTTACGGGTTCATCATATGGAAGTCGTGTGAAGATTTTATGTAGATCAACCCCGCCGTATGCTCGAATCAATTGGCAATCATGCGTGCGATCATTTTGGAGAAAATGCAGTGTGCACACCTGCACCGCCAAAACAAAAAAGCCCGCACGAGGCGGGCATAGACATAGAATTTCGCGAAAATAGCACATCGGGATAAACTTTAGACGTTTTCCTTAGGCATTCTGTGCTGGTTGATCTCAATGTGGCAGTGCTCTTTTTGGATGTAGTGCTTGTTGCAGACCGCAGGGCCTATGTCGTCCGGCAGGAAGAGATCCTCGCGAATCAGCATGACTTCCTTGTTGGGAGACATCACGTATTTTCCGGAGATGAAGTTACCGACCGAGGTGGAGGTAACCGAGATGCGGGAGCGCTCCGCCAGTTCGTAAACCGTGCTCTCCAGCGTCGGCAGGATCATGGCCGGCTGGTTGAGCTTGAGTTCCAGCGGTGCTAAGGCTTCCACCGGGATCAGCGTGAGCGTATATGCGATGATGTTGCCGCCGTTGCGATACCAGCGGTCAACGGCGACCATCACGGCGGACTCGCGCTGAAACTGCTCGTTGTTCTGCTCGTTGGGAACCTCGATGCGGAATTCCGTCTCCACGTGGTCGATCGCAACATCGCAGCATTGATAGACCGGATGCCCGAGATAGTCCAGTGTGCGGTGCTGCTTTGCGCCTTGACGAATGACGAAATTGCCCTTGCCGTGGTGCTTCTGAATCAGGCCGTCCTCCTGCAGGAGCTCCAGCGCCTGCCGCAAGGTCATGCGGCTGACGCCGAGCTGCGCCGCGAGCTTTGGTTCCGAGGGCAGCCAGGAATCGCCCGGAAACGTTCCGTTGAGCATCATCTTGAGCAGTTGCTCATAGACGCGAACGAACGTCAGGTTTTTCTCCTGCGTCAGGTGCCTAAGATCGGTTGTGTTCTTCTCGTTGACTTCCTGCATATGCCCTCAGTACACGATTGTATTTGCCTCAATCGTAAATTGTTTTTTGTGAAATTGCAAGGCGGATTTCTTGCGTTGGCTTACGCGTTTTTTTGCTGCTCGAAGCGATAGATGGTCTCCAGCACGATCCGGATTTCGCGCTCCCAGGCTTCCGCAAGTTTCACGTTCTTTTCGGTGTAGATGACCTCCTGATTGGTCAGGTTTCCGCTCGTGCCGCAGATGCAGGCGGTGCGCACGCCGCGCAGGTGCCCGATCGTATAGAGCGCGGAGGACTCCATCTCGATGTTCATGATCTTGTACTTGCGAAGCTGATCCAGAAACTCCGGCGTCTCGCCATAAAACGCGTCGTCGCTGGAGTTGATGCCGACATAGACGGTCTCGCCGGTGGGGGCGCACATCTCGCGCGCGGTTTCGATGAGTTTCCAGGTGAGCTCCAGATCCGGCACGGCGGGAAACGAATCCGGCACATAGAAGCGCGAGGTGCCCTCGTTCTTCATGGCGGCTCTGCTGATCATCAGGTCTCCAATGCGAATTCGCGGATCGAGCGCCGCGCTGCTGCCGATGCGGATAAGCGCCTTCGCGCCGATGTTGATGAGCTCTTCCGCGGCGATGGCGGCGGAGGGGCAGCCCATGCCGGTGGAGGTGACGCTGACCTTCACGCCTTTGTAGTAGCCGGTAAACGTTCTGTGCTCGCGGTTGTTGGCCATGAGCTTTGCGTCGTCCAGATAGCCTGCCACGATATCGCTGCGCGCGGGATCGCCGGGAAGGAGGACGTATTCGCCGATTTCGCCCGGAGACAGCGCGATATGATACTGCTTTTGCCCAAAGGTTACTTCGTTTTTGTTCAGGATTTCACTCATGTTTGTTACTCGCTCCTTTTTTGTTGCGTATAGATAAATTATGTGAAACGCGGTATGCGTTACGCTTGCCGTTTGGCATGAGACACAAGGTATTCGGAGGCTTCCTGCGCGTTTCTGCGCACCTCGTCGCAATCCATCGTACGGATGCTGCGGTTTTGCATCACCCAGCTTCCGTTGACCGCCATGTCGCAGACATCCGCGCCGCAGGCGGAGTAGGCGACGGTGGAGTAGAGATTGCTTAGCGATTCGCGGTGCAGCGGCACAAGACGCGTACTCTTGGTGTCCAGCGCGATGAAGTCCGCGCGCTTGCCGGATTCGAGGGTGCCAATCTGCCGCTCGAGCCCGAGCGCGATGGCGCCTTCGATGGTAGCCAAGCGAACCATCTCCCGTGCATTGAACATCGTTGCGTCGTTCTCCGCGAGCTTTTGAATCAGCGCGCCCGTGCGAAGATCGCGCAATAAGTCCATGCTGTTGTTGCTCTGCGCGCCGTCGGTGCCGATGGACACCTGAATGCCGTGCTCGCGAAGCGCGCGATAGGGCATACGACCGGAGACAAGCTTGAGATTGCTCACGGGGTTATAGGAAGCGTGAATGTTCCGCCGCGCATAGAGTTCCATGTCGTGTTCGTCGAGATGAATGCTGTGCGCCGCGAGCACGCGGTTTTCCAGCACGCCGAGGCTTTCGAGCCACTGCGTCGGTGTCTTGCCGTATTTCGCCAGAATCTGTTTGTTTTCGTCCTGCGTTTCGGAGATATGCGTGTGCAGAAGCACGTCGTGCTTGCGGCAAAATTCCGCGACGCGGATAAACTGCTCCGCGCTGACACTATACGGCGCGTGCGGGCCGAGGCAGGGGTAGACCAGTGTCTCTTCTTCGCGACCCAGCCAGTGTTTGACAAAGTCGCAAGCCGCGCGTAGGGTATCGTCCGTTTCGACTGAGGGCTTTTCAAACACGGTTGCGCCGAGGACGCTCCGAAGGCCGCTCTTGCTCGCGACGGGCGCAATCGCCTCCGCATAGTAAAACTGGTCGCAATAGGTCGTGATGCCGCTTGAGATATATTCCATGCACGAAAGCGCGGTTCCGGCCTGCGCGCGCGCGGCGTTCAGGTGCGCTTCCATCGGCCACATGGCCTTGTTGAGCCAGTCCATGAGCTGCAGATCATCCGCCTGATTTTTAAACAGGGAAGAGTGCGAATGCGTATGCGTGTTCACGAGCCCCGGCAGGACGAGTCTGCCTTCCAGATCGATCACGTCGCCTTCCAGCGGAATCTCGTGCTCGTGGCCAACGCGCAGGATCGTGTTGCCCTGCACGGTCATTCTCCCACGCGGGAAGAAGCTGTCTTCTCCGTCCACGGTGAGGATGGTGCAGTTTGTGAGCGTATAGGTGCTTGTTTTCTGCATGGCGTTCTCCTTAGTCGATCAGTTCGCCAGATGCTTCGGGTGCTTTTGCCTTTCGGCCGACGACGACGAGCACGATGAGCGTCAGCGCGTAGGGGACCATCTGCACAAACTGGTCGGGAATCGGCAGGCTCAGGTTGATGCGCAGCGCCTGCGCAAAGGCAAACAGCAGACTCGCGAGGAAGGAACCAAGCGGGTTCCAACCGCCGAAGATATTCGCCGCGAGCGCGATGAATCCGCGACCTGCGACCATGTTGTTGACGAAGAGGTTGTTCTGCACGATCGAAAGATACGCGCCCGCCATGCCGCAGAGCATGCCGCAGACGACGACCGCAACATAGCGGTACTTTCGAACGTTGATGCCGACCGTGGCCGCCGCGCGCGGGTGATCGCCGATGGCACGAAGGTGCAATCCAGCTTTGGTGCGGTACATGAAAAACCAGGCCGCAAACACGATGAACAACGTCAGATACAGAAACGGGGATTGATCCGCAAACAGCGCGCCCACCACGGGGATATCCTTCAAGAGCGGGATGCTCATGGTGCCGAGCTGGGTGACCGTGCCGCTGATGCCGTCCGTGCCCCAAACCACACGGGTGAGCACGACGGTGAGTCCCACAGAGAGGATGTTGATGCCGACGCCGCTGACGGTTTGGTTCGTGTGGTAGCGAATGCTCAGTACCGCGTGAACCAGCGCGATCAAGCCGCCGCAAGCGATGGAAAACAGAACGCCGAGCCACGGGTTTCCCGTGAGATGCGTGCCCAGCACGCCGCCGAACGCGCCGATGAGCATCATGCCCTCTACGCCGAGGTTGATGATGCCGCTGCGCTCGCAGATGGTTGCCCCGACGGCGGCCAGCGTCAGCGGAATCGCAAAGCGAAGCGTGGTGAGAACGATGTTGAACGAGAAGATGTATTGCAGGTTATCCATTCCGCGTTCCTCTCTTTCTCTTGGCAATCTGGCTGACGATCTCCGGCGTTGCCACAAAGAGAATCACCAGTCCCTGAATCACCATCACCATATTGGTGGAGACGTTGGCGACATAGCTCATCTTCATCGAGCCTGCCTCCAGCGCACCAAAGAGCAGAGAGGTGAGCAGGATGCCGAAGGGATTGTTGGAGCCGAGCACCGCGACCGCGATGCCGGTAAAGCCGAATCCCGGAGAGAACCCGTCGATGAACCTGCCGTACTTGCCGAGGACTTCCGTCACACCCGCAAGCCCCGCCAGCATGCCGCTAAACGCCATCACGCCGATGGTGGTCAGCGCGATGTTGATGCCGGAGGAAGCGGCGGCGTTCAGGTTTTCGCCAACCGCACGGATGTTGAAGCCTACACGGGTGGAGCGGAAGAGGAAGAAGATCAACACCGCGAACGCAAGCCCCAGATAGAGCGCCGTGGTCAGCTGCGAGCGGGGGATGATCGTCGCAAACAGATAGTTGTTCGAGATTGCCTCGCTCTGCGCGGTCATGCTGTTCTCCGCCTTAAGCGGACCGTTGACCATGTAGGAGGTAAAGAGCGACACGATGTAGTTGATCATGATCGCAACAATGACCTCGTTGATGCGCATCTTGGCTTTGATGACGCCGATCAGCGCGCCGACCGCGCCGCCCGCGAGCATGCCCGCGAGGATTGCTGCGACGAGCACGACGATGCGCGGCAGCCCGTTGAGAGCGAGCGCGGTGACCGCGCTGGCAAGCGCAGCGAGATACAGCTGGCCTTCACCGCCGATGTTGAAGATGCCGCCTTTGTTCGCCACGGCAAACGCAAAACCCGTGAACATCAGGGGAATGCTTTTACTGAGTGTGTTGGCGATTGCGTTTGCGGAGCCGAACGCGCCGTTGAGCATCGCACCAAACGCGCGGAGCGGGTCGTAACCCGCAACGAGCATCACGATCGTTGCCAAAATCAGAGAGAGGACTACCGCGGCGAGGGAGTAGAGGAGTCGTGCCGCAAGCGCGGGCAGCTTACGATCTTGCTGTTGCTTCATCTGCCTGCGCCTCCTTTCTGCCCGCCATAAGCAGGCTGATGGACTCGTTGTCAAACGCTTCCGTCTTGCGGACATCCATGAGCTCGCCTTTGTAGAGCACGCCGACCGTATCGCTCAGCTGGAAGATATCCGAAAGCTCCGCGGAGATGAGCAGGATTGCCGCGCCTTCGCTGCGGAGCCGCAGCAGCACGCTATGGATGTACTTGATCGCACCGATGTCGAGGCCGCGCACCGGCTGACAGGCGAGCACAAACCGCGGGTTTTTGCTGACTTCACGTGCAAGCACGAACTTCTGCTGGTTTCCGCCGGAGAGCGAACCCGCCTCCTGCTGCGTGCTGGTTGCGCGAACGTCGAACTGCTGCATCATGCGCGTGGTGCTTTCGTGGAGCTTTTTCGCCTGAATCAGTCCGCGCCGGACATAGGCCGGATCGTATTGATTGCCGAGCAGGAAATTCTCCTGCAGGGAAACATGCGCCAGCAACGCCTGCTTGAGCCGGTCGGAGGGAATATACGCGATGCTGAGCCGCCTGCGCGCGCGCAGAGATAGCTCCAGCAGGTTCGTTTTCTGGTAGAAAATCCGTCCGCTTTTCGGCTTGAGCAGTCCCATGATGATCTGCTCGAGCTGCTGCTGTCCGTTGCCTTCCACGCCCGCAATGCCGAAGATTTCACCCGCGTGCACCTCGAAGGAAACCGTGGATTGCGCGTTTGGAAGTAGGCGCACATCCTCCACGCGAAGGACAGCTTCACCTTTCGGGCAGGCCGGTTTTTCGATCTCAAACGTGACGTCGTGGCCGACCATGAGCCGCGCGAGCTCCTGCGGCGTTGCGGAGGAGGCGTCTAGCAGGGCGACGGATTTTCCGCCGCGGAGGATCGTGATGCGGTCGGCAACGTCGAGCGTTTCCTTTAATTTATGCGTGATGAAGATGATGGTTTTGCCTTGCGCACGCATATCCTTGAGGATGGAGAGCAACTGCTCCGCCTCGATCGGCGTGAGTACCGCGGTCGGCTCGTCGAGAATGATGATGCTGGCTCCGCGATAGAGTGTTTTTAATATTTCCACGCGCTGCTTCATGCCGACCGAAAGATCGCAAACCAGCGCGTCCAATTCGATATTAAAGTGATACTGATCCGAGAGCTGCTGCACTTGCTTGCGCGCGCGCTTGCGGTCGATCACAACGTTCCCCGGCTCGTTACCGAGGATGATGTTTTCCAGGCATGTTAGGTGGTTAATCAGCATGAAGTGCTGGTGCACCATGCCGATGCCCAACCCATAGGCAAGCCTTGGCGTGAGTGCGGGTATCAGCTGGCCTTCGATCTCCACACAGCCTTCATCGGGGCAATGCAGACCGAAGAGAACGTTCATCAGCGTGGATTTTCCCGCGCCATTTTCGCCGAGCAGGCAATGGATTTCGCCCTGCTCCACCTGAAAATCGATATGGTCGTTTGCGGTCATGGCGCCGAAGCGCTTCGTGATACCGCGCATATTGACTGCCAACAACGGGGTGCACCTCGTTTTCGTTTCGTTTGGAACCAAAGTTTCCTGTTCAAACGTGTTGCCGGAGAGGGTGAGGCTTGCGCTTCACCCTCCCAGCAACGTTTACGTTACGCGTAAATCAGCGGAATACGGGAATACCTTATTTCGCGTTGGCCGCGAGGAACGCGTCGACTTCTTCGAGCGTGGTCGGAATCACGAGCGAACCATCCGCAATCTTCGCGCGGAGGCCTTCGATGATCGCGACATCCTCGTCGCTGACCTTAATGTTGCTGCCTTCGAGCGTGTAGCCGACGCCGTCGTCTTTCACGCCGAGCACGGTGGTGGAGCCAACCGCGAGGTTGTTGTCCACGCAGGCGGCTTTGACGATTTCAAACGCCGCGGTGTCCACGCGCTTGAGCATGCTCGCGACGATGTGATCCGGATCGAGCACGTTCTGGTTGGAGTTGACGCCGATGGCTTTGAAGTTCTGCTCTGCCGCAGCCTGGAAAACGCCGAGGCCGGAGCCGCCCGCTGCATGATAGATGATGTCCGCGCCCTTGGAATACTGGGTCAGCGCGATCTCTTTTGCGGTGGTGGTGTCGCTAAAGGGGTTGTTGCCGCCGACATAGTCGGTGAGCACATTGATCGAGGGATTCACGAACTTGGCACCCGCCTGATAGCCCGCGTCAAACTTGACGAGCAGCGGGATCTCCATCGCGGCGATGAAGCCGATGGTATTGTTGTCCGCAACACCGTAAGCCGCGGCGTTCTTCTTCATGAGTCCTGCGAGTGCGCCGACAAGGAAGGAACCTTCTTCTTCCATGCAGGTGTAGTTCGCGATGTTCGGGCCATCCACGACGCCGTCGATCAGAGCAAACATCTGGTCGGGGAATTCGGGCGCAACCTTGGTCAGCGGGTCAACCTGGTCAAAGCCGACGCAGACGATGACGCTGTACTGGCCGGAGCTCGCCATATCACGCATGATGAGCTCGAATTCCGAAATCTGCTTCGGTTCCGCATAGTCAAACGCGATGCCGAGTTCGCTTTCGGCCTTCTTCATGCCGGAGTATACGAGGTCGTTGTAGGACTGATCGCCGAGACCGCCGACACCGAGGATGCAGGCGGCTTTCTTGCCGCCGGCGGCGTTTGCGGGCGTGGTTGCTGCGCCGGGCGCGGCGCAGGCGGTGGCCATGCTGCAAATAAGCAGTACGGCAAGAACCGTTGCAATGAGCTTTTTCATGTTCTTCTTTCCTCCGTAAAAATTATGAAGTGGATCCTTGGCGGTGGGTGGTTTGTTGTGTCAGAATGATATAGAAGGCTCACAGGGCAGACGTTTGCTGGACAGGGACAACCTCGCCGCACTGGACTTGTCTAAAATATAGCAGTTGTACAATCACTCGTCAATCGTAAAAACACGAAAAATGGGCTAAAATTTGAATTATTGTGAGAAAACAGTCTTGAATCGCCGAAATTATGTTGTATACTTGTATAAAAGAACGATGATGACGCGGCGCGATGCCGAATCTTTGATCCACATCGCTGAAAACACAGATCACAGGACCGTTTAAAAGGAGAATAGAATGGATATCCAGCAGAAAATCACGCAAAGCACACTCCGGATTGTGGGCGATACCTCGCTGACGCATGAGCAGGCGATGATGAACTTGTCTAAAGTACCCGGTCAATTCGTGTATGGATTTACGCCGCCCGAGGGCTATGACGTGCTGTTGGATCAGGGGGTGCTCTCCGACCTCGGCGAAGGATACGCGCCGAATTGTCCGCGCTATCTCCTGCCGGACTACGATCTCTTTTTGGAAAAAGGCTGCAAATTCCTGCGCATCGATCCGCCGAAGGACCTGTTTGAAGTGATCGAGGCGCTCAAGATGTTCTATCGGCATATTCCGTCCATCACGAATTTTCCCGTTTATTTAGGAAGGCTCGACCGGATGCTTCAGCCGTTTATCCGCGACGAGGTGGAGGCGAGAAAGCTCATCCGCCACTTCATGATCTTCCTCGACCGCACGATCTCCGATTCCTACGCGCACGCGAATATCGGGCCGGAGGCGACGCTCGCGGGAGAGATCCTGCTCGACTGCGATTACGAGCTCCAAAACGCGACGCCGAGCATCACGCTTTTGTATGATCCCGCGATCACGCCGGACGCGTTCGCAGCCCGTTGTGCGCGAAACGATCTCGCCTGCGCAAAACCCAGCTTCGCCAACGACGCGGTGTATCGAAAAGCGTATGCCGTCCCGTATGGCATCGCGAGCTGCTATAATGTGCTGCCGGTCGGCGGCGGTGCGTTTACCCTCGCGCGGTTGAACCTCAAGGCGGCGGCGGATCAAGCGAAAGACACTGAAGACCTGCTTTCGCGCGTGCTTCCGGAGGCCGTGCGCCTGAACTGCAAGTTTATAGACGCAAAGATTGCGTTCTTAATCGATAAGAGCCTGTTCTTCCGCTCGAATTTCCTCGTGCAGGAAGGGTTCCTCCATCTGGATCGCTTCACGGGAATGTTCGGGGTTGTCGGCCTTGCGGAGTGCGTGAACCGTCTAGAGACGCTGGAAGGACGCGCGGGCGTGCTCTACGGGCACAGCAACGCCGCGGATTCGCTGGCGCACCGGGTGATGTCGCGGCTCACGGAGCTGGTCAACGCATACGAAAGCCCATATTGCGCGGTCAGCGGTGGACATTTTTCGCTGCATGCGCAGGTCGGGCTGGATACCGATATCGGCGTGAGTTCAGGCGCGCGGATTCCGATTGGCGACGAGATCGCGCTGTATGACCACCTGCGCCACGCGGGGCAATTCCACCCGTACTTCCATTCCGGCGTGGGCGATATCTTCCCGTTTGAAGTGACCGCGAAACGCAACCCGGAGAGTATGGTGGATTTGATCAAGGGCGCGTTCTCCGTCGGCATGCGGTATTTCTCCGCCTATGCCAGCGACAGCGACGTGATCCGCATCACGGGCTATCTGGTTAAAAAATCGGACATCGAAAAGCTCGCGCGCGGCGAGGCGGTGCAGCAGGACAACGTGATCTGGGGCCTTGGCGAGGTCAACAACAGCCATATCCTCGATCGCAAGGTGCGCTCGCTGTGATCACAGCTCCGGTCAACCGCATCATTCCATTTAGCAGTGTGGACGGCCCGGGCAACCGCACGGTGTTCTTCTTTCAGGGCTGCAACTTCAACTGCGGATACTGCCACAACCCGGAGACGATCCGCGTTTGCAACAACTGCGGCGCTTGCGTCGGCGGCTGCCCGACCGGAGCCATACGCATGGTGGACGGCAAGGTGCGATACGACCGCGCGATTTGCTGCGGCTGCGACGCCTGCCTTCGCGCCTGCCCGCGCGATGCGTCACCTAAGATCGATTGGATGGAGCCGGAGCAGGCGCTGGAGATTCTGCGCAAGAACCGCCCGTTCATCCGCGGGGTTACCGTCTCCGGCGGGGAGTGTACGCTCCAGCGGGACTTTGTGCTCGCATTGTTTCGCGGAGCAAAGCAGATGGGACTCAGCACCTTGCTGGATTCCAACGGCAATTACGATTTCGAGCAGGATGTGGAGCTGCTTGACGTGAGCGACGGGGTCATGCTGGACGTCAAGTGTTTTGATCCCGCGGCGCATTGCGCGCTCACCGGCGCGGACAACACGCTCGTGCGGAAAAACCTCACGTTCCTCGCCTCCGTTGGTAAGCTGGAGGAGGTGCGCACCGTCGTCGTGCCGGATCGGCTGCCTAATGAGGAAACCGTGCGGCGTGTGTGCGATGTACTCTCCCCATTTTGGCGGGCGGGCGCGAACATCGGATACAAGCTGATCCGCTTTCGACCGCTGGGTGTGCGCGAGAACTATCGTAACATCTCCGTGCCGGATGAAGGTTTGATGGAGAGATTGAGGGATATCGCTCAAAATGCGGGTTGCCGTCGCGTTGGAATTCTTTAACGCAAAGTCGTATTCATGAAAGTTCATTTTGCTTCGCCGTAGTTTTCTACGCGCGGAGCATTCTTTTTTTGGATTAGCGCGAAATCGAACGCAGGCTGTTGGCAAATTCAATCGGAGTCGTATCAAGAAAGGGGTCAGATGCGTGAGGAAACTTCCGTTTGGGCGTTTCGCGCGCGATAGAACCGGATAGTGCGGTGAGCCGCCGACGTTTCAATTTAGAACGAAAAACGGGACGCGCTTCGTTGACGGAACGATCAGGGATGGATATGCTTTCATATTATGATAGCCCGGTTCATGCCCGCAATACCCGTTTTGAATGGTTTTGGCGGCAGGATGCATCGGCCTGATACACACCCGAAAGGACTACCGCACACCGCATGAAGCAACCCGTAGACCGCTCCACATTGTTACGCTTCCTTGGAATCACACTCATCAATGCGATTCTGTTTTTTTCCGCGCAGTTTTACGGAACGTCGCTGCCGATTCAACTGCGCGCCATCAGCGGATCGGATGCGATCGTGGGCTTTTGCACCGCGCTGGGCACGGTTGCGACTTTGATCATTCGCCCGCTGACGGGTGTCGCGGTGGATCGCTTCGGGCGCGCGCCGATTCTGTTTATCGGAGCGCTTTGCATCGCGCTCACGTTTGGCGCAAGCACAATCTTCACGTCCGTCTCCGCCATGTTGCTGATTCGCTTTCTATACGGTTTTGCCGGCGGAGCGACCACAACGGCAAGCAACACCATCGCGGCGGATCTGATACCGCGCGACAGGTTCGGTGAATGGATGGGATATTTCACGCTTTCACAGAGCTTTGCGATGGCGATTGCGCCGAGCATTGCGCTTTCGGTGCTGGAATCCAGCGGATTTTCCGTCATGATGTACCTTGCCGCGGGGCTCGTGAGCATCGTTCTCATACTCGCCTACTTCTTCCGCCAACGGGCAGTCAAGCCGGTGACCCGGCAACCGTTTATGCCCTATGAAAAAAGCGCGTTTCGACCCGCGATCCTGATGCTGATTGCGGCAATCGGCATCAGCGCGGCATTCGGATTCTCGATTCTGTACGGCAAGAGCATGCACTTCGAACATGTCGGTTTGTATTTCACGCTGTTCGCGGGCACGCTGTTCTTCGGGCGTCCGATGGTTGGCAGGATCATCGACCGCTTTGGCACGCGCTATGTGCTGCTCTTCGGCTTCTTCGGATTCGCCGTGTCGCTGTTGATGCTTTGGCAGTCGCGTTGGGAGTGGCTGTTTCTCGCGTCCGCCGCGCTCTCCGGCGTGACCTATGGCGCGGTGCAAAACAGCCTTCAGACCATGGCCGTGATCTCCGCCCCGCCGGAACGCAGAGGTGCTGCAAACGCGACGTACTTCTCCGGCTTTGACGCGGGCATCGGACTCGGCAGCCTGATCGGCGGCGTACTTGCCAAGGAATTTGGTTACTCAGTCATGTTCGGCCTGTTTTCCATTCCGATGGTCGTCGGCGCCGTCGTCTATCTGGCTACGGAAAAGAAAGCGCTTGCAAGCGCGTCCCAGCCGGATGCTTTGCCGACTCTGGCGGAAGCCGAGGTATAACACGATACAAAACGGCGAATGTTTCAATTGTGAACACCTGACTCAGGGAAAAACGTTGTTCGCCGAAAACAGTCAAAGTACAATATTGGCATAGGTTCCCGCAAGGTAAAATTTGCCAAGCAGAGATGAGAATCTGAATCATTGAGTCGAATCGACCGGAAAAAGAGAGGTTTATCGACATGCTGAAACAATATGCGTTGAAACTGCCGGGCAAGGTGTTTTGCGGCGAGAACGCGCTGGAGAAGATCAAAGATATTCTCGCGGCGGAAGGCGCGCAGCATGTTGCCGTGATTACCGACAAAGGCATCCGCTCCGCCGGGTTGACCGACCTGGTGCTGCGGCAGATCGAGGCGGCAGCCGTGCCATACACCGTGTTTGACGATGTTCCGGTGGAGCCGTCATATGCGCAGGCGCAGGCGTTGGTCGATCAGTGCGGCAGCATCCATGCCGATCTGTTGATCGCCGTCGGCGGCGGCTCCGTCATGGACGCGGGCAAGCTCGCGAGCATGCTGGTGTCCGGTTCGTTGACCGTCAAAGACCTGCTCGAAACCCCCGGCAAAGCGAAAAAGCAGATCAAGACCGTCATGGTGCCGACCACGGCGGGCACCGGGTCTGAGGCGACGCCAAACGCGATTGTCGCAGTTCCCGAAAAAGAACTCAAAGTCGGCATTGTCAATGAAAACATGATCGCGGATTATGTGGTGCTCGATGCCGCGATGATCAAGAAGCTCCCGCGCAAGATCGCCGCGGCAACGGGAATCGATGCGCTGGCGCACGCGGTGGAATGCTTTACCTCCAACAAGGCAAACCCGCTGAGCGATGCATTTGCACTGCCCGCGCTGAAGATGATTTTACACAACATCGAGGCCGCCTGCGACGATCCCGACGCGATGGAGCAAAAGCAGGTGATGCAGCTTGCGAGCTTCTACGCTGGTGTCGCCATCACCGCCTCCGGTACGACCGCGGTACACGCGCTGAGCTATCCGCTCGGCGGAAAATATCACATTGCGCACGGGGTTTCCAACGCGATTTTGCTCGTACCCGTCATGCGCTTTAACCTGAAAGACGAGGCGTTTTGCGCAAGGCTTGCCGAAGCCTACGATGCCTGCTATCCTGAAAACAAGTTGGTTGGTTGCGCCGAAAAAGCCTGTGCGCTGATCGATCGCATGGACGAGATCGTGCGGCATCTGGATATTCCGACGAGTTTGAAGGAGTTCAACGTGCCCGCAAGCGATCTTGAGACGCTGGTGGACGCGGGCATGCAGGTGGCTAGGCTGCTCGTGAACAACATGCGGCAGGTGACAGCCGACGATGCGCGCGCGATCTATCGCCAGATTCTGTAAGAGTTACTTTTGATACAGCAGAGGAAATCAGCACATGAGTCATAAGCCCGACATCAAAGGCATCGTAGCGCCAATCCTAACTCCCATGCTGGCGGACGAGTCGATCCATTTTGAGGAGCTGCGCAGGCAGACAGACCGCTTGATTGCGGCGGGTTGCCATGCACTCTTTTGCTTCGGCACCAACGGCGAAGGATACGCGCTCTCTGGCATGGAGAAGCAGCAGGTTTTGGAATGCGTAATCGAAAAGACGGATCGGCGCGTACCGGTCTATGCCGGAACGGGCTGCATCACGACGCGCGAAACCATCGCACAGAGCCTGATGGCGGAGGCCGCGGGTGCGGACGTGCTGTCGCTTGTGACGCCGAGTTTTGCGCAGGCGAGCCAAAACGAGCTCTATGAACACTACAAAACGATTGCAGAGTCGGTCCATCTCCCGATCGTACTCTACAATATCCCGGCGCGAACAGGGAACGCGCTCGCGCCGGAAACGGTAGCAAAGCTGTCTATGATCGACAACATCGTCGGAGTCAAGGACTCCTCCGGCAGCTTTGAGAATATACTTGCCTATCTGGAAGCGGGAAAATCGCGCAAAACGGGAGATTTTGCGACGCTCTCCGGCAACGATTCGCTGATTCTCAAAACGCTACAAGCGGGAGGAAGCGGCGCGGTCGCGGGCTGCGCAAACGTCTATCCCCGCACGATGGTCAGCATCTACGAGCATTTCGAAAGCGGCGATCTTACCGCTGCGGAAACCGCGCAGGAGAGCATCGCCTCCTTCCGCGCGTGCTTCAAGTTCGGCAACCCGAACACGATCGTAAAGACCGCCGTGCGCTTGCTTGGCCACGACGTTGGCTTCTGCCGCAGGCCGTTTCACCAGCTTTCGGACGAAGGAATCACCGCGCTGAAGGCCGTACTTGCGGAAAACGAAGCAAAGGGTATGCGCTGACACGTGTATATGCAACCCGGCACCGTGTGATGACAGAATAGGATGAAACGTATGAGTCAAACGGAGAAAAAACTGCCGATCGTCGGCATCACGATGGGAGACCCCGCGGGCAACGGGCCGGAGCTTTCGCTCAAGGCGCTCATGCACGAGGATCTCTATGCGCGCTGCCGCCCGATTATCATCGGAGACGCGACGGCGCTGGAGCAGGCAAAATCGTTCATCGGCAGCCCGAATCTCGCCATACACCGCTGCAAAACGGTAACGGATGCGCGCTTTACGCCGGGCACGGTAGATGTATTGCATCTCGACCTGATTGCGGATATACAGAAGATGCCGATCGGAAAGATCAGCGCGGAGGCCGGCATGGCGGCGTTCCTGAGCGTGAGAAAGACAATTGTGCTTGCTCAGGCGGGGGAACTGGACGCGACGGTGACAAACGCGCTCAACAAAGAGGCGATGAACCTCGCTTTGGAGCCGCAAGGCCTGCATTTCGCGGGGCATACGGAGATCTACGCGCACTACACGAACACGAAGACATACGCCATGATGCTCACGCATCACGACCTGCGCGTCATCCACGTCTCTACGCACTGCTCTCTGCGCGAGGCATGTGACCGCGTCAAGAAGGCGCGCGTGCTGGACGTCATCCATACGGCCTACGACGCCTGCCGCCAGATCGGAATCGAGCATCCGCGCATCGCGATCGCAGGCCTCAACCCGCACGCGGGCGAGAACGGGCTCTTTGGCACGGAGGAGATCGACGAGATCATCCCCGCAATCGAGGCCGCGCGCGCGGAGGGCATCGACGCCATCGGCCCTGAACCCGCGGACAGTCTCTTTTCCAAGGCAATCGGCGGTTGGTATGACATCGTGGTTGCGATGTATCACGATCAGGGACATATTCCGCTCAAGACCGTCGGGTTTGTCTATGACCGCGAGCGGAAAAATTGGAAGTCGGTCGAGGGCGTGAATGTAACGCTTGGGTTGCCGATCATTCGCACTTCCGTGGATCACGGTACGGGCTTTGATCAGGCGGGCAAGGGTACATCCAGCGAGCTGAGCCTCGTCAACGCGATTGACTACGCGATTGCGATGGCAAACCATCGCGCCGCAAAATAGCGGCGGAACAGTTCGGATCAATCGCATCAAGCTACGGCTTGTTTCGATAAACATGATTTCTCCATAGTACTATCTCCACTCGAATCAAAACGGCCATGATGGTTCATCATGGCCGTTTTGATTGGTACGCCGTTCGATCTTTTGTAGTAAAAGCTTTTTACACCAGCGAAACCTTTACGATCGCCTTGCGGCAGTCTTCCGGTGCGCCGTTCATGATCTTTGCGCGGTGGACATCCTCCGGCAGCATGATGCAGAACATGCCGGGCAGGAGCTTGAAGTAACTGAGTTCCGGTTCTTCGAAATAGATGGTCTCCGCGCTGAGGTCGGAGCCCTGCTTCGTCGTCGCGTTTGAGCGCTCGCAATAGCCGATGACTTCCGTGCCCTTGATGCAATAGTGGATGTCTGCAACGGTCGTGTGTGCTTCAATGTTGCAGTCTGCTTCGGGCTTGGAGACGTAATCTCCGATGGAGATTGTCACGTTTCCGCCTTCAAGCGTAGCGGATTCCACGGAGAACAGGTCCTCGGTCTGGAGATAGCTTAGCGCGGAGGCAAAACGGGAGCCGATGCCGTAGTATTTGTGCGCGTGTTCAATTCTGTCAATGATCATTGTTCACTACCTGACAATAGATTTGGCGACAGGCTTTTGCCATCGCCTGATCTCATCTTATTTTGATTGCGTTTTACAGGCAACGAATCCAAAGGGAAATCCTGTTTACTCTTGAAACACCGGAAACTTTCTTCCTCAAGGGCAAAAAAACGCACCCGGTGACCGGATGCGCTTTTCGAAACGAGAGCAGAAAAGTTACTCCTTCAGCATGCGCCAGAGTGTGGTTCGGCTGATGCCGAGGTTCTTTGCGGCAACGCTTTGGTTTCCGTTGTTCTGCTCAAGTATGATCTTCGCGATGTCCTGGTTGATCTCCTCCAGCGTTTGGGACAGATTCAGTATCGTCTTAGCGGTGTTCGGCGTTTCGCCCTGCACAAACGAAATCTCCACGCGGAGCGCGTCGCTCACGTGCTGGCGGGTGATGGCGTCGTCGCCGACCAAAAACGCGAGCTTTTCCATGACCCGCATGAGTTGCTCGTAGTTCTGCGGCCAGTCGTATTGCACGAGGAGCGCGAGCGCTTCCGGCTGGATGAAGATCGGCGCGTGCTCGTATTTCACGTTGAAGTAGTTCATCAGCAATCGGACGGCGTTTTCGATGACGGCGTTCTGTCCGCGCAGCGGCAGCATGGAGATGATCAGACACTTGAGCTTGTCAATCGTTTTGAGCACGAGCTGCTCCCGGAGGATACTCAGATTTCGCTGCTCGGATCGGGAGATCAGGATGTGGTTGCGCTTGACCGCGTCGCCAACGGTGATCGCGGAGAGCAGCTGATCCAGTTTTTCGTGATTCAGCGCGTCAATGTTTTTGATAAACAGGGTGTTGCCCGCGTCGCAGATTGGGGAATCCGGCTTCATGAGCAGATAGTTCCACGTGCGGCTGTTGATCTGGCTGCAATCGATGACCACAAACGGATGACGGTTGAAGCTGCTCTTGAGGTAGATCATCTTCGCAAGGTGATCCTTGCCTGCGCCGACCTCGCCGCTGATCAGCACAGGATCGTTGCGCGAGGTACACTGCTCGATCTCCGGCGCATAATAGCTCTCCACGTTGGTGATGCCGAAGACGCTGTTTCGCAGCTCGTCCGCCACCTCGTCGGAGTCGTAATACCGGATTCCGCGCTTTTCTCCGGACGAGGAGGGAACGCGCCTGCTGATGAAAAACGTCAGATAGAATTGATCAAACACGTCGATCTTGCGCGCGGTGATATGGAAAAATACGCCGTTCAGCCGCTTGACCAGCTTAAAGGAATCGTCGGTCTGGAACCTCGGAAGAAGCTCAAACAAGTAGTCGAAGATCGAAGAATCGCTCTGCGTGAGGGAAGCATAATAGAGCTTTCGGTCGGAGGTATAGACCACCGTTGCGCTCTCGTTATTCAGCGCAATCAGCTCCCGCAGGAACCGGTTCTCCTCGCGCAGCTTCACGCTGGCATCGTGGTAAAACAGCGCTTTTTGAAAGGCATCCCGAATGCTGTCCTCGCCGGAGGTGATGAGAAACGCATTGAATCCGAAGCTGCGCGCGGACTCGTAGGTGATCGTATCGCAGAGAATCGAGCGAATGCCCTCCGACTCGATCGCCTGAAACGTCGTATCCAGATCGTCGACATCGTCGATGCCGTAGACCTTGTAGTCGAACGGCAACAGGTGCTCCAGCGATTCGACAGACTTCGTGATGCTGTGAAATCCTACAATCGCGAGCCGGGACGACGTAGAGAGCGCATAATTCATCGCATTGAGAATGTCGTTTAAGCGGGTTTCGATCTCGATGACGGGAATCGACACGGCTTTTCGGATGTATTGCGCCGTGCCGCCGCGCGAAATGATATAGTCATATTTCTCGCTGTAGCTCTTCACCGCATAGGCGAGGCCTTCGTTTAGGTTTCCGACCGTGACGTTGAGGATCACGCTTGAAAACTCTGCGGTGACCTTGCGCACGAGCGGAACCATGCCTTCATACGGGCAGATGACGAGTATCTTTACTTCATTGCTCATAGGTTTGCCCTCGACTGTTTTATAATAGAACAATTGACAGTTTTTATTATACTAATTTCGTGAAAATTCGTCAATCGCGGTGTAAATGTTGCAAAAGTAAACGATTTTTTGGGTTTCGTCACGTAGACTGGTGAGCCCCGTTTGCATATACTGAATCCATAAAATCCGCATTATTCTTATTGCGTTCACCAAATATTTGCATTCTCTGCGTTCAACCAAACACGATATTTTCACAAAACGGAAAACCATAGGTGCCAAATGAACAAACTGCTCATCATCGCGGATGACTTAACCGGGGCTCTCGACACGGGCGTTTGCTTCGCCTCAGCGGGAATCAGCACGTGCGTGCGGCTGCCGGGCAACGCGAATCAACATATGCCAAGCGAAGACTACAGCGTGGATGTAGCGATTGTAGAATCCCGGCACATGCAAGCCGCGGAGGCATACGAAGCGGTGCACGAGACAATCCGGCGGATGGCGGGCAATCGTTATACATACGTCTACAAGAAGACCGATTCCGCGCTTCGCGGCAATATCGGCGCAGAGCTTGCGGCGACACTGGACGCGACGAAGGAAAAGAGACTTCATTTCATACCCGCGTTTCCGAAGATGAACCGCGTCGTGCGTCAAGGCGTGCTATACATCGATGGCGTAACCCCGGTTGCGCAAAGCGTTTTTGCGACAGACCCGTTTAACCCCGTCAAGCACTCCGCAATCCTGGAGTTGATCGCGGAACAGACCGAACGGAACGCGTACATCGCCGCGGAGACGGAAGATGCGTTTGACGAAGGCATAGCGGTCTACAACGCGGAGACGGACGAGGACTTCATCCGCATTGGCCAAACCTTGATCCGAACGATTGGCGCCAGGCTCTTTGCGGGCTGCGCGGGGTTTGCAAATGCGTTGCCTCAGTTGATTGCGTTTGATACATGCTCCGAAGCGGTTCCGCTACCCGCGGGAAAGCTCGCGGTATTCTGCGGCAGCGTCAACCCGATCTCGCTTCAGCAGTGTGATGCTGCGGAGCAGGCGGGATACCCGAGATTTCATCTGCAAAGCGCGGGAGAATTTCTCGACCAAGAGGAAATCACAAGTCAGATATCTGCGGCATCTCAACGGCACGAGATTGTTGTGCTGGACACCGGTGCGGAAGACCTGGGAGTTACCGACGACGAAGTGCTCGCCAGAAGCGCGGTGGTTGCGGACTACTTCAGCCGCGTGATTGCGGACTTCCTCGCGATGAACCCGAAGGGTACGCTCTTCATTATCGGTGGAGATACGCTTCTGGCATTCGCGCGAAACCTCGGAATCCATGCGATTCTGCCCGTACGGGAGCTTCTGCCGGGCGTCGTGCTCTCCCGATACTCTTACGGCGGGGAATGGCGCTTTCTGATCACAAAATCCGGAGGCTTCGGCGCTAAAGGCCTTTTTTACGAACTTTATCAAGAACTCAACATACCAGCGGACAACAACAGGGGATAGGAGGGATTTTTGACAAGAATCATGGGGTATCACAAATCGCATCGGGCGAACCAAAGAAATATGCCTCTGGGGAGAGGCTAATGAAAAAGAGGAGTTAATATTATGCTCACAGCGTCTATGATTATCACCCTTGTTATCATTGTCGCGATGATCGTTGCGATCATCACCGACAAACTCCCATTCGGTGCTCCGCCGTTGATTGCCTGCGCGTTGCTGGTTGTGACCAACCAGGCGACCGTTGCGCAAGCCTTTGGCGGGTTTGTGGACAAAAACGTCATCATGATCGCGGGTTTCATGGCTGCCATGGCGGCGCTGCAGAAAACCTCGTTCATCGCGAGCCTCAAGCGCGCGCTCGGCAACATGGCGGGTAAGGGCGGCTATAAAAACTACGTCCTGCTTCTGCTGATGATCATGCTCATCGCGAACTTCATCTCGGGCACCGCGTACTACGTGCTGATCCTCTCCATCGTCTCCACGATTCCATACAACAAGAAACTGCCGACCTCCCGCATCATCCTCCCCGCCGGTATGGCAACGGGCTTCGGCGGCTGGATTCCGATTTCCACCGCGTTCTTTGTCGGCCTTATGTCCAGCTTGCTGGAATCCTCCGGCGCAACTGGCTTAGCAGCGGTTTCTCTCACGCAGTTCACGATCTATCGTGCAATCGTCTCCGTGCTGTTCCTCGGTTGGGCGCTTATCGGCTACAAACTGCTGCCGGATCGCGACATCAGCGACACGCTTGCAGATGCGCAGAAGGTTGACCTTGCAAAAGAAGAAGCACACCAGCTCACCAAGTTCCAGGAAATCTGCGTTTATGTTGGCTTCGTCATCATGATCGTCGGCATGATCCTGCTTGGCAAACTCCCGAACGAAGTCGGCTACGGCATCCCTGGCATCGTCGCCGGTCTCTTCCTCTGCGTCGGCGCGCTGAAGTTCAAAGAACTCCTCAGCAACTGGTTCTCGCCGCTGATCGTCATGATGGCGGGTGTCATTGGTGTTGCGACCGCGATGTCCAACTGCGGACTCACCGGCTTGCTCGGCGAGAAGATCGTTGGCCTGCTTGGCACATCTCCCAGCCCCTTCCTCGTGGTGCTCGTGTTCTCCTTCATTACCTCCATCAGCGCAACCTTCACGGGCGCAAGCTTCGGTTCGCTGTTCATCTTCGCTCCGATCGGCATCGCGGCCTGCATGCAGCTCGGTTATAGCCCGGTCGCTCTAGCGTTTGCGCTGGTTCCGATCGCGTGGGTCAACTGGGCAATGCCGATCGACGGTCTACCCGCAATGACGATGGGTCTTGGTAAATACAAGCTCACGGAGTTCTGGAAATTCCAGGTTCCGCTCTGGATCATTCAGGTTGTTGCGACCGCGGCGATCGCAGTTGTGATGTTCCCCATGAAATAAGACCCCCTGAACAAAAATACCTCCTAGTAAGCGCAATGCCGCACAACATCATAGTGTTGTGCGGCATTGCGTCGAAAGAAGACCGATGCAAGCCGCTATTCTCGGCGGCAGCGAGAACAAAATCATCACCGAATTATGCAGAACATCGGAACAAATGGACATTTCTATCGAAAAATAAGATACTGAATTTGGAACACAAGTGCCTGCATGGCAGGCCTGAAGGATATGAAATCTTCGATCACGTTTGATCATACAGGAGGAACGGCATGAACGATAAAATGGAAGAACTGGTACAGTTTTCGCAGCTTTCGGGCGCTTTGGTGCTGGAGATGGTCGCGGGCGAGAGCAACCAGAAAATCGAATATGAAAACGAAGTCCGTGCGAGTGCGGGCAAAGACCGCACGATGTACCTCTACGCGCCAAAGTCCGGCTGCCCGGACTCCAAGCAGTGCCAGGTATTGCTGGTGCTGCGCGATGGCAGCGACGAGACTTCCGCGCAGGAGACGCTGGTGCGCCTGGAACTCGACAGGCTCGCGGAAGAGGAGCACTTTATTGTGCTGTTCCCGAATCCTTTGGAATCCGGCTGGAACCATGGGAACGATCCCGCGCATGACAGCGACACGGACTTTCTCGTGCGCTGCTTTGATGCGCTGAAATCCTGCAAGGCGGGCGTCAACGGCTTCAACGGTATGATCTTTTATCTTGCGACATCGCCCGCCTCTTCCGCAATGCTGATGACGATGGCCGCGACAAGACCGGTCAACGTCTCCGCGATGATGCTCTCCAAACTGCCCGCATCGTACAACATCCCATCGGATGCGCTGCACGTCGAGGTTGCGGCATGGAGCAGCGATCACAGGGCTTCGGAGTACTTGCTGCTCGCAAACGCCGCAACCTGGCCCGCGGAAACTGCGGACGGCGTGGCCACCTATCTTGGAAAGAACCCGAATGTGCGGCTCCTGACCAGCGAACGCGAGACGAACGCCGAGACGGTGCGCTTTGCGTGGGATCACCTGTTCTCGCAGAGCCGCCGCTGGCAGAACGACACCTACGGCACCTATCAGCCGCGCACGGATTTTGTCGCGCGCGGGTTCACGGCGCACGTGAAGGACGCAAGCCTCGGCGTGAATAACAATTTTCCGCACACGTGGTATGAATACGTCCCGCCGCAACTGCGCGGAACGAGCGAGAAGGTGCCGCTTGTATTCTATTTCCACGGCGTCAACTGCGTGCCGCTCTATGGCGCGGAGCAGAGCAATCTCCACGACATCGCGGATCGTGAGAACTTCATCGCGGTGTTTCCGGCGCCTGCACGGAGCAAATGCTGGAACATCTGGAACGAATCCCGCATCCCCAGCGATTTTGACTTTACCCTCGCGTTGATCGAACACATGAAGACCGTGCATCCCATCGACGAAACGAGGATTTATGCCACAGGTTTTTCAATGGGCGGCATGATGACGCACGCGATCACAGGCGCGTATCCGGAAATCTTCGCGGCTGGCGCACCCTGCAACGCGTTCAACTTCGGCTATCTCAAGGAACCCGCGGGCATGCTCGCGCCGTTTATGAAGATGAAGCCGGAGGACTTTGAAAACGTCAATTACGCAAAGCGCCTCGCGGATGAGAAAAAGGCGAAATACGATTACCGCATGCCGATCTTCCAGAACGCGGGCTATGACGACGCGACGATCTGCCTCTGGCCGGTGGACGGCAACTGCGACGACGCGCGCACGAAGACCATCCAGCGCTGGAAGGAATACAACAATATCCCGACAAACCCGTGTCTCGATCCCGATCAGCTCTCCGGCCTCTGCGCGGACGAGTCGTTCTATATCGACGCGGAAGAGCGCTTTTTGCACCAACGGTGGTATAGTAAGGACGAGGGGAATCCCTCTCTTTACGAAATGGTCCTTGCAAAACGCATGCCGCATGCCATCCTCCCGGTTCAGGTTGCGTGGGCTTGGGACTTTCTCAAGCACTTCTCCCGCGCGAAGGACGGTTCCCTGATCATCGACCGCACGCGCTGAGCGAAAGAGGCACGAAATGATCGACAACATGAATGAACGGACGCAGTTCTCTCCGCACGAGGGTAAGCTCTTTTTGCAGACTGTCGCGGGCGACATCTCCGGTAGACGCGAGGCGGAGAACAACGCGGTTGCGGGCGCGGGCACTGAGCGGAGCATGTTTTGCTACGCGCCGAAATCCGGCTGCCCTGACGCGAAGCAATGTCAGGTCGTAATGGTTTTGCGTGACGAGATCGACGAGGATTCCGCGCAGGCGCTGCTGACCTCGCTTGATCTCGACAAGCTCGCGGAGGAGAAGCATTTCCTGCTGCTGTTCCCGAATCCCAAGGCGGAAGGCTGGAACTACAACGACGATCCCGCGCGGGAAAGCGACATGGACTATCTCGTGCGCTGCTTCGGCATCCTCAAGGACAGCGAGATCGGCGTCTCCGGCTTCAACGGCATGATCTTTTATATCGCAGCATCGGAGTCAGCCTCCGCGCTGCTGATGACGATGGCGGCGCTGCGTCCAATCAACGTGCCCGCGATGATGCTCTCCGCGTTTCCGGCGGGGTATCAAATTCCCGCAGGCGCACGGAACATCGAGGTTGCGGCATGGAGCAGCAACCCGGTCGCAAGCGAATACATCAAGCGGGCAAACGGTGCGGAAGAGGCTTCCGAAAGCGATGACAGAGTGACCACCTACTACGGCAAAAATCCGAACTTGCGTCTGTTGACGACGGAGCGGAAGCTCGACGCCGACGCGGTCAAGATCGCTTGGGAGCGGCTGTTTTCCGAAACGCGCCGCTGGCAGAACGACACCTACGGCACCTATCAGAAACGAACAAACTTCACCGCGCGCGGCTTTGTCGGTCACGTCAACGAGGAGATTCCCGGCGTGAACCCCGGATGCAAGCATACGTGGTATGAATACATACCGCCGCAGCTGCGCGGTACGAGCGAAAAAGTGCCGCTCGTGTTCTATTTCCACGGCGGCGGATGCGTTCCGCTCTACGGCGCGGAGCAGAGTGGCTGGCACGATGTTGCGGACGAGGAGAACTTCATCGTCGTGTACCCGAAGGCCGCGCAGAAGAAGATGTGGAACGTTTGGAACGATCCCATGCTGGAGTACAGCGACGAAGCATTCTTTCTCGCTTTGATTGATCACATGAAGGCCGTGCATCCCATCGACGAAACGCGCATCTATGTTTCCGGCTTTTCGATGGGCGGTATGATGTCCAACTGCATGGCGTGCGTCCAGCCGAATCTGATCGCCGCGGCAGCGCCCTGCAACGCCTACAACGAGGGCTATTTCTACAGCTTTGCCACCATGCTCAACCGCATGAAGAGCAATAACGCGATGAACATGTCCGATCGCTTTCCCGGCGAAACCGAGGAGATCACGCCCGTGCGCAAGCAGGCGGACGCAAAGAAAGCGGCTTATGACTACCGCATGCCGGTGATCCAGGTCTCCGGCCTGCTGGATCAGACGTGGCCGATCACAAACCCGCAGGATCGGCGGCTGAGTACATTTGATTACTGGAAAACATACAACAACATTCCCGTCGAGCCGTTTGAGCAGGACAACGGCTGCGAATCCGGCTTGAAGGCGGACGAAACGTGGTATGACGGCGCGGATGAACGCTTTTTGCACCACCGTTGGTTCAGCTGTGATCCCGGCAACCCCGCGCTGTATGAGCTGTTCTTGGCAAAGCGGATGCCGCACGCGCTGGACATCCGCACCGCAAGATATGCTTGGGAATTTTTAAAGAAATTCTCCCGCAACTCCGACGGATCGTTGACTATCGCGGAATAATACCCATCGTACAGAAAGACAAAGGTGAACCATGACCCAATATCCGATTCTTCCCGATTTGACGCCGGACGGCACCATCTATCGAAATGAACACATACATACGCTCGAAGCGATGCTGCCCACGGGCGGATATCGTTCCGCGCACTCACCTGCGCTGCTGGAACTGCCAAACGGCGACCTGCTCTGCGCGTGGTTTGCGGGCACGTTTGAAGGCAGCCCGGACGTGAGCATCCTTTGCGCACGCCTGCCGAAGGGTGCGCCGCGCTGGGAGGAGCCCGTGATGGTCTCCGGCGATCCCGAGCGCAGCGAGCAGAACCCGAGCCTGTTCCTTGCGCCCGACGGCGCTGTTTGGGCTATGTATACCGCGCAGCTCGCGCGCACCGAGGGCAAGGACAACATGCAGTTTACCTCCATCGTGCGCAGGCAGATCAGCCGCGACGGCGGAAAGAGCTGGAGCGCGGCGGACGTGATGTTCCCGCGCGAAGGAACCTTCTGCCGCCAGCCGATTCAGGTGCTCAGTAACGGGAAATGGATCTTCTCCAACTGGATATGCTCGGACAGCGCGGACGGCCTCGCGGGAGACCCGACCGTGTTCCAGATTTCGGACGATCAGGGCAAGACATGGCGGCAGGTTGAGATGCCGCAGAGCAACGGACGCGTGCATGCAAACGTGGTCGAGCTTGACAACGGCCACCTTGTGGCGTTTATGCGCAGCAGAGCCGCGGACAACATCTACCGCAGCGAGAGCCGCGACTTTGGAGAAAGCTGGAGCGCGCCCGTGCCCACCGTGCTGCCGAACAACAACTCCAGTGTGAGCGCCATCCGCCTCAACAGTGGGCGCATCGCGATTGCCTATAACCCCACGCACACGCCGAATCCCGACCCGAACGCCGCGGCTTGGCCGGGACTAAGATGCCCGGTTGCCGTCGCGCTGTCGGAGGACGGGGGACTTACCTTCCCGCTGATTCGGCACATGGAGCTCGGCGAGGGATTTGTTGGCAGCGAAAACAGCACAAACAACATGACATACGAGTACCCCTACATCATGCAGGGTGCGGATGGTACGATTCATCTGGCGTTTGCGTATCGCAGCCGCATCGGTATGAAATGGATGATGTTCTCGGAAGAAGAAATAATCGGAAAGAAGCGCGAGGCAAAGGGACTCTATAACCCGACCTCCGCGAAGGTCAGCTGAGGAAAATATGCGTCGATATGAACTCAACGGCGATTTTCGCTGTGTCTATTATCTTTCGGAACAATGCCGCACATGGATCGCGGCAAAGACGATTTTCCTGCTCGCGCCGGACGAGATCGCTTCCTCTGCCGAACGGCTGGATGCGTTTGCCGCATCCTCCGGCTGGCTCGACGCGATCGAACAGGACGGCGCGGTGCTTGTGCTGATGCGCGCGGAACAAGGATGGCGAAACGAGAGCGTGGATCGCATCAAAAAAACCTACAAGGCCGTTTGGGCGGATGCGCAGTCTCCCGATCCGGGCGACGTTCGCGGCACGGTCTGGTGCTGGGAAACGCTGATCTTCCTCGTGGGCTTTGGCGAAGGTGCGGTGTTCGCGGGCAACTGCGCCGTTGCGCACCCGAACATGTTTGCGCAAGTCGCATTGATTAACGGCGTTCCGGACGACTACCGCACGGGAGAACAAAACTCCGATCAGTGGCTACTACCGGATGCTTCGCCGGAATCGATGCGCAAGAATCGCGAGATTCCCGTGAGCGTTTGGATGCTTGGAGACGAGGACACCAAAGAGGCGGAAGATTACTTCCGCGCCAGTGCAATCGATCCCGATCAGGTCACGGTTTCGCGCGGGGAATTTGCGGCAAACGCCGAGACGATGAAGCGGATCATGGCGGAGTTCGACACGCGCATCCGCTGGAAGAACTCTCCCGACGGAACGCCCGCGCGGTGCCTCTCAAAGCGGGAGTTCGAACGTTCCGGCGAGTACGCGGTGGATTATATCAGCCACAATGGGTTTCGGTATCCGTTTTACGCCCGCGTGCCAAAGGGAATCACCTCGACCGAGGGAATGCCCGTCGTCATCAGCCTGCACGGGCACGGAGAGTCCGCGCGGCTCTTTTCCGGCAAGAACGGCTGGCCGCAATTATCGGATGAGACGGGGGAATTCCTGCTCGTTCTGCCGGATTCGCCGGAGAACGCGTGGCATGTCGAGCGGGACGAGGGAATTCTCGTGCCCATGATCGAGAAACTTGTTTTGCGCTACGGCATCGACCGCAGTCGCGTCTACCTGACCGGATTTTCCAACGGTGGTATGGGCACCTGCTGGTTTGGCACACGCCATCCAGCGCTGTTTGCCGCGATTTCGCCCTGGAACCCGCCGATGCAAGCATGGGAAAACGAGCTGCTAAGAGAAGGCTTCGAGATGCCGCTGTTCGCGGTCAACGGCGATAAGGATCACAAGATCGCGTTCGCGCTGAAGAATTTCGACGCGATGATGGAGACCTATATTCGTCTCAACGGCGGTACACCGCGCCCCGCCGCGGAGATAAAGCCTGTTGCGTGGGCGGTTGATGAGGTTTGGAACGCGGAAAACACTTTTACCCGTGAGGCGGGTTACCGCGAAGGTGAACGCCTGCAAGCGTATGTTTATCACAACGAGCAGGGCAGCCCCCGCGTCTGTTTCATGGAAGTCAAGGACATGCCGCACGGCGCGATCCACGACGAGGCGCGCGCGACCTGGCGGTTCCTGCGCAGGTTTTCGCGGCCGGGGAACGGGAAAAAGGTCGTTGACACCGAAAAGGCCGTCGAGTAATTGCCTGACTCAAAGCGAACGTTCAATGCAATCTCATACAAAAAGCGCTGTGCGTAAGGACTTGTTTGTCCCTGCGCCAGCGCTTTCTTTGTACTATGCGGTTAAAATGATTTCATCTCAAGCTTTTGTTCCGGTAACAAACTGAGCTAAAGACTTACGGAGAATTATAATGGCAAATCCGTTTGGCAATGGATTATTCCGCGCGGGTCTCGTTCTCGGGAGACGTTGATACGGTCTCTTCTGCCGTCGTCGCGGAGCAACCAGGATCGCTCAAAAAACAACTGCGTCCGAACACATCGATGCCGATTTCAGACACGTCCGCCTCCGCGGCATGCTCCGGCAAGCGGTGCTTTTTCTGGAGCGTGATGAGATAGACGGTTAGGACCCCAAGCAATAATGCGGATAACAGACCCGGTGCAGTAGAGGACAAGCTGCCAATGAGCCAGCCGCCCAGCGCCGGGGCAACGATGCGGGTGATACTCTCCAGAGCTGCAGAGATTCCCATGATCTCGCCGGTTTCGTTTGTCGGAACCGACTTGGACAGGCTGGAACGGAGCAGCGTGCTGAGAATGCCGCTGGAGAGCGACAATGGCACCAGAATAATCATAAGAACGACCACGTTCGGCGAAAGAGCCCATCCGACATACGATAATGTCAGGGTGATCAGCGCAAAGCGCACAAGCACATTTTCGCGGAAGCGCTTGGTCAATGCTCCCATGCCGCCGCCCTGAATGGCCGCGACCAAGACCCCGACATACGCTAGAATAAACCCTGTCGATTGCGCGGACAAAGCGAGGCGTTGCTTGGCAAACAGCGAAAACACGGATTCAAACATGGACATCGACAGGCTGAACACGATGATGCTGCTCAAAATCGGGCCAGCGATGGGCTTTGCAAACGCTGCGGTCATTCCTTTGAGCGGATGGCTGCGTTTGACTTCGGACATATGCTGCACCCGTTTCTCTTTGGGAAGCGACTCGGGCAGCAGGATGGAGATCATGAGCAGGTTGAGAAACGATAATCCGGCTGAGACAAATGCAGGCACGGCATAGCCCCACTGGCTTAAGAATCCACCGGACGCCGGGCCAAGGATGAATCCAAGCCCGAAAGCAGCGCCGATCATGCCCATGCCTTTTGAGCGGCTCTTTTCATCCGTTACATCAGAGATATAAGCCTGCGCAACGGTGATATTTCCGCCGGTCAACCCATCCAGAAAGCGACTGATCATGATCACGGCGATGCTGCGCGCAAATCCCAACATGAGCAGGGACAGGAATGTTCCGGCAATGCTGAAAAGCAGCAACGGCTTTCTTCCGAATCGATCGGAAAAACGACCGAGGATCGGCGCTCCAATAAACTGGCCCAAAGGGTAGGCGGCACTGATGAATCCGATCATCAGAGGTGTTGCGCCCCAGTTGGAGGCAATATATGGAAGCAACGGCAGGATGAGTCCAAAGCCGAGCATATCGACAAAAACGACGGAAAACAGTGGTAGTAACGGACTTTTCTGTTTCAAAGCGCACCTCCAGTTAACAATGAATTACGATATAGATATCCGTACTTCTGTTAATATTATAACGCAAGTTTCAGAAAAATACAGTATAAACAAGAATGAATACTATTTAATTGTGATCTTGCTGATATATATTTATAGAATGAATCGTACACAATCAGACGGAAAGAACGGTAATTTGATACGCCACACCGAACCTAACTCAGCAACACAAAACCGCCCGACTTGGGCGGTTTTCTTGTTGCTTATGTGCGACAGGCTTTGCGGCATAAAGACAGCCGTGTCAAGTGGACTTTGAACACTGAGAGAATCGGGAATCAGCCCAGCCGGATTCGAACCATGTTCCACGAAAACTTTGGCAGCGTGAGCTCCAGCACTCCTTTGCGCAAAGTGTATTCGGTGAGCGTTTCCGGTTGCACGGGCACCGCGTCCGCGGTGTTCACGCAATTGGGCGAGAACCCGTTGAGCGAAACCCACTCCGCAACGGAAGCGCCCGTCACATTGGTAAGCGTAATCAGGCAATTCTGCTGCAGATCGAGACAACGGTTGATCAAAAACAGAACCACTTCGGATTGATCGGTGGAAAGCACCGCGGAGGCGTCCACAAGCGGAATCGCATCGCTGACGGCACAGGCGTAGGTCGGGGATTCCATCGCGATGCGCAGCGAGCTGCCGCGTCCGAAACGGGATGCGTAGAGGAACGGGCAATAGATCGTCTGAATCCACGCCTTGCCATTGGGTTCGGTCATGATCGGTGCGATCGTGTTGACGAGCTGAGCCAGACACGCAATCTTCACAACGTCCGCGTTGCGCAGAAGCGTGTTGATCATGCAGCCGACGAGCAAGGCGTCCGCGCCGTCGTAGATTTCCTCCTCAATGGCACGCGGAAATGTCCACTTTTCCGGCATTTTGCAATCTTTTTGAAAATGGTACCAGACGTTCCATTCGTCAAAGGAAAGATAGACATCCTTCTCGCTGCCGATCCGCGCTTTTTCCGCGCGGCAGATCTCCGATACCTCGCGAATAAAGCCTTCCATCTCGACGCTGCGCGCAAGAAAGGTGCCCACATCGCCGTCGTTATTCTGATAATACTGGTGCAGGGATAGATAATCGATGTAAGGATAGCAGTGCGCGAGCACTGTTTTTTCCCATTCGCCGAAGGTTGGCATGCTTCGGTAAGAGCTGCCGCAAGCAACCAGCTCGATGGAAGGATCGAGCCACTTCATCATCTTGGCAGTTTCACAGGCGATTCTGCCGTATTCCTCCGCGGTCTTTGCGCAGATTTGCCAAGGGCCATCCATCTCGTTGCCGAGGCACCAGAGCTTCACGCTGTATGGCTCTGCGTGCCCGTTTGATCTCCGAAGATCGGCATACTTGGTCGGCAGCGTACCGTTGACATATTCTAAAAGATCGCATGCGCTTTGCGGCGTGCCGGTGCCGAGATTGACGCCGAGCATGGCGTTTGTGCCAACCCGTTCGCACCACTGCAGAAAATCGTCCGTGCCGACCTGATTCGGCTCCAGTGCAAACCATGCAAGCTCGGGTCGTACCGGCCGGTTTTCCTTCGGTCCGATACCGTCCCGCCAATCGTAGCCGGAGAGAAAGTTGCCGCCCGGATAGCGGATACAGGAGAGGTTCAGCGGGCGGATGAGCTCCATCACGTCCTGACGAAAACCGAATGCGTCCGCGCTTGGATGTTCCGGCTCGTAGATGCCGGTATAGACGGCGCGGCCCATGTGCTCGATGAACGAACTGTAGATGCGTTCGTCGATAGCCCCGATGACGGCGTTGGTGTCGATCTGAATCCGCGTAGTCATGATTTCCTCCGTGTGCCGAGTGTGGACTCGCGTTCGATGATGGAACATTCCAGCATGATTTCATGCTCGGCGGGAAGTCCTTTTCCGGACAGGATATCCAGCATGATGTGTGCGGCCTTTTGTCCGATTTCAAACAACGGCAGCGCGACGGTAGAGAGCTGCGGGCGGCAAACCGTCGAGATTTCGCGGTTATCAAAGCCGATCAGGAGGATGTCTTTGCCGACCTCGATGCCGTTGGCGTTGCAATAATCCAGAACACCGGTCGCCATCAAATCGTTGTGTGCAAAGATCGCCGTCGCGCCGGATTTGATCAACTGCTCGCCTAGTGTATAGCCGCAGTCGCGTCCCCAGTCTCCGACCAATGTCAAAGACGGGTTATACGGAACTTTGTGCGCAAAAAGCGCTTCCTGATGTCCGCGGGTGCGGTTATAGGAATGGCTGCTGTCGGTGGGCCCCGCAATCATGCCGATGGTTCGCCCGCCGGCGCGGATCAGCCGCTCTGTTGCCTCAAACGCGGCTTTCTGATCGTCGTAGAGGATGGATGGGATAGACGAGTCGAGGCTTGTACAGTAGGCACAGACAAACTGCGGCTCCGCGTGGTCGGACAGCGAGACGACAACGTGGCTGTGGCAGCCGATATAGATGATGCCGTCCACCTGCTTACTGAGCATCTCGTCCACAACGCCGTGGACAAGCGACGTGCTTTCTTCTAAATCCTTTGGACCGTTACCATATCGCTTAAAGAAGCGGAGATTTCCCAATATATAGTGATAGCCCGCTTCATCGCAGGCGGCGGCAATGCCGTCCACGATCTCCGGCGCGTTGAATACGGTCAAGTCTTCCGTTATAATGCCGAGCGTTTGGCTCCGCCCGCTCTTTAGGTAACGGGCGTTGAGGTTCGGGCGATAGTTCAGCTCGCGCGCGGCATCCATCACCAGCTGCCTGGTTTCCGCGTTGACGCCGTGTTTTTCGTTGAGTACCTTGCTGACGGTTGCAATGGATACGCCGGTGCGTTCCGAGATTTCCCGAATCGTTGCCATAATCGTCTCTTTCTGTTTCGGTTGTGTGTAATACTTACTGAGTCACTGTTTATATGTTAAACGTTATACGGGCAAAAATCAAGCAATTTTGTGAGCGTCATCGTGCATTGCGATCGTTTCACAGTACGATTTGACAGTAATCTTCAAAAATTTCTTCAAAAAACACTTTACAAACGCATTTCTATTGCTGTATAGTAGCGATATCAAAGAAAACGTTTAACATATCCTATTCAAAAAGCACTTAAAACAAGTCAATAAACGCTAAAACTAGTAAACGTTTAGCATGATAAGGAAGACCGGAACATGGCAAATAAGCTGCGCACCTCGAACATCCGCCAGATTGAAATCACGGATCCGCTGTTCGGACGATATGTCTCCATGATTGCGGAGGCGATTCTTCCGTATCAGTGGATGGCGCTAAATGGAGGCGTCGATATCTCGGATCTGGATCAGTGGGAAGCGCTCAACGGCCGCGTCACCGACGAACGGGTGTCCAGCTGCATCGACAATTTTCGCATTGCGGCAGGAGAGAAGCAGGGGAAGCATTCCGGCGCTGTGTTTCAAGACACGGATGCGTACAAGTGGCTTGAGGCCGCGGCGTTTTGCATCCAGATCGGCAAAGGCGAAGCCCTGCGCGAACGCGCGGATGAGTTGATTGGCTTGATCGAGCGCGCACAACAGCCGGACGGCTATCTGAATACGTTTTTTACAATCGATTCTCCCGCACTCCGCTGGAAAAATCTTGCGGAAGGGCACGAGCTCTATTGCGCGGGCCATCTGATCGAAGCCGCGGTTGCATACTATAACGCAACCGAAACGGATCGTCTGCTCAACGTGGCAAAACGGTTTGCGGATTTGATCGCTACCGTGTTCGGGCCGGAAGAAGGCAAGTGCAAGGGTTATCCCGGACATCAGGAGATCGAGCTTGCGCTCGTGAAGCTCTACCGCGTGACGGGCGAAAGCCGATATCTGGAGCTTGCGAAGCACTTTCTCCACGAGCGCGGAAAGCAGCCGAACTACCTCATCAAAGAGATGGAGACGACCAAGGATTTCCGGCTGTTTCCGGAGTTTTCGCATTATGACGCGGAATATGCGCAGACGCACCTGCCGCCGGTTGAGCAAACGACCGCGGAGGGACATGCCGTTCGCGCGGTCTATATGTACTCCGCGATGGCGGATCTTGCCAAGGAATGCGACGATGAAAAGATGAAGCAGGCCTGCAAGACGCTCTGGGAAAACATCACGACAAAACGGATGTTCATCACCGGAGGAATCGGCTCTTCGGGACTATTAGAGCGGTTCACGGTGGACTATGATCTGCCGAATGATCGCATGTACTGTGAATCCTGCGCTTCGATCGGCTTGATGATGTTCGGTCAGCGCATGAACCTGTTAACCCGCGACGCTTCTTATTATGACGTCGTGGAGCGCGCGCTCTGCAACACCGTGCTCGCGGGCATCTCCGCCAAGGGCGACCGCTATTTCTACGTCAACCCGCTGGAGGTTTGGCCGGACAACTGCAAGTCCTCCACGTCGATGTCTCATGTCAAACCCGTCCGGCAGGAGTGGTTCTCCTGCGCCTGCTGCCCGCCGAACATTGCGCGCACGCTGGCGTCGGTCGGACAGTATATCTATTCGGAAGATGACAAATCCATCTACATCAACCAATTTATCTCTTCGAAGATGCACACGACGATTGCGGGAACAGACGTTGCGATTGATTTAAACGCCAGCTACATGAAAGACGGGAGCGTTCGTATCGCGGTTGAAAGCTCCTCCGCTCACCCGTTTACGGTTCGAGTACGTATTCCGTCCTTCCTGAAGAAACCGATTTTCCTGCTGGAGGATGTCGAGATTTCACCCGTGGTGGAAAGCGGATATGCGGTGCTCGCGGTTTCCCGCCAAGGCATGCAGACATTCACGATCAGCGGGATCGTCGAACCGGAGTTCTTTGCGGCGAACGATCAGGTACGCGCCGATATCGGAAAACTCGCGCTCATGTATGGACCGTATGTCTATTGCCTGGAAGAGGCGGACAACGGAAAGAACCTTGCAAACGTATTCATTAAGCAGGATGCGGAAATCGAGAGGAAGCCTTCTATCGCAGAACTGCCGGGCGAAATGCCGACGCTTGGCTTTGTCGGAGAACGGTTGATCCGCACGACGGATCAAACGCACGCGCTCTATGCCGCGCCGAAGTTCGAGGTCGGCAAAGCAACCCTGACGGCAATTCCGTATTGCCTCTGGTGCAATCGCGAACCGGGTGAAATGCTGGTTTGGATGAAGGCAAGTCTCTGAGAAACATTGATTCAATGAAAAGTCCTTTCGTTCAGGAAAACGTTTCTGACTTATATCAGCTGCAGGAAGTTGCTGGGATGCTCCTGTGTCTGCGGCCTATGCCGCAGGCACAAAAATCGTCGCTCATTGACTGATATCAGCAGCAGGAAGTTGCTGTGATGCTCCTGTGTCTGCGGCATGCGCCGCGGGCACAAAAATCGTCGCTCTTTGACTTATATCAGCAGCAGGAAGTTGCTGTATAATAAATAAACATAAGGAAGGGAATTGGAAATGAAAACCAAGAAGTTACTCGCTCTGCTGCTTTGTGCCATGATGGTTTCCGCCCTGTTCGCATGCGCACAACCCGCAGCACCCGCAGCAACCGCAACCGAAGCGCCCGCTGCCGAGGCGACCGAAGCTGCTGCGACCGAAGCACCCGCAGCTCCCGCAGCTCCCGCAGAGAAGATTACGCTCACCTTCTCGCTGTGGGGCGATCCTGCGGAGCAGGAAACGACCCAGAAAGCACTCGACGTGTACAACAACTCTCAGGACAAAGTGTACGTCAAGGCACTGCAAATCGGACGCGATGAGTACAACGAAAAGCTCCAGACCATGGCGACCGCTGGCGAAATGCCGGATTGCGGCATGGTTGCGGAAGACACCGTGATCGCGTGGGCAAGAGACGGCCTGCTGTCCGACGTGGATATCTATGCCGGCCAGGCGAACCTGCCGCTCGACTATCTCGCATTCAAGTACAACGGCAAGACCGTTGCGTACTCCTCCGCAAACGAAGTCCTCGCTCTGTGGTACAACAAAGCGATGTTCGACGCAGCCGGAATCCCCTATCCGCCGACCTCTGAAGATAAGGCCTGGACGTGGGATCAGTTCGTGGAAGTTGCCAAGCAGCTGACCATCGACGCCAACGGCAAACACCCGGGCGATGCCGGATTCAACAAGGACAATATCGTCCAGTACGGCGCATATGTCAACCAGTACACCTGGCAGCTCGAAGTATGGGCGCTCAGCAACGGCGGCAAATTCTTCTCGCCGGATGGCAAGTCCGTCGTGTTTGACGATGCGGCAATCGAAGCAATCCAGAAGGTCGTTGACCTCCATCTGGTCGATAACGTAGCCCCGCTGAATGACGGCACGCAGGACAACGGCTTTGCGAGCTCCGTCGGAGCAGGCAACGTTGCAATGTGCACCGAAGGCCAGTGGGCGACCGGATTCCGTTCTGGCTTGGAAGGCATCGATTACGGCGTAGCCGTGCTGCCCTACATGAAGGACAAAGTGACCATCGCGACGGGCGGCCCGACGGGCGTGTTCGCCACGACGAAGTATCCGCAGGAAGCGGCCGATTTCCTCAGATGGTATAACAGCGAAGAGAACAACATCGGCACGATCATGGCTGGTTGGTGGATGCCCACAAAGCAGAACTGGTATACCGATCAGACCCTGCTCAAGTCCTGGGTGGACGATTGCGAACTCCGCGCGGCGCTCCCGGCGGATGCTTACAAGACGGCTATCGTGGATGTTGCGCTCGATACCAACGTGACCCATCAGACCGCCTGGTACTATACGCCCAACACCTTCGAAGTGTTGGTCAAGACCCTCCAGCCGGCTCTTGTGGAAGCAATTAACGGCACGAAGACGGTCAAGGAAGTCATCGATTCCGTCCGTGAATCCATGCAGGCACAACTCGGATAATCGAATCTTCATCACGAAACCGACCAACGAATGAGCAAGCGGGGCGCCTGAGCGGCAATTGCCTGAGCGGGTGCCCCGCGGTTTTTACCTTCCAGAAAGTGTGAGATCGTCATGACAAACAAGAAAAAACGGGCGAAAATCGCGGTCAAGGAACAGCGCGCGGCGTATCTCTTTCTGATTCCCGCGCTGCTAGGATTAACGTTTATCACGTATGTGCCGTTGCTCGCCGTATTCGGCATCAGCTTAACCGATTTGAATGTCGGCCATTTCATCAAAGGGGGAACCATGCCTCCGGTGAAGTACGTCGGCTTTGCGAACTTTAAAGAGATTTTTCAAAACCCGAGCATCGACTTCCTCAACTCCATCAAGGTGACAGTCGTGTTCGCGCTGCTCGCCGTCGTGTGCAGCATCATCTATTCGATGCTGGTTGCGATGCTGCTCAACCGCAAGATGCCCGGACGCGGATTTTTCCGTGCGATCTTCTATATTCCGTATATCCTTCCGGCAACGGCTGTCATGATCAGCTGGTGGTTCCTGCTCAAGTATGACGGCGGCCTGATCAACTATATTCTCGTCAGTCTTGGCTTAGGCAAATCGATGTTTCTCTCCGCTGCCAACACCGCACTGCCGTCGCTGGCAATGATCGCGGTATGGACCTCCGGCAACCTGATCGTGATCTTCCTCGCAGGGCTGCAAAACGTGCCGCGCGTTTATCACGAGGCCGCCGAAATCGACGGCGCAAACGCTTGGCAGCGCTTCTGGAATATCACGATTCCCAGCATGACGCCGATTATCTTCTATAATTTATTGATGAGCCTCGTCGTCAATCTGCAGGTCGTGGTTCCCGCTCTTGCCGTGACCAAAGGCGGACCGGGAAAGTCGACCATGTTTATGACCTATCTGATGTATCAGACCGGTTTTCGGGGCAGAGAACTCGGACAAGCAGGCGCAATCGCGTTTGTGTTCTTCATCGTGGCGGCGATCCTCGCGTTCATTCTGTTTGCCACATCCAAGAGCTGGATCTACAACGAGGGAGGAGATGACGCGAAATGAGCGAATCCACTGTTCAAAGAACTGAAGCGAGACGGAATAAACGCCTCGGTAACTCCATAAAAAGCAAGAAGAGAAGCCAGCAAATCGCGGATGTCACTTCGTTTGTGGTCATCGTGATTCTCGCGGCTCTCGTGATGCTACCGATCTGGTGGATGATTCGCTCTTCACTGATGAAGAGCCTCGAGATCTTCAAGTGGCCGCCCAGCTTTTTCCCGACGCAGTGGCTGTTCTCCAACTATAACATCAAGCCCACTACCTTCGACTTCTGGCGGTATTTGGGAAATACACTTACTATCGTCGTTCCCTGCGTCGTGTTTGGCACGATAACCGCGGTGATGTGCGGCTATGCGTTCGCGCGGCTGCGGTTTCGGGGCAAGGCGTTTCTCTTCTCGCTGTGCGTTGGCTCCATGCTCCTGCCGACGATGGTCACGCTGATTCCGCTGTATATTGCATGGTCGAGCCTGGGGTTAACGGATACCTACTGGCCGCTGATCCTTCCGTACTTATGTGGAGGAGGTGCGTTTAACATCTTTTTGGTTCGCCAGTTCATCAAGACGCTTCCGCGCGAGCTGGATGAATCGGCTTCTATCGACGGTGCGGGGTACCTTCGCACGCTGGTCAGTATCATCCTTCCCTCTATTAAGCCTGCGATTATCGTGGTTTCGCTGTTGATCTTCATTACGACCTGGAACGACCTGCTGCAACAGACGATCTATATTTCGTCGCGCGAAAAGTATACAATGGCGGTAGGACTTACCACGTTTATGGGATCGTTTAAGAACGACTACGCGGGCATGTTTGCCGCGACGTGTCTTTCGTTTATCCCCGGCGTTGTCGTGTACTTGTTCGGTCAAAGATACTTCGTGGAAGGCATTGTCATGACAGGAATGAAAAACTGATGTCGAACGAAAAGAAGGGCTTCTGGGATCGTATCGGCGAAAACAGATTCGCTCCCGGCCAAGGGGTAACAGAACCGCCCCCCGAAAGGGGTTGGAAGCGGTTCTTTTTTGTGCTTGGAACGCATTTCTGGAAACTGGTTACACTGAATCTGCTGTTTCTGCTTTTCAGCCTGCCGGTGATTACGATTCCGGCCGCGCTTTGCGGGATGAATCGCGTGCTCCTGAAACTGTATCGGGAGGGCAACTGCTTCGTCTGGGCGGAGTTTATCAAAGAATTCCGCGCAAACCTCTGGAAGGCGCTGCCATTTGGCCTCCTCGCGGCGGTCATGCTGTTTGCGTCCTACTATTTTTTGAGCTTGAGCATTTCCGCTTCACCGAATCAAGTAGAAGCCTTTACGGCCGCGATTGGCTTATTGCTGCTGTTTTTTGCTGTTCTGTTTTGCAGCTATGTCTTTGCGTTTCTTCCCACGCTGGATTTGAAGAACAGTCAGATCGCTCGCAATGCATTCATCTTTATGGTGACGCAATGGAAAACCAATCTTGTTATTCTTGGAAGCGTTGCGGCAAGCGTGTTATTCGTGGTTGCGTTCTTTCCGTACTCTCTGTTTTTCTTGCTATTCATCACGATTGCGCTCCAGCACTACATGATTTGTGCGGCGATCAATGCTCCTTTGCAGGAAAAGATCATTGGGCCATATGAGGAACACAACGCAAAAAGCGAGTGAGAAACGCGCAACGTAAAAAATACCACGATTCGGATATCTGCTGTACAGATCCGATCATCCATGCTAGACTGTGCCTTGAGTGAGGAGGGATGGCGTGGAAACGAACTGGATGAAGCTGCTGGAATTCTTAGATGTTTCCGGAGCGGATGTGCTCTTTGAGCAGCGGGAGCTGTTGTTCCAGCGGATACCGTTTGAGATGGAAAAGACGCTCTATCGGTTTATCGCCGACGGCAAACCGAAGGAGATGCTCGCGTTCTATCAGCGCATGATTCTGGAAACCCCGACGCTCAAAGTAGCCGTAGGCAAAACCTCGAAGAATCGTCTGATGCAGCTGAAATATGCGGCGGTCTCGGCGATTGCGCTGGCTTGCCGCTCTGCCATCAGCGGCGGCGCCATCGAAGCCTGCGCCTACGCGAAGAGCGACGAGGCAATTGTTGCAATCGACGAAGCGCGCGGAACGGCTGAGGTTTTGCGGCTTGAGGTGCAGACACTCTACGACTACGCGCAGATGGTGCAGGAGACGATGTCTCTGCAAAACTGCTCGGCGGTGATCCGCAGCTGCGTAAACTATATCACTGTGCATTCTCACTGCCTGATCTCGCTGGAAGAGCTTGCGGAAGGTTCCGGCTACACGAAGGAATACTTAGCGAAGCTCTTTAAGAAGGAAATGGGCATCTCGGTCAGCGACTATATATTGAAGTCCCGTATCGACGAAGCAAAGAATCTGTTTGCGGAAGGCCGCTCCTGCAACGAGGTTGCGCAGATTCTCGGTTTCTCCTCGCAAAGCTATTTTATCCGGCAATTCAAGAAGACGACCGGCATGACGCCGAAACTGTTTGTCAACGTCAACGCGCGTTCGACTTGATCGAAACGGGCTTCCAGAGTCGAACTCTATCAAAATAACGTGATTCTACGAACAAATCAGCACGATTCTGTGAAGAATCGTGTTATTTTTTGAAGATTTTTTGTAGGAATGTTTCTCGCATATCGCTATGATAGCGGTATAAGACAAATCTGTATAACGCACATGCTCAATGAAACCAACCAAAAAGAGAACAACTCAAGCAAAGATGAGGGGGATTCTATGTCAAAGAAAGAACGTTGGATCGTATTTCCTGCTGTGATCGTGCTGCTGCTGATTGCGACGTTGTTCGATCTTCGCATTTCACAGGCAGTCTATGGTAAGAATTTGTTCAGCGCCGTGTTTGAGGTTTTGGGCGAAGCGCCGATTCAGTTTCTCGCGCTGTTTGGCGCGGTGACGCTGTTTCGCTTTCGCAGCAAAAAGACGAAATGGGGCAGCGGGCTTCTAGCGGTGGCATACGGCATTCTCGCCGCGGCATTCGCGTTTATGCTCGGGTTCGCGACGATCAATTACGTCAACGAAAACATCGCATACGAGCTGCCGACCGTCGTTTCCCTGCTGACGGCGCTTGTCGGGCTCGCGCTTGCAATTCTGCTTGCTCGCGCGGTGCCAAAGGAGCGCGCACGCGAGGCGGTGACGTTCGCGATCATCGCGATTGTCTATATCCTGCTGATCGTGATCCTTATGAACTCCATCAAGAGCGTTTGGGGCAGGCTCCGCATGCGTGAGATGCTCGATCCCGCGAGCGAATTCACCCCGTGGTACGAGATTCATTTCCGCGGCGGATTCGACAACCGTTTTGCCTCCTTCCCGTCGGGGCATACGATGAACGCAGCGGGCATGATTCTGATTACGCTTCTGCCGACCGTTTTTGAAAAACTCAAAGGGAAAGAAGCTCTGCTGCGCATCATCGCATATGGCTGGGTGGCGGTCGTCGGGTTCTCCCGCATCGTGGCGGGCGCGCATTTTTCGACTGATGTGCTGTTTGGCATTCTGCTCTCCTATGCGCTGTTTGAAGGCACCCGCGTGGTGGTGACCAACCTCCGTTCCAAACAAACGAATATTTCCGGCGGTGCAATGCCGGTTTCATCCAACCAACTTTGTAAATAAGGAGAAGAGGATATGGCGAACGCGAAAGAACTCAGAAAGACCGTCACTGCCGAGGTGAAGGCGGAGCGGGCACGCAGAAAAGCAAAGAGAACGGAAATCCGTGCTCTGCCGCGCGGCGAACAGCCCGCCGCGCGCAAAGCGGAGAAGGCTGCGCGAAGGACAGCCAAGCTGGAACGGAAACATGCCATTCAAGCGATGGCGAAGCAAGAAAAACGCGCGGCAAAGAAGCACGACAAGCTGACGAAGCGCATCTGGAATCGTCCGCGCCGCATCGTGATCTGGGCGGTCGTGCTCTGCCTGCTGGCATTTGGCATCTTCAGCGCGGCGCCCTATATCGGGGACTTTACGAGCCTGTATTCGATGAAGATCGACTCCAACACACCGGCGGGTGACACCGCGCGTCTAAACGGCGCAAAAGTTGCGGAGGAGATTGCAGACGAGGGCATCGTGTTGCTGAAAAATGCGGACGACCTGCTTCCGCTCACGGGTGGAAAGCTCAACGTGTTCGGCTATGCCGCGTACAACATCCGCTACGGCGGAAGCGGTTCCGGCGGCGGCGATGCTTCGAGCGCGACGGACTTGTTTGCGGGGCTCTCGAACGCGGGGATTTCTTATAACGAAACATTGGATGCGTTCTACCGCGGGCAGAAAGATATCTCGCAAAAGGGAAGCTCGAACGGGCTCATCAGCGTGCTCGTTACGATGCTTGGGAAGCCGATCACCGATGAACCGGCGATCGATTACCTGACGCAGGATGCACTCGCGCAGGCGAAGGACTATTCCAACACCGCGTTGGTCGTCATCGGCAGCGACGGCGTGGAGGCGACGGACTTTACCCGGGACGCGCTGAAGCTCACGAAAAACCGCAGTGATTTATTGGATCAGGTCTGCGCGAACTTCGACAACGTCATCGTCGTCATCAACGCGGGCAACGCCATGGAGCTCGGATTCCTCGATCAGTATCCGTCCATCAAGGCGGCGCTCTGGATCGGCACGCCCGGTCCGAAGGGATGCCTCTCGCTCGGTAACATCCTCGCGGGCAAGGTCAATCCTTCCGGCCGCCTGACGGACACCTATGCCTACGACGCGGCGAGCAGCCCCGCGAGCGTCAACTTCGGCGACTACAAATATGACAACATCGAAGGCATGTCGTTCATCAACTACAACGAGGGCATCTACGTCGGCTACCGCTACTACGAAACCAGATATCTTGGCGACGAAGCGGGCTTCAAAGCCGCCGTGCAGTTCCCGTTTGGCTACGGGCTGAGCTATACCTCGTTTGACTGGAAGACGACGGACTTTACGACGACGAACGTCACGGTGAGCGTCAGCGTTGCGGTGAAAAACACCGGAACCGTGGCGGGCAAAGACGTGGTCGAGGTCTATTTCTCTGCACCCTACACGGCGGGCGGCATCGAAAAATCGGCAATCGAGCTCGCGGGCTACGCGAAGACAAACCTGCTGGCACCCGGCGAGAGCGAAACGGTGACGGTCTCGTTCCCGCTGCGGGACATGTCCTCTTACGACATGAAAGATACGCAGGCGTATGTGCTCGACGCGGGCGAATACACAGTCAAGATCGGCAGAAGTGTGCACGACATCGTGGACCAGAAGACGCTGACCGTGCCGGAGATGATCGTCTACAAGACGGATGAGGTCACCGGAACCGAGCTTTCGAACCTGTTTGGCTATGGCGACGGCGGGCTGACCTATCTAAGCCGCAACGACTGGACGGGCACATTCCCGAACAACGATAACCTGAGCCATACCGCTTCGGATGCGGTGTTGACCGGTGCTGCAGTTCAGCAACCCGCGGCGGATGAGTCCGCCATGCCGACGACCGGCGCGGACAACGGGATTCAGCTCAAAGACCTCAAAGGAGTATCCTATGACGACGCGAAGTGGCAGTCGTTCTTAGACCAGTTTACCGCCGCCGAACTCATGGAAGTGTTTGTCAATGCGGCGTACCGCACGGTGCCTGTGCAGCGCCTCGGCATCCCGCAGGCGATCCTGCTGGATGGTCCGGCCGGCATCAACTCGCTGTTTAGCAAGGTCACCGCGATGTCTTATCCCACCGAGGTCGTGCTTGCTTCCACTTGGAACAACGACCTGATCTATCGCTTCGGTGAAGCGGTCGGCGCGGAAGCCAATGCGTACGGCGTCTCTGGTTGGTATGCGCCGGGCATGAACCTCCACCGTACGCCGCAGGGCGGACGCAACTTTGAGTATTTCTCGGAAGATCCGCTTCTCTCCGGCAAGATTGCCGCGAGCATGGTCAGCGGCGCACAGAGCAAGCACATCATCGTGACGATGAAGCATTTCGTGCTTAACGATCAGGAGACCAATGCGCGTTCCGGAATCTATGTTTGGGCAAACGAACAGGCCATCCGAGAGCTGTATCTGCGCCCGTTTGAGATCACCGTCAAAGAGGGCAAGGTGACGGGAGCGATGTCCAGCTTCGTCCATATCGGCTACAAGTGGTGCGGCGGAAATCCGGAGCTGCTGGAGCAGGTGCTGCGCAAGGAATGGGGATTTGTCGGCGTCGTGACCACGGATGCGGTGCTGGGCAGCTTCATGGACGCAAATCTCGCTTTACACAATGGCAACGACCTGATGCTTGCCGTGATGCCGACCAACAACCGCCGTTATCTGGACGAGCTGTTTTCCAAAGACCCCGTTGGCGTCACAAAAGGGTTGCGCGAGCGGATGCACAACTTCTGCTATGCGCTTGTGAACGATACCGATTTGTTTTAAGGATCACGTGGAATAAATGACACTCGATTATCAAGCATTGATCGAACAGATGACGCTGGAAGAAAAAGCGTCTCTGCTCTCCGGTCAGAACTTCTGGAATACCAAGCCGATCCCGCGGCTTGGTATTCCATCCATCATGCTCACGGACGGCCCGCACGGCATGCGAAAGCAAGGCGGCAAAGCCGATCATCTGGGGCTGAATAAGAGCATTCCATCCACGTGTTTTCCGACGGCGTCCGCGCTCGCAAACAGCTGGGATACCGAATTGCTGGAGCAGGTTGGAGCTTATCTTGGAGAGGAAGCAGCGTCGGAACAGGTCAGCGTGCTATTAGGCCCGGGACTGAACGTCAAGCGAAACCCTCTTTGCGGACGAAGCTTTGAGTATTTCTCGGAAGATCCACTGCTCTCCGGCAAGCTCGCCGCCGCGATGATTCGCGGCATCCAATCGAAGGGCGTTTCCGCGTGTCCGAAGCACTTCGCCGTCAACAGTCAGGAGCTACGGCGCATGGTAGTTGACGAAGTGGTCGACGAACGCGCGCTGCGGGAACTCTACCTGGAAGGGTTTCGGTACGCAGTCTGCGAAGGAAAACCCAAGACGATCATGAGCGCGTATAACCGCGTGAACGGCGTATACGCAAACGAAAACACCTACCTGCTGCAGGATATTCTGTACGGCGAATGGGGTTTCAACGGCGTTGTGGTGACCGACTGGGGCGGAGAAAACGACCGCGTCGCCGGCTTGATCGCCGGAAACCAGCTTGAGATGCCATCCTCCGCCGGGTTGACCGACCGCGAGGTTGTTGAGGCGGTTCGCGCGGGAAAGCTGGACGAAACACTGCTTGACGAGCGGATCGATCAGCTTTTACGGCTCATTTTCTCGGTCAAACCGCGGGAACAAAGCACGGCATATTCCATCGACGAGCATCACGCATTCGCGCGCGAGGCTGCGCGTCGATCCGCCGTGCTGGTCAAAAACGAAGGCGGCGTATTGCCGCTTTGCGCGGGAACGCGCGTCGCCGTGATCGGCGATTTCGCGAAAACACCGCGCTATCAGGGCGCGGGAAGCTCGCTGATCGAACCGACGAAGCTGGAATGCGCGCTGGATGAGCTGAAGAGAACCGATCTGGAGATCGTAGGTTTTGCGCCGGGATTCCGGCGATTTGGCGGCAAAAGCAAGCGAAAGCGCAACCGTGCCTGCGCGCTGGCAAAGCGCGCGGAGGTCGCGCTCGTGTTCCTCGGTCTGGATGAAGGCAGCGAAGCGGAAGGCGTCGATCGCGAGCATATGCGCCTTCGTGCGAACCAAACCGATCTGCTCCGTGAAATCCGGAAGGTGTGCGCGCGGGTCGTTGTCGTTCTCGCGAACGGCGCTCCCGTTGAGGCGGACTGGGCGGACGACGGGGATGCGATTCTGCTAGGCTACCTTGGCGGTCAGGCGGGCGGTGGCGCGATTGCCGATCTCATCACCGGAAAAGCCGCGCCGAGCGGCAAACTCGCGGAGACCTATCCCGAACGATATGCGGATGTACCCTCCGCGTCAATCTACCCGGGCAGGCAGAGAACCGCGGAGCACCGGGAGAGCATCTTTCTTGGTTACCGGTACTACGACACGGTGGGAAAGTCCGTCCGCTGGCCGTTCGGATTCGGGCTGACGTACACGACATTCTCGTATGACAGGCTTACCACACAGGGTAATACGATCTCTTGCACCGTCCGCAACACGGGAGACCGCGCGGGAGAGGAGATCGTTCAGGTTTATGTGAGCAAGCGCGGTAGCGCGGTGTTTCGCGCGGAGCAGGAGCTCAAGGGCTTTGCGCGCGTTTCGCTTGAACCGGGAGAGGCGAAAACCGTTTCGATTCTGCTGGACAATCACGCGTTTTCGTTCTATCATTCGCTCAACAAGCAATGGTTGGAGGAAGCCGGAGAATACGAAATTCGCGTTGGCGCATCATCGCGCGATATCCGGCTCAGCGGAATCGTTGTTCGGGAGGGCGACCGCTTTGAGGTGCCGAATTCTGTGCAGGAGCTTCCGCATTACTTCCGCGGAGACGTCGCGTCCGTTCCGGGTGAGGAGTTTTCTGGGCTGCTTGGGCGGCAACTTCCAATAGCAAACTGGGACAGATCCGCGCCGCTTGGAACGCTGGATACCATCGGGCAGGGCGCGTATAAGAAGGGTTTCGCGCGATTCCTCTACCGGTTGGTGAGTCTGGTTCGCGGCTGTTTTTTTCTCATGCAGAAGCCGGTGACCGCCAACAACATCATGTTTGCGATGAACCTGCCTTACCGCGCGCTGGCCCGCATGACTGGCGGGGCAATCGATCAATCGATGCTTGATGGCATACTGACGATGGCGAACGGGCGTTTCTTTGCGGGCCTAAGGCAAACATTGCGTGCGCTGATGCAAAAACACCGCACCGCGAAAGGACAGCGAAATGGAAGCAATCAAGACTAGCAGCTTCAACCGTTGGAAGGAATCGCATGCGGGGCTTTGGCAGTTTCTTCTGTTTATGCTCATGAGCGGGATCACCACGCTGGTAGACCTCGGCACATTCTCGCTGTTCAACTTCTGGCTTCTCGCGCCATATCGCACGACGCCGTTCCTTTGGGGCCCGTTCTGCTATGGGGTCGAGAGCGGAGGACTGACCGCCTTTGGCGCGTTTGCCGTATCGTTTGCGGTTTCTCAGACGTTCAACTTCTTTTTGCAGCGAAAAACGACGTTCAAGGCGAACAACAATGCGGTTATCAGCGCGATTCTCTACGCGATCATGGTGATTGGTGTTTATTTTGTGCAGCTGTTTTTACCGACGTTGCTGCGCGCGCCCCTGGCCGCGTTGATTGGAACAACGCTTGGCGATCTTGCCATGAAGCTGATCAACATGACGGTGTCGATGCTGATTCAATTTCCGCTGAACAAGTACGTGATTATGCGAAACAGGCCATCGGGCGCTGTAGGGTAACAGGCAGACACGAATTGATCGGACACAGACCGCCGGAGTTTCCGGCGGTTTTTTTACCCGGAGCCATCAAGAGGCTTAGAATTTCTATCCTGAATCCACCCTGAGGTATAGACCGGTTTATTTCTCCACTTTCATTCACTAAGCTGACCTATAAATATGGAACTACCACAGGACGTAGCCAATACAATTGCCGCGTTCCTTTTTCGTGCTTTTGTTTTATATAAGCATCAAGCAGAAAAATAACAAATTTTGAAATAAATATGAGGAGTTCATATCGACTGATTTTCTCAGTAAAACATTTTTGTAACAACAATTCGTTTTTCACGAGTTTTATTCGAAGAAAATGGCTTGCAGATTCTTCTAATTATTAGAGGATGTTTTCTATTTCTTTACGTTATCTGATCTTTGCGTGCGCAGAGATTTGAGCCCGGCAATACTGCTTGCTTTTATACGCGACAAGGCACGCGGAGTAACGCATATGTAACTTATCTTCACTTAAATTCGATTCTCTAGGGTAAAAAGGTGATATTACACGAAATAACTGTAAAAAAACATTTTCACCTCTTACCGGAAATCACGGATAAGTAATGGGGGTTATTTATACTATGTTATTGTAGAAGTGGCTTAAAGACACAATAGTTTAAAATTTTAGAAAGAAGGCACGCTTATATGAAGAGGATTCGCTTGAATAAGCTCATCAGTCTGTTGATAAGCTTTGCGATGGTACTGACGCTGTTCCCGAGCTACTCTTTGGGAGCTGCTAATAATCTAACCATCAATTATAAGTATGAGAACGGAGATACAGCCGCCGAGGCATACTCAGCTTCGGTGGATGTCGATACTCCATACAGCGTCGATTCACCAACCATAAGCGGCTACAAACCCGACCAAGCGACCGTCAGCGGCACGATGCCAGCTGAAGATGTCGAGTTGACGGTCGTCTACCATCCGACGTATACGTTAACCATTCGCTATCAATACGAGGATGGCACGGATGCATCAGCACAGTACACGGATACTCTGGTAGCAGGCGATCCTTACACCGTTGATTCTCCAACCGTAACTGGCTTTAAACCCGATCAAGCGACTGTCAGCGGTACGATGCCGGCAGAAAACGTCGAGGTCACCGTAGTCTACCACACAGCGTATACATTAACGATTCGTTATCAGAATGTGGACGGCTCGGAAGCATCGGCTCCACATACGGATGCGCTGGTAGCTGGTGAGACGTATAGCGTTGCTTCTCCAACAATTACTGGATATAAGCCAGACCAAGCAACTGTCAGCGGTACGATGCCTGCCGAAAACACTGAGGTCATCGTGGTTTATCATCCGACGTACACATTAACGATTCACTACCTATATCTCGATAGCTCTCTTCCGTTATACCCCGTGGCAGCGCCGACGTACACCGGCGAGTTTTTGCCAGGTGAGGGATACGATGTTGCCTCTCCGGTTATAACGCATTACTTCGCCAGCCAAAACAGTGTTGCCGGAACGATGGCAAATGCGAACGTGGATGTTACGGTTACATATGTATCCTATCACGTACATATTAATGTTCATTACAAACAAGGCGGCTCAAGCCCAATTGTTCAGCAATTTGATAAGTACGTTGATTACTCCACGTTATCGACTTATTACATTGGCAGCAACATTGGATTGGTAAATAACCTCTGGTCGCAAACGGGTCAAACCCTTGGGTGGAAAACGTCGTCCGCATATGAACCGCGGGATTTGGTTTCGAATGGTTCCACGGGTCTCAGCCCAACCGTAAGCAGCTCTGCATACAATTACACGGTTGATGTTTATTTACAATCGCCTCCTAAAAATACGAGCTACACGGTAACCTACGATGCCAACGGTGGGACAGGCACGATGACAGACACCCACAGCCCTTACAGCGTGGGTAACTCTGGCACGACGTTTACGGTACTCAACAACAGCTTCACCCCGCCAACTGGCAAACACTTCATTGGCTGGAATACCCAAGCAGATGGATTTGGAACCAGCTATGTAGCAGGAACAACTTACTCCATTATCGGCAACGTTGTTCTCTATGCGCAATGGGAATACGATGCACAGTACAGCGTAACCTATAACGCAAACGGCGGCAGCGGCTCCGTGCCGACAGGCGGAAGTTCCTATCATACGGGAAACGTTGTTACGGTGCTGTTCACGCCCGCACCGACGCGCAGCGGATATAACTTCCTCGGCTGGGCAACGTCGAGTGGCGCAACCACAGCCACATACACCGCAAGCGGTTTAAAATCCTTCACCATGGGTACGGCAAACGTAACCCTGTATGCCGTTTGGCAGGCGATCAACTATAGTGTTTCCTATAACGCAAACGGCGGCAGCGGCTCCGTGCCGACAGGTGGCAGCACCAATCATACGGGAGACCTTATTACGGTGCTGTTCACGCCCGCGCCGACCCGCAACGGATATAACTTCCTTGGTTGGGCAACGTCGAGCGGCGCAACCACGGCCACATACACTGCAAGCGGTACAAAAACCTTTACCATGGGTGCGGCAAACGTAACCCTGTATGCCGTTTGGCAAGTGATCAATTACACTGTCTCCTATAACGCGAATGGTGGATCGGGCACCATGACGGATACGTCCAACCCGTACCATTACGGCGATCTGTTCAGGGTGCGCACCAACACGTTCACTGCGCCGACCAACAAACACTTTACCGGATGGAACTCCGCGGCAGACGGCAGCGGCACAAACTATAACGCCGGCACATCGTATTCGATCTCCGGGAATGTAACGCTGTATGCGCAATGGGCATTCAACGCACAATACACCGTGAGCTACTACGCAAACGGCGGAACAGGCACGATGACAGACACGTCCAGCCCGTATTATGCGAACAACTCGTTTACGGTTCTGGAGAACACCTTCACCGCGCCGGCCAATATGCACTTCACTGGCTGGGATACCGATCCCAACGGGTACGGAACAAACTATAACGAGGGCTCGTCTTACACGATTACCGGTAATGTCAAACTCTATGCACAATGGGATTGGAATGAACAGTATTGGGTTATTTACGATGCGAACGGTGGTTGGGGCTGGACGTATGATTGGTCTAACCCTTACTTCGACGGAACATCGGTTACTGTCTTGGACAACGGATTCTATGCCCCGACGAATAAACACTTCGTGGGTTGGAACACGACGCGTAATGGCAGCGGCACAAGCTACGCCGCCGGATCCTCGTTAACAGTCACCGATGACATAACGCTGTATGCACAATGGGCAAACAACACGCAGTACACGGTGTCCTATAATGCAAACGGCGGCAGCGGCACAATGACAGATCCGCTGAGCCCGTATATCAATGTTACATCGTTTACGGCGCTCTCAAACGCCTTCACCGCGCCGACACACAAGCACTTTGCCGGCTGGAACTCCGCGGCAAACGGTAGCGGAACGAGCTATACTGCGGGGTCAAGCTACACCTTGAGCGGCAACGTTACGCTGTATGCGCAATGGGAATACGATGATACGTACACGGTTTCCTATAACGCGAACGGTGGAACGGGCTCGATGTACGATACATTCAACCCGTACTATGATGGCGACTCATTCACCGTGATGGTGAATGCCTTCACCGCGCCGACGAACAAGCATTTCGCTAGTTGGAACACTGCAGCGGATGGAAGCGGAGTTACCTATGCCGCGGGTTCGTTGAACGTGATCCATGCCAACGTGACACTGTACGCGCAATGGGAATACAATGACCAGTTCACGGTCACGTATGACGAGAACGGCGGAACGGGCACGATGACGGATACGTCCAGCCCGTACTATGACGGCAACCTGTTCACAGTGCTGACGAACGCCTTCACCGCGCCGACGAACAAGCACTTCATCGGCTTCAACACCGCGGCGGATGGCAGCGGAACGAGCTATACGGAGGGTTCCTCCTACGCCATCAGCGCGAACGTGACGCTCTACGCGCAATGGGAATACAATGAACAGTTCACGGTCTCTTATAACGAGAACGGCGGAACGGGTACGATGACGGATACGTCCAGCCCGTACTATGACGGCAACCTGTTCACAGTGTTGACCAACGCCTTCACCGCACCGACCAACAAGCATTTTGCTGGCTTCAACACCGCGGCGGATGGCAGCGGAACGAGCTATACGGAAGGTTCCTCCTACGCAATCAGCGCCAACGTGACGCTCTACGCGCAATGGGAATACAATGAGCAGTTCACGGTCACGTATGACGAGAACGGCGGAACGGGCACGATGACGGATACGTCCAGCCCGTACTATGACGGCAACCTGTTCACGGTGTTGACGAACGCCTTCACCGCACCGACCAACAAGCACTTTATTGGTTGGAATGATGCGGCTGACGGCAGCGGAACGAGCTATACGGAGGGTTCCTCCTACGCGATCAGCGCCAACGTGACGCTCTACGCACAATGGGAATTCAATGAACAGTTCACGGTCAGCTATGACGAGAACGGCGGAACGGGCACGATGACGGATACTTCCAGCCCGTACTATGACGGCAACCTGTTCACAGTGTTGACCAACGCCTTCACCGCACCGACCAACAAGCACTTTGTTGGCTTCACACCGCGGCAAACGGCAGCGGAACGAGCTATACGGAGGGTTCCTCTTACGCAATCAGCGCGAACGTGACGCTGTACGCGCAATGGGAATTCAATGAACAGTTCACGGTCAGCTATGACGAGAACGGCGGAACGGGCACGATGACGGATACGTCCAGCCCGTACTATGACGGCAACCTGTTCACAGTGTTGACCAACGCCTTCACCGCACCGACCAACAAGCATTTTGCTGGCTTCAACACCGCGGCGGACGGCAGCGGAACGAGCTATACGGAAGGTTCCTCCTACGCGATCAGCGCCAACGTGACGCTCTACGCGCAATGGGAATACAATGAGCAGTTCACGGTCTCTTATAACGCGAACGGCGGAACGGGTACTATGACGGATACATCCAGCCCGTACTATGATGGCAACCTGTTCACAGTGTTGACCAACGCTTTCACCGCACCGACCAACAAGCACTTCATCGGCTTCAACACCGCGGCCGGGATGGCAGCGGAACGAGCTATACGGAAGGTTCCTCCTACGCGATCAGCGCCAACGTGACGCTCTATGCGCAATGGGAATACAATGAGCAGTTCACGGTCTCTTATAACGAGAACGGCGGAACGGGCGCGATGACGGATACGTCCAGCCCGTACTATGACGGCAACCTGTTCACAGTGCTGACAAACGCCTTCACCGCACCGACCAACAAGCACTTCATCGGCTTCAACACCGCGGCTGACGGCAGCGGAACGAGCTATACGGAAGGTTCCTCTTACGCCATCAGCGCCAACGTGACGCTGTATGCACAATGGGAATACAATGAGCAGTTCACGGTCAGCTATGACGAGAACGGCGGAACGGGCACGATGACGGATACGTCCAGCCCGTACTATGACGGCAACCTGTTCACGGTGCTGACGAACACCTTCACCGCGCCGGCGTACAAGCACTTTGTTGGTTGGAACGATGCAGCGGATGGCAGCGGAACTGCCTACGCTACGGGCTCCTCGAACGTGATCCATGCCAACGTGACGCTCTATGCGCAATGGGCACTGGATGAGTACACTGTGACCTATTTGGCAAACGGAGGAACGGGTATGACCACCGATCTGCTGAATCCGCACATTGCACTGACGACTTACGCCGTATTGGCCAACAGCTTTACGCGAGCCGACTATGTATTTGATCACTGGAACACGGCAGCGGATGGAACCGGCACCACGGTTGCAGTTGGCAGCACGCAGACCATCACTGCCAACACGACGTATTACGCAATCTGGACGCCTGCGCCGTACGCAATCAACTATATTCTGAATGGCGGCGCGAATGCGGCAGCGAACCCCGCAACCTATACGATTGAATCCCCGGCCATCACACTGGCTGCGGCTACGCAACCGGGATACACCTTCCTCGGCTGGACGCCCGCAGGCGGGATCCCAACCGGATCGAGTGGAGTGAAAACCTTCACGGCAAACTGGTCGGCTCCGATTCCGTATGACATCACCTATGTGCTCAACGGCGGAACCAATGCGGCGGGCAACCCCGCAACCTACACGGTGGAATCCCCGACCATCACTCTGGCGGGTGCAACTCGCCCAGGGTATGACTTCCTCGGTTGGACGCCGGACGGAACCATTCCTGCCGGGTCCACGGGTGACGTAACGTTCACCGCAAGGTGGTCCGACGTGCATGTGCATACGGTAACGTACTTCGTCAACGGCGGCACGAACGCAGGGCTTGACGGCGCAACACCGTACCGCGTCTATAACGATGTTGCTTACGGCTCGGTCGTACCGGTGCCGACGAACCCGACGCAGGATAACTACTCGTTTGACGGTTGGACAACAGCGATTCCGGTCAACATGCCGGATCAAGACGTTGTGATCTATGGTACGATGACGCAGCAGCCTGTGCCGCCGGAGATCATCACCAATGATGCAACGCCTCTTGCCGGACCGGCTCCGACATGGGCACTCATGAACCTGATCATGGCGATTGCGAACGCTCTGGGCATCTCCTCGATCTTCACAATGCTGAAGAGGAAGCGCGCGGAGGAATTGACGAAACAGAGCAAGGCGTTCCGCTGGTCGACCGTAATTCCTGCGGCAGCAGCCATCCTGGCATTCCTGCTGACGCAGAACTTAACGAACAGCACAATGGTCTTGACTGACCAGTGGACGCTTCTCATGGGAGCTATCACATTGATTCAGGCTGTGGTGGTTGGGCTTGGCTTCGGCAAGAAATGGAAATTTGCCACGAAGTAATGACCAACTTTAAGCTCAAACGAACAGCATCAGCTTATGCATGGGAGCCAGACGCGAAAGCGTCTGGCTCCCATCTTCTATCTTTGTAACACAAGTGTTGACGTAGGGGTGTGGACACCACTACAATCATATCAAGTCGCATTCGAGCGGCCGCCAAGTCTCCTCATCTCCTTCTCCAAATCGCGCCCAGATCGATTTATCTGCGAACCACTGATTCCCGGTATTATTCGAAATATTCAATTGTTTGAAATTTGATAAACGGCATATGCAGCGAAAGAAAGGATACCTTGAATCCATGGTGAAGCAAGAATCTTCCGGAAGCGAAGAGATTAGCAAAATCAAAGATCAAAGTGTTGTGAGGCAATCCAATATAGAGTTGCTTCGCGTTCTTGCGATGGTTTTGATTGTCATGCATCATTATGTGACCCATGGCACCACAAATTTCGTTTATCTTGATCCGCCGTTGTCTGTGCAAAATGTGTTTGCCTTATTCTTAGGTGCATTTGGCCGACCGGCAGTTGGGATTTTCGTTCTGATATGCGGGTATTTTTCCATCAAGAGCGAGTTCAAGCTACCGCGTTTTGTCTCCCTGGTTGCGCAGGTGTTTTCCTATAGCGTGGTTCTCTTACTCGTCGCAAAGTTCATCCTGCCCGGGGGATCGGCGATTGGACGTGATGATGTACTCGCGTCGATCTTTCCGACTTCTTATGGCACCTACTGGTTTTTTACATCCTATGCCGTCCTGCTCCTGCTTTCACCCTACATAAACAAACTACTGTTAAAGCTGACACAACAGCAGCATAAAGCCCTCATCTTACTTGTTGCTGTGATCTGGTGTGTGATTCCAACATTGATCGGCGCCAGTTTTGGCGGAAGCGATCTGGTATATTTCGTTTCTTTCTATATCATCGCCGCATATTTTAGTCTTTATCCACTAAAAGCGAATCCATCCCGCCATTTTGCGCTGTTTGGTTTTTGGGTATTTGTGATATTTGCCTCCATCGCAACGCCGTCCTATCTATTAAACTACTCCGGCGTTTTTCGGAAATATATCGCGTATTTTATGGAATATAACCGGCTCCCGGGTGCAATGTGCGCAATAGAGCTGTTTTTGGCAATGTCGCAATCCAAGCCGTTTTACTCAAAGCTCATCAACGGAATCGCAGCGACTTCCTTTGGCATTTATCTGATCCATGATAATTTTTTGATTCGTTCTTTCTTGTGGGGAACACTGTTCAACAGCGCGGCATACGTCAGCACCCCGCTGTATTTCGTGCACTTTTTCGTTTCCGTGATCATCGTTTTCGCCGGTTGCGCGCTGATTGATACACTGTTCTGGAAGTTATCGTTTGGCAAACTGATCCGATCGCTGTTGGATCGGTATCTTGAAAAAGCGATTACCTCGATCAAATCTCTGTATGTTCAATTAGAGAAATTTCTTGTAAAGATGATTTAGGGTTGAGAAGTTTGCGGATGCTCAACCTATGATAAATCATACGGAAATGTTGTTCATTTGTTGTTGCTCTGAACGGTAGTAAACAAAACAAGCAAAGGCTATATCCAAGATTGCGTCCGATAAGTCAAGTCAAAATGAATGGTTTGAGGTGTAACATGAGCAGAAGCACGAATGATTTCTTCGAATCGATATCGCTCGGATATAAAGATGCATTTGAAATGATGATGCAGAGCACGAATGATTCCATATATTTTAAAGATAGTAAATCTCGCTTTCTTTTTGTCAGCAATGCGCAACTTCGAAGACTCAACCAGGCACACATGCAGGATGTAGTCGGCAAGTCGGACGTTGATTTCTTCTCGAAAGAACACGCGGCTAAAGCGCTTCAAGAAGAACAAGAAATCATTCGAACCGGGGTTCCGATTCTGAATGAGGAAGAACATACTTTCTTTGCAAACGGCGAAGAGAGATGGACAAAAGTATCCCGCTACCCGCTTTATAGTAGGGATAAGGATATTATTGGTACATGGGGCATCACGACAGACATCACGAATCTGAAGAAAGCTGAGCTGGAAACAAAGGAGCGCGAGGCCAGATTCCATTTGCTAGCCGAAATCACGATTGAAGGAATTGTGATCCACGATTTCGGGGTCATCAAGGATGTTAATCCGTCGCTTTGCAAGATGTTGGGATACGAACAGAGCGAGGTACTAGGCAGGAATATCGTTGAGTTTATCAGCCCGCAGGACAGGGCGGCTGTTGCCGAAAGCATGTCAAAAGACTCCGGTCGATTGCTGGAAATCACGCTGATCAATAAAGACGGCACGATGTTCATTGCCGAAGTAGAAGGCAGGTCAATGGGGCTAGTCGGCTCAAAACTGCGTATGGCCGCGATTCGCGATATTTCAAAACGTAAACAAACGGAAGAGGCGTTAAGAGATCGCGAAATCCAGATGCGCTCGATCATGGATACGGCATATGATGCAATCGTGATGATCAATTCGGACGACTGTATTTCATTTTGGAATGCCGCGGCGGAACGGATCTTTGGATATCAATCTGGCGATGTGCTAGGCAAGAATCTGAAGGAGGTCATTCAACCGGCTTTGAACCACGAAGAGCAGATGGTTGATCTTATGAACCTCTTCACGAGCTGCAAAGAGAAACCGATCGGCCAGATTCTTAATTTGGAAGCAGTACGAAGGGATAAAACGATCGTACCGATACAGTTGTCCTTATCGGCAGTCAAGCTGAGTGATGGTTGGCACACGATCGGCATTATTCGCGACTCCACCGAGCAGAAGAAAAACGAAGAGGAGCTTATCAACGCAAAGACGGTTGCGGAAGAAGCAACGCATGCAAAGAGCGAGTTCCTTGCGAATATGAGTCACGAAATCAGAACGCCGATGAATGCGGTCATCGGTTTTTCCGAGTTGCTGAAGAAGACCGATATGACGGTAAAGCAGCGGGATTACATCAACAAAATTGACGCATCCGCGAAATCTCTGCTTGGGATCATCAATGATATCTTAGATTTTTCGAAGATGGAAGCGGGGAAACTCGAGCTGGAAGCCGTTGACTTCAATTTGGATGATGTGATCAACAATGTGATCAGTATGAACTCCAACAAGGCTTCGGAGAAGAATATTGAGCTGATCAACAACATTGAAAGCGATGTTCCCTATTGCCTGGTGGGCGATCCGCTTCGGGTCGGGCAGGTGTTGCTAAACTTAGTGAATAACGCGGTTAAGTTTACAAATGAGGGGCACGTTTTGGTAGAGGTTTCGCTTGTGGAAATAGCGGATCAATCTTGCCGCATCCGTTTCGCTGTTTCCGATACAGGAATTGGACTGACCAATGAGCAGAAAGACAAACTGTTCTCTGCGTTTTCACAAGCCGACACATCTGTCACAAGAAGGTTCGGTGGTACCGGCTTAGGGCTGACCATTTCCAAACGATTGGTCGAGATGATGAAGGGCACAATCTCGGTTGAGAGCGAGTTCGGCCGCGGAAGCACGTTCTCGTTTGAAATCGGGCTCCGGCTGCAGAGCGAAGAGAAGGCGAAGCAACCGGTATACAAGAAAAGCCTCCAGAATTTAAAGGTATTGATCGTTGATGACAATGAAGTCTCCAGAGAAATCCTAAAAGAGCAGATTAGTGCCTTTGGCGTAGATGCTGCCACGGTCGCTTCCGGCAAAGCCGCGATTCAGGAAGTCAAGACCCAGTCCGTGAAGAAGCCGTTTGATCTGGTCATTATGGACTGGAGAATGCCGGAGATGGATGGCATCGAAGCGGCGAAAACGATTTTGAACGATAAGAGCATCGACCATACACCAATGGCGATTATGGTCTCGGCCTTTGGTCGAGAAGAGGTTGCGAAGAAAGCAGAAAAGATCGGTATTCAGAATTTCTTGATGAAGCCCATCAATCAATCGCTCCTGTTCGACACGATCGTGAATATGTTCGACATGGATAAAAGCGGTATGACCATTCAAAACAGCACGAAGCCGGACGATGGAACGGATCTGTATCGAATTAACGGAGTGAGAATTCTTCTTGTCGAGGATAACGTGATCAACCAGGAGGTTGCAACAGAGATCCTCAATAGCGCAGGAGCGGTTGTTGAGATCGCAAACAACGGGAAAGAGGCAATCGAGTCTGTTGCAGCGAACGCATATGATCTGGTGCTGATGGACTTGCAGATGCCGATTATGGGCGGATATGAAGCAACAAAGTTTATCCGTGCGGATCGAAAGAACCTGAATTTGCCGATCATTGCGATGACGGCTCACGCCATGCAAGGCGTCGATGCGGAATGCAAGGCAGCAGGGATGAACGATTATGTCAGCAAACCAATTGATCCGAGCAATCTTTTTTCAACAATTCTGAGATGGGTTAAACCCAATCGCGATGCGAAGGGCTCGAATGCGGATCAGTTTCCTGCGAGCGGCAGTACAAACGAAGCCGAGACTCAGTTGCCGGAGAAAATGCCTGGTGTTGACGTTGCCGAGGGGCTCAACCGTGTGGGCGGCAACAAGAAGCTTTATCGGAAATTGTTGAAGGATTTCGCACAGAACTATCGGACTGTTGTAACGGATATCAGGCAGGGCATAACCGAAGGTAGGATTGAAGAGGCAAAGCGGATTGCGCATACGGTAAAAGGCGTATCGGGGAATATATCTGCCCGCGATGTATTCTCGATTTCGGAACGCATTGAAAAAGCGTTGGCAACCGTACCACCCGCAGATTGCGCGCTATTGCTGGATCAGTTGGACGATGCGCTTCGTAAACTGGCAGACGCCATTGGAGCCCTTGATGTAGAGAAAGAAGCGGTTTCGGTCAAGGCAGAAGCACCGGAGACGCAGATCGATTTCGAGTCGCTATTGCAGGATGCTGCACGATTGATCTGGTCGGACGATATTGATGCGGAGAAATCAATTCCGCAACTCAGGCAGGCTTTTGGCATGAAATTCGCAGAAGAGATCGAAGAAGTCGCTGCCAGTGTAGATGGATTTGACTTTGAAGCGGCAAAGAAACCGATTAAAAAGATCGCGGCTGAACTGAAAATCAGATTGGATGGTGCGGACGATGAATAATCTGTTTGAACAGGCGACGGTGCTGATTGTTGACGATGCAAAGGAGAACATCAGTATTCTTGCGGAGCTCCTCAAACCCGATTACAAGGTTCGGGCAGCGATCAACGGAGAGAAAGCGCTTGAAATTGCATTTTCCGAGAATCCTCCCGATCTGATACTGCTGGATGTCATCATGCCCGGAATCGATGGGTATGAGGTCTGCAGACGATTGAAAGCGGATCCGCAAACGAAGGGCATCCCGATCATCTTCGTGACAGGAAAAGTCAACGAAGACGAGGAAATCTTTGGATTTAATCTGGGTGCGGTCGATTACATCAAAAAGCCATTCAACTCGGTCATCGTAAAAGCCAGAGTCGGTATGCATGTCGAGTTGAAGCAATATCGGGATTATCTGGAGAACATGTCCTATCTGGACGGCCTGACCGGCATATCAAACAGACGGAAATTCAACGAGTTCCTCGAGTCCACGTGGAATCTCGCAATTCGCGCTTCCATCCCGGTATCTATGGTCATGATGGATATCGATCTATTCAAGCAATACAACGACAATTATGGACATCAGGGTGGCGATACGTGCTTGATACAGATCGCACACGCTTTAGCAAAGGTCGTCGTTCGTAAGACGGATCTACTCGCGAGATACGGCGGCGAAGAATTTGTCTGCATTTTACCGAATACAAACGAGGACAGCGCATTCATCATTGCGGAGAAGCTTCGCTTGGCAGTTGCCGCGTTGAACATTCCGCACGCCTTCTCCACGGTCGAAAAGTTTGTAACGATCAGCGTAGGCGTAGCCACAAGAATGCCCGCGAAGAATATTTCAAGTGACGAACTCCTGCATGCAGCCGATCAAGCGCTCTATTCGTCCAAGAAAAACGGGAGAAACATGACGAGCTGTTAATGGAACACGGATGACCACGATCCTTTCCCGCAAGATCTTCCGGGAGACCGGAAATCCGTATCTGCCCGGTATCATCAACGGCATCCTGGTCACGCTGATTGCTTGTTCGAACACTCTGACCTGGCTGTAACGTTGCAGTCGGGAGCGAACGCGATTCCATCCTAAAACCCTGTTAATTCCCTCACAGGGAAAGGGGCTGCCCGGAAACGATTTCTTAGAATCGTTGATTGGGCAGCCCCGTTTTGTTGCTAAGATCGGTTTGCGGATCTAACGTATCTTAAGTGTTATGTGTAAATTATTGCGATGATACTATGATGATTTAAATCAGCCGATTATCTTTGCGGATCATCAAAAATGCAATCTCAGTTGACCGGTGTGGTTTCCGACGACTTTCGCAGACGGTACTCGTTCGGAGTCGTACCGAAGTATTTCTTGAACACGCCGATGAAGTGCTTGTCGGAGGTATATCCGGTCTGTTCCGCAACCTGCTGGATCGTCAGCGAGGCGTTGCTTTTGAGCAGTAGCGCTGCCTGCATCATGCGCAGTCGCGTCAGAAACTTGGTGTACGATTCGCCCTTCTCCTCGTGAAACACGCTGCTGAGGTAGGCGGGCGTCACGCCGAGCGCTTCCGCGACGTCTGTCTGCGTGATGGGCTCGGTGAAGTGCGTGGTGATGTAGCCCGCGGCCCGTTCGGCGAGCATCTTGTGCTCGCGGTCGGTCTCCGTAAAGCAGGTTGCGACAAACTTCGCGATGTTCTTCGGCGTGAGGTCTTCGGGCAGCTGCATCGCGCTGCGGTGCTGGTGGATGATGTGTTCAATGCGCTCAAGCGTTTCGCGCAGCGCGTCGTCGTTGAGCGGCTTGAGGAGATATTCCGCGACGCCGAAATGCAGCGCAGTGCGCGCGTACTCAAACTCGTCGTAGCCGGTGAGGATGATGATGGGCAGCGTCTTGCCGAGGGTGCGGATGCGCTCGATCAACTGGAGCCCGTCCATACCGGGCATCCGCAGGTCGGTGATCACGAGGTCGTACCGGTTCTCCTCAAATAATGCAAGCGCGGCAACGCCGTCGTGTGCGGCGTCTACAACGGCAAAGCACGGGTGTAAAAGCGGGATGGTACCGATCAGGTAATCCCGCATCAGCGGTTCGTCTTCCACGACCAACACACGGTAGGAGTTCGACATAGGGTGTTCCTTTCGGGGTGCTTATTGCGCGGTTGCGCGGGGGAAACTGGCGGCGCTGTCTTCGTACACGCACGGGATGCGGATCGTGACGCTGGTGCCGACATCCCGTGTGGAAGAGATCGTTATCTGCGTTCGCGCGCCGAATTTCAGCTTCAGCCGCTGGGCGATGTTGACGAGGCCGACGCTGCGCGTCTCCGCTTGCAGAGGAGATTGCGCGCGGTCGAGAATCGCCTGATTTAGCGCGTCCAGCTGAGATTGCTCCATGCCGATGCCGTTGTCCGAAACGCTGATGACCGCGTCGCCGCCTTCCGCCTGCACGGAGATGGAGATGTGGGAGCTGCCGATGCGCGGCTCACAGCCGTGGATCAGCGCGTTTTCGACGATGGGTTGAACAGTCAGCGCGGGAATCCGGCAGTCGGCAAGCGCGGGATCGAGCTCGATCTGATAGGTCAGCTCGTCGTGCCGCCGCTCCTGCAGGCTCAGGTAGCATTCCGCAATCTTGAGCTCGGCGGTGATGGTGATATCCCGGTCGGTGTTCACCATGCCGCGCAGGAGGATCGAGAGCTCGTCGATGCTGGCAATTGCGTCCGGATAGCGTCCGCTTTTGACGAGCAGGCTCACGGTACTGAGCGTGTTGAAGAGGAAATGCGGGCGAATCTGATTATACAGCGCGTCGTACTGCGCAATCTTTTGCAGGTACTCCGCCTCGTATTTTTCGCGGGTGAGCTCCGCGTCGCGCTCGATCATCTCCGAAATGCGGAGCAACAGCTCGTTGAATGAGCGGTTGAGATAGTCGATCTCCTCCGCGCGGTGCTCGCTCGCGCGCACGCTCAAATCCCCGTCCTGCGCGGTTCGCATGACGGCGACCGTGCTGTTGATGGGCTTGATGAACGAGCGCACGAACAGGATCGTGACCAGAAGCCCAACCAGCGCGCAGACAAACGCGAGCATGACCGTAAACTGGCGCGCGGAGGCGACGTCCTTCATCAGGCTCGACTGCGCGTTGACCGCGATGATCGTCCAATCGGTATCCTTGACGGGCTGGTAGTTGATGATGTAGGTCTCTGAGCCGAGATGCAGGCGCGTGGGGCTTTCGCCGGTTTTCGCGGTGAGGAACACGTCGGTCAGCGAGAGATCACCGGGAAGCGTGCTGTGCTGATAGATCACGCTGTTTGCGCTGTCGATGATGAACAACCCGCTTTTCGGGAGCAGCTGCACGTCGTCCAGCACGTCGCGGATGCCGCTGTAGTTCGCGTCCACGCGGATGACGCCCAGCGTCCGAGAGGAATCCGAGAGGCTCCTGAGCCGCTGCACCATGGAGAACACGGTCAGCGTGTAGCCGTTGTTGATCTCCACATGCGCGGGCAGAAACACGGTGCTCGCGGTATCGAGCGCGGACTGATACCAGCTTTCTTTCTGATAATCTGCTGATAGATCGATCGGATGCGCCGTTCGCGTACTATAATAGATCTCGTCGGTGAGGATATACACGCGCAGGATATCTTTGCGCGGGATGGTCATCACTTCACGCAGATAGTTTTCAATCGCGCGCCTTTTATCGAGCGTCTCCGCCGGGTCCGTGGGCGCGGAAGCAAGCAGCCCCATGATGCGCTCGCTGTAGTACGGGGACATGCAGAGCCGCGAAAGATCGTTGATATAGTTGCCGGTGTTGAGCGCAATCTGCTCGATCAGCTGCTGGGTCTGCGTCGCGGTCTGGCGCAATAGATCGTCGCTATAGCGCACAAAGCCTACCGTGGACACCAGCACCACCGAGCCGAAGATCAGTAGCGAGATGACCGCGAGCAGGCGGTTCTTCAGATGATAACGTTTTTTGTTTGCGGACATGCGGCGTTGACTCACACCTTTCGAAATGAGTATAGCATATTTCCGCCGATGGAATTTGAAATCGAAAAAAGTAGCACCGGAATCCGAAAAATACGGAATATCCAATCGCGAATCGGGATGACATAATGACATCGAGGGGTGCAAAGACACCTAACTTCTACAAAGCACATCTAAAATATCGAGGAGGAACAGTCATGAAAAAGTGGACAGCCATGCTGCTGATGCTGGTGATGCTGGCGAGCACGCTCGTAGGATGCACGCCCGCGGCAACAACGCCCGCAGCCGAAGCAACGGCAGCGCCGGAAGCAGCAACCGAAGCCCCGGCGACGGAAGCACCGGCAAAAGATGTCAATCTCTCTTTCTTCACCGGAAAAGTGGAGACGATCGATCTTCTGGATCAGATCATCGCAGATTACAACGCGCAGTCCAACGGCATCACGGTCGAGCAGGAATACCAGCAGGACGCGAGCAACATCATCAAGATCAAGTTCGCTTCCGATGCCGTGCCGGATGTCATGACCACCTATGAGCAGGAGTTTGTCGACCAGGGCAAATACCTTGCGCTGAACGACATGAGCCAGTGGTGGGATCGCCTGATTCCGTCCATGAAGGAAAGCTGCACGGACCTTGCCAGCGGCAACCAGTATCGTGTTTGCACCAACATGACCATGGCGGGCTTCTTCTATAACAAGCAGATGTTCGCGGATCTCGGCCTGACGCCCGCGACGACCTGGGATCAGTTTGTGTCCAACCTTCAGGCGATCAAGACCGCGTATCCCGATGTTGACCCGTGGTTCATCTTCGGCGAAGCATGGCACCTCGGCCACCTGATCGAGTTCTTCCCGCAGGGCTACATCAAGGCCAAGTACGGCGCAACCGCAGCCAAACAGGCCTTCCTGAACAACGATTCCTCGATCCTCCAGTGGGGCAACCCGGATGGCGCGATGGCGACGTTTGCCAAGGACCTCGTCGATCTGCAACAGAAGGGCCTCATCAACAAGGACGTGCTGACCGCAACCAGCGACAACTGCATCGACGCGTTTGTCACCGGCAAGGCCGCAATGTTCTCTAACGGCATGTGGTGCCTCTCCAGCATCCTCGAAAAGAACCCCGACATGGCGGATAACATCGGCTTCGCGCCGTATCCCGCGATGATGGCGGACGGAGTCCCGGTGGTGCTCGTTGCGGAAGATTCCGGCTACAGCATCTATGCGGATACCCCGAACAAAGCTGCCGCAATCGACTTCCTCAACTACCTCTTCAGCGCGGAGAACCAGAAGAAGTACTCCGAAGCCCTCGGTTCGCCGAGCGCGTTCACGGATGTCACGGCTGACTGGGCACCCGCAAGCGTGGTGAGCGGCGTGAACGACGCCATCAAGAGCGCGACCAACATCGGCTTCACCAACGAGAAACCCGCCGGCTTCTCCGGTGACGACGCAGGCAGGCTCGTGCAGGATCTGCTGGCCGGAACCTACACGCCGGAAGAATTCGCAAAGGCGTATGAAACCGCCTGGAACGCAGGATTCAACAAGTAAGCGCAACATCCACACGTAACCTTTTCAAATAGACTCAACCAGCGGTGGCGGCTTTCCGGAACATCGGCAGGCCGCCTCCGCGGTTATACGGGGTACTGCATGCGACACAAACGGATTACATGGGCCCAGTTTCTATCCCTGCCCGCGCTGATGCTCTACGGCTTGTTCTTCGTCTATCCGCTGATCCGCGGAATCGGCATGAGCTTGACCGACTGGGACGGCATGGGGCAGGCGAAATTTGTAGGTCTTCAAAATTTCATTGACTTTTTTCAGGATGCGCGTGCCATACACGACATCAAGACAACCCTGATTTTTGCCGTCGGAAGCGCGGTGCTGCTCAATGTCATCGGGCTGTGCTACGCGCTCTTGATGAACAGCAATTTTCGGGGCAAGAGCTTGGCGCGCGTGATCATTTACCTGCCCGCGATCATCAGCCCGCTGATCATGGGCTACATCTGGTTTTTTCTGCTCCAGCCGGGGCGCGGGTTTCTGCACTATGCGTTTGCGCAGCTGGGCATGACAGACCTCATCGGTAACTGGATGAGCTCATACCCCACGGCGCTTCTGGTGCTCGTTCTGGTCAACGTCTGGCAGTTTTCGGGCATGACGATGATCATCTATCTCGCGGGATTGCAATCCATCCCATCCGAAATCTCGGAAGCAGCTCTGATCGACGGCGCGAGCAACTGGCAGCGGTTCTGGCGCGTCAGTGTGCCGATGCTGATGCCCGCCATCCGCATCAACGTGGTGACCAACATCATCGGTTCCCTTTCGGTGTTCGACGTGATCATGTCGCTCACGGAAGGCGGGCCGGGGTACGCCACGGAGAGCCTTTCGATCTATATCATGCGCATGTGCTACGGCAGCCGGACGGGATATTCCACGGCGGTGGCGATGATCCTGTTCTTCATCATTCTCGTTCCTGTACTGATTTCCATGCGCTTTACGCGACAGAAAAGCTAGGGGGTGCTTGCCATGAGAGAAAATAAATGGGGCAAAGCGCTCCGGATTCTGATGATCGTCATCATTTGCGCGATGTGCCTGATTCCGTTCTATGTGCTGCTGGTGCTCTCGTTCAACGCGCCATCCCGCGTGTTTTACGAAGGCAATATCTTCGTGCCGAACTTCCATTGGCAGAACTTCATCGATGCTTGGAGAAAGTCGAAAATCGGCACGGCGATGCTCAACTCCGCAATCATCACGGCGGGCACGCTGGGCGTTTCCGTCATCGCGGGCGGGCTCGCGGGCTACGCCATCGCGCGGTATTCCACGCGGTATAATAAATTCGTATTCGGGCTGTTGATCGGCTGCATGATGATCCCCGGCATCATCAATACGGTGCCGCTGTATGTGCTCATGCGCCAGATCAACGCCATCGACACGCTCTGGGGCATGGTCTGCGTCTGCTCGGCGCTCGCGATGCCGAGCGCGGTGTTCATCTACGCGACGTTTATCCGCGCGCTGCCGCGGGAGCTGGACGAGGCCGCGGCGCTCGACGGCTGCTCGCCGTTTTCCACCTTCTGGCGTGTGATCTTCCCCGTAATCAAACCCGCGACCGCGTCGTTTGTGATTCTCAACGGCTTCGGCATCTGGAACAACTACGCGCAGGCAGTTTTCTTCCTGCAAAGCCGCGCCAAGCAGAACATTCCGCAGGCGCTGTCCGTGTTTTTCCAGCAGTTTGCGGGTGCCAAGTGGCACCTGATGGCGGCTACCGCGGTGATTGCGATCATCCCCGTCGTGATCGTGTTTCTGGTGTTCCAAAAACAGTTCATCCAGGGGCTTTCCGACGGCGCGCTGAAGGGCTGACAAACAGGAGTAAGAGGTTCAATGATGGAGATTTACCCGGAAAAAGGGCGATATCTGCCCGGAGAAGACATCACGCTTACGATTTCATACGACGGGGCTGCGGAACGCTTCCGCATCTCCGTTTTTCGCTTGGATTGGTGCGTTCAAACGCTCCCGGTCGAACGAACCGGACAAAAGACGCAGTTTGCGCTGCCTGCGCAAATGGAAGATTTCTGCGGGCTGGGCGTGCTCTGCGAAACGGACATGGGAGAAACTGCCGCCTGCGCGGTCGATATCCAGAAGGATATTCGCGTGTTCCGCTATGGTTTCCTGTCGGATTTCTCGCGCGCGGAAACCAGCGAGGCGGATGTGCTCGCCATGGCGAAGCACCACGTCAACGCCGTGCAGTTCTATGACTGGTCCTATCGGCACGACACGCTGGTGGCGGAGTTTGACGATTATACCGACATGATGGGCAAGCCAAATTCGTTCGAAGTCATTCGTAGAAAGATCGCGGCCTGCCACTATCGCGGCATGCGCGCGGTCGGCTACGGCGCGGTCTATGCCGCGAGCGAGGCGTTTGCGGCGCAGCACCCCGATTGGCGGCTGTATGCGCGCGCGGGCGAACCGCTGCGCTTTATCGACGTGTTCGCGATCATGAACCTTGAAAGCGGCTGGAGGGAACACATCGTCGCGCAATATCGCGCGGCATTCGCGGCGGGATTCGACGGCGTTCACATGGACACCTACGGTTTTCCCAAGACCGCGCTGGATGCGGCGGGGGATATCGTTCATCTGGAAGAGGACTTTGCACCGTTGATCGAGCGCACACGCGCGGCATTGCCGGAGGCGACGCTGGTGTTCAACAACGTCGGCGGTTGGCCGGTTGAGCGGACGATGCATGCGCCCGTGGACGCGGTTTATATCGAGGTTTGGCCGCCGTTTGCGCGCTACGAACACCTGCGTCAGCTCATTCAACTATCAAAGCAGGCGAATAAGCCCGTGGTGCTTGCGGCCTATCCCGCGCCGTTCCGCCTCGACACACCGGAGCGCGCGCTGAACGCACAGCTGGTGCTCATGAGCGCGATTGCGGCGCAAGGAGCGACGCAGCTCTGGTTCGGCGAGGAGAACGCGGCGCTCACGCAGGGCTATTACGCCGACTACACGCGGCTTTCTTCCGAGCAGGAGCGGACGCTTCGCGCATACGACGACTTTTTCGTGCGATATGAGGAGCTGCTGTTTGACGATTCGCTGCAGGATGTAAGCATGACGCACTGTGGCTGGGATAATGAGGAGTACATGTGCGACATGCCGTATTCCGTCACGGGAGACGGCGGCAAACTCTGGATGATTTTGCGCGAGCAGGGCAACCGGAAGCTGATCACGCTCATCAATCTTTGCGGCGACGATTCTTCGCTCTGGAACGCGGGCAGAAACGCACCGGAGCCGATCGAGGATATCACGCTGCACGTGCAGGCGTTTTCGCCTGTTGTGCGCGCTTGGACGGCGTCGCCGGATCGCAACGCAGGCGTTGCGGAGCCGGTCGAGGCCTCGCGAGCGCAGGGTGCGCGCAGCGATATTCTTACGATCTGCTTGCCACGCTTCGAGCGGTTGGCCATCCTCTATCTGGAGACGGAGAACGAATCATGAAGCAGGCATGGTGGAAAGAGCGGGTGTTTTACCAGATCTATCCGCGCAGTTTTCGGGACACGAACGGAGACGGCATCGGCGATTTACGAGGCATCATCGAAAAGCTCGACTATCTTAAGTCGCTCGGCATCGGGGCCATCTGGCTCTGCCCGGTATACGATTCGCCCAACGACGACAACGGCTACGACATCCGCGACTATGAGCAGATCATGGCGGAGTTCGGCACGATGGCGGACTTTGACGCGCTGCTGAGCGGCTTGCACGCGCGGGATATCAAGCTCGTGATGGATCTCGTGGTCAACCATAGTTCCGACGAGCACGCGTGGTTTGCCGAGTCCCGCAAGGCGAAGGACAATCCGTACCGCGACTACTACATCTGGCGCGACGGGAAAGCGGGCGGCACACCCAACAACTGGGCTTCTTTTTTTGCGCCGAGCGCGTGGAAGCTGGATGAAGCGACAGGTCAGTATTACCTGCACCTGTTCTCCGAAAAGCAGCCCGACCTCAACTGGGAGAACCCGAACCTGCGGCAGGAAGTCTATGCGATGGTCAACCGGTGGTTCGACCGCGGTGTGGACGGCTTTCGCATGGATGTCATCAACTGCATCGCCAAGGACGCGGGGCTGCCGGACGGCAGCGGCACGCCGAACGCGGCCGGATATTCGCTTGCGTTCGAGCACTTCGCAAACCGTCCGAAGTTTTACGACTACTTGCGCGAGATGCGGAAAAATTGCTACGCCGGACGCGACTGCCTTTGCCTTGGCGAAGCGCCGTTCACCACACCGGAAGAGGGCGCGAAGATGCTCGACGAAGAAACTGGCGTGTTCGACATGATTTTTCCGTTTGACCTGATGGAGATTGACGACGGCCCGCGCGGGAAGTATGACCCCGTGCCGTGGACGCTCACTCAGTTCAAAGAGATCGTCAACCGCTGGCAGACCGCGACGGAGCACGGCTGGGGCAGTCTGTTCTGGTCGAATCACGATCAGGCGCGCGCGGTGTCGCGATTTGGCTGCACGGACACGGAGGAACTTCGCGTCCGCTCGGCAAAAATGCTCGCGGTGGCCATGCACCTCCTGCGCGGGACTCCATTCGTCTATCAGGGTGAAGAGCTCGGCATGACGAACACGCCGTTTCCGGACGAATCGACGATTCGCGACATCGAGGGCATCAATGTGCTCAACGAGGCGCGCGCAACAGGCCGATACGATCAAATCTGGAAAGGCTTGCTGCACAAAGGCCGCGACCACGCGCGCACGCCGATGCAGTGGGATGCTTCAGCCAACGCGGGCTTCACCACGGGAGAGCCGTGGATCATGGTGAATCCGAACTATGGCTCGATCAATGCGGAGGTGGAAGAACGCGACCCGGATTCTGTGCTGGCGTTCTACAAGCGGCTGATTGCGCTGCGAAACACGAGCCGGACGCTGCAATATGGCTCTTTCACGCCGATCTGGACGGAGCACGAACAGCTCTTCGCCTATCGGCGCGAGCTGGATGGCGAAACGATCACCATCGTCTGCAACATGAGCGGCAAAACCGCTTTCTTGTCGGGAGAATTGAGCGGAGAGGTCGTGCTTTCCAACTTGTTCCCGAACAATAAAAGTGAAATGTTGCCATATGAGGCACGTGTTATTGCTCAAACAAGATAAGTATCGTAAGTAGTGTAAATGCCGCCCGATTTGTAATGTGTCAAGGAAAACAGACAAGTAAAAAAGCTACAAAAGCTGACTTCGTAATTCAAACGGAGTCAGCTTTTTCAAACTCCATTGCGGGCGATCTTCGTTATAGTAACGAATGAAAGAATCAATGAAAATCCGCATTTGCGCGCATGTCAAATGCTTAAATAGTCGAAGGTCTTCATTTTTCAGAATGGAGAAGAAGGACTCCATTGGAGCATTGTCATAGGGCATGCCTGGTCTAGACATACTAATCACAATGCCGCTTTCCAGAAGAACGGACTGATAGATGGGAGAACAGTATTGTGAACCCCTATCTGAATGGAGAACGATGCCCTCGCGCATGAAAGGTTTCGCTTTTGCGAGCATATCCAGTACTAGGTAGATATCATTTTTAGCGGATACGGAATATGCTACAATAGATTTGTCACCTAAATCCTTGATGCATGAGAGATAGAGTTTTCCATCTTTGCACGGTAAATAGGTGATATCGGTTAGCCACTTCTGGTGGCGAAGGGAAGCGCGGAAGTCCTGCTGCAAAACATTGGGGAATGTGTGAAGTGGATTCTGCGCTTCTTTCTTTGGGGAAACATACCGTTTTCTTCGTGTCGAGTTGAGGCCTAGAATGGCCATATATCGATGTACGCTCCCTAAGCTCATATGAAGCATGCATTTGCGCTCTAGATGCATTTGAACCTGCCGTCTTCCTCTTGTCGTTTTCTCGTAATAGATGGATAGAATTGCAGATTCTTTGACGGCATCCAGTTTGTTGTGATCCGGCTTGCCTCGACCGCTCCAGTCATAATACCCACTCCGAGAGCAGCCAAGGTACTTGCACAAAGCAGAAATACTATACTTAGATCGAAGCCGATCGATCACTTGATATTTAACTTTGCTTTTTTGCTGCTTAGGGAGCGAAGTTGTTTTAAAATATCATTCTCCATTTCTAAGTACCGTATATATTCTTCTTGCGTCATGCCGGATGTATCCACATTTCGAGGACGCCCTCCGCTTCTTCCGGTTCCTCGCCCATCCGGAAAGCAGCCATACTTTAGAAACTGATCTCGCCATTCTCGTATTCGGCTCTTGTCGGCTAGTTCATATCGAAGGACTAGCTCGTTCATTTTTGCCCCTTCCAGATATTCTTTCACTACCCGTTCTTTCAACTCAGTACTGTAATGCTTGTTCATGTTTTCTCCTTTCACAAAAAAAACCTACGGTTTATTATACCGTAGGCTTTTTACTTGTCCGTTTTTAGTGTAACACTACATTCGGGCGGTTTTTCATTTGGCTGCAAGGGACTAAAAACAGAGTAATTCACAGTAAAAAATTGCCGGATTTGCACTGGACTTTACATAGACTTAACAATTTCTTTATATGAGTTTAACTTATATGAAATATTATTATATTGGTTTAATATGGATTTGATCATTCAAAGTAAAATGAGGGCTTATGATAGATAATCAAAGAGTAGAACCTCAGAAGAAAACAAAGATTGCGCTGGAAAAGATGAGCTTCTATTATGGCTCATTCCGGGCGTTGCGTGACGTCAGCATGGACATACAGGAATGTGCCATCACGGCGATCATCGGCCCTTCCGGCTGCGGCAAATCTACCCTTTTACGGAGCTTCAATCGCATGAACGATTTGATTCCCGGCGTAAAGGTGGAAGGCAAGATTTTGCTTGACGGCGTATCCGTCTATGACAAAGAAACGGATGTCGTGACGCTCCGAAAAAAGGTCGGCATGGTTTTTCAAAAGCCGAATCCCTTTCCGATGTCCGTCTACGATAATATCGCCTTTGGACCCAGGCATCATGGAATCAAACGGGATTTAGTGCTCTCCGGCATCATCGAGCGGTGTCTGCGCCAGGTTGCGCTGTGGGACGAATTAAAAGACAAACTGAAGATGTCCGCCTTCGAACTTTCTCCCGGACAGCAGCAGCGGCTCTGCATTGCAAGAGCGCTGGCCGTGGAACCCGATGTCATACTCATGGACGAATCTTGCAGTGCGCTTGACCCGGAATCAACCCTGAAGGTCGAGGAGCTGATGCAGGAGCTTTCCCTTAAATACACAATCATCATCGTAACCCACAACATGGAGCAGGCGCTGCGCGTTTCGGATATGACGGCGTTTATGATGATGGAGGCGGACCGGGCGGGCGTATTGGCGGAATATGCTCCAACCCACGAACTGTTTTCCAATCCCAAAGACAAGCGTACAGAAGATTACATTACGGGCAGGTTTGGCTAAGAAATGTTGTTTGTTTTTAAACGGGGGGAAAGTAATGACAGGATTTCAAATTCGAACGAATAAACGCATCCGAATCAGCGCGATTGCCATTGGGGTGGTTTTCGCGTTGAACATAGTCGCGTTGTCGGGCTGCAGCCAGAAAAACTCGGCTGCGATCATTATCGCAGGGTCAACCTCGGTTCAGCCATATGCAGAGGTTGTCGCGGAAGAATACAGCATCCTGCATCCCGGCACGGAGATCGATATTCAAGGCGGCGGCTCTTCGGCCGGTATCACGGCGGCACAGTCCGGCGTTGCAAATATCGGCATGTCTTCCCGATCCTTGAAGGACGAGGAAAAGGGCCTTTGGTACGTTGAAATCGCCCGGGATGGATTGGCGATTGTGGTCAACCCGGCAAACAACGTGCAAGACCTCACGTTGGAGCAGGTTCGCGACATCTATTCGGAAACGATCACCACATGGAATGAGGTTGGCGGCTCGAAATCGAAGATTCACGTCATTGCGCGCGAGGAAGGGTCGGGAACCAGAAGCGCTTTTACGGATTTGGTGATGGGAAAGACAACCGAGATTACGCCGAGGGCAATCGTTCAGGACTCAAACGGCGCGGTGCGTCAACTGGTTGCGGATGATCCAAATGCGATCGGTTTTATTTCGCTGGGACTTGTGAATGAGACGGTCAAAGCGCTTCAGCTGGACGACGTCGCGGCGACACGGGAAAATGTGGAAAACGGCAGCTATAAGCTTTCCAGACCGTTTCTGTTTGTCTCCTCCGGTGCGCCCACAGGTCAAGTAAAAGAGTTTGTAGATTTTATCCTTTCAGATGACGGGCAAAAAATACTGGTGAATGAGGGCTTAATTCCTTCGTCGGATCGGGTGGGAAAATGAAACATTCAAGAGAAAAAGTATCGGAGCGGATTTTTCTCGCGATAGCGCTTTCCACGCTGTCCGTGCTGGCGCTGATCACCGTGTTTATCATCAGTAAAGGCGTGCCAATCATCGCGAAGGTCGGCATCCTGAATTTCGTGTTCGGCATGAAATGGGCGCCAAGCCAGGGATCGTTCGGCATCTTCCCGATGATCGTAGGCTCGGTATCCGTAACGCTGGGAGCCGCGATTCTCGGAGTACCGATTGCCATCTCCTGCAGCATTTTTCTCGCCGAGTTCGCGCCCGGCAAGTTTCGGGATATCTTCAGGCCGGCAATACAGCTGCTGGCTGGCATTCCTTCCGTCGTATACGGGTTCTGGGGCGTTATCTTCATCGTCCCGTTTATTCGCAATTATCTCGGCGGGCCGGGGTTGAGCATATTGGCGGGCTCCGTCATTCTTGCCATCATGATTCTGCCGACGGTGATCAGCATCACGGAGGTTTCTATCCTTGCGTTGCCCCGCTATTATAAAGAGGGAGCGCTTGCTTTGGGGCTTACGCAATGGCAAACGATCCGCTATTTACTCTTGCCCGCCGCAAAGTCGGGCATCGTTGCCGCGATTATATTGGGGATCGGCCGCGCAATCGGCGAGACGATGGCGGTCATCATGGTGCTGGGCAACGCCGTTGCGCTCCCGACGTCGATTCTCGACCCGGTCAGAACACTGACGACAAATATCGGCATCGAGATGGGATATGCGTCCGGCGAGCATCAGGAAGCACTTTTTGCCACGGGTATCGTGCTGTTGGTGATTATCATGATTCTGAACGCCTCCGCGCAATATATCGCCGGAAGAAAGGGGTCGCGATGAGAGTCAATCCAAGAACTTCACAAAAGATCGCCAAAGTATTGATTTGGGCTTCCGCTGTGCTTGTCATAGCGATTCTTCTGAATATCATCTTTTACATTCTCATAAAAGGCATCCCGCAGATCAACTGGCAGTTTCTGACGGAAATTCCGCGGAACATGGGACGCTCGGGCGGCATCTCCTCCACCATCGTCGGCACGCTGCTTCTGACGCTGGTGGCGATTGTGATCGCGACGCCGTTCGGCATTGGCACCGCGTTTTATCTGACGGAATACACGCGCGAGGGCAGGATCACCCGCATCATTCGCTTCAGCGCGGAGTCGCTGGCCGGAATTCCATCCATCGTCTACGGGCTGTTCGGATACATATTCTTCGTGACCTATCTCAAGCTGGGCTGGTCTGTTTTGTCCGGTGGACTGACATTGGCGATCATGATTCTGCCAACCATCATCCGCACGTCGGAAGAATCGATTCGCGCGGTGCCGCGCCTTTACCGCGAGGTCGGCTTCTCTCTGGGCGGCACAAAATGGCAGACGATCACGAGAGCCGTGTTCCCCTCGGCGCTTCCCGGAATAGCCAATGGCGTGATATTGAGCATAGGCCGGTGCGTGGCGGAAACCGCTGCCGTCATACTGACGGCGGGTTCGGCGCTCCGCATGCCGACTTCGCTGCTTTCACCAACCCGCACGATGGCGGTGCATTTTTACATTCTGGCGCGCGAAGGGATATCGATGGAGAAAGCCTTCGGCACAGCCGCGCTCTTGATCATACTGATTTTCCTGATCAACGTTGTGTTCAACATGCTCGTCAACAGATACGTGGCGAAAGGGCGTTAAGAGGTGAAAATGGATCAGTCCAAGATCGAAATCAAAGAATTTAACTTCTGGTATAAGGAGAAACAGGCAGTTCACGATATCAATCTGGAAGTGCCTGCGCATGAGATACTTGCGGTTTTCGGTCCGGCGAACAGCGGAATCACGACGCTTTTGCGTTCGCTGAACCGCCTGAGCGACCTGACCCCGGATACGCGTCGGGAAGGCGATATTCAAATCGACGGCAAGAGCATCTATGCGCCCGACGTAAACGTAACGGATCTGCGCCGCAAGGTCGGCATGGTATTCGACGTGCCGACGACGCTGCCGATGTCCATTTTCGATAACATCGCTTTGGGCCCGCGCATGGGCAAACGATCGAAAACGGATGTGACCGAGGCGGTGGAGAGTGCCCTGCGGATGGCCGCGCTCTGGGATGACGTGAAGGACAGACTCAATACCCCGGCGGCAAGGCTCTCCGGCGGACAGCAGCAGCGGCTTTGCATCGCGCGCGTTTTGGCGCTTGAACCGGAGGTTATATTGCTTGATCGGCCGTGCAGCGCGCTTGATCCGATATCGACCGCGAAGATTGAGGATTCGCTCAGAGAGCTAAAAGAGCAATTTACCATCATCATTGCGCCGCATACCGTCCAGCAGGCGGTTCGCCTGGCCGACAGGGTTGCGTTTATGCTGATGGGAGAATTGATCGAAACCGGCGATGCCGAAAAGGTGTTTGCCGATCCGAAGGACAAGCGGACAAGCGATTATATTACCGGAAGATTCGGCTAATCAGAACGCTCGCGCATTTGCGGTGAAGTGGATCGTTCTTTGTTCCGTAAGTATAAGATTTGCAACAGATACTTCGTTAAACCGGATGATACTAAGTGGGGGGAACTATGAGGAACCAATTCGAGGAGCAGTTGAACCTGCTGAATATGGAATTGCTGGAGATGGGAGCGCTGATTGAACACGCAATCGAAAGCGCTTGCCATGCTTTGATCAATCGCGATGTGGAAGCCGCGAACAAGGCCATCATTTTTGACAAAGAAGTTGACCTGAAGGAGCGGGAGATCGAAACGCTGTGCCTGAAGCTCCTGCTGCAGCAGCAGCCGGTCGCGCGTGATTTGCGGCAAATATCGGCAGCACTCAAGATGATCACGGATATGGAGCGAATTGGCGACCAAGCCTCCGATATCTCGGGTATTGTTATGTACCTCGCCGAAAAGCCGTATTTAAAGAAGCTGGAACATCTGCCGAAGATGGCGGACGCTGCAATCCGCATGGTGACCGGAAGCCTGGATGCCTATGTGAAAAAGGATCTGGAAATTGCAAAACAGATCATCGAGATGGATGATATCATCGATGACCTGTTTATCGTGGTTAAGAATGAGCTGATTGAGGACATTCACCAGAATTCCGAAAACGGAGCGCAGGCAATGGACCTGCTGATGGTCGCGAAATACTTTGAGCGCATCGGCGATCATGCGCAGAACATCGCCGAATGGGTGGAGTACTCTATCACGGGCATGCATAAGGGAGAATATCTCTAATCGAGCAGATCGGTTCACTTTTTTCAGCTACAATTTATGACGATCGTCAATCAAAGTCGGGATCAATCAGCGTCATCGCTGCCCGACTTTTTATCGTCCCGATAAATCATCCATTTGAGGAAGAAATAGCTGATCGTGCCGATCACGATCATGGCTAGAATAAACAGGGGATAAGTAATTCGCCAGTTCTCCGGCCCCGTCATCATCGACCATTCGGACATTCCGCCGATACCCGCGAGCAAGGAGAGCGGCAGGAACACGGTTGTAATAAACGTCAGGCGCCGAACCGAACGATTGGTACGGTTTGCAGCGCGTGCCATCTCGTTACTGCGCATAGACAGATCAATCTCCATCAGACTTGTTGCTACGTCACGCAGGGACTCCGTCAACTCAAAGAAACGCGAGAGGTGGTCATAGACGTCGCGATAGTGGAACACGGCTTTATCCGGGATAAACGGACAATCCTTGCGGCAGATTTTCACAAACACTTCGCGCTCGTGATAAAGGCTCTTGCGAAGGGAGACGAGTGTTCGCCGGATATGCTGCAAAGACTTTGGATCAAACGCGCTTGGACGATCCAGAACGGCATCCTCCGCTTGAGTCAACTCATCTTCCAACGCCTCAATGGCGTAGAACTTTCGATCAACAAGAACGTCCAATATGGTGTGCATCACAAAAGCGGGACCGAGCCTGTCTGTATCCAATTCACGCCGCACCATCTCCTCGATACCATCCAGGAGCGGTTTGCCGTCTGGCCCGACTCGATCAATGCTGATGATGAAGCGGTTGCTCAGAAAGAAGTCAACCTCCTGGATGCGTGTCATATCTGTCGCATAGCTAAAGGCATTAAACACGATAAATGTGTTGTTAGGGAAGTCGTCGATTTTCGGGAGCTGGTTGTCATCCAGCGCGTCCTCAACCGATAGCGGATGGAGATCGAGCAGCTTGATCAACGGGTGAAGATCTTCAGCAACCGGCTCGAGATAGTGCAGCCAAAAGAAGCCGCCGTCTTGCTGCACGTGCTCCATAGCAGCGGGGACACTTTTGCACTGGCTGAGCTTTCCGGACTTGGTTATGTGATAAAAATGGGCTTCACTCATACTATTTTGAATCTCCCGGATAAATGGAATAGTGGACTACTCAACAGTAGTATAAATGATTTTTGTGCTGAAAAAAAGGAATACGTCATAAATCTCACTTCGTATGACATATCAACAAGCACAAGAACCTGCTTATCGTGTACTATTTGCATGATCCGGTGGTTGCCATCACGCCCGCGACGACGCGCAGATATTGCTCAAACGGAATGCCGACCGCCATGTCGTGATGCGACCAGCCGCAAAGGATACGCGTACTGGGGCATAGCACGCTGACATTCATACTCCCGGACAGATAGGGGTATGCCGTACTCTCCGAACACATGCCCTGCATCGCTCCAAGATCGATTTGCGGCTTGATGCCCGTTTCATAGGAGTAGCCCTGCACAAGACGCATCGCCTGAAACGCGTCGGTGATCAAGATAACGACGTCCGGCGCGATCGTGAAATCATCCAGAGGCGCGACAAGGATGCCGTATGTCACGGGCATTTCGCGGTGCAGGCTGTGGATTTGGCTGCGGTGCCTGCGCGCGGCTGCGGGCGATGCATAGAGCTGATAGGAGAAATATTCCTCTCCGCTTTCGATGCGCTCTGTGCTTTTTTCCAGCGCGAGCGCGGTGGTTCCGCCGTCACACTTGTGGTGCGCGAGGCGGGAGCGGCAACCGCTGCCCTCGCTGGCCATGCGCACCATCACGCAATAAGGCATGGCAGCGCGCGCCTCCGGAATTTCGATGGCATCGTAGGCGGCGGCGTCAAAGAAAAACTTGACCCCGACCGGCTTGCGTGCGAGCGTGAGCGCCGCTGTGAGATCCAACGTGTGCTCGTTGACGAGGTCGTACGGATATGCGTCCTGCGGCATTCCGTAGGTGATGTTTCTGTTTTTATAAGGCACAGTGAATTCCTCCTCGGTTCATCGATATGGTTCAAAACAGTGAAGCAAAAAGCAGAAGAAACTTACCAAAACACGGTTCAGCTCGTCTTGTGGCAGACTAGATTGCGCCGGTTTCCAGCGCGGACCCGAATGTGAGGAGCCCGTAATGCCCCAGCACGAGGATTGTCGCCGCGCAAAACGCGAGCACCACACCCGCAAACAGCAGGTCTGTTCGCGTGATCGCCGTTTGCTTATAAAACGTGCGGTTCGGTTTTGCGCCGAGGCCGCGGCTGTCCATCGCAAGCGCCACGCGTTCACCTTTTCTCGCCGCGAGCGTGAACATCGGAAGCATCAGCCGAAACGGACCCAACAAACGGTTTTTGATCCCGTGTTCCCACTCGACCCCACGGATTTCCTGCGCCAGCCGGATTCCCCGCGCTTCGTCCTGCAACGTTGGCAGAAAACGATAGGCTGCGAGCGCCGCATATCCGTGCACCACAGGTACGCGCAACTGCAGAATCAGGCTCAGAACAAGATCGTTCGGGCTCGTGGTTGCGACAAAGCTCAGCGTTGCGAGCGAGATGACGAGGATGCGAAGCCCGAGAGACAGGATATTCATCAGCGCAGAAGTGCGATAGGAGAAGACGAGAAAGGCCACCTCATCACCTTCCCGCGCAAGCCCCTTCATCAACAACAGGAACAAAACAAAGCTGCAACTGGCGACAAGAAACGGCAGCATGCCACGCAGGAGCGTTTTCAGAGAGATTCCCCCGAAGAGCAGCGTAGAAAGAAATATCGCGGCAATCAGCGTCAGCGGGAGCATGGGTGAAACGGTAACGCTCACAAGAACCGTGACGAGAACCACGGCACATAGCTTGACGACGGGATTGACCCGTTGCAGGTACGGCGTTTTAGCAGGTTGCATGATTCTCCTCATCGATACAGCAGTGCGTGAGCGCAAGAAAACAATCGTTGCGGGAGAAAAAGAGCGGGAACGAAGGCAAAAACTCTCTAATGGCGAGACTAAAGCGTAGCATCGGAGGCAGATCGACACGCCAGCTTGCGTCGATTTCGCCCGCGAAGAGCGTCTCCGGTGCGCCGTCGAAGGCAATGCTGCCGCCAGAGAGCAACAGCACGCGATCCGCATACTGGCAGACCAGCCCCATGTCGTGCGTGACGGTGACGATGGTGACGCCATCCCTTTGCAGCGACTCCAACAGCGAGAGCAACTCTTTCGCGGTTTCGCTGTCCTGACCGTAGGTCGGTTCGTCAAAGAACAGCACGCGCTGCCCGGTCAGCAGCATGCAGGCGACACTGAGACGCCGCTTCTCACCCTGACTCAGCAGAAACGGGCTGCGCTCGCGGTATTGCTCTAGATGAAACTGCTGCAAAAGCCGCGTGACTTGTTCGTTTTTTTCTTCCTGCGAAAGCCGACATTGGCGAAGGCTGAAGAGCAGCTCGTCCTCGACGCGGTTGGTGACAAACTGCCACTCAGGGTTTTGAAAAAGCAGACCCATACGCTGATAGAGCATATGCCGCGGAAGTTCCGATAAAGGCGTACCATCGAGTCGGATCTCGCCGGCGTAGCCGGCAAGGACGCGAAAGAGGATCTGCAGCAGCGTGGTCTTTCCCGCGCCGTTTGCGCCCGCGATTGCGACCCACTCGTCCTCGTGAACCGAGAAGTTCACGCCGGACAGTATCTGCGCGGGAGGGCTGACATCGTCGCGCCGCTTGGGATAGCGAAAGGATAACGCGCGTGCTTCCATGACCAGCGCGTTCTTCTCCCGTGGATGCTCCTTCGCGGCTGTGTACGATGGGTCGCAGAGCGAGGCGATCAACGCCGCGATCTCCCGATATGGTATTTCGAAGTGACTTTTTTGGGAGACGCCAAGCCGTTCACGGCAAAAATGCGCTTTCGTTTCGTTCGGGTTAGTGTGCAGCCAATTGCGCAGCAGCATCAGCGGCTCCGGCAGGCTGACGGGGAAAAGCGCATAAGCCTCGTCAAACGTGAGCTTGGTAAAGACTTCGTGTGCGGATGCGTTCAGCGCAACGCGGCCTTCCCGCGTGAGCACGGCAACGTGCCCGATATACGGCAGAACCTCGTCGAGATTGTGCTCCACAAGCAGGATCGTCTTGTTCTCCTGCTCAACCAGCGCTTGGAGCAGCGTTATGATTTCCTGCCTGCTTGCCGCGTCCAGAAGCGCGCTTGGCTCGTCCAGGAGTAGGAGCTCCGCGTCCATGACCAACGCGCTCGCGATGGCAAGCTTCTGTTTCTGTCCGCCGGAAAGCGTGGATACGGCGCGCTTTCGAAACCCCTCCAAGCCGACAAGCGTCAGTGCGCGGTCAATCCGCTCGTCCATCTCAGACGGGGGAACGCAGAGGTTTTCCATGCCGAATGCCAGCTCATCCTCCACGTAAAACGCGCAGAACTGCGTGTCGGGGTCCTGAAACACGAGCCCGATGCGTTGCGCCAGCTCGCGCGGCTCCTTGCGGATGATCGACTCGCCTTCCAGCAGGATTTTGCCGGAAAGCTCTCCCGAAAGACTGTTTGGAATCAACCCGTCGATGAGGTATAAAAGAGAACTCTTGCCCGAGCCGCTTGGCCCGAGCAAGAGATTGATGGTGTTCTTTTGAAAATGACAGGACAGCCCGTCCCACACGGCGATTGATTCTTCGTGATAGGTAAAGCGGATGTCGCGTAGCTCCAGATATTGCGCCATGACAGGTTTTATGCTTCGAGGGGCTTGAAGTTTTTCATGACGCCGGCTTTCGCAAGACCCGCGCGAATGACCTTGACCAGCAGGACGCCGATGACTGCCGCGCTGACAAAGCGGACCGCAAGCATCGCGACGATGGTCCAGACGGGCAGCGCCGAATAACCGAAGACGAAATAGTCCCGAACGAAAACGAACACCGCGGCAGCGATTCCGCTGAGCACGAGGCAGAGTAAGTTCGGCTTGTATTTGAAAAGTGCGTAGACGAGTTCAACGCCCGCGGCCTGCAGCACACCCGCGAGAACAACCTGAATGCCGTAAGCGCTGCCAAGCAGGATATTGATGGCTGCGGTCACGAGCGCGCCGAAAAGAGCAAAACCGGGTTTGCGGACGATGAACATCGGCAGCGCGGCGGAGAGCAGATAGATGCCGAACGTCAGCTCCATAAAGACCGGGCCGAGAACAGCGGAAAGAGGCATGTAGGCATAATCCATGAGTGTGTAGATGACGCCGATGACGGCTGCGATGATCGCGACAATGACGACCTCGCGGGTTTTCCATTTGTTATTCATTGAATCCTCCCAAACGTTATCTTCAGTTGAGTATAACGAAAACCAAAAGGTTCGTCAATAAGCCTTTTTATTTTTGAGCATGATTTATTCAAGAAAAGGTTCGATTCTATTATGAAGAGTGCCGCTAATCGATTTGTGGCACAAGACATCGGCGCAACTAGCAAGAAGACCTGCCGGATTGAACCGGCAGGTCTTTATGTTTGTCTGATTTTTTCGTCAAATCGGTTTGATCGTCGGACACAAACCTACGTTAGAAACGATTCAGCCGCAGGTGGGTTCGGTTCCGGTGAAGAACCCGATGATGACCGCGGCGGCACAGCCAACGCCTTCTTCCACCGTGATGGCGGAAAACGCGCAGTTCTTTGCGCATGCGCCGCATTCCATGCAGGCGTCGCGGTCGAATATGGCGACTTTGCTGCCCTCTTTTTGGAACACACGGTGCGGGCAAACTGCAAGGCACATGCCGCAGCCGGTGCATTTTGACGCGTCGAGCTGAAGCGTTGTAACATCCTTCAGGTATTTCATAGTGCTGCACCTCCAAACAAGATCGAAAAATCGCTGGCGAGCAGCAGCAGAACCGCGCCGACAGCGGCAAACAGCATGATCGGAATCGCGACCATCATCTCTTGATCGACACCGGAAAGCGAGGTGTAGGTCGAGCTTCCGGTGAAGTTTAAGGTGAGGAAGCCGGAAAGTGCTGGAAGTAGCAGCAGATAGGCCGCGGCTTTGAGCCACCCGAACGCGGGCGTGTCCGGGATTCCGTTCATCAGCAGAAAACCAATTGCCCACAGCAGCCCAAGTAAGCCGCCTTTGAGCGAAAACGCGCGTCCGGGAAGCCAAGGCAGCAGTATCGGCGCCGCAACCGCACCGGCAAACACCGCGCCAAGGATGCCGTACAGATCGACCCAACCGTAATGCCCGAACCCGATTGCGTTGAGGAGAAACAGTACGCCAAACGCAATCAGCAGCGGGACCGCCGCGCCGACGAGTTCCATCGGCGTCAGCACCGCGCGCGCACCGATTGGGAATGTGACCGTTCGCATTTCCTCGGTGACCTGCATACCGTTTGCGAAATATTGCGGGATGTCTTTTGCGCGTATCGGGCCGTAGGTAACGCGGAACCCGCTCGCTTTGAGCACCTCGTGCGCCGCGACCCCGACCGCGCCGAGCTGGGGGAGAATCACCGTGCGGTGCGAGACCACTTGTGATAACTTGACCGCGACAATTCGACGGACGACCTCGTCCGTTCCAAACGTGCCCTTGCCGGCGGCGCACCATACGTTGATGCCGTCGGTATCCAGTACAACGATCCAAAGGTTCATTCCACCGAGCTGCTCGCGCAGGCGGTCGAACGTCATCTTGTAATTGGAGGTGACGAGTACCCGGGAATCCGCGTCAGGCGTGCCAACCGCGTAGAGTCCGGGCTCGACCTTGTAGTTCATGCGCCCGATCGACCAGCGGCATTTCCACGAACCCAGCGTATCGCGAAAGGAGAGCTTGGTTGCGACCTGCGGAACGTCGCCGACAGGCGTGGATACTCTGCCGATGATCCACGGCTGTTCAAAGAGGGTTTCATCCATGATCGGCTCCGTATTCGGCGATTCAACTGCGGTCTGCCCGCCACAGCAGGCGGAGGACTGAGCCGCAGATGATTGTGCGCCTCCGCAGCAACTGCTTTGTTTTGCACGGCGGACAGTGACTTTACTACCGCCGCAACAGGTGTTTGCCATAAATCAACTACCTCCTCATGATGCTGCCTAGCAGCAAATGGAACGATTCCGAAACATAGTTTCTCATTATGTGCAGCAGTCGCTGTCCGCGATCGCTTTTAGTAGGATTTGCAGGCTTTCGAGAACCTGCGCGCGGCTTTCGCACGGGATTGCGTCGTAGATCTTCATGAAATACTCGCCCATTCCGGACTCGATGCCGTGAAACTGCTCCAACCCTTCCTGTGTCAGTTGAATCGTAATGTACCTTCGGTCGTTTGGATCGAGTTGGCGCTCCACCATGCCGTTGTTGACCAGATTGTTGACGGTTCTGCTCATTGTGCTGTTGTCCAGATTGAGCAACGTTGCCAAATCGATCAGAGAAATACGTTTCGCGCGCCCGATTTCGATGAGCGCATGGCACTGCGCCATGGAGATTCCGCAGCAGGCCATTTCGCCGTCTTCTAAAACACCGAGCTTTCGCTCAAGCAGGCGGATCAACTCCCGCAATTGTTGACTTTCCGGTTCGTTCAAGAATACTCACCTCGCATTACAATGACTGTAACACAAAATAGTTGCAAAATGCAACTAATAAATGTAAAAGTCTTAATCGAGCATCCCGGCTGGCAGCAAATAAGCAGCAGCCAGTAGATTTTTGCCTGTTCCTGATTCAAAAAATAATCTTCAAGCAACGCAAAAACCGCCCGAAATGGGCGGTCTCTTGTTCGTTGGAGAATGTCCACACCAAAATTCAGGAGGAGACTATTCGAGCCGCTGCGCATGCCTTATCAAAAAGCGAACTTCTATATGATTCCGAATTTGTTGAGAGCAGCCCAGATGTTGATCAGCAATGGCACTAAGGTAACCAGGATGATGCTGATCACGAGAGGAATTGTGATTGCCGTTTTGCGTTTTGCTATTACGAAGAAAACCACTGCATCGGTTATTGCAACAATAAGCACGGTTCTGATGATCAGTGATGCCAACAACGTCATAACGTCATCTTCTTTCTTCTATAGTTGCAACATCGATACGCGAAATACAGCACTATCATACAGCGCTGCTGAACAAAGTATCAACTCAAATATCGGGTAACAGATAATAGAATGTCCGCAAGCGCTCTGTTTGGGCTTTTTGGGGTTACCGGGGATGGAATTCGCGACTCAAGTTAGATACGTCATGCCGCGCAAACTCTCTTTTTCCGCCGCGATTCGTTGTCGGCCACGGCCTTAGGTCCATCTGAATTTCGAACGAAATAAACATCAGTTAGTAGGTTTCATTTTTTCACTAACAATTTGACTCAAGCTCTACAGACAATAACCTAAGATCTATGGTTCAATTGGGCGCTGACAAGCAAAAAAGCAAACAGAATTGTGCCTGAATAGTATTGAGTTCAAGTATTCAATACCTTCGTTTTATATGCATCTGGGCTGATCTCTACATTAGGGCCGCATACGACTTCTTCAAGCTGATCGCAACCGCCGAAAACCCAAGCATGTATTTTCTTCATTCCCGAACCGCAAACAACTCGTTTCAGGTTCTTGCAATCTTTGAAAGCAAAGGGTGGAAGACAAGCCAACTTGTCCGGCAGTACGATTTCTTCAAATCCGCTGCGGCAAAAGGTATAACCCCACAAACTCGTTAGACTGGAAGGAAGCTCAATGTGGCGGAGGTTTTCGCATCCGTCAAACAGGAACTCGCCTAAATCGGTAACGGTATCTGGTATGTGGATAGAAGTAATTTCCTTGTGCCTGGCAAACAGTCTATCAAATAGAACCGTTACATTTTGGCTATCCGGGATCACGACCTCAGCCTCATCCCCTCGATATCTCATGACACAATAGGTGCAGTCCTCAATCTGGCTGTATATAAAATCTTGCATTCGCTTAACCCCTTGATTTTCAATGATCGGCTCAATTGGTTCTTCATACGAAATCAGCAGACAGTCGATCTTATCTGATTCTAGTATCGGGCCCATCGCTGCGTCAACACTTGCGTTTCGAACATTTGCCGGTTATCATTCGTAAATACTCAAAAATCGAATGATAAGTTTCTATTAGTAAATAACATGCTATTTCAAGATTACGATTGCGATCAAAAGCTACCTGAATTACATACTCACACATGAGGTGAGAGCTATGATTATCTCAGACGATCATTCATCATCGATCATCCCGAAACAACCTATAAACATCAGATAGTAGGTTTTGACCTATTTTCGTGCCGAAATTTGACCCTCAAACAACGTAAAAACCGCCCAAACTGGGCGGTTTTTTAATTGGTTGCGGGGGATGGACTTGAACCAACGACCTCCGGGTTATGAGCGCGTACTTGTGCGAAGTATCGTTATGGATATACGACGATAATTGAAGATAATCACCGATCTTAGCGGATAATTCAAAATGTATTTTTGACGATTGTGAACGATTATAAGCCATTATTGATGGCGATAAACATCAAATAAACATCAGATTATAGGTTTAATAATCTCTAATCTGGTGACCACACATGTTCAAGCTCGGCATTTTGAGCGAATTGATTACCGGATCTCCTGCGTATGGATCATCGCATCATAGAGCGCAACGAATTGTCTATGCCGCAGCTCGTTTTTATCCAAGATGTTCGGTTTGAAGATGTTCGAGAACTGGACGACTTGCCCGGCTACTGCGGCGTAGGTCGGATAGACGCCTGCCGATACCGCGCCAATCATAGCGGCTCCAAGCAGCGCTGCTTCTTTTTCCGCGGGCGTGCAAACAGGAATACCGGTGATATCGGCCTGCATTTGGCACCAGAGCGCAGATTTCGCGCCGCCGCCCGTTGCAAGAATTCGATCGATTTTTACGCCGCTCTTTCGAACGTGATCACAGTTTTTTCGCAATAGATGGCAGACGCCATCCATAACGGACAGCGCAAGATCGTAGCGATCATGCTTGCTGCGCAGGCCATAGAAAACACCGCAGGCATCCTGATCAAACTCCGGCCCGTTGCTGCCGACCAGATACGGTAAAAACAGCACGTCGCCGGGATAACGTGAGGCTGCTTCTCGATCAATATCGGCATAGCTTACCTTGGGCATAAAGGTGTTCTTATACCATTCCAGACTGACGCCACCGCTCTCCGAGGCGGAAAGCATGACGTATCGATCTGGAAGAAAGCCGTAGTGCATCGGGATTCCCGTGTCCCGTCTGACCGGCGATGGGGCAAGCGTCGAAAGCCCCAGCACGGTTCCCGTGGAAAGGCTCAGTTGACCTTCGCTCACGTTTCCTGTACCGATCATACCGCAAAAGTGATCCAAAGTGCCGTTGTTGATAAGCGTTTCTTCCGCCAGGCCCAGCTCTCGCGCCACGTTGGGAAGGAGCGTTCCAACCGTTTCGCAAGGCTCGGTGAGCTGCGGAAGCTGTGCTTCAAGCACCCCGAGAAACGCCAGCATCTCGCGCCAGTAGGATCGCGCATAGATATCAAAATAGAATGAAAATGTCGCAATAGAACAATCCGCAACGAGCCGCCCTGTGAGACGGTAGACGACGTAATCTTTCAGCAGTGCAAAGGTTGCAACCTTGGAGAACAGATCCGGCATATTTTTACGCAGCCAGAGGATCTTTGTCGCAGGCCAGGTGGACAGAGCCGCGGGCTGACCGGTATGCGCGTAACAGACATCCCGCGAAAACGCGGTTTCAAGCTCTCCGCACTCTACGGTGGAGCGTTCGTCCATCCAGGAGATGACGTTCATGAGCGGGCGCCCGTTTACATCCAGCAGCAGAAGCGATTCCGCCTGGCCTGTGAGCGTGATACAGACGCGCTCTCCAGCGGTCGCGTTAGATGAAACCGAGCGAATGAGCTCAAACACGCTAGAAAGATATACTTCTACATCAAACTCAACAAGACCATCCGCGCGAATATAGTCGACCGGTGCGCTTTGCATGGCGACGCAGCGCATGCGCGCGTCATAAAGTGCGGCCTTCGTATTCGTGCTGCCCAAATCCACGGCTAAAAACAACATCCTACATCATCCTTTGCATGCGAGATTTTGCTGGCGGAGCTTTGCCGTCAGGGAAAGCACTGCGGCAGCCGCCGCCGTAAACACAAGCAGCAGGAAAGCTGCCCGCAAGTTGAAAGAATCGGAGACCAACCCCATCAGCGCGGGGAAAACTGCTCCGCCAAGACCGCAACCCGCGCTCATGAGCCCTATCGTACCGCCGGAAGCGCTTGGGTTACGCGCTGCCGCAAGGTTCATCAAAATCGACCAGACAGGGCCGAACGCAAAGCCGATCAGCGCGCAGGTGATGAAGGCTGGAATAGGCGCTTTGACAAGCGACAACGCAAGAAACAGCAGGGCGGATGCGCCGAGGCTGACGACAAGCAAACGCTCCGGCTTCACACGGAGCACGCCAAACAGCAGACGCGAGCATGCCATACTCGCCCAATAAGCGGAGATGGCATAGGCTCCGAACGAAACTGCGCCTAGCTCCAGAGAGAACAGCGACTCTGTAAAGTATCCGAACCCGTTTTCCAGCCCGACATAGAGCAGGATGGAAAAGAAGAACAGCGTAAACGGCAGGTCGCGAAATTGCTTGACCGGCAGCGCGCTGGCGTGTGACACTTCACCCTTTGGTGCCGAAGGGACTCGGCTAAAAAACAGCAGCACTGCGGAAAGCATTGTTCCGATGAGGCAAACATAGAACACCAATCGCCAGCTGCTTCCAAATGCTTTTGTGCAAACTTGCGTCAGTACGGGACTGATCACCGCACCGAAGCTCAATGCACCCTGCGAGAAGTTCACCCAGCGCGCCCCGTCTTCACGTGAAATATCCGAAAGCGCAGCGGAGCCCGCTGTTTCGCAAACGCTATAGCCCGCGCCGATCAGGAAAGCCCCCAACGCAAACGCAGCCACACAGCCGGAAAACGCCGCAAGCGCGCAGCCTAGCAGAAACACGCCGCAAAAGCAGAGCAAAACGATGCGCTTTCCCACGCGATCTGCAATATGGCCGAACACGAGCGGCATGATGATTACGCTGACGTACTGCGCGGCAACGAGCAGGCCGGAGCCGATTCCGTGCACGGCATAGTCTGTGGAGATGCTGCGCAGTGCAAACTGGAAGCCGCCCATCTCAAAACCGACGAAGAACATCAGCGCACAGAACGCGGGCAGAAACGCAGGCGCGCGCTTAGACGAGGCGGACATCGACGCCTTCTTCCTGAATCCTTTGCGTCAAAACCCTGTCGGCTTCCCGATCGGTGATGAGCACCGTTCCGCGCGAAAGAGCGCTGATGAGCGAAAAACTTTCCCGACCCAACTTAGAGCTGTCCGCTACGATGGCGGCTGTCTGCGCCCGATCCATCATGATTCGGTCGATCACGCTTTCCTCCGCGTGATAGGTTGTGATTCCGGTGCCGGGGCTTATCCCGTCCACCGAGAGAATGGCCCAGTTTGCACGATACCGCGAGATTTGATCCTTGACGTCCTCGCCATATGTAAAAGAATACTGCGCGTTGATGTCTCCGCCGAGCAGGATGACCCGGAAGGACGGAAGGCCGCCGAGTTCAACCGCAACGGAGATGGAGTTGGTCACAATATTCAGGTTTTTTCGCTGCTTGAGCTCGACCGCGGCAAAATATGTCGTTGTGCCGGAGTTGATAAAGAGGGTATCCCCGTCGTGCACCAACGCGGCAGCCATGGCGGCTACGGCCTTCTTCTTCTCAATGTGCTCCTGTTTCCGGCGCTGGAACTCCATATTATAGTAGTTCTTCATCGCTTGGATGGCGCCGCCCTGCGTGCGCTCCAGATATCCGTCCTGCTCCAATGCATCCAGATCGCTGCGGATGGTGACGACGGTTGCGCCGAGCGCTTCGCTGAGTTGGGCGACGCGAACTTGTCCGTCTCGACGGAGAATCTCCAGTATCTTTTTTCTGCGTGTGTCGATCTTCAATTCCCCAGCCATAGCGATTGACCTCCTCAAAAGAATCATCCTTCGTTTGCGTCATTATAACATGACCTTGTGCGCGAACAAACGGGTTGCATTGTTACGGTTTTGCGTGATTGAGTCGCGCGCCAACCGCGCCGCCGGGGTGAATCACGGCGAACTGCTCGCTCTGATAATCTGTTTCTACGATGAGCGCGGCTTGAAGCGCGTCAAAGAGCACAGAGAGCACCGTAAAGCTCGTTGTGCCTTGCATATTAAAGCGATCCACCTCTTTTGTAACCAGCATCCGGAGGACGATATCCGCGCCCGTTGCGAGTGGTGACTGTTCGTCTTCCGTAACGGCGATGATGATGACGCCCTTTTCCTTGCAGATGGAAAGGATCGGTATCAACTCTGCCGTCTTACCGCCGCGGGAGGCGAGCAGCATGACATCCCCGCGCTGCAGGAAGCCCGTTGCCCCGTGGACTGCTTCCGCAGGAGAGATGAAACGCGCGGGGCGTTCAATGCAACACATCAGGTGGGCAAAATGCTGACAGCAGATGCCGGAGTGCCCGCAGCCGCTTGCTGCAATACGAGGAGCGCTCTTGAGAACGTTTACCGCGCGAAGGAACTCTTCACGCGAAATGCCGCTGAACGCATGCATGACGGCATCCGATTCGATTCGATAGGCTTCTTCCGCTGCGCTCCAGACCTGTTCGCTAAGCATATCCATTACCTCCAAAGTTCGATATCGAAAAACGATCATGCGGCGATCTGCCGGATGATGCGCCTGCGATTTGGTCTTTATCGTCAAAAGAAAATGATATTATCCAATAACAGTATAAAAACATCCTAGTAAGAAATCAATAGACAAAATAGAAGAAAATAATATTGACTAAATAGAAAGCTGAGTGTAATCTAAAGGCGTTCGAATCAGACGCGTGAATGCGGCTGCTCGAAGACTACCCGTTCTGGGAAAGGAGCGATCAGATTTTGCTGGATGGATTTCACCTAAAACCGCCTTTTTTTGAGATTGGTCCGAAATCATATCTCTATGGAGACGACGTAATCGCACTTGCGCTCGCGGCGGACGCAGCCTCCAAGAAATACGATGTGGATATCATCTTTACGACGCCGCTTGTAGAGCTGCGCCGGGTAGCGGAAGCGACAGAGCGTATTTTTGTTTTCGCACCGCATATGGACCCGATCCTTCCGGGCAGAGGGCTTGCGGATACCTTGCCGGAGTCGCTTGTTGCGGCGGGGGCAAAGGGCGTCATGCTCAACCATTGCGAGAAACCGCTTTCGCTTTCCGCGCTCGCGCAGACCATACGCCGCGCGGACGAAGTCGGTCTTGCGACTATTGTCTGCACGGATACCGCGGCGGAATCCGCGGCGGTTGCAAAGCTCCGGCCAAACATCATCGTCGCTGAACCGACGGGGCTGATCGGCACAGGACAGGCGAGCGACATGGAATATGTCTCCGCCGCGATACGTGCGGTCAAAGATGTAGATCCCGATATTTTCGTGCTGCAGGGCGCCGGCATCAGCAGCGGCGAGGATGTTTATCACGTGATCCGCGCGGGCGCAGAGGCGACCGGCTCTTCCAGCGGCGTTGTGAAGGCGAAGAACAGGGCCGCGATGGTGGATGAGATGATCTTAGCCGTTCGCAGCGCTTGGGATGACCGCGTTGCGGGACGCTGACGTGCGGGCTGAAAATCTGAATCGTTTAATTTGTTGCAGCCGACCATATCGACTGTGACGGATCAGTATGCATAAAAAATAACTACAGGAGGATCGTTTTATGGAATTTAAAGTGGTTCAAAAGGAGATTGAGCTCCAGTCACGCGGCTGGATTCCCACGTTTCATGATATCTCCAAAGAGGTGGTAGAGATCGTTACCGCGTCCGGCGTGAAAAACGGAACATGCGCAATCGTTTCCCATCACACGACTTGTTCGGTTATGATTCAGGAGTGCTCGCATGATCTAGATTCGTTTGATCTGGAGTTTTTGCAACACGATCTATTAGATATTATGCGCAAAATGATTCCTGATTTCGCGGAAGAGAATCAGTATCGCCATCCCGGACCTGTGCATGCGCAGTTTGGCCGCGCTTGCGGTGAACCCGGAAACTATACCAGCATGAACACGGACGGACACCTGAGAAGCGTGTTCTTTGGCCGCAGTGAAACGGTAACGATCAAGGACGGCAAACTCGACGCAGGCGAATTTGCGCATATATACTTCGTCGACTGGGACCATGTCCGCGCCCGTCATCGTCAGGTGAACCTCACCATTATGGGCACGGCGGAGGACGTTGGAAGCCGCAAGTACGCAAACGGTGAAACGATCAATACGCTTAGAAAGTTTACGGAAGAAGAGAAGTCAAATATGCGCGAGTTCACACTCCAACAGGAGCGCTGAACAATTTCAAATTGCGTTAATTTGCAAAAACAGCTGCAACGAGGCGAATGGAATACAGCCATTCGCCTCGTTTTATGCGCGCGCTTGTTCAAATGGTCTCCGAAAATAGTTTCGTGAATATTCGTTGACGAGTGTCAGATTCACGGTTATATTGGCAGTGTTAAGCAAGCAATCACCGAAAAAAGTTTCGAATAAGTGCGAAACAAAGCGCCTACAAGCAGAAACTTCTTTTACGCAAAGAGGCAGTTCAAGTCCATTCAACCAGAAAAACAAACGAAATTCGCTTTATTGATCAAATCAAGAAAATCTCCGAAGATCAAACGATACTTTTGAAAACAATCGAAACAAATGCATGATGGAAATACTTGGAGGATATGTCAACCAATGGAACGTAAAAACATCTTCAGGCAACTGCTAGAAAAATTCATCGATGTTCGCGAAGCGGGCGTACTGATGCCGCTGATTCTGGCGATCATCTTGTTCTCCGCCAACAGCGACAAGTTTTTGACCATGAGTAACATGACCAACGTCATGCGGACTGCGGCTTTTACGATGATCGTATCCATCGGTCAGGCATTTCTGATCATTGCGGGTAGCTGGGATATTTCCGTTGGCGCCGTTTTCTCCGTTGGCGGCGTTGCGGCCGCGGCGCTTATGAGCTATTACAATTTCCCGATCTGGCTTGCGGTGCTCATTGCCCTAGTCATCGGCGGAATCTTCGGCGTGTTCAACGGCTTTCTGGTGCAGAAGATCAAACTTCCTCCGTTCATCGCCACAATGGGAACTATGTATGCGGCACGCGGCCTCTGCACTGGCTACACCAAAGGCGTTTCGGTCTATCCGCTTCCCGAGCAGTTCCTCGGGGTTGGCCAAAAGGGTATTCCGATCGGGAACTATGAACTGCCTTATGTCATCGTCATTGCGATTCTCATGGCGATTGTTGCGGGATTTATCCTGCGATACACGGCATATGGCCGCAAACTCTATGCAGCAGGTGGAAACGGTGAGGCGGCGCGTCTTGCGGGTATTCCGACCGTACGGGTGCGGTTCTCGGCCTTTGTGTTGATCGGCGTCCTGGCAGCATTTGCCGGTGTTCTGATGACCAGCCGCGTAGGAAGCGCGCAACCCAACATCGGTTCGGGGTTCGAGATGACGGTTGTTGCGGCGTGCGTCATTGGTGGCATCAGCATGGACGGCGGCGCAGGCTCTATCCTGGGCGTCGTCATGGGCAGCTTCTTCATGGCGATGATCAGCAACGGAATGACGCTGATCAAAATCGACGCTTATTGGCAGCAACTCGTGATTGGCCTCGTGTTGATCTTCGCCTGCTCACTGGAGTATCTCAGAAACCGCATCCGTGCCAGCCTAAACCGATAGGAAGTGTTGCATATGAGTAAGACGGTTCTGGAAATGAAGGAGGTCACCAAGTCTTTTGGTGCGACCAAAGCGCTCAAGCAGGTTTCGATTGATTTGCGTGACCATGAAATCCTTGCTATTTGCGGTGAGAACGGGGCAGGGAAATCGACACTTATGAAAGTGCTCAGCGGCAGCTACGAGCATGGCAGCTATGAAGGTGAAATCTACATTGACGGCAAGCCCTGCGTTTTTAAAACGCCTGCGGATGCTTCTGCTGCCGGAATTGAAATGATCTATCAGGAGATCAGTGTACATCTCGATCTCTCGGTTGCAGAAAATATCTTTCTGGGTCGTATCCCGCTTCAGGCAGGTCTTGTTCAATGGAAACGCATGCACGAAGAAGCAAAGATGTATGCCGAGATGGTTGGTTTGAAAGTACCGGTGACAACACATCTGCGTGATTTGAGTGCGTCGCAGTGCCAAATGGTCTCCATTGCCCGTGCTTTAAGCCGCAACCCGAAGATACTTGTGCTGGATGAACCGACTTCACCGCTGACCGACGGCGAGGTGGAGGATCTCTTCAAGATTCTCAACCGGCTTCGGGATAACGGGATCTCGTGCATCTACATCAGCCACAAGATTAAGGAAATCAAGCAGTTGGCGGATCGTGTCTGCATCATGCGCGACGGCATGCATGTTTGGACAAAGGCTGCATCCGAACTCAGTACGGAAGAAATCGTCGAGGCCATGGTGAACCGGAAAATCGGAAATCTCTATCCGAAGGAGCCTGTTGCGCTGGGCGAAACCGTGTTCTCCGTCAAGAATCTTCGCGTCAAACACCCATACAACCGGAAAAAATACATTGTGAACGGCATTGATTTTGACGTCCGCAGAGGTGAAATTCTTGGACTGGTTGGTTTGGTCGGCTCCGGCAGAAGTGAAACCGTCAACGCGATTTTCGGCGCAATCGATGGCAACTACGATGAGCTTTGCATCGAAGGTAAAAAGACGCGGATTTCCGATCCGCAGGATGCAATTCGAAAAGGGCTGGCTCTTTTGAGCGAAGACCGCAAGGTAAACGGATTTATTCCAACGCTGAATCTTGCGCGAAATATTACGCTTGCCCGGTTGGACAAGGTGTTCCGAAAAGGAATACTGGATCATGAAACGGAGCAGGCGATCGGGCGGGAGTATATTGACCGCTTAAGCATCAAGGCCAACAGTGAACGCGATATGGTAACGAGCCTATCCGGCGGAAATCAACAGAAAGTTGTGCTAGCCAAATGGCTTCTTGCAGAACCGAAAGTGCTGTTTCTGGACGAACCGACACGCGGAATCGACGTCGGCGCCAAGGCACAGATCTATCAGATCATGACACAACTGGTGCGTCAGGGGATGGCAATCGTTATGATTTCTTCGGAATTGACGGAGTTGGTCGGGATGTGCGATCGATATCTTCTGCTCGCAGACGGCAAAATATGTGCGGAGCTTGGCCGCGAGGATGCGGACGAGGAGAAATTCCTCCGCATCTGCTCCGGCAGCAAATCATAAACAAAGTCTTTATTTAGGTTGCTCATGCTCTCCCGGGGGGCATTGACATCAATAAAACAGGAGGAAACATCCAGATGAAGAAAATACTGATTGTGGTACTTGCCCTCATGCTGGCGTTCAGCGCATTTGCCTGTAGCAGTAAACCTGCGGTGGCCGAAAAACCCGCTGCAGAAACCGCAGCAGAACCCACCCAGGCTGCAGAACCGGCAGCCGAGCCCACAACCGCCGACCAGCCCTATGTGATTCTAGTCAACGCGTTGGTTGGACACCCCGTCTATGAGCAGCAGGCAGAGGCAGCACGTAAAGCTGCCGAAGACTACGGCGTAAAGCTCGAGATCATCGGGCCGACGTTTGGCACAACGACGATCGTCACGGATTACATCGCGGCGATGGAAAACGCCATTACGCTCCAGCCGGATGCCATCATTGGCGAGCCGTTTGATCCGTCCCTGTTCGAAGTGTTTGATCGCGCCAAGCAGGCGGGCATTCCGATGTTCCTGACCTCGAATCTCTTGGAAGACGATAGTGCGTTCGTTGCCTGGATCGGAACCGACAACTACAACTACGGCATCAATGCGGCGGACATGATCGCCGCAAAGACGGATGGAAAAGCGAACATCTGCGTCGTGATGGGCGACCTTGCCACCACCAATCAGGTGGAACAGCGCAAAGGCATCGAGGATCGCATCGCCGAGAAATATCCCGACATGAAGATCACCAACGTGGTCGCGGATAAGAACGACGTTGCAACAGCGATGAGCGTCATCGAAGACACGCTGAACACCTATCCCGAAACCAACGTTGTTGTGATGCTCGAGTCCACCGGCGGCCCCGGCGTTGTGCAGGTTTGCCAGGAAACCGGCCGCACCGATGTGTTGATTCTGGATATCGATGCCGTCGATGCAACCATCGATAACATCAAGGCCGGAAAAGTCTGGGCGACGCTCGCGCAGAACTTCTACAAGCGCGGCTATGAGTCCGTCCGCATGGCATATGAGTATCTCACGGAAGGCAAAGATGCAACGTTTGCCAAGCTCAACGACTCCGGCACGGTGCTGATCGATCAGTCGAACGTAGCCACGTATGAAAAGGATCTCTGGGGTGCAATCGTCTACAAGGGAACGCCCTGGCCGACGAAATAAGAAGCAGAACGATCATTGCTGCCGGGGCGGCTGCCCGCCGCCCCGCGCAGCAGACGCATATGACTGCCTGATTAGGAAAGTACATGTTCTGGGTTGAACTGCAATAAGATTATGACCATTCTACTTATTAACAAAGCTATCCGCGAAAGAGAGCATAGCCATGCCTAAGATGCGCGATATCGCAGAAAAAACAGGTCTCAATATCTCTACCGTTTCGCGGGCATTGCGTGACGCGCCTGATATCAGCCCGGAAACGGTGAGTATGGTGAAGCGCGCCGCCATGCAGATGGGATATCATCTGCGAAACAACAGCAGAGGGAGCAATACCGTCGGCCTCATCGTCCCGGAAGTTGGCAGCCACTACTATTCTGAAATGGTGGAGACGATCGAACGCGAGCTGAAGAAGCGTGGCTATTCCATGCTTGTTATAATCGGCGGATTCGATGTCAGCGGAATTTTGACGGCATTTGACCAAATGCTCAAACACGACATCTGCGGAATGATCGTCAACGACTGCTTTGTGCTCAACGCAAAAGACGATATTCAAAAACATGACCGCATTGCGCACTCCGTCATTCCACTGGTTCTTATTTCAGAAAACAAAGTCATCCTTCCGGTGGACACCATCTCGATTGCGAACGAGATGGCGGTAAGGCAGGCGCTTGATCACCTGATCGAGCTTGGGCATCGCGAGATTGGATACATCGGTGAGTTTGCATCCGATGTGCGATATTTGGCCCTGACGCGATATCTCACGGAGCTTGGGCTGCCCGTTCGGGAACAGCACATGAAGCGCGGAAAAGAGAGATTCGAACTGGGCGGCTATTTGCGCGCAAAGGAACTGCTCAAGGAACAGGGTGAGCCGCGGGCTACCGCGGTACTCGCCTGCTACGACCAGGTAGCGCTTGGTGCACTGGATGCGTTTGCCGAAGAGGGAGTCCGCGTACCCGAGGACATCTCCGTGATCGGCTTTGATAACATCATCCTCAACGACTATCTGCCGATTCAACTCACATCCATCTCGAATCCGACCGAGCAGCTCAGCGCGCTCGCGGTGAAATTACTGATGGACAATATCACCGATAAAGATACGCACGTGGTGCAAAATGTTTCGCTCCAACCGAGGCTGGTCGTTCGGGGATCAACATGCCCGCCGAGCGATCAAACACAAAAAAATCAAGAGGTGAGCGTGAAATGACGAGAGAGATTGGATTTGTTTGCTTCGGAGAGGTGAATACACCTTTTGACCGCCTGCAAAGGAAGCATGATGATGCTTTACAAACGCTAATGACGCTGCACGACGTAAAGGTAAACGACGCTGGCGTTGTCGTTGATGATGCACAGTATGAATACGCAGACCGTGCAGTTGGAGTATTAAAAGAACGTGAGATGGACTGCCTGATTCTCTGCGTTGCGGGCTGGGTTCCGACGCACGCCGTCATTCGCGTTGCAGATCATTTTCGCCACCTGCCGGTGCTCCTGTGGGGGCTTTGCGGATGGATGGAGAACGGACATCTTGTGACAACGGCGGATCAGGCCGGAACGACCGCGATTCGTCCGGCGCTGAGTGCAATGCATTATCGGTATGAGTTTGTTTACAGCGTTGTCGGGAAACCTGCTCCGATCGATCGAATCAAAGCGTTTACGGATGCTGCTTTTACCGCGCGTATGCTTCGATCGGCGCGCGTCGGCACGATGGGGTATCGCGACATGCTGCTTTACGGTACACAGTTTGAGGGGAACAGCATGCGCGGACAGCTCGGCGTTGAGGTTGAGCCATTTGAAATGCTGGAGATCACGCAAAACGCAGCAGCGGTAGCCGAAGAAGCCGTGCATGAAACTGTATTGCAGATGAAACAAAGCTGGGTGTTTGACAAGCCCTGCGAGGAATCCGTGCTGGAAACCGGCGTGCGCTATGCCCTTGCCGTTGGGAAGAAGATTGAGGAGCGGGGCTACTCAGCCGTGACGCTCATCGACGTGGACGGCATGAAGAAGCTGCTTGGGTTTCCGCCTGCGATGGTGTTTATGCTGCTTTCGGAGCAGTATGGCGTGCTGACGGTGCCGGAAAACGATGTCATGGGCGCAGTTACGCAACTAATTGCAAAGGCGATTTCGGGTCAAACGGTACCGTATTTGGAATACTATGAGTTCTTCGAAAACAGCATGCTCATCGGCGTTCCGGACTTCATTCCCAAGAGCGCAACGGAAGGCGAGATTCATGTGCTGCCGACTACGTTCGGGCTGCTAAAACAGAGCCTTTTGAATGTTTCAAAGGTCAAAACCGGATTGGTCACCTGCCTGCGGCTGGTCTATCAGGACGGAAGATATGGTATGCATATGTATCTTGCGGATGCTAAAACACCCGCGAACTGGGAGGAATGCGGTTGGGCACCGCCCGCGCCGCAGCTGCCGAGTCTTGAGGTGTTTCCGATAGACTGCACCGTCGCGGAATTCGCACAGAAGGTGTCGAGTCAGCATGTCATCGTTTGTTATGGTGACTATCGTGATGCAGTGCGGTATTTTTGCAAGCTGACAGGGATAGATCTGCTATAGTGCCCTAACCATGGATCATGAACCCCCGTCTTTTCGCAGGGGCCTTGGTTTTTGTTGAAAAAAGATGAAAATTATGATCGGCAATGCACCTAAACTGCAAGTCGATCAATCGAGGATAGGAAGATATCATATGAAGGCAATCAAGATAGGATGGGCTCAAATTGACTTAACCCCGGATCGTCCGGTCTGGATGATCGGGCAAATGTATCATCGCGTCTCGGAATATGTGCGTGACCCCATTACTGCGACCGCGCTTGCATTGGACAACGGCGAAACGCATGTTGTGTTTGTTTCTCTGGATATGACAGAGGTGCCGCTGCATGCGATGCCACGGCTTGAGGAACGACTAAAAACAATCGAGGGGTTGGTGTTTGAGAACATCTCCTTTGGGGTGACACACACGCATAATTCCACAGACTTCTATGAAGATTTTATGCGCAAGGACAACGAGGCTGTATTTGGCGCTGATATTCTGCCTGAGCTTGTCTTTCCGAACGATGTGTTATATGAAGAAGAGGCTCAAGCCTATCTGGTTGAAAAGCTGGTTGATCTGATTACACACGCATGGAATTCCCGTAAACCCGGCGGAATCAGCGCGGCGCACGATTATGCAGCGGTTAGCTTTTCCCGACGTGCCGTCTTTTCCCGGGAAGGTGGAGAAGAAACCGTGATGTACGGCGATTGTTCGGACGATGCGTTTCTTCGCTTTGAGCCGGGTGGCGACAACGCGGTTGAGCTGCTGTACACTTGGGACCTCGAAGGGGCTCTGACCGGTGTTGCGGTCAATGTTCCCTGCCCGTCACAGGTGTTTGAGTTGCATCGTTTTCTATCGGCGGACTACTGGGGCTTCGTTCGGACGGATATCAGGCAACTGTTTGGAGAGATCTTTGTGCTGCCGTTCTGTGGCGCGGCGGGCGACCTTTCGCCGATTGATCTTGTGCAGATTAGCAAATATAACAAACAAGAACTTCTTGCCTGGGGCGGTCAAGCGGAGGAAGTGCAGCGCAACATCGATATGGATGCCGTTTGCGAAGGAATTTCTGCTCGCCTGACGGATGTGGTGAAGCGCGGGTATGACCGCGCGAAGCGAGAGATTGACTATCAGCCTGTCTTTCAGCATGAATGCCTCAGTCTGTCGCTTCCTCTCCGTCTTGTGACGAGGGAAGTGTATGAGGCTTCATTGGCGGAGGTGCAACGCATTCAGCAGGCGTTTTCGCGTGAAAGCAAAATGACGACGCAGGATGTTGTTCGCGCTTTCGAACCGCAAGGCGATGTTTTAAGGTGGAATATGCAACAGGAAACAACAACGTTTCCATGCATCAGTCACGTGGTTCGGCTTGGCAACATCGCGATTGCAACCAATCCGTTTGAGTTGTTCAGCGAGTTTGCGCAGCGTATGAAGGCGCGCTCCAAGTCGGATCAGCTGTTTATCGTGCAGCTCTCGAACGGAATCGGCGGTTACTTGCCTTCCAGTTCCGCAGTACACGGGGGAAGCTACAGCAGCAAGCCCGCATCCACGTATTGCGGACCGGATGGCGGAGATATGCTTGTGGAGCGCACGCTTGAAGTGATCAATAATCTGTTCTAATTGTAGTTACTCAATTGAACGGTGGTTTACGCACGTCTGCGTAATGATTCGGAAGAAAGACTGAATAAAGAAGCCTTGCGCATGTGATATCTCACAACGCAAGGCTTGGTTTTTAAACGATCCTAAAAAAACTTGACCTGCTCCCCGAAAAGCAGTCTGCTTTGAGTGGGAGCAGGTCATTCATTTTCACATCAATTGAGTCCGCTAAATAGAATAGAAACTAAATACTGCGACTAAAAATTCTGCAAACTTACAGTGTTCTTATCACCTGAGGTTTTTCGATACTCAGATGGTGTGACGCCGTTATGCCGGCGAAATTGCGAGATAAACTGCGAACTGCTGGCAAAGTTGTTTTCAAACGCGATCTGCGTGACTGGCTTATCGGTCGTAACTAGCTGATTTGCCGCGTGGCGCAGACGTTGGAGAATGATGTATTGTGTCAGTGAATGGCCGGTTTGTTCCTTGAATACGTGCCGAAACCAATCATAACTATAACCCGACATGGTTGCTAGCTCGATGAGGCTCATGCGCTCCTTGAAGTGTTCATCGATGTACTTGCGAATATACTGAATGCTCTGGTCGTGCGTTGAAGTACCGACGCTGAAGTATTTTCGCAAGAGCGAGATGATCAATTGCTGTGTCATGGCGTTGAGCATTGCGGAGTAGAGCGGCTGTTTCTCTGCGATTTCGCGCTCCATAGCACGCAGCATGCGGCAAACAAACTCGTCGTCAAAATCCGAATACGATCCGGGTTGCAACGAAATATCCACATCGAAATAGCGAAACCCGATGAATATCAACTGTGAGTCGGAGAAGGCTCTTTCATCGTGCACCATGCGCGGGGGAATCAACGCAAATGTATGACTTTGATAGTTGTAATGCTGTCCATCAAGCGTATATTCACCATTCCCAGAGAGATAGTAAACCAATTCGCAGCATGCATGGTAGTGATTTGGCGCATAGAAACCAGCCGGATTCTCCTGATATTTCAGAAAATCAAGGCAAAAATCCTCCATGACGACCCTCCTGAAGATGATATCGGAAAACCATATTTGTATATCGAACATCGTAAACTTTCGATAAGCTGAAGTCAAGAAAAAGGCTTGGAGCGACAACGTGGAACGAAAACAGGGGATTTTGATCGATACGGACATCGGAGACGATATAGACGATGCGCTTGCGCTGGCGCTTGCGTTGCGCTCGCCAGAGCTGGAGATTCGCGCGATTACAACCGTGTTTAAAAACGCGGCAGAACGCGCAAGATTGGCCAGCGCGCTGCTGAGCCAGTTTGGTCGGGACGATATTCCGGTCTACGAAGGCACGGGCACCCCGATCATCAACGAGGTTGCGGTGCGCGATATTCCCTGCCAGTGTGCGGTGGTGGACTTTGACCAGTACCGGAAAAACGACATGCACGCCGCGGACGCGATTCTGCAAGCGGTGCGCAGCGATCCCGCGCTAACCATCATCGCCATCGGACCGCTGACCAATCTTGCGCTGGCCTGCCTGAAGGAACCGGAGACGATGCGCTCCGCGCGAATTATGCTGATGGGCGGTGCATTTGGTACGACGGAGGCGGAGTGGAATATCGTCTGTGATCCGGAGTCGGCGTCGGTTGTGTTTCGCTCCGGCGCACAGATCAAGGTGTTCGGGCTGGACGTAACCGCGCGTTGTGCGCTCAAAAAAGAGTACGAGCAGATCGCACAGCAAAGAGGAGACGCCGAAGCGAGGTTTTTGATGCGCCTATTCGATGCGTGGCATCGTGCTTCAGGATACGGCATCATGCTGCACGACCCGCTGGTGATCGGCGCTCTTTTACATCCTGAGTGGGTTCGCTATGAGAAGCAAAAGGTCATTGTCGAGCTGCGCGGTGAAAACACGCGCGGGTCAACCATTCTCAAGCGGAGCTTCTTCAAGACATACGAAACACCGAATGCGCAGGTCGCGACGGATGTCAACGCAGAGGCATTCATCGAATTCTTCATGTCGCGGGTTTTTCCGGCATAAGCATACACAGTTCACTGTCTCATCAACGGTTTGAAACTTTTTGAACGCGCGTTCGAAATAGAATACAATCAGGAGGAATGAACATGAAAAGAACAGTCTCAATTCTAATGGTACTCTGCATGATCGCCCTCGCTTTCGCTGGCTGCGCGTCTCCCGCCGCAGTCGCAGCGCCAGCAGAGGCGACGGAGGCTGCCGCCCAGCCTACTGATCAAGCCGCACAACCGGCGCCTGCGGAGAAGCAGGTCATCCGCCTCATGTGCGGCGGCGCAGGCTACTGGGAATCCGCCCTGGATCCCGTCGTTGCGGAATACAACGCCTCGCAGGACAAGGTGCAGGTCGTTGTGGACTACTACCAGTATGATGCGCTGCTTTCCAACGTGGAAGTCAAGTTCGGCGCAAAGAGCACAGATTATGACATGGTTGCCGTGGACGCGCCGCTCGTCGCCGCCTACACCACGCGTGGCTATATCATCCCGCTGGATTCCTACTTTACGACAGATGAAATCAACCAGTTTGTGCCGTCCGAGATCAAAGCGAGTGTTTGGGACGGAAAGTTCATGGCAGCGCCGATGAATAACTCCTCTCAGTTGCTTTGGTATAACGCGGATCTGCTCAAAGCCGCAGGCCTCGAACTGCCAAGCACGGATCCTGCAAAGCGTCTGAGCTGGGAACAGGTGGAACAGATGGCAGCAGCCGCTCAGAAGGCCGCCGATCCAGATGGTTCAAAGGGCATCATGGGCATCATGTTTGAACAGGTTGACCGCGCTTATCAGATGCTTGCTCTGCCGAATTCCTTTGGTGCAGCTTCCATCGGTGACGACGGCTTCACCGTAGACGGCATTCTGAATTCCGATGGCTGGACGAAGGCACTGGAGTTCTATCAGGGTCTATATAACAGCGGCGTGTCCGCGCGCGGCGTAACGGCGGAAGAAGTCGCAGGTTATTACACCTCTGGCAAGGTTGTGTTTATGGTCGGTGCAACGTGGACGATCTATGGCGCAGAAGGCGCAGGCTTGAACTATGGATATGCGCCCTGCCCGTATTTTGAAGGGTATCAGGACAAGGTAGCCACCTCGACCGGCAGCTGGCACATCGGCATCAGCGCGTTTACCGACAAAGCGGATGCCTGCGCGGACTTCATCAAGTACATCACGCTCGGCAAAGGCGAAGCCTGGAACCGCGCGGCGGGCAACGTGCCCTCTACGCTTGCAGGTGTTGCCGAGGTGGTCGCAGGCGATAACCCCGTGATGGCAATCGCGGCTTATGAAGCGGAGCATACGGCGGTTCCGCGTCCCGTGACGCCCGGTTATTCGGAGTATGAGTCCGTAATCAATCAGCTATTTGCGGATGTGCGCAACGGAGCAGATATCGCAACCGCGGTGGACACCGCGATTCAGAGCATCAATACCGCGTTTGCGAAATACAAGGGCTAAAGGCGAACGCGCGAAGTATCAAGGAAGAGCCAGCGCCGTCCGGCTGGGTTGGGCGGCGCTGGATTCCCAAGCGGAGGGATTATGCGATTCAAGAAGAGCTATATACCATATCTGTTTCTATTGCCTGCGTTGGCACTGATTCTGTTGTTTAAAGTGGTTCCGATTTTTTCCACTCTTGTGGAAGGATTCACCTACAATGGCTCGGCCAGCCTGCGCACCTACGAGTTGCTCTTTGCGGACTCCGCGTTCTGGAAATCCCTATTGACCACGCTGAAGTTCAATCTGGTCATCACACCCGTGCAGATCGTTGTTGCAATACTCCTCGCGCTGCTCGTCAACGTCAAGCTCAAAGGCGTTGGAGCAATCCGGACGATCTTCTACCTGCCGGTGACGCTGTCCATGACGGTTGCCACCGTGCTCTGGAACATGATGCTCAACCCCAACAACGGCATCGCAAACAGCATTCTCTCCGCGCTCGGCATCGCAAAACAAGGGTTTTTTACCGACACCAATCAGGCGCTCTGGTGTATTGTTTTAATCGCTTCGTGGATCGGCGTTGGCTACTGGATGATGTTTGTGCTGGCGGGGCTGAAGAACGTTGATGAGTCCATCTATGAAGCTGCCGAGATCGACGGCACAAACTGGCTGCAAAAGACATGGAAGGTAACCCTGCCCATGATCAAAGGCAGCATCCTGTTTGTGCTTGTTGCGGACACGACTACGAATTTTTTACTCTTTGCGCCGATGCAACTGATCACGAAGGGGGGACCGCAGGGTTCCACCAATGTGCTCATGTATGAAGCATACCGCTCCGCGTTTTCATATGCCGACCGGCCCCGTTCCTCGGCAATTGTTACCATTCTGCTTGTGATCATCGTTACGATCTGCATCGCCCAGTTTCGCCTGATGAATGCCGGACGCGAGAAAGGAGGCACGGTCAGATGAACGCGAAAAAGAAACGCGCGCTTGTGCGAACGGGACTCTATGTTATCTGTATCGCAATCTGTGCCTTCATGATTTTTCCGCTGCTCTGGGGCGTTGCCTCGTCTTTCCGAACGGACAAGGAACTGTTTCAATACGCGATGCCGCTGAGTTGGAAGACGTTTATCCCGCAGAATTTTACCACAGCGGCATACTCGCGCATCTTTACGGAGTTCCACTTCGGACGCTCGATTGTCAATACGCTGATCGTTACGTTCTCGACGATCGTCCTGGGGTTATTGGTCAACAGCATGGCGGCATTTGCGTTTGCCTGCTTTGAGTTTCCGTTCAAACGCATTCTGTTTGCGGTTGTGCTGATGACGTTTATGATCCCGTTTGAGGCGATCGCACTACCACTTTACAAAATCGCGAGCGGACTCGGATTTGTGGACACGCTGCGGGGCATGGTGATTCCCTGCATCGCGAACGGGCTTGTGCTGTTTCTATTTACGCAGTTTTTTAAAGAGTTGCCGATGGATCTTTTTGAAGCGGCTCGCATCGACGGCGCGAGTTGGCTTACGATTTTCCGAAAAATCGTCCTGCCGCTTTCGATTCCCGTCACCATCACAGCTGCCCTGATGATCTTTATTTCGCAGTGGAACGCGTATCTATGGCCACTGATCATCGGTATGTCGAAGGATGCCCAAGTGATTCAAACCGCACTTGGAATGTTTCAGCAGGAGAGGGGAACGCTCTGGAGCTGCCTCTATGCGGCTTCTATGGTGTCCGCCGCGATTCCGTTGTTTGTCTTCCTGCCGCTGCAGAAGTATTATGTTCAGGGAATTACAAGCAGCGGGGTAAAAGGTTAAATTGCGATGATACATCGAAACCCAGTGTGTTTACGCATGAAATGATGCGTTTGCAGTGAATTGACTGCGAGTTCACTGCTTGCAGGACGATCCGTATCGTTCGGGTGTTCTCATGCAAATCATGAATCTATCCATCAAAAAAGCCCAGCCAACCTGGGCTTTTTTTCGTTGCAAAAGTACTCGCGAATGAAATCCTTTCGTGAGTACTTTGCTGAATAAACCCTCGCGAAGTAATACGATTGCGCGATTCGTGAGGGTGGGTGCAAGTGAAAAACGGACTTTCCAGTTCGGATTTCATTGCTCTTCCGAAAATCTTAGCATCCGGTAGCCAATCCCGACGTGCGTTTGGATGAGCTTCTGCCCAAGCAAAGGCTCTACTTTTTTGCGCAGTGTCGCCATATAGACGCGCAGGGAAGGTGTATCATTGGGCAGTGTGTTCTGCCAAACTTCCTTGAGGATCATGTTGTGGGTCAATACCTTGCCGACGTTATGCGCAAGCAGCGTCAGCAGCTTGTATTCGATCGGAGAGAGGTGTACTTCTTCGCCCGAGACGAACACGCAACCCGCGGCAAAGTCGATTTTTAAACCGCCGTTTTCAAAGACGGATTCGCCGGGTTGCCCGTGCTCCTGCATAAACTGCACGCGGCGCAGCGCCACGCGAATGCGCGCCAGCAGCTCATCCACAGAAAATGGCTTGGTCAGATAGTCATCCGCGCCCGCGTCGAGGGCTTCGATCTTGTCGCTGTCGTCGCTACGCGAACTGACTACGATGATTGGAAGTTGCGACCATGCGCGCGTTTTTTTGATGATCTCCACGCCGTCAAGGTCGGGCAACCCCAGATCGAGAATCATGATATCCGGCTTTTGTGAAAGCGAAGCGAGCACCGCAGCACTGCCCGTTTCCACCGCGATCTGGCGGTACTGCTGCGACTCTAGCGTCAGCGAAATCAGGTTGCGGACAGGTTTATCGTCCTCGACGATCAAAATCAGTGGCTTATTCATCCAGATGCACCTCCGCTTTCTGGAGCGTAAAGGTAAACACAGACCCGTGCGGCACATTATCTGAAACGTTGATCTCGCCGCCGTGCGCAGAGACGATCGCGCGGCAGAGCGCGAGCCCGAGCCCGAGACCGCGCCGCGCGTCCCATGACGTGCCCGCGCTCGTGAAGAACAGATCGAATACGTGTTGCTTGTTCTCGTCGGGAATACCCGGCCCGTCGTCCGCAACGCTGATGCGAATCCGTTTGTCCTCTTCGACCGCACGGATTACGATCTCCGAATCCGCGGGCGTGTACTTGATCGCGTTTTCGATCAGGTTGAGCAGCACCTGTACGATCAGCGGCGCATCCATGTTCGCCATCAGCAGATCGTTTTCGATCTCGATGCGCATTTCATGCGCGCCGGAGCGGCGGCCGATGCGGTTGAGCGCGCTTTCCACCACGTCCGATACAAGCTCCGGCTTGAGGTTGAGGCGGATGGAGCTGTCGTCCATGCGCGTGATGGAGAGCAGGTTTTCCACGAGGTTGATCAGCCAGATCGAGTCGTCATAGATGCTGCCGAAGAGCTCTTGCTGTTCCTCCATCGGAACCGCACCGCGCAGGAGCATATCCGCGTTGCCTGAGATGCTGGTCAGCGGCGTGCGCAGGTCGTGCGAAATCGCACGGAGCAGATTCGCGCGGAGCTGCTCCTGTTGTGCTTTGAGTGCGATGGCCTGCCGCGCCGTGTCCGACTGCTGCTTGTCCAGCGCAAGCCCGCACTCGCCGAGAATCGCGAGGCAGAGGCTTTGCTCAAACGAGTCCAGCGGGCGGGTCAGCTCGATGCCCGCAACCGCGCGCACTTCGCCGTGCCCGCGGACAGCGAGATATTGACAGCGTGCGCCGGAATAAACCGCGGTGCCTGCGCCGGAGCGTTTGTTGTTCAGCAGGGTCCAACTTGCTGCGGCTTGTTCCTGCTCGGTAAACAGCGAATCAGCGGAGCTGCCGGAGGAGAAGAGGACCGGCTTTTGCAGCGCGTCGTTCTCCACGGGGTATAGAAGCGCCGCTCCACCGATTAGTGCATGCAGTTGCCGCGCGGTCTCCAGCAGGATTTCATCCGCGCTTTCTGCCTGCTGCAGGTTCCGGCTCGCGGTGAGCAGCACCTCCGTGCGGTAGGCTTTCTCCGCGTTGATCTTCGCTTGTTGCCGCGCTTTTGCGGTGAGGGAGCTGGTTAAAACGGACGCGACAAGCATGACGAGAAACGTCAACGGGTAGCCGGGATCGTACGCCAAAAGGGTAAATCTCGGCTCGGTGAAGAAATAGTTGAATGTCAGCACGCTCAGCACAGATGCGAGAAGTCCGTAGATCAACCCGTCCGTCCAAAACGCCGTGAGCAGCACCGCGAGGATATATAGCGTCATGATGCTTGCTTCCGTGAAGCCAAGCTGGCGAAGCAGAAGACCAAGCAGCGTCGTCGCGGTTAAAATCGCAAACTCGATGAGAAACGAGCGCCATGTGAGGCCCTGTAAACGCGGCCTCGGCGCGCGCGATTTGCCGGATTCCTCCGGAATAAGAAAAAGCTCCACACCAGGCAGAAGCTTTGCAATTTGGAGCGCAGGATTTTTTCTTCTCACGAGTCGTCCGCTCGCTTGATATGCGTAACCCAAGACAACCTTGGTGACGCGCGCGGTCTTGGCAAACTCCGCAATCTGGAGCGCAACGTTTGAGCCATAGGAAACGGCCTGCTCCGCGCCGGACTTGGTCGCGAGCGCGAGATTTGTCTCCAGCTGGCGTGCGGTCTCGGTCGCAACGCTCCTGCCCGACGGTGGCTCGACGTAGAGCGCGGTAAGCTTAGCGTCAAACGCGCGCGCAAGAACAGCGCCTGCCTCAATCACCCGCGCATTGTTTGGCGAGGGTGAGATGCAGACGAGTACATGCTCTTCCAGCGGGGTTGGCCCAACGCGCAAGCGCGGCACCTCCAGACGAATCTTGGATACGATACTAGACATAGCATATCACTTTTCGTCGGAAACTGGGACTGTTTTTCGCGTGTTGAACTTGGTTGCGGCGCGTTTCTTCCAGACCAGCAACAGTAAACCTGCTGCGGGCAGGGGCAGCGCGATTGCGAGGATTGTGATCAATCGCGAAGCATGCATTTGTGTTGCCGAACCGACGGAAAGCACCTTCATCGTGTCTGCATGGATATCGAGATCCCCGCCGTGCTCCGCACAGGCACGATGGAACACGCCCTCGATGCGGATGGTGTCGCCGTGCTTGCCGTAACCGCCGATGACGGTGATCTGTTTCGCTTGCTCCGCCGTGACGAACACGCCGATGGTGTTGCTGCCGTCGAACACGGCGAGCCATGCATGGTCTCCGCGGTAGAGAATGTCGCCCAGCACTTCGCCTTCGTAGACAATGGTCTGGTTGTCATAATCCTTCGCATGGTCGATCAAGTCGTTGCTGCCTATGGCGTTTCCGTCCGCAAGTGCCACGGCGGGCGCAAGAAGTAACAGCAGCGCAATTATAAGGAATACGGTTTTTTGGTGCATACCTGCGCCGCCTTTCGAATCACATAGGAAATCAGAGCGAATACCGACAGGAACTCCAGCCGACCCAACCACATTTCAACAATGTATGTGATCTTCAGAAAGGCTGGCATTGTTGCGGTTGAAACGCCAATGGACAGTCCGACATTGCCCGCTGCCGAGGCGGACTCAAATGACGCCATACTCAACGGAAAACCTGCAAGCAATCCTGCAAGCGTTCCGAGGGAATAAATCGCGATATAGAGAATCACAATCAGTGCGGCGTTCTTCACAGTCGAATCCGTGAGCACGATATCCCGAATGTGGTGATATTTCTGCTCCCGCACGCGTGATTCCGGCAGAACCATGCGCCGAACCTCGGCTTTGAGTGCTGTGAAGAGAATGCCCGTTCGTATGCCCTTGAAGCCGCCCGCGGTCGAGCTCGCGCTGCCGCCGAACATCATGGCAAGCGTGATCGCAAAGAGCGCGATATCGCCCCATTCATAGTAAAACTGCTTCGCATAGACCGTCATAAAACCCGTGGTCGTATGCCCGGAAATCAGCTGATAAAAGCCTTTACGGAACATTGCGATTGCGTCCGGGTATACGCCGTTCTTCATCAGCCCGAGGGTGCATAAAAGCACCGTGATGGTCAGTGTGACCGTAAACGTCACAGTCTCGATGTTCTTTCTCAGCTCCTTGGTATTGCCGGAGAGCACCGCATGGTGCAGGGCAAAGTTGAAGGAACCGATCACGAAGAACACGACGGTCACGAGCTCTAGGAGGCTGCTGTGATAGTAGAGGATGTTCTGGCTCATCGGCGCAAAACCGCCCGTGCTCCAGGCGGACATGTATGTCCATAAGCCGTGCAGAAACGCGCGATCAAGCGGAAGCCCCGCCACCAAAGCCGAGATGGTGAGTGCGACAGTGCCGACCGCAAGATAGATCAGGCTGATTTGCCAGATACGCCGCGCGGTGCTGACTGCGTTGGGGAAGAGCTTTTCATCCTTCGCCTCGCCGACATACATGCGGTATGCGCCGCCCTGTCCTTTGGTGAGGAAGGTAAGCGCGAGCACGACCATGCCTTGACCGCCGACAAACGTCAGCAGGTGCCGCCACATGTTGATGCCGTTACTCACATGGTCGAGGTCTTGAATCAGCGTCAGCCCCGTGGTGGTCAACCCGCTCATCACGTCAAAGCACGTGTCGAGATAGCTCAAATAGTTGCCGGAAAAGTAGTACGGCAGCGCGGAGAGCAGCATGCACAAGAACCATGATCCGGCGGCGACCACCATGCCTTCTCCGAAGCTCAGCTTCGCAAAGCGCTCCTTGGTGCCTGCGAGCATCAGTCCCGCCGCAACCAGCGCCGCGATGGAAAGCGACGCCACGAACGCGAGCACGATCGGCCACTCCCCGTATACGACGGAGGTCAGAATCGGCAGGATTTGCAGCGCATTGAGCACGAGAATCACGAGCCCTGTATAGTAACAAATCGGCCGGAGCCGATTGATCGGTTTGTCGATCATACCTCCATCACCCCAACAGTGCGGAGACTGCAAGCCCTGCTATGATCAATGCGCCGGAGAATCCAATCTCCAACAGCACACCGCGCGCGGCTTTTAACGTATGTTTCATATTCTTTCACCCCGAATGTTTGATAGTACCTGCGGCAGATCACATTCGTTTCCGAGGATGACCACATTGTCGTCCGCATTGAGTACTGTTTCTCCGTCAGGAATGACAGCCTCGCCATCCCGTACAACGGTGACGATGATCATGCCCTTCGGCAGGCCGATCTCGTTGAGACGCTTGCCGTTATAGGGCGAGCGCGCGTCCACCAGCGCCTCCCGCACGCGTACATGCGTGGCTCTGCGGGTGAGCAGCGCGTTGACATCCGCCCAGTCGAGCTCGGAATCGATGCTGCCCGCTATGCGCGCGGTGCTGCTGATGACGCTGTCTACGCCAAGCTGCTCAAACACGCGGATATTCTTCGGGTTCTTCACGCGCGCAATGGTGCGCTTCACGCCGAAATAATCCTTAGCGAGCTGGCAGCTCACGAGGTTGTTCTGATCTTGGCCGGTGACTGCGATCAGCGCCTCCGCGTGATAGATGCCCGCGTCCCGTAGGCACTCGGCGTTGGTGCCGTCGCCATGGGTGACCTCGACATAAGCGCCGCCAAACGCGTTTTCGATGCGCTCACAGCGCGCGCGATTGCTGTCGATCAGCATGATGTGGTGTTTTTCCGCCATCAGGGTTTTGACCAGATAATAGCCGACGTTGCCGCCGCCGACGATGATGATTCGCATGATCAGGACGCCTCCGTTTCAGTCAGCAGTGAACCGATCTTTGCGACGGTCAACATGGTGGGGCATACGGTTGTTAACCCCATCTGCTGTAAAATCTCATCTTTCTCCGGGTCATAGACGCGCGTCACCACATGCGGAACATGATACAGCTGGGATGCGATCTGCGCAGTCATGACATTGACGTTATCGTCACTCGTGACCGCAAGCAGCGCATCCGCATGTTCGATACCCGCGCTCTTGAGCACGTCCTCGTCGATGCACATGCCGGTGATCGTGAGGCAATTGGTGCCGTTTTCCAGCTGCGCGAAGCTCTCCTCATTGGGATCGATCACCACGACGTCGTGACCCTCGTTCGAGAGGCTCTTGACCAGGTTTGCGCCGATTTTGCCGCAACCTGCAACGATTATATACATGCCTTTGTCTCCTTCACATATGGACGCGGCAGGTGGTCAAAGTCGCAATCGCTCACAGAGTATGCTTCCTTGCGTGTGCGGTAGAACTCCGAAAACCCTTCCAAATTCCAGCGCGAAGGCCCATAGCTGGGATCCAGCGCGTTCGCCGCACGGAAATGCTTCATCGCGTCCTCATGATGGCGCTTGTGCTCCAGCAGCAGCCCCATCAGGTTGTGCGGAACCGCACTGTGCGGAGATTGAAACATCGCGGTTGAAAGCAGCGCCTCGCAGGCGTCAAACTCACGGCGGGAGATCATCTCTTTCGCCTGACCGATGAGTTCACCGAGTTCTTCCTTTTCCATAGTCATTTCCTCTTTATTCTGTACTCTTTTGTAGATCCTTTTGAACTACAGACGCAGTATAGAACGGCGCGTGAAAAAACGCCGTTCGAGTTTGGGTAAACGGCGTTAAAGTTGTGTTAATGAACGAGGCTTTCAAGACGTTATAGGCTGGAAGTAGTTTGTAGACGTATCATTTTCAAACGGAACCGCTGATTCGAGATAGAAAAAGCGAACAATAAAGGCCAACAAATGGTTACCTTTGTTGTGAATAATTTCTCGCGAAGTGACACAAACGCGAATTATGGGGGTGGGTGCAAATAAGAAGGTGGGTGCATGGACAAAGTGCAAAGATGTATAGCCGCACATGTGTTGAGATATCGGACCAACGGCCTTCGGGCTATGATGACATATTTCGCGTGAAGCAGTTATGATACAAGGAAGATTAAGACAGTCGCCGATTGCTGCAGATAATTCAAAATGTATTTTTGATGACAAAGAACGATTCAAAGCCATATTTGACAGCGATAAACATCAAATATCAAGAGGCAATAGGTTGTGTTATGAATATTCATCTAAGTACACACAATAGTGTTCTTTGCAATAATGTTAATTATTGGATATAGCGTAGCGGCGTAACGCCGTATTCCTTCTTAAAACAAGAAATAAAGTGGCTCTGCGAGGAGAAGCCGAGAATCTCGGCGACGGCGCTTTCGGATAGATGCTCGTGCCGCATGAGATCGAGGGCTTCTTTTAGTTTGCACTTTCGCGCATATGCCATTGGCGAAAGCCCCACTTGCGCACGAAACAGATGGCTGACGCGCGAAGGCGAGAGTCCGCTGACGGTGGATAGATCCTGAAACGAGATGGGGTAGTGCAGGTGTTCCTGAATGTAGTTCAGGCATTGCCGGATGGCTGGTGAAACCGCGCTTTCTTCACGGTTGTCCCGTACGCGGCTTGCTAGCTCAATGCTCATTTCATACGTTTCCAACAGAACCGAATCCGCCTCCACCATGCGATCGATGCGCCGGATAAATTCGTCGCTCCGGCAATAAGCTTCGGACTCCGGCATGCCGCCGTCGATTGCGGCGCGCGTACCAAGCGCCGCGCAGGAGACTGCGAAATACTGCGCCTGACGCAGCGGGTTGGACGAAAGGCTGCCAACAATGTAGCCCGTTTTGCCGTATTCCTCCAGAACGAGTGAAAGCTTCTCCGGTTCACCTTCGCGAATCAGTTGGAGAACGTGCCGTTCAAACGCATAAGGCGTTCGCTGAAACAGCGTTTCACGCTGTTCGAAGAGAATGTCCTCCTGCTGTTGCGTGGCTTTTTTTACGTGATCGATCAACGTTCTCGGCGTATCCTTCATCTGCGGTACCTTTCGTTTTTGCATAGCAAAATATCGATAAAAAAAGCAATAATCTGATATACGAAGAATCATACCATATCATATGATGAATTCACAAATTCTGTTCCAACATTTGGGTTTTTGCCATATGCCGGGTTATCTTAACAAGTCGATTACAAAAAAGTATCATCTAAATTTTCAATATGAGAAATTCTGTTTACTAAGGAGTTATCTATGATCAGCAGAACGAAGTATCCGATTACGAACGAGGAAATCCAGCGGTTGAGTGAACAGGCGGGGCTTGGCATTGTTAAAAATGCAAGCCCGCTGGGCGCAGGAGAATACAACGCCGTCTATCTGGTTGAAACGAACAGCGGCGAGTATGTACTCAAGATTGCGCCGCCGGAATCGGTTCCCGTCATGACATACGAACAGGCCATGATGGAAGCCGAAATCTTCTGGTACGAGCAGATGCGGGAGCACTCGAAGATTCGCGTTCCACGGGTCGTCTATTCGGATCTTTCCCGCAAAGCTTTTCCCGCGGAGTTCTTTTTTATGGAACGGATACCGGGAAAGCAGCTGAACGAGATGGACTTTTCGGAGGAGGAGAAAACTGCGGCCGCCGGAACCACCGCGCGCATGGCCGCAGAGCTGCACCGAATCAAAGGTGAACGGTTTGGATACCTGCAAATGGGGCTTCACGACGATTGGTACGAGGCCTATCGGGTGATCATCGAGAGCCTCGTCGCGGACGGAAAACGGCAGGGCCACTCGTCCCGGCGCGGCAAGAGACTGCTCAAATACATAGACGATTACAAAGACATTCTCAAAGCTGCGCCGTGCTGCATGGTCAATTTTGATATCTGGGCGCCAAACATCCTCTGCGAGCGCACGGAAGCGGGAATTCAATATACCTGGATCGATCCGGAGCGTAGCTTCTGGGGAGACGCAATCTGGGACTTCATCTGTCTGGAACTCTTCACGCCGCTTGCTGAGAAAAAGAACAGCCTCGCTGCCTACAACGAGGCCACCGATCTAACGGTGCTCGCGACCCGCGAAGAGCAGATTCGGTATGCGTTTGCGCAGGCGCACATGGGGCTGATCATGGAGATCGAGAAATACTATCGCTATACGCTCCATCACGCTGGCTGGTGGAGAAATGTCTATGTGTCCGGATTCCTGTTCAGGCATGCATTTACTACGCTGAAAAATTCGTAAGATCGACTATGCGAAACAGAAAGAATTCCGTACAACAGATGGCGGATACGCCGGTGAAAACGCTGATCCTGCAGTACGCAGCGGTCACGCTCTCGGCGCTGCTGCTTAACTCCGTCTATACGCTCACGGACGCACTGTTCGTCAGCTGGGGCGTTGGCAGCCGAGCCATGGGCGGGGTGTCGATCGTGTTTCCGTTCGTCATTTTACAAGGAGCGATCGCGACCGCGCTCGGCGGCGGCGCCGCCTCGATTGTTTCCCGCAGGCTCGGCGAAGGGAGCCCGGAGGAGGCTGGGCGGACGACGATCTCCGCAATGACGGCGTTCTACGCCTCCGCGCTGCTGATCACGCTCGTCGGGTTTCTGGCAATGGATCCCATCCTTCGGCTGATGGGTGTGACGGGGGAGCTTTACGCGGATGCGAAGGCTTATTTTACGATTCTTCTTGCGGGTAATGTGTTTTCAACCGGGTTTTCGGCCATCATTCGCGCGGAAGGGCGCATGACCTACAGCCTGCTGATCTGGGTGATTCCCATCAGTGTCAACATCGCGCTGGATGCGCTGTTTATCCTCGGGTTTGGCTGGGGCGTGCGCGGGGCTGCGCTGGCGACTGTTGCCTGCCAGTTTGTCAGCTTCAGCATGAGCATTCTGTTTTTCACGCGTTTCTCGTTTCAGCAGGTCCGAAAGCAACGTCCCAATCTGCGCCGAATCGGCGAAATACTGGCGATCGGGCTGCCGTCCCTCATCCAGATGGGGAGCTTGTCCATCATCTCCATGCTGCTGAATAACCTGCTTGGAAGCGTCAGTGGATCGGCTGGTGTCACCGCGTACGCGTACATGAGTAAGGTCTTTGCGCTGCTGATCGTTCCGTTTACAGCGATGGCACAGGCGGTTTCTCCGGTGGTCGGGTTCAATCACGGCGCGGGAAAACCGGAGCGTGTGCGGGAGGCGATCCGTTTCTCCATCTGGGCAAGCGTGGCCTACTCCCTCGTTGCGGTCGCAATTGCGGAGCTGCTACCGAAACAGATGCTTCGCCTGATGACGGACGACGCACAGGCGATTTTAAACGGGACGAACGGGCTACGCATCTTCGCGCTGGCAATTCCGTTCCTGCCACTGCCGTCTTTGCTTGGCGCGGTATATCAGGCGATGGGAGAGAAAACTAAAGCACTGATTCTGTACAGCGCGAATCTGGTGCTGCTGTTGCCGGCGGCAGTGCTGTTCAGCCGTTTCTTCGGTGAAAGCGGTATTTGGTGGTCCTATGTGCTCGCGGCAATACTGACGAGCCTACTGGCATTCATCGTGATGCGCTTGAAAACGAGTAAGAAGAAAGCGGCCTGATGAACAGACCGCTTAGTGTGTTTTAGTTATTTCGACAATTGGTGTTTCGTACTTTGCCTGAGAGTTGTTTGTTTTGATTGCGGATTTAGTCTAGCTGGCTGACAAATGTATTTGCAATCTGTCCGCCGTCGGTCAGGATATCGATCCCGGAGAGGTAGCCCGCGCCGGGCGAGCAGAGGAAGGAGACGAGGGCGGCGATTTCGTAAGGATGTCCCCACCGTCCAAACGGGATGGAATCCATTTGCATTTGCGCGGTTTCCGGCTGGTTATCCAGCAGCGCCTGATGCATCGGCGTCATGTACGATCCGGGGGAAATACTAATAATCCGGCACCCATTCTTCGCAAACCGGACGGTGTTCTTCTGCGAATAATAGATCACGAACCGCTTGGAGAGACAGTATGCCATGCCCGCGCAGGCGAACGCATCGGAGCTAAACGGCTCAATCTGCTCCTGAAGTTTGCCGTAGAAACCCGGATCGGAATATCCATCAAACACTTCAAACCAATCATCCGGGGCTTCGATCGTGTGCGCCGCGAGCGAAGCGAAGTTGATCATCACACCGCCTTCCACGAGAAGCGGAAAGAACGTCTCAGTCATATGCACCGTTCCTAACACATTGGTGTCCAGAATCTCATCCGCCGCAGTGTCTGCCGGAGAGACGCCTGCCGTATGAATGACGCGCTTGACCTGACCCAGAGAAGCGGAGAAATCGGCAAGGGCGCGAACAGCGTCCGCATTCCGAATATCCGTGGGCACTGCATATGCTTCGTAACCCATGTACTCCAATTCCTGCTGCGCTTTTTTGAGAGCTTCCGCATCTCGCGAAGCCAACACGACGACGCTGTCCCTGCCGAGCTCTTTTGCGATGGCGGCACCCATGCCGCCGTGACCACCCGTGATGACTGAAACAATCTTCTTCATTTTGAGATTCCTTTCAAATTTTAATCTGCGAGGGAATCAAATTCCCACACGCTGCTCATTCCATAATCGAGATAGATGATCTGCCCGCTCATGTAGCTGAACAGACTGCTGCCGATGGCGACCAACGGGTAGCCCATGTCTTCCGGAGAGGCCCAGTATCCGTTCCAACTCTCCAGGAACAGCGATTCTATGACGGATTTTCCCTCCTCGGCATTGCCGCTGGGTGAAGTGCCGCGGTTGAAATCGTCCGTCAGCCCCGTCAATGTGTTTCCTGGATTGATCATGTTCAAGCGAATCTTCCGGTCGATGAACATCGGGGAATGGACATTGGCTTTTACATATGTGCATAAGCATTGTTTGGAAAACACATATCCGCTCGCAATCTCATCCGGATGCTTCTCATACCACTCGATTGCAGCTTCATAGGTGCCAGCTTTCACGACTTCCAAACAGCTTTTCACATTGCTCTGCCAATCAAAACCACCTGTTGAGCCGATGATGTTGACACTGCCGCAATCCGCAATTTTTGATGACATGTTCTCCAGAAGATATTTGTGCCCGAGGAAGTTTACGCGTTGCACTTCCAGTGCGTTGGAACCATCGCTGTTCAGCGCGATTCCGTGGCACATGAATAAAGCCGAGATTTGATCGGGAAGCTTTTTCGACAATGCATCGAGATCCGACTTTACGCCGAAATCTGCATAGAATTCGCCCTTCACAGGCAGATCCATCTTTGCGTGTCGGCCGTTCCTACGGCAGATCACATAAACGTCCGCGCCGAGTTCGGTGAGCAGCCGCACGGCGGCATAGCCCATGCCGGAATAGCCGCCGGATACCACGACGGTTTTCCCCGCAAAGCCAAACAGACTCTTTATGTCCATTTCAAATACCTCCAGAGATTAAAAGCAAGGCACAGAAAAAAAGAACTGTGCCTTGCATTTTTTTTTAGAAACAGGTCCAGCCGCCATCAGCGGTGATAATCGAACCGTTGACAAAATGAGAATCATCGCTGGCGAGAAACAGCGCGACCTTTGCCAAATCTTCCGGCATTCCCATCTCCGGCGAATGTGCCAACAACGAACTGGTTCGTCCGAATCCGAATTCGTTTGCCGGGGGCATCACCAGCGGGATATCGGTCAGCACGCCGCCGGGGGAGATCGCGTTGCAGCGGATTCCGTTTTCCAGATACATGAAGGCTGTGTTCTTTGTAGCGGATGCGATTGCGGCTTTTGAAGCACAATATGCAACACCAGCCGTTTGATGAATCGCGCCGACGGATGCAATATTGATGATGTTGCCTCCGGAATTTTCTCCCTGCGCAAGGAATGTTTGAACGGCTTTGCGCATGGCATACATTGAGCCGAACGTATTGACGCGAAACAGCTCAAACATCATATCGTTGGACAGATCCGCGATTGCGGTGTTGTCGTCCATGATGCCTGCATCGTTTACCAGGATATCGAGGCGGCCAAACTCGCGCACGGCAAGGTCGATCATTCCGTCGCTGGTTGCTTCCACGCCGATGTCGCCTGCAAAAGGAACGACTCTGCCCGGTGCAGAAGCAAGCTCCGCTGCCAATTCATTCAGGAGCTCCCCGCGCCGCGCAACAGCGATGATATTTGCGCCTTCCTGCGCAAACAGCTCTACGATGGCGCGCCCGATACCGGCGGAAGCGCCGGTGACTACGATGGACTTACCCTCCAGCTTCATGTGATGCCCTCCTTACAGGAAACATTTGTCGGTGACGATAGCCAGGGAACCGTTTGAACCAACGGTGACCTGTTCGCCGACCGCTGCATGCGCGCTGTCAATGACCGCAAATCCGATGTTTTTGTCCACTGTATAGCCGTAGATCACCGAGCGAACGAAGCCGCAGGGGATACCGCGGGAATAGACGATCTCACGTTGTGTGATATCCTCATACGATTCGGCAAGCAGCTCGAAACCCATCAGCATGTGTTTCGAACCTTCTTCTTTTGCGCGGAGCAGGGCGTCTTTTCCGACGAAATTTTTCTCCAGATCGACAGACCAATCCAGCCCGCATTCGTAGGGGGTTAAACCATACATATCCTGGCGCAGCGCAAAGCCCTTCTCCATCGAAAGACTGCGCACATAGACTTCCAGAATGTCCAGCTCGACCGCGTTGAACGATTTGCCGACCTCTCGAAGCGCCGCTTCGACGGCAGCTGCGTCGCTTTTTGTACAGTAGATTTCGTATCCGTTTTCTCCCGTGAATCCACTGCGATGCACCTTGATCGAGACTTCGCCGATCTGATCATCCATAACCTGAAAGCGCTTTAGTTCGTCGATAGGGGACTTCAGCAGAGCGTTCATCATCTTGGCAGAGTTCGGGCCCTGAACGGAGAACATCACGGTGTCGTCTGTGATGTTTCGATAGGATACATCAAAGCCGCCGCGGTGAGCGTCCGCCCACTTGATAAACTGCGGCGCGTACAGCGTAGAGACCCAATAATGATCTTCACCCATGTGCATGACGATGGTATCGTCGATGATTTTCCCATCCTCATTGAGCATGGTCGTGTACTTGGTGCGTCCGACTCCTGCCTTGTAGATGCTGTTGACAAACAGATAATCGAGGAACTTGCCCGAATCTTTGCCGGTAACTTCGACAAGATCATGCGTCCACTGGAACCAGCCGACGTTTTCACGAACGGACTGATGCTGCGCCCTGGCTACGGTATCTTCTTTGAATAACATAATTTCAGCCTCCCACTCGTCAAATCATGCGCTTGTCGATCTTGCGGCCGACAACGATGGTCATTTCTTCCTCGTCCTTGCCTTCGATCCAGCAGGACCATTCCGGACTGACCATCGTTTTGACGGCGTTATGCCAGATGGTTTCATAGCCGATGGCGAGCTCTTCCGTCGGCGCCATTTCAAAGCGGCCATTGAAGTCGTCCACCTTGACCTTGATCCGGATTTCATCACTGGTGAAGGCAACCAGTTGATTCGGCACGAGTTGCGTGTCGAGAATGGCTTTGATGTAGCCGCCCATGAGGCGTGGGTCGTTGTCGCCGATTTCGTGCGGCACGCCGAGCCAGTTGCGCATGCCTTCCACGGCGAACTTTGCGATGAACGCGTTTTTACCTGCCGTGGAGAAGACGATTTTGAAGATGCGAAGATATTCTTCTTCGGAACTCGCCATATCACGAATCGCGACGAGCGGGAAGATCACGCACCACACCCAGCCGAACTCCATGCACCAGCGATAAGACCACTCAAAGGTCTTTTCTTCGCCGAATGCATTTGAGTATTGCCCGTTTCTCAGGATTTGGCCCTCTTTGAAACTGCGTTCCGGCGGCGTATTGTGAACCGGCAAAACGGGCTGTTGCATATGATCCATCCAGCCCTGCTTGGGCAGGTTGAAGACATCTCTGCGCTCCGCGACAACGCGGCAGTGGCGGTCGCCGCAGCCTCTGGCTTCGCACATGTTCAGCGCGACTTTGTTTTCTCCGTCCGGATCCTGAAGATCGAAGTTTGCCGTGAACATCGCGGTGGTCATGTTGCAGAGTTCCGCACCGACGATATCCCAAGGGCAGGAGTCGAGCTCTTTTTCGACGCGATCCCGCGTGAACTGAATGACGCGCCCCGACATGTTTTCATATTCGTCGCCGGAGTCTCCAAAGATGGCGCCAAGCCATGCGGTCTTCTCACAGAATTCCGGGATGTTCCATTCGTCGAAGAAGTCCTTCATGTACTGCTCGCTGGAAGCAGACATGTTCATCATGTAGGAAACCTCACAGATTGCTTCCGTGCGTTTGTTGAAATCCGGTTCCAGAATGCGCATGACCTGGAAGAGATTCGCGCAAAACGCTGCGATTTCGCGCGTCGCAAACTTATAGGCTTCTTTTTCCGGTATCAGCTTGCCCCACACGGTTTCGACACACTTTTTTTGCTCAACTTTGTCCTTTAATGGCATAGTGCTTTCCTCCTGTTGATCCTGAAATGATATTTTGATGTGCAATGCGTATTTTTTATCAGTCTATCTGTCGGGGTATACTTTGAACAGGCTACAAACATGCGGTGTTTTCATTCCGAAACGCAGTGTTTCTGAGGGGTATTGGTGCTCCTGCGGCGCCAGAATGGATCAGCCGGATGGATTTGGAAGGGGACACCGATTCAATTGGGATGGCAGCTGATTTCTTCCTTGCGTTTGATGTACGGGTTAGCGCCGAAAAAACCATACAAAGTATAGGGTACTAAAACGTTCATGAAAGAGCGATGAACGTTGTATTTTTATCGAAGGATGTTAAAATGAAAATATCAAAACAAATCTCGTTTTTTCAGGTATCACAAGACCTTTCATCAGAAGGAAAAGCGCACATGAAACTAAATGCCGATATTCTAAAGGACAATCTTTGCGAATCCTATACCGTTGAAATGAACGGGCCGAAGTCAGCCGAGCTTTATTTAGAACGGCCGATTCTGTTTACCGACGACCTTCGGGAACTCTCGGACAACCGTTTGTATGTTGCAATTGCGGAACGCCTTCCGAACCGCATGAGCGTGGGGAGCAATGTGGTGATCGTTTGCATCGGAGACGCACCCCAGCTTACGTTCTATCAAATGCGCTGCTGCGTACTTTGTATCAAGGCAAGCGCGGAATTGTTCCGGATATTCAATTCAGTACAAAACATTTTTAATCGATATGACGAATGGTACGATAGGCTGAAAGAGATACTGGATCGGAATGCCAGCATTGACGATATGCTTCAAGCGAGCACTTCCGTCTTCGAAAACCCCATGTTCGTGATCGATTCCAACTTCCATTTTCTGGCGCATACAGCGGATGCCGCTTCCGAAGCTTCGATCAATAATTTTGAGAGCGGCAACCTCGGGCTGGATAAACTCGGGCAGTTTCTTGAGCTGCATGAGCCATCGATGCATGTAAAAGAACCCCTTCTGTTTCGACTTCTTGATACGGAAACGCTCAATATCAATCTATATGAGATGGGGACTTATATCGGGTGTTTGACGATTGACTACCGCTTGCGCAAACATCGTGAAAGCGATATCCCGCTGGGTAAGATTCTGGCAAAGATGATTGAACAGGCTTTGCATAAATTTTCGGGCATTCTAACGGATACCTACAGCATCATGCGCAAAGTGCTGCAGGACGTCGTGGATGGAATGCCTGTGGATTATGAGCACCAGAGAATGGTAGCAACCGCGCAGAACAAGAAGCACTTCATTTGCGTGAAAATGAAGCTGAGCAATCGGTTTGCAAAGCTACCGCTCGGGTATATCTGCAACCGCGCAGAAACGGTTTTTCCCGGCAGCATCGCCTTTGAACGAAAGGGCAATATTCTTTGTTTCATTGAATTCGAGAATACAAAGGAGCAGTTGATTCGAGCGCAATTGCGCGAAAAACTATCGGTATTCATCGACACCATGGATCTTAGAATCGGGGTTAGCGATTCCTTCTCCGATTTGTTCAGCGCGAGACTGTATTATCACCAGGCAAGCGCGGCGCTGGAGAACGGAACGCTGGTGCGACCCAACGATAAGTACTACGTGTTTCAGGACTATGCCTTGACTGAACTCGTCATCAACTCCCTAGGCAGGCTGCCGACCGAGCTTTTTTTTACGGATGGCATGCGCCGACTTGCCGAACACGATGCGGAATCATCCGTCAGCTATCTAGAGACTCTGCTTGTTTACCTGAACAACAATATGAATATCACGAAGACAGCGAACGATTTGTATGTCCACCGAAGTACGCTGCTGGAGCGGATTGCAAGGATCGAACGGGAGTTGGGATCGGATTTACAGGATTCGGACGAGCGCTTACGGATTCAGCTCTTGCTCAAAGCAATGAAGATTCACGATATCATACAGTGCGCACCGACTTTAGATTGATGTGAAAACAAAATACGACCTCCCGTTTATGTTCGGGAGGTCGTATTTTTGTTGCTTTCGATTATTCGAGTGCTTTCAGGGCTTTGTCGATTTCTTCCACCTTCTCGGGAGTCAGCCCTGCCTGCGGGAAGCTGGCCAGTTTGCGGAACGTTAGGCCCTGTACCATTTTCATCTGCGGATTCGTTTTAAATCCGGGCGAATATGTCTCCAAAAGATCCGCTGCGGCGGGATGATTCATCAGTTCCTTTACTTTGGAATCAACGCTCAAAGACATTCCCAAACCTCCTGCTTTCGTGGCGCAGTGCGCCTAAATTTTGAGCAAATGGCTCATTCCAGTTGCTATTGTTATTGTAAATCTACGTTTTGTATCATAGAAGCCTACAAATTACATGAACTATTTGCACGTAAACCATATGAGAATACGGGTTTTTCAGCACGAACCGCGTATTCAACATGGAAATTTCACTTTGAATTTTGAAATTCTGTATGTTTCGCATATGAGCACCCAACATATCGTCGGTCGAGCGGATTAAAAAATCACATGATTCGCGGCTTTCGGGTGACCAATAGGAACGATACACTGATAGCGCATGAAACCGAGTGTCTATTCGTTTGCCAAAAACTGGGAATGTAAAAGGAGAGAATACCATGGAATTCAAAAGTGATATTGAAATAGCACAGGCAGTCAAGCCAAAGAATATCAAGGAGATCGCGGCGGTTGCGGGTGTTGGCGAACAGTATCTGGAGCAGTACGGCCAGAACAAGGCGAAGATCGACTTATCTTTGCTGTCGGATTTGGCGAACCGTCCGGACGGGAAGCTGGTGCTGGTGACGGCGATTACGCCCACCCCGGCAGGCGAAGGAAAGACGACGACAACCGTGGGCTTGGGTGACGGCCTTAGAAAGATCGGCAAAAAGTCGATTATTGCGCTGCGCGAACCGTCTCTCGGGCCGGTGTTTGGCGTTAAAGGCGGTGCGGCGGGCGGCGGATATGCGCAGGTGATCCCTATGGAGGACATCAACCTGCACTTCACGGGCGATTTTCACGCCATTGGAGCTGCAAACAACCTGCTCGCTGCGATGCTGGATAACCATATCTATCAAGGAAACAGCCTGAACATCGATCCAAGACGCATTACATGGCGCCGTGCAGTGGATATGAACGACCGCCAGCTTCGCAATATGGTGAACGGTCTTGGCGGCAGAGTCAACGGTACGCCGCGCGAGGACGGGTTTGACATCACGGTCGCGAGCGAGGTTATGGCGGTGCTGTGCCTCTCCAGCGGCTTGGCGGATCTCAAGGCACGCCTCGGCAGAATGATCGTTGGTTATACATATGATGAAAAGCCGGTGACCGCGGCCGATCTGCACGCGGAAGGCGCGATGGCAGCTCTGCTGAAAGACGCAATCAAGCCAAATCTGGTGCAGACGCTGGAAGGAACGCCCGCGTTTGTGCACGGCGGCCCGTTTGCAAACATCGCGCACGGCTGCAACAGTGTTATGGCGACAAGGCTTGCCATGAAGCTCGGCGAATACACCGTAACGGAAGCGGGCTTCGGCGCCGACCTTGGTGCGGAGAAGTTTCTGGATATCAAGTGCCGCATGGCGGGGCTCAAGCCCTCCGCGGTGGTTATCGTCGCGTCGATCCGCGCGCTGAAGCATCACGGCGGCGTCGCGAAAGCGGATCTTGGCAACGAGAATCTGGCAGCGCTGGAAAAGGGCCTGCCGAACCTGCTTCAGCACGTTGAGAATATGACGAAGGTCTTCGGCCTGCCTTGTGTTGTCGCGATCAACGCGTTCCCGACCGACACTGCGGCGGAGCTGAAGCTCGTAGAGGAACGGTGCCAGGAACTTGGCGTAAACGTTGCGCTTTCGGAAGTTTGGGCAAAGGGCGGAGAAGGCGGTAAAGCGCTGGCGGAAGAAGTCGTGCGCCTTTGCGAGCAGCCGAATAACTTCCAAAACAGCTATGCGCTGGAAACGACGATCGTCGAGAAACTGGAAAGCATCTGCAAGCGAATCTATCATGCCGACGGTGTGATGCTGACCGCGGACGCCGCCAAACAGGCGACACGACTCACAGAACTCGGTTTCGGCAATCTTCCGATCTGCATGGCGAAAACGCAGTACAGCTTCTCCGACGACGCAAAACTCCTCGGCGCACCGCGCGGATTCACCGTAACGGTTCGCAACCTGAAGGTTTCGGCGGGTGCGGGATTCATCGTCGCGCTGACCGGTGATATCATGACCATGCCGGGTCTGCCGAAAGTGCCGTCCGCCGAGAAGATCGATGTGGACGAAACCGGCAAGATCTCCGGTTTATTCTAAGTCGCGCAGGAGAGAAAAATGCAGAACAACCAGATAAACAAAATGACAGACAAATCCTGCGAGGACTTTGTTTTTGCGCTTGCCTCGAATGCCCCGGTACCCGGCGGAGGCGGAGCAAGCGCACTGGTCGGTGCAATCGGCATGGCGCTGGGCGATATGGTGGGCAGCCTGACGCTCGGCAAGAAGAAGTATGCGGATGTGCAGGCGGATATCGAGCGGCTCAAAGAACGAGCCGGTGAGATCGAGCGGGAACTGCTGAACCTGATCGAGCGGGACGCGGAGGTGTTTGAGCCGCTGTCCCGCGCGTACGGACTACCGAAGGAAACGCCGGAAGAACAGGCGCACAAGGCGCAGGTCATGGAAGCCGCGCTCAAGGAAGCCTGCGCCGTGCCACTCGCGATCATGGAGTGCTGCTGCGAAGCGATCGAGCTAATCCACGAGTTCGCGCAAAAGGGAACCGCGATCGCGATCAGCGATGCGGGGTGTGGGGCGGCATGCTGCCGCGCCGCGCTGACCAGCGCCTCGATGAACGTATTCATCAACACGAAGGCCATGACGGATCGCGCATATGCCGAAGAGGTCAACAGAAAAGCTAGCGCGATGTTGGGGAAATATATCCCATTGAGCGATATCATCGCGGAATCCGTTCTCGCGCGGTTTCGATAAGGAGACAATATGGCAAAACTATTATCCGGAAAAGAAGTTGTTCAAACACTGAACGAATCTCTTGCAAAAAGAACGCAGGAACTTCGTGACAATGGAGTTACTCCGTGCCTTGCAATCGTGCGCGTTGGTGAACGCGGCGATGATATCGCATATGAGACCGGCGCGGAGAAGCGCTGTGAGAAGGTCGGGGTGTCGGTGCGGAAGTTTCTGCTGCCGCAGGACGCCTCGCAGGATGATCTCTTGCGTGTGCTCGAAACGGTCAACACCGACGATCGAATCCATGGCTGCCTGCTGTTCCGGCCGCTGCCGAAGCAGTTTGACGATGAAGCCGTTCGAAACGCGCTGCTGCCGGAAAAGGATGTGGACGGCATTACGGATGGTTCGCTCGCGGGCGTATACGCCGGAACAAAGCGGGGATTCCCGCCGTGCACACCGGCCGCCTGCATGGAGATTTTGGACTATTACGGCGTTCAAACTTCGGGCAAACGCGCGACGGTGATCGGGCGTTCGCTCGTCGTCGGAAAACCCGCTGCCATGATGCTTCTCCAGAAGAACGCGACGGTGACGGTGTGTCATACGAAAACAGTCGATATGCCGGCTGAGTGCCGCAAGGCGGAAATCCTGATCGTTGCAGCAGGCCGCGCAGGGATCGTCGGGAAAGAGTACTTTTCCGAAGGGCAGACGGTTATCGACGTAGGCATCAACGTGGACGAGCAGGGGAACCTGTGCGGGGACGTGAACTTCGGTGAAGCAGAACCGATCGTGGGCGCGATTACGCCCGTACCCGGCGGCGTCGGAACGGTGACAACTTCGGTTTTGGTGAAGCACGTCATCGAAGCCGCAGAAAGGAAACAGAAGAGATGAACTATTTTACCCCTGCCGAGTTTGTGGAGAACTACTCATTGATCGGCGAGAAGAAAGCAAACGCACCGGTTTGGAAGCTGTTCCTGTTGGGCATTTTCGGTGGCCTGTTCATCGGCCTAGGCGGTGCGGTGACGAGCACCGTTTCGCACTCGCTGACCAACGTCGGTCTGATTCGGCTGGTGAGCGGGTTGCTGTTTCCGTTTGGCCTGATCACGATCATCATGACGGGAACGGAACTCTTTACGGGCAATTGCTTGATCAGCATCTCCGTTCTCGAACGGAAAGCGACCATCGGCGGCATGCTGAAGAACCTTGCCGCTGTGTATATCGGAAACTTTGCCGGATCGGTACTGCTTGCGGCGGGACTGGCGTTCTTTGGTCAGATGAACTATTCGGCAGGCATGCTTGGTGAGTACACGATCAAGATCGCAGCGCTCAAGTGCTCGCTGCCGTTCTGGAATGTGTTTGTATCAGGCATCTTCTGCAACATCCTCGTCTGCGCGGGCGTTGTGCTTTCACTTTCCGCGAAGGATGTCGCAGGGCGCGCGATCGGTGCGTTTGTGCCCGTCGCGCTGTTTGTGCTCTGCGGGTTTGAGCACTGCGTGGCAAACATGTTCTTCGTTCCGGCGGGACTGTTTGCACTGACCGTGCCGAAATATGCGGCGCTCGCGGTTGAGGCGGGGCTTGACACTTCGGTGCTGACTTGGGGGAATTTTCTACTCAAAAACCTGCTGCCGGTGACATTGGGCAACATCGTTGGCGGTGTTGCACTCGGCGCCACCCTGTGGGCAGCCAATCGAAAGAAGGGGTAAACGAGCACAAGAAAGAACAGAATGTAAAAGAATTGTCGCAGAGTAGGTTCGTCGCGTTAAGTGCCGGTGGATGGGAAGTCGCTGCCGGACGAAGGAACCCAAGGGTTTCGCGGTGACGTTCCGCATCCACTGCCGCATTTGAGGGGATACAATCCTCCGTTGCGGCTTACTGCAAAGGAGGGTTATATTTATGTTGGAACAAACAGTCGAGAAAAAGAAAAAGGTCTTTTCCATTCAGTCGCTCGTGGCCATGGCAACGTTGGTCGCTCTGGAGATCGTGCTTTCCAGAATGCTCTCCTATTCCGTTTGGGATATGAAGATCGGGTTCGCGTTTCTTCCCGTCGTCATCGCGGCAATTGTATTAGGCCCCGTGCGCGCCGCAATCGTTGCCGCGCTGGCAGATTTCCTGGGCGCAACTTTGTTCCCGATCGGCGCGTATTTTCCCGGCTTTACGCTGACGGCGGCGCTGGTCGGTTTGCTGTATGGCCTGTTTCTGCACAAAGACCAACCGTTTTGGAAGATTCTGGTATCTGTTTCGATTCATCAGCTAATCTTGAGCTTGCTGTTGAACACCTACTGGATCTCCGTATTGTACGATTCACCGTTTTCACCGCTTCTGGTCACAAGACTTTTGCAGTGCGCCGTGATGATTCCGGTGGAACTGCTGGTGATCGGGTTGCTGGTCAAAACGCTGGGCAATTTCATGAGGAAGAAGGCACTGCAATGGGCATAGAGGAGACACTGCAATTCATCCACTCCACAAGCTGGATGGGAAGCCGTCTTGGATTGGATCGAATGAAGGACCTCATGTTCCGCCTGGGAAATCCACAGGAAGAGCTGCGGTTTGTTCATGTTGCAGGCACAAACGGGAAGGGCTCTGTCTGTGCGATGCTTTCTTCTATATTTACGTCAGCGGGATTCCGGACGGGGCTTTACACCTCACCGCACCTCGTGCGCGTCAACGAACGGATGAAGATCAACGGAGATGATATTTCCGACGATGCGCTGATTCGCGTTGCGGAACAGGTGAAGGTTGCAGTCGACACAATGCAAGAGAAGCCGACCGAGTTTGAGGTCATCACCGCAATGACGTTTCTCTACTTCCGGCAGCTCAAGTGCGACATCGTCGTGCTGGAAGTCGGGCTCGGAGGACGGCTGGACGCGACGAATGTGATTTCGGTACCGGAACTGGCAATCATCATGAACATCGGGCTGGAACACACCGAAGTGCTCGGAGACACGCTGCAGAAAATCGCCGGAGAAAAAGCGGGGATTATCAAGCGCGGCGGAAGTGTCGTGTTCTACCCGCAGACACCATCGGTAGAATCCGTGTTTGAAGAGACATGCGTACAGCGAAACGCAACATTCGTTCGCGCTGACACGGACGATGTTCTCGTGAGAGAAGAATCATTGGAAGGCTCCGTATTCGACTGGAAACAGATTAAGCAGCTGCGGATCAACCTTCTTGGGCGTCACCAGATTTGGAACGCCGCCGTCGCGCTGACCGCCGTGGAACAGCTTGAACGAAAAGGCTGGGACATCGGAGAGTCTGCCATTCGAGACGGACTAGCCAATACCGAGTGGCCTGCACGATTGGAGATTCTGAGTAAAGCACCGCTCTTAGTACTGGACGGCGCACACAACCCGCAGTGTGTGGAGATGCTGGAGCAAAGCATGCAAACTCTGTTCCGTGACCGGAAGGTTGTGTTCCTGACAGGGATGCTACGGGATAAAGACTACCTGCAAATGCTGAACCTGATTTCTCACCGGATCAAGGAGGTTATTTGTTTAACGCCTGACAGCGACAGAGCACTGCCTGCGGAAGCTTTGGCGAGTACCTTAGAGGGTTTTGAAGTAAAAGCGACGGCTTTCGATAATGTGGAAAGCGGAATCGTTGCCGCATTATCTGTCGCAAAAGGCAGCCCGGTTGTAGCGTTCGGGTCGCTGTATCTGGCCGGAGCGATCCGCACCAATTTTCCGCGCGCATTAAAAAAGTGGCAAAGGGGAGAGGGAATTCAATCTCGAAATGCGCTGTCAGGAAGTCAGAGAGACGCAAGGTCACAGGAGATTGTGCAACGAATCGTGAAGAGCGATGCCTTTCTCCATGCAAAAACGATCATGAGCTATCGGGCGATGAAGGCGGAAGTGGACCTGTGCGAGTTGGATGAGCATGCAAAACGCTTGGGCAAACGCGTTGTTTATCCGCGCTGCATGAGCGCAACGGAGATGATAGCGCTGTATCCGTCCTCTGACGCAGACTGGCGGCGAAGCAACTTTGGAATCCTTGAGCCTTCAATCGAGTCCGCGATTCAGATTGATCCGACTGAAATCGATCTGGTATTATGCCCGTGCACGGCGTTTGACGAAGCGGGCAACCGTCTCGGCATGGGCGGCGGATATTACGACCGATACCTGCCGCTCTGCAGGAACGCGACCATCGCCGCCGTTGCGTTCGAAGTACAGAAAACGCGAGGCATTCTACCCGAATCGCATGACCGTCGAATGGATATTGTGGTTACGGATTCGATGACACACTTCGCCAATCCGGATAAAACAGGCGCTGAATTGATGAATAAACAAGATGAATAGCAGGAGATGTTGATGTATAGAATAGCAACAAACGACCATTGCATGATACCGTCACGCTCGTGGAGGTGACCGCGCCCTATATCGCGAAATAAGCGAAGCCGGGTCAGTTCATCATCTTCTGCGTGGATGAGGACGGAGAGCGTGTTCCGCTGACTGTAGCGGGAACCGATCCCGTGCGCGGCACGGTCACCATCATCTTCCAGAAGGTTGGCTATAGCACCAAGCGGCTGGATTGCCTTAATGTTGGGGACTATATCCTCTTTTTGGGGAGCAACACTATTTATAACAAGATGTTATTGAAGGAACGATTCACAATAGTTGCGAACAATTTCAAACCATTGACTATCCTGACAAACATCAAATAAACAACTGCTAGTAGGTTTTGACCTATTTTCGTGCCGAAATTTGACCCTCAAACAACGCAAAAACCGCCCGAATTGTAGTGTTACACTAAAAACGGACAAGTAAAAAGCCTACGGTATAATAAACCGTAGGTTTTTTGCGTGAAAGGAGAAAACATGAACAAGCATTACAGCACTGAGTTGAAAGAACGGGTAGTGAAAGAATATCTGGAAGGGGCAAAAATGAACGAGCTAGTCCTTCGATATGAACTAGCCGACAAGAGCCGAATACGAGAATGGCGAGATCAGTTTCTAAAGTATGGCTGCTTTCCGGATGGGCGAGGAACCGGAAGAAGCGGAGGGCGTCCTCGAAATGTGGATACATCCGGCATGACACAAGAAGAATATATACGGTACTTAGAAATGGAGAATGATATTTTAAAACAACTTCGCTCCCTAAGCAGAAAAAAAGCAAAGTTAAATATCAAGTGATCGATCGGCTTCGATCTAAGTATAGTATTTCTGCTTTGTGCAAGTACCTTGGCTGCTCTCGGAGTGGGTATTATGACTGGAGCGGTCGAGGCAAGCCGGATCACAACAAACTGGATGCCGTCAAAGAATCTGCAATTCTATCCATCTATTACGAGAAAACGACAAGGGGAAGGCGGCAGGTTCAAATGCATCTGGAGCGCAAATGCATGCTTCACATGAGCTTAGGGAGCGTACATCGATATATGGCCATTCTAGGCCTCAACTCGACACGAAGAAAACGGTATGTTTCCCCAAAGAAAGAAGCGCAGAATCCACTTCACACATTCCCCAATGTTTTGCAGCAGGACTTCCGCGCTTTCCTTCGCCACCAGAAGTGGCTAACCGATATCACCTATTTACCGTGCAAAGATGGAAAACTCTATCTCTCATGCATCAAGGATTTAGGTGACAAATCTATTGTAGCATATTCCGTATCCGCTAAAAATGATATCTACCTAGTACTGGATATGCTCGCAAAAGCGAAACCTTTCATGCGCGAGGGCATCGTTCTCCATTCAGATAGGGGTTCACAATACTGTTCTCCCATCTATCAGTCCGTTCTTCTGGAAAGCGGCATTGTGATTAGTATGTCTAGACCAGGCATGCCCTATGACAATGCTCCAATGGAGTCCTTCTTCTCCATTCTGAAAAATGAAGACCTTCGACTATTTAAGCATTTGACATGCGCGCAAATGCGGATTTTCATTGATTCTTTCATTCGTTACTATAACGAAGATCGCCCGCAATGGAGTTTGAAAAAGCTGACTCCGTTTGAATTCCGAAGTCAGCTTGTGTAGTTTTTTATTTGTCCGTTTTTCTTGACACATTACAATTGGATGGCTTCTTTTGATTTGGTTGCGGGGGATGGACTTGAACCAACGACCTCTGGGTTATGAGTGCGTACTTATGCGAAATATAGTTATGATTATACGACAACAATTGAAAATAGTCGCCGATATTCGCGGATAATTCAAAATGTATTATTGACTATTAATAACGATTATAAGCCGTTATTGGTGGCAATAAACATCAAATAAACATCAGGTAGTAGGTTCTGTTTTCGTCCAAAAAATTACTTTTGTAGTGACTTAATCTGGTGCATTTTGTTAGGATTTTTCGAATGAAAAATATATCGACCCAATGAATATGTTGTGCTGATAAAAAACGATAGCAATATCTGGAATAAACCAATCCAATGGAGTATGCACGTGAATTGAAATAATAAAATTGGAGTAATTGTTGCATGCGTTGGTTGTTCAAATATTTGAAAAACGGGCGATGCAACAAAAGCATAATCGAGAAGGCAAATCACTATTTAATAGCGAATTGATAGAGATTGTCGTAATCATTTTGTCGATTGCGATGCGCTTCATAGGAGATCATCCCGTCTTTCAAGACGAGGATACGGTCGCACATGCCTACCAATTCGTCAAAACTGGAGCTTATGAGTATAATTGCGGACTTCTTCCGGATCAAATCATTCATTAGATTGTAGATATCCACTTTGGATGCGATATCGACGCCGCGCGTTGGCTCATCCATAATAAAAATCTTTGCTTGGGACAGAAACCAACGCAATAGTAATAGCTTCTGATGTGTACCGCCGGAAAGCCCATACAGATTCTTACCGTTTGTTTCAGCGCCAATATTCAATCGATCGATATACTTGACAAACTTCTCATATAGCGGTGGATCGCACTTTTTTCTCACCAGAAATGATTTTTTCAGTAGGTGTTCTAGAACAAATACGTTCTGCATGCTTCCGAGGTTCATGAACAAGCCGTCCTGGCAGCGATCCTCCGTAACATATGCCAACCCGAGTTTGATGGCATCGATTGGTGAAGCGATTTTTGTTTTGAGACAGTCAACGTAAAACGTACCAGAAATAGCGGGGTATAAACCGAACAGTGTTTTCGCTAGCTGCGATCGGCCGGAACCGACAAGCCCGGTAACGCCTAGAATTTCACCCTGATTCAGACTGAAACTGATGTTTCTCAGCAGATTTTCGGTTGACAAATCTTCTACGCAGAAGATCTCTCTGCCGGGCTGTATGTTTAATTTTGGATACTTATCGGGATAATACTGACCCCAGACTAGCTTTTCAACCTTGTCGGTTGTGACGCTTTCGATTGGGAGACTATTTACCAGCCTTCCATCACGAATGATGACCACCCGATCAGCATAATCGGAAATATCGTGATAATTCTGTGTTACATAGATGATTAAACCGCCAGATTTCTTGTATTGGTCCAGGAAACTGAATAGGGTGCTGCTCTCGTGCCCGCTGATGCTGGCAACGGGCTCATCTAAAATAATCACGCGCGGACTTTTCATTGCGACGATGCGAGCGATTTCAACCATGCGTTTTTGGGCAAGGTCGAGATTGCTGGCTTTTTTTGAACTATCTAGTGGGAAAGCCAACTCGTCGAGAATCTGCTGCGCCATCAGGTTTGTTTTGCGACTGTTTCGTATGATAAACGCTTTAGTTGGTGCGTTACGAATGAAAATATTGTCTGCAATACTGAGATGGTCGAATATCATAGAATCTTGTTGTAGTGATACAATGCCAAGTGCGGTCGCCGCCGCAGGTGTGTTTAGCTCCACCGGTTTTCCGTCGATCAGAATTGTGCCCGAACTTTTCCGGTAGATACCGGATAATACTTTGATGAACGAGGACTTCCCGGCACCGTTTTCACCCAATACCGCACAAAATTCACCCGGGTAAAAAGCCGTGTTGATATCTTGAAGAATCGGTATGCCATTGATGGTTTTCGAGACGGAAATAAGCTCGAGCAAAGGCGATTTCATACATCGTTTCTCCCATACATATCAAATGTACAGAAAAATTGGATATCATTCTTGAAAAAGTACTCTTTAAATTGCTCCGGAGTCTGCTCGGACGAAATTACTGAGTGAAATGTATTGATTGAACCCAAAGGTGCAAAGGAGATATTACCGAAATTCGAATGGTCACAAACAGCAATCGCTTTCTTCGATATGGGAATAACATCGTTGGAAATATACGCCTTGTCAATGCTTTCCACCGTATAGCCTCTTTGAATAGAAACGCCGTCAACGTTGATAAAAGCAATATTGAAGTACAACTTTTTAATGGATTCTTCCGTAATACGGCCATACAGCTCAAAATTGCTGGGGTTGATATCTCCGCCGGGACAGATAACCTTAACTTCCGGGGCATAAATGAGTAAATCGAGAGCAACTAAGATATCGGTGGTAACGACGGACAATTTGGATCTTCCTTTCAGCGCGCGGGCAATGTAGCGATTGATAATGCCGGCACTGAGAAAAATTACATCTCCATCTTCTACAAAGCAGTTCGCAACCTCGCCTATTAACTGGCGTTGCTCCAACTGCGGGTCGTCCTCGTTGAGAATGCTTCGAATTCGAGATGAGGCTGTGTTATCATTGATGATTGCGCCCCCGTGCGTTCGCACCAGAAAACCTTCTTCTTCGAGCTTTTCCAGGTCACGGCGAACGGTAACCTCTGTTACATTCAGCATTTTGCTTAAAGTAATTACGTCAAGTTGCTTCTTCTCGAGAAGCAATTCTTTTATTTTGGTTAGTCTTTCGGCAGGAAACATAAGTTCACCACATCATTTGTTTTTTTTAGAATAGCTCAAAATGGCGGAAAAATCAATATCGTAAAAATTAATTCAAAAACGAGCCGCGAAAATAACGCGAAAAACGCGTAAATTTCTTCAAAAACGTTAAAAATGATCGTAAATTTATTTATAATGCCTATATTGACATTAAAACGAACGGGATATATTATAAAAACGATCAACAACGATCAGACAAACGAAACGCATTTCACATTTCCATCAAATCTACGATGCAGAGGAAAGTAGCATGGTCGATCAAACGGTTTTAAAAGTAGTAGACATTGAGAAATCATTCCCCGGGACACAAGCGCTCAAGGGTGTGTCGCTCGAGATTGAAAAAGGAGAGATACATTCTCTTGTTGGTGAGAATGGCGCAGGCAAATCTACGCTTGTCAACATCATCTCGGGAGTATTTCATGCGGATAAAGGTCGGGTTTTTCTTCAAGGGCAGGAAGTCAAATTCAAAGGACCGGGTGATGCGCAGAAATCAGGCGTTGGGTTTGTCCATCAGGAGTTGGCACTTTGCCCTCATGTCACGGTTGCAGATAATATTTTCTTTGGAAGATTACCTCAGAAAAACGGATTGGTTGATCGGAAAGCACTCAATAAAGCGACAGAAGTCGTACTGGCACTGTTTGAAACGAATATCAAGCCGGAACAAAAGGTCGCTCAGTTGAGCGTAGCGCAGCAGCAGATAGTGGAGATTGCGCGCGCGTTATCATTGGACTGTAAACTGATCGTTTTTGACGAACCAACGTCGAGTTTAAATGAAACAGAAGCAGAATCGTTATTGCAAATCATTAAGCAGATCAAACAAAAGGGGATCAGCGTAATCTACATCAGCCATAAACTTTCCGAAGTATTCGAAATTTGCGATCGAATTACGGTTTTACGCGACGGGAATAAAATTGCAACACATCGCATTGACGAAACTTCGGTGAATTCAATCATTTCGGAGATGGTTGGACGAGAAATCGGCAATCTCTATCCGCAGAAATCCGTTTGTGTTGGTGAGGAGTTGCTCGAAGTAAAAGGTTTTACCAGAGAGCCGGTCTTCAGAGATATTTCATTTACATTAAGACGGGGAGAGATCTTGGGGATCGGCGGGTTGGTCGGATCCGGACGGACGGAAGTTGTCCGGGCGATCTGTGGTATCGACGACTCCGCAGAAGGCCAGGTTTTCATGCAGGGGAAACTGGTAAAAATCAATCATTATCGGCATGCGATTCGGAAAGGACTGTGTTATCTCAGCGAAAACCGAAAATTAGACGGGTTGTTTCTCGGTATGAGTATCACAAACAACGTGATTCCGCTGATTCTGAAACAATTATCGAGGAAATTGATTCTTCAAAGAAAACCAGCGCAAGAAATCACGCAGCAGTATCAGGAGATGCTAAACATCAAATATGCGAACCAGGCACAGAAAGTTGGGAACCTTTCTGGTGGAAATCAACAGAAGGTCTTGATCGCAAAATTATTGGCCTCAAAACCAAAGATTATCGTGATGGATGAACCAACGAGAGGGATCGATATTGGGGCGAAGTCGGAAATCCATAATATGCTTAGGCAGTTGTGTGATCAGGGGATCGGGATTATTGTTATATCATCAGAGATGCCGGAACTGATTGGATTATGCGACCGTATTGTGGTTATGAACGAAGGGGCTTATCGTGGCACCCTGTCCGGCAAAGAAATTACGCAGAACAATATCATCTCTACCATCTCAAACTGAAGCATTTAGGGGGAAACAATTGTGAGTGCCAATGCAAGTATCATGAAAAAAATCACGAACAAATTCCGCGGTTTCAAAGAGCTGACCGTCATATTGATTATCCTGCTCCTATGTATCGTAATATCAATTTTCGAGCCTGTCTTCCTAACGGTTGACAACCTTAAAACAACGGGCATTGGCTTGGCGTCTGACGGAATCATCGGGATTGGTATGACGGTCGCGCTGATCAGCGGCGGGTTTGATTTATCGGTTGGTTCGGTTATGGGACTTTCCGCTGTTTTCGCGGCAAGCTTTTCGGAGATGGGGCTCAATATCTGGCTCGCGGTTATCATCTCGATTTTTCTCTGCCTGATCATCGGAACACTCAACGGCATACTCATTGGAAAAGTTGGACTTAACCCGTTTATCACTACATTGGGTATGATGTCCATCGCACGCGGCGGAGTATATGTCATCACCGAAGGCAGAGCGCTGAGTATCTCAGGTAATATTCAATCCTTCAACTTCCTTGGAAGCGGCGAGGTTCTTGGATTCCCCGTGATTGTACTCATCTTTATACTGCTGACGATCATTGGTGATTTTCTGGTACGCAAGTCGACACCCGCTATGAATGTATTTTATGTCGGAAGCAATGAAAAGGCGGCGGATCTTTCGGGTATTAACACCGGCAATGTGAAGTTGGTGGTATATATCGTAACCGCATTTATGGCAAGCTTGGCGGGGTTACTCTCACTTGCGCGTTTCAGCGTTGCAACTGCAAGCACAGGCTCGGGTGCTGAAATGCGCGTCATCTCTGCTGCAGTAATCGGAGGCGCCAGCCTTTCGGGCGGAGAAGGGAGTGTACTGGGAACGGTATTGGGCATTTTATTACTGAATATCATCAACAATGCACTGGTGCTCTTCAACGTATCCATCCATTGGCAAAATCTGATTGCAGGAACTATCCTAATTATCGCGGTTACCATTGATGTTTTGAGCCATAAGCGCAAAAGAAGCGTACTCAACTAAAACCTTTAGCCGTTCCAACCGGCTAAAAATAAAAGGGAGGTAAGGGAAATGAAGAGAGTTCTAAGTATGTTACTGATCACCGTTCTCGTTTTGAGCCTTGTGCTCGCTGGCTGCACGCCGAAAGAGGCAGCAGTATCTGCGGTGCAGGAACAAACCGGAACAGCAAGCCAAAGTACAAGCCCGTTTGTCGGGCATGAGGACCAAACCTACTACATGGTGACGTTCTACTCCGGCTATCCTTTCTGGGTAGACTGCTTCAATGGGTTCAAAGCTGCCGGTGAATTGTACGGAGTGAAAACGATGTATGGCGGCACCACGGAATATGATGTAAGCGCTGCAATTACTGCGCTGGATCAGATTATCGCGATGAAGCCCGCAGGTATTGCGTTGACTTGTATGGATGCGGAAGCTTACATTCCGTCCATCAATAAAGCAATCGCGGCTGGAATTCCGATAGTTACGTTTGATTCGGATTCGCCCAACAGCAACCGTATCGCATTTATCGGCACGAAGAACTATGAAGCGGGCGCAACGGCTGCGCGCTACATTGCGGAACAGCTCGGCGGCAAGGGGAAAGTTGCTGCGGTAACGAGTCTTGGACAGACGAATATCAAGGAGCGGACGCAGGGCTTTGAAGAAACACTCGCTGCAGAATATCCTGACATTGAAATCGTCCAGACTGTCGACGGTGGCACAGATCAGGTTCAGAGTGCAACAGCTGTCGCCAACATGCTGAAAGTGAACCCGGACGTCCAATACCTGTTCTGCGCACTGGTCACTGCTAGTATCGGCGCACAGCAGGCCATTGCCGAAGCGGATAAAACCGGTCAAATCAAGATCGTAGCGTTTGATACGGATACGGTTACGCTGGATTCGATCAAAGCTGGAGATGTGGAAGCTTCTATCAGCCAAGCCCCGTGGTGCATGGGCTACTGGACAATGAACTACCTGTATTTCCTGAAAAACGGCCTGATCAACCCGGTGGATAATTGGATGGAAAAAGGTTATCCTGGTATTCCGATGACGGCGGACAGCGGGTCAACGGTCGTGACAAAGGATAACGCAGACAACTTCTATACACCTGAAAGCGGGAAATGATTTCGCAGACGACTTGGGATGGGGAGGCTGCCCGCGTTAGGCGGGCAGCCGAAGATCACAATCGTCGAGAGATATGAATTCAAAACAAATGATTAAGAGTTGACAAGGCGCAGGCAAGCGTCCGGCGGACATTCGCAATTACATTTCATCGAATCATCCAATCACAAAAACGAAAGATATCGCAGAAATGGCATGGTTTTTCAGCTGCCTTTGGGTTCGTGTTTTTAAATTAAATTAAGTATCGACTATCTATCTGAGAGGGAAGGATACAGATATGGCAATTCTATACAAAAGCAACAATCGACTCGTGCGAGAGTTCGACAGCGAGATATTGTGGGTGGAACCATGGGGGAATAACAGTCTCCGGGTGCGAGCGACCAAAAATGCTGAAATAAAGGAGCGCTTGGAGTGGGCGCTTTTGCAACCCCCAAAGATAAACGCGCAAATTAAAATTGATGGACAGCGCGCAACCATACAGAACGGCAAGATTACGGCTGAATTGGATCAGTTCGGTTGGCTGACATTCTATAATCAGAAAGGTGAAGTGCTTCTCCAGGAATGTTGGCGCGTAAAAGACGGCGGCGATAAAACGAGCGCGCTCGAACTTTCGGGCAGGGAATTCAAACCGATTCTGGGCGGCGATTACCGCATCACGCTTCGGTTTGAGTCCAACGACAATGAGAAAATTTACGGCCTCGGACAGCGGCAGGAAAAGCAGCTCAATATCAAGGGGTGCATGCTAGAGCTTGCCCAGCGGAACTCGCAAGCGAGCATTCCGTTTGCAATATCTAGTCTTGGATATGGTTTTCTCTGGAATAATCCGGCGATCGGCCGTGTAACGTTCGGCATGAACCAGACGGAATGGCGGGCAGAAGTATCCGATCAAATCGATTTTTGGATCACGGCGGGTGATTCACCGGCCGAAATCGAGGAAGCATATGCAGATGCAACCGGAAAAGTCCCTATGATGCCGGACTTCGCAACCGGTTTTTGGCAATGCAAACTTCGATACAAGACGCAGGATCAGCTGATGCAGGTTGCGCGGGAATACAAGAGGCGTGGTTTACCGATTTCAGTGATTGTATGCGACTTCTTCCACTGGACCGAACAAGGAGACTGGAAGTTCGATCCGAAGTTCTGGCCGGAGCCGGAGAAAATGATCAAGGAACTTCAAGACATGGGAATCGAGTTGATGGTATCCATTTGGCCTACGGTGGATGTCAACAGCGAAAACTATGATGAGATGATCGAGCGCGGTTATCTGGTGAGGACGGAACGAGCGACGAGAACGAACATCAACTTCATGGGAAACGAAACGTTCTTTGACTCAACCAACCCGGGCGCGCGCGAATTCGTCTGGGATAAAGTGAAGAAGAACTATTATGACAAGGGCATTCGTATCTTCTGGCTGGATGAAGCGGAACCCGACTTGATGGGGCACTATGACTATGATCATTTCCGCTATACTCTCGGGCCAGCAATGAAAGTGAGCAATATCTATCCTTTCTACTATGCCAAGACATTTTATGATGGAATGGAGAAGGAAGGCCAGAAGAATATCATCAACCTGATCCGCTGCGTATGGGCGGGAAGCCAGCGTTATGGCACATTACTCTGGTCCGGCGATGTACACTCGACTTTTGAAAGTCTGCGCAGACAGATGGCGGCAGGATTGAACGCCGGAATTTCGGGAATTCCTTGGTGGACGACCGATATCGGCGGATTTACAGGCGGAGACCCTGCAGACCCGAAATTCCGCGAGTTACTGGTTCGTTGGTTCCAGTTTGGTCTCTTTTGCCCAGTCTTCAGACTCCATGGATTCAGATTGCCGTTTGATTTCGACATTACGGATGCGGCAAAGATGTTCAACAAGCCGTTCGGCAGTGGCTCTGATAACGAGGTCTGGAGCTACGGGGAAGAGGTCTACAACATCTTGAAGAGTTATCTATTTGCCCGCGAGCGGCTTCGTCCCTATATCAAGGACCAGATGAAATTGGCACATCAAAAAGGAACGCCTGTGATTCGGCCGCTCTTCTATGATTTTCCGAAAGATGTTCATTGCTGGGGAGTTGAAGACGAGTATATGTTCGGACCGGATATTCTGGTTGCCCCGGTTATGTATGAAGGCGTAAAAAAACGCTCAGTCTATCTGCCGGCTGGAAGGCGTTGGGTAAATACGGCGACACAAAAAACGTATGATGGCGGTCAGTTGGTTGAGTGTGAAACGCCACTTTCTATCATTCCGGTATTTGTATCGGAAAACCGTAATATTACGATTTTTGATTAACATGGTTTTCAGGCCTATGATCAAGATATACTTCTAAGCTACTCGAGAATCACCGGCTTTTGTTCTCACCTTGTAATCCTGTCGCGATAGCAACTATCAAGGTTATACAAAAAAATGCGGCCAATTCGGAAAGGATGGATCAGGAAGAAACCTGATCCATCCTTTTTTAAGATTTTCATTTGTAGATTTCTGAATCGGGGATTCTTATTTTGGCAGTGGAAGTCGATGATTAAACAACCTTAAGCCTTGATATAAATGGACTCAACCAGCGTGAGGCATATAGATGCGTTGTGCGGACGGAACGTAGTTCCTATGCAAACGCTCCATCTTGCCTCAGGTGACTTCCAGTGTCATAAACCAGTTCAAATTCAGGCGTTTATCACAGAAGCTTCCGTTTTACGATTCGAGAATTGTTTATAATAAGTATTATGATGCTATCAAGAGCTAGATAAACAAACTCCCGCGCATTTACCATATACTCTTGCGCGTTTCCTCGGGGTGGGTGCATGTTTTATCTCCAATTTTGTCGTGTGCCGTGAATAATCGAGTTTCGCACACAATCACAAACATCAAATGCTGAAAAAACTCAGAAAGCTGGGATTTTTGTATGATTAAGTACCAACGAATTGTATTATTTCGTTTCATACTTAGCTGGCTAAAACCTCACGAATAGAAGCTATTGCTCGAATCACGGTGATTGGTGCAAAATAGACGAGTTTTGATAAAGGTTGCTTGTAGATCGGTTCTATTAATGCAATTCGAATATGGCAATGTATGAAAATGAAAGTTCTATAATGAAAAACGATCAGTTTCTCCAGTTTCAGAGCAAGGTCGAGCAACATGCTTAGTTGCGTGTTTTCGCCCGATATTGCGATGGAGAAATCCCTGTGGCTGTTTTGAAAACCCGGCTGAAGTAGCGCGAGTCGCTGAAACCACAGTATTCCGCAATTTGGACGATCGTCAAATCGGAACTGCTCAGCAGGTATTGTGCTTCGTTTATTTTAATACTGTTAATGTACTGGATCGGTGAAGTATCCAGTTGCTTTCGGAATACTTTATGGAGGTAGGAAGGACTCACGTGAAATGTCCTGGCCAGAAATTCTACCGTCAGCTCACTCTGATAATTTTCATTTATATAGTCGATCATGTGACTGATGGAGATGGCGGCACCCGGGTTTTCGTCCTGTTTCAGCAAGCGCGAGACGTTCAGTAATATCGCTTCCAGATAACAGTTCAGTAGCATTTTCCCATGAGGAGAGTAAGTTCTCCATTCTTCTTCAAAGCGAGAAAAGAGCCAGCCGAGCGACCGATTGATATCGTGCAGTAGGAAATATTCTGGCACGCCTTCTGGGGGAGGGGCGCAGTCGATCAGAATACAGATCATCTCCACACGCTTTTGCAGATCTACGCTCTCTTGGTGCTCGCACAGGGGAAGATAAGCCACCAAATCGTAGGCGTTCGGCGTGATGATTTTACCACCGATATCGATGGACGCTTTTCCGTTTATGAAAAACATCAGTTCAAGATGACGATGGCTGTGGGTCTCCAGATTCCAGAAGGTACTATGCTGATTCAGACGTTTACAGTATAGAACCTGAATTTTACGAAAATCCAGATTCGAGAGCCAGTCGTTGAGATCCATGCAAACCTACCCTCCGTTCGTTTATACAGCATAGTTTATACAGATCAAAGGATAGATGCAACAGTCCACAAAAATCCACATTAAAAAAATAATCCACATCGAGTACTCGATACGATAATCCACTTATGATTTTCCACAACACACTAAAGTTGCTCAATAACTTGGATAGTCGGCCAATATCCCGATAATGATGCATGCAGTAAAATCGAGTTTTTAATCGATAATTGCGCTCGCAATAGTACATGATAGTCCACATATATAAAACGCTTTGTGTATTGTATCTACTCGGATAAATCTGATACCATTTGCATGTCAAAACAAGTCGTGTAAAAAAACGAAAACAATCAGAAAATCGATCGCGTCTTCCAAACACTGCCGGCACTGAATTTGGAATGAAAACAATCTGGGCGAAATTCAGATCGAACTTGGGATATGCGAGGAAATCCCCCGATATCGGCAAGGGCGAACCAAAACGCTCTAAATCCGCGTATCGATGCGATCTCAATTGGAAACACGCGGCTTGAAGCACGCAAGTGGACTTCTCTCGGGAACGAAAATCAAAATCAAGAATGAAATCAGCTCGTTATCTCTTGAAAATTTAACCTCGACCGCTCGAACCTGTTACTTCGTGTACAAATCTGTTTGTAAAGCAAATGAATCAAAATGAAAGAAGGAGCATTAACATGAACAGCAAAATGATACGTCGAAGCATAGCACTCGTCCTAGTGGCGCTCACGCTCTTCGCGATGACAGGATGTAGCACGGGAGCAAAGAAGCAGGATACCATCAAGTTCGCGTGTGTGGGTCCTATGACCGGCGACAACGCGGCTGCAGGCCTATTCATGAAAAACGCTTGCGAGATCGCGGTGGAAGAGATCAATGCCTCGGGCGGTTTGCTGGGCTGCAAGCTCGAGTTTGAAATCTTTGATGACATGGCTTCCCCGAACCAGGCGCTGATTGCGGCGCAAAAAGTAGTCAGTGACAAGGATATACGCTTTGTCGTCGGTCATGCAAACTCCGGCTGCACGCTGGCCGCCCTGCCGACCTATAAAGCTGCGAACATCCCGACAATTTCCGGTTCGAACTCTAGCCCGACCATTTCGGAACAAGGATACGACAACTTCTTCCGTACCTGCCTGGACGACAACATCAACCAGTCGATCGTAACCGAATTTGCGATCAAGGATCTTGGATTCTCCAAACCGGCTCTGATCTACGAGAACACGGAATACGGCAAAGGCATGGTTGGCGCCGCGAAAGCAAAACTTGCGGAGCTCGGCATCACGGCTGTTTCAGAATCGACTTACAACCCCTCGACCGACCGTGACTTCTCCGCGCAGATTACCGATATGAAGGCGAACAACGCGGACTGCGTCCTGTTCATGGGTGAATACGCAGCGGCCGGCATCTTCCTCAAGCAGAAGGACAGCCTGACGTTGAACGTTCCTGTGATTGGCTGTACGGCTCTTTACTACGACGAACTCATCAAGTTGGCCGGCGCTTCCGCTGAAGGATTCTACACCGGCGCGCAGTTCAGTCCCTATACGGACAATGCTGTCGCACTTTCGTTCATTGATAAGTACAAAGAAAAATTCGGCAGCACACCCAACGAATACGGCGCTTTCAACTATGACTGCGTGATGGCGTATGTGAATGCTATTAAGTACATCGGCAAAGCGGACTTCACACAGGAAGAGCTGATTTCGGCGCTACATAGCATGCCTCCGTACGCTGGTGTCGCCGGGGATATCCAGTTTGATGCGAAGGGCAACATAGCGCCGAGACCGATCTACTTTTTCAAAGTGGAGAACGGTGCATTTGTGGCCTATCCGACCAAGTAAGGGAATATAGCGGCTTTCTTGCAGATGGATTCGCGCGGCATACCCCCTTGGATGATCCTGACGGAGCGACGGGAAACAGGAAATATTTTTTCCGGTGGGCTTACAGGCAAGAGTGATGTACGTTCGTTACAGAATGTATGATTCCGGGTTCTGTGCACACCGGCAGCAGGTTCGATCCAAGGGGGCCACCGCGGTTTAAACCACGGTGGGAAGACGCGAAACGCGCAAGACGTACGGCTAAGTCGCCGATGCTGGCAAAGAAGGGGATGACAGAGTGTTTGTTCAAAACTTGATCAATGCGCTGAGTGTGGGAAGCGTATATGCGTTGATCGCCATTGGCTACAACCTGGTATACGGGGTACTGGAACTTCTGAACTTTGCGCATGGAGATGTCTATGCGTTAGGATGCTTTGTAACCTTTGCGGGCCTGATGACAGGCATGAACCCGTTCCTGGCGATTGCACTGGGTTTGTGTGCGGGGTTTGCGATCAATATCGTTGTGGAGCGTTTCGCTTACCGGCCCGTGCGTTTCTCAGGTCGCATCGCGCCGACCATAAGCGCGGTGGGTATCGCTTACATCATGCGAAACGTGATCCAAATCGTTTGGGGGCCGGAAACCTTCGCTTTTGATCTTGGTATTTTCCAAAACCATCAGATAAAAATCGGCAATGCGATCTTGGGTACATTGCAGATCTATATATTGCTCATCGCGGTGATTTGTATGGTCGTCATTTCGATCTTTTTGAAAAAGACGAAGTGGGGACAGGCGATTATCAGTATTTCGCAGAGCATTCCGACTGCGTCGCTAATGGGTGTGCCGGTGAATCGCGCCATTGCCTTCATCTACGGTTTGGGCGCGGTGCTGGGTGTGATCGGCGGGCTGCTGTTCTGCAGTTACTACGGCTTCATTTACTTTGGTATTGGCTTTATGTATGGCACGATGAAGGCGTGGATGGCCTCCATTCTGGGCGGCGTTGGCAGTCTCAAGGGGTGTATCATCGGAGCCCTGTGCCTCGGAATGACCGAGATCATGGTTGCTGCCTATGTATCCACCGCGTATAAGGATGCCATCGTTTGGGGTTTATTCATCGTGTTTGTTCTCATTAAGCCCAAGGGGCTGTTTCCGGCGCAAATCGCAGAAAAGGTGTAATAAGATATGCTGAAAAATAAAAAGCTGCTTGTCATCGTTTTCTTGGCGGTCGCGATTCTGGTACTGCCGCTCTTCATCACAAACGACTATATTCTGCGAATACTGACGATCGTGAGCCTGGATTCCATCGTCGTATTGTCCATCAACCTGATCGTGGGCTATTGCGGGATTTTAGACTTCGGCAGGGCAGCTTTCGTGGGAATCGGTGGGTATTGTTCCGCTCTGATGATGCTGAGGTTCAACGTGCCCTATTTCGTGGCGATGATCTGCGCCGGCTTATTTACGGCTCTCGTCGGAATGGGGCTGGGCGCACTGTGCAGGAGGTCGTCTTTTGACTATCTCTCGCTTATCACAATCGGATTCAGTGAGATTTGCCGGTTGATATTTTTAAATTGGGAACCGCTTACCAACGGGCCGCTGGGAATCAGCAACATTCCGCCGCCGCAGTTCTTTGGCTTTAAAATCGATACGAACCTGCGTGCTTACTACTTTGCCGTGGCGTTGCTGGCAATCTGCTATGTATTGATCCGCCGTATCGTTAATTCCCGTTTGGGGCGCGCGTTTACTGCCATTCGCGACAACGATATCGCGGCGTCCTACACCGGCATCAACGTTGCGAATTACAAGGTGATTTGCTTCAGCATCGCATCATTCTTTACCGGTATCGCGGGTTCTGCGCTTGTGCATTATGCGCAGTACGCCTCACCCTATAACTACACGATTGACGATTCACTCATCTTCCTCCAGATGGCGATTCTGGGCGGACTCGGCAATCTGCCGGCCAGCATTCTGGGCACAGGCATTCTGGTGATTGCGCCGGAACTGTCCAGAACGTTTTATGAATACCGTCTGCTGATCATCGGTGCCATGATGGTCGTCATGATGATATGGGCTCCAAACGGGCTGCTCGGTAAAAAAGGGCTAGGAGACCAGCTGGTCAACCTGGTCCAGAAAAAGCGCGAAAAGAAACTGGCATCGAGAGGTGATCGGACAAAATGAGCACGATGTACCAAATTGAGCGCCTGTCCAAAAACTTTGGTGGACTCAAAGCCTTATCCAACATCAACATCGAGATTCAGGAAGGTGAAATCTTCGGCATCATCGGGCCGAACGGCGCGGGAAAGACGACGCTGTTCAACGTGATGACCGGTTTTTATCCACCGGACGGCGGGGACATCACGCTCTTCGGCCAGAGGATGACCGGGAAACCGATTCACGAATTCTGCCGTCGCGGGATTGCGCGTACATTCCAGAACATCCGGATTTTTTCGGATATGACGGTGCTGGACAATTTGAAGGTTGGCATGCATAACCGTGTTCATACGAATCTTGCGCGTATCTTGCTCAAAACCGCGAAAGAACAGCAAAACGAGCGATCCGTGGTGGATCACTGCATGGGAATTCTGGAATATCTCGGCATTGCGGATTTGGCAAATAAATTTGCTGGTGATCTTTCCTATGGAAAACAGCGCAGGGTCGAAATCGGGCGGGCGCTCGCCAGCGACCCTAAACTGATTCTGCTTGACGAGCCGACCGCGGGCATGAACCCGCAGGAAACGATGGAGCTCATGAACCTCATCAATGGCATTCGCGACAAGGGTCATACCGTGGTCGTAATTGAGCACAATATGCGGTTTATGATGAGCCTGACCGAACGAATTGCTGTGCTGAACTTCGGGGAGTTGCTGGCGCTGGGCACACCGGATCAGATTCAGAGAAATCCGGAAGTGATCGAGGCATACTTGGGCAACAGGGGTAGTGACGATGAAACCAATTCTTGAAATCAAAGACCTCGTGGTGAAATATGGGCAAATTGCCGCGCTGAAAGGCATTTCCCTACAGGTTGAGACGAACCGGCTCACAACTCTGCTGGGCACGAACGGCGCGGGGAAAACCACTTTGCTGAAAACGATTTCCGGGCTCTTGCGAGCGGAATCCGGGGAGATCGTGTATCAGGGTGAACGATCAATCAACACACTCCCGGCGGAAAAGATTGTACAGGCCGGTATTTCGCATTGTCCGGAAGGACGAAAGGTCTTTCCCCGTCAAACCGTTTATGAAAACCTGAAGATGGGTGCGTTTACGCGCAAGGATAAAGAAATCGAGGCGGACATCGAGAATTATTACAAGATGTTTCCTGTGCTCAAGGAGCGGGCGAATCAAAAAGCTGGATACCTTTCCGGCGGGGAGCAGCAGATGCTGGTGATTGCTCGCGCGCTGATGTCGAGGCCAAAGCTTCTGCTGCTTGACGAACCTTCTATGGGATTAGCACCAAAAGTGGTGGATATGATCTTTGATATCATAAGGATGATCAAATCTGAAGGCACGACGATCCTGCTGGTGGAGCAAAATGCGCAGCAGGCTCTAAAGATCGCCGATCAGGGGTACATCCTGGAGGTTGGAAACATCGTTGCCCATGATACCGCTCTGAATCTGCTGCATAGTGAACAGGTACAGAAAACCTATTTGGGCATATAGACCAGGGCTGCATTTGACTGAGTGCGCTGTGGGGGATGCTGATCGCTCCCCACGGTGTTGCGACAGAAGCCATATAAGGTAGCGATACAATAGAATTTGTTACTTTGAAAGGGAAATGCTCCCTGTTTCTTTCGTATACCCTTCAATCGGGGTAAAACGAAAAAACGGTTCAAAACGGAAAGCAAGGTGGAATCATGCCGGCAATCTCTATTAAAACCAGCACGCCGCTCGGCACGGTAGCCAAGACGGCGATCAAACAGTCACTCGGTCAGATCATCACGATCGTGCCCCGCAAGAGCGAACGCTGGCTGATGATCCTGTTTGAGAACGTGGACGATATTTATCTGGGTGGCGACAAGAACGAACCTGCGGCATTCATCGAGGTTGGCTTATTCGGTTCCGCATCGAAAGAAACATACGACGCGCTAACCAGGGAAATGACGGCTGTCTTGACCGAGAAGCTGAATATCTCCGGCGAACGGATCTATATTAAATATTCGGAAACGCCGTTCTGGGGTTGGAACGGAAAGAATTTTTAAATCGCGCGGTTCAAAAGACCGAAGAGATTGAATCAGGAAACATAGAGGTGAAACAACAAATGAAAGACCTGTTATTGGGTATCGATCTGGGGACGGGTGGCTGCAAAACGACGATCATCGATTCGGATGGGGCGTTCGTTGCAGATGGCTATACGGAGTATGTCACATACCATCCGTTTTCGGGCTGGTCGGAGCAAAAGGCGGCGGACTGGTTTCCTGCCTTTTTGAACTCGCTGCACATCGCGTTGGAAAAATCCGGCGTTTCAGCCGGACAAATCGTTGCGTTGAGCCTGGACGCTTCCGCACACAACGCGGTGCTGCTTGATCGGAACGATCACGTACTGCTCAATACGATCATGTGGACAGATCAGCGCAGCACGCAAGAGGTGGCTTTCCTTCTGGAAAACTATAGAGAAGAAATCTTCCGCAGAACCTTTCATAAACCCAGCCCGACCTGGACCTTGCCGCAGTTGATGTGGCTCAAACGGAACCATCCGGCCGAGTTTGCCCAAACGGATCGGTTGATGTTTATCAAGGACTATATCCGTTATCTGCTTACGGGCGAATGGAAAACTGACCATATCGAGGCGCAGGGCAGCCTGCTGTTCGATAACCTTTCCTGGGAGTGGTCATCCGAAATTTGCGCGATGGGCGGCATCCCGTTGACGATCCTGCCGCCGCTGGTCAAGCCCACCGATATTGCTGGGCATATCACCGAACAGGCAAGCAAGCTGACTGGAATCAAAGTCGGTACGCCCGTGATCAACGGCGCTTCTGATACGGCTCTGGAAAACTACTGCGTCGGGGCAATTCAGCCCGGCTATTGCGTCGTTAAGATGGCGACTGCGGGTAATGTTTGCATGTTTTATAACGAGCCGCACCCGAATCCAAACGGATTTACCTATTCGCATGTCGTGGATGGCCTCTGGTATTCCACCTTTGGGACGAACTCCGCCGCACAGAGCCTTCGCTGGTATCGGGATGTGTTCTGCCAGAGTGAAATCAACGCAGGAAAGAACGTTTACCAGTTGCTGGATGAGGAGGCGGAAGCCGTTCCGCCGGGCTCTGACGGGGTCATGTTCCATCCTTATCTGATGGGTGAGCGCTCGCCGTACTGGGACCCGAAATTGCGGGCCAGTTTCGTGGGCGTTACGGCCGCGCATAACCGGGGACATTTTAACCGCGCCATCCTGGAGGGCGTTGCATATTCCATAAAGGATAATTTCACGCGAATGGAAGGCACAAAAGACGTGAAAGAGATTCGTTTTCTGGGCGGCGGCGCGAAAAGTGCGCTCTGGCGGAGCATCCTGGCAAACGTACTCAACAAGCCAGTGCTGAAATTCGCTAAGGATGATTCCTCGCTTGGCTCCGCGCTGCTGGCCGGTGTAAGCGTCGGTATCTTCGCAAACCATGAGGAGGCGATACAAAAAAGCGTACGTCTCAGCTCGCAGGTATCGCCCGTACCGGAGATAGCGGAGGCATATGAGAAGCACTTTGCAAACTATCGGAAGGTGCACGATGTTCTTGCGGAGATTTATCACACGTATTAAGTAATCAACTGCAAAGGAGAAAACAAAATGCCTGTAAATGTAATCGCCATGCTGACCAACAACGATAAGACCGTTGAGAACGCTCTGGACATTTTTGAAAGGAACCGGCACTCAATCGTTCAGTGTTGGGGCTTCAAGGATATCGGCATCAAACTGGAAGATGCCGTCGTGCTGGTCGAGGCAATGAAGGCGGCCGGCAAAATGACCTTCCTCGAACCGCTGGTCGAAACGGAAGAAGAGTGTCTGGCTGCGGCGAATTTCGCCGTGAAGTGCAAGTTCGACTATCTGGTTGCAATGATGTTTTTTGAGAGCGCCTGGAAGGTGCTCCGCGAAAACAACGTGAAATTTATCCCGACTTGCGGAAAGAGAGCGGGTCTCCCGCGTAAGCTCTACGGCACGCCGGAGTCGATTATCGCAGACGCACAGAGGATTGCTTCGCGCGGCGTCGACGGAATCGGACTCTCCGTTTACCGCTATGTTGACGGTGACCCCGAAGATATGGCTCGGCAGTTTGTTCAAAACGTAAAGATTCCAATGATCATTTCCGGCAGCATCAACAGCGAAAAGCGACTCGATTTTGTGAGGAGCCTGCGCCCCTGGGGATTTACGATCGGCTCCGCGCTTTTCGACGACAGCTTCTGCAAGGGGAGGTCGATTCAAGAAAAACTGGATTATCTGCAAAATTATCTGAAAGACTGAAAAATGGATTATAAAGATCGCCTGTCTCATAGAAGAGACATAGTGCGAGAATTGCAGGAGGGAACATACAAAATGGCAATGGTAAAAACAAAGACGCGTGCATTTGCTTGCCCAGCGAAATATATCCAGGGGGCAGGGGAAATGGATCTGATCGAAACATATACAAGTGCATATGGGAAGAAAGCGCTTGTTTTGCTCGATGGATTTCTTTATGAGGAAATAAACGATCGTCTGCAAAAAGCTTACAGAGGTTCCGAATCAACGGTACATGTGGAGAAGTTCAATGGTGAGTGCTCTTATTCCGAAGTTGAGCGGGTTTCAAAGATTGCAAACAGCTTCGGCGCACAAGTGATCGTTGGTATCGGGGGCGGAAAAACGCTGGACACCACCAAGGTCGTAGCAAATGAAATGGGAATTGCTCTAATCGTTGCACCTACGTGCGCCTCCTCGGATGCGCCGACGAGCGCCATGTCCGTTATGTATACGGATGATGGCGTATATATCAAGAATATCCGACATAAAAACAACCCCGCGCTTGTGATTCTGGATACGGAAATCGTAGCCAAAGCGCCGGTTCGTCTTTTCGTTGCCGGCATGGGGGATGCACTATCAACCGTATTTGAGGCTCGCGCCAACGCACAATCGGATACCGGCAATTATGTTGGTAAAGGCTATCGCCGCTGCCGCGCTGCGTTGGCGTTAGCCGAACTATCCTATGAAATATTGATGGAAGACGGCCGCAGGGCCGTAATAGCAGTGGCAAACGGGATTCTTTCGGAGGCAGTGGAAAATGTGATTGAAGCAAACACGCTGCTCAGCGGCGTAGGTTTTGAAAACAGCGGCTGTGCAGCGGCGCATGGCGTCCATTCCGGATTAACCGAGATTCCAAGTACGCATCGATTTCTGCATGGCGAAAAAGTTGCGTTCGGCGTTCTGTGTCAGTTGGTGATGGAAAACGCTCCGCAGGCCGAGTTTGAAAATGTAGCCCGTTTCTGCTTCGATATCGGCTTGCCTTTGTGCCTGAAAGATCTGGCTGTGGAACCTACACCGGAGAACGTGGCGATCATCGCAGATAAAATGGTCAATAATAACGCACTGGTATATGCTGAGCCGTTTCATATTACTTTTAATTTTGTATATCAATCGATCTTAGCTGCAGATAAGTTGGGTAGTTTGTACAAACAAGAGTGGAGTAAATAATATATACGCTGAATCACATAGGAAGCTCCGGAATGATAGACATTCCAGAGCTTCCTTTATTATGTAACTATTGATCTAGCCACACAGAACCGAGCCAGTAACAATGGTGGAAATCAGAAACCCTTCGTCCACTCTTTTTTTGATTTTAATATTTTTTCTCTTATTGAGTGGATTACTTTTTCGGGGAGCAGGTCATTCAAGTGCGGAAAGAACACATTCCATAGTTGGAATTGCGCAAGCTGCTCCCGGACGGGTTACAGCAATTGAAGCTGCCATGGAGGCATACCGCAGAGCTTCATCTCTAGAATAACCGTTCACGAGACAACCAATGAAATACCCGGCAAACGTATCACCTGCACCTGTGGTGTCCACGACTGAGACGGGATATGCTTTTTGATGGATCGTTTCACCATCTGCCCAACACAAGGAACCGTCTGAACCCAAAGTAAGGAGGATACTTGTTTGGGGATATCGGTTTTGCAATATTTCGAATGCATCCATTGCGCTGTTGCATCCAGCTATCGCTGAACATTCAAGTTCATTGACAATTAAACAGGACACCTTGGAAAAGTCTACTTGCAGAAGCGTACTGTTAACGGGGGAGGCGTTCAATACTACTTTGAGGCCGAGAGCATGAGCGGAGAAAATCAGATGATTTAAACAGGAGATCTCATTTTGAACCATAATGTAATCTCCAGTCTCGCATTTCACCAATGTCTGGTCAATGTATTCAGCGCTGACGCACTGATTGGAACCACCATAAACAATGATGGAGTTTTGGCCGTTATGATCTACCTGAATAATGCTGTGTCCCTGCGGAGCATCGCAGATTTGCAAAAGAGAGGTGTCCACACCGCTATCGTCAAGATACTTACGAAGCATATCGCCTCCGGCACCTAACATACCAGCGTGGGAGACGCGTGCGCCACTTCGAACGGCGGCAATTGATTGATTTAGTCCCTTTCCGCCCGCAAATTCCATAACTTCATCCGATAGAATCGTTTCGCCGCTCACGCAAATATGGGGGACACGATAAACGTGATCTAAATTCATGGAACCAAAATTCACAATTGCCATTTGATAACCTCGTAATTCAAGGATTAGACTTTCGTAGTTCCATTCGTGTTGAATCGCGAATGACCAACTTGTTTTCAATTACGATTTGCTTGGGACTGTGTTGATCAGAAGCCATGATTTCACACAGTAAGTTAAACGCCTCTTGACCAAGACGGGTTGTGTCCTGATGGATGGTGGTTAATGGTGGAGAAACCAATGCGGCAATAGAGATGTCGTCGTACCCAATAACCTGAATGTCTTCAGGCACTCGATAATTGAGCTCGCGAAGGCATTTTAGCACACCAACAGCAATCAGATCGCTGGTGGTGATGATCGTATCAAAATTTACATTACCGTTCTGAATATACTCGGAAAGTACATCATACCCGGCTTTGACTTTATCCCGCTGCAGACGCTTTGCGGTAAGAATATTATAATCGCTGCTAGGGATTCTATGATCCAGCATGCCGAGCAAGAAACCGTCGTATCGATCTCGAACACTATGGAGATCAAGAGATTCGGTGAGATAAAGGAATTTACGGCTTCCAGCATTGTATAAATCAGTGATGGTTTCCCGGATGATTTTTGAATTTCCATAGACGACGGAACTAAACCCATCGACACATCGGTTCGCAAGTACTACTGGAATATGATATGTATGTGCTAGCTGAACAGGTGAAGCTTCTTCAGTACCGCCAAAGAAAATCAGGCCGTTAATATGCTGGCAGATAAGATCATGCACCAGTTCAATTTCACGTTGACTATCATAGACGCAGTCACATAGAAGCAAGGTATAGTTCTTGTGATCAGCGCAGGCCAAAACACTGCTGGCACAGGCAGCATAAAACTCATTGCTGATATCCTGGACGATAACTCCTATGACCTTCCGATCGCGATGGAGTTCCTCAGGGGAATCCGGTTCATTTTGAGAACGATATCCCAACATCCATGCGGCATCAATAACCCTTTGCTGGGTTTGCGGGGAAATCTTTGCAGTACCGTTAAGTGTGTGGGATACAGTTGCGATGGATACCTGCGCCATTCCTGCAACATCTTTTAAAGTGCATTTCTTTCCAATGCTTTGTCTGCTCTCTTTTTTTTCCATTCTCTTCACTCATTTTCAATTAAAAAATACTACTGAAACCACTCAACGTTAACTTGCTTTTGTTTGAGATTACTCTTTAAGAGAGTACAAACTCTTACTTTCACAATGTAAATCATTCAGACTAAACCTAAGCATGCGGTTTCCATAATCATAGCTTAACCAATTATAGCACGTATTTCGAAAAATTCAATGGCAATTAGTTGAAAAAATAATTGAAAAAAATGACTTAAAATAATTAAAAATAGTTGACAATAAAATTGAAAATGTTATAATCGGGTAAATTGAAGTTGAAAAAGTAGCCCTATCTCATTAAAACAAGTCGTTAAATTGTGGACAAATCAAAATGAAACAGGAGGAAGTTCTAAATGAAAAAGGTGACATGTCTATTTCTAGCACTGGCAATGATTCTCGGGGCTATCGGGTGCGCTACAACTCCAACCGAAACAGCAACTCCAGTAACCGAGACAGCGGGGGCGGTCGATGAGACTACAGATGCGGCAGCCACAGCAGGAACAATTCCGGACGATCAGAAAATTGTAGTTTCATTCGCTTCGCAGTGGTTTTCAGAGGAAGGTCGTGCTGACTTTATTTATAAAGCAGCCGAAACCTTTGAAAAAGAAAATCCACAGTACAAGTTCGAAGGTATTACAATATCATATGGCGATTTCAACGACAAAATGAAAGTCGCTTTTGCAAGCGGAGAAACTCCTACCATTGTCTATTGCATTGGGGATTGGCTTGAATCCTGGTATGAGCAGGGATGGATTGCTCCGATGGACGACTATGTTGACATCAATGGTAGAAAAGACGATTTCGCTGTTTGGAGTGCTCAGGAAGCCGCACAGCGTGACGGGAAAAACTATGGTCTGAATATTGAAACATGCCCGTACGGAGGCCTTATCTATAATAAAGCGATACTGGAGGCTGAGGGCATCACTGAGATTCCGACTACCCCAGAAGAGTTTCTCGCGCTTGCGAAAAAATTGACGCATGATGACCAGTATGGCTTTATCGCTGCTAATAGCTCGGACAATCTGTCCCACATTATGCAGGAATCATTGCCGTGGATCATGGGCTTTGGCGGTATTATTGCAGACAAAGATGGCAACTTCATGGTCAATTCCCCCGAATTCGTTAAGGGAGTTGAGTATTATCGAGAACTTGCAACTACATGTGCCCCTAAGTCGATGGTTTATAATACGCAGCGTCAACTTTTCTTTGAAGGAAAAGCTGCAATGTGTGCTGACGGAGGCTATTTTGTAACTTGGGCGGAGTCCACAAACCCGGATCTTACTGGCAAGCTGGATGTTGCTTACCTGCCATTGCCCACTAAGGCGAATAATACCGACATCGTCTATGTTTGCCTCAGTTCAGCTGCAACGGAAGAGCAAAAAGTTGGAGCGGGAAAATTCCTTGAAGTTCTCATGCGTGATGAATTCCAGCAGAATTGGCTTAGCGGATGCAATTACCCGGTAATGATGAAGAGCGGTATTACTGACGAATATCGCGCGAATAACCCCTGGGTTGGCATCTATGAAGATTTGGCTGCAAATGGCATCAGCGGCGAGGTTTCGGGACACGAGACGTCTTCAGACGAAATTCGGAAGATTATCGCTGAATACATTGTAATGGCCATTGAAGATCCTACCTCCGATGTACAAAAACTCATGGATGAGTGCAAACAGAAACTTGAAGAGATCTGAGCAATCGCATTGTAACTAGATTTCTCGCAAACAAGACAACCAAGCGATTTAGGTGTGATGTGCCTGCGATAATGTTCGCATTGACAAAGAGTTGTCGCAGGCACGTACAGTCGTTAGCAATCAATTCGTTATAGTATTCGCGTCTGCAATGAGTTTAATAACTTCAAGATGGTAGAAGGTGGAATGTCGATGGTGAGGAAAAAAACAATCGAACAAAGAAACTCGTTTACGAATTTTCTTATGCTTCTGCCAGCTATCTTGATGATAGTAGCAGTGTTTGTCGTACCTGTGCTCATGAATCTCGACATGAGCTTTAAGGGCGTAAAATTCATGGAGCCTGGAAATTTCGTTGGTTTAAAGAATTATTACAAGCTATTAAGTGGATCGGATTTTTATAATGCGTTAGGGGTCATGTTTAAATATACTGCCTTCTATACCGTTGGCGTTTTTATTGTGGGGTTTATTACATCTCTCATGCTGGACACAATTAAGAACCCAAAACTTAAAACTTTTTTTCGAGTTTTTTATGTGATTCCTTATGCAATTCCTGATGTAGTTGCCGCTATTATTTTTACTTGGATGCTGGATTATCGCTATGGAGTCATCAATTACCTGCTACAAAATTTACACATATTAGCAGAGCCAATGCTATGGTTGACAAATTCGAAAATGGCCTTATATACGATCATCATGGTGGAAATTTGGCGGCAATTTCCACTCCACACACTAATCATTTATGCAGGACTTCAAGATGTTCCTATCGATCTGTACGAAGCTGCCAGCCTGGATGGTGCTGGGCCAATCAGGAAGTTCTTAAATATAACGATCCCATATTTGCGACAAGTATTGAGTATTCTGCTAACCTTGACGGTTATTTGGAGCTTCAGGAGATTTGCCATGACATGGCTTTTGACAAAGGGAGGGCCGGCGCAATCAACGGAGACGGTTGTCGTTCAAATATATAATAATGCGTTTATAAATAACAAAATGAGTCTTGCTGCGGCAGAAGGTGTACTGATGTTGGTTTTTACACTGCTCGTTGTCTTGATCTACCTGAGAGCCATCAAGAAGGATTCACAATCCAATTACAATTAGCGATTTTTCAGAAAACAGTAACAAGGGTTTGGACAAGAAGAGGGAAATGCGATGAAGAGTAATAGAAGCATTGGTGCTAAAGCGAAAAATGAAATGTCGCGAGGAGTGAAGTTGCTGCTTGCGTTTGCACTGATGGCAGCCATTATCTTCCCTGTTTTTTGGATGGTTAATATTTCATTTTTCAAACAGAGCCAACTGTTTTCAGATACGCCTCTTATTGCCTTCGTGAATGGATATAACCTTGAGGGATATAAGGAAGTTCTCAGTGACACACGCGTTTATCAGTGGCTTGGGAATTCCATTTTTGTAAGCATGATCTCGGTAGGGTTTAGCGTTATATTCTCTGTACTGGCAGCCTATGGGCTATCTCGTTTTAAATCAAAACTGAATAATACAATGACGGTTGTTATTATTTGCACACAAATGATTGCCCCTGCGTTAATTGTAGCCCCGTTGTATAAGCTCTTTGCGAAAGTGGGGTTAGCGAATAATTATTGGGGTCTTATTATGATTGATACAGCGTTGGTACTGTCTTTCTCAATATGGATCATGAAGGGGTTTATAGATAATATTCCAAAGGAACTTGACGAAGCTGCACAAATTGATGGATGCAACTACTTCTCGACTTTAATACGTGTAATTTTGCCTGTTGCAAAACCTGCTTTTATCACTGTTATGGTTATCAATTTTTTCGATATATTCAATGAGTACATGTTTGCCATGACTTTTATTCAAAAGCAAGAATTCTGGTTGTCTACAGTCGGTTTGTCAATCAATATGAGCCGGGTTGGCATGAATTGGTCAACACTTTTACCACAAACGGTTATCACTTGCCTAATTCCCATAGTCTTCTATTTTGTTTTTCAAAGATATATTGTCAAGGGCCTTTCGGCAGGGGCAGTTAAGCTCTGATTCAGACTTGTTATTCAGAAAGAAGTAGATTCATGAAAACATTTAGCCGTTGCTGGGCAATTATCGATCTTGACGTTATCGAAAATAATGTCAGGGAACTGAAGGAATTGATACCTGCCGATTGTCGGTTTATGGCGGTAATCAAGGCTGAAGGGTACGGACTTGGGATGCTACCAGTCGCAGAGGCTTGTCTTGCGGGAGGCGCAAATTGGTTTGGTGTAGCAACGCTTCGGGAAGCCGTTGAACTTCGGCAAGCTGGTATTGAAGAGCCGATTCTTGTATTAGGGGTTACTCCTCCCAGCTGGGCAAAGGAACTTTCAGAATTCCATATTGCACAAACAGTTCCATCGCTTGAATACGCGCGGCAACTCTCGGAAAATCTGAACAAGGATTGCGAGCCGATCGCGGCCCACATCAAGATAGACACTGGGATGGGCCGTCTAGGGTGGTATACATCTTTAACGACGTTGGATGAAGTTGTCAATGAAATCAAAAAAGTGCATGAGTTGTCTAACATAATAATACAAGGTGTTTTTACCCATTTGTCATCCTCCCGTGATGCTTCGATAGAAGCGGTCGGGCATACAAAGAATCAGTTGCAGACTTTTTTAGCATTGTGTGGAGAAGTTGAAAAAGCAGGTATTCATATTCCACTGCGACACGCTTTAAACACCGGAGGCCTCATTAACTATACTAATTATTCTTTGGAGATGGTTCGTATTGGACACATCATCTATGAGAATATTGAGGCCATCGAACCACGCAAATGTAAGCCTGCAATTAAAAGTGCAATCGAGATCAAAGCGTCAATTGCATTCATAAAAGAGGTGCCAACTGGCACGGCAATCGGCTATGACAGAATGTATATTACGACTCGTCCGACACGCATAGCCGTACTTGGGCTGGGATATTGCGATGGGTACAACGCATTTCTGACGAATAAAGGACGAATGCTATTACGTGGTCAATTTGTTCCTGTTATTGGAAGAATTTGCATGGATCAACTGATCATTGATATTACAGATATAGCAGAGGCGACTATCGGAGATGTGGTTACAATCGTTGGCAATGATGGTGATAAAAGCATCACGATGTGCCAAATCCTTGGCCAAGCAAAAGGTATCATGAATGGACCGGTAAGCTCCTGCATTTCCAATAGAATGCAAAGATACTATAGGAAAAACGGCGAAATCATAGCATATGCAGATGCGCGGCTAGAGTATATTTCATGTAGTGGTGTTCAACTCCCGTAAACATGAGGGCGGGTAAGAAATTTGATTTCGTCCCTGAAAACGAAATAAATTGCGAGGGAAAATATGCAGTTATCAGAATTAGCGAAGAGTATCCATAAATCTAAGATACGCGTGATGTACGATCGTGCAAGGCTTATGGGAGCTGACGATGTCCTCAGCTTCACTGTGGGGGAGCCGGATTTTGCGACGCCTAAAGAAATTATTGACACGGCAAATAAGTTTTTAAGTATGGGCCTAACCAAGTACACGCCTAACTCTGGCATACAAGAACTCCGAGATGCTATCGCGGAGAAGTTTTCACCTACAATACGCCCCATCAATCCGCAAACCGAGGTTATGGTCACCATGGGCGCAACAGAAGCCATCCTTGTGGCGATGCAAGTGGTTTTGAATCCTGGCGATGAAATCATCACGATAGCACCCATGTTTGCTAGCTATTTGAATCAGTTCAAGATTGTTGGTTGTGTTCCAAAGATTGTTGTAGCTACGGAGGAGAACAAGTTTATACCGACAGCAGAGCAGATAGAGGCGGCTATCGGTCCGCGGACAAAAATGCTTTTGTTGAACTCACCATGTAATCCCACGGGTGCTGAGATACCGGCAGCCGAGTTGAAGAGAATTGCAGAAGTTGCGATTCAACACGATCTAGTGGTTATATCGGATGAAGTATATAAAACGATTCGTTATGGAAATACTCCATATGTGAGCATAGCTTCCTTGCCGGGGATGGCCGAGAGAACTGTCGTGACGGATGCGTTTTCAAAGGCATATGCAATGGCAGGGTGGCGGCTAGGATTTGCGATTGGACCGGAATGGCTGATTGGAAAGATGCCTTCCACGCACGATGTTACAGTTGCTTGTATCAATGCGCCTTTCCAGCATGCTGGAGCGTATGCTCTTCGAAACTGTGATGTTGCGGTAGCAGAGATGCGCGAGAAGTTCCGCCTTCGTAAAGATGTTATCGTGGCTGGCATTCGCTCAATTTCAGGTCTACGATGCTTGGAACCTGAGGGAGCTTTCTACCTTTGGGTAAATATTCAGGATTTGAATATCAACTCCGACGACTTTTGCTTTGGTCTACTGGATAAGGAACATGTTGCTGTGGTTCCCGGCAATGGGTTTGGAGAAGCGGGAGAAGGATATGTACGTATTACCTACGCATCAAATGAAGAGATGCTCCAAAGAGGGATTGAACGTATCGGCCGATATGTCCGCGGATTGCGCGGATAGCACCTTTGATCTTCTGGACAAAAAGTCCACTAGATAATATATCAACAATGCATCATATAGGAGGTTCTTATGAGCAAAACGAAAGGCGGCATCATGCCGGCCGCAATGACCATCTGGAATTCTGACGAAACAATCAATGTAAAGGGACAAGAGCGGTATCTGCGGTGGCTGATCGATAACGGCGCAGATAACATTTCTGTCGTTGGATCCACCGGAGAAAATATTGCTTACACGATGGACGAAGCAAAGCAGATGTATCAGCTTGTCTGCGGATATTTGGCAGGCGAGGTTCCGGTGTACTGCGGAACCGGTCGATACGCCACCCGACAGACCATTGAGTTGACTAAAGCTGCTGCAGCCGCGGGCGCAGACGGGGCGTTGGTTATCTTGACATACTATATGAAGCCGCATAAACGTGCGGTTATGGATAGTTTCCGCCGACTCCATAAGGAAGTACCTGAAATCGATATTATGTCCTATAACAATCCTTGGTTTGCGGGCGTTGAGCTCACTGCAAATGACGTCAAAGAACTGATGGATGAAGGCGTTTGGCGGTCAATTAAGTCGGCACACGGTGATGTGAATCGTATTCATGATTTAAAAAACACCTGTGGCGATGATCTGGTTGTCATGTATGGACATGATTACGCACCTATGGAGGCTTTTTTTGCAGGTGCTGACGGTTGGCTCTCTGGTTTGCCTGCTGTTTTTCCGAGATTCTGCCGTAAGTTGTACGAAACTTGCGCGGTTGAAAAGGATGTAGTTAAGGGGCGTGCGCTTTGGGCAAAGATGAAGCCATTCATTGATTACTTTTATACCTACTACACTGGGGACCCCCATTGGCAAGAGATCTTTAAGTATGTTCTGAAACTCCAAGGCCTAGATTATGCAGGAATGCCGCGGTCTCCGCTTGGCGATCTGGCAATGGAAGAAAAGAAAAAGGTCGAGAAAATCATGCGTGATATCGCTGATGTTTTGTAAGAAATAGTCCACAGGATGAATCAGTGTTTCAGATACGCGAAAAACATACAGTGGGGCAATAGCTCTGAAAAGATTATCTGAAATAGTGCAACTGACGCTGCCGATTTGGCGGTGTCAGTTGCTGTCTATAAAGCTGTTTAGTGCTTCAAGGTAGATTTATCGATTTAGCGCACTCAAAAACAATAGGCAAGCAAGATCATTCGCCCCGCGTATAAGTCGATTCAGGCGGAGCGAGCGTATGCTGCGCTGGAGGAGCGATAACACAAGGCGGCGGGAGCAAATCGCCGCAGAGAATTCATCAAAAAATCAGGAGTAAAGGGCAATGAACGCTTATATCGAACGAGTCTTAGGAGACGTCAAGAAGAAAAACGCAGGGGAACCGGAATTTTTGCAGACGGTGGAAGAAGTGTATTCTTCGCTGGAAGCGGTGGTGAACAAGCATCCGGAATATGAAAAACTCGGACTGTTGGAGCGCATGGCGGAGCCGGAGCGCGCGATTTCGTTTCGCGTGACCTGGGTGGACGACGCGGGTCGGGTACAGACCAACCGCGGATATCGCGTGCAGTTCAACGGCGCGATCGGGCCTTACAAAGGTGGCCTGCGCTTCCATTCGAGCGTGAACCTCTCGATCATGAAGTTCCTGGGCTTTGAGCAGACCTTCAAAAACAGCCTGACCAGCCTGCCGATCGGCGGCGCAAAGGGCGGCAGCGACTTCGACCCGCGCGGCAAGAGCGACGGCGAAGTGATGCGCTTCTGCCAGGCGTTTATGACGGAACTCTATCGCCACATCGGGCCGGACATTGACGTGCCCGCGGGCGACATCGGCGTGGGCGGCCGCGAGATCGGCTATCTCTACGGACAGTATCGCAGAGTCAAGGGCGCGTTCGAAAACGGCGTGCTCACGGGCAAGGGCATGAGCTACGGCGGTAGCCTGATTCGCCCCGAAGCGACCGGCTACGGCGCGGTATATTACGTCAACGAAGTATTCAAACACGAAGGCGACAAGATGGAAGGCAAGACCTTCGCGCTCTCCGGTTTCGGCAACGTGACCTGGGGCGTGGCGAAGAAGCTCGAAGAGCTCGGCGCCATGGCAGTCACGCTCTCCGGCCCGGACGGATACATCTACGATCCCAAGGGCGTCACCGGTAAGAAGGTCGAGTACCTGCTTGAGATGCGCGCCAGCGGCAGAGACAAGGTGAAGGATTACGCGGATCGTTACGGCTGCGCGTTCTATCCGGGTGAAAAACCCTGGGGTGTGCAGGCGGATGTGTATATGCCATGCGCCACGCAGAATGACGTGAACATCAACAGCGCAAAGAAGATCGCAGCCTCCGGTTCGAAGTATTACATCGAGGTCGCGAACATGCCGACGACGAACGATGCGCTGAACTTCCTGATGGAACAAAAGCACCTGATCGTGGCACCGAGCAAGGCGGTCAACGCGGGCGGCGTTGCGACCAGCGCGCTCGAGATGAGCCAGAACAGCCAGCGTCTGAGCTGGAGCGCGGAAGAAGTGGACGACAAGCTTCATACGATCATGAAGAACATCCACGACAATTCCGCCAAGGCCGCGGAAGAGAACGGGCTCGGCTACAACCTCGTCGCGGGCGCGAACATCGCGGGCTTTGCGAAGGTCGCGGATGCCATGATTGCGCAGGGGATTTTCTAAGGAATTACAAACGCCCGCTTCCAAAGGGAAGCGGGCGTTTGTATGCCCAAACCCCGATTTCAGTGAACTGGAATCGGGGTTTTTATCGACCTACTATTCATTGAAGAACATGCATGATACATTGAAATACTCTTTGAAACGGCTGTAAATACTATAGTCAATCAGATGACATCCAGGACAACTAGATGGGAAAATGATGTACGCTACTGCGTTCTATTAATTCTGTTGAAACCTCCATTTTGATGATTTCCTTCGTCTCGTTGTTGATGTTAGCAATCAGCCGATCCAGTGCTAGCATGCCAAGGCGCTGCTTAGGGACGCGCATCGTTGTCAGCTTTGGTTCGATGATTTCACACAAAGGCATTATATCGTCAAATCCGACGACAGAAATATCTTCCGGAAGAAGAATCCCTTTTTCCTTTAATGCTTTCATACAGGAAATAGCGATAATGTCGTTGTCTGCGAAAAACGCTGTTGGTAACTTTGGCGATTTGCTCAAGATCGCTTTCATGTCGTTATATGCGCCTTCCGATGTCGGCTCCACATCGAAAACGAATTCCGTCTTCTTTTGAGCTCCCAATCCCTTCAGAAAACCTTCTTCTCGCTCCAGAAAGTTCTTAATCCGAATTTTTGACCGGAGATAGCCAATCTGTTCGTGCCCATGGCTCACAAGGTAAGAGGTTGCATCAAAAGCTCCCTGAACATTATTGATCACAATAGTATCGTGATGACGACGTTCAAAGTATGCATCGAGAACGACTGTTGGAAGATTGAGCGACGCGAACATATCCATATTACTAGAGTTCATTTCTGTTGCTAGTATAAGCAGACCGGAACTTCCGGAACTACGTATACTGTTTAATTGATCGTCCGTGTCAGCGGTTTCGTTGAAATAGGTAATTTGCAGGCTAAATCCAAATTTTTTTGCTTCGAAATCGATCCCTTCAATCAACTGAGAAAAGAAGGGGGTATCGCTCACAACTTTGCCATGCTTCTTGTATATGATGAAATGGATACTCGATGGATTTCCCGAGGGAATACGCCGTTTTGGAAGGTTTAAACCTATTTTCTCGGCTTCTTTTAGCACCAGCTGTTTCGTTTGTTCACTCACACCTGGCCTGTTATTTAGTACCATCGATACTGTCGAGGCGGATATATTCAAAGATTTGGCCAATTCTTTTGCAGTTGGTGCCATATTGGTAGTCATCCTCTATCGTTTGATTTATTAAAATTCTTATAAATATAGTATAGTAAAACGGATCAAACAAGTCAACAGGGATGAAGGTGAATTTATTAAATTTGGTGCTTATGTTTAAACGGTTTAGAAATTTATATAGAAATTACTTCAAATTACAGGCCAAATTCTATAGTAAAACGACAATGATTTGAAGTATGCTGGAAAATTCAATAAATATTGTTAAATAAATTGTTGACATTTAATAATTATTGAATTACTATAATCATGCATTAGCAAACACGTCTTGTAATTTTCGAAATCAAGTGTGACCGCGCATACAAAACAAATTTGGGGTGAATAAGTGGAAAACAACACGCTTTTAAGGATTTGTCATGTTTACAAATCATTTGCTTCGACCAAAGCGCTGGCGGATGTGTCGTTTGAAATTGGCAGAGGTGAAATCCGCGGTGTTATCGGAGAAAACGGGTCGGGTAAAAGTACACTTGCCTCCATCATTGCTGGAATTCAGCAGGCAGATTCCGGAGAGATGACTTTGGATGAAGTATCATTCCAGCCAGAAAGCCCCGTGGATGCCAACAAAAAAGGCGTTGCATTGGTTATGCAGGAAATCGGTACGATCAGCGGGATATCAGTTGCAGCGAACTTGTTTGCCGGAAAAGAAGAGCAGTTTTCGAAATTCGGTATTTTGAATTACAGCAGGATGTATGACGCATCTAGAGAAGCCTTGATGAAGGTAGGAACGGGCGCCATCGATCCATCTGTCAATGTGGAAGCACTGAATCTGGAAGATCGTAAAGTAATTGAAATTGCAAAAGCGTTTGCAGATACAACAAAGTTGTTGATTATTGATGAAACCTCGAATGCGCTTGCAAAACGAGGCAGAGATATCCTATATAAAGTAATCGCGGAAATGAAGTCTAGGGGCGGTTCCGTCATCTTTATCACGCATGATTTATCAGAACTGATCCAAATCTGCGATTCCGTTACAATTCTACGCGACGGTGTATATATTGACACGCTATACGGAGAAGAAATGGAGCTTGATGCATTAAAGCGGATGATGGTTGGGCGAGAAATGCAGGGGGAGTTCTACCGAAGCGATTTTGAAGGAAGTAATACAGGGGAGAAAATACTCCAAGTCAAAAACCTCTGTTCGGACGTGCTTCACGATGTGTCCTTTGATTTATTTGCCGGAGAGATTCTTGGGATAGGAGGGTTGGCAGATTGCGGAATGCATGAAGTTGGGAAGATTATTTTCGGCTTGAAAAAAGCCGCTGCGGGCTCTGTAGTTGCGCTGATAAGCGGGGACCGGATTCAAAAACCGAAACATGCTATTCAAAACAGCATAGGCTATATCTCGAAAAATCGCGATACCGAGGCGCTTGTTTTGCCATGTAGTGTTCGTGACAACGTTTGTATTGCCTCCCTCGGCAAACTATCACGCTTCGGTATTATTACAAAAAGGGCCGAGAAGAACTTCGTTGCATCGTTAGCTGAAAAGTTAAGCATCAAAATGCGTGGAATGAACCAGTATGCAGCCTATCTAAGCGGCGGCAACAAGCAAAAGGTCGTTCTGGCAAAGTGGCTGGGCAATGGTTCAAAAATTCTGGTAATGGATTGCCCAACCCGCGGGATAGATATTGGCGTTAAAGAAGCGATCTACAAACTCATGATGGAACTAAAAAAGCAGGGGCACGCGATGATTATGATATCGGAAGAACTTCCGGAACTCATCGGAATGAGCGATCGCGTAATCATCATGAATCATGGAAAAATCAGCGGTTCATTTGAAAGAGGCAAGGAAATCACGGAAGATTTGGTCATTAAATACATGATTTAACGGAAGGAACGGGATGTCGTGAAACAGCAGATTGAACTGAAAGCGCCAAAACAATCGATTGATGCAGGAGGGGTTTTTGCTAAGATATTTCCGTTTTTAGGGTTATGTCTTGTGGGCGTATTTTTCTCGATCATGACAAAAGGAATGTTGATTAGCGGGAAGAATATACAAAGAATTATGATTCAGTCGCTTCCAATGATGGTTGGTACAATCGGCGCAACATTTGTTTTTTCACAAAATATTCTAGATATGTCGATGGGATCAATCGTAGGGCTTTCTGCTGCGATGGCTGCGTATGCTTCGAAAGTTCATCCGGTCCTATCAATCATCGCGGCGCTTTTTACCGGCATAATCATAGGGTTGGCCAACGGTACGCTGCACGGGATATTAAAAATCAATCCTATTATTTCGACAATGGCCGTCTCCTTTATCATACGCGGGTTGATGCAACCAATCTGCGATTACGGTAGTGTTGGTGCTGCGCCAGAGATACTCAAATGGAACGACAATTCGATTAAGATCGGCACTACAGTCGTATTGTTTTTGATCGGATATATTCTCTTCGAATATACGGCGCTGGGTAAGAAATGTAAAATTGTTGGTTCCAGCGAGATAGCAGCAACACAATCAGGGATCAATGTAAAGCGAATCAAGATAACAGGGTACCTGATTACTGGCATCGCTGCATCCATTGCGGGCTATCTGATGCTGCTTCGTTCTGGCACTGCGCTTCCCGCAACTGGAAACCTGTTTGAGTTCGATGTGGTCATCGCGCTGGTATTGGGCGGAATGCCGATCGTAGGAGGCTCGGAATCAAGAATCCGCAGCGCAGTGATCGGAACGCTGATTCTTACGGTTTTAACAAATGGCATGACGCTTTGGGGAATTGAAGAATATCCGCAACAGATTACAAAAGGTTTAATTTTTCTGATCGTACTTGCAATTTCGTTTGCGTTCAAAAAAAGGATTAGGGGTCAATGATGCCGACATCGTCGCGGGATGGCGGAATCATAAAATAAAAACAGGAGGAAACCATGAAAAAATTAGTTGTAGCAATACTAGTCTTGATGATGATGTCCACGGCTCTGATGGGATGCAGTGGAGCAAACACCAGTACCGCTACGGAGAGCGCGACGGCAGATGCCACAGCGCCTGCTGCGGCAACAGAAGAAACACCGAGCAAAGAACCCAGTTTCAAGGTTGGATTATCGATCTACTCCACGTCGGATGCGACATCCAAACCGGTTTATGAGCAATGCAAACGCGCTGTCGAAGCAATGGGCGGCGAATTGGTTGTTGCGATTGATGAAATCGATCAGGACAAGCAAATCACGGCAATTGAGAACTTTATTTCTTCGGGGTGCGACGCAGTGCTATTCCTTCCATACTCCGACGATGCGGTTCCTACAATTTCTCAGATGTGTGCAGAAAACGAAGTCTACTTCGGGATGTATTGGCACGCGCTTGGATCAGACAAGGACATCGTAATGGCGAATCCGTATTTCATTGGGAATACCTATGAAGACGATGTTTGGTCCGCTTATACAGCGATGAAGACGTTGCATGATGCAGGCGCCAGCCAGATTGGTTTCTTTGGCCTACCGAAGGGAAGAGAGACGACTACTCTTCGCGATACAGGCGTGCAGCAGGCATGTGACGAATTTGGAATGAAAATTCTTGTTGAAGATCGCGAGAACGTGAACGACGCTTCCGATGCGGCTTCTTCCCTTGAGAGCATGATTGCTTCCTATCCGGAAATGGATGGCGTTGTGATCGCCGGCATGACACAGATTGTTCTGCCGGGCGTCATGCAGACTTTGACCAAACTTGGCCTAGAAGGCAAAATCAAAGTGTCGGCGATCGACTTCAATGACAACCAGACTTCTTATTATGAAGCTGGTACGCTCAATGGCATCGTTGGCGGACACTTCTGCGGGCCGACGTACCTGGCAACTCTGATTGCCAACTTGAAGAACGGCACCCCGCTGGTGGACGGGCCTGTGTCCATTAAAGACAATTTCATCGTTCTGACCAGCATGGACGACGCGCACAATTACGACAAATATGTCGCAACGAATCTGGCATACTCGACCGATGAGCTGGCCACTTGGACAAAGGCGAACAACCCGGAGTTCACCTATGAAAAACTTCTGGAGATTGTTGGCGCCTACAGTTTGGCTGACTGTCTGACCCGGCAGGGCGTAAAGTAAATTTAGAATAACTTCGAAGTGCCGGGGTATCCGGGTACCCTGATGCCCCGGCGCACACCAAATTCCATTGCGAAGAAAACTGCTTCAAGCCTGGATGATTTGGATGATAAGGAAAAGAGGAAAATGCGTTGAAAGTGAAAGCGTTCCTGAAAAATTCACTGGTTACCATATCGATTCCAGCCGTGCTGTATCTCGTATTTCTAATCCTGCGTCCTGCTTCCTTCGGTGTTGCGGCTACATTCTATAATGTTTTTCAGCAGTCCATCATTTCTTGCATTATTGCGTGGGGGCTTAGCTTTACGATGATGATGAACCAGTTTGATTTGGCAGTTGGTTCGGAAATCGTTCTGGGCGCGATTCTTGGCGCGTTGCTGGCTCCCAAACTCGGAATTCCCGGTATCATGATCGGTTGCATATCGGGGTGCTTGATCACCGGGATCATTAAATCAGCTGCTTTTTTGTATTTGAAAATTCCAACGATGATTCTGACAATTGCGCTTACCTATATTTTTGCCGCGCTTGGAGGGATTATCACGGATTCCGGTTCCCTGATCATCGACAGCAAATACTCCGTATTGGCGCAAGCGCCTTGGAACATCATGATATTTATCTGTGCAGGTGGGCTGATGTATTTACTGCATCGCTACAGCCCATATGGCGCAAAGGCGCGCGCCGTCGGAAACTCGGAAAGCATCACGAAACTTTGCGGCATTCGGGCGGACAGAGTCCGGGTTGGTGCGCTGATCATATCCAGTTTGTTTGCGGGAGTTGCGGCAATCATGAAGCTTAGCCACGGCAGCAGCGTTGCCCCGACCAGTGGACTTGCGAGTATTTCTACCATTCTTGAGCCCATTATGAGCGTATTTATCGGTATCGTTATGATGCGCTTTGTCAATATCGTTGGCGGTATTTTTATCGGATCGCTCGTCATGAGCATCATCAGCAACGGGCTCATCGCAGTGAGCATGCCGCCCTCCTACAACAATGTTGTGATTGGCGGAGTATTGCTGGCTTTGATGATGTTTATTAATCTCAAGACTATGTTGGAAGAAGAGAAGATCCGAAAAAACATTGCCAATATACGGCTACAAAATCAAGCGAATAATCCACTAAACTAGATGAATGCGGAGGATATCACAATGAAAAAGTACCCATTTTCGGTTCCTGCAAACAAAATTCTCCGGGTAATTATCGATGCGGACGCTGCTTGCGAAGGCGATGACCAATACGCGATTGTTCACGCGCTGTTGACTCCTAAGCTCAATGTGCGCGGCATTGTCGCAGAACACTTTTGCCCGATGCTCGGAGACAACTCGATGGAGAAGAGCTTTAACGAGATCAACAAATTGCTGAAAATTATGCAGCTAGATGGACAATATCCTGTTTATAAGGGCGTTGTGGACGGTTTGATTGACGAAAAAACGCCCGAATATTCCGATGCGGCAAAGTTTATCGTAAGCGAAGCAATGAAAGACGAAAAACAACCTTTGTTTATCGTCTGCCAAGGAGCGCTGTCAAACGTTGCGGACGCATTGTTGATTGAACCAAAGATTGCCGATCGAATGACAGTCATTTGGATTGGTGGCGGCGCATATCCGGAAGGTGAGTGGGAGTTTAATTGTTGCGGAGACATCAACGCGGTGAACATTGTTATGGACTCGAATGTAGCGCTTTGGCAGGTACCTTCCAACGTCTACTTCATGATGAAAGTTTCTTTCGCTGAGCTGTATGACAAGGTGTATCCTTGCGGTGAAGTTGGGAAATATTTGGTTGAAAATTTAATGCGTGTCAACACTACGCTTTGCGCAACAAAACTCTTCGGCGGAATGACAACCTACCCTGGCGGAGAAAGCTGGCAACTGGGGGATTCGCCTGTCGTTGGTCTTTTAATTACCGATCATACATATAACTATGATGTTATGTCGGCACCTCGCGTTGACAGTGAAGGACATTATCTGCTGCGCCCTGCGAACCCACGCAAAATTCGCGTCTATCATCATATCGACTCGCAGTTCATTTTGAATGATATGTACGCAAAACTCAGATTTCAGTATATGTAAACGGTCTTTGTATTGCTGTCGATCGACAAAGCAACGGAGGAGAATCAATTGGATGTAAAGAAACTGAAAGTCATTGCCGACCAAAGGCGACTTGACGTGCTTGAAATGGATTATGCTTCAAAATGCGGGCATATCGGCGGGGCGATGTCCTGCATGGAGATACTGACTTGCCTGTACTATGCAGTAATGGATGTCGATAAAATCATCGCACATCACGAAGACAGGGATCGTTTTATCATGAGTAAAGGGCACGCCACCGAAGCGCTCTACAGCGTCCTGGGTGACAAAGGGTTCTTTCCAAAAGAAGAGCTTAAGACATATGCAAAATTTGGCACGCGATTGCCGGAGCATCCGAGTAAAAAACTATCCGGAATTGAGATCGCAACCGGCGCCTTAGGGCACGGGGCATCTGCCGGAGTCGGAATGGCAATCGGCCTCAAACATAAGAACCAAGCGCATGTCTATGTACTGATGGGGGATGGAGAACAAGCAGAAGGCTCCATCTGGGAGGCAGCGATGTCTGCGGCAAAGTATAAGCTGGATAACCTGACAATGATCATTGATAGAAATCGGCTGGAAATCTCGGGTGACACAGAAGATGTAATGCCGTTGGACAGTCTTTCTGACAAATATCGCGCTTTTGGTTTTCATGTTATTGAGTGCGATGGGCATAATCCAAGAGAATTATGCGTTGCTCTGAAAACGAGGGTAAAGGATAAACCTGTTGCAATTATTGCAAATACGGTCAAGGGGAAAGGGATATCCTTTATGGAGAACAAAGCTGGTTGGCATCATATGGTTCCGACAGAGGCAAATTGCGAAACAGCACGCTATGAAATTATGTGCCGTATGAATGGAGCAGAGCAATGAAAGTATCCTGCAGAAAAGCATTTACGGAGACGTTACTGCACCATGCAAGGAAAAACAGTAACATCATGGCGCTTACGACCGACTCCAGCGGTTCCGTTACGCTCGGCGAGTTTATCAAGGATCTACCGGAACAGTATATTGAATTGGGGATTGCTGAACAAAACGCCGTAACCGTTGGAGCGGGACTTGCTACGGATGGAAAAATCGTGTTTGTCTGCGGGCCGGCCTGTTTTTTGACAGCCCGTTCGTATGAACAGGTAAAAATTGATGTTGCATACAACAAGACAAATGTGAAAATCATCGGCGTTAGCGCTGGAGTTAGCTATGGGCCGCTCGGCGGGACGCATACATCACTGCATGATATTGCCGGGGCGAGAGCTCTGCCAAACTTACAAATCTACGTTCCTTCCGATGCGGCGCAGACGACGTTCTTAACGAAATATCTTTGCGAAACAAGCGAGCCTGCTTATTTACGAATGGGCCGCGGTGATGTGGAGGCAATTTATTCGGAAGATGAAGTGTTTGAAATTGGGAAAGCGAAAACGGTGATTAACGGACAAGATTTGACGATCATCGCTTGCGGCGAAATGGTTTATCCGGCTAAACTTGCGGTGGAACAGCTGTCCAAACAGGGGATTCATGCTAGACTTCTCGATTTCTTCTGCCTGAAACCATTCGATAGGGATGCAACGATTCGTGCCGCGCAAGAAACGGGCGCGATTCTCACCATCGAAGAACATAGTTACAATGGCGGCCTGGGCGAACTTGTGGCGCATGTGGTTGCAGAGCATTGCCCGGTGCCAATGAAAACAATGGGATTCCCGGACGAGGAAATCCTAGTTGGGCAATCTGCAGAGCTTTTTCAGTACTACGGATTTACGGCAGAGAACATCTGCAAGAACGCGATTGAACTGCTGGGGCGGAAATAACTATGCCCTATATTCTTTCAATCGATCAGAGCACATCGGCAACTAAGGGCATGATATTTGGCATGGATGGCGACCTGATTTCCCGGCATGATCTGCCGCATCGACAGATCATAAATCCTCTTGGATATGTGGAACACGATCCGGATGAAATCTATAACAATACGCTTGTCGTTGCTCGAAATGTCTTGGAGAAATCTGGAATTGATGCAAACGAGATTGTCGCGGTCGGAATCAGCAATCAACGAGAGACGGTCGTAGGATGGGATGCGGTGACTCGGAAGCCGATTTATAATGCGATTGTCTGGCAATGCGGACGAGCTTCGGAAATCTGTAAAGAGTTGGAAGACAAGAAAAGCCAAATATTCCAGATGACAGGGTTGAATTTATCCCCTTATTTTAGTGCGCCAAAGATGGCTTGGATGATTCGCAACATCCCAAGCGCGGCGACTTTGATGCAGCAGGGGAGGTTGCGTTTCGGGACAATCGATACTTGGCTGATCGATCGATTGACAGACGGCGAAACATACAAAACGGATTATTCAAATGCATCCCGGACAGGGTTGATGAACATCGATACATGCCGATGGGATCCGTACCTACTAGAAATATACGGCCTCAATCGTTCTGTTCTGCCGGAGATTTGTTTTTCGGACAGCGTGTTTGGTCACACCGATTTTCTAGGAATATTGCCGAAAAAAGTTCCAATTTGTGGCGTTTTAGGCGACTCGCATGCTGCTTTGTTTGCACATGGATGTGTTCATCCGGGTATGGCAAAAGTGACCTTTGGAACCGGATCATCCGTGATGGTTAACACGGGCGAACAGAAAGCTACTCCACACCTTGGGGTTGTTGCTTGCGTCGCATGGGGACAAAAAGGCAATGTTGTTTACGCGCTGGAGGGGAATATCAATTACACAGGTGCGGTTATGAAGTGGCTTGTGAACGATGTACAACTGGTCAACAGCACCAAAGAAGCGGCCGAGTTGTCACAGAGCATTGAAGATACTGGGGGAGTTTATCTGGTGCCGGCGTTCACTGGTTTAGGCGCGCCGTATTGGAATAACGATGCGCGGGCTTTGATCTGCGGAATGAATCCGGACACAGGTAAAGCGCAGATCGTACGGGCTGCAGAAGAGTGCATCGGATATCAGATTCGAGACGTTGTGGAAGCCATGGGGTTGGATCTTCCGGTTATCATGGCGGATGGCGGCCCAACAAGGAATGCGTTTCTTATGCAGTTTGTTGCGGGCATGTTGGATATTCCTCTGGAAGTTTCTGAGCTGGAAGAGCTCTCCGGTGCCGGCGCTGCCTACATGGCTGCGATTTCCGTTGGCGCCAGCTCGATGGAACGATTGCATTCCAGACGGGAAAAGAAGATGTATTTGCCGCAAATAGATCGGAGAAAACGGGAAACTCTCTACTGTGGCTGGAAAGCTGCTGTACAGATGCTTGAAAAATCTTAAGCGGAAAAACAATCAAAGTAAAGTGTGAGGCATTTAGATGGAGAAACAGTCTTTTGGGATTATCATTACGACACGGAGCTTCTTCCCTTCGCATCTAGTGGCTGCGGCGCGGGAGCAGATTACGAAGTTGATCGTAAAAATGGGGTATGATTACGTTGCGCTGAATGAGTCCGATACAGAACACGGTGCTGTTCGCTCCTACGATGAAGCGAAAATCTGTGCGGAATTATTTCGTAAAAACGCTGAAAAAATCAGTGGTGTGGTTGTGGTGTTGCCAAATTTCGGTGAGGAAACCGGTGTGGCGGATTGTCTTGATTTAGCAGGACTGCAAGTGCCGGTTCTCGTGCAAGCGTGTGATGATGATTTTAATGCACTTGACCTGGGACACAGGCGGGATGCATTTTGCGGAAAGCTTTCGCTATGCAACAATCTCTACCAGCGGGGAATCAAATTCACGAATACGACGTTGCATACCTGCAAGATTGATTCGGACAGCTTTGCAGCGGACTTTGATCGATTTGCAGCAGTTTGCCGAGTCGTGAGAGGAATCAAACACATGCGAATCGCAGCGCTTGGCGCACGACCGGTCGCCTTCAATACCGTGCGTTACTCCGAAAAAATCTTGCAAAAGCACCAGATTAATGTGCAGACGATCGATATGTCCGAAGTAATCGCAACTGCAAATCAAATAACGAGCAGCGAGTCAGTCGATGAAAAAATGCGCGAAATTGAAGAATACGGTACGATCGCTTGTGGAATTTCAAAAGATAAAATTAAAAAACAGGCCAAATTATGTATCGCTATTGAGCAATATGTTCGAGAGCATCAGTGCGATTGCAGCGCAATACAGTGTTGGGACTCCATTCAAAACAATTATGGGTGTGCTACGTGTTTATCTATGAGTATGATGGGGGAAAAGGGATTGCCTTCTGCCTGCGAAATGGATGTGACGGGCGCTTTGACGATGTATGCCTTGCTAAAAGCAACAGGGACACCGCCGGCATATATGGACTGGAACAATAACGTGAATGATGAGCGCAACAAGTGCATAACCCTGCACTGCTCAAATTTTCCGAAGAGTTTCTTTCAACGGGATTCGATTGAGATAGGGAATCTCGATGTGTTGGCGACAACAATTGGAGAAGATCGTTGCTTTGGCGCGTGTAAGGCGCAAGTCGCCGAAGGGCCTATGACATTTGCCAAGATATCCACCGATGATTCGAAAGGGGTGCTAAAGCTTTATGTGGGGGAAGGCGAGTTTTTACCGGATCCCGTCAATACTAAGGGGGGCACAGCACTCTGCTACATTGATGGTCTGCAGACATTGATGCATCATCTGTGCGAAAATGGTTTTGAGCACCATGTTGCGTTTGTTCGAGGACATGTTGCAGATGTTATTGAAGAGGCGTTTGTTAAGTATATCGGAGCGGAGGTTTATAGGCACCGCGGATAAGCAAATACGTAGCGAGTTGTTGAACCTGCAACTACTAGTAGCCGATATTTTTCCACCAACAAAACTGTATTGTAAGATGTTGTATAACTCGTGTACATGAGTATTAACTTATTAGGACTAACTCATTCAAGATTAAACAAAGAAACCCGTTAAATTAGCGGGTTTTTCTATTTTTGGGCTTTATGGGAAATTAGTTGATTGGCAACAAGCCATAGATTTCAAACGAGTTTACTCATACGAGAATATATATTATTTCCCCACATCAATTTCTTTCCGGTTTTGGAAATTCGAATTGTCTTAGTTATATAGAAGGTTATAAAGGAGTACCTGAAACTAAACCAAAATTTTGTGGGGGAATTGAGTTGGAACACTACATTGAAGATAAAGAGTGGGAGCTATTCGATAGCTTTTGCAAGCAAGTAATCAAGAACGCAGGCCGAAATCTACGACGCCGATACCTGAGACAGTTACAGAATGAAAGTCTTATGGGATTCCCTGAGGAAGTCAACATAAAAGAAGGTGTTCACTATGACGCATATCCTTCGGATGGTGATTATATTGAGTTTAATGGGAACCTATATCCAGTCAAAAAAAGCTGGTTGCTTGTCATTTTGCAGCAACTTCCAAAGAAACAACTTCTGAAAGTGGCAGTACAGGAGGGTGATCTGGACGCATCGGGCGCATAAATCGCCGCAACGCAACGTCGCGCAACGTCGCCGCCACTGGGCGCTTCATGAAGCGCATGGGGCGGATGCCCCAACGGCGCACGATAACCAAACAAGGCCGGACACGGAGGCTCACGCGGGCCTCCGTTTTGATTTCATGAGGAGGAGGCGGTGATGTTACGGAAACTGAAGAAGTATACGCCGACTCCATTCAAAGCAAAGGATTCTGTGTACGACAAGCAGGCTGCCGATCATGCTTTGGCTTTTATCGAATGCCTTTCTCACACCAAGGGTACATGGGCAGGTAAGCCGTTTTTGCTGATCGACTGGCAGGAACAGATCATCCGTGATGTATTTGGTACACTGAAACCCAGCGGGTATCGGCAATTCAACACAGCATATATCGAAATTCCAAAGAAGAATGGGAAAAGCGAACTCGCTGCAGCAATCGCACTATTATTGACCTGCGGTGATAATGAAGAGCACGCTGAAGTGTACGGATGCGCCGTCGACCGTCAGCAGGCGTCGATCGTGTTTGAGGTCGCCAAGGACAGGGTCACCATGTGCCCGGCGCTGGCGAAGCGTGTGAAGATCCTCGCGTCGCAGAAACGAATCGTGTATCTGCCGACTGGAAGTTACTATCAGGTGCTCAGCGCCGATGTCGCCAACAAGCATGGCTTCAATACACATGGTGTCATCTTTGATGAATTGCACACGCAACCAAACGCGCTCGACGCGGCTATTCCTAAAGCCCTCGCAGCGGGTGGTAAGGCTGTAATGGAGAAGATGAAGACAAACCTGCAAGCAGCGATTGGTCGGGGTACGAAATACAAATCACGATCGACTGGCAAACTAGCCGCATCGCTCGGCGTTTCACCCGCAAAGTTGGATCGCGACGGCAATCTTGATGTGAAGGTCGGTTTTTCGGAAGCGCGCGGCGACATCAGCAATGCTATGCTCGCAAATGTATTGGAATATGGAAAACACGGTCAGCCACCGAAGCCGTTTTTGAAGCGGACGAAATCATCGAGTCGAAAACCGTGTATCGAGGCGATGCAGCAGGCGTTGAAGGAGGAACTAGATCTCCCGTGAGTATGTTGGAAGAACTGAATACGATCGTCGAGAGCGCCGGACTTCCTATGGAGATCGGCGTTTTCTCTACCACAGCGCCGAACGCGTATGTCGTGATCACTCCAATCTCGGAGCACTTTGAGCTATTTTCCGACAATGCGCCGGGCATGAACATTGAGGAAGCGCGGCTTTCGCTCTTTTCGAAGGGCAACTACGGCGCGAGGAAACGGCAACTCGTTCGGCTGCTGCTTTTGGCGGGATTCTTAGTATCGGAACGGCGTTATATCGGGTTGGAGGAAGACACGGGCTATCACCACTTTGCCATCGACGTGGCAAAGGAGTATTTGGAGGAAGAATAGATGGCAACCATCGGACTGGATAAACTCTACTACGCGAAGATCACCGAGGGAACGTGATCTGCCCCCGTTTTCTGGATCAGGAGCAATGTTAGGAAATGAATCGTTCTAGGCAGCAATCGGAACCACGGTTTGAGGGGCGGGCGGCCGCCCGCCGAGGCTCGAATGCGGCCTGACCTGATTGTAGTAACGAACCCATCGCTGCGTCAACACTTGCGCCTCATACATGGTGTCAAACAACTCGCCATTCAAGAATTCAGCCCGCATACGAGCATTGAAACTCTCGATATAACCGTTCTCCCATGGACTGCCCGGCTCGATATAGGCTGTAATGGAACCTGCATCTCTCAGCCATTTACGAATCTGTTTAGCGGTGAATTCACTTCCGTTATCGCTTCTCATATACTCCGGAACCCCGCGGGTCAGCATGAGGTCTGATAGTAATTCAATTACATCATTGTTCCGCCAACTTCTGCGTGGCACGCTGGCGAGGCATTCGTGTGTATGTTCATCCAGGACGTTCAGGAATCGGATCTTTCGACCATTACTGGTTCTGTCTTCTACAAAATCATAACCCCATACATGATTCTTATGCTCTGCTCTCAGACGGATGCAGCTGCCATCCGTTAGCCAGAGCCTGCGCTTTTTTGCTTGCTTTTTCGGCAGTTTCAAGCCTTCTTCCCGCCAGATTCGTTCAACGCGCTTATGGTTGATTAGAATTCCTTCGTTCCGAAGCATATAAGTAACCATCCGATACCCGACTCGTCCGTAATTAGTAACCAATCGGATGATCGCGGCTCGGATCTCGTCTTCGTCACTGCGTTTCACAGGTTCATAACGACAACTGTTGCGGTTGATTTGCAATACCCTGCAAGCCCGTCTTTCTGCCACATGATGTTTGACCACGGCATACTTGACAGCCGCTAAGCGCTTGGCAGGGCTTAGAAGTTTTTTGAGTTCACATCCCTAAGAATTGAGATATCCAACGCTTGCTCGGCTACCAGCTTCTTTAAACGTGCGTTTTCTTTTTCCAGCTCCTTCATTCGTCGCGCATCACTTGTGTTCATTCCACCGTATTCTTTTCGCCAGCGATAGTATGTCTGCTCGGTGATTCCGAGCCCCCTGCAGGCTTCTGTAATCGTTTTGCCTTGATTACAATGCAGTTCTACCTCCCGCAGCTTGACAATGATCTGTTCGACCGTGAAGTTCTTTCTTGCCATCTTCTTTCAGCTCCTTTGTTAGTCTTTTTTCTCTTTTTCCTAACATTGTAGCTGGCCCGGTTCCGTGGGGCTAGATCAATGCTTATACGTGAAAAGTGGATTTGGAAATCTCCAAACGCTGACCCCAAGCGAAGCGGGTTTGATGTACAATCAGGAGACTGGTCAGATGAAGTGCCATGGGGAGCAGCAAATGTCGCAAATGCATACAGGCCCAAACCTCATCTTATAGACGCGTTTGCATCACCGGAAACCCAAGCTAATGAAATCATAAAACTGCTCACCGATCTTATAAAAAATCAACTTAAGACAATCAAAAGCCCTGAAAACGTAACTGAAAAGACGGATTATGAACTATTAATTGAATATATTGCTAAGTTTCAAAATATGGTGTCATCTTCTTTACAAGATAAGGTTGATGAAATCGAAGAAGGTATTTCGAGTTATTTAAGCAAAGTGTTTCATAACTATTGTATTAAACTAGATGCGAAGCCTGAAACTAGTATTGACAAAACATACTCCCCTTTTAAAGAATCTCCTGACTTATTTATGGGACCGACTGATGGATTCAAGTCAAAAGTTTCGGCACAGGGGAGCGGTGCAAGAAGAACATTGTTGTGGACTGCATTAAAGTATATTACTGAGAATAGTAAAGATAGCGCAGACCGACCGCATGTACTTTTACTGGATGAACCGGAGATTTGTTTACATCCAACAGCAATAAGAGATGCCCGTAAAGTGCTTTATGAGTTACCTAAAACAGGAAACTGGCAAGTAATGGTCACTACGCACTCTCCGGTTTTTATTGATCTCTCATATAACAATACGACTATTATCAGAGTCGATAGAAATTCTACTGATGAAGTGCAAAGCACAGCATTATTTCGACCCCATGAAGTCCGATTGAGCGCGGATGAAAAAGAAAATCTTAAATTACTTAATGTATGCGACCCATATCTGCACGAATTTTTCTTCGGTGGACGTATAATTGTTGTAGAGGGGGACACGGAGTATACAGCTTTTTCGATGTTAAAAATGCTGCATCCTGGCCAATATGACGATGTGCATATAATTAGAGCTAGAGGGAAAGCGATAATACCAGCAGTAATTAAGATTCTAAATCAATTTAGTTGTGATTATGCAGTTCTACATGATACAGATACTCCTCAAACTTCAACTGGTAGCGTAAATCCTGCATGGACGGTTAACAACAATATTCTAGATGCGATAAATGGAAGTAAATGCACTGAGAAAATTAAACTTATAGCCTGTAAAAAGAATTTCGAAATGGCTCTTTTCGGTCATGAGATTAATAACGATAAGCCTTACAACGCAGTGCAAGAAATTAAAGGAGATGCGGCAAAAAAAGAAAAAGTTCAGCAATTATTTGATGCCCTTCTGGATGAAAGCAAGACGTGCCCGACTACCTGCATAAAATGGAGAAACATTGATGAATTAAATAATTGATGAAGCTAAAAGTTGAAAATATAAATGTGCATTTTATTATGATGAATTGTCATGTAGTTTATAAGGGCAAGGAGATAACCTCACCCAGCATTTCTTTGACTTTAGATAGTATTCGTGAATTATTTGCAATCCATCTGAATTCGTTTAAATGTGAGGCATGAGGCGTCCCCCGAAAAGTAGTTTTGACTGATTGAGGAAGAAACGTTGTTTAAGGTTGCAGCCGGAACCACGGTTTGAGGGGCGGCGACTGTTCGCCGAGGCTCAAATGCGGCTGGACCTGACTGTAGTAGCGAGCCCATCGTTGCGTCAATACTTGCGTTTCAAACATAAGACGGTTATTACTCGCAAATATTCAAAATTCGAAAGATTTGCTATTAATGACAAATGATAGTTTTGAAGATTCGAAGATAATTCTGGCAATTAGTAACTACCTGCAACAAAGCCTGAAAAATATTGATAGAACTTTTAACGATCTCGAGCAATCATTCGTCATCGCTCATCCCAACAAACATCAAATAAACATCAGCTAGTAGGTTTTGAGGCAATTCTATGCCTAAGAATGATTCTCAGGATACGCAAAAACCGCCCGAATTGGGCGGTTTTCATTTGGTTGCGGGGGATGGACTTGAACCAACGACCTCCGGGTTATGAGTGCGTACTTATGCGAAATATCGTTATTAATATACGACGATAATTGAAGATAATCGCCGATCTTTGCGGATAATCTTGGATGTATTTTTAACGATTATTAACGATTATAAGCATTTATTGATGGCAATAAACATCAAATAAACATCAGGTAGTAGGTTTCATTTTACATTTTTTGTCAATTATTGATAGGTCTAGGTTATATAGGAATTTGGGAACGGGGATCCCATATCTTTGTTTTTTTATGACACGGCGCTAAAATGCATATCTCAAAGGTAAAAATATAAAATCAGAAAGCTGTCTACAGATTATAAATCGTGAACTTGGAGAATTCCGTAGGATAGTCTAGTTGCGGTATCCCTTTTGCTTGCTGGAGAGTGTGGAGTTGTTGATTCGATACTGCTTCGGCGGACAACCGACTTTTTTTTTGAAAAAGCGTGAAAAATAAAACTCATCCTTAAAGTGAAGCTGATATGCGAGCTCTTTAAGGTTTAGGTCGGTCGTGATCATCAACTCTTTGGCGCGTTCGATCACTGCAAGATCTATATATTGCTTGACAGTCACGCCCATGTCTTCTTTGAATTTTTTCCGAAGAGTGTTCTCGTTGATGCCCAGCTGGTTTGCAACTGTGTGTAGCGAGGTATCGCCATAACAGTGCGCCTCGATTTGCTGAAACAGATCTTTATATTGCAAATATAGCGCGATCTTGTCATAACTGATTTCCGTTTTGATCACAAAACGTGACAGCAGTTTATATAACTCTGCCTTCAGAATGAGTTTGTCTTCAACCTTCTTGGTCTTTACTAGATTGACGATGTGTTGAATTTCCTCCCGCGTGCTGCTCAGGCGCATGCACTGCTGATTAAACTCAAAGATGTCTCGCCCTGGTAGATAGTCCAGGCGGAAATGGATGTAGAATTTTTCGAACGGCTGGTCACAAAGATAGTGATAGGTTGACTGAATCGGGATCAAATAGATACTGTCGCGCACAAGCGGCGTTGTGTTTCCGCTCGCGTCCTCCAGCTTCGCGCCGCTTTCCAATATGAAATAAAGCCGGTTAAACGGAGAGCAAACATTCCGTTTTTGCCAGTCCATGTCGCCAAACACATACCCGTGCTCAACGATTTTGATATCCAGCGCGTTAAAAAGTAGCTGAAAATTGTCGAATTGATCGTTTTTCATATCAAATTGTCCATGCTATTAAAATGAATATCTATGGTTCAAAGGCTTGTAAACAGTATAATAAAACCATAAGCAAATTGCAAATGTGTCATTGATTCTGCATGTTTCCGCATCGAAAACCCAACGATTCAAAACGAAGAAAAAAAAAAGGATTCAACTCTCTAAAAGCGAACTGATTGTGCAAAAAAAACCGCTATTTTTGCGTTTGTTTCACATGTGAAATTTGATATATCAAAAACGAAATCCACAATTGCGAACCGAGATCTAAAAAGTGAAGAGCGAAAAAACAAGGAGGAAATTTCGTGAAGAAAACATTGAGTATTCTATTGGCAATGATGCTGTGCCTGAGCTTGCTGAGCGCGTGCGCCGTCAGCAGCGAAGAGCCAACTGCCGCCCCGGCAGCGGCCGAAGCGACCGAGGCTGCAGTCGAAAGCGCTTTACCCGCCGAGCCGGTTGAGATCTCCATTATGTCGTGGCACGCTCCGAACAGCGGAGATAAATACTACGACGGTATGCAGTATGTCATGGACGCCTATACGGCAGCGCACCCCAACGTGACCTTCAAGTATGAAGCCCAACCGCTTGATGGGTATGTGGAGTTGCTGGATACGCAGTTCATCTCCGGCAAAGCGACCGACATTATTTTCATGCAGCAATACATGATGGTGCAGTTCACAGACAAGGGCGTTCTGCTCTCGCTCGATCCTTATATGTTTGCTCCGAGCGCATATAACGACACAGCGACCCGTTGGGTGGATACATTTACCGGAGGCGAGGATAGCTTCATGAAGATGAAGACGTCCAACGCCGCGGGCGCAATCATGTCCGTGCCGAACGATTCCTCATCCTCGTTTGCAATGAGCCTGCCTTTCTTCTATAACAAGAACCTGTTTAAGCAGGCCGGCATCGATAAAGTGCCGGAAACCTATGCAGAGTTCATCGACGCGCTGAAGAAACTGGAAGCCATTGGCGTTGCGCCGGTTGCTGGCGAGCATGTCGACCGTCACGTTTCGTGGTCCATGGGTTGGATCGGCGAACAAATGGGCGAGCACTACTATGACAAACTCTTTGATGCGAAATACAACGGTTCCGACAAACTTGAACTCAAACAGGATAAGGACGCGATCATGCTGGCTACCGGCATGCTTACCGCGGACGATCCGGTGCTGCAGGATATCTGCAAGATGCTCTATGAGTATGCGCAGTATTGGCAGGATGGCTGGACCGGCGCCGCTTATCAGGACGCAAAGAACCTTTTCCTGATGCAGAAAGCTGCGATGTTCCAGGAAGGCTTCTGGGCCTTTACCGAATATTCGGATATCGTGAAGGACTTTGAGTGGGGCGTGATGAATGTTCCGCTGATCACGAAGGAATCCAGCGAATATGCTTCGGAAGGTTTCGTGAAGGCACAGGGCCAGCAGGAAGCCGGATATTGCGTCAATGGCGCGGTAGCACAGGACGAAGCCAAGACCGCGGCCGTGATCGACTTCCTACAGTTCCTCAGCAGTGCGCCCGTGCAGCAGGAATATGTAGACATCGCATCCTCGCTCTCTCCTGTGGATGGCGTAACGCAGCCGGACGCAATGGCGCTCTTTAGCTACGATACCTCGCTTTGTACCAAGGAAGCCCCTGTGACCGCTGCATTCATTGACTACGGCGATTCCGGCATCTGGGGCGGAAACACCGAAGAGTTCCTCACGGGCAAGATCGATGTGACCACCTTCATCCAGCGTTCGTTGGACAACTCCAAGCAGAAGGCGATCAACGACTGCCTTGATAAGCTGACGACGCTGCCACAGGGCATCGCGGATGCGGAAGCGGCGCTCGAAAAATCGAAGGCTGCAGGAGCTGCGGATGTTGTCATCCAGTCTCAGGAGAACGCGCTTGCTCTTCTGAAACTCAAGCTGGAAATGTACCAGCAGTATTGTGGAGACCTGTAAGTCAAGCAGAAAATCGCGAATGGGTCGGCCGGCTCAGAAACGTAATTTTGAGCCGGCCCCTTTCTATCACTACAACAATCAGATATGATCGAGTTATACCAAAAGACGGATTTTTGACTACTTGATAAATCATTAGCGGTATTCTTGATGTAAGCAATGATGATCGGGCTATACCATGAGTAGAGGAGCGCAATAAAATGCAAGTCAGGCAGAAAAAAAAGAAATTCAGCACGCGAATCATATTAATCGGATACGCGTTCATCTTGCCCGCGCTAGGGTTTAACCTGCTGTTTGACTGGTACCCCATGCTGGATGGCGTGGTAATGTCATTCTTCCGCTGGGATGGGTTTCGTACGGCTACGTTTGTCGGCCTTCACAATTTTGTTCAAATTTTTCAAGACGACGTGTTTTGGACCTCGGTGAAAAACATGATGTTCTTCTTTGTTGCGGGCATCGTTTTAATGGCACCAGCCATCATCTCAAGTGTGGTGCTATTTCGCATGAGAAATAAAAGATTGCAATATTTCTATCGCGTTCTGCTTTGCATCCCGATGGTGATCCCGTTCATGGTCATCATCCTGATCTGGCAGTTTATGTATAATCCGCAATACGGCTTCTTCAATCAACTGCTCACGAGTTTGGGCTTTGTGGACTATCTTCAAACCTGGCTTGGAGACCCCAAGCTCGCGAAATGGTGCATTCTGTTCGTCGGATTCCCGTGGGTTTCCACTAACTCGGTCTTGATCTATCTTGGTGGATTGCAAAGCGTAGATAACGCAATTTGGGAGGCCGCGTCCATAGATGGGGTTACCTCTCTCAAACGATTTTTCTATATGGAACTGCCTCTGATCAAGGGTCAGTTCAAGCTTAACCTCATCGGTGCGCTTGTCGGCGGCGTAACCGGCTATACGATGCAGATGGTTATGACCAAGGGCGGACCGGGGTTTGAAACGCTGGTGCCCGGGTTATATATGTATAACAAAGCGTTTACCGCCAAGCAGTATGGCTACGCGGCAGCGGTTGGTCTTGTGCTGTTCGCGGTGAGCTTGATTCTGACGCTGCTGACGCTAAAACTGGTAAGGAGTGACGATCAATGAGCAAAATGACGAATGCGGCGGAACGTCGCGGGTGGATCAGGCTGCCCAAGGCTCGCGCAGGGGAGCTTTCCAAGCATCTCTTCATGATGCTTGTTGTGGCGGCGATGTTTGTGCCTTTTATCATGATGCTGAGCATTGCTCTTAAGGATAAAAAGCAGATCGTCTATGATTTCTTTTCATTCAGCGGCCCATATCACTGGGAAAACTACAAGGCTGCCTTTTCCGCGATCTCACCATATCTGTTCAATACAGTCTTCATGGCGGTCTGCACAACGGTACTCTCTGTACTGCTGGCGACGCTTGCCGGATACGCGTTTGCGAAGCTGAAGTTTCCGCTGCGCAAGCTGCTGTATGGCATAATTTTCATCAAGATGATGCTGCCGGGCGTTGCGAATTTGATTCCATCCTTCACGCTCGCGATGAAGCTTGGAATTCTAGATACCTATCTGCCTGTCATTCTGTTCGGCGCGGGCGTGAACATGCCGTATTGGGTTTTCGTCATGCGAACGTTTATCGGCATGCAGCCGAACGACCTATTTGAGTCGATGCGCCTGGACGGCGCGGGAGAGTTAAGAATTTACTGGCATCTGACGCTGCCGCTGCTGCGCCCGATGATCGCGCTGATGTCGATGAATATCTTCATCGCGGTTTGGAACGACTATATCTGGCCGTTGGTGACGATTCCTTCGCAGGAACTCCGCCCGCTGACGGTCGGTATCGCGGTGCTATCCACGCAATTCCCGCAAGAAACGGGTATGCTGGCCGCGAGCTATGTGCTCGCGAGCGTTCCGCTGTTCATCATCTTCCTATTCTCAATGAAGCAGTTCGTTGAGGGCCTGAGCGCGGGTTCCATCAAACTCTAATTACCCGATTATCTGAATCAAACTTGGAGAAATCAATGCAAAACACGATCGCACCGCTGCAACAAGCCTTTCTGGAAAGCGAATTTGAACGCTTATGCTCGCTGACGTTTGCGTCCGCCGAGCGCGTGATGCCCGTTTTCATGCTGACGCAGGAAATGCAGGAGGCGATCTGGATTACATCAAGTCCGCGCGTGGTCGTTTTTCGGGCGCGTATGTCGGGGGATTTGACGGCAGCTGTGTATGAGTTTTTCGAACAATGCGGCATGCACTTCGGTTTTTCGGAGGAGCTGCTTTGCAGAAGCGAAAAGTTAACAGCCGTACCTTCGATGAACATCAGGTTGACGCCTTCGATTGCGCGGCGCGGCATTCGCATGCATCTTAACTTTGTGCAGGATGCTTCGTTTTTCACGGAAGCGGAGTTTGCATCCTACATCGACCGGCTCGCCTCGATGAAATGGAATTTTCTCTTGTTCCACATGTATAACAATCAGGAATGGTATCCGTTTTTCTATCGTGGGACGCGCCATCTGACGCAGAAGCTCGGCAATTTAGACAATCAGCCTTTGCCCGACGATATGATCGGGCGCGCGCGCATTCGCACGAAGCGAATTTGGTATCCTGCCGAGTTTGAATTCATTGAAGATCCGGAAGCGCTGCTGCTCGCGGTGCATGGACGTTATCTTCGCATGATGGAGCGCGCAAAGGCGCGTGGCATGACGATTGCAGCGTCCATTGAACCGGAAGACATCTCCGAGGTATTTGAACAAAAAGCGCTTGCCTGGTCCAATGAAGAACAGGAGCTGCAGAAATGCTATAATCTCTCATCCGATTGGCAGCAGGGCTGGTCCGGCAAGAAAACCGCTGAGGTGGATACCCTTAACCCAATCATGCTCGATCTTGCGGTAGAGAGATGCCTCCAACTCTATGCGGCGTATCCATGCCTTGACGAGCTGCATTTGATCTCACGGGAAGGCACGAGCTATCTTGCCAAGAGCGAAAGCGCGTATCTAGGCGAACTGGACCGACTGAGCAATTCCCTGGGCGTCTCGTTTTCAGACGACTTCATACTGCAACTGCGGCAGGTCAACACGGATGACGCCGCGATTAACCCAAAGGCATACCCGTATTGGACGGTACTGCCGGGGGAAAACCAGTTTGCAACGTTCATTGGCGCCATGCGTTATATTGAGTTTGCGTCGAATATTTTGAAAGACGAGCGGATGAAGACTTTGGCAAAGAGCGTAAGGCTTGTAGTGAGTCTGTATTCGCCAAACCCGAATACCATCCGACTTGTGAACCAATTTGCGGGCGAGATTCTTCCGCAGGGCGTACGCTTCGACATTCTTGGGGACTACGGCGCGCGGGACATCGCGGCGCAGATGGAAAACTGGAATGCGCTGCTGGCGAAAAAAACGAATGTCGGCGTCATTTCCTGGCTGGAGTTTGACGGCAACATGGATCTCGCGCAGAATTGGACGCGCGGCATCTATGACAATATTACAAAAGCCGCGAAAATGAACATTGACACGATCTATTTCAACCACTGGCGCGTACGCGGGCTGGAGCAAAACGCGAAGATTGCGGCACAAACCTGCTTTGATAAGCAGAGCGGATACGATGCAATGATGAACCGCTATGCGGCGGAAGTGTTTGGCGAAGAAAGCTTGCCTTTCATGCGAAAAGCCGCGGATTTGCTGGAACGCGCAACGGAATTATGCAAACAAAAGCTCTATAACGCAGGCTTCACAGGGGACTGGGTGTATCGTTTTGCAACCGATCCGCCGGGATATCGCGAGGAAGATTTGCGGCTTGCGCGCGGCTTGTTTGAAGAAGCGGAGAGCGCGTATCTGGCGTTAGCCGCATCCTGCGAAACCAGAGGCAAGCGGGAGGCGGTTTATCTTGCGATGCAATGCTCGATCAGCAGCGTACACCTGAACATGATTTCAGCGCTGCAGCGCGTAAAGCACGAAATGATTCGTCTGAACATCTGGCAACAAGAGACGGGAGAAGGAAAGCTCCCGGATGAAGAAACGTTGAAAGCGCTGCTCGCGCAGGCAGAGCAAGCCTTTTTGTTTGCGCAGACGTATCAGCGCAGCTATGCTGAATTTGTTGAAACCTGCGACGAGCAGGGCGAACTTGCGCACTATCAGCTCGGTGTGATTCAACCGCTGGAACAGCTGGTTTGCAGCCTGAAATCCATGCGCGGCATTCGCGCACGGCAGGAATGACGAAGGAGGGAATGGAATGATTCGCTATCCTGATACCGCATCAGAAGTAGCTTTTTTAATCGGCGGCATCGGCACGGGAAATTTCTCCCTCGGTGCGCGCGGCAATCTGCAGGATTTTGAGTGGTTTAACCGCCCGGGAAAGGGAAACAGAAATCCCTATACGTTCTTTGCGCTCTGGCTCAAAGAACACGATGGGAAGACAGACGCGCGCGTGCTGGAAGCGCCGTTTCACAAACCCTATGCGAGATCGCACGGGTTACCCGTTGAGTTATGCGCGGGGCTGCCGCGCTTTGCCGCGTCCCGTTTTTCGGCGCAATATCCGTTTGCCAGTGTAGAATTTTTGGATGAAACCCTGCCGCTTTCGGTCGAGATGGAGTGCTTTAACCCCTTTGTCCCGCTGGATGAGGATGCTTCCTCAATTCCCGCCGGCGTCATTTGCTACCGTGTGAAAAACACCGCATCAGAGCCGATAGAGGTGGCGATTGCGGGATCAACCTCAAACCTCGCCGGCGTGCGGGAGTTTGAGCGGACGGGCTGGGAGAGCATCCTTCTGGATGACGACGGCATCAATGTATATCGCGAAGACAACGGGCTTTGCGGGCTCTATTTCCATTGTGAAAAGTTGGATGAAAACCATCTGCACTTTGGGAATATCGCGCTTGCAACCCCGGAAGCGAACGTGACCTGCAAGCGGGAGTGGCTGCGGCGCGGCAACTGGGATGGACTGCCCGACTTTTGGGAAGATTTTTCGAGCGACGGCGCACTGCAGCGGGAGAGCGGCTATGTTGCGATCAATCCGGGAGAGTATCGCGCATTGAAAACGGGCTCGATCTCGGTGAAAAAGACAATTCAACCGGGGCAGAGCGAAACCTATACGTTTCTGATGAGCTGGTATTTTCCAAACAGGATGGACAACTGGGAGTATGATGCCTGTGCCTGTGGAAATTGCGAAACGCACACGGTCAAAAATCACTATGCCACGCGTTTTGCGGATGCCTGGGATGCAGCTGTACACTTAAACAAGCATCTTTCCGGGCTAGAGGCGCGGAGCCGCGCCTTCACGCACGCGCTATATGGCTCAACCTTACCGGAAAGCGTGATCGAATCCGCTGCAAACAACATTACAACTCTGCGCAGTCCTGTTTGTTTCCGTCTGGCCGACGGCACATTCCTTGGCTGGGAGGGCGGTTTTGAGACGGATGGTTGTTGTGAGGGCAGCTGCACCCATGTTTGGAACTATGCCCAGACCGTCGCGTTTTTATTCCCGGAGCTGGAGAAGACCATGCGCCGCGTGGAGTTCCTGCTCGAGACAAACGAGGACGGGCGGATGGCGTTTCGTACCCGCCGGGTATTTGGCAAACCGCAGTGGGAATATCATCCCGCGGCCGACGGGCAAATGGGGTGTATCGTGCGCCTTTACCGCGACTGGAAGCTCACGGGAGATGACGCGTTCCTGCGCGAACTCTGGCCGCATGCGCGGCGCGCGCTTGCGTATGCGCGGCAATATTGGGATGCGAACGGGGATTTTGTTCTCGATGCACAGCAGCACAACACCTACGACATCGAATTTTATGGCGAGAACAGTCTGACCAACACCGTCTTTTTTGCGGCTCTCGCCGCAAGCGCGGAGATTGCGGAATCGCTCGGCGAAGCGGAAGAAGCGGCTTCCTATCGTAAGATGCTAAAAAAAGGTGCGGCGAAGATGGATGCGCTGCTATTTGGCGGCGAATATTATGTACAAAAGACGGAAGACGTAAACCGTTATTTGTATCAATATGGCAAAGGATGCCTTTCCGACCAGCTCTTCGGGCAGATGTTGAGCCATCTCAACGGTCTTGGATATCTGTTGCCAGAGGAGCATGTGAAAAGCGCGCTGCTCGCCGTTTACCGAAATAATTTCATTCAGAATTTTTCAAGCTTCACCGCGTTTCAGCGCACCTATGCGCTATCGGGCGAACGAGGGCTGGTGCTCTGCACATGGCCAAAAGGCGAGCGTCCCAAACTTCCGTTTATCTATAGCGACGAGGTTTGGGCGGGGGTAGAGTATCAGGTTGCGGCGCATCTCGTCTATGAAGGCTTTGTGCGCGAGGCGATGGAACTTGTGGAGGCGGTTCGCGAGCGATACGACGGATTTTCACGCAATCCCTACTGCGAGGTTGAGTGCGGAAATCACTATGTCCGATCGATGGCAAGCTGGGCGCTCATCCCTGCGTTATCCGGCTTTCGCTTTGATATGCGGAAAAACAGGATTTCGTTCTCCCCGCGCGTTAACGAAAACGACTTCCATTGTTTCTTCAGCACCGGAAAAGCCTGGGGCATTCTGCACCAGACCCTGGACGGAAACGGAGCGGTTTCTCAGCGACTGGAGATCATCGAAGGCGAAGAACTGTATTTGAACGATTCAAAGTGAAGATATGGGCAGCCAAGACGGATGAGCCAAGATGACAATCGATTGACGAGGAGTAACATGCAAACAAAGACGCTCGAGATACAGATAGATCAAGCAAATGCGCTCATCATCCGCAGCAAAAAAGGGGACGACCTACTGATATCGAAAACCCCTTGGTTCTTCTTGCCGGAGTTGGACGGCGTTGCCGCGACGCCAATCGCATGCCAAATCACACAGGTGCAAGATAGTTTGACGATTTTGTACACCATGCCGGAAGACAGTCCCGCACCGCATGTCTTTTTTCAGATGCGCGCGCACGAAACATATGTGGAACTGCTCTGCCGGATCGGCGTTCGCCGGGATTGCGTGCTTGGCAGGCTGAATATTTTTCCTTCGGGGTGCCTTGTCAATCTGCACAAGCTCTTCAACTTTCGCAATCGCCACTGCACAGAGCAGACCGCGCCGGAACTCCTGCTGGGGGAGAGCTTTGAGACCACGACATACTCAAGCGACTGGCAGTTTGCCCCGCATCCGAGCATGTTCACCTTCACAAAAAACACCTGCAATCTATTCATCGGGGCGATGGATCTGCCGCAGGGAACATTCGGACTGGATATCGCGGTGGATAACTATCGCATCATGCAGTTTTCGCAAAACTATGGAGGATTCGAACACGGGCTGCAGCTAACGGCGGGGGAGGTTTTCTGCTCCGGCAGATTTGCCCTGTTCGCGGGGTATAAACAGGATCCGCACGAGACCATCGCGCAATATTGCAGCATCTTGGTCGAAGAAAAGATCATACCTGATCCTTCCGAAAAAAAACGGTTTGACTGGCATAGAAGCAATCTTTACTGCACGTGGGTCGATCAAGGCTATTTGACTGAGGCTTCGATCCCGAAAGGGCTGCATGATCAGATCGAAATTACGGCGTCCGCCGCCGATGCGTTAAATGACGAGTTGATAGAGCGCGCGCTGAACGTTATTGAAGAGCAAAAATTGGATTTTACCACGATACTGATCGATATGGGCTGGAGCACGCGCGGGGAGTGGATCGCGAAAAAAGAACAGTTTGCCGATCTTCGCGGGCTGATTGACCGGCTGCATGCGCGCGGCTATCGCGTTGTGGCTTGGTGGAACTGGGCGGAGGTGGATAATCTGGCCGAAATTCCCACGCGCTTTCTCGCGGGCGGTGGATGGATCAATAAACATGGGCAGCGCACGATCGATTTTTCCAGCCTGGTTACGCAGGAAGAGTATCTGAAGCCCCTGTTTCATCGCCTCTTTTCCTCCGATCCCGGCTGTTATGATTTCGACGGCGTGAAGACGGACTTTCTCTCCGACAAAATTCACCCGGAAACGCCGCTGTTCGATTCGAGCTGGCGCGGGGAGGAGAACTATTTTTACCGCGTGTTCGAGCTGTTTTTTAACCTGATGCGAAAGCATAAGCCGGACGCCGTGCACATTGGTTGCGCGGGACATCCGCATCTCGCGCAGTTCATCGATATCAACCGCACATATGATGTATGGAGCACCAATGTGCTAGAGCACGTCAACCGCGGGAAGATGCTCGCGGCAACAAGCGTCGGTTGCCCGGTTGCGTATGACTTTCATCATTTTGAGGAGAATCTGGAGGAGTATTTCCTCGCGGCTCTCGAAAATGGATGTTCGGTGCAGATCGGCAGCGTGTTGGGGCTGAAGCGATATCCGCTCTCTGGATGGAAAGCCACGGATGATGCATATTATGCACTGCTACGCAAATATCTGAAACTTCTGCCAGGCGGGAGATAAGCCGGTTTGGCATTGGGAGCATCTTTGGAGTAAGAAAGGCCGCGAATGGATCAACGGTCGGAAATCACAGAAATACGCGAGCAATGCGACAGGCTGACGGACTGCGTGTTTCGGCGCGATCGGAAGATCCAATCATTTCGCGCCTGGGAAAAGGTCGCGAGTGATGAACTCTGCTCCTATATGCCACTGCCGCAGGGCGCGGACGAAATTTGCCTCGGCGATCGATGGGATAGCACGGATGGATATCTATACCTTTTGACGAAGCTTACCCTGCCTGTGGCAAGAGCCGGACAAAAGGTGTTTGGCAAGTTTGATTTTTCATCAATTCACGCGGGATACGGGCACGGCTTTGAGGCGATGCTCTACATAGAAGGTCAACCCTGGCATGGCGTGGACGAGAATCATATGCTCGTTACGCTCGACGCCTGGTCCGGAAAAACCGTCGAGTTGGAGTTTCTGCTTTGGGCGGGGATAACAGGCAAGAGCCCATCGCAAAAGACACACATCATTCGCACGGCGGAGGTCGGATGGCTCGATGACGCGCTCGAGGATGCGGCAACGCTTCTGGATATGACACTTTCCGCTGCGGAGATCCTGCCCCGGGAGGATGAAACCCGAAATAAAATGCTCTCTCTGGCGAGGAGGATGTCCGACGGACTTCGTTGGAACGAGGGAGGAGATGCGCTGCGCGCATCCGCCCTCAACGGAGCAGAACTTTTGAAAACCGGGCTTCGCGCGCTGCCGAAAGCCGCGAGCGACTGTACGATGCATTGCGTGGGACACACGCACATCGACTATGCCTGGCTCTGGCGCGTCAAGCATACGCGCGAAAAGATCGCACGCTCGTTATCAACCGTATTGAGGCTGTTTGAAGAGTTTCCGGAGTATCGCTTTTTCCAATCCTCGCCGGAATATTATCGAATTCTTGAGCAGGATTACCCAGCGCTGCTAGACGGAGCGCGCGGTGCAATCCGGCAGGGGCGCTGGGAGCCCGGAGGCGGCATGTGGGTGGAGGCGGATTGCAACCTGATTTCAGGCGAGAGCATGATCCGGCAAATTCTCTACGCAAGACGTTTTTTTCAAGCGGAATTTGGGAAAAACGACAATGCGGTCTGGCTGCCGGACACCTTTGGGTTTGGCTGGGCAATGCCGCAGATACTGAAAAAAAGCGGGATTGAGGTGTTTTTCACCTCCAAGCTTAGCTGGAATCAAAGCAGCCGTTTTCCTTACGATACCTTTTGGTGGGAAGGCATTGACGGCAGCCGCGTGCTCGCGAGTTTTTTAACGGTTCCCGCAAACGGATTCCCGCCGCAGCCCTGGTCAACGACGTATAACGGCGAAATTTTACCGCAAACACTTAGGCAAGCGTGGGAGCTATATCAAAACAAAGAGATATCGAAGGATTTACTGTATCTCTACGGTTATGGAGACGGTGGCGGTGGCAGCACGCGGACAATGATCAAGCGTTTGCGTGCGCTGCGGGAGCTTCCGTTGCAGATGGATATCCGATTTGATACGGCGGGCGGATTTTTTGAAACGCTGATCGAACAGGCAATGCGCAGCGATACACCCGTTTGGAATGGAGAGTTATATTTGGAATGTCACCGCGGCACCTACACGAGCCAGGCGTTTGTGAAACGTGAAAACCGACGGCTTGAGTTGCGGTTATGCGACAGTGAGTTTTTTCAGACGCTCCGATGGCTGCAATCCGGCGGCGTGGTTCCCGCGGAGGATTTGTTTGAACAATGGCAAATTCTGCTGCGTAATCAGTTTCACGATATTCTGCCCGGTAGCTCGATCCATGCGGTGTATGACGACCTAAGGCGCGAATATGCCGCCCTACACGCTGCTTTGGACAAGAAGGACGGGGCGTGGTTTGCAGAGCGTGCAAACAGCGAAGGATATACTGTTTGGAACGTAAGCGGTTGGGAGAGAAATGCGCTCGTCGAACTGCCTGCAAACGGCAAGGTGCGCTGGCTAGATGAAGCAGGCAACAAGATCGAAAGCGTTCCCGTCAGTAACGGTAGATACCTTCTCGCGCTGCGCGGAATAAAGCCGTTTTCGGCGGCTTGCATTGTTTCGCAAGAAACGGAGGACGAGAGCGAATCGATAAGGGGACTTGCTTCGGTCGATCTATCTCATAGAACGATTGAAACGCCACTCTACATTGTGCAATGGGCTAAGAATGGTCAGTTAACGCGCGTTTATGCAAAGGAGCCGGGGTTTGAATTGTTTGCAGACGGCGAAGCAGGCAATCAACTGATCGCGTATGAAGACAAACCCGCGATGTTTGACGCTTGGGACATCGACGCAAGCTACACCGAACACTTTGCGCTTGTGGAAGATTTAATCTCCGTCGTCGTCGTGGAAAACAATGCGTTGCGGACAATCGTCCGGTTCACGTTTTCCTACGGATCGTCCCTTTTGACACAGGATATGGTCTTTCAACGCGACGACGCTGCGATCTTATTTCAGCATATTGTCGACTGGCACGAGCATCAGCGTTTGCTGCGCGCGGAGTTCCCGCTTAACATTACGTCGGATGTTGCGATCTTCGATATTCCATTTGGCAACATGGCGCGTCCAACCGCGCACAGGACAGCGTTTGACCAGGCGCGGTTTGAGGTGCCCGCGCATCAATGGGTCGATTTGAGCGAACTAAGCAAAGGCGTGAGCCTGCTCAACGACTGTAAATACGGTCACAGCGCAAAGGGAAACAGGCTGGGTCTTTCGTTGATCAAATCTGCGATCGACCCGGACGAAACGGCGGATCAGGGCGAACATCGCTATACATATGCGCTTCTCCCCCATGGTGGAGACTGGCGCGCGGCGGGCACGCACCAACGCGCGGCGGCGCTCAATCATCCAACGGTGATCGCGCAGGGCATTCCGGCAATTCCGCCAAAACCGCTGTTTCTGATTTCGGATGCATTACTCGGGGCGGACGCTGTGAAATGCTCGCAGAGCGGGAATTTTGTGCTCCTGCGTCTGCATGAGTACGGCGGAAAAAGCCGCGAAGTCACCGTGGAGAGCAGTTTTGTGATCTTGCGCTTTTGCGAATGCGACCTGACCGAAACACCGATCGGCGAGTGGACCGAGGGAAACAGGATTCGCTTTACGATCTCCCCATTTGAAATCAAGACCTTTTTGGTGCAGATAATCGAGTGTAACCCTTGAGAGGAAAACGAGATGCAGTCCATGCAAGATCGAGCAAAAGCGCTTTTAAGCCAAATGACGCTCGAAGAGAAGATCAGCATATTATCTGAAACGGCGCCTGCCATACAGCGTCTTGGCGTTTCCGCGTATCATCACGGAAACGAGGCGCTGCACGGCGTTGTGCGCCCCGGTACCTTTACGGTGTTTCCGCAGGCGATCGGGATGGCGGCGAGCTGGAACCCCACGCTGATCGGCAAAATTGCGGAGGCGATTTCCGATGAAGCGCGTGCCAAGCACAATCATTTTGGCGGCAGGATGGAAGGCGAGGAACTGGAGGGACGGTATAACGGGCTTCTTACCTTCTGGTCGCCCAACCTGAACGTTGCGCGAGATCCGCGCTGGGGGCGAACGGGTGAAACCTACGGGGAAGATCCGTTTCTTGCGGGTGTTTGCGGCACGGCGTTTGTTCGGGGCATGCAGGGTCAGGATGAAATGCTGCTCAAAACGATTTCGACGCCGAAACATTATGTTGCAAACAACGAAGAGCATAATCGCTTTTCCTGCAACGCCGTGATTCCGCGTGACGATTTATTTGAATATTTCCTTTCTCCTTTCGAGGCTGTTGTTCGAGAGGGAAAGTGCGCGGCTGTAATGGCTGCCTATAACGCCGTTAACGGTGAACCGTGCCACGCGAGCCGCGAACTACTGCACGATATCCTCCGCGGCAGATGGGGCTTTGAAGGCTATGTGGTCAGCGACTGCGGTGCGGTCTCCAACCTTTGGGATCGGCATTTCACGGCCCAGTTGCCCGTTGAGGCGGCGGCGCAGGCCCTCCGCGCGGGCGTGGATCTGGAATGCGGCTCGTGCGGAACCGTGCAACAGGTATATCAAACGCATCTGGCTGAGGCGCTGGAACAAGGCCTGATCTCCGAACAAGAGATCGACCGCGCGGCGGAAAACGTGCTGATCGCACGCTTCCGCCTGGGTCTGTTTGACCAAGAGACACCCTGGGACGGGCTTGACGTTTCGATCGTATCCAGCAAGACGCATCGGACAATTGCGCGCGAGATGGCGGAGGAGTCGATGGTGCTGCTGAAAAACGAAGCTGTCGGAAACGCGCCGCTGCTCCCACTAAACCCATCGGCACAAAAGAAAATTTGTGTGATAGGAAATAATGCGGACGTATGCCAGCTTGGCGACTATAGCGGAAAGCCGGCTGATCCTCCTATTACGCCGGTGCAAGCGATCCGGGTGATTTTCGGTAAAGATTTTGTGGAGCATGTTCCCTATCGGGAAGAAGCGGCGCAAGAGCTATGCGCGGTGCCGGAGGAAACGCTGTGGCACGAGTTGGGGGGGGGAAAACTGCGGGGGCTGCTTGCGCAATACCGCGTGCGGGATGGCAGGGAGACGAACCGACGCATCGACACCAGACTCGATTTTGACTGGGAAAATATGGCGCCGGACCCCATGATCGGGCAAGGGTGTTTTTCGGTGAAGTGGAAGGGATTTCTGCTTCCACCATCGGAAGGGTTATATCAGCTGCATCTTGAATATCAGCGGGGCGACATGCAGGCTCCCGCGCAGGCGACGCTTTCAGTCAACGGGCAACCCTATGCAGGAGAGTGGCTCTCGCTCGATGCAACGGAAGGCTGTAAAATTGCGGTATCATACCATACTTGCGCCCGCAGGCCCCACATTCGCCTGCTATGGCGCGCGCGAAAAACAGCCTCGCCATTATTTGACGCGGAGGTTGAAGCAGCAAAGCGGTCGGATGTCGTCATCGCGCTGCTTGGGCTTGGCACAACGGACGAGGCGGAGGGAAAAGACAGGCTGGATTTGCGGCTGCCCGCGCGGCAGCTGGATCTGCTGCGACAGGTGCGCGCGGTCAACGAAAATATCGTTGCGGTGTTATACAATGGTTCTTCGCTTGCAATTCCTTGGCTAAAGGCGCACATCCCCGCGATACTTGAGGCGTGGTATCCCGGTGAAGAAGGAGGAAGCGCGCTTGCAAATCTTCTTTCCGGTCGCGTTTCTCCAAGCGGGCGGCTGCCGTTGACCTTCTACAGCGGGACGGAAGACCTGCCACCATTTGATTGCTATGATTTACGGGCGGGCAAGGGATTTACGCATTGGTATCACTACGGACCCGTCGACTTTCCGTTTGGCGCGGGCATTGGATACAGCAGCTTTCAAAAATCGATTCTGGATGTCCGCGTAAGCCACGGAACGATTACCGGGTGGGTAATCATTCGAAACACGGGCGCAGTCAACGCTGCGGATGTCATTCAAATTTACGCCCGTTTTGCGGGCAATACGCCGCGGGTCGCGCCGCAAAAACTTGTTTGGTTTATAAAAGTGTTTTTAACTGCTGGCGAGCAGAAGGAGATATTGTTCGAAATCCCACTTTCGAAACTGGCCAGCTATGATGCGCTGGCGGATGATATGCGCGTGAAAACCGGACAATACCGCCTGCAATTGAGTGAAGACGCACGAACGTGTATTTCCGAGACGATTGTTTCGATCGAACGAAAAGATTTGATGACAGAAAAGCAGTAACGCAGGAGGGCAAATGGAGCAGTACCGGTTGATCAGCGAAGCGTTCGGCATGACCGAATGGGTACAGTTGCGGGAGCAGTGTTCCCCCGGCTGTCTGTTCGGCATGCAGATGCACATTCCGCAGGAGGGCGCTCCCGCAAGGCAGATTGGTCAGCTGGAGAGCGACATACTGCACAACGGGAAACCGATCGATCTGCTGCAGTCATCTATTTCGCAAACCGACGAGACGGTGAAAGTTTTTTATCGCTCCGACTGCGGCGTCAGCTGCGAGTTGAACTTTTCACTGGACGGGAAAGCTGGCATCATCAGCCAAACTTTGTCGTTGGAAAACAATAGCACACATGTGCTCGAAGTTCGCCGCCTGCAAACGCGGTTTAGGTTCGCTCCCGGCGAATATGAGCGATATTTGCAGACCAGCAACTGGTGTTATGAAGGCGACGGCGGTTGGGAACGTCTATATCCCGGTGGACTGCACCTATGCAACGAAGGCGGAAGGACGACACAGGGGAACACGCCTTTTCTCGCGTTGAGGCAGATTGGAGCGGGGAGAGGGATCGCGTTTCATATTCTTCCGGTGGGAGATTGGGAGATATGCGTTCGTTCGTCCAGCGGAGGAGTCGGTCCGCAAGGGGACGGCACATTTTCTCTCTCTCTGGGACACGCGACCGAGCGGGTCTCGATCAAGGTTGAAGCGGGCGAGCGACTTGAGATGCCGCAGGTTTTGATTCAAAGCTTGCCGGATGGCATGCTGCATTATGCCGCGCCGAGGCTGCATTACTTTTTGAATACACATATGCTGAAGCAAGAAAAGAGAGAATTTCCTGTTGTCTACAATACATGGATGGATTGCTTTGACGATCTAAACCAAGAGCGGCTGTTCGAGCGGTTAAAAATTGCGAAGGAGCTTGGCTGCGAGGTGTTTTGTGTGGACGCGGGCTGGTTCGGGCAGGAAGGCAACTGGAGCGAATGCGTCGGGGATTGGCGCGAAAGGGATACAATCGCTCTGGAGGGCGGACTTTCGGGCTTTGCAGATGCGGTTCGCCAGAGCGGGCTGCGCTTTGGACTCTGGATGGAGCCAGAGCGTGTTACAACCTGCACACCGATCTATCAGGCGCATCCGGAGTGGTTTGCATTAGGAAGTAGTGGATTTTATCCGATGCTCTGGATGCAAGAGGTATACGTCTACCTAAAAAATGAGATACTCCGCGTGATCGATCGCTACGGCGTTGGCTGGCTCAAGCTGGACTTTAATCAGGAGCTGGAAGTGGATCGGAGCGGAACTGGGCACATGCGTTATTATCAAAACCTTTACCGATTGATAGACGAACTACGGCAGAGCCGAGCGGACGTGATCTTCGAAAACTGCGCTTCGGGCGGGCTTCGGAGCGATATCAATACCATGTCGCACTTTGACGTTTCATTTTCTAGCGACAACGCGAACCCTTGGGACGGACTTTCCACCTTCCAGCAGATGTCCATGCGAACCAGTCCGAATCGGATCTATCGCTGGCTTGCGCTTCAAAAAGGGCCGGATATTCCGGCGTATGACAGAAGCAAAGGCACGGTGGAGCACACCGTCGTCACGCCATCCTCCCCGGGACCGGGATTTGCGGAATGCGAAACGATAGACACAGAGTTTGCCTGCCGGTTGCTCTTCCAGTCTCCTATGGGGATAACGGGTGATATCGCAACGCTGGATTTGCCAACGCGCGACTGCATCCGAACACATACTACATTTTATAAGCAGTGGCGCGGCTTTCTTGCAAACGCATCTCTTTTGACGGACGCGGAGCCCGCCCGGTTGGGAAACAGAAAGAGCTGGCACGTACATCAATTTGTCGAGGAAGCATGCGAAAGAAGCTTGATTTTCGTCTACCGGATGAACCATATCTGCGAAACGAAGTGGGTCAAGGTATCCGGCCTTGAACCTTTGAATCGTTATCGTGTTTCGCTCTTTGGCGAAGAGAACGCGGAGGTTCGTACGGGGGCAAGCCTATTGGAAAGCGGAGTTGCGATACGCCTTGCACGGCGCAACAGCAGCGCGATTGTGATCGTAGAACAAGTTTGAAATTCTGTGCGTCAGCACATGATACGATATGTGGAGGTAACATGCGATATCGGCAGGTTCATTTGGATTTTCATACTGCGGGTTCCATCGAAGGAATCGGTCTAGACTTTGACCCAAATGCGTTTCAACAGACGCTACTTCAGGCGCATGTCAATTCCGTCACACTCACGGCAAAGTGCGCGCATGGCTGGATGTACTATGACAGCAAGCTCTCCCCGCGGCATCCAAATCTCTCGTTCGATTTGCTTCGTCGGCAGATCGAGGCTGCGCATGCGGTGGGAATTAAGACCCCGGTTCATCTTTCCATCGGGCTGGACGAACGCGAGGTACGCAACCACCCGGAGTGGTTGATACGCCGGAGCGACGAAAAAACCACATGGGTGCCAACGCTGATGGAGCCGGGATGGCATCGGTTTTGCCTCAATAACGCGCATACGCAAGCCGTAATCGAACAAGTGCTTGAGGTTGCCGAACACTACGATGCGGACGGTTTGTTTCTGGACGTTTCCAGCCCGATTCCATGTTGCTGCCAGAATTGCGTCAAAACACTGCTTGCGCGCGGCAAAGACCCGATGAATCACACCCACATCTGGGAGCTGGCGGAGGAGTTGTATGTTGGCTTTATCACGCAGGTGGAAGCGCGCGTACACGCGATCCGTCCGGGACTGCCGATCTTTCATAATGGGGGACATGTGCAGCGGGGACGGCTGGATTTTATCGCGGGCGATACCCATCTGGAGCTGGAGAGCCTGCCCACCGGCGGCTGGGGATACGACCATTTTCCGCTTTCCGCGCTATATGCTGCGGGGCTTGGGCTGAATTATCTGGGCATGACCGGCAGGTTTCATAAGGCATGGGGGGAGTTTGGAGGATACAAACACCCGAACGCACTCATCTATGAAACGAGTCTCAACCTTGTTTATGGCGCGCGGTGCTCGGTCGGAGATCAACTCCACCCGAGTGGAGCGCTGGATTCCGCGACCTACCATATGATTGGCAGCGCATATGAGCGCGTAGAACAAAAAGAGCGATATCTTGAGGGCGCATCGCTTGCAGCGGATATCGGACTTCTCTCGCTGGAAGCGCTTGGCGCAAGATATGGAGAACACAATCTGCTTGCAATCGCAGAAGCGGATACGCTGGGCGAAGAATATGATGTGGAAAACCACGTTTCTCAGGCAAAACGTAGCGATGAGGGCGCGCTTCGCCTGCTCAGCGAGGGCGGCTACCTATTCCGCGTCATCGATGCCGAGATGGATTTTTCTCCCTTTGCCGTGCTGGTGCTGCCGGATGAAGCGGATCTCGACGAGCAACTCGCAGAGAAGCTTGCATTCTATCGCAAAAACGGCGGCAAGGTTTTCCTAACCGGAAGATCCGGCGTCGTGCAGGGAAAGCAACGGTTATTTGATGAGCTGGGCTACAGCTACCCAGAACCAGAGACAAACAATCCAGTCTATCTACGTACACGCGAGCCGCTGGATACCCTTGGCGACAACGCGTTTGTGGTCTACGAAAAGGCTTATTGTGTGCAGGCTGACGAAACACGCACAGAGATTCTCGCGGATTTTGAATATCCGTATTTCAACCGTTCAACGTTTGAGTTCTGCTCGCATGCGCACGCCCCGTCGCAAAATCGCAGCGAGGCACCCGCGATCATCGCGGGGGAAGGATTTGTGTTCGCGGCGTTTCATCTGTTTGAGGAATACCGGGTTCACGGCGCGTTTCTCACAAGAGAACTTTTCTGCGCATGCATGAATCGATTGCTGGGGGAACAGAAAACGCTTGTGACGTCTATGCCCCCATCTGCCGCCGTAACGCTGTTGCGCAACGAAGAAAAAGGGTATGATTTGGTGCAGCTGTTGTATGCGCCCATGATGCGAAAAGGGGAAGACTCCATTGTCGTTGAAGAGCTTTTGCCCGTCTATAATATTACGGTTCGCATCAAAGCACGTGGGAAGGTTAAGAGCGTACGGCTCGTGCCGCAGGAAAAAGAGATTTCGTTTGCCGTTGAGCAAGGACTGGTTTCGTTTTGTGTAGACAAAGTAGAGTGTCATGCGATGGTGCAGGTATTGTATGAAAGATAGCGAAACAAAAGAACACGGGATACAGCAAAAGGCGAAAGATTCCGCCGCGTGGTGGAAAGAATGCGCCGTCTACCAGATCTATCCGCGCAGTTTTTACGACAGCGACGGGGACGGAATCGGCGATCTCAACGGAATTACGGAAAAACTCGACTATCTTCGCTTACTCGGCGTAGATGTGCTCTGGATTTGCCCCGTCTACCGCTCGCCTAACTTTGATAACGGCTATGATATATCGGACTACCGTGCCATCCACGAAGACTTCGGCACGGTGGAGGACTTCGACCGTCTGCTTGCGCAGGCGCATGCGCGCGGGCTGAGAATCGTGATGGATCTCGTCGCGAACCATACCTCATCGGAGCACCCATGGTTTATCGAGAGCAGGAGCGGTCGAAACGCAGAAAGGCGCGATTACTATGTCTGGCGGGACGGAAAAAACGGAGGCCCGCCGAACAACTGGAGCGGGAGTTTTGGTGGCTCTGCATGGACTCTTGACCCTGCAAGCGGACAGTATTATCTGCATATCTTTGCTGCGGAGCAGCCGGACTTGAATTGGGAAAACCCCGCTGTACGGCAAGAAGTATATGATTTGATGCGCTTTTGGTGTGACAAGGGTATCGACGGGTTTCGGATGGACGTCATCAATCTGATCTCAAAGGACCAACGATTTCCGGATGACTCAAGCGGCACAAGCCCATGCGCGTTTATCGAAAACGGACCTCGCGCGCACGAATTTCTGCGTGAAATGCGAAAGGCAGTGCTGGACGATTATGACATCATGACCGTTGGCGAGACGGGCGGCGTCACGATTGAAGAAGCAAAGCGATATGCGGGATTTGATATGGGCGAACTCAATATGGTGTTCCAGTTTGAGCATGTCGGACTTGGACAGAGTGAGCTGGGGAAATGGAATGAAGAGAAGGTACCCATGCCTCTTCTGCGGGAGAATATGAGTAAATGGCAGACGGAGCTATCGGGGAAAGCCTGGAACTCGCTCTACTGGAGCAATCACGACCAACCGCGTGCCGTCTCTAGGTTCGGGGACGACCGAATCGAGTATCGCGTAATCAGTGCAAAAATGCTCGCCACTTGCCTGCATTTTCAACAGGGCACGCCGTACATCTATCAGGGTGAGGAGCTTGGAATGACCAACGCGGGCTTTGAGCGGCTAGATGATTACCGCGATATCGAGAGCCTCGGCATCTATCGCGAGCTGACACAGAGCGGCAAGGCAACGCATGCGCAAATGATGCGGTTTCTCGCGGCAAAGAGTCGGGACAACGCGCGCACGCCAATGCAATGGAGCAGGGAAAAAAATGGCGGGTTTTCTAGATCAGCGCCGTGGATTGCGGTAAATCCAAACCATCGTTTTATCAATGCGGAGCAGCAGATAAATGATCCCGATTCGGTCTTTTGCTACTATCAAGCGCTACTGCGGTTACGAAAGACATATCCCGTGATAGTTTACGGTGCGTATTCTCTGCTCCACGAGAATTCGGAATTGGTATGGGCGTTCCGGCGTGAGGATGAGACACACGAACTGCGCATATTGCTGAACTTTGCGGATCAAGAGATACCGTATACGCCTGCGGAATTGCAGGCGGGGGAGAAAAGATTGATCGGCAACTATAAAGCGCATCGCGCCGGGTGGTTGCAGCCATATGAAGCGATCGTATACAGTCGCACAAAATAGTGGCACACATTTATTGCATAGAGAGGGAAAAGATATGTTTCACGGAATCATCAACGGCATGAGCGATTTGATGCTGCTTTCCAACGCGCAGTCGCGCTCCATCAGCGCGGAAAACCCAACGGGAGAAGTCAGCGGCGGTGCGCGCTGTCCGTTGGAGAAGGGCATTTCGGGGAACGCCGCGCGCGAACTCGGCGTTGGTTGGAAGGTGAACCCGAACATCGTGATTCCGACGCAGACGACGGCGGATTTGGCCGTCATTGAAGGACCGGGTGTGATTCAGCACATTTGGATGACTGTTTCCAAACCCTGGCGCAATTTGATCCTGCGCTTTTACTGGGATCATCAGGAACAACCTTCGGTCGAGGTTCCAATCGGGGATTTCTTTGCGAGTGGTTGGAACGAATATAGCCAGCTTTCCTCGCTTGCGGTATGCGTCAATCCAGGCAGCGCGTTTAACTGCTACTGGCAGATGCCGTTTCAAAAACACTGCCGCATCACGCTTGAAAACCGCTCGAAGGAATTTGAGGCGACTTGCTTTTACCAGATCGATTATTGCCTCACTGAGGTGCCGGAGCACAGCGCGTATTTTCATGCTCAGTTTCGCAGGGCAAACCCGCTTCCGTATAAAGAGGTGTTTACCATTGTGGACGGCATTCAGGGCAGAGGGCACTATGTTGGCACCTATATGGCTTGGGGTGTCAATAATCGCGGCTGGTGGGGCGAAGGAGAGATCAAATTTTATCTGGATGGGGAAGCCGAGCATCCAACGATATGTGGAACCGGAACCGAGGATTATTTCTGCGGCTCTTATGATTTCGAGGATCCGCGGCAAAAGCCCGGCCAGTACAGCGAGTTCACGACGCCATACGCCGGCCTGCATCAGGTGCTTACGCCGGACAAGCTTTATAACAGCCAGTTCCGCTTTGGCATGTACCGTTGGCACATCACAGACCCAATCCGTTTCCAGAGCGGGCTTCGAGTGACCATGCAAGCGCTGGGTTGGCGCGAGCATGGCAGGTACCTTCCGCTTCAGGATGATATTGCATCGGTGGCTTACTGGTACCAGGAGCTGCCACACGCAAGTTTTCCAAAGCTGCAAGATAAAGATAGTCTCGAAGTGATTTGATCGTTGTACGTTGCCTTTGACACAGTACTTAAGAGAAACGCAGTTTGGCAGCGTCAACTCGGGCAACTCTGAATCACATTAAACGAACTTAATTTCGACAATGAAGGTGACTAAGTGAAACAGATTCTTTGCTACGGTGACTCAAATACGTATGGTTACAATATAAATGCAAACGCAGGTCAGCCAATCCGATTACAAAGTGATTTGCGTTGGACGGGACTTCTACGGCTATTGTTGGGGGACTCGTATAATATTGTGGTAGAAGGCTTGAGTGGAAGAACAATAGGTTTTCAAGATCCATTCGCATCGGGAAGACGCGCGCTGGATTGGTGGATCCCTTGCATCGAAAGCCATTTCCCGGTCGATGCCATTGTACTAATGCTTGGCACGAATGACGTGAAAGTGGAATATCATGCAACGCCATCCCAAATAGCGTCAGGACTGGGTCAAATGATTCGCGAGCTTTATCAACATTACAAGCTATTGCAACTCGACCCGCCGAAGTTGATTGTGGTTTGTCCTCCACCGCTCGAAGAAACTGCCGGTATCAACAGCGAAGGGATGTTTGATTTACAGTCTGTTGCAGCATCACACGAGCTTGCGGAACTATATCGACAGACTGCTCAGACATATTCCTGCTGCTTTCTGGACGCAGGCAAGGTAACTAGATTTGATATGCAAGAGGGGATTCATCTGAATATCATTGGTCATTTATTGCTAGCAAAAGCTATCGCAGGAATCATCAGTGGAATGAATTGGTTGGAGAGGTTGGAGTGACGGACGGATTAATCCTAGAAGTTGCGCATGGGTACCACTTGTTCAAATGCTAGGTGGTTTTAGATCTAAAAGTTTTAGCATTTTTCTTAATAGGGTATCCACGACCAGATCGCAACATAATTTCTGCAAATACCATATTGTTTATAGGTTGCTTTTTTCACAACAAAGGAAACTGTTTTTATAGAGAAACGAAGAATCCACTTGGAGGTAATCAATGGAACAATTAGCGATTTATGGTGGTCCAAAGGCAAAGACGACACAGAACTATCCAATGTACCCCGGCGGGCTTGAAATCGGAGAAGAAGAGAAAAAGCAGGTTTTGGAGGTTCTGGAGAACAAATACCTGTTTCGCTACTATGGACCCGAGGGCTGCGAGTCCAAGGTAAAGGCGTTTGAAACCGCATTTGCGGCAAAACTCGGCGCTGCATACGGCCTTGCGACCAGCTCTTGCACCGGCGCGCTGATTTCCGCGCTGGTCGCCTGCGGCGTTGGTCCGGGTGACGAAGTTATCGTGACCGGATATACGTTTTTTGCTTCTTGCGCGGCAATCGTCGCGGCAAAGGCAATTCCGGTCATTGCGGAAGTGGACGAAACCCTGACAATCGATCCGCGTGACATCGAAAAAAAGATCACGCCCGCGACAAAGGGCATTGTGGCGGTCCATATGCGCGGAGTGCCGTGCAATATGGACGCTATTATGGAGATCTCCGCAAGACACAACCTCATCGTTGTGGAGGATTGCGCGCAGGCGGTTGGAGGTATGTACCACGGCAAATACCTAGGCACGATCGGTCATGCGGGCTGCTTCTCATTTCAATACCACAAGACGATCACAGCTGGCGAAGGTGGAATGATCTTAACAAATGATGCTCGAATCTATGACCGATGCATGAGCTATCATGACACTGCCGCATGCTGGCGTCCGGATCGATATGCCGAGCAGAGGTTTGAAGGCGAGCTGTTCTGCGGCTCCAATTTCCGCATGAGCGAACTCACCGGAGCCGTTATGCTCGCACAGCTCGGACGCCTGGATGGATTGGTGAAGCGCATGCGCGCGAATCAGAAGCGCATCATCGAAGGCATCCAGGGTGTCAAGGGAATCAAGGTTCGTCCTGTAAACGATCCGGAAGGGGATTCTGCCATCTGCCTGATGTTTTATCTTGACGAGCGCGAGAAGGTTGAGCCATTTGTCAATGCTCTGAAAGCGGAAGGCGTCGCGGCTGCCGGCGTATTCAATGCAGGCATACCGGATTGGCACATCTACGCGCACTGGAAGCACATCATCGAGAAAAAGACGCCGACGGCCGCCAGCTGTCCGTGGGATTGCCCGTATCATCAAGAAGCGGAGCCTGTGCGGTATGATCCCATGATGAATCCGAATACGCTATCGTATCTTGGCCGTGTGGTACACATGGATATTCCGCCGCAGATGAGCGACGAAGATTGCGACATGATCGCGCGCGCAATCCGCAAAGTTGCGGCAGTGCTAGCCTAGACAAGAAGGCCAATGGGGCGTGCGAGGACAATATCGCGCGCTCCATCGGCCAGATGCACAGCAAGGGAGGAAAGGCGCACAAATGAAATATTCGCTTTGTATCGAACCGGTTTTTGATGGTATTTCGTTTTACGATCGAATCGAGAAGGCAAAGGAACTTGGTTTACATGCAATAGAATTCTGGGATCCATCCATATATGACACGAAAAAGATAGGTGATATTGCGGCGCGCGCTGGCATCCCGGTTGCCTGCTGCTGTCTCAATCAGCCGTGGGATTTTCGCTTGAATCTCCCGTTCGAAACCGTGCGTAAAAACTTCGAACGTTCGATCGAGTTTGGAAAAGACATTGGCTGCAATACGTTTATTGGCCTTGCGGGGGATGTGTCGGGCAGCGGAATTGCGCAGAAAGCGCTGTTGATTGAGAGCTTGAAACGATTAGCAGAGATCTGCGAACGTGAAGGAGTGATGATCGTGCTCGAGGCGCTCAATTCTCTCATCGATCATAAGGGGTATTACCTCGATTCGTCGCGTATAGGATTCGAGATTGTCAAGGCGGTCAACAGCCCGAGGATTAAACTGCTCTTTGACTGCTATCATATGCAGCTGATGGAGGGGAATCTAGTCAACAATATCTCTGAAAATATCGAATGGATCGGACATTTCCATAGCGCGGGCGTACCTGGCAGGCATGAACTGCAACAGGGCGAAACGAACTATCCGCGCATCATCCGCGCGGTGGAGGACGCGGGGTATTCTGGCTATTTTGGGCTGGAATACTGGCCGAGCTACGATGCGGAATCATCGATCCGGGATACCATGCGGTATCTAGCGAATCAGGAACACAGTTTTTAGCTTGAAGTATAAGGGAGCGTCTGTGAATTCTACTATCAAATTTATTGAAGTAAGACAGTTTTCGTCACGGATCAGACGTACAGAGAATGATGTCGGACAGCAGACGGATCGTTTTAAATTCTTCGCGCCTAGAACGACGAGGGAAGAGACTGAAAGGTGTATTGGAGGGCAATTTCATTCATGATAGCTTTACACAAAACTCCGCTTCTGTAGCCGCGCGAACTTGTTCCAGCTTATATCCGTCTGAAAGTTCCGTTAAAAACAATTGTCCATCCCTGCATTCCATTACACACATTTCGGTAATGATCTTCGTCACGCAACTGACTGCCGTCAGTGGCAGGGTGCAGCGTTTTCGAATCTTTGGAGTACCCTTGTTGGTGTGCTCCATCACAACAATAACCTTCTTTGCGCCGACTAAGAGATCCATCGCCCCGCCCATGCCAGGAACAAGCTTACCCGGGATGATCCAGCTCGCGATGCTACCGCACTCGTCAACCTCCAGCGCGCCGAGGATCGTCGTATTCAGATGCCCGCCGCGGATCATACCAAAAGACACTGCGCTGTCAAAAAAAGAGCCGCCCGGCAAAATCGTCGCGGCTTGACCGCCTGCGTTGGTGATGGATCCGTCTTCGGTTTCAGGGACGGGTTTGGGCCCTAAACCTAAAAATCCGTTCTCGCTCTGCAACTGTATCCCTAGATCATCCGGCAGGTATTCCGCAACAAGCGTCGGGAGCCCGATGCCGAGATTGACGATATCGCCGCGCTTGACCTCCTGCGCCGCTCGGCGCGCGATTTGATGTTTGATATCAGTCATGGCTTGTATCTCCAGCAACAATATAATCGACAAACAAACCCGGTGTATGTACAATTTCCGGGTCTAGTGTCTCACACATTCGCTCTACCTGTGCAATCACCAAATCAGCAGCAGGCGCCATGATCGGGTTGAAGTTACGGGAGCTACCGCGGTAGACCACGTTCCCGAAACTGTCCGCCATATGTCCGGCGATCAATGCGACGTCTGCATGTAAGGGTTTCTCAAGGAGGTATAGTTTCTCGTCGATCGCGAGCTTGATCTTCCCATGCTCAACCTGTGTTCCAATTCCGACTGGTGTTAAAACGCCGCCGAGCCCAAACCCGCCCGCGCGGATTCGCTCCGCCAGCGTGCCCTGCGGAACCAGCTCGATCTCGACTTCTCCTGCGTTCATCTTCTGCCCGGCGACCGGATTGGTGCCGATGTGGGAGACGATCAGCCGCTTCACACGCCCGGCGGAAACAAGCGTCCCTACACCGCGGTCGGGCATGCCGGCATCGTTACAGATGATCGTGAGGTCTTGCGCATCTCCCGCCAAGATGGCGTCGATGATCAGATTCGGGCTGCCGCTGCAAAGAAAACCGCCGATCATGACGCTCATGCCGCTCTTCACGCTGGAGGCGGCTTCGTTGACCGAAATTCGCTTGTTCATACGCGTTCCACCAATGCGGCTAGACCCATACCTCCGCCGATGCAGAGCGTCGCAAGCCCTTTGTATGCGTTTTGTTCTCGCATGGAATAAAGCAGCGTCGTGAGAATGCGGGTGCCGGAGCAACCGACTGGGTGTCCGAGAGCGATCGCTCCACCCTTTACGTTTGTTTTTTCGGGCGGTAGGTTTAGCTCCCGCATGACCGCAATGGACTGAACGGCAAACGCTTCGTTGACTTCGATGAGATCCAGGTTGTCTATCGCCCATCCGCACTTTTCAAGCGCGCTTCTTGTGGCGGGTACCGGACCAAGACCCATGTAGTTTGGGTCGATGCCGGCTTTCGAAACGCAGACGAGACGAGCCAGCGGCGTTAAGGATAGTTTATGAAGTGCTTCCGTAGAACACAGTATGATTGCGGCCGCACCGTCGTTGATTCCGGATGCGTTTCCCGCGGTTACGCTGCCCTCGGGTAAAAAGGCCGGCTTTAGTTTGCTTAATGCTTCCAACGTCGTATTCTGGCGCGGATACTCGTCTTTTTCGAACCAAAGTTCCTCTTTGCCTTGTTTGACGCGTATCGGAACAATCTCCGCGGAGAAATCCGCAAGTGATGCGCGCCGTTGGGATTCGACCGCGTAGGCATCCTGCTCTGCGCGGGAGATGTTGTACCGCTTTGCAATGTTCTCTGCGGTAACGCCCATGTGTACGTCCGTGATGCCACATTGCAGTGCGTCCAACTGGATGGAATCCAACGCGGATGAATGCCCGAGTGGGTGACCCCAGCGTTGGTCGGGCAGAATGAACGGAGCTGCGGACATGAGCTCCATACCGCCCGTAACGACGATTTCGGCATCCCCGAGACGAATGCTCTGCGCGCCGTCTGCAATTGCCTTGAGGCCGGAACCACAGACCATATTCACTGTCCACGCGCAAGTTTCCACAGGAATTCCCGCGAATATCGAGGCGAGCCGGGCAGGATTTTGTCGGTGCCCCGCCGTAAGCACACACCCCATGATCACTTCATCGACCCGGGTGGGCGGAATTTTAGAGCGCTCCAACGTCTCGCGAATCACAGTGCCGCCGAGCTCATCCAAAGGTGCATTTCGCAGGCTTCCTCCAAATTTGCCGATTGCGGTTCTTGCTGCGCCTACAATCCATACGTCGCACATTGTTTTTCCCCCTTGATTGGATCAGTCGTTCAGTATAGCAACGGCGCGCACCGGCGCCGCGGAGGCGCCGCGCAGTTTCAACGGAAACAGGAATACCTGAAAGCCAAACGGCGGCAGAGCCGCAAGATTGGTCAACTGTTCGACGTGGAAGTATTCTTTCTTGGAACCGAGCAGATGCGCGTTCCAGAATAATTCGCGGTCGTTATTTTTCTTTGCAAGGCGAATTTGCTCTGCCAGCGGCATATCCCAACCCCACTGGTCGGTTCCCATCACACGAACACCCTGATCGATCAGCCATTCGGTCGCTTCCAGAGAAACGCCGGGTCCCGCGTTGGGATATGCCTTCGTCCCCATCAATCGGTCGCGATCGGTGCGGATGAGGACGATGGTGTTGGGTTTAATCTCGGCGCCCGTTTTACGCAATTGTCGCTGAATGTCGTCAATGGTAACAGGGTCATTGTCCGCTTTGGCGCTCATGTCGATGACGATGCCGTCTCCATGACAAAGTTCAAGCGGGATCTGTTCCGCGGTCTTCGCGGGTTTTCCCTCGCAGAGATCGGCGTAGTGATATGGCGCATCGATATGCGTTGTGGCGTGGGTACCGATCTTTACAAAATCCGCAGTCCATCCGCGAAAGCCTGTAGGGAAAAGACGGAAAGGCAAGCCCATCATGCGGATTTGGAATCGTCCGAATGTGCGCGTCACAGGCGTAAGCTTCACTTTCATGACCATCGGATCATGTTTGTTATACTGAATCATCTTCGTGAGATCAACGATTTTTGTCATACTATCCTCCCAATTATCGTTTGGCGATTCTGGTCGTCAGCAAACCCAGATTGCCGAGCTCCATGCGGATTTCACTGCCGAACTGGACATGATGGTTGCTTTCGATCCCGCTACAACCTGGAATCGTGCCGGAGCCCATAAATTCGCCGGGAAAGATATGCTCACCCTCCGCCGCATATGCGACCGCCTCCTCAAGACTGTACCGCGCGCCGGTTAACTTACCTTTGCCAGACGGCGTTTCGTCGATCCAAACACCCGCTTCGAGGACATCGAAAACAGGCCATATCTCGTCCGGCGTCGCGACGACAGGGCCCATCACGCTGGCAAAGTTTTTCGATTTCGAAGGCCCGAATCCGCTGTCCATTTCCGGCAACTGCACATCGCGGGCGCTGCAATCGTTGAAGAGAACGAACCCGCCTATGGCGTCTTTTGCCTGTGCGGGAGTGCAGTTGTAGAGCGGTTTTGTGATCAGAACACCCAGTTCCAGCTCATAATCGATATAATTACTATAGGGCGGCCAGACGATCTCGCTGCCGGACGGAACGAACGCAAGATGATTGCCGGTGTAGAAGATCGGCTTTTGATACCAGAGCTTTTTTGGAAGGAGCCGAGGGAACGGTTTGCGAAAGATGGTTTCATATGCCCTGATGATACCCTGGGACTTTGGCATAAATTCCCGCACGAAACCTTTCGCGGAGTGGATGACATGCTGTTCGTACAGCATGAAGTCGCGATAAGATTTAGGTTCAAACGGCATCAACCCTGTTTGGTAGTCTTCCATTCGGACGGAGACGTCGTTTGCAAACTGAAGAAGATACTCCGTTTCGTCAACGGCTGTCCGCCAATCGAACAGGAGTAAGACGATATCTGAGAGCTGTTGCTCAGACAGTTTGGATTTCCCTGCGTGTGTGCGGTCATATGCCAGCAGGGGCAGAAGCGGGGTTGCTTGATCGCCTCGTTTTGCCGCAATACAAGGTTGTCCGGTCTTCCTATTTCTCCAAAGTTCGTATAACATCTGATAACCTCCGTCACGTCAGATATTGGGTAAATTGTTGTGTTTCGTATCGATAGTGGATCAGCCGCATTGATATATTTGGAATGAAAAGTCGGTTAAGCCTATTCGATTGAGAGAGCTGCCGCCGCCGCGCCGACCAAGGTTGCATTTGCTGTGTGTACAAACCTGCAATGCCTATGAAACTCTTTGGGGATATCATGATACATCCGGTCCAGCAGCCGATCCCGTAACGGCTTGCATCTCTCGAAAACACTGCCCTCGATGCAGATAAGAGCGGGCGACTGCGGATCGACGCCAAGATCTGCTCTCTGCATAATTGCCGTAAGGCAAGCTGACAAGTAATAAGCTACCCGATCCAAGTAAGCGCTAAACAAGCGCTTCATAGCATTGCGATCCTCACTGGCATCGCCGCACAAGAGTCCAAAGGAATTGTCATCTTCAAAGGAATCCATGACGGAGACGATGTCCGGAACGGAGCTTTCATTCCAGTTGAGTATGCGTAAAGCAAGTGTTTCCGAAAAGCAATGTTGGGTAGCTGCGTCGCGAATATACGCTAAAAGCAGTTTTCCTAAATATGCGCCGGAAACCAGTTTTTCGAATAATTGCGTCCCGGGCGCCTCTGTTTTCGAGTCAAACTCGCGATCGATACGAGTCCTCTTAAAACCCGAGTAACCGCCTGCTTCGATATTCACAACGCTTTGGCCGGGATTATGAACGAGCGCGGTTTCCTTCCGAATAGAAGCGTTCTCCTCGAAATAACAGCAATTCATCCCCGTTCCAAGTATCATCCCGATAAACCCGTCGGAAGAGTGACTTCCGTATTTCGCGATTCCACCGAGCATTGCCGCGGCGGTATCGTTCAGCACACAGACCTTTTGAGCAATCTTGTAGTTACGGCGTTCAAACGCCTCGCGGAGCGCTTCTCCTAGGATCACACCCTCCGCGCCGCGCACGCGCACTTCCTTATCGAAGAGAAGGATTTTGCCGTCTAGATTTGGCAGGATTTCACAGGGGAAAGAAAAGCAGATACCAATATTGCAATTGATGGCAACGAAAGGGAAGAGCAGCTCCGCTACTTTATCAAATAACTCATGCGCCGAAAGCTCTTCTTTCGTACCTGGCATTGCGTGGACAAAATATTCCACGCACGCTTCCCCGGATGAATCGAAATCCACTCGCGCGATTCTCAGATTTGTTCCGCCCATATCGATTGCAAAGGCTTGCCTATCACGCAACACCGGTGCGGAAGCGGTGAGAAAGTTTGGTATCATCAAGAGCGAACTTTTTTCTCCAATGAGACCTTTCTTCATCTCAAGTTCAAATGCATCCACGATTGTGCGAAACGTGACATGTTGCGTAACCAGCCCGATCTCTTCCAGATATGTTTTCATTTCCATATTGAATCCTCCCCAAAGTGTAATCGTATCAGGCACGCTACACTCGTCATAACAAGCTTTACGATTTCCATATCGCTTATCTTAAACAACGTACTGTTCTAAATATCGTTTCGATAGCCGCAGGGAATCGATAATGCGTTCCGCGCTGTATTCAAACGCCCGATCCTCCACTTCGATGCAGACTGGACCGTGATATCCGATATCGGTCAGCGCGGAGATAAACCGCCCCCAATCAACGTCGCCTAGCCCCGGCAACTTTGGCGCCATATAGGCAAGCGGATACGCCATCGTTCCGACCTGAGCCAGTTTTTCCCGATCGATCTTTACATCTTTACAGTGCACATGCCAAATGCGTTCGCGGAACTCATACAGCGGTTGGATATAATCCATCATCTGCCAAATAAAATGGCTTGGATCGTAATTGATACCCAGATTGGTGTCGGGCAGGAGGTGAAAAATCTTTCGCCAGTTGTCCGGTGACGTCATGATGTTTTGGCCGCCCGGCCACTGCCCCGCGTCGAATAGCATCGGGCAGTTTTCTATCGCGATTCTTACCCCGTGTTCACGTGCGAACTGCAGAATTGGAGACCAGATGGCCGGCAATTGGTAAAGGTTCTCTTCAATTGTCTTTTCCTGCATGCGTCCAAGAAATGTTGTTACGAGCCCAACGCCCAATCGCCCGCTTGCGAGAATGACTTGCTTGAGATGAGCGATATTCTCGTTTCGTTGTGTCAGATCGGAATCCATCATATTTGGATAGTATGCTAGAGACGAGATGCTTACTTTGTTCGTTGCTGCGCAGTCGACGACATCGTGACAATAACTTTCATCGTTTACTACACGGTTGACGTCAAGATGGCAAACGCCCGCATATCGCCGATTTGCTTCTTTTGCGGGCCAGCACGCTAACTCAACAGTTCGCAACCCGAGCTGCGAGGCGGATTTCATCATTTCCTCGTATCCCATATCTCCTAAAATGACGCTGCAAAATCCCAACTTCATACACACACCTCGTAAAATCTTTTTTGATAGCGATTCAATACGCTTTGAGAACGGTTATTCAAACGAGACTACCTGATTCATTTCCGCCGAAATTCGAGCGACATCCATCAAACGCATCACACGCAGAGATTGCTCAGGCCGGACAATCAGGTTTTCTTCGCCGGCTATCGCTTTTGTAACATTACGGTAGAAGTCGCGAACGCTGACCTTGAACCGTGGTAGTTGCAGAGTTTCCAGCGTTTCCGGATCTCTGGGCGCCATCGTACGGGTGATGCCCTTTCCGGCTTCGATGGGTTTGGTGTTGTTCTTAACATCTTCTTTCAGCCGGGTGATGGAACCGAGCCGAATCCAGAAATCGCGCACGGTCATCGTCCCGTCCATTCCGTTGACATACCACCGGGGCAGAAGCTCCATATTCCAGGTTCTTACCTCTATCAACGCTTGCAAGCCGTCTTCAAAATTGAGATGCAGTTCAACCGAATCATCGCACTCGCCGCCTAAAATGTGCCCAAGGGTGCAATAAATCGTGCTGATTTTCTGTGGCATGAGCCAAAGCAACTGATCAGCAAGATGGATCCCCCAATCGAGAAGCATGCCGCCGCCGAACTCGCGTTTTGTGCGCCAGTCACCCGGGATGCCCTGACTGCCCATGACGCGGGATTCTATACGGTAGAGCTTCCCTATGGTCTGATCTTCGTGTACTTTCTTTACCATTAAAAAATCCTCATCCCATCTGCGATTCTGATGAACGGTAAAGATTCGATTGCATTCCTTTGCGACCGCTATGATGTCCTCAAGGTCTTTTGCGCATAGTGTGACCGGCTTTTCGCAGATGACGTGCTTTCCCGCGCGCATCGCGCGAATCGCAATATCCTTATGCAGGTGATTTGGCGTTGCGATCAAAACGATATCTACCTTCGGATCATCGAGAAGATCGTTCAAAGAAGAGTAAACGAAAAGCCCCATGTCTCTTGCGATCATCTGCCGCTCATTCGATATATCGTAACTTCCAAGCAGATTCACTTCTTCCACCTGCTCCATCATTTTCGCATGCTGATGCCCCATAGCGCCAAAACCGACGATCGCTACGTTCTGAATCTTCATAAGTAAGCCCTCCAAATTATTTTCTCGAGTTGATAAGATTGATTTGACAGCATAAAAATATCAGCTTGGTGAATCTGTGTATATACATATAGTTTCTTCAAGAGAATCGATGAAACAATTGACATTTACATGAAATGTGTTGAAAGCTATGATGAAACCATCAAATCGGACATGTCATTTTGATGCGCGACAAACATAAAAAGTTCTAACAAAATCACTGCCACGATACACGCATATATAAAGGAGAACCCACCATGCAAGACGGAAAACTGCAGATTGGTATCATCGGTTGCGGCGGAATTGCGAATAAAAAGCATATGCCGGCGCTGCGAAAACTATCCGACAAAGCGACGATGGTTGCGTTTTGCGACATTGTTTTGGAAAAGGCGCAGGAGGCTGCGAGACGCTACGGCGGCAAGGGTGCCGCAGTCTATACCGATTATCGCGAACTGCTCAGCGACTCCAATATCGACGTCGTTCATGTGCTGACGCCGAATACGACACACTGCAACATCGTTGTAGACAGCTTTCGGGCTAATAAGCATGTTATGTGTGAGAAACCGATGGCGGCATCGACCGCCGACGCTCAAAAAATGCTGGACGCATGGAGAAATACGGATCGGAAATTTACCATCGGTTATCAGAACCGGTTTCGCGACGACGTCGCCGCTGTAAATGAGGCTTGCCGTTGCGGCGACATGGGGGAAGTTTATTTCGCAAAAGCGCATGCGGTTCGCAGACGCGCCGTCCCGACTTGGGGCGTTTTCATGGATAAAGAAAAACAAGGCGGCGGGCCTTTGATCGATATTGGCACGCACAGCCTTGATATGGCGCTCTGGTGCATGGACAACTTCAAGCCGAAGAGCGTGACAGGCGTTACCTTCCATAAGATGGCGGATGCTGTCGAGGGGAATCTGTTTGGCGCGTGGGATGTCGAAAAATTCGACGTTGAAGATTCGGCATTCGGGTTCATTCAGATGGAAAACGGAGCGACGATCTATCTGGAGGCATCCTGGATTCTGAACATAAAGGAATCCAATGAAGCGAGCATGACACTCTGCGGAACGAAGATGGGCGCGGAGATCAGCCATCCGATGACCGACGTTCCGGAAGTTACGTTCAACTTCGCAAAATACGGCAAACTCATGATTGAGCGGCCGGCTGCCGTGGCGGCGGTGCCTTACTTTGGCGGGGCCATGCTGTCGCCGGAGGATCGGGAAGCTGTGCAGTGGCTCGATTGCATCTTGAACGACACGCAGCCGCTCGTGAAACCTGAGCAGGCGTTCGCGGTCACGCAGATACTGGAGGCAATCTACACGTCTGCAAAAACGGGCAAACAGGTCGTTTTTTAATATAGGATAGCAAAAGGAGAAACGGTAATGGCATATGACAGAAAGACAACGGTCGGCGAGATCCTTGCGGATCCCATCGCGGTAGAAGTCCTCGAAGACTTCATCCCCGGTGTTGCGACGCATCCGATGATTCATCACGCATTGACGATGACGCTTGAGGATGTCGCGTCTTTCCCGCCTTCGGGCGCGGATTCGGAGATGATCGACGATTTCTTAGACGCAATCAACGAGCGTCTACAGGGCTGAAATGGAGCGTAACATGAATGGGATTAAACCCTGCGTCAGCTTTTATAGCTACCAGGACGCATATGCGACAAAAAGCATGTCGCTGGAAGCGCTCTTTGCAGAGCAAATTGCGCTGGGGTTGGATGGGTTTGAGTTCATTTCGGATCAGATGATGCATGGCACGCCTCGCCCGGAGGAGGAAACGCTCGCAAAATGGGATTCGCTGCTCTGGCGCTATCCGCTTCGGCCAATCTGCAACGATATTTTCATCAATACCAAACTATACAAAAACCGCCTGCTCACGCAGAAGGAAGGCGTAGCGTTCCTAAAGGATGAGATTCGTCTAGCAAAACGGCTGGGATTTCAAATCGTTCGAATGGTAACCCATACACCTTGGAATATTGTCATGCCCGCGATGGAATTGGCGGAGCAAAATGGTATCCGTCTGAGCTTTGAGATCCATGGCGGCATGGGGTTTCATACCGAGGCGACGCAGGCCCAGCTTGCGGAGGTGAGGAGAATCAATTCTCCATATCTCGGATTGGTGATCGATTCGAGCTTGTTCTGCAAAAGTCTGCCGAAAAAAATCCGTGCGGTTTCCAAGAGCTACGGTGTGAGCGACAGTGCACTGGACTATATCGACAGTATCTACGCAAGAGGAGAAAGCCCGAACGACGTGTTTCAAAACGGTATTCCGGCGGACATGGAACCGTTTGTGCGTTCGCCTATGGATCGGATGATTGCGCCGCTGGTTTCAGGCTATGAGAACAACCCGATGTCTGTGTTGGACGATCTGATGCCATTCGTATTTCACGTACACGGCAAGCTGCTGGAAATGAACACGGATGGGACTGCGGATGCGACTGACTGGCAGGAGATCATCAACTATCTCAAGTTGAAGAACTATGTTGGGTACATCGCGACCGAGTACGAAGGGCAGCGCTATAAAGCGCTGGACGCCCGTTCGGACGAAGTCGAGACGGTGCGCGCGCATCAACGACTGCTGAGAAGTTGTATCGGGGAGGAGGCGTAGGGATGTTTTTCGATTATTACGCGTTCAGCGAAGGAAGCTGTAAAAACGTAGAAAAAGATGGCGTAGTCGTTGGGTTCGAACTCAAAACACGGATTACGTATTATCGCGGCATCCCACTCTCCATGATTGACAATGTCGAAATTCGCGTCGACAATCGCCTGATTGATAAAACGAAAATGCACTTCACGCCGAACGGCGAAGATTGGTTTACGTTAGCTGAAATGGAAACCGTATCGGCGATCAAGTGGGAATTTGGCGAGGAAGCCACCATCTTTGTCGAGCAGGAAGGCGGCCTATCGCAAGGGAAACACAAAGTGGCATTACGCACATCAATCACCGTTGCATATGCGCCGCTGAACTTTATGGGTGAGAGGAGCCGCATCGTAGAAATCCAATAAGAAAGTGAACTAGATCAGATAGAGGAATCACATCGCAAATCCAGTAAAAAAGAAATAGATGGGAGAGTAAGTTATGAGCGACACCACACAAAGCGCCGCCGCGATTGGCAAACCCGAGGGCAGAATGGTCGGCAAACGAGAGCGAATCTCATACGGAATGGCTGACTTTGGCTTTCAACTGGTCTGGGGAACGATAGGGGCATACATCACGTTCTTCTACACAGATATCTTCGGAATTGCAGCCAGTTCCCTGACAATCCTCTTCATCGTAGCCCGCATCTGGGATTCTTCCAACGACCTCATCATGGGGTTCATCGCAGATAAAGCGAAGATGACCAGAAGAGGAAAGTATCTGCCGTTTATGCGGTGGGGCGTCATTCCTATGGCAATCATGACAGTTCTGATGTTTACGACCCCGAATTTCAATCAAATGGGGAAACTAATTTGGGCGTACCTTACTTATACGCTGACTTCCGCGGCGTTCACGGTGACGAACGTGCCGTATAACGCGCTGCTGCCAAGCTTGACTGATAACTATCAGGAGCGGACAACGCTGACCGCAATTCGCATGACCTGTATGATGCTTGGGGCAATTCTGCTCAATGTGTTGACTAGACCCCTGTTTCTTGCGCTTGGCAAGGGGAATAACGCTCTCGGAATACAGCTGACAGTGGCTATCTATATGGTCATCGCCATTCCGCTGGTCTTGAATTGCGCAAATGTTTGCAAAGAACGGGTCGTTCACAATGATGACGACGCGAAAGTGCGGTTCCGTGACGCGTGGAAAGCGGTATCCTTACCTTGGGTTCTAGTCGTCATCATGAATGTTAGCATGTGGGTCGGTCAAACGCTTAAAATCTCTACCGCGATCTATTGGCTGACATATGTGTTAGAAAAACCTCAACTCGTATCCGTTTTCGTTCCGGTCACGATGGTCTGCATCGTACCGTCCATCATACTCACACCGTGGCTCACGAAGAAATTCAATGGCAAGAGATGGCCGGTGTTTATCGGAAATCTAGTCGCCTTCTGCGGTTCCCTCGTATTTATGTTTTCTAACAACATCGCCATCCTACTTGTAGGCGCAGCGCTTGGCGGGTTCGGATTCGGGCCGCAAATAGCCCTCTCTTACTCAATGATGGCGGACTGCATCGATTATGGCGAATGGAAATCTGGCATTCGGGCGCAAGCCATGCTCGGGTCGGTCGGTACGTTCGGCAACCAGCTTGGTTCCGCGATCGGTGGGATTGTCTTAACGTCGCTTCTCACAATCGGTGGCTATGTCGCCAATCAGGCGCAAACTGTGGCATCGAAGGCTGCAATTTCCTCGGCGTTTGTCTTTATTCCGGTTGTCACGATGGGAATTACGATTGTTGCGATGTTGTTCTACAAGCTGGATGGGAACTTCTATCAGAAAATCAAGCAAGATCTGGATCAGCGCAGAAATGCTACTGCGCAAACAAGTCAAGGCTGACAGGAAAGCCCTTCGCATAGATGAATTGCTTCATCATGGATTTTACTTGACAGAAACGTCGATTCTATCGCATACCTGTAAGGGTAGAGTATTCTGCCCAAGGAGGCGCATATGGCTGAAAATACGAGTCGAAATTCTGATGGGTACAGCAAGTTTGAGCCCCGTTTGATTCAGTGCATTCAAAACGGGAGCATGGAGGACGCGCGGATACTGGCCAATGAGATTTCGGAGGAATACCGAGGTCAAAACGGTTGGTCCGGCGTATATGAAATCAACCTGCTGAAGCGTATGGTGGAACGGTTCGTCGATCCCCGTGTGAGCAGCACAATTCGGATCACACTGACGGCTGAGACGACACAGTTTTTCGAATATCTGGATCATCCGGTGAAGATATTCAACATCCTACTGTTCAAATACTTGGTGGCGATTCAGCAGTGCGTTCGCAAACAAAGCAATAGCCAGAACTACGAACTCGTGATCAAAGCGATCGACGCAGTGGAAGAAGGATACATGGACAGCGATTTCTCGTTGGAAAAGGTAGCGATTGGGTTGTACGTAAGCTACGGGCATTTGTGCTCGATCTTTCGGAAGTTCACTGGGGTACGGTTCAAAGATTATTTAATCGAGTTCCGTATGAAAAAAGCTTGTGAGCTACTAAAGAACGGACGGTATGAAGTGCAGCGCGTCGCGGAACTGACCGGCTACTCATCCTCGCGATATTTCAACACGGCTTTCCATAAGTCTTTGGGCATGTCGCCGAGCGCTTACTCGCAGATGAATGGTTCCGTGTAGTCAAGGTCAAACGATCTATGGCGATCCTGCTGACGAAAACAATGGAAGTTGTATAGCAGAATAGATTCTGCAAATTGGAGGATAAAGTGAAATTTGATGTTTGCATCGACAAGGTATTTTTTATGAAAAACTTTGTCGAATCGATGGAGAGAACAAAGAAGGCAGGAGTAGATGCCTACGAATATTGGAAATGGTGGGAGAAAGACGCCGAGGCCTTGCTGCAGAAGCAGTCGGAGCTTGATCTTACGTGCGTCACATTCTGCACCAAATTCATTTCACTACTGGACCCCGCTCAGCGCGAAGAGTATAAGCAGGGTCTGATCGACAGCATCGCTATGGCGAAACGCTTCGGTGTCGATCTGTTGATCAGCCAGACGGGTTATACGATCAAGGATGTCCCCGAAGAAGAACAGTGGGAGAGCTTGATTCAGGGCCTTCGCGAGTGCGTCCCGATTCTTGAAGAAGCAGGAGTTACGTTGATTGTTGAGCCGCTCAACCTTCAGGATCATCCGGGGTATTTTCTCACGCGCTCGAAAGATGCATTCCGTATGATCGACGAAGTGGGGAGCGAACGAGTAAAAATTCTGTACGATATCTACCATTTTCAGATTACCGAAGGCAACCTGATCAAGACAATCTCGGACAACATCGGCAAAATCGGACATTTCCACTGCGCGGGAAACCCCGGGCGAGGCAATATTACAAAAGGCGAAATCGCCTATGAAGAGGTATTTCGCGCGATACGCGATCTCGGGTACAAAGGATATGTCGGCCTTGAATGCGGAATGTTCCTGAAAACTGACGAGGGAATTGCCGCGGCAAAGCTGCTTTTCGATACCAGCCTAGAGAGCTAACGAAACACCGATCAGACAAAAGGAGACCAAAGTATGGAGAAACAACTCAATTTCGCAATCGTTGGATGCGGCACGATTGCAAATCAGAAACACATGCCGAGTCTGGCGAAACAGCCGGAGGCACGTATGGTTGCATTCTGCGATATCGATCAGAAAAAAGCGGAAGCAGCTGCTCAAAAGTTCGGATCGGAAGGTGCAAAAACTTTCTGTGACTATCGTGAAATGCTCCAAGAATGCCCTGAAATCGACGTGGTGCACGTGTGCGTGCCGAACGGGCTACACGCGGATGTGACGATCGCAGCGTTCGAAGCGGGTAAGCATGTGCTATGCGAAAAACCGATGGCAGCAAACGCAAAGCAGGCGCAGCGGATGATCGACGCATGGAAGAAGACCGATCGCAAATTCACGATCGGATTCCAGTGGCGTTTTCGTCCGGAAATGCTCAAGTTGAAAGAGATGTGCCTATCCGGCGAACTCGGAGATATCTACTACGCAAAGGCCACAAGCATACGGAGGTGTGCTGCACCCGCATATGGCGCTTACCTGAGTCTAGAGAAGCAAGGAGGCGGCGCCTTGATTGACAGCGGTTCGCACAGCATCGATCTGACGATGTGGCTCATGGGAAATTATGAGATCGAGAGTGTGACGGGGACCGCGTTTCGTAAGCTATACGCCCATTCCGAAGGGAACATGAACGGCTCTTGGGTTCCGGAGGATTTCACGGTAGATGAATCCGCAGTCGGTCAGGTCAAGTTTAAGAACGGAGCAGTTATGTCGGTGGAAGCCGCGTGGATGCTCAACACGCTTGCGGACACGACGCATATTCCGCAATTATTTGGGACGAAGGCAGGCGTTGATTTTCTGGATAAATACGCACTCTCGATTCATGGCATGCGCGACGGAGCACCATATGATGAGAAAGTGCAGATTCCGGGAGCGAGCCCGTTCCTTTGGGGACCCGGCAGGCAAGGCGCATATGAAGCCGAGCACTGGATTAAAGCGATCTTGGAAGATACCGATCCCGAAGTTTCTCCGTATGAGGCTCTGGCGGTCTGCAAGGTTGTCGATGCCATTTATGAATCAAGCAAGACAGGCAAAGCTGTTTACTTGGAATAAACAAAAAAACGGAGGTATAGAAAATGAAATTCGATCCCAATACGACAACAATCGGCGATATCCTTGATGACCCGGACCTCAACGCGGCTCTGATGGAGGTCGCACCGCCCGAAATGAAGGAGATGCCGATCGACGACTTCATCCGGGGGCTGACATGGGCGGCTTCGTCGATGCAGATCAAGCAAATGGTGGGCGTTGATCTCTACAACAAAATGGTAGAGAAACTGAGCGCTCTCTAAATTCACAATTAAATACTCCAAACTCCAAGTTTATCGGCAGCTTTCTTCAACGGAGAGGTGCCGATTCACTTCCGAGACGAAGGAACCCATAGTGTCTCTTCTAGCTGTTCACCCTCGAACACTTGGCTTTACAGGTTTGTGATTTATTCTTTTTATAAACGATCTGCGCAGCACTGATGGCATTGATTAATAGGTTAAATCGCTTGGGCAGGTTAGTTAACGAGAAAGCCTAAACACAGATTCTAAAACACACTATGCGTAGTCAAAAATCCCGCAGTTGTGCGGGATTTTTTGGTTTTTGGGGTAAAACATTAGCATGCACTACAAAATCGTCGGACGCATTGGCAGGCACCTGCCTGCAAGAATATATTATTTTTTCTCCGCGATTTATTTCCGGTTTTGGAAATTCAGATTGTCTTAGTTATATAGAGAGGTTTTAAGGAGAACCTCAAACGAAACTGAATTATCTGGGGGATTTGAATTGGAACACTTCGTTGAGGACATAGAGTGGGAGTTATTCGATAGCTTCTGCAAGCAAGTTATTAAAAACGCGGGTCGGAATATTCGACGTCGATACTTAAGACAGTTACTGAATGAAAGCCTTATGGGATTCCCTGAACAAGAGAACACAAATATAGGCGTTCATTATGATGCTTATCCTTCGGATGGAGATTATATCGAATTTAATGGGAATCTGTATCCAGTTAAGAAAAGCTGGCTACAAATCATTCTACAACAACTTCCGAAGAAACAACTTGGAGTACTTATTTTAGGGTATTGGTGTGGATACACTGACGAGCAAATTGCAGTTAATTATAAAATTTCTACGCGAACAGTACAAAATCTGAGAGCTCGTGCGTTTGAAAAGATACGGAGGTATCGTCTAAGTATAAAATGACCCCTCCGTTATCAAGATAGACACCGATTGCCTAACGGTGAAAACGGAGGGAATATGGGGAAGGTCCCAAAGGACACGATTTTCCGAGCCATCAAAGGCGATGACACGGCAATCGAGGAGGTAATTCTGGTTTATGACAATTACATCAACAAAGTAGCTACATTTAACTTCAAGAACAAGGAGGGGCATACATATAGGATTGTCTCCGAAGACGCAAAGCAGGAACTAATAGAAAAACTAATCAAAGCGTTGCCTAAATGGAAAGGACTTAAGAAATGATAGTACTACCAGATCTTTTTGAATTTGCTTATGTGCCCAACTGGTGTGACCATCTCAGCGCATTGGCTGAGATGGCCATGCCAGAGACATGGCATTTTTCGCATCCTTTAGTGCCGCCAAAGAACTCGGATACGCCGATACTAGAGAAACTCGTCAATTACGTTTTTAAGAAACAAGTTATCGATTTTAATAATCTTCCAGTCGGATCCGATCCGGAATTTGCGGACAGAATCTTTTTTATCAGAAATGAAAAAGCATGTTTCAACACTGGACTCTATACAAAGAATTTTAAGAGCATCTATGGGTGTTTCACTCGTAATAAACGCAAAGATGCTATGCAAGACTGGTTCTTCCGTGGATTCTATGACGATGTTGCCCCCGATCTGAAGTATGTGCAGCCATTGCCGGATAAACCGGGTTTCTTGCTGCCGATCACGGGGATGACATATTTCCCTGCTTGGGACATACGCGTCAATGTGAACCACATTCTTTGTGATCCTGAAAACTTCGCACGCCTGCCGGTTGAAGTGCAGCGCGCGAAGAACTTATCGCTTCTACTAGAAACCGCCGTCGAATTGGCTCGACGCAAAGCGTCATTTGAACCCGGCATCGTAGTGCCGCAGGGATATCAAGGCAAGGTGCAGTTTTTGCTCCCGCTTTGCTTGCGGGATATGGAGCGCACTGACCTCGCTATGACGCTCACGCCCATGGACGGCTACTATCTTGGCCATACCTGTCTGACGCTGGAGATGGCTTATTTGAACGCGCGTTTGATCGGTAGACCGATCGCTCCCTGGCTTCTGGAACTCGTGACCTGATCTTCCGGCTGCCGCCCTCAGGGGTTAAGGATAAAGCTGATCTGCCCCCGTTTTCTGGATCAGGAGCAATGTTAGGAAATGAATCGTTCTAGGCAGCAATCGGAACCACGGTTTGAGGGGCGGGCGGCCGCCCGCCGAGGCTCGAATGCGGCCTGACCTGATTGTAGTAACGAACCCATCGCTGCGTCAACACTTGCGCCTCATACATGGTGTCAAACAACTCGCCATTCAAGAATTCAGCCCGCATACGAGCATTGAAACTCTCGATATAACCGTTCTCCCATGGACTGCCCGGCTCGATATAGGCTGTAATGGAACCTGCATCTCTCAGCCATTTACGAATCTGTTTAGCGGTGAATTCACTTCCGTTATCGCTTCTCATATACTCCGGAACCCCGCGGGTCAGCATGAGGTCTGATAGTAATTCAATTACATCATTGTTCCGCCAACTTCTGCGTGGCACGCTGGCGAGGCATTCGTGTGTATGTTCATCCAGGACGTTCAGGAATCGGATCTTTCGACCATTACTGGTTCTGTCTTCTACAAAATCATAACCCCATACATGATTCTTATGCTCTGCTCTCAGACGGATGCAGCTGCCATCCGTTAGCCAGAGCCTGCGCTTTTTTGCTTGCTTTTTCGGCAGTTTCAAGCCTTCTTCCCGCCAGATTCGTTCAACGCGCTTATGGTTGATTAGAATTCCTTCGTTCCGAAGCATATAAGTAACCATCCGATACCCGACTCGTCCGCAATTAGTAACCAATCGGATGATCGCGGCTCGGATCTCGTCTTCGTCACTGCGTTTCACAGGTTCATAACGACAACTGTTGCGGTTGATTTGCAATACCCTGCAAGCCCGTCTTTCTGCCACATGATGTTTGACCACGGCATACTTGACAGCCGCTAAGCGCTTGGCAGGGCTTAGAAGTTTTTTGAGTTCACATCCCTAAGAATTGAGATATCCAACGCTTGCTCGGCTACCAGCTTCTTTAAACGTGCGTTTTCTTTTTCCAGCTCCTTCATTCGTCGCGCATCACTTGTGTTCATTCCACCGTATTCTTTTCGCCAGCGATAGTATGTCTGCTCGGTGATTCCGAGCCCCCTGCAGGCTTCTGTAATCGTTTTGCCTTGATTACAATGCAGTTCTACCTCCCGCAGCTTGACAATGATCTGTTCGACCGTGAAGTTCTTTCTTGCCATCTTCTTTCAGCTCCTTTGTTAGTCTTTTTTCTCTTTTTCCTAACATTGTAGCTGGCCCGGTTCCGTGGGGCTAGATCATTATTTCTTTTTGTTGACCAAGTTTGGTTTCATAGCAAGAATTATTTCACTATATCATACAATTTTTGGAATCATGCAAATGACCAATTAAGGAGCCTATTATAAATTACTCTGAGTCTTGGGCGTGAGAGCTATCATTCTGTTAAACTTTCATTTGAAAAATAATGGTTTGATTATTACACGATAATTTAATTTCGATTCGTTTTATCTGCGAGTGTTTGCTGAGAAGGAAGCGCTTACCCACGATAGATTCTTTGATAGCAATCCAATACGAAGGGCGCATTGCTACACTTTGGGTTTTTTAAATATCGTGTTTAGTAGATAGTATTCATTTTGTAATTGCGACTTCCCACACAAGAAGGAAATTTATTGCAGCGTTTAGCTGAGATTAGTGCCTTTTGTTTGTTTTAATTTGACTATTTTTTCAAGCACAATTGTGCCATTTGTTCCATCTTCTCTATTCGTAAAATATCTTCCTTTCATATTATTGCCATTAACAATAAACGTATTGTATCCATCGTGCTTTTTTGTCTTCCAATCAACACAATATGAATCATTGCAATATGGGAACCCGAACTCAACCCCGCTTTCGCCATTTGAAAATATAAAAGCTGCGATGCTATGCGAAGTTGATCTCGGAAAGGCGCAAATAACACTAATATGGTCCCAATCCTGTCTAATTTCCATTGAAAACTCAATTCTTGTTGGAACACCATCTGTTAAGTAAGAAGAAATTAACTCACCTTTCCATGTTCCATTCAGGTTTGGGATACTATGAAATTTAGAAATTATGGGTATCGTCCACAACACTTTGCGAAACAGCAAGTAAAGTACTCCAAATACGCCCAACAAGGTTACTGAAGATACTGATAATCCAAAGAAATCCAATGTTGAGATAATTGATTTAAGACAAGATGGAATATTGATCAAGATAGTACTAAGTAAATAATTAATCAGCTTTGCTGCAAAAAACGAAATGAAAAGCATTATAAGCAAAGCAGTTTTTCGAACATTTGAATCGATTGAATAAAATTTCATTGCGATTAAACCTCGATAATCTGATAGTCAATAATAATTCCTCTGCTGCTGGAGGAGGAAACCCCAATAAACAATTTTCCAGTGCTACCAAGAATGAACATGAAATAGTGTGTGAAGACGCAGCTTTTTTCTTTTGCGATGGTGTTCAATAGTATTTGATCCGTCATTGAAGGCATTGGGTTGGCGAATGGATGAGTGTGCCATTCCCCAAGATAATTCACAATGCCTTTTGAATTTCTCCATCTTTGATTAATTACTTGTTGAGCAGCTTTCTTGCTCCTTAGAAATCCGAATCGCGTTCTTTTATCAAACTGATTTGGACGTGTTAGTTCAGAAATGGTATAGTCTTCGGAACCAACTAACTTTTTACCCAACAGTATTCCGCCTGCCTCAAAATCAAAGGCACCTTGGGAATAACACTTAATTACTTCAATTATCGAAGGTTGGATATGAACCGCAATGTTATATTTGAAATGAATGTCAATCATCGCTAATTATCTCACAATACAGCTTACTCCATTGCAGGTCTTTATATTGATCATTTATTTCAAGATTAAATTTTTCAGCAATCCCATAATTTCCCAACCAGAAGAATCGATAATTCGAATTAGTCATGAATAAATTATTTGTGAAAAGATAATCAAGAAAAGCAACTACAAACATTTCTACATGCAGAGAAGAATACTGAATATATGTAGCTTGACATCCAGAGTCTCTCTTTTGATAATTGCCTGCATGCTGGACTACCGTATGCTTATAATTGAAGTGACCATCATATAACTCGGAGAATATATCTTGTGGTTTTTGCAGAACAAGAACATGTGCTGCGATCGCGTAAGGTTCAAGCCACATGATGATCACAGGCTTAGTTATCGTGCGCTCACAAAGACAAGTTATTATATGTGCGTCAATAGAGATGTCAGCAGTGGTTATAAAAATCGCATCGCAGTTATTAAGTAAATCCACAGATGATCGTAATACTGTGTGTATGTTTGTATTGGTGCAATCACAAGAAATATTCGGGTTTTTTAAACTGAGATAAAAATCTGTCGCTAGTGTTTTCAAACGATCTACGTGGAAGTACCCGCATAAATGTCTTGCTATATTATCTACAGACAAAGAATCATAATCAAAAAGTGAAAACTGATTCATTCCACAATCTGCTAGTAAATTAGCTAAATGACTACCTAAAGAACCACATCCGACGATTGCTACTTTACTTAATGGGAATAGTTTGCCGATTCCTCCGCGCGTGAATAGACGATTTTGCGAGCAATCGCGAACCTTTACTCGTTCGACTAATTTATCACCCTCCGAACCCATGAGAACTAGCGAAACTGGAGTGTTTCCGCTTTCAAATGAAGGGTGATCACCCAAAGCAGAATGTGTAAACCCGCAAGGGATCCATTTGTGCTCCACTTCGAGAGTGAAGATTACCAGAAAAGATTGCTTTGAATTTTTCCGTAAGAAAAAACAATACTGATCATATGCAGATGAGTGGGTTTTTATAATTTCTAGCCAATTTCTTTGCGTCAATGCAGATATGGTGTCATTAAACGAAACAATTGGAACAAGAATTGCGGTAAAAATGTCTTTATGATCCTCGTCATATTTTAGGGCATTTTTTGCAATCTTAATTACTTTATCAGATGAATTTGCTGCTATAATTGATTTCTCGTTTGTAATGCAAAAAAGAACTTGAAAAAAAGACAAATCATCAACAAACAAATCGACTTCAATTTTGTCTTCAATATTTCCTTCCCAATACGCTTTAAATTCGTCATTAAAAGCTTCCTTGTCTTTTTCTTGGTTTGTATCACAAATCATAGAAATTGCTTTCTCAATTGTGTCGATAATAATCATTTCTGGCCTATAAAAATTAGGAAATACTATATCAGAACCGTAAGTGCAAAGAAAGCCGCCAATAAAAACATGTGGGCGGCCCGACAAAATTCTTTTCGCAGCGTCTCCTAATTGTATTTTTGGCAAAACATATGGGAAATCATCATCAATGGAGCAAACAAAAGCATACTCCTGTTCGCCAGCAAATGCCGATATTTCAAAACAGGAGTTTTGAAAAGTAATCTTTATTCCTTTTCCGGTAAAATATTCAATTACTGATTCAACCAGATCTTCCATCGCTTCCTAATACACCGGGTGCAGAGGTTCTTTGATAAACACTTGCACTATTCGTCTCTTCGGTTTTACTGCTTTTAGTAATTGGAAATCTACTCCCAAAACATGAGTTCAATTTCTCTGTTGCAACAGCTATATCGCTCGCATCGATAGCAGAGCTTAAGGCGTCACGTAGAGAAGCAAGTTTACTTATTATAGATTCTTTTTTTGTTTTACTATGGCCTTCAAATAAATCTTCATATGGAAAAACTGGTTTATAGCATGAGTAGTTTAACTGAAGTTTGTCAAGCATCAAGGACAAAGTGTCCCGCATAGCTTTATCATCTCGATTAGAATACGGTGAAAAGTTTTGTGCTACGAGGATTGTTATTTCTACGCCTTTTAAGTCGACGTCTTTGAAATCTTTCCACGCTTTTAGATATCGAACAACGCGGCGTAGTTGCTCTCCCTTTATTGCAAGAAGATTTATGAACCAATCTTTAAAAGCTTTCGGATCACTCTGAAGCCAACCCTTGGATTTGTGGGCTAAATATGCAATATTATTGCTAACAATATATATTGGAAGATCAACATGATAACCGGCCGAATAGTAAACTCGAATACATGTGCTTTTATCCTTTGAGTCTTCTTTTGTTTGATCATCCACCGCATTGAGCACCCATCTATGGACGGTATCTACGGAATCCCATTCATCAGTAGCAGTATTTTCATAGCCCTGCAAGTAAATACCATCATCAATATCATAATCATCATCTAGGGGATTAACAATTGTTTTCATTGCGAAAGAGCCTTGCCAGCAGAACTTTGGACAATACATGTCATTTTCGTTAAAATAGTCGCGTATTATTTTGCGAAGGGCATCGCGACTTGTTTGTAAAGAATTGGTTTTTGCGGACGTCAAAGTAATTGAAGAATTATAACTTTGAAAAGCATCATGGGAATTTGCCATTCGTCAGATCCCTCCAAGTATTTCTTACCATTATAGCATGTACGTCTTATTTTTCATATACAACAAATGATTTCATTAGTAGTTTGCGATATAGATATTTATATGATCGGCCCCCCGATTCTTAGGCAAGGAGCATTATTAGTCGGCTAGGTGCTGAGGTAGCAACAAGGATAATGGTTTGAGGGCGGGCGGCTACCCATCAAGGCCCGAATGTGGCTTGATCTGATTGTAGTAGCGAGCCCATCGCTGCGCTAATACTTGCGCTTCAAACACAAGACGGTTATTACTCTCAAATATTCAAAAATCGAAAGATTTGCTACTAATTACAAATGATAGTTTTGTGGATTCGAAGATAACTCTGGCAATTTAAAAGCTACCTGCAATAAAGTTTGATCTATAATGATAGAACTTTTGACGATCTCGAATGATCATTTACTATCGATCATCCCAACAAACATCAAATAAACATCAGGTAGTAGGTTTTGACCCCATTCTGTGCCTAAGAATGATTCTCAAGATATGCAAAAACCGCCCGAATTGGGCGGTTTTTAATTGGTTGCGGGGGATGGACTTGAACCAACGACCTCCGGGTTATGAGCCCGACGAGCTACCAACTGCTCTACCCCGCGACATTCGTCTTTCGACGTGCAAAAAGTAATATATCACACGTGATACGGAAAGTCAACCCCGCAAATGCATATTTCGACTTATACTGCATTCGACGTGTCATGATCACAACCCATGTGAAGAACGCTGGGGACAAATTTGTATCTTAACCGCATCACCATATTTAAGTATTGCGAAAAGAAACGATCTGCGCAATAATATAAGAAGCGTTTCTCTGTATTCCTGCGCACGGGGCATACTCCACTTCTTATTTCCCGTGACGCTAAATAAAGGAGGGATACCCATCCGCAAGGCTTGCGGTGCGGCAGTGTGGAGACCTGCTGTAATGCGACCGTCACATCATCGGGCGGTTGCGAGTTGGGCGATGAGCGAACGCTGCGCCTGATGAAGCCGAAACACTATGGCAAAAGTTACACTCAAGAACATCAAGAAGATCTACGACAAAAACGTGGTCGCGGTGCAGGAGTTTTCTCTTGAAATCGCGGACAAAGAGTTCATCGTACTCGTTGGGCCCTCGGGCTGCGGCAAGTCGACGACTCTGCGCATGATCGCCGGCCTGGAAGAGATCACCGAAGGTGAACTCTACATCGGCGACAGACTCGTCAACGACGTTGCGCCGAAAGACCGCGACATCGCGATGGTCTTCCAGAACTACGCGCTCTATCCGCACATGACCGTGTATGAAAACATGGCGTTCGGACTCAAGCTGCGCAAGGTTCCCAAAGCGGAGATCGACGAGAAGGTCAAGGAAGCGGCGGAGATCCTCGGCATCACCGAATACCTCCAGAGAAAGCCCAAGGCGCTCTCCGGCGGACAGAGACAGCGTGTTGCCATCGGCCGCGCGATCGTTCGTCATCCGCAGGTGTTCCTCATGGACGAGCCGCTGAGTAACCTCGATGCCAAGCTGCGTAACCAGATGCGCGCCGAGCTCATCAAGCTGCGCCAGAACGTCAACACCACGTTTGTGTACGTTACCCACGATCAGACCGAGGCCATGACGCTGGGCGATCGTATCGTCATCATGAAGGACGGTTACATCCAGCAGATCGGCACCCCGCAGCAGGTGTTCAACCATCCGGCGAACCTGTTTGTCGCGGGCTTCATCGGTTCCCCGCAAATGAACTTCTTCGATGCGGAACTCGCAGTCAGCAACGGCAGATACGCCGTCCGGATTGACAACGCGGTCATCGACCTGCCGGAAGAGACCCAGAAGGCGCTCAAGGCGAAAGGCCAGATGCCGCAGAAGGTCGTCATGGGCATTCGTCCCGAGCACATCGTGCTGACGAACGCGAACCACGCCGGCGCAATTTCCGCGAAGGTGGACGTGTCCGAAATGATGGGCAGCGAGCTGTATGTTCACGTCACGGCCGTTGGCAAGGATTGCGTCATGCGAATTGCCACCATCGACCTGCCGCAGGAAAACCGCCTTGGATTCAAGTTTGGCGATCAGCTGTACTTCACGTTCGACAGTGCGCTCGCGCACATCTTCGATCCCGAGACCAGCCAGAACTTGCTGTAATTCAAACAATCGAGTCTCGAGCGCTCCCGTTCATGCGGGGGCGCTTTTTTGCTTGAAAATCACAATTGTTCCCATCGGCGCTCTGTTCAAAGGCGTAATCTTTTGCTAGAATAATGAAAGAGTGAACCACCGCGAATCGGCGCGTTCCGGAAAGGTAATGTAGCGATGCAGATGGACGCAAGAGGCAAGGCCTGCCCGCAGCCTGTGATCCTCGCAAAAAAGGAGATCGACGGCGGTTGCCGCGACCTGACCGTGCTGGTCGATAACAAGACCGCGGTGGAAAACCTCACCCGGCTCGGCAACTCCGCCGGGATGACGGTCACGACCGGAGAAACAGCGCAAGGGTTTTTCGTCCGGCTGACGGGCGAAGGCAAGATTGTGGAGGAGCCGGTGATCGCCTGCCCGACCACGGGGAACGGGTACGCGGTGTTTATCGGCAAGGACGTCGTCGGCGCGGGAGACCGCGAGCTGGGCTATAACCTCATGAAGATGGCGCTCTATACCCTCGCGCAGGGCGACAGCGTGCCCGCGCATGTGCTCTTCATGAACGACGGCGTGAAGCTGCCCGCGGGAGAAGAGCAGCAGGTGATCGACAGCCTGATGACCCTCATCGAGAAGGGCAGCATCGTTCTGGTCTGCGGCACGTGCCTGAACTATTACGGGATTGCGGATCGGCTGAAGGTCGGCACCGTGAGCAATATGTACGACATCATGAGCGCCATGCAGCGCGCGGACAAGGTGATCACGCTCTGATATGGAACGCTACTGGCTGTTCGCGTTCGATTCTCCGCATGCGGCAATCTCCGCGCAGCGGCTGCTCGCGTCCTACGGCGCGGTGGTGATGCCGACGCTGAGGAGCATCACCGCAAGCTGCGGCATGTCCCTGCGCCTCAAGGATGAGGCGATAGGCGAGGCCAAGCGGATCATGAAGGCATCTTCGATCGATCCCGCGCTCTACCGCCTGTATCGCGTGGAGCAGGAGGGGAAAGAGACACGGTGCACGCAGACTGAAATGGAATAGAAGCAACAAGGAACTGCTTAGAAATGAGCAGCTCCTTTTACGTAAGAGATGCGGGCGGATGATATCCGCCCCTACACATGCACCAGAAAATCTAAGTTAAGATCGCATCAAAGGGCTTCAAATTGCAGGCTACCCCGCTAGAGTGGATGTAGGGGCGGATATCATCCGCCCGCGTTGATACGCCCAAATTTAAAGACTGTTTGTCCGGAAATTACCCTTTTGAACAGGCTATTTCTCATGCTAAAGCACCACTCTTTCATCAACCGTAGTTACCTCCGAAAAAAGTAGTAAATATTTTCAGGAGATACCTTGACAGGCGAGGTATCATGCGATAAGATATACCTGCAAACGGAAAGGAGGTGCGCCATGTCCGTTGCATCGGAACTCATCCGTGGGAATACGGAAACGATCATCCTGGCGCAGTTGATGAAAGGTGATGGCTATGGTTACATGGTCAACAAAGCGATTTTAAACTTGACGGGGGGGAAGTTCGAGCTTAAGGAAGCAACGCTGTATACAGCGTTCCGCAGGCTCGAGGACGCGGGCTGTATCGTCTCGTACTGGGGGGACGAGACGACAGGCGCGCGGCGCAGATACTACTCCATCACCGATCTGGGGAGAGCATCGTATCGACTGCGTAAAAAGGAATGGGAGACTGCGGAAGCAGTGATTGACAAGCTATTGGCTGAAGGAGAAGAAGGGGTATCCAAATGAACGAGAAACTAAGACGCTATATTGACGACCTTTTTGCGAACGCGCCCTCTACGGTGCGCGCGGTGGAACTCAAAGAGGAACTTTACCAGAATCTGACCGATAAATACAACGACCTCATCGCCGAAGGCAAGAGCGAAGAGTCCGCGTTCAACATCGCAATTGCGAGCATCGGCGACGTGGACAGCCTGATCACCGGACTTTCCGGCGAGAAGCATGTGGTCAACGACAAGGCGAAGAAACGCTCCGCTCTGCTCGTTGCAATCGCGATTTCGCTCTATATCCTCTGCCCGGTTCCTGTCATTCTTCTGCAGGACGAGATGGGCGTGATGGTGCTGTTCCTCTTCATTGCGGTCGCAACCGCGATGCTGATCTACAACGGCGTCACCCGCGAGCGCTACGTGAAGTCGGACGACACCATGGTGGAAGACTTCAAAGAGTGGAAGCAGAACAACAAGCAGAAGAACAAAGCTGCGGAAGCGATCATCGGCTCGTTCTGGCTCATCGCGGTCTGCGTTTACATCGTGGTCAGCTTCATGACGGGAGCCTGGCACATCACATGGATCATCTTCTTAATTGCGGCGGCAGTTGCCTCCATGATCAGGGGATTGTTCATGCTCAAGCAATAAATGGGGGAATCAAAACAGTATGAAAGCAGCAGGTATTATTCGAATCATTGTCGGCCTCGTGATCGCGGTGCTGCTCACCGCAATCCTGGTCGTGTTACTCACCGGCAATAACATCTTTTCCCGCCTCGGCTGGAACAATGGCTGGATCGATCGCTTTACGGATCGCACGTCCTACTCGTCCGGCGGTGTCAATGCCGACACCGGTGAAATCGTGGTTTCGGACAAAGCGAGCGTGGATGCAACCAACATCAAGCGGATCAAGATCGACTGGGTTGCGGGCAGCGTGAATCTGCGGGTCGGCACCGGCAGCGAGATCGTCTTCTCCGAGTCGTCCTATCGCAACCTGACCGACCGCCAGAAGATGCGCTACACGATCTCCGACAGCGGTGTGCTCGATATCCACTTCTGCGAAGACCTCGAGAACATCTTCAACTGGTTCAGCGTGGATGCCAACATGCCGGCAAAGACGCTGACGATGGAAGTGCCGGCCTCTCTGATGGCACAGCTCGATAAGCTCGAAATCGAGAGCGTCTCCGCCAACATCGATCTCTCCGGCGTCTATGGGACAAAGGTCGATCTCTCCACCGTCTCCGGCGAAATCCGCTGCGCGGATATCGCGACGCAGGATGTGGAGCTCTCCACCACGAGCGGCGGCATCGTCTGCGAGAACACCACCGCGGATGCGCTTGAGGTCGATAACGTCAGCGGCAGCATTCGCGTCGAAGGCGAGTACAAGCAAGTGAAAGCGGACACCGTCTCCGGCGAAATCCAGCTTGCGTTTGCGAGCGCGCCGGACGGCATCAAGGCAAACTCCGTCAGCGGCAACATCAAGCTCGCCCTGCCGGAAGGAGCAAGCTTCTCCGCGAAGCTCGACACCGTCAGCGGCTCGCTGAGCTGCGCGTTCCCGGGCACACTCGGCAGTGATCTGGTCGTCGTTGGTGACGGAAAAGCGGAATACCGCTTCAGCACCGTCAGCGGCAACCTTGCCATCGAGAAAAACTAACATAGAGTTGATCAAGCGTTTGCGCGCCGGCGGGAGACTGCCGGCGCAATTCTTTCCATCGACAAAGTCCTTCGGACCTTGCCGATGGTTTTTTTACTTGTTGGCTTTTGCGCGAATATGCGTTTACCGCAAACGCCGCCGCATGGTATAATCATCGCGTCAAATCAAGCTGTTTTGCGGCGAATCCGCCGAAGAATATGAGGAGGAGAACCCATATGCTCCCAATTGGACAAAAACTCAATAGCTGCGAACTGGACGATGCCCTGCGGTATCTTTACGGCGACGCGCTGAACACGCAGAAGCAGAAATATGCGGCGCTGATCAACGCATTTGAGAGCGCGTTTGGCGACAGCGACGACGCGGTCTTGTTCTCCGCACCGGGACGCAGCGAGATCGGCGGCAATCACACCGACCACCAGCTCGGGCGCGTGCTCGCCGCGACGGTCACGATGGACACCCGAGCCGTCGTCGCTCCCAGAATCGACAACATCGTGCGCATTCACTCGCAGGGGTACACGCCGCTGTGCGTGTCGCTCGACCACCTGTCTCCCGATTCTACGGAGGAGAACGCAAGCGAGGCGCTCGTGCGCGGCATTGCGGAGCGTTTCACGCAGACGGGGCGCAACATAGGCGGCTTCGACGCGGTCACCGCTTCGGATGTGCCGAAGGGCTCCGGGCTTTCCTCCAGCGCGGCGTTCAGCATCCTCGTGAGCACCATCTTCTCCGAGCTCTACAACGACGGCAAGATCACGCCCGTGGAGCAGGCTCTCGCGAGCAAATACGCGGAAAACAAGCACTTCGGCAAGCCCAGCGGACTCATGGATCAGCTGGCGTGCGCCGTCGGCGGCTTTGTGATGATGGATTTTGAGCAGCCGGAGCAGCCGAAGATCGAAAAGATCGACTGTGATCTTGCGGCGCTTGGCTACGAAATCTGCATCGTCAACTGCGGCGGCAACCACGCGGACCTCACGCCCGAATACGCGGCGGTGACGAAGGAGATGGGGGATGTTGCCCGCTATTTCGGCAAGAGTGTTCTGCGCGAGGTGGACGAAAAAGAATTCTATGCCTCGCTGGGACAGCTGCGAAAGACGGTTTCCGACCGCGCGCTGCTGCGCGCCATGCATTTCTTTGGCGACAACGCCCGTGTGCCCAAGCAGGCGGAGGCGCTCCGGCAAAAAAACATGGAGACCTTCCGCAACCTCATGAACGAGAGCGGCAGATCGAGCTTCATGCTGCTGCAAAACGTTTGCCCGACGGACGCTTCCGAGCGCGGGCTTGCGCTCGCGCTGGCGCTCTCGGAGCGCATGCTCGCGGGAAAAGGCGCCTGGCGCGTCCACGGCGGCGGCTTTGCAGGTACGATTCTCGCGCTGGTGCCGCTGGAGCTGCTGCCCGCGTACCAATCGCAGATGGAGCGTGTGTTCGGGCAGGGCTGCTGCTATCGCTTCGCCGTGCGTCCTGTCGGCGGAATTAAGATCGGATAATCGCACAAACACAAATCAACAAACGCCGCTTTCGAACCGAAATCCGAGAGCGGCGTTTTTATTTGCGCGGGATTTGAGAGATTTATCGCTTGATGATCGTGATGACGATGAACTCCAGCACCGTGACCATCGTTTGCAGCGAGAGCGACATGGAGACATCCGCGCGCTCCTGCTCGTTTCGCGTGTACATGGTCATGATGTACGGCGCGGGCGTGATGAAGAGGATGATGATCGCCCAGCGCATCGCATCCGAAAGCGGAATGAACGCGCCGATGATCAGGAGAGCCGCCGCGCAGAGCGCGGCGCAGACCAGCGTGCGGATGGCGACCGAGATGGCGGCTGTCGCGAAGTTTTTGCCGGAGAACTCGATGCCGTAACCGACGACGATCAAGATCACGCAGGACAGCGGCGCGGAGACGAAGTTGCAGAGCGTCTTGATCAGGTCGGTAACGCCGGAGGGCGTGAGCGCGCGCGAAACGCCGAGGATCGCAAGCGTGGCTCCGATCACCATCGCCCACGGAATCGGGTTTCTCACGAGCGCCTTGACCGACTCCTTGGAGGAGCAGCCGAGGTGCGCGCTGAGCGCCGCGGTGAAACCGGAGAAGACGAACAGCACGTGACCAAAGTCCATCAGCGCGAGATAGCGGAGGTTTTCCGCGCCGTAAAGCAGCGCGTAGAGCGCGTAGCCCAGCATGCCGACCTCCCAGCCCGCGGTCATGAACTTGAGCATGGGGCTGCGCTTTTCGAGCGGTTTTCCGATGAGGAAACCGAGTCCGAGGCCGAGGAAGCCGAGCGCGAACATCGTGACCGCAAACAACAGGACGCTGGGCGCATATTCCGCGGTGAAGAACAGGCCAAAGAGCATCGCGGGCAGCGCAAACTTCATCACGAAGGTCTTCATGCCGTCGATGGCTTCCGGCGAGAGGATATCGCGTTTCCGCGCGAAGAACCCGATGCCGAGGGAAACGATCAACGGGAGCACGATCTTGAGGATAGATACGGTGTTTTGCATGGCGATCTCCTTTTGGTATGGACGTGCGTGATCGGCAAGACAACGCCCGCGGTCAAGCGGGCGATGATATGGATGGTTTGATTATTTCGCGATTCCCGCCACGCGCGAGATATGCTCCGGCGTGGTGCCGCAGCAGCCGCCGAGACCCCAGACACCGCCTTGCGCGAGCTTTTGCATCTCGATAGCAAAGGCTTCCGGGCCGACGAGATAGACCGTTTGCCCGTCCTGATACTCCGGCAGGCCCGCGTTGGGCTGCATGACGAGCGGCTTGGTCGCGCACGCGGCAAAGCGCGGCAGAAGAGCGACCAGCTGCTCCGGGCCAACGCCGCAGTTGCAGCCGAGGGCGTCCACGCCCGCCTCCTCCAGCGCGGCAACGACCGTTTCGATCGTTTCTCCGGTCATGAGCCTGCCCGCGGGACTATAGGTTAGCGTGCAGAGCACGGGAAGCCCCGCGCCGAATTCCTTCGCGGCCTTGACGCAGAGGAGCGCCTCGTCCAGCGCGCTCATGGTTTCAATCAGGATGCAATCCGCGCCCGCGGCAACGCCCGCCTCGATCTCCTCGCGGAAATACGCAGTCGCTTCCTCCTCCGTGAGGTCGCCCAACGGTTCCAGGAACTCGCCCAGTGGGCCGACATCAAGCACGGCGTACGCCTGCTTACCGGAGGCCGCGATGGCCTCTTTTACGATGCGGACACCGGCGGACGCAAGCTCTGCGGGTTTGTATGCCCCGCGCTTTTGCCTTGGAGTCGTGCTGCCAAACGTGTTGGAGGTGATGACGTTTGCGCCAGCGGCCAGATACGCCGCGTGAACCGCGCGAACGGCGTCCGGGTTCGTGATATTCCAAACATCCGGAGACGCGCCGGCCGGCAGGCCTGCGGCCTGCAGCATGGTGCCCATGCCTCCGTCAAACACGAGATGTTTTTGAGAAAACGATTCAAAAAACGACATATGTTTTAAACTCCTTGTTTGGTCGATTCTATCACGGATCAGCGCGTTTTTGCAACGCGCAGAGCGATGTTGCGGGCAAAAAAAGCGGCGGGGCAACGTGTGCTCCGCCGCAGAAATGACGCGGTACGCTTAATCCAGCGAGGTATTGACGATCTTCGGCGGGCCTTCGAGAAGCTCCGGATTGGTCAAATACTGCTTAAAGCGGCGGAACACGGCGGCAAAATAGCTGCCGGAGCAGATGCGCTCGTCCATGACAACGCCCATGGGCAGCGAGCGCTCGAAGACGATCTCTTCGCCTTTGCGTACGGGGACTTCGCGCATGTTGCCGAGCGTGATGAGTATGCTCGTGGTGCCAAACTCATACACGTGATGATAGATGTGGTTCGTGCGGATGCTCGCGAGGTTACTGATGGTGAGGCTCGTGTGAAACGGGCTCGCCTGAATGAGGCTCTTGGGCAAGAGGCCGTAGCGATCCAGCAACTTGAACAGGCCGACGCCGAAGTTGACGAGACCGGGGATTTTTAGCAGCGTGCGCACGATGTCGTCGGTGGCGTTTGTGTCGCCTTCCGCGCGGTTATCGTTGATATAGCGCTCCATGGTCTCGTGCACGGCGAAGATGTCGTCCTCCATCTTGAAGTACATCTTGCTCATCGTGCCGTCCAGATCGCCGGGCTTGAGCACGACCATCGCGATGGAAAACTCGTTGCGCTGATAGATGCGCTTGTTGGCGATAAAGCGGTTGAGCAGCGGATACTCGGCTGCGGTGCGCACATACGCCGCGAGAACGAGGCCAAGGTGCGAGAAACGATAGCCCTGCTTGCGCTTTTCGTTGAGATACGCCTGCATCGGAGAAATCGGGATATCGACCTCGATCATGTTCATGGCGTCATAGCGGTACTTGAGAATGTACGGCATGACCGTATAGATGGGATTCGCGTCTTTTACGCGTTTGCCGTCCTTGCGCATGTCAGTTCCTGCCTGTTTCTTCCAATTTATTAACAAGAATATCATAGGTGTCTAATTACCGCAAGTGGAAACGCGGGCTTGGCGCGGCCGCTCGCGCGGGAACATGCGTGCCTTTGCGGAAAAAATCGCGCTTGGTTTGCATGCAAAGTGTATCTATATCGTGAACTCGGGGCGAATTTTACGGATGAAGCAAATCAAACGTGTGCGATTATGTTATACTGTTTATGATCAAACTAGGAGGATAAAACACATGAATAAGATGATAAAGACAGCTCTGAGTGTTGTTATGGTTCTTGCGCTGAGCATTGGCATGATTGCGTGCGCCGGCGGTAAACTGCCGGATGGCTTTGACAAGGACGAAGTCGGTTCCGCGGCGGAAGAGATCGTAGGACTCGCGACCACGGGCGACTATGATTCCATTATCAACGCGCTTCGCGAAGACCTTAAGAGCAGCATCACCGCAGACCAGCTTAAGGAAGGCTGGGCGCCGATCTTTGAGAAGGCGGGCGCATTTGACAGCATCACCAAGACCGTGTTCTCCAGCACAAAGGACAAAACCACCGGTGAAGATTACGTTGTGGTGCAGCTGATGGCCAAGCACGAGAACGCAAACCTCATCTACACACTGTCGTTTGACAAAGACCTCGCGCTGGTCGGCCTCTACCTGAAATAGCGCATGCGCGAGCCTGCCGATCCTGCCCGAGAGGCGCTGAAACAGTATTTCTCGCAAAACGGGCTGTTGCTCTGCAATGAGAACACGGAACTGCCGTATCTCGACCTCGTCGGCGGCAACTGGAACGCGATCGTTTCGCTTATGGAGAGCGGAGACGTGTTTTACAGCCGCTTCTACAAAAACCGCGTGACGTATCTTTCCCGCGAGCTTTATCTTGCGCTGAAGCCCTTCCGTCGTAGAGCGGAGCGGTTGACGCCGCAAAGCGAGCGCCTGCTTGCGTTCTTAAAAGCTGCGGGCGAGGCGAACGCGGAACAGATGCAGAACGCGTGTATGATCGAAAAGCGGGCGCAGACCGAAGCGCTGAACCTGCTCGTTTCCGAGCTGTTTGTGACCGTACTGCAGCGGGACGTGACGATTCACGAAAGCTGGTGCACGTTTTGCTATGGCACGGCTCAGCGCTGGGAAGAAAAGCAGACCACACAAATAACCACACAGGATGAACGCGAGGCGGAGCAGATTTTGCTCCGCCAGCTTTCGCAAAAACAGGTCAATTCGCTTCTGAAATCACGCTAAATCCGTTCAATCCCATCTTGATCTTTGATCCAACAACGACAAGGAGAACACCCAACCATGCTGACACAAGAAACCCGTGACGCCTACTGTGCGCTGCTGCACCGGGAGCTGATTCCGGCGACGGGCTGCACGGAACCCATCGCGATTGCATACGCCGCGGCGGTGATGCGGGAGACTCTCGGCGAGATGCCGGATCGCCTGCGCGTTGCGGTGAGCGGCAACATTATCAAGAACGCCAAGAGCGTTGTGGTGCCGGGTACGGGCGGGAAAAAGGGGATTGCCGCGGCGGCTGCCGCGGGCGTGGTCGCGGGAAAAAGCGCGAAACGCCTTGAAGTGGTCGATGAGATCACGGACGAAGCGCGCGAGCAGATCAGCACGTTTCTGGCGAACACACCGATTACGGTGGAATGCGTCGAGGACGGTCTGACGCTGGACATTCGCATCACGGGTGAATGCGGCGAGCATACCGCGTTTGTCCGCATCGCGGGCGTGCACACCAACGTGGTGCGCGTGGAGAAAAACGGCATGGTGCTTCTGGATGTGCCGACAGCGCAAGCTGGACAGGAGAGCGAATCGTCAGCCGCGCTCAACACGGCGGATATCGTCGCCTTTGCGGACACAGTGGATCTCAATCTCGTCCGCGCGCCGCTGGAGCGGCAGCTTGCGAATAACCTTGCAATCGCGGAATATGGGCTCAGCCAAGGCTGCGGCGCGAACATCGGACGCGTGCTGCTTTCCGACGCGGAAGGCGATCTTGTCGCGCGGGCGCGTGCCTTTGCGGCGGCAGGATCGGACGCGCGCATGAGCGGCGCGGAGCTTCCGGTCGTGATCGTCTCCGGCAGCGGCAACCAGGGCATCACCGCGAGCGTACCCGTCGCCGTTTGGGCGAAGGCACGCGGTTTTTCCGAGGAGGCGCTGCTCCGCGCGCTGATCGTTTCCGATCTGGTGACGATTCATCAGAAGACCGGCATCGGCAGGCTCTCCGCCTTCTGCGGCGCGGTTTGCGCGGGCTGCGGCGCGGGCGCGGGAATTGCATATCTCGAAGGCATGGGTTACGACGGTGTGGCGCATACGGTGGTCAACGCGCTCGCCATCATCAGCGGCATGGTTTGCGACGGCGCGAAGGCGAGTTGCGCCGCGAAGATTGCCGTCGCGGTGGACGCGGGCATCCTCGGCTACCGGATGTATACGCAGAAGCAGGAGTTTCTCAGCGGAGACGGCATCGTGGTCAAGGGTGTGGACAACACGATTCGCAACATCGGCCGCCTCGCCAAGGACGGCATGCGCGAAACCGAGACCGAGATTCTCTCGATGATGCTGGAGACGGAATCGAAATAACATGGCATAAAAATAAACGCCCGCAAGGGCGTTATTTTTTGTGCGCGGATTCTTACGGCCAGTAGACCTGCTCAACGAGGGTGACGTTGCCGTCCGTGTCCACGTGGATGTAGTAGAAGTAGGACTCCAGCAGGAGAGAGGTGTTGAGCGCGTAGATCGCGCGGAACTCCTTTGCCGTCACGGAGACGGGCTCCGCTCCATCGACCGGATCGCCGTTTGGCTTGACCATGAGTTTGAGCGGTACATCGTCGATATCGATGGCGCGCAGTTGGGGATTGATGTTCTTCTTCACGAACTCGGAGTCGGCAAAATCATCCACCATCTTTTGTGCGGCGGTCTGCGTATAGCCTTCGTGATCGACGAGGAATTTCACCGCGTCGGCTCCGCGCAGCATGTCAAAGTAGTCAAACTTCGCGATGCCGGTCTCGGGATCAAACGAGATCAGATCGGCATAGCTGGAATACATGGCGGGTCCCTTCGGCGTCGGCGACGGCGCGGCGGTTGGCGCCGCTGTGGCGGCCACTGTCGCGGCCGGCGTGGCAGTTTCGGCTACCGGCGTTGCGGTAGGTGTTGCAGTTGGCGCGGCGGTCGGTGCCGGGGTATCCGTTACGGTTGGCGACGGGGTGGAGGTTGGCGTTGGCGTGGCGGGCGCGGCGCAGGAGCAGAGCAGGAGCGCCGACGCGAGCAGAGCAATCGAGACTGCGATTTTTGAATGGACCCGAATCATATCAATACCCTGCCTTTCTGATGACAAATTGGGATTGCGTTTTTTTTAAACAAGAAAGGAGCCGCAGCTCCTTTCTTTGCTTTTTACTTTACCGTGACAAGCTCGTATTTCCTGGTGCCGAGGCCAAGCTCTTCCGCGTGGATGAGCGTGGATGTCCAGTCGGTCGAAGGCGCGGAATCCGTGAAGTGGTCGTGGTGGCTTGCGCACTTCTCCAGATTGTCGCTGAGCTGACTGCCGGACATGACCGGCATGCGGTTGCAGGCGTCCGCGCAGGCTTGATCGAGTGCGACAGGATCAAACGAGGCGAACATGCCCACGTCGGGAATGATCGGAACATCGTTCTCGCTGTGGCAGTCGCAGTTCGGGGAAACCTGCATAACGATATTGATGTGGAAATTCGGGCGGTTTTGGAGTACCGCAAGCGAATACTCCGCGATCTTTTCGCTTAGCGCAAGCTCGCTGCTGCCGCCGTTGTTTTCGATTGCGTCGAAGTTACAGGCGGCGATGCAGCGCCCGCAGCCGACGCAGCGCTCGTGATCAATACTCGCGATCTTCTTTTCGTCGTAGCTGATCGCACCGTGCGCGCACTGCTTGCTGCACTGGCGGCAGGCACGGCACATCTCGCGGTCTACCGTGGGCTTTCCGTCGCAATGCTGCTCCATTTTGCCCGCGCGGGAACCGCTGCCCATGCCGATATTCTTCAGCGCGCCGCCAAAGCCGGTCGCCTCATGCCCTTTGAAGTGGTTGAGAGAAACAAAGATATCCGCGTCCATGATCGCCTGACCGATCTTCGCCTCTTTGACGTGCTTGGTGCCCGTGAGCGGGACGATCTTCTCGTCGAGGCCCTTGAGCCCGTCCGCAATGATGATCTGGCAGCCGGTGGACGCGACGGAAAAGCCGTTTTCCGCGGCGGCGTCGAGGTGTTCCAGCGCGTTCTTTCTCCGGCCGGGATAGAGGGTGTTGCAGTCGGTCAAGAACGGTTTGCCGCCCTTAGCGCGGATCACGTCCGCAACCGCGCGCGCAAAGTTCGGGCGCAGGAAGGAGAGGTTGCCCGGCTCGCCAAAGTGAATCTTGATGGCTACAAAGCGATCCGCAAAATCGATATTCTCAATGCCTGCGCGCTTGATGAGCCGCTTGAGCTTAACGGGCAGCGGGTTATCGTAATCCGTTCTAAGGTTTGTAAAATAAACTTTTGATGGCTCCATTGCTATCGGGTTCTCCTCTTATTGTTTTTGGTTGGGAACAGTATCATCTTAGCACAAATGTTCGGGTTACACAACGAAGGGCGAATTTGTGTTTGTTTTGCTGCCATTTGATCGACGGCGATTGCGCTGTGAACTTGCTTTTTCCCGCGCAAAACGCTATCATGTTTCGTTGAGTAGAGATGAAAGACGCGTTGTAGATTGGGCGGAATCCCGCTTGTCTGCAAGGAAAACGCGCAAAAATGGAAACGGTGCAAAAAACAATGTCACACAGCGAACACAAGGGACACGGAATCGGAGCCGCAATGCTTCTCTCCGCCTCGTTGATTTGGGGCGTCGCATTTGTCGCCCAGAGCGCGGGGATGCAGTATGTTGGGCCGTATACCTTCACGGCGGTGCGCAGCGCGCTTGCCGCCATCGGTCTTGCAATTCTGGTTCTGTTCCTCGACAAAACCAGCCTTAAATCGAAGAACACCGACAAGAAGACGCTCTGGCGCGCGGGAATCATCCTCGGCGTCGTGATGACCATCGCGAGCAACCTGCAGCAGATCGGGCTCGTGACCACCTCCGCCGGAAAAGCGGGTTTCATCACGTCCCTGTATATCGTTCTGGTACCGGTGTTCGGGCTCTTTATTCGCAAAAAACCGCATCCGATGCTCTGGATCAGCGTGCTTATTGCGCTCGTGGGATTGTATTTCCTCTCGATCCGCGGCGATTTTTCGATGAGCACGGGCGATTTGCTTGTGCTCGCGTCCGCCGTTGCGTTTACGTTTCAAATTTTGCTGGTCGATCATTTTTCGCCGAAGGTGGATATCATTCGCCTCAACCTCATCCAGTTCAGCGTGATGGCGATCCTTTCATTCGTGCCGATGATGCTGTTCGAGCAGCCGAAGGTCTCCGCGATCTCGGACGCGTGGCTCACCATCGTCTACGCGGGGCTTTTCTCCGGCTGCGGCGCGTATACGCTGCAGATGCTGGGTCAGCGCCGCGTGGAGCCGACCACGGCCTCGCTGCTGCTGAGCCCGGAAAACGTATTTTCCGCGCTAGCAGGCTGGGTGATACTCGGGCAACGGCTTACCGCGCGGGAGCTTGCGGGCTGCGCGCTGGTGTTTATCGCGATCATCTCGTCCCAGCTGCCGTGGAGAACGTGGTTCGGCAAGAAGGCAGTTTCGGCAGAAGCGGTTCCCGCTCCGATCATACATCCCGAAGACTGAGCACAACGAGAAAAACAACAACAAAGCAAGGTTTCGCGCCTTGCTTTTTTCGTGATTTCTCGTATCATAGAACCATGCAAAACGAACAGGAAAATTCAGAATTGAGCAAGAAAGATATCGGGAAGCTTGTCGTCGTCTCGATTGGGCGGCACACGCGACTCGGGGACATCTTGGAGTATGCGCTCGCGGGATACTCGTTTGAAACCGTAGATGCAGAACGCCTTTTCAACGAAAGCTGGACGAATCGCAAACTGCTTTTCGCGATAAGTGCCGATGAATCGGATGGGAACGCGCATCTGCACACGCTGACTTCGCATTTGCGCGAAAAGGGAGATTTCCTCGAAGGCTGTGTCGTCGCGGCAATCGTGGACGGCGCGCAGGGCGCGCTTGCGCATCTGGACGCGCTCGCGCTGCTGATGGCAGCAAACCGCGCGGGAACGTCCATCCTGTCGCGCCCGCTGATCGAAGCGGACAGGGAACTGCGCTTCTGGTCGGGCGGGAGAGAATCGTCCTTCGAGCGATATCGCGCCTCTGCACGTCAGCTCGTGGAGCGCCTCCTTGCGGCGGAAACGACCCCGCCGGAGCGCCCGCGCGTACGCTTTGCCACCGCGCTGGAGGGCGGCGTCGCGCATGACTGGTCGGGCGTGCTGGAAGAGATCGTCACGGCATCCGGCGGCACGTTTGAAGATATCATCGCGCCGGACGAGACCGTCTTGCTTTGCGAAAACATGGATGGATTGCCGGAGGAACGGACGCAAGCGCTGCTGAACGCATCTGGCACGCTTCGCCTGCTGCTCGCCTCGCCAACGCCGGGCGGCGATCTATACGCGAGCGCGATCATCGAGCGCGCATGCATGCGCGGCAACTATTGCCTTGCCCCGCGCGGTGTGCTCGCGTTCGAAGGCTTGAGCGCGGTCGAGGTGCTGGCGAGTAAACGTGAGCTGGAGCGCGTGAAGGGGATATTCCGGAAATAACCCTTTGCGTATGCCAATATATGGTTAGCTAAGATTCTGGATGATCATCTGATATTTCTTTGTCGCCAACTCGCTGGGTTCGCCTTTTTTGCAGAAGTCGAGCTTGGCGAGTTTTGCATGTGGGCGCTCGACGACGATTTGGCCGTCTCTCAGCTTACTTTGCAAGACCGAGAGCGCGTCCAGAAAGCGCGGGTCGCGCTTTGCCGCGTCGTAAAACGAGAGCACATACACATAGTAGAAGAGATTGTACTGCAGAAACGGAAACGTGACCTGATGAAACAGCGTGCCGATTCCGTAATGGCACGGTCCAAGCGGCGCGCGCGTGACCCAATGCCCCAGCAGGAACTCCACCGCGCGATCCAACCGCGCATCCGCGTTGCAATACGACGTGTGGCGAAAGGCATCCAGCGCGGCGAGCGTCGGCCCGGGGTTGGACGCCTCCGTCTCCGGCCCGTGCCCGAAGAAAAACTTGTTGCAGCGCCAGCCGCCGTCCGCATACTGCGTTTCGAGCAGGTGCGTCAGCGTCGTCTGCATGCGCGGATCGTTCGCGAAACCTGCCGCGCAGAGCGTGTTTGCCGCGTGAATCGTTTGGCAGGGGAATATGCTGCTCTTGGGTACCAGCGAGAAGCGCCCGTCCGCGCGCTGCGCCTGCCAGATCAGCGAGCATGCGCCGCTCAGCGCCGGATCGCTTTGATCCAACCCCAGCTCCGTGAGGATGTAAGCCGCCTCCAGCGTGGAAAACGGCCCGCCCTTGATCAGGTTTCGATCGGGCGTAGACCAGAACTCTGCGCCTTGATCCAGGCTGTGCGAAAGAATGATGGAAAGATCGGATGAGACGTCCATAATATCCTCCTGTCATTGGCAGTCGTTGATGACTTGTGCCGGAGTCGAGTACTTCATAAATATGAAACAAGCTACAGCTTTTTTTCGTACAGGTAGAATAAGCCCTTCCGATACGAAATCTCGCCCGCTTTTTGATACCCGCGCGATTCATACAGATGCAGCGCGGTCGGGTTTTGCGAAAACGCGTCGAGCCGGATCGTTTGAATTCCGCGCGCGCGGACTTCGTTTTCCAGATAATCCATCGCCTGACGCGCAACGCCCTGCCCTTGAAAATCCGGGTGGACGCAGAGGCGGTGGAGCACCACGATGTCCTGCTCGCAATATCGCCAGGCTGCGGTTTCGTAGTCCGAATCCTCACAAAAATCCAACATAAACGCAACCGCGATGTGCCCGTCAATTTTTCCGATGGTCATATTCCCGCGCGCGATATCCTCGCTGAGAATTCCCTCATCCGGGTAGATTTCGTCCCACTGATAAACGCCGTTCGCATCCATCCGCGTCGTAGCGGCGCGAAAGAGACGCAGGATCTCCGCAAGGTCTTCCGCCTGCGCAGTTGAAAAATTCATCTCCGCCTCCAACGATTCTGTGATACAATATTATACCGTGAGGAATGACCCAAGAGTGAGAAAAATCGGTAAACTAATCGCATAAAATTCAGCGATAATGCATGACTATACAACTTTTTATCACGCCTTCACCCGAGCGCGACGTTTGGTTGACTTTTCCTCATTTTTGACAAAAAACCGCTTAAAATAAGGAGTTTTGCCACTAAATTTTACGCTGATGTGAATTTTTTGTTGACTTTGAGCGTGCATATATGTTTATATATAATATAATCGTCTAGCAATCGATCAGACGACAATACGAGTTGGAATCGGGCGTATATACATACGCCCGAACGAATTGTTTCAGGCTCAGGTGCATCGTTGCCGGCGCGTTTGGCGCACGGGCAAAGACGAAAAACGTCCACTGTTGCGAGTTTCGTCGGTGCACGACAGAGCGGAAACAGCGTTTTATTCCGGCAAGGTGTCAGGGTGGGGCGGAGCGAAAACACAGATTGCCGGCCTTGACAAGCGAAAATTGGAACGATAATCAGCTCCAATTCATCAGGATCCCATATTACGAACCCGGGGGTACTTTGGATGAAACAGAAACACGGTGGTAACAAAACATGCTGAAATACGTATTGAAGCGAATCTTCTCTGCATTCCTGGCGGTGATTATTCTAATCACGGCAACCTTTTTCCTCATGCATATGGTTCCCGGCAGCCCGTTCCTTTCCGAGAGAATGACGGACACGGTCAAAGCCAACCTGGAAAAGAAATACGGCCTTGATAAACCGCTGACTACGCAGTATGCGATCTATTTAAAGAACCTTGTTGAAGGCGACATGGGCACCTCTCTTCAGAAGAAGGGCCGTACAGTCACCGGTATCATTGAGGAAAAATTCCCATACTCCGCGAAGCTTGGCTTGTTTGCCATCGTGCTTGCGGTGTGCATCGGCATTCCGCTTGGAGCGATTGCCGCGATTAAGCATGATAAACTGATCGACCGGCTGGTGATGCTGTTCACGACGGTCTTCATATCCGTGCCTGGATTTGTATTCGGTACGTTGCTCCTGGTCATATTCTGCGCGGTCCTAAAGATTGCGCCTGCGACCTGGAGCAATACACCCGCAAACTATGTGCTGCCCGTGATTTCGCTTTCGTTCTACCCGATTTGCTATATTACGAAACTTACGCGTTCCTCCATGCTGGAAACGCTCGGACAGGACTACATCAAAACCGCTCATGCGAAGGGCCTTTCCGCGTTTGTGGTCAACTTCAAGCATGCGCTCAAGAACTCTATCATTCCGGTTATCTCTTATGTTGGACCTCTCACCGCGTTCCTCATCACCGGCACATTTGCGGTTGAGAAGCTCTTCAGCGTGCCCGGACTCGGACGGTTCTTTGTGGACAGTGTGTCCAACCGCGACTATCCCGTGATTATGGGAACAACGATCTTTCTAGGATGCGTGATGGTACTGATGAATCTGATTGTAGATTTCATCTATGGCATGGTCGATCCCAGAATCAAGCTGCGATAAGCGAGGGGACCATGAAGAAGATAGAAGAAAAGAAAACCAAAGTCAGCCTGCGTCTCAATCCGTTGAGCATGCATGTCAACCCTGACCTCTTTGTTCCGGCTTCGGACGAAGAGAAACAGGATCTTGTCGTCATCCGTCAGGGAACGTCTCTCTGGAAAGACGCGATGCGCCGCTTCCGCAAGAACAAGTTTGCGATGGTTGCTCTTGTGCTGATCATCATACTGTTCCTGTTTGCGTTTGTCGGTCCATTGCTCTCCCATTATGATTATGATCAGTTCAATCAGGGACAGGAAGACCTGAACCCGAACTGGGCGCACCCCTTCGGAACGGATCGATTCGGACGCGACCTATTGGTTCGCACCATGTACGGCGCGCGAATTTCGCTCTCGATCGGCGTAATAGCAGCGATGCTAACGTTGGTGATCGGTTCGCTCTATGGTTCGATCAGCGGCTTTGCAGGCGGTAAGACGGATAACATCATGATGCGTATCATCGATGTCATCTACTCCTTGCCAGACCTGTTGGTGGTCATTCTACTCTCGGCAACATTGAAGGGCCCGCTGGAGGAAATGCTGGCAAAGAGCAAAGTATTCTCCGGCATCAGCGAGCTGGGACCTGCGTTCTTCTCGATGCTGATCGTGTTCGCGCTCATGTATTGGGGCACGATGGCGCGTATTGTGCGCGGCGAAGTGCTTCGCATCAAGGAGCAGGAGTATGTGCTGGCGGCTCGCGCGATGGGCGCGACCGGCGGGCGTATTATTCGCCGCCATATTCTGCCGAACTGTATCGGTCCGATCATCGTCACAACCACGTTGCAGATTCCCTCGGCGATCTTTACCGAGTCGTTCTTAAGCTTCATCGGCCTTGGCATTTCCGCACCGCTTGCGTCCTTAGGTTCGATGGTGACGGATGCGCTGCAAGGTGTTTACTCCTTCCCGTCCCGCGTGGTGTTTCCTTCCGTAATTATCGCCCTGATCATTCTTGCGTTTAACACCGTGGGCGATGCGCTTCGGGATGTACTTGATCCGAGAATGAAGAAGTAGAGGTGCGGCTTTGGAAAACAAGCATTTGATCGATATAGAGGATTTACGCGTTTCGTTCTTTACACCGGGCGGAGAAGTTCAGGCTGTCCGCGGTGTATCCTGGTTCTTGAACGAAGGCGAAGCACTGGGCATCGTTGGTGAATCCGGCAGCGGCAAGTCCGTTTCCGCATATGCCATCATGCGCCTGCTACAGTCTCCCGGCCGCGTGATCGGCGGCACCATCCGTTTCAACGGCATCGATATGCTGAGCCTGTCGGAATCCGATATGCGCCATATTCGCGGCAACGATATCGCGATGATCTTTCAGGACCCGATGACCTCGCTCAACCCGGTCTATACGGTTGGCGATCAGCTCCGCGAGCCGCTGAAGCTGCACCTGAACATGAAGGGCAAGGAAGCGACCAAGCGCGCGGAGGAACTCCTGTCAATGGTTGGCATTCCGGACCCGAAGCGTCGCCTGAAACAGTACCCGTTTGAGTTTTCCGGCGGCATGCGTCAGCGCGCGATGATCTCGATGGCGCTGGCCTGCGAACCCAAGCTCTTGATTGCCGACGAGCCCACAACCGCGCTCGACGTCACGATTCAGGCACAGATTCTGGAGATCATGAAGGATCTCAAGAAGCGCTGCTGCATGAGCATCGTGCTGATCACGCATGATCTTGGCATCGTTTCGGATATCTGCGATAAAATCATCATCATGTACAGCGGCGAGATCATGGAATACGGCCCGATCGAGACCCTGTTTGCCAATCCCAAACACCCGTATACCATCGGCTTGATCCGCTCTCTCCCGAAGATCGATCAAAAGGAAGGCGAACCTCTCACGCCGATCGAGGGTTCTCCTGTCGATTTGATGCATCCGCCGGCCGGCTGCCCGTTTGCGCCGCGCTGCGAGCATTGCATGAAGGTCTGTTTGACCGAGAAACCGCCGTATTTTGAGTTGGAGCCGGGACATTATTCGGCCTGCTGGCTACAATACGACCGGAAGGAACGCTGAGCCATGGAAAAATTGCTGGAAGTCAAAAATCTCAAGAAATACTTTCTGATTAAAGGCGAAAAAGCAGGCCATAATCAGTTGCGCGCCGTTGACGATATTTCGATTGATATTTTCAAGGGCGAAACGCTAGGCTTGGTCGGCGAATCCGGCAGCGGAAAAACGACCGCTGGACGCACACTGCTTCGGCTTTATGAGCCGACGGGCGGACAGATCCTTTACAACGGCAAGGACATCACGAAAGTGAAGATGCAGCCGTACCGCCGCAAGATGCAGTACATTTTCCAGGATCCGTACGCCTCTTTGAACCCGCGTATGACGGTTGGAGACATCGTTGCGGAACCGATCGATATCCACCACCTCGCGCACAGCAGCGCCGAGCGCAAGGAACTCATCGATCACTTGATGGATCAGGTCGGACTCAACAGCGAGCAGGCAACGCGTTATCCGCATGAATTCTCCGGCGGACAACGGCAGCGCATCGGCATTGCGCGGGCGCTTGCGGTAGAGCCGGAATTCATCGTTTGCGACGAGCCGGTCTCCGCCCTGGATGTTTCGATTCAGGCGCAGATCATCAATATGCTTGAAAAGCTCCAGCGGGATATGGGGCTGACGTATCTGTTTATCGCGCATGATCTTGCGGTCGTCAAGCACATTTCCCAGCGAATCGCGGTCATGTACCTTGGAAAAATCGTAGAAGTAACGGACACGCGCGAACTGCATGCGCATCCGCTTCACCCATATACGCGCGCGTTGCTGTCTGCGATTCCGGCATTTGATCCGAAGATCAACCGTGAACGCAAGCGTATCATTCTGCAAGGCGAAATCCCGAACCCGTTAAATCCGCCGAAAGGCTGTGTATTTTCCACACGCTGTCCTTACGCAAAGGACATTTGTCGGGAGCAGGGCCCGGTTCTCAAAGAAGTGGGCTCCGGACACCACGTTGCCTGCCACTTTGCAGGCGAAATCTAAAACAGTCCCCAGCAGGCCAGTGCCTGTAATAAATAAGGAGGAAGTTGGAATGAAAAAAACTCTAGCCTTGGTACTTACCCTGGTCATGATCGTTTCCCTCGCATTCAGCATGGTCGGATGCAAAGTAGCGGACACCGCTGCAACCGCAACCACCGCGCCTGAGGCAGCAACGGAAGCGCCGGCCGCAACCGCAGCACCGATTACGGTTCCCGAAACCAGCGCGACCGTTTGCGTTGGACCGGAACCCGCAACCCTCGACCCGAACATGAACGAGTCGGTTGATGGTATGATCTACATCACGCATCTGTATGAAGGTCTCTATCGCCCCAACACCGACGGTTCGTTCTCGCTCGGCCAGGCCAAAGATGTTACGATCACCGATAACGCTGATGGCACCGCGCACGTGGTTGCCACGCTCCGTGACGACATCTTCTGGAGTGACGGCAAGCCCGTTACCGCCAACGATTTCGTGTACTCCTGGAAGCGTCTGTGCGATCCGGCCACCGGTTCTTCGTACGGCTACATCGGTCAGGACTTCTTCGCCAACGGTGGCGACGTCCGTGACGGCGTTGTGACCCCGGATCAGCTCAGCGTCAAAGCAGTCGATGACAAGACGCTCGAGTTTGACATCACCGCGAATGTTCCTTACACGAAGGACCTGCTGGCGTTCCCGAGCCTGATGCCGCTGCGTCAGGATATCGTGGAAGCGAATCCCGAGGGCTGGTCTGTTGAAGCCGCCTCTCAGGTTTCCAACGGCCGTTATGTTCTCACTGAGTTTGCTCATGAGAGCCAGATCGTTCTGACGATGAGCACCACCTATTGGGATGCAGCTTCCACGAAGCTCGGCACCCTGAAGTGCATGCTGTCCGATGACGACAACGCCATTCTCGCCGCGTTCAAGGCCGGAGACCTGGATCTTGCTGATTCGTTCCCGACCGACGAACTCGCAGCTCTGCGTTCGACGCCGGAATACAAGCAGTATGGCCAGATTGGTCTGTACTACCTTGAGATCCAGCAGATCGATGGCGGTGCGGAAGTCCTGAAGGACCTCAACGTTCGTGAAGCGCTCTCTCTGGCAATCGACCGCGATTACGTCAACCAGACCGTTTGGGCTGGCTCCCGCATTCCGGCTTACGCGCTGATTCCGTACGGCATCCCTGATGCCACCGCGGGCAGCGACTTCCGTAAGACCGCTGGCGATGTCGTCGGTGGAAACCTGACGACCGATTACACGGCGAATGTTGCAAAGGCGAAGGAACTGCTTGCTGCCGCTGGCTATGCGGATGGTAAGGGCTTCCCGAAGCTTGAGATCAGCATCAACGAGAACACCGGCCACCAGGCAGTTGCGGAAGCAATCATGCAGATGTGGCAGGAGAACCTGGGCATCACCGTTGAGCTCGCCACCATGGATTGGGCAACCTTCCAAGGCTACCGCAAGACCTCTGATTGCGAAATCGCACGTCAGGGTTGGGTCGGCGACTACACGGATCCCGCAACGTTCTTTGACCTCTTCACGTCTACCGCAGGCACGAACGATGGTCACTACAACAACCCGGAATACGATAAGCTCGTCATCGGCGCGCGCACGGAGCAGGATACTGCGAAGCGTATGGAGATGTATCATCAGGCAGAAGCGATCATCATGAACGATATGCCGATCATCCCGATCGTGTTCTATGCTGACGACGTGTTGGCGCAGACCACCTTCACCGGCTTTGGTGTAACCGGTACGGGCCTCAAGATGTTCTGGGACGCGGTCAACGCGAAATAAGAACAACTACTAAGCCCTAACGAAACCAACGCAAACAGCCCCGCAGTTGAACTGCGGGGCTGTTTTTATGACGAAGCAAGAGAACGCTGGAATTGGAGGGCACGAATGTGGTACTATCGTTGCAGATATTGATTGGAATGATAGAGAAGAGGATTTTGAAACGATGAAATTCGCGGGAACACTGTTAGCCGTGCGCGATATCAACCGCGCAAGGAAGCTCTATGAAGGCCTGCTGGGCTGTAAGGTGTCGATGGACCTGGGCGTCTATGTCGCCTACACGAACGGAATCTCGCTGCAGGCGGAGGAAACGTGGCTTTCGTTTATTGAACGGGAAACGGACGATATCGTATACGGCGCAAACGACGCGGAGCTCTATTTTGACGAGCACGAGATTGAGTCGTTCTTTATCCGTTTGCGCGTGTTTGACGTGGAGTTGATTCATGGGCTGAAGGAGCACAGCTGGGGTCAACGCGTCGTTCGCTTCTACGATATGGACGGGCACATCATCGAGGTTGGAGAGCACATGAGCGATGTCGCACGCAGATTCCTTTGCGAGGGCATGACGCACGAACAGGCCGCAAAACGGATGGAGATTCCGTTGGAGATGCTGGATGCATTCCTGAGAGACGAGTAATGCTGGATTGTATTTGATTGAAACTACTTTATAATGCAAGACCGATCGTAAATCAAGCAACAAAAAAAGGCGCCGTCAGGCGCCCTTTTTGTATGATCGATTACGGGTTGGTAGTTGGCGACGTGGACGGGGATGTGGATGCGCCGGGATTCGGTGTGGTCGTCAGAGAGGCGCTAGGCGAGACAGTCATCTTGGTCTTGTTATTTGCCTTGCCGACCGCCGCAGTCATCGCGTCCGCGCTGTAGATCAGCTTCAGCGTCTCTTGGCCTGCAATGCCGTCCATCGGCAGTCCGTGATATTCCTGGAAGGTCTGCACTGCGAGCACGGTGGTGTTTCCATATAGACCCGTGGCGCTTCCCGTGGTCAGATAGCCGAGCTCGATGAGTCGGTTTTGCAGTTTTGTAACATCCTGAACCAGCTTCGTGATGACCTTTGTACGGTCGTCTCCATCGCCGCGGGAGAGGAAGTACGGCTTTGCCGAATCGCTCATGAGCAGCGTGTACGTGGTGTTACCGATGATGCCGTCCCAGCTTTTGTTGGTATCAAAATTCTTGAGCTGGAAGAGGCGAATTGCCGTCTTGGTGATGGGTCCGTATTTATTGGTATAGCCACCTTCCGGCTGTTCCATATAGCCGAGATCGACGAGACGTTTCTGAATATCCGGAAGCAGATCACTGACCGTACCTGCCTTCGCGATATTCTCCGTCAGCGTCGGCAGTGCCGGCGTGGGGGAGACTGCCTCGGTCGGGACAGGGGTATTCGTCGGTGCGAGGGAAGGCGTGATGGTGACGTCCGTAATGGCGAGCTGATCAACGTCCTGCTTCTGCGTGCGATCGCTGTTTTGCGTCAGTACCGCAATCAAGATGACAGCCGCGACCAGAACGGCGAAACCACCGCCGATGAGGATCAGCGTTTTCGAGGGCAGCTGTGCCAGATAGAGCCCCAGCGCATGCATGAACTTTCCAAACTTGGTGCGTTTTTTCTTGCCGCTGGAGCGGGGACGTTCATATGCTTCCTCGTCGTCGTCCGAATCACGTGAATAGCGGTCTTCGCTCTGCGGATAACGCGAACGCGCGGTGCGCGACGTATATTCGTCTTCACCCTGCGGCATGCGCGTGCGGGAGGTTTGTCCGCGCGGGGTAAACTCTTCCACATCGTCAGGCATGCGCATGCGTCCGGTTGTACTGCGATCGGTATAACCATCGCGCGGCATGCTGGTGCGCCCTGTTGCGCTGCGTGCGGCGTAGGGGTAGTTTTCATCCTCGGGGGGCATGACGGTGCGCCCGGTTGCGCCGCGCTTGGAATAATCCGTCATCTGCAGGCGCGTGGCATACACGCTGTCAGGATTCTCCGGATAACGTCCGGTGTTCTGACGCTGCGCATAGGGATCAACAGGCTGTCCATACGGATCGACGGGCGGTTGCTGCCCGTAAGGCGCGGAAGGCTGCTGCTGCGCGTAATAATCCTGCGGGTTGCCATAAGCGTTTCCCTGCGGATAGGAGTAGCCGTAATTCGGATCGATCGGATGCGGCGCATACGGATTCTCTGCGTCCGCATATCCGCCCTGCGGCGGCTGCACGGCATAACCCCGTTCGTCATAGCCGTTCTGACCCGTGTAGGCGGGGTTGTAAGGCGCGTTGGGATCGTACTGCTGCGAAGGGTCTACTCCGTAAGCCGCAGGATCTTCGCGGTAGCCGCGCGACGAACCAGAGCCCTGCCCGGCTGTGTTGGGGTTTTCTTCATATGGCGGATATCCGAAACCGCCGTCGTGTTGATCCATATGTTTCACGCTCCTCAATTGAGAATCGGCTCAGCGCTCTTTGCCGGGGATTGCGCAAAGTTGGAGGGTTTGATCGTTGGCAGAGCCTGCGGCTCTTACGCCGCGGTTCACCGAAGATACCTGCGGATGAACCCGATCTCAGGCTAGAAATCTCCATTTCAATGCAACTATAGTGTACCATAGGATGTGGGGGTGAATGATCGGGATTATTGTGAAGAATCTATGGATAAATTGTTAATCCTTTTACTGGTAAAACACGCAAAGTGGGGGATAAAAGATAAAAAAGAAGCCGAAATGCCATTTTTAGGCATCCGGCTCCCATAATACGCACAATACTGAATTGTAAATTATGAACAACCGCGCGATACGCCTGCCGCGGTCTTTCCTAATTGATTCATACGCGTGGGGGAAATCACTCCATGATCTTCTTGGTGGAGCTGCAACCGATTCTGGTTGCGCCCGCCGCGATCATGGCAAGCGCCTGTTCGCGCGTGCGAACGCCGCCGCTGGCTTTCACACCCATCTCGGGACCAACGGTCTTTCGCATGAGCGCGATGTCTTCCGGCGTTGCGCCGCCGGTGGAAAAGCCGGTGGAGGTTTTCACAAACGCGGCTCCTGCGGCCTTCGCGGCGAGGCAGGCTTTCACCTTCTCGTCGTCGGTTAAGAGGCAGGTCTCGATGATCACCTTCACGATGGCGGGCTTTGCCGCGTTGACGACCGCCGCGATGTCCGCTTGAACCGCCGACCAGTCGCCGGCCTTTGCCGCGCCGATGTTCATGACCATGTCGATTTCTTCCGCGCCGTCGCGAACGGCAAGCGCCGCCTCGATGGCCTTCGCTCCGCTCGACATCGCGCCCAGCGGGAAACCGACGACGACACAGGTTTTGACGCCGCTGCCGGCAAGCTCGCGTGCAACCAGCGAGGTAAAGCAGGAGTTGACGCAGACGCTCGCAGTCTTATATTCCTTCGCTTCCGCTGTGACGGCGAGGATATCCGCGCTCTTGGCGTCCGCCTTGAGCAGCGTGTGATCCAGATATGTATTCAGCGGATTCATGCGAAATACCTCTTGAGCAGGCCCTCAAAGCCCTTGCCGTGGCGGGCTTCGTCGCGCGCCATCTCGTGGACGGTGTCGTGGATTGCGTCGAGATTGAGCTCTTTTGCGCGCTTGGCAAGCTTCGTCTTGCCTTCGCAAGCGCCAAACTCCGCCTCGGCACGCAGCTCAAGGTTCTTCTTGGTTGAGGTGGTGATCACTTCGCCGAGGAGCTCCGCAAAGCGGGAAGCGTGATCCGCCTCTTCAAACGCATAGCGTTTGAACGCCTCGGCAACCTCGGGGTAACCTTCGCGCTCGGCAACGCGCGCCATGGCGAGATACATGCCGACTTCGGTGCACTCACCGGAGAAGTTCATACGAAGGCCTTCGAGCACCTCCGCGTCCACACCGGCTGCGATGCCGACGACGTGCTCGGCCGCGTACTGCTTGACATCCTGAGAAATCTCAACGAAGGAATCGCCGGGCGCTTTGCAAACCGGGCAGAAATCCGGCGCGGAATCCCCCGTGTGAACATACCCGCAAACGGGGCAACGGAACTGTTTTGTCATAAATTAATCGCTCCTTTCGGAAAATAAAACTAAGATCATGGCTGTGATCCTGCGGCGATCAAAATCGTCTAACCGCATATTCAGTATAGCCGCGGGAATGTAAACAATCAATCACAAAAGCGAAAAACCACTACCAAAACAGGGGTACGTTTGCTATACTGCAAGACGATGACACTCTGATTATGGGAGACTGGAATGAAACGAATCCTCGGCGCATTGCTGACAATAGCGATTCTACTCACGCCCGCGATGGCGCTAGCGGACTTTGACTATGACTCGATACCGACACCGAACATGATCGTTGTGGACGGCGATGATCCGAGCGTTGTGTTTTTTGAGCGCAACGCGGATCAGAAGGTGTTTCCCGCGAGCACGACCAAGATTATGACCACGCTCGTCACACTCGAAAACGGCAACCTCGACGACTCGTTTACGGTTGGCGACGAAGTGCTTGGTACGACGATAAAATTCACGGAACTGTCCTCACTCATGGGGATTAAGCCCGGCGAGACGCTGACGTTACGCGACCTCGTTTACGGCCTCATGCTTGTCTCCGGCAATGACGCGGGCGAAGCGATCGCCAAGCACGTTGCGGGCAGCGTGGACGGCTTTGTTGCGCTGATGAACAAGAAGGCGCAGGAAATCGGCATGACCAACACGCACTTTAACAATCCGCACGGTGTGCACGATGATAACCACTACACCACCGCGCGCGACATGGCAAAGCTCATGGCCTACGCGCTGAAGAACCCGGACTTCGTCAAGATCGCGGCCACCAAGACCTACACGGTGCCCGCAAACAGCGTCCGCACCACCGACCTCGTGCTCGTGAACACCGACCGCCTGCTCAACGCGGTCGCCGGCGATCCGGTGCAGACCGTCTATCCCTACGCCATTGGCGGCAAGACGGGAGACACACCGATGGCGGGCAAGTGCCTCGTTGCCGCCGCTGAAAAAGACGGCGCGCGCGTGATCATCACGATGTTTGGCGACAAGGCGGAAATGTATAACGGCGACACGGTGACCACCAACCTCGCGCGGTTTGTCAACGCCGCCGCCATCTTTGACTACGTGTTTGCAAACGGCTACCAGAGCGTTTCCGCTTCGGAGTTGGGATTTCAAAAGAGCTTTAGCACCGGCGTGGTCAACGCAAACGCCGCAGACCTCAAGGACGGACAGCTGACCATGACCGCGCAGCTTGGCGACACGCTGAAGTTCCCGAGCACGTTGGTCGAAAATATCAAGTCAAACGCAGGCTCCATCACCACGAATATGGTACTGACGACAGACGCGCAGGCACCGATTACCGCGGGCCAGGAGATGGGTCTGGTTGAGTATAAGCTAGGCGAACAGGTGATCTACTCGGCAAAGCTCGTTGCGGATTTCGCAGTGAGCCAGGGCACGGAAGAGACCTCCGCAGATCCTCAGGCGACCGCCGTTGTGAGCACGGGCCCGGACACGACGCCGCTCATCGACAAAGGACGCAAGGATTGGTCCACGGGAGACACACTGACGCTGACGTTTGTGCTGTTGGCGGTTCTGCTCGTGGCGCTGGTCGTAATCTTCATCCTCTCGGAGCGCAAGCGCCGCTATGAGCGCAAGCGCAGAGCCAGAGCGAAGAAACGCAGGCAGCAATACTACGAATAAAAACACAAAGCCGTTGCAAGATTGCAACGGCTTTTTAATTTGCGTGATGAACGCGTTATCCCTTTGGTTCGATTCCCAGCGCACGGTTCAAGAATTCCGCGACGCAGCTTTCGTTGTTGCTGGTCGTGAGCACGATGTCCGCGACCGCTTTGACCTCGTCAATCGCGTTTGCGGGCGCGCCGCCGATATCCGCCAGCGCCACCATCTCAAGGTCGTTGTTGTAGTCTCCGATGGCGAGTATTTTCTTTACGTCGCCGCAACGCGCGCGGACATCCTCCAGCGCGGTGCCCTTGTTCACGCCCGCCGTGACGAACTCCAGATACCAGTCCGCGGTGCGAAACACCGAGAACGAATCGATATACGCCTCGCGCTTAATCTCTGCATGGATCACGTCCAGATGCTCGGAGGTGTGCGCAATCAGGAGTTTCAGCGCGGTCTCGTGAATCTGCTCCATCGGTATGCTGACGACCGGAAGGTGCTCAATCACCGTCTGCGGGTCGTCCCGCTGGTCGGGGTTGATTTCGTAGATCGACTGCTCCGTGAACACCTGCACGCAGGCATTCGGGCGAACCGCGAGCACGCGGGAAGCAACCTGCTCCATGCGCGCGCGATCGATCGGGTGCGTGGCCAGGAAGCGCTTTTGCTTGAGATCGTAAAGCCCCGCGCCGTTGAGCAATATGCAGGGCGCGTTGACCGGCAGCGAACGCTCGATTTCGCCGATGATGGATGGCACGCGCCCGGTCGCGACGCCGAAGCGTCCACCCTCGCGCACGAAGGTTTCGATTGCCGCGCGGTTTTGGTCGGAGACGCGTTTATCGTCGTCAAAGAGCGTTCCATCCAGATCACAATAGAGATAATAGCCGTCAAAGGCGCCCATGATTTCCTCCTAAAAAGATTGACACAGCCGGTGAAACGGCGGCGCAACGCGTTCATTCTAAACGACGAGGCGGCAAAAGGCAACCGATTTGGGGAAATCCGGCAGGTATTTTACACGATTTGACACTTTGATTTCGCTTTGCCGTCACGCCGGCAGGGTATGCGCGCGCTTGAAAAGATAAGTATACGCGAGTATACTATATGCGTGCCAAGTGCATCCGCCTGAATCCGGCGGTGCGCTCGCAAGCGCTAAGAATGAGTCGTAAACGGGGGAAGAGCGCATGAACGAACAAAAGCGGGCCAGAGTCGTCGGCGTTGGCGCAGCCAATGTGGACGTACACGGGCGCAGCAGAAAGTCCATCGTGATGCGTGACAGCAACCCCGGCTACATGGCGACCTCCGTCGGCGGGGTCACGCGCAACATCCTCGAAAACCTCGCGCGGCAGGGCGTCCCTGTGGCGCTGCTCTCCGCCGTGGGAGACGATCTCTACGGCGAGAGGATTGTGCGCGACAGCAAGCTCGCCGGCATCGACATGTCGCACATCTTACAAAAGCACGGTGCGGTGTCGTCCAGCTATATCGCGATTCTCGATGAAAAAGGCGATATGCTGCTTGGTATGTCGGACATGCGCATCATCGAGGACCTGCCGACCGCGTATCTGGACGAGAACGCGGGGCTATTAAAGAGCGCGGATGCGATCGTTTGCGACGCGTGCCTGCCCATCGATCTACTCGACCACCTCGTTTCGGAGGCGGCAAGCGGCACGCCCGTGCTGATCGATCCCGTTTCGACCGCATACGCGCGGCAGATGGAACCCATCGCGGGCAAGTTTTACGCGATGAAGCCAAACGTCATGGAGCTCAGCATCCTCTCCAACCTCCCGACCGAGACGGAGACGCAGATTGAGCGCGCCTGCGAAGCGCTGCTCACGCGCGGGGTTCGGCGCATCGCGGTCAGCCGCGGTGAAAAGGGCTGCTACTATGCGGATGCGGAAGGCAATCGGCTGTTTCGTTCGCTCCGACCCGTTTCGCAGATGGTAAACGCGACCGGCGCGGGAGACGCGTTCCTGGCGGGATTTACCCACGCGCTTGTGGACGGACTCCCGGTGGAGGAGATGCTGGACTATGCGCTGGCCTCCGGCATTACCGCGATTCAAAGCATGACGACGATCAACCCGGACATGAGCGACGCACGCGTCAAACAGAATATCACGCGATACCGATTGTAACGATAAGATAGCCCGAAAGGAGCGAAACAAAGGAAATGCAGATGAAACAATATTTGGATGTTTTACCGGAAATTCAGGAGGCGCTTGACCACAATAAACCCGTGGTCGCGCTGGAGAGCACGATCTTAAGCCACGGCATGCCGTATCCCGAGAACGTCGGCTTTGCCGCGGAGGTGGAAAAGGTGGTTCGCGCGGAGGGTGCGATTCCCGCGACGACCGCGCTGATCGACGGCCGCATCAAGGTCGGTCTCAGCCCGGCGGAGCTGCAGACCATGTGCCGCGCGGAGAACGTTGGCAAGGTCAGCCGCAGAGACATGGCAACCTATCTTGCGATGAAGAAAAACGGTGCCACCACGGTCGCCACCACGATGATCTGCGCCGCGATGGCGGGGGTCAAGGTGTTTGCCACCGGCGGCATCGGCGGCGTGCACCGCGGCGGCGAGGTGACGATGGATGTTTCCGCAGACCTGCAGGAGCTCAAGCAGACGCCCGTTGCGGTGGTTTGCGCGGGCGCAAAGCAGATTCTCGACATCGGTCGCACATTGGAATACCTCGAGACGATGGGCGTGCCCGTGCTCGGCAATGGCACCTCCGATTTCCCCGCGTTCTACTGCCGCAAGAGCGGCTTTGGCGTGGACTACGCCGCAAAGGATGAATCGGAGATCGCCTCCATCATCAAGATGAAGTGGGATCTCGGCCTTGAGGGCGGCGTGTTGATCGGCAACCCGATTCCGGAAGAGTACGCGTTGGATTACGACGAGATGGAAGCGGTCATCAACAAAGCGCTCGCCGAGGCGGACGAAAAGGGCGTGCGCGGCAAGGACATCACGCCGTTTCTGCTCGCGCGGATCAAGGAGATCACAAAGGGCGTTTCGTTTGCGTCCAACGTGCAGCTGGCCTACAACAACGCGCGCGTCGCAGCAAAGATCGCCAAAGCGCTCTGCAAGCTCTCGTAAACGAGCGTTCAGCCAGACAAACAAAAAGAGGTTCCATTGCGGAACCTCTTTTTTGTTGCGTGCGGTTGTGTTGCGCGGTTATCCCAGCGCGACGTCGAGGATCATCATGATCAGGAACCCGCCCATCACGCCGAGGGTGCCGATGTTGCTGTGCTCGCCCAGGTGCGCCTCAGGGATGAGTTCCTCCACGACGACATACATCATAGCCCCGGCGGCAAACGAGAGCATCCAGGGCATGTACGGCGCGATCAGCGAGGACACCAGCACGGTGAGGATGCCGAAGATCGGCTCCACGATGCCGCTGAGCATACCGCTGACGAACGATTTACCGACGCTCATGCCTTCCTGACGAAGCGGCAGAGAGATCGCCGCGCCTTCGGGAAAGTTCTGGATGCCGATGCCGAGCGCGAGCGCGAGCGCCGCCGCGAATGCCGCGGGAGAGGCCGCCCCGTGCTGCGCCGCAAGCGCGAACGCAAGGCCGACCGCCATGCCCTCGGGGATATTGTGCAGCGTGACCGCCATCACGAGCAGCGACGTGCGCTTCATCGAGGTGCGCGGCCCTTCCGCGCTCGCCGAGCCGGGATGGAGATGGGGGATCAGATAGTCCAGCCCAAGCAGGAACCCGATGCCGAGCAGGAACCCGCCCGCCGCGGGAATCCAGCCGATGTGCCCCGCCGCCTGCGCCTCCTCAATCGCGGGGATCAGCAGGCTCCAAACGGAGGCCGCGATCATCACGCCCGCCGCAAAGCCCATAAACACCTTTTGTACGCCGCCGGTCATCTGCTTGCGGAAGAAAAACACCATCGCGGCGCCTAGTGTGGTCATTAAAAACGTAAAGCCCGTGCCTGCCGATGCGTAGAGTAATGCTTGTCCCATATTGCGCACCATCCTTATTCAATGAATCAACTAATGAGATCGATTACTGTTATCCTATCGAATTTTTGATTTTGCGTCAAGTCGGAGCAAATGATAAGAAAAGTAAAAAAATGAATTGTCCCCGCGAGTGGAACGCCGCTGCACCGCATCATCCAAACGATGTAACCGCGCTCGCCCGTCGGGGACAATTCGAGGAGAGAGGAAAAGAAGAATACGATTGCGCACGCCTTGGTAAAACGATCCGCATTGCCCAGATGCAGACTTCTTACCGTGACTTGCTGTTTCTTCATGAGCACGCCGGATCAGGCAGATCCTTTGACCAAACGCCGCATTGATGCAACAGCTGCGGGCGCTTTACGCACGTTCCCCGGAAAATCGTCCCAGCCGCGAAACGCAACAGGCGGACGATCGGCGAACAGCGCGAGTGACGCGCGAATGAAGCGAATAAAACGTTCGGTGCAGCGCGAACGCTACACCGATGATGCGAAGGCTCAGCCTTCGAGGATGTATTGATTGAGTACGGTCTCCAGATATTCCTGACGGCCGGAGGTGTTGGGCGTGACGCCGTGGATCAGCGCGTACGCTTCGAGTTCCGAGAATCCGACGCGGCCGCCGACGATGTCCTTGCCGATTCCTTCGTTGTAGCTCTCGTAGCGCTTGGCGATGAACTGCTCCAGCTCGCCGCTTTCGAGGAGCTTGCTGGCAACGCGGAGGCCCTTTGCAAACGTGTCCATGCCCGCGATGTAGGAAAGGAACAGGTCGTCCTCCTGGAAGGAACCGCGGCGCACCTTCGCGTCGAAGTTGAGTCCGCCGCTGGTAAAGCCGCCCGCTTGCAGCACCTCGTACATGGCAAGCGTGGTGTCGTAGACGTTCGTCGGGAACTGATCCGTGTCCCAACCCAGCATCGGGTCGCCCGTGTTGGCGTCCACGCTGCCGAATACGCCGTTGATGCGCGCCATGTTCAGCTCGTGCTGGAAAGTGTGCGCGGCGAGCGTCGCGTGGTTGGCCTCGATGTTCATCTTGAAGTAGGGTTCCAGCTTGTATTTCCGCAGGAACGAGAGCACCGTCGCCGTGTCGAAATCGTATTGGTGCTTGGTCGGTTCCTTGGGCTTGGGCTCGATGAGGAACTGCCCCGTAAAGCCAATCTTCTTGGTGTAATCCACCGCCATCTGAAGGAGCCTTGCGAAGTTGTCCAGCTCCAGAGCGGTGTTGGTGTTTAAGAGCGTTTCATACCCTTCGCGGCCACCCCAGAAGACGTAGTTCTCGCCGCCGAGCAGCTGGGTGATCTCAATCGCCTTCTTGATCTGCGCCGCGGTGTACGCAAACACGCTTGCGTTGGGAGAGGTGGAGGCGCCGTGGACGAACTTGTCGTCGCCAAAACAGTTGGACGTGCCCCAGAGGCACTTGATGCCGGTGCGCGCCATCTCCTGACGGATTACCTCGACCACCTCGTCGAGGACGCGGTTGGTCTCAAGCAGGTTTGCCTGCCGGGGTGCGATGTCCGCATCATGGAAGCAGAAATAGCCGATCTGAGCCTTTTCCATGAACTCAAACGCCGCATGGACGCGGGCTTTTGCGCGGGCGATGTCGTCGCCGGTCTCGTCCCAGGGACGATAGATCGTGGGCCCGCCGAAGGGATCGTTGCCGCGATAGGTGAAGGTGTGCCACCAGCTCATCGCGAAGCGGAGGTGTTCACTCATCGGTTTTCCGGCGATGATCTCCGTGGGATTATAATACTTGAACGAGAAAGGGTTCTTACTTTTCGGCCCTTCGTAAGCGATTTTGCCGATCTGCTCAAAATATGCCATGGTGGACGCTCCTTTGGTCGGTTGCGATTCGAAAGTTACCGGGAAACCCGGAGTTGGAATATGTACGAATTAGGCGAAGGACTTGACCGCGCGGCGCTTGCTGACGACGTCGAAGATAACGGCGACCAGCAGCACGAGGCCCTTGACGACCTTCTGGAAGTTACTATCCACACCAATGATGTTCATGCCGAGGTTGAGCACGCCCATGAGCACCGCGCCGACGACCACGCCGCTGACCTTGCCGATGCCGCCGTAAGCGGAGGCGCCGCCGATGAAGCAGGAGCCGATGGCGTCAAGCTCGTAGTTGGTGCCTGCCGCGGGGTTTGCTGAGGTGAAGCGGGCCGCGACCACGAGGGCTGCCAGCGCGCTGAGGAAGGAGACGTTCACGTAGGCCGAGAAGTAAATGCGGTTGGTGTTGATACCGGAGAGCTTCGTTGCCTTCTCGTTTCCGCCGAGAGCGTAGAAGTGACGGCCAAAGGTGGTCTTCGCGGTGATGTAGGTGTAGATCGCGACGATGCCGATGAGCCAGAGCAGGATGTACGGAACGCCTTTGTAGAGCGAAAGCTTGTACATCAGCAACATCACAATCGCGCAGAGCAGCACGATTCTGGAATAGAGCGAAGCGGGTTTCTCCGCGGCGTAGCCCTTGCGCTTTTTGCTCAGGTTCGTCCAGATGGTAGCGACGATGAACACCGCGCAGCAGATGACGCCGAAGATGATGCTGGAATACTTGACCACGCCGCTGTCCAGCGCGGGGATCATGACATAGTTGTTGAAGATGGAGAGGTAGGCATCCGAGAAGCCGGAGATTGTCAGTCCGCCGAGGATGGCCTGCGCCAAACCGCGGAAGAGAAGCATGCCGGCGAGGGTGACGATGAATGGCGGAATGCGTACATAGGCGATCCAGAAGCCTTGCCACACGCCGATTGCAACACCGACGAGGAGGCAGATGATCATCACGAGGTAGATGTTCCAGCCCATGTTGACCATAAGCACGCCCGCGATCGCGCCGACGAGGCAGACCGTTGCGCCGACCGAGAGGTCGATGTTACCACCGGTGAGGATGCAAAGCAGCATACCAACCGCAAGGATGACCACGTAGGAGTTCTGCATGATCAGGTTGTTGATGTTTTGCGGCAGGAACATGCGTCCTTCCGACTGGATGACGAAGAACAGATAGACCACCACGAGGGCGATGACCATCGTGTTCTTCAGAAGAAATGCTTTTGTCTTTTCCCAGAGAATTGCGTTTTTGCTGCTCATGGCTTATGCTCCTTTGTTTACGCTGAGTATGCTGGACATGATGCGCTCCTGTGTCGCGCTCTTTGCGTCCATTTCACCGACGATCTGACCCTGACTCATGACGTAGATGCGGTCGCACATGCCGAGCACTTCCGGCATCTCCGAGGAGATCATGACGACGGATTTGCCCGCCGCGACCAGGTCGTTGATGATGCAATAGATTTCGTATTTTGCGCCGACGTCGATGCCGCGTGTGGGTTCGTCGAGGATCATGATATCCGGTTCCGCGAACATCCACTTGGCAAGCAGAACCTTCTGCTGGTTGCCGCCGGAGAGGTTGCCGACCGACTGTTCCACGGACGGGCTCTTGACCCCGAGCTTTTCTTTCATGGAGCCAGCAAGCTTATATTCCAGATCCAGATCGAGGATATGGTGATGGCTGACTTTGTCCAGCCTGGCCAGCGTGGTATTGATGCGAATGGGGTTGGAGAGAATCAGGCCGTTGCCTTTTCTGTCCTCGGTGACGTACGCCAGCCCGTGTTTAATGGCGTCCTGCTCATTGCTGAGAGAGACTTCCTTGCCGTGCAGTTTGAGCGTTCCGCGAATATCGTTGCCGTAGCTCTTGCCAAAGAGGCTCATGGCGAACTCGGTTCTGCCCGCGCCCATGAGGCCCGCGATGCCGACGACTTCGCCTTTCTTGAGCTTGAAGGAAACATCGTTCACCACCGTGCGGTCGGAGTACAGCGCGTGCTGAACCGACCAGTGGTCGACTTCCAGCACGACTTCGTCCTGCACATGGGCTTCGCGCTGCGGGAAACGATTGGTCAGCTCACGGCCGACCATGCCGCGGATGATGCGCGCTTCGTCGACAGCCTGCTCCGCCATATCGAGGGTTTCGATGACTGCGCCGTCGCGGATGATCGTGATCTGATCCGCAACATATGCGATCTCGTTGAGCTTGTGGGAGATGATGATGGAGGTCACGCCCTGCTTTTTGAATTCTTTGAGCAGGTTTAATAGCTTCATCGAATCGCCTTCGTTGAGGGAGGCGGTCGGTTCGTCGAGAATCAACAGCTGCACGTTCTTTGAGAGCGCTTTTGCGATCTCAACCATCTGCTGCTTACCGATGCCGATGTCCTTGATCAGCGTGTGGGAGGATTCATGGAGGCCGACCACGGCGAGAAGCTCATCCGCTTTGGCATAGGTTTCGTTCCAGTTGATGCTCACCGCACTGCCGCGCTCGTTGCCAAGGAACATGTTCTCCGCGATGGAGAGATAGGGAACCAGCGCCAACTCCTGATGGATGATGACGATGCCGTCCTTTTCGCTGTCGCGAATCTTCTGAAAACGACAGGGCTTGCCGTTGTAGATGATTTCGCCTTCGTAGCTGCCATAGGGGTAGATGCCCGAAAGCACGTTCATCAGCGTCGATTTGCCCGCGCCGTTTTCACCGACGAGTGCATGAATCTCTCCGCGCCGCACTTCCAGACTGACGTCGTCCAGCGCTTTGACACCGGGGAATTCCTTTGTGATATGCCTCATTTCGAGAATGTGATCCGACATAGTTTTCCTCCAAGATCGCGAGTAGAAAATCTGATGCTTCAGCTGTGACAATTTGTGATAATTGGTTGTTTCGTAACGATTTCGCTGCGCCGAACCGATCGAGTGGCGCACTGAAATCGCGGCGAGAAGAGAGTGAGAAACCGGGGATAGACAAGTTCGAAGGGCGGGCGGGTGACCGTCCGCCCTTCGACCGGTTTGAGTCGAAACTCGTTCCTAATTATTTGAGCTGGTCTGCAGTGTAGTAACCGGAATCGATCAGCAGCTCTTTGTAGTTGTTGACATCCGCAAATACCGGCTTGCAGAGGTAGGTCGGGACGATGCCCTTGCCGTTGTCATACGTCTTGGTGTCGTTGACTTCCGGCGTCTTGCCCGCGAGGATGTCGCTGACCATCTGGACGGTCTGGGCGGCAAGCGTACGGGTGTCCTTGAAGATGGACATCGACTGTTTGCCAGCGATGATGTCCTTGGTGTTGGCGATGTCGCAATCCTGACCGGTGACGATCGGGTACTTGCCGGTGTAGGAGCTGGCCAGAGCGTTCGTCACGCCCTTCGCGGTGGAGTCGTTGGAGCAGAGGCAAGCATCCAGCTGGGTGCCGTCGGCATAGTAGGACGCGAGGATCGCTTCCATACGGGCCTGGGAGGTCTCGGTGCTCCACGCGGGGGTTGCGACTTCTTCGAACTTGACCTGGCCGGAAACGACCGTGATCACGCCGCTGTCGATGTAGGGCTGGAGGACATCCATCGCGCCCTGGTAGAAGTACAGAGCATTGTTGTCCGCCGGGTCGCCCGCGGTGATTTCCATGTTGTACTTGCCGCCTGCATCAAGCTTCAGCTGATCCTTGATGTACTGGCCCTGGATGGTGCCGACCATGTAGTTGTCGAACGTGCAGTAGTAGCTGACAGCGTCGGTGTCCATGATCAAGCGGTCATAGGCGATGACGGAGATGCCGGCGTCCTTCGCGGTGCCGAGAACCTGGGTCAGCGTCTTGCCGTCGATGGCGGCGATAACGAGAACCTTCACGCCCGCGGAGATCATGTTTTCAATCTGGCTGACCTGGGTCGCGACTTCGTTGTTGGCATACTGGAGGTCAACTTTGAAACCGGCTGCTTCGAACTTTTCTTTCATGTTCGCGCCGTCCTGATTCCAACGCTGCAGATCCTGGGTGGGCATCGAAATACCGACGAACTTGTCGTTCTTCGCGCCTGCGCCAGCGCACGCCGCCATAGAGAACAGCAGTGCTACGACTAAGAGTACCGTGATGATCTTCTTCATGTGTAGAATTCTCCTCCTTAAGATGTGATGTGTTTGATGTGCCACTTGGCTGTATCTACAAGCTATCACACCGAAAAGCAATCATAAATAGGACATATCTAATAAATTCTGCTCAATATTGGCTTATTTTCTAAGTGCTTGTTTAGCGACAGGACATTATTGCACAAATACGTTTATAGGCGAGCAATATTGTCCTATGTTGCAAATTTGTGCTATTTTCTATCAAAAAAACACCCAAACGAAGCGTTTGAGTGTTTGAATTGTGACGGGCGTGTAAAGAAGATTAATCTAAATTGAGATAGACCTGTTCTCTTCTGTGAAATCCGCCGTCGATGATCACCTCGTCGATGTTATCCCGCGTGACCATGATGGGATTCAGCTTCTTGTAAGGAACGGTGTAGGTGCCGTCGCTGATGGTATCGGTCATGGCCGGCATTTCGCCGCGTACCATCTGAACCACGAGCTCCGCGGCTTCCTTGGCGAGCTTTTCTACGGGTTTATAGACGGTCATGAGCTGCGTGCCCTCGACGATGCGCTGGCAGGCTGCAAGATCCGCGTCCTGACCTACGAGCTTGACCGTGCTGGCGAGCCGGTGTTCGGAGAGCGCGAGAAAAGTCTGACTCGCGAGGTCGTCGTTTCCGCAACGAACCCCTTCGAAAACGAGCCCGTCCGCAATTGCCTTGCTCACAACGTTATAGGCGGTCTCCGCGAGCCAGTTCGGCGCATATTCCTCTACAATGACATGCAGGTTGCTTTTTTCGATGACGGCATTGAAGCCCTGATCCGCCTGCGAGACGTTCTGATCGGTAGGCGACCCGCCAATGCTGATGATGTTGCTGCCGTCCGGCAGGCTGGAGACCAGCGCCTCCGCCATCATCGTGCCGACCATCTCGTTGTCAAAGGAGATATACAGATCGGTGTTTGCGTTCATGATCAGCCGGTCATAGGAGATGACGTAGATGCCCGCATCGCGCGCTTTTTGCACGATGTCCGATAGCCCGTAGCAATCCACCGCGACGACGACAATGGCGTCGACATTTTTCTTGATGAAGTATTCGATTTGGGAGATCTGTTCATTGGGGTCCCCGTTTGCGACCTGAACGTTGACCTCGGCGCCGAGCTCGCTTGCGGTCGAGACAAACACGTCCCGATCCCGCTGCCAGCGCTCGATCAGAAACGAATCCAGGGACATGCCGATCAGGGGCTTCTTTTCGCCGCTCGGCTCCTTCTTTGCTTCGGTGCTGTCCGCGCCGCAGCCGGGAGAGAGCAACAACAATACGAGCATAAGCAAAACCGCTATTACCCGTTTGCGCAACAGGGAATGTTTCATGAGATCTCCTCCCTAACCGTACGGAATCCTCGCTGATCACGATATCAAACGTTTGTCATGTTGAGCACCTGCTCGCGGTACTCCGTCGGGGTAACGCCCTCGAAGCGTTTGAACAAGCGGGAAAAATAGTTCGGGTCATTGTAGCCGACTTCGTTGCAGATGGTCTTGATGTTGAGCCTGCCGTCCGAGAGCAATTGCTTTGCGGTGTCCACGCGCCTCTGCGTCAGATAGTTGATGAAGTTGTCTCCCGTCTGCTCCTTAAAAAGCTTACTGAAGTAATAGGGGCTGACGTGGACTTCCCGAGAGACATCCTCCAGCGTGAGATCGCGGTTGAAGTTGCGGTCGATGTAGGTGCGCGCTTTTGCGATCACGCGATTGGCTTTTTCGTCCGCCTTGGTGGAGACGTTTCGCGCGCTCTGCGAGACCTTTCGCAAAAACCAGCCCTTGAGCTCCTCGTAGTGCTCAAATCCCAGCACGGTTTGCAGATAGTCATCGCGGTCGAGAAAGTGATACTTCACGCCGCCGCCCTCGTGAAAGGCATTGTACTCCGCGCGCAGCACCAGCTCCAGCACCTTGAGGCGAATTGCCATATCGTGCTCCGGATAGCGCTCCACCATCCATTGGAAGAACACCTCCGCATCGGAGGAGGCACCAGAAGCGTCTCCGCGCAGGATCATCTCCTCCAGATGCTTCTCCCGGTCGATCGGATAGCCGGTCTCGTAGTCCGAGACGATCGGCAGGTCGTTGAAATGCGATACGATGCCCTTGCAGTGTTTGACCGCCTTGACCGCCTGCGCGTAGCTTTCGCAAAGGCGACCGAGTGGAACCGTTGCGCCGATGCCGAGCTTGCACTCCACGCCGCACTTGTCCTCAACGCGGTGCGCCAGCGCTCGACCCTGCTCGATCAGCAAAAGCCGCTCGTAATACTCGTTTTCCTGCTCCTCGGCAGGGCGGATGACGATGATGCGGTTTGCCATCGCAGGCCCGACCACGCAGGGGAACGACTCCTTGATGAGCCCACGGATGGAGGTATATCCCTCGCTGGCCTTGATGTCGAGATCCAGTATGTCCCCGCCTGTCATGCGCGTGAGCTCCAGCACCATGACGGTGGCGGACTTGGAATCGATACCCAGCATGTCAAAGAGGCGGGCGTAAGCCGCGGGATCGTCGGCCTGCATGAGCAGCATATAGACAAAGCTGTTTTCCAGCACGGGCAGCATGTTTTCGATGCGTTCGCGCGTTTTCAGCGCGGAGGAGCGCGCCTTACGCTCGGAATCCACGCGTGCCATCGCGCGGCGCACGATCTCCGCAAACACCAGCCGGTTGACGGGCTTGGTTAAAAACTCGAATACCGAAAGGCGGATTGCTTCTTTAGCGTACTCAAACTTGTCGTATGCGGTGAGCACGATAAAGAGGATGCCGGGGGAGATCGTTTGAATCGCCTGAATAGCCTCCATGCCGTTGATGCCCGGCATGCGGATATCCATCACCGCGATATCCGGACGGAAGCGCTCGGCAAGCTCCACCGCGTCGTAGCCGGTCTTTGCCGTCTCGATGGTGCATTGCCCGGGAAAGTTTTTTTCGAGGATGAACGTGAGCGCATCCAGCTCGATGCCCTCGTCATCCGCCAAAAGGATTTTATACATGGTGTTTCTCCGATTTGCGCGAGTTTACAGGGTGTGCATTTCATCCTTGGGGATGATGATGGTGACCGTGGTACCGCGGCCGCGACCGCCGCTCTTGATTTCAAACACGTCGTGCAGGCTGTAATAGATCCGCAGACGCTCGATGACGTTCTTGAGTCCCGTGCCGCGGTGTTGTTGTCCGTCCATCTCGATTGCCATCGGCTGACCCACGAGTACTGCCTGAATCTCCTCCTGTGTCATGCCCTTGCCGTTGTCGGCAATGGTGACGAGGATGCGGTCTTCCTCCTCGCAGGCGGTGAGCGTGATGCGCTTTTCCCATGTGACGTCCCTCAGCCCGTGGTTGATCGCGTTTTCGACGATCGGCTGCAGGATCACGCCCGGCATCATAACGCGCTCAACCTGACCCTCCACGCGCTTGACATACTGGATTTCGTTGGAGAAGCGCACGTTGATGATGTGCAGATACGTCTCCACCTGACTGATCTCGTCCGCGAGGCTGCTGGTCTGTCCCGTGTGTTTGACGCTGTAGCGGAAGAAGTCCGCAAGGTTTTCGATGAAGAGCGTGGTCTTTTCCGCGCCTTCCATCATGGCGAGCTGCGCGCCCGCGTTGAGCGTGTTATAGAGAAAATGCGGGTTGATCTGGCTTTGCAGGAAGATCAGCTGGCTTTCTTTAAGGCTGTTTTCCATGCGGAGCTGCGTTTCCTTGAGGCGGCTTTCCTCCGCCATGCGCGTCTTGATCTGATCGACGTGCTCCTTGAGGCTGTCCGTCATCTGGTTAAACGCGTCCGCCAGAACGCCGATCTCGTCCTGCGATTCCACGGTGATGAAATCGATGTCGAAGTCTCCGCGGCCGACCTGCTCTACTTGGCGGGCGAGCTTGGTCAGCGGCTTTGTGATCGTGCTCGAGAGCAGCAAGAGCACGAACATGTTGCCCGTAATAGCGACAAGCAGGATCACCGTACTGAACGTCTGCATATAACCCAGCGACGCGCGCAGGGTATTGTAGCTCTCCGCGTTGGTCTTAAACCTCGCATTGTTGAGCTCATTGATGTAGGTGTCGAGGTAGCCGTAGAGCTTGCTTGCCTCCTCATAGATGGAGCGATACTGCTCTACATCGCGTCCGCGCTTTGCCGCAACCGCAGACGCCGCGAGCTTGAGATATGCCTGCGAAATGTTGCGGATGTTCTTTTCGGTGAGCTTGAGCTCGTTGTCGGTGGGCTTGTCGTTGAGGCTGTCGATCTGCTCGCTGTAGGACTGCTCGCTCAGATAATAGTCATTCAGCGCCGCAGTGCTCTTGGTGTTGAGATAGCGAAACATGTTGCTCTGCACATCGTCCAGCGAGGTTAAGAGCTGGTTGAGGCTGATGTTGCTCGCGTAGACCTTGTCGATGCTGCCGACGAGGTTGTTGATGCTCACGTGCATATAGATGTTGACAAATGCGACCATGAACATCGTAAACGCGAACACGAGCACCAGCTTCGTGCGAAGCGGCAGGTCGATAAACGTTCGGTGCGCGCGCGAGAGCAGCTTCATTGTGCGCCCTCCGTTTCCGCGAGCATCTCGCGATAATGCACGAGATTTGCGGCGGTGACCAGCTGCAGCGAGACCGCGGTAAAGTCGCTCGTGCGCCCTTGCTCAAGGTATTCCATGAGCGTGCTGACGCAGGAGGCACCGACGACGTTTGCGTTGACCGCGACCGTCGCCTGAACGACGTGCTTATCAATTGCCGCCAAGATTTCGTCCGAATCATAGTAGCCGAGAATCTGAATCTGACCGACCTTGTTGTGATCAACCACCGCCTGATAGGCGCAGACGGTGTTGGTCGCGTTCAGGCAGATCAGGATATCCGGCCCGTAGGTTTTGCCGAGCTGCGGCGGGGTGGTTTCGTCCGCAACGGCGGAAGGCGTGGTGACCACGAGCTCCCGGATTGCTTCTTCAGCGGAGAAGACGTTGCTATTGTCCACGTTGACGACGTCGAGGGTGACGTTTCCGCCTTCCAGACTCTCCTTGATGCTGGAATACACGATGTTCTGCGTGTTTTCGGAAACGTCGTTGCCAAAGAGCAACACGGCGTGATATTCGGTGAGGGATTGCGCCATCGCGGCGCGCACCTGCGCGCCGTAGAGTTGGCCGAGGTCGTAGCTGTTGTAGCCGACGAAGCCCTGACGCCCGGTGCCGGGCGCGTCAGACATCACGGTGATCACCGGAATGCCGCTTTGGATGGCGCGCGCGATGAGTGCCTTGATCTCCTCGGAACCGTCGGGCTGGAGGATGATGCCGTCCACCTTGGCGGCAATCGCCATCTCCATGAGGTCGGTGAGCGAGTATTCCTCGGTCAGCGAGTTTCCGACCCACTCGACCACCGCGTCCGACTTTGCGCCTTCCTGTTTCGCCGCGTACCAAACGCTCTTCCAGAACGGGTCGGCATGGGACTCCGTCACCATCGCGATATGGTGGGTATAATAGCTGGAACCACCGGTGTCGAGGTTAAAGGTGCGCTCGATCAATACACGGTAAACAAACACGCTCCCGAGCGTGACGATGGACATCACGATGACGGCGAGGATGGAGAGGTTTGCTTTTGTGACGTTCGAGCGTTTACGCGGCATAGAGCGGTCTGCCTGATTTCTAAAAAATGATATTGGTGATTGTGCTTATAAAAGATACGGATCAAACAAAGTTCGTTTGAGAAATGGCTTCCGCAAGGAAGTTAGAGAAATGATAACACAAACGCGTGAAGATTTCCATCATGCGGGTGGAGAAGGGGCATATGAAGAAACACGCCCGCGTGTGCGGGCGTGTTGAAACGCGAAGTGGGAACCCCAATCGCCTATTCCATCTTGAGTTCTTTGCCGGTGTCGATATTGACGCAGTGCCAGCGCATGCCCTCGTCCTGCTCGGTGTAAAACAGCAGTCCTTCGCCGACGCAGAGCGGATCGGTGTGCGCCTCCCAACTGCGGATGATTTCGCCGCTACCGAGATCGACAATCGCGATAAATTGGCTGACGAGGTTATCATCTTTGTTTGAATATACGCCGTAAGCCACGATGAGCTTGTCGTTGTAGAGATTCAGCGCGGTGATCTGGTCGTTTGCCTGGAAAACCTGCGTGGGGTTGCCGCCGTTTAAATCCGTCTTCAAAACCGCCCAGGGATTGTTTTCGTCCCGCGTATAGACCGCGTCGTCGGTGATGCAGAACCCAAAGAACGGGATTGTGCTGGAAACGCGCGTTTGCGTGCCGTCGTCGAGCGAAATGCGGATCAGCCCGCCATCCTCCATGCTCTTTTTCATCACGTAGCCAGACTTCCCGTCGCAGTAGTTCTGCGTGACGACATAGTCGCACAGCTGCGTTTGCTCCGAGCCATCCGTGCGGAAGCGGTAGTAGAAGCCGTTGCCGTTATAGCCGTCGCTATAGACCCAATCTCCGCAGACGCTCATGGAGGAGCAACCAAAATCGGATAGCTTCGTGAGCTTGCTTCCGTCCGTGCGCATCTTGTAGGGCTTGTCGCCGTCGTCGGGGTTGATGAAGTAGAGCCAATCTCCGACGACGTTCAGGCTATAACCGTGAACACCTTCGAACTTCATCTGCCCACTGCCGTCCGTGCGCATCTTATAGAGCGCGGCAGTGTCGTCCGTAAAACGCGAATAATAGATCCAGCCCGCCTGCGTGGCCACAAACCCGCCGCGCCAATAGGCCGCGCGGAGAATATTCGAGATGTTGCCGGAGGTATTGCCGAGCGTGTTGATTTGATCGGGGCTGGTGTAGTCCGGCACAAACGGCAGCTCCACCGCGCCTTCCAGCCCGTTTTCCGTGAGCCAGTTGGAGATGGTTTTCACGCTGTCCGGCGCGTTGACGAGGCCTTCCGAGAGAATGCGCTTCATCTCCTGCTCGTTTTGCGCGTTGAGGGCGAGCAGCGCGCTCGCGGCGGTCAGGTACGCGTCCGCGTTGGCGGGGTCAATCTGTGTGAGCTTTCGCGCGGCATCGTAGACACCCTGAAAGTCCTTCTCCGCCTGATATTGCTGGATCAGCGCTTGCAGCGCCTCCGGCGTCGTTGCCTGCTCCAGCGCGGAGGGCGAGGCGGTCGGCAGCGGCGTGGGCGTGGCATCCGGCACGGCGGTAGTCTGCGCGGGCGCGCACGCAAAACCGGACGCAAGCAGCAAAAGAGCAACAAGAGCCGCAAACAGCTTCTTCATCGTCGGAATCTCCTTTTACGTGATGGTGGCCTGCTGATCGATCGGTAAAACTTTATTCGAAAGAGCTGTGAACGAGAATCGTTGATTCCAGTATATTCCCGTTGGTGCCTTTGTCAACACTTGATGGAGCTGTGCTGAAGAGCGACGCGGATTTGGTCAATCGCGGGAACTTTCGAGCGAAGAATCTTCAAAAAAAGAGATTTTAATCTGTTGGTATCTAGTGAATTATGGTATTCTCTTAGAAACAAAGAAACGCGCGTGTTCTGATTCGAAAGCACGCATCGACATATCACGATCAATGGAGATTTTATGAGAAAAGCAGAGCGCGAAATCACGAGTTTTGAGGAGATTGCCGAGGTGCTGTCCCGCTGTGACACCATTCGCATCGGCATCAGCGACGCGACGGCTCCGTACATCGTTCCGCTTTCGTTTGGCTACGAGGTGCTGGACGGCAAGATCGCCATCTATTTCCACGGCGCGAAGGCCGGCAGAAAGGCGGAGCTGCTCCGCTCGCTTCCGCGCGTGTGCATGGAGGCGGACATCTGCCACGGGTTCGTGGACAACGGTCGCGGGGGATATACCTGCGATTACGAGAGCGTGATCGGCTACGGAAATGTCGAGCTGCTGGAAGGCGCGGAGGCGGACAACGGCATCCGGCTGCTGCTGGAGCACTGCGGCATCACCGCCGAGGCTTGCCCAGCGGAAGCGATGGCGGTCACCGCCGTACACCGCGTGATTTTGGACGAACTCAGCGGAAAGCGCAGAAATCTCGATCACCCGAACGCATAGCGTGAAGTGATTTAGTCGAACCAGAGTGATCCTCGCTCATGAGTATTAGATAGGAAAGGCGGATTTCCCCGTGCTGACACAAATGCCAACCCTTGCGGTCATCATCGTCTATCTTCTGGCGGCGCTGCTGCCTGCGCTGTTTTTGATGCGCTATATCTACCGCAAGGACACGATCGAAAAAGAACCAAAGGGCATGCTCACGGGACTTGTGTTCCTCGGCGTTGCCGCAGCTGTCGTCGCGGTGATTTTCGAAACGCTGGGAGAGAGCGTTTTAACGCAATTCCTCGTAAAGGACTCGCAGACGTATACCATCGTGATGGCGTTTCTCGTCGTTGCCGTCGTGGAGGAGGGTGCGAAGTATCTTTTCCTGCTCTGGCGGACGTGGCGCGATCCGAATTTTAACTTCAGTTTCGACGGCATTGTCTACGCGGTGTTTGTGTCCCTCGGCTTTGCGGCGTTTGAAAACATCAGCTACGTCGTGGGCTACGGACTCACGACCGCCGTTGCGCGCGCGGTGCTCGCGATTCCCGCGCACATGGGGTTCGCGGTGTTCATGGGCTACTTTTACGCGCGGGCGAAGCGCTGCCACGATCAGGGAAACGTATCTGGCAGGCGCAGGAACCTTTGGGCTGCGTTCCTCGTTGCGGTGCTGCTGCACGGGTTTTATGATGCCTGCGCGCTGTTGGGTACGGTGCTGTCGCTGCTGCTTTTCGTAGCGTTCGTCGTCGCGATGTACATCATCGTCATCCGCCTGGTCAAGAAAGAATCGAAAGAAGACCAGCCTGTTTAATGGAAGAACTCTTCCTCAAACCGTCGCGCTTGCGGCGGTTTTTTTATTGCGTGGAATCGGGATTGCACCCGCAAACAAGATTGCGCACCATATAATCAGCACTCTAACATGACGAGTGCTAAATTTCACAATTCCATTACAAGCCGTCTGTTTTTTTGTAAAAATTGTTTTGTATGATACAGATGTTCCGTAAGGAAACAACTATGACACCAACAACCCCGGCGCCGGGGCAAAGGCGCAAAACAAAAACAATATTTCCAAAGGAGGAAGATGGATATGTTCGAATTAGTACCTTACAGCAGAAAGCGCAACGTGACGTTCTACAATCCCTTTGATGAGTTGGAAGATATGCAGCGCCGCTTCTTTGGAGAGAGCGCGGTTCGCGACTTCAAGACCGACATCCGCGACTACGGCGAAAGCTATTTGCTCGAGGCCGAGCTGCCCGGGTTTAAGAAGGAAGACATCGCGGTCAATCTCGAGGGTGACACGCTGACCATCCGCGCGGAGCGCAACGACAGCACCGAAGAGAAGGACAAGAACGGCAACTACATTAAGCGCGAGCGCTGCTATGGCAGCTTCTCCCGCAGCTTTGATATGACCGGCATCCGCACCGAGGACATCGCAGCCGCGTATGAGGACGGCATCCTCAAACTCACGCTTCCCAAGAAGCAGGAAACCCTGCCCACCTCGCGCAAGCTGGAGATCGCTTAAGAAAACCACGGATCAGGGAATCCCCCCGAAACACGAACGGGCCGCCAGAAATGGCGGCTCTTTCCATCGACAAAGCCCTTCGGACTTTGCCGATGGGTTTTTTACTTTGTGAAAAAAACACCGCTAACGCGGTATTTTCTACAAATACGGCGAATGAATCGCCGGATTTGATTGATAATGGGGGATTTGCGAATCCCCCAAACCCCGAAATGGGTTCACCAGAAATGGCGGCTCGTCTTTTCTATTTGAAAATTTGCAGCTTCTTTTATACAGAAGAATCGCACTCAATAGTGAGAAAAATAATATATTTGAGAATCATTATTGACAAATCCATAAAGATTGGATAAAAACAAATTGTAATAAACGAAAGGAGTTTAACCATATGAGCATCTATGATTTCACCGTCAAAGGCAGAGCGGGCGAAGATGTTTCGCTCTCGACATATAAAGGCAAGGTACTGCTCGTCGTCAACACCGCGACTGGCTGCGGCTTTACGCCACAATACGAAGGGCTTCAGAAACTCTACGACAAACACAAGGACAAGGGATTTGAGATTCTCGATTTCCCATGCAACCAGTTTGCAAACCAGGCACCCGGAACCATCGAGGAGATTCAGAGCTTTTGCACGCTGAACTATGGAACGACGTTCCCGCGCTTTGCAAAGATCGACGTCAACGGCAAGAACGCCAGCGATCTTTTTAAGTTCCTCAAGAAGGAGAAAAAGAGCGTGCTGGGTTCGTCCATCAAATGGAACTTCACGAAGTTTTTGATCGACCGCGAAGGCAATGTGGTCAAGCGCTTTGCGCCGACCGACACGCCGGAGAGCATTGAGCAGGACATCGTGGCGCTCCTGTAACGACCAACGAGAATTCACGAAAGGAAGCGAGTGACATGAGCGAAAAGAAAGCGACTTCCGACGCGCTCTGCGGCGAACAGACCGCCGGAAAGTATGACGCACTGCTGCTGCAAAACCAGCTTTGTTTTCCGCTATACGCCGTATCCAAAGAAGTGGTTCGCCTCTACAAGCCATTTCTGGATGAAATTGGGCTCACCTACACGCAGTACATCGCCATGATGGTACTCTGGGAGAAGCGCTCTCTCACCGTCAAAGAGCTTGGCGAATATCTCTATCTCGACAGCGGAACGCTCACGCCGCTTCTGAAGAAGATGGAAGCGCAGGGCATCGTTTCCCGCCAGCGCAACGCCGCGGATGAACGAAGCGTAATCGTCTCCGTCACCGACGCGGGCGAGGCGCTCCGCGAGAAAGCAGCCACGATTCCGGAGCGAATCGGCGCCTGCCTGCCGCTATCCAAGAGCGAGGTGGAGACGCTGTATCAGCTGCTCTACAAGGTGCTGCATTCGATTCAATAGCGAGCAAGAACAATAGAAAGACAGCCACTCGTTTGAGCGGCTGTCTTTTTGTGTGCGGTTTATGCTTTGTCAAATGACGACGTCCATCGTGTATTTTCCGCCGTGATAGAGCGTGTCCGCCATCGCGAACGGTCGATGCGTCTTGTCGTAGTCCACGTTGCGGATGCGCAGTGCGACGCCGCGCTTTGCCTGAAAGAGCGTCTCCGCGTCCGGCCCGCTGACGGAGATCGCGTTGATGCGCTGGCGGGAATAGCTACTGGTTAAGTCCAGACCGTACTCCTCGTGCAGCACCTCGTAGAGCGAGCGCTTGGAAAAATCGAACTCGGTCAAGCGCGGGAACCGCGTGAGCGAGATCCAGTCCCGCTCGATCGCGATCGGGGATTCGTCCGCCATGCGGATGCGTTGCAGGCAAAAGACAGGTTCATCGGGCGCCATTTCGAGGCTTTGACGAACTTCATCATTTGCCTCGCATTCACCCGCCAGTAGGACATAGCTGGATGGATGAACGCCAAGAGAGAGCATGTTGCTGGTAAAGCCTTGTTTCTGATAGGTCTTGTCGAGGTCCAGTTGCGAGACGAACGTACCTTTGCCCTGTACACGGAAGAGTTTCCCTTCGTTGACCAGCGCGTCGATGGCGCGGCGCACGGTCATGCGCGTGGTGGAAAACTGCTTGCAGAGCTCGGGTTCGGACGGGATCGCGCTGCCGCGCGCATACTCCCCGCTCTCGATGCCGGTGTTGATGCGCTCTATGATCTTGCGAAAGATCGGTTGTTCATTGGATTTCAATTCGCTCAACCCCTTTACCCGGATTTCCTGTCTATACAAGATAATTACATTATATAACTGTTTGAGAAAAAAGCAACAAAAACTCCAAAAACCGCCTTGTTTTAGGCGATGCATGATAGGTATTGCTGAGATATCCATACAGAAGTATCGATAAAAACAGTTGGAATACTGGTTGGATCGACCGAAGATTGCACAGACGAAGAAAAAGCAAAGCGCCGGTTCATCCGGCGCGCTGCTCTAACCGATATTTCGTTAGTCCAGAATCGTTCCGTCGGTGGCGAGTGTGACCACCTGCCAGGGGATCATCTTGCCGCTGTTGAGCAGCGCGCTCTTGACCGCGTGCTCGATTCCGCCGCAGCAGGGAACCTCCATGCGCACCACGGTGACGCTCTGGATGTCGTTGAGCCGCAGAATCTCAGTCAGCTTCTCCGCGTAGTCCGTCATGTCGAGCTTCGGGCAGCCGATGAGCGTGACATGGTTTCGCATGAAGCGGTCGTGGAAGTCCGCGCGCGCATAGGCGGTGCAGTCCGCGGCAATCAACAGCTTCGCCCGCTGGAAGAACGGCGCGTTGACGGGCGCAAGCTTGATCTGCACCGGCCACTGCGTGAGCTGAGAGTGAACGGCGTTGCCCGCGCTGGAGCAGTCGCAGGAGACGGCGGCGGGGCGTTCCGTGCGCTCGATCGCGCGGCTTCTCGTGCCGGGGCAGCCGAAGTGCGGCGCGGGTTTGGGCGTTTCGTCCTTTGCTTGCGCTTCCTTTGCCTGCTTTGCCTTGACCGCCGCTTCGTCATAGGCCGCGGCTTCGCGCTCCACAAACGAAATCGCGCCCGTGGGGCAGGCGGGCAGGCAGTTGCCGAGTCCATCGCAGTAATCGTCCCGCATCAGCTTCGCTTTGCCGTTTACCATGGCGATTGCGCCTTCGTGGCAGGCGTTGGCGCAGGCGCCGCAGCCGTTGCAGAGTTCCTCGTCGATTTGAATGATTTGGCGAATCATATGATGTAATCCTTTCCAATCCAGCTTGCTTTTTGGATGTTTAAAAATCTTAAGTAGGGTGTGTCTCTTGACACCGTACACGCAGTATACTATGATAAACCAAACAAGTATGTTGGAAATACAACGATTACTCCGCGCGGTTTGCGGTAAGATAGCGTTGTAAAGATAGGAAGCAGATTTTTTGACCGTGAGCCTGACGAGGAGGAAAACAATCATGAGCGCAGCCGGAACGCAGGTATCCAATGCATTTTTAAAGAAGACATCGCTGTTTCGCGGAACCACGGAGGAGGAGCTGCCGACGCTGCTCGGCTGCATCGCGCCCGTCTACCGCGATTTTGCGAAAAACGAGATCATCCTGCATCAGGGTGAGGATATCACGGCCGTCGGTTTGGTGCTCTCCGGGCGTGTGCAGATCATCGAGGAGGACTTCTGGGGCAACCGCAATATCATCGCGGACGCTTGGCCGGGCGACATCTTTGGCGAATCCTACGCGTTTTTGCCGGGAGAGCTCCTGCGCGTGAGCGCGATTGCCGCGGAGCCGAGCGCGATTATGATGATCGACGCGCGGCACATGCTGGAGATTTGCTCCAGCGCCTGCCGCTTTCACACGCGGCTTGTGCAAAACATGCTCGCGGAGTCCGCAAAGAAGAACCTCGCGCTTACGCGAAAGCTATCGCACATGAGCAAGCGCAGCACGCGCGAAAAGCTGTTATCCTACCTTTCGAGTCAGTCCTTGGTGGCGGGCAGCGATCAGTTCGAGATTCCGTTTAACCGCCAACAGCTTGCGGACTACCTCTGCGTGGATCGCAGTGCGATGAGCAACGAACTGTGTAAAATGCGGGATGAAGGCATGCTGACTTTTGACAAGAGCAGTTTTCATCTCAAGAGTGAGATACAGATATAGAAAAAGGCTGTCCAGAAAGGTTTTTCTTTCGCGGACAGCCTCTTTTTATAACACGTACAAGAGGATCGATAGGAATTGCAGCACGCTGCCTGCCAGCACGAACACATGGAACATCGCGTGAAAATAGCGCCGCTTGCCGCCGATGCCGTAGAGGATCGCGCCGATGGTGTAGGCGAGCCCACCCGCGAGCAGGAGCCAGAATCCGGCGGGAGAGAGCGCGGCCGTCGCGGCGTTCACAAAGAAGATCACCGCCCAACCCATGAAGATATAGCAAAACATCGAGAACGTGCGGTATTGCTTGAGGTCGATGGCGGTGAGCGTGACGGCGAGCGCGGTGAGCGCCCACTCCGCACCGAACGCGACCCACGCCAGCACGGGGTAAAGCGGGCGGATCGCGACGAGCAGAATCGGCGTATACGTGCCCGCGATCATGAAGTAGATCGAGCAGTGGTCCAGCACCTGCAGCACCTTTTTGCCCAGCGAGGGCTTCAGCCCGTGGTAGATGCTGGACATACAGTACAGCACGATCATTGTGATGCCGTATACGACGGAGGTGACGATGGCCCAGGGATTGCCGCCCAGCGCGGACTTGATGACGCACAGCAGCAGCGCGACAAACGCAAACACGCCGCCCGCGATATGGGAGACCATATGAAAGATCTCTTCGCCTTTCGTATAGTTGGGCAGGTTGCGTTCGGTTAACGGAATTCGCATGGAGACTCCAATCTGATCTAAACGCGCGCAGCAGCGCGGATTCTATCTCGAAAATCGATTCTTATTTGCCGCACATGGCGGCGAGCTCCTCGTCCTTGCCAAACAGCGCGCAGGCGCCGGTGTGGTGCCCGCTTAATAACTCGCTGGCGCGAAGACGCGCAAACAGCGGGGAATCCAGCGCGGCAAGCAGCGAGGTGTGCTTGAGGTTGGTGTCTGAAACCGGAGAAAACGGGCAGGGCTCCGCGCCGCCGGTGGGGTTGATGTGGAAGAAACCGCGACCCGCTGCGAGGCAGCCATCCGAGAACTGCTCGTCGCCGGGGAAGGAGACGTAGATCATGCCGTCCTGCTTTTGCCGCAGCGTGTCGAGCCGCTTTGCGAGCAGCGCCCGCTCCGCGTCTCCCGGCGCGAGAGCTTCCGTGCCCGCGTCCGCCGGAACATAGTCCACATAGAACGCGACCTTCGCGCCCAGCGCGCGCAATAAGGATAGGAACGCGTCACCCGTGACGGTGCCGATATTCTCGGTGGTCAGCGTGATGGAAACGCCAAAGAGAATGCCGCGATCGCGCATGCGCTCCATGTTCGCGGTGAGCTTTGCGTAGGTGCCCGCGCCTCTGCGCGCGTCGGTCTGCGCTTCGTCGCCTTCCATGCTCACGACGGGCACGAGATTGCGGTTTTGGTCGATGAGCTCCAGCATGCTCTCGCTCAACAGCGTGCCGTTGGTAAACACGGGGAACAGGATCTCCCGCCGCTTTGCCGCGCACTCCAGCACGCCGCGCCGCAGCATCGGCTCGCCGCCCGCAAGCAGGCAAAATGAAACCCCGATTTGCGCCGCCTCGTCAAAGATGCGGCACCAGTCCTCGTCCGTGAGCAGCGCCGCGGCTTCCGCGTCGTCGCAGAGGCTGTTTGCGCGCGCATAGCAACCCGCGCAGTGCAGATTGCAGCGGTTGGTGATGCTCGCGATCAGGAACGACGGGATGTGCCTGCCCGCTTTCGCGTGCGTTGCGCGTAACGCCGCCGCCCGCTTGCCCGCGAGCGCATATGAGAGCAGGAAAGCCGTCTCCTTGGGGTTTTTCAGGCTCGCGGAGAGCGCGTCTTTTACGATGCTCTCCACGCTTTCGGTCAAATATCGATCCAGATCAAATCCGGTTGGCATGTCGGTTCCTCTTTCCATTGATTAGCATATCTGCTTTGCATCACGCTTCTAAACTTCTTCTTCGTGTATGAAGCGATTCACACACGTACGTATCCTATCAGATTGCCGTTCAATATTCAATCAACTAAATCGCGAGAAACGAAAAACAAGCGCAGATTTTACGCGGATCAAACAACCAAAGGGTTAGTTTGACGAAACCATTGAAAAAACGAAAAAAATACGCAACCAATGGTTAAGTTCGCTGTTTTTTTGAAAAAAACTCTTTTTTGAACGTCGCGTCTATTGACTCGTAAATAAAAAGGTGCTAATTTGAAATTGTACTCAAGTCCAAACAAAAATACAGAAAAACACAACAAAATTTCATCTGAAGAGGAGTGCTTTTCATGCAGCAACAACGAAAAGAAGAAATGGTGCGCGTTATAAAGTACGTATTGTTTTCCATCTCGGCAGGCGTGATTCAGTCGCTGGCGTTTACGCTGCTGCACGAGCTGCTCCATCTGACGTATTGGCCGTGCTACCTCACCGCGCTGGTGCTCAGCGTGCTTTGGAACTTCACCCTCAACCGCAAGTTCACGTTCCAGAGCGCCGCGAATATTCCGCGGGCGATGCTGCTCGTGCTTGGGTACTATTGCGTGTTTACCCCGGCTTCCACGCTCTGGGGCAACGCGCTGACCAACGCGGGCTGGAACTACTATGTCGTTCTGTTTGGCACGATGCTGGTCAACCTGACCACGGAGTTCCTCTATTGGCGGCTCGTGGTCTACCGCGGAAACATCAACACCAACGAGCAGGCGAAAAAGAAGCAGGCGGAGGCGGAGCTCTTGAAACAAACCGAAACGCAGCCTGAATCACAGCAGACCGAAACACAGGAGGAAAATCTATGAGCGAACGAAAGAGAACGAAGACCCAGCGTGCAATTTTGCACGCGGCAAAGGTGCTCTACGAAAAAAACGGCGTGGGCAACGTGCCCTTTGACGATATTGCAGAGACGGCAGGTGTCTGCCGGACGACGGTGTTCAACCACTTTGCGGATGCGGGAGAGCTGCAGCAGGCGCTCGCGGTTGCGGAGATTGGGGAACTGATCGAATTCGGCGAGAACTCCAAGTTAAAGGGCCTTGCGCTCGTCAACGCGCTGCTCGAAAAGCTTATCGACGATACGGCAAACTATCCGCGCGTGATGGCGCGGCTCGCCAACGCGACGATCCTCGGCGGCGAAGGCGGCAGGGTCAGCGAGATTGAGCGGATGATTGCGCGGCAATACGAGCTGGAGTTTGGCGAATCCCTTGCGCGGGCAAATGTCTCCGCGGCGATGCTTGCGCAGATGACGATGGGGCTTTACTACGGGCAGGTCAACCACCAGCTGGCGTTCGGGTTGCCCTTCGAGGTGGATCACATGCGCAGTCAGATGCGCGGCATGCTAGAGCTACTGCTGAAAAGTGTTCGCGCGGGCGAATAAAGAAACAACGAATTTATTGATATTTTGAAAGGGAAACAACCATGGAAAACTGCGGAATCAGCCGCTGGGATAACCCCAACGAGATCAACGACCAACTCAAGAAACTCACGGATGCTCCGATCTACGAAGTATCGGAAGACTACTATACCAACGAGGTCATGAAGTATTTCGACGAGAAATGCACCCGCTCCCGCGCGGTCTACGAAGAGGCGAAGGAGTTCATCCCCGGCGGCGTGCAGCACAACCTCGCGTTCAATAAACCGTTTCCGATCTGCATCGACCGCGCGAACGGCGCGTACATGAGCGACGCGGACGGCAACCGCTATATCGACTTTTTGCAGGCGGGCGGCCCCACCATCCTCGGCAGCAACAACGAAGCCGTGCGCAAAGCCGCGATGGGTCTCATCGAAGAATGCGGCCCGGTGACGGGGCTTCTGCACGAGGCGGAGCTGCTCATCGCCAAGGAGATTCACCGCCATATGCCCGCGGTGGAGATGTTCCGCATGCTCGGCAGCGGCACCGAGGCGGTCATGGCGAGCCTTCGCATCGCGCGCATCGCGACGAACCACAAGCGCATCATCAAGATCGGCGGCGCGTACCACGGCTGGTCGGATCAGATGGTGTACGGACTCAAGATCCCCGGCAGCCGTGCACTCTTGGAATCCCACGGCATCCCGAAGTCCTGCTACGCGTTGACGGACGAAGTGCGCCCGAACGACCTCAACATGCTCGAAGCCATGCTGCGCCTCAACCGCGTCAAGGGCGGCACGGCTGCCGTCATCGTGGAGCCGGTCGGCCCGGAGAGCGGCACGCGCCCCGTTGCGCAAGATTACAACAAGGGCGTTCGCGCGCTCTGCGACAAATACGGCGCGCTGCTGATCTTTGACGAAGTCGTCACCGGCTTCCGCGTGGGACTGAGTGGCGCACAGGGTTACTTCAACATCGTGCCGGATCTGACCATCTTCGGCAAGATCGTCGCGGGTGGCTATCCTGCGGCGGGAGGCGTCGGCGGCAAGCGGGAGTATGCTTCCCTCATGGCGGCGGGCGTCGCAACCGGCAAACACCGCGCCTATGTCGGCGGCACGCTGGCGGCAAACCCGCTCTCCTCGCTGGCCGGCTATACGGCGATCCGCGAAATTGAGCGCACCAACGCCTGCGAAATCGCGGGCCGTCAGGGCGACAAACTCACCGACGGACTCAAATCGTTGATCGCGAAATACGAGCTGCCGTTTGTGGCGTATAACCAGGGCTCGATCGTTCACCTTGAGTGCACGGGCGCGATGAGCTACGACTACTCCAGCATGAGCTTCGCGAAGTCCGCGCTGGGATTGCTCAAGAACAAGGCGATGATGACGCGCCGCAAGGATGCGATGGAGCGCATGGGAGCTGCCTACATGGCAAACGGCATCGTGACGCTCGCGGGCAGCCGCCTCTATACCTCGCTTGCGGATACCGACGAGGTGGTTGCGGATGCGCTTTCCCGCTTCGAAACGGTATTTTCGCACGTGGTCAACACCGGTAAGTGCTGATAAACACACGCTGAAACACAGACGGGAGGAAGTCTGATGGAACGCTATATCCTTGCCCACGACATCGGTACCAGCTCCGATAAAGCGGTGCTGGTGCGCTTTGACGGATCGATCCGCGCGACGGCGAGCGAGCCGTATCCGACCTATTACCCGAACCCGGCCTGGGTGGAACAAGACCCCGCGGACTACTGGAAAGCCGTCTGCGAAACCAGCAAAAGGGTGCTGCACGACAACGATATCTCGCCGGAAAGCGTTGCTGCAATCGTGTTTTCCACGCAGGCGCAGGGCGTGATTCCCGTCAAGGCGGACGGAACAGTGCTTTACCCGAACATCACCTGGGTGGACGGGCGCGCGGAGAAGCAGGCGCAGGGCATCATGAAAAAGATCGGCGGCAAGCGGCTCTTTACGATGCTCGCCGGAACGCCGATCATGGGCAAGGACTGCATCGCGAAGATCATCTGGCTCAAGGAAGAGCGGCCCGAGGTGTATCAAAGCGCCGACCGCATCCTCGACGTCAACGGCTACCTCAAATATCGCTGCACGGGTAAGATGGTGACGGAGCTCTCCGGCGCCTCCGGCTACGGCTTTGACCTCAAGAAGAAGACTTGGCTCTCTGTGCTGCCTCTCGCGGGAATCGATATGAAGAAACTCCCGCCGCTGGTCAAGAGCACCGACCTTGTCGGCATGCTGACGCCGGAGGCCGCGCGGGAAGCGGGACTGCTCGAAACCACGCCCGTGTTCGGCGGCTGTGACGATGTGCAGTCCGCTGCGGTCGGCTCCGGGCAGTGTGAAGACGGAGACGTTCACGTCTACCTCGGCACCTCCGCGTGGGTCGCCGCGGCGACGAAGACGGGCGACAGCTTCAAGCACGGCGCTGCCGCGATTCAGAGCGCGGACCCGAGAATGAACCTCATCGCGGGCATTACGGAGAGCGCGGGCGCAAACATCGAATGGATTCGCGACCAGTTCTTCCGCCACGAAAAGGAAAAGTACGGCGCGGGCGTGTTCAACTACATGGACGAGGTGATTGCCCAAGTGCCGCCGGGAAGCGACGGGCTGATCTGCACGCCGTGGATGCTCGGCGAAAGGTGCCCGGTTTCGAGCACGACCACGCGAGCCACGCTGTTTAACATCACCATGGTGCACACGCGCGAGCACCTCATGCGCGCGGTCTACGAAGGCATCGCCTACAACATCCGCTGGATTTTGCAGAACTTCTGCAAGGATTACAACATCGCCTGCGACAACATCCGCATCATCGGCGGCGGCGCGCTGGACAAGGGCTGGATGCAGATTCTCTCGGACATCACGGGCCGCAACATCAGCGTGGTGGAAAATCCACGTAATGCGGGCGCGGTGGGTGCGGCTGTCGTGGCGCTCATCGGCCTCGGCGAGCTGCCGGACTTTGCCTCCGCGAAGAAGTTTGTGCGCGTGAGCGCGGTCTTCGAGCCGAATCCCGCAAACAAGGCGACCTATGACGCGCTGTTTTCGCAGTATCAGCAGCTCTATCATTCGCTCGCGGGTGTTTACGAGAGCGCGAACGGCAAGCGCTTTACCGAAGAAGCGAAAAAAGCGTAACGTATAGTGATAAAGGAAACAGACATATGACGAAATCGGAAGCCATGAAGGCATTTTTCGAGATACAGGCACAGTTACAGCATGAAGGCCTGCTGGAAGCGGAGCAGGGCGCGGTAAAAGCGGCCCTCCGAGGAGACGAAGGCGAAATCTTTTTTGCCGAGCTTTCGCGCGCGGACATGACCATGCAGGAGATCGCGACAGGAGAAGAGCAGGAGCCGTTTTTCCACGCGTTTGTTGTAAAGCCGGAGGTAAAGGCGCTGCTGCTCCTAAAAGGCACATATGCTTTGCAGATCGCGTCGAGCATGCGCGCGCTGACCGCAGAGCTGGACGACATGGCGCAGATCGTGGGCTTGACAGCCCGCGTTGCGCGCACGCTGGAGCCGGTTGAGATGGAGCGCTGCCTGCGCGGGCGCAACAGCTGCTTTGTCAAAGGCGAGGGCATGCTGATCACCGGGCGCTCGATCACGGAGGCGATGACCGGCGCAATCCTGCTGGAAAAAGCCGCGATGACGCACCTGCTCGCCAAAAAAATCGGCGGGGCAAAGCGCGTTCCGCTGTTCTCTGCGGCGCTTATGCACTTCATCTACCAAAAGAAATACTCCAAGATCAACCTCAGCGCGGAGAGCGCGAAGGCAGAATCATCCGCGCAACCGCAGGCGGAAGCGCCAGCGCAGACCGCGCGGGAACGCGAACTTCGCGCGCAGATCATCTCCTACGGCAGGCGCTTGCAGGACGAGGGACTCTTGCAGGGAACGTGGGGCAACCTCGCGGTGCGGTATGACGAGAAGTACATGCTTTGCACACCCAGCGGGCTGGACTATCGCCTGCTCACGCCTGCGGATATCGTGAAGGTGGAGCTATCGACGCTGGAATACGGCGAGCAGCGCAAACCCACCAGCGAAAAGCGGCTGCATCGCGATGTGTTCGCCGCGCGCGCGGACGTAGGAGCTGTGATTCACACGCACGCAAAGCGCTGTGGCGTGTTCGCGGCGGCGCGGCAGAGCATCTGCTGTATCGATGGCGAGATGAAGCAGCTTGTGGGCGACGAGATGCGCTGCGCAGGACACGCGCTGCCCTCGACGAAGAAACTCAGCCGCGTTGCGCTCAACGCGCTTGGCAACCGCAACGGGTGCCTGCTCATGAATCACGGCGTGATTTGCTGCGGGGCGGACCTAGAGGCGGCTTACCTCGCCTGCAAGGCTGCGGAGGACGCGGCAGGACGGCAGCTGGGGCTGTAAAGGTAGAATCAAAAACGGCGGGGCATCGTGCCCCGCCGTTTTATGTTGATTTGAGATTCTTATGCGTCGAGTTTGCTCATGCGCGCGAGCACGTAGATCAGCACGCTGTTCCAGTAGATCGCGGTCTCGTTGGTGGAGTAGCTCTCCACCGAGTCGAGATACCGCTCGGCGGCTGGCTTGCCCGCGAGCAGCGTTTTTGCCGCGAGGTCGTGGAGGCCTTCGTCCGGGCCTCCGACCAGCATGCCGGGCATCGCCGTGCCCGCCGCGGCGGAGGGGCGATGATGCGGATATTTGGCGGAGCTTTCGCTGACGCCGGTGATGTAATTCACACCCAGCGGGTTGTTGCCGAGGATGTAGTCGAGGTGCGAACGTGTGGCGGCAAGATAACGTGCATTTTCCTGAATATCGTTTGCCATGAGCAGCGTCATCGTGTCGTTGAGCAGATACATGTTGCTGCCCCATTTAAACTCAGTGATCGAGATGCCAAGCGGGCTCTGCTCGGTGCGCTCGCAGATGCGTTCCGCCGTCGCCAATAGGTCGGCGCGGATGCGTCCCGCAAGGATGTCGTCCTCGCAGCTGCGCGGGCCAAAGTACAAGAGCGCGTTGCCGTAGCCTGCCACATCCGCCCATCCGAAGTCCGAGGAGCGGCCCGCGCGGTAGAGCGCGGAAGCGTCGGTGAGGTAATACGCCTGTCCAGTCGCCTGATAAAGCGCGCAGGCCGCGAAATAGCGCTCATCCGCGTCCGACTCGTCACCATATTCGCCGGTGACAACACCTGCGGGATTATGGAACGGGAGCGGTTTGCTGTGCTTTAAAAACTCATATGCGTTGACCGAGGCGCGCAGGCACTTCTTGGCAAACGTGCGGTCGATGGACTCGTACAGCGGAGCCGCCATCGCCATAATCGCCGAGAAATCTCCCGTTGCGGCCGTGGAGACAGGGAAGATGAAGAGATCCGCGGTCTCGTCCTGCGGGAAAGCCGTGATGTCCGGAAAATACGCGCAGGTGACCTTGTGGTAAACGCCGCCGTCGTCGCGCTGCATCTTGAGCAGCCACTCCAACTCAAAGCGCACCTCGTCCAGCACATCTGCGACGCCGTTTCCGCTTTCGGGGATGTCCCAGTCGTCACCGAATGCTTCCGGCGCGGCCCGAAACGCCAGAAGCAAATCGGCAACGGCTTTACAGGCGGGCACAACATACCGTCCGTAATCGCCTGCGTCGTGCCAGCCACCGGATATCTGGAGGAACGTATCCGAATGGAACACACGAGCTGGCGCGGTATGGCATGCCGGGTGAGAAAATACGCCCGCGCGGGCGGCATCCAGCACAACACCGCAGCGATGCAGGTAAAACATGCGTCCAACTGGTTTGATCAACGATTGCGTCATGAGACCCCTCTGTATGTTGGCGAGAGACTGTGTTCTGCTCGCGAGAATGTCGTAGTAAACGCCGGATGCCTCTTGATTGGTGATGCTTTCCATAAAATTCGCCTCCAAACGCGACGGTTACAAAAAATCGTAGGAACGTTTGAATCAGAAGATGAAGTTCACTCGTTGATGTTACGGATTGTGTCGCCTTTGAGCAGTTGCCCGGAGACCATGATCTGCTGGGGCAGGCTGGTCTTGGGCTGCTCGATGAGCTCGACGAGCTTGGCCGCGGCTTCGCAGCCCATCGCTTCCGCGTCCTGATGATAGGTGGTGAGCCGCGGACGGAGCACTTGAGAAAGCAGGATTCCGTCGTAGCCTGCGACGCTCATGTCGTCGGGAATCGAGATACCCTGACGCTCCAGTTCGTTCATGCCGCCGATAAACGAAAAATCGTCCGGGTAGAGGATGCAGGTTGGCCGGTCGCTGAGCGCGAGGAGCTCCCGCGTGGCAAGCCCGCTGAGCTTCGGATCGTGATACAGCGCGGGCTTGACGTAGTATTCCGGAACGCGGATACCGAGGCTCGCGCAGGTCTTGTGAAAGCTGATGAGTCGCTTTTGCGTGACGGACGTATCTTCGCCGTGAATAAAGGCGATTCTGCGGTGACCCATCTCGTAGATATAGTGCACCAGCGCGGAGATACCGCCGATGTTGTCCGAAAGTACCGAGGTGCGGTTGTCGTAGACGAAGTCGAGAGCGACCGTGGGGATCTCGCTCGCGATGAGCTTGAGCACAGCGGGATCGGAGAAATCGACCGAGGCGATGACCACGCCGTCGCAGTTGCGATATTTCGCGTGCTCGTAGTAGTCCATCGAAAACTCGCCGATGTCCTTGCTGATAAACGTGATGTCGTAGCCGCGACGCTCCGCCTCGACCTTGAGACTGTCCAGAATCGAGGAGAAGTATTCGTGCCGTAAGCCGCAGGCGGTTTTATCGACGAACAGAACGCCGATGTTGTGCGAGCGCCCAAGCTTGAGCGTGCGCGCGGTGGCGTTTGGCAGATAGCCCATCTCTTTTGCGACGCGGCGAATCTGCGCGGTGGTTTCCGCGCCGATATCCGTATGCCCGTTGAGCGCCTTGCTCACCGTCGCACGCGAAACTCCGCAGCGCTCGGAAATATCCTTGATCGTTACCATGAGGATCACCGCCTGTCGCACAATTGTTTTTTTCGGGTAAATGGAGCGGATCGACGAAGAGACGACCGCAAATCAAAATGAACTTAAGGCAAAAGGAAAATTCAGAAATACTTAAACGATTACGTGCCTTTGATTATAGACGCGTTGTTTTTGCTTGTCAAGAGCCTCCAAACGCAAAATGTATCGTTGTAATTGTAAAATTTCACGCGCCGATTTGCGCTATCCTCGCATATATCCAAAGTTACGCGCCGAATTTCCGCAGGACTGCAAAACAAAGCGCAAATCATACTTAATCGATTGCGTAGAAGAGAAAACGCCCCGCTTTCAACGTTATCTCACGCAAGCAATGCATCAAACGTAGACTTGATCCGGCATGAGATGCGGCAAAACGGGAGGTTTTCCGCGGTGCGCGGCATCTCAGCGTGATTTTCGGTTGCGCGACCATACAATTCGTGTATAATGTAGGAAATCAATCGCGTTTGCGCGCAGCGGACGCACCACACATTTCAGCGGAGAGGCAAAAGAGCCGCATCCATCAAAGAACACCAGTTCTTTCTCATCGGAGGGAATTTCACATGGATTGGAAAAACCTGAAAATCGCCTGGACGGACGACGCGCCGGTCTATTTGCAGCTTTCGAACTACTTCTCCGCGCGGATTTCGTCCGGCGAGCTGAAGGAAGGAGACGCGCTGCCGACCGAGACATCGCTCTGCAAAACCCTCGGCATCAGCCGCTCCACCGTCCGGCAGGCGTTTCAAATGCTGGAGGACGAGGGCGTCATCGTGCGCAAAAAGCGCGTCGGTACCCGCGTCTGCAAGCCAAAGCTCAAGCGGAGCATCAACAACCTCTATAATTTCACAACAGAGATGCACGCGCTGGGGCTCGCGCCCAGCTCCAAGGTGCTTTCGTTTTCCACCGTGCACCCGCCGGCGAAGATTGCGGAGACGCTGCATCTATCGTCGGGCGAGACCGCGTTTCGCATCGAGCGCCTGCGCATGGCTGACGGCGAGCCGCTCCTGATGGAGACCGCGTATATCCCCACGCGCATCTGCCCGCAGCTCAGCCGCGAGCAGCTCAACGACTCGCTTTACGCGACCATTCGCGAGTGTTCCGGCTCCTCGCCGCTGGAAGCAATCGAAATCTACGAGGCGGTCACGCTCAACAAGCGCGACGCGGAGCTGATGCATATGCGCGCGGGAGAGGCCGCGTTTCGCATCCAGCGCATCTCGAAAAACACGGCGGGGGAGATCTTCGAATACTGCGTGGAGCTTGCGCGCGGAGACCGGAACAAGTTCCAGATCGTGCTGAAGAACTCCGGCGTGCAATATTCGCGCGTACTCTAAACAGCGCGCAAACTCGATTTTTAATCGCTTTTCGGGGTAAAATCGCCAGCAGAAAATAGTGCTGGCGTTTTTCACAACTCGGTAGTATAATGACAGAAGCTGAAGCAGATCAGCTTCAATCCAAGGTGATTTGCAGATCAAACCAACGAATCACCATCCCAATCAGACGGCCGCGCCTGACGAAAACACACAAGAGACCCCAACCGAATACGATTCATACGCCGTTAGATAGTAGTCGACGGCTAGTTGTGTTTTTGGCGCGAAGAAATTAGGCGTCATTCTTATCTCTTATGTATGGAAAAAGCGCATACAAAAGCGAAAATCGGGTATCCAAGAGGTCGGATTTCACGTGAAATTCACATTGAGTTTACTTATATTTGATGTTATGGAAGAATAGTCACAAAAAAGAACGTAATAGTGGTTGATTTATTATCGGTTAGGAAGTATAATGACAGCGAAGTAAAAGAAAGGGGAAACATCAAAATGATGAAAATGAACGTAACGAACCTCAAACGATTCTTTGAAATCGTGAACAACAGCGAAGCATCGGTCAAACTGATCGTAGCAGAGCGTGAGCCGGAAGAACTCAAGGGCAACACCTTCGTACAGAACCTCCTGCTCGACACCCAGAACGGCGTTACCAAGCTTTCGATTGAAACGGCATCCGAGCGCGACACGATCCGCCTGATTCGCTTCATGATGGAAGACGGCAGAAGCCTCAACGAGACCATGGGCTCTTCGCGCATCTACGCGGCGTAACCAAACACTCCAGAAGTGCGGTTCGTTCCGAAGGCGGAAAGAGAATCCTCCAACGGACGAATCCCGGGTCGGGGCTAGTACAACCGAATAGAGAACACGAAGAGGCTTACAACGGCGTAAGCTTCTTTTTTTATACTCTTTTTTCTATTTATTCTTTCGATCAATAAAAAAAGCGGCGTTAGCCGCAATGAAAATAAAGCATGCGGCGCGAGCCGCTAAATAAATTGTCATCCCCCGATTTGAGTTTTTATGCCTGCTTTTTCCAGAGCCTCGGCGAAGGCGGAGACATCGCCATCGCGAAGCTGCTTTTGCCCGTCGTAGGCATAATTGAGCTGCAATCGCTTATATTTGCTCTCACCCAACTGGTGAAACGGCAATAGCTGCACCTCTTTTGAACCAAGCTCGTTGAGCGCCTTCGCAAACCCCGCAAAATCCGCCTCGCTGTCGTTGAACCCCGGAATCACCGGAATGCGCAGCACGACTGGCGTCGCGCTCCTGAGCGCGTGCGCGATGTTGCGCAAGATCAGCGCGTTGCCGACGCCCGTTCCCGCGCGGTGCTTCGCATAGTCATAATGCTTGAGGTCGATGTACGCAAAATCCACGGCGGCAAGCACGCGGGCAAACACATCCTCCGGCACGCAGGCCGCGGTCTCGATGGCGACGTGAATCCCCTCGCGGTGCAGCTCCGCGCAAAGCGCCAGCACAAATTCAGGATGCAACAACGCCTCGCCGCCGGTCAGCGTGACCCCGCCGCCGCTCTCTTCGTAAAACGGTTTGTCCTTGACGAGCTCCGCCACCAGCGCGGGCACGGTGTAGGCCGTGACCTTCTCGCCGGGCAGCGGCTCCATCGGCTGGCTTTCGGGGTTGCTGCACCAGCCGCAGCGCAGATTGCAACCTTGAAAAAACACGTCCGTGCGGATGCCCGCGCCGTCGTGAATGGAAAACTTTTGCAGATTGAACACCAACGCTTCTTGCATGCGCATCACCCTCGATTCGAGTTGATTCTACACGATAGCCCGCGAAAAGTAAACCGGAAACTTACGAAAGAAAGTATAATCGCTTTTAAAGATAAGATCGTGATTGACTTTCGCCTGTCCGACTTTTACAATAAGAACGAAGTTTTCAAGTGGAATCGGGGTAGTAGATATGGCGAATCCTCTGCGCATTGGCATCATCGGCACGAGTTTTGTGAGCGACTGGATCTGCGAGGCGGCAAAGATGAGCGAGAGCTGCGAAATCTCCGCGGTGTATTCGCGCGATCTTGCCCGCGGAAAAGCGTATGCCGAAAAGCAGTGCATCGGCGGCTGCTTCGACGATGAAGCGGCGTTTCTTTCCTCCGACGCGATCGACGCCGTCTATGTCGCGAGCCCGAACACGGCGCACTACCGCCAGACGCTGAACGCGCTTGCGCACGGCAAGCATGTGCTCTGCGAAAAGCCGCTCGCCATCAACGCGGCGCAGGCGGAGCGTATGATCGCGTCTGCGCACGAGCGGGGATTGATCCTGATAGAGGCGATTCGCCCGGTTTACGACCCGTTTTTGACCGCGCTGAAGGAGAATCTGCACAAGGTCGGCAGAGTCCGTAGAGCGACGTTTGAGTTTTGCCAATATTCCTCGCGCTACGACCGTTTTCTCGCGGGCGAGCGGCCGAATGTGTTTGAGGCATCGCTGGGCAACGCCGCGTTGATGGACCTCGCGGTCTATTGTCTGCACGCTTGCGTCGGGGTGTTCGGCGTGCCACAAAAGCTCAGCGCAGGCGCAAGCTTCCTGCCCAACGGAACGGAAGCCACGGGCACGATGCTCCTCGACTACGGCAGCCAGCAGACGACGATTTCGTATTCCAAGGTGACGAGTTCCGTGCATCCGAGCATCGTCCAGGGCGAAAAGGGCACGCTCGTGTTTGACACGCTGAATCAGCCGAGCTATCTGCGGATGCTCTACCGCGACGGGCGCACGGAGGAGCTCTTTACGCCCGTGAAGAACAACATGGTGCACGAGCTCAACGTGTTTGCGCGCCTGATTGCAAGCGGCGGCGACACGGCGATCTACGACGAGCAGAGCCTGCGGGTCATGCGCCTGCTGGACGAGGCGCGCCGCCAGATCGGCATCGACTTCGGCGAAGGCGAGCGAGTATAAATCAAACGAATAGAGCGAAAAAAGCGGAGCCTGGTGGCTCCGCTTTTTTTGTTTGTTTCGTTGGTGAGTGATCCATAAATTACCACGCAGCGTAATTCACGAGAATCGGAAGCGCATTTCGAACACGATCATTTCCCGCCGTAGAACAGAAGATAGTCGTCCACCAGCGCGAGATCGAGGCTGTGCCCGCCGTCGTGCGGATGGAACTCGACCGAAATCCCGCGCGCAATCAGCGCCTCGTTGAGCGACGCCGCGCCCGCGGAGAAGGGATCGCTCTCGCCGCCGCAGTCGAGGTAGATCGAGAGCTTGTCCATGCCGTGCGCCGCGGCATAGCCGGAGAGCACGGATGCGTCCGCAGGATCGCTCGAAAGCCAGCGCTCGAAATGATCGCTGGAGAAGTCTATATAGGTCAACGCGGGGCTGTACGCGCCGATTTTGCCGAAGAGATCCGTCCGATGCAGCCCGATTTGCAGCGCGAACAGCCCGCCCATCGAGAAGCCGCCGATGAAGCGGCCCTCCGGCGCGGCAATCGTACTGTAGTGCTCATCGATATAGGGAACCAGCTCGTCGCAGAGGGAGCGCTCCATCCGGCTCGGCCCGCGGACGCCGTCCGCCATGTCCGCCTCGATGGTCTTCGCGTCGTCATATCGCGTCATGGGAAACACCATGATCATCGGCGCAAGGTCGCCGCTCTCGATCAGCGCGTCCATGCGCTCACCCGCGCGGGCATCGTTGAGCCACCATTTCTCAGTGGAGCTATAGCCGTGCATCGCATACCACACGGGGTATTTTTGCGCGGGCGTATAGCCGCACGGCAGGTAGACGAGAAACGGCACGGTGGCATCCATGGCGGTGCTTTCGATGGTAAAGCGTGTGGTTTGGGAGGCGGGGAGCGGCGTGGGGATTGGGGTGGTTGGGATTGGGGAGCAGGAGAGAAGAGGGAAGATGAATGCAAGCGAAAGAAGCGCTGCCAGCGCGCGGCGAGCGCGGAAAAGCGCGCGGGTTCCGCTATTTAAAATAGTAATAAAGATTTCCTTCATAGTGCTGATCTAAATTCTCTTTGCTGTCAAATGTGATGTCGAAGTTCTCATAGGTAAACACGCGAAACTCGTCGAGTCGATGCAGTGTCTCATAATACTCGTCCTTGATTTGTTTGGAGACGCCGCGCTCCTGATTCAACCGAACGTCGGCGTCCGTCTGATAAAAAACAGTGAGTGAGGAAAAGAGCGCGAAAATATCCCAGACGGAATCGCGGCGATATTTCTCCTTGAGCTTATCTTTCAACTGGTTATAAGCCCTGTTGTTGTAGTCCACGCGGATCTCTTGCGAAAAATCGCAGTACGCGACAAATACATTCGTGTATCGCTCGAGATTTGGCTCCTGATACTTCTCGGCAAGTTCGTAGACTTTTTCTGCAATGGCGGCTTGCTTGTCGGCGGAGTAATTGCCGCCGTCAAACATCGAATCGTAGTCCGCCTTGGAGGAGAGCAGCATCATCAGCCGGTATCTCGCCGGCGTGTGTGCCCAGGTCATCTCGCGAAACTCGAAGTTATAGGCCGTGATCTGAAACGCGCGAGAAAGCCAGTCCTTCAGCTCTGCATACATGGGTGAGAGACGCTTCCGGCCTGTCAGCAGATCGAGCGTTTCCTGATAGGTGGGATTGTCAACAGAGATCATCGGGGTACCTCGCACGCGCGGTATGCGCCGTTGATGTTACGATTGTTTTCTGTGCCCTGGCTGCAGGTTTTCGTTTTGATACCACGTATCAAAGCGGATGAACCGGAAGGGGTTTGCGGTAATAAATTAAGTAGTCATTATGTGAGTTTCACTCTATGAACTTACTTTTTCAGCAAGTTACCTGCTTGATAATAGAAGTACAAATCTTTTTTCGTGATTTCCTTGTTAGAATCTTGCATCTGTAGATATGTTGATGCAACTTTTTCAGCTGTCCACGCAAGAGTCGCTGTGCCGATAGCAACACCCGACGAAACAACATTACTATATGCAGAAAAGACTCCTGCTGCTGCTATGCTAACAATTAACCCACTAGCTGTCTTGATAAGATTTGAATCAACAAGGCTATTTCGGGCAAGATTTTTTATAAAAGAAGCACCCTTAGTCAATTCATCGATTTCTTGAATTGCCGGAGCGATTTCCTTTGCGTACAATTGGATACACTCAAATTCAAAATCTTTGTCCCAAGGACAACTTTGAATATCATCAGAGAACTTTAACATTTGACTTCTGAATCTTACTAATGGAATGGATAGTTCATTTCTAATATCTATAATTTCATCAATTGAAGCATCGCTAAAATTAGGGAGTTTTTGGAGAAGATTATCGCTTACACCGGCGTGTTGGATTTTCTTTTTGTCAAATTCGCTTAAGTTCACAACTCTAGCGTTAACTGCTGTTCTCATCACATCATTTGAAATGGAGTCGAAAATCGGATAAGAGCATTTAATTGCTTCAGTTAACATGCGAAAATACTCAGGCCCAACTTCATCAACATCGCTAATCATATGATCGAATGGTTGCAACTTTATCTTGCCTGCAACCAGTAGTTTGTTAAACTCTTGACATTGGGATAAACCGATATTCTCTTTAATAATCGAGCTAGCGTCCTGTACACACTGAAAAAGGATTTGTCTTATCCGAAATTTGGTTTTTATTGGGATAGATTTGTTCTTCCCAAATAAAATATTCGAACTTGTATTCATGTAATCAACTAGACCCGAGAAGAGATCCTCGTTTGAAGACTTAATAAACGGTGCGATTAGCTTCACAAGGTCATATGCAGCCCGTTCATCTTTGAGATTTTTATCATTTGTAATCAATGTATAAAGATATGCAATTGGACTAATTAGTGTTATTTCATCGGCATATAGTAATGCAGATTTTACATATAGTAGCTCGGTATTGATATCGATGTTGTTTGGGACAACAGCGACTGTGAAATTAAAGCTCATAATGAAACTCCAACAATATCAAATTTGAATGCAGATTTTCCGAATACTCTGAAATATAATTGTATTTATAGTACTACAAATCAATCTTGTATTCCATTCGAAAATTTATTTATGGTCACACTCCGAGTTGTTAATGAAGATTTTAAAAATAACTGGGATTCTTGCGTAATCATAAGAATAGTAGAAATCAAAAAGGCAGTCTTACGACTGCCTTTTTGATTGGTCGGGGTGACTGGATTTGAACCAGCGACCTTTTGGTCCCGAACCAAACGCGCTACCAAACTGCGCTACACCCCGAAAAAATGGAGCCAATGTGGGGACTCGGACCCCAGACCTGCTGATTACGAATCAGCTGCTCTACCGACTGAGCTACATTGGCAACTCATGCTTTTCAATTATAGGTAACTGGCACTTTGGTGTCAAGACATTTGTGTCAAATTATTCCGCCAAAAATTTTACGTTCGGGCGACACCGGCGCATACGCAAAATCCGATCAAAGAAAAAGCACCCGCGTTCAAACGGGTGCTAAAAGTTCGCTCGCGTTTTCTGGAAAATCAAAGCGTGGGAACGTTGCTTTGCACGGGAGTCTGCGTCCGCGCCTGATACGTTTCCCATTCCTTCACGCACTGGAAGGAGCCGACCACTGCTGAAATACCGGCCGCCAGAACGAGCCAGCCGCTAAACACGCCGTAATTCACAAGCGATGCGATCACGCTGATCAGCGCATACACCAATAGCAGGATGGACGCGATGCGGCTTCGCAACAGATGGACCAGCAAACTCAGCGTCAGTACGATTATAACGTCAAGCAATGAGAGTATATTGAAATATTCGCTAATCCCCGCAAACGCAAGAACCGTGGTGATTCCAGCGGTGATGTAGCCCATAATCGCTGCCGCCGCGCACTCTTTTCTGCCGACCGAATAATTCTTGAGGAACGTCTTTTTATCCAATCCGAGCGGTGCGGAATACGCCATTCCCTTCTTCATCTGTTCGCCGGGATCAAAGGTTGGAACAACAGGTGTTGCCGGCGTTCCGGCCGCTTCCTGCGCCGCGGGCAACTGTGCTCCGCAATTCGGGCAAAACTTCATGTTCTCCGACTGAAGCGGGACACCGCAATTCGGGCAATGACTCATAACGCCTCCCAAACGATGATTTTATTCTGTTGAACAGTAAAAACATCAACTGTTAACAGTATAAATTCAAATCGCCTGTTTCGCAAGCTCCTCTTTTTCCAAAATCGTATACGCGACCTTGCCGACCAGCGTCTTGGGCAGCTCGCTGCGGAATTCGATGTCGTACGGCATGGCGTATTTGGCGACGAGTTTGCTGCAATGCAGGAGGATGTCCTCCTTGAGCGACGGCGTGGGCAGAATGTTCGGCTTAAGCACGACAAACGCCTTGATCTTCTGCATGCGGTAGGAGTCCGGAACTCCGATGACGCAGCTCATGAGCACCTTCTCGTGCGCGTCAATCGCGTTCTCCACCTGCGAGGGGTAAACGTTGTAACCGCTCGTGATGATGAGGCGCTTGATGCGCTGCTTGAAGAAGAGGAAGCCGTCCGCGTCCATGTTGCCCAGATCGCCCGTGTGCAGCCAAACGTGACCGTCCGCGTGCTTTTTGAGCACATTTGCGGTCTCCTCCGGCTGGTTGACGTATTCCATCATCACGGAAGGCCCGCAGAGGCAGATTTCGCCATCCTCGCCAAACGGGAGTTCCTCCGTCGTGCCGGGCTTGACGATCTTATAGAACGTGTCCGGGAACGGTAGTCCGATGCTGCCCTCGCGGTACATGTCGTAGGGAGTCAGGCAGCTTGCTGTAACGCACTCTGTTGTGCCGTAGCCTTCGCGCACCTGCACGGTCGCGCCGTGCTCTGCCAAGAACGCGTCAAACTTCTTCTTGAGCTCGATGGAGAGCGTATCTCCGCCGGAGAACACGCCCAGCAGTTGGCTCATGTCCACGCCGTCCATGTAGGGATTGCGCGTGATGCCCTCGTACAGCGTCGGGACGCCCGCGATGTAGTTCGGCTTTTCCTTTTTGAGCAGCTTTGCATAGCTTTCGACCGAGACGCGCGGCACGAGAATCGCAGTTACGCCCGCGACGAGCATCGTATGGATGCAAACGCCGAGGCCAAAGCCGTGGAACATCGGCATCGCGGCGAGCATGCGCGCGCCGGGCACGACGCAGTGGCCCATGGCGCAGGTTTGCAGCGCGAGCGCGTTGAAGTTGAGGTTACTCAGCAGAATGCCCTTCGTCGTGCCTGTCGTGCCGCCGGAGAATAGGATGACGGCTGCGTCTGAGCCACGGCGCGCAACAAAGCAGGACTCGTCCGCCTTTTTTGCGCCGCGCAGGAACGCGTTCCAGTACAGCACGTTCGCATCCTTCGGGATCTTCGGCACCTTGCGACCTTCCGTGACGGCAAAACCGAGCTTCATCACAGGAGAGAGCGCGTCCTTGACGCTCGTGAGCACCAGCGTTTCAAACGAGACGTGGCGGCGCACGTCCTCGAACTTGCTGTAGAATGCATCCAGCGAAACGACGGCCTTGGAGCCGGAATCCTTGATGTAAAACGCGATTTCACCGACGCTCGAGAGCGGGTGGATCATGGACGCGATGGCGCCGATGCGGTTGAGCGCATAGAAGCAGAGCACGATCTGCGGGCAGTTCGGCATGCAGAGCGTCACCTTGTCGCCTTTTTGAATGCCGATTGCTGCAAACGCGCGCGCGGTCTTTCGAATCTCGCGCACGAGGTCTTTATACTTCGTGGCTTTGCCCATGAAGGTGATGGCGTTGTAATCCGGGTAGAGGTTCGCCGCGCGCTCGACCATGTCGAACATGGAAGCGTCGGGATAGGAGAGGGAATGATCCACCTCGCCGTAAAACGCGAACCACGGCGCGCGGACGTTGGACATATCTTCGCAAAACGGGAAGCAGTTCGCTTCGTTCTTGAGCGCGTGATTCAGGCTTTGAAAGGACGAGGTGCCAGAGTTCATATTTTTAGAATTAATACCCGTAGATTTAATATTCAAGGTTGAGTTCCTCCTTGGCGGGGATGTCAAGCAGCGTCGGCTCGGCAAAGAATTTTCTCATTAGGCGCATGGTCTTTGCGTAATAATATCCGTCGGCAATGCGCTCGTCGAGCGTGAGGCCCAGGTTGAGCGCGGCCTTCACCGTAACGGAACCATCCGCGCCGTAGAACGGCTGCATGTGCTTTTCGCCGACCACGACGAAGACGGAGTTGGTGCCCCAATTTGCGAGGTGGTGATAGCCTGCGTTGAGCTTGATGGAACCGAGGTTTGAGATGAAGACTGTGCTATTGTATGGGTCTTCGCTCGCGATGTCCTTGGGCATGTGGCCGTGTTCATCCAGAGAGCGCAGAACTTTGAAGATGAGTTTTCGTATCCCCATGGGTGCTTTTGCAAATGTATCGAGAATATCAACCGTTCCGTCCGTTTTGTTGCTCTTGCGAACGGAATATACAAAATCGCTGATCTTGTCATGGATCATATCGATGGACGATTTTTCGCTGGTGGGATCGTATTTGAGGATCATGATGGACTCGTCCGCGTTATCTGCAAAGGCTTTTTTCACGATGAAGGAGAACGAGATGTGGCTGCGGTCATAGTAGCGGTTGCCGATGATGAAGCGGTTCATGCGCGGGCGCATCTCGATGGTGCGCGCGAGCGCCGCGAGGATCACGTGAAAGAAGGTGAATTTATATTCCGGGCTCTGCGCGTTCTTCTGCTCCAGATATGCTTCCACGGCGCTCATGTCCACGAGCTCCTGCAGAAAAGCCTCGTTATCCGCGCGGTTCGGCATCATGATCGGCATAAAGACATGCATGGAGTCGAGATCGCGTACGAGAGTTGCGTCGCGGCGGTCGCCGCGGCGGCGTTTTGCAACGTTTTCCATTTTTATTCCATTCCAATCTTGAAGTATAAGTGCAAATAATGCCTAAAATATATACGTTTCTCAACAAATTGTCAACGAAACGTCACAATTGTCAGAGCATTCGCCCGATAGTTCGGCGTTCATCCGTGCGAAAAACGCCCACGAATCCCCCGAAACATTGACAATTTTCGCATGTATCGGTATACTTTATACAGAATGAGCACGAGAGGAAAGCTATGAGCGACGAAGAGAGCGACAGTACCGGCGACCACAATCCTAATTGCATGACCGGATATCTTTTGAAGCACATAATCTGTCTTTGTTAACGGTGAGAGAACAGGTTATGCTTTTTCTATTTCTTGGCACAACGTGAGTCTGGAGACGGGAAAAGAACGCTTCTTATTTTTTTATTGCGCAAGGGCAACCAAGCGCGGAACACAGTTTTTTGAAACGAGAGTAGTACGGAGTATAAAATGGGCAACGATCCCTTATTCTGGCAAATTATCCTGCAAGTCGTGTTGATTGGACTCAACGCGGTTTTTGCCTGCGCGGAGATTGCCGTCATCACCATGAACGACGCGAAGCTCGCGAAGCTTGCCTCAGACGGCGACAAGCGCGCGATCAAGCTTGCGCGCTTAACGAGCCAGCCTGCGCGATTCCTCGCGACCATTCAGGTTGCGATCACGCTGTCCGGCTTCCTGGGCAGCGCATTTGCCGCGGATAACTTTGCAAAGCGTATCACCGCCGCAATCACCGCGAGCGGAACCACCATTCCAGCCGCCACGATCAACACGATTTCGGTTCTCTTAATCACGCTGATTTTAACGTTCTTTACGCTCGTTTTTGGCGAGCTTGTGCCAAAGCGTGTCGCGATGAAAAACGCGGAGAAGCTCGCGCTTGGCATGGCTGGTCTGATCAACGGGGTTGCGAAGATTTTTGCGCCGCTGGTTTGGCTGCTCACCGTCTCCACAAACGGCATTTTGCGCCTCCTCGGCATCGATCCCAACGCGGAGGACGAGGAAGTCACCGAGGAAGAGATCCGCATGATGGTGGACGTGGGCTCCGAGAAGGGCACCATCGAAGCCACCGAAAAAGAGATGATCCACAATGTGTTCGAGTTCGACAACGTCTCTGCCGAGGACATCCTGACACACCGCACGCAGGTGGATATCCTCTGGCTTGACGAGAGCGACGACGATTGGGCGGAGACCATTCACAGCACGCGGCACTCGTTTTACCCGATCTGCCGGGATAGCTCGGACGACGTGGTCGGCATTCTCGATGCAAAGACATATTTCCGCCTGAACGATCACGCGCGGGAAACGGTCATGCAGGAGGCGGTACAGCCGCCGCGCTTTGTGCCGGAGAGTATCAAGGCGGACGACCTCTTCCTCGACATGAAGCGCAGCCGCAACCACTTCTCCGTGGTGATGGACGAATACGGCGGCATGTGCGGCATCGTGACGATGAACGACCTCATCGAGGTGATTGTCGGCGATATCGACGAGCAGGAGGACGGAGAAGAACAGATCATCGAGTCCGTTTCGAACGGGGTCTGGCGTACACATGGGTCCGTTCCGCTGGAGGATATCTCCGAGGCGATCGGCTACCCGCTGCCGACGGATGAATACGACACGCTCAACGGGCTTGTGTTTAGCGTGCTCAACGAGATTCCCGAGGACGGGACGACGTTTGCGGTGGACGCAGCCTGCCTGCACATCGAGGTGCAGGAGATGAAGAACCACGGCATCGAGCGCGCGGAGATTTCGATTCTCCCACAGGAGCCGCCCACGCCGGAGCAACCGAAGTAATCGGATCGAAGAAACACCCGAAAATTGGATACTAGCGCAAAACAAAAGCCCGATTTCAGTAGATGGAATCGGGCTTTGTGGTAGTATTTCTGCTATTTTAGAGCGATTGTTCAACTATTTTCTGCATTTGACCCCGGCTTTTTTCCATCTCTTCCACCAACCGGAACTGAGTGCGCGCGCGGTCGAGATTTTGCCCCGGGCGCGAAACATGGAAATACACATCCCCGGCAAGATGATCCGCAAGGAAGCGCATGCCGCACTCCAGCGTCATCATCTTCGCGCCCACGGGCAGCATGGCGATCTCCGTTTTCGTCAGGCTTTCTCCACAGGTGGAGAGATACCCCTCCAAATATGTTTTGTACAGATCCAGATCGAAATGCACCTTTGAAAGATCCTGCTCGTCCTCCGCCGCGGTGGAGGCACCGAAGCGAATCGCGTCGCCAAAGTCGTTGACCGAAAGCCCCGGCATCACCGTGTCGAGATCGATCACGCAGAGCGCCTTGTTTGTTTCCGCATCGAAGAGCACGTTGTTGATCTTTGTGTCGTTGTGTGTGACCCGAAGCGGCAGCTCGCCCGCGGCTTGCAGATCGGTCAGCGTATGCGAAAATGCAGCGCGCGCATGGACAAAGTCGATCTCGCGCAAAACCTCTCCGCATCGATCCGCTGCGTTGTCATCGACCGCGCGGTAAAACGCCGTGTATCGCGCCGGGGTATCGTGAAAATGCGGGATGGTTTCGTCCAGCAGTGTCGCGGGGAAATCCGCGAGCTGATTTTGAAACCTTCCGAACGCAACCGCGCTCTCGTAAAACAGTTTACGATCGGCGGACTGGTAGCAGACACTGTTTTCCACCAACTCATAGACGCGCCAGTATTCGCCGCCGTCCACCACGTGACTGAGCCCTTCGTGCGTCATCACAAGCTGCAAAACCCCGCGCGGATCGGACACCTTGGTGCGCAGATGCGCCGTGACCAGCTCGATATTGCGCATCAGCGCCTCCGGCTTGCGAAACACGTTTGTATTGATGTGCTGCAAAATATAGCGCGCCCCGTTTTCGCAGCTGACGAGCTGTGTGCCGTTGATGTGCCCGCTGCCGTAAGGTTCGCAGGAAACAGGCGCGCCCGAAAGCGCGAAAGAAGAGAGCACGGAATGCATGCCAGAAGGTTCCTCCGCTTGCTTGATTCATGGATTGATGGATGCTGTGGGGTTCTATTTCTCTTTGCTGAACAGCGCCTTTATGCCTTGCAAAAACTCGTGATTGAGCAGATGCACAATGCCTTCGATTTGGCGCGGGGTCACGTCGGACTCCGAACTCATGAGTCTCAGCGGCGTCGTGTAGAGGATATGGTCAATGATTGCTAGATCGATCTCGCTGGTTTGCGTCGCGTCGGTCGCGACCTTTTTACCGACCGCAACGAGCAAGCGCCCAAGAAGCGTGTTCTTCACCTCGCTGAGCGTGACGTTCAGCGTGTGCTTCTCGCCCTTTTGCCGCTCGCGCGCGGGGATTTCGCGGCCAAGCATCGCGACAAACGCGCTGTCCGGCACATCGATACCGCGGGAGAGATCATAATAACACGGCGCATCCGCGCGGTGATCCGGCACATGAGCTCCCGCATCCGGAGCCGCGGCAATGACCGCGCGCAGGCGAATCTCCCTGCTGGAGGCGGAAACGCGAATCTCGTAATCGCCGCCTTCGACCATCCAGTCCCCGGCAACCACATCATAATAGCATAAATCGCGGCGCGTGAGCACAAATTGGACGGATTTTGTTTCGCCGGGCGCGAGAAAAACCTTCTCAAACCCCTTGAGCTCCTGCTCCGCCGTGAACATGACGTCCGAACGGTGGGAAACGTAAAGCTGTACGACCTCTGCGCCCGCGATGGCACCCGTGTTGGTGACGTCGAGGGAAACGCGCAGGGTTTCGCCTGCGTCGAGATGGTTCTCGCTCAACTGTAGATTATTATAGGAAAAAGAAGTGTACGAAAGGCCGTATCCGAACGGATAACGCACGGGCTTTTGCGCGGTGTCGTAGTAGCGATAACCGACGAAGATGCTTTCGCGATATTCCACGGTTCGGGTGTAGCCGGGGAAATATGCGTAGCTCGGATTATCCGAAAGCAGCAGCGGCCAGCTCTCGGTGAGCTTTCCCGCGGGGCAGGCATTGCCCGTGACGAGATCCGCCACCGCACCGCCGACCGCCTCGCCGCCGAGGTGCATCAGCAGGATCGACGCTGCATCGGCTTCCCAATCGAGTTCGACCACGCAGCCGCAAAGCAGTACAACGACGAGGTTCGTGTTCACCTCGGCAACGCGACGGATCAACTCCGTCTGATTGCGCGGCATGGCGAGGGATTCGCGGTCAAACCCCTCGGATTCGTAACGATCTGGCAATCCCGCGTAGATGAGCACCGCATCCTTGTCGCGTGCGAGTTCGCAGGCGGCCTGCATCAGCTCCTCGTCCGGCTCATCCTGCTCTTCACGATATCCTTCGGCGAACGCTGCGGAAACGCCGAGCTTGAGAAGCTCTTCCAGCGGGTTATCGATCTCGAGGGTTTGCACCTTGCTGCTGCCTGCGCCCTGATAGCGCGGAGACTTCGCAAACGCGCCGAGCACCGCAACGTTCGCATCTTTGGCGAGCGGAAGCAGGTTACCGTCGTTCTTGAGCAGTACGGCTGACCGCACCGCGCCATCCCGTGCGAGCGCGTGATGCGCGATTGCATCATACGGCAAGGTTTCACGGGACTTTGCCCGCTGTGCCAAAGCGACGACGCGCGCGGCACTGGCGTCTACGTCCGCCTCGCGCAGCGTGCCCGCCGCAACGGCGCGCTCGATCTGGTGATCGTGATACGTTCCGACGTATGGCATCTCGACGTCAAGCCCCGCGGAGACGCCAAGCACGCGGTCGTTGACCGCGCCCCAGTCTGAAACCACGAGCCCCGAATAGCCAAATTTTTCGCGCAGAATATCGGTGAGCAGCCACTTGTTATCGCTCGCGTTGACGCCCTTGATGCGGTTATAGGAGCACATGACCGTCCACGGTTGAACGCGCTTGAGCACGCGCTCGAAGGAGGAGAGGTATAGATCGTACATCGCGCGCTCGTCCGCGACCGCGTCGATGGTCAGGCGGCGGTATTCCTGATTGTTGAGCGCAAAGTGCTTCATCGAAGTGCCGACGCCCTTTTCCTGCACGCCTTCGATATACGCCGCGGCGAGCTCGCCGGAGACGACGGGGTCTTCACTGAAATATTCAAAATTGCGGCCGCAGAGCGGGCTACGCTTGCAGTTGAGCCCCGGGCCGAGGATGATGTCAACATCTTCCTGCTGGCATTCCTCTGCAATTGCGCCGCCGATTTGGTGAAGCAGCGTTCGGTCAAAAGAGCATGCGCTTGCGCAGGCAGCCGGGAAACACGTCGATTTTACGGTGTATTGATATTTCCCCTGATCGTATATTTCTTTTCTCAATCCGTGCGGACCGTCCGAAACGGTCACCTGGCCTAAACCCACGCGGGGAATGGCCTTTGTGTGCCATTTGTCCGCGCCGGAGAGAAGGCTTGCTTTTTCGGCAAGTGTCATACGAGAGACAAGATGATTGACCTGATCGAGCTGTTCCATACCGCACCTCCCTATATCGAAATCAGTATACCACGCATGCGCGTTCTTCGGAAAGGACTCGAAGTACAGTTTATTCGAAACGCACGCATACAATGTAACAATATATTCCTGTGAAATCTGGCGGGATATCCTGCTTTATATGTAACAAATGACGAGAAAAAAACGAAAAAAACGCGGAAACTTAACACTTTTGTGCAATAAATTACAAATAGTACATAATACGGGTATTGACAATGTAATATATATGTGATAAGTTAGTTGCAGGTTTAGGAGCAACTCCCACGAAAAGGCAAAACCCGTGAAAGCGGGCGACGCAAAGCTAGAGGGCCTAATGACGCGAGCAATCGCGTCGATGGCAGCCAGATGCCGAATTGAGTGTCCTGCCGCATGATCAACATCGCATGATCAATATCGCGTGTAGAAGGCGTCTTTTTGGCAGCTTGGCAATGGAAGGCAGGCTGCCTTTTGATTGTCTCGTCGCTGGGGACTCCAAACCGAAACTAAATTTGTTTCGGAGGGGAAACTTATGAAAAAAAGACTGATGGCACTGTTGGTTTGCGTGTTGATGCTGGTCATGGTGATTCCGAGCGTTGCGAATGCACAGGGTAACGATCCGGCACCCGTGAGTGTTGCTTCCTCGATGTATGCGCGTTATACCGGCGCACAGCTGGCGACGCTTGAGCGTATGGTTGCCTCGGCAAACCGCCAGATCGAAATCGCGGTCAAGTTTGCGCAGCTGACGCCCTGGAACGACATCGCATGGCTGCAGAATCTAGTTGAGAGTATCACGGCTCCCGTGTTTGCGTATGCAAATGCTATTGGCGCGGTTGTCGTTTGTGAGTATACTGCTTATTATATCGATGGCCAGTATGTAATGGTTGATCCGCTTCGCGTCATCCCGCTCTAATCGCAGCGGAGGCGGGCTGCGGAGCCGGGAGTGGAAATGATCAGACCGAGTCAAGATTTCGAAGGGGTGTTTGGCGAACAGGCCGCGCGGATGCGCGAGATCTGCGGTGCGATTTATGCCCTGCCCGAAGTGGATCAGGTTGTTTTGTTCGGCTCCTATGCAAAAGGTTGTGCGGTTTGCGAGAGCGACATCGATCTAGCTGTTTTTGTAAAGAGTACAGATGCGCGCCTGCTGCGGATCTACCGTCAGCTGGCGCGTATTTGCGTCAATTCGGAGATTGATATTCAGGTACAACCGTTTCACACCTATGAATTAGCTACGCCATGTGGTATTATAGAGGAGATTGAAGCGTACGGTTTAGAGCTTCGCCCTTGAAGTAACAAAACGGCAGAACGCTCCGGGTGATGGAATGGACGGCATACAATTTTACAAAAATGCAGTGGGGGAATCCACCGCGGAAAACGAACCAAGCACGCATCTGCTCGCCAAGCAGGGCGACCTGGAAGTGATGCTGTACCGAATCACAGGCGAGTCTGTCGTGTGGTTATATCCGGCGAGCGATCCGAACGCGATGGAGTATTTCTTCATCCATGAAGGCGGAGTTGATCTCGCGCTGGACGACGGGCTCCAATCCCTCGGCCCGGGAGAGTCGTTTTCGGTTTCGGGACTGACATGCGATGTTCCCGTCAAGATGCACGGGGATACACAGATTCTCTATGTCACCAATTGCCCGGCGTACGAATCCCTCGCGCATATCGACGAAAGCCTCAAAGACCTTCTCACGCGCATCAACGAAAAGGATCACTACACGTCCCGCCATAGCAAAGCCGTGCTACAATATTCGCTTGCGATCTATGATGCAATGGAGGATCACGGGCCGGATATTCCGCGCGAAGACCTCGCTTTTGCCGCGCTCTTCCATGATGTCGGAAAGTGCTTCGTTCCTGTCGAAATTCTGCAAAAGCCGGAGCGGCTGGAGCAAGTGGAGTTGCGCTATATCCTGCGGCACCCAATCGACAGCGGGCGCATGCTTCAGCCAAAGTTTGGCGAGCAGATCGCGGAGATTGCGCGAAACCACCACGAGCGGCTCGACGGCAGCGGTTATCCGCGGGGACTGCGCGAGGAGGACATTAGCCTCTCGTCGCAGATTGTCGCCGTTGCGGACTCGTTTGACGCGATGGTCAGCAACCGCGGCTATAACGTGGTAAAGAGTTTTCTGGAAGCAGCGGAGGAGCTAGTCTCCCTACCGCAGCAATACAACCCAATGATTACCAGCGTGCTGTTGCGCCTTGTCAACAGCGGAGCACTCGAAGAAGGAGGAGCGATCGGCACATGAACAAACAGGAAAAATGCGGATATTGGCTGATGCTGTCCGACTATGACATCGGAACCATCGATACGCTCATCAAAGGCGAACGGTGGGTTTATGTTGCCTATCTCTGCCAGCAGGCGGTGGAACGCCAGCTCAAGGGCATGTACGTCTACTTCATTGAGACCGAGCCGCCGAAAACGCACAACGTCAACTTTCTGTTTTCCAAGATTACGGGCAGCGAGGCGTTCCGCGCGGAGGCAGACATGGCCCGCTTTGACGAGAGAAAGAACGACTGCGAAGATTTCCTGATGGACGTGATGTTCTACTACATGTCGGACTATCCGTTCTCCTATAAGAACATCGCGACCCGCTTTGTCGACAGTAAGCTCGCCAACGAGCTGCACCAAAAGACGCTGCTGTTTGTCGCCTGGCTGCGCTCGTTCCTGCCGGAAATCGAGATTCCGAAGATCCCCTCCTGATATACTTTTACGGCGAAACGCTAGTTTCTATCAATTAGTTTGACGATAACAAAGGCCACCCGAACGGGTGGCCTTGTTGCATGCGTTATTCTCTATATTCTGTCTTAGCCTGCGGGCGTCATCTCCGGTATCGGCGTGGAGAACGCATCGGCGCCGGGCTGGCTGGTCGCGTGCGGTTCTATGGTGTCTCGCAAGTAATTCGCCCCTTGGTCGAGAAGACCCGCCGCATCCTCTGCGATTCCGGAATCCTGCATAAAATAGAGAATCTCCTGCCAGGCCTGCTTGCCGAGTATGCGGAGGTTGCTGATCAACCGCTCCAGCTTTCCGCTGAGCAGATCTTTGCTGTCCAGATAGGTGAGCACCGCCATCAGTAAGATCAGCAGCACCACAATAACGCCGATCAGGCGAAAAATAAACTTCATTCTCGGGGTTCCTCCTTGCGTGATACGGGTAAAAGGGCATCCATTACCAAATATAGTATACTACGTAGCCCTTACTACGGGTGTGAATGATGTGTAAAATCGAACGCAGCGGTAATTTGCGCGATTACGCAATCACTCGATGGCGAGGAACTCCGTGTTCGCGATGGCGGTTTCGATCATCTGCGAAAAATCGAGCCGCGCTTCGCTCTTTTTGATCTCCTCCAGCTTCGGCCGCGTGACCGGATGCTGCGGCACAAACACGGTGCAGCAGTCCTCAAACGGCAGGATCGAGGTTTCGTAGGAGCCGATCGCCTTTGCGCGGGTGACGATCTCCTCCTTATCGAAGCCGATCAGCGGACGGAAGACGGGCATATCCACCGCGTCGTTGGTGACGGTCAGGCTCTCGATGGTCTGGCTCGCGACCTGGCCGATGGATTCGCCGGTGATCAGCGCCTGCGCGCCGCAGGTGAGCGCGATCTTTTCCGCAATCTGCATCATCAGCCTGCGCATGAGCACGGTGGTTTCGCTCTTGGGGCACTTTTCGTAGATTGCGAGCTGAATTTCGGTAAAGGGAACGAGATACAGTCCGACTTCGCCCGCGTAACTGGACAGAATCCGCGTTAAATCGACCACCTTCTCCCGCGCGCGCTCGCTGGTGTAGGGATAGCTGTAAAAGTGGACCGCGGAGATGCGCACGCCGCGCTTGGCGATCATGTGTCCCGCAACAGGGCTGTCGATGCCGCCGGAGATGAGCAGCATCGCGTGTCCGTTGGTGCCGACAGGCATGCCGCCCGCGCCCGCGAGCTCTTCCGCGAAAACAAACGCCTGCTCCTGACGCACCTCGACGCCGACGTAAAAATCGGGATTGTGCACGTCCACGCGCAGCGCGGGATACGTTTCCAGCAGGAGGCCGCCCATCACGCGGCAGATGTCCTGCGAGCGCATTGCAAAGCGCTTGTCCGCGCGGCGGGCAATCACCTTGAAGCTCGCGGAGTCAACGCCCTCGATGCGGCGGGCGACAAGCGCCTTTGCCGCCTCGACCATCGCGTCCCAATCCTTCTCCACCGCCAGCGCGGGGCTGACCGAATGGATGCCGAACACGCGCGTGAGCTTGTCCGCGGCTTCGTGCATCGACTCCGCCGGGATGCCGAAGACGAACACGCGCCCTTGCTCGCGCACGACCTTGACCGGCAGCGGGCGAAGCGCGATTGAGATGCGCTTCATCAGACTGCGCTCAAAGTAGGGACGGTTTAAGCCTTTGAGGTGGATTTCCGCATAGCGGACGAGCATGACTGCTTCCATGTGATTCTCCAAATTCGTTTGTTTCTGTTGCTTGAGCATCAAGTTTGGAGTGATTCTCCAAATTCGCTTGTTTCAGTTACATTGTGGTATTGCTGATCGAAAACGCGATCTTATCTGCGTTGAAAGCGCCTTAGGAACGTGACCTGCTCGGTGAGCGCTTGCGCTGCCGTGTCCATCTCGTCCTGTGTATTGAACGGGCAGAGGCTAAAGCGCAGCGCGCCTTCCGCGCGGGCGCCGGAGATGCCCATCGCGGCATGAATCCGGTTTTGTCCTTTTTTGTGCGTGGAGCAGGCGCTGCCGGTGGAGACGAATATCTCCCGCTCGGAGAGCGCGTTGACCAGAACCTCGCCGCGCACGCCGGGAAAAGAGACGTTGAGGATGTGCGGGGCGCCCGCTTCCGGCGCGGGACCGTTGAGGAACACATCCGGAATCGCGCTCAGGTTTTGCCAGAGACGCAGTTTGCAGGCGCGCATGTTCGCGATCCACTCTGCCTGATGCGCCTGATACTGCTCCAGTGAGGCGTCGAGCCCCAGGATGCCGGGCACGTTCAGCGTGCCGGAGCGGAGGTTTTTCTCCTGCCCGCCGCCGATCTGACCGCCGGAAAACTTCACGCCGGATTTGACATATAGGGCGCCGACACCCTTCGGCGCATGAAACTTATGCGCGCTGATGCTGTAGAGATCGACAGGCAAACGCGCAAACGGCAGCTTGCAGAACGCCTGCACGCCGTCCGAATGCAGCAGCGCTTGCGGCGCGCGGCTCTTGATCAGCGCGGAGACTGCGGCAAGGTCGTTGATCGCGCCGACTTCGTTATTCACATGCATGACGGAGACCAGCGCGGTGTCCTCCGTGAGCTCTTTTTCCAGCTTGGCGAGATTGACCGTGCCGTCCGGGTTGAGACCCACAAACACGACCTCGATTTCGCTGCCTTCCAGCGAGCGGAATACCTCGTAGATTGAAGGATGTTCTCCCGCGGTGGTGAGGATGCGCTTCTTCCCGCGCAAGGGCTTGAGCGTGCCCAGAATCGCCATGTTGTTGGACTCCGTGCCGCCGGAGGTATACAGTATCTCGGCGGGAGAGCAGGAGAGAGCGCCGGATAGTCGCGCGCGCGCGGACTCCACCGCTTTTTCGGCTGCGACGGCGGGCTTATAGGCGCTCGCCGGATTATAAAACTGCTCGGTCATCGCGCGAAAAGCAGCGCTCGCCGCTTCCGGCAGAACGCGCGTGGTTGCGCTGTTGTCGAGATAGATCATGTTTCTCACTCCGATGATAGGCGGGTTTTGCGCGCAAGCAAAAAGCGCGCATTGGCAGTATAGCACATTCTGGCGCGCTTTGCTTGATTTTTCACGTTTCTGTGGTTGTGGTCAGCTCTTGAACTTCTCCCGCAGGTAGCCGTAACCCTGCGTTTCCAGCTCCTCCAGCGGGATAAAACGCAGGGAAGCGCCGTTGATGCAGTAGCGAATGCCGTTCGGCGACTCCGCGTCTCCCTCAAACACGTGACCAAGATGCGAATCTCCCGCGCGGGAGCGCACCTCCACGCGGCGCATGCAGTGGCTGTTGTCCGCGCGCTCCACGACGACCGATGGCTCGACAGGCTTCGTGAACGAAGGCCAGCCGCAGGAGGAATGATACATGTCGTCCGAGGTAAAGAGCGGTTCGCCGGTCACGACGTCCACATACAGCCCGCGCCGGGTGCTGCCGTAAAACTCGCTGGTAAACGGGCGCTCTGTCGCGCTCTTTTGCGTGACGTCGAACTGCTCCGGCGTGAGGGATTCGCGAATCTTCGCTTCCTCCGGCTTGCGATAGCGTCCCGCGTCGATGGTGGTTTTCGAGAGCCGCGCAATCTCCGCAAACGGGATGTGGCAGTAGCCGTTCGGGTTTTTGTCCAGATAGTTCTGGTGGTATTCCTCCGCGGGGAAGAAGTTGACGAGAGGCCCGATCTCCACCGAAAATCTCGGCGTGCGCGCGCGCTCAATCGCGGCGACGCGCTCGACTGTTGCCTGCGACTCCGCGTCCGCATAATACACGCCCGCCTGATACTGGGTGCCGATGTCGTGCCCCTGACGGTTGACCGCCGTGGGATCGACCACCTCAAAATAGGCAAACAGCAGCTGATCGAGGCTCACGCGCGCGGAATCGTAGGTGACCTTCACCGTCTCGCGAAAGCCCGTCTTGCCGGTGCATACTGTTTTATAATCTGCGTCCTGTTCTCCGGTTCCGTTGGCGTAGCCGCTTTCGGCATCCAGCACGCCGGGGATGGACTGCATGAGCTTTTCCATTCCCCAGAAGCACCCGCCCGCGAGGTAGATGACGCGTTTTTCATTCTGTTCCATATTGATGATCTCCTTTGTACGCAAACTTGCTTACAGTTTGCATGTTAGCATGCGGCGGGTGTCCTGTCGAGAGACGAGGTCACACAAAACAAGACGTGTAAAACCGCAAGAAAAAGCCCGCACGAGCGGGCGAATGTGTTAAGCCTTTGGATTCTTCGCAGGCTTCTTCGGGAGCAGGTGAACCAGCATCCGCACACAGAACACGCAAAGCATGATCATACACAGGAGAATCAGGCTTATGAGCGCGATTGTAAGCAAAGGATGCTGCAAATCCTGAGTCGGTAAAATAATCGCGAGGTCTTCGCGGCAGATCATAAAAGAGCCGATTTGCAGCACCAGAAGCTCAAGGGACACCAAGGCGACGGGTTTTCTGATGTAATTACACGCTCGCGCCGCGAGATACAGCAGAATGCTTCCGATATTTGAAAAAACGCTGCCGAGCAAAGTCATGCCTATGACGACGTCCCATCTTGTTCCATCTGAGAAAATTAGCATCAAAGCGGTTAAGCCTACTGCGTATAAGAACGGCGTAAAGACAAGCATTGTTGCGGCAATCGCGAGGCCATACGGCTTCCGCTTGCGCGGCGGATGCGGCACAGCCTGCCCGGTCGCGGGAGGCGGATCGAGCGGTTGCATCGGCGCGCTCTCCGGTAAATCGGAAAGCGCAACAGCGGTCTCCACTGCCGGGATTTCCTGCGGCTTTTGTTCGAGACGTTTGCCGCGTATATTCGCGCGGCGGATGACGATCGGGTTGTGCAAGTGCGGCCTTCCTTTTCTGAATGAAGTTAACGGTCTCCGCCCAATTCTTATTGTTCGTGCGTGTCAAGCTTCGCGTCCGATACCGCGGGCTTTGCGACCTTTCGGAACGCGCGCACCAGTAACAGCACACCAAACACGCAGAGCGCGAGCATGCACAGAAGCGAAATTGCGATGAGAGTCAGCGCGATCCAACCCGCGACCGGGCTGATGCCTGCGCTTGTCGGGTCGACCGAGGCGAGCGGTTGAGCGAAGATGAAGGAGCTCACGATCGGAAGTAGTAATGCGGCAAGGGTCGTGAAGCCGACGGATTTCTTCAGATACTGCGTGGCGCGGGCGGCGAAATAGAGGAGGAGACCGCCGATGTAGGACGCAAACCGCGCGATCAGCATGAGCATCGGAAACATCATGACAGGAAGCGGCTGACCGGTCAGTGCGCCGTGGATAAAATACACGCCGGCAAACAGAATCGGCAGATAGACGAAGACCGTGCCGATGACGGAGAGCGGTTTGGGATGCTTTTTGCGCGGTGCGCGCGGCGCGGTCTGCGAGGCCGGCGTGTGTTGCGGCAGTGGCGAAAGCGGAGGAAGGGGCATATCTTCCGGCGGCACGGAGAGCGCGGCGACGATATTGTCCGTTACACTCTCTTCTTCCACAAGGTTCGGGCGTTTGCCGATCATCTTTTTCGGGTCTGTGTTGATTTTATACTGCATTTAGGGTGTTACCTCTCAATTTATTGACAAAGTGATATGCGTTATTCCGCAGCGGGTGCCGCGTCGGGCTCTTTTCGAAACAGGCGGCGGATGAGCAGAATGCCAAGGATCGCTAACGCTACCACGATGATATTATAGATCACGATGGAAGCGATGACGACCGCAAACGCCGCGCCGTTTTCCGCGAGTGCGCCGGAAGCGAGGCCGGAGACGCTGGCAAAGATCTGTCCGCAGGAGAGAGTAACGAGCGCCGCGACGCTGCCCCAGCCGAACCACTTGCGAAATGTTCTGCTCAACAGGCTCGCGAGCACGAGCAACACCAGCCCCAGCGCGACAATCGGGAACAGCTCCGCGAGCATGAGATAATCAAAGAGCAGGGCCTTTCGTATGATGCTGCCGACGATTGCCGTCACAAACATAAACAGAATCGGCGCCCAGAGCATCAATGTGCCGGAAATCGTGAATATCTTCGTGAGTACGCTTCTTTGTTTCCTGTTCATATATTGGCCTCCGATCTTGGTAGGAAGGGGAATTGCGCTTTTACGTGATGTTATCCGCAGGCAAAAGTTGCCTTCTGTCGCTTCCGATTATATCGGAAAAAGACTATCCTGAACAGATCAAACTTGTTGTACTTTTCCGGCTGGTTTTGCTTGTCTTCGTGAGCGAAATGTGTATACTGGAAACAGACAAAATGGGAGTGTGAATCGTATGCACGAAACCGATTTTTCCGCCGAATGGGATGCGCGGGACGAACTGGTTGCGCGACTCAAGCAGGAAAACTGCCTGCCAAAGCGCGTGCTGTATATTCGAAAAAACGACGGCAGCGCGCTCGCGCTGGGGTTGCTACCCAACCGCGCGGGACTCGCGCTGATCGACTGGCAAGGGGACCATTATACGCTAAATATACTGCGAAAGCCGCTACTGACCGCGGAACCGTTTGAGCAGAAGTCGGACGGGTTCGGCGGCGTCTTCGGCTTCGGCGAAAAGGGCGGAAACGGCTGGCAGCTCTGCCTTTCTGATCATGAAACGCTGCTTGCGGAAGTGACGCTGCTGCCGACCATCACGGCGTTTGCGGACCTGCTCACGCCGGACGACCGCTTCCTCTACGGCAAGCGCAAGCCGAGGCAGATTCCGCTCTGGCAGCTCAAGCCCGAAGAGAACGCGTTTTGTGAAACGGTGGTTTCGCTCTGGGTTCGCCTGGTGCGCGAAGGGGCTTAAACCGGCAAGCTTACTCGATCGGCTCGTTGTAGGCGTACCAGTCGGACTCCGGCAGATCGTGCGCGCGCAGGATGCCGTTGCAGTAGCCGACGTTGTACATGATGTGCCGCGCTTGCGAAAAGATCGCGTCGAGCAGCGTGACCTCCAGCTCGCCGTCAAACGCGGGGCGCGAGAGATCGCTATCTGCAAGAGTTATGAAGATGCGGCGGAGCTTTTGCCGGATCAGCAGCAGATAGACGCGCATGGTCTCGCGGGAAATGCATACATCCTCCTGCGGAATCCACTCGAACTCCGGCGGGATGCGCGGATCAAAGCGAACGCAGGGAAAGCCTGCTCCCGCGCGGTCTTCGCGGATCCAGTAATCGACGAAATACGCGGTGTGATACACCTGATACCAGAACGGCACCTCGCCGTATACACCCTGCCAAATCTCGTCCGGGCAGACATCGACCAGCGTCTCCAGCATCTGATAGCAGGAGAAAAGCTGTCCTTTGGCGGCAGTGACGAGCGGATTACGCGTTTCTTTCTCCATGGTTGCCCTTCATTCAATGAAAAATTGGTTCTAAGTTGCGCGCCTTGTGCGCGCTTTTTTGATATGACAGGTTGTTTTTGATGAGTGTATCACAACCAGCGGTGTTGGGATAGTGCGCAAGGGAATTTCGCCGGAACGACGGAACAAAAAACGGGCTGCCCGATCAAAGGCAGCCCGATTTTTGTTCGTGCGCGACAATTTGGCTTATTCGATCACCTGAAAATAATCGACGTAGTCGTCGGTGGGATTTCCGCTGATATCCGTGATCGTGATGGAAGCGAGGTAACCGCCCTCGCGAATCAAGAAAATGGTCTCTTGCATCGCCATGCCCTGATAGTCCGCCTGCACAACCAGCGCGTATCGCTGATCACCCAGAAACGTAAGTTGCTTCGTGTCGCTTGAAATATTGGTGGCACCCATGTCCGTCAATCCGCTGGAGAGGAGCGGCACGGAAGCCTTCAGCAGCAGTTGGTCGGGCAACAGGCGCTCCGCTACCTTTGCTTTACTCAAAACGACATTGATCGTCTCTCCGCCGGACGCCATGACGGCATAAAAATCCATTTGCGTGCTGCCGTTTTCAAACGAGGTTTGAATGAGCTTGCCCGCTGTGCCGTCGCCCAGCGCCTCATACGTGATGCCGAGCATTTGCGAGAGCTCATCGGTGTTGAGCACATACCACTCGTCCGAGAGATTGCAGGTGAACTTGAAAAACTCGTTGCGATAGACTTCGCCCGCGGCAATTGCGTCGTCGCTCTGCGCCGCGCTGCCGCCGGACGCGGTCTCCAGAGGCGTGGTCGGGTAGGTGACGCCCAGTACATCGGCGCTGCTGCCGGTGGAACACGCGGTCAGAGCCAGACACAGGGACACAAGCAGCAGAACTGCGATCATTCGTTTCGCTTTCATAGATCCTCCAATGCTGTAATGCGGTTTCATCATAACATAAAGACGCGATAATCGTACCGATATGAAATGTGAAATATTCAATCTTTGCGTAATAAAAAGCACCCGCCATTTTTTGCGAGTGCCTTTTGTGCAGGTCGAATTGCGATAAGAGAAATTACTCGACGCCGACCACGTCGTCGTCCAGCACGACCGCGACGAGCATATTGCCCTTGCCCGCGCGCGGCTCGATGCGCACCTCGCCCGTGTGAATCGCGGTCTTTCCGCCGTGCCGCTGCAAGAGCGTGAGCGTCGTTTGCTCCGAGAGCACCGCGACCACCGCGATGCAGGTGCCGTTGGAACCGTTCTTCTTGAGGTCGAAGGTCTTGAGACCCTTTCCGTTTCTGCCTTGCAGGTCATAGTCAAACATCGGTGAGCGTTTGCCGAATCCCTTGTCGGTGATGGTCAGCACCTCGGCTTCGTCCGGCACGAGGGAAGCGTAGATCACCTCGTCGCCTTTGTCGAGCTTGATGCATTTCACGCCGCCGGAAACGCGACCCATCGACGGGATCGTGTCCGCGGCAAAGCGGATGCTCATACCGAGCTTGGTGACCATGAGAATCGAACGAGGCTCGTATTTTTCAATACCGAGCACGCGATCCTTGTCCCGCAGCGCCACCGCAGCCGTGCGCTTCACGCGGACGCGGTATTCGGCGGCTGGTGTGCGCTTGATGTTGCCGTCGCGCAGGTAGAAGAGGTAGTCGCCCTCCTCGTCGTCCGCATAAAGCGCGATGATCTTCTCGTTCTTCTCAAACGGAAGCAGAGACGCGAGGTTTGCGGCGCGCGTGGTTGCGCGGGTTTCCGGCAGCTCTTCCACCGCGAGAGAGAGGAGAGCGCCCTGATCCGTAAAGATGCGGATGCGCTGGTTGGAGCGGGTTTCGAGCACGAACAGCGGCTTATCTTCCGAGATTGCCGCAAGCGAGAACACCTTGGTCGGCATACGGCGAACCTTGAGACCTTCGCAGATGCAGACGGTGACGTCCTCGACCACGGTGAGGTCTTCCGCCTCGTCGATGGGCGTTTCGTCGCAGGCGACAAACGTCGTTTTGCGCGGAACCGCGAGCTGCTCGCGAATCTCCGTGAGTTCCTTTTTAATCAGCGCTAAGAGCTTCTTCTCGCTCGCGAGAATGCCGCGCAGTTCCTCGATGAGGCGCACGACTTCGGCGTATTCGCGCTTGATGGTGATCAGCTCCATATTGGTCAGGCGCTGCAAACGCAGATCGAGGATCGCCTGCGCCTGAATCTCGGAGAGCGAGAACGTCTTCATGAGGCCTTCGCGCGCTTCCTTGGGGGATTTGCTCGCGCGAATCAGCGCGATGACCGCGTCGAGATTGTCCACCGCGATCATGAGTCCCGCCAAGATGTGCTCGCGACGAAGCGCCGCGTCCAGCTCAAACTGGGTGCGGCGGGTCACCACGTCCCGCTGATGGCGGATGTAGTGCGCGATGATCTGCTTGAGGTTCATCTGCTGGGGCTTGCCGCCCGCGATGGCGACCATGTTGACGCCGAACGTCATCTGCAGATCGGAATACTTAAACAGGTATTGCAGGATGCGCTCCGGGTCGCCGTCCTTCTTGATCTCGATGACGGCGCGCATGCCCGTGCGGTCGCTTTCATCGCGAATATCCGCAATGCCGGAGAACATCGCCTTCTTTTCCTGACTGACGGCGAGGATTTTTTCCAGCATGTTCGCCTTATTGACCTGAAACGGCAGCTCGGTGATCACGATCAGCGTCTTGCCGTTTTTCTGCTCCTCAAAGTGCGTCTTGGCGCGCATGTAGATCTTGCCGCGACCGGTGCGGTATGCCTGCTCCACCTCGGAGGACTCCAGCAGGAACCCACCCGTGGGAAAGTCCGGCGCGGGGATGATGTGCATGAGCTCTTCGAGCGGGATGCGCGGATTGTCCATCACCGCGATGACGGCGTTGATCGCTTCCACGGGGTTGTGCGGGGGAATGTTTGTGGCGAGTCCCACCGCGATGCCGCTGGCTCCGTTGACGAGCAGGTTCGGAAAGCGTCCCGGCAATAGATCCGGCTCCTTGAGCGTATCGTCAAAGTTAAACGAAAAACTGACGGTGTCTTTTTCGATGTCGCGCAGGAGCTGCATCGCGGCGTCGGTCATGCGCGCCTCGGTATAGCGCATCGCAGCCGCGCTGTCGCCGTCCACGCTGCCGAAGTTGCCGTGACCATCCACGAGCGGCACGCACATGTTGTAGGGCTGCGCCATGCGCACCATCGCGTCATAGACGGAGCTGTCTCCGTGCGGATGGTATTTGCCCAGGCAGTCGCCGACGATACGCGCGCTCTTGCGGTGCGGTTTGTCGGGGGTCAGGCTCAGCTCCAACATGGTGTAGAGGATGCGCCGCTGCACGGGCTTGAGGCCGTCCTCCACGCGCGGGAGCGCGCGCTCGAGGATGACGTGCTCGGCATACGGCATCATGGACTGGTGCATGACCTCGTCCATGTTGCGCTGGATGATCTTCTCCAGCTTGAGTTGTACGGGTTCTTTCGGCATATCGTTATTCCTTTATGTTCGATTGAATAGCTTGAAAAACGCTAGCGGAGTTTAGTCTTTTAACTTTTCAAACATCTCGCTCGTGTTCTTGTTAAAGTCCGCGTTTTCGAAGATGTATTCTTTTCTGGATTGCACCTTGTCGCCCATGAGCACGGTCACGAGGTGTTCGACATCCGCCGCGTCCTCGATATTCACGCGAACGAGCGCGCGCCCTTCGGGGTTCATGGTCGTCTCCCAGAGCTGCTCCGGGTTCATCTCGCCAAGGCCCTTGTAGCGCTGAATCGTGTAGCCCTTGCCGATGGATTTCGTCGCGGCTCTTAGCTCCTCGTCGTCGTAGCAATAGATGCGCTTGGTGTCTTTTTGCACCTTGTAGAGCGGAGAAAGGCCGATGTACACGTGCCCTTCGGTGACCAGCTCCTTCATATAGCGGTAGAAGAAGGTCAGCAGGATTGCGCGGATATGCGCGCCGTCTTGATCCGCGTCCGATAGGATAATGATCTTGTCGTATTTGAGCGAGGAGATGTCGAAATCCTCGCCGATGCCGGTGCCGACCGCGGTGATGATCGAGCGGAACTCCTCGTTTTGCAGCACCTGATCGATGCGCTTTTTCTCGACGTTGAGGGGTTTGCCGCGCAGCGGCAGAATCGCCTGAAACTTGCGGTCGCGTCCCTGCTTGGCGGAGCCGCCCGCGCTGTCGCCTTCCACGATGAACAGCTCGTTCTTGCTGTAATCGCGACCGGAACAGCTGGAGAGTTTACCCACCAGCGGCGCGTTTTCGAGCTTGTTTTTCTCGCGTGCGGTGGCTTTCGCTTTGCGCGCGGCTTCGCGTACCTTTGCGGCCTTCACCGCTTTTTCCGCGATGACGGTCGCGACGTCTCCGTGCTTGAGGTCCTCGAGATACGGCGTGAGCTGCTCGGTGACGACGCTCTCGACGGCGGGACGCGCTTCGGTGTTGCCCAGCTTGGTCTTGGTCTGTCCCTCAAACTGGATCGTGCGCATCTTGAGCGAAAGCACGGCGGTGATTCCCTCGCGGAAGTCCTCGCCGGTTAGCGGCGCATCCTTGTCCTTGAGGTAGCCCATCTTGCGGCAGTAGTCGTTGAGCACCTTGGTCAGCGCGGCTTTGAGTCCCGTTTCGTGCGTGCCGCCCTCGGTGGTGGGAATATTGTTGACGTAGGAGAAGATGTTGTCGGCATAGCCGTCGTTGTGCTGGAGCGCAACCTCGACGAGGATGCCGCCCGAGGAGCCGCTAAAGTGGATCGGCGGCTCGTAGAGCGGCGTTTTGTCGCCGTTGAGATAGCTCACGAAGTCGCTTAATCCCCCGTTGAACTGGAACTCGACCTTCTTCTGGTGGCCGATTCGTTCGTCGGAAAGCGTCATCTTGGTGCCGCGGTTGAGATAGGCCAGCTCGCGGATGCGCTTTGCGATGACGTCATAGCTCATCTCGACGGTCTCGAACACCCGTGCGTCCGGCAGGAAGGTCACGCTGGTGCCCTGACGGCGCGTGCGCCCGATCTCTTCCAGCGGGGCAACTGCTTTGCCGGAGATGATCTTGCCCGTCGCGTCCTCCTCGCTGGTAAAGCGCATCTTATAAAGCCTGCCGTCGGTTGCGACCTCGACCTCGACCCACTCGGAGAGCGCGTTGACGACTGAAGCGCCTACGCCGTGGAGTCCGCCGGAGTAGCCGTAGGAATCGTTGCCGAATTTGCCGCCCGCGTGCAGCTGGGTAAAGACGACCTCCACGCCGGAGACGCCCATCTTCTCGTGAATCTGCACAGGAATGCCGCGGCCGTTGTCCACGACCGTGACGGAGTTGTCCTTATGGAGCGTGACGGCGATCTCGTTTGCGTAGCCGTTTGCCGCCTCGTCGATGGAGTTATCGATGATCTCCCAGAGGAGGTGGTGGAGTCCGCGCTGTCCCGTCGAGCCGATGTACATGCCCGGGCGCATGCGAACCGCGTCCAACCCTTCCATGATTTTGATCTTGTCTACCGTGTAATCCGATGCCATAAAGACTCCTATTCTAAATCCGAAATTGCGAAATCAATTGAATCTCTTGTCCGCGCGCAAAGAACACGGTCAAAAAAAGAAGAAAACCGCTGAAATGGCGGGTTTTATCGGTGAAAAACGAATCATCTGTACCATATCTGGCACGAAGATAAACACAGTATACCACAGTTTGTGTCGCACCAAAACCCTCACGCCTGCCCTCGGGAAGGCGCAAACATGCAAACGAACGTTTATTTTCAAAAAATTCAAAAAAAATAGGCAAAAAATACACGAAAGTGGTGACAAATGGGGGATTGTGGTGTATACTCATCGTAAGTCTGGGGGAAGTATATCCTTATTAAACAGTATTTACTTGCCGGAGGAGGAAAGCGCGTGCTGATCGGTTCATTTGAACATATGCTGGATGCAAAAGGCCGCGTGTTTATTCCGGCGAAGTGGCGGGAGAGTGTCGGCGACACGCTCGTCATCACCCTTGGGCTGTTGGAATCCACGAGCGCCGCGTGCCTCACCGGGCGATCGCTGGAAGAATGGGAGCGCTTTTCGCAAAAGCTCTCCGCGCTTCCCGTGAGCGATACCCAGGGACAGAATATCCGCAGAAGGCTTTACTCCATGGCCGCGGCCTGCGAAATCGACAAGCAGGGACGCATCCTGATTCCCGCGCAGCTTCGGGAGCTCACGGGGCTGAACAAGGACGCAACGCTGATCGGCGTTGGCGAACGCGTGGAGATTTGGAACCCAGAGACGCTGGCCGCCTACAACGCGGCAAGCGAGGAAACCTATAGCGACTCGCTGGCACATCTGGCGGAGCTCGGCATATGAGCGAGCAATTTTCACATATTCCGGTGCTGTTGAACGAAACGCTGGCGCTGCTTGCGCCGGAGCGCGGCGGCATCTTTGTAGACGGAACGCTCGGCGGCGGAGGCCATGCCGAGGCGGTTTTGACCCGACTCGGTCAAACCGACAGACTCATTGGAATTGACAGGGACTGGGAAGCCGTGCACGCGGCGGGGGAACGGCTGTCCGCGTTTGGCAGCCGGTTTACCGCGTTGCACGGCAACTTTTTTGATATGAAGGCGCTGCTGGGCGAAATCGGCGTCACCGAGGTGAGCGGGATTCTGCTCGATCTCGGCGTATCCTCGCATCAGCTGGACAAGAGCGCACGCGGATTTTCGTATAAAACGGAAGCACCGCTGGATATGCGCATGGACCAAAGCGCGGGACTTTCGGCCAAGGACGTGGTCAACACCTACCCCGAGGCGGAGCTTGCGCGCATCTTTTTCGAGTATGGCGAGGAGCGATTCAGCCGCAGAATTGCGGAGAAGATTTGTCGCACCCGTGAACAATATCCTATCGAGACGACGCTCCAGCTCGCGCAGATCGTGCGTGAGGCGATCCCCGCAAAGTACCGCAATGAGCCGCAACACCCCGCGCGCAGGACGTTTCAGGCCCTGAGAATCGAGGTAAATGGCGAGCTCAAGGGACTGGACCACGCGGTGGAGCAGGCCTGCGATCTGTTGCAAAAAGGCGGGAGACTGTGTATAATTACATTTCATTCACTGGAGGATCGAATTGTCAAGCAGGCGTTCCGCCGCTTTGAGAACCCGTGCACGTGTCCGCCATCCGCGCCCATCTGCATCTGCGGCAAACTGCCCAAGGCAAAGATCCTCACCAAGAAACCGCTGACCGCCTCCGCTGAAGAGGAAGCGCAGAACTCCCGCTCGACCAGCGCAAAGCTCCGCTGCATCGAAAAGATCTAGCGAAAGCTTGCTCTCGGGCGGTGAATAGCGCGCCGGTGAGCGGAATTTTCGCTTGATTGGAAGGGAATTTTCATTGGACATCCGCTTCGAAGACGATCGCAAGAAAGGCCGTTCCCCAACGACCAGACTCTATATGCCCACCAAGGAGGAGCAGGACGCGTATGAAGCGCGCGCAGCCGAGACGCGTTCCACGCGCCCGCGCAGCGGCGTGAAAAGCGCCCGCGAATCGGGCGTACGCGTCAAAAAGCAGGAGTCGTCCACGCTCGGCCGCATCGGACTCATCATCAGCGGCTTTCTGTTTGCGGGCATGGTGCTCTTCACGCTCTCCGGCTACGAGCGCATCTCGCGCGCGTATGCGGACATCAACGCGCTCAACAGCGAAAGCGACCTGACGGATCTGCGCATCAACGAGCTGGAAGTTCAGATCGAGTGCGCGGTGACGATTCAGGACGCGCAAAAGGTTGCGGAAGAATACGGCATGCGCTATCCCGAAAAGAGTCAGTATGTGCGCATCGGCGATCCGCTGCCATTCGACAACACAACGCCGCCGCCGACCACGCAACCCACAGACGGCGCAACCACTTCTCCGGCGACGACACCGGAACCAACCACGACACCAAGCACTTCGGGCGGGGGGGGACAGCCGCTCGCGGGCGGTTGATCTAACGAAAGGACGATTGACCAATGGCTAAAACAACGGCCCCCGCGCCGAAGATTAAACAAAAACTCGTGCTCCTGATGGTATTCGCAGGTTTGCTGATGCTGTTGCTGGCGCTTCGCCTCACGCAGGTCATGATCATACAGGGGCCTGAGCTGAAGGCAAAGGCAGAGGTACAGTGGACGCGCAGGCAGAACCTTGCCGCCCAACGCGGAAAGATCGTAGACCGCAACGGGCTCGTGCTCGCGCAGAGCGGAACCGCCTATCGCGTGCTCGCGAACCCGCCCGCCATCGCGGCGGACGACCGCGTCCGCGTCGCCACCGAGGTCTCCGAGGTGCTCGGCCTCAACTACGATTACGTCATGGAGCGCATTTCGCCCGACCCGGAGACCGGGAAGCTCCGCTTGCAGGTGCAGCTCAAGCGTCAGGTGGAAAGCTCCGTGATCGACCAGCTGCAGGCGCTGCAGCTCGGCAACGGTATCTCCTATACCACGGATATGAAGCGCTACTATCCCTTTGGACAGCTCTTTACACAGCTGATCGGCTTTACCGGCATCGAGACGGAAGGCCAGACGGGGTTGGAAGCGGAATATAACTCCTACCTTGCGGGCACCGCGGGACGCCTCGTCATCGAAGTCGACCGAAAGAACAACCCGCTCTCCTATGGTGAGCAGGACTATCTGGCTCCGGTCGAAGGCTATAACATGACGATCACGGCGGACTCCGTGACCCAGAGCTATCTGGAAAAGTATCTCAAGCAGTGCTACGAAATCAACCGCGCAAACAGCGTTTCGGGACTCATCATGGACCCGAACACGGGCGAAATTCTGGCAATCAGTACCTATCCTTCGTTTGACCTGAACGACCCGCCGCGCGATATGGTTACCGAGCTCATGTCGATGTCCCGCGCACGCATCGTGACGGACACCTATGAAGCAGGATCTCTGTTCGACGTGATCACCGCGGCAGCCGCGCTCGACTCCGGCTCAACCACCGAGGCCAGCACGTATAACTGCCAGGGATTCAAGGTATTTCGTCTGGAACGCGTGCCCTGCTGGACTACGAAGGGACACGGAAATGAAACGCTTTCGGAGGCGTTGAATAACTCCTGCAACCTCGCGATGGCGGATATGGCACTTGCCACCGGCATCAACAAGTTTTACGACTACATCTACAACTTCGGTTTTGGTGTTGAAACAAACGTCGGCATCCCCAGCGAGGACACCGGTGAAGTCATCCACCGCAAGTATATTCGCGAAAGCGACTTGTCGAAGATCGCGTTTGGCGAAAACATCACCAACACCTCGATCCAGATGGCGAACGCGTTTTGCGCGGTCATCAACGGCGGAACGCTCATGCAGCCGTATGTGGTGGACAACATCACCTCGACGGACGGCACGGTGATTCTCAAGAACGAACCGACCATCCTGCGCCGGGTCATCAGTTCCAGCACATCCCAAACCATGCGGCGGTTGCTGCAAAAGGTTGCGCAGAGTGGCAACGCCAGCAACTCGCAGGTGCTCAACTACACGGTCGGCGGGTTCAGCAGCGTCTCCCGCAAGTTCGGAGAAGACGGCGTCACACCGGATCGCATGCGCACGGTCGCGTCGTATATCGGTTATCTTTCGACCAACGACAGTCCGCAGCTCGTTTGCATGATCGTCATCGACGAGCCGCAGGTGCCGTACATGGAGGCAAGCCGCATCGCGGGGTATTGGGCTTCCAAGGTCATGACCGACCTCGTACAGTATTACGGCATCCTGCCGGATGCCACGGCCACGACGAAGACGAGGACCGTGCCGGACGTGACCGGCATGGCGGCGAAGGACGCGGCGTACACGCTTTCGCAGGAAGGCTTTGATGCCTACGTTGTGCCGAGTGAAAACGCGGCATCGGTCATCACGCAGTTCCCGGCAGGAAAGACGGAGGCACCCGCGGGTTCCATCGTCATTCTGTATACGACCACGACGATGTTCAACGACGATCAGCTCTACAAGCCGCAGGCCGTTGTTCCGAATCTGTTGGAGCGCCGCAGGCAGGACGCGTTTGACACGCTTGCCAAGCTCGGCTTGGTACTTGGGTTTGACAAGACGCAGTGCACAGGCCAGATCGATTCGCAATCGGTTCCGGAGGGCACAAAGGTAGACCCGGGTACGGTGATCTACGTCACGTTCCCGAAGCCTTCGCCTTCTCCTTCGACATCTCCGGACGCGAACGCGACGCCGGCCGCACCGACGCCGTTGCCGGAAGGGTAACGAGCGCTTACTCGAATGATTGATTTTTCGCCCGTTCGGGAATCGCCGGACAGGCGAGAAATCTCACGATAGTATTTTCAAACCACGCGGATGGCTCCGCGTCATGGGAGGTAACGACATGCTGCTTTCGGAACTGGCAATGGCATCCGGCCTGCGCTTTGAAGGCGAAGACACGGATATCGTCTCCATCGAGTACGACTCCAGAAGGGTGAAAAAAGGCAGTTTGTTCTGCTGCATCGTAGGTTCTCTGTTCGATGGGCACACGTTTGCCGAAGGCGCTATTCAAAATGGTGCGACGGCGCTGCTGGTCGAGCGGGAGCTTCCGCTTCCCGTGCCGCAGCTGGTCGTGAAAAACGCGCGCAAAGCGATGGCCGAAATGGCGGCCGCGTTCTATGGATATCCCCAGCGCGAGATGATGATGCTGGGCGTCACCGGCACCAACGGCAAGACCACCACGACCTACATGGTCAAGGCGATTGCCGAGCAGGCAGGCAAGAAGGTTGGCGTCATCGGCACGATTCGCAACCTCATCGGCAACGAGAGCATCCACACCGACCGCACCACGCCGGAATCGGTCGATTTATTCCGCATTCTGCGCATGATGGCGGACGCGCACGTCGACCTCGTCGTGATGGAGACAAGCTCCCACGCGCTGGAGCAATACCGCGTGCACGGCATCAAGTTCGATGTAGGCCTGTTTACCAACCTCACACAGGATCATCTGGACTATCACAAGTCCTTTGACAACTATCTCGCCGCAAAGAAGATTCTCTTCCTCAACAGCAAGAAAGCGGTTGTCAATGTGGACGATCCGTATTCCGCGCGCATCATGGAAGGCCTGACGATTCCGATTCTCACCTTCGGCGTGCGCGACCGCGCGGACATCTCCGCGACGGATATCGACATCACGACCGACGGCGTTCGCTTCGATCTGCATACCCCGGAGGGCGAAGTGCTCATGAACCTGCCGATTCCCGGCCTGTTCTCCGTGTTCAACGCGATGGGTGCCGCCGGGATGGCGCTCGCGGTCGGCATGAAGCTCAGCGCGATCAAGGCGGGGCTGGAGTCGCTGACCAGCGTTTCCGGAAGGCTCGAACCGGTCAAGACGAACCGCGGATTCTCGGTGTTTGTGGACTATGCGCATACGCCGGACGCGCTGGAAAACGTGCTCAAGACCGTGCAGCAGTTTGCAAAGGGCCGCGTAATCTGCGTCTTTGGCTGCGGCGGAGACAGAGACCGCGCCAAGCGCCCGATCATGGGCGAGATCGCAGGCAGATTCTCCGAGTTTGCGGTGATCACGAGCGACAACCCGCGCACGGAAGACCCGATGACGATCATCGACTCGATCGAAGAGGGCATGAAGCGCAGCGGAACGAAGTATACCGTCATCGAGAACCGCAAGGAAGCGATTCGATATGCGCTGGCTTCCGCGCAGAATGACGACGTGATCATGATCGCCGGCAAAGGACACGAGAACTATCAGGAGATCAACGGCACGAAGTACCACTTTGACGACAAAGAGATTGTCGAAGAACTCTTGAGCGAGCTGTAAGTCGAGCCGAATTCAATTTTGGATTGTCGAAGAACTGCTCGGCGAGCTGTAATTTTAGAAACATGTCAAACAAACCCGCATTCGGTATAAAGACCGGATGCGGGTTTTGCATGCCGCAGGCGGCACACCCCCATCCCACCGTTTTGGGGATTGTCCCGCGCGCGTTTTCAGGGGTATAATACCGATATGCTGAAAATTCTGATGACCGCGTTGACGGCGTTCGTGATCGTCCTGCTGCTTGGCCCGCTGGTGATTCCCATGCTGGCCCGGCTTATGCCGCATAAGAGCGAGCAGGAAGCGCCCGAACCGCCGCCGCAAACATCCAAAAAGAAACAAGCACCGCCGCCGAAACCACCCGTGCCGACCATGGGCGGTGCGTTGGTGTTGCTCGCGGTTGCGATCGCAACGGTGATTTTCGGCATGGAAGGAATGGAGTTTGCGCTGCCCGCGCTGGTCGCCATGCTCGCGTTTGGCGTGCTCGGGTTTGTGGACGATTTTATTCGCGTGCGTGATCCGGACGGAATCGGCCTTCGCGCGGGCGTGATGCTCGGCGCGGAGCTTCTGATTGCGGCAACCATCGCAATCTGGGCATACCGTTCGCCTTTGATCGGGTCTTCGCTGTATCTGCCGATTTCCGGCGGGGAATGGGACATCGGGCTTTGGTATGTGCCGCTCGTGATCGCATTCGTGATGCTGGAGGTCAATTCGGCGCACCTGAGCGAGGGCATGGACGGCCTCGTGGGCGGAGTGAGCACGATCTACGCGCTTGCGATGATCGCGATTCTCGCTGCCATGGCGGCTTTTGCGAATCAGGAGGGCGAGCTGCTGCTTGGCTACAACCTCGACGGCAGCGCAATCTTCGCCGCGGCGGTTGCGGGCGCGGGCGTCGGCTTTTTGCGCTATAACGTCTACCCCGCAAAGATTCAGCCCGGTTCGACGGGGTCGCTTTCGCTCGGATCTACGGTTGTGATGCTCGCCATCGTGAGCCGCTCGATGATCCTTCTGCCGCTGATGAGCCTTTGCCTGCTCGCGAGCCTCGGCTCCATCGTGCTGCAATCGCTCAGCAAAACCCGCGAAGGCGGAAAGAAGCTGTTTCGCGCGGTGCCGCTCCATCGGCACTTTGAGCAGAAAGGGCATCCGGCTTCCCAGATTTCAACCATGTATGCCATTCTCACGGCGGCAATCTGCGCGTTTTGCCTGCTGCCGTATTTTCGTTGACAGTTCGCCCGAACCATCGCTCGGGCTATTTTTTGGAGGCAATCACCAATATGGAACAACACAACAAAGCGCTGATCGTCGGCATGGCAAAAAGCGGTGTCGGCGCGGCAAAGCTGCTCAGGAGCACTGGCTGGGATGTGGTCATCAACGACAAAAAGACCGAGATTCCCGGGCTTAGTGAGGCGCTGAGCGGCGTAGACGTGACCTGGCGGCTCGGCGAGGACCCGCAGACGCTGTTTGACGGGGTGTCGCTCATCGTCATCAGCCCGATTATCCCGATGACGGTGCCGTTTGTGCGCGCGGCGCAGGAACGGGGCATCGAGGTCATCAGCGAGATCGAGCTTGGCTACCGCTACAGCCACGCGGAGTTTGTCTGTATCACGGGCACCAACGGCAAGACGACCTGCACCGCGCTGACCGGAGAGATCTTCAAAAACGGCGGCAGGCATACGTTTGTGCTCGGCAACATCGGCGTCCCGATCACGGAGCACGCGCTGGAAACGCGCACAGGCGACGTTGTCGTCGCGGAGACGGCTGGGCTCCAGCTGGAGGGAAACGTGCACTTTCACGCACGCGCGGCGGGCGTTTGCAACATCACGGAAGACCACCTCGACCACTTCGGCACGATGGAAAACTACATCGCGGCCAAGTGCAAGATTTTCGACCACCAGACCGCGGAGGATATCGCGGTACTGAACTACGACGACGCGGTTGTGCGCGACATGGCGCGGCTGACTCCCGCGCGCGTGTACTATTTTTCGCGCAAGGCGGAGGTACCGCGCGGGCTGTTTCTGCGCGGGGACACGGTTGTTTTCTGCGACGAGAACGGCGAATACGACCTCATCCGCGCGGACGAGATCAAGATTCCCGGCGGGCATAACCTCGAAAACGCGATGTTGAGCTCACTCCTCGCGCTGGGCATGGGCATTTCGGCTGACGCTGTACGCGAGACCCTGCGCACATTCCCCGGCGTGGAGCACCGCATCGAGTTCGTGCGGGAGTTTGAGGGCGTGCGATACATCAATGACTCCAAGGGCACCAACCCGGATTCGACGATCAAGGCGATTCAGGCCATGACGCGCCCGACGGTGCTGATCCTCGGCGGCTACGACAAACATAGCGATTTTCACGAGCTGTTTGAGCATTTTCGCGGCAGCCAGCTGAAAGCCATCGTCGTGCTCGGCGAGACCAAGCAGAAGATACTCGATACCGCGCGGGATACGGGCTACCTCGGCTACTGCCACGCGACGGGAACGTTTGAGGACGCGGTTTCGTGCGCGCGCGTGCTGGCAAGCTCCGGCGACGCGGTGCTGCTTTCGCCCGCCTGCGCAAGCTGGGACATGTTCGATAACTTCGAGCAGCGGGGCAGGGTGTTTAAGGAGATCGTGAATCAATTCAAGTAATCTGCAAGCAAAACACACAAGCATAACAAAAACGCCCTTGCGGGCGTTTTTGTTTGCATTCTAGTGTTTCTTGTTTACTCGTTCACGATGTCGATTTGGCAGGCTTTCATTGCGGAAAGTGCGGTCTTGTGCCCTTCGGGCGTGGCGCCCGCGCAGGCCGCGGCATCGACCGTGATCGTCGATTCGGGATAAAACGCTTTCACGAGAAGCGCGTTGCTGATCACGCAGATATCCGTGCAGAGGCCGATCAGCTCGATCGACTCCGGCTCGCTGCCATCCAGCATCTCGTGGATGCGCATCGGCAGGCTTACGCCGCCGAACGTGTCCTTCGCGATCATGTGCTGCTCGTCGGCCACGTTTTTGTGCATCAGCGCCATCCAGACGGCGGAGTTCGGCGCCCAGCCGTCGGTGCCCGCGATGCAGTGCTTGACCGGAAGCTTTTGCCCTTCCTTCGTGTTGAGGTAGTCCTCGGTGTGCGTGTCCAGCGTGTAGAGAATCAGTCCGTCAAAGTCGAGAATGCGCTTCACGACGGGTTCCACCACCGCCTGCGCTTCCTTCGAGCCGAGAGAGCCGGTGATGAAGTCGTTTTGCATATCAACCACGACGAGGACTTTATTTGCGAGTTTCTGTTCCATATGTTTCGTTCCTTTCGGATGATGTTTATCTTGCGTGCGGCATTGCCTCGGAGACGACGTAGAGCAGCACGCCCGCCGCGACGGAGGCGTTGAGCGACTCCGCGTGCCCGCGCATGGTGAGGCGGAAGCGCTCGCACTGTTCGGCGACCGCGTCGCTTACTCCGTTTCCTTCGCTGCCGATGACGAGCGCAACGCTGCCGGAGAGCTTGGGTAGCGTCTCGCTGCCCTTTAGGTCGCCGCAGAGCGCCGTAAAGCCCCGCTGCTTCATCTTCGCGAGTTCCGGCAGGAGTTCGCCCTGCCAAACGGGCAGGTGGTAGGTGGAGCCCATCGCGGCGCGGAGCGTCTTTGGCGCGTAGGCGTCCGCACAGGCGGGGGATAGTAGCACGCCCGCGGCACCGAACGCGTCCGCCGAGCGGAGGATCGCGCCGACGTTGCCGGGGTCCTGCACGCCGTCCAATACCACGACGAGACCCGCGGGATATTCCTCCGGCGGGGTAAGCGCGGGCGTTTTGACCACGGCGACGATGCCCTGCGGCGTCTGGCTCTCGCAGAGGGACTCCAGCACCGCGCGGGTGACGGAGTAGTTCACCGCGCCATCCGGCACGGCAAAATCAAACCCGTCCTCGACGAAGCAGGAGACGACCTCCGCGCCGGAAGCGATTGCCTCGCGCACGAGCTTACCGCTTTCGATGAGGTGCAGCCCGCTCTCCTTGCGCTCCTTGCGGTTCTGGAGCTTTCGCGCTTCCTTGACGCGCTCGTTGGCGCGGCTTTCGATGATCATCTGCGCAAAACTCCTCTCTTTCTGATTCTATCATCGGCTATCGCGTTCAGGCGTTTGCCTGTTGAGATAGCCATTCTTCCTTCGTAATGGAATACACCGCTTCGTCGAAGATCGCGCCGTCGTAGCGCAAAAACGTCTGCCGCAGCGTGCCTTCGTAGGCGAAGCCGCACTTCTCGATCACGCGGCGGGAGCGGTCGTTGAAGGTGTAGTGCGAAATGCTCATCAGCCGCAGGTTCATCTGCTCAAAGCCGTAGCGCTGGACTCGCTTGACCGCTTCGCTCATGTAGCCGTTGCCCCAACAGTCTTGCGCGAGCACGTAGCCGATCATTCGCACGTCCGGCAGGTTTCGCCATTTGTCGTGGTGCAGGCCGATGGTACCGATCATGCGGTGGTCGCTCTTGCGCTCGATGGCAAACACGTTGTCGTCGGCGATGAACATCTCGATGATGGAGCGTGACTCCTCGCGGTTTGCGTGCGGCTTCCAGCCGGCGCGCGGGCCGACATCGGGATCGACGGCATAGCGAAAGAGATCATCGGTGTCCTGCTCGGTAAAGCCACGCAGGATCAGGCGTTCAGATTCGATCCGCTCCATGACGGCACACTCCTCATTTTTCAGTATAGTATAGCATATCCGCGCGCGGGATTTCGTGCGGCTTTTCCCATGCCGCCTGAAATATTCGAGCCGCGCTGTTAGATATGCTCGATGATGTCATCCATGATAGGCGGCGCACTCTCGACGGTTTCTTGCAAAGGCTGCGGCGTTAACTGCGCGATGCGCTTTTGCAGGACGGCGACAGCGGCGCAGGTGACCAGCAGGAGCGCGCCCGCAATCAGCCACATATTTTGGTAACGCGAGTAGGTGCTCACAAGGAACCCGCCGACGGAGGCGATCACGCCGCCGATTTGCAGCACCAGCGAGAACAGCGAGAGGATGCTCGCGCGGTGGCTGGAGGGCGTAACCTGGTTGAGGAGCGTGCTTTCCACCACGCTGCTGCTGCCGATGAGCAGGTATAGGCCAAGGTAGAGCCCGATCAGCGAATATTCGCTGCGTGAGAACGAAAACAGGATCAGCGCGATACCAAGCGGTGCCTTGAAGAGCAACAGCAGCCGGATTCCCGCGCCGGGATTCTTTCGCAAGAGCCGCTCCGCAACCCAGCTGCCGAACATCACGAACGCAAAGCCCGCGAACGTGACCGCGCCAAAGAGCCAGTAGACCGGCTGATACGTTTCCAATGCTGGCTGCCAATACACCTCGATTGCGCTGAGTGATAAGCCCATCAGGAGGAAGAAGATCAGCAGGATGCGGACGGTTCCGCGCTGTTTTGCAAACGCAACGCTCTCCTTGACCTGCTTGGTGAAGAGCTGCAGGTGCGAGGAGGCGACGTGCCCGGCATGCGCGCGCGGGGCTTCCTTGACAAACAGAATGGTGAGTAGCAGGATGACCGCGGTGAGCAGGATGTTGCCGCCGAGGTTGAGCGAGAACTTTTCGCCGATTCCGGCGATTGCACCGCCGGCCAGCGCGCCGATGCCGAGGCCCGCGCTCTCCAATATCGAGAGCCGCGCGGTGACGCGTTCCAGCGGAACCTGCCGCTCTACCGACTGGTCGATGAAGAGCGACTCGATGCTGCCGGAGGAGAAAGCGCGGCTAAGTCCGTTGATCACCATCGCCACAAGCAAAACCCATGCGGTGCGCGAAAAGAAGAACATGCTGTAACTGATCAGGTACAGAATACTCGAAAGCAGGAAGGACGTCTTCCGGCCGTAGAGATCCGCAAATACGCCGCTGGGAAACTCGGACGCGATCACGGTCACGGAATACAGTCCGATGATCAGCGAAACGTTCTCAATCGTGGCTCCGCGCGCAAGCAGCATCAGCGAAAGGATCGGCACGATGAGACCGCTGGCGAAGAACTTGAGGAAGTAGACGAGTTGAATCGGCTTACTCATGCTGTTCTTGCCCCACTGGATAACCGATGATTGCAAATTCCCAGGCGACGCTGTTCGGGCTTGTACACTCGTGCGCGTCTAAAAACGATCGAATCATCTGATAAAGCTCCTTTGCTTCGGATGGAGTGAGGTGCGTGATGCCGCTGATCATGTCTCCGAATTGGGTTTCGTCGCTCAACCGGCTGCCAAGTGCCTGACAGTATTCCAGAAAGCCGGAAAACCGCTGCGAGATATCCGCCTGCATCAGCGCGATGCGCTGGTTGTTCTCGCCGTCGTCCTTCAGCCCGCCGATGCGGATGTTTCGCGGCAGCACGTGAAAATACGTCGCGGTGATGCCGTGGATTTGCTCCGTGTGGCTCTGCTCGACGATGCCCAGCTCCTTTAGCAGGCGGATATGACGCTGTACCGAGGAGGCGGAGATGCCGACCTGGTCGGCAATCTGCTTTGCGGTCATGGGCTCACCCTTGATCTGCATGCAGCGCAGGATGTTCTGCCGCTGGGGGTTGACATAGATATCGAGCTCTTTTTTGCCGGACAAAATGATAGGCTCCATGGTGCGCCTCCTGACGTTACAATTATAATAACGATCTCAATGTTATAACGTCAAGAGCACGTAACATAAAAGCAAAAATAAATATAAATACGCAGATTAAACTTCGAACGCACGTAAAAAAAGAACCGCCTTGCGGCGGTTCTCGTTTTGCGTTTCTTACGCTCTGGCCTTCATGGCGATATCAACGAGTTCTTTGAACGCGGTCATATCGGTGATGGCGAGGTCGGCGAGCACTTTGCGGTTGATGTTGACATCCGCAAGCTTGAGCCCGTTGATCAGGCGGCTGTAGGTGGTGCCGCAGATGCGCGCGCCCGCGTTGATACGGGCAATCCAGAGACGGCGATATTCGCGCTTTTTCAGCTTGCGGCCGACATACGCGTACGCCATGGATTTCATGACCTGCTGGGAAGCCGCGCGATACTGCTTGCTCTTTGCACCGTAGTATCCTTTGGCGAGCCGCAGAACCTTGCGGCGTTTCTTTACTGCATTGACTGCTCTTTTAATTCTGGCCATAATTCATCTTCCTCCTTACGCGTACGGCAACAGCTTGCGGATCTTCTTTTCTTCGACCTCGGCAATATAGCCGGTCTGACGCAAACCGCGCAGGCGTTTGGTGGACTTCTTGGTCAGGATGTGGCGCTTATACGCCTTGCTGCGCTTAATCTTGCCCGATTTCGTGAGGGAGAAGCGCTTTGCCGCTCCGCGATGGGTCTTTAACTTTGGCATTGGTCGGTTCCTCCTGGTTCTTTCTTGCTACATATTTTTTGTTCGCTCCGGTGAGCGAAGCGGATACATCAAATCGGTTGGGTTCTTACTTCCGGGATTATTTCTTCTCGGCCTTGGGAGCGAGAATCATAAACAGGCTTCTGCCTTCCATCTTTGGCTCGCGCTCTTTGATCGCGCTGTCGCCAAGCATCTCATAGAAGCGGGTCATGACGTCCATGCCGATCTCGCCGTGCGTGATCTGGCGTCCGCGGAAGCGGATGGACACCTTGACTTTGTCGCCGTCCGCAAGGAACTTGACGCTCTGCTTGGCCTTGATCTCCATGTCGCGAACGTCGATGGTTGCGGAGAGGCGAACCTCTTTGAGTTCGATGATCTTCTGATTCTTACGCTGTTCCTTCTCGCGCTTGCCCATTTCAAAGCGGTATTTGCCGTAGTCCATGAGCTTGCAGACGGGCGGGGTGCTGTTGGGCGCGATCTTGACCAGATCCAGTTCACGTTCGTCGGCCATTTTTTGCGCGTCGCGGACATCTACGATGCCGAGCTGGTCGCCATTTTCGCCGATTAAACGGACCTGGGGGTCACGGATCTCTTCATTGATCATCAATTCCGTGATAGCGATGGCAGTACACCTCCATAATTAAAATAAAATGTGGGCGCAAGTCAGATTGCGCCCACATGAACAAATCACTGTGTAAAAAAGTGTTGCTACCGTGCCTGACAATCGTCGGCAGGTGAGAAGCGGGCGCTTCTGCTTGAACATGAACTATTATATGGGTTAGGATGCGTCATGTCAAGCAAAATCATGCGGTAAACGCCCGAATTTCGCAGGAAAACCGCGATTTTTCCGGATTTTATCAGTCGTCCGCGCCCTGCATGGCTTCGAGCTTGGACTGCGGCTTGCCCGGTTTGCTGTCGCCGTACTTGGTCAGCGAGATCGGAATGATCGCCAGCGCAATGAAAACCGCGGCATACGGGAAGAGCGTGTCGTAACCCACGTATTGCAGCAGGTAGCCGGAGACGATGGGCGTTACCACCTGCGCCGCCATGGAGCAGGTATAGTAGAAGCCCGTGTATTTGCCGACGTTGCCGAAGCGGGAGATCTCCCAGACCATCGGGAAGGTGTTGACCGTGACAGCAGCCTGCGCAAAGCCGATTGCCGCGAACATCACATACAGCATCGGCGAGAAGGTTCTGGCTCCGATTGCGCCGTAGATAAAGCACGCGAGCGCCACGCCGAGGCCGATGACGATTGTCTTCTTGCGGCCGATGCGGGAAGCGAGGAAACCGATCGGCAGATAGGAGAGGATCGCGACTCCGGTTGCCACAAGCAGGCACGAGGAGACGTTGTTGAGGCCGGAGGCCCACATCTTGGTGGCATATTTGCTAAAGGCGGTCGTGACCGCGTTATAGCCCAGGAACCAGAGCGTGATAGTCGCCAGAATCAGGATCAGGCTGCGCATGACTTCCGGCGGAAGCTTCTTTTTGCCGTCCACCTCAATGGACTTGCCCTGATCTTCCTCCTCGGAGACGCCGTAGTTGATGTCCTTCATCTGCTGGACAAGTTTTCTCTCTGGCACGAAGAAGAAGACGGTGAGCGCTGCAAGCACCATGAGCACCGCAACCGCGAGGAAGAGGTAGAGGTAGTTCGCTCTGCCATTTGCGCCGTTCACCACCAGCATCTTCATGACGATCAGCGTAAACGCGCCGCCGACCGCGCCCATGAGGTTGATGATCGCGTTGCCCTTGCTGCGCACGGGTTTCGGCGTGACATCTGGCATCAGCGCGACCGCGGGCGAGCGATAGGTGCCCATCGTGACGAGCAGCGCGCCGAGAACGACGATGAATACGATCAGCGACGTGGAAGGAGCCCACGCGCCATAGGAGTTGTCGAGCACCGGCAGCAGCATCATCAGAACGACCGCACCAAGCGTGCCGCTGACGATGAAGGGAATGCGCCTGCCGACCTTGTCGCTCAGCGCGCCGAAGAGCGGCAACAGGAAGAGGGCCACGATATTGTCGAGGCTCATGATGATGCCCGCAGGGCCGTCGCCCATATGATACGTGTCGCGCAGAATCAACGGGATGATGGTGTCGTACATCTGCCAAAATGCGCTGATCGAGAGAAACGCAAAGCCGACGAGGAATGTGCGCTTGTAGTTCAGTTTCATGTTTTTTTCTCCGATTTTTATAAGATATGGAGGACGGAAGCGCCAGGGAACCCTGCCGCTGTGTTATATACATGGTAACGCAATTGGCGTATAATAACAACTAAAATCGACGTAAAAATCAACTGGGGGATGAGTATCATGTGGATTCTTCTTGCGGTGTTGCTCGTGCTGATCACGCTGTGGTTTGCGCTGATCATGCCCGCGCGGAGCACAAAAGCGCAGCGCGCACCGTTTTCCGGGCGGACGTATGCCCACCGCGGACTGTTCATGAAAGACCAGAGCGTGCCGGAAAACTCGATTGCGGCGTTTCGCGCGGCTGTCGAGGCGGACTATGGCGTGGAACTGGACGTGCAGCTCACGCGCGACAAGCAGGTTGTGGTGTTTCACGACGACGACCTCAAGCGTGTCTGCGGCGTGGATGCGCGCGTGGACGCGTATTCGCTTGATGAGCTGCAAACGCTCTCCCTGCTCAAGACCAACGAGCGCATCCCGCTGTTTACCGATGTGCTCGCGACCATCGACGGCAAGATTCCGATGATTGTAGAGCTCAAGAGCGGCGGGGATTGGAAAACGCTCTGTCCCAAGACGCTGGAGCTTCTGCGCGCCTACAAGGGCGATTACTGCGTAGAGAGTTTTCATCCGCTGCTGGTGCGCTGGTTTTACCTCAACGCGCCGGAGATTCTGCGCGGGCAGCTCTCGGAAGCCGCGCGGTATTCGCGAAAAGGATTGCCGCTGTATCAGGCGATCATGATGAGCAGGCTGTTTACCAACATCCTCGCGCATCCGCAGTTCGTCGCCTACCGCGTAGGCCCGAAGTGCCTCTCGGTGCGCCTGTGCGAGTGGTTCGGCGCGATGCGCGTCTGCTGGACCGCGCACCCGACGGACGACCACGCGAAACTCACGCGGCAAAACGACGAGATCATCTTCGAGCACTATCTGCCGGAGACGCGCTTCTAAGGCCGCGTGAAACGGTCGTTGGAGAGTTGAAGAATGAAAGAAATTGCATTGATTGCGTACGGGTTTCTTTGCGTGATGCTGCCCGCGCTGCTGCTCTACGGCATATTGCACAGGCTGTATCGGACAAAAGGAATCGCGGAGCCGCGAAATCGCTTCGTCATGATATGGGTGCTTTCGGTCTATGTCGCGGGCGTGTTCTATTTCACAGGCTCTGGCACGGTGTACGACATCCGCCAATACGGGCTGAGCGCGATGGCGCTGGAGCTGAACCTGATCCCGTTCTCCGCGGGCCCGATCGACGCGGTTGGATATTTGCTCAACGTGGTGCTCTTTGTGCCGCTCGGCTTTCTTTTGCCGCTGCTTTGGCCGAAAGAGGATCGCCTCTGGAAGATTCTGCTCGCGGGAGTCGCGTTTTCGCTGCTTATCGAGCTGAGCCAGCTGCTGAACCTCCGCAGCACGGATATCGACGACCTGCTGCTCAATACGCTTGGCGCGCTCATCGGGTTCGCGCTGTGTCGCGGGTATGCCGCGATCACGAAGCGGAGCAAGCGCCCGGAGGCAGGCTTTCGCGCGGAGCCGTTGCTGTATTTTGCGGTGATGTTTCTGGGCAGATTCCTGCTGTTCCAAGAGTTTGGATTTGCGAAGCTCTTGTACGGTTTTTAAAATGTGCAAGTAATAGAAAGAAAACCTGACAGGCTTTGTCAGGTTTTTTGCGTTATGCTGGAGCCAACAGGGAAAAGGAGAGACGAAGATGGAACAGCAGTTTGAGTTTTTGAAGGCTTACAAGGAGCTCTATCAGCCCAAGACCGCGCCCGCGATCATCGACGTGCCGGAGATGACGTTTTTCGCCGTAGATGGTCACGGCAACCCGAACGAGCCGGACGGCGAATACGGCAAGGCGGTGGGGCTACTCTACGCGCTGAGCTACACGATCAAGATGAACGACAAAGGCGGCGCGCATTTGCCGGGATTCTTTCCGTACAAGGTGGCGCCGCTGGAGGGGTTCTGGCAGATGGCGGGCGGCGTTCCGGGCGTAGACTACAACAACAAGGATAAATTCGAGTGGACGAGCGTGATCCGCCAGCCGGAGTTTGTGGACGAGAGCGTGTTTGACTGGGCTTGCGGAGAGGTGCGCAGGAAGAAGGGACTCGACACGTCCCGCGCGCGGCTGTGGCGCTTTCGCGAGGGCCTCTGCGCGCAGATGATGCACATCGGTCCTTACGACACGGAACCCGCGAGCGTCGCGCGTATGGACGCGTTCCTCGCCGAGAGCGGCTATCGCAACGACCTAGGCCTGCGTCGCCACCACGAGATCTATCTGGGCGATCCTTCCAAGTCCGCGCCGGAGAAGCTCAAGACGGTGCTCCGGCATCCGGTGGCGAAGATTTAAAACCCAAAAATCAAAAGCCCCAAGTCAGAGGAAGGCTTTTCAACAGAAAAGTTCCCCCCAAAAAAATAAACCACCAAAAATTTAAAGCCGCAATGAATCGGGTGGATGGCCTTTCGACAGAAAAGTCTCCCCCAAAAAAACAAACACCCAAAAAATCAAAAGCGCTTACTCTTCGTAAGCGCTTTTGATTGGGATGGGATGGGAGGTAATATTGGGGGGTTGTCAGTCTATGTCCTTGCTCTGATGATAATGTACTACCCGCTTGTGGATTGGCAATGGATAGAAAGTGAACTTCCTGTAACACACAAAGTTGCGCCAAAACAATCGAATTTTAAGCAGTATGCTACAAGAAACAGCAGGGAAATCGAACGCCGAAAACGACTTGAAATACGCGAAAGTACGAGGATTTTACCGAGATTTGAAGTAAGCGCGGCGACAGTAAGGAAGCGAACGCATTGACCTGCCGAAAATTGCAATGGTGATTTCCACACGAAAATGAGAAAAAACGTCTTGCAATTTCATCCCCCATGTGTATAATAATATTTGCACTCGGGGTTATAGCTCAGCTGGTCAGAGCGCTACGTTGACATCGTAGAGGTCGTTGGTTCGATCCCAACTAATCCCACCACCTTCAAAATTGATTATCCTGCGGTGTGCGTTACGTCTTCCGTTATAAACCCACAAAGTAACTTCGGGAGCGTTTCGTTGAGAAGACAAGATCAGGCCCGTTACGGATGGGAAGATCGCGGCGATCACGGCGTACCCACCTGCCGAGAGGCGGGTGTTATAAAGAGGACGAACGGCACTTCGGGATACTCAAACCACACGTTGCGGAATTGTGTAATGGTAGCACCTACGACTCTGACTCGTATTGTCTAGGTTCGAGTCCTAGTTCCGCAGCCAAGAAAAAGCCCAGAAACGGGGCTTTTTTTGTTTTTTGGTATCATGTAATAGCCTGCGATACTAAGTTGTTTTTCGCCAAATTTCCAACTCGAAAATTCCGATTGATTTCGTGAAGAGAGCAAAAAAGGAACCCCCGTTGCGGGGGTTCCTTCATGCTAGAATGCTATTCAAAGGGAAAACTTCGTTCTTTGACACTCAACTCAATCTAACAAAGGTGATTGATGCACCCGATATCAGATCTTCTGGAAGATGAGCGTAAACACTGTTCTGTCGCCGCCACCCAGACCGGTTCCTCCGGCAACAGTGGTGGTCATCGTGCAAAGCGTCCATCCGCTCGCCGCGTATTTGTTGAGCATGTTATCAAGCGCCACCAGGTTTTTCGCATCATGACCAATGAATTTTTCTTTTAGGACAACTTGTTCGGTCTTGTACTGCATGATTCTAGCTCCTTCAATATTTTTTGTAGTTTTTGCTGCTACAGTGTCTGATCCTTTGTTTTGCAAGAAACAGGTTTGCTTATCCGTATGAGAAATGTCGTCATGTGCTCGATACGTCCTGCTTTACTGCATCATTTGATTTTTCAATGTTAACAACAATTCCTACTATTATACATCTTTCTGATGTTGTAAATGTAAAATATATATAATATTGTGTTGGGAATTTCGTCTAGCATTTGCCTTACAAGATCTGTTGCGCATCCAGCGTAACTTGTTACGATTCCATTCGCAAAATGCACTTTTCGCCTACTCCGCGTCAGTGAGCCCCGTCTCCTCCGCAAGGTGCGTTTAGATGCGTCAGGTTGGTGTGGGCGAGGTAGAGCAGCGCGGTGAGAATCAAGTCAGTGCCATTGTTCTGGGTGTAGTGCGAAACGCTAATATATAAGAACGAAATCAGTAGCTGCTTCTTATAAACTTACGCGCCCCAACCCGACGGCGCAACCGCGAGCATGATCGCGCTGAGCGCGAGCAGCACACCGGAGGCGATCAACGACCAGCGGCGGCGATTGTTGATTTGCGCCAGCACCATGCCGAGGATAAAGAAGATCAGCGCGGGTACAAGAAACGCCAGCCCCGCAAGCCCGATATCCTGAGAACACCAATAGCCGATGAGAGAGAGCACGAGCGCGGTGATGCCGCAGCCGCTCTCTTTCTTTTTTTGCTTTTGCTGGGCTTTGTCAAATTCATCCGCCGTGTAAACGCCTTCGCCGGAATGAACGGAATACGACTCCAGCGGGATATCCGCACGGAGCGGGACAACGCTTCGCAAGTCCTGTCCGCAATCCGGGCAGCGCGTATCAAACGAATGCTTACCGCAGTTCGGGCAGATCTTCTCGTGGCTTTCACGCAGGACACCGCACTGCGGACAATTTTGACCCGTAAAACGCGTTTTGCAATTTTCGCACACGTAGACAAACGACGTGGAGCCGCAGGCGAGGCAGCGGCGAACGCCCTCACTGATCCACGACCCGCAGGAAGCGCATGCTTTCATATCATATTACCTTCCGGAGTTCATCTTTGGGTTGCGATTTTGAAACGCGGTGAAGACCGGCTTATTCCTTGACCGGATCGGGCGCGGGGGATTCGGCGGAGAATTCCTCCGGCATCGCCTCCGGCGACCAGAGGCCGCGTGCCATATACCAATCGATCGACTCACGCAAAAACTCTACGCTGACGTTGAGCGTGAACGCGATTTCGTAGATATCGTCCGTGTTGCGCGCCGCGGTGCGGATTGCGTCCGGCGAGAGCAGGCGGTCGTGCGCCCACTTGCGCGCCTTTGCTTCGGCGCGCCAATCGTCCGCCGCGTTGTAATGCAGCCTGCGATCGGACCCGGTATAGTGGTGGCCGAGCTCTTCGGCAAGCCAGCAGGCGCGCTCCGCCTGTGTGCCGTCCTGCCGGATGATGATGTGCTCGCCCGTCTCCGTTTTGATATACGCGGCGGACATGCCGGGCACGGGAATTTCACGCTCATGAACGTCAATTCCGCGTTCGCCGGCTTCGGTTGTGAGTTCTTCGATGCGATCCATACCCGCGTTTCTCCTTTCCTCCGGTGCAGGGCTGCTGTTTTGCGCTATTTGGTGAATTTATCCGCTAGAAATTCGATGTATTCCTCGTATCGTTCGCGTCCCTCGGGCGTGAGTTTGCTCACATCAAAGTGTCCTGCGGAGGCGTAGATGCGCGTTCCGCGCTCTTCAACCTCGTCGTCCGCCAGATAGTCGAGGGAAACGTTAAAAAAACGCGCGAGCGTCAAAAGCGTGGAGCGCTTTGCGTTCTCCGCGCCTTTTTCATAGAGGCTGACGATGGTGGTATACGGCAGCCCGCTCTGCGCGGAGAGCTGCGATTTATTCAGATTGTGTTCGGATAGCAGAATATCCAGCTTTTCGGTCAACGTCAAACAGGATCACCTCGATTTGATTATATGACGTTTGCTACGATGTGTAAACAATATTATTACGATGCGGCGTAGCTGATAAAAAGGTTTTGCTCGGGGTGCAACCTTGAGAACTGCCGGAGAGTATTATTTGTGAAACGAATGTGAATCCGCGTTTTGGCGCATTGACAAGATAGTCTGTGTAGCGTATGATGCAAGTGTATTAGTACGACTAGTACGGTTGAACGGCGAAGGCCGGGGAGGGAACAAGATGAGAAACAAATTATGGATCAGGTTGCTGGCAGGGCTGTTCAGCGTTGCGCTGATGATTAGCCTGCTGCCGATGCAGGAAGCACATGCAGAGAGCGCGCTTGCGACGGGTTACGTCAACACGGCAAAGCTCAATCTGCGCAAAGGCGTCGGAACCGGCACCACGATTGTCGATACGTTAGCAAAGAACACCGCTGTCAATGTTTACGAGGTCATCGGAACATGGCTTCGCATCGATGTACCGTCGACCGGCAAGACTGGCTATGTGAGCGGAAAGTATATCTCCGTGAACAACACGAGCCTTACCGCCTACGCGCTTGGCAGCACGACCGGCAGAGTGAATCTGCGCAAAGAAGCAACCAGCAAGAGCGATAGCCTGGATGTCGTCGCGTCCAAGGCGGGACTGACGATCTATTCGGCGGACGCCAAGACCGGCTGGTATAAAGTGAAAGTCCATTCGACCGGCAAAGAAGGCTACATTTCGCCGAGCTATGTGACGATCGTTTCCAAGGTTGAGGGCGCAAGCAGCGGCAGCGGCAGCACGACGGCCACCGCGGGCGAGATCACCGCAAACAGCGTAAATCTGCGCTCCGGCCCGGGCACCAACTATTCGAAGGTGGACAAGCTGCAAAAGATGGACGACGTCACCATTCTCGAGAAGAGCGGCGACTGGTACAAGGTCACGGCAATCGCCATCAAGAAGACCGGATACGTCTACGCGAGCTTCGTCAAGGTGACCAGCACCGCGACGCCTTCGCCCACGCCCGCCGGCATGACACCGACGCCGACACCCGCAGGCATGACGCCTACGCCGGTGCCTACGGCGGTTCCGGTTGGCACAACCACGGGTAAAGTCAACGCGACCGGCGTGAACTTCCGCACAGGCCCCTCGACTTCGTACTCCAGCATGGGGAAACTGGGGATCGACACAGCGGTTACCATTCTCGGAAAATCCGGCGATTGGTATCAGGTGAAGGTCAACTCGACCGGCAAGACTGGATATGTGTTCGCGAAATACATCACGATCACTTCCGTCGTGACCCCGACGCCTGTCGTCACAGTGACGCCGACGCCGGTCGTCACCGTGACCCCGGTCGTCACCGTAACGCCCACGCCGACACCGACGCCGACGCCAACACCGACCCCGACACCCACGCCAACAGCGACGGTCGCGGCGACGCCGGGAACCTAAGCGTACAAGATTGCTTTCATAGATCGTATCCCCAAGAAAACCAAACACGTAACGGCAATGCCGGGCAGCAATGCCCGGTTTTGCTTTTTGGGTGAAATCCACGGCAACGTACATTCCGGGCTGGATTTCGCTTCTATCTATGTTATAATACTGTCACCCAACGGGCTCAATTTCGACAGGAAAGCCGGAGAAAAATGAAGAGTGCATTTGAACAATATCATGATGTATTCGATGATTTATATGAAGGTGTTTACTTTGTCGACCGGGACAGGGGAATCACCTTTTGGAATCAAGGCGCGGTCAGAATTACCGGCTTTACATCTCAGGAAATGCTGGGGAATTTTTGCTATGATAATCTGCTCAACCATGTGGATGAGCAAGGCAATCAACTGTGCCTCAATGGCTGTCCGCTGCATGCTACAATTCAAGACGGAGCCCCGCGCAGCGCACAGGTATATCTACACCACAAAAGCGGTCACCGCGTGCGCGTGAATGTCCGCATTCGCCCGCTCGTTCTCAATGGCGAAATCGTAGGTGCTGCCGAGGTGTTTTCCAACGCGGACACCACGGAGCTCTTCGACCTGAGCACGAGCGAGCTCGAGCGGCTCGCGCTGTTTGATCAGCTGACGCAGCTGCCGAATCGGCGATACATCGACACGTTTCTGGAAAACCAGCTTCGGGATTATCAGGCGCTCGGGATTCCGTTTGGCGTGATGATGCTGGATCTGGACTTCTTTAAACAGATCAACGACCAGTACGGCCACGGCACCGGAGACGATGTGCTCAAGATGGTCGCGGGAACGTTTCAAAACGCGATGCGCAGGAACGACTTCATCGGCAGATGGGGCGGCGAGGAGTTTGTCGCGATTCTGCGCGGGGTTACGCATCTGGAACTTCGCACCATCGCGGAGAAGATCTGTAGGCTTGTGGAGCAGTCCGGCTTGAAACGCGCGGAGCAGTATATTCGCGTGACGGTATCGATCGGTGCGACCATGGTGCAGCCGGAGGATACGGCGCACGCCATCGTGCAGCGCGCGGATCAGGCGCTCTACCACAGCAAGCTCGCGGGCAGAGACTGCGCAACCTTGGTTTGAACCAAACGAACCCGAACTTGTCGAATACTGTTTGTTCGGAACTCTTGCACACGACGGGGGATAACAATCTGTGAAAAAAACGATCAAAACGCTTCTTTCGTGGTGTCTTGCTGCCGTGATTTCGCTATTGATTGCAAACCTGATCTCCTTTTTCTACCGCAGCGGTGCCGGATCTATTCCGAGGGAAAACGCATTTTCCACCAGCATTCGTACGCCGAACAGCCGGATGGTGCGCGGCAGCGAAGGCTACGGCATCAACCACGTGGATGAAAACGGATATCTCAACGACGATACACTGCCGCTCAAGGACAACTACATTCTCATGATGGGGTCTTCTCATGCGGAAGGCCTTCAAGTCATGCAGAAAGACAGCATGGTTTCGCTTCTGAATCAGATGATCGATCCCACCAGCAGAACGGTATATAATCTCGGCACGGCAGGCTACACGCTGCCGCTGATTGTTCAGGGATTTCAAGCCGGGTTGGAGGAGTTTCCGCATGCGTCCGCGGTGATGATTGAAATCTCCCAGCTGACGTTTTCGGCGGACGAGCTCACGCAAGCCCTGAATCAGACAAAGTATGACCCGGCGAGCACCGGACAGGCGCTCATGCAGTCGCTCGATGCGGGCTGGAAAACGCGCAACCGCATATTGGAGTACGTGCCGCTGATCTCGCTGCTACGGCAGCAGTTTGACTCGATGAATCTCAGCATGAAGGACGCGTTCGGCATTCGGGATTTCCTCAAGGCGCAAAAAGCGCGCGCGGCTGAATCCGATTCCGCACAGGATGTGGCTTCTGCCGAAGCCGCCGCCGCGAAGGAGACAGCCGCGTTTACGAGCGCGCTGAATCAGGCGTTTGCGCTCCTGCGCGCGGAGTATGACGGCCCGATCATATTGCTCTATCATGCGGGTGTCGGTATTCAACCCGACGGTACATACGTCGTGACGCGGGACATGCGCTATTACGATGCGTATGCCGCAGCCTGCGAGAAAAACGGCATCGTGTTCGTCGACCCGGGAGACGCTTTCCTGCGCGCATACGAGCAGGATTACTCCGTGCCGTACGGTTTTTCCAACACGACGCTGCTCACGGGGCATCTCAACCGCGTTGGGCACAGGATCGTCGCGGAGGAGTTTTATAAAGCGTGGTTGAACGTTCAGCAAGAGGAGAAAAACTAAATGTCGTTTGTGTCTTTGGCGTTTGTCATCCTCTATCTGGCGTCTTATGTGCTCTGCAGGCTCGTGAAAACACGAGATCAAAAGCATCTGGTGCTGCTGATCACAAGCTATGTTTTTTACGCGTACTGGGATGCGAGATTCCTGCTGCTGCTGATTCTGCAAACGTTCCTCTGCTTTGTTCTGGCAAAGAAGGTCGTTCGCGCGGAAACAAAACAGCAGAGCAAGCGCTTCATGCTGCTGGGCGTTACGATTTCGCTCACGATTCTGTGCTTCTTTAAGTACTTCAATTTCTTCGTCGATTCGTTCGCCGAGGCATTCGGCATCCACAGCATTGGCGCGCTGAAGATCGTGCTGCCGATCGGAATTTCATTTTATACGTTCCACATGCTCAGCTATTTGATCGATGTGTATCGCGGCAAGCTGAAAGCCTGTGAACGGTACATCGAGATTTCGCTGTACATTTCGTTTTTCCCGCAGCTGGTCGCGGGGCCGATTGTTCGGGCAAGGGACTTATTGCCGCAACTGGAGCAGGATCGCCCGATGAACCGCGAGAATCTGGTGGAAGGACTCCAGATTTTCCTCTTCGGTTTGATCAAGAAAATCGTGATCGCGGATCAGCTCGCCGTCTGTGTGGACGCGGTGTTTGCCAAACCCGGGAGCTACAGCGGGCTATCGCTCGCGCTGGCCGTGGTCGCGTATTCCATCCAGATCTACTGCGACTTCTCCGGATATTCGGATATGGCGATCGGAATCGCGAAGACGTTCGGCTACGAGCTTTGCAAGAATTTCGATATGCCCTATATTTCCAAGAACCCCACGGAGTTCTGGAAACGCTGGCACATCAGCCTGTCTTCGTGGCTGAGAGACTATCTGTATATCTCGCTGGGCGGCAACCGCAAGGGCAAGCTCCGCACAAAGCTCAACCTCATGATCACGATGCTGCTCGGTGGCCTCTGGCACGGCGCAAACTGGCAGATGGTGTTCTGGGGCGCGCTGCACGGCGGGGCGCTGGTCGTGCACAAAACGTTTCTGGAGCTGAGCGACAAACACGGCATACATGCGGAAAACCGCGTACTCAAGCAGACCGTCGCCGTGATCTCGGTAATCGGCATGTACCTCTTTACCTGCGTGTGCTGGGTGTTCTTCCGCGCGCAGTCGTTTTCGGACGCGACGCTCATCCTGACGCGCATCTTCACGGGTGCCGCGGGCATTCGCTACTATTTCGTCTACACGTTCATCTTTGCCGCCGTCGTCGGAATTGCGACCGCAATTGGTGCCATCCGCAATCAGGGGCACGGGTATTATCCGGTTTTGAATTTGAGCAAGTTCTGGTCAAGGTCGTGCTGATTCTCGTGATCCTGTTGACGCTGATGTTCTTCTACGCGGGAGACACCGCGTTCATCTATTTCCAGTTTTAAGCTCTATTGCGCGGTCAAACGAACATAAAAAAAGACCTACGGGGTAATATCCGTAGGTATTTTTATGGTTTCATATACTGCTCGCTTTTCGGCGGAGCTACACCGGGACATCAGTCCTCAGAGCATCTTCTTTCTGGAAAGGTAGACAGCAACACCGATTGTAACAATGAATGAAAACAAAACGATGATGAGGAAACCGAAAGGGCTGTTCGCAAACGGCATGCCTTCGGGCGCGACATTCATGCCATACGCACCAAAGATGATGACCGGAATCGAAAGCACGATGGTCATGATCGCGAGGAATTTCATGACGATGTTGAGGTTGTTGGAGATGACGGAGGCAAATGCATCCATCATGCCGCTCAGAATGCCGCTGTAGATGTTCGCCATCTCGATTGCCTGACGGTTTTCGACGATGACGTCTTCCAGCAGGTCTTCATCCTCGGGATATTTCTTTATACGGTCGCCCTTGAGTAGCTTTTCCAGCACGACTTCGTTGGAACGAAGGGATGTTGTAAAGTAGACGAGGCTCTTTTCCAGCTCCAGCAGCTCGATGAGCTCGCGGTTCTCGGTGGAAACATGCAGCTTCTGCTCGATCTTGTCGCTGAGCTTGTTGATCACGCGCAGATATTGCAGATACAGCGATGCGTTGCGATACAGAATCTGGAGCACGAAGCGCGTGCGCATATGCGTTCTGAGTTCGTTTGCGTGCTTTTGCTTGAGGGCGTAGAGCACGGGCGTTTCCTCGAGGCAGACGGTGATGATCGCGTCCTTGGCGAGGATGATGCCAAGCGGTTCCGTGGTGTAGATATCCTTGCCCTTGTTCTTTTCGACGGCGGGGATGTCCACGAGGATGAGTGTGTAGTTGTCTTCCAGCTCGATGCGGGAGCGTTCTTCTTCGTCCAGCGCGGCCCGGAGGTCGTCCGGCTCGATGCAGTATTCTTCCGCTACCTCTGCGAGTTCCTTCTCGGTGGGTTTGACAAGCGAGATCCAGCAGTCCTTTTCGGGCACGCTGAGCTGCCGCATCTCCGCCTCGAAGGTTTTGAAGATCTTCTTCATGGCAGTGTTACTCCTTTCGCTTTACCGCGCGCGGCAAGAAAGCGAAGCTTCCCGAACGCGCGCTTTGATTTTTCGATTGTTTTTACTTCGTTCGGGAACGGTATCCACCGTCCAATCACACTCCTTTCCTTGAGTTCGGTACTATTATAGACCCAATTAAACGATAGGGAAAGCGTAAAAATGAAAAAGAATGGAACAAATTGAGACAAATTTCGTCTTGGCGGGCTATACGCACCCGCCGCTGCCCCGCAACGCCGAATTTGCGCGAATTTCAGGTATTTTATGGAAAATTGCGCACAACCGGATTTTTCCTGCGCGCGTTTTGACAAACACCTTTCGCCGTGTTACCATGATGCCGGACTGATTGAAATTGAGCGAGAAACCGCCGCGCGGCGGACGAAACGGAGAAGAAACTATATGAAGCAGGAACGCGCCTTTGCGCGGCTCACGATATCCAAACGGGCGGAAGGTTCCGTCAAAGCGGGGCATCCATGGGTGTATGACACGGAGGTGTCCGGCAACACAGACACGATTGAAAACGGCGCGCTGGTCGATGCGTTTTCCGAAAAGGGCGCGTACCTCGGCACGGGATTTCTGAGCAAGCAGAGCAAGATTCGCCTGCGGCTGCTTTCCAGCAACGCCAACGAGAAGTTTGACGAGGCGTTCTTTTCGCGCAGGCTCCGCTACGCGCTGGACTACCGCAAGACCGCGATGGGAGACGATTACGGCTGCTGCCGCATGATCTTCGGCGAGGCGGATGGTCTTCCAGGCTTGACCATCGACTGCTACCACGACGTGCTCGTGAGCCAGGTGCTCTCCGTCGGCATCGAGAAGATCAAGGACATGCTCTATCGCCTGATGGTGTCGCTGCTCAAGGACGACGGAATCGCGGTGCGCGGCATCTTTGAGCGCAACGAGGTCGGCATCCGCGAGCTGGAGGGCCTCAAGCTCGAGAAGGGCTGGTATCGGGCGGAGTTTTTGCCGGAGCCGCCGGACCCGCGCATCGAGATCGTAGAAAACGGCATTCGCTATGCGGTGGATGTCGAAAACGGGCAGAAGACGGGGTTCTTCCTCGACCAGAAATATAATAGACTCGCGGCTGCCAAGATCGCGAAAGGCAAGCGCGTGCTGGATTGCTTTACGCACACGGGCTCGTTCGCGCTCAACGCCGTGAAGGCAGGGGCGGCGCACGTGACCGCCGTGGACGTTTCCGCGGCGGCGGTGGAGCTCGCGCGCGAAAACGCGGAGAAGAACGGCCTTGCGGACAGGATGGATTTCGTCTGCGCGGATGTGTTTGACCTCCTGCCGCAGATGATGGAGCAGCACGCATCGTATGACATGATCATCCTCGACCCGCCGGCGTTCACCAAGAGCCGCAAGACCATCGCGGGCGCGGAGCGCGGGTACAAGACCATCAACTATAATGCGATGAAGCTGCTGCCGCGCGGCGGGTATCTTGCTACCTGCTCGTGTTCGCATTTCATGCCGAGCGAACTGTTCGAAAAGATGCTGCTCTCCGCCGCGCGGGACGCGGGCGTCGCGCTCAAGCTCATCGAAGCGCGCAGGCAGGCGCCGGATCACCCGACGCTGATGCACGTGCCTGAAACAGACTATCTGAAGTTCTATCTGTTCCAGATTGTGTGATTGTCACGGTTCATTGTTCGACGACAATCTTGCTTTGAGGATAAAGTATGGATCGGGAAGATTTCTTAAGAGCGCTGGATCAACACGGGATTGATCGAAACATGGTGACGTTCGACAGCTTCGTAGCTGAAGGATATTGCTTGCGCAAAAACCATTTCCGTTGGGAAACCTTATTTCGGGAACGCGATACAGAGTACGACCTGATGGGGTTTCCAAGCGAATCGGATGCGCTTGAGTATCTACTGAAAGAATTGAAGAAGTATTACGGTTCATAAAAAAATCCGCCCAAATGTAGTGTTACACTAAAAACGGACAAGTAAAAAGCCTACGGTATAATAAACCGTAGGTTTTTTTTGTGAAAGGAGAAAACATGAACAAGCATTACAGTACTGAGTTGAAAGAACGGGTAGTGAAAGAATATCTGGAAGGGGCAAAAATGAACGAGCTAGTCCTTCGATATGAACTAGCCGACAAGAGCCGAATACGAGAATGGCGAGATCAGTTTCTAAAGTATGGCTGCTTTCCGGATGGGCGAGGAACCGGGAGAAGCGGAGGGCGTCCTCGAAATGTGGATACATCCGGCATGACGCAAGAAGAATATATACGGTACTTAGAAATGGAGAATGATATTTTAAAACAACTTCGCTCCCTAAGCAGCAAAAAAGCAAAGTTAAATATCAAGTGATCGATCGGCTTCGATCTAAGTATAGTATTTCTGCTTTGTGCAAGTACCTTGGCTGCTCTCGGAGTGGGTATTATGACTGGAGCGGTCGAGGCAAGCCGGATCACAACAAACTGGATGCCGTCAAAGAATCTGCAATTCTATCCATCTATTACGAGAAAACGACAAGAGGAAGACGGCAGGTTCAAATGCATCTAGAGCGCAAATGCATGCTTCATATGAGCTTAGGGAGCGTACATCGATATATGGCCATTCTAGGCCTCAACTCGACACGAAGAAAACGGTATGTTTCCCCAAAGAAAGAAGCGCAGAATCCACTTCACACATTCCCCAATGTTTTGCAGCAGGACTTCCGCGCTTCCCTTCGCCACCAGAAGTGGCTAACCGATATCACCTATTTACCGTGCAAAGATGGAAAACTCTATCTCTCATGCATCAAGGATTTAGGTGACAAATCTATTGTAGCATATTCCGTATCCGCTAAAAATGATATCTACCTAGTACTGGATATGCTCGCAAAAGCGAAACCTTTCATGCGCGAGGGCATCGTTCTCCATTCAGATAGGGGTTCACAATACTGTTCTCCCATCTATCAGTCCGTTCTTCTGGAAAGCGGCATTGTGATTAGTATGTCTAGACCAGGCATGCCCTATGACAATGCTCCAATGGAGTCCTTCTTCTCCATTCTGAAAAATGAAGACCTTCGACTATTTAAGCATTTGACATGCGCGCAAATGCGGATTTTCATTGATTCTTTCATTCGTTACTATAACGAAGATCGCCCGCAATGGAGTTTGAAAAAGCTGACTCCGTTTGAATTACGAAGTCAGCTTTTGTAGCTTTTTTACTTGTCTGTTTTCCTTGACACATTACAAAAGGGCGGATTTTTTGTGTTACTTTCGTTATTTCTCTACTCGGAAGAGGTAGACGGTCTCGGAGGAGAAGATTTCGCCCGCGTGGAGCACGATGCTCGGGAAATGCGGGTTGTTCATCGCGTCTGCAAAGTGCTGGGTTTCGAGGCAGAACGCAGGACGCGGGCCGTAGGGCTTGCCGCCCTTGCCGGTCATATACGTGAAGTCCGGCGCGGTGAAGAGCTGCACGCCCGGCTGATCGGTATACACGTCCATCGCGACGCCGCCCATGGGTTCGACAACCGTCGCGACGCGCTCAATACCGCCATGACGGTGGTTGAGCACAAAGTTGTGGTCGTAGCCGCCCGCGGCATCGATATTCTCCACCTTGGCGTCGATGTCGCGACCGATGGCCTTCGGCTTCGTGAAATCCAGCGGGGTGCCGAACACGGGCGCGATCTCGCCGGTCGGGACGACTTCCTTGTCGATGCGCGTGAATTTGTCCGCGTCGATCTGGAGCAGGTGACCCAGAATCGTGCCGTTGTTCTCGCCCGCGAGGTTGAAATACGCGTGGTTCGTCATGTTTTGAATCGTGTCCTGATCGCTGTTGATCAGGTACCGGATCGAGAGCGCGTTCTCCTCGTCCAGCGAATAGATGACCACGGCGGAGAGCGTGCCGGGGAAGCCCTCGTCGCCATCCGGGCTGGTCAGCGAGAAGCAAACGGAGTCCCCGTCGATCTGCGCCTGCCAGATCTTCTTATCGAAGCCGACGACGCCGCCATGCAGGCAGTGGTCGCCCATGTTCGCGGCGAGCTTGTATTCCACGCCGTTCAGCGTAAAGCGCGCGTTCTTGATGCGGTTGCCCACGCGGCCAATGGAAGCGCCGAGGAACATGAAGTTCTTCTGATAGTCCTCAACGGTGTCGTAGCCGAGGATCACGTCGACGAGCTGACCCTTGCGGTTTGGCACAAACATGGTCTGCCAGGTTGCACCGTAGTTGAGCAGGCTCGCGCTTGCGCCGTGCTGGTTGGTGATTGTATAGCGAAGAACGGCCTCGCCGGAAGGCAAATGCCCGAATTCGGAAACAGTGACGCTCATGCTGACTAACCTCCAGTGAATTGATGCCGCGAAACGGCAATATTGGATGTAGAAAAAGACGTTTTTACTATTATAATACACAGCCCAGTCGGAAAGAAGAGCAGGAGGCACATTTTCGCTTCTGAATCCCCGCTTAATTTGCAATACACGGTTACCTTTGTTCGTTCAAATTCGTGTTTTGCATCTTTTTTGCGATACACGGTTATGGTAAACTATGCGCATGGAAAAAACGAGAGAGACGACCACCCGCCAGACTGTACCGGCGGACAAGACACGCATCGACACAAAGCACATCGACGTACTCGACGGCGTTCGCGCGCTGGCGGTCTTCGGTGTGCTTTGGTTTCATTTCTGGCAGCAGAACTGGATCATGCCGTATATCGATGTCCCGGTGCTGGCGAAGATCGGTCTGCCCGGCTCAATCAGCCTGTTGTTCCTGCCGCGCGCGGGGTTTCTCTTTGTCGACTGGCTACTGTTTCTCTCCGCGTTTTGCCTGTTTTTGCCGTATGCGCGCGCGGCGCTGGACCAAACCCCGCTGCCAGAAACGCGGTTCTTTTACCAGAAACGCGTGGCGCGCATCGTACCGAGCTATGCTGTGAGCGTACTTCTGATCTTCTTTCTGGTTTCGATTCCCTCCGGCGCATACCGGACGGTGACCGAGGCGCTCAAAGACCTGATTCCGACGCTGACGTTCACGCAGACGTTTTTCCCGGATGTGCTGATCGGCACGAAGATCAACGGCGTGCTCTGGACAGCAGCAATCGAGATGCAGTTCTACGTGTTTTTCCCGTGGCTCGCGCGTGCGTTTGCGAAGAAGCCGGGTTGGACGTACCTCGGCATGCTGGCGCTGTCTCTCGCGTACCTTTGGGGATTTGCGCTGCGCGATCCGGACAGCATCCGGCTGACGGTGAATCAACTGCCCGCGTTCTTTGGCGTGTTCGCCAACGGAATGGCGTTTGCATATCTCTTCACACTCGCGGGAAAGCACCTTCGCAGGAGCCCGCAGCTCTCCGCGCTCGCGCTCGTTGCGCTGATTACGGCGGTCGTGCTGCTCGTGCAGATGATGTCCGCCGCGCCGGAAACCAACCCCGTGCAGATTTGGCAGGCGCAGCACCGCTACCGCCTCTCGCTCGTGTTCGCGGTGATCACCATCTCCGCCGCGCTGACGTTCTCCGGTATCCGCTGGCTGTTTTCCAATAAGCTGATGCAGTTTTTGTCGCTGATCTCGTATAACGTCTACATCTGGCATCAATGGCTCGCGGTCAAGCTCAAGGAATGGAAGATTCCCTACTGGACGGGCGAGAAACCGCCGAACATGACGGGGGACACCCGCTGGCAATGGACGTATACCGCGCTGATTCTGATCGGCACGTTTGCGCTGGCGATTGCGGCAACGTATCTCATCGAGCACCCCGCGGCAAAGCGCATCATGGCCTGGCAGCCAAAGCCGCAAACGAAAAAGAAGCGCGAGCCGCTGATCACGCTGGAAGTGATCGAACCCGACGCGGAGAGCGGGGAGCCGTCCATTGAGGACGTGCAAGAAATTCTCCCGCAAGAAAACACAACAAAGGAACAAAACGAGAAATGAGACATCGATTCACGCCAAGAGGCGTTTGCGCAAACAAGATCGAGTTTGACCTGACAAACGGAAACATTCATAACCTCGTCTTCACGGCGGGATGCAACGGAAACCTGAAGGCGATCGCCACGCTGGTGGAGGGCATGGAGGCAAACCGCGTGGTAACGCTTCTTTCCGGCAACACCTGCGGCATGAACAGCACCTCGTGTGCGGATCAGCTCGCGCGGGCGATTGAGGCAGCGCAGAGAGCGGAGCAGAACAATGCCTGAAAACACAGGCAAAGCGATATTGCGAGTGCATGGATCAAAGCAACCCGAAGGGAGGGTGAAGTAGTATGGATCAACCCATCAAAACGCCGTACTCGACGGACGGCTATATCATCGACCAGGCAAGGGTGACCGACATTCGATACGGCGCGCTGACGAGCGATATCAACGGCTGCGGCTGGATTGCGGAGTTTAACTTTCTCAAGCGCATGGGCAAACCCGTCGACGAAAAGACAATTGCCGACGAGCTGATCCGCCACACACTCTTTCGCGGGCTTGTAGGAACGGACATCTTCCGCCTGCGCCGCCATCTTGGACGGCACGGCTACCGTATGCCGATCTTGTTCAACCGGAACAAAAAAGCGCGCCTGCCCGAAGGGACAAGCGCGGGTGTGATTTGGTATTGCCACAAGGATGGGTTTCACTTCGTGACGTTCTATGCGGACGAAGCGATTGCGCCCACAGAGGCCGGGGAAGCGAGATTCCGCTTTCTCAACGGTCACGCGGGGAAAGAGAAGCACATCGACACCATGCGGGGATTTTTAACGCAGAATAACGTGATTCCGTTCGCACTGATCATGGCATGGCCGGGAAAGTAAGCGTAGGTTTAACAGGAAACGGGCCGCTCTGTCGCCGTTAAAAAATCCAGCAGCATCGGATTGAGCAGCCGGTAGTTGCGCAACACAAAATCATGACTGCCTTGCGGAAATACCACCGTGAGGCAGTTTGTGTTTTGGTTGCCCAGCGCGTCGAGGGACGCCTTCATCTCCGCGGTTTCGCCTTTGGCGCACATGGCGAGCATCGGGATTTTCACGCGCGAATACCCCTGCAGGTCTTTTAGCAGAATGCGATTGGCAAAGAACCCGACATAGGTGTTCTTCTTGATCTTCTGGCTGTAGGAGACGAGCTTTTCCTCCTGCTCCGCCGTCAGTCCCCAATATTTCGCCTGCATGCGCAGCAGGGACGCGTTTTTGACCGCGCCGTAGGACAGCTTTGCGATGTTCGAGAGGCTCTTGACGCTCTTTTCCGACGAGATCAGCCACGCGCTGAGGAACACCGCGCGCGAAAACAGCTCCTCGTGCTCGCTGACGAGCTTGACCGCGAGTTGACCACCGACGGAGTGGCCCATGAGGAGCACCCGGTCTGCGTTGAGCGAGGCGATCCACGCCGCGAGCGCGTCGCAGGTTTCCTGCGGGTTATACGCCTCCGCCGCGGCTTCGCCCGCGCCGGGCAGATGCGGCACCAGCACGTGGAACCGCTCCGCGAGCGCGTCATACTGGTGCGCAAAGGTATCCAGCGCGGCGGCTCCGTGGAGCAGCACCAGCGTGGGATTCTTGGAGTCGCCATAAGCATCGAAAACCATGTTATTCTCCTGTTTTGTCGTTTTATTGCGAAAGAAAACCCGGGCGGGAACCCGGGCTTTCGGAAAATGCTTGCGTCAAATCGTGATTTCGGTTGCGACGCGGTACATATACTCGTCGAGGTCCTTCGTCATGGTCAGCGCTTCGTCGATCGGCACCGTCGTGATCTGGCTGTTGCGATAGCAGACGATGAGGTTGGAGTTGCCCGCGATGAGCTCTTCCACCGCGCGGTGACCCATGCGCGTTGCCATCACGCGGTCGCGTGCGGAAGGACTGCCGCCGCGCTGCACGTGCCCGATGATGGTGACGCGGGTGTCCAGACCCAGCTCGTCGCGGCAGCGCTGCGCGATCTCGTTGGTGCTGTTCGTGCCCTCAGCAACGATGATCAGGTGATGGTGCTTGCCGCGATATTGACCCTCGCGGATGTGCTCTACGACGTCTTTTTCGAAGTCAAACGGACGCTCCGGCAGGATGATTGCGGTCGCTCCCACAGAGATGCCGACATAGACCGCGAGGTGGCCCGCGTTTCTGCCCATGATCTCGACCACGCTCGTGCGCTGGTGGCTCTGCATCGTGTCCGCAAGCTTGTCGATGGCGTCGATGGCGGTGTTTGCCGCGGTATCAAAGCCGATGGAATAGTGCGAGCAGGCGATGTCGTTGTCGATCGTGCCGGGGATGCCGATGGTGTTGATGCCGTACTTTGAGAGCTCGCGTGCGCCGCGGAAGGTGCCGTCTCCGCCGATAGCGATCACGCCGTCGATGCCGAGGTATTTGCAGTTGGCAGCCGCGCGCTGAACGCCTTCATCGGTGCGAAACTCCTCGCTGCGGGCGGTGTATAGAATCGTGCCGCCGCGCGAGGTGATGCCGTTGACGGCGCGCGCGTCCAGCTCGACCACATCCGAGTGGATGAGGCCGTTGTAGCCGCGATGAATGCCGACGGGGATGATGTCGTGCAGCACGCAGGTGCGCACCACCGCGCGGATTGCCGCGTTCATGCCCGGCGCGTCGCCTCCGCTTGTGAGGACGCCAATTCGACGAAGTTTACTTTCCATAAGATATTTTACCCTCTTTTCTGATTCAACCGTTCTCCCTGTTCGCCTTTGAACAAAAAGCCGGTGTTAGGACGATTTTTGTGCAAGTCACATCGTAATTCCGGGTGGATTTCGGAAAAAATAATATTCCACCCCATTATTTTCATACAGTATACTACTCGCGCATTCAAAACACAATTTCGGAAAAATGAAAATCTGGAAAACAATCTAATATGAATTGAAAACGATAAAAACCTGCAATAATAGACAACACAATGTTGAATATATTTCGAATTCCTGCAATTTGTCAGCCGGAAAGCGTGAGAGCGAAAAGAGATTTGCAGGGAAAGATTCGATCACAAGACGCGAAAAACGCCTGAATATCGATCAAAACGCGGCGATACTTCGCCGGGAATGCGCGGCGGAAAGAAAATAACGCGTTCCAATCCGGCGATCGGCGCGGAATCGTATGGAAAAGATATATTTGCAAGAAATACTGGACAAGGCTTCATAACGACGTTAAAATGATCTTGTAAATCCCATCTATCAAACCTATCACATTTCTTTTTAATCATGAAGGAGGCAAAACTTATGGGTAAGTATGACATTCTGGTCGATGAAATGGAAGCGAAGCTCCGTCCGCCGACGATTGGACTCAAGCCGTACGAAGCGAAAGTGATTCCGCTGACCACGGGCGAGGACATGCTGGTTCGCACCGCGACGCGCGAAGAGACCGAGATGGTCATCGAAGGCATCAAGGTTCTCCTCGACCACCAGAAGGATTTTTACGACATCGTCTCCGCACGCATCGTGGCGGAGCTGCTCGGCATGCTGCGCTATCGCGTGCAGGATGAATACCTGCTCATCGGCGCGGTGGACGGCGAGATCGCCGGCATCGTCAACGGCCGCATGGTCAACGAGAAAGTCGGCATGAGCTACCACACCATGACGCTCAAGCGCGGCGCCCGCGTCGGTGCGCAGCTCTTTGCCGCCAAGATGGAATATCACTTTGACTTCATGAATCAGGACGAAGTCTGGATCGTTGCGGAAAGCCCGAACGGCTTCAAGCGCTGGATGATCGAGTATGAGCTCGAATCCCGTCCGCAGTGCCCGCACGAGCTCGGCGGCGTTCCGACATTCGTTCTCACCCGTGCACTTTGGGAAAAGCACAAGGCAAACAAGAACGTTGGCATTCGTCCCGCGTTTGAAGATGTTATCGAGGCAAACAAAGTGGTGCACATGCCCGCGAAGATCAGCGTCTGACGCGTCTGGCAGGCTCGCGCGCGGCAAGGTTCCTTTATCAGTAGAAGAAGGGCTCCGCGCGCTGCGTGAAAGAAGAAAGGATTGAAGGCAATGAGACAGGTAGGAATCGTTGGCGTCGGCCACACCAAGTTTGGAAAGACGAACGGCTCGTTCCTCGATATGCTCTGTGAAGCAGCTCTCCTCGCGATGGACGACGCAGGAGCCAAGACCGGCAGAAGAAACGTGATCGATCAGGTGTTTGTCGCCTCTATGGGCGCGGGCATGGTCAACCGCGTATCCGGCGCGGCCAGTGCGGTGGTGGACTCGCTCAACATTCGCCCGGCGATGGCGGAGACCATCGAAAACGGCCCGGCTTCCGGCGCATCTGCCGTGAAACTCGGCGTGATGGCGATAGCCAGCGGCATGTGTGACTGCGTGCTGGTCATCGGCGGCGAGGCAATGCGCGAGGTCTCCGGCTGGGAAGGCACGGACTTCGTCGCGACCATGCTGCATCCGACCGCAGAGTATAAATACGGCTTAACGCTGCCGTCGTTCGCGGGTATGTTCACGCGGCTTTGCATGGAGCGCTTCGGCGTCGAGAGCAAAGACCTCTCGATCGTTTCGGTCAAGAACCATGACAACGCCTGCCATAACCCGGTGGCGCACATTCAGCGCCCGGTGGTGCTGGAGCGCATTACGAATCCCTTGTACATCAATGCGACAAACCCCATCGTCGCCGACCCGCTGCGGCAGTTTGATATGTGCCCCGTTTCAGACGGTGCCGCCGCCGTGCTGCTGGTAGCGAAAGATAAGCAGGACGAGCTGGGCCTTGCGAAAAAGCAGTTTGTTCGCGTGGCGGGCATCGCCTCTGCGACGGACACACACGTGGTCGCAAACCGCGAGAATCCCAGCGATCTGTTGGCCGTTCGCCTCAGCGCGCAGAAGGCCTACAAGATGGCCGGTATGGGCCCGGAAGATATCGACGTGGCGGAGCTGCATGACGCCTTCCAGATCCTCGAAATCGAGGAGAGCGAAGAAGTCGGCCTTTTCCCGCGCGGACAGGGCCACATTGCGGCGCGCAACGGAGACACGAAGGTCGGCGGCAAGATGCCGATCAACACCTCCGGCGGCTTGAAGGCAAAAGGCCATCCGCTGGGCGCGACCGGTGTTTCGCAGATCGTCGAGCTTGTGCGTCAGCTCCGCGGTGAAGCGGAAGGCCGTCAGGTGGAAGGCGCAAAGACCGGGCTCGCCGTCAACTTCGGCGGGTTTGGCAACAATGTCGTTTCGACGATTTTGACCACGAAGTAGGGAGGGAAAGAACATGGAACAGATGTACGCCTACAAATGCAAAAAATGCGGCAAGCTGCACCATCCCCGCTACGTCGTTTGCCAGAATCCGGACTGCGACGGGCGCGAGTTTGAAGAGGTGCCGCTGGGCGGCAAGTGCAAGCTATTGACCTGGACGCGGGTATATAACCTGCCTGAGGGATACATGCAGCCGTGGCTCCATTTCGGCGTGGTCGAGTTTGAAAACGGCGTTCGCGCGACGGGTCAAATCGGCTTTGACGACGGCATCGAGAGCGGCATGGAGCTGCTTGCCACCGTCGGCGTCGTTCGCACGCGTCGCATCCTTTATAAGGAAAGCATCGACTGCGAGGAGACCGGTTTCATCTTTGTGAAGCCGTAAAGGACTGCATGCAAGCAACAGCCGTCTGTCGGCGATTATTCGCTCTTTCGCAGGGTTCCAAACGAATCGGCACGGTACACTCCGTGTTTGACCACGCGGTGAATCTAGAGCTGGGCGAAGATTGGCTGGCAGGGCTGATTGCACAAACAAAGGCCCTAACGCCATATGCCGTGTCCGTGCGGACGAATGACCTGTTTGCCCAAACCGTCCGCGCGGGCATGGTGGCGTATCTCGGTGAAGGGATTCTATCCATTCCCGAAGCGGGAATTACGCTCGATCTATCATGCGCAAACCCGATTGATCTCAGCGTCGATTCGATTGCGTTAGGCGATCATCCTGAAGCGCTGGCGCTTCTTGAGAAACGGATTTCGGAAGCGCTCGACGGCGTAGATGCAGAATCGAGCCTTGCCCCGCTCGCAACGGGGGGAGAAGGAAACGTCTACACGCGCTTTCTCGCGCCGAGGCTGGATAAACTCTTTTCTGCAGTCAAGCTTGGCGCGTGGGAAGATGCCACACAGGCCGCCGCAAACTGCTCGGGCTGCGGCATGGGACTCACGCCGTCGTCCGACGACCTGCTCTGCGGGTATTTCACAACACTTCATCTGCTCTATCGCGCAAACGGGAACACGAGCGCGAAAGCACACATCCAACATTTGTCACAGGCAGCGGCGGAGAAGACCAACCGCATCAGCGCGTCGTTTTTGTATGAGAGCGGGATGGCGCTTGCCAACGAAGCCGTCTGTGACCTGTTTCGATCGATCTTTACAGACTCGGACACATGCTCGGCGGATCGCGCCATCGCGCGCGTGCTCGCCATCGGCTCCACATCCGGCGCGGACATGCTCACGGGAGTCACGCTCGCGCTGCGGAAGCACATCGGAGGGAACGAAGTATGATCAAGCTGGACATCAAGAAAAACGCATATTATGACTCGGTCACCCTCATGCTCATCTCAAAGGAACTCAAAAAGCTGGACGGCGTGACGGAAGCGCTCGTCGGCATGGGGACAGACCTCAACAAGGAGATTGCGCAGAACATCGGCGTGGCCACGCCCGAACTGGACACCGCAGTCTCCGCGAACGATTTCTTTGTCGCAGTATTGTGCGAAGACGAAGCTGCTTTTTCTTCCGTCCTCAAAAAGACGGAGGAGCTGCTCAACAAAAAAGCCGAGAGCAAGGCCGCGGCGTATACGCCGCCGACGCTCGACGGCGCGCTCAAGATCGATCCCGATCTCAACATGGCGGTCATCTCCGTGCCCGGCAAGCACGCGGCGGACGTCGCGCAGAGCTGCCTCGATCGCGGCATCAACGTCATGCTGTTTTCGGACAACGTGACCATAGAAGAGGAAAAAGCGCTCAAAACCTACGCGTATGAACACGAGCTGTTGATGATGGGGCCGGACTGCGGCACCGCGATCATCAACCACGTACCGCTCGCGTTTGCGAACGTAGTCAAGAGCGGAGATATCGGCATCGTCGCGGCGAGCGGCACCGGCACGCAGGAGATTTCGAGCATCATCGACCAGCTCGGCGGCGGCGTGAGTCAGGTGATCGGCACCGGCGGACGCGACCTCAAGAAGGACATCGGCGGGCTGATGATGAAACTCGGCCTCGATGCACTCAAGAACGATCCCAAGACGAAGATTATCACGCTGATCAGCAAGCCCCCGGCCAAGGAGATCGCGAGCGAGATGCTCGCCCTGGCGGCAAAGACGGGCAAGCCCGTCGTCGTCTGCTTCATCGGCGGGGACCGCAAGGAGATTGAATCCTACGGTTTGACGGCTGCGGTTTCACTCGAAGACGCGGCGCATAAGGCCGTTGCGCTAAGCCGCGGTGAGAAGACTGCGGACTACGCAAGCTTCGCCATGGGCGAAGAAAAAGCCGAGGCAATGGCAAAAGAGATCGCGGGCAAGATGGCAAAAGGTCAAAAGTACGTGCGTGGGTTCTATACCGGCGGCACGCTCTGCGACGAGGCCATGAAGCTCATGATCGGCACGCTCGGGCACATCTACAGCAACATTCCGCTCAATGCGGAGGATGCGCTCAGTGACCCCAAGGGCGGCAAGAGCCGGGAACACACGTTCCTCGACTTTGGCGACGACGCGTTCACGGTGGGTCGTCCGCATCCCATGATCGACCCGAGCCTCCGCGCCGAGCGCGTGATCATGGACGGCAAAGACCCGTCGTGCGCGGTGATCATGGCGGACTGCGTGATCGGCTACGGCTCGCACCCGAACCCGTCGGAAGACCTCGCGGTTGCGATAAAGACGGCGAAGGACGAAGCGGCGCGCGCGGGCAGATATCTTTGCTGCGTCTGCGCGGTGTGCGGAACGGAAGGCGACCCGCAGAGCCTGAGCCGCACGCAACAGCAGCTTGCGGACGCGGGCGCGGTCGTGCTGCCGAGCAACGCGCAGGCGACGCGCTTTGTTTCCCGCATCCTCGCGAACCTGCGTCAGGAGGCATAACATGTCGAAACTGAATGAGTTATTCGAAAAAGAACTGCACGTGGTCAACTTCGGCATCGAGTCGTTTTATGACGATTTGAAGAGCCAGAAGGTGGACGCGGTGCATGTGGATTGGAAGCCCGTCGCGGGTGGAGATAAGGCGGCTGCCGCGAACCTGAGAAAGCTCCAAAAGCCGGAGCTTGCCGCAAAGATTGACGTGGCGAACAAGGAAGCGCTGGAGCGCATCCTCGCCGCGCAGCCGACGATCGTAGGTCTCGGCATTGCGGGCGAAGTCATCCCCGGCATGACGAAACGGACGATTCTCCACGCGGGCCCGCCGGTTACGTGGGCGCGCATGAGCGGCCCGCAGCGCGGCGCGGTCATGGGAGGCTTGATCTACGAAGGCCTCGCAAAGAACGCCGAGGAAGCGGAAAAGCTCGCGGCAAGCGGTGAGATCGTGTTTGACCCATGCCATATGCACAGTGCGGTCGGCCCGATGGCTGGCGTGGTGACCTTCAGCATGCCGGTCTGGATTCTCGAAAACAAAACCTTCGGCAACCGCGCGTATTGCACGATCAACGAAGGCCTCGGCAAAGTGCTGCGCTTTGGCGCGTATGACGACGAGGTACTCACGCGCCTTCGCTGGATGGAGCGGGAGCTCTATCCCGTGCTCAAGGAAGCGCTGGCGATCAAGGGCGAAATCGACGTCAAGGTGTTGGTCAGTAAGCTCCTGCAGATGGGTGATGAGGGACACAACCGCAACGAAGCGGGAACCTCGCTGCTGCTGCGCGAGCTCGTGCCCGCGATCATGAACTGCAACAAACCGCTGGAGCAGCGCGTTGCCGCATTCAATTTCATCAACGGCAACAACCACACGTTCCTGAATATCTCCATGCCTGCGATGAAATGCACGCTCGACCCGATTTTCGATATCCCGTATTGCACCGTGGTCGCGACCATGAGCCGCAACGGCACCGACTTTGGCATCCGCATCGCGGGCCTCGGCAAAAACCGCTGGTTTGCGGCGGAGGCGGAGATGGTCAAGGGACTGTATTTCCCCGGCTATTCGGAAGCGGACGCAGCTCGCGACATGGGGGACAGCTGCATTACGGAAACTGCCGGTATCGGCGGATTTTGCATGGCGGCGGCGCCCGCGATCGTCCAGTTCGTGGGCGGCCAGGTCAGCGATTCGATCAACTATTCCACGCGGATGTACGAGATTACGGTCGGCGAGGGCAGATCGTACAAGATTCCCGCGCTGGACTTCCGCGGCAGCCCGACGGGCATCGACCTGCGCCGCGTGATAGAAACCGGCATCCGTCCCGTGATCAACACGGGCATCGCGCACAAGAACCCCGGCGTGGGACAGGTCGGTGCGGGCATCGTCTATCCGCCGGAGGACTGCTTTAAGCAGGCGCTCGCGGCGTGTGCCGAAGCCTGGGCGTAAAAAACGGGACACCCGCACTCGTAAGAGCGCATACCAATAGAACTCATCAAATTCATTTTAGGAGGCTATCAACATGAGCAAATGGTCCGACATCAAGATGTATGACCTCACGATTCCGATTGGCATCTGCACGCCCGCCTGGCCGACGTATGAGCCGCTGCAAATGAAGTTTTTCAAGCGCCTCACGCCCAACGGCGCAAACGGACAGCTGCTGACGCACTCTAACCACGTCGGCACCCACCTCGACGGCCCGCTGCACTTTGACACCGCAGGCCGCGACATCGCGTCTCTGGAGCTCACGCGCCTCTGCCGCCCCGGCGTCGTGGTCGATTTGAGCGATCAGGCGGAGGATTTCGGCATCTACACGCCCGCGGACATCGAAAAGCGCGTGACCGTCAAGGAAGGCGACGTGCTGATCATCAACACCGGCTACCACATCTACGGCTGGGACAGCCCGACCGCCGACGAGCGCCGCTACATGCTGCGCCATCCCGGCCCGTCGCTGGACTTCATCCAGTGGGTGCGCGATAAGAAGCTCAGTTGGATCGGCGTGGACTGCGGCAGCGCAGATCACCCGATGAACACGAAGATTCGCGAGTGGGAACCCATGGAGGCCAAGAAGTGCGACGCTATCTTCCAAAAGAAGTATGGCAAGACGCTCGACGAAGTCTATCCGTGGCCGGATCACTACCAAGCCATGCACATCGAGCTCTTCTGCAAGCCGTATGAAGCGATTCACGCGGAGTGCCTCGGCGGCGACATTGAGAAGCTCTCCAACAAGCGCTGCGTCATCGGCATCTTCCCGTGGAAGCTGGTCGAAGGCGAAAGCTGCATTTCGCGCGTCGTTGCATTCGACGGGTTCGATGAGGTATAATATCGCTAAAGCAGGTAAGAGTCGGGGACGCGCCGCGCGTCCCTGACTTTGCCGATCGATTTCAACGAAAAAAGATACTGTTCCAAAATAACTTTTACGTTCACGTCAACTCGAACAGAACCGCTTTTCACCGCGAAGTTTACCGTTTTTCGACATACAACAACCACATAAAAACTTGATACAACAGAATAAACTTGCACGAAAAAGTTCTTGATTCGCGATGCTGGATCATATAATATAGCCAGAAGACACGGACCGCCTTTGGATTGCACACCTGAATCAGGGACCGGATTGAAACAGCACCTTGATAACATCGTGAACGACCTGCGATTGCAAGTTTCATGTAATCGCACGGGTTTCCATTTCGTTTACCCGAAAAGCCGCTTTTCGTAGGAACTTTCCATTCGGAAACGGTGAATCGGAGGATGAAAAAGGGAACAATCGTCATAAAACCAGTTTGCGTCTTTTGCTGTACGCGAGATTTTTGTCAGCACCCGTTTGGGATTGGGTGCAGGCACAAAAACGCGGAGGAGCAGGAAGATACAGAATTCGTAAGCTGCGCAGATACCCCAAAGCAACCGGAGCAGGGCTTGAACCCGAACTGGTGTTATCGCGGCGATTTCCGCTTCATATTCGCCCGATGATACTTGTCATAAATCGATCTCTGCATTTCGAAACAACCGTAACCACCGCTTGTCAAACGATATTTCGCGACAGCAAACGAATCACCCATAGCAAACCCCGGAAAACAAAAATGAGTAGGAGGTAATTCACACATGTCAAAGGAACCCAAAGACACGAAGATCGTAGGCGGGTACCTACCGGACGAAACACCGCCATTTTGGAAACTGATTCTCTACGCTCTGCAACAGATCATCGTTATGTTCCCGGCAACGATTCTGGTAGCACTGCTGACCGGTTTCCATCTGGCAACAACGATCTTCGCCAGCGGCTTTGCCACCATCGGATTCATCCTCGTGACGAAGCGCAAGATCCCGCTCTATTACGGCTCCAGCTTCTCCTACCTCTCCGCGATCATCGGTCTCACCGGTGGCGTGGCGTTCGGCGAAGTACTGCCGGACTCCGCCATCTCCGGCGTACAGTTCGGTATCATCGCGTCTGGTCTCGTTTCGATCGTTGCGGGCATCATCGTCAGCCGCTTTGGCCGCAAGTCGATTGAAAAGGTGCTCCCGCCGACGGTTACCGGACCGATCGCAATGGTCATCGGTCTCACGCTCGCGGCAAACGCGCTTGGCGATGCAGCTCCTGCCGCTGGCGCAGCCGGCATCACCGGTACCGATTGGGTTTGGGTTGTGTCCCTTGTCACGCTGGTTGCAACCATTCTCTTCTCCGTGTACCTCAAGGGCTTCCTTGGCCAGATTCCGCTTCTGCTTGGCCCGATCGTGGGCTGCATCACCGCGGGTATCATCTATGCCGTAACCGGACAGTCCATGTTCCGTGAACTGCCCGCAGCCGCAATGGCAGGCGTGCAGATCATCCCCGGCGTGCTGGCAGTGCCGCACTTCACCTTGCCTCGTGTCGACTGGATTGCGCTGGCTGCGATCATGCCGATCGCAATCGCGACGATTCCGGAATCCACGGCGCACGTCTTCCAGCTGGATATCTACGTCAATGACCTCGCCAAGAAAAAGGGCACGGGCAAAACGTATGACATCGGCGATCGTCTCGGCTCCAACCTCTTTGGCGACGGCTTGGGCGACATCCTGGCCAGCTTGTTCGGTGGACCCGCGGGCACGAACTATGGCGAGAACATCAGCACCATGGCGATTACGAAGGTCTTCTCCACGGCGGTTCTGATTGCGGCTGCCATCATTGCGATGGTTCTGTCGTTCTTCTCCCCGGTCGTCAACGTGATCTACTCGATCCCGCAGGCTGTCATCGGCGGTATCGAAATCTTCCTCTTCGGCGCAATTGCGGCGCAGGGCATCGCGATCATGATCGACCGTCAGTGCGACATGTTCGATGCGCGTAACATCGCAGTCATCGCCGTGATCATGATCATCGGCATCGGCGGACAGTACAAGTTCGGTGGCATGATCCCGTTCTTCGGCATCCAGGTGCCTTGCATCGCGGGCGCCGCCATCGCGGGCATCCTGCTCAACCTCTTGCTCTCCATCGGCCGCAAGAAGGAAGAAAAAGAGTAAGCAACTCAGAGAACCATAACGTCTATTCCGGCTCAAAAAGCCCGCCAGAGCTTGCGCTTTGGCGGGCTTTCTCGTTCTTGCTTTGTTTTGATCGAAAGGCGCTACTCCTCGTAAACGGAAACGACAACGCCATCCCGCAGGAATACGCCGTCTGTGTAGCGATCCCCGATGACTACAGGAAGGTCGGAAACGCAGATTGAGTTGGGGAAATCGCCTCGATTTTCGGCACAGAGCCAAATGATGTTATAGACCGTGCCGTCTTCGCCAATCAGCGCAAAGTTCATCGGTTCATTCATGTGTTTGCCTCCTTACGTTCGCTTATTGCGGATGATACAGATACCGGAACCGCCAGCAGCACCTGCGCCGCCTTTTGTTGTGCTAGCGCCACCGCCGCCGCCACCACCGCCCAGATTGTTCGTTCCTGCAGTACCGGGATTTGCATCTGAACTGTAAGAAGCCCATCCACCAGCGCCACCGCCACCAGCGCCGCCAGCGCCGCCGTTACCGTTGAAGCCGTCTCCGCCACCGCCGCCTGCATAGAGAGTTGCGCCTGCTTCTGCAAATTCTCGCGTCGTTGTTCCTTGTCCGGTTCCTCCGCCGGTTCCGCTGCCATTACTTCCATCACTACCACCGGTCGTTCCACCGCCGGAACCACCATGGCCTCCTTTGGAAAAGTCAGCGTTTGGAGTTCCGCCGGTTACGGAAAGAGTCGTAATTCCAGCGCCGGAAATAGAAGTAGTGCCTCCGGTTCCACCGTTTCCAGTACCGCCGGCTCCGACCATGATTGTGTAGGCAGCGTTGGCGGCAAGAGTTACAGAGAGCCATGTACCGGTCCTGCCTCCCGCGCCACCGCCGCCCGGGTTGTTGTTCCCAACGCCATTACGACCGCCGCCACCACCGCCGACGAGAAACAAATCAACCTTGATCAGCTTCTTCGGTGTAAACGTGCCACTCGTTAGGAATTTGATCCGGTAATAGGACCTGCCGTTTATGAAACCGTCATTGACCCAGGTGTATGTTCCGGAGTATGTGAAATCTGACGATGTGAACAGGAAGTCCCCCAATACCATACATGATTTTCGGATTAGCCGCATACGAGCCACCAGGTATTTGCGCCGACCTTCACGACCGTCGCCGCGCCGCCCGTAACAGAAACCGCTGTCGCACTGTTGTAAACCTGCCAATTCGTGCCGCTTTCTTTCGAAAAAGACAGCGCGCCGGAACCCCAGCGAATGAAATTAAACGTTGTTCCGATTGGGAAGTTATTGGTCGCATCAGACGGCATCGTCACGATGATTTCGGACGAACTGTTCGCGAGCAGGATTGCTTCGACGTCGCCCGCCGCGAGTGTGAAGCTTGCGCTTTTTTCGATGAGCGGGGACCTGGCTTGGGATTGCGCGACAATGCCGTTGCTCAAGCTCGCGGCTCCGATTGCGGCGGGGGAGATGGCGTCCGCGCCGCCCGATGCGTGACTCGTCGCGTGCAAAACGGGAGTGACCGGGTCGCTGCCGCCCTGCTGGTGCTGGGACGCGTGGCTCGCGGGCGCCGCGCCAACACTCGCGGGGGTTGAGGGGATTGCAGGCTTGTTGCGGATAAACGCGTCCTGCGTCGTGTCTGTTTCGTTCCAGTCCGCTTGCACGTTCATCTCGCCGATGTCCGTGTTGATGCGCTCCGCCGCCTCGTTTGCCACGCGTGCAGCCTCGATCAGCGGGGGATAGGCTGCGTTTGCGCGGATGATATCACCGCTGATGAGCGACTTGCGGCAGCGGAAGTCGAAGCGCGTGCTGGTCACGAGGGTCGCGTTGTGTTCACCGCTGTAGACCTGCACGTCCGCGCTGACGTTGCCCGCGCCGTAGGCGGTCGGCAGCAGTGCGATGTCAAACGCGCCGGTTTGTGCGATCTTGGTGATGCCGCTGGTCTCGTCCTGCATCGCGAAACCGGTGCTGGACGCAAACGCAATATGAATGGCGCAGCCGGAGAGATCCATTGCGTCTCCGTTGTTGAGCAGGGTTACGTGCAGAATATTTCCGGTGTCGCCTTCGACCACCTCAAACGGACGAAACGGCAATGTTCGCATCATGTCCAGCGTGATAGAAAAGTCTTTTGTTTGCATGGTTGCCTCCTTTGGGATTTTGTTCGAATGTTTCTTCGGGGTATCCAAAGGAAGTATCGCACGCGCGAGGGAATGAAAATTATAAGAATTGGCCCAAGCGTAAATTATAAGAATGTAAACGACAAAAAAACGAACGCCGCGCAGAAAACGGCGTTCGTTTCGTCATCGCAATCGACGACAAAGTGAGGAAGACTTGGGGCTTTTTCGCATTCCTTCGGGCGGAGCAGAACCACCCGAACGCGAAAAGGTAACTGCCGAAGCAGTGGTTTTTAGAAATTGACCTCGGTGTCGTAATAGCAAGCCTTGAGCAGCTTCTCCATCACGGCGGGGGTAATCGCACGCGGGTTGGAGCCGGTGCAGGCGTCGCCGACGGCCAGCTCCGCCACGCGCGGGAGCTTTTCGAGGAACTCCTTCTCGTCGATGATGCCGCCTTCGTAGTTCTTGATGCCGTCGGGAATATCGAGGGCTTTGTTCATCGCACGAATGTGCTTCACCAGCGCGTCCACGCTCGGCTCAAGCCCGATGTGCGCCGCGATTTCGGCATAGCGCTTGGCGGCGGCGGGCTCTTTTGCGTTGTACTGGATCACCTTCGGCAGGTACATGGCGTTTGCGCAGCCGTGGACGATGTGTCCGCCGCTGAAGGCCGCGCCGGTCTTGTGTGCCATGGAGTGAACGATGCCGAGCAGCGCGTTCGAGAACGCCATGCCCGCGAGGCACTGCGCGTTATGCATGCTGGCGCGCGCTTCCATGTCGCCATTGTACGACGGAATCAGGTATTCTCTGACCATCTTGATGGCGTGCAGCGCGAGCGGATCAGTGTAGTCGCAATGCAGCGTGGAGACATACGCCTCGATCGCGTGGGTCATTGCGTCCATGCCGGTGTGCGCGGTGAGCTTCTTGGGCATGGTCTCCGCGAGCTCCGGATCGACAATCGCGACGTCCGGCGTGATGTTGAAGTCCGCGAGCGGGTACTTGATGCCCTTCTGGTAGTCCGTGATGACGGAGAACGCGGTGACTTCGGTGGCAGTGCCGGAGGTGGAGGGAATCGCGCAGAAACGCGCTTTTGTGCGCAGTTTCGGGAAGTTGAACGGGATGCAGAGCGATTCAAACGTCACGTCCGGATATTCATAAAACGCCCACATGGCCTTTGCCGCATCGATCGGCGAGCCGCCGCCGATGGAGACGATCCAGTCCGGCTGGAACTTGCGCATGGCTTCCGCGCCGCGCATGACGGTTTCGACGGAAGGATCGGGCTCAACGCCTTCAAAGAGCTGTACTTCCATACCCGCTTCGCGCAGATAAGCTTCAACGCGATCAAGAAAACCAAAGCGCTTCATGGAGCCGCCGCCGACGACGACGATCGCCCGCTTGCCGGTGAGGGTTTTCAGCGCTTCGAGTGCGCCTTTTCCGTGATAAAGATCGCGGGGCAGTGTAAAACGTGACATATGCAATCTCCTTCTATATCAGTAAAGTGATATCGGTATTTGTCAATCGATAATATAGCATCGGATATACGCGATGTCAACCCGATTTGCGAAAAAAAGAATGTGACTTTTTGTAGCGTGAATCAAAAGCGGGTGCATCAAAAAAGCGCCCCGGAAGGCGCTTTCAAAATCGCTTAAAAAATGGATTATTTCTTTGAGCCGAGCCGTTCCGAGAGATGCTTGGAGAGCAGCGCGAGGGAAGCCGCCATGTTCTCGTTTTGCACGAGGATGCCTTCCGGTGTGTTCAGGTGCATGGGCGCGAAATTCCAGATGGCGAGGACGCCGCTGTCCACGAGCGCATCGCAAACGCCCTGCGCCTGGGAAGCGGGCACGGTGATGATGCCGATGTGGATGTTCATATTGCGGCAGATGCTCGTAAGCTTGCTCATGGGCAGCACCTGCTTGCCGGAGATTTCGCCGCCGCTGAGGTTGGGGTCGACGTCAAACGCCGCGACGATGCTGAGGCCATACGCTTCAAACCCGCGATAGGACAGCAGCGCGCGGCCTAAGCTTCCCGCGCCGACGAGCACCGCGTCGTTGGAGTTGTCGTATCCCAGCGTGCGCTCGATGGCCGCGATGAGTTCGTTGGTCTGAAATCCGGTCTTGGGCTTACCCGCGGTGTCGTTCACCGCGGCAAAATCTTTGCGCACCTGCACCTCGTTGAGGCCGAGCTGCGCGGCAACAGTCGGCGCGGAGATGATCTCGGCACCGGAGTCGCGCGCGGCGCGGAGCGCCTGCAGATAATACGGCATGCGCTGGAGCGCTTGCTTCGAAATTGATACGGGGGTATGTTTTTCCATGGCGAACCTCCGAAAAACGATATCGATATTATAATACTGCTATTGCGTGTTTGTCAATGGAGGGGGAGAATGTTGCACAATTTTGCAGCCGTGAATGGGTACTTGGCATGCCCCGAAAAACAATATACTTTCTCCTTATCATAACACACAATATGTCTTTCTGACCAGTGCGGTTTTTTTGTTAACTGGTATACGCAAGTTAGTAAGGGTGGCGATGCTTCAATGCCGCAAAGATATGCGGGGGCATCGATTGCAGAAATCCCCGCGGTGTGCGGGGATTTGGAGGATGGCGATTGGCGGGCGGCTACTCGCGGTGTCTTGCGCCGGAGGCGGAGGGCTGGTGCGTCGTGCGGTATTTGCGGGGGCTGACCAATAGCTCCTGCCGGAATACCTTCGCAAAATAACTTGGGCTGTTGAACCCTGTCGCGAAGCAGATGTCCGAAATACTCATGTCCGAGCCGGAGAGAAGCCCAGCCGCGGCACGTATACGATACTGCAATAGGTAGTCGATCGGAGACGCGTCCAGCACCTTTCGGAAGCAACGGTAACACTCGCTCTCGCTGATGGCGGAGGCGGAGGCAATCTGCGAAACCGTCAGCGGCTCGGCGTAGTGCTCGTGAATATAGGCCAGCATCTGCTTGATGCGAACGCCGTCCTTGTTTTGCACCAGGTCGGTATCACAGACGCGATCCTGCAGGTTTTCCAGCAGCGCGAGCAGCATCCGCATCAGCGCGACCTGCACGAGGATCTCGTAGCCGTAGCGGTCGCTGACAAACGATTCAAACGCTTCAATAAACCAGTCGATCGCCGCTTTTTGCCAAGGCACATCGCGGCGGAGCAGCACGTCCGTCATGGTGGAGCAGCGCACAAGCGGCGCGATGTATCGCTGCTGAATGATGCTCTGCGGAAAGCTGGAGACAAACTCCGGCATGAAGAGCAGGCTGTGAATCCGGCAGGGGACGCCCTTTTGCCCGCGCTTGAGCTTATGCAGCACGTTGCAGTTGACGAAGATCGCGTCTCCGGGATGCAGCAGGTATTCGGTTTCGCCACAGAGCACGAGCGTGTCCCCCTCCGCGGCGAAAATGACCTCCAGCTCCTCGTGCCAGTGCCAGGGAATGTTGCCCACGAGGTATTCGCCGGGGTCTTCGTCATAGCCCGCGCAGGGGAAAATCGGGGTACCGTGCTTGGTGAGCTCGTGCAGGTCGGGCGCGACCGCGATATCGAGCAGTTGTAGTGCTTTCATAATGTGACTCATTTCTTTAATACTGGAGAATAGTTTTAGAAATCAGCTACATTATACAAACATCAAGGCAGCATTGCAAGAATAATCACATTCGAATTGCGCTGAGCGCGCAAAAAAACACCGCCGGCGTTGTCCGGCGGTGTTGGAGAATCGTTCAAACCATAATTTCTTGCAACGGCCGGCTTTCCGGCACGGGATGCGAGGCGAGGAAGCGTTCCGTCTGCTCAATCGAGCGGCCGATGTGCCGCGCGGGGTCAAGCTCCAGCTGGATCTCTTCCAAGCTCAGCGGAAACGCGGGGTCGCCGCCCAAACGCTCGGCAAGGTCGTTTCCTTCGCCGGAGGAGAGCTTTTCTTTCGCGGCGAGGGAGTGCGTGCGGATGATCTCGTGCAGTGTCTGGCGATCCGCGCCGCGCTTGACGCCCGCCATGAGCAGGTTCTCCGTCGCGAGAAACGGCAGCGCGTCGCCGAGAATCTTTGCGTTTGCTTTTTCGTGCACGATGATGCCGGAGCAGATGTTCGCCATGAGGCGAAGCACCGCGTCGGTCGCGAGAAACGCCTCCGGCAGCGAGAGCCTGCGGTTTGCGGAGTCGTCCAGCGTGCGCTCCAGCCACTGCGTGCTTGCGGTCAGCGGCGCGTTGAGCGCGGTTGCCATCACGAAGCGGGAAAGCGAGCAGATGCGCTCACTGCGCATCGGGTTTTGCTTGTAGGCCATCGCGGAGGAGCCGATTTGCTTGCTCTCGAACGGCTCGGAGAGGATGCCGTCGTGCTGCAAAAGCCGCATGTCGTCGCCAAACTTATACGCGCTTTGGGCAACCGATGAGAGTGCGTTGAGCACGCGGCTGTCAAACTTGCGCGGGTACGTCTGCCCGCTGACGTCGTAGCAGCGGGTAAAGCCAAAGTCCGAGGCGATGCGCTCGTTCAGCGCGTCGATCTTTGCCGAATCCCCGCCAAAGAGGGAGACGAAGCTCGCTTCCGTGCCCGTTGCACCCCGGCAGCCGAGAAAGCGGATCGCAGCGAGCGTGTCCTCAATCTCCTCCAAGTCCAGCCAGAGATCCTGAAGCCAGAGGCAGGATCTGCGCCCGATGGTGCCCGGCTGCGCGCTCTGAAAGTGCGTGTAGCCGACCGTCGGGATCGCCTTTGTTTGCTCGGCGAACGCGGAGAGCGGCTTGAGCACGGCATAGATGCTGTTACGGATGCTCAACAGCGCATCGCGCAGGATGATCAGATCCGCGTTGTCGGTGACATAACAGCTGGTCGCTCCCAGATGGATGATGCCCGCGGCCTTCGGGCAGACGAGCCCGTAGGCGTAGACATGCGCCATCACGTCGTGCCGAACCTCGGCCTCGCGCTTTGCTACCACGTCGTAGTCGATATCGCTCGTGTGCGTGGCGAGTTCCTCCACCTGCTCCTGCGAAACGGGCAGCCCCAGCGCATGCTCCGCGCGGGCGAGGCTGACCCAGAGCTTTCGCCAGGTAGAATAACGCATATCCGGCGAGAACAACCGCTGCATCTCGCTGGAAGCATAGCGGCTGTTCAGCGGGGTTTCGTACTGATCCCGCATGAGGCTTACCTCCGAATGATCTCGTCGCGCGCGGCGCCGACGGAGATATTCGTGATCGGGCAGCCGATGTTCTTTTCAATATAGAGAATGTAGTCCTGCGCGGCCTTGGGGAGTTCCTCAAACGAGCGGCACTTGGAGACGTCGTTCATCCAGCCGGGCATGTATTCGATCACGGGCTTCGCTTCCGCAATCGCGGCGGGGAAGGGGAAATCGTCCGTCTTCACGCCGTTTAGCTCATATTGCACGCAGATCGGAATCTGCTCCATGTAGGAGAGGATGTCGATTTTCGTGAGCGCGACTTCGGTTGCGCCCTGCATGGCGACGCCGTAGCGGGTCGCGACGATGTCCATGGGGCCAACTCTGCGGGGACGACCCGTTGCCGCGCCGTATTCCGCGCCAGCTTCGCGCAGGCGGGATGCTTCTTCGCCGAACCACTCCGCCGTGAACGGGCCTTCACCCACGCAGGTGGAGTAGGCTTTCACGACGCCGACCACGCTGTCGATCTTCGTGCCCGGCATGCCCGCGCCGATCGGTGCATAGGCAGCCAGCGGCGCGGAGCTGGAGGTGTAAGGGAAGATACCGAAGTCGAGATCGCGCAGAACGCCGAGCTGTGCCTCGAAGAGGATATTCTTCTTGCCGTCTACGCTGCGAAGGTATGCGCCCGTGTCGCAGATGAAGGGCTTGAGCTTCTCGCCGTAGGTCATCAGCCACTCCCAGATTTCGTCGAGGGAGTAGGTCTTGCCGCCGTAGACGTTCTTGAGCGTGAGATTCTTCCATTCCAGAATGCCCTCAAGCCGTTTCTTGAGATACTCGGGATAAAACAGCTCGCCGAGCATGATGGTTTTCTTCATGTACTTGTCGCCGTAAACGGGCGCGATGCCGCGCTTGGTGGAGCCGTATTTCGCGTCCGCTAAGCGCGCCTCTTCCAGCGCGTCCTGATCGCGATGATAGGGGAACACGATCGGCGCGCGGTCGCTGACCTTCAGGTTTTCGGGCGTAATCGAAATGCCCTTGCTGCGCAGGTCGTCCATCTCTTCGAGCAGCTTCTCCGGGTCGATGACCGCGCCGTTGCCGAGCACGTTGACCACGCCCTTGCGGAAGATGCCGCTGGGCAGGAGATGCAGCGCAAATTTGCCGTATTCGTTGACCACCGTGTGGCCCGCGTTGTTGCCGCCCTGATAGCGCACGACGACGTCGTAATCCGCGGCGATCAGGTCTACCATGCGGCCTTTTCCTTCGTCACCCCAGTTGATTCCTACGATTGCACAGTTCATTTCTACCGCTCCTTTCCAATTTGAAACCTTATATCAGCAGCACCGCATAATTGCGAACCGCAAGTTGACTAATTCTGCGTCGTCCGCGCGTAAACGTCGTTTCCCGGTAGATCAAACGTGACCACTACGGGAAAATCCCGAACCTCTAGCCGGTAGACCGCCTCCGCGCCGAGATCGGCAAAATCGACGAGTTCGCAGGCGGTGATGCGCGTGGCATAGAGCATGCCCGCGCCGCCGGTCGCCGCAAAGTGCACCGCGCGGCCTTTCATCGCCGCGTTGACGGCTGGGTTTCTCGCGCCTTTGCCGATGAACTGCGCGATCCCGTAGTCGATCAGCGCGGGGGTATACGCGTCCATGCGCTTACTGGTGGTTGGCCCGCACGGGCCGATGACTTCGCCGGGTGCGGCAGGGCATGGCCCGCAATAGTAGATGCATGCGCCCTTGGGCACGGGCAGCGTCTCGCCGCTTTTCAGCAGCTCCGCAAATCTTGCGTGCGCCGCATCTCTTGCAGTATAGATCACACCGGAACAGTATACCACGTCTCCGGCGCGCAGGACTTCCAAATCTGCCTGCTGAAACGGCACGTTCAAGCGGTATTCCATCGGCTTACACCTCTTCGCTCGCGTGGCGGCAGGCGTGGCACTGGATGTTGACGGCGAGCGGCAACCCCGCGATATGCGTAGGCTCTGCGGCTGCATGCACCGCAAGCGCGGTGACAGCTCCGCCAAGCCCCATTGGTCCGATACCGCTTGCGTTGATGCGGGAGAGCGCTTCGCGCTCGATGGCTGCGACGTCCTCGCGCTCTGCCGGTTCGCCCAGCGGGCGCAGCAGCTGACGCTTGGCGAGCAGCGCGCAGGATTCCATCGTGCCGCCGATGCCGACGCCGACCACGACGGGCGGGCATGCGGAAGCGCCCGCATCCTTGACCGTGGTCAGAATGTGGCTCAGGATTCCTTCGATTCCTGCGGAGGGTGGAAGCATGAAGAGTCGGCTCATGTTCTCGCTGCCGAAGCCTTTCGGCGCGACGGTGAGCAAAACACGATCTCCTCTCACGAGGCGAATATGCAGCACGGCGGGGGTGTTGTCTCCCGTGTTGACGCGCGTGAGTGGATCAAGAACGGATTTGCGAAGATATCCTTCGGTATACGCGAGGCGAACGCCTTCGTTGATGGCTTGAGCTAAATCTCCTTCGATATGAACGTCCTGCCCGATGTCCACAAACACGACCGCCATGCCGGTGTCCTGACAGATCGGGCGATATTTTTCGCGCGCGAGTTGCTGGTTTTCGATGAGCTGCGAGAGCACGTTCTTTGCGGCGCTGCCTTCCTGCTCACGTTCGTATGCGGAGGCAAGGGCGGTTACTGCATCTTCGGGAAGGTTGCAACAGGCACGCAGACAGAGCCTGCGAACGGGTTCGATCAGTTGTGCGGCCTGTAGGATGCGCATGCTGCCGCGCCGCCTTTCCGTATGATCAAAGTAGGAACACACCGAAAAACAAATTATCGCACAAAAAGCGTGTTCTGACAATACGTTTTTCCATATAGCGCAATAAAATACAAAATATGTGCATGAATATGCATGAAGAAAACACTTAACGCGATTGGCGGCAAATCTCTTCACTTGTTCGGGAGATTTATGAATATTGTATGAAGAAATTGCCGCCACGGGCAATTCTCAGCAAATTCTAATGCGTTGGTTACAGTTTGTCCGCTTTTTTCCATCATTTGACACGTTTGTGTGCTTGCGAGTTTCCCAGAACCCTGTAAACTAAATGTATGCAGAATTTGAAGAGTGAAAACAACTTTCAGAGCGCGATGCTGGAGACCACGTTTCCCGCCCTTGGGACGGCAAACCGCATCCAGGCATTCGAGTACGAAGACCGAATCTCCGCAGGTGAAGCACTCAAGCGTGCGGAGGAGCGTGTTCGCGCGCTGCACGACCGACTCTCCGTCTTTCAGCCGGAAAGCGAGCTCTCCTTATTAAACGCCTCCGCGGGTTGCGGGCCCGTGCCCGTCGGAGACGACGCTATGTTCCTTCTAGCCAAGAGCAAGCACTACTCCGCATTGAGTGGCGGCGCGTTTTCCATCACTACCCGCGTGCTCAGCTCACTTTGGAGGCTGCACGCGCGCTGCGGAACGGTGCCAAGCCGTGCGGAGGTGGAGCAGGCACTTTCTCTGGTCAGCGACGAGGACATCCTGTTGGACGAACCCGCCATGACCGCGGAGCTTGCACGATTTGGCCAGAGTCTCGACCTGGGCAGCATCGCAAAAGGGTATGCGGCGGACGAGGTTTTGCGCATCCTCAAGGAAGGCGGCGTGCGCGACGCGCTGATCAACCTCGGCGGAACGGTCTCGGCGCTGGGACGCCCGCGCAGGGTCGGCATCCAGCACCCGGATCGCGTGACCGGCATCGCGATGGGGCGCATCACGGTAGAGAACACCTGCGTGGTCACCTCCGGCGACTATGAGCGGTATTACGAGGTGGACGGTGTCCGCTACCACCACATTCTCGATCCCAAGACAGGATATCCTGCGCGTGCGGGATTACGGAGCGTCACGCTCATCGGACAGTCTGCGCTGGAGCTGGACGCGCTCTCGACCGTCGTGTTTGTAAACGGCGCCGAAGCTGGGCTGCCGCTGCTGAAAGAAGCGGGCGTAGATGCGGTGCTTGTGACCGACCAGCTGGATGTATTCTGCACAGAAGGCCTTCGCGAGAACTTTGAATTGTTGTAATAAGAAAACGACGCATGATCGAATGGAATCATAAACGGAAGAAAAGTATGAAGAAGAAATTATTTCATAAAATAACCGCATTGACACTCACGAGACGCATCATACAGATCGCCTCTCTGATCCTGTTCCCCGGACTATTTATCTCTACATTCTCCGCGATTAAGACGATCTATACATCTCTTATCGCTGGAACGTTCAGCGCGACCGCGCTGGCAGGGCAGATCATACTCGCGGTGAGCATGCTGCTCATTACGGCGATCATGGGACGCTTCTTTTGTGGATTTCTCTGCGCCTTTGGTACGATGGGAGACTTCTTCTGGTACCTTGGCTCAAAGCTCAAGCTCCAGCGCCCGAAGATCGGCACCAAGGTTGACCGCATCCTAAAGAAGGTCAAGTACGTACTGTTGGTGCTGATCGTCGTGCTCTTCTGGACGCTCGGCGTTTCGGCCATCAGCGGAACGGGAAATCCCTGGACGGTGTTCGGCATGCTGACCAATCTCAGCGGCTGGACGGACATGACTGTGATTCTCTCCGTCGGCATGCTGCTACTTGTGCTTATCATCGTCGGCAGTCTCTACATCGAACGGTTTTTCTGCCGCTATCTCTGCCCGCTGGGTGCGGTATTTGCCATCGTGAGCCGCTTCCGGCTGTTCAAGATTCGCAAACCGCGCACAAGCTGCGGATCATGCCGCGCCTGCACCAAGCGCTGCTCGATGGGCATTTCGCTCTATCGCACCGATGTGGTGACCAGCCCGGAGTGCATCGACTGCATGAACTGCGTTGAGATTTGCCCGCGCGACAACGTGACCGCCAATCCCAAGCCTGCCTTTGCCGCGGCAATCGCGGTTGCGTCGCTTGCGGGAATGTACTATGCGGGCAACATCACGGGCGTCGCTGTTGCAAACCAGCAGGTTGCCGCGATGTCCGAAAGCCTTAGCACCGCAAACAACGCGAAAGCAGGCCCGTTCATAGACGGAACCTACCAGGGCAGCGCCGCGGGCTACCACGGAAACACGAGCGTCTCCGTCACCGTGGCAAACGGATACATCAGCACCATCGACGTGCTCTCAACCGGAGACGATCCTGACTTCTTTAATCAGGCGAAGGCTTCGATCGTTCCCGCGATCCTCAGCGCGCAGAGCGTCGGCGTGGACACGGTTTCCGGCGCGACGTTCAGCAGCAACGGCCTCATCGGCGCAGTCAAAGACGCGCTCTCCAGCGCGCTGAACACCTCCTCCGATGTCTCCGTCATGCAGATGGATCCTTCCGCGTTGACACCGACGCCGATGCTCACGCCCTCGCCCAGCCCGGCTCCGACGGCGACGCCAAACCCGACCGCGACGCCCTCAAACGCAGGCCCGATCGCGCTGGCGGACGGCGTGTATACCGGCACTGGAAACGGCTTCCGTGGACAAACGAAGGTTTCGGTCACCGTCGCGGGCGGATACATCACCGAGATCAAGATCCTGTCTTACCGTGACGATGAGAGGTATTTCTCCCGCGCGAAGAAGACGATTATCTCCGAGGTTATCACCGCGCAGAGCGTGGAAGTGGACACCGTTTCTGGCGCGACCTACAGCAGCAGGGGCATCCTGGATGCGATTCTCGATGCACTCGGTGTGAACTATCTCTCAGCGAGCATTGCGGACACGATCTCCAGCGCGACAACCGGCGGCAATTCGCTCGGCTCCGGCGGAGCCAATGCGGTGGATACGGTTTCGAGCGCAACCACCGGCGGCACGACCACGGGAGTCAACAATCCCGGTTCAAGCAGCAATCAATACGAAAACTACGAGGTGGAAGACGACTAAGCAAGCCCGCGATCCAATCCCCTCTGCCGGCGTGGCACGAGGGGATTTTTTAATACGTTCAATCTCTACGGAGGGTAGGTTGTCACGTGGTTCGCGCGGTGATATGCTCTTTTCAGAAATGAGGGAATCACGATGAACAACTATGTGACGGGAAGCACGATCAAGCTTCTGCGTGAAAAGATAGGTTATACACAAAAGCAGCTCGCGGAGCGGCTGATGGTCAGCGACAAGGCGGTCTCCAAGTGGGAGTCCGGCCGGGGATTGCCGGATATCAGCCTCATCGAACCGCTGACAAAGACGCTCGGCGTCTCGCTTGCGGAGCTGCTCTCCGGCGAATGCGTGCAGAACACGAACCGCCACGGAAACATGCTGAGAAGTCGGTTTTACGTTTGTCCGGTCTGCGGAAACGTGATCTACTCCATCGGCGAAGGCGCGTTCAGCTGCTGCGGCGTGCAGCTGCCGCCGCTGGAGGCGGAGGAGGACGACGAGGAGCACAAGATTCTGACGGAGCGCATCGAAGGAGACCTCTACGCCACCATACAGCACCCGATGGAGAAGACGCACTTCATCTCGTTTTTCGCGTTTGTGTCCTCGGATCGGATGCAGATCGTCAAGCTCTATCCCGAGCAGGGCGCGGAGGCGAGGTTTCCCGTGCACGGGAGAGGCCTGCTCTATGCGTACTGCAACCGGCATGGGCTGATTCGCAGGAGAATTTAATCGTAAACAAAAAAAGCACGCGGACGAATCAGCCCGCGTGCTTTTGTGTTGCGAAAGATTATTTTTTTGTGACGGCGTTGCGGATGGCGCCCGCAATCGCAAAGAGGATGAACAGTACGATGTTCACGCAGACGATGCTTGCTCCGCTCGGCGCTTCGTAAACGTAACTCACCACCATGCCGAGGATAAAGCCTACAATTGCCACCACGGCGGAGAGCAGCGTCACCGAGAGATACTTTTTCCCGATGCGCATGGCGGTCAGCACGGGGAATATGATGAGGCTCGAAATCAGGAGAGCGCCCATCATGCGCATGCCGAGCACGACCGTAATCGAGGACAGCGTCGCGAGCGCCGCGTTGTATGCGCGCGTGGGGATGCCCGTTGCGCGGGAAAACGACTCGTCAAACGTGACCGCAAACAACCGCGGATAAAACAGCACAAACAGCACGAGCACGACTGCGCTGAGCACGATGGTAAGCGTCGCATCCGCGCTGGAGAGCGAGAGGATGCTGCCGAACATGTAGTTATACACGTCCGTATTCATGCCCGTGGTCATGGAGACGACCATCACGCCGATGGCGAGCGCGCCCGCCGAGAGCATCGCGATTGCCGCGTCGCCTTTGATGCGAGTGCTCTCGCTCATGCGAAGCAGCAGGAACGAGGCCGCGATACAGACGGGAATCGCGAGGGTCAAGGGAGCGATGTTTGCCACCGAAGCGATGGCGAGCGCACCGAAGCCAACGTGCGAAAGCCCGTCGCCAATCATCGAAAAGCGCTTGAGCACGAGGCTCACGCCCAACAGCGACGCACAAAGAGAGACCAACAGCCCCACCACGATTGCGCGCACCAGAAACGGATAGGAGAGCATTTCGCGTATCGTATCGATCATTTGCCTTCACCGCCTAAGAACCGTTTTCCGATTTCGCTCTTGCGATATTCCGCCGAGGTGCCGTAGAACAGCTGGCGGTTCTCCAGATGCAGCACGCTCTTTGCCTCGTGCGCTGCAGCGTGCGGATCATGGGACACCATAACGACGGTGACACCGTGGTCGCGGTTGATCTCCTCGATCAGGCGATACATGTCCGCCGCCGCAACGGGATCAAGGCTCGCGATGGGCTCATCGAGGATGAGCAGCATCTTCGTCGCAGCGAGCGCCCGCGCAAGCAGCGCGCGCTGCTGCTGTCCGCCGGAGAGCTCCCGAAACGCGGCGTTTTTCAGCGGCAGCATGCCGACGCGCTCGATTTGCTCTAGCGCATTCTTTTTTTGCTCCCGCGTGTAAAACGGGCGAAAACCGAGTGAATTCAGCGTGCCGGAGAGCACGACCTCCTGCACACTTGCGGGAAAGTCGCGCTGGCTCTCCTTCTGCTGTGGCAGGTAGCCTATCTGGCGCGCGGTTAACCCTTCGCCAAAGGTGATCGTGCCGTTGTGCGGCGCTTTCAGCCCGAGCAGGCCCTTGACGAGCGTGCTCTTGCCGGAGCCGTTTTCGCCAACGATGCAGAGATAGTCGCAGTGCTCAACCGTGAAGTTGAGCCCCGTGACCACATCCTTGCCGTCGTAGCGAAACGCGGCGTTTTGAACCTGAAGTAATGACATTTGGCTATTTGCCTCCGAGTATCTGTGTTCGTGCAGGTGTGCGGGTTAGTTCAGCGCGGCTTTCAGCGCGAGCAGGTTGTTCTGCATGAGAGACAGGTAGGTTGCTCCGCTCTCAAACTCCGCCTTGGTCACGTTGTGGCATGTGTGAAACAGCATCGTCTTGGCGCCGGTCGCTTCCGCAACCGTATTCGCCATCTGCTGGTTGGACATCTCGATGTAAAACACCACGGGGATCTTCTCGCTCTTGACGTGGTCGATCAGCGACGCAATCGTCGCGGCGGAAGCTTCGGTTTCGGCGGAGCAGCCGGGGAACGCCGCGTAATACTGTAGTCCGAATTCCTCGACGAAATAGCGCGCGGGGAACCGATCCGCAAACACGACGGTCTTGCGCGCAGAGGAATCGACGACATCGTGGAACGACTGGTCGAGCGCTTCCAGCTGCGCGACATACGCGTCCGAGTTCGCCTGATACGTCTCCGCGTTGGCGGGATCGATGGAGACGAGCTCCGCCGTCATCGCTTTGACGATCGAGATGGCGTTCACGGGCGCTGTCCAGACGTGCTCGTCCCATTCCTTCGTCGTCGCGCCGTTGGCCGCCGCGTTTTCCTTCTCCGGCTGCATGCCCGGCACCAGTTCTTCTTTGTAGAGCGTGACGTAGTCCATCATGCGGAAGGTGTTGACGCTCTTGTCGAGGCCGGAGAGCACGCCGTTGACCCACGTGTCGTTTTCGCCGCCGACGTAGAGGAAGAGGTCCGCGTTCTGAACACGGATTATGTCCTGACTCGTCGGGTCAAAGGAATGTACCTCTTCGCCGGGTTGGAGCAGGAGCGTGACGTCCGCATCCGTTCCCGCCGTGATTTGGCGGGCAAAGTCGTAGGACGGGAACACGGTGGAGACGATCGAGATGCCGCCTTTTGTTTGCGCGGCATCCTTCGGCGCGCAGGCCGCGAGCAATGCGAGCGAGAGAACGAGAACGCTCAGAATCGAAAGTAACGCTTTGAATCGAATGGGCTTTGATTTCATGAAAACTGCCTCCTCAGCAGTGGGAGAGAGTTGTTTGATCCGCTCAGTGGTTTTTGTGTTTGCAGTCTTTGCATACGCCGAAGAGCACGGTCTCTTTTTCATCCAGCGAGAACTCGCTCCGGCTGAGCACCTCGCGCATGATCTGCTCGCTTACGGCGTGATCCATGTGGTAGAGAAAACCGCACTCGGTGCATTTGAGGTGCAGGTGCTTATCGCATGCGTCGCAGGCGACGATTTGGTAGGCAAACGTGCGCCCGTTTCCGACGGCGAAGCGCTTGACCAATCCTTCGCTGACCAGCCGCGCAATCAGGCGGTAGAGCGTGCTCTTGCCGGGGATTGCGTCCGCCGGATGCTCTGCAAGAAGGCCGTCGTACAGCTCCTCCACTGAAAACCCGCGGTCGGGATGCGCGTTGAGATAGTCCAGCAGAATCCGCCGCTGTTTTGTTTCGTATTCCGCCAAGTCGATTGCCTCCTCAAAACGGATGGAATGCGCGATTAAACTGAGAATCGCTCTCATATTCTCGCATCTACGAGCGTGAAAGTCAAGCTTTAATTTGAGAATCACTCTCAAAAGATGCAAGCACCTGCGCGCGTGAAAAAAGCCGGCGAAACAAACGCGGGAGGCAAACGCGCAATCTTCTCGTTTTCGCTCGACAGCGGCGGAATTACTGATTAAAATGGAGTTAAGAGAAAAATTCCGGATCGAAACATTTCTAATAGATTGAAGTGAAACGCGAATACAATCGAGTGAACCGGCAAGCACAGGAGCGAATCAGGATGGTGTTGCCGGATGGAGGGTTAGGGTATGGACGAGCGAACCGCGACAATCGGCGCGCTGGACGCGCTGTACGCGGAGCTGGCGAAGAGCACGAACGTAACCAACAAGCAGCTGCGCGCGTGGACGGCGAAGACCCGCTTTGACGCGGACTACACAGCCATGCTCGGCAAGCGCGTTTCCTGCGCGGCGGTCGCGAGCCTTTGCGAGCCGATGATCAAGCGCGCGGGCGAGATGCCGGAGGAAGGGCTGCTGCCGCACGCATACGAGGCGCTCTCGGCGGGGCTCTATCCATACACCGGTTCACCGCGCGCCAATAAGGGGCAAAAGCTCGCGCTCAAGATGTTTTTAACCGTGCTCTTGCGCCTCATGGATGCGGAGCGGGAACGAGCGTTTGATCCGCTGCTCGACTACCTGCCCGTCACGGAAGAGGAGCTTGAAAAAAGCCCCGTCAGGGAGCAGTGCGTGCTGTTTGCCGAGGCGATGCGAAAGAATTACTATCGCGAGCTCATGCGCATCGGGAAAGAAATCATGCCGTTCGATCCGGCGGGGCATACCTTCGGGGTGCGGCATGTCGCCGTCCACACCGCGCGCCATGCAAAGATTGCGGGTCTGCCCGTGGACGTGGCGCTTGTCGCCTGCTCCGCGCTGAGCCACGACATCGGAAAATTCGGCTGCCGCGGCGAGGACATGCCGCGCATTCCGTACCTGCACTATTACTACACCTGGAAATGGCTCGAAGAGCGCAACATGCCGGATATCGCGCACATCGCGGCGAACCACTCGACTTGGGATCTGGAGTTTGAGAATTTGCCGATCGAGTCGCTGATCCTCATCTATGCGGATTTTCGCGTGCGCGCAGAGCGCGGGCCGGACGGCAAGGATATCACGATCGTAAGCCCATTAACCGAGTCGCGGGATCGCATCTTCGTCAAGCTCGCGGACATGACGCCGGAGAAGCGCCTGCGCTATGAAACGGTGTATAAAAAGCTCGATGATTTCGAGCGCTTTCTGATCAGCCACGGCGTGAATCCTGACCCGAACGCGGAGGTGCTGCTGCCGGCGGATCGCAAGGACGCGGCGCTGCTTTCGCAGGGCGCGGTCGTGCGCGAGCTTTGCAACCACGCCTTTGACAACAACGTGCATCTGATGCACACCATCTCGGTCAGCGACTCGTTTGAGGCTCTGCTGGAGCAGGCGCGGGATGAGAAGAACCTCAGCCGCATCCGCACGTATCTGCTGCTGTTTGAAGAATATTCTACCTATATGACGCGCACGCACAAGCTCCTGACGCTGCGGTTCCTCTACGAACTGCTGATGCATCACGATGGAGACGTGCGCCGCCACGCGGGCCGCATCATGGGCTATATCCTCGCGAACTCCGGCCCGCGCTACCGAAAAGAGCTGCCGCGCGGTGCGGGCTCGCTCGCGATTGCGCCCGCGCTGCACGCGGTGCTGAGCGAGAGCATCGCGCTCTGGGACGATTACATCGAGCTATGCCTGCATCCCGACTATAAGATTTCGCTCAAGCACGCAACGCGCATCTCTAACTCGCTCAAGACCATCGCGGGAAGCCTCTTTGCGCGCTGTATGCCGGAGGAACGGCGGGGATATTGGGACAAGATCTACCGCCGGATGTTCTTCAGCGGCGGAGAAGATTTGCTGGCGCTCATGGACACGCTCACGCATATTCCGCAGGAGGTCATGCAGCGCGCGGAGATCGAGCGTATGCTGCCGATTCTCGGCGGCGCCGCAGCTTCATCCGAAGCGCGGGTGCGCATCCGGGCCCTTCGCGCGCTCAGCGCGGTTGCGGACGGCGACCCGAAGCTGTTGCTGCACGCTTGCGAGAGCATCAAACTGCATCCCGACGCGGAGTTTGCCTCCGTTTGGCTGCTCAACAAGCTCCGCACGCGCGCGGGGCTTTCCACCCTGCCGGAACCCGTGCTGCCGGTCGGCGAAATCTACTTAAGTAACCTTAAGAGCAGCATCAGCTGGACGATGAAGCTCGTGCATATCGACCGCCTCTGCGAATACGCGCGTGAAAACCCGCAGGAAGCGTTCCATATCGCGATGCACCTGAGTAACCTTCTCTCGGTCAGCGAGCATTTGCCTGTGCGCGAACGCGCGGGTGAGGCGCTGGTGGAGGTCTCCACCGTACTCACAGTCGATCAGAGAAACGAGATCATGGTCGATCTGCTGCGCGAGCTGGAGACCGGACAAAACGAAATTTCCGGCTATATTCCGCCGTATCTGGGCAAGCTCTTTTGCAACGTGCCGGAAAAGGAGATGGACGAGGGACTCGACTACCTCGAGGGGCTGCTTCGCGCCGCGAACACGCGCGCCGCGCGCGCCGCGCTCTCTACGCTCTGCGCCGTGCTCTCCGGCTACGCGCCCGACAACGCCGCGCGCGCAGATGCCGTCTATGAGCGGGTGTTTGGGTTGCTGCTCACGGGCGTTGCGCACTTTGACGACAGCATTCGCCTCACCGCGCTGGAGGTCATCTGCCGGATGTACTTCGGCAACGACGACTGCCCGCTGGAAACGCGGCGCGCGTGCCTCGTCCGCTTCGGCAAGAAGCTATTGACGCTCCTTGGCGAGCGGCGGGACGGCATGCTCGCGTTCTTCAACGAGGCGGCGATGCTCAACCATCTCTACCGCTTCATCACGCTCTGTGAAACCAGCGGCGGGTTTACCTATCACGAGCTCAAGCCGGTCGCGTTCTTTCCCGGCACGTTTGACCCGTTTTCGGCGGGACACAAGCGCATCGTCGAGGAGATTCGCGCGCACGGGTTCGAAGTCTACCTCGCGGTGGACGAGTTTTCCTGGAGCAAGCGCACGCTCGCAAAGCTCTTGCGGCGGCAGATCGTGAGCATGAGTGCCGCGAACCTGCCGGATGTCTACCTATTCCCGGACGATATCCCCGTGAATCTCGCCGTACCGGAGGACCTCAAGAACCTGAGCAACATCTTCAGCGACCGGGAGCTATACCTCGTCGCGGGCAGCGATGTGATCCTGAACGCCAGCGCCTACCGTCAGAGCGGGCCGGGCACGGCGGCGACGTATCACCACATTCTCTTCACCCGCGTGGAGACGGCGCACCCGGACGACAACCGCAGGGCGGAGGATATGCTGCGCGGTCGTGTGATCACGCTCTCGCTGCCGGCGTATTATGAGAGCGCGAGCAGCACGCAGATTCGCGAATACATCGACAAGGACATGGACATCGGCATGCTGGTCGATCCCGTGGTGCAGGATTTCATCTATGCGCGCGGTCTGTATCTGCGCATGCCGCAGTATAAGCAGGAGATCAGCACGCTTTCGCAGAGAAGATGCGAGGTGCGCGAAACGGGCGACGAGTACGCGGCGTCCTACCGAAACGCGGCGGGCGAGGTACAGGCGCGCATTCGCAGCAGAAGCGTCAGCGTCACCGACCTCTACGACGTGCTCGGCGACATGCGTGCTTCCGCGGAGACGGTGCGGCGGCTTGCCTCCGGCAGAATCCTCTGGATCGACGAGACTAGCGGTTCGGGCGAACCGCTTCGCGCGCTGCTTTGCGATCTGCTCGCGCGCTCGCTGATTCGCGAGCACACCTATGCGCTCTACCACTGCGCGGACGAAACCGAGCGGGAGGTTGCGTATCAGCTGGGATTTTTGTCCATCAAGGGGCAGGAGTCGCTGTTGTATGCGGATATGCGCGCGCCGCTCGTACTGCTGGAAGATGCGCTGCAATGCATCAAGGAGCCGTTTGCCTCGGACGAGGCGGTGCGGCAGGCGGTGGAGTCCACGCGGCCGGCTCTTCGTCGCGCCATCTGCGACATGTTCCCCGGAACGCTGATGCTGTGCTTCGACATGGACGCGATCAACGAGGGGCTCATCGAGAAGGTGCGCGCGCTCAACGGGGTCTCCAATGTGCCGCCGGGGGAAAAGACGCTTGGGCGTGCGATGTGCGTGCCCTACGGCAAGATTCTCGCGGAGACCATCGTGCCAAACACGGTGACCAAGGCGCTGCACGCGGACAAGGTGTTTCACGCCAACGAGAGCGGCTTTGACATCGAGGAATCGCCGGGGTATTCGCAGCTTTCAAATCAGGTGAAGACCATCAAGTCGTTCCGCAGGCCGGTGCTGCTCGTGGACGATCTGCTGCACAACGGCTACCGCTGGGAAAAGCTCGACCCGCTGTTTCGGCAGCAGGGCGTGGAGGTGGAGCGAATCCTCGTCGGCATTCTGTCCGGCAGGGGACTCGACCTCATGCGCGAGCAAAAGCGAAACGTGGACTGCGAATACTTCATTCCGAACATGCTCTATTGGTTCACGGAGAGCCTGCTGTATCCCTTCATCGGCGGAGACAGCGTGGAGGGCGGCATTGTGGAGCGGGATTATGCGCCCAGCATCAACCTGATCCTGCCGTACCAGTACCCGAAATATCTGCATGGCGCGCCGCCGCCCGCGGTGCGGCAGTATTCGCGGGTTGCGCTTCGCAACACGATGACGATCCTGACCGTACTGGAGGATCGCTACCTCAAGCTGCAAGGAACAGGCTTAACGCTCCGCCGCCTGGGCGAGGCGCTGGTACGCCCACTGCTGCCGGACAAGGGTGTGCATATGCAGTACGACCTTAACGTGGTGGCTTCCGCATACCTGCGGGACGATATTCGCCAGATGCGGCGCATTTCCAACGCGGAGGATGTTTGATATGGCAGAATTTTTTCGCTATGAGGATTTTTGCTTCTGCCCGCACGGCGGCTTGCTGCCGGAGGGTGCGGTTGCGGTATCCAAGCCGTTTTCGCCGCTGGTGTTTCTCGTTTCCCGGGAGCCGAAGACCAGCCGCGGGTTCTTTGCGATTCACTCGATTGCCGAGCTGGACGAACCGGAGGGAATAAACCTCCTTCTCCCGCCCGCACAGGAACATCAGACCGACGAGCTGAGTGACTTTGTGCGCCTGCACGGCGCGAGCGTGGTCAACACCGCGTTTTCGCGCTGGCTCAACGTGCTTTCTGCCTATTTTGCGCTGATCACAAAGCGGCCGCGCGTCAACCTCGTTGGCCTCGGTAACGTCGGCGGAACGACCGCGCTGGGGCTCAAGCTGCTGGGCACCGGCCTGACCGAAATCGGCATCTACGACCGGGATACGAACCAGTGCCTGCGTTATGAGGCGGAGCTGAATCAGGTGTTGCCCGTTCACGAGGACGAGCCGCTGCCGCAGATTCGCATCGTCACCGAGGACGAGCTCTTCCGCTGCGACGCGCTGCTCTTTACCGCCGCGCGTGCCGTGCCGGAGGTCGGCGCGGAGAGCGGAGGAGATGTGCGCATGATGCAATACGAAGCCAACCGCGCACTGCTCGAAGACTATGCAAAACGCGCGCGTGAAAGCGAATTTTGCGGGATGTTCTGCCAGATTTCCGACCCGGTGGATCAACTCAGCCGCGCGATGTTTCTCATGAGCAACACGAATGAAGCAGGCGAGTTTGATGGAGCGGGACTCCTGCCGGAGCAGGTGCGCGGATTCGGACTCGGCGTGATGCACGCGCGGGCGGAATACAGCGCGCGGTGCGACGGGATTGATTCGCAGCAGCTCCGTGTCTACGGCCCGCACGGAAACGGGCTTGTGATCGCAAACGCGCCGGACGAGGGATATGATCCGGTGGTTTCCCGCCAACTCACGCACCAGGCGGAGACCGCGAATCTTTTCGTACGCTCGCTGGGCTTTAAGCCGTATCTCGCGCCGGGGCTTTCCTCCGCCGCGGTGTCCGTGCTCCGCACGCTGCGCGGGGATTGGCACGACGGCGCGGTGCCGCTTGGCGGCGCATATTTCGGTTGCAGCGCGAAGCTGGGCACTGCGGGGCCGGAGATTCGGCGCGAACGGCTTCACCCGGAGTTGATGCAGCGGATTACGGAAAGCTACCGCAAACTGGAGGAGTTTCAAATCGAATGAGTGCATTGATCGTCGTACAAAACCGCGATAACCCGAGGTTGACGGAGACGCTGGACTATGCGCTTGCGGGCGTTGTGTATGAGCGTGTGGACTGCTCCGGCGCGCTGCCGTTCCTCGCGGGAAACCGCGTGCTGTTTGCGCTTTCGCTGAGCGATCACGGGCTCGATGCCGAGGTGATTGAGCTGATTGCGAGCCTGCGCCAGAACACGGACGCGATGGCGGACGCAACGGCGGCGATCATTATCGACGGCGCGGGAGAGCTGTATACCAAGCAGACGGCGGACATGCTCGCGCTGGCGGCAAACCTCGCCGGATGCCGCTTTCCCGGGAAACCGCTCGTAGAGGCGACGGCCTCGCTGGATAATTGGAACGTGCAATCCCTGCGTCGCGGGGTATCGCTCGTGCAGGCGTACCGACAGGCGGCGCGGGAGCTGGTTTCGCGGCTGCTGGAGTTTGTGCCGCAAAAGAAAGCGCGGCCCAGCGTCCTCATGTTGCACGCGAGCGACCGTGCGACCTCCAACACGCTGCAGATCGGCACCAAGATCGTCGAGCGGTTGCTGCCGAGCTGCGATATCCGCGAAATCTCGCTGCAAAACGGCGCAATCTACGACTGCCGTGGCTGCTCCTATAAGACCTGCGCGCACTTTGCGCGCCAAAACAGCTGCTTCTACGGCGGAGTCATCACGGACGATGTGTTTCCCGCGATCAACGAGTGCGACGCGCTCCTGCTCCTATGCCCCAACTACAACGACAGCGTGAGCGCGAATATCCTCGCGTTCATCAACCGCCTCACCAGTGTGCTGGTCTATAATTCGCTCTATGAAAAGCAGCTTTACGCCGTGATCGTCTCCGGCTACAGCGGCAGCGACATCATCGCCCAACAGGTGCTCGGCGCGCTGTGCCTCAATAAGACATTCGCGCTGCCGCCGCGTTTTTGCTTGATGCAGACCGCGAACAACCCCGGCGAGGCGATGCAGGCCGAGGGAATGCCGGAGCGGATCGAAGAGTTTGCGGCGCGGATGCTGAAGAATCTACGAGTGGATTCCTAAAAATGTCATTTGTTTAAAACATCAGTGCGAAAAAGCAGACCCCGGTTATCCGGGGTCTGCTTGCGTTTCAAGAATCAATTACTCTCGATCGAACACTTCGCTGAGCGCCTCCTGCTCGTTCGGCTGGTGCAGTGCGATCAGCTTACCAGCAAGTAAGCGCGCAAAGCTCGCCGCAATCGCGGAGCCGACCACGAGGTCGCTCACCTCGGTGCCTGTGTTGCTTTGTTCGTCGTAGATGGGTTCCGCGCTAACCTTTGCCTGCTGCACCACATAGCGCGAAATCCGCTGGTAGGACGCGGTAAAGCGGATATACTCCTGCCGGATCAGCTCTTCGTCGTCCGGCGGAAGCATATCGGACATCGCCGCCATGCTCACGGCCTGCTTAAACGTGCAGATCATCAATAGCAGAGCGATATGCCTTCTACCGTACTTTTTGCGTACCGGCGCGGGAATCAGGCGCTGCTTGACGTAGTTGTTCACCATGGAGGGCGTGAGGAGCTTTTCCTCGGTGGGATCATACACGAAGAATCCCAGATACTGGTTGACGAGACCTATGACCTGATCCAGATAAAGGTCGATCTTCGGCAAATCGTCCCATTCCGGCAGACGATAGGAATCTAGGAAGCGCTCCCAGCGATTCAGCTTTTCCGCGACCTGCTGCTTGTCATATCCCATCTGCGGCGCCCCTTTCCAATGTTACCTGAGCTGCGTTAACGTACATCATACACACAGACATTCAATCCGCTCTCAACTATTCATCCGATTGACGGATCAAACGATCATGCCGTTTCTGTACATAAGTCCTTTACATCGTGTACAGAATCAGTTAATATAGTATAACAAACTAGTAAACGAGGTGCAATAAACAATGTCATTCGCACTTTTTACCGATTCGACCGCGAACCTCACGGAAGCGGAATATACCCAAAGCGGGGTCGAGGTCGTCTCTTTGACGCTCTCCCTCAATGAGGAAGAGGTTGTCTGCTATCAGCCCGGCGTCGTGTTTGACAGCGAGGCGTTCTTTCGTCGCATGCGCGAGGAGAGCACGCTGGTCATGAAGACCTCCATGGTCAACACGAGCGCGTTTCTCAGCGCGTTTGAACCAAGGCTTCAGGTGGGCGAGGATGTGCTCTATCTCGGCATGGCGGGCGGCATCAGCGGAACCTGCGGCGCGGGCAAGGTCGCAGCCGAGATTCTGCAAAAGAAATATCCCGAGCGCAAAGTCCTTGCCGTGGATACGCTCACCGCGGTCATCGGCGAAGGAATGATGCTGCGCGAGGTGGTGAGGCTCCGCGACAGCGGCGCGAGCGTGCAGGAAGCAGCAGCGCACGCGGAGAAAAGGAGCCATGAAGTCCACTCGTTCATCATGGTGGACGACCTGAACTTCCTCAAGCGCGGCGGCCGCATCTCCGGCAGCGCGGCGCTCGCGGGCAGCATCGTGCATCTCAAGCCGATCCTCAAGGGAGACGAAGAGGGCAGGCTCGTGCTCGACCTCAAGATTCTCGGTCGCAAGAAGGCGATCAAGGCACTGCTGGAGCAGTTTGAGCGTCTGCACGTTTCCGCGCATGAAAACCGGTTTGTCGGCATTACGCATACCGGCTGCGAGGACGAGGCGCATCTGCTCGCGGCGGACATTGTGGATCGCTATCCGGATGTCGAGGTCTCGGTGGATTATTTCGAGCCTTGCACGGCATCTCATGTCGGCCCTGGTGCAATCGGACTGTTCTTCTTCTAATCGAAAGTGGGGTAAAACCCGCAGTCAATATTCCGCACAAACAAAAAACGGTGAAGCACTTGGGATGGAGCTTCGCCGTTTTTTGCGCGATGTAATATGTTTATTCAAAAAAACGATAGTACAAAACGGGCGATGCATAAACGAGGGAGCGTCTTGAAAGAACTTGTTGAGAATCAAGTTGTCAACAATTGGGTTACCATTCGCTCAATCGTCGCGGGATTTATATCGACGGGGAATTTTCAGTGAGCTGGGGAATTCAGAATTTAGGATTACAGCCAGTTTCAGCGACACATCCTTCGAGCAGAATAAAAACACCGCGTGTCAGCGGTGTTTTTTTGTGCAGCGAAAATTCTCGATCTTTGCGCGCACAACATGCGAAGCGAATTGATCAACGCTTGCTCCGCTTTTGCAGCCGCTTCGCCGCCTGATCGGCCGCGAGCTTGCCCGTGATGATGGACACCGGCAGCCCAGCCGGGCTAAACGTCCACATGCCGCATTGCAGGATGTCCGGTATTCCCGTTTCGGTCGCTTTTGCGATGCTGCCGAATTCGTGTACGGCGGGCATCGGGTGGTTTGTGTGCGCCCAGCCCGTGATGCCGCCGTGACGCGCGCCGGTTTCGCGCTCGATGGTCGTCGGTGTGGAGCACAGCGCAAACGCGGTTCGTTCGGGTAGGCCCGGCAGGATCGTTTCTCCGAGCACGCGCAGAATCGTAGCCTGCGCAATATCCTTGAGCGCAGAATATTCGCCTGCCTCCTCAAAGCGCCGCGTCAGATCGTAGTCAAACAGCGTGCTCACGATAAAGCCCGTCTTGCCTTCGGGCGCAAGCGCGGCATCGCGCAGCACGGGTACGGAAATTTCAAACGTCGTGGACTCCAGATATGCAACGACCCAGCGCTTCAGCGCGTCGATATCGTCTGCAGGGATTTCGCGCCAGCCCGGCAGCGCGGAAAGTCCGGTTGTCTTTGGCGTATAGAACGCGTGCGGGCCGCAGGCTTCCTGCGCGGTTTCGGGCGCGATGTCGGTTCCGATAAACAGCGCGAGAATCGAATCGATCCCGTGGCTCTTGAGCGCGAGTTCCTTTTTCGCCGCGATCGGCTTGGGAAGCGGCTCGCCCAGCGCGCGGTAAAACGCGGTTTGATCCGCAGACCAAATGAGCTGACGATAGCGAATCTCGCTACCGTTCGCAAGATAAGCCATATGCGCCTCCGGGATCACGCGCACAACCTCGCTGTTTGTTTGAATCTCGCCGCCGTGGGAGAGGATGTAGTCCGAAAGCACCTGCGGCAGCTTGCCTGTTCCGCCGACGGGGTAGCGATAATCGAGATACAAACCGAAATAACTCAGCGCAAAGAACGTCGGCGTCTCCGCGAAAAAGTGCTGACAGATCATGTCGATCAGCGATTCGTTCTTCGTAAACTTCCTCAGATACTCCTGCACGGGCTGGCTGAGCTTGCTCGCTTTTTTGATGTTGACGGAGTATTTCATGAGCCACGGCAGCAGTGTCTTCGTCAGATACTGCGGGTCCTTCAGCTCGCCTTCGAGAAAGAGCGGATTCTCGATGCCGTACAGCACGTCCATATATCGCATGACGCGGACGATTTCCGCGATGATGGAGTCGATGGCGGCGCTCTCCTCCGGGAAAAACGAACGGTATAGCGCCGCGTATTCCGCAAGGCTCTCCTCGCCCGTCAGCCGGACGTTTTTCTCCGCAATGCCCACCGTGACGGGGTTTTTCACGAGCTCCAGCGATGCGCCCAGCGAGCGGAGCATGGGCGTGATCACGCCGGAATCCTCCAGCGCGCGGATGCCCGCGTCAAACACAAAGCCGTTATACGAAAAGCTATTGACGAGTCCGCCCGTTTTTTCCGCGCGCTCGCACAGCAGTGTGTTCAGTCCGCTTTTCGCGCTATAAGCCGCCGCGGTCAAGCCTGCGGCACCGCCGCCCGTGACGAGTACATCCACCGTTTTGTTCATAGCGTTTCCTCCGTCAATGCGCGAATCACGCGCAGAATTTCCACCGCGCTGCTACCTTCACTGATTCGGATGCAGTCGGGTTCATATTTGGCGAGTGTATCATGATCGACCGGATGCGCGGCAAAGCACTTTTTCGCGCCGGCGATGTTGCCGACCGCCACGCGGCGCATGATGCCGGGGATATCCGCGCCATCCCTGCCGCAGCAGGACGGATGTTCGCAAAAATGGCAGCGCATCGCGGCGCGCAGCAGGCTCCGTCTCGGTTCCGGCTCGTCCGCGTAGAGCTGATCCGCCGTAAACGGAATCGGAAGCTGGCGCACGAAGTTCGTTTGATCGGGATCGTACAAAAACGGCGCGAGCCCGCGTTTTTTGATAATCGCGTTCGCGGCGGAAAGCCCGCTTGTGGTGACGGTGGGCGTCCCTGTGCCCATCACGGTGGATTCGCCGCAATAGAAGAGGTTGTCCCATTCGCTTCTGGTGTGCAGGCGGCGGAACATATGCTGGCCAAGCATCTGCTTAGGGCCTGCCACCGCGCCGCCGTTTTTCATCGTGTAGCGCTCAATCGTGCGCGGGGTTGAGACCTCCGCGTAGTGTACCGCGCCGGAAAAGCCGGGGAATCGCCGCTCCAAAACCGCGATCAACCGCGCTTGCTCGGCGGCTTTCATCGCAGGGTAGCTGGCGTCGTCCGCGTTTGCCCAATCCTGAAACGTAGGCCCGATGGCCATCACCGCGTGCCGATCCTCCGCGCAGATGGAGCGGTCGTCGATGCTGAAGAGGTACGCCGTGACCTCGCTTTCGTCGATGTGCTCCGGGTTTCCGACCAGCATCTCCACGGGCGCGGTGCCCTCGGGAATCACCGCGCGATCCACCTCCGCGTAGAGCACAACGCTGGGGTACGTCGGCACGAGGTTCTTTGCCCATGCGCGCTTTTCCGCCGTGGTGTGCGCTTCGTCGAGAAGCTTGCTGTAGAGGTTCCAAACCGTGCCGGAATAGACGATCTCGTCCGCTGTGAGCATGGTGCCGTCGTCCAGCAGCACGCCGGAGGGACGCTTTCCGGAAAACAAAATCTGCACGACTTCGCGGCCAAGCAGCATATCGCCGCCGTGTTCTTCAATCACCTTTTCCAGCTTGCCGGGCAAAAACAGCGTGGAGCCCGCGGGATACCAGCTGCCGCCCGTGTGGTTGTCCACGAACATGACGGCGGCGAGCACGGCGGGCGCTTCCTCCACCGTCGCATAGCAATAGGTTGAGGTGAGCTTATCGAAGAAGTTGAAGATCTCCGGGTCGGTGAAATATTGCTGGAGCAGCGATTTTGCGCTGCGGTTGAGGTAACTCAAGAACCGGATGTACGATACTGGATGCCGGAGGATGCCGCGAAGCCCGTCCTTCGGGTCGGTTTCGTCCGCCGTGGTGTAGCTCGGCGACTCGACCATGATGTGGCGGTAGAGCTTCGTCATGTCGCGATAGAAACGCCGGATCTGCTCCTTTTGCGAAGGAAACACAGAAGCGAGCTCCTCCGCAAACCGGTCGACATCCGAAAAGAAGCGAATCCGCTTGCCTTCGTAGTTGACCACGTACAGCAGCTCATGCTTGAGCATGTCGATTGGCTCTTCGAGGCAGTTGAACACGAAGCGGTGCGCGTTGAAGCCGTGCTCACCGAAGCCATAGAGCATCGCGGAACCCTGATCAAAGGTGGTTTCTCCGCGCCGGAAGATGCCGCAGGAGCCTCCTGGTTGGTCGCTTTTTTCAACGACGGCGACATGGAGCCCTTTTTTGGCGAGCAGGCTCGCCGCTGTTAAGCCGGAGAGCCCGCCGCCGATGATGATTGCGTCATAGTGGTTCTGTTGTTGGAACATAGTACCCGCCAATATGGATTTATTTTTTTGCAGTTTTTGCTTTTATTACGACCAGAATAACGATCACCGCGACGAACGCAGCGAGCGCGAGAATCAGCGTTGCGATTACGCCGGTATACTGTCCCGCAAATCCGGCGGGAGAGAGGTGGTTGGAGAGAATGTTGGAGTACGCCCAGACGAACACCAACAGATACGGAATATCGCGAAACCGCAGCGCGGTCGCAATCCCGATGGCTGCGCCGACGATGAGGATCAGAATCGTCCAGGTAGATTCACTCAGTCCCAGCCCGCCAAAGCCGTTACCGACAAGCAGCGCAACAGCGCCCGCGATGGTCGCGATCGTGACCCAGCCGAAATAGACGGAAAACGGCAGGCGTACGAACCATTTCTCCTTTACCGAAAGCGGCTCCTGCGCGTGAATCGTCAGGCGCATGGTGATCATCGTGATCAAAAACAGCGCGAGCAGCAGGACAGACACGGTCAACAGCCCGTAGTGCCACGCGAGCACCCAGCCGAGGTTGAGGATGCTGGACACGGTGAACAGGATCGCTGTGCGGTTTAACAGCGTCGCGTTGACAGCCTCGCCGCGTTTGCGGAACAGTCCGAATTGGTAGACCGTATAGGCGATGACAAGGATGTAGATCACGCCCCAGATCGCGAACGTCAGCGGCGCGGGAACAAACAGGTTGGGATACCGATCGGAGACCTCTTTGGGCGTTACTCCGTTGATCGGAAGGATCGAAGAGAGCGCGTTGACGGTGAGCATGGCGATGAGCGCCACGAGCATCACCCACTTGAACCATTTTGAAACAGAACGCGTTTCCATGTGAGTAGCCTCCTTTGTTCTTATTTTTTATAGTGTGAAGTAATAGGAACCCAGCAGGTAGTCTTGCATATACTTCTGCGAGAGGCGGTAGAGCAGGTGCTTTGCCTGCGACAATGGCACGTTTCCTCGTAGATAGTCATCCAATAGTGCGTGGTAGCGCTTGGTCTCCGCCGCGGTTGCGATGTCCGAGCAATAGCCCCAAACGTGCTCCAGCGCGTTGACGGCGCGTCCCTTTTCCTCCGGCATTGCGAGCGTCCGCTCGACTGTTTGGTAAAACAGGACGGCGTTGTTGCCGGTTTTGTCCTTGAGCAGTGTGCGCAGGGCTTGGTAGTCCGCGGGGGATCGCTCCAGCACGCTGTACTTGTACCTGCCCCACTCGGTTTCCAGCAGATGCTGGTTATTTGGCGAGGTACAGAGGATGCATTTCATCGCGGAGCGGTTCTTATCCTTCACTTCCAACATCATATCCGGTAGCGGCGTATGAAGACGGTGACAATAGTCCAAAAACGCGTCGATCGCGATGGTATCCGTGTGCGCGCCGCGTATTTTTTGCGGATTTTGCTGGGAATAATGCGTCTTTTGCGCGCCGTCCACCTCACGCCATGTTTCGCGGCAGAGTGAGACCCAATACGCGTCGTCCTTCGTCGTGTCCGCGGGGTTGATCTCGTTGTGGAGATTGTCATAAACGGCGGGAACACCGATTCTGTGACACAACTCGAGCACCTCGTCAATGTGATAGATGCTGCCGTCGTTCTCCAGGATCAGGCGCTTTTGAATCGACGCATCCAGATTGGCAAACACATCGGAAAAGCGTGAGATTGCGGCGGTTGGATCGCCGTATTTTCCGCCGACGTGCAGGATGATCTTGTGCGTTTCATCGAGATGGAGCGCGTCGAGAAGCCGCGCGTGATAGCGTAGATCGTCGATGGAACGCGCGATGACCCCGCTATCCGGCGAGTTGAGTACGGTGTATTGCCCGGGATGCATGGAGACGCGCATATCGCTCGACTTGATCTTTTGCGCGATGCGGTCAATCTGCTCGCGGTGGATCGCGTCCCAGGGAAGGCCGGAGGCGAGGCTGGAGCCAAATGGAACAAGGTCGGAGCTGATGCGATACATCCGGACTTCGTTTGTGATGTTGTAGTCAATCATGCGTTCCATCGCGGACAGGTTTTCGCCCGCGAGCGAAAGCAACCGCTCGGGCGCGGCGTACTTTCGGGTGCAGGTTTTCAGCTGTGCGCCTTCGAGCGCGACGGCGAGACAGGCATATCCGATTCGCATGAAAGATATCCTTTTTGTGAGAATTAATGTGTATACGGCATATAATCGAAATCATTCTTATTATAAAACATCATGATTTGCTACGCAACCGGCACGTAACATCAAACGAGACTTGTGTACCCAGAATCGGTTTCATATGGTACAATCACAGAAAATAAACTCGATACGGAGAAGTAAGATGGAGTTTCTGGATTCGGAGCTGACCGAAGTGCAGGTCTCATCGGAGGAGATCTACAACGGAAAGATTGTGCATCTGTTTCGCGATGCGGTTCGCCTGCCAAACGGCAAGCTCGCGACCCGCGAGGTGATGCGTCATCCGGGCGCCGCTGCTGTCGTTCCGCTGACCCGCGGCGGCAACGTGATCCTCGTGCGGCAGTATCGCTATCCCTTTGCGCAGGTGATGCTTGAAATCCCGGCGGGCAAGCTCGATCCCGGCGAAGACCCGCTGGCTTGCGCGCGGCGAGAGTTGACCGAGGAGACGGGGTATGAGGCGGAGGAGTTTGTTTCACTCGGCGTGTTTTATCCCTCCGTCGCGGTGATGGATGAGAAGATTCATCTCTATCTTGCGCGGGAATTGACATTTCGTGCTGCGAATCCGGATGCGGACGAGTTCCTCAATGTGGAGCAGCGCCCGCTCAAAGAGTTGGTCGATTTGATTTTGCATGGCGGTGTGCCGGACGGAAAAACGCAGGCTGCGGTACTCAAGGCTTGGTATTTACTGCAAGAGCAGAAATAGCCGTGTACGCGTCATAAATGAACGGGATACGAAACACGATGCAAACAGAGAGCGGGTAACCGCTCTCTTATTTGTGTTCCGTTATTTTTCGTCGAAATCCTCCGGACGGATCACGCAGTATTTCCCGTCGTAGGGCTTCGTGCGGATGACGTCCTTCTTAATCAACACAAGAAGCGTGATCCCAACCAGTACGAGCAGCGCGGAGAGCAATTGTGAAATGCGGATTGTACCAAAGAGATAGAGGCTATCCGTGCGCAAGCCCTCGATGATGGCGCGTATCGTGCCGTAGCCGATGAAATAGGTGGCGAGCAAGGTTCCGTCCTTGACGCCCTTTCGCCCGAGGAGGAGCGTGACGACCAAGAGTATGCTGTTGCAGAAGCTCTCGTAGAAGAACGTCGCCTGATGCCATTCGCCCAGCGACTGGATATACACCGCCAACGGGAAGAATTGCAGATTGGGATTGGTGACCAGCGCGCCGAACGCTTCCTGATTGATGAAGTTCCCCCAGCGGCCCATCGCCTGCCCCAGAATCAGGCTCGGAATCACGAGGTCGATGAGCTTGAGAAACGGAAACTTCGCAGCCTTGGAGAAGATAAACGCTGCGAGAAAGCCGCCGATTACCGCGCCGTAGATCGCGAGGCCGCCTTCGTTGATCGCGATGATCTTTGCGGGTGCTGCCGAAAAATATTCCCACTCAAACGCGACATAGTAGGCGCGCGCGCCGATGATCGCAAGCGGAACCGCGAGCAGGATGAAGTCCAGCACCAGGTCGGAAGACCAGCCGCGTTTATTCGCGCGGTAGGTGGCTAGCCAGATGCCGAGCAACAGCCCGCAGGCGATGATTACGCCATACCACGCGATATTCAGGCCTTGTATTCCAAAGAGATTTGTGACGGCAAGTCGATTCATACGGGACCTCCTGTCCATTGGTGGCCACAAAGTGAAAACCAATACTGTATTTATTGTATCAATTTGCGCAATATGCTGCAAGCAAACGACAGACGTCAACAAGATTTTACGAAGTTGCGGTCCAATATTTAAGAGAAAGAAGAGCACGGATTTAACCATGCTCTCTTGCTTACATGTATGTATCGAATGATTACATCAACGCCTGTTCCAGCAGGCCAAAGCGGGTAAGACAGGCGACGTATTCCGCGACACAATAATAGTTGGAGAGTTCGTCCTCGCTCAGGCCTCTTTGGGCGTAGAGCTCGTCCCATAGCAGGCTGCTGCCTTCCACGAGGAAGTAACCGCTGACAAGGTCGATTCCAACGAGGATATCGCTGCCCGCGTAGAGCGCGTCCTGAGACGCATAGAGCGCAAGCGCTGCACCCTCTCGCGCGAGCTTGTAGCAGACCGGGCTTGGGGAAGCACCCTCCGGCAGCACACGCGAATAGCACTCGTTTGCGAGAATGTTGCCGGTCACGACCTGATCCATCTCGGTATCCTGCATTAGTTTTACGGGATAGTGCGCGGTGAGATAATCGCGCAACTGTTCTCCGCTGATGCGGTTTGGCTTGAGTCGGGTGTTGTATGCGGCAAATACTTCTTTCCAGCGGGCAATGTCCTCTTCGGTAGGGAGCTTGGTTTGCATGTTCATATCCCTTTCATCTACGATGATACTGTGTATATTGTAACGCAAAACAGGCAAGAAATGTCAAGAACCGGATTCTTTTTTAGAAACGCTTATTGCAAGTGATGGAAATGTGTAAAATAATGGCAGGAGAGTAACATTCAAACCGAGTTAATCTTCTGTTTACGATTTTAGGTTAAAATGCAAACATCTTTTGGATGGCAGTCTTGTAATAGACGAATGTTTAGAAAAATAGCATGCCGTTCAACGCCGCTTTGTTGCGGAAGAAGAAGCGAAATGACCAAATTGGAGGACGATACATGACCCCGTACGTGGTTTTTGACAATGTGGCGAAGGTATATGATACCGAAGGCGTGAAGGTAAACGCGCTGCACGATGTGAGTTTTGAGATTGGCCAGGGAGAGGTCTGCGTCATCGTCGGCCAGTCCGGCGCGGGCAAGACGACGCTGCTCAATATTCTTGGCGGCATGGACACGCTCACGAGCGGAAGCGTGTTTCTCGGCGGAGACAACGTTTCCGCCTATAATCGCAGGCAGCTCACGCGCTACCGCCGCGAGGACGTTGGCTTCGTGTTTCAGTTTTATAACCTGATTCCGAACCTCACCGCGCTGGAGAACGTCGAGATGGCGACCGAGCTCGCCAAAGCGCCGTTTTCGGCGGAGCAGGTGTTAAACGACGTTGGACTCAGCGAACGCATGATGAACTTTCCCGCGCAGCTCTCCGGCGGCGAGCAGCAGCGCGTCGCAATTGCGCGCGCGCTGGCGAAGAACCCGAAACTGCTGCTCTGCGACGAGCCGACGGGCGCGCTCGACGACACGACGGGCAAGCAGGTGCTCAAGATTCTGCAGGACCTCAGCCGCGAAAAGGGCATGACGGTCGTGATCATCACGCACAACAGCGCGATCACCGAGATGGCGGATCGCGTGGTGAAGGTCAAGAGCGGAACCGTCTCCTCCGTTCGCATCAACGAACATGCTAAACCCATCGAGGAGATTGAATGGTGATGCGAGTCAAGAAAGCATGGAGGAAGAGTAAGCGGCGTGAGCTGGGCCACACATTGGGTCGCTTTCTGGCGATCCTTTCGATTGTGGCGCTCGGCGTCGGCTTCTTTTCCGGATTAAAAGTGACCAAGAACGCCATGATCGACACGGCGGATCAATACCTGCGCCAGAACGAGATGTTCGATGAGAAGATTATCACGACGCTCGGCATCGACAAGTCGCAGGTGGATTCCATTGCCGCGATGGACGGCGTTGCCGTCGCGGAGGGCGCGGTGAGTCAGGATGTGCTCGCCACGCTGGAGAGCGGAGAATCCTATGTGCTCGCGGCGCACTCGATCACGAACGAGGTCAATCTGCTCAAGCTCACCGCGGGCAGAATGCCGATTGCGGACAACGAATGCCTCGGTGATGCGCGGATGCTGCCCAAGAGCGCGATCGGGTCAAAGCTCCTCATCTCCAAGGACAACGATCAGGACACGCTGGACGCGTTCACCTATGATACATACAACATCGTCGGGCTTGTCGATTCGCCGACGTACCTGAACATGGAGCGCGGCACGACGAAGCTCGCCGGCGGCAAGATTACGGCGTACCTGTATGTGCCGGAGGGCGGATTTTCGCGGGATTATTATACCGAACTCTATGTCCGGCTGACCGGCGCGGATCAAAAAATCTTCAGCGATGCCTATGATCAGACGGTCGCACGCATGGAAGACCCGCTCAAAGAGCGCATGAAGCTGCTCGCGAACGAGAAGTATCAGGATATCGTCGACAAGGCGAACAAAGAGATTGCCGACGCGGAGCAGAAGTATCAGGACGGGCTAAAGGAATACAACACCCAAAAGGCGGATGTGGAGCAGCAGCTCGTCGATGCCTCCACCAAGCTCGCCGACGCAAAGGCACAGATTGACAGCGGCTGGAGCGAGATCAACGCAAACGAAGCCTCGCTCAACGTCGCGCAGCAGCAGTATGAAAGCGGGCTTGCCGCGTATAATCAGGGCGTCAGCGACTATGAAGCAGCCAGGACGAGCGCGTTTGCCCAGCTCGACGCAAGCCAGCAAACGATTGACCAGCAGCGCGCGCAGCTTTCAACCGCGCTGGACGCCGCGACGCTCGCGGGCGACACGGATCAAATCGCCTACCTGCAGGGCCAGCTCGCGGCGCTCGATATCGCGCAGAGCCAGCTGGACGCACAGCGGCAGACGACGACAACGCTCTTTGCGGGAAGCAAGGCGCAGTTGGACGCAAACAAAGCCCAGCTCGACGCGGCAAAGCAGCAGATTGACGACGGAAAGACAGCGCTTGCGCAAGGCAAAGCCCAGCTCAACGACGCGCAGACGCAATACAACGACGGTTATCAGGACTACCTCGATGGCAAAGCGGAGGCGGACAAGAAGCTCGCGGACGCGGCGCAGGAGCTCGCCGACGGGCGCAAGAAGATTGACGACGCGCAGGCGGAGTTAAACGATCTCAAGAAACCCTCGGTCTATGTGCTCAACCGCGAGACGAACGCGGGGTATGTCAACTTTGAGAACGATTCGTCCATCGTAAACGGCATCTCGAAGGTGTTTCCGGTGTTCTTCTTCCTCGTTGCGGCGCTGGTCACCATGACGACCATGACGCGCATGGTGGAGGAGCAGCGCACGCAGATCGGCACCCTCAAGGCGATGGGCTACGGCGGCGTGACCATCGCGTGGAAGTATATCGCCTACGCGGGCAGCGCGGCGCTCATCGGCAGCCTCATCGGCTACTTCGGCGGCTGCTGGCTCTTCCCATGGGTGATCTGGCAGGCATACGGCATGCTCTACGGCTTTGCGCCGATCATCTACACGCTGGACTGGTCGCTCTTTGCCGTTTCGCTTGCGGTCACGCTGCTGTGCTCCGCGGGGGTCACGCTTTTAACCTGCCGCGCGGAACTCGCCCTCATGCCCGCGGAACTCATGCGCCCCAAAGCACCCAAGGAGGGCAAGCGCGTGTTCCTGGAGCGCATCCCGTTCCTCTGGAAGCGGCTCGGCTTCATGGTGAAGATTTCGCTGCGCAACGTATTTCGCTACACCAAGCGCCTGATCATGATGGTGCTCGGCATCGGCGGCTGTACGGCGCTGTTGATCACGGGGTTTGGCATTAAGGACTCCATTGCCAACATCGCACAGGATCAGTTTAACAACATCATGACCTACGACTTTGCGGTTGTGTTTGACGAGCCGATGAGCGATGCCCAGCAGGCGGCGTTTCAAAAGGAGACGAGCGATCTGCTCTCGTCCTGCGTGTTCGTCACGACGGACACGATCTCGGCCCACACGAAGGAAGGGCTCAAGACCGTCAACGTGATCGCAACCGGAGATGAGAAGATCTCCAACGTGATCAATATGCACGCAAACGGCGCACAGCTGAGCTACCCGCCGGACGGAAGCGTCGCCATCAGCGACAAACTCGCGCGAATCGCCGGGGTAAAGGTGGGTGACAGCATACAGGTGCTGGTGGACGACTCCAAAGAGATCTCTCTGCCCGTGAGCGCGATCTTTGAAAACTATGTGTATCACTACATGCTCATGACGCCTGCCACCTACGAAAGCACGTTCGGAAAGGCCTGCGCTTACGAGGCCGCGCTGGCGGACAGCGCGATAGCGGATCAGCACGAAGCCGCGGCAAAGCTCATGGACGAGCAGGGTGTCGCGAATGTGAGCGTCACGACGGACATTCAGGATCGCGTGAACAACATGATGAGCAGCCTCAACCTCGTGATCTTCGTGATCATCTTCTGCGCGGGTGCGCTGGCGTTTGTGGTGCTCTTTAACCTGAGCAACATCAACATCACGGAGCGCATGCGCGAGATTGCAACCATCAAGGTGCTGGGTTTCTATGCGCCGGAGGTGGGCGCGTATGTTTTCCGCGAAAATCTGGTGCTGACGCTGCTGGGCGCGCTCGCGGGGATTCCGATGGGCATCTGGCTGCACAGTTTCGTCATGGGACAACTCAGCTTCGACATGGTCAGCTTCCACGTGGTGATCCATCCGCTGAGCTTCCTGCTCGCAGTGGCGATGACGTTCCTCTTCGCGTTTGGCGTGGATATCTTCATGCGCCCGCGGCTTTCGAGGATCAACATGGTCGAGTCGCTTAAGGCGATCGAGTAAACGAACGAGTATAAGCGGGCATGCCCGCTAAACGCAAAGAGCCGCGCATTGCGCGGCTCTTTGTGTTTGATTCGTTCGTTTAGTCCAGCATACCCTTGCCGTCCAGAATGCGCGGCAGGTATTTTTCGATGCGGGCGACGCGCGTTTTCGATTGCTTCGCGTCGGCAAAATACAGCAGGTACGCGCGCTGTCTGCCGGGCGTCAGCGAATAGAATGCGAGCTTTGCCTCGGGGGAACGCTCCAGAATCTGCGTGAGCTCCTCCGGCATCTCGGCATCCTTGTGCGTAAAGGTAATCTCTTCTCCCGCGTCGTTGAGCGCGAGCGCTTCCGCAAGATAGGCGCGCAGCGTCTCTGCCTTGGCGCGCACCTCGTCCGCACGGGTGAACTTCGCCATGCGCATCGCCTGCGAATGCTCGCCGGGCGCGACCAGAATCTTTGCCTCGTCCTTGAGCAGCGCGCCTTTGAAAAAGCCGATCGCGCAGGAATCCTTGTATTCAAACAGGATCGCGGTATTCTCGCCGTTGTGGGTGTAGGTCGGTTTTCCCCACTTGAAGTCCTCCACCAAGCCGCTAAAGAGCAACAGCTCACGCAGCAGTGCGAGCGGTTCCGCCCAGCGCGAGTTGGGTTGGAAATATGCATTGATGATAGTCTCTTTCTTCGGCGGTTCCATACGTTGCCTCCATGCGATCGTTGATAGATTGACTATACTGGTTTTAAAGCTAGAGAACTGTGACGAACGTACAATAAAAGCCCGAAGATCGGGCTTTCTTGCGAGGTTTAAAGCAGATTCCGCTCCATCATGGAGAGAAACTCGCGAATGCGCGACTCGCTGAGGTGATAGAGGAGCTTGACGCCCTGCTTTTCGATCGTGACGAGGCCGATGCCCGCCAGCTCGCTCATGTGGTGAGAAACCGTACCCGGCGAAAGCTCCGTCACGTTGGCAAGCTCCTGCCCGTAGAGCGGCTGTTTCCGCAGGTAAACGAGGATTTGCAGGCGCTTTTTGTCGTCCAGCGCGTGCAACAGATTCGTCAGCGATTCCAGATCGGTCTTGCCCGTGCGGTCGCTCTTCGTAAACTCGTCAATGAAGATGCCGTAGGTGATCACGGTGCGCTCGTCCGTTCCGAACTGCTGCGCGCAAATGATGTTGGAGTGCAGCGTGATGGTAGTAAAGTTCATCACCATCGGGTACACATCCGCGCGCGGGCAGTCGAGGCGGATGCCTTCCAGCGCGAGCTGGTCAAAAAACGCGTCCTCGCTTGCCAGATTGTTCCAGCTATTCAGCGCCTGCTCTGCGTAGGGTAGGAGCAGCTCCTCCTTTTCACGAATCAACGCTTCCGCCTGATCCAGCAGGCGATTTATCCGCGCTTCGTACTCATCAAAGCGGATGACAGCGTCGGTGAACAGCAGCTTTGCCGGATCGGAGATAGGCTGGCGTTGGACATACGCAAGCAAATCCGCGATGGCAGCGCGCCCGAACATCGGCTCGTCCGCCTCATCCGAGAGGATCAGCGCGATGCGAAGGGGCAGATCGCCGACCCGCTCGTCCCCGAGATTAAAGCGAAGCTGACGGATGAGATCGTAAAGACTCGCTTCCATACCGTCGGGAACACCAAACAGATCGAGTAGCTCCCGCTCCTCGTAAACAAGATGCGTTTTGACGAATTCAAACGCCTCCAGTATGCCGGAAAACCGGCTGCGCTCGAGGTTGTATTTCTTGCAGTAGTGCTCGATGGTCGCGCGCATGTCGCCGGAGCGCTCGTTGTCTCCGCGGTAAGCGAGGCGCGAAAGCACGGCAGCAGCCTCCAGACGACAGTTGAGCGGATAAAAGCGAAGGGATTCCATAACAGCACCTTTCTTTCTCGTCCACACCGGCAAAAAGCCGGAGGGACACAATCAGTTTAGCAAAAAATCATGCGCTCAACAATGGTGTTACAGCGCTTCGAGGCTCTTGACGCGCACGAGCAGCAGATAGAGCACAATGCTCAATAGCCCGGAGGCGAGAATCGCAACCGGCACCTTCAGCACCGCCGCGAGCGCGGAGCAAAGGAAGCTCCCTACCGGAAGCGAGCACACGAGGATCGCGGTGGAGATGCCGGAGAGGCGCGCCATGAATTCCGGCGGAATCAGGCGCAGGAACGCTGCGTTATAGACCACGTTGATGATGCCCGCACCGAACCCGAGCAGCACACAGGAGAAGAGCAGCACCGCATATTGCAAAAGCTTTGGCGCAAGATAGCCGCTCAGCGCAAAGGCGATCAGCGCGACGCTCTCGAGGATGCCGCAGGCGATGAGCTGCGTCTTACCGGAGATGCGGGTGATTTTGGGCGCGACAAACGAACCAAGCCCCAGCGAGAGCACGAGCACGATGTTGATGAGCGACAGCGTTTCCGCGCCGCCCTTGAGATAGTCCGCGATGAAGGGCGCGGAATACACGTTGAGCGGAACAAACATGAAGTTCATCATGGCACCGATGAGCAGCAGCACGATCATCACCCGCGTGCTGCGGATTAGCGACAACCCTTCGAGGAAGCTCTTCGCGGTGGTCTTGAGGCTGACCTTTTCTTCCGGCAGCGTTTCTTTGATGCGGATGAAGCCGATGATCAGCGCGGAGAGGAAGAAGGTAGCCGCGTCGATCATCAGCGCGCCCTGGCAGCCAAGCAGCGCCACCACGCCGCCCGCGAGCGCGAGGCCGACCAGCTCGGTGACCCTGCTCGCGGTCTGGTTCAGCGCGGAGCCTACCTTATATAACTCCGGCTTGAGCAGCAGCGGCACGATCGCGGAACCTGCTGGAGAGCGAAACGCCTCCAGGGTGGAGATGAGCAGCATCATTGCCGTCAGGATCACGGGCGTCAGATGCCCCAGCATATACAGCGCCGCGGTTGCCGCGACGACGAGCCCGCGCCCGATGTCGAAGAGCACCATCACGCGCTTCTTGGAGAGATGCTCCACCATCGCGCCCGTAAACGGCTGCAACAGGATGGTCGGCACATAGTTGAGGCCGAGTATGAGCGCCATCATCGACGCGCTGTGCGTAATTTGATACATCAGCCACGCAATCGCGATGCCGTCGATGGAATCGCCAAAGCGGTTGATCACGTTTGCCGCGATCAGCTTGAGATACTCTTTTTGCGTTTTGAGCGGGTGGTAACTGGTTACTTCCTGTTCCATGTGATAACCTCAACTCCTAATGTTTTATAATCATCAAACAAATCATAGCATAACTATGATAGAAGTCAATCAAAAATTTTGATAGTTATGAAATATTAGCGCAACCATTCGTTGATTGCCGTAAAAACAAACGCAACCAGCACGCGATTTTTCGAAACCAACGGTTGAAGGACAAAAAAGATTTACAAGCGCGTGTCCGCGTGTTCACACTTGCTCCCTTGTTGTGGGCGCATGGAGCCGATAGAATGAAACTACAAACCATATTTTTCGCACTTATTTTTACAATCTTAAATTTGGAGGCGCTTATGACAAACACGCCAACCCCGATTGACGGAACGTTGCGCAAGTTCGCGCTTCGCATTCCGCCGGTGATTGCGCAATGCAGCGGGATCACGATCTTTGGCAAGCTCTATCGATCCATCGTGTTTTCCACCGATCTGGCCATCATTCGAAACGTCAATGCGGACGCGATCATGGCGGTGTACCCCTTTACGCCGCAGCCGGTGATCACGCAGGCGATCATCTCCGCCTCCGATGTGCCCGTGTTTGCGGGCGTCGGCGGGGGACTCACGCAGGGAAAGCGTGTCATCCACATGGCGTCATATGCGGAGATGCAGGGCGCAATCGGCGTCGTAGTCAACGCGCCGACGAAGAACGAGGTGATCCGCGAGTTAGCGGAGACCATCGACATCCCGATCATCGTCACCATCGCGCGGGAGGACACGGACATCTACGAGCGCGTGGAGGCGGGCATGCGCATCGCGAACGTATCCGCCGCGGCGGAGACGGCGAGCGTCGTGCGCAAAATCCGCGAAACGTATCCGGAGCTGCCGATCATCGCGACCGGAGGGCCCACGGAGGAGACGATTCGCGAGACGATTGAGGCGGGCGCAAACGCGATTACCTGGACCGCGCCTTCCAGCGGGGAGATCTTCAAGAGCATCATGGCGGCTTACCGCGCGGGAGAGGCACACCCGTAACGAATAGAACGCAATAAAAAAGGACGCGATTCGCGTCCTTTTTGTGTTTCTGGAGTGCTTACTCCTGCTTGCCGAAGCCGTTGAACCACGCGCGCGCGGAGAACGGCTGCTTGACCGGCTTTTGCGTCGGCTCAATCGCCTTGCCGATGGGCAGATAGCAGACCAGCTCGTATTCCTCCGGAATGCCGAGCACATCCGCCATCTGGCGGCCGATGTTGTTCGTGTCGGTGATGTGCCCTTCGACCCAGCAGCTTTCGTAACCCATTGCAACCGCGGCGATGAGGATGTTCTCAATTGCGGCGGAATAATCCTGAATGAAAAACGTGCGGTCGCGGTAGGCGATGATGCGGCGCGTGAGCACGAGGATCATCGCGGGCGCGGTTTGCCCGACGCGGGAGTCGGTGAGGGCGTTGAGCTTCGCAAGAATCGCGGGATCGTCCACGGCGATCAGGCTAGTGGTCTGCTTGTTGCAGCCGGAGGGAGCGGCAAGCCCCGCCTCCAGCAGCTGCTGCAGGTGTTCGCGCGGGATCGGCGTGGGATCGTATTTCCCGCGGTAGCTGGTGCGGGTGAGGATGGCGGTGAGGGTGGACATGATGATACTCCTTATTTAAGTGCAAACTTTAAAGAAATCACATATTATCTGTTTAAAACGCGCTTTAATGGTGGTATTATCCATTATAACAGATTGCATGTATTGGAAGGAATCAAAATGAATTATTACGAGTTGGTTGAGGCTCTGGATATAGATACAAGTAAACTGGACGACAAGAAAGAACATACAAGTCATAAAATTAGATATGTGTCTGCATATGTAAGACAATGGCTGTTCGTTGTTGCAAATAGACCCAATATAAAGCATATTTGCTTTATTGATTGTATGTGCAATGCTGGCATTTATGCTGATGGCGATTTAACTACCGCTTTGGAAGTATTACTGATTTTTATCAGTGATGCAAAAAAGCACGAAGATAAAGAATTTCATTTATTTCTTAATGATCTTTCCTTGGAGAGAATTCAGATTTGTAAAATGGTTGAGAAAGCGATTACCACTGAGAAACAGAAACCTTCAAACGTAATAGTTCACTATGATAATCAAGATGTAAACACCTACTTACTAAACTCAAGCCTTTTTGATAAGTATTTATTAGAAAATGCCTCAACTATATTTTATATAGACCCATATGATTTAGGCACGGTGATCATAGAAAATGTAGCAAATCTATCACGTAGGTATTATTGCGAAATTATTTTTAATGTTTTTACAAGCGATCTCGTCAGGAATAAAGAGGATGATCGTCTGAAAAGATGTCTTGGGATTGATGATATAACAGACAAAACCGATTTACTAGACTACATTGCGGTAAAGTTGAAGGTTGGGAAAATTAATTACAGTTTCGCGTTTGAGTTCCGAAATTCTAAAAACACAGAATTATATCGTATAGTTTTTGCTACACCTCATGAAAAAGGTTTGGAGAAAGTAAAAGATGCAATTTGGGAAACGTTTGAAGGTCGCGAGTTTTTTCGCACCCAAGTTCCCAAAGACGGGCAGCTTTCATTATTTGATCGTGACATGGAGGAAGAAAGCCAATTAGATTACCATGCATGTGCTGCAAAACGCCGATTGACAAAAGAGTTTTGTGGAAAGGTTGTAGATTATTCTGCAATTGAAATATTTTTACTCGAAAAAACAATGCTGAAAGCATCTGATTTGCTAACAACTGTTATCAAACCTCTAATTAGTAATGGTATAATCTTGAAGCAAGGAAAAGTAAGTAAGAGCAACTTCAAACAAGATAGTTATAGATTTATCAAGGAGTACGAGTGAAGACAATTGAACGGAAATCAATGCTATACAAAACTGGCGTAGAATATGGTGATTACACAATGAACCATGTTCACGGCTGTTCGCATGGCTGCTTGTACCCATGCTATGCATATTTAATGGCAAAGAGATTCAGCAAAGTAAAGAATTATTCTGAATGGATTGAGCCAATGTTAGTTGGCAACACATTGGAGCTACTTGACAAGGAAATACCAAAACTGAAAAATAAGATCAAATCGGTGCAACTCTGCTTCACGACTGATCCATTTATGGTTGGTTACCCCGAAATCGAAGAGATGAGTTTGGCTTCAATCAAGAAGTTGAACGATGCTGGCATCAAGTGTGTTGTTTTAACGAAGGGTATTCTACCGTATGAGTTATCCTTAATGTCCCGTGAAAACGAATACGGAGTAACTCTGATATCTCTGAATGAGCAGTACCGCGAAGAAGTTGAGCCGGGAGCTGCCCCTTATGCAGACCGCTTGAGTGCCTTGCGTGCTTTGCACGACGCAGGGTGCAAAACTTGGATTAGTATGGAACCTTACCCAACACCTAATCTATTGCAGCAAGACTTATCAGAGATACTTGAAGCTGTTAAGTTCGTAGATAGAATCATTTTTGGTAGAGCAAATTACAACAAACTTGTTACTGAATATAAGGATCACAAGTCGTTTTACAATATCTGTGCAAATCAAGTGATAAACTTCTGCGATCAGAATCAAATTCAATACCATATTAAAGATGGAACGATTACAGATTAGAAACAAAGACTTAACGACCTATACTAGGTCGTTTTTTCTTGTTCAAACACAAAGAACAATATACTTCCTCCGTTGCTTTCCCCACCTTATTATGTTAAACTCTCTGGAACGAAAGTATATATAATGAATGGAGTCTGTATTATTATGCATGCCATCGTCACCGTCATCGGCCAAGACCGCGTGGGCATCATCGCGGGAATCTGCGTTGCGCTCGCGGGCATCAACGTCAACGTCCTCGACATCTCCCAAACCATCCTCGGCGGAATGTTCACGATGGTCATGCTGGTCGATATCAAGGACGCGAGCGTGCCCTTCGGCGAAATTTCCAGCGTTTTGGACGCGGAAGGCGAGCGCCTCGGCATGACCATTCGCATTCAGCGGGAAGACATCTTCAACGCCATGCACCGCATTTGAGGGGATGATACGATGATCGACCTCAAGGAAATATTTGAAACCCAGCACATGATCGACCGCGAGCACCTCGATATCCGCACCATCACGATGGGGATTTCCCTGCGCGACTGCGCGGACGGCGACCCGAAACGCGCCACGCAGAAGATCTACGACAAGATCACGCGCTCCGCGGAAAAGCTTGTCTCCGTCGGAGAGGACATCGAGCGCGAGATGGGCATTCCTATCGTCAACAAGCGCATCTCGGTGACGCCCATGGCGTTGGTTGCGGACGCAAGCGACACGGAGGATTACGTTCCCTTCGCGCTGGCGATGGATCGCGCGGCGGACACCTGCGGCGTGAATTTCATCGGCGGGTTCTCCGCGCTGGTGCAAAAAGGTTTCACGCGCGGCGATATGCGCCTGATTCGGTCGATTCCCGAGGCGCTGGCGGTTACAAAATACGTCTGCTCCTCGATCAACGTCGCCTCCACGCGCGCGGGCATCAACATGGACGCCGTGCGCTTGATGGGCGAGATCATCAAAGCGACTGCCGAGCGCACCGCCGATCAGGACGGCCTCGGCTGCGCAAAGCTCGTCGTGTTTTGCAACGCCGTGGAGGACAATCCCTTCATGGCGGGCGCGTTCCACGGCGTCGGCGAGGCGGAATGCGTGATCAACGTTGGCGTTTCCGGCCCGGGCGTGGTCTGCCATGCGCTCAAGGACGTCAAGGGACAGCCCATCGACATCGTCGCGGAGACGGTGAAGAAGACCGCGTTTAAGGTGACCCGCATGGGCCAGCTCATCGCGCGGGAAGCGTCCACGCGGCTGAACGTTCCGTTTGGTATCGTGGATTTGAGCCTCGCTCCCACGCCGGCACAGGGGGACTCCGTTGCGCGAATCTTAGAGGAAATGGGGCTGGAGCGTTGCGGCACGCACGGCACGACGGCGGCTCTCGCGCTGCTCAACGACGCGGTTAAGAAGGGCGGGGTCATGGCGAGCTCGCAGGTTGGCGGGCTTTCCGGCGCGTTCATTCCGGTTTCGGAGGACGAGGGTATGATCGCGGCAGCGCAAGCGGGCACGCTGACCATCGACAAGCTGGAGGCGATGACGTGCGTCTGCTCCGTGGGCCTCGACATGATCGCGGTGCCCGGAGACACACCCGCGGAGACGCTCTCCGCAATCATCGCGGACGAAGCCGCCATCGGCATGATCAACAACAAGACCACCGCCGTGCGCATCATTCCCGCGCCGGGGAAGCACGTAGGGGATATGGTCGAGATGGGTGGGCTCCTCGGCAGCGCGCCCGTGATGGCGGTGCATACCGAGTCCAGCGCGGACTTCATCCATCGCGGCGGCAGGATTCCCGCGCCGCTCAACGCCCTGCGCAACTAAGTATCGAATACCACGCAAGCACACAGCCCGCCATTTGGTGGGCTGTGTTTGTGTTGTGTTGCTTTGTTACGCTTCCGGCAGGTCGATCTCCGTTGGATCGCTCTCGCGCGGGTAGCATTCCCAGCTGTCTCCGTTTGCCTCAAAGTCCGCAATGTCGCTGAGCTTGAGCTTCATGTACTTTGCGGTGGCGGTGACGGCGACGGTGCCGTTCGGCAGGAGGATTGCGCCTTCTCCCGTGAAGAGGCGGCGGTTATTTTCCAGCACGCGTCCGGTGACGGTGAGCTCCACGCCATACGGCACGGGCTTTTTGTAGCGGGTGTTAATCTCCACCGTGACCGCCCAGGTGTCCGGCTCAGCGACGTTGATCGCTCTGCCGATGGTCTCGTCCAAGAGCGCCGCGCTGACGCCGCCGTGGAGCCTGCCGGGGTAGCTCTGGTGATGCTCACTGGGCGTCACTTTTGCCGCGAGCGAGCCGTCCTCCAGCTCGTAAAAGTCCGTGTGCAGTCCAAATGGATTGTGTATGCCGCAGACGAAGCATCCCTTGCCCGCGTTGTGTTTTTTAACGACGTGAATTTTCAAACGTTACGATCCTCGAAACTGTGATTCTGCTGTTGCTTACTTCTGCACGAAGAAGAGACCGAACGCATTCGGCCCGCCGTGGCAGGCGACTGCCGCGCAGACGGAGAGCGGAATGATCTGCTTGAAGTAATGCAGCGAGTCGATCTGCGCAATCAGCGCGTTGAGCAGCGCTTCGTCCTGAATCGCGTGCGAAATCATGACGACTTCATCGTCCATATGCTCGTGCTGGGCGAGCATGGTGTCGATGAATTCCTTGAGCGCGTGCTTGTACGTGCCCATGTATTTTTTGCCGACGACGAGCTTGCCATCGCGAATGTTGATGCTCTGGCGAATCTGCAGCGCGCTGGCGCCGAGATACGCCAGCGTGGAGCAGCGGCCGCCTTCGTGCAGATATTCCAGCGTTTCGATGATGAAGCTGCCGATGATCCTGTCCCGATAGGTGGTCAAATACTCGACCAACTCTTTGACGGGCATATCTTTTCTCTTGCGGGAAGCCTCCATCGCGAGCAGAGAGCTGCCGCTGGAGATGGAGAGCGAGTCGATGACATACACGTTGTCAAAGTTGCCCGCAGCGGTGACCGCGTTCGCGTAACAGCTCGACATACCGGAGCTCTTTGCGATAAAGACGACGGCATCGTGATCCTTGAGGCACTCCTGAAAAAACGTTTCGTAGTCGTTGGGATTTGCCGCCGCGGTCTGCGGCAGTTTTTTCGCGCTACGGTAATAATCAAATAGATCGCTCTGTTTGAGGTCGGGATAATCCAAATAATCCTGATCGCCCATGCGTACATAGGACGCGCTGACTTCGATGCCGTATTGTTGCACCAGATCCAGAGTCATGTCAAAGGTGCTGTCGGCTGCAATGCAAATTCGTTCCATCCTGCTTCTCCTTGCTCGATTTTTCGGTTACGCCGGGTGTGATGTGACGCCGATAGCGTGTTACGGGAGATTGTAAAAATAGTATCACGATTACAAGAACATATTATACAGGAAAACACGGCGAATACAAACACAAAACGGATGTGATCTGTTGCGTAGCGCGAAAAAGCGGGCTTGAAGTTTTTCCGCCCACGCATCGGATGTTATATTCTTGATTACGGCTGGCAAAGCGCGATATCTTGTGTTACCTTTATTTTGCAAATCGGCGTTTCGCTCTTCGGAACGCACTATGCCACGCATCGAGTTTTTTATATAGGAGCGAATATGAAAAAACTGATGATCCTCTCGACAGGAGGCACGATTGCCTGCACGCAGACAGAGGACGGATTGATTCCGACGCTGTCCGCCGACGACATCCTGACCTATGTGCCGGATGCCGTGAAGCTCGGCAAAATTGAAACGAAGACCATCCTCAACCTCGATAGTTCCAATATCCAGCCGGAGGAGTGGCGGCTCATCGCCAAGGCGGTGTTCGACTGCCTGCCGGACTACGACGGCATCGTGATTCTGCACGGCACGGATACGATGGCGTATACCGCGAGCATGCTCTCGTTCATGCTGCGCAATGTCGATAAACCCGTTGTGATCACGGGCTCGCAATTGCCCGTCGGACACCCGAACACGGACGCAAAAGCAAACCTGCGGGACGCGATGATCACGGCTGCGAGCGGAATTCCCGGCGTTGTGGTCGTGTTTGATCAGCAGATCATGCTCGGTTGCCGCGTCGCCAAGGTGCGCACCACGAGCCAGAATGCGTTTGAGAGCATCAATCGCCTGCCGGTCGGGCGCGTGCGCTTTGGCCGCGTCCGCCTGATCGATCCTCCGCAGCAGCCGAAGGGAGAGCCCGCGCTGGACGACGCGATTGAGCCGAACGTGTTCCTGCTCAAGCTGATTCCCGGCACGAGACCAGAGGTGTTTGACGACATCGCGCGGCTGGGTTACCGCGGCGTGGTGATTGAGGGCTTCGGCCTCGGCGGCCTCCATTGCCTGAGACGAAATTTGCTGGAAGGCATCCAAAAACTCATGGACGCAAACGTTGCGGTGCTGCTCACCACGCAGTGCCGTTACGAACCCAGTGATCCGACCGTCTACGAAACGGGCAGGCTCGCGCTGGAGCTCGGCATCCTGCAAGCCTACGACATGACGAGTGAATGCGCCGTGACGAAGCTCATGTGGGTGTTGGCGCACGCAGCCACACCGGAGGAAGTGCGGCGCAAGATGTACACGAGCTTCTGCGGAGAGATTTCGCTGCCGAATGGCGAGAAGACGTTACATAATTGATGGAAGCACACAAAAAGCCCGCCTTGACGGGCTTTAGAATAATTCGTTTCTGTTTAGGATTCGTTCTTCAGGAATTCCACCGTCTGTGCCTTGAGCGAAATCTTGCCGACTACGTAGCCGTAGGGAAGCAGCTCTTTTTTATAGGTAAGAAACGAGTGGTCGATTTCAAGCCCCGCGATTTGACGAATTTCCTCAAACGTAAGCAAAAGCCGGGTTTCCCCGCGGGAAACCACGTATTCCCAAACCGCGTTATATTTACTCATACAGTTCTCTCAATCTCGTCTATGATAGATTCATTTTACCACGCAACGATGACAAAAGATGTCAGGTTTTCACGAGTTTGAATCAGGCTTTTTCTGCCATTTGATCGCACACCCAAATGGTGATATATTCATCATAACCAAGATCAATCAAAAATAACACCGCAAATATCCCCAACGGGAGGAAATATTCTCATGCGAAACAAACAACCCATCAACGATGGCTGGCTCTTTGTCGAGCAATACACGCAGGGAATGGAGCAGGCGAATGCGGACGAATCCGCGTTTGTTCCCGTTCGCATTCCGCACACGAACCGCGAGCTGCCGCTGAATAATTTCGACGAGCGGGAAAGCCAGCTCGTCAGCTGCTATCGCAGGCACATCCGCCGGCAAGCGAACGCGGGGAAACGCGTATTCCTACACTTCGAGGGCGTGATGGCGGCGGCGAAGGTGTTTTTTAACGGCGATCAGATCGCGGAGCACCTCGGCGGATATACGCCGTTTACCTGCGAGCTGACGCAGCTCCTTACGGGTGGGGACGACGTACTCGCAGTGGTCGCCGACGCAACCGAGCGGGACGACATTCCGCCGTTTGGTTACGTGATCGACTACCTGACCTACGGCGGCATCTACCGCGAGGTCTGGCTGGAGGAGACAAGCGAGGTTTTTATTCAGAACGTGCATGCGAAGCCCGTCAAAACGGACGAGGGCTGGCAGGTTGAGGCAGATGTGTATGTAGACAATCTCTTCGGCGTTTCCGGCGCGGCGGAGTTGGTATTTTCGCTTTCCAATCCGCAAGGTGAAGTGAAACAACACACGCAAAGCATTATTCTTAACGGAGAGAAAAAACAGAAAATCACCGTTTCGTTTGCTGCGGGAGACGTTCGCCTCTGGGAACTGGAGCAACCAAACTTATATGATCTAAGTATTTCTCTTCTGCAGGAAGAGAAAGCAATAGATGAATATTCCTGTCGCATCGGCTTTCGCGAAGCGCGATTCACGCCGGAGGGCTTCTTCCTCAACGGCAAACGCGTGAAGCTTCGCGGACTCAATCGGCACCAGAGCTACCCTTACGTCGGTTACGCGATGCCGAAGCGCGCGCAGGAGAGCGACGCGGAGCTACTCAAGTGCGAGCTGGGCGTGAACCTCGTCCGCACGAGCCATTATCCGCAGTCGAACCACTTCCTCAACCGTTGCGACGAGCTGGGGCTATTGGTGTTTGAGGAGTTTCCCGGCTGGCAGCACATCGGAGACGACGGATGGAAGAAAAACGCCGTGCACATGCTGGAGGAGATGGTCACGCGGGACTGGAACCACCCGAGCATCGTGCTCTGGGGTGTTCGCATCAACGAATCTCAGGACGACGACGCGTTTTACCGCGAGACTAACGCGCTGGCGCATGCGCTGGACGCGACGCGGCAGACGGGCGGTGTAAGAAACTTTGAGGGAAGCCACTTCTTTGAAGATGTCTACACCTACAACGACTTTGTACACAGCGGAGATAACCGCGCGCTCAAGCCGCGCAAGGAGGTTGCCCGCGCGAACGTGCCATACCTCGTGACCGAGCATAACGGGCACATGTTCCCGACGAAGCGGTTCGACTGCGAGGAAAAGCGCGTGGAGCATGCGTTGCGCCACCTTCGCGTGCTGAACAGCGCGTATGGCACGGACGAGATCTCCGGCGCGATCGGCTGGTGCATGAGCGACTACAACACGCACAAGGACTTCGGCAGCGGGGATAAAATCTGCTACCACGGGGTCACAAACCTCTTCCGCCTGCCGAAATTTGCGGCATATGCCTATCGTTCCCAGCAAGACGGTGAGGCTTTTATGCGGTTTGCCTCCACGATGAACCAGGGCGAGCGCGCGGCGTCCGACCTCAGCCACATCTACGTCTTCACCAACTGCGATTCCGTGAAGCTCTATAAAAACGGCGTGTTCATCAGCGAAAGCTTTCCCGACCGCAAGACATTCCCGTATCTGCCGCACCCGCCGGTCGTGATTACGGACTTCATCGGCGAGCAGATCGCGGAAAACGAGGGCTTCGCCAAGCAGGACGCGGATCGCATCAAGCGCATCTTCGCCGCGATTGTGAAGTATGGCGACAAATCGCTTCCGCTGAAATACAAGCTCGCGATGGGCTACAGCATGCTCAAGCTCAAGCTCACGTATGAGGACGCCGTGAATCTGTATATGAAGTATGTCGCGGGCTGGGGTTCGGAATCCACCGAGTTCCTCTTTGAAGGTTATCGCGCGGGCGAGCTTGTCGCGCGCGCCGTGCGCGGCGCCGCCGTGAGCGCGGGCCTTCGCGTCACACCGGACACGCTGGATTTGGTGGAAGGTGACACCTACGACGTCTGCCGCGTGGTGATCGAGCATGTCGATCAGTTTGGCGACGTGCTGCCGTATTCCGCCGAGGTGGCGCGCGTCAGCGTCCGCGGTGCAGGAGAGCGCATCGGACCGGAGCTGCTGCCGCTGATCGGCGGATCGACCGCGTTCTGGGTCAAGTCCACCGGCACAGGCGAAATTCTGGTATCGGTGGAGTCAGCGCGATTAGGCAAGCAGGAGCTGAAGCTCTCGGTGACCCGGCAGCGCGTCAGTGACTAAATCGTTGACACAAAGCGGTGCATGTGTTAAGTTAAATTAAAATAGAATACTAGGCATAGTCTGCGAAAGCAGGCGACGCAAAGCTAAAGGGTCTAAGGGCGAACGCCTATGACAGCCAGTTGCAACATGAAGTCACTATTGATGGCTTACCGTAGCAACCTGGCGCGAACCACGCAGGTTGCTACTTTTTTGCAATCATCGATCGTGTGTTTGAACAGAACAGCGCTTGCATGAGAGAGCGGGAAGCGTTGTTACCCGATAGAAATTCCGAAAGGACGGTAGAAGAAATGAAACAGATGATGAAGAGCTTTTTGAAACGCGTGTTGCCCATTGCGCTGAGTTTTGCGTTTTTGATGGTGTTCAGTGCGTCCGCGCTCGCGGATTCCGGCAAGCCGGAGCATGATACAGGAAAGCCGGACTGGGCAGGTCAGCAGAACGATGATCAGAACAAAGACCGCAAAAAAAATCAGGATCGTGCGCAGGAACGCGAAAAGAAGACCTATCACGGTATCTCCACGGAGAAGATCGCGCTTGCAATCGAGAGCGTAACGGATGAGGCAACCAAGGCGGAGCTGACCGCGATGCTGGAAGCATACATCGCCGCTCTTACTGACAAAGACGCGGCGCTTGCAAACGGCGGGATGAGCCTCAGCGAATTATCGCAGGCTGCATCCGCAGCACGTTCCGCGCTGAAGAACGCGCTGGAAGAGGCGGGATTCACGCTCGGCAGCGTGCTTGGTTGGCAGGAGTGGAAGGATTACGGTTTGAATGAGGAGGCGCTGGATCTCGAAGGAATCGCGCTTGCGATTTCCGCTCTGGATGATACCGATTTGAACAAGGAGACGTTGACCGCTCTGCTGACGGCGTATGAATCCGCACTTTCTGCGCTGGACACCGCGACGGAAGCGGACGAAGACACACTGAAAGAGTCCGCAGATGCCGCGCGAGACGCGCTGCTGGAGGCGCTGATTTTGTCGGGACTCTACCCCGTGGCGCAGCCGGAGGCAACTGGTGATCCGACGCTTCCCGTGACATAAGAAAGCCCAAATGGCTGTCCGAACACAAATCGATACGACTTTGTTTTTGCATACAGACCATGCATAAAAAAGCAATTGACAAATCGCGTTCATGTGTTAATATAAGAAAGCGCTAACGGGAAAAAGAGAAGCGCATACTTGGCCGAGTAAAAATGCCCATCGGACAGGGCTGGCCGCCGCCGCGCGTGACGTGAAGCGTCACATTATTGATTGAGTTTGAAGACTCAAATTTTATAAGTTGGTTACTTCATAACCAGTGCATCAAGCACACCACTTGTGAAACGGTCAATAAGAGTAGCGACGGCATCCCATGCTCAACAACACTCTGATGAAACGGTCAAGGCCAAGGTTCTAGCCCTGTCTCTATCGCCTGATGGCGGGAGACTGTAAACGGAACAGTAGTCATGACAAACAAGTGGTATCGTGTATACCGCTTGTTTTTTTGTTTGCGGTGTTGCATATGAGGCCGACGGAAGGAACGAGGATGAATCTCAACGAGCAGAAACACGCGCCCATCTACGAGGCGCTGAACCGCTTTCGAAAGCAGCGGGTCGTTCCCTTTGACGTGCCGGGGCATAAGCGCGGGCGCGGCAACCCGGAGCTGGTCGAGCTATTGGGTGAGAAATGCGTCGGCATCGACGTGAACTCCATGAAGCCGCTGGACAACCTCTGCCACCCGGTCTCAGTGATCAAGCACGCGGAGGAGCTCGCGGCGGACGCGTTTGGTGCGGCGCACGCGTTCCTGATGGTTGGCGGCACGACCTCCAGCGTGCAGAGCATGATTCTCTCCGTCTGCAAAGCGGGAGACAAGATCATACTCCCGCGAAACGTGCACAAGAGCGCGATCAACGCGCTTGTGCTCTGCGGCGCGGTACCCGTCTATATCGACCCGCGCGTGGAACCCAAGCTCGGCATCCCGCTGGGCATGGAGATGGAGGACGTGCGCCGCGCGATATCGGAAAACCCGGACGCGGTGGCCGTGCTCGTGAATAACCCGACGTACTACGGCGTTTGCTCCAACCTCAAGGCGATTGTTGAGCTTGCGCATGCCAGCGGCATGAAGGCGCTGGTGGACGAGGCGCACGGCACGCATCTGTACTTCAACGATTCTCTGCCGCTCAGCGCGATGGCGGCGGGCGCGGATATGGCTGCGGTCTCGATGCACAAATCCGGCGGAAGCCTCACGCAGAGCTCGCTTTTGCTGCTTGGGCCGGACGTGAACCCGCGCTATGTGGACAAGATTATCAACCTGACCCAGACCACGAGCGCGTCGTATCTGCTCATGAGCAGCCTCGATATCTCCCGCAGAAACCTGGCTCTCCGCGGTGAGCAGTCATTTGAAAAGGTCGCGCAGATGGCGCAATACGCGCGGGACGAGATCAACGAGGTCGGCGGCTACTACGCCTACGGGCGCGAGCTGGTCAACGGAGACAGCGTTTTCGACTTCGATGTGACTAAGCTTTCCGTCTACACGCGTGATATCGGCCTTGCCGGCATCGAGGTATACGACCTGCTGCGGGACGAGTACGACATCCAGATCGAGTTTGGCGACATCAGCAACATCCTCGCGTACATCTCGATTGGAGACAGACTTCAGGATATAGAGAGATTGGTCGGCGCGCTGGCGGACATCAAGCGCCTCTACTCCAAGACACCTACTGATTTCTTCATCGCGGAGTATATTTCTCCCATCGTAGCGGCGACGCCGCAGGCCGCGTTTTACGCGGAGAAGGAGTCTCTGCCGATTCGCGAAACGATCGGACGGATTTGCAGCGAGTTTGTGATGTGCTATCCACCGGGAATCCCGATTCTCGCGCCCGGCGAGGTCATCACCAAGGAGATTGTGGAATACACGCTCTATGCGCAGGCAAAGGGCAGCAGCATGCAGGGCCCGGAAGACCCGGATATCGCGTATTTGAACGTTCTCAAGAAGGGAGTGTAACACGTGGAGTTTTGGTTTAACGACATGCACACGCAGAATGTCCAGCTCTCGATTCGCGTGGAAAAACAGCTATTTTCCGGCGAGAGCGATTTTCAGCGCATCGACGTGTTTGAATCCCCTGAGTTCGGGCGGTTTCTCGCCTCCGACGGCAGCGTGATCTTCTCGGAAAAGGACGAGTTCACCTATGACGAGATGATCGTGCATGTGCCGATGGCAGTGCACCCGAACGTCAAGCGCGTGCTGGTCATCGGCGGCGGCGACGGCGGGGTAGCCCGCGAACTCACGCACTACGAGGAGATCGAGGCCATCGATGTGGTCGAGCAGGACAAGCTCTTCGTCGATGTCTGCCGCAAGTTCTTTCCCGCGAACGCCTGCGGACTCGACGACCCGCGCGTGAAGGTTTACTATCAGGACGGCCTAAGGTTTTTGCGGTCGCGACAGGACGACTACGACCTGATCATCAACGATGCGACAGACCCGCTGGGTCACACCGCGGGGCTATTCACGAAGGAGTTTTACGGCAGTTGCTACAAGGCGCTGCACGAGGACGGCATCATGGTCTATCAGCACGGCAGCCCGTTTTTTGACGAGGACGAGGACCCATGTCGCGCGATGCACAAGAAGGCCTATCGGAGTTTTCCGGTCAGCCGCGTCTATCAGGCGCATATTCCGACGTGTCCCGCGGGCTACTGGCTTTTCGGGTTCGCGTCGAAAAAGTATCACCCGCTGGAGCACTTCGACAAGAAGCGCTGGGAAGACCGGGGCATCAAGACCTGGTACTATACCGCAAACCTGCACTATGGCGCGTTTATGCTGCCAAGATACGTTGAAGATTTATTAGAGGAGGAAGAAAATTCATGAACCGGAAATTGCTTGTCATCGGCTGCGGAGGCGTTGCCGCCGTCGCCATTCAAAAATGCTGCCAGAACAGCGAGATGTTCCCTGAACTCGTGCTCGCGAGCCGCACGGTGGAAAAATGCGATGCGCTTGTGGAATCGCTCAAGGGAAAGACCGAAACCGTGCTCTCCACCGCCAAGGTGGACGCGGACAATGTGGACGAGGTCGTGGCTCTCATCCGCCGCGTGCAGCCGTACGCGGTGCTGAATGTCGCGCTCCCGTATCAGGATCTGACCATCATGGAGGCTTGCCTTGCCTGCGGCGTGCATTATGTCGACACCGCGAACTTCGAACCGGAGAACACGGAAGACCCCGCATGGCGCAAGGTCTACGACAAACGTGTCGAGGAAGAAGGATTCTCCGCCCTGTTTGACTACAGCTGGCAATGGGCCTATGCCGACAAGTTTGAAAAAGCGGGCTTAACCGCACTGCTCGGCACCGGGTTTGACCCGGGCGTCACCAGTGTATACGTTTCCTGCGCGAAAAAGCACTATTTCGACCGCATCGACACCGTGGACATCCTCGACTGCAACGGCGGCGACCACGGCTATGCGTTTGCGACGAACTTTAACCCGGAAATCAACCTCCGCGAAGTCTCCGCGCCCGGCAGCTACTGGGAAAACGGCAAATGGGTCGAAATCCCCGCGATGAGCATCAAGCGCGCATACGACTTCCCGCAGGTCGGCAAAAAGGACATGTATCTGCTGCACCATGAGGAGATCGAGGCGCTGGGCAAGCATTTCCCGGAGATCAAGCGCATCCGCTTCTTCATGACCTTCGGGCAGAGCTATCTCACCCACATGAAGTGCCTCGAAAACGTGGGCATGCTCTCAACCACGCCCATCGAGTTTCAGGGGCACCAGATCGTGCCGATCCAGTTCCTAAAGGCGCTGCTGCCCGATCCCGCGTCGCTGGGCCCGCGCACCAAAGGCAAGACCAACATCGGCTGCGTGATCTCCGGCGTGAAAGACGGAAAAGCAAAGACGATCTTCATCTACAACGTCTGCGACCATGAGGAATGCTACCGCGAGCTGGGCAGCCAGGCGATCAGCTACACCACCGGCGTGCCCGCGATGATCGGCACCGCGCTCCTGCTCGACGGCAGCTGGCGCAAGCCCGGCGTGTTTACGACGGACGAGTTCGATCCCGATCCCTACATGGACATGCTCAACAAGTGGGGCTTGCCGTGGGTGGTCGTCGAGAATCCCGAAACGGTGGAGTAATTTCAAGTGAAACGACACGAACTGCCGACGCCGTGCTTTGTCGTTGACGAAGCAACGCTCAGGCATAACTTAGAGATTCTCGCGGGTGTGCAGAAGCGCACGGGCGTGAAAATCCTGCTCGCGCAGAAGGCGTTTTCGATGTACAGCGTGTATCCGCTGATCGCGCGGTATCTCGCCGGCGCTTGCGCGAGTGGGCTTTACGAAGCGCGCTTGGCGCACGAGGAGATGGGCGGCGAGAACCACGTGTTTTCGCCCGCCTATACGCCCGACGAGATGAAAGAGCTTGTGACCATCTGTGATCATGTGGTGTTCAACTCGTTTTCGCAGCTGGAGCAGCACCGCGAAACGTGCGAAAATGCGGGCGTGAGCTACGGCATTCGCGTGAATCCGGAATGCAGCACGCAGGAAGGACACGCGATCTACGATCCGTGTTCTCCTTTTTCGCGCCTCGGAGTCACGCGCGCAAACTTCCGTGCCGACCTGCTGGACGGCGTGGACGGGCTGCACTTTCACACGCTCTGCGAGCAGAACAGCGATGATCTCGTGCGGACGTTTGAAGCGTTTGAGCGGGATTTTGGCGAGTTTCTGCCGCGCATGAAGTGGCTCAACCTCGGCGGCGGGCACCATATCACGAAAGAAGATTACGACATCTACGCGCTGGATGAGATTCTTTATTACATCCGCGCGAAATATCCGAACCTGACGATCTACTTAGAGCCCGGCGAGGCGATTGCGCTCAACGCGGGCTGGCTGGACACCACCGTGCTGGACATCGTCCACAACGGCATGCCGATATTGATTCTCGACACCTCCGCCGCCTGCCACATGCCGGACGTGCTGGAGATGCCTTACCGTCCGCCGCTCGTGAACGCGGGCGAGCCGAACGAGCGGGCGGTCACCTGCCGCCTTGCGGCGCGGACGTGCCTCGCGGGCGACGTCGTCGGCGACTACAGCTTTGACCGCATGCCGGAGGTCGGCGAACGGCTCACATTCGGCGACATGGCGATCTACAGCATGGTCAAGACCAACACGTTCAACGGCATGCCGCTGCCCGCCATCGCGCTGCTGCATGAGGACGGCGATTGCGAACTCGTCAAAACGTTCGGCTACGAAGACTTTAAAGGAAGGCTTTCCTAATATGTTACACACGCTGCCCGCAAAAGACGGTTTTCATATGCCTGCCGAGTTCGCGCCGCAAGACGGCGTGCTGCTCGTTTGGCCTGTGCGCCCGGGCAGCTGGGGCATCGATCCCACCGCCGCACAGCGGGCATTTTGCGACATCATGCGGGAAGCAAGTAAGAGCGAGCGCGTCTACCTGCTCGCGGATGCGGCGCATCTAAACGAGGCGCGCGAGCAGGCGGGAGATTTTGCGACCATCCTCGAAATTCCGACCGACGATTCGTGGGCGCGGGATATAGGACCTACGTTTGTCACGAACGGTAGCGCGGTGCGCGGTATCAACTGGCGCTTCAACGCGTGGGGTGGGTCGGTGGACGGCCTTTACGAAGACTGCGCGAACGACGACGCGACGGCGCAGGCGCTTTGCCGCGCAATCGGCGCCGACTGCTACGACGCGGGCGATTTCGTTCTGGAGGGCGGCTCCATCTGTTCCGACGGCGAAGGAACGCTGCTGGTCACGGAAGCCTGCCTGCTCAGCGTGGGCAGAAACCCGAATCTGAGCAAATCGCAGATCGAAGAAAAGCTTAGGGACTATCTCGGCATCGAGAAAGTGCTCTGGCTGCCGCGCGGCATCTATAACGACGAGACCAACGAGCACGTGGACAACGTCTGTGCCTTCCTTCGTCCCGGCGAGGTCGTGCTCGCTTGGACGGACGATGAAACCGACCCTCAGTACGCCATGAGTCTGGCGGATTATGCGTATCTGATGCAAGAAACCGACGCGCGCGGGCGCAAACTCGTGATCCACAAGCTGCCGGTTCCCGACCATCCCGTCTGCGTAACGGAGCAGGATATGCAAAATCTGCCCGCCGATATCGGCGAGGAGACGCGGACGATTGGCGAACGGCTCGCCGCGAGCTATGTGAATTTTTACTTCACCAATGATGCAGTTCTCCTGCCGCAGTTTGGCGGGGAGAACGCGGCTTCCGATGCGCGCGCGGTCGAGATCATGCGTGCGTTGTGTCCGGAGCGCAGGATTGTGCCGATCGATTCGCGCGATATCCTGCTCGGCGGGGGCAACATCCACTGCGTGACGCAGCAGATTCCGAAAGGAGCGAAACTATGAGCGAAATCACTGTTGCGGCGATTCAAATGAAGATGACCGCGCAGCCGGCCGAGAATATCGCGCGCGCGGAAGCGCTGGTGCGCGAGGCGGCGGGGCAGGGCGCGCAGATCGTGCTCCTGCCGGAGCTGTTTGAGCGGCCGTATTTCTGTCAGGAGCGCCGATATGACTATCTCGACTACGCGCTGCCTGTTTCGGAGAATCCGGCGGTTGCGCGTATGCAGGCGGTCGCGAAAGAACTGTCCATCGTGATTCCCGTGAGCTTTTACGAGCGCGACGGCAACAGCCAGTATAACTCCGTCGCGATGATCGACGCGGATGGAACGCTGCTCGGCGTTTATCGCAAGACGCACATTCCCGACGATCACTTTTATCAGGAGAAGTTCTATTTTACGCCCGGAAACACCGGCTTTCGCGTGTTTGAAACGCGCTATGGACGCGTTGGCGTTAGCATCTGCTGGGATCAGTGGTTCCCGGAAGCCGCGCGCGCGATGGCGCTGCTCGGCGCAGACATCCTGTTGTACCCGACCGCCATCGGCTCCGAACCGATCCTTTTGACCGATAGCATGCCGCACTGGCGCAGGACGATGCAGGGGCACGCCGCTGCGAACATCATCCCCGTCGTCGCCGCAAACCGGGTTGGCGAGGAGCGGGTGATACCCTGCGCGGAAAACGGCGGGCAAACAAGCGCGCTCGCGTTCTACGGCAGCTCGTTTTGCACTGAAGAGACGGGCGAAATTGTCGCGGGTGCGAATCGCGAAAGCGAATGCGTGCTGTTGGCGCGGTACGACTTCGACCGCATCCGGCAGGAACGGCGCAATTGGAACGTGTTTCGCGACCGCAGACCGGAGTGCTACGGCGACCTCACACGCTGAAACGCGCGAAAAACGGCTGTTTTTTGTATGGATCAATTGCGACTAATAAATCAGTAATTTTTTTGCATGAAAAATATATAATTTAGATTGCAAATTCAACATCAAATGATATAATATATAAAACTTTGCAAGATGGATCATAACATCTTGCACTTTTTTACCGGAACAATGGCGTTCCGAAGTCCGCAGCCTCCCGTTTACGGGTTGGGCGCGGAGCCTTCGGACGCCTTTCTTGAAAAAAACGTGGTCGGGAAGAATCGAAACGCAGGAAAAGCTGCAAAAAGTGCAGAATATGCAAGAAATATGCAGGACGGCGTTCGATCTTGAAACAAACGGGGAACCATCGCCTAAATCGGGCGGAAAAAAATACGCAGGGGAGAAACGGATTGGGGAACGGCCAAGAGGGCCAAGTGATCCGGCAGGGAGCAACATGAATCAGCAACAGCAAAACAACCAGCAGCAAGTTCGACAGCAATGCAACGAGAATTCGGATTCGGCGGTTGCGCCGAATACCAAGCGTGCGGGGCAATCAGCGGGGGCGATGAAGAAAGCCACCCTCTGGCGGCCGGAGTTTGAGCATGATGCCTGTGGAACCGGCTTCATCGCGCATAAAAACGGGTTGCGCTCGCACGCGATTATCACCGACGCACTGGAAATTTTGGTACGCCTGGCGCATCGCGGCGGAACGGGGTCTGATCCCGACACCGGCGACGGCGCGGGCGTGCTTTTGCAGTTACCGGACGCGTTCTTTCGCAAACAGCCGGAGCTTTCGCTCCCGCAGGAGGGCGAATACGCCGTCGGCATGTTCTTTTTGCCGCTGGAAGCGGAGGTTTGCGCCCTCGCGCAGACGGAGATTGAAGCAATCGCCAGAGAGGAGGCGTTTACCTGCATCGGCTGGAGAACGGTGCCGACGAACCTGCACGCCTGCGGCTATGGCGCCTGGGCAAACGTGCCGACCGTCAAGCAACTGTTCCTTACCTGGACGGAAGACGATCTGCCTGCCGATGTGCGCCTCTTTGTGCTGAGAAAGCGCATTGAAAAGGCGATGAAGGAGCAGGGCAGGGACGTCTATGTGCCGAGCCTTTCGAATAAAACCATCGTCTACAAGGGCATGATGCAGGCCTGGCAGGTCTCCGACTTTTACCCGGATTTGCTGGAAGAGGAGTTCGTCTCCGGCATCGCGTTGGTGCATTCGCGCTATTCCACCAACACATTCCCCAACTGGGAGCGCGCGCAGCCGTTTCGCATGGTCGCGCACAACGGCGAGATCAACACGCTCAAAGGCTGCGAACACGCGGTGCTCGCCGCGTCCGCCGCGATGGACGGCGGCAGACTGAAGAAGCGCTTTGCGGATATTTTGCCGATTCTGGATACGGACGGCAGCGATTCGACCAAGTTTGATAACCTACTGGAGTTTCTCGTCGTCGCGGGCAGATCGCTTCCGCAGGCGTTGTTTATGATGATGCCCGGCCCGTGGTCAAAGGACCCGACGATGGACGAAAACCAGCGCGAATTCTTCCGCTATGCCGCGTGCCTCATGACGCCATGGGACGGCCCCGCCGCGATGTGCTTTACGGACGGTCGTCAGGTCGGCGCGGTGCTGGATCGAAACGGCCTTCGTCCTGCGCGCTGGGTGCTCACAAAGGACGATATCCTCGTGCTCGCTTCCGAAAGCGGTGTGGTCGACATCCTGCCTTCGGACGTCGTGCGGCGCGGTCGCCTCGGCCCGAACCAGATGCTGCTGCTCGACACCGAAACAGGCGAGCTGTTGGAGGATCAGGCGATCAAGGATCGCTATCTCGACGGCCCGTGGAAGCAGTGGCTCAAGCAGCAGGTTATCGAGCTTGCGGAAGCGCACTACGAGCGCAAGAGCGAGCCGAACACGAACCCGACGAAGCTGCAAAACATCTTTGGTTGGACGTATGAAGACCGCATGCTGACCGTGCTTCCCATCGCGCAGACGGGGCTTGATCCCGTTGGCTCCATGGGTTACGACGCGCCGATTGCGGTGCTGTCCGAGCGCCCGCAGCCGCTGTTCCACTATTTTAAACAACTCTTCGCGCAGGTGACGAACCCGCCGATCGACGCGATTCAGGAAGAGTGCGTGGTCGGTATGGACGTGTTCCTCGGCCCGAACGGAGACCCCACGCTGGATCAGCCGGACAACTGCCGCAAGATTCACATGTCGTCGCCCATCCTGCAAACCGCGAATCTGGAACGGCTGCTCTCCGGTATCCCCGGCTTTGGAGCGGCGCAGCTCGACATGGTGTTTGACCCGAAACTAGGGCTGGAAGCGGGCTTGGATACGCTCTTTGCCGCGGCGGAACAGGCGATTCGTCGCGGGAACTCGATCCTCGTGCTCACCGACCGCAAGGCGAGCGAGACGCTGGTGCCGATTCCTTCGCTGCTCGCGACTGCGGGCGTTCACCATCACCTGATTCGCAAGGGGCTCCGCGGTGGCTGCTCGCTGATCGTGGACAGCTATGAACCGCGAGAGGTGCACCACGTTGCGTGCCTCGTGGGCTACGGCGCGAAGGGTATCCACCTGCGCGGCGTCAACGAGGCAGTGGAGGCGCTCTACGACGAAGGGCATCTGGAAGGCGTCACGCTGGAAGAAGCCATGGAGCACGTCTACCACGGCTACGACCACGGCATCCTCAAGGTGATGAGCAAGATGGGCATCTCCTGCGTGGATGGCTACCACAACGCGCAGATTTTCGAGGCGCTGGGGCTTTCGCAGGAGCTGGTCGATCGCTTCTTTACCGGCACGGTCACGCGCGTCGGCGGCATGTCGCTGGAAGATCTCGAACGCGAGATTTTGCGGCACCACAAAGAGGTGCTGACGGCTCCGATCAACGAGCTGCCCTCCGGTGGACGGTTCCAATACAAGAAGGATGGCGAGCACCACCTCTATAATCCGCAGACGATCCACCTGCTGCAAACCGCGGTTCGCACGGGGGATTACGCCCTGTTCAAAGAATACGTCAAGCACATGGAAGGCGACGCGCCCGTTTCGCTTCGCAACCTGCTTGGCTTTACGAAATGCCAGCCGATTCCGATTGAGGAAGTCGAGCCGGTGGAAAAGATTGTCCGCCGATTCAAGACGGGCGCTATGAGCTACGGCTCCATCAGCAAGGAAGCGCACGAGTGTATCGCGCTTGCGATGAACCAGCTCGGCGGCAAAAGCAACTCCGGCGAGGGCGGCGAGGCGCAGGAGCGTCTCTTTACCGACCGCAACAGCGCGATCAAGCAGATCGCGTCCGGGCGGTTTGGGGTCACCGGCCCGTATCTTGCCTCGGCTAAAGAGATTCAGATCAAAATGGCGCAGGGCGCAAAGCCCGGCGAAGGCGGACAGTTGCCCGCAGGCAAGGTTTACCCCAGCGTCGCGCGCACGCGGCACTCGACACCCGGCGTGGGGCTCATTTCACCGCCTCCGCACCACGACATCTACTCGATTGAGGATTTGGCGCAGCTGATCTTTGACCTCAAGAACGCGAATCCCGACGCGCGCATCAACGTCAAGCTCGTCTCCGAGGCGGGCGTTGGCACCGTTGCGGCGGGCGTTGCCAAAGGCGGCGCGGACGTGATCCTCATCTCCGGCTACGACGGCGGCACAGGCGCCAGCCCGCGCACGAGCATCCAGCACGCGGGCTTGCCGTGGGAGCTGGGTCTCGCCGAAACGCACCAAACGCTGATTGCAAACGGCCTTCGCGGCAGAGTCCGCGTGGAGACGGACGGCAAACTCATGACCGGACGCGACATCGCCATTGCGGCGCTGTTGGGTGCGGAGGAGTTCGGTTTTGCAACGCTGCCGCTGGTCTCCATCGGCTGCGTGATGATGCGTGTTTGTAATCTCGATACCTGCCCGGTGGGCGTGGCAACGCAAAACCCCGCGCTTCGCTCGCGCTTTAGCGGCAAGCCCGAATACGTGATCAACCTCATGCGCTTCCTCGCGCAAAACCTGCGCGAGATGATGGCGGAGCTTGGTTTCCAGACCGTCGATAAGATGGTCGGCATGGCGGGGCATCTCGCGCAGGTTAAGCAGTCGCCCAAGACGGACGGCGTTGACCTCAGCGAGCTGATCCCCGGCGACCAACCGCTGCCCTGGCGCGACCTCAAGCCCGTCAAGGACGACCACAACCGCCTCTTCCACGACATGGTTCGCTCGCTCGTCGAGCAGGGCGATGCGCTGGTCAAGCGCCCGATCTGCAACACCGAGCGCGCGGTGGCCACCCGCGTTTCCGCGTTTATCAGCAAAGAATACGGAAGGCTGCCCGATGGTCGCGTGCGCTTTGAGTTCAACGGCACGGCAGGACAGAGCTTTGGCGCGTTCGCGACCGCCGGCATCGAGCTGACCATCGTCGGCGACACCAACGACTACCTCGGCAAGGGACTCTGCGGCGCGAGAATCATCGTCAAAGCGCCGGATGACGCGGGTTGGTCGAGCAAGGACAACCTGCTCACCGGAAACGTCGCGATGTTTGGAGCGACGGATGGCGAGCTGTATCTCGCAGGTCGCGCGGGCGAGCGCTTCTGCGTTCGCAACAGCGGCGCGCTCGCGGTCTGCGAAGGCGTCGGCGACCACGGCTGCGAATACATGACCGGCGGCACGGCTGTGATCTTAGGCCCTGTCGGCAGAAACTTTGCCAGCGGCATGAGCGGCGGCATCGCGTATGTGCTGGACGACGGCAACCTTTCGCGGATGGTGAACCGTAAACTTGTGGCTCTTTACGAACTAGACGCGCTGGATCTCGTGATGCTGCACAAGCACCTGACGAACCACGTGAAGTACACCGGCTCCAAGATTGCCACGCGCATCCTCGAAAAGTGGCCGACCACCCACGCGAAGTTTGTCAAGGTGCTGCCGCACGACTACCGCGAGATGCTGGACGCCATCGACGTTGCCGAGCGTGAGGGCTTGGAAGGCGACGATATGCTGGAGCGCGCGTTCCTGCTCAAGACGGGCAAGGGACTGGCGGCCGCCAAGGAAGCCCTGCGCGGCAAGCCGGACGCGACCGACTGGACGCTGTAAGGCGAAAAGACGGATCATTTGGCTGAGTCGAGCGGAAGGAGAAAGAGAAGAATGGGAAAACTGACCGGTTTTTTAGAATATGATCGAAAGACTGCCGAGGAGCTCTGCGCGCAGGAGCGCATCCAGAATTGGGATGCCTTCCACCCAGCGCAGACCGAGGAGGAGATTGAGCAGCAGGCTGCGCGGTGCATGAACTGCGGCGTTCCGTTTTGCCACGCGGGCGTGAGCTGGCGCGGCATCGGCTCCGGCTGCACGCTTGGGAACCTGATTCCCGAATGGAACCACCTTGTGTTCAAAGGACATTTTGAAGAGGCGTACCGCAGGCTCGAAAAGACGAATCTGCTGCACGAGTGCACCTCCCGCGTATGCCCGGCGCTCTGCGAGGGTGCCTGCACCTGCGGCATGAACGGCGAGCCGGTTGCAATCCGCGAAGTCGAGCGCTTCCTGAGCGACATGGCGTGGGAAAAGGGGTGGGTCGTGCCGAGGCCGCCGAAGGAGCGCGTAGGAAAGAGCGTCGCCGTGATCGGTTCCGGCCCTGCGGGACTCACTGCCGCGCATTTGCTCAACCAGAGCGGAGTCACCGTGACCGTATTCGAAAAGTCGGAGGAGCCTGGCGGACTATTGATGTTCGGCATTCCGAATATGAAGCTGCCCAAGGAGCGCGTGCGCCAGCGCGTGGAAATCCTCAAGCAGGAAGGAATCACGTTTGTCTGCAATACGGATGTCGGAAACGACATGCCCGTCTCCGAGCTGGACAAGTTTGACGCCGTGGTGCTCTGCAGCGGCGCGGGTCAGCCGCGCGATCTTTCGGTCACAGGGCGCAACCTGCCGGGCGTACGCTTCGCCGTGCCGTTTCTCGCGGACGCGACGCGCCGCCTGCTCGCGGGAGAGACAGAGGACAAGCCGCTCGCGGGCAGAAAGGTCGTCGTCATCGGCGGCGGAGACACGGGCAACGACTGCGTCGCCACCAGCATCCGCCTCGGCGCGAACTCGGTCATCCAGCTCGAGATCATGCCGCCCTCGCCGGAGACGCGCGCGCTGGACAACCCCTGGCCGCGCTGGCCGATCGTGCTCAAGACCGACTACGGTCAACAGGAGGCGATCTGGCTCTACGGCAGAGACCCCAGAACGTTTGAAATCACCGCCGTGTCCATCATCGGCAACGAGACGAGCGGTGTCACCGGCATCGAGACCGCACAGGTGGAGTGGGTGACGACGGAGCGTGGACGCGTTCCCAAGCAGATCGAGTCCACCATCCGTAAACAACCCGCGACGGATGTGCTCATCGCGATGGGCTTCGTCGGCGCGGAGACATATCTGCCGGGCGCTCTCAATATTACGCTGGACAAGACGGCGTATGCGACCTCGCGCCCCGGCGTGTTTGCCGCGGGAGACATGCGAACGGGTCAGAGTCTCGTGGTGCGCGCGAGTGCGGACGCGGTGAAGGCCGCGTCGGAAGTGCTCCGTTATCTGGGCATTTAACGAATCAGAACGAACCATTTCCGGTTAACATAGAATCATCTATCCATAAGCTCGGCCAAGTCGCCGGGCTTTTTTTATGTTGCATTGGTACGAAAACGTTTCAGGTCGGTATATACAAGCTTAATCTCGCTAAATAACCAACATTTTTTGTCAAAACCTGTCACGAATACATAGGTTCGTTTGTCTATATAGTAGTGACAAGAGGAGCAAATCGCGGTGAGAAGAAAGGCCTGCTTGATCTATATTGACTTTCACCCGTGTATCGCTGGTGCGATCTCTCGTTATTGCATGTGTTGCACGGAGGGAAAACGAGAGATTGAGCGGTTTCTTTGTTCTCTCGTTGCGAGAGGATACACTCACTTTGTGCTCTACATCGAAAAGCCGTCGGACGTATGGATTGCGGAGCTGGTAAGGGGCATGAAGATCACCTGCTGTGAGGATTTGATCTACTCCATCGGCGTTTGGCAATACGAGGAAGACCCGTGCAACTGGGTAGAGGAGCTTCCCTTTGATTGGGACGCCATCACGAAAAGCGCATATCACGTCTTTTCACGCAGCAAAGACTGGTATGATACGCGATATCGTGTGGAAAGACTCTATGTTTCTGTTGGTGAAAAATGGTATGATGGCTGTGATCGGTCGACCACCGGATTGGTGTGATCGGTACGCTTTTTCACGAGGCGGAAACAGTTCATGCAAGAGAAACTTTCTGAGTTGTTTGTAACGCAGTATCAGGCTTTGCTTGGGGTCGCGTTTCAACTCACGCGAAATGAGGACGACGCGCTGGACTTGATGCAGGATTTGGCGGAATCGATCGCCAGAAACGACCGTCCGGCGAACAGCGTCGAACACCCGATGGCGTTTTTTCGCACCTGCCTTCGGCATGCGCGCATCAACTCGCTCAAGAAAGCGGAGCGAGAGATTCCTTCCGAACCGGAAGTTTTTTCCCAGATTCCCAGCGGAGATTCCGTTGAGGACAGCGCGGTTGGCGAGGCTGCGATGGCATGGCTCCGCCAGGAACTGGCCGCCTACTCGCCGGAGATGCGAGAGGCATTTTATCTTTACTATTTCGACGGGTACTCGCTCGACGAAGTGGCAAAGCGACTGAATCTCAACAAAAACACACTCAGTCAACGGTTTGTTCGAATTCGTAGCAAACTCGTGAAAAATGCAGCGAATCAATCGCTCTTCTTCGCGCTGATGGTTCTGTTCCTGTTGAAACCGAGGTGACATCATTTGAAAAAGCGAATGAGTCAAGAAAAAGCGAGAACATTTCTTCGCGGCCAGCTCTATCGGGTGGACGATCTCTTCGTGCGCTCGGAAAAAGAAGCCAACGCGATGGCCGCGCAATGCACGGTTTCCGCACGCGCGCTGGTAATGCGTGCGCAGGCGAACTCTGCCTTGCCCGCGGATGCCTGGACCGGGTTTTATCGCGCGCTGGACGACGCGGATCAACGGGCACTCGGCGGCTGGCGTGTGAAGCTTCGCGATGTGATGCAGTCGATACGCAGGCACAGGCGCGCGGCTCTTACAAGCCTGATTTTCGCGCTGATCCTCGCGTTCTTTACGCTGGTTCCGGCTGGACGCGCAATCGCGGAAGGTATCTTCAACTATGTTTTCACCATCATTGAAAATCAGCTTCAGATTGATCAGGCGGACGAGAAAGCGCTCTATGAACAGCGCGGATACGATGTGCCGGAAGTGCTCACACCGGAGCAGATCGCGGAGTATGGCTATGACGCGGACGGCAACCTCATCATGGAGAAAGAGCCGATCTATTATGACTCCGTCGCGGCGTTTGAGTCCGCCAACAGGCTCGATGCATTTGTGCCAAACAGCGACAAGCTGACATGCGTAGAGGTGATGGAGAATAACAACATCATCACGGGCAAATCTCTGCACGCAAGTTATCGCACGGCTGACGGTTTGACGGTCAACGTGATCGAAAAGTGGTACAAGGGAGACGGTCAAAACGTGTCCTTCCGCGGCGAAATCAAGCAAAAAACGGTGCTCGACGGCAGGATGATGCAGTACGCAATCGACACGGAAAACGGCTCGTTTGACGGAGTTGTACTGCTGGATGATTCCATCCTTCTGATCTATGCCGACAAAGGCGTTGACCTCGATCTGATCTGGGACATCCTGTCATAAGCGAAGGATAGAACAAAAGAGTGGCGTATATACGCCACTCTTTTTTCTTGCGTTTTGTACGCGGGTTCTCAGCTAATGGTATAGTTGCGGGTTCTGCTGGCGGAGGAGGAGACGCTGCCGGTTGCGGTCGCGACGACGCGATAGCTGCCCGCAGAGAGGGTTGCGTTTCTGCTGACGGAGGCGCTGGTTCCAGTCACGGTATTGCTGCCGGATGTGATCAGCGTCAATGTGGTGCCGACGACGCGATAGAGCTTCACGGTGACCGTGATGGTTTCGCTTACGCTCGAAGACGCGCTGCTCCATGCGGTATAGGAACCGCCGCCGTTGTTAGTGAGCCCGCAATCGACGGACAGTGTGGATTCAATCGCGTCCTGCGTGACGCGATGCGAATCCGGCGCAAGCGCGAATGTGCTTCCGGTATAGGCGAGGCAAAGGACCATGATCAGGGCGGCTAACAGTTTCTTCTTCATACATACATCTCCATTTCTTTAGTACGGTTTCACCGTCTGCTGTTATGACAAGCAAACACGGAAAACGTGACATAGAGAAATTCGCATAATATGTCTATCTTCATCGAAGAATGTATATAATTTCAGATTGAGTGCGGTTTCTCGCGGAAAAGAAAAGCACCGGCAAGATTGACTCCCTTGCCGGTGCTCGTTTACATGGAATTAGTTGTCTTATGCGACGGTTTTGTCCTTCAACTGAAACCGCTTGAGCCGCAGCGCGTTGCTCACGACGGAAACGGAGCTGAGCGCCATCGCGGCACCCGCGAAAACGGGAGTGAGCAGCGGACCGCCGAACGCGAAGAACACACCCGCCGCAAACGGAATGCCCACGACGTTGTACGCAAACGCCCAGAAGAGATTCTGCCGGATGTTGCGGATGGTCGCGCGGGATAGAGCGATTGCGGCGGAAACGGCGGAAAGATCTCCGCGCATGAGTACCACGTCCGCGGACTCCACCGCGACATCGGTACCGGTGCCGATTGCCATGCCGACATCCGCCTGCACGAGCGCGGGCGCGTCGTTGATGCCGTCGCCGACCATCGCGACGCGCTTGCCTTGCGATTGCAGCTTTTGCACCTCGCTGGCTTTGCCGTCCGGCAACACGTCCGAAAGCACGTGCTCGATGCCGACGCTTTCGGCAACGGCTTTCGCGGTTGCGGCGTTGTCGCCCGTGAGCATGTAGACCTCGATGCCGAGCGACTTGAGCTGCTTGATGGCGCGTCGGCTCGTGGGCTTGACCGCATCCGCCGCCGCCATGAGCGCGTAGAGTGCATCGTCTTTTGCGATGTACATCAATGTCTTGCCCGCGTTTGAGAGCGCAACCGCGTCCGAAATGGAGCGGGAGAGGTCGACGTTGTGCTCCCGAAGCAGCTTTGCGCTGCCCGCGAGGATGCGGTGACCGGAAACGGTCGCCTCGATACCCCGACCTGGGATTGCGCGGAACAGCTCCGGCTCCGCGAGGGTTAGATTCTTCTCCTGCGCGGCGGAGACGATTGCGCGGGCGATCGGGTGCTCCGATCCGCGCTCGGCGGAGGCGGAGAGCGCGAGAACGCTGGCTTCGTCGTCGCCGGAATACCGCACGATGTCGGTGAGCTCCGGCTTGCCCTGTGTGATGGTGCCGGTTTTGTCGAGCACGACGGCGTTGATGCCGTGCGTGGTCTCCAGCGCCTCGCCGCCTTTGATCAGCACGCCGAGCTCCGCGCCTTTGCCGGTGCCGACCATGATCGCGGTCGGCGTTGCGAGGCCCAGTGCGCACGGGCAGGCGATGACCAGCACGGTCACGAAGATATTGAGCACGAAGTTGAAGTCCTTGCCGACCAGCGCCCAGACGACGGCGGAAAGCACCGCAATGCCGAGCACCGCCGGCACAAAGTAGCCGGAGATCACGTCCGCGAGCTTGGCGATGGGCGCTTTGCGCCCTTGCGCCTCCTCGACGAGGTGGATGATCTTCGAGAGCGCGGTGTCCTCGCCCACACGTGTGACGGTGAAGCGAAGTAAACCCTCGCCGTTGATGCTGCCGCCCGTAACGGGGGAACCCGGCTGCTTTTCAACGGGCAGTGATTCGCCCGTGAGCATGCTTTCGTCCACGCTGGACGCGCCGTCGAGGACAGTTCCGTCGACCGGGATCGCCGCGCCGGGGCGCACGAGCACGACGTCGCCCACCGCAACCTCGTCCAGAGATACGGTGAGTTCCACGCCGTCTTTGACGACGACCGCGGTCTTGGGCTTGAGATTCATGAGCTTTTTGATCGCCTCGGAGGTCTTACTTTTACTGACCGCTTCTAGGTACTTGCCGAGCATGACCAGTGTGATGACCACCGCTGCGGATTCAAAATAGAGGTGCTGCGCAAAGCCGAACTGACCGAGATAGATCAAAACGGTTGCGTAAACGCCATATAAAAATGCGCTTCCGGTGCCGATTGCCACGAGGGTGTCCATGTTCGGCGAGCCTTTGAACAGTGTTTTGAATCCGATGCGGAAGAAGCGCCCGCCCGCAATCAGCACGGGGATCGTGAGCACGAGCTGCACGAGCGCAAACGTCAGCGGAAAAACATGCGGGTTCATGAACGCGGGAAGCGGCACGCCGAGGGTCGGGAACATGTGTGCCATCGCGATATAGAGGATCGGTGCCGCGAACACGATGGCGACGATGAGACGGAGGCGCATGAGGCGAAGCGCCTTTTCGCGCTTTTCCTGCTCTGCATCGCGCGTGTCCTCGCTCGCGAGATCGAGCGGGGTATAGCCTGCTTTCGTGATTGCCTCGCGCACCTGCGCAAGCTTCACTTTGGTCGGATCGTACGAAAACGCGGCGCGGTTGGTCGCGAGGTTGACGGAGGGTTCCTCCACGCCGTCGAGCTTACGAAGCGCGCGCTCGACCGCGGAGGAGCAGCTTGCGCACGTCATGCCGTCTACGCCGAGTTCCGCGCGCTTGAGCGCCTGCGGTTCGACGAGACCGTAGCCCGCGCGCTCGACTGCCGCCTGGATTGCGTGAAAATCGAGCTTCGATTCGTCGTAGGATACGCGTAACGTCTCGGTCGCGAGGTTTACGTCCGCGGTATTCACGCCGTCCAGCTTATTCACCGCGCGAGAAACCGCCGCGGAGCACGCAGAGCACGTCATGCCGGTGACGGTGTATGTGGATTCTTTCATGGTTTGCACCTCCATAAGGGTCTAATCCTATTATACAGGCTTTGACCATGAAGTCTGTGTAAAAAAGCACAGATTCGGATCGGTCAGCGAAAAAGATGCTGGATCATCTCCTGCAAATCCTCGCCAAGCCCACACGCCTGTTCGCCGTTTTCGCGCACGGGTCTCTCACAAAGTAGCTTGTATCCCTCCGGTGCGCCAATCGGACGCGCCATAGAGATCGACATAGAGATAATCCGTCCTATGCGGGCATCCGGCAGGCATCACCTCGTACAGATCGATGGGATGCCCTGTTTCGGGCGAAAGGTTGGAGCCGATGCGCCGAATCTGAGGAGGGAGCTTTTCTCCGATGACGCGCAGGTTTTCGATATAGATACGTTCCTCGTCAAAGCCGACAACATGGATCGGGCTATGCAACGAGAACCCGTAACCTTCGCGGTTACGTTTGGTACACATGTCGGTTCCTGCCTCCTTTGAGTGAAATCATAGGAGTACGTGTGGGAAAGCGCTGCGACTATCAACTTTTTCTGCAAATGCAATTAAGCTCAAATGCGCTGGGATGTGAAGGAAAGACGTGATCATCGAAATAAATACTACTAATTTCATTATAAATGAATTTGAAGTACAGTCAACAGGCACGGGTAACAGTCGATTGAAGTCACGAGGCTTCGGGAAAGAAGATCAAAAAAACAGCCCGGCAAAGCGGACTGTTTCTGATGCGGGAGATTGGGATTGTGTAAACACGTTTTTTTAAAAGAGGGAGGCTATTTATTCTGCGAAAAGCCCTTCCTCTTGAGCTCACCCCAGCGCGACTTGTTCTTCTTGAATCCGAACATCGCCTCGACCTTGTAGATCGTGTTGAGCTGGCGATAGCCGAAGTTATCGATAAACGAGTAGAAGAAGAGCTGCAGGAGCTGCTTGATGTCCGGGTATTTCTTAAACGTGTTTTCCTCCAGCAGCAGCGCGCCGACGGAGAGAATTGTTCCGTACAGCACCGCCACGAGGAAGAACGATAGCATGAACCAAACGTTTACGACGCCGAGCAAGAATGAAATCGGGATGAAGATATAACCGAATGTTTCAATTGCAGGGCCAGCCAGCTCAAATATCCAATAATACGGCAGGCAGACCATTCCGATGCGACCGTATTTCGGGTTAAAGAGCATGCGCTTGTGTTTCAGCAGCGTATCGATTAAGCCGATATGCCAGCGCTTGCGCTGTTTCTTGAGGTCGGAGAGCCGTTCCGGCGGCTGCGTCCAGCAGATTGGATCGGGCAGAAACCGGACAGAATATTTACGCTTCTTATCGTGCATGAGCTGGTGCAGTTTGACGACGAGCTCCATATCCTCGCCGACGCAATGGCGCGTATAACCGCCGACTTCGATGACAGCGGATTTACTGAAGGCCCCGAACGCACCGGAGATGATGAGCAGCATGCCCATCACGTCAAACCCGATTCGGCCGGTCAAGAAGGCCCGCAGATACTCCGTGGTTTGCAGCGAAACGACTGGATTTTTTGAAAGCCCCACCTGCTTCATCTGGCCTTCTTCAATCTCGCAGCCGCTGCCAATGCGAACAATGCCGCCGACCGCGATACAGGTCGGATCGCTCACAAACGAATAGATGATCTTAATCAGCGAGCTCTTTTCCAGGATGGAGTCCGCGTCGATCGTGACGACGACGGGGTAGGAGGCAACGTTGACGCCCGCGTTCAGCGCGTCCGCTTTGCCGCCGTTCTTTTTATTGAGCACGATCAGCTTTTCGTCCACGGCGGAGCGGTAGATTTCGAGGATTTCCTCGGTCTGTAGTGACTTTTTATAGGGCTGATGGAACGGGATCAGCTCGTAGGCATCGATCAACAACTGCAGAGTCTCGTCCTTTGAGCCGTCGTTGACGACGATGACCTCGTACTCCGGAAAGTCGAGCGAAAGCAGGTTTCTCACAGAATCCACGATGGTTGCGGATTCGTTATAGGCCGGAACCAGCAGCGAAATCGGCACCATATGCTCCGAGTCGAGAAAACGGCGATAGTCAATATAGCGAAGCGAGCGCACATAGCGCCTCAAGCCGATGGAAGCGGAGACCAACTGAATCAGATAGATCGTACTCACGGTGATGACGTAGAATAGCGAGAAGTAGTTTACAGCAAGTACGATGCGATACATAACATCGTGTGTTGACATCAGGCGGCTCCTTTCCTGCTGCGCAGGTATTGCTTATCCAGCGCAAACTGCATCATTTCGCGAGCGAAGCGATCTTCCCGCGCGGCAACGCGGCGAACGACATCGTCGGAATCGGAACAGCAGAGCAGCGATTCTGCCGCGCGGTAACGCACCCACCATTCACGGTCGCACAATAGATCGATCAGCGTTTCCGCATTTTTATCCGCGTCGAAGGCGGCGAGCGCCGTCGCGACCACCGCGCGGAGCTCCCAGCGGTCGCTCTTTGCCAGCGCGAGAATGGGTTGATACGCAGGCGCATACGCGAGCTGACCCAGCGTACGCACCGCGTCGATGCGCATGTTCAGCTGAGGATGATCCAACAGCGGCAGCACTTGATCCGCGAGCGATTCATAGTGATTTTCACCGATCGCCTTGACGCAGGTTCGGCGAATGTAGATGTCCGCCGCGGTGTCGATCAACTTGCGGCAGAGCTGCTCCTTGTCGCCACGATAGACCTTAAACAACTCCTCCAGCGTGCGAAACGAAAGCAGAGAGGCGATTGCAGAATCCCGGCAGATGGAGACCAGCGGGGTCTCCGTGCCCAGCAAACACAGCGAGAGCAGGCCGATGTGCTGCATATGCGGGTTGGTACGGTGGCAGTAGATCTGCTGAACGACCTCGGAGGTATATTGATCCAACCCGAGCACGCCAACCAGCTTGACCACGAGAATCACGGAATCCACATTTCCCCGGTCAAACTGCTGCTTGAGAAAATTGGAGAACCACGCGCTGCTGATCTCGCGGCGAAGAACCGCAAGATGCTCCTCATCCAGTTCGTCCGCCGTCTCCGAGATGACCAGCAATCCCCGCATGGAGCGGATGCCGCGAATTTGAGAGATGGAAGTAACGCAGCCTTCCTTTTGATGGATCAGGTCGTACAGCTTGCTCTTGAGCCTGCTTGCCGCAGCCTCACCAGAGAGCAAGCAGATGAGCTGCTCCCTCATCTCGTGAATGCGCTTGCTTTTGAATGCGTTCATGACATGCAGCGCCAATAGCAGCAGCGTGAAAAGAACGAGTACGCTGCCCATGATGATGATGAGTAGATTGACAATCGCTTGTACTATGATCAAATGAACGCGCTCCTTTCTGGGTGAAATTGAAATCGATCGGAGAAAAAACGAACGGGATATTACGGAATGGTCGCGAAGAATGCCTGAACGATCGCGTAGCTCTTCTTGAGGCGCTCGTGATAGGTCGGCAGATCCCAACTATCCCACACGTACTTGCCGAAGGGGATTGTCCCCGCACTCTGGTCGGAACAGATGGCAAACTGGAACCCGTCCGTGCTTTGTCCTGTCACGGAACCGGTAACGTTCCAATCCGCGATGATGTTCTTCGTGCCGGGATCGCGCACGTTAAAGAGAAGCCAAGGGATTCGAAGCTCCACAACGTTGCCGGACGCGTAAAAATCGGCAAGGGAGTTGAAGCTCGCGCTGTCGGGATCGGAGATTCCGTAGCTGAGTTTGCCCGCGTCAAACTTCGAAAACGGGACGACCTCGCCAGTTGCGGGAACGACCAGTTTGCGGTTCATCGCGGCATAGAGTGGAACGAATGTGCCGGAGTTTTTCTCGGATTGGTGCTCAATGGGCTCGAGCAACTTGGTTTGCACCGAATACTGATACTGAAACACATCGTAATACGGATCAACGAACATCACGCTGTTCTGCTCGGAGTCGATGCGGATTAAAAAGTCCGCGCCATTGGCAAAGGTCTTGCCCTCGTACGAAAAGTTGCCCTGATCGGGAATCGTATCCGCGAGAATGTAGACCGGCGTTTGCCCGAACGTGTTCGCGCCCAGATCGATCAGAAAATAGATGTATGCTTCGTCGCTCTTGACGCTCAGGCGAAGGCCGTCGGTCTCGGTGACGACGTCGCTGTCACTCCATTCGCTGGCTTTTCCGTCGATCAACACGGCGGTTGTTTCACCGGGGTCAAACGAAAGCAGGCCGAATGTTTTCTCCGGGCTCTCCACGCTGAACCAGTACGGGCGGCGCTCCGCCTCCTCCTGATCGGTGGTGTTCCAGGTGCGCTTGAACCATTCATCCTGCCAGGAGAAGATCAGGCCGCCCATGCAGCCGACCTCCTGAATATCGCGCATCATGGAGACCAGCATATCACCTTGCGCCGACTCTTCCACGTTGCCCTGATCAAAGTGTGTAACTACGTTTTCGTGCGTCTTTCCGCGCGAGGTTGGGATGCCGAACTCCGCGACCAGCACCGGCATGGTGTGGTAGGCGTTCAGCTGCGTCAGGTACGCGCGGTAGGGGTTCGGGTTCTCGCCGGAGATATAGGCCGGATCATAGCTCATCAGATCGGGATAATATGGATAGACATGGTAGGAGGCAAAGAACCCCGCCGTATATGCCGCGGTCGCCTTGATGTGCTCCACATCGATGCTTGCCGCGTCCTCCATGGAGGGATTCGGCTCGCCGGGATGCGGCAGGGGGTCCGCTGTGATCCAGTTGGTGATGGCGATCGGCCGCTGCACCTGATAATGATCCGTTTCGTAGGCGATCATGTACTCCTGCGATTCGGCGAGAAACACCTCAAACGGTGAGGCGTTTGAGGTCGTGACATATGTTCCCGCAAAGCTCGTCTTGTCGGGGTTCTTTTCGTTTGTGCCGAGGATGAAGTCTGCGCTGAACTCGATGCCCGGCAGATACCCGATCACATAATTGGAAACATCGCTGGTGTAGGTTCCGCCCGCGTTGCCGGGTCGTTTTTCAACGACGGCGTTCCCGTGGATGATGTCGATCGTGTTCTTTAAATCTGTTTCAAAGCTCTTGACCAGCTCACCGTTGTTGCAGTATGCGTCGAGATATGTGGTGATCAGCTCTTCGTTCATGTAGATGCCCTGCATGAGGTAGAGCGGGCTTTTCGCGGTCAGGTTATAGGCAAGCAGCGCGTCATAAAACGCGGGCATCTGCGGCACATACACGCGAATCGTGTTTGCGTGCAGCTGCCCGATATACGTAAACCAGCGCGCGTAATCCTCGTGCGTGATACCAAATTCGCCGGGCCAGTAGCCGGGTTTTGCCGCGCCGATGTCCACACCCTTGACGAAGAATGGCTCAAACGCGCCGGATTCGGTTCGCACGAGAAAGCTCTTTCCCTCGACGCGGGAGACTGGCCCCTTATAGCTTGGCGTCGGCATGGGAGAAGGGGATGCCTCGGCGGACGGAACCGCGGTTGCCGCCGCGGGTTCGCTAGGAGCTGCGGAAGGTTCCGTGGCGGGCGCTTTACCCGCGCAGGCGAACAGAAACGAACAGCCCGCAACAAGAAGCGTTGCAAAGCCGAGGCGAAGCAGGGAAGTCTTTTGATCCATAGTCGCTCCTTGCTTGGTGTCTTATAGAACCTTTCGGGTATTTGCTGTGGTTTTGGAATAAAGAGACCGCTTGAGAAGAGGGTTTCAAACGAACATGCGTAAAATTATGCAGTATATTTCATATATTATGTAACATGCGACCATCCGTCAATGATGAATTTCATATCGCTGGACTATCGAAAAAACGATCGCGGCAATACATCATCTTCGGCAAGAGATCACTCAACCGGGGCGTCTGCTTTTTGGTAGTAGCGGACGTAGTCGATATACATGCGCTGTGGGAACGATTTGTCGTCAATTCCCTCAGCGCCGCCCCAAGTTCCTCCGACGGCGAGATTGAGAATCAGGTGAAACGGCACGTCAAACGGCCAGGTTTTATAGGTGGCGTCCGCTTCGCGCGGATAGGTCAGCACCAGATTGCCGTCCATCAAGACGGACAATTCATTTTCCGTCCAGAGGAGCGCATAGATGTGAAAATCGTCGTCCCTTCGCGCGATGCGGGAAAACGCGGTGATGGCGTTGTCCTTGACCGCGTTGTTGGCGAAGGTGTGGAGGCTTGCGTGCACCAGCTTTGCGTCGTATCCAACCCGCTCCGCGATGTCGATTTCGCCGGAGCGCAGGTAGCCGCCGTAACGCAGGTCGCTTGGCAGCAGCCAGATCGCGGACCAGGTGCCGACGCCGGTCGGGAGAGTCGCGCGAATCTCCAGATAGCCGTACTTTAGATCGAGCTTTCCCTGCGTGGTCAGGCGGGCGGAGGAATAGTGCCGGTTCTTCATCTCTTCGCGGCGCGCTTCGATCACAAGACAGCCGTCGTCCAAGGAGGCGTTTTCGCGCGTATAATATTCCAGTTCCTTATTATATGGCCATGGACCCGTTTCGAAGTTCCAGATGTTCTCGTCGACCACGCTGCCATCAAACTCTTCCGAAAACGCGAGCGTATATCCGTCCGGTGGACCGGGCGTGGGGGAAGGCGTCGGCGTTGGCGTAGGGGTTGGGGTCGGCGTTGGCGTAGGGGAGGGAGATGGCGTATTCGTTGGCACGGCGGTTGCGGCGCTGGCTTCGACCGGATTTTGCGCAGAAGAAGACCCCCACGCGCAGGCAACGCCGCCGAGCAACGCAAGAACGATGCAGAGGAACAAATATACAAATCGACTGGGGATCAATCTCAACGAGTTTCTCATACAATCATTCTACAGGGTTTTGGACACAAGCACCATTTTTTTGTGATTTATAGATGATCCGGTAAAAGAAAAAGCGCCATTTCTTGTACCGAAACATGCGCTCCATACCATTCTGTTTTCGTTTTGCCAACTAGATCGGTGAACTATTGCTCTTTTCCGGTGGAGAGTTCGATGATTTTCTCGATGGTGATGTCCTTCGTCGGCACATTGCAGACGCAGGTGCGGTTTGCAAGCACCGCGACACGATCGCAGATGCCTAGGATCTCCTCAATGTCCGAGGAGATGAAGATGATGCCCGCTTTCTTCTTGATCAGGTCGTTGATGGAGTTATAGATATCAATCTTGCTTGCAATGTCCAGCCCGCGCGTGGGTTCGTCGAGGATGAAGATCTTCGCGCGGCTCATGATCCACTTGGCAAACACCGCTTTTTGCTGGTTTCCGCCTGTGTATTCCATGATGTTGTTGTGCAGATGCTGCGGGATGTTGAGCTTCTCCACATAGTCGGCGACGACCTGCTCCATATAGGAGGTGTTGATGAAGCTGTAGTTCGCAAAGCGCTTGAGCGAGGTGACCGCGACGTTGTTGCTGATATCCATATAGCCAAAGAGCGAGTCCGTGAGCCTGTTTTCGGGAATCAGCGCGATGCCGTTGCTGATGGCCTTATAAGGGCTGTCGAGCTTGATGCGGGAACCGTTGAGGTAGAGCTCGCCCACAACGCCGTCCACCGCGCCAAAGAGACAGTTGGCAAGCAGCGTTCTGCCGGAGCCCGCAAGACCTGTGATGCCGAGGATATCGCCTTCGGCCAGGTCGAGATTGATGTTTTTTAGCTTGTCGGAGAAGCCGAAGTTGCGGACGCTGAGGATGTTTTTGCCCTTCTTGATCATGATCTTGGGATAGCGGTTCATGATATAGCGGCCGCTGAGCATTTTGATGATCTCTTCCTGAGGGCAGTCGGCAACGTTCCGCGTGCCGATGATGCTTCCGTTTTTTAAAACAGTGACGCGATCGCCAAGCAAGGACACATCCTCGATGCAGTGTGTAATATAGAAGATGCCTGCGCCCTTTGCTTTGATCTTGTTCACGATGCGGTATAACAAATCCCGCTCGCTGTGCGTCAGCGCGGAGGAGGGCTCGTCGAGAATGACGATCTTCGCGTCGGAGATATACGCGCGGCAGAACTCGATGATCTGACGCTGCGCGAACCCGAGGGAATCGACCTTGTCAAACACGGTCACCGGCAGGTCGAGATCCTCAATGAGGCGCTGGCACATAAAGTTGAGTTTGTCGTAGTCGATACTCTTGAGGAACTTATTCTTATAGGGCATGTTGTTGAAGAACAGGTTTTCGGCAATGGAGAGCTTCGTAAGCATCGTCGCATCCTGCCGGATATAGATGACCCCGTCAAACATGTCGTTGGACATGGATTTTGTACGCACCAGCTCGTTGTGAATATATATGGAACCCGAATCCGGCGTAACAAGGCCGCAAACGATCTGCATGAGCAGGCTTTTGCCCGCGCCGTTTTCGCCCATGATGACGTGGATTTCGTTTTCATATAGGTTGATATCGATGTCGCTGAGATGAAAATTGTCAATTTGAAAATTGACATGTTCCAGTCTCAAGAGTTCGACAGACATGCTTGCACATCCTTTCGAGAGAAGCTGAAGCGACTATTCCTCGTAGACATTGACGGAAGTGTAAAGCTGAATATTCAGATCGAAAAGATAATCCTTATAAGAGTCGTCCAGAGTAGAGTTGGTGATGATTTTATCGGCGATGTCCAGCCCTCCTACGCGGTAAAACGATTTGGAACCGAAGTGATCGGCGAGGCAGACGACCGAAACGTTCTCGGCCATCTTGCACGCCTCCTGAATCAGCGAAGCTTTGCTGATGCTGGAAACGGTGATGCCCGTCTTTTTGCTGACGCCTTCCACCTCGACAATCAGATGATTGAGGGAGAAGTTTTGCATGTTGTTGATCGCGAGCTGGCCGTAGACCGCGGATTCGTTTAAATCCCCGCCCAGGAGGATGAGTTTATTGCTCGGCGAGGAGGAAAACTCCAGCGCAATCCTGAGATCGTTGGTCAAGACCGTGAGGTTCTTCTTGTGCGTGAGCTTTTTTGCCGCCATGAGGTTGGTTGGCCCATCGGTCAGCATGATGATATCGTTGTCGGACACCAGATGAAAAATTGTATCCGAAATCTCCATCATCTGCGGGGTGTAGTCATCCTCCGTATCCTCAAAGACATACGTCTCTTCCGGATCGGCGTTGAGCACCGCGCCGCCATGCGCGCGCTTGAGGAAACCCTCGCTCTCCAGCTTTTCCAGATCACGGCGGATTGTCACTTCGGTCACGTTTAACAGGCTGCTGAGTTTTGCAACAGAAACATGCTTGTCTTTATTCAGATAATCTTTGATGATTTTGATTCGTTCAATCGCAAACATGATCAGAAGATACCTTCGTTTTGTTTTTTTACGAACTAAAGTAATAGTACATGAAAACGCAAAAAGTATCAATATGAATCAATCAAATCAAATAGAAACACAAACGAAAGTAAAAAATGAAAAGATAGAGTGTTGACAGTGTGAAAAACTGGTGATAAAATACGAAACGTACACAAAACAAAGAAAAAGAACATAAAGAAAACAAACAAAACATAATAATCAAAGCGCATATTCCGCTTTTTCAATGGTTCAAGCTCAAACATATTGAAAACCAATCCATTATAGCCACGATCCACAAGTAAAAATCACCGGTTCACAACAAAGCGATCATAAACAAAAAAACAAAACCTGAAATCATTCAAGCAAGCTCCCTATTGAAACCTTATAACAGGATTATAATTTGTCCCGATGACGCAATCGGGGCAATATAAAAAACAAAGGAGAGAAACTAATGAAAAAGGTATTCATGTGCGTTCTGGCGCTGGTGATGGGTCTTTCGATGTTCGCTTGCGCGAGCACAACCCCCGCAGCAGCACCCGCAGCAACCGAAGCTCCCGCAGCGGCAACCGAAGCGGCAGCGGCAGATGCAGCAACCGCGGCGCCCGCTGGCGGTTACATCGGAATCTCGATGCCGACGCAGTCCAGCGAACGTTGGATCAAAGACGGCAACACGATGAAGGAAATCCTCGAAGCGAAGGGTTACACCGTTGACCTGCAGTACGCAGAAGACGATATCCCGACCCAGAAGTCGCAGATTGAGAACATGATCACCAAGGGCGCGAACGTTCTGATCATCGCGGCTGTTGACTCCTCCACGCTTTCCGCAACGCTGGATCAGGCCGGCAAAGACGGCGTGAAGATCATCGCTTACGATCGTCTGCTCGTCGACACCGATGCGGTTTCCTACTATGCAACGTTTGATAACCGTGGCGTTGGTAAGCTCCAGGCGCAGTCCCTCGTCGATGGCCTCAAGGCGAAAAAAGGCGACGGCCCCTACAACATCGAGCTCTTCGCAGGCTCCCCGGACGACACCAACAGCTTCTATTTCTACTCTGGCGCGATGGATGTTCTCCAGCCGCTGATCGACGCCGGCACGATCGTCGTTGTCTCCGGACAGACGGCACAGGCCGACATCGGCACCCTCCGTTGGGATGGCGCGGTTGCACAGGCTCGTATGGATGCGCTCCTTGCTGCGAACTACACCTCTGGCAAGCAGCTTGACGGCGTGCTCTCTCCCTACGATGGACTCTCCCGTGGTATCATCTCCTCCCTCGTGTCGTTCGGCTACCAGCCCGGCACGGCAAACTGGCCGATCGTGACTGGTCAGGATGCAGAAGCAGCTTCCATCAAGCTGATCATCTCGGGTGAACAGTATTCGACGATCCTCAAGGACACCAGAGATCTCGCGAAAGTTGCGGCCGGCATGGTTGATGCTCTGCTGACCGGAACCGAACCGGAAATCAACGACACCACGACGTACAACAATAACGTCAAGGTTGTTCCGTCCTACCTGCTGATCCCGTACACCGTCACCGTGGATAATTACCAGAAACTCGTTATGGACTCTGGCTATCTGACGCCGGACGACATCAAATAAGTAAGAGGTAAGATCTAAAAACTTCAAATCGGCTAGCGGTAGCTTGAATACAAAATACTGCTAGCCGATTTGAGTCTAGTATGTGTAAAATATATATGTCTCTACCCAGGGATAGAAAAAGAGGAGTTATCTATGGGAAAGTATATTTTGGAAATGAGGAATATTACGAAGACATTCCCAGGCGTGAAAGCGCTTGATAATGTCAATTTTAGAGTAATTCCGCACCATATTCACGCCCTGGTCGGCGAAAACGGCGCGGGCAAATCTACACTGATGAATATCCTCAGCGCTGTCTATCCCCATGGAACGTATGAAGGTGACATCGTGGTAGACGACGAAGTCTGCATCTTCAAATCGATCAAAGACAGTGAAGCAAAAGGAATCGCGATCATCCACCAGGAGCTCGCGCTGATTCCCAGCCTTTCGATTGCAGAGAACGTATTCTTAGGAAACGAACAAACGGATAAAGGACTCGTCATCAATTGGGAAAAGACCAGAATCCGAACGACCGAGATGCTTAAAAAAGTTGGCTTGGATGAACGGACTGACACGAAGATTAAAGATATTGGACTTGGAAAACAGCAGCTGGTCGAAATTGTCAAAGCGCTTGCAAAGGACGTAAGGCTTTTGATTCTTGACGAACCGACCGCGGCATTAAATGATAAAGACTCCGATCATCTTTTGGATTTGCTCGTCGATCTGAAAGAGCACGGAATCACAAGCATCATCATCTCGCATAAGCTCAACGAGATTACGAAGGTTGCCGACGAAATCACGATCCTGCGCGACGGCGCCACGATTGAAACGCTGGTCAAGGGCGTGGATGATATCTCCGAAGAGCGCATCATCAAATCCATGGTCGGTCGAGAGATTATCGACCGCTTTCCAAAGCGCAATCATCAAGTCGGCGATGTCTTTTTCGAGGTGAAGAATTGGAACGCCTACGACCCGCTGGACGACGAAAAGCAGATTCTCAAAGACATCAACATCAATATTCGCAAAGGTGAAGTCGTCGGCATCGCGGGCCTGATGGGCGCGGGACGCACGGAGCTCGCAATGAGCTTGTTTGGAAAAGCATACGGCGCGAAGATCACCGGCAAGATCCTGAAAAACGGGGAAGAGCTCGTGATCAACGACGTCAGCGACGCAATCGCGAAGGGCATTTCGTACGCGACGGAGGATCGTAAATCCGCAGGCTTGATCCTGATTGACGACATCAAGCGCAACATCACGCTTTCCTCGCTGGAATCGCTGAAAAAGAAATGGGTCATCGACGCCAACAAGGAGATCAAAGTCGGCGAAGAGTATCGAAAGAAACTCAACATCAAATCCTCCAGCATCCTGCAAAAAACCGGTGACCTCTCCGGCGGAAACCAACAGAAGGTCGTATTCAGCAAGTGCATATTTGCAGACCCCGACATATTGTTTTTGGATGAACCCACCCGCGGCATTGATGTCGGAGCGAAATATGAAATCTATACCATCATCAATGAACTCGCGGAGAAGGGGAAATCGATCGTCATGATTTCTTCCGAACTGCCGGAGATTCTCGGCATGTGCGACAGAATCTATGTCATGAACAAAGGGATGATCGTGGGCGAAGTGATGGCGAAAGACGCCTCTCAGGAAAAAATCATGCAGTATATCATGCAAAGCAATAAGGAGGTAGCAAAATGAAAAGGATCAGAAGTCTGCTTCGGGGGAATATTCGTCAGTACGCCATGGTTATTGCATTGATCGTGGTCGTCGTGATTTTTGAGTTTTTAACCAAGGGTGTTTTGCTCAAACCCCTCAATATTTCAAACCTCATTCAGCAAAACGCATACGTTTTGATTCTGGCAATCGGTATGCTCTTGTGCATTCTGACCATCGGTAACATCGACCTTTCCGTCGGTTCCGTGGTCGGCCTCGTCGGAGCCCTGTCGGCCATCTTCATCCTCAAGATGAACATGCCGATCTGGATCGCGATTATCCTTTCCCTCATGGCGGGCTTCGTCATCGGTGCCTGGCAGGGACTATGGATCGCATATATCGGAGTCCCGGCATTCATCGTTACGCTCGGCGGACAGCTGATCTTCCGCGGACTCACGATGGTCGCCCTGCAGGGGACGAGCCTTGCGCCGCTGCCGGAGGGTTACACCTTCCTCGCCGCGGGCTTTGTGCCGGATATTGCGAACATCAAAGGTATCAACCTGCTCGCGCTGTTGGCTGGCGGTGTGGCTTGCATCCTGTTTGTTATCAACGAGATCAACAAGAGAAGAAGCAAACGGAAATACGACTTCGACGTGCCCTCCATCTGGGCGTTCCTCTTCAAACTTCTTGCCATCTCCGGTGTGATTCTTGCTTTCAGCTATGCGCTGGCGCTCTATCGCGGTATTCCGATGGTTCTGCTCATCGTTGTGGCGCTGGTTTTGATCTACACGTTTGTGACGGATAAGACCATCCCCGGCAGACACATCTACGCATACGGCGGCAACCCCAAGGCCGCGCGCCTCTCCGGCATCAAGACCAAGCGCGTGCTCTTCTGGGTCTACGTCAACATGGGCGTTCTGGCGGCTCTCGCGGGCATCGTCTTCACCGGACGACTCAACTCCGCGACTCCCAAGGGCGGCTACGGCTTCGAGCTCGACGCGATCGCGGCCTGCTTCATCGGCGGCGCCTCCACAACGGGCGGTATCGGCACCGTGGTCGGCGCAATCGTCGGCGGCCTCTTGATGGGCGTTCTGAACAACGGTATGTCGATCATGGGCGTGAGCATCGATTGGCAGCAGGCGATCAAAGGATTCGTTCTGCTCATCGCGGTCGGCTTCGACGTGATCTCCAAGATCCGCGCGAAGGTCTAATGTAGCAATCGAGAAGCTCAGTCTTTCCGGCGCAGGCGGGCGGATGAACCAACATCCTTCCGTCTGCGCTTTTTTTGTATCCGGATACAGCCAGATATGGAATTGTTTGATACCAGGTATCATGACAAAACAAACTTAAGCACATGAAAAATCGATTGAGCGCGCGTTTTTGAATGTCGCCGCGCTCGCGGAGGAACCGCGCAAACACTCACAAATCTCGATAAATAGTTGCCGTATTAGCGGACAAAAAACCAAAAAACATTTTTATTGACAACGCAAGAACCAAATGTTAAATTAAATCTGCAAACGGGATTGCGACTCTTCTGAGGCATCACCCCTTCGGTTATTTTGGGGTTGTTCAGAAGAGTTTTTTTATTGATTTTCACTTCAATCTGTCCGATCATGCGGTTCGATGAATGGCGGGAAACAAGAATGCGAGCAGTCAAGAAAATCAACAACAATGTTGCGATTTGCGTTGACGGAAACGGCAACCAGCTGGTTGCGTTTGGCCGCGGCATTGGATTTCCTGCGATGCCTTACGAAATCACCGACCTGAAACAGATCGACCAAACGTTTTATAACATCAGCAGCAACTATGTCGATATGATCAATGAACTGCCGGAGGATGTGATCTCCTTTACGGCGAGGATGCTGGACGATGTGCGCGCGGTTCTGCCATATGAGCTGATGCCGAACCTGATCCTGACGCTCGCGGATCACATCGCGTTTTGCCTGGAGCGGCATCGGCGAAACATCTATGTGCGAATGCCGCTGACCTATGAGATCGCGCAGACGTACCCGCTGGAACTCAAGCTTGCGCAGTACATCCTCCGCGAGATCGAAAAGAACTTTCACGCGCATCTCAACCCGCGGGAAGCTTCGGGAATTGCAATCAGCATCATCAATGCCAGGCTCGACACCAAGCCGCTCACATCCGATCAGCAGGAGCTCAACCAAAGGCAAGTCGATCGAATGCAGGAAGACATCACGAGAATCATCGAACGGGAATTTCACTTTACCTGCGACCGAACCTCGTTCAGCTATGCAAGATTTTCCACCCACCTGCAGCACCTGTTCGAGAGGATGAGTACCAACACCGAGATCGCGACGGATAACGCGCGGATGTATCAGACACTGAAAAAAGAATACCCGCAAGCGGAAAGCTGCATCGAAAAAATCGAAACACTGTTTGAAGAAGAACTTGATAGCAAGCTCTCCGACGAAGAAAAACTCTATCTGATCCTGCACATCAATCGGGTGTGCGCAAAAGAAGGATTGTAAGCGTAAAGGGGAGTTTTATCTGATCTTGCACATCAAGCGGGTGTGCGCAAAAGAAGGATTGTAACCGTTTCGGGCATTACCTTCAAAGAACGCGGCAGACGTGTCGTTTTCTTTGGAGGTTTTTTTTCGCCAAAAATGCAAATCAAACACGAAAAAGAGAAGAATGAAAGGGGATTCCAATGGGAAACAACAGACAGATCGCCGAAGACGTATTGTCGGCGGTTGGGGGCAAGGACAACGTAACGCGCGTGACGCATTGCATGACGAGGCTTCGCCTCAACCTAAAGGATCAGAGCCTTGCGGACAAAGACCGCATCAACGCGGTTTTCGGCGTGCTCGGCGTCGTGAAAACCGGTGGACAGTACCAGATCGTCATCGGCAACAACGTGGACGACGTCTACAAGGAAGTTTGCGACATCGGCAAGTTCCAGCAAGAGGCCGCGATTGACGAAAACCTAGACGTGCCCAAAGAGAAGTTCACGTTCAAAAAGCTCGGCGGCAACATCCTCGACTACCTTGCGGGCTCGATCACGCCGCTGATTCCCGCGCTGATGATCGCCGTCATCTTCAAGATGCTGACGGCAGTCTGCGGAGATATGCTCGGCTGGATTCCGAATACCTCCGACCTGTATAAGCTCTTTACGTTCGTCGGCGACGCGCCGTTTTACTTCATCCCGGTGCTGCTTGGCTACACCTCCGCAAAGAAGCTCGGTGCGAACCCGATGGTTGGCGCGGTGCTCGGTGCAATCCTGATCCACCCGACGCTGATCGCAATGGCGGGCGCGGGCAAAACTCTCAAGGTGTTTGGCATCCCCACCGCGGCGCAGGCGTATAACTCGACCATCCTGCCGATCCTGCTGTCCTCTGTGGTGCTGTCCTACGTGGAAAAGCTCTTCAAGAAGATCCTCCCGCAGACGCTCAAGACCGTCTTTACGCCGGGCCTCACCATCCTCGTGATGCTGCCCATCACGCTTTGTGTCCTCGGGCCTGCCGGCGCGTTCCTCGGCAAATATCTCGGCGCAGGCTTGTTCTCGCTGGGTTCGATCGGCGGCATCATGCAGATTCTGATGATCGCGGTCGTTGCGGCTCTCTGGGAGTTCTTCGTGATGACCGGCATGCACATGGTGTTCATCATGTTCCTCATCTCCAACTTTGGCGCGACGGGCAGCGAAGCCTTCGTGAGCCCCGCGGCGCTTGCCGCGAGCATCGCGGTCTCCGGCATGGCGCTGGGCGCGGCGCTCCGCCTCAAGGACAAGGAAGAGCGTACGCTTGCGTATAGCTACCTTGTTGCAGGCCTCATCGGCGGCATCACGGAGCCGGGTCTCTACGGTCTCGGCATGAAGTATCGCCGTCCGTTCCTCGGCATGATGATTGGCGCGGCTGTTGCTGGCATCTATGGCGGCATCATGCACGTCACCGCGTACTCGATCGTTCCGGTTGCGAGCTTTATCGCGCTGACCGGCTACATCGGCGGGAACGCCGCGAACATCGTCAACGCGATCATCACAGCCGTCATCGCGTTTGCGGTCTCCGCCGTTGCCACCTACTTCTGGGGCTTTAAGAAGAATGAGCTTGCAGTAAAAGCGCTCAAGCAATAATTTGATCGCGTCGTGTCGGCGCCGTGCAGCAAACGCGGCGTCGACACGCACCGAAAAATAAGATAGGATAGTACACATGAAACGATTATTGATTCGCGCGGACGACCTGGGCTATTCGGATGGCGTCAACTGCGGCATTGCCCGCAGCGTCAACGACGGAATCATCCGCACCATCGGTGTGATGGTCAACATGCCGGAGGTTGAGCGCGGGCTTCGTATGCTCCACGTGCCGGGTCTCTGTCTCGGCCAGCATACCTGCATCAGCGCGGGAAAGCCGCTGAGCGATCCAAGGCGCATACCAAGTTTGCTCGGAAGCGACGGCGGGTTTAAGCCCACGCGGGCTTACAATCTCCCCGGGCCGGACACGATTGTGCTGGACGAGGTGATCCTTGAGATTGAGGCGCAGTACGAGCGGTTTTGCGAGCTGACCGGCGAAAAGCCTGGCTATCTCGAAGGACACGCGGTGTTTCATCCGGTGTTTCAGCAAGGACTTGAGACCGTTGCAAACCGCCACGGCGTGCTGTATTCCGGCATGCCGGAGGAAGGCAACCGGATGCGCGTGGGTTCCGCGCATGTGAAGATCGCGATGGACAGCATGAACAACGACTATGTTCCGCTGGAATCGCTCAAGCGCAATCTAATGGAAGCCGCGGATGACACGAATCTGATCTTTGTGTGCCACCCGGGCTATCTGGATGCCTACATCCTCACGCATTCGCAGCTCACCACGCCGCGTCCGCTGGAGGTCGCAATGCTGACCGATCCGAATACGGCAGCGTGGCTAGACGAGCAGGGTATTCAACGCATCACTTACTACGATTTATAATTAGGTGAATATGGGATTTTTGAGAGATTTATTTCAGGAAAAGACAGTGCCGTATACCGCTGGCACACTGCTGGCTCCTCTTGAAGGCACGATTGTTCCGCTGGCAGAGGTGGCGGACCCGGTGTTTTCGGCCGGGATGCTCGGTCAAGGCGTCGGCATCGAGCCGAACAACGGTGAGTTGCTTGCCCCGGCGGACGGAACGATTTCGCTCGTTGCAAAGACCCGGCACGCAATCGGACTCACGACCGCGGACGAGGCGGAGCTCCTGCTGCACATCGGCATCGACACCGTAGAGATGAACGGCGAAGGCTTCCAGTGCTTTGTCCGGCAGGGACAAGCGGTCAAGGCGGGGCAGAGACTCATGCGTTTTGACCTCGACAAGATTCGCGAGGCAGGCCACGGAACGACGGTGCTGGTGCTGCTGACGAACTCATCGGACTATGCGACGGTCGAGTTTGCGGCGCAAGGCACGGTACTGCGAAACGAGACAATCGGACACTATGCAAAGGCGCAAGAGTAATCGCGCGGGAGGAATGATTGGGAAACGAACTACCGTATCGGCTTGTGGCGTTTGATCTGGACAACACGGTGCTGGATCGCGGCGCGATGTCGAAAGAAACAAAGCGCGCGCTCAGGGAACTCAAGCGCAAGGGCACCATCAACGTTGCCGCGACCGGGCGGCATATTTCGCTGATTCCGGACTCCATTCGCCGCAATCGAAGCATCGACTACATCATCTGCGTGACCGGAGCCTCCGTCTATGAGCGAAAAACCCGCAAGATGACGTATCTTTGGCAAATGACCGCGGAGGAGGCACATCTTGCGATTGCAAGCTGCAAAAGCGCGAACGCGAGACTCAACCTCGTCACGCGGGAGCGCGCCTTTGCGGAAAAAGCTGCGTTTACCGCGTTTATCAAAACGCCCGCCGTCAAAGGGCAGACGCACGAAAAATCCTCGATCGGCCAGATTTTGCGGCTGCTTCGGTTGGTGCTGGTCTCTTCGCTGATGGACGATGCGGCGGGGTATCTCGTCGAGCACCCGACCGCTCTTGTGGAGAAGATCGACGCGTTTTTTGATCGCGATGAGGAGACCGCGCAAGCGGTGCGCCTACTGGAAGAGAGCGGTAGCTTTGAGATTGCGCAGTCGCCGCGATATCTCGAAATCACGGCGAAAAACTGCACCAAGGGCAACGGAATTCGCTGGCTCTGCGAGAGCTTAGGCCTCGCAAAACGCGACGTGATTGCGTTTGGAGACAGCGGAAACGATCTCTCCATGCTGGAGCACACTGGTCTGTTTGTCGCGATGGGAAATGCGGAACCCGCGGTGTTGGAGCGCGCGGGAAGGATTGCCCCGGGTGTGAAGGAGGACGGCTTTGCCGCTGTCGTTCGGGACGTGTTCTCGATTTAAAGCAAGCGTAGAGAAAAAATTGGTTTGCCGATCACGGTAGACCGACAGTGAATCGATCATTCGGAAAGTTTGAGGGAATCGAAATGATTCGTTTTCAATATACGATTCAGGATCAGATCGGCCTGCACGCGCGGCCGGTCGGGCTGCTCGCAAAGACGGTTGCGCCGTATCAGGACGCGAAGATCACCATCTCCTGCGGCGAACAGGCGGCGGATGCAAAGCGAATTTTTGCGATGATGGCGCTGCAGGCGAGGCAGGGAGACACCATCACGGTCAGCGTGGAAGGCGGAGATGAGCAGGCGATTGCGGAAGCAATCCGCGCGGTCTTCCTCTCCGAACATCTATAAAGCAATGCGAAGACTCGCGAGAAAGGCAATCATCTGCTTCGTTCGCGGGTCTTTTAGGAGTATGGCATGCAACATTTATCAGGCATAGGCGCGTCAAAAGGCATCGCGCTGGAACCGATCATTCGGATTCAACCCAAGCTGGCTGCGATTGTGCCGACGAAAGCGCAAGACGCCGCTGCAGAGCGCGCGCGCTTTGTTCAGGCGGTGAACGAGTCCCGCGAGGCGCTGCAAGCGCTCCTTGTGAGCGCGAGCAAGACCGACGCGGAGGCAGCCGCCATCTTCGAGGTGCACCAGATGATGCTCGACGATCCCGACCTGACAGAAGGGGTAGAGGCACTGCTGGCGGAGGGGTGGACGGCGCAATGGGCGGTTCACCAGACCGCGGAGCAGCTCAAAAACCAACTACTCGCGTGCAGTGATCCATATTTTCAGGCGCGCGCGGCGGACGTGGAGGATATCTCGCGGCGTGTCATCCGGCACCTGATGCAGGAAACGGACGAGTCTTCGGCAATTCTCTCGCGCGGGATCGTGGTTGCGGACGACCTGCTGCCGAGCCAGACCGTGCAGTTTGACCGCGAGAAGGTGCGCGGAGTGATCACGCGCGGCGGCTCCTATGCGTCCCACGCAGCGATTCTCGCGCGGACGATGGGGATTCCCTGCATCGTGGGCGTCGGGGACGCGTTTGACGCGATTCCGACCACCGGGCGAATCGCGATGGATGGTGGCAGCGGAGCAATCGTGGTGAACCCGGACGAGCAGGAGGAAGCGGCGTTTCGGCGCCTTCGCGACGCGTTTGCCGAAAAGCAGGCGCTCATGGCGCAATATCGAGACAAACCCGCGATCACGCCGAGTGGCAAGCGCGTGTTGGTCTGCGCAAACATCGGCGATCCCGCCGACTGCGCGCAAGTGCTGGAGCAGAACGCGGACGGCGTCGGGTTGTTTCGCAGCGAATTTTTGTACCTCAACGGAACGGATTTTCCCACGGAGGAAGCGCAGTTTCAGGCGTATCGTGCAGTGCTGGAGGCGATTCGCCCAAAGCCGGTCGTGATTCGAACCCTCGATCTGGGCAGCGACAAGCAAGCGCCGTATTTCGCAATCGGAGACGAAGAGAACCCCGCGCTGGGCTACCGCGCCATCCGCATCTGCCTGAACCAGCCGGAGATTTTCAAAACCCAGCTTCGGGCGCTTCTGCGCGCGTCGGTCTACGGCAAACTCTCCATCCTGTTTCCGATGATCGGGCAGGCGGAGCAGATCGATCGCATTTTCGCCGTGCTGGAAGGCGTGAAGAGCGAGCTGAAAAAAGAAGCGATACCGTTTTCCGACGATATCGCGCTGGGAATCATGATTGAAACGCCGGCAGCCGCCATCCTTTCGGATGAGCTCGCCAAGCGCGTGGATTTCTTCTCAATCGGGACAAACGACCTCACACAGTATACGCTCGCGGTCGACCGGACGAATCCGCGCGTCAACGATTTGTTCGACTACGCGCATCCCGCGGTGCTTCGGCTGATCAAGCTCACGGCGGAAAACGCGCACGCGAACGGGATTCCGGTGCATATCTGCGGCGAATCCGCGACGGACACGCGCCTGACCGACTTCTACTGCGCGGTGGGAATCGATGAGCTTTCCGTTTCGCCGGGCAGCGTGCTTGAGGTGAAGAAGGCCATCATCGAGTCGAAACCCGTGAAATGATCGCGGTGAATTGAGCCAAATCGCATACATCAGATTATTTGATCTGGCGTCGTCTTTCAGGCGGCGTCAGTTTTTTTGTGAGAAATGACTCAGGTACGATATGGAACGCGGGGATGAATGCAGTTTGAGCCAGCAGATTCACGATTGCTGGCTATTGAGTTCGTCGATGCACTCCTGAGACCAATCGATGCACATTTCGTAAAAATAGACGCCGAAGTTTGCCGCAAAACTGTGCTGACGCACATAAGCGTACTGCTTCATGGATTCCCGGCAGGAGTCATAAACCTCCTGCACGTGTACGAGCTGCTCGCGGCAGCACGACTGGAACGTCATCAGCTTTTCGAGGCTGACTTCCCGCTCCACCACGCCGGAAAAGAAAATCTTCATCAAAAACGGCACGCGCAGCGGCATGTCGTCGCGCATGCTGTCCTCGGCAATCCACCGCAGCAGCTCCTCTTTTCCGCTTTTCGTCAGGGAGAAAACGTTCTTGTTCGGCTTGTCGGTTTGGATGACCGTTTCGGACGCAATCCAGCCGAGCTTTTCCATCTCCCGCAGTTCGCGGTAGATTTGGCTCGTCTGCGCCTGCCAGAAGTGGTTCAGAGAGTTCTGAAAGGACTTGCTCAGATCATACCCCGTCATAGGGGAATAGTTCAGTAACCCTAAAATTCCATGTTTGAGCGACAAAATGCTTCACCTCTTGATAGAATATATGTATAATATAGAACAAGTGTAATATAATAACAAGGGCGATTGAAAAACGCGGATGCCGATGGGCGGAAAACGGCGAAGATATGCGCTAGTTTCGCACACCGCTGCAAAACGAGAAAACACAGAAAGAGAATTTGGATATACGTAGAACGAAACAGACCGATTGAGGGACACAAGTATGAAGAAGAAGGCTGTCATTCTCTCGATGGAGAAGATCGTTTGCGACTACATAAAATCGCAAATGGATAAACTGGTCGGCGATCTGGTTGATTTTTCCGCCTATTCGTTGGAAGAAGGCGTACCCGGAAAAATCGCGTGCGACGCATGCATTTTCCCGACCGAGGATCGCATGAGCCTGAATCTGATTGCGGACAAGCTTCTGCCGGGCGCAAAGTTTCTCTCCGTGCGAAGGACGCTGCTCAACGGACAATGGCACAAGCTCGGCGCCTTGCCATACGGCACCAACGCGCTGCTGGTCAACACGTCTAAAAAGCTCTCGCTGGAAGCGATCTCGTTTCTGCTGGAACTCGGCGCGAACCACATCCACTTTGAGCCGTACTATCCCGGCGCTGGAGAGTATCCGTCTCACATTAAGATCGCGGTTACGCCGGACGAGCTGGAATGCGTGCCCGAGAGCATCGGCACCATCGTCAACATCGGCCCGCGCGTGATCGATAGCTCCACAATGTACGAAATGTTGATTCTGCTCAACATCCTCAATCAGGATACCAAGAGCAGGCTTTTGCAATACACGGCGCAGGTCATGCCGAACAGTTTTGGCCTCAATAACTTCATCAACCAGCTAGCTCCCGAGAACGAGTATCTCAAAGAGATGGTGCACGTGACGAAAAACATCGTGCTTGCCTGTGATGAGGAAGGCAAGATCATCTACTCCAGCCAGTCCAACCGGCAGGTCGCGCCGAAGATCATCTACGGCAAGACGATCGTCGAGTGCCTGGGTAACCCCATCCTTGCGAAGCCCGGCGAAATGCATAATGAAATCATCGACATCGATGGAATCCGCTATCTGGTCAACCGCACGCAGATGCGAAACGACGACCATTCCTATTGCTCACTTTACCATCTCTCTAATTATAACGAAATCGAGACCGCGGTATACACCTTTCGACAGAAAAAATTATCCACAAACAAAGCAAAATATACGTTTCAGGACATCATCGGCAGTAGTGAAGCCATCACAAAAGCAAAACAGCTTGCCATGAAGGCCGCGCAGACTGAACTCGATATCCTCATCGAGGCGGAGACGGGCACCGGCAAGGAGCTGCTTGCGAACTCCATCCACAACGCATCTCGGCGGAAGGATGGCCCGTTTGTCGCGTTCAACTGCGCCGCAATCTCCAGCAATTTGCTCGAAAGCGAGCTCTTTGGCTATGAGGACGGCGCGTTTACCGGCGCGAAAAAGGGCGGCAAGATCGGACTTATCGAGGCTTCGAGCGGCGGCACGCTGTTTCTCGACGAGGTGGGCGAAATTTCGCTCAATACGCAGGTGAAGCTCCTTCGCGTGTTGCAGGAGCGGGAGGTGATCCGCGTCGGCGGAACGGAGCGAATCCCCGTCAATATCCGCGTGATTGCGGCAACCAACCGCGACCTTGAGCAACTGGTGGCGCAGGAAGCGTTTCGAAAAGACCTCTATTATCGGCTGAACGTGCTGCCGATTCGCATCCCACCGCTGCGGGAACGCCGCGAGGACGTGATCATGCTGCTGAGCGCGGCGCTCAACGACCGCAACGTCACATATGACATTCCGGATGAAGTGATGGAAGCACTCAAGAACTACGAGTGGCCAGGCAATGTGCGGGAACTCATCAACTGCTGCGAGTATATCGTGAGCATGGAGTCGCGTTTTTCGCTGGAGACACTTCCGGATTATATGAAAGAGAAGATTCTCGCGCATCAGAACACTTGCGCCGATGCGGCGGTTGCACAGAGCACGGCTCGTGCATTTGAGCCGGATACGCAAAAAGCGCTGCTGGAGCTGATCGACGAGATGAACCGAAAAGGCATCGGCGCGGGCAGAAAGAGCCTGTCGGCCGGAATGATCGGACGCGGGCTGACGCTTGGAGAAGGCGCGATTCGCGCGCTGCTGGAGCAGTTGCAGCAGGAAGGCCTGATCGCCTGCCAAAAAGGCAGAGGCGGAACGCGGCTTACCCAGCGAGGAAAGTCATTTCTCCTGCACTGAGCTGCAAGCAGTTCTTGCGATGAAACAGAGGCTTGAACAACATGGAAGTAAACATTGTCAATGAACAATCTCAAAAACTCCTGCTCAGCGAGCAAATGCGCCAATCGCTGTGTGTTTTGGGCATGTCCTTTCAGGAGCTGACGGCGTATCTGACGCAGGCGGCTACGGAAAACCCGATGCTGGAGCTCCTGCCACCGGAAGCGGGCGGCACGGAGGAAGAAGCGTTCGATGGCGAGAACAACAGCGGCGCGGAGGATTGGCAGGAGAACGGTGAAGAAGCCGAATTCTATTGCGGCTGCGCAAAACAGACCGCACTGGAAGCGTATGGCATCAAGCGGGAACGTTTTTCGGATATGCTGCGGGAGCAGCTGATTGGCAAGACGCAGGATAAGCAGGTGCTCCGCTGCTGCTCGTTGTTCATCGACTGTCTGGATCAGCGCGGATACCTCAGCTGCGACTGGGATCAGGTGGGGAAGGACGCGCATTTCAGCGCGAACACGGTCAGAAGCGCGATTCTCCTGCTGCAAAGCCTGGAGCCGGTGGGCGTGGGCGCCCGAGATTTGACCGAGTGTTTGTTGCTGCAATTATCGGCTCGTGTGCCGTACGACGAGCACGCGGCGCAGCTCGTGCTTCAGGGCCTGCCGCTGCTGGCAAAGAGCGACTACAAAGGCATCGCGCGGCTGCTCGGCGTCGGCCCCAAAGAAGCGCTGCGATGCGCGGAGGCGGTGCGCGCGCTCAACCCGATTCCGGCGCGCGGATATGATGCGGGCGAAACGATCTGCTATGTGATTCCGGATGTGATCGTTCAGTCTGATGCGGACGGCTTGAGCGTTTCGCTCAATCAAGCTGCGACGGCGCGGCTCCTGATTCCGCAGGAGTATAGCCTGCTTGCAGGAAATTCGAAGGATGAGACGACAAAATCGTTTATCAACACGTATGCGCGGCAGGCGAAATTCCTTCTTCGCGCCTTGGAGGATCGCAACAAGACGGTGCTTCAGGTTGCGCGCTGCATCGTACGCATGCAGAAGGACTATCTAATGTTTGGCGGCTTGCCCGCGGCGATGACGCTGCGCGATATTGCGGATGAAACAGGGCTCCATGTTTCAACCGTTAGCCGGGCGATCAAAGACAAGTACCTGCTCTGCTGCCACGGATCGGTTCCGATCAAGTCCCTGTTTTCATCGGGGCTGCGATTTGGCTCGGGCGAGGTGGTAACCCCCGCGATGATCTGCCGGCAGATCGATGCGCTGATTCGCGCGGAAAACGCAAACAATCCTTTTTCGGACGAAGAGCTCAAACACGAGCTGGTGTCCTCCGGCTTCGTCGTGTCCAGACGGACGATTGCGAAATATCGAACATCCATGGGAATTCCAACTTCGCAGATGCGCATGCGTGCGTAATGAACGATGTGACAAAGAAGTCGCTCCAAACGCGGCGACTTTATCGTTTTTATTTGTAGAGAGGGTGGATTGGCACGCGTTTTGCTTTCATATAGATAGATATCAATGTACGAGAGAGCGAAACGCCGGGAGTAAACATGAAAAAGTTGATGATATTGTCTACGGGCGGCACAATCGCCTGCACGGAAACGGCTGAAGGATTGATTCCGACGTTGAGCGCGAACGAAATTTTGGCATATGTATTCGGCAAAGCGAAATTCGCAAGCATTGAGACAAGGGCGATACTCAACCTTGACAGCTCAAACATTCAGCCGGAGGAGTGGCGGTTGATCGCGCAAGCGGTTTACGAGTGCTTGCCGGTTTACGACGGCATTGTGATTCTGCATGGCACAGATACGATGGCTTACACCGCAAGCATGCTTTCGCTGATGCTTCGCAATGTCGATAAACCCGTTGTGATCACGGGCTCGCAATTGCCCATAGGTCATGCCAAAACGGATGCCAAAGCAAACCTGAGGGATGCGCTGATCACGGCATCGAGCGGGATCGGCGGTGTTCTCGTGGTGTTTCACCGGATGGTCATGCTCGGTTGCCGCGTGGCGAAGGTGCGCACCACGAGTCAAAACGCGTTTGAAAGCATCAACCGCCTCCCGGTAGGCCGTGTTCGCTTCGGTCGCGTTCATCGGATAGACCCGCCGAACCCGCCGACCGGCAAACCGGTGTTGGACGACAAAATCGAGCCAAATGTATTTCTATTGAAGCTGATTCCGGGTACGAGACCGGAGGTGTTTGACGATATTGTGCGGCTCGGTTATCGCGGCGTGATCATAGAGGGATTTGGGCTCGGCGGACTACATTGTCTGCGCCGCAACTTGCTGGATGGAATTCGAAAGCTCATGAACGCAAATGTCGTTGTGGTGCTGACGACGCAGTGCCGCTACGAGTCCAGCGACCCGACCGTTTATGAAACGGGCAGACTTGCGCTGGAGCTTGGTATTCTTCAGGCATATGACATGACGAGCGAGTGCGCTGTGACGAAGCTCATGTGGGCGCTTGCGCATGCAGACACGCTGGAAGGCGTTCGGCAAATCATGTATGCGAATATTTGCGGGGAGATATCGCACGAGTAACGGTCATAAATGGGCGAAGAAAATCGGCAACCAATTAAACCAGAAAAGCCAGAGAAAACCAATCATAACCAGAAACCCTGATCAAACCATTTTAGAATTGGTCATACGACCCCAAAGGCGGGTTCCGCGAAAGTCGGTGGCTGTATACCACGTGAAAACAGAGAAATTGTACTTTTTGTTTATAGTTTTCAGGGACGATATATCGGAAATTGAACGAAAAGAAATTTTTGATCAGCACGATGCTTGGCACGGTTTTTGCTTATATAGAGGATAGAGAGAAAAACGCATATTCGTACATCCCAATCAACGATCGGAATCACACAAAACTTTCATCAAAATAAATGGAACCCATCATTTACCTGAACCAAACAGGAGGCGGCACATGAATTTTCTGACAGAAGCGTTTGCACAAAAAGACGCACTCATTTCGTTTCGGCGCATGTTGCACCAAAACCCTGAAATCGGACTCAAGCTTCCGTTTACGACGGACGCGGTCTGCGCGGCGCTCACGGAGCGCGGGGTTTCGCATCGGCGCGTGTTCGGCGGCGTGATCGCGACCATCGGGAAACCCGGCGGAAGGCGAATCCTGCTGCGCGGAGACATGGACGGGCTGCCGATTCTAGAGAAGACGGAGCTGCCGTTTGCCTCGCAAAACGGTGCCATGCATGCCTGCGGACACGATTTGCATGCCTCGATGCTGCTCGGTGCGGCGACAATGCTCAAATCTCACGAGCAGGAGCTCATGGGAGAAGCGGTTCTGATGTTTCAGGCGGGCGAGGAGACGGGAGACGGAGCAGCCGCCATGATTACCTCGGGCGTGCTCGATCCCGCGCCGGACTTTGCCGCGGCGATCCACATCGCGGGCAACGACATGTACCCGACCGGAGCCATCTCGGTCAACAGCGGCGCGGTCTACGCAAGCCGCGATGAGATCGCAATCACCGTGCGCGGCAAGGGCGGTCACGGTGCGGAGCCGCACAAGGCGAAAAACCCGATCTATTGCGCAACGAAGATCATCGACGCGCTGACCGACCTGATGCGTTATGAGATCGACGCGGAGACGCCGTCGGTGCTGACGATCTGCCAGATTGAGGGCGGCACCGCGGCCAACGTAATCCCCGAAACGTGCCGTTTCTGCGGAACGCTGCGCATGACGAACGAGGATAGACGTGCCTATGTGCTTGCGCGCATTCGTGAGGCAGCGACGGGCGTTGCCGCGGCGTATGGCTGCGAGGCGCAGACGCAGATCATCGGCTCGATTCCGATGCTGGTCAACGACGCGGCGTTTGCGCAAACGGTGCAGACCTGGCTCGAAGGAAATCTGGAAGGCGCGCTGATCGCACCGCTGAGCAGCCATTTTTCGATGGGCAGCGACGACTTTGCGCTGATCTCCACTCGGGTTCCTTCGATCTATATGTATATTCTGAGCCTTTCACCCGAAGGGCGGCATTATCCGGAGCACCACGAGAGGGTGGAGTTTGACGACGAATCGGTGCCGATCGGCGCCGCGGTATACACACAGATTGCCTACCAGTATCTGACACAAGAACACATCTAACGCGCGAAAGGAACGAACACAAGATGAACGAGCGAGCAAACCGCATCATCAACGGCCTGATCGTCAAGGAAGGCGATGGCTACCGCACCTACACGCTGCAGGAGCGCATGGACTACTTTCACACCACCGCGTTCAGCATCGCCTGCATCGACCAATACAAGATCGATTTCGTTTACAGCACCGGCACGACGGAGCACGATGGCGGCACGAAGGTCAACGACCAGACGCCGTTTATGGCGGCTTCGGTCAGCAAGGCTGTGTTTGCGGTCGCGCTCATGAAGCTTGTCCAGCGCGGCATCATCGATCTGGATCGGGACGTGAACGAATATCTCAAAGGGTATGTTCTGCCCGCAAAAGAAGGATTGAGCAATCGCGTCACGCTGCGCATGATCATGGCGCATCTCGCGGGGCTGAACGTGGACGGTTTTGGCGGCTATGCGCCCGGACAACCGCTGCCGACGGTGCTGCAGGTGCTCAACGGCGAACCGCCCGCCAAGACGGAGCGGCTGATGGTCGTTCGCGAGCCGAACACCTATGTGCCCAAGACCGCGGAGAACCCGACCGGGCCGTATTCCGGCGGCGGATTCGTGCTTGCGCAGAAGCTGGTGCTGGACGTGCTCGGTGTAACTGACTTTGCGGCGCTGATGGACGAGCTCGTGCTCAAGCCCTTCGGCATGACGAACAGCACGTTTTATCAGTCCTGCGATGAGCAGTTTGCGAAAATCTATCCCCAGCCGTTGCCGACAGGCTATAACAACACGCGCGGCGGCGAGCGGCTCGACCATTACGAGCCGATTCCCGGCGGACACGGCAACTATACGGAGCTGGCTGCGGGTGGGCTTTGGTCCACGGCGGAAGACCTCGCGAAGTTCGGCATGCACCTGCTGAACATCCTCAAAAACGACGACGATCCGGAGCTCACGCGGGACACCTTCCGCCAGATGCTCGTGCAGCAGAAGAACTCTGAAAACGGCATCGGCTTCTATATCTATCCCACGATGAACAAGGACGAATTCATGTTTGCGCACACCGGCTGCAACAACGGCTTTTTGAGCATGGCGTATTATCTCTCCAGCGGCAAGGGGCTCACGATGATGTTTAACTCCAACGAGGGGCTGGATTTCTACTATACCGTCGGGCGCACGGTTGCGAACGAATACGGCTGGCCCATCGGCGAGACACAGGAATAAAACGAGGGAGGAAACCGCGATGCTGGATCTGGTGATTCAAAACGGGTTGATCGTGAACGGAACCGGCGGCAAGCCGTTTCACGGCGACGTTGCCGTGGAAAACGGAAAGATCGTTCGGATTGCGCCGAAGATCACGTTGGAGGCAAAGATCGTCTACGACGCCGCGGGCAAGGTGGTCTCGCCGGGATTCATCGACAACCACAGCCACGGGGACTATTACTGCCTCTTTGGCACGACAGGCTATAACCTGCTGGAACAGGGAATCACCACCGAGATCGCGGGCAACTGCGGCGGCGGCGCGATTCCATATTATGAAGGTTTGCTCGACGGTGTACGCGGCGTAGCGCCCGACGAGGCAATTGAGATGGTCAAGCACACGACCGCGAGCTTTTCCGCTTTCTCGGCGGCGGCGCAGGAGCTGCGCATGGGCACCAACATGGCAATCTACGCGCCGCACGGAAACCTCCGCGCGCTCGTGATGGGCTATAGCCCGGACAAACCCACACAGGAGCAGATGGAGCGCATGAAATCGCTCCTGACCGAGGCGATGGAGAGCGGCTTTGTCGGTCTCTCGACGGGGCTGATCTATCCGCCGTCCGTCTATGCGGACACCGAAGAACTTACCGAGCTTTGCCGCGTGGTGGCGGCATATCGCGGGTGTTACAGCTCGCATGTCCGCGGCGAATGCGATACCGTCGTGCAAGCGGTTGCGGAAGCCATCGAAATTGGCGAACGCAGCGGCTGCGACGTGGTTATCTCCCACCATAAAATCGGCGGCATCGCAAACGCAGGACTCTCGGCGGAGACGCTCCGCCTGATCGCGGAGGCAAACGAGCGCGGCATCATCCGCGTGCGCGCGGATCAATATCCGTTCCTCGCGGGGCAAACGGCGCTCACGAGCGCGCTGCCGGAGCGCTTTGCGACCAGAGGGGTTGCCCGCATGGTCGAGCGCCTGAAAGAGAGCGCATTTCGGCAAGAGGTTGCGAGTGCGATCTTCGCCTCCGAGTCCCAGAGCCTCTTGAAGTTCAGCGGGTTCGACGGCTGCCTGATCCTCGGCGCGCCAAAGACGCCGGACGCGGTCGGGCAGACGATTGCGCAGATTGCAAAGCAACGCGGAACGGACGAGATTTCGACCGTGTTCGACATGCTGATTGAAAACCGTGGAGATGTTGACGCGGCATACTTCTACCAAAACGAGCAGGATATGTTGCAAATTCTCGCTTCTCCGTTCGTCATGGGCGGCACGGACAGCGGGCACAACATCATGCAGTTTGACCGCGAACAGCAGGGCGGCGCGCATCCGCGCGCGATGAGCACGTTTCCCAAGCGCCTGCGCCTCGTGCGCGAGCGGAATATTCTGCCGCTGGAAGAAGAGATTCGCCGCATCTGCTACCTGCCCGCCGAGATGTGCAAGCTGGACGGCATCGGCCTCCTGCTGGAAGGATATCACGCGGACATCTGCGTCTTCGACTGGGAGCAGATTCGCGAAAACAACGATTATCACCACCCGTTCCGCAAGAACACGGGCATCGAGCTCGTGGTCGTCAACGGCGAGATCGCGGTGCAAAACGGGGACTATACCGGCATGAAGGCGGGACGGCTGGCGCGCAGGCGCAATCCGCGCGCATAACCGCCGAAGCGACAGGAAAATCCAGCAACACACAACATAAAGGAAACAGATTCGCCATGCGAGATTACTTAAATTCCTACGCGACGGCTCTGCGCCAGGGCGCGATCCGCGCCATGTTCGACCGGATGGCGGGCAGGGAAAACCTGATCAGCCTTGCCGTCGGCGAACCGGACGGGAGCACGCATCCCGACATCGTTGCGGCGGGCTGCCGCGCGTTGGAAGAGGGATACACGCGCTATACGCCCAACGCGGGCTACCTCAACCTTCGTGAAGCGATTGCGCAAACGGCGCTTCCCACGCTCGGATACAACCCGGACACGGAGATCATCGTCACCCTCGGCGCGATGGAGGCGCTGTCGCTGCTGTTTAACACGATCCTCGAGCTGGGCGACGAGGTGACCATTCCTGAGCCCGCGTGGGTCAACTACGGCTCCATGATCGTCTACCGCGGCGGGGTGCCCGTGCTGGTCGGCTGCCGGATGGAGCATGATTTCCGCGTGCGGGTGGAAGACCTGGAGGCTGCGGTTTCGCCAAAGAGCAAGGCGTTGCTGTTGACCAACCCCAGCAACCCCACAGGCGCGTTTCTCACGCGTGAAGATCTAGAGCAGATTGCTGCGTTTGCGATTCGCCATGACCTGCTCGTGATTTCGGACGAGATCTACGCAAAGCTGCTCTACGATGGACTCACCGCAACCTCGATTGCGGAGCTGCCCGGCATGCGGGAGCGCACCGTGGTCGTCAACGGCTTTTCCAAGGCGTACAACATGACCGGCTGGCGCATCGGTTACGCGATGGGGCCTGCTCCGATCATCAAAAAGATGGTGCTGTTGCAGGAAAACGTCTGCTCCTGCCCGCCTGCTGCCGTGCAGATGGCGGCGCTCTACGCGCTCTCCCGTCCGGATATCCCGCTGGAAGCAGCGAGGGTGTTTGAGCACAAGCGGAACTTCATGTATGAAGGGCTGAGCAGCATCGAAGGCATCACCTGCACGAAACCCAGCGGCGCGTTCTATATCTTTCCGAACGTGTCCGCGGTGGGCTTGGACGTGACAAAATTCTGCTACGACCTGCTCGATCAGGAGGCGGTCGCCTGCGTGCCGGGGGATGCGTTCGGCGTCTCAGGCGCGGGACACATCCGCATCAGCTACGCGAACTCGATGGAGAACCTATCGCTCGCGCTCAAGCGGATGACGCGGTTTATCGCCAGAAACAGAACCGTCTGAACGGTTCGGGTACGAAAAAAGGAGAACAAGTATGAGTCATTTAGAGCGTTTATCGGGCATTTTTCCGCCCATGGCGACACCGTTTCGCGATCAAAAGCTAGATCTCGACGCGGTGGTCTATAACATTGAAAAGATGAACCAGACCGGTGTGCGCGGCGTGATGCCGCTCGGCAGCAACGGCGAATTCCGCGCGGTCAACGATGAGGAGACGGTTTCGCTCATCAAGACGTACAAGAAGCATCTTGCGCCGGACAAGACGCTGATTGCGGGCGCGGGCAGGGACTCCGCCTTCTACACCGTGGAGATGATCAAGCGCGTTGCGGACGCGGGCGCGGACTATGCCAGCATCGTAACCCCGCATTACTTCGCGGAGAAGATGACGGATGAGGCACTCTGCCGCTATTACGAATATGTGGCCGATCGCTCGCCGATTCCGTTGCTTTTGTACTGTGTGCCGATCTACGCGGGCGGGGTTGTGATCTCGTATGCTGCGGTTGGGCATCTCGCGCAGCACGAGAACATCGTCGGCATGAAGGACACGACAAAAGAGGACATCGCGGGCTACATCGCCGCGGGAAAAGACGGCGCGGAGTTTCATGTGCTCGCGGGTACGATCAAGAAATTTTTAGGCGGTCTCAAGCTCGGCGCGGTGGGCGGCGTGCTCTCTGTCGCGGTCTATCTGCCGCAGCTCTGCGCCGATCTGTTTGCGCTGTACCAAGCAGGCAAAATGGCGGAGGCGGAAGCGCTGTCTCAGCGGCTGATTTCGCTGAGCAAGCAACTGACCGATACCAGCGCGGTTGCCGGGGTCAAGTCCGCGATGACGCTGACGGGTTACCACGGCGGAGAGCCGAGATTGCCGCTGCTGCCGCTGACATCGGAGCAAACGCAGCAGCAGCGCGAGATTCTCGCGCAGGCAGGTCTGCTGTAAGAACGGAAAGGAACGTATTTGATATGTATGTAGATATGGGACAACTGCTCACGCGCGCGGTCGCGGGCGGCTACGCGGTCGGCGCGTTTAACATCGTCAACGACCTGACGGCGGCGGCTGCCATTCGCGCCGCGGAAGAGCTTCATTCGCCGATCATCCTGCAAACGTCGGTTTCGACGGTCAAGGAGATCGGCGCGGAGCACCTGATTGCGCTGTTGTCGGATTTGGCGAAGCGCGCAAGCGTTCCCGTCGCGGTGCATCTGGATCACTGCACCGATCCCGCGCTGGTGCGTAAGTGCATCGATCTCGGTTGGTCGTCCGTGATGATCGATCTGTCGAAATCGAGCTTTGAGGAGAACATCCGCATCACGCGCGAAATCGTGCAGTATGCGGATCAAAAGGGCGTCACCGTCGAGGGCGAGCTTGGCTCCATTGTGGGTGTAGAGGACGATATCGTCGTGCACGCCGGTGAGGAAGGCCTTGCGACGCCGGAGGGTGCGGAGGCGTTTGTGAGTAGAACTAGAGTCGGTGCGTTTGCGCCCGCCATCGGCACCGCGCACGGGCTGTACAAAGGCACGCCGAACGTTCGGTTTGACCTGTTTGACCAGATCAAGCGGCGCGTTTCCTGCCCGCTGGTGGTGCACGGCGGAACGGGCCTCAGCGAAGACGTGTTCCGCAAGCTTGTCGCGGCGGGAGCGGCCAAGATCAACATCTCCACCGCGATCAAGATTGCCTATTGCGAGGGCATGCTGGAGTATACCGCGGCGCATGCGGACGAAAACAATCCGCTCAGGCTGGATCGCTTCGCGACGGAGCGCGTCATGGCCTGCGTCAAGGAGCACATCCGCATCTTCGGGTCGGAAAACAAAGCATAAGGAGGACGAACTCCATGGCACGGTATGAATGCGATCTGCACACACACTCCGTCCGCTCGGACGGAAACGACACCGTTCTGGAGCTGATCGACCACGCGGCGCAAGCGGGGTTGAAGGTGCTCGCGCTGACGGATCACGACGTGCGCCCGCCGGTTACGGTCGAGGCGAACGGCGAGATAGTCGATGTGAAGGCCTATGCCAAGCAAAAAGGCGTTTCGTTCATCGGCGGCATCGAGTATTCCTGCGATACGGACGTGGACGACGTGCATATCGTGGGTTTAGGTTGCGACTTTACCCAGCCGGACTTTCTCGCGGTAGAGCAGACGATGGCAAAAAGCAAGGTGGACGCCTATCGAAAGCTCACCGAGGTGCTGACGCAAAATGGCATTCTTGTCGATTGGAAGGACGTTCTGCGCAATGCGGGCGGATCATTCCGCGCGGAAGACGCGGTGCAGCGCAAGCACATCTTCGAAACCATCGCGAGCAAAGGGTACACGAAGACCTGGCAGGAGGCAAAGCTTCTCGTGCGCGACAATCCTGTCTATAACATCCGCCGCGAAAAGATCGATCCGCTGGAAGCCATCGCCATCATCCGCAAATCGGGCGGGGTTGCGATCCTCGCGCACCCGCACCTGATCGATGCGCAGATCGAGAAAAACGGTCGCGTGATCGACCGGGAAACGTATATCGAGCGCTTGATTGAGGGCGGTCTTATGGGCATCGAGGCGGTTTATCCTTACGACAAGACGAGCTATAAGGGAACGAACACGAGCGAGGAGATTCGGCAATCGATCCTGCGCGCCTATGGCGAGCGCCTGCCCGTGATCTCCGGCGGCTCGGACTATCACGCGGACGGAAAAAAGGGCGTCGCGAACCCGCGCGAGCTCGGCGAAGGCGGAGTCACCTTCGACTACTTCCGCGCAAACCCGTTGCTTTCGGCATTGATCAAATAGAGCGAAGGTGAGGAGAGCATGAAGCAGCACAAACGGATTCGCGAGTGGATGCGCGTGCCGGGTAACTACCCGACAGGGCCGCGCAACAGCATCACCGACGTGGCAGGTGTCACGGTCGGGCACTGCACGCTGCACGACGACGCAAGCGGCATCCACACGGGCGTTACCGTGATTCGCCCGCATGCGGGCGATATCTTCGCGCAGAAAGTGGCCGCTGCGATCCACTGCGCGAACGGCTTTGGTAAGCTTTGCGGTTCCATGCAGGTTTCCGAGCTGGGCGAGATCGAATCCCTGATCGGTCTGACAAACACACTCTCGGTTGCACAGGTGCTGCAGGGATTGCTCAACTACCATGTTCCGCGGATGACGGCGGAGCAAAAGTCGATCAACGTTGTCGTCGGCGAAACCAATGATTCGTTTTTAAGCGACATCAAACGCTTTGCGGTGACGCCGGAACATGTTCGCCTCGCGATTGACGCGTTATCTCAGGAGGTTGAGGAAGGCGCGGTCGGCGCGGGTGCGGGTACACGTTGCTTTGGCTTTAAAGGCGGAATCGGCACGGCTTCCCGCGTGATACGCTTGCCGGAATTCGATGAGAAAGCCTTTACGCTTGGCGCGCTGGTTCAGACGAACTATGACGGCGCTCTTTCGCTCTACGGGCGGCAGATTCCGCGAGCGGAGCAATCCCAAGAGGCAAAGCAGGGCTCCTGCATGATCGTGCTCGCGACGGATGCGCCGCTGAGCGAGCGCCAGCTTGGGCGGATCGCGCGTCGCGCGGTCGTGGGACTCACGAACACCGGCTCCTATATCCAGCACGGCAGCGGAGAGTTCGTCATCGCGTTTTCCAACTTTGCGGGCAACCTCCGCGCGCACGACGCGACGGTTTCCCAGCGGACGGAGCTCGCGGAAGAGCGGCTGGACACGTTCTTTGAGGCGACGGTGGAGGCGGTGCAGGAGGCCGTCTACAACTCCCTTACCATGGCGCGTGAGATCGTGTCCCGCGATGGAACCCTCGTTCCCGCGCTCGATCTTTCGGCCTATCAACTTCCTTCGGTAGAAGCGTTGCCCGCGCGGGTCGACAGGCACAGGACGATCGGCATCATCGGCGGCATGGGCCCGAAAGCGACCGCAGACCTGTTTGAAAAGGTGATTGCCGAGACCAAGGCGGAGAGCGACAGCGGGCATATGCATGTCCTGATCGACAACGATCCTTCGATTCCAGACCGCACGGCCGCCATTCTGGACGGCGGGGCAGACCCGCTGCCCGCGTTGAAGCGAAGCGCAAAGCTGCTGGAAGGCAGCGGAGCGGATCTGCTGCTGATTCCCTGCAACACGGCGCATTATTTCTACGCCGCGGTGCAGAATAGCGTCTCGATTCCGATCCTGAACATGCTGGCGATCACCGCGAACGCCTGCCGCGAAAGCGGATATCGCGCCGTGGGGTTGCTCTCCACAACGGGCACGGCGAAGTCCGGCGTTTATGAAGCGGCGCTGCGAAATGAGAACGTGGATTGCATCACGCCCGAAGAGGGCGAGATGGAAACGCTCATGCGCTATATCTATCAGTACAAGGCGGGGAAGACGATTATGCAGCGTGAGCCGCTCGTAACGATCATAAAGCATCTGCAAGCGCGCGGTGCGGAGGCGGTCGTGCTGGGCTGCACGGAGCTGCCGATGATCACGAACGGCATCGAATCCCCGCTGCCGCTGATCGATCCGACATTACTGCTGGCAAAGGCTGCTATCGAAGCGGCAAAGAAAGATAACACGCGATAACGTGCGCAATAGAGAGCGATAACCGTTTTATCGGGTGCGCAGGGTGGCGCGCGAAAAATTTGATGTAGAAGCATGGGGTTGAAGAAATCGACCGACTGCAAACCGATCAGGGTGTTTTTTTGACGAAAACCAACCGGGAGAGATTTGGCAGAAGTTAGATGAATGGCAACATATCTCGATTTCTGCGCAATGGAGCTGGTTTCCTCAAAAAAACAGTAGCAGAGCCACGGTTGAATCCGATAACATGCGTATATCGGTGGAGGTGAAGAACGGGCGAAAATATTGTGGGCCGGAATGCGAAAAACCGGGTGTATAGGGGTATGACACGCGGAGTAACGCTCGCCTTGCCGGATGTTGTCTGTTCAATCGGTAAATATCTTACAAATTGAAAGGAGAAGTCTATGTCCGACTTAGCCGCACAGAGTGCAAAATCCAAGGTAAAACCGTTTATCAAGTTTTTCTTGATCTATGGTCTGCTCAATATGGCCATCTCCATCATGTGGGGTGCATACAATAACTATTTTCCGATCATCCTGCAAGGCGGCAATGCCAACTATGTTTCCACCAGCGACGTACAGGTTGCGGGCTTTGGCCTGAGCGCGTTTATCACAGGCCTCATCATGAGCATCGACAATATGTTTGCGGCGCTGTTTCTGCCGATCTTCGGCGCTTGGGGTGACAAGAGCACGAAGCGTCGGGAGCTCGGCTTTGCGTTCGGCATCGTCTGCGTGATCGCGTTTATCTCGCTGCCGCTGATCGCCTCCGCAATTCCTGCGGACAAGAGCGGAAAAACGGCGGAGCTTCTGCCGCTGCTGATTGTTGCGGTCGTGGTCGTGTTCCTGATGATGTTCTGCGACGCGGTCGGCGGGCAGTTCCGCTCCGGCTACCAGTTCAACATGGTACCCAAAGAACACCAGAGCAAGATGTCGTCCTATTCGACGACGCTTGGCGGCCTCGGCTTCCTGTTTGCGACGTTTGTCGCGAGCATGCTTTACCACATCAACCGCGGGATTCCGTTCTATATCGGCGGCGGCGTGATGCTGATGGTGCTGATTCTTTTCATCACGATTACGCCTCCCGAAACGAAGAAGAACGAGCGCATTCTGCAGGAGCGTGCAAGCGGTGAGCACAAGAAGTTCAACCCGTTCAAGACGATTGCCGAAACCTTCCGTCTCATCACAAAGACGGAGAAGATCTGCATCGTACTTGTCTTTGCCGCAAAGATTCTCGCAAACTTCGGCCTCTACGGCATCCAGACCTACGGATCGTCCTACCTCTACACCAACCTTGGCTTTGCGCCGAACATAGCCATGATCGTCACCGGCGTTTACTTCATCGGCTACATGCTCATGGCGATTCCGATCGGCATTATCGCGGACAAGGTCAATAAGCCCGTGCTGTTTGCCATCGGCTCTGGCGCGCTGATCGTCGGCGCGCTCGGCATGCTGTTCCTTGCGCATTCGCTGCCGACCGTCTGCGCCTTCATCCTTTGCATCGGCATGGCGGCGAGCATTCTGGACGTCATGACGATTCCGTACATCATGTCGTTTGCGCCGGAGACGGGCACCAACACGGGGACGCTCTTCTCCGTGACGCTGATGGTCATCGTCTGCGTGTCGCTTGTCAGCGTGCCGCTTCTTGGCGCGGTGATTGACGCTGTCGGCAACTACAACAGCCTCTTCTTCAGCATGATCATTACGGCGGCGCTGTCGCTGATTCCGATCGCGCTGCTGTTCCGCTATTCCAAGCTGCTCAAGAAGCCGGAAACGGTACAGGTTACCGAAGAGTAATCATCTAGACTGACGGGAACGTGCGCGGGCGGCGGTATCCGCCGCCCGTCGCCGCGCCCGGATTGAAAGGAAAAGGGAATATGCCAAACCTCAATATGTTTGCAAAGACAATCGTCGATTACTCCTGCTCCGTTGGCCCGGGAGAAAACGTGCTGATCCTCGCGGAAGGATTGGAAGCAAAGCCGCTCGTGCTGGAGCTCATCAAGGAAGTCTATCGCGCGGGCGCAAACCCGTTTTATGATTTGATCGATACCGACGTACAGAAGGCGTTTATCAGCGGCTGTAACGAACGGCAGATGGAGGTATATTCCGAATTCTCCATGCAGAAGCTCCAGCAGATGCAAGCGCTGATCGTGATTTCCGCGCTGGAGTCGCCGAACAAATATGCCGATATCCCGTTGAAACAGATGAGCCTGTTTAACAACTACTATATGCAGCGCTGCTTCTATGGCTACGGCGTGCTGAATACCAAGTGGATCTATGTCAAATATCCCACGCAGAGCATGGCGCGGCTCTTCGGGCAGAGCCAGAAGGCATTTGAGCAGTATTATTTCTCGGTCTGCACGCTGGATTACGCGAAGCTCTCCGCTTCGATGGACAAGCTCGTGAACCTATTCTCCAAGACCGACAACGTGCGCATTCTGGCGGACGGAACGGATATCACCTTCTCGATTCGCGGAATTACTGCGCAAAAGTCCGACGGAAAAAACGGTCTGCCGGATGGCGAAGTGTTCACGGCGCCCGTGCGGGATTCCGCAAACGGCGTGATTCAGTTCAACTGCCCGCTTTATTTCCGCGGGACGCTGCTGGAGGACATCCGGCTCGTATTTGAAAATGGTAAGGTTGTGGAAGCCACCGCAAACGATGCGGCACGCCTCAACGCGATTCTCGATCTGGACGAAGACGCGCGCTATCTGGGCGAATTCGCGCTCTCCGTCAACAACCGCATCACGAGTCCCATGAAGGATATCCTTTTTGACGAGAAGATCGGCGGAAGCCTGCATCTTGCGCTCGGCAACGCGTATATTACGACAGACAACGGCAATCATTCCAGCATTCATATGGACATCGTGCAGATTCAGCGGCCGGAATTCGGCGGCGGCGAGGTTTGGTTTGACGGCGTGCTGATCCGCAAAGACGGTAAATTTGTGCCGGAAGAACTCCGCGAGCTCGACGACCTATTATAAACAGGGTACAAACATGAAGATTTTATCGCTGGACTTTGGCACCTCTTCCTTAAAACTCGCCGTGTTGGATGAGTGGATGAATATCCTCGCGACGGCGAGTCAACCGTATCAGTATCACGTTTACGATGTCGATAAGGTGGAGATGGACCCGAATCTGCTGCTTGGCGCGCTGCAAAGCGGCATGCGTGCGCTCGACGCGTTTGCGCGCGAGATTGAGCTGGTCGCGTTCTGCACGTTTTCGCCATCAGGCGTGTATATGGACGACCGGTTTGCGCTGCAATATCCCGTCATTACGCACCTTGACCGCAGAGCAAAAGCGCAGAGCAAGCGGATCGTAGAAGAGTTTGGCGCGGAGAAGTTTCAGTCCATCACGGGGATTCTGCCGTTTGTCGGCGGGGCATCGGTGACGACGCTGAAATGGATGCTCGAAAACAAGCCGGACGTGATGCGAAACGTCAAAACCTATGCGCACCTGCCGACGTGGCTATACGCGCGCATGACGGGCGTTCTCGCAACGGACCTCGTAAACGCCTCGATGACCGGCATGTATGAAACCGTAACGTCCGCGGGCTGGTCAAAGGAGATACTAAGCGCGTTGGGAATCGATCCCGCGCTGCTGCCGGAGATCCATCCGGCGGGCAGCATATTAGGCACGCTGACCGACGAGTTCGCGGCGTTTTGCGGGTTGAGGCCGGGCATTCCCGTCGCGCTTGGCTCCAACGACATCGCCTCCGCGCTGGTCGGCGCAGACTGCACGGAAAGCGGCATGGCGCTCAACGTCAGCGGCAGCAGCGAGATGATCTCAGTGCTCACGCACGTGCCCGCGACGCACCCGCGCTATTACCTCCGAAAATCCGCGATCGAGGGACTCTGGCAGTGCTACTCCACCATGGTCGGCGGGTTCGGGCTGGATTGGTTTTACCGCCAGCTCTGCCGCGAGATGAGCGAGGAAACGTTTTATCAGGAGTATCTGCCCGCGTGCATCCGCCTCTGCGACTGCGAAAGCACGGTGTTCTGCGAGCCGTATCTCGCCGGAGACCGGCAGAGCCTCGACCTCAAGCGCGGCGCGTTCTGCGGGCTGACGCTGGAGTCCACGCGTGAGGAGATGCTGGCGTCTCTGCTGCGCGGGATGAATCTGCACATGCTGGACACACTCGCAGCGATTCCGAAGGAAGTCGTCCTCTCAAACGAAATTTCGATCACGGGCGGCATGGTACGGCCCGAGATTCTGGATATGAAGCAAAAGCTGTTCGGCGGCAAGCGGTTTTTACCGAAGGATAACTGTACACTTCTAGGCAACGCGCGGCTCGCGCTGGCGCAATTGGAAACCCACTGAAGCTTGGAGACAATGAACGATGGAAGAGAAACAAACACAGATCATCGAAGAGATATTGACCCAAAGTAAGGCGAACGGCGGGTTTGATCCCGCGGAGTTTTCGCGCTATCAGGTGAAGCTGGGGCTAAGAAACGCGGATGGAACCGGCGTCGTCGCGGGACTCACGCGGATTTGCAACGTCCACGGTTACCTCGTCAACGAAGGCGAGCGCGCGCCGATCGAAGGCCGGCTGATCTACCGCGGATACGACGTGGAGGCACTCGCAAACGGGTTTCTTTCGCAGGAGCGCTTCGGATTTGAGGAGACAGCGTATCTGTTGCTCGCGGGGCAACTGCCCAACGAGTCGGAGCTTTCGGGATTTCACACGCTTTTAATGCAGGACGCGGAGCTGCCAAAGCACTTCATTCAGGACATCATTTTGCGCTCGCCTGCCGAGAACATCATGAACGTGCTCTCCCGCGCAGTGCTCGCGTTGTATAGCTACGACACGGAGGCGGAGTCGTTTTCGCCGCAAACTGTGCTGCGGCAGTCGGTACGCCTCATTGCGGCGATGCCGAAGATGATGGTGGCGGCGTATGAGGCAAAGCTCTACGCGATCGATAATCTGGACATGCACTTTCACAAGCACGACGAAACGAAGTCGATTGCGGAGAACATCCTGATGATGCTCCGAAGCGACCGGCAATACACGATGCAGGAGGCGAGACTGCTCGATCTATGCCTCGTGCTGCACGCGGATCACGGCGGCGGCAACAACTCCACGTTTACCGTGCGCACGCTGACCTCCGCGCTGACGGACACATATTCGGCTATCTCCGCCGGGATCGGTTCCCTCAAGGGATTTCGGCACGGCGGCGCAAACTACAAGGTGACGGAAATGCTGGACGGTATCCGTCGCGCGGTGAAAAATCCGTTGGATAAGGCGGAGATTCAGACCGCACTGGAGCGCATCGTCAACCGCGAGGCGGGAGACGGCAGCGGGCTCGTCTACGGCATCGGGCACGCGGTCTACACGCTCTCCGACCCGCGGGCGAAGATGCTGAAGTCGTATCTCGCGGAGCAGACGCCGGGTACACCGCAGGAGGAGACGTTTCAAATCGCTTGCGCGGTGGAAGAGCTCGCGCCGGAGATCCTGCGCCGCAAGAAGGGCGACAACATCAACCTTTGCGCCAATGTGGATCTGTATTCCGGCATCACCTACCGTCTTCTCGGCATTCCGGAGGAGCTGTTTACGCCGCTGTTTTGCGTGTCCCGCGTGGCGGGCTGGTGCGCGCACCGCATGGAGGAGCTCACGATGCCCGCGAGCAAGATCATCCGTCCCGCCTACAAGTCGATTCAGGCGGAGCGGTCATATATTCCGTTAGAAGAACGATAGGTTTGGTTTCGCAATCAAATATTGCGGCGGGAGCGAATCGCCGCAGAGAAACAATCAAGAAAATCAGGAGTAAAGGGCAATGAACGCATACATCGAACGGGTATTGGAAGACATCAAGAAGAAAAACGCAAGTGAACCGGAGTTTTTGCAGACCGTAGAAGAAGTGTATTCTTCGTTGGAAGCGGTGGTCAACAAGCATCCGGAATATGAAAAACTCGGACTGTTGGAGCGCATGGCGGAGCCGGAGCGCGCGATTTCGTTTCGCGTGACCTGGGTGGACGACGCGGGCAGAGTACAAACCAACCGCGGATATCGCGTGCAGTTCAACGGCGCGATCGGGCCTTACAAAGGCGGTCTGCGCTTCCATTCGAGCGTGAACCTCTCGATCATGAAGTTTTTAGGCTTTGAGCAAACCTTCAAAAACAGCCTGACCAGCCTGCCGATCGGCGGCGCAAAGGGCGGCAGCGATTTCGACCCGCGCGGCAAGAGCGACGGCGAAGTGATGCGCTTCTGCCAGGCGTTTATGACGGAACTCTATCGCCACATCGGTCCCGACATCGACGTGCCCGCGGGCGACATCGGCGTCGGCGGCCGCGAGATCGGCTATCTCTACGGACAGTATCGCAGAGTCAAGGGCGCGTTTGAAAACGGCGTGCTCACCGGCAAAGGCATGAGCTACGGCGGCAGCCTGATCCGTCCCGAAGCGACCGGCTACGGCGCAGTCTATTACGTCAACGAAGTCTTCAAGCACGAAGGCGACAAGATGGAAGGCAAGACCTTCGCACTCTCCGGATTCGGCAACGTGACCTGGGGCGTCGCAAAAAAGCTCGAAGAGCTGGGCGCCATGGCGGTTACGCTCTCCGGCCCGGACGGCTACATCTACGATCCCAAGGGTGTTACGGGCAAGAAGGTCGAGTACCTGCTTGAGATGCGCAACAGCGGACGCGATAAGGTGAAGGACTACGCCGACCGCTATGGCTGTGCATTCTATCCCGGCGAAAAGCCGTGGGGCGTGCAGGCGGACGTGTACATGCCGTGCGCCACGCAGAACGACGTGAACATCAACAGCGCCAAGAAGATTGCGGCATCCGGCTCGAAGTACTACATCGAAGTTGCGAACATGCCGACGACCAACGACGCGCTGGCGTTCCTGATGGAGCAGAAGCACATGATCGTAGCTCCCAGCAAAGCGGTCAACGCGGGCGGCGTCGCGACAAGCGCCTTGGAGATGAGCCAGAACAGCCAGCGGCTGAGTTGGAGCGCGGAAGAGGTGGATGCGAAGCTCCACACGATCATGAAGAACATCCACGACAACTCCGCCAAGGCTGCGGAAGAGAACGGACTCGGCTACAACCTCGTCGCGGGCGCGAACATCGCAGGATTTGCGAAGGTCGCAGACGCCATGATTGCGCAGGGGCTGATCTAAACGAACCAACGAAATACGCCCGCGATCCTAATTGACGCGGGCGTTTGCTTTTTTTGGCGGATGATTGCGATCACAATTAATAAGCCGACGCACAACAGCCTGCCAAGCGGCGGGCTGTTTTTCTTTGGTTTTGTTTCGTGGAAGAGATCATTGCGTTGATGAATAGTATGCGTAAAATAATACGGGTCTATTAAACTTGCTGCGGAATTGGTTTTCCCATCAGCCGCGCGGAGAGGTATGCGATAGCGCCGAACCCGACTCCGATCCAAATCCAGGCATAATGCCAAAACGAGTTTGGCGAGAATATCAACCAAGCAGCCGGAATACTCCAAATCAGCAGAACGGCAATCGTGCGCGGAAGTTTCGCAATTCCCATCAGGAGCGAGGAGCGAAACACGAGCAGAACGGTCTTAGCTTCCAACGCGGGCGAAACGAATAAAAACGGAAGCGCGATCAATAGGACGAGCGCAAGAGCCGCATACAGCGCGAGAAGCACCTGATGAAGCGGGAACGATGCGCTGATCGTGAACCGATAATCGGTGTAGAGCACGATTCCCGCGAAGAGCGCAATCGCCCAGAGCGCGGCTGCGCGCCGAAAATATACCCGAAACGCACAAAAGAAAGCGCGGGCATCGCAGGATTCTCCGCGTTGACGCGCAAAAAGGCAGGCGTAGAGCGCGGCGGTGGAAGCGCCAAGCGTGAGGATCGGAATCGAACAGACAAGCCAGAGCAGGTTGAGCAGCGCAACATCGGCCAGCAGGCTGAGCGCACGCATGATCACCGAACTCTGACGAAACCAATTGCGCATCAATTGCTCCTTTTGTTACGCGGATTCTCGGATGACATAGTTGCACGGAAACACGATCCGGCAGGGAAGGGAATCGTCCCCGTTGATGCGGTTGAGCAGTATCTGCGCGGCGGCTTCGCCCATGCTCTCGGTCGGGATGTGTATCGTCGTGAGCGGTGGATTGGCGTACTTGGACATCTCGATGTCGGTCAGCCCGATGACCGCAACCTCGTCCGGCACCGAAACGTGCATGTTGGCGAGCGCGCGCAGGGTCGCCATCGCCATCAGGTCGCTGGTGGCGAAAAACGAGCGCGGCAGGTGGTCGCGGCCGAGGCGCTCGACCAGACGCGTACACGTGACGTCGTTCCAGTCGCAGTCCAGCACCCACTCATCCGTGATGGTTAATCCAAGATCGAGCATGGTGTTGAGATAGGTGTGATATCGCCTGCACTGCTTCATGGGCATCTTGCCCTCAGAACCGCCGATAAAGCCGATCTCGCGAAACTGCTTTTCATAAAGATACGTGACCGCCATCTGCGCCGCCTGCTCGTGATCGTACTCGATATTGTCGATCTCGCGGTAGCCGGTGTCGATTCCGACGATGAACGGCACCTTGGACTGCGCATATCGAAACGTCGCGTCGTTGAGATGCGACATCACGATGAGTCCATCCAGCGGCTCGGAGAACGTGCGGATGAGCGTTTCGCTGTCCTCAAGCTCGGTCCATGTGCGCACAAACGCTACTTCCGACCGGTTCTCGCTGAAATAGGACTCGATGCCGGACAGCAGAGACAGATAGTATGGATCGGTGTATTTTCCGCCGCGCAGGTTCACGATGCAACCGATCTTTCGAAACGCGCCGGGCACGTTGGAAGCGCCTCGCTTGTGCTGGGTGGCAGGTGCTTTATAGTTGAGGTCGGCAATCGCTTTCCAGACGCGCTCTCTCGTTTCACCGGTCATTCGATAGGTGGTGTCGTTGTTGAGAACGCGGGAGACGGTGGCGATGGAAACGTCCGCAAGCTTTGCGACATCTCGGATAGTGCTCATAGAATCACAACTTTCAGCGTTCGTTACGCGGTTGATGAACTGGTTGGATATAACGTAACATAATAAGGATTCATCGTCAAGATCAAGCACAAAATTAACGTAACAAAATCCAAAAATAATTCCGAATCACTGGGGTAAACCTGATTGACAAAGCGGAAAATCGCCTGTATGATACAGCTAAACAGAGACGTAACACAACGTAAACGCAACGTAACAATTCAGCGAGGGCACAATGAGAATTGCACTGATCGGTGCTGGCGAACGTGGAATCATCTATTCACAATATGCACATGAACAACTGGGACATACCATTTATGCGGTTGCCGACCCAAATCCGCAGAGAATACAGCTTTCAAGGGAACTGTTTTCCATTCCGGCGGAGAGATGCTTTCGGGACGCAACAGACCTGATCGCAAGCGCCCCGCAGATCGACGCCGTGATCATCGCCTCCATGGATCGTGATCACTTTGGGCAAACGATGGCAGCGCTCGACAACGGCTTGGACATCCTGCTGGAAAAGCCGATATCGCCGGATGCAAGCGAGTGCGTCGCAATCCGCGAGCGGGCGGAGGAGACCGGCTGCAACGTGACCGTTTGCCACGTGCTGCGATACGCGCCGTTCTTCATCCGCGTCAAGGAGATCATCGACTCCGGCGAGATCGGGAAGATCGTCGCCATCGACCACACGGAGAACGTTGGAAACTTTCATATCGCGCATAGCTTTGTGCGCGGGAACTGGCGCAACAGCAACGAGTCCAGCCCGATCATCATGCAAAAGAGCTGCCACGATATGGACATTCTCCTGTGGCTCACGCAGAGCTCGGCCGTGAGCATCGCCTCGGTCGGAAGGCTGAGCTACTTCAAAGAGGAGAATGCGCCGGAGGGAAGCGCGGCATGTTGCCTCGACTGCGCGGTGCACGAGAGCTGCCGGTTCGACGCGAGAAAAGCGTATCTGCCCACGATGGGAACCTGGCCTTCCCGCGTGCTGACTGCGGATCAAACCGAGGCGGGACTGATGAAAGCCTTCCGCGATGGCCCGTACGGCAGATGCGTCTTCCGCTGCGACAACAACGTTTGCGACCACCAGAGCACGGTGATCGAGTTTGAAAACGGCGTAAGCGCGACGTTTACGCTCTCCGGCATGACGAACGACATGCATCGCACCATTCACGTGATGTGCGAGGACGGCGAGCTCTTTGGAGACGATCTGACGGGCGTCATCCGCGTGGTCAGGTTCCGCTCCAACCAGACGGATGCCTATCAGGAGAGCGTGTTCAACGTAGGCAACGTCAGCGGCAACCACGGCGGCGGAGACGAGGGACTCGTGAGGGACTTTGTCGCGAAGCTCACGCAGCCGGACGCGATGGAGAGCCGTTCCTCGATTCGAAACTCGATTGAAAGCCACCTGATGGCCTGCGCGGCGGAGGAATCCCGCCTGACGGGTAAAACGATCTCCATGCGCGACTTCGAGCAGCGCTATATGAAGTAAGAGACACTAACGTTACGAATCAACCATCATCTCCCAACACGTCGATTATTCGTTCCGGCAAGGACGCCGGGACCAATGATAAAAATAAAGGAGGAAGATCATGAAAAAGAGTATCGTAATCATTCTTGCCGCATTAATGGTGTGTTCATCGTTGCTGATGGGCTGCACAGCGGCGAAGACGGACGCCACGGCGGCGAACGCCGCGACCGCAGACGCCACCGAAGCTGCGGCGGAAACGGCAGCTCCGGCGGAAAAAGCGGAGCCAGTCGAGATCCACTATGCGTACTGGGCATCCCCGATGGACGACTTCTACGCAAAGTGCAAAGCGGAATTTGAAGCCGCGAACCCGAACGTCACGATCGTGCTCGAGCCTACGGCATGGAGTGAATACTGGACGAAGCTGGAGACGGCAGCGACCGGCGGCAGCGTTGCGGACGTGTTCCACATGAACGGCGTCAACATCAAGAAGTATGCCGACGGCGGCGTGCTGCTCCCGCTGGACTCGTACATCGCGAGCTCCGCGCTGGATATGAGCAAATTCCCGCAGGCCATGAACGACATGTACAATTTCAACGGTGCGCAGTACGGCATCCCGATGGACTACGACACCGTGGGACTCTGGTACAACAAGACACTCTTTGATCAGGCGAAGATCGCTTACCCGACCGATAGCTGGACCTGGGCAGACCTGACGAAGGCCGCAGCCGCCATCACGGCGCTTGGCGACGGTAACTACGGCATCGCGGCTGGATTCCAGGATCAGCAGGGCATCTACAACACCGTGTTTGCGGAAGGCGGCTGGTTTGTCAAGGGCAGCGAGAGCGGCGACACGTTCGGCTTTAACGAGGCGGGAACGCGCGCGGGCATCCAGTGCTGGGTCGACCTGATGAAGGCCGGATATTCCCCGAGCGAAGCTTCTCTGGAAGAGAACGAAGGCTATCTGCAGTTCATGGCAGGCAAGATCGGCATGATCTTCTCCGGCGACTGGATGGTTTCCTACTACAACGGCGCGGATTCCTCCGTTGCGGGCAAGTGCGATGTGGCAAAGCTCCCGCTGATGGAAAACGGTCAGAGAGCCTCCGTCATCCACGGCAAGGCGAACTGCGTCTCCGCGGCAACGCAGCATCCGGATGAAGCCTGGGCATGGGTGAACTACCTTGCCGGCGCGGAAGCGAACAAGCGCCTCGGCGAAATGGGCATCGCCATTCCGGCAAACACCGATTACTCCTCGCTTTTCTTTGGAGCGTACCCGGAGTATAATATGGGCATCTACAGCGACGCGGCGCTCAATTACTCCTTCTCGTATCCATCGTCGCTGACCCGCGCAGATTGGGCGGACATCGTTCGCACCGAGCTGCAGAAGGCATTCAAACTCGAAATCACGGTAGACGAAGCCTGCGATAACATCATGTCGCAACTCGGCTAAGAAACAACAAACGTACGCCGCAAATCGGTTGTCGGCCGGTTTGCGGCGTATTGGCTTATGATGGGAGGAGAGGCGAACGTGAACAAACGGACTCATCGCTTCGGGGACTGGGCTTGGGGATACGGCATGATTTTCCCCCTGTTTGCCGGGCTTGCGATCTTTTACTATTATCCTGTTTTCAAGGTCTTTTACGATAGCTTTTTCACCGTCGGCGCGTTCGACAAGCGCTTGTTTACGGGAATCAGCAACTATGTGACGATGCTTTCGGACGGCGCGATGTGGAAAAGCCTCGGAAACACGATGATCTACGTGATCTGCATCGTCCCTGTGACGGTCTTTCTCGCGCTGGTGCTGGCGGAGATGCTGAACTCCGGCATCAAGGGACGCAACGCGTTTCGCGTGATCTACTTTATTCCCACCGTGACCATGTCCGTCGCAATCGCGATGATGTGGCGCTGGATCTTCAACGGCGACTTCGGCATTCTCAATTATCTGCTTGCGCTCGTTGGCGTCTCTCCGCATTACTGGCTCAGCGAAGCGACCTCGGCCATCGTCTGCATTAGCGTGGTTTCGGTGTGGATGGGCGTCGGCCTCAACATGATCATCCTCTTAGCGGGCATTCAGGGGATTCCGGCGCACTATTACGAGGCGGCAAGACTCGACGGTGCCTCCAAGACCCGGCAGTTCTTCAGCATCACGATTCCGCTGGTGACGCCCACGCTGTTCTTCGTCGTCATCACGACCATGATCTCCACGCTGCAAATCTTCGATGTGATCTATATGATGATTGCACCAAAGAGCGCGGCGCTTAACGAAACGCAGAGCATCGTGGTATATTTCTTCCGCAACGCGTTTGAATACTCGAAAAAGGGATACGCCTCCGCGGTTGCGGTGTTCCTGTTTGTGATCATTCTCGGCATTACGGCGGTTCAGATGAAACTGCAAAAGAAGTGGGTGAATTACGATTGAGAAGCAAGCAATTTGATTCTGAAGCAGTTCGGCCCTATCGCGCGGCAAAGCGCGATCTGGGGAAACTCGTCATCTACATCGTCTTGATCGCGGGCTGCGTGATTACGCTCGCGCCGTTTGTCTGGATGCTCCTGACCTCGTTTAAAACGCAGATTGAGGCGGTTTCCCTTCCACCGACGCTCTTGCCGAAGCAATGGGTCGGCACCGCTTATGCGACGCTCAAGGACAAGATTCCCTTCTTTCAAATGTACGCAAATACGGTGATCACTTCCGCAATTACCGTGCTTGGGCAGCTGCTGTTCTGCTCGCTTGCCGGATACGCCTTCGCGCGGATTCGCTTTCCCGGTCGGGATGCGCTGTTTGTGCTGTGCCTTGCGGTGCTGATGGTGCCAAGCTCGTTTTTCATCCTGCCGCAATACATCGTCATCCAGAAGCTTAAGCTGCTCAACACCCTGCACGCGATCTATCTGCCGAACCTGTTCTCGGCGTTTGGCACGTTTTTGATGCGGCAGTTCTTCCTTTCGCTGCCAAAGGAGCTGGAGGAGGCGGCGAGGATCGACGGCTGCGGTCACGGCGGCGTGTTTGTGAAGATCATGCTGCCACTCGTCAAACCGGGGCTTGTCTCGCTCGGCATACTGACGCTCCGCTTTGCATGGAACAACCTGATGTGGCCGCTGATCGTGAACACCTCGACCACGAAGATGACGCTCACGGCGGGCCTAAGCTACCTGCAAGGGCAATACCTCTCCGACTATCCTGCCATCATGGCGGGCGCGCTGCTCGCCGTGATTCCGCTGATCATCCTCTTTGCGATCTTCCAAAAGCAGTTTATCGAGGGAATCGCGTTTACGGGTATCAAGTGACGCAACGCTTATGATATTGATCCGCGGGTGTTTCGCACGATATCGTTTTGTGATTTTCGGATGTTAAAATCCTCGCGTATATTGTATAATGCAAGGATGATGAAAAAAACGCAGAAGAGCTTTGTAAAAGGCGCAGCCATATTGGCTGGAATGGGATTCGTTTCCAAGATCATCGGGGCTGTTTATACCATAGCCTCGACGAGCATTGTCGGGACGTACGGCATGTCGTTTTACACGATGACTTTTCCGGTCTACACGTTCCTGCTGGCGATCTCCAGCGCGGGATTGCCGGTTGCCATCTCCAAGATGGTGTCCGAACGCGTGGCGCACAACGATTACAAAGCGGCGCACGAGGTCTTTCTCAAGGCTATCAAGGCGATGTTTGGCATCGGGCTTATCACGACAATTTTTATGATTGTGTTTAGTAAGCCAATTGCAATAATGCTTGGAAGTGTAGATGCTAGCTTGACAATTAAAGCAATCGCACCTTCCGTGTTCTTTGTGGCAATCATCTCAGCTTACCGCGGTTATTTTCAGGGCATGCAGCAGATGATGCCGACAGCGGTGTCGCAAATCATTGAGCAAGTTGTCAAGGCCATCGCGGGACTGCTACTGGCTTGGCTCTGGATCGGCAAAGGAGAAATCTATGGTGCCGCCGGCGCGGTCGTCGGTATCACCATCTCCGAAGTATTCGCTTTCATCTACCTTTCGATTCTCTACCAGCGGAGAAAAGCGGACTTTCACAGTGACATCATGAGCACCCAATATACCGATTTGACACAGCATATCGGGAGGAGGCTCATCTATCTGGCAACTCCGATCATCGTCGGAGCCTGCGCCATGCCGCTTGTGCAGCTCGCGGATACGACGATCATCACGAACACATTGAACGGCATGAATAGTGTTGTGCTGTTAGGACAAGAGATCATACTCAATAAAAGAATTGTCCATTCGCTTTTCAGTCTCCTGACAGCATATGTAAACCCCATCGTCAACATGCCTGCGGTGTTCTCGCTCGCGCTTGCGGTCAGCCTTGTGCCTTCGATTTCCACCTCCAAAGCGCGCGGCGACTTGAACGGAATTTCCAATAAGGCGGGAATCGGTGTGAAGCTCTCACTTCTGATCGGGCTCCCGTGCGCAGCAGGCCTGTACCTGCTCGCAACTCCGATCATTCATCTGCTCTACGCGAAGTTAAGCGGTGACAATCTCTTGATCGCGGGACACCTGATGGAGATCATGGCGCTTGCGGTGCTGTTTTTGACCATTCTGCAAACCATGACGGGGATTCTGCAAGGCTTGGGCAAGACGTATCTGCCGGTGATCAATCTGTTTATTGGCATCGGAGTGAAGGTTCTCTTCAGCATTTTCCTGATTCGGATTCCCGGGATCAACGTTCAAGGCGCGGCCTATGGAACCGTGGCGTGCTACGCAATTGCGGCGCTGCTGGACGTGATCTGCGTCATCAAGTACGCCAAAGCGAAGCTGAGTGTTTTACAGGATTTTGTCAAGCCGGTATTGGCGACTGCGTGCATGGGCCTCTTCGTGTATCTGGTCATGCCGCATGTGGCATCCGGCGAATATCCGCGGCTGATGACCATCGGCGTGATCTTGGCTGCGGTCGTCGTGTATCTGGTCTTCACGCTCCTGGTCGGCGCAATCAATCAGGAGGATATGGAGTATCTGCCGGGCGGCAAGCGCTTGTCCGCCATGATGATCCGCCTGAAGATCTGGAAGGCTGCTCCAACGCGCAATGATGCGCAATAAGGGAAGAGCAATTCGTTTTTGATATAACTTTAGAAGCAAACAGACAGCCCGTCGTGAGACGGGCTGTTTGTTTATGCGTAGCTTCTTTGCTTTAAATGAGTTCAGGTAATGGATGCGGCGTAGATTTTCCGAATGGAAGTCGCAAGCGTTTCGTTGAACTGATCGTCGGTTTGCGCGGCAGAAAGCCCCTCCGCCAGCGCGCGAGAGAAGCTTGCGATCAACCCGGGGTTGCGGGATAGCCTCTCGTTTGCTTCAAGCTGGCTGTAGCCGCCGGAGAGCGCAACAACGCGTAAGACCCGCGGATGCTGCATCACGTCCGTATAGAACCCGTCTACCGACGGAATTGAGAGCTTCAACATCACGTCCGCATTCGCGGGAAGCGCATCCAGATGCTGAAGCAGGGAGCGCTTAAGCAATACTTCCGCTTGCGCTTTATCCGCGCTGTGAATGTCCACTTCCGGCTCAATGATCGGCACAAGTCCGGCGGAAAGAATTTGCTTGCCATACGCGAATTGCTGATCCACGACGCGAGTGACTCCTTCGGATACGGCCTCGTGAATCACCGAGCGCATTTTCGTGCCAAAGACATTTCGCTGTGTTGCCCGATTGAGGAGCGCATCCAAGCCCTCAATGGGTTTCATCATCTGCACGCCGCCTTCCAAAGGCGCGAGTCCTTGATCCACCTTTAAAAATGGCACGATACCTTTCGCTTGCCAGAGGTAGTCCGCCGTAAATTGGCCTTCCACCTTGCGATCCATCGTCTGCTCGAACAGAATTGCGCCCAGGATAAACTCGCTGGTAAAAGTCGGGCTTGTCATGATTCTGGTGCGCATCTGGTGCACGAGATCAAACATCTCTTCTTCGCTGGAATAAGCATCATGCGAAATTCCGTAATGCTCCAGTGCCTTCGGAGTGCTGCCGCCGCTTTGATCCAGCGCCGCTAAAAAACCTTTACCCGTACGAATACGCTCTGTCTGCTTGCTGTTCATCGCAATGCCTCCTTTTGATTTTAGACCCTGATTTGGGGTGATACTCATATCTGTTATTTTGCTTTGATTTTACCAGCATGCGGGATACTGTTCTGTAACCGTGATACAAACGGATGTTTTGAAGAAGGAAACGAATCAGCGGCTGTGGATACGTTTACCGCCTTTGTTTACGATGAGTATAACACATTCGATCGATGTTTGATCCCGGCTGTGTGATGCGGCGTAAAAAAAAGAAGGAACCGATGATCTCATCGGTTCCTTCTTTGTGTTGAGTTGTTTATTGGGCGTAAGAGGAGATGTCCGCAGCCGCGCGGATGATGACGGTGTCTCCCTCGGAAACGCCGGACACGATCTCGATGATCTTTCCGTCAGAGATGCCGACCTGAACAGGCACCTTGGTCTGCTGATCATCGGATAACGTGACGAAGCTGCCGTTGTTATCTTCCTGCACAGCCTCCACCGGAAGCGTCAGAACGCCGGCGCGCTGGTTGACGACGATCTTCACGGTGCCGTTTAAGCCGGACTTGAGCGTGCCGTCGTCGGTTACGCTCAGGGTTACCGCATAGTTGGTAAACCCGTTTACAACTTGTCCGACAGAAGAAACCTTGATGACGGCTGCGTCAAACGTTTTGTCCGGGATTCCGTCGAGCTGCACGACTGCCTTCTGACCCAGCGCAATACTGAAGATATCCAGCTCGTCCACGGAGATCGTGAACTCAAACTGACCCTGCGGATAGAGATCGTAGAGCTTGACGCCGCTGGGGTAGGTGCCCTCGGGAAGAATCGTTGCGATGATTCCGTCCGCAGAGGCGAGGATTGCGCCCTGATCGAGCAGCGCTTTTGCCGCGGCAAGATCGGCACGCGCCTGCGCGAGTTGTGCCTGTGCCGCGAGATAGGAATCATCCATCTCGATGTACTTCACGCGCGCCACCGGCAGGAACGCCATAACGTAGTCGTTGACCTTGACCTTGACCTCCGATACGGTGCCGCTTTCGGCGGGAACGAGGTAGGGGAGATCGACCTGCGCCGAACCGTTGCCGAGAAGGTCGCTGCCTTTATACACCTCAACGGTGTCACCCGGCAACACGCTCTTGTCCGGGAAGGTGACGGTGATATCTTCGCCCGCTACTTTCGACACATGCCCGGTGACGCGATATTTGCCAGATACGACGGTTACTTTCTCGTTTGCCGTAACGCCGGTGCCCTTGAACTGGACATTCATGAGGCCATCTGCGGAGATCAGCGCAATGCCGCCTTTTTCCGCGACGACCGCTTCCACGGAATCTCCGTTTTGGATGTAGACCGCTTTGACGGTGCCCGTCACACCCGCGATGATCTTCTTGTCGCTATGGAAGGAGAGCGCAAGACCCTGCAACTGCTGCTCCAGCTGGGTTACGTTTGCCTGCAGGGCGGCGATATTGGCGGAAAGCATTGCTTTGTCGAAGGACGCGATGGTGTCGCCCGAATGAACCGCATCTCCGACCTTGACGGCGACATCGGTCACCTTGACGGCGGCTGTCGTCTTATTCGCAACCGGGTCAACAAACTTTAACACGCCGGATGCGGAGACGGTTTGCTCGATATCTCCCATCGCTACCTGAGCGGTTTGAAATACGGGCGCCTGTGCGCTTTTTGCGCCGGCGTTTGCCGTGCAGCCAACGAGCGCCGCCGCACTAAATAGGATCAGCGCGAGAACAAAACCTTTTCGTTTCATGTTTCTCTTCCTCCGATTAGTTGAGTTCGATCGTCACGGTCGCGTTGGTGCCGATCAGGTTTTGCAGATCCACGGTGTCCGTGATTTGAATCTTCACAGGAATCAGCTGCGTGACCTTGGTGTAGGTGCCGCTGGTGCTGAAGCTCATCGTGTTGCCGGAGATCGCGGTTTGCGTCGTGCGATCGATTTCGCGGACATAACCCGCGAAGGTCATTCCGGGATACGCGTCGAGCTTGAGCTTGACGCTTTGGTCGACCTGAACCTTCGCAATCTGGGTCTCTTCGATGTTTGCCTGCACATAGATATCGGTGGTGTCCGCAACGACGGCGGCGACCGTCGTGGGCCCTACCAGCTGATTGACCGTTGCGTTGGCTTGCACGACTTCGCCATCGATCGGAGAGCGCAGAAAACCGATGTTGTCCACTTTTCCGATGATTTCGTTGGCTTTGACGGTGCTGCCGACATGGACAGAGAGCTTGGAGAGCTTTCCGCCGCCCATCGGCATGATGGCGTAGAATTTTGCGGCTACCTTCGCGTTATCGGTCGTGAGGGTGTTTGCGGAGTTCCAGAGGAAGAAGTAGCCGATAGCGCCTCCGACGATGATCAATAGTGCTAGGATGCCGAGCAGTTTGACACCCAAGCCCACTTTCTTTTTTCCGTTTTCTTCCTGCGTCACGGATGCAGTCGTTTCCATAGTTCCGTTTCCTTTCTATTCTTGAAATTGCGAGTTATATAATTCTGCGTAAAAGCCCTTTGCGGCAAGAAGCTCTTGGTGCGTACCCTGCTCCACGATGTCGCCGTCCCGCATGACGAGGATCAGATCCGCGTTTCGGATGGTCGAGAGCCTGTGCGCGATGATGAAGCTCGTTCTGCCGTGCATCAGGTGATCCATCGCGCTCTGAATCAGCACCTCGGTGCGCGTATCGACCGAGCTCGTGGCTTCGTCCAGAATCAGAATCTTCGGATCGGAGAGCACGACGCGGGCAATCGTCAACAGCTGCTTTTGTCCTTGGGAGAGGTTACTTGCCTCCTCGTTGAGCTCCATCTGGTAGCCGCCGGGTAGCGCCTGGATGAACTCGTGGCAGCGGGCGGCCTTTGCCGCGGCGATCACCTCGGCATCGGTCGCGCCAAACGTTCCGTAGCGGATGTTGTCCATGACGGTGGCGTTATACAGCCAGGTATCCTGCAACACCATGCCAAAGTGCGCGCGGAGGTCGTTTCGGGTGTAGTTCTGGATGTCGATGCCGTCGATGCAGATGTTTCCGCCGTTGATATCGTAAAACCGCATCAGGAGCTTTACGATGGTCGTCTTGCCCGCGCCGGTCGGACCGACGATTGCAATCTTCTGCCCGGGTTTGACGTTGGCGGTGAAGTCCTTGATGATGATCTGGTCGGGATTGTACCCAAACCGCACATGCTGGAAGTTGACTGCACCGTTTTCCGCACTGCAGATGTTCTCCACAGGTGCGTCCGCAGTCTCCTCGGCCTCTGCCAAGAACGCAAACACGCGCTCGGCTGCGGCAGCAGTGGACTGCAAGGTGTTGGAGATGGAGGAGAGCTGCGCTATCGGTTGAGTAAAGCTCCTCATATATTGGATGAAGGACTGGATATCTCCAATCTCCACGACCTTTTTGACTGCGAGATACCCGCCGAGGATACAGACCGCGACATAGCCGAGGTTGCCGACCGCGTTCATCACGGGCATCATGATGCCGGTGAAGAATTGCGAATTGACCGCAACCGTGCGAAGCTTCGCGTTGGTCGCACCGAACGTCTTGAGGGAATCCGCTTCGCCGTTGAAGGCCTGCACGATGTTGTGTCCGCTGTACATCTCTTCCACATGGCCATTGAGCTCGCCAAGGTGCTTTTGCTGTGCCGCGAAATACACCTGAGACCGCTTTACAATGCCCATCACGATCACGACGGAAAGCGGAAGCACAAAGAGCGCGACCAGCGTCATGAGCACGTTGATGGAGAGCATCATCGCGAGCACGCCCAATATCATGGTGGCGGAGGTGATGAGCTGCGTCAGGCTCTGGCTCAGCGACTGGTTGATCAAGTCAACGTCGTTTGTAATGTAGCTGAGCACCTCGCCATGGGTCTTGCTGTCGAAGTATTTCAGCGGCAGGCGGTTCATCTTTGCGGAGATGGCGCGGCGCAGGTCGAAGGAAACATTGTTGGAGACCTTCGCCATGATGAACCCTTGCAGGAAGGTGCATAGTGCGGAGAGTAGGTATAACCCGATCAGCCACGCGATGATTTTGCCCATGTAGGCAAAGTCCGTATAAAGTCCGGTGCCGGCCGCATATGCAAGCAGGCCTTCGACGAGCTTGGTCGTCACCTTGCCCAAAAGCTTCGGGCCAACGATGGAAAACACCGTTGATATCACCGCAATCAACATGACCGCGATGATGGTCATCCGATAAGGCGAAAGGTAAGTGACGAGGGTCTTCATGGTCTTCTTGAAGTCCTTTGGTTTCTCCGCGGGACCTCTGCCCATCATACCCGGGCCGCCGTTCATTCCGCCACCGGGACGCTGCGGCATTGCGCCGCCGGGACGCGCTTTACTCTCGCTCATTGCTGTAGTTCCTCCGCGCTCAACTGAGAAGATGCGATCTCATAATAGATATCGCAACTCTTCAGAAGCTCTTTGTGCGTTCCGACTCCCGCGATCTTGCCCTGATCCAGTACGACGATCTGATCCGCGTACATGATCGTGCTCACGCGCTGGGCAACGAGCAGTATGGTGCTGCCGTGCAGCTCGCGCTTGATCGCCTCGCGAAGGCGCTGATCCGTCTTGAGATCCAGCGCGGAGAAGGTATCGTCAAACACGTACACCGGCGCATTCTTTGCCAGAGCACGCGCAATGGAAAGCCGCTGCTTCTGCCCGCCGGAGACGTTGGTTCCGCCCTGCGAGATGTGGGAATCATACTGTTCTTCTTTCTCGAGGATAAAATCCGTCGCCTGCGCGATCTCCGCCGCCTTTTCGATGCGCTCGTTGGGCATCGAATGATCCGCATAGGAGAGGTTTTCCGCAATCGTGCCGGAAAACAGCAGGCTCTTTTGCGGAACAAAGCCGATCTTCTCGCGAAGGTCGTGCTTGGTCACATCGCGAATATCCATGTTGGAAACGCGGATGGAACCGCTTGTTACGTCATAGAATCGCATCAGGAGGCTGACGATTGTCGTTTTTCCGGAGCCGGTCGCCCCGATGAACGCCGTCGTTTCGCCTGGACGCGCGGTAAAGCTGATATCGCTCAGCACATTGTCCTCGCCGCCGGGATAGCGGAAGCTCACGTTCTGAAACTCGATCACGGGCTTGAAGTTGGCGGGGAACGACTCGGGATGTTCTTTATCCAGCACGGTCTCTTTGCGGTTCATGACCTCCTGCACGCGGTTTGCGGAAACGACCGCGCGGGGGATGATGATGAACATCATCGCGAGGAACATAAACGACATGATGATCTGCATGGCGTATTGCATATAGGCCATCATGCTGCCGATGTTCATCGAAAACGACGATACCCCGTGCGAGCCGATCCAGACGATAAAAACGGTGGTCAGGTTCATGATCAGCATGATTAACGGCATCATGCTCGCCATTGAGCGGTTGACAAACAGGCTGGTGTCCGCGAAGTTGCGGTTTGCGGTGTTGAAACGGTTCTCTTCGAAGCGCTGCGTGTTAAACGCGCGAATCACCAGAAGACCGTCCAGGTTTTCACGGGAGACGAGGTTGAGCCGGTCGATCAGCTTCTGCATGCTCTGCATCTTCGGCATGACGACGATGAACGCCGTGATGATGACGGCCAGCATGCAAAGGATTGCGACGCCGATGATCCATGTCATGGACGTGCTCTCGTTGAGCGCCTTGACGAGGCCGCCGATACCGAGAATCGGCGCGTAGAACACCATGCGAATCGTCATGACCAGCAGCATTTGAATCTGCGTGATGTCGTTGGTGGTGCGGGTGATCAGCGAAGCGGTGGAGAAATGGTCAAACTCCGCGTTGGAAAACGACTGCACCTTGCTGAAAATGCCCATTCTCAGGTCTGCGCCAACGTTTGCCGCGACCTTGGCCGCAAAATATCCCATCGCGATGGAACAGACGGTGCCCGCAAGCGAAACGAGCATCATCAAGCCGCCGGTACGCCAAATATAGGCGATATCGCCGTTCATAACCCCGTTGTTGATGATTTTTGACATGTAGTCAGGAAGCGCCAAGTCACTTTGCGCCTGTAGATAGAGCAATGCGATTGCTAAAAGGATATACCCCCAATATGCCTTGAGGGCTTTCATCAGAGTTTTCAACGATGCCTCCTATTTCGTAACGGACCAATCTTGTTATACGATGCCGGATCGAGGTTGTTGTATGCGCGGGATCAATCTTTCTTCACAGGTTGGTTTTCCTGTTCTTTTTGGACTTCGAAGTAGATATCCATAAACTCATTTAAAAGATCGAACATCTGCTGAACCTTTTGTTCGCCCATCCGCGCGGAAACATCTTCCGCGATGCGGTTGGCGTGAACGTTGAATCGCTTTAAAATCTCCTTGCCGCTGGGGGTAATCGTGACGCACATTCTCCTGCGGTCATTGCTGTCGAGCTTGCGCTCCACATATCCTTTTCCAACAAGAGAATCCAGCATCTGGGATACCGCAGATTTTGTGACCTGCAGCTCTTCCTGAATATCCGTATTGCAGATTCCGCCGCCGCAATCCTCCGCTGAATGCTCGATTTTACTCAGAGCCCACAGTTCGTTCATGCGAAGATCGAACCCTTCCGGGCTATTGGACCTTAACTTCTTCATGCGAATGCTCATGCGCATCCAGTTTTGAATGATTTTTGACGCCATGGATCGTAGTCTCCTTCGCCTCTGAATGAACAGAGGTGATAATTGTTCATGACTGAACAGTTCAGTGCTTAACGGTTTTCTCTGGCAGTATAGCATGCTTCAAATAGATGACCTATACGATAATTTACATATGGCTAGACAGAAAAAAGTATACCCAAATAAAAGCGAAGGGAGAGAGGCCATCGACTCCAAGTCCGCATGATTTATACCTGCAAGCAGCCGAGGTAAAAAACAAATATCGCCAGATTAAAACTGATATTGACGATGGCGGAGAAAGGGGACTAGAATGTAGGCATCAAGCGTATGAACAGGCGCATGCGCTTGAAAACGACTCACCCAAGCAACCGACCTACAACATCTTTCAAACGTAACAAGACAAGACAAATGAATCATGAAAGAGGAAGCAAAATGATTTATATCTATGTGGCTATTGCACTAATCGTCATCATCTTTTTTGCGGGGATTCGAATCGTGCGGCCTACCAGCCGTGGATTGATTGAAACCCTCGGAAAATACACAAAATATGCCCAACCGGGATTCCATTGGATCTTTCCGGTCATTCAAAAGCTCTATCTTGTGAACATCACGGAGCAGATGTTCAGCGCGGAACCGCAGATCATCATCACCAACGATAACCTGAACGCAACCGTCGATGCGCAGGTGTATTTCAAGGTGAAAGCGGATGAGGAGGATGTCAAGAGCGCCATCTACAACGTAAACGACTATAAGTTCCAGATCATCAACCTTGCGCGGACGACGCTTCGTAATATCATCGGCACACTGACCTTGAAATCCGCAAACAGCGAGCGTGGAAAGATCAACAACGAGCTGCTGAATACCCTAAAGGAAGAAACGGGCAAATGGGGCATCGACATCGTGCGCACGGAGCTGCGTGAGATCGATCCACCGAAGGATGTTCAGGAGACCATGAACAAGGTGGTCAAGGCCGAAAACGAGAAGGTTGCGGCAATCGACTTTGCGACCGCGGCGGAAACGACCGCAGACGGCATCAAGCGCGCGGAGATCAAGAAGGCGGAAGGCAGCAAGCAGGCGAAGATTCTGGAGGCGGAAGGCGAAGCGCAGGCCATCCGGCTCGTGAACGAAGCCGCCGACCAGTATTTCGTCGGCAACGCGCAGATTCTGCGGAAGCTGGAAGCGCTGGAGACCGCGCTGAAGAACAACGCAAAGATCGTCGTCCCGAGCAACAACGAGCTGATCAACGTCATCGGCGATATGGCTGGGGTACTGCCGGTAAATCATAAGCCGGAGAAACCCGCTGAAAAGTAAAACCGCGTTGGCTTTGTTTGGGAGCAAAGCAAAACGACTAAATCAGAGGAATTCAAGCGCACAAAAGGCACATGAGCAGTAACTCATGTGCCTTTTTATATGAATCACACAACGCAGCATTACCAAGACAAGAAAACCCCGCCGTGCGAACGAACGCTTTCGGCGGGGTTTTGCTTACACTCTGTATTGACTTATGGTTCTTTACAAAATGCTCAGATGAGCGAACCCGTTTGCTTAGTCCTGCTCCTTGGAGAGGCTGCCCTTCTTCGGACGAATCTTGGCGTAGGCAAACAGTAGCAACGTGCCGATCACGCCGCAGGAAACCGCATTCCAGAGGCAGGCGACCGCGCCCTGCGTGAAGACGAGGTTGGCGGGTTCTGCATAGATCACGATGTCGAGCACGGGAGCAACGATGATCCAGGCGATCACGTTGGCAAGAATCTGGTAGATGTTGAAGCGAAGGACGTCTTTCCAGCCGAATTCGCCTTCATCCGCGCGAATCTTGGTATAGGAGAGACCCACGAGGAACATGGAGATGCCGCTCGCGATGACCCAGCTCCACCAAACGGAGCCATATTGCAGCGCATCCGAGAGCGCGTGGCCGATGAACGCAATGAGTCCGCCCGCGATTGGCCCGAACAGTACCGCGAAGAACGAGCCTAAGCCGTATGCCGTTTGGATGTCCGTTTCGGGAATGCCGGTCGGCACCTTCACATACATGAACAGCACTGCAAACAGCGCAGCGCCCAGACCGGTTGCGACGATGGTCTTGGTCGATACATGGAACATTTTCTTCATCTGACAATACCTCCCTCATTCATTAAAGACCTGTTTCATATTAGACATATCGTATACGATTTGTCAAGCCGACCGGGGCTTGATCAAATGCGATGCGACCCGTAAAACAGCTGGTTTTCTTACGCTTTGGTGAAGCTGACACACCAGTCCGCGCCGAAGCCGAGCGAATACTTCTGCTCGAAATTGCCGCAGCTCACGGCGAGCGCCAGCTTCATCAGCTCGTTGTTGTAGATGATGGGTTCGCCCTGCTTTGCAAAGCCGAAGCTCTTATGGAAGAGCACGTTCTGATCAAACACCGGCTTGCCTTCGTGCTTCACCACGCAATGCACCATGTCGCCATAGGCAAAGCCGCAGTCAAAGAACAGCTGCGTGGGAATATTCGTCCAGAGATTGCCGAAGTTCGGATCGTCGATCTCGAAGATGCCTTCCACCTTGCCCGGCGCGGCAGTGGGTTCTAGGATTTCGTGCCGCACGATCTCGCTCACGGGATAGGCAGGGCCAACGCCTTCAAAATCGATGATGCCGCTCGCAAGCCGCGCCGCCGTGTAGCCGAACAGATCGCGTCCGTGGAAGATTGAGACGCCTTCCGTGCCCTTGCCGCGGAGACGGTTGACGGATTCGTCGATTTCACGCACCTCAAGAATGCCCATCTCGCGGTCAATGTGCGTCAGCGCGCCGTTATCGGGGGTGACGACATAGTAGCCGCCTGCCACCTTCGCCACGCAGGCTCTGCGCGCGGTTCCAACGCCGGGATCGACCACGGAGACGTAGATCGTGCCTTCCGGCCAGAAACGCAGACACTGGTAGAGGCGATAGCTCGCGCTCCACGTATCGTATTGCGGCAGCTCGTGCGTGCCGTCGAAGATTTCGAGTTCGCGATCGACCGATTTGACCACACCGTACATCGCGCTGACCGCGCCTTCTTTATAGGTAAAGTCTGTTTGGAATACGAGGATGGGTTTCATTGTGTTTTCTCCTTGTTCTATATGGTTGAATCAGATTATCCGACGAACGGGTTCCAAAACTTACTGTGATTGATAAATATGCTGATCGCGATGGTGCCTAAGAAAAGTAGTAACGACAATCCCAGCGCGATGAAATCGTTGCGCTTCATGGGCTTCGCTGCATACCAGGTGCGCTTCTTCTCCTTGCCAAATCCGCGCAGATCCATCGTGTTCGAGATGGTCTCGATTCGGTCCAGCGTGGAGAAGATCAGTGGAATCGCGATGTTGAGGATGTTTTTGATGCGCCGGCCGAGCTTTTCCTTCTTCGAAAGATCGAGTCCGCGGCTCTGCTGTGCGGCGGCGATATCCTGATAGTCCCGAATCAAATCCGGAAAATAGCGCAGCGTGAGCGAAAACGCAAATGCTGCTTTGTAGCTGATGCCCGCGCGGTTGATGCTTGCCGCGAGCTCGCTGGGGTTTGTCGAGAGGAAGAAGATGATGCCCAGCGGCACGACTGAGGCGTATTTGAGCGTCTTTGTTACCTGATAAAGCAGCTGCTCGCTCGTAACCACGTATCTGCCGAAGATGCGGAAGAGCACATGCTCCGTGCCGTATATCTGCGTGCCGTAGGTGGGGCTAAAGAGGAACGTTAACACGAAGTTAAACAGTAGGAAGATCAGTACATAGATCACCATGAGTTTGATCTGCCGAAACTGAATCTTCGACATCCACAAAAAGAACAGCGAGAGCACCATGATCACCGCGATTGCGCGGATATCGTAGGAGAACATCACGGCTGCCGTGAGCAGCAGAAAGCACAACAGCTTTGTGACGCCCGAAAGATCGAAGATGGCGTTGTGCCGCTCGACATAGTCAAAGAGTTTCGCTTTCATCGCGCCGTGCTCCTCTCATAGTCGATAAAGTGTTGCACAAATGCTTCGCAGTTTTCAATTCCTGCGCGCGTCGCAAGCTCGTAGAGCGAGGTTACCTTGAGGCTCGCTTTGGTTGCGATTTCGTCGCTGGTCAGCGCGCGCACCGCCGTGCCGTCGTGCAGGATTTCGCCCGCGTGCAGCACGAGCGCATGCGGCGTGTATTCAAGCATCAGGTGCATGTCGTGCGTGATCAGCAGGATCGTGGTTCCGCTCGCGTTGAGGGAACGCAGGAACTCCATGATCTCTGTGTAGTGGCGGTAATCCTGCCCTGCGGTGGGTTCGTCGAGTATGATCAGCTCCGGCTCCAGCACCAGCACGCTCGCGATGGTCACGCGCTTTTTCTGCCCGAAGGAGAGTGCGGAGATCGGCCACTTCCGAAACGGGGAAAGCCCGCAGATCTTCAGCGCCTTTTCCACGCGGGGTTTGATCTCCTCGTCGGTCATGCCGCGAAGCTTCAGCCCAAGCGCGACCTCGTCATAGATCATGGACTTGCAGATCATCTGGTTCGGGTTCTGCATCACGTAGCCGATCTTGCTGCTGCGCTCGTGAATCGTCCAGTCGTCCATCGGCTCGCCATGGAAGCGGAGATTACCCTCCGGGTCTTTGCAGATGCCCGTGATAACCTTTGCCAGCGTGCTCTTGCCCGCGCCGTTGGTACCCACGAGGCTGACCATTTCGCCCGCCTCGATGCAAAAGTTCAGGTTTTTGAGGATCGGCCGCTGCTCGACATAGCGGTAGCTCAGTGCGCTTGCTTCGAGAATCGGCGCGTTTGCGGGCTTTTTTTCCAGCTCCGGCTGCGCCGCGTCCCAGTCACAGATGGCGCTACGCACGGCATCCACGTCCAGCGTGTCGATGCGACCCGCACGCAGTGCCTCGGTCACCGGCACGCCCGCGTACTTCAGCGCGGTAACGTAGAGCGGCTCGCGAATACCGAGTGATTTGAGGATATCCGCCGCCATCAGCGCGTCCGGCGAGAGGTCGGCGACGATTCTGCCATCCGACATGACGATCACGCGGTCGATCTTCCGGTGGAGCACATCCTCCAGACGGTGCTCGATGATGACCACCGTCTTGTTGTAGTCGTGATAGATTTGGTCGATGAGTTCGATTGCGGTCTTGCCCGTCGCCGGGTCGAGGTTTGCCAGCGGCTCGTCAAACAAGAGCGCTTCCACGTCGTGTACCATCACGCCCGCAAACGAGACGCGCTGTTTTTGCCCGCCGGAGAGCTCGAAAGGAGAGGCGTTGAGGAGGGAGTCCATATTGACCATTTCGGAGGTCTTTTTCACGACTTCCTTCATCTCGCGCTGGCCCATGCACTCGTTTTCCAGCGCAAAAGCGATGTCTTCGCCAACTGAAAGCCCGATGAACTGTCCGTCCGGGTCCTGCAACACGGTTCCCACATGCTGGCTCAGCGCAAAGAGGCTTGAGCTCTTCGTCTCGATTCCGCAGACCGTGAGGCTTCCCTGAATCTCGCCGGGGTAGGAAAATGGAATGAGTCCGTTGATGCAGTTGCCAAGCGTGCTCTTCCCGCTGCCGGATGGGCCGACGATGAGTATCTTCTCACCCTCGTAGATGGTCAGGTTGATGTTGTGGAGCGTCGGTTCCGACTGGGAGAAATATTGAAACGAAAAATCGCGGAACTCGACGATGGGTTTGCGGTTAGATTCCACGATTCGGCCCCTTTCCCGCGGATTTTTGCACCGCGATGGTCCACGGGGCTCCGGTGCCGACGTTGTAGGCGCGCGCGAAGTCGCCCTGATTGATCGCGACCGCCATGCGATCGAGGCTGTTGACGTAGACGAGCGGCTCGCCGACGAACGCATCCGCAAACGAGCGGGCGTAGATCAACGAGTTGCGGTAGACGAGCCTAGCGCCGTTCATGATCTTGATCTCGACAAAATCACCGTGCTTGACGCCGAGCTTGAGAAAGAGTTCGCGCGGGATGCTCGTCCAGAGGCTGCCGAAGCGCACATCCAGCACGTCGATATCACCGCGAATGCAGTCGCCCTCCAGCACGGGCTCGTCCATCGGCAGCTCGACCACGCTCGCGGGATCGACGGCAGGCCCTACGCCCTCAAAGTCGATGACGCCGCTGGCAAGCCGGGCTCCGGTGTAGGCGTAGATATCGCGTCCGTGGAAGGTGTAGCTTTCGCCCGAACCGGGCAGGCGGTTGACCCGCTCGTCGATTTCGCGCGCGGCGACGATACCGCTGATGTGCTTGACGTGCGTGAGCGTGCCGTTGTCCGGCGTGATGATGTATTGCCCCGCGCGGGTTTCCACCGCGATGCTGCGCCGCGTGGAGCCAACGCCCGGATCGACCACGGAGACGAACACCGTTCCCTTTGGCCAGTAGCCGACCGTCTGGATCAGGCGATAGCTCGCTTCCCAGGCGTTGTATTGCGGAATTTCGTGCGTGAGGCTAGAGATGTTGAGCTGCTCGGAGACGGAATACGCAACGCCGTACATTGCGCTGACCGCGCCGTCCGCGAGGCCGAAGTCGGACATGATGACGAGGGGTTTCATAGTTGTCCTCCCAGTATTTTTTATTCTTGTTTCACCGGCTATACCCGCACGGTGTAGTTGATTTTATAGTATTCCGGGCGCATGTAGTGCTTGCAGCGCGCAATCGGCGTTCCATCCGCGCTGTACAAAAGACACTCCAGTAGGTGAACGGGTGTTCCTTCCTCCACGCGCAGAAACTCCGTCTCCGTCTCGTTGACGAAGATGAGCTTAAACGCGATGGTCTGGTAGTTCGCGGCGGTGTACAGCTCCTCGCTCAGGAAGCGATTCATCGCCTCCGCGGAGGAAACGTCCACCTGCATATGGGAAAGAAACTTCACCGGCACCTGTACGAAGGAGTAGCCAACGACCGTGTCGCTGCTTTGATACACAAGATAGCTTGCCAGCAGGATATCGCTCTTGCCGAGGTCGAGCTTGCTCTGCGCAATGTCCGTCGGCGGTGTGAAATTATAGGAGATGTCCGTCTTGTCGATGGTGACGGACGGAAACGCGGTCAGCGGGTTGGAGGAAGAGGCGTTTTTCGGCTCCTCCTTTTTCTCCACCACCATGGTGCCCTTGCCGCGCGCGCGAATCAAAAGACCATCCTCACACAGGATGGCCATGGCTTGCCGCAGGGTGTTGCGGCTGACGTTATATTTTTGCGCGAGCGCGATTTCGCCGGGCAGGCATTCGCCCTGCGGATAAACGCCGTTGACGATATCCGAGAACAGGGAGTTATAGATTTCTACATACGCGGGAACGCTTGTGGGTTGCAAATGAATGTTCATACCCTGCGCCTTTCGTAATTTCATTGTGATTGTATGACATGTTCAACATTTAGTCAAGTGCGATTGTTGAGATTTTACAATCAAAAATCATTGAAAAAGCACAGGGAAAGCGCAGGGAATGGAACAAGCGGGGAAGTTGTTCACCAAATTCGCCATAGAGATGTATAATCAGGATTCAATCCTGTTTTGCAGCTAGCATGTGGAGGTTGATTTGCTTGAACTGTTCGCGTGTAATTCGGATATGCTTGCCGGACATGGCGCAAAGACCCTGCTCCCGCAGATCCCGAACGGCGCGAACGACGGTGCGCTGGCTGACGCCGATGTGGTTTGCGATGGTTTGGTAGCTTTGCTTTACGACGACGAACGTCTGCGGATAGCTGTTCTTCTGATAATACTCCGCGAGAAAAAAGCAGACGCGCTCGACTCCGTTGAGGTAAAATAGTTTTCCATTGAGGCCGGAATCCCGGTAGAGGTCGTTTGCGATATGGCAGCTGATCTTTCGCAGCAGCGGCAGGTCGTTCATCGCAAACACATACAGCTCGTCCGCGGGAATGCGGAGGATGGAAACCTTCGTCTTTGCGAGAATGGTTGCGATGATGGTACTCTGGCGCGAAAAAAGCTCCAATAGCCCGATTGCACCGTTGAAGCGATCCAGCTTAAAGTATTGATAGTCCTTGCCGCTCTCAAAGCGCTTCATGCCATCCACAACGCCGGATTCGATGAAGTAGACATACTCCAGCGAATCGCCTTCGTTGATGATGACATCCTCCGGCAGATACTTCATTCTGGTGCAGCGCGGCACCAGCGCGGCGGGCAAGAGATCCAGCGCGACGCCGTAGGAAACGTCGTATTGACTCCAGATGTGATTCATATCGATTGGCATTCCCGTTACTCCCTGAAACGCGAGATTCATCGGGGCAAAGCCGCTAAAAAAACACCAAAAATGTGGACAGATGTCCTTTTTGACCCGATGGCTCTAATATATAATCAAACCATCCAAATGGCAAGCTCGAACGCGGAATATTCCGTTTTCGAACGTGCAACTCATCGGTTACCAAATCAAAAAGTCAAATGAAGGAGAGGAAAAAGTACAATGAAAAAGATTTTTGCTGTCATCCTCGCGCTCCTGACGGTGTTTGGCCTGTTTGCCTGCACCAAGACGGCGACACCCGCGCCTGCCGCTACGGCCGCAGATGCGACCGCGGCCGCGGAGCAGACCGAAGCCACGGCGGAGCCCACTGCCGAGAAGGTCTACAAGGTTGCGGTTCTGGTTCCGTTCATCGGCGACCAGTCCTACTTTGATTCCGTCAACGCAGGACGCCTCGCGGTTGAGGAATACCCGAACGTGGAAACCACGCTCATCGAGATGGGCGAGGACAAGAGCAAGTGGCAGAGCTACTATCTGGATGCCTGCGAAGGCGGATATGACCTCATCATCGGCGGCAACAACGATGCGGAAGAATATTTCTACGCCGCGGCGCAGCAGTATCCGGATCAGAAGTTCTTCAACTTCGACTATGTGAACCATGTGGATCTGCCCAATGTGTTTGCCGTTACCTACAACACGCCGGAGCTCGGTTACATCGCCGGCACCGCGGCGTCTCTCGTGACGCAGAGCAGCATGGAAAAAGCGAATCCCGAGAAGATTGTCGGCGTGGTTGTCGGCATGGATTTCCCCGCGATGAACGATTTCGTCAGCGGTTTCTGCCAGAGCTGCTATGAAAACGGCGTGCAGGTGCTCATCGGCTATCCGGAAAGCTTCACCGACTCCGCCAAAGCCAAGGAGATCGCACTGAACATGTATGCCCAGGGCGCGGATGTCGTCTGGCAGGTTGCAGGCGGCGCAGGCCTCGGCGTGTTCGAAGCAGCCGCGGAAGCGGGCAGATACGCCTTCGGCGTGGACAGCGACCAGACCATTGCCCTCAGCGGTCAGCCGAACCTTGCCGCGACGATCATCACGTCCTTCTACAAGGATTGCGGTGCTTCCGTCAAGTACGCCGTGGATATGCTCATCGCGGGCACCTATCCTTCAGGCGCGCAGACCCTCGGCATCAAGGAAGGCGCCGTCGGCCTGATCAAGAACGACCAATACATCAGCATGGTTCCGCAGGAAATCCGCGACCAGATCGATGCGCAGGTTGCCAAGGTTGCAGCCGGCGAAGTGAAGGTCATCAGCGCGCTTGCGGACGACGCAGCCTGGCAGGACATCAAAGCCAAGGCCACCGCTCCGTTGAACTAAACAGACACTGGCATTAGCAGGAGAATTGCTCTATGCTCAATAGAGCAACTCTCCTGCTTTTTGAAAAGGCTGCTTTATGAAAAGGGCAGGGCAGGCAAAAGCCGCAGTCCCGCCTTTTTCAAAAAGCAAAACCAACATAGATTCGACTCTTTTGATCAACCATCAACCGATCTGTCAGCAAAGGGAGGGATTCCTCTGGAAGAATCGATTTTACGGCTCGAAAACATCACAAAGGTCTACTCCAACGGCGTTGTGGCCAACAAGGATATCTCCGTCGATTTCCGGCGCGGCGAGATTCACTCCATCGTCGGCGAAAACGGCGCGGGGAAATCAACGCTCATGAAGATTCTCTTCGGCATTGAGCAGCCCTCGGCGGGAAAGCTCTATCTGCGCGGAGAAGAGCGGCAGTTTCACAATTCGCTGGAGGCGATTGACGCGGGAATCGGCATGGTGCACCAGCACTTTATGCTGATACCCTCGTTCACCGTGGCGCAGAGCATCGTGCTCGGCATGGAGCCGCGCAAAGGGAAGCTGTTTCTCAACAAGAAGGCCGCGATCGTCAAGACGCAGGCCATTGCGGAGAAATATAACTTCGATATCGACGTGACCAAGCGAATCTCCGAGCTTTCGGTCGGCGCGAAGCAGAAGGTGGAGATATTAAAGACGCTCTACCGCAACGCCGAGATCATCATTCTGGACGAACCGACCTCGGTTCTGACCCCGCAGGAGACGGAGGGATTGTTTGAGGAGCTGGAGAAATTCCGCAAGCTCGGGCACACGATCCTGTTTATTTCGCATAAGCTCGCGGAGGTCAAGCAGATTTCCGACCGCATCACGATCATGCGAAACGGAGAGAGTTGCGGCACGTTTGAAAACGCGGAAATTTCGATGGAAGAGCTCACCTCCCGCATCATCGGGCGCGACCTGATCAGCTCCTACGACGAAAAGAAGAAGGTTTGGCCGGAGCCGGAGCATGTGCTCCGCGTGGAAGGCCTTTCTCTCAAGCAAAAGGGACAGACGTTGCTGGAGGATGTGTCCCTCGCGGTCAAGCGCGGGGAAATCTTCGGCATCGCGGGTGTGCAGGGAAACGGGCAGGACGAGCTGATTCGCGCCATCGCGGGGCTGAACGCGCACACGGCGGGCAGGATTTTACTCTCCGGCAAGGATATCTCCCGGCTCAGCATCAAGCAGCGCAGGGAAGCGGGGCTTGCATATGTGCCGGAGGATCGCATGCTCGACGGCACGGCGGGGGATGCTTCGCTCGGCGACAACATCATCTCCACCTATTTTGAGCGCAAGTCGCTCAACGGCCCTCTCTTCATGCGCGGGCGCAAGATCAACGCGGAAGCGCGGCGCCTGATTTCGGAATACTCCATCAAGGCGGAATCCCCGGCGCAGAAGATACGGAGCCTCTCCGGCGGCAACATCCAAAAGGTCGTCGTCGCCAGAGAGCACAACACGAACCCGAAATGCATGCTCGCGGAGCAGCCGACGCACGGCATCGACATCGGCAGCGCGGAGTTCATCCACCTGCGGCTGATCGAGATGCGGAACGCGGGCGCGGGACTGCTGCTCGTCAGCGCCGACCTCGACGAGGTCATGAGCCTTTCGGATCGGCTTATCGTCATGTACGACGGCAGGATTGCGGCATATTTCTCCAGCACAAAGGGGCTTTCCCGCAGCGAGTTGGGCTACTACATGCTAGGGGTTAAGAAACAGACGCCCGAAGAGATCGGAGGTGCGCTCCATGACTAAGCGAAAGTTCTCCCTGACGGGGGATACCGCGTTTGAAACCATCAAGACCGTTTTCGCGATCCTCATCGCGCTAGCGATCACGTTCTGCGTGCTCGCGCTCACGTGCGAGGACCCCGTGGCGTCGTTTGTGACCATGCTGACAGGCCCGCTGACCAAGATGCGCTATTTCGGAAACGTGCTGGAGTCCATGGTGCCGCTGGTGTTTTCCGGCCTTGCCTGCTCGCTGCTGTTCCGCACGGGGCTCTTCAACCTCGGCATCGAGGGCATCTACTATATCGGCGGCGTGATCTGCTCCTATATCGCCTGTCAGGTGTTTGGCAACAGCTTCACGCATCCGCTGGTCGCGATTCTGGTGCCCGCGCTGATCGGCGGCGTTCTGATGCTGATTCCCGGCTACCTGAAAGCGAAGTTTAACGCAAACGAGCTGGTCACCTCGCTGATGCTCAACTCGATCTATCTCGGCGTGGGGCTTTGGTTTATCAAGACGTATCTGCGCGCGACGGACTATTCCTCCACGGCGTCTCCGCTGTTTACCGACACGGCGACTCTGCCGTATATCATTCCCGGCACGCGCGTGACCATCGGCATCATCCTCGCGGTGCTGGCGGCGTTGTTCATTTACATTCTCCTATTCAAGACGCGGCTGGGTTACCAGATCCGCATGACGGGTCTCAACCCGAATTTTGCGCGGTATTCCGGCATGAACTCGATGATCCTGTTCCTGCTGGTGCACTTCATCTCCGGTTTCCTCGGCGGCGTCGGCACTTCGGTGGAGCTACTGAGCATCTACACGCGCTTTAGCTGGGTTGCGCTGCCGGGGCTTGGATTCAACGGCGCGCTCATGGCGATGATGGCGAAAAACAACCCCATCGGCGTGCTCGTGGTGGCGTTTGGAATCAGCTATCTCCAGATCGGCGCCGAGATCATGAGCCGCAGCACGACGGTGCCGGTCGAGGTGATCTCCATCGTGACGGCGACGCTGGTGCTGCTCATCTCCGCGCAATACTTCCTCCGCGGCTGGCGCGAAAGAACCTTGCTGAAGGAGGGACTGTTGCATGGCTGAGTTCTGGAATGTCATCTTTAGCGAAGAGTTCCTTTCAACCGTCGTGCGCGTGCTGGTTCCGCTGCTGTTTGCGAGCATGAGCGCGTATATCGCAGCGCTTGCCGGCATTCCCAACATCGCCGTCGAGGGCATCATGCTCATGAGCGCGCTCTTTGCGGTTCTCGGCAGCTACTGGACACAGTCGAGCTGGCTGGGGCTTCTCATCGCGATTGCGGCGGGGCTTGTGATGGCGCTGATCCTCATGCTCAGCACGATCAAGATGGGTACAAACCCGATTCTGGTCGGCATCGCGCTGAACACGTTTGCCTCCTCGTTTACGGTGTTTCTGCTGTACCTCTTTACGCAGAACAAAGGAACGAGCGCATCTCTTGCCTCGATTGTGCTGCCGATCGTCAATGTTCCCATTATCGAGAAAATTCCCGTGCTGCGGGCGATTCTCTCCGGCCAGTATACGATTACCTACATCTGCATCATCTGCATGATCCTGCTTGCGGTGCTCGTGTATCAAACACCGCTTGGCATGCGTATGAAGGCCGCGGGGCTCGACGAGCGCGCGGCAAAGACCGCGGGCATCAACGTCAACCGCGTCCGCTTCATCGCGGTGCTGATCTCGGGCTTGCTTGCCGCGCTGGGCGGCGCGTATATGACGACCGGGTATCTTTCGATCTTCACGAAGAACATGATCGCGGGTCGCGGCTGGATCGGCATCGCAGCGCAGGCGATGGGTGGCACAAGCATGCTGGGAGTAGCGATCACCACCTTCATCTTCTCGCTGTTCCAGGCGGTGACGAACGTTTTCTCGCTCTACGACCTGCCGAGCGAACTCATCAACATCATTCCGTATGTCGGCGTGCTGTTGGGCATCATCATATTCTCGGTATCCACGTACCGCAGAAGTACGAAAGGATAACACACAAACGTGCAAATTTTCATCGATTGTGATCCGGGGCACGACGACGTGCTCGCGATACTGCTCGCGCTCGCGCACCCGGAAAATATCAGCATACAGGGCATCACCACCGTCGCCGGCAACAGCACGGTGGAACACGTGACCGAAAACATCCTCAAGGTGCTCGACTACATCGGCGTTTCGATTCCCGTGGCGCAGGGCGCGGCAAGACCACTCCGCCGCGAGCCGGAGCCGCAGTCGATGGCGCACGGCGAAAGCGGCATGGATGGCCCGACGCTGCCCGCGCCGCACACGCGCGCGGATCGCAGAGACGCCGTGACGTTTTTACACGAGGAGATTCTAGCGAGCAAAGAAAAGAGTACACTCGTGACCCTCGCGCCGCTGACGAATATTGCAACGCTTTTCACGCGGTATCCCGCGGTTCTGGAAAAGATTGAGAAGATCTGCATGATGGGCGGCAGCCTCCACGGCGGAAACATCCTCCCGCGATCGGAATTCAACATCTATCACGACCCGGAGGCGGCAAAGATCGTCTTCGACAGCGGAATTCCGATCGTGATGAGCGGGCTTGAGGTATGCGCGGAGGCAAAGACCCTGCTTGCGGACTTCGTTCCGCTGCAGCACGGCGGGCGCGTTTCCCGCCTTGCGTATGAGCTCATGGACTACTACAGCGGCTATGCGCGTAAGCGCAACTGGAACTACACCAACGTGTTTGACGCGGTGCCGATGGCGCAGTTGATTGCTCCGGAGCTGTTTTCCGGCGCGGATTACCGCATCGACATCGAGACGGAAGGCGACCTCTGCCGCGGCATGACGGTCGCGATCCAAGGCGAGTTTGCGGCGCCGAAGAGCCCGGTCACCGTGCTTGAGCACGCGGACGGCGCGCGTTTCTCCGCGCTCATGCTGGACGCGCTCCGCATTCTCGACCAGACCCAGTCGGACTAAGCAACAGGAGTTTGTAAGGAGGAGCGATATGGCGATCTCGATCTATGAAATCAGGAGCGGGCTTTCCCAGCTTCCGCGCGTGCACTCCGCGGCGTTTCTCGGCGCGGTTTCAGCTGCGCTTGGAGAAGAGCTGGAGGAGACGACGCTGGAATCGTTTCTCAAGCGGGACTTTGGACTGATCTATGTTTCATCGGGCGGCAGCGAGGGGCTGTTTTTACAACAGTTTTCCTCCTACGATAAACCTTGCATCCTGCTCACCAGCGGGGACAGCAACTCGCTTGCCGCTTCGATGGAGATTCTCGCGTACCTGCGCCAGCATGGTCGCAGAGGCGAAATATTGCACGGCGACGTGGCGTCGATTGCACGCCGCATCCGCGTGCTCTCCCGCGCGGCAAACGCGAAGAGCGAACTTACCGGCCTTTGCATCGGCGTGGTCGGGAAACCCTCCGACTGGCTGATCGCAAGCGAACTCGATCAAGCGGCCTGCCGCGAAAAGCTCGGGGTAGAGGTCGTCGAAATCCCGATGAGTGAACTGCTCACGGCAAACGCGACCGCGCCCGCCGTCGAGAACGAATGGACGCAGCTTCTCCGCGCGCAACAATACGATTCCAACGAGATGGACAAAGCGCTCGCGATCTATTCCGCGCTGAAGGCCATCATCAAGAAATACAACCTCGGCGCGATCACCGTCCGCTGTTTTGACCTATTGGGCAGCGTTTGCACGACGGGATGCCTAGCGCTTGCCATCCTGAACGCGGAGGGCATCTACGCGGGCTGCGAGGGGGACGTTCCATCCACGCTCTCCATGGCGATTCTCGGTGCGCTGAGCAGAAAGCCCGTGTTTATGTGCAACCCCAGCCGGATTGACACCCGCGCGGGACACATCGTGCTGGCGCACTGCACACTGCCCGTGAATATGCCGCAGAGCATGCAGCTCACCACGCATTTCGAGTCCGGCATCGGCGTCGCCATCGCGGGCAACATTCCCGAGGGAACCTGCACGGTGTTCAAAGCAGGATCCGATCTCGGGCGGTATTACGCAAAAACAGGCAATATTGAGAAGAACCTGCGGGAAGCCGCGCTCTGCCGCACACAGATTCAGGCGAAGCTGGACGATCTAACCTATTTCCTCACAGACCCGATTCAAAACCATCATCTGGTCTGCACAGGCGACTTCACAGACGAAATCAAGGAGTTCTTTCAGCTGCTGTAAACGTGATACAATTGTAAGAAACATTGACATGACGAGGCAGAATCGATGAAACACACGATCAAACCGAATATCGAACGAAGCGATATCGTCCTGATGGACGACGTGATATTTTCCCAGCCGCTGGCGTATTTCGGCAGAAAACCGAGGCCGCTCAAGATGATGCTGCTTCGACCCATCGAGTGGTGGGGCGCGACAGAGCTGCCGCCGCTGCCAACGATCATCTGGATTGTCGGCGGTGCCTGGCAGCAGACGTTTCCGTCGTGGAGAATGGCAGAGTTTAGCTATCTTGCCTACGCGGGCTATCAGGTGGCGGCGATCGACTACCGCACGATCAACGAAGCGACGTTCCCCGCACAGGTGGAGGATTGCCGAGCTGCGGTGCGCTTCCTCCGCGCAAACGCGTCGCGATACGGCGTCGATCCGGATCGCATCGCCGTGATGGGCGATTCCGCGGGCGGTTATCTTGCCGCCATGCTGGGAGCAACCAACGGCAGCACGCTGTTTGAAACCGACGAATGGGCGGGATTTTCCAGCGACGTTGCGGCGGTTGTGGACTGGTACGGCCCAATCGATATGCTGCGCATGCGGGAGTATGCGCTGGAAGGTAACCCCGCGCCGGAGGAAGAGGACACGATGCTCTTCCGGCTCTTTGCCGGCTGCCCGATCAACGAAGAAAACCGCGAGTCTCTCGCGCAGATGAGTCCGGAGCGGTATCTAACCAAGCATACGCCACCGCATCTCATCCTGCACGGAACGGCGGACACGATGGTGGATGTTCGCGAGAGCGAGCGCTATTATGACGCGCTGACGGGCGCGAACATTCCGGCGGAGCTCTATCTACTGGAAGGCGCGGGACACTGCGACCAGGCGTTTTCACAGCCGGAGACGCAGAAGATCATTCTGGATTTCTTTGACCGATATTTGCGATAGTCCGAACAGGACGGAAAGGAGAGCGCATTGCGGATGACACGCGACATTCAGGAGCGCATCTACGCGGGCGTTCTCGGCAAAATGATTGGCGTTTACCTCGGCCGCCCGGTCGAGGGATGGACATATGAAGCCATCTCGTCCCGCTTTGGGGAAATCCAAGACTATATACACAACGAGCTGAATCTGCCGCTGATCGTGACGGACGACGATCTCTCCGGCACGTTCGGCTTTTTTCGCGCGGTGGAGGACGGCGGCTTTTCGCCGGAACTCACGGCTAAGGCGGTCGGCGATGCTTGGCTGAACTACATCATCGAGGATAAAACCATTCTCTGGTGGGGTGGACTTGGCAACAGCACAGAGCACACGGCGTTTCTCAACCTCAAGCGCGGCATTCCCGCGCCGGAAAGCGGCTCCGCCGCGCGAAACGGCAAGGTGCTCTCCGAGCAGATCGGCGCGCAAATCTTTATTGACGCGTTTGCGATGATGTGCCCCGGCGACCCGGAGCGCGCGGCGCATCTTGTCCGCACTGCGGTCAGCGTTTCCCACGATGGCATCGCGCTGGAAGCTGCGGCGTTTCTCGGCGCGCTGGAAGCGGCGGCGTTTACCGAACGGAACCTCGACCGCTTGTTTGCGGAAGGCGAACGATATCTCGAGAGTGAGTTTCTGCGGCGACTCGTCGGCGATGTTCGAAATGCCTGCGCAAAGGCGGGGCATTGGCGGGAAGTGCGCGCGTATCTGGATCAAAACTACGGCTACGCGAAGTTTGGCGGTGGCTGCCATATCGTGCCGAACCATGCGTGGGCGCTCGCTTCCATCCTGCTCGGCGGGGACAGCTTTTCCCGCGCGTTGAGCATTGCGGTTTCGGGAGGATGGGACACGGACTGCAATGCGGGCAACGTGGGCTGCCTCAACGGGATTCGGCTTGGGCTCGATGCCTTGTCAGCGGAAACCGATCTGCGTACCCCCGTGCGGGACAGACTCTTTGTCGTCACCGCGGACGGCGGGGAAGGTGTTTCGGACGCGGTGCGCGAGACGCGAAAGATCGTCCGCTCTGCGGCGCTGACGCGTGGAGAAGCAGCTGAGGCTCCGAATGAGCGCTTCGCGTTTGAGTATCGCGGCAGTATGCAGGGATTTGAACCCTGCCCGATCATGCAATCTCAGGCGAAATTGACGTTGGAAAACCGTGACGGATGCGGTTTAAGCGTTTCGCTTTTTGGTACGGAACGCGGATATTTCAGCACACCGACGTTCTTTGACCCGAATGCGCGATGGCAGGGGTACGACGCGATCGCCTCACCTTCGCTCTATGCGGGGCAGACGATCATCGCGCGGTTCGCCTCGGAGGAAGCGGACCAAGCTCAGGTGACGCCTTATGTCTGCGTCGCAACGCCGGAGGGAGACGTTGTTTCCTCGTTTGGCGAAACGGTTGTATTACGCGAAGGGGAAACTGCGCTCCGCTGGACGGTTCCGCAGAATGGCGGGCAGCCGATTGTGCGGGTCGGGTTCGCAATCACCGGTGGCTCGCGGCAACCCTGCCGCGCAGTGCTGCGTTCGCTCGACTGGCAGGGTGCGCCGGAGCAATATTGCCTTAGTGGCGCGCACCTGAAGAACATCACGGATCCAGTGCCGTTTCTTGCGCGCATGTTTGTCTCAAACGCGAAAAATTTCGGTCTGAGCTTGACGCATACTTTCTGCGTCTCCCATCCGGAGGAAAACGGCGTTGTCACCTTCGGTACACGGGATTTTGACGACTACAGTATCCGCGCGAAGCTACAACCTCAGCTTCAGGAGCGCTGCGGGCTTGTCTTGCGCGCACGCGGGCACAGACGGTATTACGCGGCGCTGCTCTCCGGTGGAGACACGCTCTCGCTGGTGCTGCGGGATGCGGCGGGAGACACGGTTCTTGCGCAGACCGCATGTTCGTATGCGCAATATGAGCAGCTTGAGATGACTTTTTCGGCGGAAGGGAACCTGCTGACAGCTTCGATCGGCAATACGATCTTGCGCGCGGAGGATTCTTCCAACCGGTATCCTTCCGGCGGTGCGGGGTTCCGCGTGGATTGCGGAACGATGATGGTGGACGATATTGTGGTTTGCTCCGAAAACAAATCGCAAGAAGTATGAGTTAGAACGATTCGCCAAAGAGATTCATTTTTTACACGCGAGTGGCCTTCCACTCGTGTTTTTTTGAATTCACAGAGTCAGGCGTTGACGCGGCAGCCTTTGCGATACTACAATCAAACAGACGGGGAATCGAACAGCATCATCCCGCTCAGACAAATCTTTATTTTGCCAGTATCGAATCAAACAGGAAAGCAGGCGCATTATGAGTGAAATAGACCATCTTTGGATTGTCATCTGCGCGTGCTTCGTGTTTTTCATGCAGGCGGGGTTCATCTGCTATGAGGTTGGATTCGTGCGCCCGAAGAACGTCGTGAGCGTTGCGATTGAAAACATCATCGCATTTGTGATTGCGACGCTTGCCTTCTGCTTCATCGGCTTTGCGTTTATGTTCGGAAAAACGAATTTCGGTCTGATCGGCGGCAGCAACTGGCTGCTGCAAAACCTCAGGAGTGATTACGACTATATCTTTGTGCTCTACGAGCTCATGTTCGCTGGAACCGCGGTGACGATCTTTGCGGGCAGCATGTCCGAGCGCACAAAACTCAAAGCGCTGGCCATTGCCGCCATCATCACGGGTGCCGCGATCTATCCCGTCTTCGGGCACTGGGTCTGGGGCGGAAATTATATCTCTCAACACACATTCCTTGGCGATTTGGGGTTCATGGACTTCGCGGGCGCGACCGTCGTACACTCGACCGCGGGCTGGGTAGCACTCGCGGGCATCATCGTCCTCGGCCCGCGCAAAGGACGCTGGGACGAAAACGGAAAGCCGAGGCGCATGGAGCGCTCCAACATTCCGTTTGCGGCGCTGGGCACATTCATTCTCTGGTTTAGCTGGTTCGGGTTCAACGGCGGCAACCTGTTTGCGTTTAGCGACAGGGTCGGCGAGATACTGCTCAACACGAATATCGCCGCGGCAACCGGCGTAGTGGGCGCGATGATCGTAACACGATTGCTTGCGCGGGAGCAGAGCTTCATGGAGGCGGTGTTCAACGGTGCCCTGGGCGGGCTTGTTGCCATCACGGCAAGTTCCGACATCCTTACGCTCTGGCAGGCGGCGCTTGTTGGCTTGATTGCGGGAGCTGCGACCGTGCTCGGCAGCCTGCTGCTGCTGAAGCTCAAGATTGACGACGCGGTCAACGCGGTACCGATCCACGGCATTGGCGGCGCTTGCGGCGCGATTCTCTGCGCGGTGTTTGCCGCAAAGGACAAGCTTTTGCTTCCGACGAGAGGCGGACAAATACTCGTTCAGCTGCTCGGCGTCGGGGTCAATTTCGTCTGGGCGTTCGGCATCGGATTGGTGATGTTCCTAATCATCGACAAGACGATCGGCCTGCGCGTCTCCGGTGAAGAGGAGGACAAGGGCCTCAACGTCGTGGAGTTTGCGGATATCTCCTCGTGGCTGGAGCACCTCAAGGAGGAGCACTATGTGCAGCTCACGCAGGACCTCTATAGCACGATTCAGAAGCAGAATATCGACCTGCAGCGGCAGAGCGACCTGCTCGTTGCCACGCAGGAGCGGGAGAGAAAGAAGATTGCGCGGGACCTGCACGACGGGGTCGGGCAGTCTCTGGTGGCGCTCAAGATCAACCTCGGCCTGTTTCCGTTTCAGCCCGCGGACGAGGAGCTCAAGAAGCACGCGGGAAAGACGATCAAGATGGTGGACGAGGCGATTGCGGAGATTCGGAACGTCATCGGCAATCTGGAGCCGATCGACCTGAAAAAGGAAGGACTCGCCGTCAGCATCAAAGCCGTTTGCGAAAAGCTCGAAAAGATCAGCAACATCCGTTTCCATTGCGCAATAACGGACGCAATGCCCGTTTGGACGGAAACGGAAGAGCTCAATATATTCCGAATCGTGCAGGAGTGCCTGACGAACATCATCAAGCATTCCGGCGCGAGCGAGGTAAACATCAACATGCTCACGCTCGACAATAACCGCTTTCTGATCAGCGTGATTGACAACGGCAGAGGCTTCAATCTGCAAAAGGTGGATTCCGGGTTCGGGTTGACTTCGATTCGGGAGCGCAGCGCACTGCTCAACGCAAAGATCGTGATTGACAGCGCGGTAGGCAGCGGAACAAGAGTGATACTTGAGGTGCCATATGAAAAAGATTAGAGCGTTTCTGGCTGATGATCACAAGATTCTGCGCGAATCTCTGGTGATTCTGCTTTCTCAACAGGAGAATATCGAGGTGGTCGGTGCCGCTGGAGACGGTCAAGAAGCGTACCGGAAAATTCTCGAACTCAAGCCGGATATCGCGGTTCTCGACATCTCGATTCCGAACCTGAACGGGCTCGATCTTGCAGAAAAACTCCGCGCGGAGATGCCGGAGGTAAAGGTCGTGATCCTCACGATGCACAAATCCGGCGAGTTCGTGAGTAAGGCGCTGCGCGCGGGCGTTCGCGGGTATGTGCTCAAGGAAAACGCGCTGGAGGAGTTGATAGAGTGCATCAATCTTGTGTTTGATCGCAAGATTTATCTTTCTCAGGATATCACGGGAATCGTCGTGGATGGATTCGTGAACAACAACCGTGAAAACCCCGAGACGGGTGAGAACTCCATCTCCCTGCGCGAAAAGGAGATTTTGCAGCTGCTCGCGGAAGGGAAGTCCAACAAAGACATCTCTGATCTACTCAACCTAAGCATCAAGACCGTGGAAACACACCGCGCAAACATCATGCGAAAGCTGGGATTTCGCCATATTACAGACCTGGTACTGTATGCGGTGCGCAATCACATGATCGAGCTGTAGGGTACAGGATAACCCTGAAAAAGATACAGGGTTTCATCACGAAAATTCAGAATTCGCCGGATATGGCGTATCGGCAAATTTTCATACAATGTCTTCATACGATCTATGTGGAGGCATTTCTTTTTTATGATCAATTCTGGAGATACAGCGTTTGTTTTAATCTGCGCCGCGATGGTTTGTTTGATGACGCCCGGACTCGCGTTCTTTTATGGCGGTCTGGTGCGCAAGAAAAACATGCTGACCATCATGATGCAGAGTTTTATCGCTCTGGGCGTGGTAGCGCTCATCTGGTTTATCTGCGGGTTCAGCCTCGCCTTTGGTTCGGATGTGAAGGGCGTCATCGGAAACCTGCAATATGCTTTCCTCAACGGCGTCGGCATGGAGCCGAACGCGGCCTACGCAGGAACGATCCCGTTTGCCGTGTTCTTCCTCTTCCAGCTCATGTTTGCGATCATCACGCCCGCGCTGATTACCGGCGCGTTTGCCGATCGCATGACGTTTAAAAGCTACCTGATCTTCCTCTCGCTCTGGTCGCTGCTGGTCTATGTGCCCTGCGCGCACTGGGTCTGGGGCGGCGGCTTCCAGCAGCAGATGGGCGTTGCCGACTTCGCGGGCGGCATCGCGATTCACACCAGCGCGGGTGTTGCGGCGTTGGTTTCGGTCCTTGTGATCGGGAAACGCACGATTCAGAAAGGCGAGAATGAGAAACCGGCAAGCCTGACGCTGTTTGCCATCGGCACCGCGATCCTCTGGTTCGGCTGGTTTGGCTTCAACGGCGGCAGCGCACTCGCGGCAAACGGAAAAGCCGCAATCGCGTTTGTCAATACGGCGCTCGCGGGCGGAGTGACCATGCTGGTCTGGCTTGCCATCAGCTGGAATCACACGAAGCATCCAAGCGTTGCGGAAGCGCTCACGGGCGCGGTTGCCGGATTTGTCGCAATCACGCCTGCTGCCGGATATGTTTCTCCCTGGGCTGCGGTGCTGATTGGCCTGCTTGCCGCGTTTGTTTGCTACGGCGCAGTGCAGTTCCGGCGCAAGAAGGGACTGGACGACGCGCTGGACGTGGTTGGCGTACATGGCATCGGCGGTATTCTCGGCTCCCTGCTCGTCGGCGTGTTCGCGCAGCAGGCGATCGGCGGCGTGGACGGACTCGTTGCGGGAAACACACACCAACTGCTGATTCAGCTTCTCGCGGTTGCGGTCGTTGCAGTATACTCCGCGATCATCACGTTTGTCCTGCTCAAGGGCATCAACCTGATCACGCCCGTGCGCGCTTCGGAGAAGCTTGAAGCCGCGGGACTCGATACGGAGTTCCAGGAGGAAGCATAAACAGATTTACCGGGACAGAATCGATATTGTTCAAGCCCTTCCGCGATGCGGAAGGGCTTTTTACTAGTCTCGCGGAGACTAGCACAGTGATTCTTTCAAAGAACAGAGTATCAGAAACAAGTTTTTTCAAAAATTGGAGCAATAGACACTTGACAATTCTTTTCGTTGTGATATTCTTCTGATTGTAACCGCTACCAATTTTACAGGAGAATCATCATGAGCGTAACGATTGACGATGTTGCCAAACACGCGGGGGTATCCACCGCGACGGTCTCTCGTTACCTGAATAACAGCCCGCTGATTGCGAAAAAGTCGGCGGAAAAGGTGCAGCGCAGCATGGAAGCGCTCAACTATCAGCCAAGCTTTGTGGCGAGGAGCCTCGCAAACCACAGCACATCGACCATTGCATTCATCATCGACAGCACCAACACCGAGACATACGGAAACGACTACTTTTTGCGCATCCAGTACGGAATGGAAGCGGCACTCGCCAAGCAGGGATATTACTTGCTGATCATCAGCGTTTCCAACGATAAAACCGGAGAGCACAACCTGCGCAAACTCGTGATGGAAGGGCGCGTGGAGGGAATCATTCTCCCCATGGCACTTGCGAAGAAGTCCATTCTTGCGATGCTGCGTGAAGCGGAGCTGCCGTTTGTCGTCATCGGCAAGAGCCAGAACCGGGACTACAACTGGATCGATCTGGACAACGAGATGGGAGGCAGGCTCGCGACGCAAAAATTGATCAAAAGCGGCAGTAAATGCCTGGCTTTTGTCAGTTCATCGCTCGACAAATCCTTTGTAAACGAGCGGCTGGCGGGGTATCGCGCGGCTCTGGAACAGGCCGGCTTGCACTGCGATGATCGGCTGGTGCTACTCGGCAGCCTGTCGGCGGAAGACGGGGCAATGGCGGTTCAGAGAATTCTTTCTGAGCAGCCCGTCGTCGACGGCATTGTCTGCACGGACAACGCGGTGGCGTTCGGCGTAGTGCGCGCGCTGCAAGCGGCAAACATCTCCGTGCCACAGCACATTCAGGTCATCACGTTTGACAATACGCCCATCAGCGAGCTCTCCACGCCGAAGCTCAGTGCGGTGGATATCGATGTATTTCAGCTCGGCCGGCAGGCGGCAAACATACTGCTTTCTTCCATTGAGGATGCAAGCAATTCCGTACAGAACAGCCTCATACAGGTTTCCATCGTCTCGCGTGAAAGCACGCGCTAAAAACCAAATCGTTGGGCGGATTGTTTCCGCCTATTCTTTCACAAATAAATGTAAGCGATTACAATAATTTTTCACCGTTGCTCGAGAGACGGTGATAAAATGAAACATAACCAGGAGGAAGAGAATGAACATGTCTTTCAAGAAAAGTATTGCTCTGCTGGCTGCACTGATCATGGTGCTCTCGGCACTGACGGCATGCGCGGGAACGACAGCACCCGCAGCGGAAGCAACCGCAACAGAAGCACCGGCCGCAACCGCAGAAGCGACCGCGACCAAAGCACCCGCCGAGCCGGAAACCATCGTCTTCTGGCACACCTACAGCGAAGGCGAAGAACAGATCTTCTTAAATGAGATCGTTCCCGCGTTTGAAGCGGCAAACCCCGGCATCAAGGTGGATGCGGTTCGCATGCCGGTGGATGGCCTGCAGCAGCAGGTGATCACCGCGGCATCCGGCAACGCGGCACCCGACGTGATGCGTATGGACATCACCTGGGTTTCCCAGCTTGGCAAACTCGGCGCACTCGAACCCCTCTCGGCGTATGACGGATTCTCCGCCATCAAGGACAACGCCCTGAGCGCGCCCATGGAGACGAACTACAGCGCGGGCGAATACTACGGCCTACCGCTGAACACCAACACGACCGCCGCCGTCTGGAACATGGATTTCCTCAAGGCGTGCGGGCTGACGGAACCGCCGAAGACGCTGGATGAACTGGTTGCTCTGGCGAAGCAGTACAACGATCCCGCCAACGAGAAGTGGGTCTTCACGATTGCCGGAACCTACACCTGGGCAATGCTGCCGTACTTCTGGTCTCTTGGCGGCAACCTGACCAGCGACGATTACTCGGTTGCGACGGGATACCTCAACAGCGACGCTTCCGTTGCGGCGCTCGACACCATCGCCTCCTGGTATAAGGACGGCGTGATCAGCCCCGCGATCATCGGCGAGCAGCCGGATGCCTGGGGCGGAATGAGTGCAGGCAACTATGCCATGATCTCCGAAGGCCCTTGGTTCTTTAGCTCCAACACGACGACGTTTGCAACGCAGGCGACCGCAATGCCGACTGGTGTCGCAGGCGGGATCTCCGTTGTCGGCGGCGAAGACATCGTCATGTTCGCGGGCTCCGCGCACAAGACCGCGGCATGGAAGTTCATGCAATATATGCTCAGCGACGAAGCGCAGCTCGCAATGACCAAAGCCGGCATGATCCCGGTGGTCAAGAGCGCGATGGACAAGGTTGACACCAGCGCTTCTCCGTATCTTGCGGCGTATCTGGAACAGCTCCAGACCGCAAAACCGCGCACGCCAAGCGCCAACTGGGGACAGATTGACACGATTCTTGGTAAGGCATTTGAGACCGTGATCCGCGGCGAAGCGACCGCGAAGGACGCGCTGGATGCGGCTGCGGCGCAGATTGACCCGCTGCTGCAATAAGCAATCGTAACGAACATCGATTCAGCGGGGATGTTATAATCCACATCCCCGCTGAATCTACGAAGAACCCATGAGAATCCGTTTCATGAGACCGCACAACGAGGAGGAAGCGCCCTTGCAAGCACGCAACAAGCAAAAAGACAGGTTCGCTCTGGGAGTCAGGCAATGGCTTCAGGTGCTCCCGTTCATCGGCGGCGGACTGATACTGATGTGTCTGTTTGTGCTGTATCCGCTGTTTCGCAACATCCAAATCAGCCTGTTCGATTACAACATCATCAAAAACCAGACCGGTTCCTTCCTTGGACTCGCGAATTACGCAAAGCTGCTCAAGGACGGCAATTGGCTTCTGGCGCTTCGCAACACCTCGCTCTACGCGCTGGTGACCGTGCCGGGACAGATGCTGCTGGGGCTCATTCTGGCGAGCCTTATCAACGCCGCGACAAAAGGACAGACCGCGTTTAAGGTCATCACCTATATTCCGGTCATCACGTCGTGGGTTGTGGTGTCGCTGGTGTTTAAGTACATCTTTGCCTCCGGCAACGGCGGGCTGATCAACTACGCGCTGATGCAGCTGGGTGTGATCAAAACGTCCATCGCGTTTTTACAAAACGAGTGGTCGGCAAACTTCGTTCTTTGGCTGTTCGGCATCTGGAAAGGCACGGGCTGGACGATGCTGATCTACCTTGCCGCGCTGCAGGGCGTCTCCAAGCAGATCTACGAGGCGGCGCAGATTGACGGCGCAAACCGGATTCAGACGTTTTTCCGTATGACGATGCCGATGGTGCGAAACACTTCGCTATATCTGCTGACCGTGTTGACCATCGGCGCGTTTGGCGCATACATCCACGTGATGATGATCACAAACGGGGCTCCGCTCGGGCGCACACAAGAGCTCATGAACTACATGTACAACACAGCGTTTACCAACTTTGATTTTTCCTATGCAGCCGCGCAGTCGGTGATGATGGGTGTCATCATATTCGCGCTGTCGTTTCTACAGCGGAAGCTTGCGAAAGAGACGGTGAACTGATATGCAAAAATCGCGCGCAAAGAGCTCCCGCAGAACCGCAGGGCAGCTGCCCGTCTATCTCGGACTCAGCCTGTTTTCCGCCATCGCGCTGCTGCCGTTTCTCTACATGCTGGCAACGGCTATGACGCCGCATTCGTTTTCGATGCCGTATCCGCCGATCCTGATCTCGAAGAGCCTGTATCTGGAAAACTTCGTGATCGCGTGGAAGTCGAACCACTTTGGCGCATATTTTCTCAACAGCGTACTGGTTTCGGTGATCGCCACGGGTTTGATCGTCGTGATCTCGACCATGTCGGCGTATGGCTTTGCGCGGATGCAGTTTCCGGGCAGGGAGTTCTTCTTCAACCTCTTTTTGTTTAGCATGATGGTGCCGCCGATTACGAACCTCGTGGCCCAGTTTACGCTGATGCAGTCGCTCAACTTGGTCGATAACTTCTGGGGATTGGTCATCATCTATACCGGAACCGGAATCGCGGCAAACACCTACTTTTTACGCAATTTCTTTTTGAGTTTTCCGCGCGAGCTGGAGGAAGCGATGACCGTGGATGGCGGCGGCAGGTTTACGATCTACTGGCACCTGATTCTGCCGCTGAGCAAACCCGCGATTGCAACCTTCGGCATTCTCGCGTTTTCCAATGTTTGGGATGAGTTCCTGCTTGCGCTGACTTTGATCAAGTCGCCGCAAAACAGAACGCTTCCCATCGCGATCAAGCTCTTTGAAGGGCAGCACGTCAGCGACTGGAGCCTGATCTTCGCCGCGTCGCTGATTGCGGTCGTCCCGATTTTATTGATTTATATCGTGTTTCAGAAGTATCTGATCAAGGGCGGCGCGCTTGACGGAACTTTGAAGGAATAGGCAGGTACTCTTTGATCAACAATTCAGATGTGACCCATTTTCCGCTTGCTCCCTGGCAGGTGGTGGAGCCGGATCGTACGCTGCGGCTGGTGTTGCGCGTGGCTAGAGGCCTCGTTCAGCGCACGGAGTGCCTCAGCTGCGATCCCTGCGATACAGAACTCGATGCGGAAGGCGCAAACACGCCGCACTTGGCGGCGAGTGCGGTTCCGCTGACATACACAGACTCCGAGTTTGATTATTTCGTGCTCAGGAAGCGGATGGAAACGCGCAAACTGCGCTATCATTTCATGCTGCATTCGACGGACGGCGCGTTTGTGTTGGATGAGCGCGGCATAACCCAATCGTTTGAGGAGCGCTACATCCGCCCGTTTTTCGTCAGCTTTGTTTTTGACGGCGCGCCAAAGCCGGCACCGGCATGGGCGAAGGACATGATTTGGTATCAAATCTTTCCGGATCGCTTTCGCAGCAGCGGGGACATGACGGGCTGGCACAATCAACCGATCACGGATCGCGATTCTTTTCTCGGCGGGGACCTGAAGGGCATTCAGGAGGCGATTCCGTATCTCAAGAAGCTCGGTGTCACGGGCGTCTATCTCAACCCGATCTTCGCCGCGGGCAGCGTCCACCGCTATGATACGATCGACTATCGTTTGATCGATCCTAAGCTCGGTACGGAGCAGGACTTTGTCCGCCTCTGTGACGCACTGCACGAAAACGGCATACGCATCATGCTCGACGGTGTGTTCAACCACGGGTCGTGGCAGTCGAAGGAGTTTCAGGACGTGGTGGAGCATGGCGCAACTTCGCCCTACAAAGACTGGTTCCAATTGACCGACCCGGATGCGCTGAAACCGTTTATGCAGGGAGATCGCAAGGGACGCGCGCCGTATCACACTTTCGCATTCGCGCCGGACATGCCGAAATGGAACACGCAAAATCCTGCGGTGATCGAGCACCTGATCAGCGCCGCGGAATACTGGACGCGGCTCTGCGGCATCGACGCGTGGCGGCTCGATGTGCCGGACGAGATTCATCCGGCGTTCCTGCGAGCGTTTCAATCGCGCATGAAGGCGCTCAAGCCAGAGCTGTACATCGTCGGCGAAATCTGGAGCGATCCTGTGCGCTGGATGTATGACGGCGTATTCGACGGAGTAATGAACTATCCCGTTTATTACGCAATTCGGGATTTCTTCCTGTTGCGCTCGATTGACGCGACGCAGCTTTGCGATCGCATCACGCGATACCTCGCGCTGACGCCGGAGTATTGGCAGGAAGGCATGTTTCAGCTTTGCAGCACCCACGATATTCCGCGTATTCTCTGGTTTGCGAAAGGAAATCGTACCGCCGTGTTGAATTGTTATCATATGGCGGCGATGTTTTCCGGCGGCATCTCGGTCTATTATGGCGACGAGCTGCTGCTTTCGGGCGGATTTGACCCGGATAACCGGCGCTGTATGCCTTGGGATCGCGAGAAGCAGGAGCCGTTTTCCGGCGAGCTGTTCGAGCGGATTCGCCAGAGCAAACGAAGAAGAATTGAATCGATTCGCCCGATCAACGCGGATCTGGTGGAGATTCAACTGATTGGCGGACGCATGACGATTTGCATGTCCCGCTGAAGAATGAGGTGTGTATTGATCAAAGCATGGTGGAAAGAGCGGGTGTTTTACCAGATTTACCCGCGGAGTTTCCTGGACACGAACGGTGACGGCATCGGCGATTTGAAGGGCATCATCGAAAAGCTCGACTATCTCAAGTCGCTGGGCATCGGCGCCATCTGGCTCTGCCCGGTGTACGATTCTCCGAACGACGACAACGGCTACGACATTCGCGACTACGAACGGATCATGACGGAGTTCGGCACGATGGCGGACTTTGACGCGCTGCTGGAAGGTCTGCACGCACGCGATATCAAGCTCGTGATGGATCTCGTGGTCAACCACAGCTCCGACGAGCACGCGTGGTTTACCGAGTCCCGCAAGGCGAAGGACAATCCGTTTCGCGATTACTATATCTGGCGCGATGGCAAAGAGGGCGGCACACCCAACAACTGGGCTTCTTTTTTTGCACCGAGTGCGTGGAAACTGGACGAAACGACGGGGCAGTATTACCTGCACCTGTTCTCGGAGAAACAGCCCGACTTGAATTGGGAAAATCCAGCCGTCCGGCAGGAAGTCTACGACCTGGTCAACCGTTGGTTCGACCGCGGCGTGGACGGCTTTCGCATGGACGTGATCAACTGTATCGCCAAGGACGCGGGGCTGCCGGACGGAACCGGTACGCCGAACGCCGCGGGATATACGCTCGCGATTGAGCGCTTCGCGAACCGACCGAAGTTCTACGAATATCTGCGCGAACTGCGGCAGAACTGCTATGCCGGCAGGGATTGTTTGTGCCTCGCAGAAGCGCCGTTCACCTCGCCGGAAGAGGGCGCGCGGATGCTCGACGAAGAAACGGGCATCTTCAACCTGATCTTCCCGTTTGACATGATGGAGATCGACGACGGCCCGCGCGGCAAATATGACCCCGCGCCGTGGTCGCTCACACGGTTCAAGGAGATCGTCGATCGCTGGCAGATCGCGACCGAGCACGGCTGGGGCAGCCTGTTCTGGTCGAATCACGATCAGGCGCGCGCGGTATCGCGCTTCGGCTGCACGGATACGGAGGAACTCCGCGTTCGCTCGGCAAAGATGCTCGCGGTGGCGATGCACCTCCTACGCGGAACACCGTTCGTCTATCAGGGTGAAGAGCTCGGCATGACGAACACGCCGTTTCCGGATGAATCGGCAATTCGCGACATCGAGGGGCTCAATGTGCTCAACGAGGCACGCATCACGGGCCGATATGATCAAACGTGGAAGGGAATCCTGCACAAGGGGCGCGACCACGCGCGCACACCGATGCAATGGAGCGCGGCGAAAAACGCGGGTTTCACTGAGGGCGAACCTTGGATCATGTTGAATCCGAATTATGCTTTGATCAATGCGGAGGCGGAAGAACGCGACCCGGATTCCGTGCTGGCGTTCTACCAGAAGCTGATTGCGATGAGAAACGCGAGCAGCACGCTGCAATACGGTTCCTACACGCCGCTCTGGACGGAGCACGAACAGCTCTTCGCCTACCGGCGCGAGCTGGACGGCGAAACGATCACCATCGTTTGCAACATGAGCGGCGAAAGCGCGAAGCTGCCGGAGGTTCCGGCAGGCGAGATTGTGCTGACGAATATAGCGCATCCCGCGGAAACGCTGCTGCTTCCGTATGAGGCGCGGGTGGTTCGCGCGTCAGGCTTGATTTGACTGCGACTAACGTAAGACATCAGTTGCCAACAAGACAAGATGAAAGCGTTTCTTCCGAACGACTAAACATCCGGTAACCGGTTCCCAAATGTGTTTATGAGAGCTTCCGCCCAAGCGGAGGCTCTACTTTTTTGCGCTGCGTCGCTAGATAGACGCGCAAGGAAGAGCGTTTGAAGGCGCGGCGGATTATTTACAACAAATTTGAATGAACGTGCGGCATAAAATAAAGCAGGCAACCGATTTTTAACGGCTGCCTGCGAGTCAACGGGGTAATCTTTATTGCGGGTTCTTCAGCGGAACAAGCTGATCAGAAGCGCTACGTTTAGAAACGTTACAACCAGCCCGATTGCCCAAAGGATAATCTTTCCCGCTTTGGAGTTGGCGTATTTGCCCATCACTTTTTGGGACGAAGTCAGTGTGATCAACGTAAAAACAGTGATGGGCAGCTGTACACTCAGCAGCATTTGCGAATAGATCAATCCATCAAACGGCGATTGAATCAAAAATATGATCAGCGTCGCGGGTACCATGGTCAGCAGAACGCCGATCTTCGTGTGTTTGTCTTTGATGTCGTATGGCTCGGAGAAGATACCCGCGAAAATGCTTCCGCCCGCCATACCCGCCGTGATGCTGGAGGAAAGACCCGCAAACAGCAGCGCGATGGCGAACACGAGGCTTGCCGCGTTGCCCAACAGCGGCTTGAGCATCTGTTCCGCCTGCGTCAGGTCGGTCACCGGCGTTTTTGTGGTAAAGAACGTTGCCGCAGCCATCAGGATCATGGCACTGTTGATTGCCCAGCCGATCATCATGGACACCAGCGTGTCGCTGAACTCGTATTTGAGTTGTTTGTTGATGACCGCCTCGTCCTGCAAGTTCCACTGCCTGCTCTGGATGATCTCCGAGTGCAGGAACAGATTGTGCGGCATCACGACGGCGCCGAGCACACTCATGATGACCAGCATGCCTCCGTTGGGAAAAGCGGGCGTGACCCAACCCACGGCGGCAGAACCCCAGTTGATATGGGTGATACTGATTTCAAACAGGAACGAAAGCCCGATCAGGGAAACAAAGCCGATGATGATTTTTTCGATCTTCTTGTAGGAGTTTGTAAACTGCAGCACGAGAGCCACCGCAAGCACCAGCACGGAGCCGAGTTTGAGCGGCAGATGGAAGAGCATGTTCAGCGCGATGGCGGCTCCCAATATTTCGGCGAGCGCCGTGGAGATGGAAGCTGCAATCGACGAGAATAATATGATATTCCTTAACCAGGGTTTAAAGTGCTCCGTCGTTGCTTCGGAGAGGCATTTGCCGGTGACGATGCCCAGATGTGCGGCATTGTGCTGCAAAACGATCAACATAAAAGTGGAAAGCGTCACCATCCAGAGCAGCGCATACCCGTATTGCGATCCGGCGGCGATGTTTGACGCCCAGTTGCCGGGATCGATGAATCCGACCGTCACCAGCAGGCCCGGCCCGAGATATTTGAGAAACGCCGCAGCTTTGCTGTTGGTTTCATGCGACTTGAAAAACGATTTCCAGTTCTTTTCCATACGATACCTATTTTCAGGGTTCATTTACCGGGTTTGACTTGCTTAAGTATACCATAGGATGCCTGCACTCCGGTATTGATACATTAGGAACTTGAGCCTGAAAACGAGCTTCAGCATTCGATTTTTTTGTTCAAATAAACGGAGCGAATCGGATAAGAGACTGTAGTTTGGTTTTACGACTTCGGTGTGCTCAGAAGCTTCAGCGGCTCGCTACGCAGATTGCCGCGAATTTGCGCAAGCGATATGGTGAGCGCAAGAAGCAACACGCACGCGCCGCAAATCAGCGGAACGAGCGGGCTGACCATGCCGGTGACGAGCTGCGTTTGCGCCACGTCCGAGGCGGCCTGTGCCCAGTTGCTGAATTCCGTGCTGAAAGAGACCGACTTGGACAGCGCGGACAGCAGCCCGACTACGGCGCCAGAGAGGGCATAGCCTACAAGGCTGCCGATCACACTGCCGAGCGTTACGATTGCCATCACGCCGGTCAAAAGCGAGATGGTGCAGGCGCGTTTTCCCATGCCCAGAGAGCGCTCGATTGCCGTTCGCCGCTTTTGCTTGCCGATGAACAGATTGCAGAAGAACAGGAGGATCAGTACGGTGACCAGAAGCCCCGAAACCAGCAAGGCAACAGCTACCTGCTTGATCTGTATGAGCCCTGCTTTGATCTGCGTGTAGCCCTTGTCATAGATGGTAATCTCAATATGCGAGGCATCACCGGTTTTGGACACCGCATTCCAAAGCGCCTGATACTGCTCAACGCTTCCGCTCGGAATCTGGAACGTCGTGTTATATCCCTTCATCGGGCCATAATCCAGAATGTTGTTTGCGTCGCTGTTTTTGACGGAAGCCCCGGGAATCACCACGCCATACCCGGCCATGTCGTAACCGGAGGAGTAGGACACTTGATTGATCTCGTTATGGATGCCGACCACCGTGTAAGGATTCTGCTCGAAGATGTCAAAGCACTTGCCCTGCGCGTTGAGCAGGTGGTTGGGATTTCCAATCGGCAGCCCGTCCGGCGGAAAGTCGCGGCTGGCCGAGCCATAGTAATCCGCATAATAAAGTGAAATCGGCAGTGTGTCGCCGACGGCGTACCCATTCAACTCCGCAAACTGCTGGCTGATCAGGCACACGAGCTGACCCGTACGATATTCCTCCGCGGTGATATCGCGCCCATCCACAATCGAGGAGTTGCCGTTGTAAAAGGACATCAGTAGCTGCGTGTTGTCCGTGGGGATCACGGGGAACGTATGCTCAGCCATGTCCATCGATTTTACGAGCTCCAGCCAACGCTGTCCGTCAGGCTTGTCGAAGAAACCCTCAGTCACCTCCTGATACCCGTTGTCCAGAGGATTTTCATCCGGAATCAGCACGCCGTCCGGCGTATATTGCGTTGAATTGACATAGCTGTCATGGTACGAACGCGGGACGTATTCGCCCATGATCGCATCGACACCTGTGTGCGTCTTCGTCCATTCCCTGTGCGAAGACCTTAACTCCAGCATCATGATATAGGTTTTTCCGGCATAGAGCGTTGGCGGGTTGGGGTTATCGTGATCGCAGAACAATACGGTTTCCCAGTCTCCGATTTCACGCCCCGCAATTCCCTGAACGCCATAGAGCTCCTTTAAAAGCTTCAACTGCACCGGATGATCGGGAACGCAGTCCTCAAGCGGGGTCACCATGACGATCTTCAGCCGCGTGCGCGTTTGCGCAATCAGGCGGATATACGAGTTGTCCGGGTACTTGAGGTCGGGATCGTATGCGCCGTAATACGGCCTGTGCTTGGGCGGAATGATATAGTTCGCACCGTCGAACATCAGCACATCCGGCTGGATTGTCTTGGAGCACACCGTCGCCGTATAGGTGGTGAATTTCTTATCCTCGGCATCCCAATATTGATCCGATATTTGCTTGTCCGGCGTTTGCGAAACAAGGCCGACGGTGACAAAGACCTCTTCGAGCCGCTTCATGTTTGCTTCGCCGATCAAATACAGCGTTACGCCCAGCGTCAAGAGCGACGCCGACAGGCTGACAAGAACCAGAAACAGCCCTGTTCGCAGTGGCGTGCGCATGATTTGCCGGATGCTGTTGGAGATTTCGCTCATGACCGTTTTCTCCCTTCGCTCACCAAGACGCAGTTTCACGTTCTCAGTACCCCGTCCCGCATCCGGTAAATGATATCGGCCTGCTCATAGACGCTTGAGTTATGGGTGATGACGATCACGAGATAACCTCTTTCATGCACGAGCTCCTTGAGGATTTTGACGATCGTCTCCTCGTTGGTTGAATCCAGATTTCCGGTCGGTTCGTCCGCAAGCAGAATGCGTCCGCCTGCCGCGAGCGCCCGCGCAATCGAGACGCGCTGCTGCTCTCCGCCGCTCATCATGACGGGAAACTGACGAAAGATTTTGTCTTCCAGCCCGACCTCATGGATCAGACGTTTTGCCGATGCCTCGGCCTCCAACTTCTTTACACCCAACAACTCCAACGGGTACATCACGTTTTCAAGCGCCGTGAGCAGCGGAAAGAGGTTGAACGACTGATAGACCACCGATGCGGTTTCCCGGCGGTAGCAGTCGCGATCCATCGTCGAAAGCGGGCTGCCTTCCACAAGAATTTCACCGGAAGTAGGCAAATCCAGCCCGGCAAGGAGGGACAGGAGCGTGCTTTTCCCGCTGCCGGAAGGCCCGATCACCGCGTATAGTTTGCCCGACTCGAAGCTGCAACTCACATGCTTGAGCGCTTCGATCGACTGATATTTGCTCTGATAGACATAACCGACATCTTTCACTTCCAGCATAAATACCTCCCTAGTCCAATGCGGTCAAGACCTGCATCACGCTGAATCTGCCCAGCGCGATCAGCGCCACCGCGGTTCCAGCCATGTATACGGCGAAGAACGGAACAACGACCGCAAGCCCCAACACGAAGTCGACTTTGACCAAAAGCAGCGCCGCGGCGACGCCCGCAAGGCTCCCTGCGAGTTCGAGAACGGCACTTTCAAACAGCAGTATGATAAAACAACTCCGCTGGCTGACGCCGAGCGAGCGCATGATCGCAATCTCCGGCCGTCTGCTCTGCAGGAGCAGATAGGACACGACGAAGCCTAAAAGCCCAACTATCAGGATGATAAACGGCATGATCATCCGCTGAAGCGTGATGTTTTCCTTCACGCGCGTCGCGGCCTTGATGAATGTTTCATCATTCACCGTCAAGGAGGTCCCGCGCTGCGTCTGGTTCGCCTGCGAAATGACCGGCAGTAATCCGATTTTGTGCATCTCCTCTTTAAAGCTGTTCAACTCCAACGGGTGAATCACACGGAAATTTGCGGAATCCGCGAAGAACATCACATTCTGCTGTGCGAAGATCGCCCTGAGCCAACCAACAGGGAAGACCACCTGTGCAGACCTTGTCAAGCTCTCGCTCAAAGCGGGGTCGAAGCTACCGATAATCGTAACATCATACGCGCCCAAGCGATGGAACTTCTTCATGGCGTTATCGCCCGGATATGTGATGTTAAACAGGATCAAATGAAGCTTGTCCCCGACAGATAGACCCAATCCGTTAAGCTCCTGCAAGCGGATCATGCACACCGGTTCCGCGCCCGCCAGATCGTCCGGGCCGGCACCCTGCATATAAACCGTCGTTGCCGTGGACAACACCGGATATGCCTCCGCGCGGTTCACGCCAAGGCACAGCGGAAGCGAAAATGATCCCGCGTCCAGCGTTTCATCCTCGCCAATCTCGTTTTGCGTTGCCGCGAGTTCAACTGTGTAATTCAGATCCGCAACATATGCGGATTCATCCAGCGCATCGATGATAGGCTCCCGAATCATCATTCCGGAGGAAAGCGACCCGTTGAGGTTGTTGATTCGCGCCTGGATCGGAATTGCCGCAGGCAGCGCTTCCAACTGCTCTAGATTCGTTTCTAATCCGCGAAAAAACAGAAGCAGAAACACAACGATGAGCATACATGTGCTCACGGCCAACAAGCTCTTTGTCCAATGTCTTCGAATATTCAGAATTGCTTTGCGAAAATGAAACATAAGTCACCATCTTCTCGCCGGATGTGTCGAATTGAATAAATAAAAATAGAATTGACGCACGCGAAAGCCTTTAACGATCATTATATCAAACACCGAAAGTGCATACAATTGAAAGCAGTCAGATAAAGGGCTTAATATTAACCTGAATTAATATAACGTAGAAAGGGCTATGTCCATTTTGAACTTTGACAACGTATGCAGTTAACGCCAGAAACAATAAAGCCAGATGACAGTTATTTGCTGTTCTTGCTTCAAATTACAATATCTTTCGTTTTTCTTGAAAATATGATATATTTCGCATATACAGACGCCTTTCAGACTAATGAAACTACTACTATTACCTTGTTTTAAAAGTAAAAACTGTCTACTTATCCATTCTCGCTATCACGAAATCGCTCATGAAGCATTCGGAACAGAACAAGCCTCCGTCGGACAATCACAAATTTGTGTTAGGAGATGACGCTGGTGGAAGAAGCATACTCGGTAAAATCGATTTTAGTTTCGCTCATTGAATCAATCGACCTATACAATTTCTTACTGAAGAACCATCATCGGCAAACGTGCATCATCGCATACCAAATCGGGAACCATTTCAATCTGGATGCCACACGATTGAGCAACGTTGTTTTAGCAAGCGCAATCCACGATATCGGCGCATTGCATGTTACAGAACGAGACAAACTTCTCTATATTGACGCGATTGATCCGGAGCCTCATCAGATCATGGGGGAACGGATCATTGGAGATTTTGCACCTTTTGCGCACATCAGCCATATTATTCGTCATCATCACATCGTGTACCAGGACATTCTGGACGGAAAAGTAAACAGGGATGACATCCCGATTGAATGCTTCGTCATTCATCTAGTCGACCGGATTGATGTACTCTACGAAACGCATCCCGGCGAGACGGACTTCATCATATCAGAGATCAATAAACGTTTTGGCACCGTATTCCTGCCTGAACTACAGGATACCTTCAACAAACTTGCCAGTACGCCCGAGTTCTGGGAAAAGATCACGGATGATTCCTTTTATGATCTGCTTTTGATGTCAATCAACGACGCTTCCTGCGTGATTGATGACGATTCACTGGAGTCGCTTGCGGAACTCTTCTCCAGAATTGTTGATTTCAAAAGCGAATGGACCATGAACCATTCAAAATCGGTCAGCGTGCTTGCGGATCATATCGCCAGGCTTTACGGCTTGGATGAGAAGAAGTGTTTCTCCATAAGAATTGCCGGATACTTACATGATATCGGCAAAATCGCGATACCAATCGAAGTGCTCGATAAACCCGGAAAACTGGACACCAGTGAGTATAAAACGATAAAGATGCACGCGACATACTCTTCCTTGATCCTATCGCGCATACCGGCTCTGGGCGATATTGCGAAATGGGCAATGCTGCATCATGAAAAGCACGACAAATCCGGGTATCCGCTCGGCAAAGGAGCGGTGGATTTTACGATTGAGATGGACATCCTTGCCTTTGCCGATATTTTCGCAGCTCTTGCGGAGAACCGACCGTATCGGGCAGCGTTGACGCAAGAGAAGATCCTTGAACTGCTGAAAAGCTTCACTCCGGATTTGCTGGATGCATCCGTCTACGATGTCATAGAGAAGAATATGAGTTTTCTCTATGAAGTCAATGCATCGGCCGGAAAGATATCCTATTAACAGGAACGCAAAAACAAAATGGGCACCGTATGGTGCCCATTTTGTTTTGTAGAGAGAACGCATAAGTAATTCGATTACGCGAAACATTCGTTGGACAAGTTATTTTTGGGTCGAATCACGTTGATGTTGTCTCCAGAAACTCGATTGGTACTATTGAGCAATGGGACATACCGATTCGATCGCGTCCGCAAGATATGGCACGGTGTTGAGCACAGCCTCCATGGTGTCCGCGTTGGTGCCGATCTCGGCAAGCAAACACAGCCCCATGTGCTGGTTGAAGCGCCCGACCTTTAATCGGATCGGCTTGATCAGATCCGGCTGCTTTGCCGCGATATTTTCCAGCAGCGACAGCGCAAAAGTGTAGTTGTTCTTCCAATCTGGCAACGTGTCATATTCGCCGTCATAGGTGCCGATGCCGGTTCCTACGACAAAAAAGAGCTTTGCGTATGGGATGTTGTCGATCAGAATCGTGTTATCCGAGCGGCCTTTTTGCTTGCTGGAATTGCGGTGCAGGTCGATATAGAGATCGACATTGTCATATTTCTGCATGAGAGTGAGTGATCGCGAGTATGCACTCGTGATATCCTCGCCCTCAACGTCGGTCGTGTCGTGGATGACCGTGAATCCGCGCGCTTCCAGCGCCTGTTGCAGCGCATTGCCGACGGCGACGACGTTGTATTTCGTGTTCTCCGTGCGCCCGGGCTCGGTCTCGACATAGCTGCCCGCTTCCGTCTTGAGATAGGACTCCGTCGCGTGTGTGTGGTAGATCAGCACCACCGGCTTGTGATCAAGCGGAAAGGTGGTTGCGCGAAACTGCGCCGCGATGTCGCTGCGGAGCGTGATATCGCCGTCCTCGTCGATGATCATCTCCGGCACAGGCGTTGGGGATGCGGTTGGCGTAGTGGGAATTGTTTCAATCAAAAGCGGCGTACTCGTGTCCTCCTCGGGTGATGTGGTACTACTTGCTGCCTGCTCCGCCGCGCATCCGCTCAAGCCAAACAACGCAACACCGCAGAGAACGGACGCAACGCAGCGCTTGATGGAAAAACGTCGCTTCATTCCAGCTCCTTTCTGCCGTGCCGCGGGCTCACGCAGCGGAGAGGAAGCGAAACGTGGAAGGTGGTACCTGCTTCCGCGCTGCTGGTGACGGAAATTTTGCCGTGATGCGCGGCGACTATGCTTTGCGCGATGGAGAGGCCAAGACCGTAGCCGCCTGCACTTCTCGCGCGATCAACGCGATAGAACCGCTCAAACAGATGCGGCAATTCCTCCTCCGGAATCGGGGTTCCGGTGTTGTGCACGCGAAGATTCGCGTTCCCGCCTTCGCTGCAAAGCTCGACATCCACGCTGCCATGCGCGTTGACGTACTTCAACGCGTTGTCGAGCAGCACGCCGCACAATCTGCGGAGCTTTGGTTCGCTGCCGGTCAGCACAATGTGCGGCTGGATGGTATCATTGAGCGTGATGCCGGACTCAAACGCCAGCGATGCAAAGGAGAGAATGCTTCCCTGCGCAACGTCGGAAAAGTTGACGTCCGAAAGGGTTTCCCGGTTCACGGAGTCGTCCGTCTTGGCAAGGAACAGCAAATCCTCAACAAGGGACTTCATGCGCTCGCCTTCGGATTGCGTGTTTTCGATCCATTGGCGCTCTTGCGCGATGGTTTGATCCGTATGCGACAGCAGAATTTTCTGGTTGGCAAGGATCACGGTCAGCGGCGTTTTCAGCTCGTGGCTCGCGTCCGCGATGAATTGCTTCTGACGGTTCCAGGCGGATTCGACCGGCCTGAGCGCCAGATTTGCCAGCAGCAGGCTCACAAAGAAGAACGCCAACAGCGCAAGCACGCCGACCAGAAGCGAGGAAATCACAAGCTGCGTCATGGTAGCGATATCGCTTCTTGCGTCCAGAAAAGCAATTCTGGTTCCGCTGCTATCGGTTGAGACCAGATAGCGCAGCGAATATGCGCGGATGATGCCGGAGTCCTGATTGGAAGACAGTGCGATCTGCGCCAACGTTTGTGCCGTTTCGTCGTTGACATCAACGGAGTGGACAGATTCGATGCTCGCTTGTCCTTGGCTGTCAATAGAAAGAACAAAACCGACAAAAAAGTCGTTCTTCTTCGGCGCAAGAGTATCCTGCCGATCCTTTGATTTGCCGATTTCAAGCTTCGGCACATCTTCCGCCCGCCGATCTAGCAGTAGCGACAATGTACGCGTCGCGTTTTGCTGCTGCGTGTTCTCCGTATAGAGGCATAAGCCGGTGAAGACAACCAGTAACACCACGAGCACAAGCGACATATTGATGAGAACAAGCTTTCGCCGCAGTTGTTGAATCATGCTTCCGCCTCCGATCCAAGCCGATAGCCGAGTTTTCTGATGGTTTGAATGCCTACCTTTGAACCGATGAAAAACAGCTTTTTGCGCAGGAAGGAGATATACGCTTCCACATTATTATCCTCCGCTTCGCTTTCCGGACCCCAAACCTTGACGATGAGCTGCTCCTTCGGCACGATTGCGTTTTGTGAGAGCATGAGCAGCTTCATCACTTCGAACTCTTTATAACTCAGCCGGATTCGCTTCGCGCCGCAGCGAAGATCGCTGTTAGCCAGCTCCAGCACGATATCTTCAAAGGCCATCTCTTCCAGAAACACTTCACCCTGCCTGCGGGTCAGCGCGCGGATGCGCGCCGTGAGCTCCTCTGGCGCGAACGGCTTGGTCATGTAATCGTCCGCGCCGCAATCCAGACCGTTGATCTTGCTTTCCAGCTCGTCGCGCGCGGTCAGCATCAGAACGGGGGTTGCGACTTTGTCGCGCCGCAGCGCGCGCACAATATCGAAACCATTTCGCTTTGGCAGCATGACATCGAGAATGACCGCGTCATATTCTCCCGAACGCGCGTATTGATAACCGTCCTCGCCGTCATAGACGGTGTCCACGGTGTATCTCTGCTCGCGCATGATCTGGGTCAGCGCATCCGCGAGCCGCTTTTCATCTTCAACCACTAAGATTCGCATGGAATCATTCCCCCCGATGCAGCCAAACTATCGAGAAATTGACCTTTTCCGTTCCAAGTTCAGTATAAGCTGTTTTCGTGTCCGCGGGCAATGCCGCGGCCTTTTTTATCCTGCGCCCATGATATCGCCAAACCCTGAAAATAGGCTGAAAACCCATTTCAGCAAGTTTTCAGCATCGCGCTTTACAATTGCGGCATGAGAGGTGAATCACATGCAGGGCAACACATTTGAACGTTATGAAGAGAAGTATCTGCTCTCAGCGGCACAGTGCCAGGCGATCATGACCGGATTTCGAGGCAGGATGCAGCCGGATTTGTTCGGCAGGAGCATGGTTTCGAGTATCTATTATGATACGCCGGACTACCGCCTGATCCGTTCTTCTCTGGAGAAGCCGGATTACAAGGAAAAGCTACGTGTTCGGGCTTATGGGAATCCGTCCGCGGAAAGCAAAGCCTTTGTCGAACTGAAAAAGAAGGTGGACGGTATTGTCTACAAGCGCCGCGCGGAGATGCCGATTTCGCAGGCAAATTTACTCTTATCGGGAAAGAAAACCGAACAGGACACGCAGATCATGCGGGAGATTCAATACTTCGTTCGTTTTTATCAGCCGCAGCCAAGTGTGTTTCTCTCCTATCGAAGAGTGGCTTATACCGGAGCCGAGAGCGGTCTACGCATCACGTTTGACGACGACATCCGCTTTCGCACCAGTGCACTGCGGCTGACTGCCGGCATCTGGGGACAGGAACTGCTGACTCCTTGCATGACGCTCATGGAGATCAAGGCGCCGGGCGCGATGCCGCTCTGGCTGTGCGAGCTACTGAATCACAACCACGTGTACCCGACCAGCTTTTCAAAATATGGCGCTTGCTATCGGGATTACATATACCCGCAACTGCAACAGCAGGAGAAAGGACGAAACGCATATGCTTGAAAGCATTTTATCCACCAGTACGGATTTGACGATTGCACAGTTTTTGATTCTGACGGGGGTGTCCCTGCTGCTGGGGCTCATCAGTGCCCTGATCTACATGCACCGCAACACCTACACAAAAGGGGTGTGCTCTCGCTCGTGCTGCTGCCGACGGTGGTGCAGACGGTGATTCTGCTGGTTTCGGGGAATCTCGGCGCCGGGGTTGCCGTCGCGGGAACGTTCTCGCTGGTGCGCTTTCGCTCCGTTCCGGGTGGCGCGCGGGAGATCGCCGCAATCTTTACGGCGATGGCGATTGGGCTTGCGACAGGTATGGGGTACATCGCGGTGGCGGCGCTGCTGACTGTTGCGGTAGGGCTTGCGAGCCTTTTGATGGTTCATCTGCGATTTGGCGAGCAGGACGAAAACAATCGGAGGCTTCGCGTGACCATGCCGGAAGACCTCGACTACACCAAGGTGTTTGACGATGTCTTTGCGCAATACACGACGCGCACAGACTTGAAAAAGGTGAAAACAACCAATCTCGGCAGCATGTTTGAACTGCAATACGATGTGACGCTGCGCGATCGTGATCAGGAAAAGGCATTCATCGACGCGCTGCGCACCCGCAATGGCAACCTGAATATCATGCTGTCGCGTTTGCCGGCAAGCAACGACGAATTATGAGGAAATCTTCAGCACAGGGAGTATGAATATGAGAAAATCAAAAATTCTGTTTACGATAATGACCGCGGCCGCGCTCGCGTTTTCGGCAGGATGCCAGAGCGCGGAATCGACGGCAAGCGCGGCGGATTCGACAAGTGTGCAGGTGGTCACCGCACAGGCAGCGGCTGCGGAGTCCGCCGCGGTGCAGCTCTCGACAGAGGCGTATTCCGACAGGGATCTTGACGCCTCCTATGACGCAAGCGAGGCCATCCGCGTGGATCTTTCCACGGTGACGGGCGACTACACTATCACAACCGCGGGCGTTTACGTCTTCACCGGTACGCTGTCGGACGGCTCGATTCTCGTCAACGCGGGCGAGGAGGACAAGGTGCAAATCGTGCTCTCCAACGCGAGCATCACCAACAGTGACGGACCCGCGATCTACGCGGTCGCTGCGGACAAGGTGTTTGTGACCGCTGAAGCGGGTACGGCGAATACGCTTTCCGACGGATCGAACTACACGACCGATTCGTTCGGCAACAACCCCGACGGCGCGATCTTTGCCCGCTGTGATTTGACCCTCAATGGTACCGGCTCGCTCCAAGTGAGCGGCAATTACAAATTCGGCATCGTCGGCAAGGACGACGTGGTGATTACAAACCTCTCGCTGCAGGTGGGCGCTGTTTCCGACGGCATCGTCGGCAAGGACAGCGTTTCAATCGGAAGCGGAACGATCTCGATCGTTGCCGGAGGCGACGGCATCGTCAGCGAAAACAGCGAGGACACAACGGCCGGCAGCGTGCTGATCGACGGCGGAACCATCACCATCCAAACAGGCGGCTCCGGCGCGGACAGTTCAAAGGGAATCAAGGCACAGGCGGCGCTCGCCATCAACGGCGGTGATATTACAATCGATGCGGAAGACGACGCACTGCACAGCACGACATCGGTCGCTGTCACAAACGGGACTCTCCGCTTGTCCTCCGGTGACGACGGCATCCACAGCGACGACCTTGTTGCAATCTCCGGCGGCGAAATCAGCATCAGCAAGAGCTATGAGGGCATCGAAGGTGGAACCATCACGGTTTCCGGCGGAACGATCGACCTAGCCAGTTCGGACGACGGCTTCAATGCGGCGGGCGGTGCGGACAGCTCCGCAAGCAACGGCCCGCGCGGAAACGACCCCTTTGCCGTGGACACCAGCAAATCCCTCGTGATTTCCGGAGGAACGATCACTGTCAATGCGGATGGCGACGGTCTCGATAGCAACGGAACGATGTCTATTAGCGGCGGAACGATCTATGTATCTGGCCCGACGGCTTCCAACAACGGCGCGCTCGACAGCGGAAGCACGATGACCATCTCCGGCGGAACCATCATCGCCGCGGGCAGCGCGGGCATGGCACAGACGTTTGATGAGACATCGACGCAGGCTTCGATCTCTTACACATTTGCCTCGGTGCAGCAAGCAGGCACGACTATTACGCTCAAGGATACTACCGGCAATGCGATCGCTTCTTATACGCCGGAGAAGGTCTACCAGAGCGTTGTGATCAGCGCGCCGAGCTTGACGATCGGGCAGAGCTACACGCTCTATACCGACAGCACATCGGTCGAGACCATCACACTTTCCGGCGTGGTGACGACCATTGGTTCCGGCAACGCGGCGGGCGGCATGAACGGAAACGTCGGCAGCGGACAACGCCCCGACGGCGGAAAGCGCAGGTGATGCTGCCGTGACACGCAAAAAGAGCTTTTTACAGAGACACGGATACGCGCTGTTCTTCTCGCTCGCGCTGATGGCGCTGACCGGATTTGTATTGTTGGATACGTTCGTTTTGCCGCACGCTGTAGCCTCCGTTGTGACCACGGCGGCAAGCGAACAGACCGCGCAGACAACGCAGAGCCAGGCGCAGACGAGCACGGGCACGACCGCCACGGTGGTCAACACGGCCAGCAGCGCCGCGCAGACGGAGACGCAGAGTGAGAATGCTTCCGGTGAAGTCATCGTAACGGATAGCGCTTACTCCGGCAATGGGATCAGCATCGTGATCACGACGGTGCGGACAAATAACACCAACGCGTATGTTGCGGATGTGCAACTAACAAATGCAAATAGTCTCAAGACGGCGCTTGCGCAGGACACCTTTGGGAGCAACATCACCCAAACGACCAGCGCGATAGCGCAGGCAAACAACGCGATACTCGCGATCAACGGCGATTACTACGGCGCGAACAAGCGTGGTTACGTGATTAAAAACGGCGTGCTGTATCGCGACACCGTCCGGCAGGGCGACAACACGGAGGACCTCGCGATCTACGCCGACGGCAGCTTTTCGATCATCGACGAGACGCAGGTGTCCGCGCAGGAATTACTCGATAGCGGCGTTGTGCAGCTGCTTTCCTTTGGGCCAACGCTGATCGAGAACAGCGAGATTCAGGTTTCCGCCTCGGACGAGGTTTCCCGCGCGAAGACGACAAATCCGCGCACGGCAATCGGCATCATCGACGAACGGCACTACATCATCGTCGTTGCGGATGGTCGCACGGACGAAAGCGAAGGCCTGAGCCTGCTGGAATTGGCGAAACTCATGGAATCCTACGGCTGCGTGACGGCCTACAACCTCGACGGCGGCGGTTCCTCCACGATGGTTTTCAACGGTGTCGTGGTGAATCAGCCGACGACGAGCGGGAATGAAATTTCGGAAAGGTCGGTGAGCGACATTGTCTATATTGCAGCAGAGTAAGCCACTAAGTAAATCGCGGAAGACGGCGCTGATATACGGAATACTCTCGGCATTCTTCGCTCTGTTCAGCGTAGTCTATCTTCAGTTTAGCCACGGGGCGAGCTCTCCGTTTATGATCTGGCTGTTTGCGGCGCCGCTGGTTCTCGGCATGGTTCCTGCATTGCTGCTGGGCAGGGTCGAATCAAGCATACGGCCAAACACGACGGTGCGGAATCTTTGGAATTCCGCGATTGCGACGCTGAGCGCGGGTATGCTGGTGCGCGCGATCATCAATATTTCCGGGCGCTATACGGAATATGACACGATCTATTGGATTGCGTCCGGCGTGCTGTTTGCGCTGGCTGCCGCGGTCTACGTCAAACGGACGGCGCTGAGGCGTCGACAACAGACACGATATGCAAGTGTAATTGAGGGTTAAGTTATGGGAACGCTACGTGCGAAAACGAAAAAAATATCACCATTGATGCTCACGCGGAGAATCATACAAGCAGCCGCATTCATCCTGTTTCCGGGGCTGTTTATCTCAACGTTCTCCGCGATGAAAACGATTCTTACCTCCGTGATTGGCGGAACGTTCAGCGTTTCAGCCAACGCGGGGCAGCTGATCCTCGTGATCTCCATGCTGCTGATTACGGCGATCATGGGACGGTTCTTTTGCGGGTTTTTGTGCTCGTTCGGCTCGATGGGCGACCTGTTCTGGTATCTCGGCAAGAAGCTGAAGCTCCGCAGATGGCAAGTGCCGCCGAAAGCGGATCGCGTGCTCAAGAGCCTGAAATACATACTTCTTGCCGGAATCGTGCTGCTGGGTTGGGTGCTTGGCATCTCGCTGCTCAGCGGAACGGCGAATCCATGGACCATATTCGGCATGTACTCGACGGTTTTGGGCTGGGCCGATCTTTCCGCGCTGATCTCGGTTGGCGCACTGTTGCTCCTGCTCATCATCGCGGGCTCGATGCTGATCGAACGGTTCTTCTGCCGCTATCTCTGCCCGTTGGGCGCGGTGTTTTCGATTGCTTCCAAGTTCCGGCTGTTTAAGATTCGCAAACCCGGACAAAATTGCGGCAGTTGCCAGGCTTGCACCAAGCGTTGCTCCATGGGGATTCCGCTGTACGGCATGAACGTCGTGACCGACAGCGAATGCATCGATTGCATGAACTGTGTCGATGTTTGCCCGCGTAACAACGTGAAGGCAAACCCGAAACCCGCGCTTGCCGCCGCGGTTGCGGTAGCCGCCATGAGCGGAATGTATTTTGCCGGAAATCTCGCGTCCAGCGCCGCAAATGCGGAGGCCGTTGCCGCGGTTTCGCAATCGGCGACTACCTTGAACAGCGCGAGTGGGCAGTATATCGACGGCACTTACACGGGAAGCGGAGCGGGATTCCGCGGCACGACGCAGGTGCAAGTGACAGTTTCCAACGGGTATATCACGGATATCACCGTTCTTTCGACGGGGGATGATTCGGAGTTTTTCAGCAAGGCGGAGAGCAGCGTGATTGCGCAGATGATCTCGACTCAGAGCGTTTCGGTCGATACCGTTTCCGGCGCAACGTTCAGCAGCAACGGCATCATCGCGGCGGTGACGGATGCACTCGCAAGTGCACTCGGAACGACTGGCACGACAACCGCCTCGTCCGCACAGCAAACGACGACCGGCTCAACCGTAACCGAAGCGGCGGTCAGTGCAACTACTTCCTCGTCGTCCGGCTCGATCGAACTTGCCGACGGCACCTACACGGGGTCGGGCACCGGTTTCCGCGGGGAAACGACCGTGAGCGTCGTGGTGGAAAACGGAGCTATCGCTTCGATCAAGGTGACGGACTACAGCGACGACCAGCAGTTCTTCTCCCGCGCGGAGACGACGATTATCAACGAGATCATCGCGGGTCAAACGCCGGATGTCGACGCGGTTTCGGGAGCGACCTACAGCAGCAACGGCATCATGGAAGCCGTCGCAAACGCGCTGGGCATCGACTTTACGCCGACCTCGCCTACGGAGGAAAGTCACGGAGGCCACGGCAGACACTAAACACATAACCTACAGCAAAGCACTCAAACGGAATCACGTTTGAGTGCTTTGTTCGTTGTGATTCGTAACAAATAATGAATAAGAACAGCTCTGGTATACCGAGAGGTTTCGAGGCATACAAATAAGTGGATCATACGCGTCGAAGTATTTGCTCTCACGCAATACAAATCAAATCAATTATTTTATTTTCTTCTTTTTGATGAACGGATTGATTCATGGGCATCGCAAGGACGGCAGGGGAAAGAATCAATGCCAAGATAGTTGCATGAATCGCCAATAATGACAAATGACAGTGCGGAAAGAATCTGCAATACTCATATTAGCAGATCGTTTTCGGCAAGACACACTTTGCAAGATTGCGTACTTTTCATATCGAACAGAATTCATGAAGAGACATTCGGCTCTGATTTGCCCAAAACATCAAACATGAAAGAGCGCCAACGCGCAAGAAATATGGAGGAATATCCTGTGAGTAACTCGAGGGTTCAGCAAGGTTTTGAATTTGCGAAGGAAATTTACGCTTCGTGCGGCGTTGACGTAGAAGCTGCCATCGCGCGGGCGGACGCCATACCCGTTTCCATGCACTGCTGGCAGGGAGACGACGTGATCGGATTTGACGGTTCCGCTACGCTGACGGGCGGAATCCAAACGACCGGAAACTATCCCGGCCGCGCGCGCACGCCGGATGAGCTCCGCCGCGATATCGACAAGGCGATTTCGCTCATTCCGGGCAAGACAAAGCTGAACCTGCATGCCTGCTATGCCGAAAAGAACGGAAAGTCGATCGACCGTGATGCTTATACGATCGCGGAGTTTTCGGGCTGGCTGAATTGGGCAAAGGAAACGGGTGTCGCGCTCGACTTTAACCCCACGTTCTTCTCGCACCCGATGATGGACGGCGATTTCTGCCTGAGCAGTCTGGACGAGAACAAGCGCCGTTTCTGGGTGGAGCATGGCAAGCGCTGCCTCGAGATCGCCGAAGCTTTCGCCGCGGGTCAGGGGCAACCCTGCACGGTCAACTACTGGATGCCGGACGGGTATAAGGATACTTGCGCGGATACCGTTCTGCGCCGTGAAATCATGACCCGATCGCTGGATGAAATCTTTGCGACGCCCTATAACAAGACGAACGTTCTTGCTTCGGTGGAAAGCAAGCTATTCGGCCTCGGCGTGGAGAGCTACACCGTTGCGAGCCACGAATATTCGCTGGGTTACGCCATCAGCCGCAAGCTCTTGTACACCTTAGATGCTGGGCATTTTCACCCGACCGAGGTCATCAGCGCGAAGATTTCCGCCGTGCTCCAGTTTGTGGATAGCGTTCTGCTGCATGTCAGCCGCGGTGTGCGTTGGGATAGCGATCATGTGATCACGCTGGACGACGAGCTGCAGCGCATCATGGACGAAATCGTCTGGAACAAGTTCGAGAACCGCGTGTACATCGGCCTGGATTACTTTGACGCTTCCATCAACCGCATCGCGGCGTGGGCGGTCGGCATGCGTAACGCGAGAAAAGCGATACTCAACGCCTGCTTGGCACCTGTGAGCGCGCTTCGTGACGCGGAGTATCAGGAGGACTATACGCGCCGACTCGCCGGGTTGGAAGACCGCAAGACGCTGCCATTTGGCCTCGTTTGGGCGTATTACTGCGAGAGCCGCGGCATTGCGCCGGATAGGATTTGGCTCAACGATGTGAAACAATATGAGCGGGACGTGCTCAGCAAGCGATAAGTAATATTTATTGATGAGATGAAAAACGGGCAGGTAACCATATGAATGAATTTACGAAACAGTATGCATCCGCGCTCTCTGATTTTTCCCGGCTTTCACGGGATGTCGGCGCGCGCAGGGATTATGTGCAGGGCGGCGGCGGCAACACCTCCGTCAAGCTGGACGACCGCCTCATGGCAGTGAAAGCGTCGGGCTTTTGCCTCGGTGATGTGTTACCGGATCAGGCATATGCCGTGATGGACTATGCAGCTCTTCGCGCGTTTTATCGCGGCAACGAAGAACGTGATTTCGAAGACCCGGAGAAAACCGGCTCGGAGCTGGCAAAAGCCTCGACCATCGCCGTCGAAGGCATGGCAGCACTGCGTCCTTCGGTGGAAGCGGGCTTCCATTCGCTGCTCGGCAAGTTCGTGATTCACAGTCACAGCGTCTACACCAACTTTGCCTGCTGCGCCGTTGAGATGCAGCAGATTCTGGAAGATGCGCTCAAAGATGCGGACTTTGCCTGGGGTGTTGTGCCGTATATCGATCCGGGTGCGCGGCTTTCGTTCGCCATTCGGGCGGAGATGGATCGCGTCAAGCAGGCGAGCGGGAGCGTACCGACCGTGCTCTTTATGCAGAACCACGGGTTGATCGTGCACGCGGAGACTGCCGACGCGGCGCTGGCGCTGCACGAGGCAGTCAACGCGCGGTTTGCCGCGTTCTTTGGCGTCGCTGCGGATTCGTTTGCCTCGATGGATCTGAAAGCATACATCGCAAAGCGCCTCGACGCACGCACCTACGAAGGATCGTTCTTTCTCGAAACGCCGCTGTATCCGGATCAGATGGTGTTCTTCATCGGCACGCTTGGCTTCGGCGGCGGCGAGGCGAAAACGGGCGAAATTCTGCTGGATTTGGCAAGCGGCTCCATTCGCTCCGGCGCGGGAGAGGCGCAGACACGCGTCGTTACCGAGACGCTGGCGGCGGTCTTGTTTATTCAGGAACAGATCGAGAAGAAGGGGCACACGCTCTCGACCATGGGCGAAAAAGCGAAACAGTTTATCGCGAACTGGGAGAGTGAAAAATATCGTAAGTCGTTATTGGGAGCGAAGCAATGAAGTCCCTCAACCTGTTGGCGTTTGACTTGGGCGCCTCCAACGGGCGCGCGATGCTGGCGCGTTTTGACGGCGAGCGGATGCTTTTGCGCGAGTTGCACCGGTTTGAAAATCCGATGCGCGAGGACAAAACCGCACACCGCTGGGACGCGACTTTTCTGACGCAACAGCTCAAGCTGGGGTTTTCCGCTTGCAGCGCGGAAACGCGTGGACAGATCGATTGCTTTGGCATCGACACCTGGGGCGTGGATTTCGGCCTGCTGGACAAAAATGGCATACTCGTCGAGAACCCGCGTTGCTATCGGGACGCGACGGACGAGGAGATGCTCGCGAGTTGGGAAATCATCTCCAAGCGCGAGATGTTTGAGCGCACCGGTATCGCGGCGATGAACTTTAACACCGCGTATCAGCTGTTCCGGCGCGTGCGGGAAAACGATCCCGCGCTCAAGCAGGCGGAGACGCTGCTGCTCATGCCGGACCTGCTGGGGTACTTTTTCACGGGTGAACGAAAGAGCGAATACACCAACGTTACGACGACCAATCTCTACAGCGCGACGGCGCAGGATTGGGATTTTGCGTTGATTGAACGGCTTGGCATCCCCAAAGGGATATTTACGCAGATCGATCGCGCGGGAACGCTGCGTGGCGCGCTGCTGCCAAACGTTGCTGCCGAGCTGGGCGTTTCGCAAGTTCCGTTTGCCGCAGTCGGTACGCACGACACAGCCTCCGCTGTGGCGGCGATTCCGGGTGAAGGGAGCTTTGCGTTCTGCTCAAGCGGCACTTGGTCGCTCTTCGGCATCGAAACGAGCGAGCCGTTGCTGGGCGACGCCATCTATCAGGCGAATTTTTCCAACGAAGGCACGGTGCAGGGCGGATTCCGTCCACTCAAAAATATCATGGGCCAGTGGATCATGCAGGAATGCCGCCGCGAATGGACGCGGCAGGGCACCTGCTATTCGTGGAAAGAGATCGACTCCATGACCGCGAAAGCGAAACCGTTTGCCGCGATCATCGATCCCGACGACGCGCCGTTTTTCTCCGCGGGAGAAATGTGCAAAAAGATCGCTCGCTACTGCGAAAAGACAGGGCAGACACCGCCGGAAACTCCGGGCGAGATCGCGCGCTGCGTGTATGAGAGCCTTGCGTTGAAGTATCGCTGGGCGCTGGAGTGGCTGGAGAAGATGAAGGGCGTGCGAATCGATACGCTCAACATCACGGGCGGCGGCATCGGGAACACGCTACTTTGCCAAATGACGGCGGATGTGCTCGATCGTCGCGTAATCGCAGGTCCCGCGGAAGGCTCCGCCATGGGCAACGCGCTCATGCAGGCGGTGGCGCTGGGGGAACTGCGGGACATTGCCGAAGCGCGGGATGTCGTCTGCCGCTCGGTGGAACCCGTGGTGTACGAACCGAAACACACGCAGGCTTGGGAAGACGCATACGGCAGGCTTTTGCGCTATATGGAGATGAAGTAAGAATGATCGACCTAACGAAGTGGGAGCAGATCGCTGCTCAGCAGATTCATAGCAGAGGAAAAATCGCGGGCAGGCTCGGCGGCAGAATCGCCGTCGTGACCGGCAGCGCGCAGGGCTTTGGCAAGGGCATCGCCGAAGAACTCTACCGCGAGGGCGCGTTTGTCGTGATCGCCGACCTCAACGAGCCGCTAGCGCAGACCGTCGCGGCGTCGCTCGGCGAGCGGGCAATCGCGGTCAAAACGGACGTGTCCAGCGAGGAAAGCGTCGCTGGTTTGATTTCGACCACCGTGGAAGCGTTCGGCGGGCTGGATTTGTTCGTCAGCAACGCTGGCGTGCTCAAGGCGGGCTCGCTCGACGAGATGGAGAAGAAAGATTTTGAGTTTGTGACCTCGATCAACTACACCGCGTTCTTTACTTGCGTGAAGTATGCCCAGCGGATCATGCGCGCGCAGTTTGCTGCCGATCCGAACTGGATGGGCGACATCATCGAAATCAACAGCAAGAGCGGGCTCGAGGGCAGCAACAAGAATTTCGCCTACGCGGGCGGAAAGTTCGGCGGGATCGGCCTTGTGGAAAGCTTTGCGCTGGAACTCGCGCCGTACAACATCAAGGTCAACGCGATCTGCCCCGGCAACTACTACGACGGCCCGCTTTGGAGCGATCCAGAGCGCGGCTTGTTCGTACAATATCTGCGTGCGGGCAAAGTGCCGGGTGCAACAACGATTCAAGACGTGAAAAACTTCTATCTCAGCAAATCGCTGATCAAGCGCGGTTGTTTGCCCTCGGATGTCGCAAAAGCGATCTTCTACGCGGTCGAGCAGACCTACGAAACAGGTCAGGCGATTGCAGTCACCGGCGGACAGGTGATGCTCCGATGATCGAGCTTTCTTTATTAAACGAACTCAATGCGAAAACGAAAGAGGAGCGGCTCGGCGCGCTCACGCGCGCGGTAGCGCGCGCAAGCTTCCCGCCCGTTGATCCGCGCATGGTCAACAATCACATTCACACGAGCTATTCGTTCTCGCCATACTCGCCCAGCGCCGCAGTCTATGCCGCGAGGGCGGAGGGCCTCGCTACCTGCGGAATCGTGGATCACGATAGCATCGGAGGAGCAAGGGAGTTCATCGAGGCGGGAAAGATCGTCGGAATTCCAACCACGATCGGGATCGAGACGCGCGTTTCGTTTGCGGAAACACCGCTTGCGGATCGCCGCACGAACAACCCCGACCAAATCGGCAACACCTATATGGTGCTGCACGCTGTTCCTCACGATAAGATTGAGCAGGTGCAGGCGTATTTTGCGCCGCTGCGCGCGCGCAGAAACGCGCGAAATCGCAAGATGGTGGAGCGAATCAACGCGCTCTACGCAGATGACGGTGTTTCGCTCGATTTCGAGCGCGATGTGCTACCGCTCTCGCAGTATGCAAATGGCGGAAGCGTGACCGAGCGACATCTCATGCTCGCACTTGCGCGACAACTCCTCCGCCTCGGCAAAGCGAGCCTGCCGGAGCACGCAAGCGAGCTAGAAACAATGCTCGCAGAGTACGACTTAGTCGGTACGCTGAAGAAAGATTGCATTCCGAAGGTGTTCATCCCCGCGACGGACGAGTGCCCGACTCTGCGCGAGATCGTGCATTTTGCCGACGAAGTCGGCGGGATTCTCGCGTACGCGTACTTGGGCGACGTGACCGCGAGCGTCACTGGCGACAAAAAGGCGCAGAAGTTTGAAGATGATTATCTGGATGAGCTGTTTGAGGTGATTTCGGAAGCGGGCATTCGCGCGGTAACGTACATGCCCACGCGGAATACACAAGAGCAGATCGAACGATTGCGCAAACTTTGCGACCAATACGACATGCTGCAAATCAGCGGCGAGGACATCAACTCACCTCGACAAAAGTTTGTGATCGAAAAGATGAAGGAAGAACAGTTTTCGAATTTGATTGAGAACACTTGGTATTTGATCCGACACGAGAACGGAGAAAAGGAGTAAATCACATGAAAACAAGAGCGGTTCGCCTGTATGGCGCGCACGATTTACGGTTGGAAGAGTTTGAACTCAGCCCCGTTGGCGACGACGGCGTGCGCTGTAAAGTGATCTCGGACAGCCTCTGCATGAGCAGCTACAAGGCGCTTCAGCAGGGCGCGGCGCACAAGCGCGTGCCGGACGACGTTGCGACAAACCCGACGATCATCGGACACGAGTTTTGCGGGATCATCGACGAGGTCGGCAAGAATTGGTCGAACAAGTTCAAAAAGGGCGACGGCTTCGTGATCCAGCCCGCGCATTCCTACAAAGGCTCGCTGAACGCGCCGGGGTATTCGTACAAAGAGTGCGGCGGCGACGCGACGTATGTCAATATCCCGTGGGAAACGCTACACATGGATTGCCTACTACCGTACCACAGCGACGTTTTCTTCTACGGTTCGCTTGCGGAACCCATGAGCTGCATCATCGCAACATTCCACGCGATGTACCACACGCGCGACGGCGAATACGTGCATGATATGGGTATCGTCGAGGGCGGCAAGATGGCGCTGCTCGCGGGCGTAGGACCGATGGGACTTGGTGCCATCGACTACGCGCTGCATTGCGACCGCAAACCGAGCCTGCTCGTCGTGACCGATATCGACGATGCGAGGCTTGCAAGAGCGGAGAGCATCTACTCGGTTGAGCACGCGAAATCGTGCGGCATCGACCTGCACTATGTCAACACGGGCAAGCTCGAAAACCCGGTGGAAACGCTGAAAGCACTTTCCGGCGGGGACGGCTACAACGACGTGATCTGCTTCGCGCCGGTGAAACCTGTGGTCGAGCAGAGCGACGCGATCCTCGCGGTCGACGGCTGCCTGAACTTTTTCGCGGGCCCGGGCGACACCGCGTTCTCGGCTACGATGAATTTCTATAACGTGCATTACAACCGCACGCACTTGGCTGCAACCAGCCACGGCAACACGGACGACATGCGCGAGGCGATTGCCATGATGAACGCGGGAAAACTCAACCCCGCCGCGATGATCACGCACATCGGCGGCCTCGACTGTGTCGCGGAAACCACGGCGAACCTGCCGAAGATTCCCGGCGGCAAAAAGCTGATCTACACGCAGATCGACCTTCCGCTGACCGCGATTTCCGACTTCGCGGAAAAAGGCAAATCGGAGCCGATGTTTGCCAAACTCGACGAGATCGTGAAAGGCAACAACGGTCTTTGGAACGCGGAAGCGGAGAAATATCTGCTCAAAACGATGCAGAAGTAAGAAACAAAAATCGGGATGATCCGCTTGGCGCGAATCATCCCGATCAAAAAAACGCAAGATTCCGAAATGCGCGTTTAGTCCATCAGGGTTTCATAGGGCTCGGGTTCGCTGCCCTGATACCAACGTTGACGATAGGCGCCGGGCGTGATTCCCTCGTGTTGCTTGAAGAGGCTGATGAAGTGCCCGATGTTGGAGATGCCGACATCCATCGAAATCTGGCTGATGGAGGTCTTTGTGGTTCTGAGGAGCTGCTTTGCCCTTGTCAGGCGCGTCTGGATCAAGTATTCATTTGGCGAAAGTCCCATATAGCGCTTAAAGAGCTTTTGGATGTAAAATTTATTAATCGAGAGCTTTTTACTCAGTACATCCAGCGTGATCTGCTCCGTATAGTGCGCGTTGATATAGGAGCGCACATCGATGATGTACTCCGGAAGCCTGCTTGCTTCTTTATGGTGGGAAGCCGCGCTGATGCAGCGGGTCATGAGCACAGTGAGGAGCCCGGAAGCCTGCACGTCGTCCAGCAGGTTGTTGTCCCCGTTTTTATAGAGGGCGATGAGGTTTTCCAGCGTGCTGCGTACGGCAACATCCGCGTCGATATTCATCAGCGCATTGCCGCCGTTTTGCGCCAGAAACAGTTCGTAATACGCTTTTGCGGTCTGCCCGTAAAAGTGTACCCAGAGGATGCGCCAGTCTCCTTTTTCGGGAGAAGTGCGGTAATATTGCGGTTTTTCACAGTCGATCCAGAATAGTTGTCCCGGTTTTACCGTGTAGAGACTGCCTTCGTACTCCAGCAAGCCTTCGCCGGAGATGCAATATTTGATCAGATAGGAAGGCAGGTTTGCGCGGCGTGTGAAATAGTTTCGCCCAGCGATAAAATCACCGAGTTCCTGCACGTATACGATGGAACCCTTAGCGATTTGGCTGGGAGTAGCGGTGATCCAAATCGAACGTTCATCCAGATCGAGCTGATAGCTTAAAGAAACCTGAGTCATGTTGTTCTCCTTGTCAAGATTCCGTAATGTTACGCCAACTCTGGAAAGTGACAATACCCTTGATAACGGATATTCTAGTATTAATAGATCAATTATAGTGCAAGTTTAAAGAATCACAAGCTTCGTCTTACCAAGAGGCAAATTCAATTTCTTCTACACCATCATACCAATATTCTGCAATCTAATACAAGTAGGGTGATACAATGGAACGTTTCACGTGGAAAGCATATATCCTTCCCGGCATGCTGGAAGAGTATATCAAACGGCATGACGAGATTTGGCCTGAAATGACGCAAGTGCTGAATGACGCCGGCATCCGGAATTATACCATCTGGACGACAGGCGAAGAATTGTTTGGCTACTATGAATGCGACAGCGTCGCGTTTGCGGCAAAGGTTCAGCGCGAGAGCGAGGTCGTTGCCCGCTGGAACGTCTACATGAAGGATGTCATGGTCATGGCAACCGATCCGGTGAGCGGAGAACCGCAGATGCTCAGACAAGTATTTCTGCACGGCTGATACACCTCACCGAAAACAACAACTCTCCTAAGCATTTCGGAGGACATGAAATGTCGGAATACATTCTCGAACTATGCAACATCACGAAGATCTTTCCGGGCGTCAAAGCGCTGGACGGTGTGAATTTTCAGCTGAAAGCAGGCGAAATTCACGCGCTCATGGGCGAAAACGGCGCAGGAAAGTCCACGTTTATTAAAGTCATCACCGGCGTTCACCACGCCGAAGGCGGAACGATGTTCCTCGACGGCAAGAAGGTCGAGTTCAAAACGCCTCTCGACGCACAGCGCGCGGGCATCGCTGCAATCTATCAGCACGTGACGAGCTATCCGCACCTGAGCGTCGCAGAGAACATCTTCATGGGTCACGAGTCCGTCAAGGGCGGCATGATCCAATGGAAAGAGATGCACAAGCGCGCGGATGCGCTGCTCCAGCGCCTGAACGCCGAGTTTTCCTCCGCAGCCCTGATGAGCTCGCTTTCTGTGGCGCAGCAGCAGATGGTCGAGATCGCAAAAGCGCTTTCGATGGACGCGCGCATCATCATCATGGACGAACCCACCGCAGCCCTGACGCGCGGCGAATCGGAAGAGCTCTATCGCATCAGCGAGAAACTGCGCGACGAGGGAAAGTCGATCATCTTTATCTCCCACAGGTTGGAAGACATGTATCGCCTTGCGTCCCGCGTTACCGTATTCCGCGATGCAAACTATATCGGCACATACGACGTTGCCCAGATTACGCCGCCGGAACTGATCAAAGCGATGGTCGGCCGCGAAATCAAAGAACTCTTCCCGAAACCGGAAGTAAAAATCGGAGAAGAGGTGCTTCGGGTCGAACACCTCAACCGTGCCGGATTCTTCCGCGACGTGTCGTTCTCCGTCCATGCGGGTGAGATCGTCGGCTTTACCGGACTCGTCGGCGCAGGCCGAACGGAAGTCATGCAGTCGCTCTTCGGCATCGAGCGCTATGATTCGGGCAAGATCCTCTTCGAAGGGAAAGAGATTCAGATTCATCGTCCACAGGACGCAATGCGCCGCGGAATCGGGTTATTGACCGAGGACCGGCAGGAATGCGGTTTGATCCTGGACTGGGGCATCGGCGCCAACATTACGCTTCCCGAGCTTCGGAAGTATACCAAGCGTCATGTCACCAATGAGAAGGTGGAAAACGTCGCAGCCAAGCAACTGGCGGAGAGCGTCGATGTCAAAGCCGTAACGATCTTTGACAAAGCAAGCTCGCTCTCCGGCGGCAACCAGCAGAAGGTCGTCGTAGCCAAAGCGCTCGGCAGCGAACTCAAGCTCCTGATCATGGACGAACCGACCAAGGGCGTGGACGTCGGCGCGAAGGCAGCCATCTACGAAATCATGGGCGATTTGGCGAAGCAGGGGCTTGCCATAATCATGGTTTCTTCCGAGATGCCGGAAATCCTCGGCATGAGTGACCGCGTCTATGTCATGTGTGACGGCAGAGTCACCGGTGAACTGGGCAGAGGCGTTGCTTCCCAGGAAGTGATCCTGGAGATGGCTATGGCCAAACACAGCCATCATGCCGCGCACGCGCAAGGAGAATGAACATGCAGAGCCAGATGAAGAGTCTCATGAAAAAACTCAGGAGTTCGCGTGAACTCAGTCTGTTTCTGGTGCTTGCAATCCTCTGCGTTGCGGTGCAGCTGAGAAACAATTCGTTCTTGACGTCGAAGACCATCAACGACATGCTCAAGAACTACTCCACGACAATTACGCTCTCGCTTGGCATGATGAGCGTGCTTCTCATCGGAGGCATCGACATCTCGGTTGCGTCGTCTCTCGCGTTTTCGGGCATGTGCGCGTCTCTGATGATGCGCGACGGAATCTATTCTTCCACGTTGGTGATGTTTCTCGTCAGCGTCGGAATCGGGCTTCTGTGCGGCATGCTGGTCGGCACGGTCATCACGCAAGGCAAGGTTTTGCCCATCATCGCGACGCTCGGCTTAACAAACATCTTCCGCGGCGCAACGTACATCGTATCCGGCAGCCGTTGGGTTTCCGCCTATCAGTTCCAGAGCGCATTTAAACAGTTTGCGCAGACCAACACGTTATCCTTCGGGTTGGTGAACAACCTGGTCTTTATTACGATTGTCTGCTACGCCGTGTTCTTCGTTGTGATGAAATGGACGCGGTTCGGCCGCAGAATCTACGCGGTGGGTTCCAACCCGGAAGCCGCGGCGGTCAGCGGCATCAACATCAACGTGATCAAGTTTGCCGTCTACAGCATGGCGGGCGCGTTCGCGGGACTGACCGGAGCCATGTATACCGCGCTCTATGCCAGCGCGCAGAGCGATATGGGCATGGGCATGGAAATGGATGTCATCGCGGCCTGCGTCATCGGCGGCGTGAGCCTCAACGGAGGGCAGGGAAGCGTGGTGGGCGTTCTGCTCGGCGCGCTGACCATGGCGGTCATCGGAAAAGCGCTTCCGCTCATCGGCGTATCGCAATTCTGGCAGACCGCGATCAAAGGGCTGATCATACTGACCGCAATCATCATCAACGTGGTGACGCAGCGGATGATGCGCAAGAATGCCCTGAAAGAGAGGGAAATCTGAGTATGACAACCCAAGTAAAGCGCAACATTATAATCGAAAAAGAGAAGTCTCTGAAATCCCTCTTCCTGCGTTGGGAGACGCTGCTTGTCATTCTGTTTATTGTCGTAAACATTATGAACGCGAGCATCTCGCGGAATTACCTGAACGCCGCGAACCTCTTTACCGCCATCAGCACATTCCTCGTCAAGGGCTTCATCGCGTTCCCGATGGCGTATATCCTCGTGCTGGGTGACATCGATCTCTCCGTTGGCTCGACCGTTGCGCTGAGCGCGACGCTGCTCGGGGTATCGTATAACGCGGGTCTGCCGATGGGCGTGGCGGTCGTGATCGCGCTGCTTTGCGGCACGCTCTGCGGTTTCATCAACGGCATTATCCTCACGAAGTTTACCGAACTTGCCGCCATGATCGTTACCCTTGGAACGATGACGCTTTACCGCGGTATTGCGGAGATGATTCTTGGCTCCCAGAGCACGGGCGGCTTACAGAACGTCACTTGGTTTTATAACCTTTACTATGCAAGAATCGGCGTCGTTCCCGTGATCTTCATCGTTTTTTGTGTCCTTGCGATCGCCTTTGGATTTGTACTGCACAGAACCACGTTCGGACGCTATCTGTATGCAATCGGCAACAGCCGCGTTGTGGCGCACTATTCGGGAATTCCCGTGCAGACGATCCGCTTGATCTGCTTTACGCTCGTAGGCCTCGTTTGCGGCATCTCGGCGATCTACTACGCCAGCTGGATGGGAACGGTTCGCTTCGACATCGCAACCGGATACGAGCTGGAAGCGATTTCGATGGTCGTACTCGGCGGCATCTCGACCGCGGGCGGCAAGGGGAATTTTCCCGGAACCGTCATCTCGATCTTCACGATCGGACTGCTCAAATACGGCCTCGGCTTAATTAACGTCAACTCGCAGACGATTCTGATGATCATCGGCGCAATCCTGATCATCGTTGTCACCATCCCGAATATTCGTGTACAGCGGAGAGCCACAAAGCTTTCTAAGACCCCTGCAAAGAGCTGCTGAGAAACGCAAATCCCTAAACACATTACCCGATCGACCAGTACCCAGAACAACGCCCCGCGCGATTTGCGGGGCAGCATGAACCGGACGAAACGCACCGAAACACGGGGCCTTTGAGTCCTAATCCTCAAAATCCGGAAACCGCGGGGGAAACGAGTTCTCCCGGCACGTAAAGATATGCTCACCTGCGGGTGTTCATATAAATCAAATTAAAGGAAGGGAATCAACAAATGAAGAAATTGATTGCTATCGTCCTCTGCCTCATGACGGTGTTCGCCCTGGTTGCGTGCTCGCAGCCCGCGGCAACCTCGTCGGCCGCTGCTCCCGCGGCTGGCAGCAAATCGCAGACCTACGCCATTATCACCAAGTCTGCAGGCAACCCCTACAACGAGAGAGAAGCTTCTGGTTTTGAAGAAGCGATCAAAGCCGCGGGCTACACCGCGATCATCAAGCACCCGGCCGAGATCACCGCGGAAGCCCAGATCACGCTGATCAACGAGCTCGTGGCACAGGGCGTCTCCGGTATCGCCGTTGCGGCAAACGACAAGGACGCACTGGAAACCGCTCTCAAGGCTGCTATGGCTGCGGGCATCAAGGTCGTTTCCCTTGACTCCTCCGTCAACCCGGCGAGCCGCCTCACCCACATCAACCAGGCCGGTGTGCAGCAGGTTGCGCAGGCTCTGGCGGATGCCGTGTTGGATCTGACCAAGGGCGAAGGCGACTGGGCAATCCTGTCCGCAACGTCCACCGCTTCCAACCAGAATGCTTGGATCGAAGCTCAGAAAGAGATCATGAAGGGCGACAAATACAGCAAGCTGAACCTCGTTGAAGTTGCTTATGGCGATGACGAGTATCAGAAGTCCGTCGACCAGACCCAGGCTCTGCTCCAGAACTACCCGAACCTGAAAGTCATCTGCGCGCCGACCACCGTCGGTATCGCCGCTGCCTCCAAGGTTATCACCGATGCAGGCCTGCAGGGCAAAGTCATCGTGACCGGCCTCGGCCTCCCGTCCGAAATGGCGGAGTTCATGGGTTCCGGCAACGTCGCCTGCCCGTACATGTTCCTCTGGAACCCCATCGATGTGGGCCGCGTTGCAGCCTACGCGCTGGTTGAGATGGTCAATGGCAAGCTGACTGGCGCTCTCGGCGAGAGCTTCACGGCTGCCAACGGCACCACCTACACCGTCACCGCAGCAGGCGACGGCGGCACGGAAATCATCATTGGGCCTCCGTTCGAATTCAATGCGGACAACATCGCAGAGTGGAAGACCGTCTATTAATCCAATCGACGTTTGATGTGCACAGTGGGGGCAGGCAGTCTTGCCTGCCTCCACAACGTTTAGAACTTCTTTTCTCAAGACAGCAATTTCATTTGCAGATCATTGAATTTACAACTGCTTACCCGAACCAATCTGCCAGCCGAACGATTTCGACGGAGGAACAACTATGAATCAGAAAGAAACCAAGCGTGCGCGCGTAGGCCTTTACAGCGCGGGCTTGCATGCATATTGGAGCCAGTTTGCGGGTCTGCACGACCGCATATTGGGCTATAACCAGTTTATCGAGGAGCGCGTCAGCCTCTGGGGCGACGTCTGTAACTTTGGGCTCGTGGACTCGGAAACAGCCGCAAGAGACGCGGGCGAGTTCTTCAACGCGCACAATGTGGATATCATCCTGGCGCATTCGGGCACGTATTTTACGAGCTCCTGCGTGCTGCCGCTGCATCAAATCTGCAAAGCGCCGACCGTGATGCTCAACCTGCAACCCGCGCCGCAGATGGCCTATGCCGATACCGACACGGGCGAATGGCTCGCGCATTGCGTCGGATGCCCGATTCCGGAGGCGGCCAATGTGTTTGAGCGCGCGGGAATCGAGCTCGCGATCATCAACGGGCTCCTGGGCTTGAGCGCAACACCCGCCATCAGCAAGGCGAACGAGGTCACGGCAGAAATGCCACAGGCGGTTCGCGCCTGGCGGGAGATTGAGCAGTGGGTGAAAGCCGCGGGCGTGAAGCGAACCATGCAGCACGCAAGATTCGGTTTCCTCGGCAACAATTATTCCGGCATGCTGGACATGTACAGCGACTTTACGATGCTCCAAAGCCAGCTGGGGCTGCATGTGGAGCTATTGGAGATGTGCGACCTTGACAGGAGCCTGGAGGCGGTTACGCAGCAGGACATCGCGGAGAAGCGCAGGGAGATTGAAACCTTCTTCGAAATATCCGGCGACTCGCCGTCCGATCCGCGCGTGAAAGCGCCGACGCAGGAGCAGCTCAACTGGTCCGCAACCGTCGCCGCCGCACAGGAGTGCATGGTGGAGGAGTACAATCTGGACGCGCTGAGCTATTATTACCACGGAAGTAACGACAACCATTACGAGCAGGTGCAATCCGGCTTTATCGTAGGTCACTCGCTGCTGACCGCGAAGGGCGTTCCCTGCGCGGGAGAAGGGGATATCAAGACGAATGTCGCGATGAAGATTTGCGACATCCTCGGCAAGGGCGGCAGCTTTTGCGAAATCGTAGCGATGGATTATCTGCATAACACAATGCTTCTTGGGCACGACGGCCCGTTCCACATCTCGATTTCGGACGGAAAGCCAATGCTCCGCGGGCTGGGCGTGTACCACGGCAAGAAGGGTTCGGGCGTTTCCGTGGAAGCGAACGTCATCAGTGGTCCGGTTACCATGCTCGGCGTAACGCAACTCAGAAACGGGAAACTGCGCTTCATCGTCAGCGAAGGCGTCGCGAAGAAGCATGATATCCTCACGATTGGAAACACGCAGACGCATGTCGATTTCGGCATGGACTTGGATGCGTACATGGACGCTTGGTTCAAGTTGGCGCCGACGCACCATTGCGCGATGAGCATTGGCCATAACGCGGCGCTGTTTGAGAAGATCGCGAAGCTGATGGGGATCGAGTGCGTTCGCGTGAATCCGTGAGCCTGAGTTCCGACTGAGAGTTCAGAAGATCGGAATTCTGCAAGGCGGACAATACAGAAACAAACAGGCACAGGAAAATGATGAGATTTCCTGTGCCTGTTTTGTTTAAATCTTAGGTTGCGTGTGATAAAAGATAGAGTGATATGGCGAAATAATTCCGTTCGGATTTGATCCGTTACTCTTCCGCCATGCGGTAGCCAACGCCCATCTCGGTCAGGATATAGCGCGGAGAGCCGGGGTTCTCCTCGATTTTGCGGCGAAGGTTCGCCATGTTGACGCGAAGTGCGTGGTTTTCGTTTTCGTAGAGGCCCCATACCTCGCGAATCAGCGCGTCGTGCGTGAGCACCTTGCCCGCGTTGACCGAAAGCAGCGCGAGGAGTTTATACTCGTTAGGCGTAAGGTGCAGCGTTTCTCCGCGAAGGGTGACGAGACGCTTTTGATAATCGATGCACAATTCGCCAATGGTTTTGCTGGTGAGTCCCTGAGGCTCGGAGCCCATCGATTTCGGACTGTGCCGCAGAGCCGTACGGATGCGGGCGAGCAGCTCTGCCGTACCAAAGGGCTTGACGATATAGTCGTCCGCGCCGAGGTCGAGCGCCGCGACCTTGTCCCGCTCCAGTCCGCGCGCGGAGACGATGATCACCGGCGTCGTGGTCTGCGCACGGATGACGCGGAGCACGTCCGCACCGTCCATATCCGGCAGGCCAAGATCGAGTAACACCACATCCGGTGCATGCGAGCTCACGAGCGCCAGCGCTTCCCGCCCGCTTGCTGCAGTCAGTGTGCGGTATTGGTTGGCGGAAAGGATTGCCGAAATAAAGGCGCTGATGGACGCCTCATCTTCGATGATCAAGACCAAAGGCTGAATCTCCATTCCTCATGCTCCTTAAAAGAAAAATCAACAACGATCGAGTGCGTACGGGATTTACTCGCCGAGCGGAAGCGTAAAGCGGAATACCGCGCCGCCATCCGGTCGGTTCTCCGCGCCGATTTTTCCGCCGTGCGCGGAGACGATGGTCTTACAAATTGAAAGCCCGATTCCCATACCGCGCGAGGAGTCCGCACTGGGTTCCGTGTGCGCGCGCATGCCGGAAAACAGCGATTGGAGTTCCTCCGACGGGATTCCCTTGCCGCGATCCGCAACCTCAAACACCGCGTTGCTGCCTTCTTTGCGCAGCGTAATGCTGATCGGGTTTGCTTCCGGTGAAAACTTCGCAGCGTTCTCCAATAGATTGATCAACACCTGCGCGATCAAGGTCCCGTCCATCGGCACTTCCAAATAGTCATCCGGCACGGAAACATCGATGATACGCGTGGGAAAGCGTTTTCGGATTCGCCCGACTGCATCGGCAACGACCTCCTCCGCGGCTTCCGGCATCTTGTTCAGGTTTGCCGCGTTCTCGTCGAGCCGGGTCACCGAGAGCAGATTTTCAACCATGCGAATGAGCCACTGCGACTCGTCCTGAATGTTCGCGACGAGTTTTTCCTTTGTCTCTTCGCTGAGCGACTCTTTATTTTCCAAAATCGCCGCGCTCGCACCGGAAATTCCGGCAAGCGGCGTGCGGATATCATGCGAGATGGCTCTCAGCAGGTTTCCGCGCATCTTTTCCCGCTCTGATTCCACCAGAATGGCGCGCTGTTCGTCGGAGAGCCGCTGGCGCTCCAGCGCCATGGCGACCTGTGACGCGATCATGCGAAGAAAGAGGCGGCTGTTGTGATCAAGCTCCAATTTCTTGCAGGAGATGCCCCAAACCGCGATCACCTTTCCCTGCGAAATCAAGGGCATATAGAACGCATTTGCGCCCATTAGTGTATCGGTGCCCGCGCCCGCCCGCTTCTGATTGACGAACACCCAATGCGCCACGGCTTTTTCATCCGGCGAATGCAGCACGCTTTCGTCCACGTCGTCGGGAGCGGTGCGCGCAAACCCGTTTTGATCGGGTTCGGGAATCTGCGTGTAGAACACCACGGAGCGCTCGAATAAGGTCACCAGTGTTTCGTTGGTCAGGTCGACGATATTCTCCAGCCCGCGCGTGGAAAGCAGGCGCTTGTTGATCTCGTATAGCACCTCCGTGCGGCGCTCCTTCTGCACGGCAAGCTTTGCCTCTGCCTTGATGCGTAGGGTCAGCGCGCTCGTGATGAGCGCCACAAACAGCATGATCAGGAACGTAACGGAATACCCCGGCTGGAAAGCAGAGAAGGTATAGAGCGGTTCGACAAAGAAAAAGTTGAAGAGTAGCACACTTAACAACGATGATACCACGCCGTATAGATACCCTTGCGTTGCACGGGAGATCACGAGCACGCTGAGGATATACACCATGATGATGTTTTGATCTCCGATTTGTATACGCCGAAGCAGAAGCGAAAGCAGCGTTGCAAACAGTAGAATTCCAAGCGATTTGAATGCATCCGCAGCGGATATGTGCGTGCGCACCCGCTGTCTCTGCTGCGAAGGATCGCCGGCGATACGGCGCGCGGGCAGGTCGGGTACGATATGCACTTCAATGTTCGGCAGAAGCGCAATCAGACGATCCTCAAAATCCTCTTCAAATAGCTTGTGCAGGACGCTGTGTCTGCGGCTCTTGCCGACGACGATGTTGGTGATGCCGGAAAGCCGCGCATATTCCGCGACGGAGATGGCGATGTCCGTGCCGGAGATCGTGACGATCTCTGCACCGAGCTTCGCCGCGAGATCCATATTGGCGCGTAGAACCGCCTGTTGTTCTTTTGAAAGATATTCGCTGTCCGGCGTTTCCACATACAGCGCAGACCACTGCGCGCGAAACGCTTCCGCGGCTCGCGCCGCCCAACGGATGCAGCGCGCGGAGGACGGGGAAGGCCCGATGCAGACGAGCAGCTTCGTGCTCGCCATCTTTTCTGCCGCGCGCCCGGTCTGGTTGTCAAACCCGATGCGATCGGCGGCTTTCCGCAGCGCGATTTCGCGCAGCAGGCGCAGGTTTTCAATCACGAAGAAATTGCGGCGCGCTCGCTCCGCCTGCTCGGGACGGTAGACCTTGCCCGCCTCAAACCGGCGGAGGAGCTCGTCCGGCTCTACGTCCACGAGCTTGATCTTGTCCGCACGCTCAAAGATCGCGTCCGGCACCGTCTCCTGCACCTTGATCTTCGTGATGTTCTCAACGATGTCGTTGAGGCTTTCAATGTGCTGCACGTTGACGGTGGTGAACACGTCGATGCCCGCGTGGAGCAGCTCCTCCACGTCTTGATAGCGCTTGCGGTTTCGAACACCCTCCGCGTTGGTGTGCGCAAGCTCGTCCACGAGGATCAACTGCGGCTTACGGGAAAGCACCGCGTCGAGATCGAACTCGCGCAGCGTCATGTTGCGATAGGAAATACTCTTAGGCGGAATGCGTGGCAGGCCTTCTGCGAGCTGCGTGGTCTCAGGGCGCGTATGCGGCTCGATGTAGCCGATGACCACATCCACACCCGCCCGGTATAGCTCGCGCGCTTCGTCCAGCATGGCATAGGTCTTGCCCACGCCCGCCGCGTAACCGAAGAATATCTTTAACCGTCCGATTTTTTCAATGGATTCGGGCTCCAGCTGCGCAAGAAGCGCGTCCGGATCGGGCCGCAAATCGTACTCTTTCGGCTCCATTTGGCGTCACCATCCTTTGCCGTTCGTCTGATTTTATCACGTTACAGCCGTGTGGGATACGGTCTTCTTAACCGAGTAAACCGTCCAGTGCAAGGTTGACCTTCAGCACGTTGACCGCGGGTTCCCCGAGGAAACCCAACAGGCGTCCCGTGGTGTAGGTTTCGATGACGGCGCGGACTTCGTCCGGCGAAATACCACGCGCGGAGGCGATTCGCGCGACCTGATACTCCGCAGCTTCCGGCGAGACATTCGGGTCAACGCCGCTGCCGGAGCCGGTCACGAGGTCTGCGGGAATCTCCGCTTTGTTCGCGGGGTCAAAGCTGTGCCACCAGTCGATCCGCTCCTGCACGAGCGCTGCTTGCTCCTTGCTCGTCGGAGAAAGGTTACTCACGCCAGCAGGACGCCCGATCAGGTATTCCGGCTTGGTAAACGTCTGCGCAATCAGCGCGGAGCCGTATTCTTTCGTGGTTCCGTCCGCGAGGGTGACGCGAACCACGCTTCCGTTGGCTTGCGCCGGGAAAGCAAGCTGCGCAATTCCCGTCACGACACCCGGATAGAGTACGCCGCAGAGCAGCGTCAGTACCGCGAAACACACCAGCGCGGGCCGGAGAATCGCAAATAGTTTTCTCATACAAAACATCTCCTCAAACAATGCCGCATGCAGTCAGCAGCAGGTCAATGAGTTTGATCGCGAAGAACGGGGCCAATATACCGCCGAGCCCGTAGATCAGCATATTGCGACGGAGCAGCTCCGCCGCAGGCAGCTCACGATAGCGAACGCCCTTGAGCGAGAGCGGAATTAAAGCCACGATGATCAACGCGTTATAGAGAATCGCGGAGAGCATCGCGCTGGTTGCGCTGGTCAGGTGCATGAAGTTCAGCACCGCAAGCTGCGGGTAGATGCTGAAAAACAGCACCGGAATGATCGCGAAATACTTCGATACATCGTTGGCGACGCTGAAGGTGGTCAGCGCGCCGCGCGTCATGAGCAGCTGCTTTCCGATGCGCACGATGTCGATGAGCTTCGTCGGGCTGGAGTCGAGATCGACCATGTTGCCCGCTTCCTTTGCCGCCTGCGTGCCGGAGTTCATCGCAACCGCGACGTCCGCCTGCGCGAGCGCGGGCGCGTCGTTCGTTCCATCGCCCGTCATGGCGACGAGGTGCCCGCTCGTCTGATAGTCTCGAATGAGCTTGAGCTTCGCTTCCGGCGTGGCTTCCGCGAGGAAGTCATCCACGCCCGCTTCGGCTGCGATTGCGGCTGCGGTCATGGGGTTGTCGCCCGTGATCATGATGGTCTTGATGCCCATCTTGCGCAGGTCTTCAAAGCGTTCCTTGACGCCTTTCTTCACGATATCTTTTAGGAAGATGACGCCGAGCACGCGCCCGTTTTTCGCGACGACGAGCGGCGTTCCGCCCTGACCCGCCACATACTTGACGATTCGGTCGCATTCATCTGGATAGGTACCGCCGCGTGCGATTACGTCCGCGCGGATCGCGTCCGCCGCGCCTTTGCGGATTTCCTCGCCCGCAAAGTCCACGCCGCTCATGCGCGTCTTCGCGGTAAACGGCAGAAACACGGCGTTGGTGTTGCTGAGTTCCCGCGCGCGGATATCGAATCTGCGTTTGGCGAGCACCACGATACTGCGCCCTTCCGCCGTTTCATCCGCGAGAGAGGAGAGCTGCGCCGCGCTGGCGAGCTCGTATTCCTCCACGCCCGAGACGGGGAGGAACTCGCTTGCCTGCCGGTTGCCGAGCGTGATCGTGCCGGTTTTGTCCAGCAGGAGCACGTCCACGTCTCCCGCGGCTTCGATGGCGCGCCCGCTCATCGCGAGCACGTTTGCCTGATTGAGGCGGCTCATGCCAGCAATGCCGATGGAGGAGAGGAGAGCGCCGATGGTGGTAGGAGCCAGGCACACGAGCAGCGCCACGACGTTCGTGATCGAAACCGCCGTGCCCGCGCCCGCCTGCTTGCTCGCAAACGCGGAAAACGGGAGCAGCGTGCCCGAGACCACGAGGAAGATGATCGTCAGCGTGACGAGTAGGATCTGCAACGCGATCTCGTTCGGCGTCTTCTTGCGGGAAGCGCCCTCGACCATCGCGATCATTTTATCAAGAAAGCTCTCGCCGCGCTCCGCCGTGACGCGGATCACGAGCCAGTCGGAGAGCACGGTTGTGCCGCCCGTGACCGCACTGCGATCCCCGCCGGATTCGCGGATGACGGGCGCGGATTCTCCCGTGATTGCGCTTTCATCCACGGAGGCCGCGCCGTCGATGACTTCGCCGTCCATCGGAATTTGCTCGCCTGCCTCGACATAGACGATGTCGCCGCGCTTGAGATCGGCGGAAAGCACCTCGGTAAAGTCCGCGGTGTTGTCCGCGGATTTGAGCTTGCGTGCGCGCACATCTTTTCTAGCCTTGCGGAGGGTGTTTGCTTGCGCTCTGCCGCGCCCTTCCGCGATGGCTTCCGCAAAGTTCGCAAACAGCACGGTAAACCAGAGGATCAGCGCGATGGCGAGCACGTATCCGCGCGCCGCATCCGAGATTCCGAAGAACGAGAGGATGTAAAGCGCAGTAATCAGCACCGCGCCTAGATAGACCACGAACATAACGGGGTTTTTCACCTGCACGCGCGGAGAGAGCTTCACGAAGGATTGCTTGAGCGCGTCCTCAAGAATACCGGAGTTTTGTTTCTTTTCCATATGAATCACGCTCCTTTCAGTGCGTGGTGAAGTAGTCCGCGATGGGCCCAAGCGAAAGCGTCGGCAAGAACGCAAGCGCGCCGATGATCAGGATGATGCCGATGAGTAGCCCCGTAAACATCGCGTTGTCGGTAGCGAGCGTTCCATCGCTGGCGGCAACCAGCCGCTTTTTCGCGAGATTTCCGCCGAGGAAGATGGCGGCGACCATCGGGATAAACCGGGTCAGCAGCATTATCAAACCGCCGACGACGTTGGTAAACGCATTGTTCGCACTGTAGCCTCCGAATGCGCTGCCGTTGTTGTTGCCCATCGACGTAAACGCATACAGCACCTCGGAGAATCCGTGCGCGCCGCTGTTGGTCAACCAGCCTTGCACGGCTGGCAGCGTGACCGCCACCGCGGTGCCCAGGAGCGAAAGCAGAGGCGGCGCAAGAATGATCAGGCAAACCATCTTCATGTCGAACGGTTCCACCTTTTTGCCGAGGTATTCCGGCGTTCTGCCGACCATGAGGCCTGCAATGAAAACCGTGAGCAGCACAAACGCGAGCATGCCGTATAGCCCGCTTCCCACGCCGCCGAAGACGATCTCGCCAAGCTGCATTAAGAAGATCAGCAGGAGGCCGCCGAGCGGGGTAAAGCTGTCGTGCATCGCGTTGACGGAGCCGTTGGAGGCGGCGGTGGTGGCAGCGGCCCAGAAGGAGGAGGAACCCACGCCGTGGATGACCTCTTTGCCCTCCAGATTGCCGCCCGCCGCAACGCCCGCAAGCGTGATTCCGCCGTGCGCTTCGCTGAGCGTAATGCCGATCAAAGCGCCGACAAAGAGTAGCATCATGACCACGTAGACGACCACGCCTTGTCTACGATTCTTCACCGCACGGCCGAACGAAACGCAGAGCGCGGCGGGAATCAGCAGGATCGAAAGCATCTCGACGACGTTGCTCAGCGCGGTGGGGTTTTCAAAGGGATAGGCAGAGTTTGCGCCAAAGAAGCCGCCGCCGTTGGTGCCGAGCTGCTTGATTGCAATCTGACTCGCGGCGGGCCCAAGCGGCAGCGACTGCTGCGCGCCGGACTCCAGCGCGGTAACCGTGTGGTAAGCGCCAAGGCTCTGCACGACGCCCTGCGAAACGAGTACGACGGCGACAATCAGCGAAAGCGGCAGGAGCACGTAAAGCGTGACGCGCGTCAAATCCACCCAGAAACTGCCGATCGTGTTGCGTTCGCGGCGGATAAAGCCCCGAATAAGCGCGAAGAGCACTGCGATGCCTGCCGCCGCGGAGACGAAGTTTTGCACCGTCAACCCCAGCGCCTGCGTGAGATAGGAAAGTGTTGTCTCGCCGGAATACGCCTGCCAGTTGGTGTTGCTCACAAAGCTCGCCGCGGTGTTGAACGCGAGATGCCAGCTAGCGCCGGGCAATCCTTCCGGATTGAGCGCTTTTCCTTGCAGCAGCATCATGAAAAACACGACGATCAGGCCGATCAGGCTAAACAGGAGCACCGAGAGCGCGTATTTCTTTGCGTTCATCTCCTCGTCGCGATGGATGCCCATGAGACGGTAGATGCCGTTCTCCAGCGGCGAGACGACGCGCGAAAGGAACACGTGCTGACCGAACATCACGCGCTCAATATAGCGCCCGAGCGGGATGGAAAGCCCGACGAGCAGGATGAGCAGGAACGCGTCCTGCAGGATGATGTTGCTCATAAAGATTCCCCCCGAAACAACACATAGAACAAATATGCCAGTAGTCCCAATCCGATCAGGCCTGAGACGATGAGCACGGCACGCATACCGATAATCCCTCCCGTAACTTCGCGGAACAAATCGATCTCGCGAAGCATTGTTTTCTATGAAATTATGATACGAAATCGGATGTAAAGACGGTGGCAAGAACGGTTGCGGGCGCGTCAAGAAAGCGTCAAGAAATGGTGCTTTGGGCATACGAAAGCGGTTCGTATCTATCGAGCATCACCGCAAAACAAAACAGCACCCGTTCGGGTGCTGTTTTGTTCTGAATTAACCCTCACGAAGTGATACAATCGCGCGAGACGGTGGGGGTGGGTGCAAATTTGTTTGGGTGGGTGCAAACGAAACGCGGTCTGAATGAGTATGTTGGTATTTTCCGCTGAAGACCGGCATTACTTTCATCAAGCCGTATCCTTTGATGGGCGCGATGTTTTTTAAGCGCATCCATATCAGTATTCGTGATGATGAAATTCACTTCTGCATTTTCCTTCATATGCACCGGGTTTGCGGTTTTCGGTAGTGCCACCGTGCCAAGTTGAATATCGTAACGGATGCAGAGCTGCGCAACGGTCACGCCGTATTTCTTTGCCATCGCTGCGAGTTCCTTGTTTTTCAGAACCTGACCGTGCGCAATCGGCGAGTAGGACTCCACAAGAATCCCGTTTTGTTCGCAGTAAGCAAGCAGTTCACTGGGCGTATTGCTGATGTGACAAAGCACCTGATTGACCATCGGTTTGATCTTGCAGGATGAAAGAAGGCTTTCCAGATCGTCGATCAGGAAGTTGGAAACACCGATCGCTTTTACCTTACCGGCCTCGTAAGCTTCCTCCAAGGCTTTCCAGACTTGTTTGTTTTCCTCGAAGTAGCGGCTCTTTTGATCTCTCCACTGTCTCCAGGGTTGAGGCGCATGAATGATGACCAGATCAAGGTATTCCAGGCCGGTTTTGGACAGGATATCATCAATGGCTTGCTTTGCGTCGGCATAGGACTTTGCTTCCGCAGCAATCTTGCTGGTGACAAACAGTTCTTCTCTCGCGACGCCGCTTGTGCGGATGCCTTCGCCAACACCAGATTCGTTCATATAAGCCTGCGCGGTGTCGATGTGCCGGTCCTGCTTTCACGGCCTGCCGGACAGCTTCCGGTGCGTCCTTGTCGCTGATAAACCACGTGCCGAGTCCGAGTTTCGGGATTTTTACCCCGTTGGACAAGGTATAAGTTTCTTCTAACATCATGTTATGTATCCTCCAAATTACCTTGTTGTTGATCGCTTTGTAGTGCTCGTCAGTTACCGGATCGCACCACTCATTTGCGGTTTCCTCGCCCGGAACCTCGATCGCAATATGACTGAACCAGGAAGCGGACGCTGCGCCATGCCAGTGTTTCACGTTGGGCGGAATCAGGATAAACGAGCCTTCCTTCAAATGGACGGCTTCTTTTCCTTCTTCCTGATACCAGCCTTCGCCTGCGGTGCAGATCAACATCTGGCCGCCGCCGGATTTTGCGCGATGTACATGCCAGAAATTTCTGCAGCCGGGCTCGAAGGTTACATTGGCGATGAACAAGGGCGCTTGTCCGGGCTTTACCAAAGGATTCAGATAAGAATTCCCCGTAAAGTACTTGGCGAACATGGTGTTTTCAAATCCTTTGCCAAACGCGTTGGCTTTGTTGAACTCTTTTTCGTTTGCAAATTTCATTTTGATCCCTCCGACGGTTCTTCCGTCTTCCAAATGTCTTTTGCCATGTTGAATACCGCCCAAGCCTTCGGCCAGCCGGCATAAAACGAAACATGGGTTATGATTGCTGCGATTTCTTTGCCCGAAACGCCCGCTCTTTTTGCGTTTGCCAGATGATATTGCAGGGATTAGTCAATGGAACCCGACGACATCAGCGATACAACTGTTACGATGCATCTGGTTTTCATGTCAATATCTTCATTGTTCCAAACTTCCCCAAACAGCACATCATCATTCAAATGTGCGAATTCCGGCGCAAATTCTCCCAGCGCGTTTCTTCCCGCAGTTTGTGTAATCTTTGCCATTTGATTACCTCCTTGTATTCTTCAATCGAATGTTCAAGCAAAATCTACATAGAAATTGACCCTGTTCGGCAAGCTTTTTATCAACTCCAACGACCGATCCTCCAGGTGCCCGATCACCATCACGTTTCGATAATTATCAGATTGCTCTTCTCCGCCGTAAAGAATAGCGAACCAGCCGCGGCAGAGACAGAGATCTCCGTTTTTCCATCCGGTCTGTGTTTCCAATGGATCATAGATGCCGTTAGCAGCGGAGCAGCAGTAGTCCGTGCCCGAATCCGAGCCGCTGAAACTGCACGGCAAACGTTTTGCAAATTCATTTGCCGCCAAAGTGTTGTTTAGCGTGGCATAAAGTATGACGTTGCCGTCCGTAATGCAGATTTTTCTCAAACGTATGAACCACCTGTTGCTTTATATCCTCGTGGATATTATGATTAAAATGCAAACAGATTTCTATCTTCAATTTGCGACAAATAGGGCTTATGCCATCTTTTCAGGAAGATTGGATATTATGTAGGAGGAGGTTTGTATGCCGCCGATTAAAAAGCCAGACTTACGAGTACAGAAAACGAAAGAAGCGATATATACCGCGTTTCAGCAGATGATATGCGAAATGGATGCCAGCAAGATCACGATCAAAGAGTTGACCGACCGGGCAAAGATCCACTACAAGACCTTCTATCTGCATTATACCTGCATCGAAGCGTTGTTTGAGGACGTCATCGGTCAAATGCTTGAAGGATATTTCGAAGAGATCGATCGAATTCCGATTGATGCGCCGTTTACGGAAACGAATCGGGTGTTTTTCGAGTTTATGGCAAAGCAGGAGCCGTATATGGAACGCGTCATAATGGAGCCAAGCTACAGGGAATTTGCGGGTCGAGGGTTTCTCTCGATGATGCAGCACAATCGCGCAAGGCACAATCCGTATGCTGCTTTTTCGAAGGAGGAGCAGAACATCATTAATACCTATCTATGTACGACTTCGATCAACTTGTATCGTCAATGGATTGCGGATCACAAGGCGATTCCCCTGAAAGAAATGATTGAACTCTCCGGAACGCTGCTGAGCAATGGCATCAACGCGCTTGTAAAAGAACCAGTGCGGGGTTAAGCGACGCCAAAAAAGAATAAAACAAAAGGCCACCAAATGGTGACCTTTGTTTTTTGGCTCCCCCTGTTGGACTCGAACCAACGACACTGCGGTTAACAGCCAAATATAAAAGATTCTTCTGAAAACACATGAACGAAAAATCCAGACTTTATGCGGAAATATCGACTGTGAACAGTCATGCGAGATCATACGGTATCAAAATAAAGTTGCCAAAAGGTTGCCATCATTTCTGCTGCGCAAACACCTTCTTAATCTTCGTCGCGTTTTTGTTCTGCTTCTTCTCGCGCAGGTGCGTGTAGATCTGCTGCGTCGTTTTCGGATCGGAATGACCGAGCCATGTTTGTGCGGTGAGCATGTCGACGTTAGCCTCGTAAAGCAATGTCGCGTAGTTGTGGCGGAAGTAGTGCGGCGTCAGAATGGATCCGACCGCATCGTGTTCGATGGAAGGATCCACCGCGTAAAGCGCTTCCTGAAGCTTCGTCCAATGCCGTTCGTAGGTGGCTTTCGTCCAGAACTGTTTTGTGCGCGGCGCGCGGATCAGGTACCCGTTTCCGATCTCGCGACGCTTCTGAAGCATGGCGAGCAGTTCGTCCGGAATCGGAACCTCGCGCCTGGAAGCGGCGGTTTTCAGATCGCCGACGTCTCCGGTTTCAAAATCGATATCGCGTTTCACGGAAAGCATCTTGTTTGTGAAGTCGATATCCGACCATTGAAGCCCGAGCGCTTCGCCGCGGCGTAGCCCAGTGTAATACAGCAGCGCGAGCAGCAATGCGTCGGCATGCGATTTGATCAGCTGCAGCACGGCTTTGGTCTCGGCTTCCGTCAGCGCGCGGCGCTCATTCGGCGTCGCGGCCTGCGGCTTCTTCAGCGCGGCCGCTGGATCGCGGTCAATGATGCCCTGGGCGCACGCAAGCGCAAACACATTCTTCAGCACGCTGTAGACGTCTCCGATGATCGTGCGGCTATATCCGGATTTGCTGTTCATGAAGTCCTGCAGATCCTGCGCGGTGATGGCGCGCATCTGCCGAAGAGCAAAGACCGGGAGGATATGAACGTTGATCGCGGTGCGGTAGTTCGCCTTCGTGCTTTCGGAGATCCTGCGCCCGCCCTGCGCGGCCGCGCCGAGCTTGTAGGTATCGTACCAGGTAACGACGAACTCGCCGAAGAGGATGTCGCGCCGGATCGCCACCGCGCCGTTGATATACGTGCGCCGCAGCTCTTCTTTGTTCGCCTCCAGCTCCTTCTTCGTGTACCCGCTAGCCCACTTGATGATGGCGCCGTCTTCGTCATGACCTACCGTGATTTTTGCACGCAGGCGCTTTTTTTGTTTTGCCATATTATCCTCCGAAGATCAGCTTTCTGCTGGAGTTTCTTCCGCAGTTTGAGAAGCAGGGTCAACAATGATGGCGGCAGCATGCCAATCATCAATTTTCAAACAGTCGATAACGACAACGTCATCTTTGCTTTTGATCTCAAATTCAAGTATTTGATACCGATAATCTCCATATCCATAAAATAATCGATGAAGACCAGGCTTTAATCCGACTGATCTCTCTTTTCCACTTGACAAATAATAAGTGTCCTTGTCTACATGCACGTCGAGAGAGTCAGGGGAAGCCGGCAACCCGAATTGTTCGCGTTCTTGGTCGGTCGGTATCAACAATCTTAATATGAGGTTTTTCTTTGCATTATCCTTTCTAGCAGTACGACTGAAAAAAAGCAAAGCAAAACCATATATGATGATGATTAATCCTTGACTTGTGTACCCCTGATAAACAAATGCAAGGACACAGAACAAGAAAACAAATACTGCGGCTATTATATACCGCAATCCAGACTTGCTAGGTGAAAGTCGTTCGCAAAGTGAAATAACTAGCAGAATGCCGTAAATAACGGGGGCAAGAATACAGATTAGGGAAATTCCACCTACAACGATAAATAACAGAATCTTCAAAATCCAATGAAATTTATCGTAGAAGGTTACTATCCAGTAAGCAAGCTTTGCTCCCAGCCACGACATAAAGTAAAAAGCAACCAACGAAAAAATTAATAATAACCATGCAAGTAGCCGCTTCATACGAACCCCCTATATTATGTTGTTGATGATTTTCTCAACAATAACACAATATCTAGTACATTGACAATCTCAATCTGTCTGCTACAATATATGCAAACGCATGTTCGTATTATAGCACGTGCGCGGAATCTGTAAAGCACGAAAGAGTGAGGAGATCGGCATGAAGGTGGTTTATCTGAGCATTCCAACGTTGGCGGACAAACGGAACATCATTATTGACGGAATACGGATTGTAAACACAGCTGCCCCCGCGAGCGGGATAATCCACGTATTCGATCATGGGCGACCATGTGAGGAGATAGAAGAACAGATTCAGGAATTGAGGAAAGCAGAAGCCCCGCTGTAGCGGGGCTTTTTTTTATGCTCGTTTGTCTTGAATTTCTTCTTCCTGCTGTCGGTCGTACTCGGCGAGCGCTTCGCGTGCGATTCGCGCGGTCCGGTCTCGGTCGGACTCTTCGGGCGGCTCGTCACCGGCGAGCTGGTGGGCCATTTGCTGAACAAGAATCTGCTGCTCGGGAGTCATGTCATGAATCATGCGTAGAAGACGGGTTTGAAACGCGTTCAGGTTGAGTTGCCTTGAAATGCTATCGATGGTATCGGAAGCGTCATCAAACATGTTCCCTTCACCAGATAGAAGCCAACCCTCACTTACACCAAATTCCATGCAGATCATCTTAACGAGCTTATCCGTTACCGATCTAGCTCCGGTTTCAAGGCTCGTTAGGTGTCCTTGCGAAACACATATTCGTTCTCCGAACTCGACCTGTGTTAAATTCAAGGCTTTTCGGAGCTCACGAATGCGCTCATTTACGGTCATATTATTCACCTCGAATCGATGTTATCACATAAAATACATCAATGCAATATTTATTATTGCAAACCGTTGACATGAATACATAAAAGATGTATTATGATACTGCAAAACAGTATTTTCACGAAAGCAGGTGAACAGAATGGCACAGGAGCAAAAGAAGACACCGGAAGCGACCGAACAGGCAGCGCGCGAGCGGGATATCGGGGAAACGATGGCCCGCCTGAATGAGCGCCAGCAGGCGTTACTGGAAGGTTTTGCCATGGGGCTCATGGCGTGCGAAGTCAAACAGGCGGGGTAAGGCAGAAAGGAAGCGAAATGCAATGAGCGTGCGGAGATCGACATACAGAAGTAAAACGGAACCATACGGAGCCGATTTCGTAGATGTGCTGCAAAGAGCAAAGAGATTTTATAAGGACGGGGTTTTTGAAATATATCCATTTGGAAATATCTTTTGCAGCAACCGAGAATCTGCCAGTTGCTTTTCTAAACCTGCCGGAGCGAGAACGTTTAAGAAAACAGACCACAAATGGGTCGAAATGTAAAGGAGAGCGAGCATATGTTTTTTGACTATCGCGATTTCGCCGTAACTTTGAAGTTCGAGAGTGGGCGGAAGCAGACGATCAAAATAAGCGCGAGCGGATCAAGTGACGAAAATGCGAAGGAGCGCGCAATCAGAGATTGCTTGCGCAGATATCCTAATGCGACGCTTGTGAGCGCTGAAAAGAGGTAGATGTTATGACAATCGAGCAAGTTCGAGAAATCAATCGAAACTTTGAGAGTGATGATCAGACCCTGATCAGCTTCGAGTTTAGCACGGTGAATGCGTGCGAAGTCAAACAGGCGGGGTAATCATATGACGCATGATGACGCAAGTCACCTGGTCAGAGAAACGGCAAAGAGCATTGAGAGCGGACAACTCGTATTGAGCGAGGACATGCGGAAAGCTTCTCCGGAATACTGCGAGACATACCGAAAAAATATTCCACAACTGCTTAAACTTGCTGCTGATCTCTTGGACGCAGCGGGTCAATCGTTTGAAGCGGACGCCAATCTGGATTTTCGAAAAACAGAAGCGTTAGATTGTGGCGGCAACGAGAACAGATAGGATCGCCGTTTAAATTTTCGCAACCATTGCACTCACGAGGGAACCAACGTTGAGCAGGTATCCACATGAGATCGATCGGCATCTTATAGACTACGCCGTGATCACGAGGGCAGTAAACAGAAATCGTAATCAAGTGCATTTGACCGTCAACAGGCATAAGAACACCACCTTTCACGCAGATTATACCACGTACAGGAGTAATACACCATGCGAGAGATTGACCAAGCCATCATCATTGCCAGCGCGATCGTCATTGCGATTGGCGTGCTCATGGCGATGCTGATCACCGGCTGAGGAGTAGCGTATGGCAGAGACAAAGAACCCGCAAAACCTTGCAAATCTCGATTATGACGCGATGCATCAGCTGCTATCCACCGTAATCAACGGCATGCAGGAGACGGCATCCGCGGTGCAATCGCTCGTAAGCCAACTGAACGCGGCAAAGAAGAGCAGCTCGGTCGGCGAGCAGTGGGCGCTGACCTATGGCGAAACGCTGACGAAGGCGGCGGCGGCAAAAATGCTTGGCATAAGTAAGAATCACCTTGTCAAGCTGGTCAGCGAGGGCGGTATCAAGCAAACGCCTGACGGCCGGATCGTCGTTCGATCCGCTGCCGAGTGGGCGAACAGCGTGAGTGTGAAATCTCGCGGAAAGAAGTATCAAGTTTAATGCAAAGGAGCACCGACCATGCAACAGTTGCGAAAAGACAAGGCAGCGCAGAACAAGAAGCTGATCACGCTGGAGGACTGGCAGGACTTTGAAAACGTCAAGCCCTTCGTCGTTGCGGTTGTGATCGAGATCAAGCCAGGGTTCGGGAAGCGCGTTTCGTTCGGGTTTGACAAGCAGGAGGAAGCGAGCAAGGCGTTTGACGATCTTGTGACCGGCGAAAAGAATTTCGCAGATTTCCGCAAGTACCTGAATGACCAGTTCCACGCAAGGTACCTATGACAACGGCGTGCAGATTTGTCCGAGTGGTTTAAGGAGTCGGCTTTGAACTCCGATGATGCCGCAAGGCACCGCAGGTTCGAATCCTGCAATCTGCGCCATGCGCACGCGGTTGCGCGGCCACTCCGCCGGTTTTGCGCGATTTATCCGAAAACAATTGCGGCAAAGCGTCCCCCGGCGCTTTGCGATGGGCTGAGAGAGACGGGAACCAACCGCAAGCACCGCGGTGAAGCCCGCGCAGCTGGCAGAGCTGCTCCCATCGCAAAACGCCGGAAGGCAAAAATAACAGAGGTAAACACATGGATTTGTTTTATCCGTTTGACTATTCGAGATTTATCCGCGGGTGTAGCGCAACGGTAGCGCATCGGACTTCCAAGCCGAGGGCTACGGGTTCAAATCCCGCCGCCCGCTCCAACTCGGCAACCATCTCGACTCACTCAACTGGAGCGCGGGACGCGCAACGCGAAGGCTGTAGATAGGGCTCTCCTGTTGTGCCCGCCCCGAAACGACAGGCGCTGCGGCGATCCGCTGGAAGAAATCATGCCGAGTTATTTGAACGTCGAATTGTTTTACACATAACGAACGCCGCGCTCTGCAGGGCGCGGCACACGGGTCATTAGCTCAGTTGGCAGAGCATCCGGCTTTTAATCGGAAGTTCCTTGGTTCGAATCCGAGATGACCCACCAAACCCGATGAGCGCCCTATGTAGGCATTGGTTAACGGAAGCTAAGGGATTTCGGGACGCAGTATACCCGATGGCTTCCAAAAACTGCGACAAAGCGCTTCGGCGCTTTGTGATGCAGAAATCGTGAATGCGACCCCGCAGTGAGACTCAGACGCTCAGCGGAAGACAGACGCAAGCACACGCGCGCAGGAACAACGCGCCTTCTGCATCACAAAACGCCGGAAGGCGAAAAGAAGAAAGGAGGGAATTGACCATGGAAAAACCCGATCGTGAAATGACCGAAGAAGAAAAACGCTTACAGCGGGAACAGGAAGAGCGCAGATCCAGAGTAGAGCGGGCAGCGGTTCAGATCGCTACTGTCGCTGTTCAATCGGGGCTCGGCGCGCGTGACTTCGAGTGGGCGTGCGATGCCGCAAAGGATCATCTTGTTTTTGCCAAACGCGAACCGATTTCTGGTGAAGCTCTGGGCGGAAATCGTCCTGGCTGACCTGTACAGCAAAGCGCTCCGGCGCTTTGCGATGGGCGTTCGAAATCAAGTCTGACCGTTACCAGCGGCGGCAGCTGCAAGGCTATCGGAACCCATCGCAAAACGCCGAAAACGGCGAAATAGAAAGAAGGAGCAGTATGAACAGGTATATCGAATCCAAAGCGTCGGTGACAGCAATCCAGTTCTGGAACACTGAAAGCTGCATGGAAGAGCTGAAGCAGCTCGGCGTAGAACCGATCAACATCCGGATCAAGGACGGAACCCCGCGGCTCATTCTCAATAGCATTTTGTTCGGTGAAATGGAAGCAAAAGAAGGCGATTACGTCGTGAAGACTGACGGAGACGCAGGCGGCATAACTCTTGCGGCTTCGAAATTCGATTTCGAAAATAAATATCGCGTTTATGAAGCGTCTGAAGAAGCAGACTCGGAACCGGAGGCCCCTTCATCCGATTACCCCCGCAACCGTATTCTGAACGCGTTCCCGCGTCCGGATGCGCTGAACGAGATCTATTCAACCGGAGAAGTCGACCACCGCGGCGTGCCTGTGAACTACTCCATCTGGCGCGGAAATCACTCCATCATGGGCTTGACGGGGATCCTGTTCCAGAACGGCATTCCGGGCGATTTTCATGATCCTGAATTGCAGGAGGGCGTCGAGGACACGGATCTGCTCGAGATGGTTCACGATCGATTGGTGCAGCTGCAAGATTACGTTGAAAATGGCGAGTGGATCGTGCAGGCGATCCTGTCCATCGAAGTGGCAATCAAGAACATTCTTGCGTACCAAGCGTTTTGCCGCGACATCGGAGACAACAGCGGCTGCTGACTTCCCGCCGCGCACGCGCGCGGCACATGGGGCGCTTAGCTTACAGAGCATAGAGGCTCTGCGGCAGAGCATCCGACCGGAGTCAAATCCTCATCGGAAGAAGCCGGTTCGAACCCGGCAGCGCACCACACAGTACCTTCTTCCTTCCATCCCATCGAAGCGCTTCGGCGCTTCGAGATGGGGATCAGCACAGGATGGGAACTCCGCTTCACGGCAGCTCCCGCGGGCAGGTCGGGCCCGAAACGGATGGCTTACTCCTTTCACATCCGCCTATGCGCTCCTCATCTCGAAGCATCGAACAGGAGGAACGAACAATGGAAAAGCGATACGGCACGGTGATGATCTGCATCTACCTGATGGTAGCGAACATGCGGCGCCGGATCGCGCCCAGGAGAGGAGCAGCGCATGCCACTGTGCGGAAAATGCGGAAAACCGATTAATTTCATCCCGATGGAAAACGGCAAGAAGATGCCGGTTGACGCGCAGATGGTATACGTGCGCAAAGATCCGGAAGGGTTGGTTAAGGCGATCGAGGTTATTGGCCTGACCGGGCGGACGTTCAACGCGAATTATGCGACGAAGGGCGCGCCGGGCACGATCAAAGCGTTCCAAACGCATTGGCCGAACTGCGCGGAGGGGATCACCCGCACCGCGAAGCTGAGCCAAACGGAGTGGCGCAAGCGGCAAGAGGGAGCTCGGCCGACGCGCAACACGAAGACCAAGCACCACCCGCACTATGACCCGTACAAGAAGCCGGAGCCAAAGCCAGAGCAAATCGCGCTTTTTTAGCGCATTGCATATCAAAAAAAGAAAAAGGAGAAAATCACATGGAAATGGAGAAAACCCTTGAGCACGTCGGCCGGAATATCCGGCGTGTGCGTAAAGCCGCAGGGGAAACGCAAACGCAGCTGGGCGAAGCGGTTGGCGTCGTACAGCAGAGCGTTGCAGCGTGGGAAAGCGCGCGCTGCATGCCGGACATGCAATCGTTGATCAACATCGCGAAGCACTACAGCATCACCACCGACGCGATTCTCGGACTCGGCGGAGAGCTGCCGGATCTGGATCACGGGAGATTGAACGAACTGCGCGAAAACATGGAGCTTGCGAGCAAGCTTCCGGAGGACATGCGCGCCAGCATTCTCGCACTGATCCGGCTTGAGCGCGTCGGCCTGCAGATCGCAAGCTAATCTTCTTATATATATGCAAGGGCGAAAAGATCTATTTTTTTTCGCCCTTGTATACGGTGATAACAAATCGTGAACGAAAGCAGGATTGAAACGAGATAGACCAGCAGACAGAATACTCCTGCTATTCTTGCAGATCATCCAGCGGCGCAGCCGCACATCGCGAAGCGCGTTCCCCAGCAGTCCGGCTGTGGATGGAGTGGAAAAAGTGGATAAGTCTAACGCACCTTATCCACGTTTTCTCACACTATCCACAGCTCTCTCGTAACCAGAAACGACAAACGGAGGCAATCACGTGAAAAAGCGACAGTATGCAGCAGAGCGCTATGAAGATCTCTACAGCATCAACGGAGAACGTGAGCTGAGAGAATCGATCTCGCGTTTTGTCACGACATATTGCGCCAAGACGAATTTTGCCGGGAAGATGCTGGAACTGGACGGGTATGCCCTATGGAACACGCGCGCACAGGTCATCGAAGCGAACAAGGCCAGGCATGAACAGAGCGCGAAGGTGATTCAGAACCGAAACCATCAAAACGCAGAGCGAAAGATTGTCCAGCTGGTTAATGAATACTTCAAAGCTGGCGATCTCGAGATGTTTGGTTCCTTTGTCGTAGAGCCGAAGGACAGGGCGGAAGCATTTCGCTCGTTTGATTGGTTCATCCGCACACTGAGAAAAATCTATCTCGAGCATGGAATGGAACTGTTCTACCTGTACATTGACGAAGCCGAAGGACCGGACGGTGAGCCGATCCGGTTCCACTATCACATTTTCGTGAATCTCGGCGGCGGGATCACCCGAGATATGGTTGAAGACCTTTGGCGCTCACGCTTTGGCATTGCAAACGGAACGCGCCTGGTTGAAACCGAGTTTGGTTTAACAGGTATCGCGAAATATGTTCTTAAAGCACCACTGGCGGTGAAAAACCGTAGAAAGTGGGCATGCAGCCGGAACATGAAAAGACCGGACGACCATCGCAGCACCCGACTGCCGAACGGAAAGACTTTGAGCAAAAAACGCATGCTGGATCTGCTGGAAAATCGGCTGGATCCGAAGAAGTTTTTCGAGGACGCCTTCCCGCAATATCGGTTCATAGACATCCGCGCCAAGCGGTCTGAGTTTGTCGGCGGCGTCTATCTATACGTGCGGATGCGAAAAAAAGACGAATCGGACATCCGGACACCAAGTGCGGGCGCGCATGCGCGTAGCGCGCGCACCAATATCAAATCAGTATCAACCACCCGCCAACGCGGTAGCGGCGCGGGCGGCATGCCGGACTTAGAACCGGACAATCGGACAGAAAAAGAACCAATTTTTGATGACGATCGACATATGTAGCGTCTTTTTCACGGGCGCTTATTTATGGTACCCGCTGCGCGCGGGTGAAAGGAGAAAGATACGTGTTGGTTGATATGCGAGGCGAGATATGGAAGGACATAAACGGCTACGGCGGGAAATATCAGGTAAATCCACTTGGAGAGATACGGCATGTTTACAGAAAAAAGAGCGTTCGTCTTTTTGGGTACGAACACCACGGCGACTATGTCGTTAAATTGAGCATGAATAACAAGCCAAAAGTGCACATGATATCGCACATTGTCGCGGACGCATTCCTTCCACGGAAAAACGCCGAATATGTCTTGTGGCATAAAAACGGCGTGCTATCTGACAATTTTGTCGGCAACCTGCAGTGGATCAGCAGGCGTGAACTTGGTAAGCGTACCACACTGCTCTCCGATAGGCGAAAGACGGTAGCGAAGATATCTCGAGATGGAGAGATAGTAAGCTTCTATCCGAGCGCACGCGCGGCGGCCCGGGCAAACAATATGAGTTATCAAACGGTTCTTGACCGATGCAACAACAAGGTTAAAAAACCTTATGAGTTGGACAACCATAACTACGTATTTTCCGACGATTTGGTCGGGTGAGGAGAAATAGCAATGAAAGTAAGTAAAGTCGCACAGTTATGCAAATCGGAGCGGAATATTACGCTCATCAACGCGAACGAAGAAGACGAAAAACCGACGCAGTGGGTCGGAACCACGCAAGCAATTTATCCGATTTACGGATTGCGCACGCTGAACAAAGACCAGTTATACACGATTTTTGACATTACGGAAAAGCAGGCGGGAAAGATCAGGTATACCGAGACTTCCGCAAACAAGATCGCGTTTCGACTCGATCAGCATGATTATTCTGAAAAATATATTCAGCCTCTCAGCGTAAGCATTTCGGACGGAGGGAGCCTTTATATCCCGTTTGACACTTCGAAAGGGATGCGGCTTGTCGATCGCGTCTATCTCATGGCTATGACGAAGGATATCGAGCTGCTTACTTATAGCGAACGACAGACGGCGGACGGAAAGATCTACATTGTCGCGCGGATGGGTATATTGATCGTTGGAATCGTCACGCCAAGATTTAATGCGGGCGGGGATAAGGATTTACAGAAGTTCGCAGCGTTATTTGCGTCTCGCATGGATTATGCGTGGACGATAGCAAACGCGGAGAAGCAAGCCGTCGAGCGCCGCGACGCGGAAGAGCAGCTGACTTTGATCGATCCTGAAACGGGTGAGATCACCGAAAGTTCTGATGAGGAGGACGAAGAGGATGCCTGAGAAAACAGACTGGGTTGGACTCGTAGAAGGAACGCGGCGCACGGATCAGCGCACCCGCAACATTATCAACAGCAGCAACTGGGACTGCCCGGAGAACGCGATCAGAGCTCTGATGCAGCATGTCGCTGCCGGCCGCGACATCTTCGACCACGGCGAGATCATCGGCAAGGCAGTGACGCTCTATCAGCCGTACGCCTCCTTCATGGCGGTGAACGAGAAGTTCAACGAAACGCGCAGCTGGAGCACGAACTATCGCGGCACGGTGTTTATTCACGCGGGACTGCGCCTGCCGGCGCACGGATCGCCGGAGGAAGCGCACGCGCAAGAGCTGCTTCGCGGATCCGCGCACCTATCTGACACACCGTTGCAGAATCTGCCCCGTGGCGTTCTGCTCAGCTGCGGCACCCTGGTCGACTGCGTTCGCATGGATGAGGAGTATTGCGCGCGGATGGAGGACACGCGCGAGTATCAACTCGGTTGGTATTCGCCCGGGCGCTACGCATGGATCTTCGAAGACATGAAGCCTCTGCCGGAGCTTGTCCCGTTCAATGGGCAGCTGAGCTTGTGGGACGTGAGGATTTGACATGGCGCATGATAAGAAACTGTACGCATTGATCAATATCGCGAGCGGCGTTGAAACGGAGTGCATCACAACGACGGATTTCACGGAAGCGCAAAAGCACTATCAGAAGTGCTTCCGAACCAGCGGTACGACGCCGCGCCTGTTTGTCAATGGCAAAAAGATGACGATCTGCGAAAGCGACAAACTCTTCGGCTTGCAGCATTCAAGCCCGTGGCGCGGAAATAAATCCGTCTCGGAAGAAGAGGAGCCAAAGGACACACAGAAATTTACCGACATGCATGTAAAAATCGCCGCGCAGAAAAAGCGCACAAGCCACAAGCAGCCCCCCAGGGGCGGGCGTGTATAGCCTCACGGCGGTATCTTTCCGGCAAGGTACGTTTGAGGGGCTTCAAAGATCGATTAGAACGGGGTGTAGACATGATTAAAAACAACATCAACAAGGAACTGAAAAAAGCGAACAAGTCGCAGGCATGGCTAGCCTTGTTTACGGGAATATCCACGGGTATGATCTCGCAGCTGGTGAGCGGTCGGTCGATCCCGACGCAACCGGAACTGGCTCTGATAAGCGCTGCTTTTCTATGCCATCAGGAGAACCTGTATTCAGCGGACGTTCTAGCCCTGATCAAGGATGCGGAGAAGCCGGAGCAGCCGGGCGGGAAGTCATACCGCGGGAAGCATGTTTTGCTCACAGATGAGCTGGCAGCCGATGTAGACGCATACGGTGCAAAATTCGGCCTGACGCGCAACGAAGCATCACGAACGCTGATCATCATCGGACTGCGTGATGTTAAGGACAAAAAGATAACGGTGTTTGATCAGGTCGCGGTTCAAGACTTGCTTGGAGGAATGTAGGAGGTGATGAACGATGTTCAAACGAATAATCCCGCTATTGCTGCTAATCCTGCTGACGGTTGAGCTTGCGCATGCTGCATTCACGTCGGCGGCGCGCGCGGAGATGCCGGATCAAACGCCGCAGCCAGACACCGTTGTGAACATAGGCGTGGAGCCCACGCAAAGCCCTGCGCCGCAGCCTCGGCCGACAGCGGTGATTTATGACTACCACACGGGGACAGACCAGATCGAAGCCGTCGCGCGCGGCATGTGGGGGCTGAACACGACGGATGAGAAGCGCGGGTTTGCGTTTCTGGTCGTGAACCGCACCTATTGCCAGCAGCTGCGCGCGGATGGTAAGCGCGAGTGGGCAGACAGCATCAAAGGCAACGTGGAGCAGCCGGGCGAATTCTTTTTCTATGATCCGGACGCGCCCGTGTCAAAAGAGAACTATGAGCTGGCGGAACTGTACATCAACGCGCAAACCACTTTCATTCTGACGAAGGCATACACCGGGTACCCGTTCCCAGCAACCATGCTGTTTATGGCGTGGGACGGTGAAAGAATGAGCTTCATGACCGAGCGCGGCGGCGAGCCGTGGTATTACGGGAAATGACACGAATAACGCGAGCTGAAGGAGCTGACTATGGAACAGAGCAAGCAAACAACAAAACAAACAATCTGCTGGAACTGCGCGCGGGCTCTGCTTCGCATAGGCGTTTGCTGTTCGTGGTCGCTGTACTTTCAGCCCGTGCCAGGATGGACTGCCGTTCGAAGCGACCTTTCTTACGGAATCAGAGGGAAAGAACGAACGAACGAATCGTATATCGTCACAAAATGCCCGCGCTTTCTAAGCGACGCGGACTATCAAAAACAAATCAAAAAACAGGAGGAACTAAAAATGGATCAGCAAATCAACACCAGCAACACGCCGAGGATGGATCGTTTCGACCGCAACTCAAAGCTGGTCGTAAACGCAATCATCGTCAAAGCAAAAATCATTCTGCTGCCGGCTGTCGATGATTTTGACGTCGGAACGACCTATGCCGCGTTTCTCAGCCGTGATGGCAAGCGGATCGAGCTTGTCAAGGATAAGGACGGGTACACCGTGAGCAGTACCGGCCGCGGCGGCGCCGGGCGCGTGATCCGCTGCGAAGTGCTTGGAGAAGCGATGAAGAAGCGCGGCACTGTGCTTCCGCAGACCGCACCCCTACAGCGCACAGATGCGGGCAGATGGTTCGCCGAACTGAAAGCAGAACCGGTGGAGGAAAAGCAATGAACGCGACGTCATTCAAAGAACAGAACCACACCCTCACGCGCCCGGTCGACATGACGGAAGAGCAGTGCAGCTCGTTGGACGTCTACACGGACGGGACCACATGCGTCAGCTGCTGGCGGTTGACGCTTCGCGAACGGCTGTCCGCGCTATTCTTCGGGCGCTGCTGGCTCGGCGTTCGCGGCGGGACAACGCAACCGCCTGTGTGGATCATGTGCAGCCGCAGCGCGTTCCAGAAGCCTAAACGCGAGAAACGTGTGGAGAAAAATGAGTAAAGTCTATTTTGCAGAAGTCGACGAAGACTATGGCGGCGTATATATCGCCGGGCCAAACATCAAAGAGGCGAAGAAGATTGCGCGGCGGCATGAAATCTGTGACAACATCGACAGATACACCGATCTAAAAATCAGGATGTGCCGAAAAGATGGAAAGCCTGTCCGCATTGATCATCTCGGAGAGCTCGACATTGACCAAATACTCAGCGCCGGGCTTGCATGGTGGAGTTGCCCGAACTGCGACGGCAACAACTTCAAAACAGATGGCCATCCCTGCAACTATATTTGCCGTGATTGCGGACACACAGAAGAAATCCCGTATCTTGAATAGCGGGAGAGGGAGCGGAATAGATGAAAGCGATTTACGATGCACCGAGAGATTGCCAATTGTGCTTAGACGCGCCGTTCGATGGTGCGCCGCCGTGCAATGAGTGCATAAAAGACCACAGACGTGAAGTAGAAATCGTTTCGACGCACGCGGGAGTTTTCGGAGCAAAAGCCGTCATTATTGACGCAGGAGAATTAAAGCAAGTTCCGGCCTCAACGCTTCGAGTTTTTGACGCCGCCGATGCGGGGAAGGGAGAACCCCATGCCAATTAAGAACTACACATCCAACGTGGATTGCTACACGAGCCTCGGAGAGCTGCAGGGAGCTCTCGCGCGCGGCGGTGCAAATAAGATTCTTGTCGACTATGAGGGCGGCAAACCCACAGGCGTCACCTTCATGCTGCAGACCGTCCATGGCCCACAGGGGTTCGCGCTGCCGGCCAACGTTGACGGCGTCATGGAAGTGTTTCGCCGGCAGAAGGTGCGCGCGGATCGAGATCAGGCGGAGCGTACCGCATGGCGCAACATCCGCGACTGGGGCTCGCGCAGATGGCGTTCATTGAGTCCGGCGCGGTCAAGATGGACGAAGTGTTCCTTCCGTACCTATCGAACGGAAAGAAGACGCTGTATCAGCTGTACCAGGGCGGGCTGCTCCAGCTGCCGGAAGGGAAATAAATGATGGATGAGAATTTAAGAGAAAAACACCATATGGCAGGCAAAACAGTAATACTGTCTTGCAAAGATGACCCAGATCACCTTAACGGAGCCCCGTTCATTATTGAGGATTGGCAAATCAATGTGTTCGGGAAGTCATGGATGTTTTGCGACGGAAACCCTGCAGCGCTAAAGTATGCAATTCGATCGTCTATGGCTGGGTTGCCGTTAGATAACGAAGTTGTTTACGGGAAAGACGCGCGAACAGGACTTGGGCACATTGTGCATATCAGCGAGCTTACGGAAGCGGAGGAAAAGCCATGAGTGACCAAGAAAAAATGGCAAAGGACGTTGTAGCCGCGCTACGGATACAGGCGAATCCGAATAGGTGTGGAGGGATTTTCTGTACTGACTGTCCTGTCAGGCGTCTTGGAATTCCGATATCGCCGGATTGCGGAACAACCTGCAATGAAGCAACCTCAACAGCCGCCGCAGACCTTATCGAATCCCTGCAGCGCGAGCGGCAGGAACCGGAGCCGCTGACGTGTAGCGGATGCGAGTGGCAACCCAAAATGATGGGCGTTACGCGATGCGAGCGGTGCAAAAGATTCCCGCTACTGACCGACCGTTACCAACCGAAAGGAGAAGCTACAACATGAAAAAGCATGAAGCCATAGAGCGCATCAAGGAGCATATGCGAATCCACGGGATCGGTCAACCTCCGCACGTCTACATTGCCGAAGCACTGAATTTAGCAATCGACGCGCTCGAAAATTCTGATCCGGCATGGAAACCGTGCAGCGCTCAGCTGCCGAAGAGCGGATTGATTGAGGAAAGCGGGCACAACAAAGAATATCTTGTGACGGTTAAGCGCGATAGCGGTTATGCATATCGAACGATAGCAACGCGGATAGAGGGATGCTGGCATACCGAAACAGGGTTTGATTTTGAGGATGATGAGACGATCATCGCATGGCAACCGATCCCTGACCCCTACAACCCCACGAAAAAGGTTGACCATATTGTTGACGCCAACAAAAAGGTCGATCAGACTGTAGCGACCGGCAGCACCTCGGACGGCTACCACACCTTTGATGAACTCTACCGTCACCGCGGGATCCTCTTCGCGCTGATCTGCGCGGATCACAAAGATATCGCATGGAAGTCGCTCAAGCACAGCGACGGCACGATGTACCCTGGTATGTTCCTGTGCGGCATCGACACGCCATATGGACAGGCGACGTATCACATGGATCTCAATCCATTCTGGAACCTGATTCAGGTGAAGGAGCTGCACGCCGCGCCGGAGTGGGACGGACACACGCCTGATATGGCGCTGAACCGCATTGCGGCAATGGCAGCGGACAGGTTCGTCCCCCTCGAGAACGGGGTTGTTGAAGACTAAGCAACGCGCGCGGCCGCGCAGGAGGTGAGAGTAGAATGACGCTTGAGCAGCTGGACCAATACGGGAAACTCAAAACGCGCTGGGGCGTTCTGGACCGTAAAATTAGGGAGCAGAATAAAGAGAAAGTGGATTGCGTTGTTGACATTGTGGAAGGGTCAAACAAATCCTTTCCGTTCCAGCGGGTCCATTTCAGCGTCGCCGGTCTGGATCCGGAGCAAATGCAGCGCAAGTCCCTGCAGGTCCACGGATGGATTTGCGAGATGGATGAAATTGAAGCCGACATGAGGCAAATCGAAAATTACATTGCCGGCGTTTGGGATCCCATCGTGAAAACTGCCATGGAGCTCTACTACATCACCGGGGCGACGTGGTCAATGACATCAACAGAGATATACGGAAACGCTGCGCAAAACGATGCTCTGCGGATGGCAGTTCAGCGTTATGTGAAAAATAACCCATAAAAGCATGGTTAACGAAAATCTGTTCGTTTTGTTCGCTTTTGAGGTGTTATAATCGAAGCATAGAAATAGCGTTTAAACAGACCCGCTGCGCGCGGGCCTGTTTTTTTATGCGCAAAAAACGGCGGGTGGTGACCATGGCGCGCGGAAAAATGGAATACTGGGCATCCCCGGAGGGGCTGCGCCAGCTGGAAGCATGGACGGAAGAGAAGCTGACTGACGTGCAGATTGCTGCTAACGTCGGCGTTTCCCGCTCCACGCTTAGCGAGTGGAAGAAAAAGAACGCGCAAATTGCGGACGCGCTGGATTTCTCCGAGGAGAAAGTGAATCGCAAGAAGTTTGAATATTGGATGTCGCCTGACGGCATGCTGCTGGTGCGTGCCTGGGCGCGTGACGGGCTCACGGATGAAGAACTCGCGGAGAAACTTGGCGTCGCGCGGTCGACGCTCTCGGCGTGGAAGATCAAGTTTCCAACGTTTGCGGCATTGCTGTCACAGACGAAAGAGATCGTCGACGTGGAAGCGGAGAACTCGCTCATCAAAATGGTGAACGGGTATGGATATACCGAGCAAACGGCTATCAAAGTGAAAACAGAGTGGTACGATCCGGACACGGGAAAAAAGACACTCACCACCGAGGAAGTGCTGGTCGTTGACTTGCAGAAATGGCAGCCGGCTGACGTGAAGGCGGCAATCTTCTTCCTGAAGAACCGCGCCGGAAAGCGTTGGAAGGAAAAGCAGATCATCGAAGTCAACGATCTGAAGAAGAGCGGAGTCAAGTTCACCTTTGAAAAGCTTCCGGACGCCGTGGTGTCGGAGGATGAAATCATGGGGTAGACGGAGTTGTGAGCTTGGGATTCGAACCGAATCCAAGGCAAATCGAGTTTTTTCGTGCAAGAACCAGGCACACGGCATATGGCGGCGCGCGCGGCGGTGGAAAGAGCTGGGCAATGCGCACAAAGCTGGTGATGCTTGCCGGGTATTATAAAGACCTTCAAATTTTGCTGATGCGTCGCACGTTAAACGAGTTGAATGAAAACCACACGAAACCGCTGCAAAGTCGGCTTGCGGGAGTCGCAGAGTTCATAAAAGCGGATCGAGTTTTCATTTTCCCGAACGGAAGCCGCATCAAATTGGGGTACTGCGACAACGAGCAGGATGTTTACCGCTATCAAGGGCAGGAATACGACGTGATCGGGCTCGAAGAAGCGACAACGTTCACGGAAAGCCAGATGCAATTTATCACGACGTGTAATCGATCGATTCGAACGGATTTCACGCCGCGGATGTATTACACCTGCAACCCGGGCGGAGTCGGTCACAGCTGGGTCAAGCGCCTGTTCATCACGCGGCAGTACAAAGCAAGCGAGCACCCGGAGGATTACTCTTTTGTTCCGGCAAAACTTTCAGACAACACGGTTTTGACCAGGTCAAACCCTGAGTACAGGCAAATCCTTGAGAACCTTCCGGATCACCTGCGAAGGGCACACCTTGATGGAGATTGGGATGCGATGGCGGGACAGTTCTTTGAAGAATTCCGGCGCGACAAACATGTGATCAAGCCGTTCGAGATTCCGAAGAGCTGGCGAAGATTTCGAAGCATGGACTGGGGCTACGCGGATCCGTGTGCAACGCTTTGGTTTGCAGTGTCCCCTAAAGGCCGCGTTTATGTTTATCGGGAACGATATAAAAACAAAGTCCTTGCAAAAGACGTCGCGCGGGATATCCGAAATCTTTCGGGTGCGGAGCCGATAGCGTACACCGCAGCGTCACCGGATATGTGGCAGGAGCGCGGGAACACGGATATTGCAGGATATACGATCGCAGAAGCATTCGCGGAGAATGGCGTTCCGTTGATCAAGGCGGACAACACGCGCGGCTCAGGTTGGCAGCGTGTGCGGTACTATCTTGCGGATATGGAAGACGGTTTTCCGAGGATGCTTATTTTTAACACCTGCGAAAACCTGATCCGAACGATTCCGGAAATGATCTACGATCCGCATTTTGTTGAGGATGTTGCGGATAATCTCGAAGACCACGCGCCGGAGGCTCTTCGATACGGCTTGATGTCGCGACCGGCGCCGACGATCATCACGATACCACCAGAACCAAAACCGTACGATCCGTTCGACCTCAATATAAGAGGCGGAAATGGATTCTACAGCGCATAGGAGGAAATATATGGGAATCGGAACTGCTGTCAAGAAAGCTGCTACCGGCATCGCATCAACGTTAGGATTAAAAACCGAACAGAACCCAGAAGAAAGTGAAAAGGGGAAGATGCTGAACGATCCGGATTTCGTGCAAAAAGCATACGCGCTTTATAAGGAGTTCGAGAGCGCATACACAGGGGAACGGGCGCGTATTGATCGGTGCGAATTATATTACAACAACAAGCACTGGGAGGAAGTTGGGAAGAAAGATACAAACGAACCGCGCCCAGTCACTCCGTCGCTTCATTCGGCGATTGAAAGCGCGCAGGCGGAATTCATTGACCGTTTTCCGCAAGTAAGCATTCTACCGCAAACGAAGGAAGATACAGCGGTTGCAGAGATCGTCTCCGCTCTGATTCAAAAGAATCACGATTCCGCGCATTACAAGAAAGAGTATGGGCACCTAGTCCACGATCTGCTTGTAAGCGGATATTGCGTTCAAGAAGTGGGATATGATGTTCGCGCGAATCGCGGTCTCGGCGGGGCGTTTATTCGGCATGTCGACGTGTACAACATCATGTTTGATCCGCTGGCGACGAAAGACATCCAGGATAGCCGCGGAATATTCAAGGTGTTTCCTCGAACGATCGAATCAATTGAGCAGGAGTACCCAGCGTACGCGGGACAAATCTCGACAGATGCGACGGTAGCTCCCCGCGACAAAACAATCACATTTGACAGCACCAAATGCACGCTTTTTCTCGAATACTGGTGGCGTGAATTTGATCCAAGAATGTATGAAGGCGTAGGAGGATATCGCGTTCACATGGCACAGCTTGCCGGGCAGCAATTGCTTGGTGACAGTCGTATAGAACTTCCTGAAGGGTACTTTGCTGACGGGGAATACCCGTTCGTTGTCACGTATTTATTCGAGCGCAAAGGCACCCCTCTTGGGACTGGAATGGTTGACGTACACGGCGATCAGCAGCTGATGGCTGACAAACTCGATCAGCAGGTTGCGATCAACGCCGTGATGGCAGGAAAGCCAAAACTACTTATAGCCGAGAACAGCGGGTTTGACATCGATGATCTGCGGGATTTCAGCAAGCAGGTGCATAAGGGAACGACAACAAACGGAATTGAGTGGCTGGTTACACCGCCGCTTCCGGACTATTTGCTCGGGCACATTGAAACTAAGCGACAGAATATGTATGAGACCAGCGGGGCAAATGATGTTAGCCAGGGCAATATGAATGCGGGAGTAACATCGGCCCGTGCAATCGCGTCGCTACAGAGTGCGTCGAACAAGCGCACACGTACTGTTTCCGATCGCATGATGGATGATTTCAAATGTGCTGTGAACAAGGAGATGGAGGCAGAACGGGAATTCAATGTTGTCACCCGTGAAGTTTTGATCAAGAAGGAGGGCGAACAGCAGCGCGCGGCATTCGATTCTAAAATGATGTGGCGCAAAACCGAGACAGGCGCTGAAGTCCCGATGGAGTTTGAAATCAGCATCAAAGTTGAGGTTGAGAACAAGTGGTCTACTGAGGTTCACAACGACTTTATTCTCAGAGCGGTCGAGGCGGGCGTTCTCACAAAAGAGCAAGGATTTGAATTAATGATCATCGACGGAAAAGAAGCGATTCTTGCGAAGATGAAAGAGAATCCACCCGCGGTGGATCCTGCGCTGCAGGCGGAGCAGCAAGCAGCACAGCAAGCAACACAGCAAGCCGGGCAGCAGCAGACGCAGCTTGCCGGGAAGTTACAACAGATGCAACCACCAGAAACGGTGACGGCATAAATAAAAGGCGTTGACGGCCTAACAAACGGTCATGAAGAGCGGGGAATAACCCCGCTTTTCATATGGAGAAAAGTATGGAAGACACGGTCAATATGGCAGCCGATCAGGGTGCCACGGCAGGATTTGCCAATGAGTCCGCCTCCGATTTCGCGTTTCCGGCCGAGCCCGCAGCGCAACCCGCTGCTGCTCAGGCAACGCAATCTGCGGGGCAAAAGGGCGCCGGTGCGGTTGACGCGCAGCGGTCGGCTGACGCGCGGGGCAATGAGCCGCGCAGAGACTTCCCGAACAGGTTCCAGAACCAAAGGCCGCAAAAGGATATTGGTAAAGCTTTCGGCAAGGAAAGCGACCGTGTCCGCACTCAGGAACAGCGCAAATATGAGGAGAAGCTGGCGGCAGACCCTCAGCGCAAGCTTGCAGACCTGATGATTTCTGACGTCATGAGAAGCAAGGGGATCACTCGCGAGCAAGCACTGACCGAGATCGAGAACGGTTTCTTCGCATCTATCGCAGAGCGTGAAGGCATTTCGATCGGCATGGCTCGCATGCTCTATGCGCAAGAGCAGCAAGCGAACCAGCGCGCGGCAATGCAACAGGACCCTGTTCAGGAGAACCCACAGAGCGCACAGCAGCAGGGGCAACAGGACAACGGAGAAGTGGATCACGCTCAGGAGATCCTTGAAGAGCTTGCGACGATGGATCTCCCGGAAGGGTTTGACCTTGAGGCGGCGGGGGCAGACATCGAGTTTGCAAAACTGCTTCTGCAATATCCGACAAGCGCAGCGGTTCGTATTTATGCGGCGGAGCAACGCGCGCAAAGCGCAGCGAGCGAAGCCGAAAAAGCGCCGCAGCAGGTGGCGGATCAGTTGAGATCACGCGCGGCGGTGCCGCAATCCTCGCGTTCATCGGCGGTGGCGGGGCCGCCTGACTTTGCGCACATGACCCGCGAAGAATTCAAGAAATACCAGAAAGAACACAATCTAACCTAACCAAGGAGGTAACAGAAAATGACGATCCTGGCAAAGAATAACTCACTCGAGAACAAGACCTATTATGAGCGGAATCTGTTGGAGAATGCCGTCCCGGAATTCTGCCACCAGCTGTACGGTCAAAAGAAATCGATTCCGGCGAACCAGGGCACAAAAGTGCAGTTCGACCGTTACGAAGCCTTTGACATCGATCAGGCGATGACTCCGCTTACGGAAGGCGAAACGCCTTCACCGCTCAGCATGGTTGGATCAACCATTGAAGCGGAAGTTGCCCAGTATGGCAGACACATTGTTGTTTCTGACCTGCTGAAAAAGACAAGCTATCACAACATCGTCCAGAAGGCTTCCACGCTTCTCGGACAGCTGATCGGCGCGGTGGCCGACCGTATTACGCGTAACGCGATGTGCTCCGGCACGAACGTCCAGTATGCGACCGGCCGCACTAAGCGTCTGGATCTCACCGCGAGCGACAAACTCACCGTGCTGGAGATCCGGCGCGCAGTTCGCACGCTCAAGAAGAGCCGTGCAAAAATGTTCAAGACATCGCTTGACGGCAAGACCCGCCGCGCTCACTTCATCTGCATCTGCTCTCCGGATTCGACGTTCGACCTGCAGAGCGATACGCTCTGGCAGGACGTGTCGAAATACGCGAACGCAGAGCAGATCTATGACGGCGAAATCGGCCGCCTGTTCGGCGTCGTGTTTGTCGAGAACCCTGAAGCGAAGGTTTACCATCAAAGCGTTTTGACCGCTGTAACGGCCCACACGGCGGGCAGCGCGGTGGTGACCGTGTCAGCGATCACGGATGCGGGCGCTCGGTACCTTGTTGCGGGCGCGAAAATCAAGATCGGATCGACCGAGTACACGGTTGCCTCGTGCGACCAGACCGCGAAGACCATCACGCTCAGCGCAACGGTAGCGAGCGCAATTGCGGCAGCCACGCTGGTATACAGCGAGGATGCAGGCGCGCTTGACGGCACGACGAAAGCCGGACTGGACGTGCATGGAACCATGGTGTTCGGCGAAGGCGCGTATGGCGTAATCGACATCGATGGTGATGGGACGCCGAAGATCATCCTCAAGGGCCTTGGCTCTGCCGGCGCTGACGATCCGCTGGATCAGCGCGCGACTGTTGGTGCAAAACTTCCAGCGTTTACGGCAGTTTTGCTCAACAATCAGTGGCTTGTGCGCATTGAGCACACGGTTAGCGTGTAACACAACAAGGGGGTGGCGAGAGCCATCCCCTAAAACTATTTTAGGAGGATAGTATGGCTAACAAGAAAGAACAGAATCTCGCGGAAAATCTCAAACCCGAAACGGCAATTACGCCCACGGTACAAACGTCGGATGACGTCGCCGCCGCTGAAAAAGCCGCTTCTGAAGAACCGAACGCTGACAAGGCTGCCGCCGACGTTGCTGCCGCCGAAGTTGCCGCCGCCGACAAGGCAGCCGCTGCAAAGGCCGCCGCTGCAAAGGCTAAGCAGGACGCTGCTGCTGCAAAAGCAGCGAAGTCGGAATCTGATGCTGCGCTCAAAGCGATCGAGGATAACACGGCAAGCGTAGTTAACGCGGATCCGTATGTGACGATCCTCATCACGCCGAAAAACTCGGAAGACAAGCGCGCGGAGGTCTGCATCAACGGCCACTGGTGGAAGATGAAGAAAGGCGAACGAGTTTCCGTGCCGATGTCCGTCGTTCTCATCCTGCGCGAAAGTGAAAAGGTGCTCATGGAGAACGAGTCACTCATGGGCGACATCGAAGTACTTGGCCTCGGGCTTATGTAACAACCGAAAGGAGGACACCGGATATGGCGTTAACGCTGGAGCAGATCATATCAAATGCGCTCGGGCAGATCGGAGAATCGACCGATGCGCAAAAAACGAGCGAATGGAACGACCCGTTTCTTACATACGCAAATGAAGCTCAGCTCGATCTTGCACGCCGTGTTCGCAGGAAACGAACGGATAATCTTGTGGTCACGGGCGGGAAGATACAGCGCTCGGATTTCACGCGTGAAGTCTTGAAGGTGTCCTCCATAAAAGCTGGATCAACGGCGTACAACTTCAGCGAGGAAGATCCGGAGGCAGTAACCGTGTCGGGGCTGACATCCGGAACGGTTTCCGTTACGTATGAGTACGCGCCGGCCGACATGAAGGATGGCCAGGAATATCCTGACATTCCCGCTTCACTGCACGCGGCAATCCCGCTCTACATCTCGTATCGCTACTACATGACCAGAGACCAGAGCAAAGCCCAAATGTTCAAATACGCATATGACGCGATGAAAAGCGGAGCCAACAGCAACATTGGTGGCGATGATAAGTATTCTCTGCTGAATCTGTTTTCGTGAGGTGGCAACATGGCGCTGAAAGAATATCGCGTTGAAGGGTTCAAGGGAATCGACCAATCTCGGTCTGAAAACATCCTCGATTCCGGATACTCACCAGACGCACAAAACATGGACACTGAAAACGGAGATCTCGCAGTTGCCAAAGGATACGTCAAGCATATCAACGTACCCGTGCCGGGCACGGGAAGAATACGGAGAATGTATATCTGGCGCAAATCGAGCGGGGAACTGCTTGTTGTGGTCTCCGGAAACGCGGTTTACTCGTGGACAGGAACAGCGTGGGAAACGATTTACACGTATGCGGTGGAAATCACGTCGAACATGTGGGACTTTGAGGAAATTCGCATCGGCACGACGGATTATTTGATCATCGCGAACGGGCAAACGCAGCTGGTCAAGTGGAGCGGATCCGGCGCGGCGACGCTCTTCGGGTCCGGATCCTACGTATACGAAGGCACGATATCGGCGATCACGTACAACATGCCGAAGGCTACCGCCGCAACATACGCCGAGGCGAGCGGCGTCGGAACTTACACGCTGACGATGCCGGCCGGATGGGCATACGTGCTCAACGGCGAGATCTCTTTTGTGGTTTCATCCGCCGTCATGAGTGCGACGTCCATTAAAATCAAAATTGGAACGGCGGAGTACATTGCAAACTACGTACCAACATGGCTAGCAAACGATATCGCCGTCGTAAAGCTGACTTCGGCTACCACGTGCGATATTTCGCTCACGGTTTATGGAGTTGTCTCGGTTACGCTGGCGACAGCGATCGCGGAACAGTGGAAGCAGCGCACGATCGACGTTGGGATTCAGCTCAACGGAACCACAAGCGAGGTTTCAGCCGTTGATACGGCAAGAACGCTCGTGACGCTCAAGGAGCCGTTCACGGAATCGCTCGCGGTTGGCAACACGGCGAAGGTGCGCGGCGGAGTCAGCGACATTGCTGTCAATTTCACCGCGGTCCATTTCAGCCGGTTCTTTTCGGCCGGGGACGCAGCACATCCAGGGCGGCTCTACTGGAGCCAGCCACCGGGCGATACGCGATCAATTGAAGATTGGTCTGCGGATGATTATTCAGACGTTGCGAGCGGCGGGTTTATCGACGTAGGAAACACGAATGCGGAATCGATTATCGGCCTTCGTCCGCTTTCAACGCAGCTGCTGATCTTCAAAGAAACGTCGATCTACAGGCTGCTCGGGGATCGCCCGAGCAATTTTCGTTTGACCCAGGTAAACCTTGATGTCGAGAAGATGAGCAATACGGGGTGCGTTGCATATGGCGACGTGCCTTATTGGCTTACGCGCTCAGGCATGTACTTCCACAATGGGCAAACGGCCGTTCTATCAGCGGCGGCACGACAGATTCGGGCGCTGCTGGCAAATGCGGACGTGAGCATGTGCAAAGCGTGCGAGAATCGCGACAGGCTCTATTTCACGCTGCGGCGCGGGGCAGGGCAGTACGATGATTCAATTGTTGTGTTCGACATGACTGAGCGCACGTACATGCTCCGGAACGGATTCAACGTGATCGACATCGCCGCCAAAAACGGCACGATGTACATGATCAATGACAGCCGGTATGTCTATCGCTGGGGCGAGGGAACAACCTATGACGGGGCTAAGATCGACGCGTACTGGCGAACGCCGGTGACGGATCTCTCGCAGAAATCAATCACGAAGAAGCTTCAGACGCTGTATATGCGCGGGGAAGGCGATATCGTGCTGATTGATTTCATGGCGGGGAAGTCTAAGCAGGATATCAGGCAGCGAATGCCGGAGGATAATGCCAGCATTCTGAAGGTAAAGCTGGTAAACAGTGCGAAGTCCTTCGGCATGAAGATCAGCAACGAAGCGGGCGGTTTCTTCCGGCTGATGGGCGGCGTGGAAATCACCTACGAACCACAAGGAGACTGATATGGCATATGATCTGAGCTCACCTTTTCCGGTACAGCTGCCGCGGAGAATGACGCCGGACGATACACCGGAGGATTACGACACAATGATCACGCAGAACACGGACAACATCAACCAAAATTTTACGGAGCACAACAACGCGATTCAGGATATTTTCTTGCGTTTGAAGGCTCTGGAGGAGGGAAAGTAAATGGAACAGGCGGCATCCTCGATCAGCATTCCTGCTGATCTTACCGCGCTATACGAGCAGCTGAAAGCCATGCTGCTGCCGGACGCGGCAAAAATCGATTACACACCGCGCTCACGTGGGGAGCTGCGCGCGCAGCTTGAAGCAACGCTTATGCCGAACTATCAGGCGGCGGTGAAAGAACGACAGAACAACACCCAGCGCACCAACGCGAGCATCGATGCGGATGCAGCTGCGCGCGGGATCGGCGCGTCTACATGGGGCAGCGACGTCAAGAACCGCAACTACGGATCGGAAGCGAAGGACATCGCGTCCATGCGCGGGGAGTACAACTCCACGCTTGCGAACAACCTCAACTCGCTGATGAGCGAGCAGGAGTCCCGCAAGCTGTCGGCCGATCAGTACAACAAATCATCGGAAGCGTCCGCGCTTTCCAACGCGCTCAGCATGGCGCTGGGCAACTATGACAAGTGGGCTGCGCCTACCGCTGGAGATGGATCAACGACGTCTGATTCGACAAAGGAGAAGACGTTCAAGGATTATCTCTCGGAACTCACCTCGAAGAACCCGTACGCTTACACAACGGCGTATGATGCACAGGCGGTCAATTCCCAGCAGGATCGCAGTGCAGATGTTATTCGAAAATACCGTACCGATAAATACGGCAACGCAAGCCAGATTCTAAGGAACTAATCCAGAGCGAGGAGCCGAAAACATGAGCAGACGTAGTAAGAAAGTCAATGAGACGCCAGTATCATCCTATGGTCCGGATTTCAACCCGGCAGTTGTTGATCGCAAGAAAAGCACCGGTGTTTATGTCAACGGTGTAAAAGTGACATCAAACATTGATGATCAAGCGAAGTACGATGCGCGTGGATCTTCGGCTCCAGTAACTCAACAACCGAAGCTGGCGACCATTGATACCCCTACGAAAAAGGACGATGGTATTTCCGGATTTTTCAAAAACGTATTTGGAGGCGCTACGCCTGCGGCGAAGAAAACGTCTGCTCCTACGCCTGCGCAGACTCAAGCCATAACCAGCGCGGGGAACTTTGGCGCGCAGAAGATCGCAACTGCGAACGATGTTGTTCGTAGTATTTTCGGAAAGATTTACACGGATAAGCAAGCGGCGGCGAATCCTTCGGCGCAAGCGGCCGCAACGAATGCCACACTCAAGACTGCAAAAGAAGGGATAGGAGTTGGGGTAGCCCCATCTCTAAACGTTCCGACTCAAGCGGAAAACGACGCGGCAAAGCTTGCAACGTATTTGGCACTGAAGAACCAAGCTGACTTCGCGCAAAACACAGCAGCCGGCGACGGAAATATCGGAAGGACATACCTCGGCCCGCGTTACCGCTATATCAACGATCTGCAGGGAGTCCGAGAAGGGGTGACCCGCACGGGCGGTAACGCTTTTGATCTTGTTGTCAATGCAATGTCGGGCCCGGATGTTGCGCTTGCTCGGCAGGGCATGGGGCAGGTGTATGCAAACCAATACAGGCTCTATGACCAAATGAACCAGGACGAAATCAACGTCTTAAACTACATGGTTAAGACGCGCGGCGAACGAGAAGCCGAGCAATATCTCAAGCTACTCGAACCGACGTTGACCCAGCGGCAAGCTGATGAGGAAAAACAACTATCAAAAACGCTTTCTGACACACCAGTCATCGGAAGTATTGCGAGCGTCCCGCTTAACGCTGCATCCGCTATGGAGGGTGGAATCACCATGCTTGCCGGACTCGGCGGGATGGATCTGTCTCAAAACGATGCGTTTCGCGGTGCAACGCGGATTGCGTCTGACATCCGGAGCAATATCACAGGGAAGATGACTCCTGTCGGGTCCTTTTTTTATCAGACAGGAATGAGCATGCTTGACACGGCGTTCCGACTCCCGTTTGGGAACGGCGGACTTGCTATCGCGGGTATGAGCTCAGCCGCTCAAACGGCGCAGCAATCGATTGAGGATGGCGCGTCAACAGAACAGACGCTTTGGCTCGCCGGAATCTCTGGATCGCTGGAAATCGTTACTGAAAAGCTTAGCCTCGACAACCTGATTCATGCAAAAGCAGCAGGGAATTTGACGGGCGTGATAAAAGCCGCGCTGACTCAAGGTGGGATCGAAGCATCGGAAGAAACAGCTTCTGCGCTTGGGAACCTCACGGCTGACATTCTGATCCGAAAGGGTGATTCCCAGTGGAATCAGGAAGTTGATTCGTATATGCGCGCTGGGTTGTCTCGCGAAGAGGCAAACAAGAAGACGCTCATTGACCAATCGTGGCAGGTTGCTTCGCAGGCGGCTGGCGGGTTTATGTCCGGTATTTTCTTCGGCTCAGGCGGGCAGATCATGAGCAGTTACGAAACCGGGCAGCAGCAGGGCGCGAAGGGATTGCAAGCCGTTGGGAAGGGCATGAAGACCGTAGCGGCGTATGATGCCGCAGTGGAAGCATACAAGCAAGCCATGAAGCAAACACCGCGTTACTCGGCGGAAGAGAGAATCTCTATCGCGCGAGATCTCGAAGCGAGCGGGCTTTCTTCTGCAAATAAAGATGGCATTGCAAATTTGATCGACAAGTTCGCCATGCAGCCAGATGGGTGGATCACCGAGCGCGGTCAGGAGCTCACGGAGCAGGCGATTCAGGTCACGCGGAAGGCGGCGGAAAAAGGCTACGTCGCAGAAGCGCAGCTGCAGGCAAAACAAACGCGCGCGCTTGAGCGCCTGAACACAATGTTTTCGGACATCCAGGCATCGTATAAGGCAACGGAAGACGCGCTCAATCGTGGAGACCTTGCAGCGCACACGAAAGCGGTAGAAGCCACCACAGCAGCAATCGCGAAGTATCAGAGCGCGTACAACACCGAACAGGCGGACTTGAAGGCGCAGAAGATCCAGCGGGAATCGGAGCAGCGCGCGGCAGCCGAATCGATTTCGTCTGCATCACGCAAACTGCAGGCACAGCTGCCGGCAGAGATGGAACACCATGTTCAGATCGCAGAGCAGATCGAAGCGCAGGCCGCGCCCGCCAAGGCGAGCGTAAGCCCCGTAGCGCAACCGCAAGCTGCGTCAATGGAATCTATGCCTGCCGCCGATTTAACCACGCAGGCCGCAGCGCCTTCAGCGCAGGCTGCAAGCGGGAAGCAATCCGCGGCGGAAGCTGCAATGGTAGACACTGCCAACTCGCTCTCAACAACTGAGGACCCGGAAACGTGGAACCAGCAAATGTCGCGATACGATCCGAAGTACGTGCGGTACAACGGGATCAACGACTGGATCGAGCAAACCAGTGACCCGGCATTCTCGATGCTTGCGGCGTTGACTGTGGATGGTAAAACGCTATTGGTGCCATCCAACTACAATACGCAGCTCGGTGGAAGAGATGTTTCGACAGTCTTCGATATCGAAGAACCGCAGGACGGAGAAGTGGCACGCGCTTACCGCATTGACAAAGCGGCTGAGGTTGAGCCGTATGGAAATTACTATCGACTGGTATCTAAAGGCAAAATCTCATTATTGACAGCACAGCCCGTAACTGGTAATGTGAGTGCAACGGGAAAAACCGCACAAACAAAGCCCGCGCCGGGCACGTTCAACCTTGTCGGCAGCGTGATGCAAAAGGCGACTGGCGCGCCGGCAAACAATCAGCAATCAGCCAAGACGCGGGGGAATCCCGACGTCAACGTCATGAAATACGTGCTAAACGGAGGTAAGCCGAATGGAGAGCAAGGAAGAAACGCGGCTCTGGCCGAACAAACCATATCTGGACTTCAGCAAAGCGGTACCGGAGACGGATCCGGAGATGTTAGCGCTCAACGCGCGGATGCGCAAGCGTCTGGACGAAATTTCGGAAGCGCAGGACGTGATGGATCGAATCGATCGGATGCGCGCGGAGGGCAAGTATCCACCGGCGCCGTCTGGAACGAAACAAACCTCCAAGACCTGACGAAGGCCGCGGCGTCCATCAATGCTGAGCTGACGCGCGCAGGCATCGCACCGCTGGAGGAAGGCGACTTGGTACCCGTGGAAACACTGGATCAGGAAAGCGCATACTGGTTAAAACGCATGGAGAGCCTATCCGGAAGGAAGGCTCTTGTTTATGCGTCAAAATCAGGCAGGACGGACGTCAAGAACGGCTTTGCCAACAACGGGCGCGAGCATGTGCGCTATCAGCAGGGCAGGATCATGGCGTTCCACTTCGCGCATGAAATCGCGGAGAACAGCACGCGCATTCGCGCGGCCGGAGACAAAGTGCTCAAGTCCATCGGCGATGATTCGTTCAAAAACTATCTGCGCATCAAGGGCGCGGAGGGCGCGGACGCGGAAACGCAGAAGGCTCTGCGCAAGGAATTCGTTTGCGACGCCTATGGCGCGGTGATGTTCAACACCATTGCAGAAGCAAGGTTAAACTCACAGCTGGGGATCAGCGACGAAGACTTCAAAGAGTTCGCCAATGCCTTCGCTGACCACCTTGCAGCCCCGGCGATCTCGGAAGAGGCGCTGGACAAAGAAACGCGCTCGAACCTGCGCGGGAGCGCGTACTCGAGCACGGATGTGGTGGACAGCAAACCAAACGCACTTGATGATGCCTACCTTGATGCGCTGAGAACAGGCAATATGAACCGCGCACAATTGCTTGTAGATGAAGCGGCTGAAGAAGCTGGATTCATGCCTCTGTATCACGGAACGACAAAAGATGGTTATGCAAAGATTCTTCAGAGTGGGAAGCTCAAGGCAAAAGGCGAATACGCTGTATATTTAACAACGTCATCCGATTTCGAGGGATATGGCGATGGGACCTTGGTAAGACTCGCGGTGCAGTCGGATCGCGTTGAGATTGATGACGAATTTCCATCAGGAAGGATTGACTATCGTGCGGAAACGGACAAATCACGGAGCGTTCAGGTGAAATCGATGGATGCCGTGACTCGAGATGACGCGGGAAAAGTTATCCCCCTGTCAAAGCGATTTGACATTAAGAACCCAGATATTCGCTTTTCTTCCACAGACGTCGCTGATCCGCAAAACGACTCATATGCCGCGGAAGCGCTCAACCTCTACCGGGATGGCGTGTCGTACGAATCCTACATGAACAGGCCGGATGCGGATTGGCGAGTGGGGAAGCAGCTCAACGGAATGTGGAACGGCTTGCGGAAGATCCGCGTCATGCAGCGCGCGCTGGATCTCTACGAGAACAAGGTGACTCCGGCGCAATACTGGGAGCAGAACAAGCTGCACTGGGGCAAGGAGGGCGACCAGGACACGCAGGTGCTCAGCCAGCTCTATGGCATGTACCTGCGCAACGACATTCCCATGGGCGGCCGTCTCGGCGAGGGCGAGGGCGGGCAGCTGGAAACGCTGCTCAAGGACATTGGCTCAGCTCGGCAGTTTCACCAGATGACGCTTACGGGAAAATCCCCGGCGCGCCTGTTTGAGGATTTACCGTCGTATCGGAAAGGGAACACGCTGCCGAACCAGATGAAAAACTATCGTGACGGCGAGATCATGCGCGAAACCTACTTTGATTACCTCGTGAAAAACAACGCATCGCGCGCGGCTTACATGAAGTCGTGGCACGATAAAGTGCAGGAGGCGTTCAAGGGCGGAAGCGTGCGTGAATCGAACTTGGCTCAGCTGCTCGGCGAGAAGATTGTCGACAAGGAGAACCTGAAGCAGGCGATCTACGACGGCAATCACATGCTGGTGCGCGCGATCGACGGTTGGTTTGTCTTTGAGCATTCGGGCAAGCTGCTGGCGTTCTGCGACGGCGAAACAACGTTTTATCGCGATCCCAACGCGGACAAAATCCGAAAGGCGGCGAACAAGGCGAGCAACGTCGATAAAACGGAATCTCAGAAAGCACGCGAGCGGCTGAAGGAGAAGTTCACACAGGTTGATCAGAGCATAATCCGCGTCGACCGCAAGGGCAACAATGCCGTGATCTATATTCCCGGCATCCGGAACCCGGTGCAGATCCACAACGGAAAAGCACCGAACGCGCAGATTGCGATTCGCACAGCGGACGCGTTGACCAACTATTATGCGCAAGCGTGGCAGGATCAATCCCGCGTCCTGGTCGAAAATGGGTACGCGCCGGCGAAGTTCATTCCAGATTATTTCCCGCATCTATGGCAGGAAGAGTCCGGCTTAAACGGTGTGATTGAAGCGTTTGTCGGCTACGAGCCGCCAACACAGATTGCGGGACTCACAGGCGGGTTCAAGCCGGGGAAACCCTGGGCGGCGCACCTGCAGGAACGCACCGGCCCGCTGACGGAGTTCGACGCGATTCGCGGATTCAACCAGTATGTGCAGAAGGCAGGGGACGTGATCTTCATGACGCCCGCCGTTCAGCGTCTGCGGCAACTGGAAAGCTACCTCCGCGTCAACGCCGGGGAGAAGTACGACGCGACCGCGCACAGCACATTCGTGGAGTGGCTGCGGAAGTATACCAATGCCATAGCGAACAAGAAGGCAGAGCTGGATCGCAGCGCGGAGAGCCTCTTCGGGCACGAAGCGTTTTCTATCAGCCGGGCGGCAACCACGCTGATCTCGCGATCGGCGGTGCAGGGCAGTCTGAGCAGCGCACTTTCACAGACGATCTCCTATATCGCCGCACTTCCTACGCTCAATGCGAAAAGCGCGGTAAAGGGAACGTGGCAGGCAATCGGGCAATCTATGCTGGCGATGGCTGACAGCAAGCATTACGACAAGTTCGAGGAAAAGGTGCCGTTCCTACAGGCGCGCTTCGGTGCGTATGAAGAGATTCTGACAAAGGGCATCCAAAAAGCGGACAAAGCGTACAATGGAACGCTCAGCTGGCTATTCACGGCAATGGATCGATTCGCAACGGAAGCAGTTGCCCGGGCAAAGTTCGACGAACTGCGTTCAAAGGGAAGAACGGAGGAAGAAGCCGGGAGAGAAACCAGCGCCTACTGCGTGAAGCTTTTCGCCGACCGCAGCAAGGGCATGGCGCCGGTGCTTCTGAACAACAAGGTACTAAAGCCGTTCCTGCAGTTCCAGTTGGAAGTGGAAAACCAGATGCATCACTTCCGCGATATCAAGCGGCAGAGCACTGCGGAAGCATACGACCTGCTGACAAATCCGCAAATGGCTGAAAAGCGTGCCCGGCAGGGAATCACCGAAGACATGGTCAATCAAATGCTTGGGAACGAACCGCTTTCGCTCGAAGCGACGAAACTCCAGCGCAAAATCATGGCATCCGGAAACGCGAAGAAGTGGATCCGGATGCTCATGTATCTCGTATATCTCTCACTTTGGGGCGAGTTCACGCGCGCGACCATGGGGCGCGACCAGACGTGGAACCCTTATGGCATGACGAAGGACTTTATCCAGGACGTGAAGAGTGACGGATTTCCGGCCGCGATGGTAAACCTCGGCGCGAACGCGATCGAGCAACTGCCATATGCTTCTTTCGCAACGGGCGGACGTGTACCGATCGGCGCAGGGATCGACAAGTTTGCGACGGTGGCACAGGACGTTTACAGCGGAATAAGTGAAGGCGACTGGCAGGGACTCGGCCGACATGCACTGATGGCGGGCGCCGCGGTCACGCCGGCAGGCGGTCAGCTGCGGAAGATCGGAACTGGAATCGAGTCGCAAATCAAGCAGGGTTATTATACCGACAAAGGGGAGCTGCGATACCCGGTTACCTCAAAGGACTACGTGAAGTCGATCCTCTTCGGACCGTCCGCGGCAGCTCCGGAAGGGTACGATTGGAACGACACGCTCACTGCGTCAAAAACAGACGCCTATAAGAGCATGATTGCTGAGGGCGTGGATCCAATCGCGGCTTACACTATGCTGCTCCACAGCGGAACAACCAATGCGGAAAAAGGCCTGGCAATTCTAACCTCGGACAGCAATGGCGACGGGAAGCCAGATTTTCAGGGAAAAGACGTGAATCTCGTAGCGTCAATTCTCGGAATCAAGTACGACAGTAAGAAGGACGGGTCATTCCAGAACTGGACGAAGAAAGCCGCCGAAGATTACATCGAGAAGGCAGAGAAAGATGGCGTAACTCCGGACGAAAAAAAGAAGATCGACAGCATCAAGCGGATGATGCAACTCATGCTGGGAAACTAACAAACAAACGCGACAAGGGGCGCCCGTTCGGGCGCTCCTTTTTGCATGCAGGAGGCAACCATGTCAGAAACATTCAAAACGCATTACGTGTCGCTGGACATGTACAAGACATCGAGCGACACCTTTGAAGTGGTTGAGGGCGACACCGCAAACCTCATCGTTATCACACTGTCCGATCGCGGGAACCCGGTCGACCTGACAGGGTGCAAAGTGCTGGTCGTGTTTGTTCGCGGCGGCGTGCCGGCGCAACAGGACACGGACGGTAACGGGGTAACGATCTCCGGAGAGCACAACAATATCATCAACGTAGATTTGTACGCTTCGAGCTATGCAAACGGAAACAACACGGCCGAAGTTCAGGTTTGGAGCGGGGAAAACTATGAAAGGCTTGCGACGAGCGCCTGGTTCAACTTCAAAGCGCGTAGGGCAAAGATCAACGATAATACGTTGCTTGCTGTTCCGACGTTCCCGTTGCTGTCGGGAATGCTCGCAAAGCTTTTAAATATTGTGCGCGGCGTACAGGCAAAGTGGTCAACCACGGACTCGACGGATCCGTCGTACATCCAGGATAAACCTGTAATCGGGACGGATATTCAAGCCCCGACTAATTCGCTTCCCGTTGACTATGCACCGGTTGGAACCGATGCTGCGCCGATCTATCGCTTTGGAACTGGTCACATCAAAATGACACTTGCAACGATACTCGGGTACATTCGTGCGCAGTTGGATACCTACTTCGCGCCGTTGTCACACGCTGCTCGACATGCGTTTGGCGCGGCGGACGCGATCACGACCGATGCTTCGCCCACTGATGGTAGCAACAACCCGCTCAGGAGCGGTGGCGCTTTCACGGCACTCGCGGGGAAATCTAATTTGTCAAGCGGGATCGTTGCGCAGGCAGAGGCTCGGACGAAGCTAATTGAGAAAACCGCGAGCTGGACGTTATCCGCGGCGGACATCGAGTGCGTCCTCGTTTGCAACAGCTCTTCCGCAATCACGGTCACGATTCCGCTGGACTCCGCATATAACGCGCCCGTGGGTACCTGTTTCAGCTTCATTCGCTGGGGCACCGGTACGCTCACCTTTGTAAAAGATGCAAGCGCGAACTGGATTCCACTGAACAGCGTGACCGCTGTATCAGTTCAGGGCGGCGCTGCAACTCTCATCAAGATCGCGGCGAATGTGTGGTGGCTGTCGTGCAACTGATACGGAAAATGACCATGCGCAAGGGCGGGAAGACGTGGTATTACGACACGGGAGTTTTTAAGACCATTTCTAACGTTATTGCATACAAACTCGGCTCTGGTGCAACGCCTTGGATCGATAAGTATTCAACCTACTTCCAGTGGAACGTGAGCAGCGGTCAAGGGTATTTCTGCCCCGATATTCCTGTTGATTTGACCCCGATTCGGCAAATTCATTTCATCGCGAATAACGTAAACGGAACAACCGTTTTCGTCGGTGTGCAACCCAGCAATGCCAATATTACGGGGCTGCGCTCTGTGAACGTTACTTCTTCGACGGACGCTGAATACATCGTTGATGTTTCCGACTTGACAGGCAATTACTACCTGTCTGGCGGTTTCAGCGGAGGGAATACCACGAGGTATTTGCAGATCAAAAAAATGTGGGGAGAATAGGAGGCAACCATGACACGAATAGCACACGCTGTTCGCGCGGAAGACGGCACAAAAGATGGCGTCATTCCGGGCGATCAGGATGGCAAAGAGGTGCGAATCCAAACCTACTATGCCAAAAACGACGCGGGCAAGCCGTGGGAGCATGTCCTGCGCGCGCGGGATCCGGCCCTTGCTGAGCGGATTGCGGTGAATATGACTACTCTGGCGGAAAACGACCGCATTGGTTACAGCCAGCGACGCCGTATGACGTGGTACAACTCTGCGAAATCGCAGGGCGGGAACATCGCGAAGGCTGCCGGCGACTGTGATTGCAGTTCAGGCGTGTCCGGAGGCACTCAGCTCGCGGGTGGAAAGCTCAAAGCGAACCTAACCACAAGCAACATGCTGAATGGTTTCAAGGCAAGCGGGCAGTTTGAAATCCTAACGGATGCGAAATATCTCAGCTCGGCCGACTATCTGCGCCGCGGCGATATTCTTTTGCGCATCGGACACACGGCGGTGATCCTGGACAACGGCGCGAAAGCGGATCAGCCGGACGCGCCGGATGATGACACACTGCCGGCAGGAAAAACGTTCCGAATCGTCGTGGATAAGTACTGGGAAGCGGAAGGCAAGTCCTACGGCGTCAAAGATTGGTGCCGCGTCCGGAAGGGACCGACACTGGATGATGACATCCTCGGGAAAGCCTACCCCGGCGAGATCTACGACGCCTATGGCTTTGCTGAGGACTGGTACCAAATCAATTACCACGGCCGCGTCGGCTATATCTACAAACAGTTTGTATCGGAGGGCGAAACATAATGGCAAGCAGCGAATCAGTAACACAGGAGGCGTTCGCCGGAAGAAACAAACTCTGTGATGAACGTGAGAAGCGGACTAACACTCGGTTGCGACAAACTGAAGAGCAACTCTCGCTCGCTTCGGCAAACCTCGTGAAAACGACCGAGATACTTAACCGCATATCCTCTACACAGGAGGATCACGAGAAAAGGCTTCGAGAAATCGAAGCCAGCGGCGGCTATGAGAAAATCACGCAGGAACAAGAGGACCACGAGCAACGACTTCGCGCGATGGAGTCGCGCGGCGGAAAGTGGTTCGACAAAATCGTTTCAGGGGTTATAGGTGCGGCGGTAGCCGCATTTATGGCATATATCATCTATGGAGGAGTAAAACCATGAAGAAGTTTCTCAAAGTGTTGCTGGCGATCGTGATGATCGTCGTTCTCTTTACCCTACCGACCGTTGCTCTTGCGGACACGGGCACGCAAGCGCCCGCTGCAGAAGGATTGGATCTGCTGATTAACTTTGGCCTTCAGCTCGCCGGGACGCTCCTGATCACACTGATCGGAGTGCTGGGCACGTGGCTAACGCTGCAACTCAACAAAAACGCGAAGCTCAAAAATATTAACGATGCGCAAAAAGAGCTGATTCGCGCGGCAAAGATCACAGTCGGCGAGCTGAAGCAAACAACCGTTGATGCTCTTAAGGCTGGGCATTCGGATGGCAAACTTACATTACAAGAAATTGCACAGTTGCGCGAAAAACTGCGGGATAAAACATTGGAAAAACTGTCTGCTCCGGCATATGCGCTTTTGGCTGCCGCTTCAGTTGATGTGGAGGGCCTGATCATCGGAGTCGGAGAAAGCTGGATCGAACGATTGAAGCAATCGAGCGGCAGCCCCGACACGGACACCGAGTAATCACAACCATCGAAAAGAAGCACCGTTCCGGATCATCGGAGCGGTGCTTTTTTTTGTTTTGGTTGCCAGAAGGTTGCCAGTGGTTTTTCTGCAGCAAAGATAATGATTATTAAAACAGCCCGCAAACGCACTGTTTACGGGCTACTTTTTGGCTCCCCCTGTTGGACTCGAACCAACGACACTGCGGTTAACAGCCGCATGCTCTACCGACTGAGCTAAGGAGGAACGTTACTCGGAGATTTTACATGAATTCGAGGCCACTTGCAATGAACACGGCGAGCGATTTGGAACGGTTATTGCAAAATACGATTCGAATCCTCTCGTTATCTTGAAATTGCTCGCCTTTGATTGACGTTTTAAAGTACGCTAACTATAATATTGACATGGATGAGAACGCAATCATCACACTCATTGCGATAGAGACAAATGCGCCGAAACGGAGATTTACCCGCTCCACCGGGGCAATTTATATCATTTTGATCGCGCTGATCATCGGCAGTATGTCGGCGGGAAATTTGCTCTACGAGCGGCTTTTCATTCCGCGATACGTGACACAACCGATTCTTTACGCTGTGATTGCGACGGTTTGTTATCTCGTATATCGCCGAAATTATTTGCGATACCGCTACACGCTGACAACAAACACACTAGCGATCGAACAAATCGGCGGCAGCGAAGAGAAAACGCTCGCCGCAATCGATATTTCATGCATTCGTCAGATTCAGCATGATACACCAAAAGAGAGAAGCAAAGTAAAAACCGTCTACGCTTATCTGCCGCCCAGAAAGAATATCACATGGGTGATGGCAAACGAGGACGGGAAAGAAACCCGATACGCAATCAGCGCGAGTAGCGAGTTTTTGGATCAGCTCAATGAGCAATGGCGGCTGGCAAAGACTGCTGACAAGAACGAATGAACAAAGTCCTTCGAGCATCGCTGGAGAAAGAATAAATTAGTTTTAAACATGAACGAACACCCGACGACAACAGAAAGCGAAACATTACAGGAAACGCTCGGCAACTACGCGCGCGAGAATTCCGCGCGGTTTCATATGCCCGGCCACAAGGGACGCGGGCTCTCCGGTTTCTGGCGCGATGAGCTGCAGCTTTGGGACGTGACGGAGCTGAGCAACACCGACAATCTGCACGCGCCGCAGGGCGCGATTGCCGCGGCGCAACAGAGCATGGCGCAGGCGTATGGCGCGAAGGCTTCTTTTTTTGCGGTCAATGGAGGAACAAACGCTGTTCAAGCGATGATTCTCGCGCTGAGCGATCAGGACAAGCTCCTGCTTGCGCGGGATTGCCACCGTTCCGCGGTCAGCGGCGCGGCTCTCCGCGGAATTGAGACCTGCTATCTTTCGCCGAGATACGACGAATCCCGCGGGCTGCTGGGCATGGTGACGCCGGAAGACTTGGATGAAGCCTTGACGCAAACGGGAGCGACCGCAGTGCTGGTGACTTCGCCAAACGCATACGGACTATGCGCGGATATCGCGGGGCTGGCGGAGGCGGCACACCGGCACGGGGCGCTGCTGCTGCTCGACAGCGCACACGGCGCGCATTACCCGTTTTCCGACGCGCTTCCGCGCGCACCCGGCGGATATGTTGATCTTTTTGTACACTCGCAGCATAAGACGATGGACGCGCTGACGCAGGCCGCAAGCCTGCACCTTGGCGAGTGCCGCATTACGCCGGAGCAGCTACGCCGCGCGCTCGCGATGACGGAGACGACGAGCCCCTCGTATCTGCTGATGGCGTCGCTGGACTGGTCGGTCTACATGGCGAAACGGCGTGACTGGACCGGACAGGTTGCGCGCTGCATCGCGCTGGAAAAGAAGATTGAAGTCATCGAAGGCTTACGCGTGTTTCACGATCCGGTCGGCATCGGCGTTTACGAGCGCGACCGCACGAGAATCGTGATCGACGTGACCAATCGGGGTTACACCGGATATGAAGCGCAGGCGATTTTGGAGCAGAACAACATCTACCTTGAGATGGCGGATGCGCGAAGGCTCGTATTGATCACGTCGCCGAACGACGAACCCATCTGGTATGAGCAGTTGCTGAATACCCTCGCATCTCTGCCGAAGAAAAAAACGAAGAGCACGCTCAACAGCGGAGAAGAGATTCGCTTTGCGGCAAACGAGCAGCGCATGGGCATCCGCGAGGCGACATTTGCGCAAACGCAGACACTACCACTCAAGCAGGCGGAAGGACGCGTTGCTGCGGAGCCCATCGGCATCTACCCGCCGGGAATCGCGCTGGTCATGCCAGGCGAGGTCATCGGCCGTCGCGCGATTGACTATCTGCTGACGCAGGAACGCGGCGGCGGCGCGCTCTTCGGCGTCTATGATGGAAGCGTCTTCGTCGTAGAAGACCGCAAACAAACAAGATAACGACAGGACGAAAGCATCTGAACCGAAAAAAAACAGGCGAACACAAATAATTAGGAAACGATATTGAGGAACACCATGCAAAACCGACTGCTCGACGCGATTTCACTCGACCGCGCCCCGCACGCAATCTTAATCTCCGGCCCGGAAGGAAGCGGCAAGCGGGAGCTTGCGCGCCGTTGCGCCGCGCTCTTTTGCCTCGACGAGGACGCGCCGGAGCGACTCGTCAGTTGCCCGAACTATTACGAGATCGGCGAGAGCACGGTGAAGGTGGACGACATCCGCACGCTGCTCACTTCCGCCGCCATGCAGGGCTTCAACGGAGGCCGCAGGGCGTTTGTTTTCGTCAACGCGCAGCTCATGAGCACACAGATACAAAACACGCTTCTCAAGACCCTGGAGGAGCCACACAGCGAAACGATGCTGATCCTCACGGGAAACGAATTCGGGCTATTGCCCACGATTCGCTCCCGCTGCGTAATCGAGCGCCTCGGCGCGGGCAGCGTTGAAGAGACCGTACGGGAGCTAATGCGCGAGGGAATGAGCTCGCAGGATGCGCGCTTCTTCGCGGGGCTTTCGGACGGAATTCTGAGCCGCGCGCGCACCAATGCGCTGCCGGAATCCGTGGCGTTTCGCGCGAGCGCAATCGAGCTCGTTCGGCGCGCGATCTTCGACTACGCGCCGTTTGCGGAGGCGACGGAGCTGGTCATGATCATGAGCGCGGAACCGGAGCCGGAGGAGACCCCCGACGACGAACCCAAGGCCAAGGTCGGAAAGAAGAAAAAGAAAGGCGACGTGCAGCTCACGCTGTCGTTTCTTACCATAGCACTCAGTGTATTTCAGGATGCGATCAACGCGTCCCTCGGTGGTCAAACGCCGCGCAACAGCGACCAAACGGAGCTGGTTCGCAAAATTGCGTCGTGCTTTACAATAGCGCAGATACAAGGTATCATAGAAATGTTAACCAGTTCGCAGCAAAAGTTGATTGCGGGCGCGAGTATTCCGCTCACGCTCGACAGCGCGCTTGCGAAGCTGTTTTACGAGCCACAACGCTAAACGCGAACAAAACAGCCTGAACCGCGCGGGAAAATCCCGCTGCGGAACCATAGAAGGAGCAATGACACTATGAAAGTGATTGGCGTACGATTCAAATCGAGCGGACGCATCTATTATTTCGACCCGTTGGAATTCGAGTTTGCCGAAGGAGACGGCGTCATCGTTGAAACCGCGCGCGGACAGGAATACGGCGAGGTTGCGCAGGTGGCGATGGACGTGGAGGAATCCGCGATCGTATCCCCGCTCAAACCCGTAGTGCGGCCCGCGAGCGACGCGGACACCACGATGCGCGACCAGAACTGCGCAAAGGAAGGCGACGCGTTTCGCGTTTGCCAGCAGAAGATTGATCAGCACAAGCTGGACATGCACCTCGTGAGCGCGGAATACTCGTTTAACGGAAGCAAGCTCGTGTTTTACTTTACGGCGGACGAGCGCGTGGACTTCCGCGATCTGGTCAAAGACCTCGCGTCGCAGTTCCGCACCCGCATCGAGCTGCGCCAAATCGGCGTTCGCGACGAGGCAAAGATGCTGGGCGGCCTCGGCTCCTGCGGCAGAGTGGTCTGCTGCAAGCAGTTTCTGGACGATTTCCATCCCGTTTCGATTAAGATGGCGAAGGAACAGAACCTTTCTCTCAGCCCGACGAAGATCAGCGGGCTCTGCGGAAGGCTCATGTGCTGCCTGCAATACGAGCAGAGCTGCTATGAAGACATGAAGCGGCGCATGCCGCACGTCAACCGTGATATCCTCACGCCGGACGGCGTCGGCATCGTCGTTGACAACAACGTGATCACCGAAAAGACCAAGGTGCGCGTGACACTGCCCGACGGGAGCATCGACCTGAGGGAGTTTCACTATACGCTGCTTGCCAAGCCCGGCGAAGCGCTGCCCGCGCAGCCGCAACAGGCCGCGCAACCGGCTCAGCCGGCGCAGCAGCCGCAAGCGCAGGCGGCAGTCCAGCCGCAGCGCGAGAACGCGGAGGCAAAGCCCGCCACGGAGAACGCAGCGCAGGAGCGCAACCCCGAGCACAAGCGCCGCAGACGCGGCGGACGCGGCAAGGGTTCCCCGCGACCCAACGGCGCACCCGGGCAGGAAGGCGAAGCACAGCAGCCGCGCCCAAACAACAATCAACCGCGTCCGGCAGGGCAGCAACAGCAGCAACAGCAGCAGCGCAGACCCGAAGGACAACAGCAGCAGCGCAGACCGGAAGGACAGCAGCAACAGCAGCGCAGACCCGAAGGCCAGCAGCCGCGCCCGAACAACAATCAACCGCGTCCGCAGCAGGGCGCAAACCAGCAACAGGGCGCAAACCAACAGCAGCCGAACCAGCAGCCCAGACAGGGAAACGCGCAGGAAGGCCAGCGAAACAACAACTATCATCGGCGCGGCGGCGCGAACCGGCCGAGGCCGAACGGGCCCGCACCGGAGAAAAAGGAGCCATAATGCGCGACAAAACGCCGCGCAATGCTGATTTTACACCGCGTTGTGTTGACGTTTGGTGACGCTGTGTTATAATATTTACGAAATTTGACACGGAGGACTGGAACATGGCATATAAAATTTCTGACGAATGCATCGCCTGCGGCGCTTGTGCTGCGGAGTGCCCCACCGAAGCGATCAGCGAAGGCGCGATCTACGTGATCGATGCCGACAAGTGCATCGACTGCGGCAATTGCGCAGACGTTTGCCCGGTTGGCGCGCCGAAACCCGAGTAAGCAACGAAGTAAAGAGGCCTGAACGACAGCATTGTCGTTCAGGCCTTTTTTCGTTTTTGGCGTGATGCCGGAATTCGGATCAACCGCAGCAGGCGGCAAACGGCAGATCGTTATAGACGATCGGAAGCAGTACATCCGTCATCTCGTCAAAATCCGTCGGATCGGACGTATAGCATGTGTAGCGGACATCCTCATAGCTCCATTCCGCGAGAGCGCCCTTTGCGCCGCCGTCGATGGTCTTCACGACGAGGCTGACCTTGAAGCCCGGGCCTTCGAGATCGAGAGACTGCGGATTGGGATCAAACGTTTCGTTTACGCCGGAGATATCCTCCGTGGTGACCGCGCCGCGATAAGTATAGGTCTTGCCGTCGAGCGTGAATATGATCTGCGCAACCTTGCCGCCGATGATGCTGTAGCTTGCGCTGTCCGCCTGCTGATACGGGGTTATGATGAACCCAAGATCGGAGAAGTCCGCGGCGCCTTCCACCTCCACAATCGGGTTGGGAATCTGCGTGCTTGGCTCCGCTGTTGCAGCGGGCGTGGGCGAGGGCGCGGGGGTGGCAGTTTGCGCGGGCTCGCTTGCCTCAGCTTTGCAGGACGCAAAGGAGAAAACAAGCAGAAGCGCACATACAATCGGGATGATTTTTTTCATGATACCTGTCCTTTTGGCATATGCCGGTTGGAAGCAAATCCAAACGGCAAGCCTATGTGAAGTACGGGTATCATACCACACATCAGACATGGAATAAGTGACGAAAGCACGCGCCGGAGACGGCGTTTTTTGCGTTTTTGGGTGCAAAAATAATTATCGGAATTGGCAAAAGGGCGAATTATAAGAATTCGCGAAACCCGGAATTATGATAATTTTTCACCCGATTTGTGCTTTACGATGTCTCTGGCGGCAGGAAGGCCTCGAATATCAGCCGCCAAGCAAGAAAGGAGCACGATCGAATGGACTCGGCCAAACTGACTGACCTCGAAAGCAAAATGGAAGCGTATTTTGCCGCATGCGATGCGACGGCGGAGCGCGTCACCCTCAAAAACGGGAGCGTGACCATCCGGCAAACGCCGTATACGCTGGCGGGCCTGAGCGAGCAACTCAAAACTCCGCAAAGCGAGATCCTCGCAAAAGGCAGGAGAGGCGGAAAAAGCGAGGAGCGCAAGCTGTATGCCAACGCGCTCCGGCGGATTGGGCGGTACATCGCAGAGCACGCGTTGCTTGGGGAACTCCAATACAGCGTTGCCGCGAAACTGCTGGAGGAACTTGGAACCGGCGAAAAACTGCCGCCGGATGAGGAAGACCGCAGGATCGTCATCGTGCTGGAGGACAAGGAAGGCTGGGGTGAGTGACGTGGAATTCCAATTAAAGGGGTATCCAAATCCACGCCAGAGGGCATTCTTCGAAAGCAGGGCACGGCACACCGCATACGGCGGCGCGCGCGGCGGCGGCAAAAGCTGGGCCATGCGAAGAAAGTTCGTGCTGCTCGCCCTTCGCTATCCGCACCTTCAACTCCTTCTGCTCCGAAGAACGCTCTCGGAGCTGACCGAAAACCATGTGCGGATGCTGCAAACGGAGCTATCAGGGTTTGTTGATTACAACCAAACGCAACGCGTATTCACATTTCCGAACGGCAGCCGCATCAAACTCGGTTATTGCGACAATGAGCAGGACGTATACCGCTATCAGGGGCAGGAATACGACGTGATCGGATTGGAGGAAGCCACCCAGTTCACCGAGAGCCAGATGCAGTTCATCTCGACCTGCAACCGCTCGGTGAGAACGGACTTTACGCCGCGCATGTACTACACATGCAATCCCGGCGGCGTAGGGCACGCATGGGTCAAGCGCCTTTTCATCGACCGCCGATATCGCGCAAGCGAGAGAAGCGAGGATTACGTGTTCATTCCGGCGCGCGTGACGGACAATCCGGTCCTGATGCGGGACAAGTCCTATCTCATCACACTCGAAAACCTGCCGGAGCCGCTGAGGCGCGCCCATCTGGACGGGGACTGGGACGTGCTGGCGGGGCAGTACTTCGGCGAGTTTTCGAGAGAGCGGCACGTGGTCGAGCCGTTTGAAATCCCGAAATCGTGGCGCAGGTTTCGCGCCATGGACTGGGGCTACAACGACCCTTGCGCGGTGCTGTGGTTTGCCGTTTCGCCCGGCGGGCGAGTGTATGCGTATCGCGAATATTATGAGCGTCAGGTGCTGTCCAGCGAGACGGCACGGCGCATCCGCCAACTGACGGGAGAAGAGAAGATCGCATACACCACCGCCTCGCCGGACGCCTGGCAGACCAGAGGCATGAGTGCCTCCGGCGACATCGGCGGCATGAGCATCGCGGAGGTATTCGCCCACGGCGGCGTGCCGCTCATCCGCGCGGACAACGCCAGAATCCCCGGCTGGCAGAGAGTCCGCGAATACCTGAGCAGCGGAGACGACGGGCAACCAAGCCTGCTGATCTTCCGCAATTGCGAAAACCTGATCCGAACGCTGCCCGCGCTGACGTTTGACGAGCATTTCGTCGAGGACGTCGGCGACCACTGCGAGGATCACGCGCCGGAAGCGCTGCGCTACGGGCTGATGTCGAGGCCATCCGCCGCAAGCGAGCCGAAGAAAGCAAAGGCGCGCGCCTATGACCCGTTTGCATCCGGTGAACCGCGTGCGGACGGATTCACCAGACTGTAAACGGGGATACCCCCAAGGAGGAAACAAGGTATGAAAGGAACAGATCAAGGGCAGGCAAAGCGCGCGCTCTGCGAAAAGGCGTACGGACTTTTTCGCGAGTTTCGCGGGGCATATGTCTCCGAATGGCAGCGGCTTGAAAACTGCGAACGGATGTATCGCGGCGACCACTGGCACGACGTGCCGATGCTGGATCGCAACGAGCCAAGACCCGTGACGCCGATCATCCAGAGCACGGTGGAAAACATCAAGGCCGAGCTGCTGGATCGCGTGCCGGAAGCGGTGATTTTGCCCGAAAGCCCGAAGGACGACGAGGTGGCGCACGTGATCGAGGCCATCATCCGCCAGAACCACGACGCGGACGGCTACGTGAAGGAATACCGTAAACTCGTGCACGACCTACTCGTCGGCGGCTACTGCGTGCAGGAGGTCGGCTACGACAACACGCTCAACGCAGGCCTCGGCGGCGCGTTTATCCGCCATGTGGACGTGAGGAGCATTCTCTTTGACCCGCTCGTGACGGACGCGCAGGAGAGCAGAGCGATCTTCAAGATTTCGCTCAAGACCCGCGAGTATATCGAGTCCCGCTTTCCCAAGGCTGCACCGTTTCTCACGGCGGACGCGTTCGGTACGCCCGACGCGGTGGAGGACGGCATCCTCCACGGAGACCGCAACGGTGCGGTGCTCTTTCTGGAGTATTGGTGGCGGGAGTTCGACGCGGAGACGGAGCGCTCCAGCGTACACATGGCGCAGATTGCGGGAAACCAGGTGCTCTCCGACAGCAGGGACACAAAACCCGACGGGCTGTTTGATCACGGGATGTATCCGTTTTTGATCACGCCGATGTTCGTGCGAAAGGGCTCCTGCCTCGGCCTCGGCCTCGTGGACATGTTTGAAACGCAGCAGCGGTACGCGGACAAGCTCGACCAGATCGTGCTGAAAAACGCGTTGATGGCGAGCCACAACAAGCTGCTCGTTACCGAAGCCAGCGGCTTTGACACGGAGGACCTGCGCGATTGGAGCAGAGAAGTGCACCGCGGCGAGAGCCTCAACGGCGTCACCTGGTTCTCCACGCCGCCGCTACCCGCCTACATCATCGGCTACATCGGCAGCATTCGCGAGAGCATCAAGCAGGAAAGCGGCGCCAACGATTTCTCGCGCGGAACAACGGCAGGCGGCGTGACAGCTGCCACCGCCATCGCCGCCATGCAGGAGATGAGCAACAAGCGCTCACGAATGATGGCAAGGCTCCTGCACGAGAGCTTTCGGGACGCGGTTCGCCTCGAAATCGAAGTCGAGCGCGAATTCAACTTCTTTACCCGCCGCGTGAACGTGACAATCAATGGCGAAACGAAGGAACGCACCTTTGAAAGCGCGATGCTGGTGAAGAAAGCGCCGGGCAACGTCGTGCTTCCGATTGAGTTCTACATCTCGGTCAAGGCGCAGCAGGAGACGAAATACTCCGCGATGAGCCAGAACGAGCTGGCGCTGAGGATGCTGCAAAGCGGCATTATGACGCCCGCGCAGGCCGTGGAACTCATGGTATTCGAAGGCAAGGAGCAGCTGCTCAAGCAGCTCAAGGAACAAGGCGAGAAGGCGGAAGCGCTCGCCAAACAACAGCAACAGGCTCTCCCGCAGATGGCGGGCGGAGCAGGGAGGAACGCATGAAACCCATGAAAAACACTATGCAGCAGCGGCTTACTGCCGCAAACGCCGCGCAAAACCAGAACGCGGCACAGAACGATCCGGAGTTTGAGGCGCTGGTGAACGAGATTTCGACGCTGGTGCAGCAAGGCAAGCTGCCCGAGGGATTCGACCTCGAATCAGCGACGAAAGACCCCGATCTCGTCGAACTCATGCGCGAATACGGCGCAGAGGCAGGCATCCGCATCTACGCCGCGGAACAGCGCGCGGAAGAGGCGGAAAACAACGCGATGGAGCGCGTGAGCGCCCGTGTCCGCGAACGCAGCGCGCTTCCCAAGAGCACGCGCGGCGGCAGCGCGGCACCCGCCGCGACCAACTACCACGGCATGAGCTCGGAAGCATTCCGCACGCTCATGCAGCAGATGAAGAAGACCGCCCGCGACGGCGGCAAGACCAGACTGTAAACAACGGGAGGAAAAAACAACATGAGCAACAGCAACACCACGGTAAACACCGCAAGCACCACCTACAGCAACAAGACGTTTTACGACAAGGCGCTGCTCGAGATCGCCAAGACGCGTCTCGTTCACGCGAACTACGGCCAGAAGCGCAGCATCCCCAGAAACAGCGGCAAACGGGTAGAATTCCGCCGCTACGAGCTCTTTACGCCGGACGCAAACGCGCTGGTGCTCGAAGAGGGCGTGACCCCGGCCGGCCAGAGCCTCGCGCAGAGCAAGATCGAGGCCGAAGTGAAGCAGTACGGCGCATATGTCGAGGTCAGCGATTTGCTCGACCTGACGAGCTTTGACCCCGTTCTCACGGAGAGCACGGAACTGCTCGGCGAGCAGCTCGGCACCGTGGTCGAATGGATCACGCGAGACGCGATGTGCGCGGGCACCAACGTGCAGTACGCAAACGGCAAGACGAATCGCCTCTCCCTCGAAGCGGGCGACAAGCTCACCGTCACCGAGATCCGCAAGGCCGTGCGCTCGCTGAAAAAGGCGAAAGCGCGCATGTTTAACAACGTGGACGGCGGCGCGGTCCGCAAGCCGCACTTCGTCTGCATCTGCTCGCCGGACGCGACCTACGACCTGCAGAGCGACGCGCTCTGGCAGGATGTGTCCAAGTATTCCGACGTGGAGCAGATCTATTCCGGCGAGATCGGCAGACTCTTCGGCGTGGTCTTCGTCGAGAGCACCGAAGCAAAGGTCTTTTCGCAGAGCGTTTACACCACCGTTGCCGCGCACACGGCGGGCAGCGCGGTGGTCACCCTCGCGGATATCAACGAAAGCGCGGCGCTCTACCTCGTCGCCGGCGCGAAGATCAAGATTGGTACCACGGAATACACCGTTGCCTCCTGCAACGCCGCGGCAAAGACCGTGACCCTCAGCGCGACGGTCGCCAGCGCGATTGCCGCGGGCACGATCGCCTACAGCGAGAACGCGGGCGCGATTGACGCCACCTCCAAGAAGGGCACGGACATCCACGCGACGCTCGTCTTCGGCTCCGACGCCTACGGCATCATCGACGTGGACGGCGAAGGCTGCCTCCAGACCATCGTGAAGCCCGTCGGCAGCGGCGGCGCCTCCGATCCGCTAGATCAGCGCGCGACGGTCGGCGCAAAGGTTGCGGCCTACACGGCGAAGATTCTCAACAATCTCTGGATCGTGCGCATCGAGCATGGCGTGAGCCTGTAAGCGCATGCGTTCGGGAGGGCGGAAACGCTCTCCCGAGCGCAAAACGGAACGCGAACAACAATAACGAAATAAAAACAGGAGGATTAGACCATGGAATACATGACGGAAGCGCAGATTGACGGCATCGCGACCGACACCGGCAAAGCCCTCGCAAAAGAGGACAAGGTGACCATCACCATCCAGCCGGAGAGCGGCGAAAGCCACTGGGAAGGCGGCATCAACGGGCATTTCTTCCGCATCCGCACCGGAGAAGCGGTGGAGATTCCGCAGAGCCTCGCCACTCTGATTGCGCAGAGCGCGCAGGTTCGCTACGAGAGCGAAGCGCATGTGCGCGCCTACCGCAAGAGCGGCGGCAAGAAGGTATCGTAAAGGAGGGAACATGCATGACACTCAAGGAACTGCTCACGGGAGCGCTCCTGCAGCTCGACCGCGGCACGGACGCGCAGACCCTCGAGAGCTGGCGCGACAAGCTCACGCGATACCTCAACGACGCGATGATCGACCTCACCAGCGAGCTGCAACCCCGGCGAAGCGACTCGCTGACGCTGACGAGCGGCGTGCTGGACCTCACGAAGCTGCCGAGGAGCGTAGTGAAGGTGATTTCACTTTCTCGCGGAGACACGCGGCTGCCGTTTTACTACGGGGCAGGTACCGAGCTCTTGCGCGTGCCCGCCGTTTCGGACGGAGACGTGCTGGTGATCTACCGCTTTATGCCGATGCCGCTGAAGGTGGACACCGATGTGCCGGAGCTGCCGGAATGGAGCCACGGCGCGATGGTGGGCTACGCGGTAGGGCGTGAGCGGGCAAGCGGAGATGCAAGCAGCATTGCCTCCGCGCGGGCCTGCTTTGAACTCTACAACGCGGCAAAGCGCATGATGCGCGCGCACCGCGGCGAGCTCGACGCATATGCAATCGAGAACCGCTAGAAAGGAGCAGGCGATATGGCGCTGAGACAGTATCGCATTCCGGTATTTTACGGAATTGCGCAGAACGTGACCGAGAACCGCCAGAACGACGGGGAAAGCCCCGACGCCTGCAACATGGATACGCTTGGCGGCAGGCTCAGCGTGGCGAAAGGATATGTGCGCGAGAGCGCTTACGCGTATCCCGCGCCGGAAGCGGTGCAGCGCCTCTATGTTTGGCGCCGCCCGCAGGGACGCAGGCTGATCGTTGCAACCAAGCGAGTGGTCTATGTGCTGGACGAGACGGCGGGCGAATGGAAGAGCATCTACGACTTCGGCGCGGACACGACAGGCGCGCAGTACGACTTTCTGCCCGTGAAGATCGCGAGCACGGAGTACCTGCTGATTGCGAGCGCATCCGCACGGATGGCGAAATGGGACGGCGAAAGCGCGGCAGCCGCGGCATTCGGCAGCGCGGAGGGACTCTCCGACATCGCGGTGAACTTCACGGAGCTCTACTACGCGCACCTCTTTGCGGCGGGGGATGCGAATAACCCCAGCAGGCTCTACTACAGCCAGGCACCGGGAGACACGCGCACGATTGAGAATTGGACGGCAGCGAGCGAGAGCGAGAACGTCAGCGGCGGATTTGTGGACGTTGGAACCGACTCCGACCCGATCACAGGACTCTTTGCGCTGAGTAACCAGCTCCTGATCTTCAAGCGCGATTCGCTCTACCGATTGCTGGGTGACCGTCCGGGGAATTTTCGCATTCAACCTGTCAACGGCACGATGCAGCAGCCGGTTCAGACCGCCTGCGTGCGCGCGGGGGACGTGCTCTACTTTCTCACGGCGGGCGGCATGTATTACTTCGACGGGCAGACGGTGCAGCGAAAAGCGGACGCGGACAAGGTTCGTGTGCTACTGGAAGGCGCAAACCTCTCTGCCTGCGTTGCCGCCGCGAGAACCGACCGGCTCTATTTCGCCTTTCGGGAAGCGGAGGATGTGGGCGCAAACGACGCGGTGCTGATCTACGACCTCGCGCGCGGCACCTACATGCTGCGGCGCGGATTCACCGCATACGGACTCTTTGCGGCTGGAGGTACGATGTATCTGCTGGATCAAAACGGCTACGTCTGCCGCTTTGAGGAGGGTGAAACCTACGACGGCGCGCGTATTGACGCCTACTGGAAAACGCCGATGACCGACCTCGACAGCAAGGCCGTGGGCAAGCGATTGGAGGAGTTGTATCTGCGCGGAAGCGGCGGCATTCTCTCGGTGGAAGCTGTGACGGAAAGCGGCACGGTCTATAACGAGCGGCTCATGCCGGGCGGGAGCGAGCGCATTCTGGAGCTTGGGTTGACCGGCGAAGGCAGAGCATTTCAGCTCGTGTTCCGAAACGTCAACGGCTCGCACTTCACAATTGACGGCGGCGTGGAGCTCATCATGGACATGCAGCGGCGCGTGCTGTAAAGAAGGAGAGTGAAAGACGATGGCATATGAAAAGACGGGCATGCAGGCGCTCTTTCCGGTGTATTTTTCGCGCAAAGCGAGTGAGGCGGCATCGAAAGAGGACTTCGACATCGCCGTTGCGCAAAACGAGGGCAATCTCAACCAGAACCTGGAGACGTTGTATCAAAAGCTGCTGGAGCTGGAGGATTATCTGGCTGCGATGCAGTAAACAAACAGAAAGGAGAAATCTATGGGATCCTATTACGGAGCCGGAACGAAACCCCCGATGCTGATCGGGCAGCAGGATCTCGGGGTCAAGATCAAACCGTATCTGACCTACGACGACCCGGGCGGCGGCAACGACGCCGCGGGCAGCGCAAGCGACGAAGACGTGCTCAGCGACTACATCAACCAGATATACACGCGATTTGCCCCGCAAGAGGTAGCGTATGACACGAGAGACGAGGCGGAGATTCGTTCTTCCGTCGCCGCGTGGCTGCGGCCCAGCTACGATCAGGCGATTGCCAATCGGCAGGAGCAAACGCGGGCGAACAAAGCGAATCTGGACGCGGACGCGATTGCGCGCGGCATGGGCGCAAGTACCTATGTGACGGACGTGAAGAACCGCCAGCAGAACGCAGAGGCGAGCGACATCGCATCGATTGAATCGGACTATGGCGCAAACCTCGCAAAATACGTGCTGGATGGCGTGGACAGCGAGCAGAATCGCGCCTTGGAGGCGGAGAAGTTCAACGCAGAGCAGCGACAGAGCGCATATGATCAGGCGTATTCTGCGGCACTCGCGCTCTATGCGCAGTACAAGAAGAGTGGAGGCGGCGGAAAGCCCAGCGGGGTCAACAAGACGACGCTCGAAAACTGCGAGGCGTTTCTCTCCATGCTCTCCGGCGAGGAGCGAAAGGCGATCTACTCCGCAAGCACCACAGAGGGCAAGCAATATCGCGCGGAGCTGCTGGCCTCGGTCGGCGCGGCGGGATATGTGCAGCTGATGGGAAAATACCCCAGTAAACCCTGACGCATCAGGATAAAAAGGGGCGATGATTCCGGTAAATTGACCGAATCACCGCCTTTTTTATTTGCCGGATGAAGGGCTGCGCCTCGCGCATAAAACATGACCGGAAGATCAAGCGGGGTTGATACAGAAGGGTAAATGCTTTATACTGACGATGGGCTTATTTGATCTGACACATCGGAAAAAATGAATATGGGGGTTTGTATGGAGTCTCAACTGCATTTGATCTGGAACCCTGTCGCGGGAAACGGTGCGGCACAAGCCGCGCATCAATTGGTGACCGACGCTCTGGCGGAGCGAGGGATTCCGTTTTCCGCGGAAAAGACCGAGTATGCGGGACACGCGACGGAACTGGCCAAGCAGGCGGTGGAGCGCGGTGCCAAGAAAATCGTCGTACTCGGCGGAGACGGAACCATACGCGAGGTGGCATGCGCCTTGATGAACACTGAAGTGCCGCTTGGCATCATCTCCTGCGGCACGGGGAACGACATCATCCGCCCGCTGAAGATCCCCAAAGACCCGCTGACCGCGCTGGACGTCGTGCTCACCACCGAGGCGCGCCAGATGGACGCCGCACTGGCAAACGACCTATTGTACTTCAACGTCGCGGGTTTCGGCTTTGACGTAGATGTGCTGCGCTATGTGGAAATCTACAAAAAGCGCATGAAGAACGGCTCTCTTGCGTATATGCGCGGGCTATTGACGGCGCTACTGCACCTCAACTCCCGCAAGACGAAGATCACCTGGCCCGGCGGATCGATGGAAGCGGATGTGCTGATCATCGCGGCCGGCAACGGCACACACTTTGGCGGCGGCATGATGGTGACCCCGAAGGCCGATCCGTTCGACGGGCTACTGGATATGTGCATCATTACGAACATCTCAAAACTCCGCGCGTACACGATTTTGCCGAAGTTCCTCAAGGGCGAACACCTGACCACGAAGTACGTGACCTATTTTAAAACCACGGAGCTCACGGCGGTTTGCGAACCCGCGTCGCTTCTGGATGTGGACGGGGATATTCTGCCGGGAACGCCAGTTACGTTTAAAATATTGCCCAAGTCACTGTGGGTAATTGCTCCGCAATAAGCCGCGCGAACAGCCCGGCGGGACACAGAAAGTTTGCTTTACAGCATCCGCGGGGGCTGATAGACTAAAGCGAAGCATAGGGGAAACAGAATTCATGGCAACACAACAGGACGGTATGCGACCGTACATGCCGGTGAACGGCACCAGCGGTCAGAGCCGCAAGAAGAAAAAGAAAAAAAAGAACAGAACCTTGTTATTTTCGCTGATTACACTTGGTGTACTCGGCATTGCGCTCGTCATCTTTCAGGCGGTCTTCAACAAACAGGCGGAGACGGTGTCGATGGACATCACGCCGATTTCCACAACGTCCACGTATATCAACACGGGCGATGGAATCCTGTATCAGACCGATGGACAGATTCACTTTTATCACCTTACGGACAGCAAGAAGAACTATACCTACGGTATGGGCGCTTCGAATATTCGCATGTCCGGCAGCGAGTCTATGACCGTCGTGTTCAATGAAGCGCAGCTGCAGGTGGTTGGCGAAAAAACGCCGATTACGTTCACCGGAAGCGTGGAAGAGGTCGAGTGCGGAACGGACTATCTCGCCGTGCTGCAAAAGACGGAGGATGGCGCGGAGAGCTTGCTTGTCATCACGCGCGCCGGCGAACAGATAGACGACCTTCCGTTTGCCGACCAGTGCATCGTTGATTTCGGGTTCTATAAGACGCAAAACGAGATGCTCTGGATTGAGACGCTCAACGTCAGCGCGGGCACGCCCATGACGACGATCTCCACCTACGACCTGAGCAAAAAGGAAGTAACGGGATTGATCCATGTGCAAAACCAGCTGGTCAACGACATCTTCATTACACCCAACAGCATGTTTGTCGTTTGCACCAACCAGATCATCCGCTACATCCACGAAGGCAACAAAGAGATCTACCGCACGATGATCTACGGCTACGAGGCGCTGGACTTTTCGTATGCGTCCGGTACGCCGACGTTTCTTTTGACGACGCGCGGCGGGGACTTCCACACGGTGCGCATTCTAACTCTTGCGGAAGATGCGGCGCCGGCTCCCGTGGAAACCACGCTGCAGCTGCCCACCGAGGGCGTCAGCGCGTATATCATGGGTAACAAAATTGCGGTTGCGTCCCGCGAGCAGCTGTTTACCTATTCGCTCAAGGGCAAACTCGCGACCACCGCGACGTTTGAGCAGCCGATTGACCTCGCGGCCAAACTAAACGACTCCAAGCTGCTGCTTTCCAGCAACGGCATGTATTATCTTGCGAATGCGGGTTAACGCACACGCGCACTTTGCGCGGACGAGGAAGGCAAACGCATGAACTTTATCGACATAGCGATACTGCTGATTCTAGCGATCACGATCCTCGGGGGACTCTACCGCGGATTTTTCAGTACGGCACTGAACGTTCTGGCGACGGCGGCCTCCGTTCTGTTTGGCAGAATTCTGATTCCGATCGTCTCCGGCATCGTCAAGGGCAGCGCGGATCTCTTCCAGATGCTGCTGTACTATACGGAAGGTTCGGAGTATGTTGCCATCACGGATGTGGAGCTCACGAGGGCACCGATCTCCAGCATCTCCTCGGACCAGCTGCACACCGTGCTGCAAAACGCGGATATGCCTCTTCCGATGGATCGGTGCGTAATCAAGAACATCGCGTCCGAGGCGTTCAGCAAGAGCGGCGTGACCACGCTTGGCGACTATTTCAATCAAACCATCGTCTGCGTCGTCATCAACATTCTCGCGCTGCTGCTGCTCTTTACGATTCTTCGGCTGCTGTTTGGCTTTGTCATCCGCGGCATTGAATACGGGCGCGGCGGTTTTCCGGTGCTTTCCCGCGGAGACGGGATCATCGGCGCGGGCGTAGGCCTCATTCACGGCGTGCTGCTGCTATTCGTCATCTTTATGATCGTGCCAGTGCTCTTGACGGTCCTGCCGAAACTTTACGATTTCTTAAGTGAGTCGTTCTTTGGCGAGTTTTTCTACAAAGCGAATTTTCTGCTTTCCATCATTCCTGCGACTTAATACGATCGCAGGAGATCCATCCAAGAACAAGAAGCGCCTATTTGCCGGTGTGCTGAATAGGCGGGATAGCATAAGCGACGCGAAAGGCGGTTATTCGAGATGGTTCGATTTTTGCGGAAATGGCTGGTACCCCTGCTGGCGGTATTGATGCTGATCGGAATCGCGATCGCGTTCGTTCCGTTTTCCCGGCAGATGGAGACCCGTGCAAAATCGGAACTCACGCTCCTGATGGATCGCGCGTTTGCGAGGATCACGGCCGCGTCCGAGCAGGCCGACCCGATGATCGACGCGGAAAAAGAGAGCCTGCTGAGCAAGGGCGCCGCGGTATCGCGCATTCTCACGCATGACGACGCGCTGCTGGCCAGCGACGCGCTCAAGGCACTTTGTGAGCAGCTCTCGGTTGATCGCATCGACATTGCAAACGCGGAAGGAACGCTGATCGCCTCCTCTGACGCCGCAAGCATCGGAACCGCGCTCGGCACACAAGCGAACTTTACGTGGACGATGGCGGCGGCGGACGACGCGACAGCCGCGCTGACACAGGTGGATGCGACCGATCCCAGTATCTTGTATGCTTGCGTCGGACGCAGCGACATCGAAGGCTTTATCCTGTTGACGCGGAACGACGCAAACGTGGAGACCGCAATGACGAGCACAAGCCCGGAGAAGATCACGAGCGATCTGCCGTATGGCGGGGATATCCTCTTTACCGCGGAAAAAGGCGCGGACGGGTTCTTCTACGAGTCTAACAACCTCTGCCTGAGACGGACGCAGGGCGACGTGACGCTGATTGCGGCAAGACCCACGACAGAGGTGTTCGCGGTGCGAAACGCCGCGATTCTCGCCTTCTGCGCGGCGCTGGCGTGCATCATGATCTGCGGGGTTGCGGCGTACTTGCTCAATCTCGAATTGATCACGACCGACGAGACCGAAGAGCGCGAGGATACGGAGCAGCCGGAAGAAGAGTTGCTTATGCAGCAAGGCGAGGAAGCGGAAGCGCTGCCGGAAGCGGAGGCAAAACCCCGCAAATGGCGCAACAAGAAACGCGAACGCATGATAGCAGAAGCGCAGGAAACGCCGGAAGCGGAAGAGGTAGAGGAGCAGCACGAGCAAGCGCTCGAGCATGTGCCAAGGCAGGTCGTCCGCAACAGGAAACGGCCGCACACACCGGAAGACGAAACGGAACAGAAGAACGAGGAAGACGCCTTCGAAAAGATCGTTGACTAAACAAATTTGATCAAGCAAACGATATAAAACAAGCCGCTCAATTCAACTTGAGCGGCTTTTGTTTTTTGATACTTGAATTACTCCACAAATACAATCGAAACGGCGATCTCCGGCGCGATGGACTGCACGATCGGCTCGAAGAGCTTGTGCACCTGCGAGAGCGCCTGCATATCCGCCTTGGCGAGCATGTCCGCTGTACCGAGCTGCTCCTTCATCGTGTTTTGAATGTCCTGCTCCAGCAGGTTGAGCTGCTCGTTCGTGAGCTTAATGTCCCCAAAGGCGAAGAGCGCTTTCTTGGTCTCCTCAAACTCCGTCTTTTCCACATCGACCGTAACGTAGGAAAGCACGGAATGCGGAATCGTGACGGTCAGGAGATTCAGCTCTGTATCGAGCGCGACATCCGCCTCGGAGAGCTTGGATAGATCGACCGTATACACGCCGGTGCCGTAGGAGGTGATCACCTGAGACTTTTCGAACAGCGCGAGGTTTGCCAGCGCCTGAGAAACGCGCGTGGTGACGGAGACGTCCTGCTCCAGCACGACGAAGTCGCTCTTGGTGCGCGATTCACCGAGGATTGCGTTGGAAAAATCGATCTTGTTGTAGCCCATCTTCTCATCGGGCAGAAGCCCCGAAAGCGAATCCGGCACGTCGATATTGATGTCCGGCGTGAGCATATCTTTGATCTTTGGCAGGATGAAGAGAACGGCAAGCAGGATCGCAACCAGCACGATGCCGCGAAAAATCCACTTGAGGTGATGGAGGCGAAAGCGCGGCACGCGCTCGTCCCGCTCCATATCGTCAAACTGCGCTCTGCGGCTCTTGCGCGCGGCCTCGCTACGCACAGCGGCGGAGCGCGCTTCGTCCCGCAGCTGATCCGCGTTAGGTCGGCTGGGTTCGGACATATACAATCCCCCTCTCGATGAACCGATCGGTTTCCTATAATTGTAGTATAAAAACGATGTTGGTATGTGTCAACGCTAAGCCCAAAACGAAACAGAAACGTTGCCCGTGCGTCACGATCAGGAAAAGATAGCAAAGAGACGAAGGATTATATATAATATGATATACAGACATATACAAAAAACGCGCATAAATCGCGAAAAATCAAGGTTTTTTGCCTTGACGCACCGGAACGCCGCTGATATAATATCGATTAAATTATTGTATACAAGCATGCAGGCATGCTAAGAGGAGGGGAAAAATGAGCAAGATCGTATTTGATGACCACACGAACTTACTGCGCGAGAACTATTATGAGTATGACGTGCAGGATGTCCCGGAAGCGAATCTGTTCCCGGAAATCTTCAATTTTGACGAGATTCCGAAGATCGCGTTCAACCAGCGCCTCGTGCCCATGCGCATGCCGAAAGAGATTTGGATCACCGATACGACCTTCCGCGATGGTCAGCAGTCCCGCGCGCCGTTTACGCCGGAACAGATACTGCGTCTGTTTGACATGATGCACGAGCTGGGCGGCCCGAACGGGCTGATCCGCCAGAGCGAGTTCTTCGTCTACAGCCAGCAGGATCGCGAAGCGCTGGAGCTCTGCCGTGACCGCGGCTACCGTTTCCCGGAGATCACGACGTGGATTCGCGCGACGGAAGGTGACTTTAACCTCGTCAAAGAGCTGGGCGTTCGCGAGACGGGCATTCTCGTCTCCTGCTCGGACTATCACATCTTCCACAAGATGAACCTGACCCGCAAGCAGGCGATGGACAAGTACCTCGGCGTGGTCAAGATGGCGCTGGATCGCGGAATCGTGCCGCGCTGCCACTTTGAAGACATCACGCGCGCGGACTTCTACGGCTTTGTCGTGCCGTTTGCGCATGCGCTGGCCGGGCTTTCCGAAGAAGCGGGGATTCCGATCAAGATTCGCTGCTGCGATACGCTGGGCCTCGGCGTGGCGTACCCCGGCGCGAGCATGCCCCGCAGCGTGCCGGGCATCATCTACGGTCTCCGTCACTACGGCAACGTGCCGAGCTCTCTGCTTGAGTGGCACGGCCACAACGACTTCTACAAGGCGGTCTCCAACGCCGCCGCAGCGTGGCTCTACGGCGCATCCGCCGCGAACTGCTCGCTGCTCGGCATTGGCGAGCGCACCGGCAACTGCCCGCTGGAAGGCATGGTCATGGAGTATTGCTCGCTGCGCGGTTCGACGGACGGCATGAACCTCGAGGTCATCACGGAGATTGCGGACTACTTTGAGAAGGAAATCGGCTACGAAATCCCGCCGATGACGCCGTTTGTGGGCAAAAACTTCAACAGCACCCGCGCGGGCATCCACGCGGACGGCCTGCTTAAGGACGAGCGCATCTACAGCATCTTCAACACGGGCAAGATCCTCAACCGTCCTGCCGAGGTTATGGTGGACGCGCACAGCGGCACCGCGGGCATCGCGTACTGGATGAACACGCACATGGGCATCGACATCGACAAGCGCAGCCCGGTCGTCTCCGCCATCAAGGATCACATCGACACGCTCTACGAAGCCTGCCGCACGACCGTGATGAGCAACGAGGAGCTGGAAGCCATCGCGATGGATGAACTCTCCAAGGCCGCGAAATAAGCTAAAAAACAATCAGCAATACAAAAGAGCGGATCGCATGCGATCCGCTCTTTGTGTTACTTGTTTTGTTATGCGGCCTTGACCTTTGTCCAGGCGTCCGAGAAAACCTTCACGAAGTCGCCGAGGTCCTGGAAGATCTGGCAGCGATCCAGCACGTCCTGCGGGGGATTATAGGTCGGGTCCGCGGCGTAGGACGGGTCCATCAGCTTGAGCGCCTCGGCATTCGGGGTCGAGAACCCGATGTAGTCCGAGTTCTGCGCGGCAACCTTCGCGTCGCAGAGGAAGTTGATGAACTGCTCCGCTTCCGCCGTATGTTTGGAGGTCTTGGGGATGATGATGTTGTCAAACCAGACGTTGCTGCCTTCCTTCGGGACGGCGTAGGCAAGGTCGGGATTTTCGGAGATGCAGTAGACCGCGTCGCCGGAGTAGACAACACCCATCGCCGCGCTGCCGTTGATGAGCTCCATCTTGATATCGTCGGTCAGATACGCGCGAACGAGCGGCTTCTGCGCAATCAGCGCTTCCTGCGCGGCTAAGATGTCTGCTTCGTTACGGGTGTTGATGTCGAGACCGAGCTTCTTAAGGGTGATGCCGATGGTATCGCGCATGCTGTCGTACATCAGAATCTGGCCTGCGTATTTCTCGTCCCAGAGGATGTTCCAGCTATCGACGGGATCGGTGACCATCGTCTTGTTATAGAGGATGCCGACGGTGCCCCACATATACGGTACGCTGTACTTGTTGCCGGGATCAAACGAGAGATCGAGGAAGCGCGGGTCGATGTTGCTCAGGTTCGGGATGTTTGCCTTGTTGATCGGGTATAAGAGATCGTCAGCCGCGAGCTTCTCAATGAGATAGTCCGAAGGGAAGCAGACGTCGTAGATATTGTCCGCCGAGGCGAGCTTCACGAGCATCTCTTCGTTGCTGGTCATGGTCGTATACTTGATCGAGATGCCGGTTTCGTCTTCAAACTGGCGCAGCAGATCGGGGTCGATGTAGTCGCCCCAGTTGAGTACGTTCAGCGTGACTTTGCTTTTGCCGCCTCCGCCGCAGGCGAAGAACGAGAGCGAAAGCGCCAGGGCAAGCGCCAGGCAGATGATCTTTTTCCAGATTTTCATTGTTTGATTTCCTCCTAGTGTTATGGTTGCGATTGTTTTTATGTTGGTTGCCGCAGAGCGGCAGGGGAAAACATTATCGTTTCATGCCGACTTTCTTGTTTTGCAGCTCGGTGTTCCGCTCCTCGCGAATGCTCTTGAGGTTGACGATGAGGAGCAGCGTGACCACCGGAACGAAGATGATCGTCGAGAGCGCGGGGTTCACGCCGCGGCGCGCGGAGGCGTAGATGTACATCGAGAGGTTATCCACGCCGTTTCCGGCAAAGAAGCTGATCACGAAGTCGTCCAACGAGAGCGTGAACGCCATGATGAGTCCCGAAACGATACCCGGCATGATGTCCGGAATGACCACCTTCTGAATCGCTTGCATGGGTGTGCAGCCGAGGTCCAGCGCCGCCTCGTAGAGCATATCCGAGCTCTGCCGCAGTTTCGGCAGCACGGAGAAGATCACATACGGCAGGTTGAAGGTGATGTGCGCGATGAGCAGCCGCGTGTAGCCGTCCCGGAGTCCCACGAACAGGAACAGGAGCATCAGCGAGATACCGGTGACCAGGTCCGGGTTGACCATTGGCAGTTGCGAGATGTTCTCCAGCAGCATCCGGTCGCGCCGCTTCATCGCGTGCAGGCCGATCGCGGCGAGTGTGCCGACGACGGTCGCGACGATGGACGAGATCGCGGCGACGGAGAGCGTCACGGCGAGCGCATCGGTGATCTCCGGCGTGCGGAAGAGTTGCGTGTACCAGTTGAGCGTAAAGCCCGTCCAGTTGCCGAGGGTCTTGCTCTGGTTAAACGAGTAGACGATCAGAATCAGGATCGGCGCGTAGAGAAACACGAGCATCAGCCCGAGATAGGTGCCGGAGAAAAACTTTTTCAGGCGGTTTACCATAGCCTTCCGCCTCCTTCATCGCTGGTTTTACGCTCGGCCTTCTTCATAAACGTCATGGAGACGAGCACGAATACGAGCAGGATGATGGACAGCGCGCTGCCCGTGTTCCAAGATTGCTCTGTGATGAACTTCATGTAGATGAGGTCACCATAGAGCATCGTCTTGCCGCCGCCCAAAAGCTGGGAGATGGCAAACGTGGTCGTGCTGGGGATAAACACCATCGTGACGCCCGAGATGATGCCCGGCATGGAGAGCGGGAACACCACCTTGAGGAATGTCTTCGCCGGGTTTGCGCCGAGGTCCGCCGCGGCCTCGATATAGCTCTTGTCGAGCTTGATCAAAGTCGTGTAGATCGGCAGGATCATAAACGGCAGGAAGTTATAGACCATGCCCAAGAGCACCGCGCTCTCTGTATAGAGCATGTGCGTAAATGCGCTGAGTAGCACTTTCCACGCGTAGGTACGAAGCAGGAAGTTCATCCACATCGGCACGATGAAAAACACGGAGAGAAGCGCCGCGGTGGTCTTCTTCATCTGCGAGAGCAGATACGCAACTGGATAGCCCAATAAGAGGCACAGCAGCGTCGTATACAGCGCGAAGCGGACGGAGTCCGCCAACACGCGAAGGTTATCCCAGCTTGCCGCCTGCACGATGTTTTCCACCGTGATGCCGCCATCGCTCGTGAACGCGTAGTAGAGGATGAGCAGCATCGGAGCCAGGATAAAGATTGCCATCCAGACGACATACGGATAGGCGAACACGCTCCTGCGGACGCGCATTGCCTTCGCGATATGCGGTTTTCTTGCCTTAGTTTGCTTCATTTGCGCTCACCGCGATCTTGTCCGCAGAAACCATGAGGCCGATCTCTTCGCCGGACTCCATGTATTCCGCCGAGTAGGCGATCCAGTCTTCTTCTCCGCAGCCGATGGTGACCTCATAGTGCGTGCCGAGGAACATGCAGGCGCGCACAACGCCGGTGAGCTCGCTCTCTTCCGGCGGAATGAGCTGCACGTCCACAGGCGCGATTGCTACCAGCACGTCATCCTTGGTCTCAAACGACTCCAGCCCTTTGCAGGCAAAGCGGTGACCCAGTATCTCCACTTCGCCGTCGTCGGGATACGCCACTGCGTCGAAGAGGTTGGTCTGCTGCGTTTTCTTCATGATATGAATTGCGTCCGGCGGGATCGAGATGCCGACCACCTGACCGCGCTCCACGTAGTCCGTGGTCTGGATGACCCACTCATAGCCGCCGCAGTCCACGTCCACCTCGTAATGCACGCCCATGAACACGACGGAGACTGCCTTGCCGACCACGCGCGCACCCTCCGCGGGCACGATGTCGATGTCCTCGGGACGGACGACCACGTCCACCTCGGTGTTCTTGCCAAAGCCTTTGTCCACGCAGTCGTAGACGACGCCGTTCATGCGCACCTTGAAGTCCTGCAGCATGATGCCGGGGATGATGTTGCTTTCGCCTATGAAGTCCGCGACAAACGGGTTCTTCGGCTCGTTGTAGATATCCGTAGGCGTTCCGATCTGCTGAATCACACCGTCCTTGAGCACAACGATGGTATCGCTCATGGTCAGCGCTTCTTCCTGATCGTGGGTGACGTAGATAAACGTAATGCCGAGGCGCTGCTGCATGTTTTTGAGCTCCACCTGCATCTCCTTGCGGAGCTTGAGGTCGAGCGCGCCCAGCGGCTCGTCGAGAAGGAGCACCTTCGGCTCGTTGACCAGCGCGCGCGCGATTGCGACGCGCTGCTGCTGTCCGCCGGAGAGCTGTTCGACAAACCTGCTGCCGTAACCCTTGAGGTTGACCAGCTCCAGCATGGCATCCACCTTCGTTTTGATGGTGGCTTTGTCGACGTTGCGCAGCTTGAGGCCGAACGCAATGTTATCCGCAACGTTCAGATGCGGAAACAACGCATACTTCTGGAACACGGTGTTGACCTGACGCAGGTAAGGCGGCGTATTGGCGATATCCACGCCGTTCATCTCGATTCTGCCTTCGTCCGGCATGATGAACCCCGCGATGAGGCGGAGCATAGTCGTTTTGCCGCAGCCGGATGGGCCGAGGAGGGTTAGAAACTCTCCGTCCTTGATATAGAGATCGACATGCGAAAGCGCGACGTCGCCGCCATACGCCTTGGATACGTCGATGAGCTCGATCAGATGCTTGTCCTTCATTCCTGTTCTCCTTCAAATGCAATCCGGTTCACGGCTGACCGTGCTCCGATGAAAAAACCATTAAAAACTCGGTGGTGTGCTCACCCAGAGCACGCGCGATTCGACCTTGCCGCTATTGATCAGATAATGCACGCGGGTCGGCCGGAAGTAGAAGCTGCCGCCCTTTTTCACGCGGTATCGCTTGGTACCGAGCACGAGCGTTACGCTGCCGCTGAGCACGTAGCCGAACTCTTCGCCTTCGTGCGGGTCGTCCTCCGCGAGGCTGAGCCCCGCCGGAATGGTGACCAGAATCGGCTCGAGCGCGTTCTTCTGCGCGTTGGTGACCAGCCACTGAATCGTGGAGCCGTCCGCTTCTTCCTTGACGAACATGTCGTCCGCACTGTAGACGACCTGCTCCTCCTGAGACTCGCGAAAGAACCCGGCAACGTCTGTTCCGAGTGCGGCTAAGATATCCATGAGCGTGGCGATAGAGGGGGAAGTCAGATCCCGCTCAAGCTGAGAGATGAATCCCTTGGTCAGCTCCGTGCGGGCGGCGAGCTCCTCCTGCGTCAAACCGCGCTGCAGCCGAAGCTGCTTGATCTTGACGCCGATCTCCATTTCAGTCTACCACCTCTAAACTTTGAGTTTACAGTCACTAAACGGAATTAAACCAAATCGCGCATAAAATGTCAATGTATTTTTATGATTTTCTTCCATAAATAAGCGCTCAAAATCCGCGGAAAACAAGCGCGAAAAAAGCGCGGAAAATACACGCCAAAAAAGCGCACAGTTTTGCGGCTTTTCAACGATGTTACAAGTTGTTTACAACAGCGGGGAATTCATCCTTTTCGCGTACTTGCGCACAGGTTTTTTACATGGTACACTCGAAACAAAGAAGATACGCGAAGGGATAAGAACAACTGGGCGATTTGAGAAGGGGAGAGAAAAATGAAAACTGGGATCGCCGTCTGCTTTCCAGGCACGGGGTTTACCTGTAAAGAGGCACTCTTTGAACGCCTGGCGAGCGATTACATCGCGCGCGGGTACGATGTGATTCGTCTTGATTTTTCCCATATACCTTTTCGAGAGATTGAATCGCTGGAGGAAGCGATTGCGGTGGCGCAGCGCGCGGTCAAGCGGCAGCTCGGACATGTTTGTTTTTCGGAATATGAGGACATCGTTTTTATCTCAAAAAGCCTCGGCACAATCCTCGCGGCGCAGTATGAGCAAGAATTCGCGCTGAAACCGCGTCATCTGTATCTCACGCCGTTGAACAAAACGCTGATGCTGGTTCAACCCGAATCGCGGGTGATCGCGATGGTGCTGGGCACCCAGGATCGATTTCTCACCGGAAGAGCGCTCGCCTCGTTCTGCGAGGAGAGGAACATTCCTTATTACTTGGTCGAGGGCGTGAATCACAGCCTCAAGGACGATCAGGACGCGCAGCGAACCGCGACCATCATCGATCAGGTGGCAAATATTTGTAGTTGATATTGGATGGAGACATCCTGATGTAAAGAATAGGAAACCGGGAACAAATGGAACGACAGTTTGACTCTTTTCTGATCAGCGATGACAAAAAGCTGCTGCAGCCGGAGCGCATCTACGAGATGCTGCACGGCACCTACTGGGCAAATCAGCGTTCGCGGGAGACCATCGCGCGCACCATCGAAAACTCGCTTTGCTTCGGCGTGTATGCCGATGGCGTGCAGATCGGCTTTGCGCGCTGCGTCACCGACTACGCGACGACGTTTCTGCTTGCGGATGTGATCATCGACGAGCGGTATCGCGGGCGTGGACTCGGCAAAGAGCTGGTATCGTTTATCCTTTCGCATGAGCTGCTGCAAGGCCTCACCGGAACCCTCGCCACGCGCGACGCGCACGGGCTCTACGCGAAATACGGGTTTTTGCCCGTCGATCCCAATCTGTATATGCGCAGGGCGCCGGTAAAGCCGGCTGATATAGAACCTGATCAGAACCGCGTATAATAGCTGGGTTAAATTTTAAACAATGTTATTTTAGGCTGTTTATCATGAACAGCCTGTTTTTATAAAACGTATATTTATTTTAATCGGTTTAACTTCGTTTTATATGTCATTCAATCCAGAGAAATGACATTTCCTTTTTAAATGAATAAGGGATAGATCGCTTTTGCCCCATCAATGGATTGAGCGCATTCATGTAGAACGTAATTGTTGAATATACACGCGTTTTAATAAGCTGACATAATTAGAATGAATGATCTACACCGGAAATAAGGAGAGCGCATGTTCAAAATAAATATCAAAGGAAATCTTGAGCGAATTGGCGATAATAATATGTTAACAGGTCGCATATGCGTATCCTTAAGCGAAAGATGCTTTCCAGATGAGAGCTGGGATGATTTCATCGAGACTATTTTAATTGAGTGGGCAAATGAAGTGTGCAGTAATAACGAACAAAAGAAGAACGGCAAACTAATCTTCTTCGACGGACCCTACTTGATCGTGTATGAAATTTCTGATTTGGTTATGAACTTATACTGTACATCCTATGATGAAGGATTCGCTCTCGATCATATACCTGTAGAGAAGAGGAACGAATGCTTAAAGGTGGATTTTCTTGATTTTTTATCTGAACTTCAAAGTGCTATCAGGACACTAATCGAAACTCTCACACACCAACCAATTCCACACGATATTACTAACCTGAGTTTTGCAAGTAGAAAGCTAGAATTAATTATAAACTCCGATATGAACAAATAGTCGTACATTATTTGGATGGTTGCTTTTGGTACTGACAATATAGCGGGATCTGCTCTTGTGATGAATGAGCTTGCCACGCATAAAGATTTAATTGGAAAACTGAGGTTTACTTTAAATTAAGATGGGTTTTCGGAGACGAGACCCGCTTTTTTTTGCAACTCAAATCTAGATTCATTACAAACTGAACTATCGACATAGAATCGATATCCATGTTAGAATACATTTCAAACACGTAATCAACCTTGAATTTATTGTTGAGGACAAGAATTGACTGCTCAGCGTATAACATAACCATTCAAAATGCTTTTCTGAATGTTTCGATGATTAGTACTTGCAATTTATTTGTCTCTATTACCGTGGCCACCAATCAATCAGTATGATCGATTTGAAGCTTTTGATTCTTGCCAAACTCAAGAACAGGAGCGACTATTCAAAAGCTTGATGATAGTGATTAATTAATTACAAACGTTTGCATCAAAATAGTGAAGTGACTTAAGGATTACTATGTTTCGATTTATTACTCCAATAATTTCCGCGTTTCTTACAGCGCTAACACTAAGCTTTTTAGCTTTGAAAATCACGAAAGAAAACGATGCCGAGTTAATCAAAAATCAAAAAGAGGAGCGAATAACCATCCATTATTCCGTTGTTTATAGATGGGTGGGAATTATTTGTACAGCGTTTTTTTCATGCTTTATGATTCTTATGACAGTATTCCCAAATGGCACTGCTGAACCATGGGTATATTTTGGGTTCAGCTTGTTTTTTATGTTAGGGCTATACTTGATTCTTGAATCATATCTCTGGAAAATTATTTTTGATAAGAAGGAAGACTATTTCGATTTTGTATCTTCTTTCGGAAGAAAATATCGAATACGCTACGAAGACATCTTGAACTACAAAGTTGGAAATAACTTTATAAAAATCAAGACCCAAAAGAAAGTATTTTACATTGATACGAAAGCGATCAATCTTGAATACTTGCCTCAAATGCTGAAAAAGAATCACGTAAAAGAAGTGGCTAAGAAGTAATGCAAAAGTCGATACAGACAAAAACCGAAAACAGGATTTTGCTCAATTGCAATGTTAGAACGATTGAAAATTGGCTTAAAGAAAACGCTGCGGAAGGATGGCTTCTTGAAAGAAGGAATGGGACTGAGTTCCAATTCAAAAAAGTGAAACCTTGTCAGGCGGAGTTTTTAGTGTTAGAAAACTTTTTTTCCACACGTGAAAGCAAGTTCATGAATAATATCAGGCAGGAGTTTTTCGCTTGTAGCGGAGTGAAAAATATCGGGCATGCGGATGCAGCATTATATTCGGTATATTGTGTTGAAATCGAACGTGCTAATATGCATGAAATTCAAGAAGTGCGCAGGAAGCGCAACCGTTTTATGAAAGGGCAGGCATGGTTAGTTTTAGGGTTTTTCTTGATGTTGGCAATGATAAGCATCATTAGCACGATTTGGAATCAAGAACCCATTTTGAACAGCTTGCCAATTGTTGTTTCCTCAGCACCCTTCATGATATATGCAATTATGGTCATATTTCATTTAAGTGGAAAGAAGGCCGTGTAGCCAAAGAAAAATACGGCATTTTTACATCCATGAATGCACCCAACACACACGGGTGCATTTTCTTTTTCTGAAACATAGAATTCCTTCCTGACGAAAAATCAACATTTTCCGTGCAGAACAACGTCAAACGGTGCGATAAAAGCGAACAATTGTTACAATGTGAAAAATAAAAACAAAAAATGACAATACCGAAAAGATTCCCCGTTTTGCATCGACGCGGGTGTGGTCGTATGCTATACTTTGCGCGTTACGTGAAGGAGGGATACTCATGAAAAAAATCATTTCTGCAGTGCTTGCGCTTGCCGTTGGACTCACGCTCTTTACCCCGGTGGCGCTTGCCGACGAAGTCGGCGAAGAGCGCGTCACGATGGGCGCGGACCTGACGGATCGCCAGCGCGAGGCGGTTTATAAAGACTTCGGAATCGAAGAAGGCTCGGTCACCGAGCTGACGGTTACCAACGATGAGGAGCGCAGCTATCTGGAAGGCCTCGTGCCCGATGGAAAGATCGGCAGCGTCGCAATCTCCTGCATCTACATCAAGACCCTGCCGGCGGGCTCCGGCATGACCGTGGAAATCCACAACATCAACTACTGCACCGAAGATATGTACATCAACGCCCTGACCACGGCGGGCATTACCGACGCGCAGGTCATCGTGAGCGCACCGTTCCCCGTTTCCGGCACAGGCGCGCTGACGGGCGCATACAAGGCGTATGAGGACATCACGGGCAACTCGCTCTCCAGCCTCGCGAAATCCGCGGGTGCAGAGGAGCTTGTCGTAACCGGCGAACTCGCCGAGTACATCGGCAGCGACGACGCCACGCAGATGATCAACGAGCTCAAGAGCATGCTCGACAAGACGCAGGGCATGACGGACGATCAGGTTCGCTCCGAGATCAAGAACCTTGCGACGATGTACAACGTGTCTCTGACCGATGCGCAGATTGAGCAGGTGCTCTCTCTCGTTCGCAAACTCGAAGGCCTGGACGCGGATCAGCTGCAGGAGCAGTTGGTCGGCATCGCGAAAGCCGCGCAGACCGCGAACAAGGTCGACGAAGTGACGAGCAAGGTGTTTGACGACGTGAAGGGATTCTTCTCGGCGGTCGGCAACTTCTTCTCCGGCGTATTTGGCGAGAAAAAGGAATAAAACTCACGCGCGGGAAACCGCGTCAGCTTCGAAAGGATGCCGTTGCCCACGGCGTCCTTTTTTTCCACAAACTCAGGAAAACAGCCCCGGCAGAGCCAACGAATTCGCCGCCCAAGTGGTACTCAAACGGTGAAATATCACCATATTTTGTGGCGAAAGGGTGAACTGTTTACAATATAACAACAAAATACCCATGATCGGGTGCTATAATGATTTAGATTTCATTTCCCTGAGGGCGTAGTATGCCCTTTCGTTAGAGGAGGCAGCGCATGGACAACGATCGCTATCAAGACTACCCAAACGGAGAACGGCGCAAGAGCGGACAACCCCAAAGCGGGTCCGGCTCCGGTGGCGCGTCTTCCGGCGCGGGTAGGAGCGGCTCCTCCTCCAATCGCGGGTATGAGGGCGCAAGCACGCCAAGTAGCCGCGGAACGACCTCCGGCTACGAGCGCAGTGGTTCTTCTGCGAATCGCCCAAGCTCCTCCAGCCAGTATGGCGGCTACGAGCGCAACGGCTCTTCCGCGAATCGCCCAAGCTCATCCGGTCAGTACGGCAACTATGAGCGCAGCGGCTCGTCCACGAATCGCCCAAGTTCGTCCGGCCAGTATGGCAGCAGTGAGCGCGGTGGCTCTTCCGCGAATCGCACAAGCTCATCCAGCCAGTACGGCGGCTACGATCGCCCGTCCGCTTCTTCCGGGGCGTCCGGCAGACCGAGCTCCGGCTCGAGCAGCCGCGGAACCTCCGGCAGCTCCGAATACGGGTATTCCCGCTCGGGCGCGTCGTCCGGCTCCGGCGGCAGCAGGGGATACGGCTCCTCCGGCGGGCCCAAAAAGAAAAAGAAGAAGAGGCGTTACCGCCTTCGCATTCAACCAAGGGCGTTCTTCATCCTCTCGATCCTCGTTGTCGTGATCGCGATGATCATCGTTGGCATTAATGCGCTCAACTACGCAAAGCAATCGCAGGAGCCGCAGGTGAGCCATAAGCCCAACCTGTTTGAAGAGCTCTTTAAGACGCCGACGCCTTCGCCGACGCCCACACCGACGCCGACACCGACGCCTTCGCCAACGCCGCCGTACGACATTCCGCACGCGGTGGACAGCACACAGCCGAGCGTTTACGGACTCACGACCGCGGTGGAGGAAAACGGCACAAAGGTGGACTCCTACAACCGCCTCGAGAAGATCGAGTTTTTGCCGGATGTTCCCTATAGCAACGTGACCGGCATCGTCACCTTCCGCGGGAACAATCATCGCGACAGCGCGGTCTACGGCACGGCGGATGTCACGGCGAAGAGGCTCTCGAAGGTCTGGAGCATCGACACGGGAGAATTGCCGCGCAGCGATATCGGCGGCGAGACGGAACAAACCTGGACCGGCAGCGGTTGGGTTGGGCAGCCGCTCATCGTGCAGTGGCCGGATAACATCAAGCAGCTCATGAACATGTACGACTGGGCCAAGCAGAAGGAAGGCCTTGTCGAGGTGATTCTCGCGACGATGGACGGTAACGTCTATTTCCTCGACCTCGAAACAGGCGAGCAGACGCGCGATAAACTCCATATCGGCATGCCGTTCAAGGGTGCGGGTTCGCTCGACCCGCGCGGATATCCGATTCTCTATCTCGGCTCGGGAGACATGTATACCTCGGACGACATGAAATCCCGCGCGATGGCGTATTCGCTGATCGACTTTACGCGGCTCTACGAGTTCGGCAAGCAAAACGACGAGTTCGCGCTTCGCGACTGGCACGCCTACGACAGCGCGCCTCTCGTGGACGGAAACACCGATACGCTGATATATCCCGGCGAAAACGGCATCCTCTATACGATCAAACTCAATACGGAGTTTGACGAGACGACCGGGAAACTGACCATGAACCCCAGTGATGTGGTCAAGATGCGCTATGTCGGCACACGATCCACATACCCCGACAGCACCAATACGCCGAACAACAAGTATTGGCTTGGCTACGAAACCAGCATCGCGACACTCGGCGAATTCGGCTATCTCGGCACGAACGACGGGTTCCTGCAGTGCATCAACCTCAACACGATGTCCCTCGTTTGGGCGCAGGACACGCAGGACGACACCAACGGTTCGCCGGTGCTGGAGACGGACTTTGCCAACCGGAAGGCGTACATCTACATCGGCTCCTCGCTGCACTTTACGGCGGACGCGGACATGAAGGGAAGCGTTTCGTTCTATAAAGTAAACGCCATCACGGGAGAAGTGATCTGGAAGCACACCGAAAACGTCAACACCATCGATCACGTTTCCGGCGGCGTGCAGGCGACGGCGCTGCTCGGACAAAAGAGCATCTCCGACCTCGTGATCATTCCGTTCTCCAGAACGCCGAACGAGGACGACGGTGTATTGGTGGCGCTGGACAAGGCGACGGGTGCCGTGCGCTGGACCTACGTCATGAAGAAGTATACGTGGAGCTCCCCGATTGCGATCTATGACGCGAACGGAAACGCGTACATCGTGGTCTGCGAAGGCAGCAACACCGGCGGAAAAGTATTCCTGCTAGACGGCAAGACAGGCACGCTGCTGGATACGTTTGAAGCGGAAAAGAATATTGAGGCAAGCCCCGCGGCGTATGGCAACATGATCGTGTTTGGCACGCGCGGCATGAAGATCTGGGGCGTCAAGATCAGCTGATATCTGCAACCAACAAAGATAAGGAGCGAGAAGCATGGCAAAGAAAAGAAGAAGACGCATCCGCATGCAGCCGCGATTTTTTCTGATCATGCTCGTTGCGCTGGGCACGATCATCATCGTGTTGCTGCTGGTAAAAAAGATTCAAAACGACAAGCAGGAGGTTCTAGCGACAACGCCGGTGCCGACTGCAACGATGGCACCGACCGCGACGCCGAACCCCGCCCTGCCGGACGATATCACGGTGACCCGCGTGGACAGCGCGAACCCGTCCCAGTTCGGGTTTTCCTCCGCGCTTAAGGTCGACGGGAAGGATACAACGAGCTACAAACGTTCGGACCCGCTCAGCTTCGGCAGAGACAACGAATACAACGCGCTGCCCGGCATCACGACGTTTGGCGGTAACAATTACCGCAACTCGTTTACCTACGGAGTCGCAACGGTCTCCGACAAGAGACTGCGCGAGCAATGGACAAAGACCATCGGAGCGCTCGGTAACTGGAGCGGAACCGGCTGGACAGGCCAGCCCCTGATCGTGCAGTGGCCGGTCGAGACCGTCAAGGTCATGAACGTCAAGCAAAGCTTCAAGGACGCGGGAACGCCGCTGACCGAAGTGATCTATCCCACGATGGACGGCAACATCTATTTCCTCGATCTGGAGACGGGCAACGCCACGCGCGACCCGATCAACACGGGTATCATCCAAAAGGGAACCTCCTGCATCGATCCGCGCGGCTATCCGCTGCTGTTTGTTGGTCAGGGGATTCCTGCGGACAATGAGGAGGGCAATCCCGCTTCGTATGTGCGCGTGTACTCGCTCATCAACGGAGAACAACTCGGCCAGTTCGGCGGGTTTGACTGGTTCGCAAGGCGGAAATGGCAGGCCTACGACGGCAGCCCGATGATAGCCAACGATACCCTCGTCTACGGCGGCGAAAACGGGATTTTCTACACCGTGAAGCTCAACGCGAAGTTTGACGCGGCGGCCGGCACGGTTTCGATTGAGCCGGACGGGCTGATCAAGACGCGCTACGAAGGCTCCGGTTACTCGCGCGACGACAACGCGGGCTCCCGCTGGTACGGCGTGGAAAGCTCGGTCTCCGCGTTCCGCAATTATGCGTTTTTTACCGACAACGGCGGAAGACTGCAATGCGTGGACCTCAACACCATGGCGATCAAGTACGTGGTGGACGTGACCGATGAGAGCGATTCCTCCGTCGTGATCGACGAAAGCTTTGCCGACAACACGATCTATCTCTACACAGGATCGCAAACGCGCACGAAGGGCAGCGACCTGCCGGACGGATTCGGCTACAGCTACCAGAGGAAGATCAACGGACTCACCGGCGCGATCGTTTGGGAGAAACGCTGGATTTGCTCCACGGGAGACGCGAGCGCGAGCGGCGGCATCGTCGCAACGCCGCATGTCGGGCGCGGGCAGATCAGCAATCTCGTGATCTATTCCTTCAGCCTTGCCGCGCTCTCCGGCGGAAACACCTCTGCCACGACGACGGATACACCCGATCCCGCGGCGACGGTTGCGCCGGACGGCACGCAGGCAACCACCGAGTCGCTGCCGCAGAAGAACGCGAGCGGCACCTATACGCTCGGCGGAAGGATTGTAGCATACGACAAATCGACGGGTGCCATCATCTGGTCGATCGAGCAGACAAACGACTATTGGGCGAGCCCGGTCGTCGTCTACGACGCGCAGGGCAAGGGATATCTGATCCAGTGTGATCGCGGCGGATATGTGACAATCTACGACGCTTCCAACGGAACCATGCTCAACAGCGTCGATCTCGGCAGCCGAATCGACTCAACACCCGCGGTGTTCAACAACCTTCTGGTCGTCGGAACGCGCGGCAAGGGCGGCAGCGGCAAAGGCCCGCAGATCGTCTGCCTCAAGATCAGCTGATCGAAACAGAAAAAAAAACAAAAAAACCTGCGTGAAAATCGCAGGTTTTGTTTATCTGAATCGATATGAATGAATCCGTTAGAACAGGCTCTCCGACGCATTCGGATTGAGGAACGCCACTGCTTTGCCGAGGATATGCACATTGGAGCCCGCGCGCATGACGACGGGCGCATAGGTCGGGTTCTCCGCCATGAGCACGATTTGGTTCTCGTTCTTGTAGACGCGGCGGAGGGTCAAAACGCCGTCGAGCAGCACGACCGCAACTTCGTGACTGCGGACGTCTTCCATCATGCTGGCGTAGACGATATCGCCATCGTTGATGTTCAGCTTCTTCATGCTGTCGCCCGTGAACCGAAGCGTAAAATCGCAGCGGATGCTCTGCGGAACCTCGTCATAGCAGGCGACATTCTGCTCATCCAACAGGGGAACGCCCTTGACGACGCGGTAAATGCGCGGCTTGACGATGGAGGTAGGCAGCGCGGTGATTTGACCGGACTTTGGCGAAACACTGGGGTATGCGCGGCGCGTCTCCTCGTCCACAATCAGATAATCCACCGTCACATCAAAAAAACGCGAGAGCTTGATCAGCGTGGAACGCTTGATGTTCTCCGTGCCCTTCTCATAGAAGTTGACAATCGTCATATACGGAATGCCGGAAAGACGGGACAGTTGCGATTTATTGATGCCCCGTTCGGACATGAGAATGTCTAGTTTTTCGGTCATGGTCATAATGATCTACCCCGCAAGAAGTATTCCTGCTTTGGCAGGTACGCCTTTACGCTGTGTGTGTAAGGCCATAATACCGAATGTAAGCCGAAAAGGCAAGCATTTTCTACCATACAGCGTAGGAAATTTGCAGTTTTGTTCAAACTTTGTTCAAATATGGGTTCGAAATTATGAACACCACAATATATGGTGTATCGGGACAATCGTGTATACGAGAGCGAAAACTGAGGCGCGCTTCCACGCATGGAAGGCGGATTTGCAAATCCGGATTGTGAACAATGTTGTACAGGCGATTTCTTCCTTTGCAACGCGCTTGATTTTTACCGGTGGAAATGATATGGTAACAAAAAACGGAGGCTGAATGCTATGGGAAAATATGTCATCAAACAAGGCAAAAAGGGACCGTATTTTGTACTCAAGGCAGCCAACGGTGAGCCGATTGGCACGTCGGAAGAATATTCCTCTGATGCAGCGGCAAAGAACGGCGTAGAGAGCGTCAAGAAAAACGCAGCCGTCGCGCAGATTGAAGACCAGACCGTGGAAGGCTGGAAGAACATGCCCAACCCGGTGTTTGAAATCTACAAGGACAAAGCGGGAGAATTCCGCTTCCGTCTCCGCGCGAAGAACGGCGAGCCGATTCTCGCATCTGAAGGATATTCGGCAAAAGCATCCGCCATCGGCGGCATCGAGAGCGTCAAGAAAAACGCGGATTCGGAACTCGTCATCGAGTAACAAGTCAGCCCGCGCGAAAATCCACACGAAGCAATAAGACAATGCGGCGGCATATGATTGGATATGCCGTCGCATTTCTGAACTTAATGGATTGCGTTCAATGCATCTTACTCATCAGTTTCCTGGGAAGAAATGGGAAATCAGTTCATTCGATGGATTCTGTTCAAAAAATCCTATTTGAAATGAAGAAAGCATATTGAGGTCGTCATGATAACTTTACTTTCCAAACTGATCATCAAAAACTACAAGGAATTCGAAAACCCGAATGTGCGCCTGAAATACGGCATTCTCTGCGGTGCGGTCGGAATTTTCTTCAACATTCTCCTCTTTACCGGAAAGCTGATCGCGGGAACGCTGACCGGCAGCATCGGCATTACGGCGGATGCATTCAACAACCTCTCCGACGCGGGCAGCTCCACCATCACGCTGGTCGGGTTTCGCCTTTCCGGCACGAAGGCGGATAAAGAGCATCCGTTCGGACACGGCAGATTTGAATATATCGCAGGACTCATCGTTTCGATGGCGATCTTGCTGATGGGCTTCGAGCTGGGTAAGACTTCGATCGACAAGATCATCCACCCGGAAGCGGTGACGTTTTCCTACCTTGCGGTGGGCGTGCTGATCGTTTCAATCCTCACGAAGCTCTACATGTTCTTCTATAACCGCGGAATCGGCAAAAAGATCGACTCCGCGGCGATGCGCGCAACCGCGCTGGACAGCTTTTCCGATGTAACCGCGACATCGGTCGTTCTGCTTTCCATGCTGATCGGCAAATGGACGGGCTGGAAGATCGACGGTTACGCAGGCTTACTTGTTGCGATGTTCATCGGCTATACGGGCATTCGCGCCGCGCAGGAGACCGTCAGCCCCTTGCTCGGGCAATCCCCGACGCAGGAGTTTGTCGAGAAAATTGAAAACATCGTACTAGAGCAGGACGGTGTAATCGGCGTGCACGACCTTGTCGTACACGATTACGGCCCGGGTCGCAGGATGATTTCGCTGCACGCGGAAGTTCCGGCGGACGGAAACCTGATTTTGCTGCACGACGCGGTCGATAACCTCGAAAAGCAGTTGCGCAAGGAGTGCGGCTGCGAAGCGGTGATCCATATGGACCCGGTGGAGATGAATAACGCGGAGACCAACCGCCTGCGCACGGAGACGCGCGCGATTCTCGCACAGATTGACGAACGGCTGACGCTGCACGATTTCCGCGTGGTGGCAGGGCCCACGCACACAAATCTCGTGTTCGACGTCGTGGTTCCGTTTGGATTTTCCATGACGGACGAAGCGGTGAGAAGCGCGATTTCCGAGCGCATCCATACGCTGGAAGGCAACTGCTACGCCGTGATCGACATCGATAAATCCAGCGTTCGCGCGGAGTAAACACGGCGTAAGCTTTGGTCGATCGCAGCACGCATAACATTCGATTGGATACCAAGGGATACGGAGGAACAGACAATGCGCACAAAATGGGGAAATGCACTCGATCCAAATCAGATTCTGCCGGAGTATCCGCGTCCGCAGTTTCGTAGAAATAATTGCACGATACTCAACGGAAAATGGGAGTATGCGATCACGGCAGCAAGCCAGCAGACCCCGCCGAATCGGTTTGACGGAAGCATTCTCGTGCCGTTTTCGCCGGAGAGCGAGCTTTCCGGCGTGGGACTCACGCTCAAGCCGAACGAGTGTCTTTGGTATCACAGAATGATGGAAGCGCCGGACGGGTTTGACGCGAACACGGAGGATTTGATTCTGCACTTTGGCGCGGTGGATCAGTTCGCCGAGGTGCGGCTCAACGGAGTATCGATTGCGCACCACGCGGGCGGGTATCTGCCGTTTTCCATCGTTTTAAGTGAAGCGTTTGTCAACGGAATCCCCAATGAGCTTCTCGTTCGCGTAAGAGACGAAACAGACACCTCCTGCTGGTCCCGCGGCAAACAGAGCAGCAAGCCTGGCGGCATCTGGTATACCCCGCAGAGCGGCATCTGGCAGACGGTTTGGCTGGAGCGCGCACCAAAGCGCCGCATCGAGACCGTGCTGATCAAGCCCTTGTTTGATCAGAGCGCGGTTCAGCTCACGATTTGGACGAACTACGGCGGCGGCGGAATCGTAGAGCTGCTCGGCAACGAGACCGTGTTTCTCAGCGGAACACCGCTAGTTCTCCCGATGGAAGACTTCACGCCCTGGAGCCCGGAAAATCCGAAGCTCTATGAGTTTTCGATGACGTTTGAACGCGATCATGTCGAGAGCTACTTCGCGATGCGAAAGTTCTCGATTGAGAACGACGAAACAGGAACGCCGCGACTCTATCTCAACAACGCGCCGTATTTTCACAACGGTGTGCTCGACCAGGGATACTGGCCGGATGGTCTTTACACGGCGCCGAGCGATGAGGCGATGGTGTACGACATCGAACTGATGAAGTCGCTGGGCTTCAACACGCTCAGAAAGCACATCAAGATCGAGCCGATGCGCTGGTATTATCACTGCGACCGGCTTGGTATGCTCGTTTGGCAGGATATGGTTAGCGGCGGCGGCATCTACGACAAGGCCGCGATTTCGTTGCCGCTCGTGTTTGGAAACGCGCACAAGGACAGCGACTATGCCTACTTTGCGCGCGAGGAGGTACGCGGCAGAGAAGCGTACACGCGCGAGCTCGGCGAAACCGTCACGCTGCTTTACAACAGCCCCTGCGTCGCGATGTGGGTGCCGTTTAACGAGGGCTGGGGTCAGTTTGACGCGAACAAGGCGGTCGATACGATCCGCATGATGGACGACACGCGCACCATCGACCACGCGAGCGGCTGGCACGATCAGAAGGGCGGAGACGTCAAGAGCCTGCACGTGTACTATAAACCTTACCGCTACGCAAAAGACACGATTGGCCGCGCGGTGGTGCTCAGCGAGTTCGGCGGCTACAGCCAGCATCTGCCGGAGCACAGCTTCTCGCCAAAAGAGTTTGGTTATAAACGCTTCCAAACGGCGGATGCGCTGGTTTCGGCGTTTGAAAAGCTCTATGAGCGCGAGGTGATACCGGCAAAGGCAAAAGGCCTCGCAGCCGCGATCTACACGCAGCTTTCGGATGTGGAGCAGGAGACAAACGGCTTTGTCACCTATGACCGCGAGGTCGTGAAGATGGATTTAGAGCGAGTTCGAGCGATCAACGCAAAACTTTCGGATGTGAAAAAGCCGGAACCGGACACGACGCAGACGCTGGAACAGGCGGACGAAACAAACGTCAACGTTTGATCAAGCGTAATACAAGCGCACTTTACTTGCGGTCGTTCTGCCGGCGGCGGTATAATAGAGGAGATCGATCGACAAGGCGGTGATGATATGGAACAGGCATTGGCACGGCACAAGCGGGTGTATCGCTTCTGCAAAGCGACGCTTGGCGGAGCGCTCAAGAGCATCTACGGGTTTCATCCGGAGAAAGCGAATATTGGGAAAGGCCCGTTTCTGATCACGGCCAACCACAACGGAGAGCTCGATCCCGCGCTGCTTGCGCTGAGTTTTTCGGAGCACATGTATTTCGTTTCCAGCGAGCACGTCTTCCGCAAAGGATTTCTCTCGTGGCTGCTCGTCTATCTCTTCGCGCCGATTGCCCGCGTCAAGGGCATGACGGACGCGACAGCCGCGCTGAACATCATCCGCGCCATCAAGCGGAACACGAACGTGTGCCTCTTTGCAGAGGGCAACCGCTCCTACAACGGCGTCACCGGGCCGATCTTTCCCGCCACGGGCAAGCTCGCAAAGGCGACGGGTGCGTCGCTTGTGACCTATCGCTTCGAGGGCGGATACCTGACCACACCGCGCTGGAGCAGAACCACCCGAAAGGGCAACATGCGTGGGTATGTGGTGAACGTGTACTCGCCGGAGCAGCTCAAGGCGATGTCGCCGGAGGAGGTCAACGAGCGCATCCGTGAGGACATCATGGAGGACGCGTTTGAGCGCCAACTGACGAAGTCTTACCGTTACAAGGGCAAAGACCTCGCAAAGGGCCTCGAAAACGCGCTGTATTTCTGCCCGAAGTGCGGCAAGACAGGCACGCTGCACAGTCACGGAGACGTATTTTCCTGCACATGTGGGCTGCGCGTGCGCTTCACCGAGACCGGATTTTTCGAAAAGGTGGAGCCGGGCGATCCGGAGCTGCCGTTTACGACGATTCGCGACTGGGATCACTGGCAGGATCAGCGCGTCGTGGAATACGCAGCAGGCCTGCAGGCGGACGAAATCGCGTATTCGGACGAGGGCGTCAACCTGATTGCGGTAGGCGCCAGACACAAGGACAGCGTGCTGGAAACCGCGCGGCTGTCGCTCAGTAAGAGCGCGCTCACCGTGGGCGACCACAGCTTCCCGCTTTCGAGTATCCACAGCCTCGCGATGATCGGCGTCTACAAGATCGTGTTCTCGGTGGAGGGTGCGTCCTATGAGCTGAGAGCCGCGAAAACGCCGTATTGCGGAAGAAAGTATTTCACGCTGTTTGAACTGCTCAAACACACGACAAACGAGTAACAACAACGAATATCGCACTTGCAAATCGGCGTGGAAGTCTTTAAGATAGACGAAACGCCGATTGTTTTTTTACCCGGCGTTTGAGCGGCGAATCTACGAAGATTGTGTATTTCGCGTTCGCAGAAAAGGATGGAACAAAGCCGTGTCGATCAATCGAGTGCAAGAATATTTTCGCGGGATGAATTTGGACGGTCGCGTGTGGGAGTTTGAAACCAGCTCCGCAACGGTGGAGCTCGCGGCGCAGACGCTGGGCGTTCGTCCCGCGCGTATCGCAAAGACGCTCTCGTTCGCGCTGGGCGAAGGATGCCTGCTCATCGTCGCCGCCGGAGACGCGCGCGTGGACAACCGAAAATTCAAGGATCAGTTCGCGATGAAGGCGAAGATGCTTGCGCCGGACGAGGTGGAGCGCCTCACCGGAAGCGAAGTCGGCGGCGTTTGCCCGTTTGCCCTGCCGGAAGGGACGCCGGTTTATCTCGACGTTTCGCTCAAGCGGTTTGCCACGGTGTTTCCCGCCTGCGGCAGCACCAACAGCGCCATGGAGGTCACCTGCGACGAGCTGTTTCGCTACAGCCGCGCAACCGCCTGGGTGGACGTGTGCAAGGATTGGGAAGAGGGCGTCGATCCCGTGATCGACGACCAACCCAAGCCGGAGATGGAGTTGCCGAACGATGGAGAGATAACGCTGCGGATTCGCGAAACATGCGCCGCGGACGAGACGAAGGGATTTGTGCCGAGCTACGATTTTGACATCGTGCGCCTCAGCGACTCGGCGAAGGTTGGCGAGATCGATCTGCGGCTTGGTTACGTGAGGAACGTCTATTTTGGCGGCAACATCGGCTACAACGTGATCGAGGAGTTCCGCGGCAACCGGTACGCGGGCAAGGCCTGCAAGCTTGTGTTCCAGATTGCGCGCGTGCACCGCATGCCGTATGTGATTATCACCTGCGATAAGAGCAATGAACCTTCCAGAAAGACGCTGGAACGCTTGGGCGGGGAACTGCTCGAAACGCGCGTGCCCGCGAGCTACAGCGGGCTCTATCGCGACGGAGCGCACGGGGAACACTGCATCTTTCGTTATGATCTTGGCGCGGAATAACAAAAAGTGTCTTCTACATTCTTATAATTCGCACTACAGCGAATTCTTATAATTTTCCACACGAAATATCGCTTAAGCTGGTATCGGATACCCCGGAAGAGGAGACCGATGCCAGTTTTTTTATGTGGTGACGCCGCTTTGACACACGGCGGCAAACGGCACGCGAAGGTTTTCTTGATCCGTCTGTCGATCGGGATCGGCAACGGGCCAGGAGGCGCAACATGCCGTTGACGAGAACCCTGCGCTACGGCAGCGCGGGAGAGGACGTTCTTCGCGTCAAACAGAGGTTGCTCGCGCTCGGCTGCTATGAGGCGCGGATCACGCAGCTACAGTCCAGCACGTTTGGCAGGGACACGCTCAAGGCGGTGTTCGCGTTTCAAACGAGAGCCGGATTGACTGCGGACGGAGTGGTTGGCCCGCTGACCTACGCCGCGCTGTTTCCGGAGGAGCAGCCGGAGACGATTCCGGTTGACCGAGGAAGCATTCCTGCGCAGATTGGAGACACGGCTGCCGCGAGCATTCTGACCGCTTTGGCGTGCGCGAACGAAACACGGCGAAAGATCGTGCTGGACGCGCTCCGCTTTGCCTACGACGCAACGCAGAAACGGGACTTTCCCACGAGCCTGTATATCCGCGGCGGAAATCTCTACAACACCGACCTCCTGCCAAACGTGATCACGCTGGGGCGAATCGCGAGCGGAGCCGCGCGTCAGCCGGAGTTTTACGATGGCGGTCGCCGGGAGATGATGGAGCGGGCGGTGGAGGCTAACCCAACGATCACGGGCGCGGACTGCTCCGGCGGTGTGGTTGGACTCCTGCGGCACGCGGGCGTCGTCAAGCCGACATACGATCTCGCGGCGGACGGGTTTGAGGCGAGCGGGAGCATGAAGAAGATCGAACAGGGCGAGCTCCTGCCGGCGGACTTGCTGCATAAGAGCGGGCATATCGGCCTCTACGTCGGCGGCGGGTACGCGGCGGAGTGGATGGGCGGGGCATACGGCTGCCAGCTCACGAAGCTCACGAACCGGCGCGGCTGGAACTTCGTCAAGCACACGAACGACCGCTTTGGCGCGTGGACGAGCTATCTGCGCCCAAGCTGGTATTAGGAGGGAATCGACATGCAGGAATGGGATGTCGTCGGCGTAATTGCCGCTCTCGTTGCCCTGATTGGCGCGGTCGTGACCCCGATGATCAAGCTGACGCTCGCAATCGCAAAGCTTACGACGACGATGGAGCAGCTCGAAAAGAACTTAGAGTGCCTGACGACAGGCAACCACACCGCGCACGAGCGGATTTGGGACACGACGCGCGAGCAAGCCGCGCAACTCAACGACCACGAGGCGCGTATTCGCGTCATCGAAAACACTTGAACGAAAAAGAAATGAGGAAATGGATATGGAACTGTTATTGAACTACGGCATGCAGGTTGCAGCCACGCTGCTCATCACGCTCATCGGCGTACTCGGCACGTATTTGACCCTGCAACTCGGTAAAAATGCGAACCTCAAGAACATCAACGACGCGCAGAAGGAACTCATTCGCGCGGCGAAGATCACAGTAGGAGAGCTGCAGCAGACAACGGTGAGCGAGCTCAAGGCCGCCAACGCGGACGGCAAGCTCACACAGCAGGAGATTGCGCAGCTGCGGGCCAAGCTGCTCGATAAGACGGTGGAGAAGCTCTCGACGCCCGCCTACGCGCTGCTCTCCGCTGCAAGCGTGGACGTGGAAGGGCTCATCCTCGGTGTTGGCGAAAGCTGGATTGAGCGCATCAAACAGCAGGCTGCCGCAGAGTAACGGGAAAATGTACAGAATGAGCCGCCCTAACGGGCGGCTCATTGTTATACTATGAGTTTTTTCACATTAGAACTGCTTGATTACGACCTCGGGAGAGACTTCTTCCTCCAGCGAGCAGACGCTGAGGCAATAGTTCGGAAACGCGGCAAGCCTCGTGAAGCGATAGGCGGTATCCGTAAAGAATCTCGCGGACTGCGTGCCTTCGGGCAGCACGGCAAAGCTCGCCGGAGAAACGGAAAAGCCCGTGCCTTCCGCCTTGAGATAGCTTTCCTTGAGCGTCCAGATGCGGAAAAAGTCCCGCTCCGGCTCCGCGGACTGCGCCAGAAACGCGCGCTCCTCCGGATGAAAGAAGCGAAGCGCGATCCTTTGCCAGTCGAGCGGGCGAATGTGTTCCAAATCCACGCCGACCGTTTGGCGGGAGAGCGCGAGCACCGCGAAATCGCCCGCATGGGAGATATTGAAGGGCGAGTTGTCCGCGAGGTGCGGTTTTCCGCGCTTGCCTCGCTCAAAATGCGCGGTTCGCGCGCGCTCGCCAAAGATATCGTATAGCAACAGCCCCGCGGCGAGCGTGCGCAGCGCGCTGCGGGAGTCCCCAAAGGCACGCACACGCGCCTGACGCTCCTCATCGAGTAAGCCGATCAGATGATGCGCGCGCGGCGCGATTTGATTGATATCGGCGGCAAACAGCTCTACCAACGTTAACTCCCTCTCGTTCGGAAGAAATAAACTATCGAAGAACGGTCTTCGTCTTCCATGCTCCGCCGCGATAGCGGAAGAAGAAGAAGACACAGCGGACGACCCAGTCCGCAATCATGGCGTACCAAACGCCTTCCAACCCCAGATTGAACTGCTTGATCAAAAGAAAACTCAACCCAAACCGCACCGCCCACATGCTGCATGTGGAAACGATCATCGTATAGCGCGCGTCGCCCGCCGCGCGAAGCGCATTCGGGAACGCGAACGAGTACGGCCAGACGATGCAGCAGGAGATCGCGATGACGGGCAGCACCTGCTGTGTGATCTGCTCCGCAACGGGGCTGAGCGAAAACCAGCGCACGATAGAATCGGAGAACAGCAGGATCGGGATATTGACCACCATCATCGCGGCGTAGGTGATGATCATGAGCTTTTTTGTGTAATGCATCGCCTGCGGATAATCTCCCGCGCCGATGCACTGGCCAACGACGGTCAGCACCGCGAGGCTCATGCCCATGCCGGGCACGACCGCGATGTTGAAGATACTGCCGATGATGGCGTTCGCGGCGATGGCGGAGGTGCCGAGCCAAGCCACCAGCGTCTGCACGAGCAGCTTGCCGAAGTTGAACATACCGTTCTCCAGCCCGTTCGGAACGCCGATGGAGAGGATGCTCTGCACCATGTTTTTCTCAAAGCGGATGGGGAACAGGTTTCGAATATAGATGACGTTGCTCTTGCTGCGGATCAGCAACAGCATGAGCACCGCCGCAACCGCGCGCGCGGCAGCCGTCGCGATGCCCGCGCCGAGAACGCCGACCTGCATGCCGTAGATCAGCACCGCGTTGAGCGCGATATTGACGACGTTCATCACAAACGAGACATACAGCGAAATGCGGGAGTTGCCCATTGCGCGAAAGAGCGCGGCGCAGGCGTTATAGAGCGCGAGAAACGGAAACGAGATCGCGCTGAAGAGCAGATAGATCCGTGCGCTCTCGGCGACCGTCTCGTCGAGCATGCCGAAGATGAGTTGCACAAAAAAGCGCGGCGCAACGAGCAGCACGGCACCGACAGCGAGGGAGAAAATCAGGGAGATATAGACCAGCTGGCGCGCGGAGATGCGCGCGTTTTCAACCTCCTGCCGCCCGATGTACTGCGCGCAGACGACAGCGCCGCCGGTGCAGAGCGCGGAGAGGATGCTAATGATCAGCACATTGAGCGAATCCACGAGCGAGACACCGGAAACAGCCGCCTCGCCGACCTTCGTGATCATCACGACGGCGGCTAGCCCCACCGTCATGGCGAGCAACTGCTCCAATATGAGCGGGATGATCAGCTGTCGCAAGGCGGATGCTGAAAAAAGTGGCTTGGTAACAGCCGGATTGAATTGCGTCGCTTGTTGTTGTTCCAACGTTCGGTTTCTCAGTTCTTCTTTTCTTCTTCCAATTTTTGAGTTCGCTCCGGTGGATGATTCACCGCCGGAGCGAAAAAGGATCAATACTTAAACGTCTGTGCCACATCCAGCACAAACACGGTAGCCCCGCCGACCGTGACGCTCATCGGCATCGCCGCGCTGTCGATATTATGCGGAATGCCGGAGGCGGGAACGGTGACCACCGTTCTGCGGCGGGAGTGTTCGTTGATGATGGAGAGCGTTTCGTCGAGCCGCTCCGGCTCCACGCCGATCATGAGCGTCGAATTGCCGCCGCGCAGAAAGCCGCCCGTGCTGGCAATCCGCGTGACGCTGATGTTCTTCTCGATCAACGCGTAGGTCAGAGATTTCTGATCATCATTCTGTACGATAGCAAATAACAGTTTCATCTTGCGTCTCCTCCGATCATATGGTTGCGTGCAAATAAAGAAACATCACACCTATAGTATATCATATGCAGCGCGTTGCCGGCACAGGAAATCGGGCATGTCCCGCAAAACTGTGCGCCACGCGATCACATCTATGCAGAGTAGAGAAGAATTCACGTTCCTGCGGTTGAAATTAATCGAATTCTGTGAGAACATAGATGTCGCGGGAAATGCTCTCGTTAGAACGAGCCAATGACAGCAAGAGATCGTGGCAATCAGCCGCTCTTTTGCAGCATATAGGAGGCAGCGCGATGGCGCAGGGAATCGAACGGTTTTTAGACGAAGAGGGCAGGGTGAAGCTCTGGCCTTCCAAGCAGGCACCGCGCGAAGAGGTGTTTGCGTATCTGGTCGAGAAGTTTAAGCCGGATCACAATTATACCGAGCACGAGGTGAACGCAATTCTCTCCACGTGGCACACGTTCGGAGACCTGTTCATCCTGCGGCGCGGAATGATTGAGAGCGGTTGGCTTATGCGCATGCGCGACGGCAGCCGCTACTGGCGAAACCCGGAGAAGAAAAGGGAGGCAGAATGACCACGCTGCCGAGAGGGTACCGCGAAGTGCGCCGCGTCGACCTGATGCGAAACCGCAAAGAGTCGGCGATTGTCAATATTCTTGCGCTTCTGATCACGGGCGCGCTGATCGCGCTGGGATTCGTGGTTTGTCCGCCCTTTGTCGAATTCAGGATCGGCATTCATACGATCTTCAATATGGCGTTTCTCGTGATCGGCGTGATTGCGTACATGATTTTCCATGAGCTGATCCACGGCGCTTTCATGAAAGCTTTTTCCGGCAGAAAGCCGCACTATGGATTCACGGGATTATATGCCTACGCGGGCAGCGACGCGTTTTTTGCGCGAAGGCAGTATCTTGTGATCGCGTTTGCGCCCGTCGTGATCCTCGGCGTCGTGATCGCGGTGCTGACGATTGCGTTCTATGAAACGGCGTTTTGGTATCTCTATCTGATTCAGATCGTGAATCTCTCCGGCGCCGCGGGCGACATTTATGTTGGGTTTTTGATTGCGCGGGCGGGCAACGACATCGTCGTGCGCGATATGGGGACCGATATGGCGTTTTACTCCTCGCGCGAAACCTTGCGCAGATAATCAGCTCATTTTCTTGGACGAATAAAAACAGCCGCGTGGTTTTCCGTGCGGCTGTTGTTTGTATTTTGGCGTGATTTTATTCGATGTCGCTATCGACAGGTTCCGGCTCGGGCTGCTTTCTTGCCGCGGGCGCGGGCGCTGCCTTGACCACGGGAGCGGGCTTTGCCGACGAGGTCTGTGCGGCTTCCGCCGCCGCCATTGCGCTCTGGTTTGCGCGGCGCTTCGCTTCCTGATCCGCGATGGCCTGCTTACGCTCCTCCTCAAACATTGCGCGGAGCTGCTTTTCGAGCTTCTGCGTGAGTTCGGGATTGTCCTTGAGGAAGATACGCGTGTTGTCGCGGCCCTGCGCAATGCGCATATCCCCGTAGTTATACCAGGCGCCGCTCTTTTGCAGAAGCTTTTTCTCTACCGCGAGGTCGAGGATTGCGCCCTCTTTGGAGATGCCTTCACCATAGAGCATGTCGAACTCCGCGCTCTTAAACGGCGGCGCGACTTTGTTTTTGACCACTTTGACGCGGGTACGGTTGCCGATGATGTCGGTGCCGTTCTTCAGCGCGTCGATGCGGCGCACATCGAGCCTGACGCTCGCGTAAAACTTCAGCGCTTTGCCGCCCGGTGTCGTTTCGGGGTTGCCGAACATGACGCCGACCTTCTCGCGCAGCTGGTTGATGAAGATGACGATGGTGTTGGACTTGCTGACGGCACCCGTAAGTTTGCGCAGTGCCTGGCTCATGAGGCGCGCCTGCAGGCCGACGTGCGCGTCGCCCATGTCGCCTTCGATTTCCGCCTTGGGGACTAGTGCCGCGACGGAGTCCACGACGACCACGTCGATGGCTCCGCTGCGCACGAGCGCTTCGGTGATCTCCAGCGCCTGCTCGCCGGTGTCCGGCTGGGAGACGTAAAGATCGTCCACACGCACGCCGAGCGCTTCTGCATAGGCGGGATCAAGCGCGTGCTCCGCGTCGATGAACGCAGCCGTGCCGCCCGCGCGCTGCCCTTCGGCAACGATATGCAGAGCGATGGTGGTTTTACCGGAGGATTCCGGCCCGAAGATCTCGATGATTCTGCCGCGCGGGATGCCGCCGACGCCGAGCGCATAGTCCAGTGGGAGGCAGCCGGTTGAAATGGTTGCTACCGGTGCGCGCGCCGCCGCATCGCCGAGCTTCATAATCGCGCCTTTGCCAAACTGCTTCTCGATTTGACCCAGTGCGATTTCCAATGCTTTTTCTTTTTCGACCATCACAGTATTCCTTTCGTTCGATGCAATCTATCGTGTTGATCCGGTATATTGGAATCATTCTTCTTCGGTAACGCATCTCGCCGGAGCGTGATATCGCGCATACCGATAGGAACAAATGATCGCATTCTTACAGTTCATTATAGCACGGGGCGTGACACGCGTACAGCGTTTTTTACCGCGTTTTCGCGCTTTTTTCGCGATTAATCGAGGCAGAGCTTCCGCCGGAGCATGTCGAAGGCGTGGAGCGTCGCGATCTCGCGGATACGCGCGCGGTCGCCAAAGAGGGAAATGCGCTTGACCAGCGTTTCGCCCTGCCGCGCAATGGCGATATAGATCGTGCCGACGGGGTTTTCCTCTGTGCCGCCGTCCGGACCCGCATAGCCCGTGGTTGCGAGCGCGTAGTCCGCGCCGGAGGTTCTGCGCATGCCTTCCGCCATTTCGCGGGCACACTGTTCGCTGACCGCGCCGAATTGATCCAGCGTTTCCTGTTTTACGCCGAGGCGGGAGACCTTCGCCGCGTCGGAATACGTCACGCATCCTTCGAGCAGGAACGTGGAGCAACCGGGGATTGCGACAAGCTCGCTTGCGACCATGCCGCCCGTGCAGCTTTCCGCAACGGCGAGCGTCTGCCCGTCGTCCGTAAGCATGCGCGCGCAGGTTTCCGGCAGGGATTCGCCGACCGTGGAGTAGACGATGTCGCCGAGGCGCGCGATGATCTCGCCGATCATGGGACGCGCGAGCCGCTCGCCTTCTTCCTCGTTCTGGCACAACGCCGTGACGCGAAGTGTGACCTCTCCGGTTTTGATATAGGGCGCAACCGTCGGGTTGGTCTGGTTTTCGATGATGTCGCGCAATTCATAGGTGATGACCGACTCACCCTTGCCGAAGATGCGGAGTTCGCGCGAATACAGCTTGTTTCCGCTGAGCTTCTCCAGATACGGCATGGCGTGGTTCTGGAACATCGGGAACAGCTCCCGCGGCGGCCCGGGCAGAAGAATCGCCATCTTGTCGCCCGCGGTCATGATGCAGCCGGGTGCGGTGCCAAACGCGTTTGGCAGGATGATCGCGCTCTTGGGAAAGCTCGCCTGCTTGAGGTTGTTGGGCGTAAACGCATATCCGCGCGTCTCGAAGTGCTTTCTGAGCCGCTCCGCTTCCTCGGGAATGAGTTCTACGGTGAGCCCAAGAGCTGCGGCGACCGTCTCCTTGGTGAGGTCGTCGTCGGTCGGCCCGAGGCCTCCCGTGAAGACGACCACGTCCGAACGCTCCACCGCCTGGTGGACGACCGCCGTGAGACGCTTGACGTTGTCACCGACCGTCGTATGGTAAAACACCTGAAAGCCGAGCGGAGCCAGCCGCTGGGCGATAAACTGCGCGTCCGTGTTGACGACCTGACCCATGAGAAGCTCCGTACCGACGGAGACGATTTCTGCGATCATGATTGGTTCACTTCCTTTTTCTGAGCAGCATAGATTGCTGAATTCATTCGTTTTGATCCATTAATTCCAGTTGACGGCGTTGCGGTTGGCGACGATATAGTCGACCGCCGACCAGACGGTGAACACCGCTGCGGTGCACATTACGCCGAAGTCGAACGGAAAATTCCATTGCGAGAAGATCGGGTTACCAAGCAGCGTTGCTAGGATGGCGACCACCTGCAAGCCGCTCTTGAGCTTGCCGAGCCAGTTTGCCGCGATGACCTTGCCGCTGTTCGCCGTGACGAGCCGGAAGCCGGAGACGATGATCTCGCGGCCTACGAAGATGATGCAGAGGATGGGATTGAGCATGCCGTTGTAGGTCATCATGATGAACGCGGAGCAGAACAGGAGCTTGTCCGCAATCGGGTCCATGAACTTGCCGAAGTTGGTGACGAGGTTTCGCTTGCGCGCGATGGAACCATCGAGAATATCCGTCATGTCAGCGATGAAGAAGATCGCGGCGGCGTAATAGTTCCAGCCGGGCAGCCAAGCTTCAAACGAGAAGCAAGCGACCATCAGCGGCACGAGCACCATACGGAATATGGTAAGGCGGTTTGGCAGATTCATCTTGCTGCGCTTTTCGGGAGTCGGCAACGTTTGTTCCATAGCTCTCTGTCTTTCTTTATTAAATTTCGGAGTGTGATTCGTTCATTAAAATGATCAAACCCGCTCGCCGATCATATCGTATTCCTCCGCGCGGAGCAGGCGAACCGGAGCAAAGCTCCCGACCGCGAGCGCTTCCGCATGCGGCAGCAGAATCTTTCCATCCACGTCCGGCGCTTCCGCATAGCTGCGCCCGTAGGTGTTTCCGTCCTGCGTGCCTTCGATCAGCACATCGACCACCTGACCCACCCGACGTTCGTTGCGCTGGCGGGAGATCGGCTGTTGCGTTGCCATGAGGCGGGCAAGGCGTTCCTCCTTGACTTCCTCCGGCACCTGATTCGGCAGGTTTGCCGCCGCGGTGCCTTCCTCCGGCGAGAACGAAAACGCGCCGATGCGGTCGAACGGGTGATCCTGAATAAACTGAAGCATTGCAGAAAAATGTGCCTCGGTCTCACCCGGGAAGCCGACCATCAGCGTCGTGCGGAGCATGAACTCGGGAGCCACCTTTGCCACATAGTCCAAAACGCGGCGGATATGCGCCTGATCTCCCCGGCGGTGCATGCGACGGAGCATTTCGTCCTCCGTGTGCTGCAGGGGCATGTCGAGGTAGGGCACGATCTTGCCGCCCGCGCGGAAGCGGTCGATGAGCTCCGGCGTGACGGTGTCGGGATAGGTATACAGCACGCGAAGCCAGTGAAGGGCTTCGATCTGCTCCAAGCGGTTTAACAGCTCGCCCAGCATGGGCTTGCCGTAGCGATCCATGCCGTAGCCGGAGGTGTCCTGCGCAATCAGCGTCAGCTCAGTCACTCCGTTGTCCGCAAGGCGCTTTGCTTCGTCCACAAGATCGTCCAGCGGCTCGCTGATGAGATTGCCGCGAATCAGCGGAATCGCGCAATAGGTGCAGCGGTTGTTGCAGCCGTCCGCAATGCGAAGATACGCGCTGTAGCGAGGAGTCGTGAGGATGCGCGCGCTTTTTGGCCCGCAGTGCGGCGCGTCCGATTTTCCGCCGAGCAGACGGGGGAGCGTCTCATACTCGCGCACGCCGAGGAGAATGTCGATCTCCGGCATCGCATCCTTGAGTTCATCACGATAGCGTTCGGAAAGGCAACCGGTCACGACGAGGCGCTGACAACGGCCGCCTTTTTTATATTGCGCCATTTCCAAAATGGTATTGATCGATTCCTGCTTGGCGCTCTCGATAAAGCCGCAGGTGTTCACGATTAGGATTTCCGCTTCGCTGGGCTGATTGGTGATCTCGTGCCCCGCTGCGGTCAGGATGCCGAGCATGCGCTCCGTGTCCACCTGATTTTTTGCGCAGCCGAGAGAGACGACACCGATGGTTGACATAATGGTTGTTTTCTCCTTATTTCTGCGATTGCGGGAGCGAATGCGATATCAATCTTCGTCCCGGTAAAAATGCGACATGGGGTTTGGCTCACGCTCCTGCGCAAGCGGCTCCGCAATCGGAGACCCGTCGCCCAACAGCTCCTCGAGCTGCGCGCGCTTGATGAGCACTTCGCGCGCTTTGCTGCCGTTGAAGCCGGAGATATAGCCTTTTTGCTCCATGATGTCGATGAGGCGGGAGGCACGCGCATAGCCCACGCGGAGCCTGCGCTGGATCATGCTGGTGCTGGCCTGCCCGTGTTCAAACACAACGCGTAAGGCTTCGCCAAGAAGATCGTCCTCCTGCTTGCCTTCGCCGAAGACGCCGCCGGTTGCGCCGACCTTCTCCAGTGAGGAGACATCCTCCAGAATCTGGTCGCTGAAGGTAGGCCGCGCCGCGCTTTCGCGGAAATGCGCCACGATGCGCTCCACCTCTTCGTCGGAGATATAGGCGCACTGGAGGCGCGTGGGTTTCGCGGAGCCGTCGGGATGGAAGAGCATATCGCCGTGACCAAGCAGCTTTTCCGCGCCGCCCATGTCGAGGATGATGCGGCTGTTGGTGGCGCTGCTGACGGCAAACGCCGCACGGGAGGGAATGTTTGCCTTGATGAGTCCCGTGATGACCGTCGCGTCCGGCCGCTGGGTCGCGAGGATGAGGTGGATGCCGGCAGCTCTGCCAAGCTGCGCGATGCGGCGGATGCTGTCCTCAACCTCGTCGGGAGCAACCATCATGAGATCGGCCAGCTCGTCTATGATGATGACGATGCGCGGGAGCTTGTCTTCCGGTTTTTCCACGCGCTCGTTGAAGCGATCCAGGTTTCTCGCGTTCTGCTCCGAGAACGTCTTATAGCGATCTGTCATCTCCTTGACCGCCCAGCGCATGGCGCCCGCGGCCTTCTTGGGGTCGGTGACGACGGGGATGAGTAGGTGCGGGAGCGAGCCGTACATGGTCATTTCGACCATCTTCGGGTCGACAAGGATGAATTTGACATCCTGCGGCGAGCTCTTGTACACCATAGAAACGATGATGTCGTTAATGCAGACGCTCTTGCCGGAGCCGGTCGCGCCCGCGATCAGCATATGCGGCATGCGCGTGAGGTCGGCGACGATGATCTTGCCGCTTGCCTCGCGACCCAGCGCCATGGTGACGGGGGATGTGCTGTTCTTGAACTCCTTGCTTTCGAGGATATCGCGCAGCACCACCAGCGTGGAGCCCTTGTTCGGAATCTCGATGCCGATTGCGTTCTTGCCGGGAATCGGCGCTTCCATGCGAAGGCGAGGCGCGGAAAGCGCCATCGTGATATCGTTTTGCAGCGCGGTGATGCGCGAAATGCGCGTGCCCGCCGCCGGCTGAATCTCGATGCGGGTGAGCGCGGGGCCAACCGCGATGTTGGTGACCGTAGCTCCGATGCGGAAGCTCGAAAGCGTGTCGATCAGGATACGCGCCTTTTCCTCCGGCGTGTCCGAATCGTCCTCTTTCTGCGCGCCGGGGTGGTTGAGCAGCTCCATCGAAGGCGCGTGATACTGCCCGTCGCCGAGGATGACCTCGGGCTGCGTTTTTTTCTTTTCGTTGGTTTTGTCGGCCGGCTTTTCGGGCGTTTTTTCGATTAGCTGGCGCTTGGCCCCGGGTTGACGCGCGGGCATGCCCTCCATCGTCGGGCCTTTCGCGGGCTCGTTGGCGGGGCGCATAAACGAGTTTGCGCCAAACAGCGGCGTGGGATCGGGCAGCTGGATGACCGACTTCGGCATAGGAGCGCCATTTTTCGCAAGTACGAGCGGCACGTCGTCACCGGGTTCAAAGTCGATTGCGTCGAGCACATCGTTACTGACTCTAGCCGTCTTCGTGGGGTTGATCTTTTCGCCACCCTTGGAGACGAATTCGCCTTTTTGCTCGCCGAACGCTTTCAAATCGGCGTCCTTTGCGGGAGAATTCTTCACCTTGCCGGATTTCTTGGGCTTTTCGAACAGGTCGATCTCCGGCTCTTCAAACAGCTCCGTTCGCTTGGAGCGGGATTTTGCGGAAGGAACGACTTCTGCCTCCGGTAGCGCCGCCTTTTTCGACTTTGCGGCAGGTTTGGCTTTCTCGTCGTCCAGCGTGAGGGTAAACATCGGGCGATCGTCGCGCGGCTCGCTTTCGTAATCGGAGCCAACCGTGTCGCGATCGCGGGTATTTTCAATCGCCGTGAGCACTTTGCCGGTGAACGCATCCGAAGCATCCTTGAGCGAAAATCCCGTGACCTTGATGAGGCACACGATGATCAGCGCGATGCTGAGGATATACGCGAGCGTAGGGCCTCCGAGCTTGAGCAGAAGATAGCTCAGTACGGCGCCAATAAAGCCGCCGCCGAGATGTACGGTTTGACCGATATTGAGTGCGTCGTTGATATACGTCATGTATAGCATGCCGTCGGAGTAAGAGTTGCGCGCGGTGCTGAGGAGCGTCACCAGCGCGAGAATGCTGAGCATGAGGTACCAGCCGCTGCCGTTGAGGCGCGGATTCGTTGCCCCGCGAATATAGATGACGCCGACGCCGATCAGGATAACCGGCAGGGCATACGCTGTGATCCCGATCAGGCCGAACAGTGCTTTTCCGAGCATTTCGCCAAGATAACCCGTCGCGGAAAAGATCAGGTATGCCGCCGCGAGGATGCCCGCGGCAATCAGCAGAACGCCGCTGCCCTCAGAGGCTGCCTTGTCCCGCTCCTGTGTGCCTTTTCGCGATGCGGCTGCTTTTTTTCCGCCGGATGTTTCGTTGCCTGCTTTGGAAGCCAATGCTGTTTTCAATCCTTTCTTATTTCAGACGCGGTTTGTCATGCACTTCAAATTGTATGGCATCATTCGCAGATGGTAAGACGCCTGGAAATGCGACTACTATGCCAATATATCAACTTATTATACAACATGTTGCGATGACGCGCAACGAAAGGCACAGGATCGGATTTTGCTTTGGGCACCAGCTGCGTTCTCGCGCGCTTGCTTGTCAGCCCCGTGTAAATGCGGTATACTGCAACAATAGTGAAGACAAACTTGGAGTTGTAGATGAACATCGTCATTCTCGACGCATATACCGTGAATCCCGGAGACATCGACTGGGAACCCATTCGAAAACTGGGCAACCTGACTGTATACGACCACACCGCGCCGGAGCAGATCGCGGAGCGGCTCAAAGACGCCGACGCCGCGTTTACCAACCGCGCAAGGCTCGGCGAAGCGGAGTTTTCGCAGGCGCCGAATCTGCGCTTTCTGTGCCTTTTTGCCACGGGCTATGACAAGATCGATCTTGCGGCGGCAAGGCGGCACAACGTCGCCGTCTGCAATGCGCCCGGGTATTCGACGGACGCGGTGGCACAGCACACGATTGCGCTGCTGCTGGAGCTCACGAACCGCACCCGCTCGCTGGACACGGAATTACGAAAAGGACGCTGGACGCAACACGCGGGAGACTGCGTTTGGGATGCGCCGCTGATCGAGCTGACAGGGAAGACCTTCGGCATCCTCGGCACGGGCGCGATCGGCTGCCGGACCGCGCGGATTGCAAGCGCGCTTGGCATGCGGGTGATCGGTCACAGCAGAAAGCTCCGCGCCGAGTTCCAAGGGAGCTATGTTTCGCTGGAGGAGCTATTCCGGCAGAGCGACGTGCTCTCGCTGCACTGCGCGGCAACGCCGGAGACGCTGAAGATCATCAACCGCGACTCGCTCGCCATGATGAAGCCCACCGCGATTCTACTCAACACCGCGCGCGGCGCGCTGGTCGACTCCGCGGCGTTAACCGAGGCGCTCAATAGTGGCACGATTTATGCCGCAGGGCTGGACGTGGTCGATCGCGAACCGATTTTGTCGGACAACCCGCTGCTCACCGCGAAGAATTGCCTGATCACCCCACACGCGGCATGGCTGCCGATCGAGGTGCGAAGGCGGCTTGTGGATATCACGGCGGAGAACCTTTCCGCTTTTCTCAATCATCAACATCTCAACCGAGTGGATTTGGAGGGATAACGCCTTGCGAAACGACACCGGAACCCATCAAAAAACGATTCGATTGATCCTCTGCGCGGCGGTCATCGTGCTGATGCTTGGCACGCTTGCCGCCTGCAAGGAGCAGAGCGAAATCACGCCCGGGCCAACCGCAAAGCCGGAGCAGCCGACCGTCATCGTCAACAACGAAGCGGTGGAACCGGATCATACCATCGTCGTCAGCGGCTATGGCGAGGTGATTGCGGAGCCGGACTTCGCGACCATCAACATCGTGACCGTCGGCGCGAGCGCAACCTCCGAAGAGGCGTCCTCGCTCTGCGAAGCCATGACGGCGCAGGTAAAGGAGATCGCGGGCACGCAAAACGTGCTCTCGAAGAACCTGACGGTGAGCGGCGTGACGCTCAGCAGCACCACGCGCGAAAGCGACGGCGCAGTCACGGGCTACACGGCGCGGCAGACGATCACGATCATCGAGACCAATGTAGCCAGGGTCAACACGATCCTCTCTCCGATCATCGACGCGCGCATCACGGAAAGCTATGAGGTCACCTACAGCCTGACCGACGCGTCATCCGCCTATGCGGGCGCGCTGGCCGCGGCGATTGCGGACGCGCGGGAGAAGGCCGAGGCGATTGCGGCGGCGAGCAATGTGGCAATCGACGAAGTGCTGCTGGTGACGGAAGCGCCGCTGGAAAACCAGCTGGTCGGCGTCGCGTTCAAGAGCAGCTCCATCGCGGTGGACGCAAACCTGACGGTGACCTATTCGATCAAACCGCTCCAGCCGCAGAGCTAAAAAACAATATAAAAAAACAAACGACGGGAGCAATCCCGCCGTTTTTGTTTGTAAATAAGATTTTCGGTCAATACGGCTCCATCACGCGGAGCAGCGCGCCCGTGCGCACCGCCTGCGCCTGCAGCGCCTGATAGTCCGAGAGCGAGAACACCTCCGCTTCCGCGCCGGAAACGCCGATGACTGCTCCGGTCGAGAAGCTATAGGCGTGTTCGCCGCCGACGATGATGTGGTCAAACAGCTGTACGCCGATGCTCTCCAGCGCCGCGCGGACGGACTCGGTCGTCTCGACATCCGCTTTAGAGGGCGTCGGATCGCCGGAAGGATGGTTGTGGATCAAAAGGATGCCGTGCGCGCGGTGCAGCAGCGCCGATTCCGCGATGTTGCGCGGGTAGATCTGCGCCTCGCTCAGGGAACCACCGACCACGCGCTCGCAGCTCTGCACCGCTTTCTTAGCGTTGAGGCAGACGGCGAGCACGGTTTCGTAGGTGTTGAGCGAGAGCTGGGAGACCGCATACCGCGCGGCCTCGACCGGAGATGTCAGGCGGATATTACCGCGCGTATCCGCGAGGCGATGCAGCCGTAGCCGCCGGAACAAATCGCCCTGCATCCGCAGGAATACCGCCGCGCTTTCGCCGATGCCGTCGACGAGCATGAGCTGTGCAATCTCCGCGGTGACTACGCCTTCCAGCGAGCCAAAGCGCGCCAGCAGCTGGTGCGCGAGCTCGTTTGTGTCCCGCCGCGGGATGGCATAGGTCAGCAAAAGCTCGAGAAACTGGTGATCCAGAAATGCATCGGCTCCGTGCGTTTTGTATTGCTCGCGAATGCGTTCGCGATGTCCGCTGTGGATGGAATCCGGCATAGTTTGCCTCCAAAACGATTACCTGATCAGTATAGAGGATTCACGTTTCGCTGTCAAAGCAAGTTGGAGCGATTCAACGGGTGCGCAAAAAATACGACAATGCGTCCGAAAAAAGATGTCGAAATACAACGCATCGTGAATTGTTTGCGACATGTGGCTGTATTTTCGCCGGAGCACTTGTCAAACGAATTTGATGCGGGTAGAATAGCACTATATTTCATTCTGGAGATCTATGCGGTGACTCATGAGCAGAAGCGGTTGATCGGAGAAAACGAACTCGCCGCTTGTGAATGCAGTCCGAAGGAGCGGGTGCTAGTTGCACTCTCCGGAGGAGCGGATTCCACCGCGCTCCTGCTCTCGATGCATGATCTATATGAAGAGGGCAAGATCGGCGGATTGTTCGCCGCGCATCTAAACCACGGTATGCGGGGCGAAACAGCCGAACGCGACCAGCGATTCTGCGAATCTCTTTGCGCGAGGCTCGCGATTCCGTTTTTTACGGAGTCTGCCGATGTGCCAAGGCACGCAAAGGAGCACGGGCAGTCACCGGAACAGGCGGCGCGCGAGGTGCGGTATGCGTTTCTGGCGCGGGCAAAGGAGCGCTTTGACGCGGACGTAATCGCCACCGCGCACCACATGGACGATCAGGCGGAAACGCTGCTGATGCACCTGATTCGCGGAAGCGGATCGACGGGGCTATGCGGCATGCAGCCGAGGAACGGCGATCTGATTCGCCCGATGCTCGGCAAAGACCGAAGCCAGATTCTTTCGTTTCTCTCCGCGCGCGGGGAAACCTATTGCGAGGACGAGACAAACGCGGACACCGTGGCTACGCGAAATCGCATTCGCCACGAGCTGCTGCCGATGCTCAAAACGATGAATCCATCGATTGTGCAGTCGCTGAGCAAGACCGCGGAGCTGATTGCAAGCGATGAAGCGCTGCTCACGGAGCTCGCCGATGAGGCGGAGGACGTGATTTCGCGGGATTGCGGACTCGACCGCAAGGCGCTCTCCGAGCTGGAGGAACCAATTGCCTCCCGCATCGTGCGAAAGCGTATCTACGCGAGTTGCGAGCAGGTATCCGAGGCGGACATTCGCCGGGTGCTCGCGCTTTTACCCGCGAGAACCGGAACAGTCATTGAGCTGACGTGCGGGATTTCCGCCTGGACGGACGCGCGGACGCTGATGATCGGAATATATCCTGACGCACTGGACTACGAGGTGCCGTTTGAACCGGAAGGCGAAACGATTACCCCGCGCGGAATATGGTTCAGCGAACGGGTGAGCAGCTGGACGCGGCCGGAGGACGGATACGAAGCGTATCTGGACTATGACCGGCTGCCGAAGAACCTGGTCGTTCGATCCCGGCGGGAGGGAGACCGCTTCTACCCGCTCGGCGCACCGGGAGAACGGAAGCTCAGCGACGTGCTGACCGACCGGAAAATTCCAAAGGAACAACGCGATCTGCCGCTATTGTGCAGCGAAAACGAGGTATTTTACGCCCAAGGGTTGACCTGCTCGGAATACGCGAAGGTCACGCCCGAAACGCGCGAGATTCTCCATATTATATGTAACAGGGGGACAAGGGATTGAAAGGGCTCATCAATCACGACGACATTGCAAAGGTGCTGATCTCCGAGGAGCAGATTAAAAGGCGCATCGCGGAGCTTGGCGCCGAACTGCGCAAGGATTACGAGAACGCGGAAGGCGAAATCGTGCTCATCTGCATCCTCAAGGGCGCCGTTATGTTCTTTGCCGACCTTGCGCGCGCGATGGATCTGAATATGCAGATGGAGTTCATGGGTATCTCCAGCTATGGCAACGAGCGCCGTACCAGCGGCATCGTTCGCATCACGAAGGACATCGATACCTCGATCACCGGAAAGCATGTCATCATCGCCGAGGACATCATGGACAGCGGGCTGACGCTTTCGCACCTGCTCAAGCTGCTCTCCAGCCGCAGCCCCGCGTCGCTGAAGATCTGCTGCCTGCTGGACAAGCCTTCCCGCAGAGAATGCGACCTGACGCCGGACTATCGCGGCTTTGAAATTCCGAACGAGTTCGTTGTGGGCTACGGCCTCGATTACAACGGATTCTTGCGGAATCTGCCGTATGTCGGCGTATTGAAACCCTCCGTTTACAGCGGAGAAGAAGAATAACAATTGTAACGGCAGGATCCGAAGAAACGGATCGGCAGCCGGGCGCCGGGCGAAAACGCCGGGCGCATGGTGCGGGCAAAGTACGTTTTTGTATGGAACACCCGCAGATGGAGGAAAGTTAGTTGAATAGAAGAATCATCACCGCTGTCATCTGGATGTGCTTGATCGCTGTGATCATCTACATGATTTCGGGCGCGGGCCCGCTGCAGGCGAAGCCTGACGAGCTGGACTACAACTCGAATTTCCTGCAGCTCGTTCGCAACACCGAAGCCGGAGACACAACGCAAAAGACGATAAAAGCGATTATGGTTTCGGATCGGAATGTCTACGGCATCTACGCAGGCAGCAAGAACGAGATGAAAGACCTGCCCAAGAAGGCGGAGTTTCTTACCGTGATTCCGAGCGAAAGCACGTTCCGCGCAGATATGGCGGCGATCGTGTTTGCGGCAAATCCTGAAAAATTTAAGAGCGTGGACGAAGTCTCCAGCGCGGACTATGGCTTTGCCTATGAGTCCGTGGTGACGGAGGAGTCGATCTGGTCGCTGATTCTGCCGAGTCTTTTGATCATCGGCGTTGTGGTCGCATTGTATTTCTTCATGATGCGCGCACAGGGTGGCGGCAAGCAAATGCAAAACTTCGGCAAGTCCCGCGCGCGGATGACCGTTGGCGACAAGATGAACGTCACCTTTGCGGATGTTGCAGGCGCGGATGAGGAGAAGGAAGAGCTCAAGGAGATCGTCGACTTCATGCGCGCACCACAGCGCTTTAACGCAATCGGTGCGAGAATTCCCAAGGGCGTTCTGCTCGTGGGCCCTCCGGGCACGGGCAAGACGCTGCTTGCAAAAGCGGTTGCAGGCGAGGCGAAGGTTCCGTTTTTCTCGATTTCGGGTTCGGACTTCGTCGAGATGTTCGTCGGCGTTGGCGCGTCCCGCGTGCGCGATCTGTTCCAGACCGCAAAGCGCTCGACGCCAGCGGTCGTGTTCATCGATGAAATCGACGCGGTCGGCCGCCATCGCGGCGCCGGTATGGGCGGTGGACACGACGAACGCGAGCAGACGCTCAACCAGCTGCTGGTCGAGATGGACGGCTTTGCGCCGAACGAAGGCATCATCGTCATCGCGGCGACCAACCGCCCGGACATCCTGGACCCCGCGTTGCTGCGTCCGGGCCGCTTCGACCGCCAGATTACGGTCAGCTATCCCGACGTCAAAGGCCGCGAGGAGATTTTGAAAGTACACGCGCGCAACAAGCCGATGGGCAAAGAGGTGTCGCTTGCGACGCTGGCAAAACGCACCCCCGGCTTTACGGGCGCAGATTTGGAAAACGTGCTCAACGAGGCGGCGATTCTCGCCGCGCGCGCAAACCTCAAGACCATCGGCATGACCGAGCTGGAAGAGGCGATTACCCGCGTGCAGATGGGCCCGGAGAAGCGCAGCCGTGTGATCACCGAGGCGGACAAGCGCATCACCGCCTATCACGAGAGCGGACACGCAATCGTTGCGATGTCTCTGATTGGCTGCGACCCCGTTCACGAGGTTTCCATCGTGCCGCGCGGCATGGCGGCGGGCTATACGATGTCCCTGCCCAAGGAAGACCAGATGCACGTGACCAAGAATAAGCTTCTGGACAACATCGCGATGGCGCTGGGTGGACGCGTTGCCGAACAGCTCAAGTTCCACGATGTCTCCACGGGCGCATACAGCGATTTGCAGCGCTCGAGCGATATCGCAAAGAAGATGGTCACCGAATACGGCATGAGCGAATCGATTGGGCCCATGTTCCTCGGCGGTCAGGAAGAAGTCTTCATCGCCAAGGACTGGGGGCACCAGCGCAACTATTCCGAGTCGCTCGCGGCAAAGGTGGATGCGGAGGTGCGAAACATACTCGAAACGCAGTATGAGCGTGCCCGCGCAATCATCAGCGAACACCTGGAGGCACTGGATCGTGTCTCGGAGATGCTGATCGAGTTTGAGCGCGTCACGGGCGAGGAGTTCGCGGCGGTGTTCAACGGTCAGAATCCGTCGGAGGTTCTCAAAAAGGCAGCGCCGAAGCGCAAACGGAAAAAGCCGGAAGAAAAGCCGGCAGACCCGATTGTACCGGAAGCACAGGGTGTACCCGTGTAACGGCACCCTGAACAGAACCGAACACGCGACCAACAAACGACTTTGGCAAACCCTAGATGGGGCGGCATGTCCGCCCTATCTTTATGATTGGCAGGAAGCAAAAACAAACATGAACCCGCAGATGGCGCAACAAACAACAGAACAACCCTTCGATCTGCATCTGCACAGCAACTGTTCGGATGGCTCGGACACGCCCGCGGAGGTGGTGCGCGCGGCATATGCGCGCGGAATCACGCTGCTCGCGCTGACGGATCACGACAATGTGCTCGGCGTACCGGAAGCGCTCGCGGAAGCGGAGCGGATCGGCGTTCGCCTGCTGCCGTCTATCGAGATGGACGCGGAGTGGCCGCACGAGATGCACATTCTGGGACTCGATATCGACATCATGGAACCGCGCATGAAGGAAGCGCTTGCCGTAGCGTTGAAGCGCAGAGGCGAGCGGAACGCGGTCATCGTGGAGAAGCTGCTCCAGATCGGCTGCGACATTCGCGGGACGCTATCCGGCGAAATCGGCGCCGCAACCCGGCTCAACATCGCTCTTGCGCTCGTCGCGGGCGGGTACGCCGCGGACACGAAGGATGCATTTGCGAAATACCTGCGCAAAGGCTGCCCGGGGTTTTACACCGTGCAGCGCTACACGCCGGAGGAGATCATCACGCTGATCCGCGGCGCGGGCGGGGTACCCGTCTGGGCGCACCCGATGAACGGACACGCGGACCCGCACAAGATCGCGCCGATGCTCAAGGAGCTGGGGCTTCTCGGAATGGAAGGCTATCATCCTTCGCTGAGCGAGGGAGACAGCGTGGTCATCACCAGCATCGCGCGGCAGATGGGGCTCATCGTGACCTGCGGCAGCGATTATCACGGCGCGCACAGGCCGGAGGTTGTGCCGGGGCAGACCTGGCAGAACATTCCGCTTTTGCGGGACACGCGCGCTTATTTGGAAGCGCGGAGGCAGAGAACGACCGCCGACATCCAAAACGCACAGAAATTACAGTCGGCAACTTAAAAACAGGCAATACGGCGCAGAGAATTTATGAGAATTCACTTGTGTCGGCTATATTGTGTTGAGAACCGGAGAACCCTCTGCTATAATGTGGTTGCAGGGTACGATGGGGAAACGGAACAATACGTTTAAAGGAAAGAGGAGAAACTAATGTACACGGGTTCGGGAATCATCAAGATATTTGCCGGAAGTACGGGCAAACCTTTCGCCAAGAAGATGTGCGCCTATCTGGGAACACAACTCGGCGACGCGGAGACCATCAAATTCAGCGAGGGGAATATCTTTGTACGCGTCAACGAATCCATCCGCGATAAAGACGTTTATATCGTTCAACCCATCGGCCGTCAGCCGAACGACGAGTTTGTAGAGCTTCTATTCTGGATTGACGCATTCAAGCGCGCGAGCGCGAACTCCGTCACCGCCATCATCCCGTACTTTTCCTACGCAAAGGGCGATAAGAAAGACGAACCGCGTGTTTCGATTCGCGCAAGAGTCTGCGCCGACTGCATCGAGGTCGCGGGCGTTGACCGCATCATCACGATGGACCTCCACGCGCCGCAGGTACAGGGCTTCTTCAAGAAGCCGGTCGATCACCTCTACGCCAAGCAGCTGCTCTGCGAGTACATCCGCCGTCAGGGAATCGTCAACGAAGACCTCGTGGTCGTTTCTCCTGACGCTGGCTCCGCCAAGCGCGCAAGAGAGTTTGCAACCGAGCTGAACTGCCCGGTCGCCATCGGAGACAAGATGCGTCTGGGTCACGATGAAAACGCAAAAGTGCTGGAGATCATCGGCGAGGTCAAAGGCAAGAACTGCCTCGTGATCGACGACTTCTCCATCTCCGGCGGAACGCTGGTGGATGTGAGCTACGCGCTGACCGACAAGGGCGCAAAGAAGGTCTACGCCGCGCTTTCGCACAACGTGCTCGGCGAAGAGGGCATCAAGAAGATCGACGCAAGCCCGATCGAGTTCCTCGTCTCCACCGATACGCTGGAATGCCCGTATGCATACCTTTCTCCCAAGATCCGCTTCATCTCCGCGGCGCCGATGTTTGCGCAGGCGGTCAAGATCATCCACGACCGCGCACCGATGAGCACGATGTTTGAGCAGCGCGTGAGCAAGCGCCTGCTCGACATGAGCTTTGCCGAACAGCAGACGCTCCTGTAAGCAACCGACAATTGAAACCAAACCGGGCGAAGGCTGAAACATGCCTTCGTCCGTTGCTATGATGCGGGGGTTGTTCCAACGGATGGAATCCGTCCCGCAGGATGTTTTTTCGCGCATATCCGAAAGCGAATGGAAAGAAGCGAAAAAAGTTGTTGACACGATAGGATATGGTGTGATATTATACGCTATTTTGTTGACATATGCGAACCTGAGATGATATAGTATCATTTGTATCAAATAGTTATTTCTGCGAAAGGAGCGTTGCCGGTGTTTGAAATAGGCGATATGGTCTGTTACCCAATGCATGGCGTTGGTGAGATCGAATCCGTTCAAGTGCAAACCGTGCTCGGTGAGTCTGCACAATACTATGTGTTGCGATTCGTCATGGGCAAAATGACGGCGATGGTTCCTGTCGCAACGGCGGAAGTCGTCGGGCTTCGCAAGCTCGTTTGCCCGGAAGATTGCCGCAAGATTATCGAGTTTCTTGCGGAAGACGGTTGTGCGGACGAAAGTGAAAACTGGAATCAGCGCTATCGCGACAATCTCAACAAATTGCGCGTTGGCGATATCTACGGAGTTGCGGATGTGGTCAAATGCCTGATCCATCGCGATCGGGAGAAAGGCTTATCCGCCGGAGAACGAAAGATGTACTTAACGGCAAGGCAGGTGCTCATTGCGGAGCTTGCCGCGTCGTGTGGAAAGGAGGAAAGCGAATTCCTTCCCCTCGTTGGGGGCTAAACCAAACGGGAAAACGCCAATCACTGCATGCGGAAGGTACTTAGAATTATCATTGCGCTGGTCGGTATTGGGTTCGGTTGCGGAATCGTCGCATGGGTGCTCTTATCCTTCAAATACCCCGGTTACGAATACGCACTGCGTTATACCACCATTCCCGCCGTGATGGCCGCCCTCTATGTGATCGTTGGTATTTTATTCGGAATCATCTTTTTTATTTTATCCCCAAAGATCATAGACGGCATTCGCGGATTTTTTCAAAGGGTGGAACACAGACTGACCGAGATGCCCGCGCTGGATATTTTATTCGGCGTGATCGGTATCATGATCGGTATGGTTTTTGCGTTTCTGCTGAGCCTGATTATACGCACAATCGACGTTCCGGTGCTGCCGGAGGTCATCACGCTCTTGCTGTTCCTCATCTGCGGCTACTACGGAGGACACATCGGCATCACGCGCAGGGCGGAGCTGATGGACGGCTATGCGCGCCGCGGACACCTCACAAAAGGCATTGCGGCGGGCAGCGCGCGGCCAAAGGTGCTGGATACGAGCGTCATCATCGACGGACGCATCTACGACATCTGCAAGACCGGATTTTTAGAAGGCAAGATCATCGTTCCCGCGTTTGTCCTCAAGGAGCTTAGGCACATTGCGGACAGCTCCGACGCGATGAAACGCGCGCGCGGCAGGAGAGGGCTCGACATTCTGCACTCGATGCAGCGGGAGCTCGACCAGCGCGTTGCCGTGGAAGAAAAGGACTATGACGACGTAGATGAAGTGGACCTCAAGCTGCTTCGCCTTGCGACCGACATCGGCGGGATACTGGTCACAAACGACTATAACCTCAACAAGGTGGCAGCCGTGCAGAATATGCCCGTGCTGAACATCAACGACCTTGCCAACGCGGTTCGCTCGGTTTTGCTGCCGGGTGAAGAGCTGCCGCTGCTGATTGCAAAAGAAGGCAAAGAGGCGGGACAGGGCGTGGGCTATCTGCCGGACGGCACGATGGTCATCGTCGAGAGCGCAAGAAAGCACATCGGCGAAACGCTCGATATCGTGGTGACAAGCGCCTTGCAAACCTCCGCGGGCAGGCTGGTTTTCGCCAAACTCCGCGGATAACGCAGGAGGACGACGCCCGGAAAGCAAGAAACTCCTTGACACGGGTTTGCGGCGTCCTCTATAATACATAAGGTTCATATCATGAGGGCAAATGCCCACATGTGCGATTTATGCAGGCAAGCGCCTGCTATACTGAACAACGAAGCGAGGTGTATTCGAGTGTTTCGTACCTATCAGCCCAAGAAGCGCCAGCGGAGCAAAGTGCACGGATTCCGTAAGCGTATGAAATCGGCAGATGGCCGCAATGTCATCAAGCGTAGGCGCGCGAAAGGCCGCAAAGTTCTCAGCGCGTAACGGGTTTTCTTTGATCAGAACCGTAAAGGGACGCACAAGCGCTTGCGGCGGGCATTTGCTTGCCGCATGTTTGTATTTAGAAAAAGGTGCCTGGCCGCGTTCCGCCGGGGTACCAAAACCCAAGACCGGCAAACGTTGCCGGACAGCGGACGGATCGGTTCGCTGAACGTATGATCGATGCTATGATTGATGTAAGGATGCGGTAGCGTGAAGCACAGTGATTCCCTGAGACGGAAAAAAGAGTTTCGCTATACCTACCGCGTCGGCAAATCCTGCGGAGGGAAGCTTCTCTCTCTGGTGTACGCAAAAAGCCGCGGCTCCAGCGCGAAGATCGGCTTTTCGGTCAGCAAAAAGATCGGGAACGCGGTGATGCGAAACCGCGTCAAACGGCGCATGCGTGAGGCGGTAACCCCGCTGATTCCGTCCATCAAAGGCGGAACAAATTTGATTTTCATCGCGCGGGATACCATCATTGAAGCACCATTTCTCAGCATTCGAGAAGCGATGGTCGCCCAACTACAACGTGCAGGCCTGTTCAAGGCAGGGGATTTGACATGAAGCGGATCTTGATCGCAATCGTCCGTGGATATAAAAAATTCATTTCGCCTCTACTGCCGCCGAGTTGTCGCTTTACACCGACCTGCTCGGAATATGCGATGGAGGCAATCTCCAAGCACGGAGCCATGAAAGGCAGCATGCTTGCCATTTGGCGCATTCTTCGCTGCAACCCGTTTTGCAAAGGCGGATACGATCCCGTTCCGTAACGCAAGGCATTTCTTTTTACTAATTTTAAAATCAAATACCCGTATATAGAGAGAGGAGGGCATCCCCCTTGCAAGGCGATTTCTTCATTACTCAATGGGCATTCCTCGGAATGCGCTGGCTTTACGAAGCCCTGACCAACGAAAGCATCATTCTCACGATTATCATCTCGACGTTGATCATCCGGTTATTGACCGTATTTGGTGATATCCGCTCGAGAAAATCCTCCATGAAGATGGCGGCGGTACAGCCCCAGCTCGACAAACTCAAGAAGAAATACGAAAAAGACCCGCAGCGCCTCAACGCGGAACAGCAGAAGTTCATGCGCGAAAACGGCGTGAGCATGTTTGGCGGCTGTTTGCCGATGCTCATCACCATGCCGCTGTTCTTCATTTTCATCGCGGCGTTCCGTCAATGGGGCAACGAGATGATGGTTCGCCTGATTCTCACGCTCGACGACAACAAGGACAAGGGCATTGAGCTCTTCCAGACATTTAAGTTTTTCTGGATCAACAACCTCTGGATGCCGGACAACGGCTTTTCTCCGGTTATCGCGACCGCAAAGGAATTCTTTGGCGCCGCGAACAAGGAACTGCCCAAGCTGCTCTATTTCCAGCAGCATCCGGAAGCGCTCCAGCGGTTTGTGGATCTCGGGTTCTTCGTCAAGAGCGGGAACGGCTACGCCCTCGCGACGCTGACGGACGATCTGGCCACCAAGTACACCGCGCTGATGGCGCCTTGTGCTGACCTCTACAAGGGATTCAACAACGGTTGGTTTATCTTCCCGGTTCTCGCGGGCGGATCGACGTATCTCTCCACCTGGATCATGCAAAAGAACCAGCCAAAGAGCGACGCGACAGCAAGCACGAACAAGGTGATGAACTGGCTGATGCCGGTCATGTCGTTTGTATTCTGTTTGCAGTACAACGCAAGCTTTGCGGTGTATTGGACGTTTAGCAATATCTTCTCGCTCGGTACGACGCTTCTGATCAACCGCTCGTTTGCGAAGCAGAAGCTTACGGTTACGGAGGTTAGCGACAAATGAGGAGTATGGAGTTTTCGGGTCACAGCGTTGACGAGGCGATCTTTATCGGCTTAAACGAAATGGGCGTGACCATCGACGAAGTCGAGATCGAAACCATCCAATCCGAGAGCAAGGGCCTGTTCGGCATCGGCGCAAAGCAGGCGGTTGTCCGTCTGACGCAACGCGAAGTGCCGCTCGTCATGGAGATGGAGCAGGTCTATCGCAAAGAGAAAGAAGCGAGTTTTCAACAGCGCCGCGAGCAGCCGCAGAGAAACGCGGAGCGCCGCCCCGAACGCCGCGACTTTGACCGCGGTGAGCGCACGGACAGAGGCCCGCGCACGCCCTCGTCGGCACCGTATGGCGCGCCGAGACGCGACAACGCGCCGCGCGGCCCGCAGAGCCACGATCGCATGCCGGAAGCTGCTCAGCAGGAGAACTTTGACTACAGCGAAGAGCTCGCAAAGAACACGCCCTGCGCGGTGTTCCTCAGCGAACTGCTCGCGAAGATGAACAACCCCGCGCCGGTTCTCGCGGCGGACACGGATAACGGACTTCGCCTCTGCATCGACGCGGAGACGATGGGTCTTCTCATCGGCAGACGCGGCGAAACGCTCGACGCCATGCAGTATCTTGTTTCGCTTGTGGCGAACAAGAACCGCAAAGAGGAAGGCTACATCCGCGTAACGCTCGACACCGAGGGGTATCGTTCCCGCCGGGAAGAGACGCTCAAACGGCTCGCGCGCAAAAACGCGATGCACGTCAAGCAGACCGGGCGTCCCGTTTCGATGGAGCCCATGAACCCCTACGAGCGGCGCATACTCCACAGCGCGCTGCAGGGATTCACTGGAGTGACCACGCACAGCGAGGGTGAGGAACCCAACCGCCACGTCGTCATTACCCCAAGCAAGTAAGAGGCACAATCGTGAGCCGCCGCAATTAACGCGGCGGCTCGTGTTCTATTTTGGAAGCTTGTTTCAGCTTTTTACCGATCATTTTTGGAGATAAACATGGAAGACACCATCTACGCACCATCCTCCGCCATCGGCGGCGCGATTGCGATCATTCGCGTCTCCGGCACGGAAGCGGACAAAGTGAAGCTCCTGTTGGATCGCGACCCGACGCAAACGCCGCGGGAAATGGTTCACGCACGGCTTACGCTGTCCGGCGAACTCATCGACGACTGCATGGCGGTCTATTTTTCCGCGCCGCGCAGCTACACGGGCGAGGACATGATCGAGCTGAACGTCCACGGCGGCACACAGACGGTGCAGCGCGTGCTCGGGGCTCTTGCAACGCTCGGATTTCGTCCGGCAGATTGCGGAGAGTTCACCAAGCGCGCGTTCCTCAACGGGAAGATGGACTTATCCGCCGCGGAGGCTGTGATGGACGTGATCAACGCGGACGCAGAGCAGAGCTTGAAGTCCGCGCTCGCGCAGCTGCAGGGCAGCGTGAAGAGGGAGATTACGTCGGTCGAGGCGCTTCTGATAGACGCGCTTTCCGGTATCGATGCGGCGATTGACTACCCGGACGAGGCGGAAGCGGACACGCTGGAAGCCCTGCCGGAGTCGCTGACGAGCGCGATTGCGCGCGTGGACGCGATGATCGCAAAAGCACGCAGAGGAAGGGTGCTCCGCGACGGACTGCGCGTTGCCATCGTCGGCAGACCGAACGTCGGGAAATCCTCACTCATGAACGCGATGCTCGGGAGCGATCGCGCGATTGTCACCGCAATTGCCGGAACCACGCGCGACATCATCGACGAGAAGGTGAGTATGGACGGCGTGCCCGTGCGGCTCATCGACACCGCAGGCATTCGCGAGGCGAACGACGAGGCGGAACAAATCGGCGTAAGTCGCGCGCGAGACGCGATGACCGGCGCGGATGTGGTTTGCCTCGTGTTGGACGCGTCCGTGCCGCTGACGGAGCAGGACGAGGCGCTCCTGCAAGAGACGCAGGGCGGCACGCGCATCGTCGTGCTGAACAAGAGCGATCTACCGCAGGCAAGCGGTTACGCAGGTGAAGCGATTCGCGTGAGCGCGAAGAGCGGGGAGGGCTTAGACGCGCTGCAAACGGCGATTCTCGCGCTGGCAGCGCCTGAACGCGCGGACGGCACGACGATCACGAACGAGCGGCATATCCGCGCGCTGGAGCTCGCGCTCGCGGCGCTGCGCGAAGCGGAGACCGCGGACGAGCTCGACTGCGCCGCAACGGACGTCAAGAACGCGCTGCATCACCTCGGCTCCATCACGGGAACCGATGTGGACGCAAGCGTGATCGACCGCATCTTTGAGCGATTCTGCGTGGGGAAATGAGGTTTCTAAAAAAAATGAGTTTAAAAAGAACCGGGATTGCTCCCGGTTCTTGTGCGTTTTGGCGGTGATCAGCCGAAGATGCCGCGCTTTTGGATGAACGCGGAGTCGAAATGCTCCATCACGCCGCCGTAGGTCTCGGCGGTCATGATCGCCTTCGTGGTGAGTTCGGTGATGGCTTCGGCGTTTAGCGGACTGATCGCGTGCAGCACGATGTAGTAGGACGGTTCCCGCTCCGGGATGTAGTCGGTTTTGCCGATGGCGAAGCCCATCGCTTTGGCGTTTTCTCCGAAGAGGGTGCGCCCGCTTGCGCTCGGAAAATAGAAGTGCAGATTGACGCGGCGGTATGCGCTGAGGTCGTCTCCGCGCTGGCGGAGGGACTCGATATATCGCACGTTGTCGACCGACTGCCGCTTCGCGTTGTCCGGCACAAGCAAACGATAATAGGTTTGACGATTGGGCTCTTCCGCCTTGAAGCACTCCAGCCGGAGCGCGGTTTCCTCCGCGCAATAGGCCATGAGCGGAACGAGCAGACGCGCATCCGACGTATAGAAGTAATACCTGCGCTGCGCGCCAATATCGATGAACCCGACAAACGCGCAATGCTCACCTAGAATCCGCAGGCACTCGCGGCTGACGTTCTCCAGTGCGCGCTTTTCGTGCGCGGAAAACGCCTGCGACTCAGCTTTCTTTGGATAGCAGGAGAGATAGAGCAGCGTCGTGAAATCTCCGAGCGTGTCAAACTCGTCCACGTATTTCAAATCTACGTGAAACTGAGCGGGCAGGCCTTGCAATTCCCAATCGTAAACGTACCAATCAGCCATGGATCAATACCGCTTTGATGCGACGAACGCCAGCGCTCGACGCCTCCTCCTTCTTAATTTCAAACTTGCCAAGCTCGCCGGTGCGCGCCGCATGCGGGCCGCCGCAGATTTCGCGGCTGAAGCCCGGCACGGTGTACACCTTGACCTTGGAGCCGTATTTGCTCTCGAACAAACCGATGGCGCCGCTTGCCTTCGCTTCGTCGACGGTCATCTCTTCGCAGGTGATCTCGACATCCTTTGCGATGGCTTCATTGACGTATGCTTCCACGGCGGTGAGCTCCTCGGGAGTCACCTTGCGCGGGAAGCTGAAGTCGAAGCGCAGGCGCTCTGCGGTGATGTTGCTGCCCTTTTGCGCGACGTCCTCGGTGCCGAGCACCTTGCGTAGGCCCGCCTGCAACAGGTGCGTCGCGGTGTGCAGACGCGCGGTCTCTTCGGTGTGATCGGCGAGACCACCCTGGAAGCGCTGCTCCGCACCCGCGTGCGAAAGCTCCTGATGCGCCTTGAACGCTTCGTCGAAGCCTGCAGCATCGACCGTGAGCCCGCGCTCTGCGGCGAGCTCCTGCGTCAACTCGATCGGGAAGCCGAACGTATCATATAGATGGAACGCGCTTACGCCGTCGATCATGCTGCCTTCCAGCGTGCCGACCAGACGCTCAAACTCGCGGATGCCCTTCTTGAGCGCGTGCTCGAATCTCTGCTCCTCTTTGGTGAGCTCGTCGAGAATCTTCGCGCGGTTCGCGTTGAGTTCGGGATAGAAATCGCCGTACTGCGCGATGACCGCGTCGGAGACCACCGTCAGGCTGCCTTCGGGAATGCCGAGCTGCATTGCAAAACGAATGGCTCTGCGGATCAGGCGGCGGAGGATGTAGCCCTGATCGACGTTGCTCGGCGTGATGCCGCGCTGATCGCCCAGCATGAACGTGGAGCAGCGCATGTGATCCGCGATGATGCGGAACATCCGCATGACTTCTTCGCTTTCGCCGTACGACTTGCCGGAGAGCTTCTCGATGGAGGCGATGATGCCCGCAAACGCGTCGGTATCATAGACGCTGCGAACGCCCTGCAGCGTCGCAACCGTGCGGTCGAGGCCCATGCCGGTGTCGACATTCTTCTGCGCGAGCGGCTCAAACGAGCCATCCGCGGTCTTGTTGTATTCCATGAACACGTTGTTCCAGATTTCGAGATACTTGCCGCAATCGCATCCGGCTTTGCAGTCCGGACCGCAGGGGGCCTTGCCGGTGTCGTAGAAGATCTCGGTATCCGGGCCGCAGGGTCCGGTCAAGCCGGCGGGACCCCACCAATTGTTCTTCTTCGGCAGGAAGACGATGTGGTTGGCTTTCACGCCCTGGCTGATCCAGCAGTCGTACGCAACCGTATCGCGAGGTGCGTTTTCGTCGCCCTCAAAGCAGGTGAAGAACAGCAGGCTCGGGTCGATACCGAGCCACTTGAAGCTGGTCAAAAACTCCCAGGAATACGCGATGGACTCCTTCTTAAAATAGTCACCCAGCGACCAGTTGCCGAGCATCTCAAAGAACGTGCAGTGCGAAGAGTCGCCGACTTCGTCGATATCGCCCGTGCGGACGCACTTCTGTACGTCGACAAGGCGCGTGCCTTCGGGGTGCTTTGCGCCCATGAGGTACGGCACCAGCGGATGCATGCCGGCCGTCGTGAACAGAACGGTAGGATCATTCTCCGGAATCAGCGACGCGGAAGGGATGATCGTATGCCCTTTGGAAACAAAGAAGTCGAGATAGAGTTGCCGAAGCTCTTTGCTGGTCATGGATCTCATATGATAAAGCTACTCCTAACGGTTCAAATTTCCTATATAGAATACAGCAAAAAAAGAGCGCTTGTCAACGCGACAGCGGGAAAGCATCAAGACAGCGGGTCAAGACGCCTGCGTAACAACCCGTTGTGGAGGAAAGAGGCGGTAGATACAACCTTAAAATAATCACAAGAAAATTGTGCAAAAAACACTTGCAATTCGAAATCGAAAGCAGTAGAATAATCGAGCACCACAAAAGTGCTGGCAAAACGAGATCAAGCAAAGTCAAAACTTTGAAAAAAAGATTAAAAAAGTGGTTGACAAAACGAACTCTGATTGCTATACTAAACAAGCTGTCCCGCGAGACAATCGCGAACAGCAAAGCCCCGAAAAACAGCATAAAAGCTGGGAAAACGGGCAGGAGCACCTTGAAAACTATATAGTGCAAGAAACAAAAAACAAGCCAGTAATTCTGAGGCAAGGGTGCCGAAAGGTGCTTAAGTTAAAGAATGAAATAACGCAACGAATTTGAGTGAGCGTACAAAGTAAGTGAGCTAACGGGTCCGAAAGGACTTGTCAGAGATTGAACTCAAGAGTTTGATCCTGGCTCAGGACGAACGCTGGCGGCGTGCCTAACACATGCAAGTCGAACGGAGATGTAATTTCGGTTATATCTTAGTGGCGAACGGGTGAGTAACGCGTGAGCAACCTGACTCTTAGAGGGGGATAACACTCGGAAACGGGTGCTAATACCGCATAAGACCACGACATGGCATCATGACGAGGTCAAAGGAGCAATCCGCTGAGAGAGGGGCTCGCGTCCCATTAGATAGATGGCGGGGTAACGGCCCACCATGTCAACGATGGGTAGCCGAGCTGAGAGGCTGATCGGCCACACTGGAACTGAGACACGGTCCAGACTCCTACGGGAGGCAGCAGTGGGGAATATTGGGCAATGGGCGCAAGCCTGACCCAGCAACGCCGCGTGAGGGAAGAAGGCTTTCGGGTTGTAAACCTCTGTCCTTGGTGACGAAACAAATGACGGTAGCCAAGGAGGAAGCCCCGGCTAACTACGTGCCAGCAGCCGCGGTAATACGTAGGGGGCGAGCGTTGTCCGGAATTACTGGGCGTAAAGGGTGCGTAGGTGGCCTTTTAAGTTGGATGTGAAATACCCGGGCTTAACTTGGGGGGTGCATCTAATACTGGAGGGCTAGAGTGCAGGAGAGGAAAGCGGAATTCCTAGTGTAGCGGTGAAATGCGTAGATATTAGGAGGAACACCAGTGGCGAAGGCGGCTTTCTGGACTGTAACTGACACTGAGGCACGAAAGCGTGGGGAGCAAACAGGATTAGATACCCTGGTAGTCCACGCGGTAAACGATGAATACTAGGTGTAGGGGGTATCAACTCCCCCTGTGCCGGAGCTAACGCAATAAGTATTCCGCCTGGGGAGTACGGCCGCAAGGTTGAAACTCAAAGGAATTGACGGGGGCCCGCACAAGCAGCGGAGCATGTGGTTTAATTCGAAGCAACGCGAAGAACCTTACCAAGGCTTGACATCCACTTAAACGCATGGAAACATGCGGTCTCTTCGGAGGAAGTGAGACAGGTGGTGCATGGTTGTCGTCAGCTCGTGTCGTGAGATGTTGGGTTAAGTCCCGCAACGAGCGCAACCCCTATTGCCAGTTACCAGCGAGTAATGTCGGGGACTCTGGTGAGACTGCCGGGGACAACTCGGAGGAAGGTGGGGATGACGTCAAATCATCATGCCCCTTATGTCTTGGGCTACACACGTGCTACAATGGCTGAAACAAAGGGAAGCGACAACGTAAGTTGAAGCGGATCTCATAAAAACAGTCCCAGTTCGGATTGTGGGCTGCAACCCGCCCACATGAAGTCGGAGTTGCTAGTAATCGCGGATCAGCATGCCGCGGTGAATACGTTCCCGGGCCTTGTACACACCGCCCGTCACACCATGGGAGTTGGGAGCGCCCGAAGCCGGTATTCTAACCGTAAGGAGGAAGCCGTCTAAGGCGAGACCAATGACTGGGGTGAAGTCGTAACAAGGTAGCCGTATCGGAAGGTGCGGCTGGATCACCTCCTTTCTAGGGAGTACAACAAAAGTGTTCTAAGCGATCACGGTTTAGAGCAGCGTAGAAAACAAATTCGAGTTTGAGTTGATTGCACTGTATAGTTTTGAAGGTGCTGGAAACAGTACTTTCAAAAGGGCAAAAGGACGAAGGCCGGGATCACCGTGGGGGTGTAGCTCAGCTGGGAGAGCACCTGCTTTGCAAGCAGGGGGTCATCGGTTCGAACCCGTTCATCTCCACCAACTTTCTTTCAGTGAAAGAAAGTTGGACAAAGAAAGCAACGCTTTCTGGAGGATAGCGGCCAGAGCCGGAAGCCCGGAGTCATATGGGCTCATAGCTCAGCTGGTTAGAGCGCACGCCTGATAAGCGTGAGGTCGGTGGTTCGAGTCCACTTGAGCCCACCAAGAGCACCTTGAAAACTGCATAGAGAGCGTTAAGTTAGTTTAGCGAGCGAGGCCGTAAGGCTGAGCGAGCGAAATGAAACGTAAAGCTAAGTAATTCGCGGAGAAAAAAGACATTAAGAAAAAAAATAGTAGGTAATTGTGAAATTATTCTACTGCAATTTCAAATGCCGAGAAAAAACTCATGCAGACTCGAGAGAGTCTAAGAGAGAACTAGAGATCAAGCTAATAAGAGCACAGGGTGAATGCCTTGGCACCAAGAGCCGATGAAGGACGCGGTTAACTGCGAAAAGCCATGGGGAGCTGTAAGCAAGCTTTGATCCATGGGTATCCGAATGGGGAAACCCGGCACGAGTAATCGTGTCACGTTCACATGAATCCATAGTGTGATCGAGGGAACCCGGTGAACTGAAACATCTAAGTAGCCGGAGGAAGAGAAAGAAACATCGATTCCCAAAGTAGCGGCGAGCGAAATGGGAAGAGCCCAAACCGAGGGTCTACGGACAATCGGGGTTCGGACCTGCGTAATTGAGAGATCCTGTAGTTGAACATCGCTGGAAAGCGGGACCAAAGACGGTAACAGTCCGGTAAGTGAAACGGGATTGACAAGGCGGGGATCCAGAGTACCACAGGACACGAGAAATCCGGTGGGAAGACGGGGGGACCACCCCCCAAGGCTAAATACTACTTGGTGACCGATAGAGAATAGTACCGTGAGGGAAAGGTGAAAAGCACCCCGGGAGGGGAGTGAAAGAGAACCTGAAACCCTGTGTTTACAAGCAGAGGGAGCGAAAGCGACCTCGTACTTTTTGTAGAACGGGCCGGCGAGTTGCTATACGTTGCAAGGTTAAGGTGTAGAGCACCGTAGCCGTAGGGAAACCGAGTCTCAAATGGGCGATTTGAGTAGCGTATAGCAGACCCGAAACCGGGTGACCTATCCATGGACAGGTTGAAGCGGCGGTAAGACGCCGTGGAGGACCGAACCAGACGTATGTTGAAAAATGCGGGGATGAGCTGTGGATAGCGGAGAAATTCCAATCGAACTCGGAGATAGCTGGTTCTCCCCGAAATAGCTTTAGGGCTAGCCTCGATTTTTAGATTACCGGGGGTAGAGCACTGAATGGGCTAGGGGGCCACAAAGCTTACCGAACCCTATCAAACTCCGAATACCGGATAATTATAATCGGGAGTCAGACGGCGGGAGATAAGTTTCGTCGTCAAAAGGGAAACAGCCCAGATCAACGACTAAGGTCCCAAAGTGGTGGTTAAGTGGGAAAGGATGTGCAATTGCACAGACAACCAGGATGTTGGCTTAGAAGCAGCCACTCATTTAAAGAGTGCGTAATAGCTCACTGGTCGAGTGAATGTGCGCCGAAAATGTACCGGGGCTAAACCACACACCGAAGTCTTGGGATTGCGTAAGCAATCGGTAGGGGAGCAACGAATACGGGCTGAAGCGGAATCGTGAGAGACCGTGGACTGTATTGGAGAGAGAATGCCGGCATGAGTAGCGAGAGCAAAGTGAGAATCTTTGCCGTCGAAAGCCTAAGGTTTCCTGAGGAAGGTTCGTCCTCTCAGGGTAAGTCGGGGCCTAAGCCGAGGACAAAAGTCGTAGGCGATGGACAACAGGTTGATATTCCTGTACCACGACAATTCGTTTGACTGACGCAGTGACACAGAAGGATAGGCAGAGCGGGGCGATGGTAGACCCCGTCCAAGCGGTGAGGCTGGTGTGTAGTGAAGTACGCACACTAAGGCTGGGCCGTGATGGGTACTGAAAATAAGTAGGGAAGCTGTTGAATTCACGCTGGCAAGAAAAGCTGCTAAGGAGAATTGTGGTGCCCGTACCGCAAACCGACACAGGTGGGCGAGGAGAGAATCCTAAGACGAACGGGAGAACCCTTGTTAAGGAACTCGGCAAAATGACCCCGTAACTTCGGGATAAGGGGAGCCTCGAAAGAGGCCGCAGAGAATAGGCCCAAGCGACTGTTTAGCAAAAACACAGGTCTGTGCGAAGTAGAGATACGACGTATACGGGCTGACGCCTGCCCAGTGCCGGAAGGTTAAGGGGAAGTGTTAGGGCAACCGAAGCACGGAACTTAAGCCCCGGTGAACGGCGGCCGTAACTATAACGGTCCTAAGGTAGCGAAATTCCTTGTCGGGTAAGTTCCGACCCGCACGAATGGCGTAACGACTTGGGCACTGTCTCAACAAGGGACCCGGCGAAATTGTAGTATGTGTGAAGATGCACATTACCCGCGACTGGACGGAAAGACCCCGTAGAGCTTTACTGTAGCTTGGCATTGGATTTTGGTAACATATGCACAGAATAGGTGGGAGGCTATGAAGCAGTGACTCCGGTCATTGTGGAGCCAACTTTGGGATACCACTCTTGTGTTACTGAGATTCTAACGAACGGCCGTGATCCGGCGTTCGGACAGTGCCAGGTGGGCAGTTTGACTGGGGCGGTCGCCTCCGAAAGAGTAACGGAGGCGTTCAAAGGTTTCCTCAGAATGGTTGGAAACCATTCGAAGAGTGCAAAGGCAGAAGGGAGCCTGACTGCGAGACCGACAGGTCGAGCAGATACGAAAGTAGGACTTAGTGATCCGGCGGTATGAGAGTGGAATTGCCGTCGCTCAACGGATAAAAGCTACCTCGGGGATAACAGGCTTATCTCCCCCAAGAGTCCACATCGACGGGGAGGTTTGGCACCTCGATGTCGGCTCGTCGCATCCTGGGGCTGGATTAGGTCCCAAGGGTTTGGCTGTTCGCCAATTAAAGCGGCACGCGAGCTGGGTTCAGAACGTCGTGAGACAGTTCGGTCCCTATCCATCGTGGGCGCAGGAGATTTGAGAGGAGCTGTCCTTAGTACGAGAGGACCGGGATGGACGCACCAAGGGTGAATCAGTTGTCGTGCCAACGGCATAGCTGGGTAGCCACGTGCGGATCGGATAAACGCTGAAGGCATCTAAGCGTGAAGCCGACCTCAAGATAAGATCTCCCATTCGGTTAACGAAGTAAGACCCCTTGTAGACCACAAGGTTGATAGGTCGGAGGTGGAAGTGCGGTAACGCATGAAGCTGACCGATACTAATAGGTCGAGGGCTTGATCAAAGTGAATTACGCTCTGTGCAGTTTTCAAGGTGTTTACAAACACCACACCTTTCCGGTGGTTTAGCTGAAGGGTTCCACCTGTTCCCATTCCGAACACAGAAGTTAAGCCTTCATACGCCGATGGTACTTGACTGGCGACGGTCCGGGAGAGTAGGTAGCCGCCGGAATCCAAAAACAAAGCGTCCGCAACTGCGGACGCTTTGTTTTTCTATCCCTGCAGATATTTACTCTTCCGTTCCTGAGCCAGCTTGCGCGCAGCGCTTGACTTGCGACATGACGGAGCGGCGCGCTGCCAGTGGCAGAGCAAGCGCCGCGGAGGAACGGAGAGCAAAGGAGCGGTAGGAGCAGGCTTTAGCCCCGACGCACCGCGACTATTGCGCACCGAGCGAGAGCCGAGCGCCCGCTGCGCGGGATGAAGCGCCGCGGAGGGTGAACGCCGGTGCCGTAGGCACGAAACAATCCACTGGATTGTTGAGAGGCGCGAACGGGCTGACATTCATGGCAGCCCCGGGAGGTAAGCAGCGGAGTTCTAGGAAGCCGCTTCAGCGGCAACGCAGAACGACGACTGCGAATCGAGCGGGAGAGTAGGTAGCCGCCGGAATCCAACAAAAAGAAGTCCCCTGCAACAGCAGGGGACTTCTTTTTGTCAAATACAGGTGATGAACTACCCTCTCGGGCTTGAGCCAGCTTGCGCAGCGCTTGACTTGCTTAAAGATCGGATAATCGAGAACGAATACAAATAATCACAATTATCAGGAGAAAACAAGGAGAACTCGTGTGGACGGCGAATAGTAATATCTGGAAACGGAGGATGAATGCCGATGAGTCAGGAAAACCCGAGACAATACTACGAGCGTCTGGAAGCGGAAACACTATCGCCCTACGCCATGCTTTCGGTGAACACGCGAGGACGGGAAACACCGATTGAACCCTGCCAAATCCGGACAGAATTCATCCGAGACCGCGACCGAATCCTGCACAGCAAGTCGTTTCGACGGCTGAAGCACAAAACACAGGTTTTCCTGTCTCCACAGGGCGACCATTATCGAACCCGCTTAACGCACACGCTGGAGGTCTCCCAGATCGCGCGAACGATCTCCCGTGCGCTGCGCTTGAACGAGGACCTAACGGAAGCGATCTCCATGGGGCACGATCTCGGGCACACTCCCTTTGGACACTCCGGCGAAGATGTACTCAACGAGCTTCTTCCGAACGGATTTGAGCACAACGAGCAAAGCCTGCGCGTGGTCGAGAAGCTGGAAAACGACGGCGAAGGACTGAACCTGACGTTCGAGGTGCGGGACGGAATTCTCAACCATAAGAAGAGCGGAAATCCTGCGACGCTCGAAGGCCGCGTCGTTTCCCTCGCGGATCGAATCGCCTATATCAATCATGACATCGACGATGCCATCCGCGCGGGCGTGCTCGAGGAGAGCGACCTGCCGGAAGCTTGCGTCAATGTGCTGGGACATTCTCACGGCAAACGCATCAACTCCATGATACTCGATGTCGTGGAGCAAAGCGCAGGCCAGCCGTTTGTCAAGATGAGCAGCGGCATGTATGAACAGTTTGACGCGCTGCGGGATTTCATGTTTAACCATGTCTACAAGAACCCCAAGGCGAAAAGCGAAGAGGAGAAGGCGAAACGCGTGATCTTCGAGCTGTTTCACTACTATCTCAATCATATCGACCTGCTCACGGGCGAGTATGCGAAATATCTGGAGACGGACGGCAAAGAGCGCGCGGTTGCGGACTATATCGCCGGAATGACCGACAATTATGCGGTGTCCGAATATGTGCGTATCTTCGTGCCGAAGTCGTGGATGGATTTGACGACCTGATTGGAAAACATCCTGATCAGTTCGGAGAGAATACATGAAAGATAAAATGCAAAGCCTCCCAAAAAGAATTTGCAGGAAACCACGTGTTCGAGTCGAATTATTAACAGGTCGAACAAAAAGACACGGCGTATCAAACGATACGGCGACAAAGATTGCAAACGGAGGTGCTCTGCTTCCGATCAACAGGCGGAAAGGACGGCATATGGCATATCCCGATCATTGGATGAACGAACTGCTCAGTAAGAACGATATCGTCACAGTTGTCTCATCCTATATTGATCTCAAGCCGAAAGGGCGCCGACTCTGGGGACTTTGCCCCGTACACGGCGAAAAGACCGCCTCGTTTTCCGTTTCACCGGATAAACAGCTCTATTACTGCTTCGGCTGCCATATTGGCGGCTCGGTGATCCAGTTCATCATGGACGTGGAGCATGTGCCGTTTCATGAGGCGGTGGAGCAGCTCGCCAACCGCGCAGGCATGGCGATGCCCGAAGAGGTCAACGATGCCGCGATGATGCAGGAGCGCGCAAAGCGCGAACGCCTCGCGGAGGCTTGCCAGCTCGCGGCGCGGTTCTATATGGAAACGCTGCTGGGTGAGGGCGGAGTTGCCGGGAGAGCCTATCTCAAGAAGCGCAATATCGGCAGTGACGCGGTTAAACGCTTCGGGATTGGCTACGCGCCCAGCGAATGGGAAGCGCTCAAGAAGCATCTTGGTGAGCGGGGCTTCACGCCGGATGAACTCGTTGAGGCGGGCTTGCTCGTCAGGAACGCAGACACCGGACGCACCTATGACGCGTATCGCGGGCGGGTGATATTCCCGATCATCGCGGCAAACGGTCGCGTGGTCGGCTTCGGCGCGCGCGTGCTCAACAACGAGGAGAAACCGAAATACATCAACACCGGCGACACGCCGCTGTATAACAAGCGAAACAACCTCTACGGCCTGAACCTTCAAAAGAGCGGAAAGCTCAACGATCTGGTGATGGTCGAGGGGTACACGGATGTCATCGGGCTCTATGAGTCCGGCGTCACGAACGCCGTAGCGAGCCTTGGAACCGCACTGACCCAGCAACAGGCAAGATTGCTCAAACGGTATGTGAGCAACGTGTACATCGCCTACGACGGCGACGCGGCAGGCCAGAACGCAACCATCCGCGGGCTCGATATCCTGATGTCGGAAGGGCTCAACGTTCGCGTGATCGTGTTCCCAAACGGGCAGGACCCGGACGAGTTTGTCCGCGAGAACGGCAAGGAAGGCTTCGACCGGCTCAAGGAAGAGGCGCTGACGCTGACCTCGTTCAAGCTCGTCGCGATGGCGCGAAAATACAACCTCGAAAACGAGAACGAGCGCGAGCAATATACCGTGGAAGCGTGCCAGTTTATCGGCACACTGACGCCGGTGGAGCGCGAGAGGCACTTCCAGCAGCTCTCGAAACAAACCGGCTATTCGATGGAAACGCTGCGCGCACAGGGCGCAAATGCCAAACGGTACGAACAGCAGTCGCCTCCCGTGACGTACAAAGAGCGGCTTGCAACCGGCAGAAGGCGGGAAGCGGAGCCGGAGAGCGAGCGAATCCGCGCGGAAAACGCGCTATTATATCACATGCTGCAATCCCCGCAGGCGGTCAAGATCGTGCAGGAGCAGGGACTGGAGCAGCAGTTTTCCGGCGAGGGCATGCGCGCCTTTGTGCGGGGACTCGCGGAGGCAAATGCGCAGGGCAAAGAGCCAAATCTGCCGCTGCTGCTATCCGGCATGACCAAGGAAGACGCGGAACGCGTCAGCGCAGCGCTCAAGGAAGAGGCTACCTGCACAGAGCTGGAAAAAGCCACAAAGGACTGCCTGAACCGCATTGAGACATGCAATCTTGCGGATCAAATCGAAGAGATGAAGCGTCAACTGATCGATCCCGCGCTGTCGGCGGATCAGCGGGCGGAGTTATTAAGAGAAATGCAGGCGTTAAACCTGAGGAAGAGGGGCTTGAGTTGAAAGGAGCGGATATGGTGGAAGGAAAAGAAGCGAGAGCGCAAAAACTAAACGAGTTGATTGAGTCCGGCAAACAGAAGGGCATGCTTTCCTATAAGGAGATCATGGATGCCTTGGAGGAGCTGGAGCTCGATCAGGAGCAAATCGAAAAGGTCTACGACCACCTCGAAGAGCTGAATATCGACATCGTTGAAGACGTCGAAATGCCGGAGGACATCAACCAGGAGATCGCGGAGATCGAGAGCACGCTGGCCGCCGTCGAGGGCATCAACATCGACGACCCGGTGCGCATGTATCTCAAAGAGATCGGCAAAGTGCCGCTGCTCACCGCGAATCAGGAGGTTGAGATCGCGCAGCGCATGGCGGACGGAGACCCGGAGGCGAAGCATCAGCTCGCCGAGGCGAACCTGCGTCTGGTCGTATCCATCGCAAAGCGATACGTTGGCCGCGGCATGCTGTTTCTCGACCTGATTCAGGAGGGAAACCTCGGCTTGATCAAGGCGGTTGAGAAGTTTGACTATCGCAAGGGCTATAAATTTTCGACATACGCAACCTGGTGGATTCGCCAGGCGATTACGCGCGCGATTGCGGATCAGGCGCGCACGATTCGAATCCCCGTGCATATGGTGGAGACGATCAACAAGCTCATTCGCGTGAACCGCCAGCTCGTGCAGGAATACGGACGCGACCCGCGGCCGGACGAGATCGCCAAAGAGATGGGCATTTCCGAGGAGAAGGTGCGTGAGATCATCAAGATCGCGCAGGAGCCGGTCTCTCTGGAAACCCCGATCGGTGAAGAGGACGACTCCCACCTCGGCGACTTCATTCCCGACGACGACGCGCCCGCGCCCGCGGAAGCGGTCGCCGTGACGCTGCTCAAGGAGCAGCTCATGGACGTGCTCAACTCTCTCACCCCGCGCGAAGCGAAGGTGCTGAGACTGCGCTACGGCCTCGACGACGGCAAAGCGCGCACGCTGGAGGAAGTTGGCAAGGAGTTCAACGTCACCCGCGAGCGTATCCGCCAGATCGAAGCAAAGGCGTTGAGAAAGCTCCGCCATCCGAGCCGCAGCAAGCGCCTCAAGGATTTCCTCGAATAAACCGCGTACACTTGCCCGCCGTTTCGCGGCGGGCATTTTCCGGAGCAGCGATCAGGGAGAACCGAGAAATGAAAATCGCGATCATGGGCTACAGCGGATCAGGCAAGTCCACGCTGGCAAAGAAGCTTGCGCAGGAGCTGAACATAGAGCCGCTTTACCTCGACCGCGTGCATTTTCAACCGAACTGGATCGAACGCGAGCCGGAGGCTGCGCGGGAGATCGTTCGCCGGGAGATGCAAAAACCCTGCTGGGTGATAGACGGGAACTACACGCATCTACTACGCGAAGAGCGCTTGCGCGACGCGGACGAGATCATCTTCCTGAGCTATCCGCGCCTTGTTTGCCTGTTTCGCGCGTTGAAGCGGAACCGGGAGTTTCGCGGGAACACGAGGGAGAGCATGGCGGACGGGTGCATCGAACGGATGAACCTCGAATTCGCCTGGTGGATTCTACACGAGGGAAGAACGAAACCGCGCGTAAATGGCTACTGGAACATCGTGCGAACCTATCCGCAGAAAACCGCGGTGATTCGAAACGATCGCGAGCTGCGAAAATATCTGAGCGAACGAAAAAGAAGAGTGGACTCTGACGAGAAAATGAACGAGGGCGACAAAGAGATATGAAACGGTACCGAATCTGTGATCAAAAACCTGTGAAATCCAAGAGACTCGTATTAACCCCGCTTGATGCAACCGAACTCGCGGCGGAAGAGGCGCGCGAAACAGACGAACTGCTGCGCGGCGCGCTCGCCGAAATGCGCCGGAATGTGGAAGAAAATCCGGAGGAGGCGCTTTGGTACACCGGCTGGCGGGTCTCGCTCAAAAAGAGCGGAGAAGCCGTCGGATTGGTCGGCTTTCACGGAACGCCTGCCAACAAGACGCTGGAGCTTGGCTTCAACATTTTCCCGGAGCATCGCGGAAACGACTACGGTCAGGAAGCGATTGAGGCGCTGTGCAACTGGTCCTATGGCAGCACGGAAGCCTACTTTATCGGCACACTGGCGGACGAAAACAACCAAGCGACAAACCATGTGCTGGAAAAGCTGAAGTTCTATCTCGTGGAGAGCCCGGTAGACGGTATGATTGCGTGGGAGCTGGAGCGCCCCGCAAGCTCGTGGTTGTCGTTCTATCTGTGCATCGGGCTTGCGCTCGGGCTGTCATTTGGCACCGCATTCTTCGGCAACCAACTCACCGGCATGGTCATCGGCATGGCGGCAGGGCTTGCCCTCGGCGCCTCGATGGACTCGCAGGATCGCGCGGCGAGAAAGCGCGAGAACCCGCCCAGGAAGCTGGAGTCTGTATCCGATTCGAAAACGAAAAAATAAGCGATAGAAACAAAAACGGCGACCGGAAGGCCGCCGTTTTATTATGCGATCGATGGTTGGGAGCTTGGTGCAGTCACTGTTTTGGCTGCGGATAGCGATAGCGCTGACCGCGGTAGTTTTCCAGCACGACTTCCTGATCATCCTTGCGGAGCACGTATTCATACCCAAGCGGAATCTTTCCGCCGCCGCCGGGTGCGTCGATGACGTATTTCGGCAGCGCATAGCCGGAGATATTGCCGGTCAGCTGGTGCATGATATCGATGCCGACCTCCACGCGCGTGCGGAAGTGCCCGATTCCGCAGCTCAGGTCGCACTGATAGAGGTAATACGGGCGCACACGCATCTTCACAAGCCCCAGCAGCAGCCGCTTCATCGTCTCTGCGTTGTCGTTGACACCACGCAGAAGCACCGTCTGGTTGCCCAGCGGGATGCCCGCGTCCACGATCGCGGCGCAGGCGCGCGCGGCTTCCGGCGTGAGCTCGTTCGGGTGGTTGAAGTGCGTGTTGATCCAGATCGGATGATACTTGCGCAGCATGTCGGTCAACTCCTGCGTGATGCGCATGGGCAGCACGACCGGCACGCGGGTTCCGATGCGGATGATCTCCACGTGGTCGATCGCGCGCAGGGAAGAGATGATGTGCTCCAGCTTTTCCGTGCTCATGGTCAGCGGGTCGCCGCCGGAGATCAGCACGTCTCTGATTTCCTTGTGCGCGCGGATATAGGCAATCGCCTTTTGCAGCTGCGCTTCCGTGATTGGCTTGTCTTCCTCGCCGACCGCTCTTCTGCGCGTGCAGTGGCGGCAATACATCGCGCATTGCAAGGTTACCAGCAGCAGCACACGATCGGGGTAGCGGTGCACCACATGCGGGACGGGGCTGTCCGCCATCTCGCCGAGCGGGTCGCTCAGGTCATTGTCGTCCGCGCGGGTTTCGAGGATGGACGGAACCGATTGCTTTCGAATCGGATCGTTGGGATCGCGCGGATTGATCAGCGACGCGTAATACGGCGTAATCGCCATGCGAAACGCGCCGAGGCAGGTGTTGATCTCGTCTTCCTCCTGCCGGGTGAGCGGGAGAATCTTTTTCAGCTGATCGGTCGAGGTGATGCGATGGCGAAACTGCCATTTCCAGTCGTTCCAGTGTTCATCCATACTTCATTCACCGCCGTTCTAGAGCCGCAGACCCGCGCGGGACGCGCCGGCCTTGAGCACTTCGCCGACCAGTTCCTCATGCGAAACGCCGCAAAACTCGGCGAGCATGGGATAGTCGCTGTAGTGCGGCGCGAGGCCCGGCAGGGGATTGATCTCGATGAAATAGAGCTTGCCCGACTCGTCGGCGCGGAAGTCGATCCGCGCGAAATCGCGGCAGTTCAGCGCCTGGAAGATCTTTTTCGAAAGCCGAATCAGCTCCTGCTCCATCGGTTCGGGAATCTCGGCGGGGCATTGATACGTCACGTAGGACTGATACTCCTGCTTGACGGTGTAGTTATAGACGTTGTAGCCCTCGATCGGGGACTTGTGGTAAACGATCTCCATCGGCGGGAAGACGCGCAGCGTTTCGCCGTTGCCGACGAGACCCACGGTGAACTCGCGCCCGGAGAGGAACTCCTCGGCGAGCACCGCGCCGCCATACAGCTCGAAATTCTTCTTCACGAGCGATTTGAGCTCCGCGCCGGTTTTTGCAATGCAGACGTCCGCAATGCCCTTGCTGGAGCCTTCCGCGTTGGGCTTGACGATCACGGGAAATTTCAGTCCAGCTGTGCGGATGGGTTCGCCGGGCGTGTAGAGGCGATAGCGCGGCGTCGGTACCTGATAGGTGGAAAGCAGGCGCTTGGTGAGCGCCTTGTCGAGAGACAGGCACAGCGTCGTTTCGTCCGAGCCGGTGAAAGGTATCGTATAGAGGTTCAGCAGAGCGGGCACCTGCGCTTCCCGCGCGCGTCCGCCGCGTCCCTCGGCAATGTTGAAAACAAGATCGGGCTTTTCGGATTGCAGCTTTTGAGGGAAATTCTCGTCCGCTTCCAGCAGCACGGTCTTGTGACCGAGCTTGCGGATGGCCGACTCGATGGCGAGCACGGTGTCCATGCTGTCATACTCCGCCTGCTCATCCGGCGCTGCATTTTTGGCGGTTTCGGCGTGCTTGAGGTTGAAAGCTACGCCAATTTTCACTTGCCCGAGAGGCACATCTTCGGACTGATTTTCCACGGTTTACCACTTCGCTTTCGACATAAAAAATAGCAAACATATAAGCCTGCACGCACGTTTTAACTCTTATTGGCGCATTTGTCAACAGCAAAAATATGACGTTTTGCATCAACAATTCGTCAGCTTGTTTTGACGTCAGTTTCTACATAATAATATTGCGCTCGCATCTTTTTCAGCGAAAATTTATATTCTGATTGGATCGTGTTGCACAGAAAAAAACACCCGTGAAGCGGGTGCCTTTTCATGCGTTCTTGAGTGAATCAGTCGATCGCGGGGAAGGAGATGGTGACCGTGGTGCCAATGCCGAGCTTGCTCTGCAGCTGCACCGTGGCGTTCATCATTTCCGCCGAGTGCTTGACGATGGAAAGCCCAAGCCCCGTGCCGCCGATCTGCTTGTTTCTGCTGCGGTCCACGCGGTAGAAGCGCTCGAACACGCGCGAAACGTGCTCCTCCGGAATGCCGATGCCGGTATCCGAGACGGTCAGCTCCACGCGGTGATCCACCTCTTTGAGACTAACCCCCACGCTGCCGTTGGAGGTGTTGTACTTGATCGCGTTATCGACGAGGTTTTGCACGATCTCTTCGAGCATCTTCGGGATACCACGGACACTCAGAGGCGCGCAGTGCGCGTTGATCGAAACGCCCGCTTTCTCCGCCTGTGGCAGCAAGCGCTGGCAAACATCTTCGCAGATGTGCTTCAGATCGACGGTTGTCATCTCCGGCAGCGGCGTTTTCTCGTCCAGCTGGGAGAGGCGAATGATGTCTTCAATCAACGACATGAGCTGTGTTGCCTCCGCATGGATTTTTCCGGCAAAGCGCTTCATGTCTTCCTGCTTTGCCACGCCGTCGCGCATGATTTCGGCATAGCCGAGAATCGAGGTCAGCGGGGTTTTCAGCTCGTGGGAAACGTTTGCCGAGAATTCGCGGCGCATCTGCTCCGCGGCGACGCGATCGGAAATATCGAGGATCAGTACAACGGTGCCGGCCTTGTTTTGCTGCTCCGTGACCTGACTTGCGAGGACCTGATAGGTGCTTGCTCCGCGAATCAGCGTAGACTGTCCGCTGCCGCCGACCTTCGACTGCTCCAGCGCCTGCTGGAGGGCGACGCTGCGGTTGAGCATCAGCACATGCGAACCCAGAACGTTCTTGGACTCCACGCCGAAGATATGCGCCGCGCTTCCGTTGATGGCGAGCATGCGTTCGCTCGTGTCGAGCAGGATAAAGCCTTCGCGCATGTTCTCCGTCACGGCGGCAAACTCGCGCTGTTTTTCGGAGAGCGCCGACATGCGGTTTACGATCTCGCGGCGCTGGCGTTCCATGTTGGTGAGCAGCGGCGCGAGTTCGTCGTAGGTCGAGTTGGAGAGCGGGTCTTCCAGATTGAGCGAGTTGATGGGCTGCACGATCGTCTTTGCGGCAAACCGCGCGAAAAACGCGGAGATCACGACGATGGCAAGCAGCACTAAAAACATCGTGGGGAGAAGCGAACCGATCATGCCAAGCACGCTGTTGTGGCTGCTGGCAACGCGCAGCACGCGTCCATCCGGCAAAAGACGCGCGTAGTAATAGTTCTTCATCAGCTGCGTTTCCGAGAAGCGGCTGCTTGTGCCGACCCCGTTTTTCTGCGCGTCGATGAATTCGGGGCGGTTTGCGTGGTTCTCCAGCGTGGAAGCCTGCGCGCTGGAATCGTAAACGACGGTTCCGTCCGCGTTGATCAGCGTGACGCGCTCCTTGGACGGCAGATCGGAGAGATAGACCTGCTCGTCGGCCGCGGAGAGCAAGCCGCTTTCGATATAGCTGCTTTCCGATGCCAGCTCCGAATAGACCAGGCTTTCAAACGAGCGGTATTGCGCGAGCAGAATCACACCGCCCAGCAACAGCGCCGCGATCAGCGAGGAGAGAAATATGTTCCAGAAGATGCGTTTTCTCATGCAGTGTGCTCCAAATGTGCGTGATAAAGGATTCGGAAACGACAGGAACGCGTGGATCAGAGAAGAGAAAGGGGATTATTCCCCGAAGCGGTAGCCGACGCCGCGCACGGTCTCGATATAGCGACCGCAGCTGCCGAGCTTGGTGCGAAGGGTTTGCACATGCACGTCCACCGTACGCGTGCCGCCCTCGTAATCATAGCCCCAGACGGTCTCGAGGAGCTGTTCCCGCGTATAGGCGCGTCCCATGTTCTCCATGAGCCAGGCAAGCAGCGAAAACTCCTTATACGTGAGGTTGATCACCTGATCGGAGACGGTGACGGTGTGCCGCGCGATGTCCACGACGAGCTCGCCGTGCGTGAGGCGTTCCGCGCTGGTCTTGAGCCCGCTTCTGCGAAGGAGCGCCTTGACGCGGGCAACCAGCTCCGCCATGCCAAACGGCTTAGTGATGTAGTCGTCCGCGCCGAGGTCGAGGCCGGAGACCTTGTCAAACTCGGTGGTCTTGGCGGTGATCATCATGATGGGAATCGTGGTCGTTCCGGCGTTTGCGCGGATCTTCTTGAGAACGGAAAGCCCGTCCTCACCGGGCAGCATGATATCAAGCAGCACCAGAGACGGCTTTTCCTCCGCACTCGCCGTAAATAACGCGGTGGCATCCGGGAATCCCTTCGCGGAGAGCCCCGTCTGGTTGAGCGTATAGACCACCAGCTCGCGAATGTTCGCGTCGTCCTCTACATAGTAAATCATAGTTCGGCACCCTTATGCACGCCGGTGATGGAATATTCCGCCCACTCGGCGATGTTCTGTGCGTGGTCGCCGATGCGCTCGAAGTATTTTGCGATCATGAGCAGGTCGATCGCCTGCTCGCCGTTGTCGGGATCTTGCCGGATCAGTTCGATGAGCTCGCTCTTGATCGTGTCAAACAAGTCGTCGATTACGTCGTCCATCTCGATGATGTCTCGCGCGAGCGCAAGATCCTTGTTGATAAACGCGTCGATGCTGCCGGAGACCATCTTGATGGAGGCTTCCGCCATCTGCGGCAGGTGCTCCAGGGACTTGATGTACGGCTTTCCGGCGAGGTAGATCACGATGCCGGAGATATCCGCGGCCTGGTCGCCGATGCGTTCCATGTCCGTGATCATCTTGAGCGCCGCGGAGATGAGGCGAAGGTCTTTCGCCACGGGCTGCTGCTGCAGCAGGAGCTTGAGGCAAAGGGATTCGATATCCCGCTCCTTTTGATCCACCTCGCGGTCAAACGTGATCGCGTGGTTTGCGGACTCCACGTCCTGCTTGATGAGCGCCTCGCTTGCGGACTGAATCGCGTGCTCGATCAGCGCGCCCATTTCGAGCAGCTCCTGATTCAAGAGACGCAGCTGTTCCTCAAATGTGTTTCGCATTAACCGAACCTCCCCGTAATATAATCTTCTGTGCGTTTGTCGCGCGGGATGCTGAATAGTTTTTCCGTGTCTCCATACTCGATGACTTCGCCGAGCAGGAAAAACGCGGTGTTGTCGGAGATACGAGCGGCCTGCTGCATGTTGTGCGTTACAATGATTATAGTATACTTTTCGCGTAACGTCACGCATAGGTCTTCAATTTTACTGGTCGAAATCGGATCGAGCGCGCTGGTGGGCTCGTCCATGAGCACGACCTCCGGTTCCACCGCGAGCGCGCGCGCAATACAGAGACGCTGCTGCTGCCCTCCGGAGAGTCCGAGCGCGTCTTTTTTGAGGCGATCCTTGAGCTCATCCCAGATGGCGGCGTTGCGCAGGGATTGCTCCACGATGTCGTCGAGCTTCGCCTTGCCGCGGATGCCGTGGGTGCGCGGGCCGTAGGCTACGTTGTCGTAGACGCTCATCGGGAACGGGTTCGGCTTTTGAAACACCATGCCGACGCGCTTTCTGAGCATCGTGGTGTCGAGGTTGCCGTTGTAGATATCCTGACCGTCGAGCAGCACGTTTCCCGTGATGCGGCAGCCTTCCACAAGGTCGTTCATGCGGTTGAGCGTGCGCAGAAGCGTGCTCTTGCCGCAGCCGCTTGGGCCGATAAACGCGGTGATCTGGCGCTCCTGAATCTTCAGTTCCACGTTTTTCAGCGCGTGGAGCTGCCCGTAGTACAGGTCTAGATTGGAAATTTCAAACTTGTTCATATCGTGCTTCCTTTAACAAGCGTTTTCAGGTTATATTTTACGTTTGGTCACGCGCTTGGCGAGCGTCGCAGAAAGCGCGTTGATACCGACGACGATGACGAGCAGCACCACCGCCGTGGCATAGGTCTGCTTGATGTAAAGGCCCTCCTGCGAGAGCGCGTACATGTGGACGGAGAGCGTTCGCGCGGAGTCCATGATACCCGATACGGTGTCCGAAGATGTGCCCGCCGTGTACAATAGCGCCGCGGTCTCGCCGACCGTACGCCCGACGCCGAGGATCACACCCGCGAGTATGCCGGGAATCGCGTCCGGCAGCACCACGCGGAACACGGTGCGGAGCCTGCCCGCGCCGAGGCCGAAGCTGCCTTCGCGATAGCTGTCCGGCACGCTCATCAGCGCCTCTTCCGAGGTGCGGAGGATGACCGGCAGTATCATGATGGAGATCGTGAGCGCGCCCGAGAGCATCGAAAAGCCGAGCTTTAGCGCGGTGACGAAAAACAGCATGCCGAAGAGTCCGTACACGATCGAGGGAATGCCCGCAAGGGTCTCCGCGTTCATGCGGATGATGCGAACAAGCCTGCTGCCGCGTTTTGCGTACTCCACCAGATAGATCGCGGCGAACACGCCGAGCGGAACCGCGATCAACAGCGACAGCGCCGTCATGAGGATCGTGTTGAGCAGCGCGGGCATGAGGGAGAGGTTCTCGGTCGTATACTTCCACTCAAAGAGCTTCCACGAGAGATTCGGAACGCCTTTGACGAGGATATAGCCGACTACGAACAACAGCGCGCCGACGGTGATGATCGTCGCGAGATACACCAGTATACGAAGGAGAACAGCCCTTATCTTTTGACGTTTCATGCTTTATTCCCCCTCTTCGTGAGTGAAAAGAGAAAGTTGATGATGAGGATGAAGACGAAGAGGACAACCGCGGTGGCGATCAGCGCCTCGCGGTGGAGGTCGGCGGAATAGCCCATCTCCATGACGATGTTGGTCGTGAGCGTGCGCAAGCCCTTGAGGATGCCCTGCGGCATGCGCGGCTGGTTGCCCGCGACCATGATGACCGCCATGGCTTCGCCGATCGCGCGGCCAACGCCGAGGATCACGGCTGCGGTAACGCCGCTCTTTGCCGCCGGCAGAATGATGGAGAACACCGAGTGCTCGTGGGTCGCGCCCAGCGCGAGCGCGCCTTCGTAATAGGAAGCGTCGACCGCGTTGAGAGAGCTTTCGGACACCGTGATGACGGTGGGCAGAATCATGATGGCGAGCACGATGCTAGCCGCGAGCATGCTGCCGCGTCCTCCCAGCAGGGGCACGATCACCACGAGGCCGAAGAAGCCGTAGACGACGGAAGGAATGCCCGCGAGCAGCTGCACCGCCGGCTTGACCAGATTCACGATCCGCTTGCTTGCAAAGCGCGAAAGGAAGATCGCCGTCAGCACGCCCACCGGAACGCCGAGGACAAGCGCGCCCGCGGTGACGTAGAAGCTGCCGAGAATCATCGGCAGGATGCCGTAGATATCGTTGCCGGGCTTCCAAACCGTGCCCAAGAGAAACTTGAAGACGCCGATTTTTCCGATGGCGGGCACACCGCTGACCAGCAGAAATACGGTAATCAGCAGAACGGCGATAATACTAACGCAGGCAGCGGCGAGAAATAAGATTCTCGCCGCGCCTTCGCGTACTTGGTTATTTCGTCCCGCTGCGGTTTCACGCGTGAGGGAGTTTTTGTTGTTCATCCAAGTCGCTCCAAGTCTTTCGTTCTGATTATTTCACATCCGCCCAGTTGAGGGTTTCGCCAACGTAGATCTGGCGGACCTGCTCGGCAGTGAGGCCGGTGATCGGGTTATTGAGGTTGACGATGACCGCGATGCCGTCCGTCGCGATGACGGTGGAGGCGACGCCGCCCGCAGTTTCGCTGTCCTTGAGGGCGCGGGACGCCATGCCGATGTCGCAGGTGCCGTCGATGGCCATCTTGATGCCGGTGCTGGAGTCGCTCATCTGGATTTCGATTTCAGCATTGGGGTTGACTGCGAGGTAGGCTTCCTTGAGCTTTTCCATAACCGGGGTCACGGAGGAGCTACCAGCCACGACGACCTTGCCTGCTACGCTGCTGCCGGCATACGCGGGGGCGTTATCCAGCGGGATGTAGTGGTTGTCTGCAACGACCTTCTGGCCTTCTGCGCTGAGGATGAAGTCGATGAACGCTTTGGCGGACTCGGACACTTCCGCTTTGGTCACGATGTTGAACGGGCGGGAGATCTTGTAGGAGCCGTCTTTCACGTTGGCAACGGTTGCATCCGCGCCGTCGATCTGGAGGGCCTTGACGGTGCTGTCCAGAGAGCCGAGGGAGATGTAGCCGATGGCGGCATCGTTACCCGCAACGGTCTGGAGGACGACGGAGGTGCTGTTGACGATTTCCGCATCCAGCGTGGTGTAGTCTACCTTCTTGCCGTCGGCATCCTTCTGCTCGACGCCGAAGAGTTCGATGAACGCGCCGCGGGTGCCGCTGCCGTCCTCACGGGAGACGACGACGATGTCGGAGGTCAGGGTGGCGGGAGCTGCGGTGGGGGCTTCGGTTGCCGCCGCTGTGGGAGCCTGCGTGGCTTCGACTGCGGGTGCTTCGGTTGCCGCGGGCGCGGCGGTGGTGGCGCAAGCGGCAAGGCCTGCAACCATGGTCAGGGCGATCAGAATCGCGGTCAGTTTCTTCATCATGAACGTTTCTCCTTTTGTTTTCTTTCTCATGGCTTTAGGATAAACTAGCATTGTTTGATCAAAATATCGGCGGGATTAAATCCTTGTAAAATCGCAAAATGCATTTATCAAGTGAAAAATGTAGAAAACGGCGTATTTTGCGGGGTTTCGGGGCGCAAACTTGCATTCGCGGGCACTTTTCGTTATAATACTTCGGTCGGCGCATCCGAAATTACTGAAAAGTTGATACCCTATTGTAAAAAATCGACGGGAGCTTTTCGGGCTGCGCGACGGATCATCAGAAAAGAGAACAACATGCAGACCAGCGACTTTGCCTACGACTTACCCAAAGAATTGATTGCACAAACACCGATTGCGGATCGATCCTCCTCGCGCTTGCTCGTTTACCATCGCGCGACGCGGACGATCGAGGATCGCGTGTTTTCCGATATTACCGAATATCTCACGCCGAAGGATGTGCTCGTTCGCAACAACACGCGCGTACTGCCCGCAAGGCTCTTTGCCCACCGCGCGGACACGGGCGGCAACATGGAGTTTCTTCTATTAAAAAGAACGGGCGAAAAAACCTGGGAATGCCTTGCGCGTCCGGCGCGCAGAGCGGTTGTCGGCCGGGAGTATGCAGTCAATGAAGAGTTGAGCATCCGCGTGCTCGGCGACACCGACGCGGACGGCGGAAAACAAATTGAGCTGTTGTACGACGGCATCTTCGAAGAGGTGCTGGATCGCGCGGGGCAGATGCCGCTGCCGCCGTATATCACGGAGCGGCTCGCGGACAAAGAGCGCTATCAAACGGTCTATGCGCTGACCAACGGCTCTGCCGCGGCGCCGACCGCGGGGCTGCACTTCACCAACGAGCTGCTCAGCAAGATTCAGTCGCAGGGAACGAACGTTGTCGATGTGCTGCTGCATGTGGGACTCGGCACATTTCGCCCCGTTGCGGAGGACAAGATTGAAGACCACGTGATGCACAAGGAGTATTACGAGGTTTCGCCGGAGGCGGCCGAGCGGATCAACCGCGCGCGGCAAAACGGTGGGAGAATCTTCGCCGTCGGCACCACGAGCTGCCGCACGCTGGAGAGCGTGACGACGGTAGACGGCGTCGTGCAGCCCGGTAAGGATTGGACGGGCATCTACATCACGCCCGGCTACCAGTTTCGCGCGGTGGACGCGCTGATTACGAACTTTCACCTGCCGGAATCGACGCTGCTCATGCTTGTCTCCGCGCTGATGGGTCGGGAAGAAGCGCTCCGCTGCTATGAACACGCGATTCAGGAGCGCTATCGCTTCTTCAGCTTCGGAGACGCGATGCTAATCTTGTAATATCGCGTTTATCAATTTTAGAATGTGTAAAGACAGACCGAAATCGACAGAAAGAACGAGGGAAGAGCCGGATGGCATACCCGTTTACATTTGACCTAAAACACATCTGCAAGCAGAGCGGCGCGCGCTACGGCGTGCTGCATACCCCGCACGGAGACATTGAGACGCCGATCTTCATGCCCGTCGGCACGCAGGCGACCGTCAAGGCGATGACCCCGCGCGACCTCGTGGACGTTGGCGCGAACATCATCCTCGGCAACACGTACCACCTCTATCTTCGTCCCGGGCACAAGCTCGTGGAGGAAGCGGGCGGCCTGCACAAGTTCATGCACTGGGATCGCCCGATCCTGACCGACAGCGGCGGATTTCAGGTGTTTTCACTCGCGAAGATCAACGACATTCAGGAAGACGGCGTGATGTTCCGCTCCCATATCGACGGCAGCAAGCATTTCTTCACGCCGGAATCGGTCATGGACGTGGAGCAGAGCCTCGGCGCGGATATCGCGATGTGCTTTGACGAGTGCGCGCCGTATCCTTCCGACCGGAAATACACGATCGATGCGATGGAGCGCACGCACCGCTGGGCGGAGCGCTGTCAAAACGCGCACACCCGCGAGGATCAGGCGCTGTTTGGCATCGTGCAGGGCGGCATGTTCGGCGATCTTCGCATCCAGAGCGCGAAGACCATCACCGGTATGGATTTCCCCGGATTCGGCATCGGCGGACTCAGCGTCGGCGAGCCGAAAAGCGTGATGTACGAGATGCTGGAGACCATGATGCCCTATATGCCGGAGCACAAGCCGCGCTATCTCATGGGCGTGGGTAGCCCGGATTGCCTGCTGGAAGGTGTGCTGCGCGGCGTGGATATGTTCGACTGCGTGCTGCAAACCCGCGCGGGTAGAAACGGAATGGCGCTGACCCGGCACGGGCGCATGACGCTCAAAAACGCGAAATATGAACACGACCACACGCCGCTGGAAGAGGGCTGCGACTGCTATTGCTGCCAGAACTTCACGCGGGCGTATGTGCGCCATCTCGTCAAGGAGAAGGAGATTCTGGGCGCGCAGCTCCTGACCATGCACAACCTTCGCTTCTCCTTACGGCTGATGGAGGATGTCCGCCGCGCGATTCAGGAAGACCGCTTTGGCGACTTCGCGCGTGAGCTGCTGGAACTGGGGATCTACGATTGATCGATTCCGGCTACGGAAGGATTTAAACGAGGCAAAGATAGTTTGAGGACGATGGTTTGTAAAACCGAACAGGAGACGGAAGACCTCGGCAGACGGCTGATGCGCGCGCTGCCGGTGCCTTCGTTTGTCGCGCTCTATGGCGACCTCGGCGCGGGCAAAACAGCTCTCGTGCGCGGTATGGGCGCCGAGGCGGGCACAGCTGAGGTGCGCTCGCCTACGTTTACCATCGTGCATGAATACGAGACCAGCCCACGGCTGATCCACTTTGACGCATATCGCCTCTCGGATGCGGAGGAGCTCTTCGCCATAGGCTTTGACGAATACCTTGCGCAGGATGCGGTGATCGTGCTGGAGTGGGCGGAGCGCGTGCCGGAGGCACTGCCGCGCGAGCGGCTGGAGCTTCGCCTCGCGGGCAGCGGCGAAGACCCGCGCGAGATCGCGCTGATTCCGCTTAGCGCGCGTTACGAAAGCGTGGTGAACGCGCTATGATGATGTTAGCGGTCGAAACCACGGCGGCGGTCGCATCCGCGGCGCTGCTGAAAGACGGAGTTTTACTCGCGGAGCGGGAAGCGGACGCGGGCAAAAAGCACGCGGAGACGCTGCTGCCGATCATCGACGCATTATTGGAAGAAAACGGCGTTACGATCAATCAGATCGACCTGTTTGCGGTCGATGTCGGGCCCGGATCGTTTACCGGCGTTCGCATCGGCGTCAGCCTCGTCAACGCGCTTGCGTTTGCTGCGGGCAAACATGTCGTCGCGGTCGATTCGCTCGAAACGCTCGCGCTCTCGGCGGGCGAAACAAGCCGCCCCGTCGCCACGATGATCGACGCGCGAAACAGTAACGCGTACGCCGCGCTGTATCAGGCGGGTTCGACGTTAATTGAACCCTGCGCGGTTCAAACGGAATCGTTCCTCGCGAAGCTGCCGCAAGATGTCATTCTTGTCGGCGACGTGCAAGCAGAGCCAAAGACGTATCCGCATGCAAAACATGTTGGGAGTGCAGCCTTCAGGCACGTGGAACGTGCAACTCAAGAGGCCGACCCGATCTACCTGCGCCCGTCGCAGGCGGAGCGAACCAAAGAGAAATCCGGCAGGGAGGCATGAGCATGGCACAGGAAGTCATTCGCCCGATGGTGCGCGCGGACGTCAACCGCGTACACGAAATCGAATGCACGTGTTTCCGCTCGCCGTGGTCCAAGCTCGCGCTCGCGGGCGAACTGCGCAACGAGGTGGCGCATTATCTCGTCATGGAGGCGGATGGCGTCATCTGCGGCTATGGCGGCATGTGGCTGCTGTTTGAGGAAGCGCACGTGACCAACGTCGCCATCATGCCGGAGTATCGCGGGCAGGGCAGGGGCAAGCGTCTCATGCTCGCCATGATGCGGTATGCGTACAAGCGCGGCGCGGAGAAGATGACGCTTGAGGTGCGCGAAGGAAACATGGTTGCGCAGCACCTCTATGCGACGCTCGATTTTCAGCAAAACGGATTTCGCCCGGGATATTATTCCGACACGGGCGAAGGTGCCTTGATTTTATGGAACGAAGACATAGAACAAACGATAGACAGGGAGAAACAAACAAATGAAACCGTATGAACAATGGAAACAGCTGGTCGAAACGGAGCGCCAGCAGGCGGAGCATGACGCCTTCTGGAATGCATACTTCGAGAAAGAGACCGAAGCATACCGCCAAATCCTGACCGAGAACACGGGCAAGCTCGCCGGCACACACGCGGAGCTGTCCGACCGCTTCCAGATGAGCGTGGAGGAATTCGCGGGCTTTATCGACGGCATCAACACGAGCCTCAAGAAAGAGGTCAACCTCGAAAAGCTCGACGTCGACACCGCGCTGAAGCTTGAGATCGACTTTGAGAAGCTCTACTTCAACATGCACAAGGCCAAGGCGAACTGGCTCTATACGCTCAAGGAGTGGGAACCGGTGCTGAGCGAAGAAAAGCGCAAGGACATCGCGAAGGAATATCGCCAGAGCAACATTTTCGTGCGCGAAGCCAAGGTTGGCAGAAACGATCCGTGTCCCTGCGGCAGCGGAAAGAAGTATAAAGCCTGCTGCGGTAAAAATGCTTAAGGCAGGTTAACGCAAGCGGCCACTGTGCGGCGCGGGGGATAAAAATAGGGAATCTTTTTGTCAATTTCGGTTGACATAATGTCCCCTCGCCGCTATAATTAATCTTCGGAACTCGCTTCCTGCGCCTGTAGCTCAGCAGGATAGAGCAACGGCCTTCTAAGCCGTAGGTCCCGGGTTCGAATCCCTGCAGGCGCGCCAAGTTGCACGACACCCCGGCGCGTAAAGAGCCAGGGTGTCGGGCAAATTAGTCAGGGAAAGCGCCGTAAATCGCGCGGCATTTCCGGTATGGTGGGTATAGCTCAGTTGGTTAGAGTGCCTGGTTGTGGCCCAGGAGGTCGTGGGTTCGAATCCCACTACTCACCCCATTTTACCGATTCAGCGTACTATGGGGTGTCGCCAAGCGGTAAGGCACCAGACTTTGACTCTGGCACTCGTAGGTTCAAATCCTGCCACCCCAGCCAGTTTTTTTGATCCGCTAGCTCAGTTGGTAGAGCACCTGACTTTTAATCAGGTTGTCCGGAGTTCGACCCTCCGGCGGATCACCATTTTTTCTTTCGGTCATGATCTTTGTGCGGGTGTGGCGGAATTGGCAGACGCGCCAGATTTAGGTTCTGGTGCCCGAAAGGCGTATGGGTTCAAGTCCCTTCGCCCGCACCAAAACAAACGACCGATCTTCCTGCGGGAGTAGCTCATTTGGTAGAGCGCAGCCTTGCCAAGGCTGAGGTGGCGGGTTCGAGCCCCGTTTCCCGCTCCATTCATAAGCGGACAGCGCTTGCCCGTTTATGAATGGAGATTTTGTTTATTTGGCTCTCCACACAATTTCATCCGATTGCAGGTATAGTGTAGCGGAAACACATTAGCCTTCCAAGCTGAGATCACGGGTTCGAGTCCCGTTACCTGCTCCAAATCAGAGGTATTCAGTTAATAAACTGGATGCCTCTTTTTTTTGATTAAATGCGAAAAAGTGCCTACATATGCGGATATTCAGCCTTAAATATTTCAAAATCTTGAAAATTTTTACAATTAGTTCTGTCAAATTACACCTTTTTTAAATTATTTATGCCATGAAAATGCCACACACTATTGCTTTTATGCCACGAATGTATATCATAATAATCAGAAAGTCGAGAGGGGCACAGTTATGAACATAAAAGCGAAGGAGTTACCAAGTAAACATTGGCGTGCGCGGGTTACTTACTTTGATGATGAAGGAAAACAACGCTCTGAATCATTCACCAGAGCAACAAAGAAAGAAGCAGAAGCGGCGGCGGTTGAATATAAGATTAATCGGGGGAAGAAGCAGAAACCAGAGAACATAACCGTGGGTGAAGCTTTAGATATTTATATCGATACACATAAGGGTGCGTTCTCACCTTCTACTATTGCTTCATACAGGGGTATAAGAAATTTTGCTTTTCCCGATATAAATAATGTGCGATTAGGTTTACTCACTCAAAGAATGATACAGGTGAGTGTAAATAAACATAGAGACGAACACGAATTTAAAACCACAAAGAACGCATTATCTCTTTTGCGCAGAGTGCTAAAAGATTATAAGTTATTAGAGTTGTGCGAAGATGTGAAGATTAGAGAGGGCAATCCTAAAGAAATTGAGATTCCAACAGAAGAAGAACTTGATAGTTTTTTAGAATCAATTAAAGATACTCGCTTATATATCTACACAATGCTTGGATGTTATGGCGGCTTGCGCAGAGGGGAAATAATAGCACTTACTTGGAAAGATATAGATTTTACAAAGAAGCTTATAAACATAGATAAAACAAAAGTGAAAAATGAAGATGGTGAGTATGAGGATAAAGATACTACTAAGACACCTAAGAGCAAACGAAAAATACCGATTGTTGATGAACTAATAGAACCACTTCACGCGAACGCAGAGGATAAAAATTTAAATGAATTAGTGATAGTAGATAAGCCGGACGCGATGAAAGACGCATATGAGCGCGCAAGGATTAAATACCAATTCCCTTATAACTTCCATTCATTGCGTCACTACTTTACTTCCTACCTCTTACTTATGGGTATACCAATTAAAGATGTTAGTGAAATACTTGGACACTCAACAATCACTACTACTCAAAGAGTTTACGCGCACACCTTCCCGCAAACAAAGGAGAGCGCATTTAAAATGTTTAATGAGAGACTAAAACAAAAGAGAGCAAAAAAAGAAGAAGAAGGGGTTTAACCCTTCTTCTTTTTACATTAATTGCGCTACTTGTTCTGGCGAAAGTTTCATAATTCTAAAGAGTTCAACCAGTTCCCAGCGACGGAATGAATCTGGTTCGTGTAATCTATTTTGGAGTGTGCCATAGCTGAAACCTAAACACTTTGCTAACTCGTCTTTGGAATAATTCGCTTCAATTAGGAAGATTCTTATTTTCTTAACCAGAAGCTCATTTTTCTGTTTTACGCTCACTATAACACACTCCTTTCTTTTAGAACTTAGATTTAGAAATTAGACTTACGCTTCTACTTCTTCTTCATCAATGTAATCCCAAACAGACGGCGCACCTTTAACGGCGTTTGTGCTTCTGATTTGCGAGAAGAATTCATCTATGAAAAACTTCTGTAGTTTTTTGGATAGCGGGTGGCCATTCTTAGAAACGCTCTTAGCTTTCTTCTCTTTCAGCCACTTCATTTGGCCGTTAGCCTTACAGTAGTTATAGATGAACGCAGAGCAAATTTCATCAATGGCCGTTGGGATGAAGTCGGGCGCAATATTATAGGTTTTGACTTCATTGTGTTTGCCGCTCACCTTCTGAATGACAAAGGAATTATCATTTTCGTTGATGAGTAGGCGCGTGAGGTTGTCTTTCTTTATGTTGGCAAGTTCAAGCTCATTATTCTGCGTAAAAGTTGAATTAGTGTTCATTATGTTTGATTTCCCTTTCGTTTTATCGTTTGTTGTTGTGTTCCTTAAGGACAAGTTGAGTATATAATGGGCGCAAAAGAGAGTCAATATAACAACCTTAGACGTAGAACTGAAACCAAAATTAGATAAAACACTAGAATAATGTATCGGAAAAAACACTAATACTAAACATATTAGAGATATAGCTAGACTTCTGAAAAACATTCCAACACATCAACAACTTTTGATGTGAAAAAAGATTCAAATCGGCAAGCAAAACAATACTAATATTAGAAGTATTACGCGCAATTCTGATGTTTTGCGCCGATGTGCTACCCCGCGCATGAACAATAGAGGATGAAGCAAGGAAAATATAAGTTTAGGATAGATTCGACAAAACCATACAAATTTAGGAGAAATGGCATATGACGATGGAATCATCCACGATTGAAATACTTGTTGTTTTCGGAGAAGAAACCGCTAACTATTTTTGTTCACGCGGTTACTACATACATTCTGAAAATGATTACCACTTTAAAAACGGTTTTACTGAGAAATATTATTATCTTATTAATAACGCACAGCGATTATTGTTGAATAGTGAGGTTCGCGTTGAAAGGAAAAATAGTGGTGCTGAATTGCATGTTGAACTCGCAAGAGCTTATTCAGAATATGTTGATGATAAGGCGGCTAGAAAAATTGAGTATATGAAAAAGAAAGAATGCAAACATGCTCATGATAGAAAATTGCGAAAATCTTAGTTATATATAGAAAAAGACAATTTTAAAGATTTTCGCATTTCTTCTTTTGCCTCGCTCTCGCGCGGGCAGGTGGATATAAAATAATGTGAATTCAAGAGGATAAAGACTTTGCATAAAAGTCGAAGTAGTATTACTATGATATTAATAAATTTGTAGAGGTGCATATGGATGGAATTTCTGACAGTTCAAATACAAAATTAAAACTGAAACCAACGGAAATTATACGTCCTCTAGGAAGTTACTTTAGTGATGCTCAACGGCAACAGATAGAGGCTTCAAATAGAGGAGCACAAAATCTTATGAAAGTAATAGCGGAATCGAATCCTGCTCGGATAATGAGTGAGGACATCAAAAAGCTTGTCGAATATAATAAAGAGATTGTCGATTATAACAAAACGTTGGTTGCTTCAAATGAAAAACTTCAAGTGGAACGAAAGAAAGATGCAAGAAGAAGTTTTGTTAGTGGACTGCTTATAGGCCTAATTATCTTAGTAGTAGAACAACTTATAAATGGGAATGCAATAATAGCATTTAATTGGATTGTAGGGTTGTTCAAGTAAAATTGCGAAAATCTTAGTTATATAGAGAAGAAGACAAAAAAAGAGATTTTCGCATTTTAACCGTTGCGAAAATCCCTATTTAATTATTGAACTAGAAAAGATTTTCGCACCATAACAATCTACGGCTCGGCGCACACCAACCTTTTTCATCTTACCTTTTCTCTTGCCGCGCGAAGCGCATACAGCACAGTGGATTGGCGCAATAAAACTTCAAAATAGACAATCGCATCCAATATGAATATAGTATAGTAAATAGTAAATTAAACAAGGAGAAAGTTAAATGAAAAACCTCAACTATGACTTGGATGGCTATATTGGGAAAAATATAAAAGTGTATGATGACAAGTGTATCATCTCCTGCAAACCAACTTTCGGTGCTATGCTTACAAACTCCGCAGCAGATGGAGCAAAAACTATATACTATTCGGATGTTACAGGCATTCAATTTAAAGAGGCTACCGCGTTTCGAGCTGGTTATCTACAATTAGAAACTTCATCAGGAAACATTAGGCAGGGAAAAACTCCATTTACAGATGAAAACAGCTTTTCTTATAATAGGGGTGACGTACAAAATGAAATGATGGAAGAGGTATTCTCTTTTATTCAAGAACGTGTCGAATATTATAAAACAATGAAAAATAATCCTGCAATAGTGGCGGCGATATCTCCTGCTGAAGAAGTCAAAAAGATGAAAGAGCTACTTGATATGGGAATTATTACACAAGCAGAATTTATTGCTAAGAAAAAACAACTCTTAGGGCTATAATGCCTGAGTGATTAAGCCATTTTTAGCATCACCAAATTTGTAGAGTTCCAAGATTTAGGAATTACATATATCTGTAAGAAGAAAAACAGAACCGCGCAATACACATAAAAAGAGTTAAAATTTGACATTTAATCAAATTTCTGGTATAATATACTTATTGTATAAGTAATAAATATATTTATGCTTTTAAAATATAGTGAACGGCCTAAATATAGAGCGGGTTTGCGCCTACTCTATATTTTTTTGTGCGGCTATCTTACTTACAATAAATTTTAAACAAGAGAGGTTACTCAAAATGACACTTCAAGAGAAACTAACCAGACTAAATGAATTAGGTGTTTCGTGGGCAAATATGGCCAAGTATGTTGGTTGTAGTTATAGCGCGTTAAGCAAATACGCAAAGAACCAAATTAATTACTCGCGCGAAATGGCTGAAATTGTAGAACCAAAGATTGAAAGTTTGATTAATGAATTTAAATCAATCAACTAATGGGGGGATGGTTTTGTGAAACAGCGACACGCGCAAGGCCATAAATATACAAGGGGTGAGAAATAAACCGCTCGAAGCGGAATAAGTGGAAGTGAGAAAATGAATAATGATGATAAATTCTATTGTTATAGTTTCAACCTATTGAGCAAGTTTCACGAACAAGGGATAGAACCATTACGATACGGCTATAACAAACGTAGCGGCCATACATACGCTATTTACGATAAGACAGAGCAAACAGATAGAATACTGAAAGAGTGGGCGCAAAACAAGCCTAAGACGGTTTAGGACGTGCTTGTTATGGAAGAAAAGAAATATATAAATGAGCTAATGCTTGATAAACTCGCGCAATACCCGCGCAACTCAATTTATGATTATAGGTTTAGATTATTGGTTAAGTCTCCAACAGGGAGCGGGAAAAACTACTTTACACAGCACGGACTAATTGACTTTATCAATTCAGATTCACCGAAACGGCCAGAGTTTAGAAAGATACTTTTTATCACATCGCGCGCGGCCACTACTACGCAATATAGAAACCAGTTAGTAAAAGAGCATAAGCAAGGGCAATTTAACCATAAGATATGGCGTTTAGGTGGCCATAGACACGATACAAGGATTTTAGGACTAGAGCCTTATGATTGGAAAGAAGCGGATATAATCTATGGACACAAGTGGGATTTAGAGAAAGAATTAGAGTTTGTGAATCAAATAGAGAGTGACGGTTATATAGAGTTTATCGTGATTGATGAAATTCACGGCTTAAGCTCGGATGATTTCACCACGGCTAGCCCTACGGCCTTAGACTTCGTATTAACCGCGCGGGTAGATACAAACATTATCCTTATGAGCGCAATCACAGAACGATTAAAATCAAGCGTTATTGATGGATATGAGCAAATAGATTTTTCTGATACGGCTATAAAGGTTGAGCCTCGCAAAATAGAAATAGTTCAGCAGAAAACCGCACAGCGTGAATTAGCGCAAGCAAGCGCAGACAATAAAATCCTTTACTTTGTGGAAACAACAGAAAAGGCGTATCAATTAGAGCGTGAGTATTCAGAAATGGGATTTAGAGCATGCGCAATCACCTCAAAACCAGAAAACAGAGTAAATGCTTATCCAGATATGGACGAACAAGCACTAAACAAAATACTTGCGAAATCAATTACGGCTCTTGAATGCTTAGAGGAAAATGAGCGTTTCCCCGATGATATAGATTTAATCATCACATCATCAAAACTTAGAGAGGGCATAAATATAAAAGACAAAAGAAATAAACTAATCATTACAGAGTTGCGCGACAGTGTGAGTTTAATCCAATGCGCTGGCCGCAACAGATACGGGGTAGATAGATTTATGATAGTAGATGGATTAAAGCAGAACGTTTCAAAAGACTATGGCGAGATATACCAAAGAGCAAAGATAGATGTTAACCTTAAACAGAAAATAATAGCACCTATCATAGAAGCTATGGCAGAAGCAAAACAAGGGTTTGACGAACAAATGGTTAAAGCTGGCTTCATTACAGAGCTTGAAGCAGAAGCAAACAAGCAACGATATAGAGAGGCTAAAGAAGAATTAGAAACGCTCCTAGAGCTTTTCAGAGAGCGTTATGACAGTTTGATTTACTATTCGGCTAGAAGCAAACAATTGAAGTTGAACCCACAATTTTACGCAGAACAACAACAGAAGTGGTGATCTAGCCCCACGGAACCGGGCCAGCTACAATGTTAGGAAAAAGAGAAAAAAGACTAACAAAGGAGCTGAAAGAAGATGGCAAGAAAGAACTTCACGGTCGAACAGATCATTGTCAAGCTGCGGGAGGTAGAACTGCATTGTAATCAAGGCAAAACGATTACAGAAGCCTGCAGGGGGCTCGGAATCACCGAGCAGACATACTATCGCTGGCGAAAAGAATACGGTGGAATGAACACAAGTGATGCGCGACGAATGAAGGAGCTGGAAAAAGAAAACGCACGTTTAAAGAAGCTGGTAGCCGAGCAAGCGTTGGATATCTCAATTCTTAGGGATGTGAACTCAAAAAACTTCTAAGCCCTGCCAAGCGCTTAGCGGCTGTCAAGTATGCCGTGGTCAAACATCATGTGGCAGAAAGACGGGCTTGCAGGGTATTGCAAATCAACCGCAACAGTTGTCGTTATGAACCTGTGAAACGCAGTGACGAAGACGAGATCCGAGCCGCGATCATCCGATTGGTTACTAATTACGGACGAGTCGGGTATCGGATGGTTACTTATATGCTTCGGAACGAAGGAATTCTAATCAACCATAAGCGCGTTGAACGAATCTGGCGGGAAGAAGGCTTGAAACTGCCGAAAAAGCAAGCAAAAAAGCGCAGGCTCTGGCTAACGGATGGCAGCTGCATCCGTCTGAGAGCAGAGCATAAGAATCATGTATGGGGTTATGATTTTGTAGAAGACAGAACCAGTAATGGTCGAAAGATCCGATTCCTGAACGTCCTGGATGAACATACACACGAATGCCTCGCCAGCGTGCCACGCAGAAGTTGGCGGAACAATGATGTAATTGAATTACTATCAGACCTCATGCTGACCCGCGGGGTTCCGGAGTATATGAGAAGCGATAACGGAAGTGAATTCACCGCTAAACAGATTCGTAAATGGCTGAGAGATGCAGGTTCCATTACAGCCTATATCGAGCCGGGCAGTCCATGGGAGAACGGTTATATCGAGAGTTTCAATGCTCGTATGCGGGCTGAATTCTTGAATGGCGAGTTGTTTGACACCATGTATGAGGCGCAAGTGTTGACGCAGCGATGGGTTCGTTACTACAATCAGGTCAGGCCGCATTCGAGCCTCGGCGGGCGGCCGCCCGCCCCTCAAACCGTGGTTCCGATTGCTGCCTAGAACGATTCATTTCCTAACATTGCTCCTGATCCAGAAAACGGGGGCAGATCAAAGTTCAAGCGGCAGGAGTATGAGCGTCGGGTCAAGCTCAAACGTTTACTCACAGCTTTTGCAATATTTCTGGTTGTCAGCATTGCCGCGGCGTGTGTGATCGGTTGGGTAATCAACAACAAGGACAGCCTTCCGGAGCCGCGTGGCGATCTGGCGAGCCGGTTTCAACCCACGCCGACTGTCGAATTCAACGGCGATCAATATCAGCTCAAGAGCAATATCACAACGATTCTTGTCATGGGTACCGACAAGTACTCGGACGATGTTCAGAACGAAACCTCGTTCCGCAACGGTGGCCAGGCGGATTTCCTGATGGTGCTTGTCATTGACGACAAAGCAAAGACGGTAACGGCGATCCCGATCGACCGGGATACGATCTCGGACATCACGATCCTCGGCGTGCTTGGAAACGAAACCGGTTCGCGCGAAACGCAGATTTGCCTTGCGCACGGATTCGGAGACGGCGCGGAGCAGAGCTGCGAGCTGCAGGTACAGGCGGTCAGCGGATTGCTGCTCGGCATCGACATCCCGTATTACGTCGCGATGAGCCTGGACGGCATATCCGAGCTGAACGACGCGATCGGCGGCGTGACCGTCACGCTGAAGGACGATTTTTCAGCGCTTGACCCCGAGATGACGCCCGGCAAAACAATCACGCTCAAGGGAGCGCAGGCGGAATACTTTGTAAGAAACCGCAAAGATATCGACGTAGGAACGAACGAATCCCGCATGGTTCGCCAGAAGGAATACTGGAGTTCGCTCAGAAGCTGCTTCTTATCAGGCGAAGGAAAGAACACAAGCAAAGGCGAAATCGAAACGGTTCTCGACCAGATCAGCCCCTTTTTGACTACGAACATGAACCGCGGCAGAATGATCAACGAAATCTGGAAGGACAAAGACTATCAGCAGCCGGAGGACATTCAGATATACGGTCAATATAAGATAGGAAACGATGGGTTCACCGAGTTTTATGCCGATGAAAACGCGCTGGAAAAACTCGTGATCGAAACGTTTTTTGAAAAAGTTCTAAAAATATAACCATTTGCATAGAAATCAAGAAACTAGAGGATGAGGTGTAACATGTCTAAGAAAGTGATCATCGTGATCGTTGCAGCAGTGCTATTACTTACGGTTGTTCCTGCTCTTGCGGCGACACCCAGCAAAACAACAGAAGATTTGACGAGGATCGTCAGCGTCGTCGAACAAGACGGGACGAAGCATAACGATTTGATTACCATTCAGGATGTGCCAACGGAATTTGGTCAATCCGTGATCGATGGCCTGTTGGCATATAAAACGAAAAACACGGACATCGTTTCCTATTTTGATACCGAAGTGAAGAGCCAGATTCAGGAATTGCTGCCGCAGAACACGAGTACGAATGGCATGGTGATCAGCGAGCTTTGCTCTCTTTGCTGCGGCGACCATAATCATGATCATGGCCTCGTTGTCTGCGAGATAGAGTTCCCAACTTTGTACACGGAGAAAAATCTGGTTGTACCGCTGTTGGCCTATCCGAAAGCTGACGGAACCACTGCATGGCTGCCTGTGAAAGGCGAAGTGAAGAACGGTCACGTCGTCATAAACTTCACAGAAGAAGTCCTGTCGCTCGTCGGTCACGATTTTGTTCTCGCAATACTCTCGAAATAGTGGAATCGTTCGATTCGATCGAATGATCAATTGATTAGGGTTCATGCAGAATTTAATGTTTGTCGAAGTAATGAAGCGGCAGATGAAGCATTTGTCTGCCGCTTGCATTATGCCCCTGAAAACTCGCGCGGAGGAAATGGATGATTACCGAGGACGCCACTGAAAAAACAGTGATTGCAAAAAATCCCAGACAGAACTATCTCGTCAATGATTCCAACGAAACGGAAATTGACCTTGGCGAATTATTGCTGCGGTTTCTGGAACACATCAAGTTTATCATCTTGTTTGCGTTTCTGGGCGCTGCGATCGCGGCCATTTACACCTTTTATTTTGTTACGCCTTTATATGAAGCAACGTCGAAGCTTTACATCGTGAACTCGACCGATTCCGCGATCAACCTGTCCGACTTGCAGATCGGCACGTATCTCGCGAGCGACTATATCGAAGTGTTCAAAACGTGGGAGGTTCACGAACAGGTGATTCAGAACCTGAAGCTGAACTATACCTACAAACAGCTCCAGAGTATGCTGACCATTGAGAATCCCAATGACACGCGCATTCTCAATATCACGGTATTGTCGCCAAAGCCGCAGGAAGCAGCCGATATTGCAAACGAATACGCTTCGGTCGCGATTCGATACATTGCGGACACCATGTCGACCGAGGAGCCGAACATCATGTCCGTCGCCCTTGTGCCGACGAACACGGCCTCGCCCAACCTCACGAAGAACATCCTGATCGGTTTCTTCTTCGGCATCGCGCTGTCTGCCGCGATTGTAACGGTTCGTTTTATGACGGATGACAAGATCAAAACGATGGATGATGTGCAGAAGTATACCGGACTTGCGGTACTTGCGATCGTTCCGTCGCTCACGTTTGTGGATAAAAAAAGTGGAAAGGCCCATAGTGCAACAAAGCGATGAAAGCGATAACAATAGGTAAATTTCCGGACTTGGAGTATGCCGGCAAAGAGGCGATCAACACACTTTGCACCAATCTGACCTTCACCGGCAGCAAATATAAGAAGATCATCATCTCGAGTGTGATCAGCGCGGAGGGAAAGTCGTTCCTGTCGATGCAGATCATGCGTACGCTGGCAGGCTTGGGTAAGAAGGTGGCGCTGGTCGATGCGGATCTGAGACGATCCACGCTGGATGCCACATACCGTATGCAATATCCGACCCAGGACCGCTTCGGGATCACGCATTATCTTGCCAGAAAGTGCGAGATGAGCGACGTGATCTATTGCACGGATATCCGGCGCGCGTTCTATGTGCCGGTTGGATACGCTGTCTCAAACTCGCTTGCGCTTTTGAACGCGCCGAGGTTTTCCACGCTGCTGGATGAAATCGCGACCAACACGGACTATGTTCTGATCGATGCGCCGCCTGTCGGCATGATCGTAGACGGACTGGAGATTGCCAAGTCCTGCGACGGGGCGATCCTCGTCGTCGGCTACAACAGCGTCCGCAGAAGAGACCTGTTGGAAGTCAGCAAGCAGGTGGAGCGCACGGGCTGCGACATCATCGGAACGGTGATCAACAACGTGCCGATCAATGTGTATAAGAGCAAGAACTACTATGGGAAATCTTACTATTACGGCTATAACGCGGAATATGTAAAATCATCCGACATGATGGATTAAGGTTACTTTATGTCGTTTGCATTTATGGACATTCACCACCATATCCTATACGGGGTCGACGACGGACCGAAGAGCTGCCTTGAGATGTTCCAAATGTTGAAGGCTGCATATGACGATGGCGTAAGGACGATCATCGCGACGCCCCATATTGCGCCGGGCATCAAGCCCTTCAACATGGAAGTTCTTGAATCGAAGGTGATGGAAGCACGCTGGTATTGCGAACAAAACGGATGCGATATCGAAATCCACCTCGGCTCGGAGATCTTCTACAACGATTATGCGGAACGGTTGCTGGTCGAGCAGAAAATCCCCACGATGGCAGGCTCGAATAAAGTTCTGCTGGAGTTTCCGGACAAGGTGAGCTACGAAGAGCTCGAGCGCGCGATTGTTACCACACTCAGAAGCGGTTTGATTCCGGTGCTCGCGCATATCGAGCGCTACAATAAGATCATTTTTTCTCCGAGAAAACTGTGTCAGCTCAAGGATAAGTATCAAGTTTACCTTCAGATCGATACCGACTGCCTGCTGAATGAACGCAAGTATGTGACCAACAAGGTAATGAAAAGCCTGTTGAACAGGCGCGTGATCGACTTTGTCTCTTCGGATGCGCACGATACGGAAAGCAGGAAGTGCAATCTGACGTGCGCTTACGGGAAGCTGAAAAACCTGGTCGGCGATCGATATGCCGATCAATTGACAGGCAACCACTATTCGATCAAGGATTTTGTGAATGTCTGATCGAAGCATGTTGGTCACCTGAATGGTCGTTTTCCGGATCGCAAGTTTTGTTTGATACTCGATTTCAATTCGTTTACGTCGATACCCAAAGAAATATTCCATCCGGTGATCAGAAGCTGCAAACGCGGCTTCTTTTTCAATGCCGGATTTGTGGATCAGGAGTTTGACATGTGCGGAATCGTCGGATATTGCGGATCAAAACAAGCGGCGCCCATCCTGCTGGAAGGGCTGTCGAAACTCGAATACAGGGGATATGACTCGGCGGGATTGGCGGTTCGAAAGGCCAAAGAGAATATTCAGATTGTCAAAGCCACCGGCAAGCTGATCGAGCTCTACAACAAGACCGAAGGCGGCGCTTTGGTGCAGGGCACCTGCGGCATCGGCCACACGCGCTGGGCGACGCACGGCGAACCGACCGTCGACAACGCGCACCCGCATTGCAGCGACGACTGCTTTGTGGTCGGGATTCACAACGGCATCATCGAGAACTATCAGGAGCTCAAAGAGAAGCTGACAGAAAAGGGATACACATTCTACTCGAAAACGGACACGGAGATCGCCGTCAAGCTGGTCGATTACTACTATCGCAAGACCGACGGCAACCCGGTCGAGGCGTTGTCCCGGACGATGCTGCGCGTGCGCGGCTCCTACGCGTTTGCGATGATGTTCAAGGATTTTCCGGATGAGATCTATGTGGCGAGAAAAGACAGCCCGCTCATTCTCGGAATCTCGGACGGAGATACCTATCTGGCGTCCGACGTGCCGGCGATTCTCAAGCACACAAGAGACATTTTCTACATCGACAACCTCGAAATCGCCCGCCTAACGATGGGGGAAATCCAGTTTTTCAACATCGATCAGGAGCGAATCGAGAAGCAATCCACGTACATCACATGGGATGCGCAGGCGGCGGAGAAAGCCGGCTATGAGCATTTCATGATCAAAGAGATTCACGAGCAGCCGACCGCGATTCGCAACACGATTCGGAACATCGTGCACGATAACCAACTTGATTTCTCCGTGACGGGGTTGAGCGATGCGTTTTTGCAATCGATCCAACAGGTCGATATCGTTGCCTGCGGGTCGGCCTATCATGTCGGACTTGTCGCGCAGTATGTGATCGAGGATCTCGCGAAAATTCCGGTACGGGTCGAGCTCGCGTCCGAATTCCGATATCGCAACCCGATATTGGATCAAACGCATCTGGTCGTCGTGATCAGCCAGTCGGGTGAAACAGCGGACACGCTGGCGGCACTGCGCGAAGCGAAGAAAAAGGGCGTCAAGACGCTCGCAATCGCGAATGTCGTTGGCTCTTCCATCGCGCGGGAAGCCGACTATACGTTCTTCACGCTGGCAGGGCCGGAGATCGCCGTGGCCACGACAAAGGCATACAGCGCGCAGTTGGTTTCCTGCTATCTGCTGGCGCTTAAGTTAGGTCAGGTACGCACGCGGATCACCGAAGACGAGATGAATCACCTAATTCAGGATTTGATGAACCTGCCGTACAAGATCGAGGCGATCCTGCAGCAGAAGGAACCCATCCAGTGGTTTGCTTCGCAGAATTACAACGCGCAGGATGTGTTCTTCATCGGTCGCGGGCTGGACTATGCCATCAGTATGGAAGGCAGCCTGAAGCTCAAGGAGATCAGCTACATTCACTCGGAAGCGTATGCGGCAGGCGAACTGAAGCACGGAACGATCAGCCTGATCGAAGACGGCACATTGGTCATCGGCATTCTCACGCAGGCGGAGCTGATGGAGAAGACCGTCAGCAACCTCATGGAGGTCAAGAGCCGAGGCGGTTATATCGTTGCGTTGACCAGCGGAGAACACGCGTCGGTGCAAAGCACGGCTGACTTCACCATTCAGATTCCGCAGATTGACAAACACTTTACGGCTAGCCTCGCGGTCGTTCCGCTGCAGCTCCTGAGCTACTACATCAGCGTATCGCGCGGCTTGGATGTCGATAAACCGAGAAACCTAGCAAAAAGCGTGACGGTCGAATAAAACACAGTTGCAGAGCCGTGAAATAACGGCTCCATTTGGGAACTTACTCAACGATCCGGGTTTGACGAATTTTTTCGGAAGGTGATTGCATTGTCCAAGATTGCACGAGAATTGATCAAGGAACAAAAGAAATATTCGCGCGGTCATAAGCATTCCTTCATGCTCATGGGCTACGACGCGATATTGCTTCTGCTTGCGGATCTTCTGATGCTGGTGATTTATCCAAGCAGCATCGTCAAACTTTCGCCTGCGGGACTACACATACAAATGTCGCTCAGCTTGGTCGTGCTGTTCGGCTGCAGAACGCTATTGGGCATCTACAATCACGTCTGGAGATATGGCGGCACAACACTCTATTTGCGACTGATCATTTCGGATGCGATTGCGGGCATGGCATATTATGCGATGCAACTCATTCTGCCAATAGAGGGAATCACATTTATACGTGCGGTTTCCATCATCACGGTCAACCTGCTTTTTACCATCGCGGTGCGGTTGGTCTACCAGTACCTTTACGAATACAACAGCGCAAACTCGAAAATCGCGTCTGTGTTGAGGTTCGGAACGGCCTGGCTGACCGGAATCAAAATTGAACCGCTGCCCGCGAGCGATAAAGCCGAATGTGCGCAGAAAACGTGTATTGCGATCGTTGGTGCCGGCCGTGTCGGCGCGATGTTTGCGGATGAACTGCTCAAAAACCCGATGGCGTATTACAAGCCACGTTTTTTCATTGAGACGGACCGCGAAAAAGTCGGACGTTATATCAATGGGATTCGCGTCCTGTCGGAGATGGAGGTTACGGACGAGTTCATCAAGCGGGAGCATATCCAGGAGATCGTGTTTGCAGTTCCGAGCATGGATTTGGAACGAAAGAGACTTCTTTTCCAGAAATATCGCGGTTATGGCTGCAAGCTCAAGGTCTACGATTTCCCGATAGCCAAGAGCATGGACGGATCGAAGCGGAACCTCAGAGATTTTGACATTCAGGAGCTGTTGTTCCGCAAGCAGCTTTCTTTTACCGACAAAACCACAGCGAATTTCTACCGGAACAAGACCATCCTGATCACCGGCGGCGGTGGATCGATCGGGAGCGAGCTGTGCCGGCAGGTTGCGAAAATGCTGCCGAAGAAGATTGTCGTCCTGGACGTCTACGAAAACGGCGCATACGACATCCAGCAGGAGCTGAAGCTGCAATATAAATCGGACCTCGACCTGAGCGTCGAGATCGTTTCGGTTTGTGACCGCGCCTTGCTCGAGAAAGTATTCCAAACGTACAGACCGAACGTGGTGCTCCACGCTGCCGCGCACAAACACGTTCCGCTTATGGAACACAACTGCTGCGAAGCGGTGAAGAACAACGTGTTTGGCACGCTCAATACAGTCGAGCTTGCGGAACAGTACACGGTTGAGAAATTCATCATGATCTCAACTGATAAGGCGGTCAACCCCACAAACGTGATGGGCGCGACCAAGCACATCTGCGAGTTGATTGTTCAGAGCAGGAACAGTATGACGATCTTCAGCGCTGTCCGCTTCGGAAACGTGCTCGGCTCCAACGGCTCCGTCATTCCGCTGTTTAAGCGGCAGATTGAAAACGGCGGGCCCGTTACGATCACCGACAACCGAATCATTCGCTATTTCATGACGATCCCGGAAGCGACCCAGCTCGTGTTGACATCCGGTGCGATGGCCAAGAACGGCGAGATTTTCGTGTTGGATATGGGGCAGCCCGTCAAGATTCTGGAGTTGGCGGAGAACATGATCCGGCTTTCGGGTTACGAGCCGTACAAGGACATCAAGATCGTGGAAACCGGCCTCAGACCCGGCGAGAAGCTTTACGAAGAGCTTTTGATCAACTGCGACAGCCTTGAGACCACAGAGAACAAGCTGATCTTTATCGAGCGAAATCAAAAGATAACGATGGATTTTGTGAGCGAGGCAGTCAACGGATTGGAGCTTGCTTTGAAGACGAACGATCCTTTGATCATCAAGAACTCACTGATGCAGTTCATCAAAACGTATCGCACGCCGGAGGAAGTAAATACAGAGTCAGCTTGCGCTGAAGAGGTTGAGAAGTACATGAGCAGGGTAGAGCAGTATCCCAATATGGAGCCAAAGGTCGTGAGTCTCTAACATCGGAGACGATGTTGGACGAACGACATGGATAAATTTAAAAATATGCGATTGCTTGTGTCTTGCTGTATGTCGCATGTGCTGTGATCTGCGCGATACTTGCATGGCATGGTGCCACCCAAGGCATTTGGGCGCGTTAAGCAACCTCGTGGCGGGTCAAGAAATTTTTAAACCAATAGCACAAAAGAACGTCTTTGAGTAAATCTCAAAGGCGTTTTTTGTTGTATGAGGGTTAGAACAAGAATAATTTGATAAGCTGGACGAGTTCAAACGGCAAATCAAAGACGAGAAGATCGCTCGGAAGATCAGCTAGTGGTCGGGGATGTAGAGTTGGAGGAAATGGCGGAGGAGCAGGAGAGGGTGTTGAGAGTGAGGTGTATGGAGGGGGTGAGCTGAAAAAATTCTCGAGCATTGAATTATAACACTTATCACTGTTATAATATTAGCTCAAGATATGTAACTCTCGACTCTTGAATATTAATCTATAGATCGGCGAATGTATTTTAAGTAAAGCAAAGAACCACTCAAAAGAGTGGTTCTTATTAATAGGTTGCCCTTTCGGCTGGATGATTAATAATGTGCCTTACGCTAAATATAAAATACCATGAGGAAGCTGTACTGTCAATAACTATTTGTTTTCAATAATACCCTGTTTTAGGTCAGCAAGTTCTTGCACTACTTTCCTATATTCAGTATACTGTTTTGAAAACATTTTTTGAAATAGATATTCGTTAATTTCATCAAGTAGGTCATTGCTCGTTATATGGCTTTTGTAGCAAAGGAAACGTCCACCACTTATCGTCTTGATGTTACTTAATAGTAAAGCGCAATCTCGTCCAAAACCATCGTTTGTAGTTACTTTTCGCAGGAATTTTTTGCCAGATGGGTTATCTTGTGGATGATAAGCTTGAACAATATTCTGTTGAGAGGATGATACTGGAACTACAATATGATAATGTCCAATTTGACCAATGATTAAAACTGGATGTGGGTATGCAAATTCTGGATTGTATGCAACTCCGAGGTCTGAAAAAAAGATGTCGCCAATTTTCGGAGTGATTTTACACTGATTATATGTTTTCCGTGTAAGCCAATTTTGAAGACTAATAATACTCAAAGCACACTCGTCGGTTGCTAAACTCAATATCTTCTCTGATAGATTCTGAGTTACTTTTTTAGTATTCTCAACACACTCTGAAGATTGGGCGGCAATTGTACTAGAGGGTGTTGCAGCAAGTTGTTGTAGTGTTGTGAAGTTTATTTTCTCCATATATAACTCCTTAACTTATTTGTATGAATTATACTACAAAAAATGCTAGTATATAAATGTATTTAATAGGAATTGATATTGAATGCATTGATCAAATCTCAACCTAGTACTCAATAGTACAAATTCAAGTTTATTATCATAAATGGAGATTCTGTTTCTGGATAAATTGCTAATTCTGACGCCATTCGGCGCCGTTTTAATTTTAAACACGACACATGCAGTTCACCAATTCGTTCAAAATCGATTCTTGCCGAAGTCAAACCCGACGAACACAAAATTACAACGAGAGCGGAATTCGCGCGAACATTGCCTAATGTGCGGCAAATAACGAATACTTTATGCGTCTCGCGCCTAACTGACGGCATCCAGGAAGAATCATGCCTCGCTTTACCTTTGTTCGCTTTGATGCATTTGAATTGATTCAATTGACGCTGTGAACCAACCATGACACCCTCCGCAAACGCATATCATCCCAAGCATCACATCGAGATTCACGACGGCAGGAGAACGCTGGTTGACAGCGCAATCCTGCCGATACTATAATCAAACAAGCGATTTTCGGGCGAAAATTCGCGCAATGCATGCCGGATTCTTTTCGTTTAATCGCGTGCCTGATCCTGCTTATAATATGTTTGCCTGCGGTGGTTACGCCGCGGCAGATGAGGGGTTACATGCTTTTTTCAAGCAATATCTTTCTGTTTCTCTTTCTTCCGCTCACAATCATCATCTATTATCTGCTTCCGAGGCGACTGAGAAATGCGTTTCTGTTTCTGGTCAGCCTCATTTTTTATGGCTGGGGCGAACCTAAGTTCCTGTTTATCATGCTGGGCTGCATCGTCTTTGATTATGTGTTTGCCATCATCATCCACAAGATCGAAAAACCGGGTCCGAAACGCGCGGTCCTAGCCTTTGCAATCGCCTGTAATCTTGGGCTTTTGTTTGTCTATAAGTATCTAAACTTTGCCGTTACAAACCTCAATCAGCTTGGACTCAATCTCCCGTATAAGCAGATCGTTCTTCCGCTCGGGATTTCGTTCTTCACCTTCCAGGCGATTTCGTATTTGATCGACGTGTATCGCAACAACGCGAAGGTGCAGTATAACCCGCTCAACATCGGGTTGTACATCACGTTTTTCCCGCATCTTTGCGCGGGGCCAATCGTGCGATACCAGACCATCGCGGACCAGATCATCAGCCGCAAGGAGTCGGTATCCGATTTTAGCGAAGGCGTGCGGCGCTTCATCATTGGCTTTTCCAAGAAGGTCATCCTCGCGAACAATATGGCGCTGGTGGCGGATGCTGCGTTCAAGGCCGCCGATCCTTCGCGCACGGTCGCATACGCCTGGATTGGGGCGCTCGCCTACGCGTTTCAGATTTTCTTTGATTTTTCCGGCTATTCCGACATGGCGATCGGTATGGCGCGGATGTTCGGGTTACATTTTCTCGAAAACTTCAATTACCCGTACATCTCCGCCTCGATCTCCGAGTTCTGGCGGCGCTGGCACATCTCGCTTGGTCAATGGTTCCGCGACTATGTCTATTTCCCGCTGGGCGGTTCGCGCGTCAAGTCCCGATGGAGGATGGTCTTCAACCTCCTTGTCGTGTGGACCCTCACTGGTATCTGGCACGGCGCAAGCTGGAATTTTCTGATCTGGGGGCTTGGCTACTTTGTCCTGATCGCGTTTGAGAAGCTGACGGACATCCCGAACCGGTTTCGGCACACGTGGCAGAAGATCGCGTATCGAATTTTCACGCTGCTGTGCGTGCTGCTGGGCTGGGTGATCTTCCGCGCGAACGGCATGCAGGCCGGATGGAATTATATCCTCAGCATGGTTGGCGCAAACGGAAATGCGCTAGCCGGTGTGGACGTCGCGGGTGCCCTGCGCGATTATTGGTTCTTTTTCCTCGCGGCAATCGTCTGCTCCACGCCGGTGTTCCGCAACATGAAGAACAAGCTGATGGAGAGCAAAAGCAAGGCGGTTCTCGTTGCGTTCAATGTGGTCACTGTGGTGGCGTATCTGTTCATCTTTATCTGGGCGTTTTCGTTCCTGATTCTCGGCTCGCAAAACCCGTTCATCTATTTCAACTTTTAAGGAGGAGGGAGCAATATGAAGACAAAACTTCGCAATATTTTGCGGCAGATCAATGCGTCTGTCATACTCGCCGCCATCTTCCTTTTCTTTATCGTGTTTGTGGGCGCGGCTACGATCCCGACGGTCGTCTCCGAGGCGAGCGCCGTGCTGCACGGTGAGAAATCGATCAAATCCGGCGCATTCGGCATTCGGGATGCCTATGATGAGATGCTGACCACGAGTCTGGATCAAAGCGTATTGCAAAACAGGGCGACGTATGTCAACCTCAGCGGATTCATCGCGAACCTGCTCGGGCAACGGCAGCTGAACGAAGTCGTGAAGCTCAACAACGGATATCTCACGTCAATTTACGCGCGGCAGTCGACGGATGTAAGCGTAGAGCGCATTACCGAAATCTGCAAAAAGCAGACGGAGAAGGGCGGCACGTATCTCTTCGTTCTGGCACCGACGAAGATTTCGAAGTTTGACAACCAGCTTCCGCCGGACATCAAAGATTACGCGAACGACAACGCCGACGATCTGGTGAACGGACTGCGCAAGAACGGCGTTCCCGTGCTGGACCTGCGGGACGAGCTGCACGCGCAGGGCATCAGCCACGAGGAAGCGTTCAACAAGACCGATCACCACTGGACGCCGCAAACCGGATTCTGGGCGTATGTGGAGATTTTCAAGAAGCTCGAGAGCATGGGCGCGGTCTCCGGCATTCCGGACTACCTGCTCGACTCCAGCAACTACGAGTTTTACATCTTCCACAATTCGTTTCTTGGCTCGATGGGAAAGCGCACCGGAATCTATTATGCAGGCGTGGACGACATCTGCAAGATCATTCCCAAGTTTGACACGAACATGTCCGTCTCGATCCCCAACGGTGAGCTGGACGCGACGGGACGCTACGAGGATGTTGCCTACGCGGTGAAGGACTTCGGCGGCACCGACTACTTCAATCAGCGGTCATACAGCTCATACGGCTATGGCAACCGCGCGATGATCCACTGGAGCAGCGCTGTGGCGCCGGTAGACAAGCGGTTCATGGTCTATGGCGACTCCTTCGGGAACGTGCCGTTCACGCTGTTTGCGCTGTGTGTGAAGACCTGCGACGAGCTGGATATGCGGCACTATCGGGACGACTTCGCCTCGTATTATCAGGCGTTTGACCCGGATGTGGTCGTCTGCCTCGTGAATGTGCAGGAGATCAGCAGCGACAGCGAGGACTTGCTGTATGACTTTTTCCCGAACGGCTGACGCACCAATTTGCCCGTTTAACCAAAGACAGACGGTCACTCGTCTGTTTTTGTTTTCTTAGGCGACGGATTGCGTTATTATGAAGAAGGCGACGTGCTCCGCGCGGCGCGCACTCCCGCAATTGCGTTCAAGAAATCCTGGGCCACTTCGTGCTATCCTTCTTTCAGGTGGTGAACAAATGACGAACAACGAGGAAAAATACAGCGCGGTGCGCCGGATGCAGGAATACATCATGGCGCACTATGAGGAGGAGATCAACCTTCCGGATCTCGCGAAGGCCGCGATGTATTCGCCGTGGCATGCGCTGCGCGCGTTTGCCGAGCTGACGGGGAAGACGCCGTTTGAGTATCTGCGCGCGGTGCGGCTCTCCAGCGCGGCGAAGAAACTGCGGGACACGGATATGAGCGTATTAGACGTCGCGCTCGCGTCCGCGTTTGGTTCGCATGAGGGGTTTACCAAGGCGTTTTCGCGCGAATTCGCCATTTCCCCGCAGCGATACCGCAGGGAAGCGCCGCCGATTGCGCTGTTTTCCTATTATCCGGTTCGAAATTGGCACGCCGAAAGAACGAAAGCGAAAGGAAACGATCCTATGGAAAGTACGGTTATTTTTACGCAGGTGATCGAGCGTCCCGCCCGCAAGCTGATCCTCAAGCGCGGCATCAAGGCGGAGGATTACTTTGCCTACTGCGAGGAGGTCGGCTGCGAGATCTGGGGCATCCTGGAGAGCATCAAGGGCGCTCTGTACGAGTCCATCGGCGTCTGGCTGCCGGAGGGCATGCGCAAGCCCGGCACGTCCGAATATTGCCAGGGCGTAGAGGTGCCGCTCGACTATTCCGGCCAGATTCCGGAGGGGTTCGACTGCATCGAACTGCCCGGCTGCAAGTACATGGTGTTCAACGGCGAGCCGTATGATGACGAAGTGTTTGAGGACGCGATCAGCATCGTTTGGGACGCGATCGAGAAGTATGACCCGAAGCTCTACGGCTGGGAGTGGGCACCGGAGGCCGGCCCGCGGTTCCAGCTTGCGCCGGTCGGCGCGCGCGGGTATATCGAGGGCTTACCGGTGCTGGAGATCAGGAAGTAAGGGAATAGGGTAGAACAAGACCCCCGCTGAAAGGCGGGGGTTATCTGTTTGAAAAGGGCGATATTGCTCTTAACTGAATTCATAGTATACTGAAAGACAGCAGAGCAAATCTTGGATGGCTCGGCTAAACACATCTATAAAATCACGGGGTCAACACGATGTCGAATGCAAACACGAGGGAAAATAAGGACGTTTTCCAGAATATCATCGACGATTACGAGACTGCGCGGCCGGGTTATCCTGCCGACCTCTATCGGGATATCGTGGAATACGCGGGGCTTCACGCGGATGCGAAAATCCTCGAAATAGGCGCAGGGCCCGGACAGGCAACCGATTATTTCGTGAAACGGCGTTTTGATATTACCGCCTTAGAAATCACGGAAAAACAAACACGATACCTGAACGAGAAATACGGGGAATTCCCGAATTTTCACGGCGTTTGCGCAAAGTTTGAAGAATTCGATTCTCCAAGCAACCTGTATGACTTGGTCTTCTCGGCGACGGCATTTCATTGGATTAATCCGAACGTCGGATACCCCAAAGCGCACCGATTGCTCAGAGACGGTGGAGTGATTGCCGTTTTCTGGCAGTTGGCTTCCATTTTGGAACCGGAAACGGAAATGCTGTGCGCGATCAGAGAAATTGCGCGAACGTATGCGCCGGAGTTGGATGACTATATCAGCCGCGCAGAGGGGGAAGACATGCATCTGCGCCGGATGGAGCAAATGCAGACGGATGGCTGTTTTCAGAATCCGGTTACGAAAGTCTATCATTGGAATGATGCATATCCGACCGGGCGGTATTTGCGGCTCATGAACTCCTACTCAGATTTCCACTCGATCGATAGCCAAACGCGGCTGATCATTCTAGAGAAGACTGAAGCCTACATCAACCAAAACGGAGGGATCGTAACGATTCCGCAAGAAGTCAGGCTCTATATGGCTCGGAAGTAAACAAAGATGAGGAAGACCCCCGCTGAAAGGCGGGGGTTTGTTAAGCTCAACACAATAATACATCTATCGCGAAGTTGAAGCTATTCGTTCAGTATGTTTGTAACCTAGATATCATATAGTTGAAGACAGCAACTCCAAATAAGTAGTTCAAGATTGCGCTAGAGCGATTATAATGTATTCTCTTTAGAACAAATTCTTATTGCGCCAGATTTATTAGAATCTGTAAGAGCTCAATTAATATCAGATAACTGTTTGTCGCAAACCTATAATTCAGCGCACTAATCCTACGGAAAAATTCGGACATAAATGATTCATGACAAACGGAATTTGCCTAATGCATTGACTTTTCAGAATTCACTTGACAAGTGCGATCAATATGATATTGTATAAATAATTTAATAAAATAACACATCAAAAATGCATAGAGAAGGGGCGGTTTGGTGCAAGTCCCCCATTTTTGATCAAGTTTGGGCTTTTATGAGGAGTTCAAGCCTGTGCTTTGTGCAAGTTGGTGTGTAGATTATTATATTCGAATTTGAGCACAAAGCTAGTTAAGCTTTGTGCTTTTTACTATCTTAAGGGGGGGGGATAAAAATGCTTGTATTTATTATTTTAGTTCCAACAGTCATAATTCTCATCCTCATACTTATTTGGGCTTTTACCTTGAGGAGATTTGCAAGAGTAGATATTAAGCTTTTCTTTAAGATTCCATTTGTAACTGTGAATTTTGAGGCGAGTGGAGATCTTAAAACAAAGAAAGCCAAGGAATTATCAATAAGTGCAGACAAAATAAAGGAAGGGGAAAAGTTTAGATCTGAAGTAGCACATTGTAAATCGCTGGGAGGAAGTTAAGATAACTGCTCTCTTTAATAAATCTATGTTTACTTAAATAATCGGTTAATAACGATGAACCGATATATGACTACTAGAACTGGAGGTGAACTTATAAGTAATTACTACGATAGACCAGAACTACAAATTGTGATTGACACAAATCGCTGTTCAAGAATAGAAATAATTCCATATAAGATAATTAAAGATAACGCGAATAAGTATAAGGACATCATTAGCAGGTGTAAGGACTTCGTTAACAAGTGTAAGGACATTATTTTGAAGAAACGGTCATAACGATTAAACAGGGAAGTTTAAAGATTAACCCTTTAATATTCGAATAGATAACACAATCTATAAGTAGTAAACATATTAAAGCAGTTAACAAAATTGCTGAACGAATAAATAACCCCAAACCAATACCCTTTCCAAATTCACACAAAATTCATATACACATGTTTCACGTGAAACGTTAACGCGGGATGAACGAAAAGCGTGAATTTGTACGCAATAGCTAGTAACAAATAGTCGAAAAATGGAAAAGTGACCACAAGATATAGAAAACCGCCCATATGGGCGGTTTTCGGAGTTTATGAGATTCGTTCTTAGATTTTCGCCATCAGAATGGCTTTTTTCGCGTCGTATTCTTCCTGCGTAATCGCGCCGGAATCGCGTAGTTTCGCGAGTTTTTCGATCTGATCGAGCACATCGTCACGCGAGGACTTTGTTGCGCCGCTCGTGCCGTAGGAGACCGAGGAATAGGCGTAATTCGGGTTCTTGCGCGAATCCTGAACGATCAGGCGGTTGGCGTCGTCCGTGAAGTTCTCGGTCGCGATCATGATGATATCCACCAGCGCGCCGACGCCGAGGCAGCCGCCCGTGAGCAGCCAGAGGATGCCCGTGCCGACCTTGCCGACGTAGAAGCGGTGGATGCCGAGGCAACCCAAGAAGATGGAGAAGAGCAGCGTCACGAGCCAGTCTTTCTCCGAGTATTGCATCGCGTTTCCGCTCTGCGTCGTGGCCTGCGCCTTTGCCGCGCATTCGCCGCATTGGCCGTTGGCATTGCGAAACTCGCCCGGCAAAATCGCCTTGCCGCAGTTGGTGCAGTATTTTGTTTCCATGTTTGTTCCCCCATATCTCAATCGCCCGAAACCGAACTTACCCCCACTCGGCGCGGACGACTCCGCAACACGAAATTTTGCGGATTTGATTCTGAGTGATACTATATTGCATCTGCGCAATTTTGCAAGAGGATCGCGTGAAATGTTGCGGAAATTACGAAATGCGTATACAATTTCGACGATCTTTTCGGGCGCAAAAAAGCGGACTTCGCCGGCAGGACAAAATTCATGATTTTTCGACAGAACATGGTCAGAATCGGTTGACATCCGCGCGAAAGATGCTATAATACTTTTTGCCGCGGTTTGAGGATGGTTGCCACAAGCTGACCCAAACTGCTGACGATAGGGCTCTGGCAATCGACCCGAAACGGTGATCTGCCGAGCGCCCATATGTGCCTCCTTAGCTCAGTTGGCTAGAGCACCTGACTCTTAATCAGGGTGTCCAGGGTTCGAATCCCTGAGGGGGTACCAATTTTTCCGCCGCAGTCGCAAGCGGCAAATTGCGGGAGTAGCTCATTTGGTAGAGCGCAGCCTTGCCAAGGCTGAGGTGGCGGGTTCGAGCCCCGTTTCCCGCTCCAGTTTTTATGGCGGCACGTGTGCCGCCATAAAAACTGATGTTTTTCAAAGGGGATCGAAGCCGCGTTGAAAAACAATCCGGTGGATTGTTTTTAGCGGCAGGGAAGCGAAAGCCAGCAGACGCGTAGTGCGAAGCACAAGCGGCAATAGGCTTGAGCGAAGAGCCCCGTTTCCCGCTCCAGTATGATTGATTAGCGGCCTTCCGGCCGCTAAATAATTCTTGCCTCCTTAGCTCAGTTGGCTAGAGCACCTGACTCTTAATCAGGGTGTCCAGGGTTCGAATCCCTGAGGGGGTACCAAGACCCGCGCGGAACACACCGTGCGGGTTTTTCATGTCCCTGCCTGGCCGCCAAACGGTTTGACAGAATACCAGAAAAAGTGTTATTCTCATGCGGGGAGAACGAATGCGTGCAGACGATTTTTTATACAAATGAATCGAGCCTTGCTGCGGCGCTTGACGTGCCGAAGGGCATCACGGCGCTGGTCGGCGGCGGCGGTAAAACGACGCTGATGCTGCGCCTCGCGCGCGAGCTTGCGCAAGGCGGTGCACGGGTCATCGTCACCACCACGACGCACATATTCCCGCCGGAGGGAATTCCGCAGGGGAACCCTGCCAACGCACAGGAGGTAGCGCGCGCGCTGCTGCTGGAGCCGCTGCTTTGCCTCGGCAAGCCCGCGGCGGACGGCAAGCTCACCGCGCCGGATCTTTCGATGGCGGTGCTGAGCCAGCTTGCGGACTACGTTCTCGTCGAGGCGGACGGGGCAAAGCGCCTGCCGCTCAAAGCGCCCGATGCGCATGAGCCGGTGATTCCGCGGGAAGCGCGCCTTGTCGTCGCGGTTGCGGGGCTGGACGGTGTGGATAGACCGATTCGCGAAGCCGCGTTTCGTCCGGCGCTGTATGCGGCGCTTTGCGGAAAGAGCGAGCAGGAAGCGGTCACGGCGCGGGATATCGCGCGGGTGTTAACAAGCCCGAACGGGCAGCGCAAGAGCCTGCCGAAGAGCGCACGCTTTGCGGTGCTGCTCAACAAGGCAGACGATGAGCCGACGCGTGAAACTGCGCGCGCGGTTGCCGCGGAACTGGAACAATACGCCGTCGAGCGCGTGATAATCGCGTCGCTTGGAGGCGAGCAGGAATAATCTCACGCGTTGCGTGAATGAGTTGAGGGAGTAACTATGATCATTTGGTTGCGTGGCGCGGGAGATATCGCAACGGGCGTCGCGTTTCGTCTGTATAAAAGCGGGTTTTCGGTCGTGATGAGCGATCTACTGCGGCCGACGTCGATCCGCAGAACCGTTTGTTTTTCGGAAGCGATCATCAACGGCGTCACCACAGTGGAGGACATCACCGCGCGATTTGCGGCGGACGCGGATGAAGCGCGCGTCATCCTCGCAAAACGTGAAATCGCGGTTCTGGCGGACCCTTCGGGCGAAATCGCGCGCAAGCTGGAGCCGGTCGCCGTCATCGACGCGATCCTCGCCAAGCGTAACCTCGGCACAACGATGGACGACGCGCCGATCGTCATCGGTGTCGGCCCGGGCTTTACGGCGGGCGTGGACTGTCACGCGGTCGTGGAGACCATGCGTGGGCACACGCTGGGGCGCGTGTATCACAGCGGCTCCGCGCTGCCGGACACGGGAATCCCGGGCAGCGTCGCGGGCTTTACACTGGAGCGATTGCTGCGTGCGCCGCGCGCGGGTGTTTTTCAGGGCGTGAAGAAGATTGGCGACGTGGTGCAGGCGGGCGATGTCTGCGCGTATGTGGACGGCGAGCCGATCGTGTCGCGCATCAAGGGCGTGTTGCGCGGGCTGCTGCCGGACGGAATCGAGGTTTACGAGGGCATGAAGAGCGGAGACGTCGATCCCCGTTGCGAGATTTCGCACTGCTTCACGGTCTCGGACAAAGCGCTCGCGGTCGGCGGCGGCGCGCTGGAAGCCGTGCTAAACGGGCTGAGCGAGAGGGGCTATATATGGAAACAGAAGTAAAGCTCACAAAACTCAGCAGCTGTTCCGGCTGCGGTGCGAAGGTCGGCGCGGGCACGCTCTCAAAGCTGCTTGGCGACCTGCCGACGCATACGGACGCGAACCTGCTGGTCGGCTTCGACCGCTCGGACGATGCTTCCGTCTATCGGGTCAGCGACGATCTCGCGCTCGTGCAGACCGTTGACTTCTTTCCGCCGATCGTGGACGACCCGTTTACGTTTGGGCAGATCGCCGCGACAAACGCGCTGTCAGACGTCTACGCGATGGGCGGGGAACCGAAGCTCGCGCTAAACCTCCTGTGCATTCCGGAGAACATGCCGCAGAGCGCCGTGCAGGCGATTCTCGCGGGCGGCTACAGCAAGGTGTTTGAGGCGGGCGCGATCATCACGGGCGGGCACAGCATCTTCGACGACGTGCCGAAATACGGGCTGTCCGTCACGGGGTTTGTGCATCCCGACAAGTTCTATAAAAATCTCGGCGCGCGCGAAGGCGACGTGCTGTTTCTCACCAAACCGCTCGGCGTTGGCATCCTGACCACGGCGGAGAAGGCGGAGCTGCTGGAACCGGGCGAAATCGACCGCGCGATACAGCTCATGACCACGCTCAACAAAGGCGCGCGGGACTGCGCGGTGCGCTATCGCGTGCACGCTTGCACGGACGTCACAGGCTTCTCACTCATGGGGCACATGCTGGAGATGATGCAGGGTTCCGAACTCTCCGCGCGGGTGGAGACGGGCGCCATCGAGTTTTTGCCGCGCGTGCTGGAGTTCGCGAACATGGGGCTCCTGCCCGCGGGCGTCTACCGCAACCGCAACTTCGCAGAGCCATTTGTAGACGAGGGAACGCTTCCGCTCAAACTGCGGGATGCGCTCTACGACCCGCAGACGTCCGGCGGTCTGCTGATTGCGGTCGATCCGCGTGACGCGGACGCGCTGGAGCGCGATTTGCGCGCGAGCGTACCCAGCGCGCAGCGCATCGGAACGGTCATCGCAAAATCGGACAAGTCGATCTATCTGGTTTAACAAGAGATTCAGGTAACGTAAAAGCCCGCCGGAAACGGCGGGCTTATTTTTCGCGTGGATCAATCAAGTATCTCTATTAATGCGTTGATCGTAAGATCGATCTCTTCCTCGGTATTACTGCTGTTGAACGAAAATCGCACGGTTCCCTGCGGAAACGTTCCGTAGCTCTTGTGCGCGTTCGGCGCGCAGTGCAGGCCGCAGCGGGTGAGAACGCCAAACTCGGTAGCGAGGCGGTCGGCAACCTCCGCGTTGTCCTTGCGCCCGGTGAAGTCGATGGAGACGAGCCCGACCTTGCGGCTCGCGTCTCGTGTGCCGATGATGCGGATGCCGTCGATGGCGGCAAGCCCGCTCAGGAAACGGTCTAGCAGCGCTTCCTCGCGCGCCTGCCGCGCAGGCAGGCCTTCGGCTTCCAGCTCGCTCAGCGCGGCGTGGAGGCCGTAGATGCCCGCGAGGTTGGGCGTTCCGCTCTCGAAGCGATCCGGCATGTAGACGGGCTGCAGTTCGGTGTGAGAGTCGCTCCCCGTGCCGCCGGTGATCAAGGGATCGAGCACGCGCGCAAGCTCCTTCGAGAGCAGCAGCGCGCCGACGCCGCTCGGCCCGCGAAGGCCCTTGTGCGAAGGAACGCAGAGCGCGTCGATGTTGGACTTCGTCATATCGATCGGGAGATGTCCCGCCGTCTGCGCGGCGTCCACGGCAAAGAAGATTCCTCGCTCGCGGCAAAGCGCGCCTGCTTCGGCAATCGGCAGAATCGTGCCGCTGACGTTGGAGGCGTGGGTGAGCAGTATCAGCCGCGTGTTCGGGCGAATCATCGCACGCGCGGCGTCGAGATCAAGCGCGTCGTCCGCTGTCTGCGGAATACGTTCAAAAGAAACGCCGTGCTCCGTGAGCTGTGTGAGCGGTCGCATCACGCCGTTGTGCTCGAGTGAGCTTACGAGCGCGTGCTCGCCGGGCTTGAGCAGCCCCTTGAGCACCATGTTGAGCGAAACGGTCTGACCTCCCGTGAAGATCATGTGAGTTGGATCGCTCATCCCGAACAGCGCACAGAGCTTTTCCCGCGTTTCCAGCACGCGGATGGCAGCGCTCATCGCGGGCGTGTAGGTGGAGCGGTTTACGTTCGCGCAGACCTCGTCGATATAGAAGCGCATCGCTTCGCCAACGCCCGCGGCTTTCGGGCGCGAGGTCGCCGCCTGATCCAGATAGATCAGCGCGCGTTCCGCGTCGCCTTGCGCAGGCAGCGTTGTCTGATTGATGGAGCCATCCAGAAACATATTCGTAAACCTCATACGCGTATAACGATATCTGCGTCCAGTATATCCGAATTCAGTCGGACTTACAATTCCGGGAACCGTCTGAATCCAGCGAAAGCGATAAAATCTATTTTGCTGGAAGCGGTAATTCTTCTTTGCGGTGCGTTGAAACAGACAAGTGAATTGCTGTTGTCCGCATGATAAAAATAAGGTATGATAGTGGGGTAAAATTTGAAATCATCTGGGGGACTGGAGATATGAAGAAACGATTCCTGCGGGGACTGATATTGATCGCCGTGCTGCTATGCTGCCTAACCATTGGCGCATACTCGCTTGCAGACGCGGGCAACTTTTCCGGCGGCTCCGATTGGGGCGGCGGCGGTGGTTCCAGCTGGGGCGGCGGTTCAAGCTGGGATAGCGGTTCCTCCGGCTGGAGCAGCGGTTCCACATACGACAGCGGGTCTTCCTATTCGGACGGCAGCTCGGTGGGTTGCCTCGGCGGGAATCTCTTCACCGTCGTGATGATCATTATCGTCGTGGTGATCGTGCTTCGCTACATGCACTCTGCGCAGCAAGGCGGACAAAACACCTATACCGCGGCGCAGGAAGAGCCGGGCCTACCGCTCGACACGCTCAAACAGAAGGACCCGAACTTCAACGAGCAGGCGTTACTGGAGAAGATCGGCAACCAGTACATCCAGATGCAGAACGCCTGGCAGAACAAGGACTGGGAACCGATGCGCGCGATCATGACCGACGCGCTGTATAACCAGATGGCGCGGCAGTTGCAAACCCTCATCGATGCGAAGCAAACCAACCATGTCGATCGCATTGCGGTGCTCGAAACGCGAATTGTTCGCTACGCGGTCGAAGCCGACAACGACGTGCTCGTCGTGCGCCTCTCCTCACGCATTACGGACTACACGACGGACGACCGCACGGGCAACATCATCAGCGGCAGCACGACGCGCGAGCTGTTCATGGTCTACGACTGGAAGCTCACCCGCCAGAAGGACAAAAAGACGCTGGCACAGCCGAGCGTCACGCAGATCAGCTGCCCGAACTGCGGAGCCCCGTTGGACATCAACCACAGCGGCAAGTGCCCGTATTGCGGCACCATCGTCACCCTCAAGGATCACGATTGGGCGCTCTCCGTCATCAAGGGCATCTCTCAGAGGACGGTCGGCTAACGAACCGAAACAACACAAACAAGAAGCCCTGCTCCGGATCAAACCGGGACAGGGCTTTTTATTATCTTAATATAGTTGCAGAATCGGTTTCGAACTCTTTTTTTTTACGGCTGGTTTGCCGCGATGCGGACAATCGCTTCGTGTTCCGCGTCCGGAATGCCGTTGACGTCCGAGAGCGAGCCGGAGAAGTAGAGCCCGTATTCCGGCAAGGCTTGCTCCTCTAAGCTGGGCGCCGCCTGCTGAATCGAGGCCGCGATCAAAATCCCGTCAATCGTGATCACGACCGGCTGCTTTTCGGAGCTGCTCGCGGCGTAAAAGAACCCGCGCAGTGTCGCGTTGTCCCAGTCCAGCTCGGGGCGCATCCTCGCATGCTCGCCGACCGAGACGCAGACCATGTGCAGCGCGATGCCGGAATAACAGCTGGTCACGTCATAGGACTGCCCGGGCACCAGCTTCGGCTTGACTTCCGACCATGGCATCAGCGTGCCGTAGGTCACGAGAAAACCCTGCGGGCCGGTGGCAAACACGGACGAGGTGACGACGGAGGCGGGGATTGCGTCGTTGCCGAAGAGGACGTTGCCCGCACCATAGACGGTGGCTTTGTTCGCGGTCGCAAATGCGGAGAGCGCATCCGCGTCCGCCTGTTCCCATCTGCCGTTGACCACGGTTTTGAGGTAGCCGAGGTCGCTGAGCCGCATCTCCACGCGGAACACATCGTCGGAGCAATCTCCAAGCGTGAAATAAAGCCCCGTGGCAAGCGCGCGGTTTGAGACGGAGAAAAGCAAAACGCAAACCAGCGCCAGCGCAAAAGCGCGGCGAAAAGCGTGTGCTGTTTTTTGAATCAAGGAAGCTTTCATAACGCTGAAAGTATAGCATAATATCTTCGAAAATTCTATAAACGGAATGTGAAGAACGAAGGCTTAGCGATCTTCGCGCTCCCGATACGCAAAATTTGTGGTAAAATGGAATCAGGAAACGAGAGAGGAGGCGATGATATGCGTTGTTCCTGTCAAAACTGCGGGGCATACATGGTGCAGGATGAAAAGGGACTCGGTAGCCGCTGCATCTGCCCGGAGTGCTTTACCACCTGCAGTGCATGCATGGGCACCCGCCAGGCGCCGATGGATGCCGACTCGCTGAAGTTCATGATGCTGGCGCGCGAAAAGTATGACGCGGAGCATGAGAGCGACGATTGAGCGAATCAAAAACGAGAGGGTTTTTACCCTCTCGTTTTTTGATGCGTATTGGATTATGGAGACGTCGGCGGCGTTACTTCCGTTGGAATCGGTTCCGGTGTAACTTCGGGAGCCGGCGTTACCTCTCCGGGGCAGATCCAGATTTCACCCTGGAACGCCTTGTAGGTGGAGACCGCGAGCTTCTCCTTCTTCACGAGCGTTCCCGCTAGATAGTAGTTCTTGTAGCTCTGATAGACGTAGCCTTTTCTCGGCGTCACGGCGACATAGGTTTCGCCCGCGACCATGAGCGATCCGTCCGCTTTCTCGGTGCCGACGGGAACCTCCATCTCGATGGGTTCTCCGGCCGAGTTGTCGGTGGAGACGAGCGAACTCGTGAGCTTGATTTCGTCATACTCGGTCGTTGCAAACGGGATGCCCCAAATTTCAAACGTGAGCTTGTTGCCTTCCGTGTAGCCGATGACGATGATGTCCGACGTCGTGTTGTTCTTGAATTGGAAGTCGATGATGTTGCCGACGGAGTTGATCGTCGCATCCAGACCCTCTTTGATGTAGTGGACGGGCATGGAGTGGTTGCGACGGAACACGACTTCCAAATCCGCCTTCACGATTGCGTTATACAGCGTGGTCGAAAGCTGGCAAACACCGCCGCCTGCCTGCGGCACAACCGCGCCGCTTTCGTATGCGTTCGCCATCTTCCAGCCGTTGGCGGATGTGCGTGTGCCGAGCGTATCGTTTGTGGAGAAGACTTCGCCGGGTGCGAGCACCGTTCCATTGATCAGGCCTGCGCCTTTTTTCACGTTGTATTTCCGCGCGCTGGTGCTGGTGGAGAAGTCCGTCGTTGCGCTCGCGCGCATCACAAACGAGCCTTGCAGCGTTGCCGCGGTGACCGTCGGCTGCGTCTCGATGATCGGAATCTGGATCGGAGAACTGGAGCCCTTCATGAGCGATTGCGTAATCGCGGTGATCAGCGCGTTTTGATCGACAACGTGGCCGACCACCTCGTTTTGAACCGCGAGTGTATGCGTGGTCGGGTCGATTCCCGTCACCTTTGCGTTCTGCGCGGGCACGTCAATCTGCGTGGCAATCGTCGCCACCTTGGTGTTGAGCGTGGTGAGGTCGTAGCTCACGGCCAGCGTAAACGCGCGCCCGTTTGCCTTCACGTCCGCAACCTCCGCCTTCATCGCGGCTAGATCGCCCGTTTTGCCGAGCGTATATGCGTCCTTCAATACGGAATCGATGTTGAAACTAATCGGCATGTCGGAGATATCGAGCGGATAGAGCTTGTTGTCATAGACGAGCTGCAACTGCTTCAGCGCCGCAATATTTGCCTCCGCGGCGTTGAGCGCGCTTGTCGCTTCGTCCATTGTCATTCCTCCGATGTCGATGCCGTTGACCGTGATGCCTTCGAGGAAGGTGGTGGCGTTGGCGAGCGCTTCAAACTCTTGGCGATCTTTTTCCTGCTGCGCGCGCGCCGCTTCTTCAGCCGCGATCTGCGCCGCGGCTTCCGCCGCCGCCGCCCGCTGGTTGCTGATGAACATATAGACGAAAACGGATAGCACAAGCGCAATCACGACACCGAGGCCGATGATCATACGCTGTTGGCGCCTGCGTTTTTTCCGTTTACGGGAAAGAGAACTCCCGTTGGTGCGTTTCTTGGGTAACCCGATATCCTGAATCGGCTCCAAAATGACTTCGGAAAACTCCGTTTCATTTTCGGGTTGGCTCGGCTTACGCCGGTTGTCCTCCATTCGAACATCCTCCTGGAACAATCATAATCAAACGCGCAGTGCGCGAAAGTATCTTTCCCTATTGTAATGGATAGAACGACTTTTTGCACCGCCAGAATGATCGCTGGGCGGAATTGTTACAGAATGTTCATGAGAAATTTGCAGGTTTTCTTCTTTGCGCGCGGGTGCGGGCGGCTTTACAAGAGCCGCTGTCTGGATTCGGATTCTTGTGGTAGAATAGTCGCATGGTGAAAAGCATGTCAAAACCGAAGAAGGCTTCCGACTCTGGACGTACGCCGATGGATTCCGCGCTGCGCTTTCTGGCCCGCGCGCGCACGGTGCGCGAAGTGGAGCGGCACCTCGACGCCTGCGAATATGGCGAAGTCGAGGTATACGAAACCGTCGAACGCCTCAAAGAACTGGGGCTTCTCAACGACCTCGCGTTTGCGGAAGAGTTCGTCCGCACGCGCCTTGCGACAAAGCCCGTCAGCCGCGCGCACCTAAGAGAGCAGTTGCTCTCCCACGAAACAGACGCGGAGGCAATCGAGCAGGCACTGCTGCAGATTGACGACGAAACGCAGCAAAAGAGCGCGGTTTCAACCGCCGAAAAATACGCGCGGCAATATGCGCACCTGCCGCAGGAGGAGCGAAACGAAATCGTGATTCGCCGCCTGCTCGCGCGCGGGTATTCGTATGACGACGCGCGCGCGGCGCTGTCCGAGGCGACAGGGGAGTTTGTCGAATGAAGCGCGTCGTAGGGGCAGACGAGATGCGCCGCTATGAGCAGGCGCGCTTTGCCGACGGCAGAGCGAGTAGCCTCGTCTGGATGGAGCGCGCGGCGGAGGGCGTGGACAAGCTGCTTTACGCGCGATATGCGGGCAAACGTATTCTCGTCGTCTGCGGCGGCGGCAACAATGGCGGAGACGGGTTCGCGCTGCTTCGCCTGCTCGTCAATCGCGGCGCAGACTGCGCGGGGGTGTTGCTCGCGGATGCGGACAAGCTCGCGGGAGACGCGAAGACGAACTATCTGCACGCGCTGGATTGCGGCGTGCGCTTTTTTGATGCGTTTTCGAGTGATCTGGTCAGCCGATACGACGTTCTCGTGGACGCGATGTTTGGCACAGGGCTATCGCGCCCGATTACGGGCGTATATGCGGACGCAATCGCGAGCATGAACGCGAGCGGGAAACCGATCGTCGCGGTCGATATCCCGTCCGGTGTGGACGCGACAACCGGCGCGATTCTCGGTACGGCTGTTCGCGCAAGCGAGACGGTCACGTTTGCGTTTTACAAACGCGGTCAGCTTCTGTTCCCGGGCAGAGGCTGTTGCGGAGAGGTGATCGTGCATCCGCTGTCGGATTCCGATGACGAAGATGGACTCGTGAGCCTGTTTTCGCGCGAGGATGCCGCGAGGCTCTTGCCAGCGCGCCCCGCGGATTCGCACAAAGGAAAAAACGGGCGCGCGCTGCTCTGCGTGGGCTCGCGCAACCTCACGGGCGCCGCGCTCCTCAGCACCGCCGCCTGCCTGCGCGCGGGCGCGGGGCTGACGACCGCCGCCGTGCCGGGCGAGGTCAAGCTAGCGTTTGCGAGTCTGCCGGAAGCGATGGCGGTGCCAGTCAACAGCGGCGCGGATTGGGACAAGCTTGCCTGCCGCGCGGCAATCGCGCTGCTGCCGCAAAAGAACGCGGTCTGCGTTGGCTGCGGCGTAGGCGAGGGGGATATTCTCCCGTTGATCGGGGCGGTTCTCGCGGCGAATGTGCCGACCGTGCTGGACGCGGACGCGCTCAATCAGCTCGCGAAATTGCCGGAACAATTGCGCGGCTTACACAAGAACGTGGTTCTCACGCCGCATCCCGCCGAGATGGCGCGGCTTTGCGGAGAGCCTGTCTCCGCGATCCTCGCCGATCCGATCGGCATCGCGCAGACATACGCGAAAAAATGGAACTGCGTAGTGCTGCTCAAGGGCGCGACGACGTGCATCTCGGACGGCGACACCGTTCGCCTCAACACGAGCGGAAACGCGGGTTTGTCCAAGGGCGGCAGCGGGGATGTGCTCGCGGGGCTGATCACGGGACTGCTCGCGCAGGGGCTTGCGCCCTATGATGCGGCTTCCTGCGGCGCGTATCTGCTCGGTGTTTCCGCAGATGCGGCGTTGGATTTGCTGAAAGAACGAATGCTTCTCGCGCGGGATGTGATCGACGCGGTGGAGATGTCGATAGAGGGACTATAGCGCAAGAAACACAAAACAGCGCCCGCTTCCGCGGGCGCTGTTTTTCTCTTAACTCAATCTTTCGTATATACGCGCGGGACGCGCTCCGAAATACTCAACAAAATTTCGTAGCTGATCGTGCCCGCAAGCTCCGCCAGCTCGTCCGCCGTGATCGCGTCGTTGCCCTGACGGCCAAGCAGCACCACGTCGTCGCCAACCGCTGCGTCCGGCACATTGGTCAGGTCAATCATCATCTGATCCATGCAGATGGTGCCGATCTGCCGCGCGCGGGTTCCGCGAAGGAGCACCTCCGCCTTGCCGGAGAGGCAGCGCTTGTAGCCGTCTCCATAGCCGACCGCGACGGTGCCGACGCGCATATCGCAGGGCGTCACAAACTTTAAGCCGTAGCTCACGCCTTCGCCTGCGGGGATCGTCTTGATGTGCGTCAGGCACGCGTGCCAACTCATCACAGGGCGCAGGTCGATTCCCTTGACCGGGTGACCCGCCGGATGGCAGCCGTACATCGCGATGCCGCCGCGCACCATGTCAAACTGCGCTTCGGGGATATGCAGCGCCGCCGCGCTGTTGCTCGCGTGAAGAATGGGGTGGAGGCCGTTTCTGCCGCAGATTTCCACATAGCGGCGGAATCGATCCGCTTGCAGGAGCGTAAACGACGTGTCCGGCAACTCGGATACCGCAAAGTGCGTGAAGAGCCCGTCCAGCACGAGGTTCGGGCAGCGCTTGAGCAGCAGGATCGCCTCGGTGAACGCGGCCTCGCTCGTAAAGCCGATGCGGTTCATGCCCGTGTCCGCCTTGATGTGGACGCGGCAGATCATGCCGAGCTTTGCCGCATGCGCCTGCAGGAGCTGGAGCGTCTCCGCGGTGAAAACCGTCGGCATCAGCGCATGACGAATCACATCGTCCATGTGGTCTTCGTCCGTGGCGCCCAGCAGCAGGATCGGCGCGGTGATGCCCGCGAGGCGCAGGCGAACGCCCTCCTCGGCAAACGCGACGCCGAGGTAGGCCGCTCCGCTTTCCAGCGCGCAGTTTGCGACCGCCTCCATGCCGTGCCCGTAGGCGTTTGCCTTGACCACGGCGAGGTATTTCGTCTCCGGCTTTAATCGCGCGCGGATGACTTCGATATTATGCTTGATGTTGGCAAGCGAAATGGATGCATAGGTGGCTCGCATGACTTATGCCTCCCGCTTGCGCGATTGATACACGCGTTTGCCGTTGATCAGCGTGAGCACGCAATGTGTGCGGTAGTCGAACGGGTGCCCGTCGAAGACTGCGATGTCCGCATCCTTGCCGACTTCCAGCGTGCCGACACGGTCGGAAATGCCGACGATCTCTGCGGCATAGCGTGTGATGGAGCGAAGAGCCGTCTCCTCGCTGAGGCCTTCGCGTACGGCAAGCCCCGCTTGCACGGGCAGGAACTGAATCGGAATCACGGGATGATCGGTCATCATCGCAAACGGGATGCCCGCTTCTTCCAAGATGCGCGGCGCTTCAAACGAGAGGTTTTTCAGCTCAATTTTGCTGCGCTCGGAGAGCAGGGGACCTATGATGATGCCCGCGCCTTGCTCAATGAGGCGATCCTTGAGTACGTCCGTAATCATATACCCCTCGGTGCAGTGATCGATGGTCACCTTGAGGTTGAATTCCTTGGCGAGACGCAGTCCCGTGAGAATGTCGTCCGCGCGGTGGGCGTGAATCTTCACGGTCAGCTCGCGGTTGATTACGGGTTGCAGCGCGTCCATCGCGATATCGCGATCGGGCTTGTCTTCCTCTTTCGCCATGCCCTTTTGATACTCAATCGCGTCGGTCATGGTCGAGCGGAACAGCGACGCAATCGCCATACGCGTTGTGGGCGCAACCTTCTTCTCAGCATACACGCCCTTGGGGTTCTCGCCCGTCGCGGCCTTCATGGCGATGGGATCGCGAAGGGTCATCTCCTCGATGCTGCGACCATACGTCTTCAGCGCGGCAAACTGCCCGCCGATGACATTTGCGCTGCCGGGGCCGGTTACCACCGTGGTGACGCCCGCTTCACGCGCTTCTTTGAAACACGGATCAAAGGGGTTGAGGCCGTCCACCGCGCGCAGTTCCGGCGTGATGGGATCGGTCATCTCGTTGCCGTCCGCGCCTTCTTCGCCCATGCCGTCTTCCCACATGCCGATGTGGCAGTGCGCGTCGATGAGCCCCGGCAGGACAAACTGGCCGCCAAGGTCGATCACCTCCGCACCATCTGCGGAAAGCGACGCGCCGATGGCCGCGATCTTGCCGTTATCGATTAAAATATCGCCCGCAAAGGCATCCTGCGTCATGGTGTGGAGCAAGCCGTTTTTTAAGAGCAGCATATCGTTCCCCTTTAAAAATGATCTGTAAAATCAATCGTTGAAGGATTTTAAACACATAGGTATACCGGAGAAAAAATCCGGAAGCATGTCTATTTTACCACATCATACGGAAAATGCATGCTTTTTTCAAAATTGCGCGCGGTATTCATTTTTGCGGTGCCGTGCATGAATGCAAACAAACGCGTGTATCTGATTTGACCGGAGTCACCACGTATGATAAACTATCATATTAGGTGAATTCTGCCGATTTGATCGGCGCTTTCGCCGAAATGATGAGGACGGAACGGAACATAACTTTGGATCAGACAGCATTTTACCGCCTGCTTGCCCGCGTGGAAAAACCCGCGCGCTATATCGGCGGAGAGTGGAACAGCATCGTCAAACAGGAAGCGGAACTCCGCTTTGCGTTGCTGTTTCCCGACGTATACGAAATCGGCATGTCGCACCTCGGCTCGCGGATTCTCTATCACGCGCTCAACCGCGTGGAGGGCATCGCCTGCGAGCGCGCGTTTGCGCCCTGGCCGGATATGGAGCAGGTGCTTCGTGAGGAACATCTGCCGCTTTTCTCGCTGGAAACCCGCCGCCCGCTGAAGGAGTTCGACATCGTTGGTTTTGCGCTTCTTTACGAGATGTGCTACACCAACATCCTGCAGATGCTGGACCTTTCCGGCATTCCGCTGCTGGCAAAAGACCGCGCTGAGAGCGATCCGCTGATCATCTGCGGTGGCCCTTGCGCCTGCAACCCCACGCCCGTTGCCGCGTTTATGGACGCGGTGCTCATCGGCGACGGCGAGGACATGACGCCGGAGGTTGCGCTCGCGGTGCGGGACGCAAAGCGCGCGGGAAAGAGCAAGGCGGAGCTGCTCCGCGAGCTTTCGACCATTCGCGGGGTCTACGTGCCGTCCCTCAAGACCGACGAAACCTGCGTCGTGCGCAGAATCGTCAAAGACCTTGACGCGGCGGAATTCACAGGCGAACCCATCGTGCCGTATCTCGGCATCGTACACGACCGCGTCGCGCTGGAAGTCATGCGCGGCTGCACGCGCGGCTGCCGCTTCTGCCAGGCGGGGTATATCTACCGCCCGATTCGCGAACGCAAGAGCGAAACGCTCATGAAGCTCGCGCGGCAGCAGATCGACTGCACGGGTTATGATGAAGTATCGCTCCTGAGCCTCAGCACGGGAGATTATTCCGAGGTGCACAAGCTCGTGCCCGAGATCATTCGCGAGATGGAGGCGGGCAAGGTCTCCGTGTCACTGCCGTCGCTTCGCGTGGACAGCGAGTTGGCCAGTGACCTCAAGGTCATGCAGACCGTTCGCAAGGGCGGCCTGACCTTCGCGCCGGAGGCGGGCACACAACGCCTTCGCGACGTGATCAACAAAAACGTCACGGAGGATGACATCCTCCGCGCCACGCAGGACGCGTTTTCCGCGGGCTGGAGCAGCGTGAAGCTATATTTCATGATCGGGCTTCCCACCGAGACGGACGAGGACATCCTGGGCATCGCGCAGCTCGCGCGAAAGGTCAGCTGGCAATTCTACCAACTCCCGAAGGAACTGCGCGGCAAGGGGCTGCGGCTCAACGTCAGCGTCTCTACCTTTGTGCCAAAGCCGTTCACGGCGTTTCAGTGGTGCGGGCAGATTTCGCCGGACGAGATCCGCAGAAAGCAGGAGCTGCTTCGCAATGCCCTCAAGGGCGTTCGCGGCACGGAGCTCAACTGCCACTATTCGCTGCTATCCGTGCTGGAAGCCGCGTTTTCGCGCGGAGATGAAAAGCTCTCTGACGTGCTGCTGCGCGCCTACCAACTCGGCTGCAGGTTCGACTCCTGGTCGGAGCACTTCCAGAGCAAAGCATGGTCTGAGGCGTTTGCCGACTGTGGACTCAGCGAAGAAGCATATGCCCAGCGGGAATACGCGCTGGAAGACCCGCTTCCGTGGGATTTTGTCGATATGCTGGTGACCAAGGCGTATCTAAGGCGCGAATACAAGCGCGCGCTCAGCGGAGAAACCACGCCGGACTGCCGCGAAAACTGCAACGGCTGCTTTGGAGCAAGATATGAAACCGACTGCCGGATGCAGGGATAAAAGAGTATGAAACTGATTGCCGCTTATCAAAAAGGAAACGAGATCGCGATGATCTCGCATCTGGATATTCAACGCACACTACAGCGCGCGTTCCGCAGGGCGGGGATTCCGCTCTTGTACTCCAACGGCTTCAACCCGCACCCGCAGTTTTCGTTTGCGACCGCTGCCGCAACCGGCATGTCGAGCGAATGCGAATGGTTTGAGGTGCAGCTTTCGGAAGAGATGGCGCCGGAGGAATTCGTGCGCCGCGCAAACGAGGTCATGCCGCAGGGCATGCGCGTTTCCGGTGCATTCGCCGCGCCCGAAAACTATGGCTCGCTTTCCGCAAAGCTCCGCGCCGCGGAATATCGGGTCGAGTTACAGTTTGTTGAGCCGGTTTCAAAAGAGAAACTGGCCGAAACGCTCGAAGCTATGCTGACGGGCGAAATCATCATACAGAAACGGACGAAGGGCGGAATCCGCCCAGTAGACATGCGTCCGTATATCCTGCGGGTTTCCGTGGGGCAGGTAGAGGGCGATCAAGCTGCCCTCCTCGTTCTAGGCAAGCTGCAAGCCGATGGCGGGCTGCGGGTCGATGCGTTCATCGACGCGCTGCTCGAGCGTTTGGATGCGCATGCTGCGTACGAAATCCACCGTACGAACATGTATTTTGCCGAAGATGGCCTGTTGCCGCATCTGCCCGTGGAATAAGAAAGAGAAGGGAAAATGAATAAGGAGATCCTGGTGGACGCTAGCGGCGTGGCAACCCGCGTCGCGGTCGTCGAGGATGGCTCGCCCGTCGAGCTCTATGTGGAGCAAGAGGGGTCTGAGCGTCTTGTCGGCAACATCTACAACGGCAAGGTGCAAAACGTTCTGCCCGGCATGCAGGCGGCTTTCATCGACATCGGCTTAGAGCGCAACGCCTTCCTCTACGCGGGGGATATCGTGCTCTCGGACGATCCGGACGATGAAATCGAGCAAATGCCGGAGTCGAAGAACATCCGCGACCTGCTCAAACCCGGCCAGACCATCATGGTGCAGGTGGCAAAAGACCCGGTCGGAACAAAGGGCGCGCGCGTAACCACGCACATCACGCTGGCTGGCCGCTCGCTCGTGCTGATGCCGACGATGGATTATGTCGGTGTCTCCCGCCGCATCGACAAAGACGAAGAGCGCCAGCGCCTTCGCAAAATTTTGACCGAGATCAAGCCCAAATGCATGGGCGTGATCGTCCGCACCGCTTCCGCGGGCAAGACCAAGCAGGACTTCGCGGAAGACCTCGAGAGCATCGTGAATCTCTATGCCGAAATTGAAAAGCGCGCCGCCGCACAAAAAGCGCCCGCGCTGCTGCACGCGGAACAGTCGCTTCTTTTCCGCACCGCGCGCGATTTACTCATGAAGGACATCGACCGCGTATTCGTCAACGACACAGAGGCGTATGACAAGCTGCGCGAGATTGCGGACTACATGGCACCGAAGCTCAAGGCGCGCATCCTGCTCAAGGAGAGCGAGGCGCTGTTTGACCGCTACGACACAGAGAGCAAGATCGAAAAAGCACTCGCGCGCAAGGTTTGGCTCAAGAGCGGCGGCTATGTCATCATCGACCGCACGGAAGCGTTGACCTCCATCGACGTCAACTCCGGCAAGTTTGTCGGCAAAGACAATCTCGAAAAGACGATCACCGCGGTCAACTGCGAGGCGGCGAACGAAATCGCAAAGCAGCTTCGTCTGCGTGACATCGGCGGCATCATCATCATCGACTTCATCGATATGGAGAAGGAAGCAAACCGCGTGCTCGTGCTCACAACGCTCAAAAACGCGCTGAGAAACGACCACACGCGCTCGCATGTGTTCGGCTTTACGCATCTTGGACTTGTTGAGATGACGCGAAAGAAGACCGGCAGAAGCATTTCGGACACGCTGCAGCAGATCTGCCCGTATTGCAACGGGGACGCGAAGGTGCTCGCGCCCGAAACCATGATCAACCGCATCCGCAAGCAGGCGGTGCAGGTCATCAAGGGCAGCAACAACAAACGCATCCTCATCGAGGCGCATCCTGACGTGGTCGCCGCGATGGAGGAAGCGGAGAAGAAGCACGGTTGCCTCTTCCCGGCGGAAGAGGGCGGCACATATTATGCCCGCCCGAATCCCACCCTGCATATTGAAAAATTCTCCGTCCGTCCGCTTTCGGAAAAGAAAGTACCGGAGGCGAAGAAGGATTGCAAGATCATTCGATAAATCCGACAAAGTCCCGCAAAACGGCGGTTTTTTCGTTGACATGTACTCAAACTTTGTGTTATGATCTTGCGGTGAGCCGCACCGGGGCGGTATAAGTGTGCGGTTTAATCCGTGACACCGCGATTGGGCGAGTCTGGTATGAGGAGGTGCAGTTATCGTGTATGCAATCATTCAAACCGGTGGTAAGCAGTATAAGGTAGAGGTTGGCAGCCAGATCATGGTTGAAAAGCTCGAATCCGATGTGAACGCCGAAGTCAGTTTTGAAACATTGCTGGTTGCGGATGACAGCGGCGTTAAGGTGGGCAAGCCCGTCCTGAGCGGTGTTGTGGTTCGTGGCAAAGTGCTCGAACACGGCAAAGGCAAAAAGGTCGTCGTTTTCAAGTATAAGCCGAAGAAGGACACGCGCACAAAGCGCGGCCATCGTCAGCCGTACACCAAAGTCGAGATTCTCTCGATCGGTTAAGGCGCTATGGTTACGGTAACGATGCTTCAACAGGGTGGACGGACGGTCGGGTTTACCTCAACCGGTCACGCGAACCACGGCGAAGCGGGGAATGACATCGTTTGCAGCGCGATCTCCGCGCTGACACAAACATGTTGTCTGGGTCTCACCGAAGTCATCGGGTTAAAAGCGGGCAAACAACTCGTTTACTCCATTGACGATGCGGAAGGTATACACTGCGTTCTCGCGGACGATACGCGCGGAGAGCAGTTGGATCGGGCAGAGCTTCTGTTCCAGACGATGGAGGCGGGACTTTGCTCCATACAAGAATCGTATCGAAAATCCCTTAAAATACGACACAGGGAGGTGTAACGATATGTTCAAGATGAATCTGCAGCTGTTTGCACATAAAAAAGGCGTTGGTTCGTCCCGTAACGGCCGCGACAGCCATTCCAAGCGTCTCGGACCGAAGCGCGCGGATGGTCAGTTCGTGCTTGCGGGCAATATCCTCGTGCGTCAGCGTGGCACACACATTCATCCCGGCACCAACGTTGGTATCGGCAAAGACGATACGCTCTTTGCTACTGTCGACGGCGTTGTGCGCTTCGAGACCAAACACCTTGGCAAGAAGCAGGTCAGCGTTTACGAGGTCGCCGCGGGCGAGTAATTACGTTTTATAAAAGAAGCGAACGATGAAGATCGTTCGCTTCTTTTTTTTGTTGCTCGAAATAAGTGAAAAATTCGGATGATCGCTTACTGGACGTTTCCGATGAGCGCACCGATGGTGTCGTTATCCATGGGAACGTCCTGCGCGTCAATGGCATACGTGTATCCGCCGTCTGTCCAGATTGCGACGCTGACCATTCCGTTTTCGCCTTTCATCGTGACCTGAAGACTGCCAAGAGCTATCGTGTTTGCCTCGGAATATTGGTTATAGTCGCCGCTGATGTCGTCGGAGCCGGCTTGTTTGCGAATCAGGAGGTTGTTTTCGCCTTTGCTGTAGATGACCTGGATCATCTTATTATCCATCACCTGAATGGTGCGGGTGTCATACCCATCCACCGAATCGGGGACGGTGAAGTCAAAACCGGTCAGCTTTGCGGCATCGGCGAGCGTGGCGCAGTCCACAAAGGGATTTGGGATTTCGGCGTTTCCGCTGGTGGCGCTCTTGCTTGCGCAAGCTGCAAGAGTACATACGCTCAATCCGCACAGGATGATTGCAATTATTTTTTTCATAGTTGTTGGTTCCTTTCCGTTTACGGTTTCATCTGACTTATTTGTTTCTTTCTATTATAAACACCTATTCACATTTCATTACGTTGCAAGAACAGAAAAATATTTTCGCAAACGGGAGATCAATCTCCCGATCATTCCGGATGAAATTGACACAACAATCGAGAAAAGATTTCACCTTGATTTCGTGGACAAACAAATCAAGACCGCAGTACAATAAACACAATTGGTGTTTATGAAAATGACGCAAGATTATGATCGCGGCATCGTCCGCGTGATGGAGGACCTATATATGATCACAAGGGAAACAAAGGTTGGCGAACTGCTCAACAACCCGATCGCGCGGGATGTGCTGGCACAGCTGGTGCAATATGCGGGCGTCAACGAAAAAGTCATCTTAAACCCCATCGTCAAGTCGCTCAAGCTTTCCGCACTGCCGAAGTTTGCGGGCAAAGCCATGCCGAATGCGGATTACGTGATCGACACGATGATCGACCTATTCAATCAGGAGGCGAACACCAAGCCGCTCACAAAGACCAATGCGCCGTATTGGTGGAAAGAAGCGGTGGTGTACCAGATCTATCCGCGCTCGTTTCAGGATGGAAACGGAGACGGCATCGGCGATCTCAAGGGCATCATTCAGCGGCTGGACTACCTCAAGCAGCTAGGCGTGGACGCGCTGTGGCTTTCTCCGATCTTCGATTCGCCCAACGATGACAATGGTTACGACGTGCGCGATTACCGCGCCATCATGACCGAGTTTGGCACGATGGCGGACGCGGAAGAGCTGATTCGCGAGATGCACGCGCGCGGCATGCGGCTCATCCTCGACCTCGTCGTCAACCACACGTCCGACGAACACGAGTGGTTCATCGACTCCGCGAAAAACCCGAAGGGCGAGCATGGGGACTACTACATCTGGCGCAAGCCGAAAAACGGCGGGCACCCGAACAACTGGCATAGCTTCTTCTCCGGGCCTGCCTGGGAGAGCGTGGACACGCGGGACGAGGAATACCTGCACTTGTTTTCGAAGAAGCAGCCCGACCTGAACTGGGAGAATCCCAAGGTGCGGGACGAGGTCTGCGACATCATCGACTTCTGGCGCGAAAAAGGCGTGGACGGCTTCCGCCTCGACGTGATCAACTATATCAGCAAAACCTCGCTGGAGGACGGCAGCGCAACGCTTGGCGCGCTGTTGCAGTTCAACGGAATCGAGCACTACTTCTACGGCAAACGCCTGCACGAATACCTGCATGAGCTCAAGCGACGCTCGTTTGGGGACGCGTTCACCGTCGGCGAAACGCCGGGTACCGGCCCCGAGATGAACAAGCTGCTCACCGCGGATGAGCGGGAGGAGCTGAACACGGTATTCAGCTTTGACCATCTCGAAAACCTCGGTAAGAATCGCTTCGATGATTACCGCTATAACCTCAATCACCTGAAGAAGTGCTTCTGCCGTCTGGAGAGCGATTACGCGGACTACGCCTGGCCGAGCATCTTCGTGGAGAACCACGATAACCCGCGCATGGTCAGCAAGGTCAACACGAACGAGGAATACCGCGATATCATCGCAAAGCTCATCGCGGTCGTGCTTCTCACGTCCCGCGGAACGGTGTTTCTCTATCAGGGGCAGGAGCTGGGCGCGGTCAACGTCGCGTTCAACGATATGTCCGAGCTTCGTGACATCGAGAGCATCAACAAATACAACGACCTGATCGCTTGCGGAAAGACGCCGGAGCAGGCCTGGCATACCGTACTCTGCGGCACGCGGGATCACAGCCGCACGCCGATGCAGTGGAATAACGACGTGTACGCGGGCTTTTCGGAGCACGAGCCGTGGATTCGCCTGGGCGACAAGGACACCTGCAACGTCGCAGCTCAGCTGGACGAGGAGACCTCCGTGCTGCATTCTTACATGTCGCTGATTCAGCTGCGCAAGGATCATCCGGCGTTGGTGTACGGCACGTTTGAGCCGCTGGAGAGCGCGAAGGACGACGTGTTCTGCTATTATCGCGACGATGGCAAGGAGCGCTTCTATATCGAAATGAATCTCTGCGAGCGTGCGGTCAAGCAGCCCAACGCGAAGGGCAAGTTGGAGCTCGTCTACTCCAACTACATGGCGCAGGGAGACGGATTACAGCCGTATGAAGCGAACATTTACCGCGTGGTAAAGTGAAGATACCTAATGTAACGTTTTCGTGAATTGGGCGGGAAGCGGCTTGTCTTCCCGCCGTTTTTTGTCTAAACTCAAGTTTGTAGATTCTTACCAATCGATTCGCAACGCGACATATCAATCGCGATCGCACGCTTTTAAAAATGCGGCCGCTGATTCCCGAAAAGAGGAACTATGAAAAAGCGAATTCTGCTGTTGTACATGACCCTGCTCGTGCTGAGCCTTTCGGTGATTCCGACGCAAGCCTCACACGCGCTCACACTGAGCACGGGCATTATCATCGGTGACAACGTTGCCTTGCGAAAGACCGCAAGCTCGAACGGCGGCATCATCACGCGGCTGGACGAAGGCACGGTTGTAAAAATTCTGGCGAGCAATGTCAACGCGGAGTGGTATCAGGTGGAAGCCGGAACGAAGACCGGCTATGTGAACCGCCTCTATGTCAACATCGATGCGTCGCTTCCGTCCTACCAGATGGACTATACGGGAACGATCTTTAACGTGCAGAAGGATGTCAACGTCCGCGCGGAACCCTCGCTGAAGGCAAAAAAACTCGGCAAGGCGAACAAAGGGGAGACCTTCAAGGTCACGCAGGCATACGCCAGCGGTGCCTGGCACCAGATCGATTATAACGGAACCGTCGGCTACGTTTCCTCGGACTATATGGAGCTTACGGCAAAAGTCGCCAACGACCTGCTCTCCGGCATCGAGGTAAAGGGCGGCACGCTCTCGCCGAAGTTCTCGCCGTCGGAGCATGGCTACGTGCTCACCGCAACGCAGGGTGAAATCGACATCAATGCCGTAGCAAACGAGGGCGTCGAGGTCAGCATCGGCAACACCGGAATTGGCAGCGCGAAATACACCATCAACTCCGGCAACAGCAAAACCATCCGCATCTCCGTCAACGGGGTTGTGAAGTATTCGATCTATCTTGTGCGCGATGTGCTGACGGTCGGCACCTGGAACATCAAGCGCGGCAACGACAATCTCGAGATGCAGGGCTGGCTGATCGCGGCGCAGAGGCCGGATATCCTCGGCGTGCAGGAAGTGTACATCAACGAAAAAGACCACACGGACAACCTGCTCTCCGTGCGCACGAAGGACGCGCAGTACATGACCTTCGCGCAGACGATTCCATATCCCTCCGGCGGAAAATACGGCATCGGCCAAATCTCCAAGTTTAAGCCGGAGAACGCGACGGTAACCCCGCTCACCAGCCAGGATAAGGAGCAGCGCTGCCTGCAAAAGGTGGAATATGTAATCGGAGACAAGCGCGTCTCCGTCTACAACACGCATTTTTCCTATGAGTCCGCCGACATTCGCAAAAAGCAGTTTGCGGAAGTGCTCAAGATCATGAACGCGGACAAGAACGTGTATAAGATTCTCACGGGAGACTTCAACGCGGAGGAGAGCGAGTTTTACAATTTCAAGAAGAGCTACCGCGTCGTGAACACCAGCGCGACAAAGTTCTATAACTACTCCAACAAGAGAATCGGCATGTCGCAGATCGACAACATCATTGTCTCGAAGAACATCACGGTTCTCAACGCGCGCGCGATTCCCAACGAGTATTCCGATCACTATCCGCTGTTTGCATTCCTCTCGCTGAATTAAGCAAAAACACTTGTGTTTCAATAACAGGCTTTGCGGCTTTCGCAGAGCCTGTTTTTTTGCGCAACTCAATTGTTCGACGCATAAAAAAAGAGAGCGGATAAACCGCTCTCTTTTGGATACGAAGGAATTACTTCGCGTCGACCTTCGCCATGTGCGTGATGAGGTCGAGCACTTTGTTGGAATAACCCCACTCGTTGTCGTACCAGGCGACGAGCTTGACGAAGTGATCGTTCAGGCTGATGCCGGCTTTGGCGTCGAAGATGGAGGTGCGGGGATCGGTGTAGAAGTCCGAAGAAACGACTTCGTCCTCGGTGTAACCAAGGATGCCGGCCCATTCGGGTTTCTCGGAGGCGGCCTTCATGACGGCTTTGATCTCGTCATAGGTGGCACCCTTCTCAAGGCGGCAGGTGAGGTCAACCACGGAGACGTCCGGTGTCGGAACGCGCAGGGACATACCGGTGAGCTTGCCGTTGAGGGAGGGGATGACCTTGCCGACTGCCTTGGCGGCGCCGGTGGAGCTGGGGATGATGTTGTGCGCTGCCGCACGGCCGCCGCGCCAATCCTTCTTGGAAGGACCATCGACGGTCTTCTGCGTCGCGGTGATCGAGTGAACGGTGGTCATGAGGCCTTCGACGATGCCGAAGTTGTCATGAATGACCTTCGCCAGAGGAGCGAGGCAGTTCGTGGTGCAGGACGCGTTGGAAACAACGGTCATGTCCTTGGTGTATTTGTCCTGGTTGACGCCCATGACGAACATCGGCGCATCGGAGGACGGAGCGGAGATGACGACCTTCTTGGCACCGCCAACGAAGTGCGCGCTCGCTTTGTCGATCGTGGTGTTGATGCCGGTGGATTCCACGACGTATTCTGCGCCGCAATCTTTCCACGGGATTTCGTTCGCGTTCATGTACGCGTAAACAGCGGTTTCTTCGCCGTTGACGACCAGCTTGCCGTCCTTGATGGAGATGTCTCCCTTAAACTGACCGTGAACGGTGTCGTAACGGAGCATGTAGACCATGTAGTCGAGGTCGATGAACGGATCGTTCACGCCGACGACTTCGATTTCGGGGTTGGCTGCGGCTGCGCGGAATACCAGGCGGCCGATACGGCCAAAGCCATTGATGCCTACTTTGATTGCCATATCTATGTTCTCCTTTTTATGATATACAGTGTTGGGGTTCAGGCAAAAGAGCAGATTGCCTGAAACTATCAGTCTTTCCTGTCGGATTACATCCGGAAAAACGGGGAAATTCGCTCTTAAAGCCCAAAGTATTGTACAATATCTCTACAATATCCGCAAGAAAAAACTTTCTTAGTCAACCTAACAAATCAACAGATTTCGTTCCTGTAAGATCGATTGCACTTGCTCCAAACAATCAATCGAGATTGTGCTTCTCGGAGACGATGTAGAGCGGGCGGCCCTTTGCCTCGTCATACATTCTGCCGAGATACATGCCCTGCAGTCCCATAAAGAACAGCGTTAGCCCCTGCACAAACACGATGCCGCAGGCGGCCCAGAGCCAGGGCGCGACGCCGGAGATGATTGCAACGATGATCAGCGCGAGAAGCCCGAGTCCGATGAGCGCCATCAGCGCAATGCCAAACGTCATGGGCAGCGTCAGCGGCTTGTCCGAAAAACCGGTGATGCCGTCGCTGGCGAGGCGGAGCATCTTCTTGAGCGTGTACTTCGTTTGACCCGCAAAGCGCTCCTGACGCTCATACTCGATCGGAACCGCGTTGTAGCCCATCCACGCGGACATGCCGCGAAGGAAGCGGTTGTGCTCGCGCATCTGGAGGAACACGTCCGCAACATTGCGCCCGATCAGGCGGAAATCTCCGGTGTCGAGCGGGATGGGGTAGGCGCTCATCCAAGAAAGCAGGCGGTAATACATACTCGCCGTGAGTTTTTTAAACAGCGTTTCACCCTTGCGTTTGAGGCGCTTGCCGTATACGATGTCCGCGCCGTTTTTCCACATGCGCACCATCTCGGGAATAAGCTCCGGCGGATCCTGTAAATCCACATCGATGATGATTAAAGCATCGCCCTTTGCCGCGTCCATGCCGCAGGTGACCGCGAGCTGGTGGCCGAAGTTTCGAGAGAACGAGAGCACCTTGACCTGCTTGTGCTCGTTTGCCAGTTCGCGCAGTTGATCGAGCGTGTGATCCCGGCTGCCGTCGTTGACGTAGATGATTTCGTAGGCATAGCCGGTCTTTTGCATCGCGGCGTCCATGCGGGTAAAGGAATCCTTGAGCACTTCCTGCTCGTTGAACACCGGGATCACGAGAGACAGCAAGCCTTTTTTGGTAGAATCCATCAAATACTTCCTCCAAACAGAACCCGCACCCGATGGCGGGCATCCTTTGTTCCTTCTCAGAGCATAGTATAGCGCAAAGACACGCGAAAAACAATTAAGGATCGTTCGCTGCCGGAACAGCTGCTTCTGATGCAAAAAATCCGGGGCAAAATCATATTTGGAAGAACTTACGGTCACGGGCGGCATTTTTTCGTTGCATTTTAGGCGTCATGTGATAGAATACGTATCGAAAGAACAAGACAATTGATCCAAAAGATCAAGAAAAGGAGATAGTACTAATGCCTATCGTAACCAGCAAAAAGATGTTTGCGGATGCGTATGCCGGAGGCTATGCCATCGGCGCGTTCAACGTCAACAACATGGAGATCATTCAGGGCATCACCGAAGCCGCCAAGGAGCTCAAAGCTCCGCTGATCCTGCAGGTCAGCTCCGGCGCGCGCAAATACGCCAACCACACCTACCTCATGAAGCTTATCGAGGCGGCGTGCATCGAGACGGATTTGCCCATCTGCGTTCACCTTGACCACGGCGACACGTTTGAACTCTGCAAGAGCTGCATCGACGGCGGATTCTCCTCCGTCATGATCGATGGATCGCACCACGGCTACGAAGAGAACGTCAAGCTCACCCGTCAGGTCGTCGAGTATGCGCATGATCACGGCGTCGTGGTCGAAGGCGAACTCGGCCGTCTTGAAGGCGTTGAGGACGACGTGAAGGTCGCGGCAGGCGAAGGCAGCTACACCGATCCCAGCCAGGTCGAAGATTTCGTGAAGCGCACCGGCGTAGACTCGCTGGCAATCGCCATCGGCACCAGCCACGGCGCATATAAGTTCAAGCCCGGCACCAAGCCGCAGCTGAGATTCGACATCCTCACCGAAGTCGAAAAGCGTCTGCCCGGCTTCCCGATCGTGCTCCACGGCGCTTCCAGCGTCATTCCGGAGTTCGTGAAGATGATTAACGAAAACGGCGGCAACATGCCGGATGCCATCGGCGTACCGGAAGACATGCTGCGCGAAGCTGCCCGTATGGCGGTCTGCAAGATCAACATTGACAGCGACCTGCGTCTTGCCATGACGGCGACGATTCGCAAGTACTTCAACGATAACCCCAGCCACTTTGACCCGCGCCAGTATCTCGCTCCGGCGCGCACCGCGATCAAGAACATGGTCTCCCACAAGATCACGACCGTGCTCGGCTGCGACGGCAAAGCGTAAACAACCCAACTTCGCATCTCATGCAAGGCGCCCGCAAGGGCGCCTTGTTTTTATACTTGGCTGATTCGGTTTTCATGCGTATTTTGAAACTTACCGTTGCAATCTTTGCGACAGTTCAGTATAATATCCCTTGCGCGAGCATTCGTGGAGGGTTGTCAGAGTGGTCGATCGTGCGGCACTCGAAATGCCGTGTCCCGAAAGGGACCCAGGGTTCGAATCCCTGGCCCTCCGCCAGAAGAAACGCACTCTCGTTCAGACCGAATGAGGGTGCGTTCTTTTATCCGGTTTTGCTGATACACATCGTTTCTCTCAACTATGTTTTCATTTTTTAACCATATCACACGCAAAAGGAGCACAGACTATGACACAGGAAGTATTTGACGCGATCTGGAATCTCCGAAAGAACAGCACCACGGCCTATTTGTCATATGTTGATAAGCAAGGATTCCCCAACACGCGGGCGATGTTGATTCTGGAACACGACAAGATGAAAACGCAGTATCTTTCGACCAATACCTCTTCCGGAAAAATTCCGGCGCTGTTGCAGAACCCCAAGGCGTCACTCTATTACTGCGATCCGGATCATTATCAGGGCGCGTTGTTTGTCGGCGATATCGAGGTTTGCACCGACGCGGAGACGAAGGCGTTTCTCTGGCGGGAAGGGTTCGAGAAATATTATCCCAAAGGCGTAACGGATCCGGACTACTGCGTGTTGAAGCTCACCGTGCACAAAGGAAGCCATTATCACGGGCTGCACAATACCGCATTTCTGCCGGAAGAGCTGGAGTAATCGCTCAATCAACGCATCGAACCAACGAAAGGAACCCGTGTTTTGACAACGAAAACGACACAAGTTAAGAAATTCAACCTGCTTCTGTTTCTGGGACTCATCTTCGTCGCGGTGAACCTCCGCGCGCCGATCACGGCGGTCGGCCCGCTCGTGCCCACGATGAAGGGCGAACTGCCGTTTTCCAGCGGCGTGTTCGGGCTTCTCACCACGATTCCGCTGATCATGTTCGCGCTGCTTTCTCCGTTTGTGCGGCGCATCAGCGACCGGCTCGGCGCGGGCAAAACGCTCCTGTACGCGGTCGTCGCGATTCTCATCGGCGTTGCGCTGCGCTCCTATGGCGGCGGTTTCGGGCTGTTCTGCGGAACGCTTCTGCTCGGCGCGGGCATCGCGATTGGCAATGTGCTCGTGCCCGGCATCATCAAGGCGCGCTTTCCGGAGCGGTTGGGCCTTGCTACCGGAGCGTTTACGATCTCGATGACCTCGTTTGCCGCGATTTCCGCCGCGGTGAGTTATCCGCTGAGCAAGCTGCCCAACATGGGCTGGCGGAATTCTCTCGCGGTCTGGATCGCGCTCGCGGTGGTCGGTATCCTCGTTTGGCTGCCGCAGCGCGGGCTCTCGATCACGCAGAACAGCGTAACCGCAACGTACGCGCCGGAGCAGGAGAAGTCCGTCTGGCGCACCAAGCTCGCGTGGTGGCTCACCGTGCTCATGGGCGCGCAATCGTTCCTCTTTTACTTCTTTGCGGCGTGGCTGCCGAGCATCGCGCTGAGCAAAGGCCTAACGCCGGAGACGGCGGGGTATCTCGCGTTCGCGTTTCAGCTCACGACGATTCCCGCGGCGTTCCTGATTCCCGCGATTGCCACGCGCCTCAAGGATCAGCGCGGGCTGATCTCGATCGTCGCCGTGCTCTACATCGTGTCTCTCTGCGGGCTGGTGTTTGCAAAGTCGATCGCGTTCCTGACCGTCAGCGTGATGTTCTATGGCTTCTCGACCGGTTCCTGCTTCAACCTCTGCATGTTGCTGATTGGTCTTAGAACCCGCTCCGCCGAGCGCGCGACGAGCCTTTCCGGCATGGTGCAATCGTTGGGTTACGGCTTTGGCGCGCTTGGCCCGCTCCTCGGCGGCTGGTTGTTCGATTGGACAGACGGCTGGAACGCGGCGTTCGTCTGCGTAGGCATCCTGATCGTGATCATCTTCTTCTCCGGCAGACAGGCGGGCAAGAACCAATATATTTAAACTCCGACAATCAAAAACCGCGCGTCTTGTAAAAAAGACGCACGGTTTTGTGTTTTGTGCGGTTATTCCAGATCCGCGCCGTGGCTGGCGGCGGTTGCGCAGGCGGCGTAGACGCGGGCGGCTCCTGCAGCCTTGAGCGCGAGCGCGCAGGCGAGCAGCGTGCTGTGCGTGGTGGTCACATCGTCCACGAGGAGGATGGTCAGCCCGCGCACGGCGGGAGAGGCGAGAAACGCGTGGGAAACGTTCTTTGCGCGCTCAAACGCGGTCAGCTTCGTCTGCGATTTGGTGAAGCGCGTGCGCCGCAAGAGATCGTTTTGCTGCCGGAGCGAATAACGCTTGCAGAGCTCCTTTGCGATCAGATCGCTCTGATTATACGAGCGGAGCCATTGTTTGAGCGGATGCAGAGGAACGGGTACCACGCGGTCGATCTGCCAATCCGGCGGCAGCGAAATCGCGTTTGCGAAGAATGGTGCCAGCCGCACTTGATTTTGATACTTGAGCGCGTGGATGCCGTTTCTCGCACCGCCGGCATACCGGTAGGCGGCGACGATGCCGTCCATCTGTGCGGGCGAAACAAGCGCGGGCGCGGGAGAGAGCGTTCCTCGGCAATCCGCGCAAAGATGATCGCGGTCAAGCAGCGTCTCCTTGCCGCAGAGCGCGCAGGCAACGTCCGGCGGATAGAGCGCGTCGATGAGCGCCGCAATCAGGTTTTGACTCATACGCCGAGCGCCTTGAGTTCGCTCAAGCGGCTGCAAAGCGCGGTATAGCGCCGATCGGTACGGTTGTTGTTGACCATGCTCATGAGCGCGTCCCTGCGACCCACGCAGACCACCTGCCGCTTTGCGCGGGTGACGGCGGTATAGAGGAGGTTTCGCGTCATCATCGGCGACGCCGCGCCGAACATTGGCAGTATCACGATGGGAAACTCGCTGCCCTGGCTCTTGTGAATCGAGATGCAGTAGGCAAGTTCCAATTCGTCGATATGCGTGTAGTCGAACACCGCGAGCCGCTCGTCGTCAAAGAGCACGCTCAGCGAGCGATCCAGCTCGTGGATTTGGTAGATCGTGCCGAGGTCGCCGTTAAACGCGCCCGTGCCGTCCTCGACGCCGCCGGCCGCCGTTTTCTTGCGCCATTCGATCTTGTAGTTGTTCTTCATCTGCATCACGCGGTCGCCTTCGCGGAAGATCGAGTCCCCGCTGATGTGCTCGCGTTTGTGCGGCTCGGGCGGATTGAGCGCTGCTTGCAGCTTCGCGTTGATGTTGTAAACGCCCAGCGTTCCTTTTTTCATCGGAGCCAAAACCTGCACATCCAGCAGCGGCTCGCGCGTTGCGAGCACGTCTCCCGGATGGGTGCAGATATGCAGAATGCGGTCGAGGATGCGATCCTGAGACGCGACATCCTCAAACAAAAAGTCACTCTCCGGCACGTCCAGAATCGGCGCGGAACCCACGTTGATGCGGTGCGCGTTGGTGATGATCATGCTCGACTGCGCCTGACGGAAGATCTCGTCGAGGCGCACCACGCGGATGGTTTCGCTGCTGATGATATCCCGCAGCACATCTCCCGCGCCGACGGAGGGCAGCTGATCCGCGTCGCCGACGAGGATGAGCCGCGTCCCGACCGGAATCGCTTTTAATAGCGCGTTCATCAGCATGGCGTCCACCATGCTCATCTCGTCCACGATGACCATATCGACTAAGAGCGGATCGTCCGCGTTTCGCAAGAACCCTTCGCCGGGAATGTATTCCAGCAGTCGGTGGATGGTCTTTGCTTCGTGGCCCGTGGCGTCGCTCATGCGCTTTGCGGCTCGGCCGGTCGGCGCGGTGAGCGCAACCTCCAGCCCGATTTCCTCCATGATGGCGGTGATGAAGCGGATGATCGTGGTTTTGCCCGTGCCCGGACCGCCGGTGATCACCAGCGCGCCTTCGTTGAGCGCGGAGAGCACCGCGCTCTTCTGCTGACCGGAGAGCTCCAGCTTTTGCGCGGACTGAATCGCCGCAAAGTCGAAAAACGGGTTCTCGATGGGTTTTTGCGAGAGCTTGAGCAGCTTTTCGGCGATGTAGGATTCCATGCGGTCGAAGTAGGGAAGGAACACCGCTTCCGTCTCGCCGACGAACTGGTGCATGGCTTCTCCGTGCGCAACCAGCAGATCGAGCGAATCGCTCAGCCGCTCCTCGGGTGCGCCGAGCAGCTTAACAGAGTAGTTGAGCAGCGATTTCTTGGGCAAGTAGGTGTGTCCGTATTCGTTTGCCGCGGTGGAGAGCGCAAAGAGAAGCCCCGCGCGCAGGCGGGATTCGGAGTCGAACGAAAATCCGGCGACGTTTTGCGCAATCTTGTCCGCCGTGACAAAGCCGATGCCGTCCACGTCCTTGATGATCTGGTACGGGTCTTCCTCGATGCGCGCAAGGCAGAGTTCGCCGTAGATTTTGTAAAGCTTGTATGCCTGATTGACCGTGACGCCGTACGGCTCCAGCGCGAGCAGGATGTCCCGCATCATGCGGTTTTCCGTGTAGCTCGCGAGGATCGTATCCCGCCGTTTTGCGCCGATGCCGGGTATCTCCGATAGCCGCAGCGGGTCTTCGTCCAGAACGGCGAGCGTCTCCATGCCGAATGTGGAGACGATGGCGCGCGCGGTCGCGGGGCCGATGCCCTTGATGATGCCGCTGCCGAGATAGGTTTCGATGGCGGAGAGCGTCGCAGGGGCAACGGTGTTGTAAGAGGTTGCCTTAAATTGCGTTCCGTATTTCGGGTGCGAGGAATACTCGCCGGTCAATTCCAGACGTTCGCCAACGTTCGCAAGCGGAAGCGCACCGACGACGGCGAGCTTTTCGCCCTCATCGGGGCAAAGCTCCAAAACCGTCCAGCCGTTTTCGGTGTTGCGGTAGATGATGGAGTTGACGACGCCGGTAATCTCTGCCATATCGTTTCCTGTCGTTCTGATTTCTGCTTGTGTTTGGATGTGCCAAACAAACAATTGCCCCCGCGCAGGACGCGGGGGCTTGTGTTTTTCGTTTAGAAGTCCAACCGGGTTTCGATGTAGCTCGTGAGCTCGTCGATTGGCAGGCGAACCTGCTCCATCGTGTCGCGGTCGCGCACGGTGACACAGCCGTCGTTCTCGGTGTCGAAGTCGACGGTCACACAGTACGGCGTGCCGATTTCGTCTTCTCTGCGGTAGCGCTTGCCGATGGAACCCGTCTCGTCAAAGTCCACCATGAATTTCTTGGCGAGCTTTTCGTAGACGGCCTGCGCCTGCTCGGTGAGCTTCTTGCTCAGCGGCAGAACCGCGCACTTAAACGGCGCGAGCGAGGGGTGGAGGTGCAGCACGGTGCGGACGTCTCCGCCTTCCAGCTCCTGCTCCTCATAGGCGTTGCAGAGGAACGCGAGCGCGACGCGATCTGCGCCGAGGGACGGTTCCACGCAATACGGAATGAACTTCTCATTGGTGTACGGATCGAGGTATTCGAAATTCTCGCCGCTGTGGGTGGCGTGGCTCTTGAGGTCGAAGTCCGTGCGGTCCGCGATGCCCCAGAGCTCACCCCAGCCGAATGGGAACATGAACTCGATGTCCGTCGTGCCTTTGCTGTAATGCGATAGCTCTTCTTTTTCGTGCTCGCGCAGGCGGATGCTCGCGTCCTTCATGCCGAGGGCAAGCAGGAACTTGTGGCAGTAATCTTTCCAGAAATGATACCACTCGAGGTCGGTGCCGGGCGTGCAGAAGAACTCCAGCTCCATCTGCTCAAACTCGCGGATGCGGAAGATGAAGTTGCCGGGCGTGATCTCGTTGCGGAAGGATTTGCCGATCTGCGCGATGCCAAACGGCAGTTTCTTGCGTGTGGTGCGCAGCACGTTTTTGAAGTTGACAAAGATGCCCTGCGCGGTTTCCGGGCGGAGGTAGAGCTCCGACGCGGAATCCTCGGTCACGCCTTGAAACGTCTTGAACATCAGGTTAAACTTACGGATGCTCGTGAAGTCGGACTTGCCGCATTCCGGGCAGACGATGCCCTTGTCTTTGATGAACGCTTCCATCTGCGCGTTCGTCCAGCCATCGGGATGCACATCCGTCAAGCCCTGCTCGGCAACATAGTCCTCGATGAGCTTGTCGGCGCGGAAGCGCGCGCGGCAGCTCTTGCAATCCATCAGCGGGTCTGAAAATCCACCGACGTGGCCGCTCGCAACCCATGTTTCCGGGTTCATCAGGATCGCCGCGTCCATGCCAACGTTGTAGGGCGACTCCTGCACAAATTTTCTCCACCAGGCGCGCTTGATGTTATTCTTAAATTCCACGCCGAGCGGGCCGTAGTCCCAGCTGTTGGCGAGACCGCCATAGATCTCGCTGCCGGGGTAGACAAAGCCGCGCCCTTTGCAGAGCGTTACGATCGAATCCATCGTATACCAGGAAGGTTTTTCCGTTTGCGCTGCCATGTTACAATATGCTCCTTATTCGTCAGTCACCGCATATTATCGCAGGAATACGGCTTCCTTGTCAAGGCGGGTTCGGGTAGGGGAAGATGTTTCGCTCTAATGAAACAATAATTCCGTCGTTCCTATCGGTACATGCTTCAAAATAAAAGAAATCCCGCCGTGAGGCGGGAAATATTGCGCAAATTTGTGTTGCTTTACACTTACTGCTTGAGGCGCTCCAGCACCTCCGCGAGCTTCGGCATCGCGGGGATTCCGCCGCGCCGCTCGACGCAGAGGGAGGCGGTCGCGTTGCCGAACCGGGCGTAATCCGCGGCATCGCTGATCGTGACCTCTTTGAGCGCTTTGCCGGAGGAGAGGAAGCGATAGAGGAACCCGCCAAAGAAGGAGTCTCCCGCGCCGGTGGTGTCCACGGCTTTCGCGCGGAATCCCGGCACGAGCGCATGCTCTTTTCCGACGCGGACATACGCGCCCTCGGAACCCAGCGTGATCGCGACGATCTTCACGCCCTGATCGAGCAGAAGATCCGCGGCTTTCTCCGGATCGGTTTCTCCCGTGAGCAGCGGCAGCTCCTCGTCGGAGACCTTCATGATATCCGCCGTGACGATCAGCGAGCGCATGAAGCGGATCGCCTCCTCGCGGCTCGTCCAAAGCGACGCGCGATAGTTCGGGTCGTAGGAGATCACGGCTCCCGCGGCTTTCGCGATGTCGATGGCCTCATAGGTTGCGCTTCTCGCGGGCTCCTGCGTGAGCGAGAGCGAGCCCGTGTGAAAGACGCGCGTGTGATTCAGCATCTCGCGGTCGAGCTCGTCCGTGCGAAGCTGGGTATCCGCGCCGGGCTTGCGCGCAAAGGAGAACTCCCGCTCTCCGCTGGGCTTGAGCGCCACGAACGCAAGCGTCGTGAACACGTCGTCCGCCTCGATGAGCGCGTGCATGTCCACGCCCGCGTTGACCATCGCCTGCTTGAGAAACGCGCCGTGCATATCGCGCCCGACTTTTCCGATGAAGCCGGTTTTGGAGCCGCACTGCGACGACGCGCAGAGCAGGTTGGTGACCGCGCCGCCCGCGTTTTGCTCAAAGAGGCGTTGCCCCGCGGGGGAAACGCCGCTCTCCGTAAAGTCGATCAACAGTTCGCCGAGAGATACGATATCGTACATGAATGGTCTCCTTGCGGAAAAGATTTGAAGTTACTTGGAGTGCGTTTTTAAAAGCACAGCGGCACAGAGCCGGTGTCTTTCTCACCGCTTTTTCGTCACCGCAACCTTGAAATAGCGCTGCTATTCCTGCGGTTTTGTTTCTCAAATCGGCAAAAAAACCACTCGCTCTGCACACGCCGCATTTTAGAAACATACTCTATTTTAGCACACACGATCGCGAAAAGCGATCATTCGCCTCGATCAATATTCGTCCGCGCAATAGCAGGTTTCCTGATTAAACACGTCCCGAAACGGGAGATAGCCGCAGAGGAACTGCATGAGCCTGCCCGCCGACAACGTGCCGGTCGCGGGTTCGTTCGCGCGATTGCCTGCGCCGTCGAAGACCCCGTTGTTCCACGGCATCATGCCGTCCAGCATCTCAAGGCGAAACGCGGAAGCGCTTCCGCAGAGCGCGCGCAGTAGCGCAGAGACATCCACGGGAATCATCACGCCCCAAGGTTGGAGATTGCCGTTGATCTGCACATCCGGCGGGAGTTTGACGACGCTTCCCTTCGGTAGGCGCGCGATCATCTCGGTGTAGGCTTGGCTTGAGGTGGCGAGCGCTTCTTCACAGTAGAGAGAGCCGTCGTCCTCCTCGGAGGCAAAGAGATACCCGTCGACAATGCCGCCCGTCCGGTGGAGCAGGAACTGCGTTCCGTCGCAGGTCAAGTCCCGCACGCGCTTTTCCATATCACCTTTGGAGCGGATCACAAGTGCACTGTAGCGCCCGGTTGAGTGCTCGTAAACGCGGAGCAATTCGTCGGAGCTTGCGAGTGTATCCCAAGAGACGGGGGAATCGGGCTCGACTTCCCGCGTGTGAAACAGCGCGTCGTAGCAGGGGAACTCGCCCACCGCGCGATAGATTGAAAAGTGTGATGGCTTGTGGAACGCGAGCGGGATGTTCCGCCGCCTGCATTCCTCAAACAACACGAGCAGCACCTGCTTCATCAGGCCTTGCCCTTCGTAGCCGGGCAGCGTCGCGACTCCCGAGATCATCATCGCGGGAAACACGACGTTGCGCACGCGAAGCTGCATGATGGAGCCGTGCGCGATGCTGATGATGCGTCCGTCTTCCTCCGCGCAAAACGAAGTCTCCGGCGCGTACCGTTCGGAGAAATACCAGTCAATAAAGGAAAGGGAGTCGTGAAAACGCAACTCCCAAATTTCCCTTGCCTGCTGTTTATCCGCCGCGGTGAGCGGCCGAATCGTCAACATATGCTCAGATGATGAATTTTTCGTTCTTTTCGGGGATGGCAGCGAGCTCCGCGCGCTTTTCGTCGTAGCCCTGCTTGCCAAGCAGCGCGTAGGTCGCCTTTTTGCCTTCTTCCACGCCGGGCTGGTCAAATGCGTTGATGTTGAGCAGTTCGCCCGCAAACGCCGTCGCCATCTCGAAGAGGAACAGGAGCTGGCCTACAGTAAACGCGTTGACTTCCGGCAGCACGATCGTGTGGTTGAGGTGTCCGCTCTTGCTGACCGCGTATTCCGTGGCCTTGAGTTCGGCAGCGATGAGCTCGTTCTGCGTGTGTCCGCAGAGGAAGGAGACGTCCGGCACATCAAAGTAGCCGTCGCTGATCATAGTTTCGCAGCGATACTTGTCCACCGCGAGGAAGGTGATCACCTTGTCAAACGGGCCTTCCGTATAGAGCTGCACCTGCGAGTGCTGGTCGGTGACGCCGAGGCTCTTGACCGGGGTCTGACCCGCGTTGACGACGGCGCCGTCCCAATCGATCTTCTTGCCGAGGGATTCCGCCCAAAGCTGGGCGTACCAGTCCGCCATATAGCGAAGGCTGTCCGCATACGGCATCATGACGCTGATGTTGCAGCCGCGCTTCATGCTGGCAACCTGCAGGGTGGCGAGCATGTAGGCGGGATTTTTCCAAACGTCGCGCTGACCATCGCAGATTGCGTCCATGAACGCAGCTCCCGCGAGCAGCTCGCGAATGTCGATGCCGCAGACCGCAGCCGCGAGCAAGCCCACCGGGCAAAGCTCGGAGAAACGTCCGCCGACGCCCTCGGGGATGTAGTACGTTTTGAGGTTTTCCGCCTTAGCGATCTTGATCAGGTTGCCCTTGGTCTCGTCCGTCGTGGCGATGAGGTGCGTGCTGATATCCGCGCCGAGCTTTTCGTGCAGCAGCGAGGAGATGATCAGCAGCTGGCTCATGGTCTCGGACGTGCCGCCGGACTTGCTGATCACGTTAAAGCAGGTCTTCTCCACGTCGATGACGTCCAAGAGAGCCGCCATGCGCTCCGGGTCGATGTTGTCTTCCACAAAGAGACGCGGGCCGTTGCGCTTTTCGCGCGGCAGGTCGTTGTAGCGAAGGTGGTTGAGCGCCTGCTGCACCGCAGTGGGACCCAGCGCGCTGCCGCCGATGCCGAGCACGACAAAGTCGTCAAACTTTTCGCGGATATCCGCCGCATCCGCCAGAATGGATTTCACGATCTCATCCTGATTGTAGGGCAGCTCACGCCAGCGCATGATAGGGCGCTTGGCGCGCGTGCTTGCGACGGCTGCGTCCATCTGGCTCTGCATGCTTTCCAGCTCGCGGCGATAGATGCCGCGGTTGCCGAGCTTGTCGGACATCATGTTGTTAAAATCCAGCTTGACCCGCATGGACTGCCGCCAGGCTTCTTCATAATACCGTTCGTTCATCGTTGTTTCCTCCCGTTGGTTCGTGTGTTATATCAAAAATTACTGTTACTGAAGACCAAATTTGTACCGTATCTTATCATATTTTATGTGCGTAGAACAGATTCATGCGAGAAATTATGAAAGTTTGCCGTATTCCGAGCGGGAGACGATCTGCTCCACTCGATCGAGGCTCTCGTAAAGCGTGGGAATCCTGGTATACATATCGCTGTAGACCTCGATGAAAGCAGGCCCGCGATAGCCTTTTTCTTTCAGCAAATTCAGCATGGAAACGAAGTCGTATTCGCCAAAACCCGGCATGTCGTAACGAACACCGCCGGAGGGCAGGCGCGTCGCGTCGCAAAGATGCACATTCACAATCTGCTCGCCAACCGCGCGGATGTAGTCCATCGGATCAAATCCGCTGCGCACCGCCTGCTTGACGTCCAGCGTGTGCTTGATCGCGCCTTGCGTGAGCTCCTGTAAGCGAACGCCGAACTCAGGTTCGTTGAACACGCACCAGCTGACGTTTTCCAGCGTGAGCTGGATATCGAATCTCTGCGCCCGCTCCGCAAGGTCGAGAAAGATCGGCGCGATACGGAACAGCTCGATGTTCTTCACGCCGCCAAAGAGCCGCGCTGGCCCGTGCATGACGTAGGTGTGCGCGCCAAGGCGTTTTCCCGCGCTGAGCACCCGCTCGTAGAGATTGAGCGCGTCCTCCCGCTGGCGCGGATGGATGGAGAAAAGCTGCGGCTCAAACTGCATGCTCATGGGGTGCACGCTGAACACCTTGACGTTTGCGCACGCGAGGCGCTCGGCAAGCAGTTCGACAAAGGCGGGCTCGTATTCCGAAAACGTATTGAGAAACACTTCGCAAAGGGGTACGCCGTGCGCACCGATGTCGAGTATCGCGTCCTCAATCTGTAGTTTTTGAAAATAACTTGCCGTCGAAAGCCCGATTTCCATTTGTCTTAACCTCACGGCATATTGTAACATGCGCGATCGATTTTCGCCATAAAAACAGTACGTTCAGGACACGAGCGGGTGTAGATTGTGCCACGATCCGGTGGTATAATCGCTCCATGGCGAAATTGGAACAGACGAAACAAAAGAAACCGAGCATCCCCGCGCTTCTCATCAAGAGCGCGTTTGCCGCGGCGCTGATCCTGCTGGGGCTCAGCTGGCCGCGCCTGCTCGCGGGCAAGAGCGCGCTCATCGAGCAAGACTACAGCGAATCGATCTATCAGGCGATCCGGCGGGCGATCTCGTCGGTCACGAGCCTTGTTCCGTTTTCGATTGCCGAGTTTTTGCTTTACGCGCTTGTGATCGGCATTTCCGTATTGCTGCTCACGCGGCTCGTGCAGCTGATCCTGCGCAAAATCCCGTTCCGGCGGTTGCTGGGGACGATTGCTTCGATATTATTAACGGGCGGAATCGTGCTGAATCTCTTTTACGCCACTTGGGGATTCAACTATTTCCGCGAGCCTCTGGCGGCGCGTATGGAGCTGAACATCACCACGCGTTCGGTGGACGAGCTGGAAGCGTTTGTTAAGAAGACGGCCGAGGAGGCAAAAGCGCTCCGCGAAACGCTCCACGAGGATCAGAACGGCGTGTTTGCGCCGGAGGAGAGCAAGACAACGCTGTTTTCCGAGCTACCGCAGGCGTATGCCGCGCTCTCGGCGAAGCACGCCGTCTTTTCAAGCGACCCGACCCGCGCCAAACAAATTTTCTGGGCGCAGGGACTGTCGTGGCAGGGGATCTCCGGCATCTATATCGGCCTCACCGCAGAGCCGAACGTCAACGCGGATCAACCGCCGCTGCTGCTGTTTCAGGCAGCCGCGCACGAGATGGCGCACCAGACGGGAATCGCGAGCGAAAACGAAGCGGAGCTCGTGGGCTATCTTGCCTGCGTGAATTCCAGCGATCCGAACATCCGCTACAGCGGGCTTGCCTACGCGCTGATCGTCGCGGGCAACGCGCTCTATGACGCGGACAGCACGCGGTATCTCGCGGTGACCGAGACATATGGAGACGCGATTTGGCGCGACTTTACGGCGTATAACGCGTATTGGAACGCGTTTTCCGGCGAGGTGCGGCAGAGCGCGGATCGAAGGAACGACGCGTATCTCAAGCACAATTCGCAAGAGAGCGGAATCAAGAGCTATGGCGAGGCGGTCGATCTGCTGCTTGCTTACAACGAGAAATTCGGCGGCGCGTGAGCGCAAAAGCGCCTGTGATTTCCGGTACATTCAAAAAACGCTTCCGCAACCAAACAAAAAGTTAGAAAGCATAAATATATTTCATATTTTTGCCCGTTTTGGGTTTACAAACGCGGTTTCTTGTTGTATGCTGATAGAGAAATAGGGCATTTCTATCTAATATTTTTTTAGGAGTGAAATACATGATCGACCTGACGAAAAACAAAGAAGGCCTTCAGCACAGCATCGACAGAGCGCGCGAGAAGGGCATCATCATCCCGAAAATTTCCCAGATGCGCAACCCGGACCTGATTCCGGACGACATCAAGGAAAAGCTGACCAACGTCGGCCTCTGGGACATCAACCCCCTGAACCTGTTCCGCATCAGCTGGCGCAACGAGCCCAAGGAAAAGGGCGGCAAGTTTGGCGGCGTGAACTTCATCGAGGTTCCCTCCGTTCTTTCGGGCGTTAAGGCGCGCATCATCATCCTCACCGGCAAATGGTTCCCGACGGGCTGCCATAAGGTCGGCGCATCGTTCGGCTGCCTCGTGCCGCGCCTCGTGACCGGTCAGTTTGACCCGACGTATCACAAGGCCGTTTGGCCGAGCACCGGCAACTATTGCCGCGGCGGCGCGTACAACTCCGCACTGCTGGCCTGCCAGTCGATCGCGATTCTGCCCGCCGAGATGAGCAAAGAGCGCTTTGAGTGGCTCAAGACCGTCGCGGGCGAGATCATTGCAACGCCCGGCTGCGAGAGCAACGTCAAAGAGATTTTCGACAAAACCTGGGAGCTCAAGACCACCCGTAAGGACGTCATGATCTTCAACCAGTTTGAAGAGATGGGCAACTGCGTCTGGCATTATCAGGTCACCGGCAAAGCCATCGCGGATGCGTTTGAGTCCATCAAGCGCGAAGGCGACCGTTTCGCGGGCGCGGCCTTCACGAGCGGCAGCGCGGGCACCATGTCCGCGGGCGACTACCTCAAGGAAGTCTACCCCACCAGCAAGCTGGCAGTCGGCGAAGCACTCCAGTGCCCGACGCTGCTCAACAACGGCTTCGGCGGACACCGCATCGAAGGCATCGGAGACAAGCATGTCCCGTGGATTCACAACGTGAAGAACACCGACATGGTCATCGACATCGACGACGAAGACAGCCAGAAGCTGCTCCGCCTGTTCAATGATCCGGCCGGCAGAAAGTACCTCATCGAAGAAGTCGGCGTTCCCGCGGACTTCGTTGAGAAGCTCTCTCTCCTCGGTATCTCCGGTATCGCGAACATGCTCTGCTGCATCAAGATGGCGAAGTACTACGAGCTGACCGAGCACGACGTGCTCGCGACCGTCGGCACCGACTCCTCCGTGATGTACGGCAGCCGTATCGAAGAGCTCGTTGAGGCGGACGGCGCATACAGCGAAGTCAAGGCAGCCGCCGACTATGCAGAGCATCTCCACGGCATCCGCACGGACGTCATGGAAGAGCTCACCTACGAAGGCCGCAAGCGCATCCACAACCTCAAGTACTATACTTGGGTGGAGCAGCAGGGCAAGACGGTGGACGAGATCAACGCCCAGTGGTACGACGAGAACTACTGGACCGACATGCACGCGCAGGCAGCGCAGATCGACGCGCTCATCGACGAGTTCAACCACGCGACCGGCCTCGTGAAGTAAGCACACAATCCAACAAGAGCAACACACAAAGCCCCGCCAACCGGCGGGGCTTTTGCGATGCTTGCGTTTTGTGATTAAGGGCTAGTTACGGCGCGGGCGTTGCGCTGGCAGTCACGGGCGCAAACGGCGTTTTGACCACGAGGGAGAATTCCATCTGCGTCACGTCGATGTCGGTGTTGATCTCCGCGTAGATCGCGTTGGAGCCGGTCTCGAGGACGGTCGTGTTCAGCACGTTGTGAATCTTGCCGATGCCGCAGATCTTGCCGTCCGCGGTCGTGTAGACGATGTCCACCTCGCCGTCGAGCGGCAGGGGATAGGCGTTCACGCAAATGCCGTCGAGGAAGGTGCCGTTATCGTACTCGTAAACGCGAAGCGCGCCGAACGAGAGGTATTGCCAGTAGTGGTCGCTGCCATCAATCGTGTTGCCCAGCGCGTCGGTCGGCTGCGGAACCGCGGTGATCTCCGCCGAAAACGGATCTGGCAGCGGCGTTGGCGTCGCGGCAGGTGTGGGTGTGCCCGCGAGCACGGGAGTAGCGTCCTCGCACCCGAAGAGCGCGAAAACGAGCAGCCCCGCAATCAGGATGACGAGGAGCCTGCGCTTCATGCGTGATCTCCGACGGCATCGCGCAGCAGCTTCTGTTTGAGATCGTAGAGCTTGTCCGAGAGGTCGACCTTATACGTGTGCGGCATGAGGATACGCTTGTATTCATCCCACATCGAAGCCATCTCGCGCTTGGCATACGCCGCGATTTCGTGGATATCCGGGCATTCGTACACCTGCTTGCCCTGTATAAAGATCGGCTGGAGCAGGTCGCGCGCGGTGAAGTTGGTCAGCGTCATGCGCTTGTAGGTTTGAATCGGGTCGAAGATGCGCAGCGGCTTCGTGTTGTCGATGGTCTCGTCTTCCAGCGCGATGAGATCCGCAACCGCCATGCCGTCCTTGTCGTAAAGGCGAAACACCTTCTTATAACCGGGGTTTGTGACCTTGGCGGGGTTGTCCGAAATCTTGATCTTCGGCACGAGTTCGCCGTTGACGATTTCGCCGCTCATCTTGTAGACGCCGCCGAGCGCGGGGTTATTCTCGCTCGTGATGAGGCGTGTGCCGACACCCCAAACGTTGATGCGCGCGCCCTGCGTTTTGAGGTCGCGGATCACGTATTCGTCGAGGTCGCTGCTCGCGGCGATGATCGCATTGGGGAATCCCGCTTCGTCCAGCATCATGCGCGCTTTCTTGCTCAGGTACGCAAGGTCGCCGCTGTCAAGGCGGATGCCGACCGGCTCGTGCCCGCTTGCGCGGAGTTCTTTGAAGACCGTGATGGCGTTGGGTACGCCGCTGCGGAGCGTGTCGAAGGTATCGACCAGCAGCAGGCAGCTATCGGGGAACGTGCGCGCATAGGCGCGAAACGCGGAGACTTCGTCCGGAAAGCTCTGCACCCAGCTGTGCGCGTGGGTACCCGAAACATTGATGCCGAACATCTGCCCCGTGAGCACGTTGCTGGTCGCGTTGCAGCCGCCGATGATCGCGGCTCTCGCGCCGTAGATCGCGGCGTCCGCTCCCTGCGCGCGGCGAAGGCCGAACTCCAGAACGGAGTCTCCCTGCGCGGAATAGCAGATCTGGCTTGCTTTGGTGGCAATCAGCGTTTGATGATTCACAAACGTGAGGATCGCGGTTTCGATGAGCTGCGCTTCCATGATCGGCGCGCGGACGCGAACCAGCGGCTCATACGGGAACACCACGGTGCCTTCAACCATCGCGTAGAGGTCTCCGGTAAAGCGGAAGGTCTTTAGGTAGGTGAGGAACGCCTCGTCAAACAGCTTGAGAGAGCGCAGGTAGGCGATATCCTCCTCGGCAAAGTGGATGTTGTTGATGTACTCCACAACGCTCTCTGTGCCCGCCATAACGGCGTAAACAACGTCCTCTTTCGGACGGAAGAATAAGTCAAAGATGCCTTCGTTTTTCTGCATGCCTTCCTTGAAGTAGCCATACATCATCGTGAGCTGGTACAGGTCGGTCAGCATGGTTAAGTTTCGCATGGGAGAGATCCTCCTTATGATGAATCGGAACAGGTTTGGAACGGGATTGTAGAAATCGCGTTTCATCCGATTTTCTTTATTATAGCGCGATTGCGGAGGAGAAAAAAGAACGCGATGTTTTGTTTTTCGCAAGAATCTGTGTCTTTTCGAGCGGAAATCCTCGATTTTCCGTGCAAGAAGGCTCATTTTACTATTTTGAAACATCAAATGAGAGTAAAAAATGGGCTTAAAAAATTGACGAAAACGGATTGACAACAACCCTTCCTGCGGCTATACTTAAATGGTGCGCGGCAGTGCTGGAATTGGCAGACAGGCACGTTTGAGGGGCGTGTGCGCAAGCGTATGGGTTCAAGTCCCATCTGCCGCACCAAAAACAAGAACCACCCAAATGGGTGGTTTTTTGTTTTACACGACTACACATTAGAAGGAACGGTTTATATCATCAACCCGATAAACAATTCCAATTAACCAAATCTTCTGTTATAATTGCACAAACATGAGTAAAAAGGAATACAAATGCAGCTTTTCATCGTAGACGCATTTACCGATCACATTTTCGGCGGCAATCAAGCCGGCGTGGCTTTGCTGCGGGAAGGTCAGCCGTTTCCCGAAGATAGGCTCATGCAAAAGATCGCGGCGGAGCTCAAGCACTCGGAGACCGCGTTTGTGCGGCGGGAAGCGGCAAACGCATTCCTGCTTCGCTACTTCACGCCGGAAGGCGAGGTTGCGCTCTGCGGACACGCGACGGTCTCCGCGTTTACGGTACTGCGAAACACGGGCGGGATTGCTTGCGGCGAATATCTCGCGAAAACGCAATCGGGCGACCTGCGTGTGATGGTCGAGACGGACAAGATTTGGCTTGAGATGCCGCGCGGGGAACTGGTCAAAACGCTAAACGCAGAGGAAGCGTCGCGGGTTTATCGTGCGTACGGGCTGACCCCGGCGGATCAGCCGGACGGCATGCGGCCCGCCATCGTCAAAGTGGGGCTGTCGGACATCCTGCTCCCGGTCGGCAGCAAGCACGCGCTCGATCATGCGATTCAAGACCGCGAAGAGGTCGTTCGGCTTTCGCGGGATTCTGGCCTCGTCGGCGTGCACATGTTCTTCTGCCCGAACGAGAGAACGACTACCGCGTATTGCAGAAACTTTGCGCCGTTGTTTGGTATCGACGAGGAATCCGCCACGGGAACCTCCAACGCATCGTTGACGCATTACCTGAACACGCAAGGGCGAATCGTGCCGAACGCGGTCAACACGTTTGTGCAGGGAGAGGCGATGGGGAAGCCGTCGCAGATCCTGAGCAAGGTGGATGAGGGTGGCAACATCTGGATCGGTGGTAATGCGGTGATCTCCGTTGAGGGGAATATGAACATCGGCTGAGGTTTTTCTGATCTTTGCGGGAGGAGAAGACGATGCGGTTCAATCCATTTCCAGTAATAGAGACGGAGCATCTCATTCTCCGCAAGATGACGGCAGGCGACAGGGACGACTTTTTCGCGATGCGCTCGGACGAGCGGATGCATGCCTACACGGACACAAAGCCGGACAGCGATTTAGCCCAAACGGAAGCATATTTGGAGAAGATGATACAAGGCGTCGACGAGAATCGATGGATTATCTGGGCAATCGAACATCGCGTTTCGCGGCGCGCAATCGGTTCCGTCGGAATCTGGAACTTCGACGAAGATCGTTCATCGGCGGAACTGAGTTACGGCATCGCGCAGGACGAACAGGGCAAGGGGTACATGAAAGAGGCGCTCACGCGCGTGATTGACTTTGCGACGGACAATTTGCGATTGCGTTTATTGGAAGCGTTCACCGAGGTTGAGAACACACCCTCGCGAAAGTTGCTGGAACGCCTTCATTTTGCGGATATTGGGCAGGTGGACGATGTGTCCGCTGATGGTACGCGCGTGTATCACATGATCGTGTATCAGCTGGAATGCCAACCAAATCAATAAGATCACAACGCTCAAGGGAGTTAAGATAGGAGAACCCATGTACGAACTGCACCAGGTGACTGACACAAGCTATTATATCCAAAGCCCTGCGAAGATCGGGCTCATCCGGCTGGACGGAAACGACGTTTGCCTAATCGACAGTGGAAACGACAAGGAAGCCGGGCGCAAGGTGCGCCAGATTCTCGACGCGAACGGCTGGCGCCTGCGCGCAATCTTCAACACGCACTCCAACGCCGACCACATCGGCGGAAACAAATACTTGCAAACGCAGACCGGCTGCGATATCTTTGCGCCGGGCATCGAGCGGGACTTTACCGTGCATCCCGTGCTGGAGCCGTCGCTTCTATACGGCGCGTTTCCGCCAAAGAGCCTGCGGCATAAGTTTCTGATGGCGCAGGAGAGCGAGGCGGATTTGCTCACGCCGGAGGCGCTGCCGGAGGGTATCCGCGCGTTGCCGCTGCCGGGGCATTTCTTCGACATGGTAGGCTACCAGAGCGCGGACGGCGCGGTCTACCTTGCGGACTGCCTTTCGAGCAAGGAGACGCTGGAGAAGTACCAGATTACGTTTCTCTACGACGTTGCGGCCTATCTCGAGACGCTAGAGATGGTCAAGTCTCTCGAAGCCAAGGTGTTCATTCCCGCGCACGCGGAGGCGACGGGGGATATCGTGCCGCTCGCGCAGCTGAATATAAACAAAGTGCATGAGATCGCCGAGAAGGTTCTCTCGATCTGCGCGACACCGAAGCAATTTGAGCAAGTATTGCTACAGCTGTTTGCGGACTTTGGACTTGCGATGAATATCGAGCAATATGTGCTCGTCGGCAGCACGGTGCGCTCCTATCTGGCGTGGCTGAGCGACACCGAGCGGATGGAATATTTCTTTGACAACAACCAGATGCTCTGGAAAACGAAATAAGTCATAATTGAATCGAGCGTAAAAAGAGGAGCTGCCTTACACGGCAGCTCCTTTTGCGTTAGCCTAAATTTGTTAGAACGTCTTCGCGATCTCGTTGGCTTTGCCGATTGCGTCGCCGACGAGCTTGCCGACATCCTGACCCATGACGTCCAGCGTCTCAATCGCGAGCGTCTGATAGTCGCAGACGCCGAGGAAGCCGAGAATCGTCTTGAGGTAGCGGTCGCCGAGTTCCCAGCCGGAGGTGACGCCGGAGGAATACTCGCCGCCGCGACCCGTGATGTTGATCGCTTTCTTGTTGGTGCAGAGGCCGACAGGGCCATCGATCGTGTACTTAAAGGTCACGGTGTTGATGGTGATGTAGTCGATATACGCCTTGAGAATCGCGGGGATGCCGAGGTTCCAAAGAGGTTCTGCGAAGATGTATTTATCTGCGTTCAAAAACTGGAACGCGTACTTCAGCACGGGGTGATCCTGCGGATTCTCGGTGCCGGTTGCGTGCATCATGATGTCTTCTTCGCTGAGAAAACGAATGCCTTCGCGGTAGAGATCCAGCACAACGACTTCATCGCCGGGGTGCACTTTTTTATAGCTCTCTACGAATGCGTCCGAAACCTGAAACGTTCTGGACTGTCCTTCGGGTTTCGCGTTTGCCTTGATGTATAATACCTTACTCATAATATTGCTCCTTCTCCTATTGTCCCGGCGGGAAGCATGTACTGCCATTTTTCCTGCCGCTCTTGCTTGGCAATTGTATTGCTTACAATCATTATTATAAGCAATGGTATGGATTGCGCAAGTAGGCACTATAAAGTATAATAGTATCGAAAAAGATACTATTGATTCATTGAAGATTTAGAATAATTTTCGGAGGGCGAAACGAGTATGAAAGTAAATCAAGACTGGCACCAATCCTGTTATATGAGCAAGACCTGCGAGCACTATGACGTTTGTCCGATGGTGCTTGTGCAACGGGTGCTCTCCGGCAAACGCAAGATTTTGATTTTGTGGTACCTCAGCGACGGAACGCTGCGTTTCAGCGAAATCAAGCTTAGATTGCCGGACGTCACGCAAAAGATGCTGACCCAGCAGCTGCGGAGCCTTGAGGAGGATGGGCTGATCTCCCGCACCGTTTACCCGGTTGTGCCGCCAAAGGTGGAATACGGGCTGACGGAGCTCGGCAAGAAGACGATTCCCATCCTGCAACAGATGCATCACTTCGGCGTTGAGCTGCTGCAAGAGCCGCTGTATCGGGAGAAGTGTATTTCGGTCGATCGGTTGACAGATTCAAGTGACGAGGAGGGAGTAGAATCGGATGGTTGATCAACGCTCGTATTGGGAAAAAGAATGGAACTCCGATTCACCGGATGCGTATCAAACCTATCTTCTTGGGCATATCGGCGCGAAACCATGGTTTCTGGAAGAGTTTCATCGCTCTGGTGTTTCTACCGTCTGTGACGCTGCCTGCGGCTTTGGTGCATACAGTGCAATGCTCAGCGCAAATGGCTTTTCCGTCAATGGGTTCGATATTTCGCAAAACGCGGTAAACCTCACAAAAGATCTACTGAATCGAAATAATCTCGCGTACGGAATGTATTGCGCATGCGATATTTGTAGTATCGACTTTCCCGATGCTTCGTTTGATGCGGTCGTTGCGCATGCGGTGCTCGATCATCTGCCGGTAAAAGTCGTGCAACATGCGATTTTGGAGCTGCATCGCATAATAAGAGACGGGGGACTCATCTTTCTTTCGTTTGATCCGCTGGAACCGGAGGACTTGGAGGAACCACACGAAATCATGCCGGACGGCAGCTTCCTGTACATCGGCGGCGGGAGGGACGGACTGCTGTTTCATTATTATAATGACGAAGAGATTCAAAGCCTACTCATTGGTCGTGACATTATCCAGTGGCATCAAAATCCGCGCGGAGATCGCGAAATCCTAATCCAAAAGAAACATAAACATGTATAAACAACATAAAAAAGTTAGATGAACATGAATCGACAATGTGATATGATAATGTCACAGAACAAATAGATTTAATCGATTAGAATTAGATTACAGGTGATCTTCAGGCTATACCTGCAAGGACGAATGCACCGCCTATTGTTGGATTGAGTTGCATGGGAGAAAAGGACAAGCCAGTTTTTTGTTTACAAATGTTTATTTCAAGAGAACGAAAGGAGCCGTTTATAAAATGAAAAAGCGAGTATTATTGATTGCGGTTGCAGCCCTTCTTGCCGTATTTACGGTAGGGTGCAGCTTCAGCGTCAGCACGGCGAAGATTGAAGACGCGATCATGACCAACACCGTCGATGCAGACGGAAAGCCCGGCGAAGAAGTCGTTTCTTTTCCGGCAGACGCGGCAGTATTATATACCTCGGCAAAGCTGATGAACGCGCCGGACAACACGAAGATTCGAATTGAATGGACTTACGTGACCGGCAATCAACCCATCGACTCAGTGGAACTGGATAGCGGTAACATCTCGAGCCGTTATATCTACTCGAATCTGGAACCGACGCAGCTGCTCCCCGAAGGCGATTATCAGGTACAGTATTTCATTGATGATCGCAAGGAGCCGGATGCTACGGTGAAATTCGTGGTCGTCGCGGCGGAAAATAAAACTGCTGCCACCGACGGCGCATATCTGGAAGACGCGCACATGACGAGCGGTATCGACGCGAGCGGCATGCCGGTTGACAACGTAACGAGCGTTGCCTCCTCGGGAACATGGTACGTTTCGTCGATCCTACGCAACGCGACCGCGGACACAAAGATCTACTATGTCTGGTATGACACCAATGGAAACAAGATCGATCAGGTCGAGTTTGATCCACAGGGCGCAACGGACGTCTACATCTTCGGTTCGTTTGAACTGACGAGCATCGCGCCGGAAGGCCAGTATCGCGTGGAAGTATATATCGACGACGCGACGACACCCGCGGCAACCGTGGATTTTAATGTTAGCAACATCGTTGCCAACAATTCCGCGGCGGATGTGAAGATGGCGACCTATCAGCAGAAGGAAGGCGGATTCACCATCCAGTATCCCGCAAGCTGGAAGATGGATGAACAGACCAGCAGCATGCTTGCGTGGTTTTATCCCGCGGAGTATGCAATCGACGGTGAAGCCGATATCAACAATGTGTTTGTGGTAGCCGTCAAGGGCAGCGCGGCGGGCTATACGACCGAAAGCGCGCTAAAGTCCTGGATCGACGAAACAGTAGCGGAGAAGCACGAGAACTACACCTATGTCGATCAGGCGATTGACAACGTCAACGGCCGCGACATCGCGAGCTACGCGTATCAGTGGACGAAGGACGGGTATAACCTGAGCACCATCGACTTCCTGATTCTCGATGGCGACAACCTCTATGTGGTTACGTTCACCGCGACGAATGACGCGTTTGATACGCTGTATCCGCTTGTGGAGCAAATGGTTCTTTCGCTCCAAATCTTATAACACTGGCGTAAAATCAAGCACCGCTGCCTGCCGTATTCCGGTATGGCAGCGGTGTTTTTTTGTCGAAAATTCACCGTTTCATCCAGTTGACCCGTTGGACAGCATGGAATAGATATGGTATGATCCTGAGAGCAAAATAAGAAAAGAGATCAACATATGAATCCGAGTGAGAAGAGCAGTCTTGCGAAAGCTTATTTTGAACAGGGTTACAATTGCGCGCAATCGGTGCTGCTTGCGTTTTGCGAAGAAACGGGACTGTCGGAACAACAGGCGGCGCGCCTCGCTTCCACGTTTGGCGGTGGCATGGGGCGCATGCGCGAGGTTTGCGGAGCCGTAAGCGCGATGTTTATGGTCGAAGGCCTCGTGGAAGGCTACAGCGATCCGAAGGCGAAAGAAGAAAAGAGTGAAGTGTATGCGCGCGTTCGTGCGCTTGCGGATCGCTTTCGCGAGAAAAACCACTCCATCATTTGCCGGGAGCTCTTAATCGACGCGGAGGTGACGCCGGGTACCGAGCCGGAAGCGCGCACGAAGGAGTATTACGAGCGTCGTCCGTGCGGCTGCTATGTCGAGGATGCCGCGCTGATTCTGGCGCAAGCACTATCGCAGTCCTAGACTGCAAGCGGACAACACGAACAGGAGGGCAGCGTCATGCCGATCTTTGCGCAGGGCGTTACAAAAGATAAACTTACCATCCTCTATTACCTGCGCGCGTCGAAGGTGGACATCACGCGCGAGCAGCTGCATCGCGTCATGGTGGAAAACGACACGATGAGCTTTTTCGACTTTCAGGCGTGCATGCACGAGCTGGAGGAGGATGCGTTTATTGCGGCGCTGCCGAAATCGTTTGGACAGGTCTATCGCCTCTCCGTGCGCGGAGCGGATGTGCTGGAGCAGTTTGTCGAGAGCCTGCCTGTCTCGCTGCGCGAGCGGTTGGAGCGATACGCGCGGGAGCACAGGGAAGAGATGCTGCTGGAAACGCAGATCGTCTCCGAGATGGAGGAGCTGCCGAGCGGCGGATATCTGGTGCGCCTGCGCGCGTTGGAGCAGGACGCGGCGGTGATGGAGCTTTCGCTGCGGGTCGCGACGCGGGACATGGCGCAGCGCATGCGCGCCAACTGGGAAAAGGAATCCGAATCGCTCTACGCAACCTTACTCAACGCATTGCTCAAATCGGACGAATAACACATAACCGAAATTCTTATAAAAAAAAGAGCCGCGAGGCTCTTTTTGTTTGCGATGCTGTTGTTATCTTCCGCAGCGAAGCGAGTGGATCATGTTCGCGGGATTGTTCGCCTGAAAGACCGCGCTGCCTGCGACGAGTACGGTTGCGCCCGCGTCGATGCAAAGCTTTGCCGTCTCCGGGTTGATGCCGCCATCCACCTCGATCTCGGTGGAGAGCCCGCGCTCGTCGATCATCTGCCGAAGCTCGGCAATCTTCGCGACCGACTCCGGAATAAACTTCTGCCCGCCGTAGCCGGGGTTGACCGACATGACCAACACGAGATCGCAATACGGCAGCACTTCCCGCACGAGATACGCCGGGCTTCCAGGATTGAGCACGACGCCAGCCTTGCGGCCCGCCTCGTGAATCTGCTGCAGCGATCGATGCAGGTGCTTTTCCGCCTCCACGTGGATCGTGATGAGATCCGCACCCGCATCAAGAAACCAGGGAATCATACGGGAAGGCTCCTCCACCATCAGATGCGCGTCGATGGGCAGCTTCGTCAGCGGACGAATGGAGGAGAGGATCGGCGGCCCAAAGGAGAGATTTGGCACAAAATGCCCGTCCATCACGTCAAAGTGAACCCAGTCCGCCTGCCAGCTGGAAAGCGAGGCGATATCGCGGCCCAGATTTGCAAAATCCGAGGCGAGAATGGAAGGGGCTATTTTAATCATGGTTGCTTCTCCTTTTTGTGCGGTTAAGTATATTTATGCTTGCACTTTTCGTTGATACTATAGTCGCTATGATGCGGTCAATCGTATTTATGCTTGCGTTTCTCTTCAATCTCTTTCTGGATTTCCAGATACCGATCGTATCTGCCTTGTGAGAGTTTGCCGCTGCCCAGAAGTGCCTTAACCGCGCAGTCCGGCTCCGAAATATGTCGGCAGCCCGTGAAGCGGCAGTCGCGATAGACATCCGAAAACTCTGGATAGCAGGCGTTGAGTGCGTCCTGCTCTAAATCGCTCATCTCAAAGAGCGAAAATCCCGGCGTGTCGAGCACCGCGCCGCCAAGAAACGGCCAAAGTTCGGCCTGTCGCGTGGTGTGCTTGCCGCAATCCGTCTTTTTCGCAAGCCCGCCCGTCTCCAGCGAGAGCTCGGGAAACAGCGCGTTGAGCAGCGAGGATTTCCCGACCGCGGACTGACCCGCAAAGCAGGAGACGCGGTTGGTGAGCGCTTCCTTAAGCGCGTCGATTCCGTCGCAAGCCATAGAGGAAGCGAGGAGTGTGCGAAACGCGCCGTAGTCGCGCAGAAACTCGTCCGTGATCTCGGACTTTGCCGTGTCCATCTTGTTGAGCACGAGCAGCGGCTCAATCTTGAGCGTTTGCGCCTGTATCAGGAGCTTGTCCGCGAGGAGAAAATCCGGCTTGGGAACGCTCGCGGAGAGCACGATGACGAGTAGATCGATATTGGCAACCGGAGGACGCAACAGCGCGTTGGTGCGCGGCAGGATATCGTCCAGCGCGGCGAAGCCTGTTTCGTGGAGGGAGATTTCGACGAGGTCGCCGACCATCGGCGTAACGCCCTCATTGCGGAATCTGCCGCGCGCTTTGCAGGTGACGGTTTCGCCGCCATCGAGCAGCACGGTGTAGAATCCGCCGATTCCTTTGATGATGCGTCCTATCATACCCATCAGGACGCCTTTGCGGCAAACGTGAAATCCTGCCGCTTGACAATCGCGCCGTCGCTGAAGAGAATGACTTCGCGCGTTCCTTCCACGTCGGACGTGGCGGTGAAGGAAATCGGTACCTTGTCGCCTTTTTCTAGCGTGGTTTCGAAGAGAATTCGATAGTACGCAAGGCCGTTATACGTTTCCTGAACTGCGGCGAACACCTTCGTTCCGCTGTTGTCCACGTCTAGGTTGAAGGCGATATCCGCGCTGTAGGGGTATTCGGGCTTTCCGCAGACCGTGAGGGTTACGGGAATCTCCGGCAAAACCTGCGTGCCGGGCAGAGGATCCTGCAGATAGACCACGCCGTCCTCGACGATGTTGCTCTCGGCATAGCGCACAAAGATGTTGTTAAACGTCGCGATGCGTAGCTGATCGAGAATCAGGTTGACCGGCAGATCCATCGCATACGGCATGTCAAACGTCGTTTCGGAGGATGCGCTGATGACGATATCGATCGTCTGCCCGTTCTTCGTTTCCGTGTCCGGCGGCAGGGATTGCTCGCAGACATAGCCGATGGCTACCTCGGAGATGCGGTAGGTGACGCTGCCGAGCACAAGACCCGTTTCCTCCAGCGTGTGCCGCGCCTCGTCCGGCGAGAGCCCGATCAGATTCGGCACGATCGGCGAGGCTGGCCCAAGGCTCACGATGCCATAGATCGTGGTGCCGCGGCGCGCCTTGGTGCCGCCGTCCGGCGACTGGGAGATCACGTCTCCGCTGGCAACCGTGTCGTCGTTTTCATAATCCTGGATTTCGAATGTAAAGCCGAAGTTTTCCGAGCGCTTCTTGGACTCGTCCACAGATCGATCAATGAGCGTAGGCACCATCTCAAAATCGCTGGACTCATTTTGATAGATGTCCCTCAGCACAAAGAATACGCCGATAAAGGCAAGAATGAGTGCGCCGACCACAAGGCCGATTTTCAACGTACCGTGCGCTTTTTTCTTTTGTGTTGGCTTCTTCTGCGTTTGCGCCTTTTGCGTTGGAATATAACGCGCAAAGTCTCCGGTCGGCTCCTTGAGTGCGCGCCTCAGATGCGCGCTCATTTCGCTTGCCGAGCCGTAGCGGCGGTTCACGTCCTTGTTCAGCGCGCGCAGGATGACGTCGTTGAGCGCAGGGGAAACCTTGCTCGACAACTCGATCGGCGGAACGGGAGTGTCGCTAATGTGCTTGAGCGCGATGGCGACGGAGCTGTCCCCGTCAAACGGCACTCTGCCGGTCAGCATTTCGTAGAGCATGATGCCCGCAGAATACAGGTCGCTTCCTTCGGTAACGGGCAGACCCTTCGCCTGCTCCGGCGAGAGATAGTGCACGGAGCCGAGTACGGTAGAGCCCGCGAACGTGACCGTGTTTGCGTCAACCTCGCGTGCGATGCCGAAGTCCATGAGCTTGACCTTGCCGCTTTGCATGACGATCACGTTCTGCGGTTTCACGTCGCGGTGGATGATTCCCGCGGCGTGCGCGGCGCCCAGCGCATCGAGCACCTGCACGACAAGCGCCACCGCGATGCGCGAAGGCATTGGTCCGTTGTCGTCCAAAATATCCTTGAGCGTGCGTCCGTCCACAAACTCCAGCACGATGTACGGCAGTCCGTCTGTCTCGCCGATGTCATATGCGCGAACGATGTTTTCATGGGAAAGATGCAGCACTGCGCGCGCCTCGCGCTCAAATCTGCGCAAAAACTCCGCGTCGTTGCGGAACTCGTCCTTGAGCACCTTGATGGCGACGACCTTGCGGGAGCTGAGATTGACCGCGCGGTAAACATGCGCCATGCCGCCCGTACCGATGAGGTCTATGATGCGATATCTGTGTCCTACGATGGTTCCCTGCGCAATCATTTTACGTCACCCTCTTCCAACCGGATCAGGATGACGGTGATGTTATCCGTTCCTCCGTTGTCCAGCGCGAGCTGAACCAAAAGCTCGCACATGCTCTCAAGAGAACGGTTGGATGACAGAACCGAGATCATGTCTTCTTCTTCCACCGCGCCGTGCAGGCCGTCCGAGCAGATCACGAGGATATCGCCCGCGCTCCATGTGCGCTCGAAGAGATCGACATCGACCACGGGGGAAACGCCCATCGCGCGCGTGATGATATTGCGCTGCGGGTGAACGCGCGCTTCTTCTTTTGAAATTGCGCCCGCGAGAACAAGCTGCTCCACGAGTGAATGATCCGTGGTGACGGTGGAGAGCAGATGATTGCTATATTGATACATGCGGCTGTCGCCGACGTTTGCTGCGATATAATCTTTGCCTAAAATCAGCGCCGCGACCAGGGTCGTTCCCATGCCGCGAAGCGAGCGGTCTTTTTCCGCCGCGTGAAAGATGCCCAGGTTTGCGGCCTCGACTGCGTGACGAAGCGATTCCAGCTCGCGCTCCGGCTCAACCTTCTGATCGAACGTCTCCAGCTGCTTGACCAAAAGACTGCTTGCGACGGAACCCGCCGCGTGGCCGCCCATTCCGTCCGCAACCGCGAACAGCATCGGAAACTCACTCTTTTCGGAAAGCAGATAGTTGTCCTCGTTATGGACGCGCAATCCGATGTCAGTTTTCACCGCGTATTTCATGCAGAATCCTCCTGCGCAGCTGTCCGCAAGCGCCTTCGATGTCCGTGCCCATTTCGCGACGGACGGTAGCCGAGATGTTTCGTTCGGTTAGCCGGGCTGCAAAGCGATCCGCTTCCGCCCTGGTGACGCCGTTTAACCCGCGCTCCGGCACGGGGTTGAGCGGAATCAGATTGACGTGGCACATGATTCCGCGGAGCTTTTTCGCCAGCGCGTCGGCATCCGCGAGAGAATCGTTGACGCCGCCGATGAGCGCATATTCAAACACCACGCGCCTGCCGGTCTTTTCCGCGTAATCCTTCGCGGCGGCAATCACGCTGTCGATGGGGTAAGCCTTGTTGATCGGCATGAGCGAGGAGCGCGTCTCGTCGTCATGCGCGTGCAGCGAGATGGAGAGCGTCACATGTGGTGCATCCTGCAAAAACTGCGCAATCTTTGGTACGATACCGCAGGTGGAGACGGAGATATTGCGCGGGCTGATCCTTAGACCGTCCTGCGCCGTGACACGGTTGAGGAACGCAACCACGTTGTCATAGTTGTCCAGCGGCTCTCCGCTGCCCATGAGCACGAGGTTCGTCACCGTGCGGTGTCCCGCTTCTTTTGCAGGTTCGTCGCGCTCGACCGCGAAGATTTGACCAAGCATCTCGCCGGGACGCAGATCGCGCACGCAGCCTTCCAGCGTAGAGGCGCAGAACTTGCAGCCCATGTTGCAGCCAATCTGCGTGGAAAGGCACAGCGTATTACCATAATGATAGCGCATCAGTACGCCTTCGACAAGGTTTTCATCCTCCAGCCGAAAGAGATACTTCACGGTGCCGTCTTTTGCGGAGAGCAGCTTTCGTTCGATCGTGACGCCGCCGTAGGGCACCTGCGCGAGCTTTTCGCGAAGGGAAGCGGGTAGATTCGTCATCTCCTGCGGACGCGCGCCGCGGTTGAGCCAATCCCAAACCTGACCCGCGCGGTATTTCGGCTCGCCCAACTCGGACAAGAGATGCTCGACTTCCGCTTTTGATAAATCCGCTAGATACATCGTCTCATCCTCGCAATAAAAAATCCGTCGGTGTTGTGTTCGTGCGGCAGCAGCTGAATCTGACCGTTGTTCGCGAGCGAAATCGGGATCTCTTCCGAGGCATACTCGCTGTGCGCGCGTAGAAATGCAGCAACCTGCTCCTCGTTTTCGCGGCGGGAGATGGTGCAGGTGGCGTAGACGAGAATCCCGCCGGGTTTTACATACCGCGCGCAGGTCTCAAGAATGTTCTTTTGAATCGCGACCAGCGCTGTGATGTCCGCGTCCGACTTGCTGTAGCGAATGTCCGGTTTGTCGCCGAGCAGCCCAAGCCCGCTGCAGGGCGCGTCGATGAGCACGCCGTCGAACGCCTGCTCCAGCGCGTGATCAAACACCGCCGCGTCGCGGGTTTGCGTTTCGGCGACCACGTGCAGCCGCGCGAGGGTTCTATCGAGCAGCTCCTTGCGGTGCGGGTGCAGCTCAAAGCAGGTGAGGCGGATGTCGTTTTTCGTCAAGCTCGCCAGATACGCGCTCTTGCCGCCGGGCGCGGAACACGCGTCTAAAACGGTTTTGCCGGTCATATCGCCCAATGCGCGGCAGGCGAGCATCGCGCTTTCGCCCATCACGGTGAACTTGCCTTCCTGAAAGAGCGGATGCGATGCGAGGTCAAAGCCGCTTGCCAGCGACAGCGAGTTGTGATCGAGCCGGTTGACTTCGCTCGAAACGGGCAGCGCCTGCTGTAGCTCCTCTGTCGTGAACGGGTATTGCGCGCGCACCTCCAGCCGGGACGCGGGTCGGGAGAGCAGCGCCTCCGCCTGCGTTTCGCCAAAGCGGGCGACCCACTCGCGCACGATCCACTCCGGGTAGCTATACTGAATCGAGAGCCGCGCGACGGGCTCCGCCGGAAACGGCGGGAGAGAGGCGCGATTGCGGTCGATGTTTCGCAGCACCGCGTTGACGAAGCTGGAGAGACCCTCTTTTCCGACCTCTTTGGTGAGCGAAACGCTCTCGTTGATCGCCGCATGCGCGGGCGTCGAGAGAAACAGCAACTCGCACACGCCAAGACGGAGGATTCCGCGGATGACCGGCTTCTGCGTGCCCTTGACGAAGTGCGCCAGATAGTAGTCGATCGTGAGCAGATGATCGAGCGTATGGTAAACGAGCGCGGCGGCCAGGTTGGCCTCGCGCTCCGGCAGAGATGCGGTGAGTTGTTTGACGCGGAGGTTCGCGTAAGCCCCGCGATCCGTGATGTCGCAGAGCGCGTTGAGTGCCTGCCTGCGTGTGTTCAAAGAAGCACCTTTCCTTCCAGCGATCTGCCGAGCAGATAGTCTTTTGCGCGCATGCGCTTGCCGCCCGTGGCCTGCAATTCCACGATCTCCAGCCAGCCGTCCGCGCAGCGGACAAACAGGCCGGACTTTGCGCTTCCTTTTAATATACCAAGCGGTTCTTCGCAAATCGCGTGATCCGTTTTCTGCGTTTTGTGAATCTTCAGCACTTCGTCACCCAGCATCGCGTAAGCACCCGGCCATGGATTGGTGCCGCGCACGCGGTTGTGTACGGAGGCGCAGGATTGCGAAAAGTCGAGCTTGCCATGCTCTTTTTTCAGCATGGGGCATTTCGTCGCCTGCGATTCATCCTGCGGGATGCGGATGAGTGTGCCCGCTTCCAGCGCGGATATCGTCCGGCGGAGCGTCTCCGCGCCGAGGACGGCCATACGTTCAAACAACTCGCCCGCGGTTTCGTCGGGATCGATTGCGATCTGATCGACGAGGAGGATGTCTCCCGTGTCCATGCCGATGGCGGTCATCATGGTCGTGACGCCCGTCTCGGTTTCGCCGTCGATGATCGCCCACTGGATCGGAGCTGCTCCGCGATACTTCGGCAGGAGCGAACCGTGTACGTTGATGCAGCCAAGGCGCGGGATCGCGAGATTTTCCGCGGAGAGAAGCTGCCCAAAGGCAGCCGTGACCATGAGGTCCGGCGCGAAGTCTTTGAGCGCGGCAACACCTTCCGGCAAGCGAATCTTTTCAAATTGAAAGACCGGAATGTCGTGTTCCAGCGCGTATGCTTTCGTCGGCGGGGGCGTCAGCGTCGCGTGGCGGCCGACGGGGCGGTCGGGCTGCGTGAAGACCGCGAGCGTGTGCCCGATTGTCCGCAGCATCTCCAGCGACGGCAGCGCGAACTCCGGCGTGCCGAGAAAGGCAATCCTCATCAAATCGTCTCCTCTTCGTTTGGCTCGTCGTCAAAGCCTTCCGGCGGCTCGGTCTTCTTCGTGAGATACACGATGCCGTCGAGGTGATCCAGCTCGTGCTGCATTGCGCGCGCATAAAAGCCCGTTGTGTCGTAGGTGTGTTTTTCGCCTTTGCGGTCAAGTGCCTCGACGATCACATGATCCGCGCGCTCGACGTAGCCGCTCTGTCCGGGGAAGGACAGGCAACCCTCGTAGCCGCCCTGACATCCTTCCGAGAGGATGATCTTCGGGTTCACGAGCTCAACTCTGCCTTCGCCCGCGTCAACGACGACGACACGGCGGAGAATTCCCACCTGCGGTGCGGCAAGACCCGCGCCATCCGCGGCATCCATCGTCTCAAACATGTCGTCGATCAGGTCGGAAAGACGGCCGTCAAACTTCTCGACGGGCTTGCAAACTTTATAGAGGCACGGATCATCGTCCGTGCGAATTGTGCGTAGTGCCATTGGAACAATACCTCCTTTAAATAACCATAGGTATTGTACTAAAAATGGAATGTTCTGTAAAGGAAAGCGATGGTTGCGCAAAATTCTACCGTGGGTTGAATCCGAAAATGAAACGAATCGTAAAGTTGAGTCAAATTCTACTTTGAGTTGGAAAGAATTTTGAAACTCGAAAAACAGGCTATGTTCAAGTTTTACGCAATATGACATAATGAGCGCATGAAAGAGAGGGACAAATCAATGGAACAACAATCGATGGGAAAGCGCATCATGCAGTTGCGCAAAGAAAAGGGGTACACACAGGAACAGCTCGCCGAGATGATGGGGGTTTCGGCGCAGGCAGTCAGCAAATGGGAGAACGACGTGTCCTGTCCGGACATCTCCATTCTCCCGATGCTGGCGGAGAAGCTCGGGGTTACCACGGACGAACTGCTCGGCGTCAAGCCGATCGAGCCGAAGGTCGTCATCGTAGACGCCCAGAAGACAAATAAGGAAAACGATGGTTCGTTTTCCGTCTCCTGGGACGGCGGAAAGAGCGCCAAGAAGGACGGCATCTGGTTCGCGGTGCTGGTCATCGTACTTGGTATGGCGTTTCTCGTGCAGCGGCTCGGCTTCGTTTCCTTCGGCATCTGGAGCATCGTCTGGCCCGCGGTCATCATCGGTCTGGGCGTGAGCTGGATGATCAAGCGCTTCTCGTTCTTCGCGGTCGCGGTGGCAGGCCTTGGCGTATACTTTATCCTGTTTAATCTGCACGTGATCTCGCTGGTACTCACCTGGAGCATTATCTGGCCGTGCCTGCTCGTGCTGCTGGGCTTGACGATCCTTTATGAAACGTTGATTCCGCACAAGAATAAATGGTGCGGCGTGAACTTCAGCGGCGACAAGGACAAGAGGAGCCAATACCGCGAAGAGAACGGCTTTGTCAGCTATGAGTGTGTTTTCCGATGAGAACCGCAAGGTTGCCGCGGAAGATTTCCTCGGAGGAGACATCGAAATCTCGTTTGGTAAGAGCGAGCTGGATCTCACCGCGATCAAGCGCGTGAACCAGAACGCGAAGCTGGATGTCGAGGTGTCGTTTGCAACGTTTGACCTGATCGTGCCCAAGACGGTGCGTGTTTACCTCAAGTCTGAGAAATCATTTGGCTCAATCCAGATGAGCGGCGAACCGAATCCGGACGCAGCGATGGCGCTGAATGTGGACGGAGAAGTCTCCTTCGGTACGATGAACATCATGTACCGCTAATCGAAACAAATTCAAAAAAACACCGCACGGAGCAATCCGTGCGGTGTTTTATTTGTCCTGCGTTTGATGTTGTCGGGCAGGTTCAATGGACTGCCAAATCATAGATGAGCCGCACGAAGAGCAACGCCAGCACCGTAAGCACAAACGGTTTGACCACCTTTGCGCCGTGCTTGAGCAGCACGCCCGCGCCGATGTAGTGGCCCGCAACGGCGAACACGGCGGAGATCAGCCCAAGCGGGATGATCGCCTGCCCGTGGAGCAGAAAGACCGCGAGGCTGCCGATGTTACTAGAAAGATTTGCGATCTTCACGTTGCCGGCGGCAAGGCGCAGGGGCATCTTCGCGAGCTGCGTGTACGCAAGCAGCAGAAACGTTCCCGTTCCCGGGCCGTAGAACCCGTCGTACATGCCGACAAACAGCGCGGCGATGCAGACAACAAGAAACTGTCGTTTGCGGCTGACAGGCTCCAGCGGCTCCGCCGCCAGATCGCGCTTTTTGAGCACGACAAACGCAAGAATCGGTACCAATACGAGCATGATGTAGCGAATCACATTGTCGTCAATCGCTAGAATCAGCTGTGCGCCCGCGACGGAGCCAAGCACCGCGAGGATCGCGGAGGGAATCGCCGTCGGCCAGTCCACGCATTTGTTCCGGATGAATCGCGCTGTGGAGGCACACGTGCCGATGCTGCTACTAAGCTTGTTGGTCGCAATCGCGTTGTGCGGCGGTAGCCCCGCAATCAGGTAGGCGGGAAGCGAGACGAGCCCGCCGCCGCCCGCCACCGCGTCGAGAAGGCTCGCCGCAAACACGAGCGGGCAGACGATCAGTAGTTGCCAGTAGTTGATTGTCATTGAGACGGTTTCTCCGATCCTTGACTAGCGATAACTGCGGTTATCTGCGCTTTAATCTCTGGTTTGATCCGTTTCCGGCCGACCGAGGGATTCCGCCGTGCGGTCTTCGCAGAACTGCTGCGTGTAGAGGTCGTAGTAGTAGCCACGCTTTGCGAGCAGTTCCTCATGCGTGCCGCTCTCCTGAATCTTACCGGAACGGATCACGAGGATGCGATCCGCCGTTCGGATGGTGGAGAGGCGGTGCGCCACGATGAAGCTCGTGCGATCTTTGAGGATGTGCGTAATCGCATGCTGGATCAGCTGCTCCGTCTCGGTGTCGATGGAGCTTGTCGCCTCGTCGAGCACGAAGATGCGCGGGTTTTTGAGCACCACGCGCGCAAACGAGAGGAGCTGCTTTTGCCCCGTGGAGAGGCGCGCGCCGCTTTCGCCGATCTCGGTATCATAGCCTTTTTCCTGCTGGAGGATAAACGGCTCCGCGTGGACAAGACGTGCGGCTTCCATCACTTCTTCATCCGTCGCGTCGGGTTTGCCGAAGCGGATGTTGTCCTTGATGGTGCCGGAGAAGAGGTGCGGCGTTTGCAGCACGTAGCCGAGGCTCGACTGCAGCCAGAGCTGCGAGCGCTTGCGGTAGTCGGTGCCGTCGATGCGGATTTCGCCCGCCGTCGGCTCATAGAAGCGGCAGAGCAGGTTGACGATCGTGCTCTTGCCCGCACCCGTTTCGCCAACGAGCGCGATGGTCTGTCCCGCCTTGACGTCCAGTGAGAAATCATCCAGCACACGTTCGCCGCTCTTGTATTGGAAGGTCACATGGTCAAACGTGATATTGCCCGTGATCGGTTCCCAGTTCTCGGACTTGGGGTTCATGATGTCGCCGTACTTTGCGAGGATTTCCGCGCTGTCGATGACATCCGGCTCGGTATCGAGCAGCGTAATCACGCGCTCCGCCGAAGCCTGAGAGCCCAGCATTTCCGCGAGGATGTTCGCGAGCTGCTGAATCGGGTCGAAGATCTGCGTGCAGTAGGAGATAAACGCAACCAGCGTGCCCGCGGTCAAGGTCCCGATGAACGCGGTGGTCGGATTGAGCACACCTTGTCCGCCGAGCGTGAGCGCAAGGCCGGTTCCCACCGCGCCGAGCGACATGATGATCGGGAAGAACGAGGCGGAGACCAGTGCGCTCTTGACCGTCGCCTGTTTCATCTTTCCGGTGAGCTCGTTGAACTCATCCGAATTGGCCTGCTCGCGCACGAGCGTCTTTGTGGTGACCGCGCCCATGATGCCCTCGTTGAACGCGCCCGTGATGCGGGAGTTGAGCTTTCTCGATTCGCGTTGATGCTTGAGCATGCTCTGCTGCAGTTTGATGCTGATGTAACCCAGAAGCGGAAGAACCGCAAGCGAGATCAGCGCGAGCTTCCAAGAGAGCACGAACATCGTGATGACGCAGCCGAGGGCGTAGAAGATCGACCATAACACGTCGACAAGGCTCCACGCGATCATATCCGACAAGCGTGATATATCGCTCATCATGCGCGCCATGATGTAACCCACCGCGGTGCGGTCATAGAACGAGAACGAGAGCTCCTGCAGACGCAGGAATCCGTCCTGACGGATATGGTACGCAATCGCCATCTCCAGCTTTCCGGCGAACGTGATAAACGTGATTACGCCGGAGCTCTGCACGAGAATGACGAGCAGGTAGAGGAGCGCGAACTTGCCAAGTCCCTCGATCGTCTTTGGTATGACGAAATGGTCGATTGCATAGCTCGTGAACAAGGGGTAGGAGATATCGATGGCGGCGACGGCGATGAGCGCCGCAATCACGGTAAAAAACAGCTTTTTGTGCTTAAGCGCATAGCGGTAGAGCCGCTTCCAAACGTTCCAGTCGATCTTTTTCGCTGCAAAGTCCTGTTCTTCAATATACATTATGCTTCGCCTCCTTCCGAGACGGCATCCTGAATCTCGGCAATGCGACGATACAGGCCCTGTTGCTGGATCAACTGCGCGTGGGTACCCTGCTGGGTGATGTGACCATCTTCCAACACGAGGATGTTGTCCGCTTCGCGCAGGGTTGTGATGCGGTGCGAGATCAGGAACGTGATTCCGTCCTGATTCAACGCGAGTAGAGACCGGCGGATCGCTGCGTCCGTCTCCGAATCGACCGCGCTCATGGAGTCGTCGAAGATCAGGATCGGCGCGTTCTGCATCAGCGTCCGCGCGATGGCGACGCGCTGCTGCTGGCCGCCGGAGAGGGTCACGCCGCGCTCGCCAACGAGCGTATCGTAGCCCTGCTCGAAGTTCGCGATCACATCGTGCACACTCGCGGTTCTCGCGGCGTTGTAAACGTCCTCTTCCGTGGAACACGGCGCGCAGATGCGGATGTTTTCCATGATCGTGCGCGAATAGAGGAACGGCTCCTGCAGCACAATGCCGATGTTGCGGCGAAGGTGCCCGTGCTCGATGTCGTTGACGTCCGTGCCCGCAATCGTGATGCTACCGGAGGTGCGCACATAGAGCCGCTGCATGAGCTGCACGAGGCTCGTTTTGCCGGAACCCGTTGCGCCGAGGATGGCGACGGTCTGTCCCGGTTTTGCCGTAAAGCTCACGCCGTCGAGCACATCGTTGTAGCGCTCGTAGCCAAAGCAGACCTTGTCAAACACGATATCGCCGGTCAGGTCGGGCGTGAGCGCCTTTCCCGGTTCCGCTTCCACGGGAGCGGAGAGGATTTCGTCCAGTCGACCCAGCGAGACGCCCGCCTTGCCCATGTCCGCAAGGATTCTGCCAAGCTGACGCACGGGCCAGGTCAGCATCGCGACATAGGTGGTAAAGAGCGCGACGTTGCCGAGCGTAAACGTGCCGCGATAGACGCCGATGACGCCCATGCAGAGCGAAAGCCCGATTTGGATGTAGCCCACACAATCCGAAAGACCCCAGTAGAGACCCAGCAGCTTGATGAGCTTGAACGTCTTTTCACGGTAGGTGCTGTTGAGCTTCGTGAACTTGTCGATCTCACTCTTTTGCTGGCCAAATGCGCGCACGACGCGCATACCCGTGAGGTTCTCCTGCAGCATGGTGGACATAGCGCCTTCCGCCTCGTCCGAGCCGGTGAAATACTCCTGCACATACTTGAAGTAGATGAACGAACTGATCGTCAACAGCGGCAAAAACGCCATGGAAATCAGCGTCATCTTCACGTTTACGGAGAACATGACGATGGCCGCGAACACGAACATTACGAGCGTGCGCACGATCTCCATGAGCTGGAGATGCACAAACCTGCGCACGGTGTCCACGTCGGAGGTGCAGCGCTGCACGAGGTCGCCCGTGCTCGCGTGCTTGTGATAGTCGTACGGCACATCCTCCAGATGGCGGTAGAGGCGGTTACGGAGCTTCATCGCCATGCCTTCGGACGCGTAGGCGATGTTTTGCCTGCGCGTAAAGGTAAACAGGCAGTTCATCGCGGTAAAGAGAAACAGCGCGATGCCGCAGACATAGAGGCTGTTGATGAAGTAAGGCCTGCCGCCGAGGGATTCGATCCAGGGCAGCAGGAACTTCGGCGTGGAAGTCGTGATGCCCTGAATGACGTAGTCGAGCGTGAAGCTCGTCACATACGGCACGGCATAGGAAAACGCGGTGGAGAGCAGCACACTGACGGTCGCAAACACGATGTAACGTCTGTGCCCCTTGAGCAGCGCGCCAACGAGTTTCCAGTTTGTCTTTTTGCGTTCAGGCTTCTCTATAGGGATTTTTTTCTTTCCTTTATTCTTCACATTCTTCTTCATAACATATCCTGTGGGTTCACCTCAACCATGGCGAATAATTCGTCCCGATGGTCTGCGGCAAACGTATAAATCGTTTGGATCGCGCCGCTCAAGCGCGCCGTGCGCAGCAGCTTGATCAGTATCTGGTAACGGTAGGCACGCTGTTTCCGCTTGATGGGCGCGGGTGAGGCGCTGTAGAGCAGGATATCCCGCTCGCCATCCTTGCCGAGTGTTTCATTCAGCGCAAGCCGGAGCTGCTCCGCGTAAGCGGAAACACCCGTTGCAAGCGATGATTCGTCATCGGAGGAAAACAGTATGCGGATAAACAGCGAAAACGGCGGAAAGATTGCTTTCTTTCGCTGTTCGAGTTCGTAGGTGTAGAAGCTCTTGTAATCGTGACCCTTCGCATAACGGATCGCGGGATGCGCGGGCGAATAGGTCTGGATGACCACTTTGCCCGGGTTTTCGTCCCGCCCTGCGCGCCCTGCAACCTGGGTTAGCAGCTGAAAGGTACGCTCCGTGCTGCGATAGTCGGGAATCAGCAGCGTCGCATCCGCCGCGACCACGCCGACCAGCGTCACGTTCGGGAAATCGTGCCCTTTTGCGATCATCTGTGTGCCGACGAGGAACTGCGCCTCGCCGCGCGCAAACGCGCCGAGCATCTGCTGCATCGTGTCTTTCGTACGGATGGTGTCCGTATCCATGCGAAGTGTAACGGCCTTCGGAAAGAGATCGTGCAGCGCTTCCTCCACCTGCTCGGTGCCGACACCGAAATACTTGATAAACGGCTTTCCGCAGGCGGGGCAACGGGTAGGCAGGGGCTTGACCGAGCCGCAGAAATGACACCGCAGCCGGTTTTCGCCCTTGTGATACGTCATGGAGATATCGCAATCGTCGCAGAGGACGACGTGCCCGCAGTTTCGGCAGGAGACGAAGGTGGAATAGCCCCTTCGATTGATGAACAGCATCGCTTGCTGACCTTTTTCGAGGCACTCGCCCAGATATTGCGCGAGCTTTCCGCTGAAGATGCCGTTGTTGCCTGCCTGAAACTCCTGCCGCATGTCGATAACCTCGACCACGGGCAGCGGGCGGTTTTGAACGCGCTCGGGCAGCTCGAGTAACTGATAACGGCCCGAGAGCGCGCGATAGTAGGAAAGAAGGGAAGGCGTCGCGCTGCCGAGTAGCAGCGGAGCACCGAATTGCTTTGCGCGGAAGCTTGCGACGTCCAGCGCGTTATAGCGCGGAACGGTCTCGCTCTGGTAGCTGCCCTCGTGCTCTTCGTCCACGATGATGAGGCCGACGTTTTGCATCGGCGCGAACACCGCGCTTCTGGCGCCGACGGCGACGCGCGCCTTGCCGAGGCGGATTCTGCGCCACTCGTCGAAGCGTTCGCCCGCGGAGAGCCTGCTGTGCAGCACCGCAATCCCGTCCGAAAACCGCTCCTGAAAGAGGCCTACGGTCTGAGGAGTCAGCGAGATTTCGGGTACGAGCATGATCGCCTGCTTGCCGAAAGCGAGGCAGCGTTCGATCGCGTGCATGTAGACTTCCGTCTTGCCGCTGCCGGTGACGCCGTGCAACAGGAGCGTGCCGCTCTTTGCTTCCATCGCCGCAACGATTGCGTCCACCGCGCGCTGCTGATCCGCGTTGAGCGTGACCTGCTTGTCTTCGGTGAGCGCGCTGATGTTCGGGCGGCGGAAGGTGACGTGCCCGCCTTCGACCAGATATCCGCGCTTGATCAGCGCCGAGATTGCAGCCTGCGACTCCGGCACATAAGCCAGTACATCGCTCACCGCCATCTCAACTCCGGTGGTTTTGAGCGTCTCAAGCACCTCGTATTGCTTCGGTGCGCGGGGTTTTCCGGTCTTGTCCAGCAGGGAGCTAAGCTGAGCATCGATCTCGTCCGGCCGTGCCAGGCGTACCGTGCATTCGATTTTCTCCTTTACCTTGGAGCCGCGCATCTGCGCCGGAATCATCAGGCGAAGCGCGTCCACCAGCAGGCAGAAGTAGCTCTTTTGCATCCAGTACGCAAGCTCGATTTGTTCCGGCGTGAGGATGGGGTAGGGTTCGATCACGCGCAGGAGCGGCTTGAGCACGGGCGCGGGTTTGTTCTCGTCCTGCTCCGTTTGCTCCAATTCATCCATCACGCGGATGACGAAGCCTTCGCGCTGACGGTTGCCGCTGCCGAACGGCACGAGCACATGACTGCCGAGAGAAACCTGCATGCCTTCGGGTACGAGGTAGCTGTAAAGCCGGTCTACGTTTGCGTGCGCGATGTCTACGATGACTTCACAGATGCGTTCCATGCCGTTCACCTCCTGCTTTGATGAGTGGGATTCGATTGTTTTGTGTTGTGAGTCGAAGAAAAATTGTTCTTGCGCAGAAAATCCGCCAAAACAGCAATAAGCCCGCAAGCGGGCCAATGCAACGCCGATGCCGCAACGGAACAAAGCCGGAGTGCGGATTCGGCAAGAATTCATATCATGTCGTATGAAAACGGGATTGACGCTCCCGTCAGAAAGTCGGGCTTGTCAGTCCTGATAGAATTCCTTCGGATATTCCAGATGGAGTTTATCGGTGTAGAGTTCGTCTACGGCGACGGAAACAGGTTTGCGACCGTCTAACTTATCCGGATCCGATTGCAATTGGCGCGCTCTCTGCGCGACTGCGGTGACCAGCATATAGCGGCACCCAGCCTTGTCGATCAGTTCATTCAACGGTAAGTTCATCATAATGCGTTCCTGCCTCCTTGTAGTTTCTCGATCAATTCGCTGTTGCGCGTAACCTTGCAACGTTCGGCAACGATGATATCCTCCGTGCGCGCAATCGCGAGGTCGAGGATATCGTTGACGACGACATAGTCGTATCGATCGATGTATTTCATTTCCTGATACGCCGTTTCAAAACGGCGATCTATCGCTTCGGAACTTTCGGTTCCGCGATGGATGAGGCGGGATTTCAGCTCGCTCATGGACGGCGGCGCGATGAAGATCAGCACCGCATCGGGATAAGCAGCCTTGACGCGCATTGCGCCCTGAACGTCGATTTCAAGGATGACGCTGCGGCCTTCGGCAAGCTCCTGCTCGACAAAGCTCTTTGGCGTACCATAGTAATGGGTGTTAAACACACGCATATACTCAAGGAACGCGCCGCTTTCGATCATCTTTTGAAACTCTTCCTCGGTCTTGAAGAAGTAATGAACGCCGTCGATTTCGCCGGGACGCGGTTGACGCGTCGTCGCGGAGACAGACATGCGAATATCGCTATTGCGAGAAATCAGCGAAAGATCAATGGTGCCTTTTCCGACACCTGCCGGTCCCGATATGACCAGCAGCAGTCCTTTTCGATTCTGTGTCATGTGATGATTCTCCTCTCGTCGTCAGTCGTCTACTCAGTCGTCGGCTTCGTCCGCTTTGGTGTCGAGCCGGTTTGCGATGGTCTCCGGCTGAATGGCGGAGAGTATCACGTGGTCGCTGTCCGTTATGACGACGGCGCGGGTGCGTCTGCCGCATGTCGCGTCGATCAGGCGGCCGCTCTCGCGCGCCTCCTGCACGATTCGCTTGATGGGCGCGGATTCCGGGCTGACAATCGCGATCAGGCGGTCTGCCGAAACGATATTGCCAAAGCCGATATTCACTAGCCGCAGGTTCATCATAAAGGGCTGCTCCTATACTAAAAATCTGATTCGTATCGTTGAAAAACGGGTTACTCGATGTTTTGCACCTGTTCGCGAATCTTTTCGATCTCCGCTTTGCCGGTGAGCACGAGCTTTGTCAGCTCACCGTCGTTGGCCTTGGAGCCGATGGTGTTGAATTCGCGGTTCATCTCCTGCACCACGAAGTCAAGCTTTCGTCCGGCGGGTTCGGGATCGACAAGCAGGCTTCTCAGCTGCGCAATGTGGCTGTGCAGGCGGGAGATTTCCTCGTCGATGCTCGCCTTGTCCGCAAAGAGCGCAACCTCGGTCGCGAGCCTCGCGCGGTCTACTTCCACGTTACCCAGCAGCGCCGTGATGCGTTCGTTGAGCTTGACGCGATATTCCTCCACGACGATTGGCGCGCGCACCGCAATCTGGTTGGTGAGTGATTCTACCGTGTCCGCGCAGTTGCTCAGGTAAACGCCGAGGCGTTCGCCTTCCTGCTTGCGCATCACGAGGAGATTGTCGATCGCGCCTGAGATGGACGCGTTCAGCAGCGCAAGAAGAGCGTCGTTGTCCTCGTCCGTCTCGCGAACGTTGGAAACGTCCGGCAGGCGCAGTGCCGCAGTGAGGGAGAGATCGTCTCTCAGCGCGAGGGTCTCGTTTGCCTGCCTTGCCGCCGCGACAAACGCCGCGAGCAGGGGCACGTCGATTTCAACCGCTCTTGCGTCGCTGCGGAGGTTGCGATAGTTCACAAACACGTCCACATGTCCGCGCGAAAGGCGGGCGGAGAGTGCGGAACGGATCGGATCTTCCAAAAACGAAAGGTGACGGGGCAGACGCATGCCGACATCGAGATAGCGGTGGTTGACGCTTTTGAGCTCAACCGTCATTTCGCGCCCGTCCGTGGACGCGCTTCCTTTGCCGTAACCTGTCATGCTGTACATCTTTTTGTCACCCCCAAGTCGCAATTATAAATTATAGCATGTGATGGAGCATCACACAAGCGTTAAGAACGAACAGAATCGCAACATGCTCCATTCTTGCTTGATTGTGCGAGACTTTTGCAACATGATATACGCGATTATTCCCGCGCATAGAGCCGGTAAAGCTCGTCCGCATGCGGTTCTTCCAGCGGCGAACCATCGACAAAACTTTCGCTTCCCGCGATTGCGCGGCCGATGACTGCGGCGGGTATGCTTTGCGTTTGCAGCGCATCCACGAGCTTCTCGCCATCCTCACATGCAATCAGCAGGCTGCCGCTGCCGATGAGGCGCAGGGGATCGAGCGAGAGCGCTTCGCAGAGCGCGCGCGTCTCCTCCCGCACCGGAATCTTCGAGGTATCGATCGCAACCGCGCACTTGTTTGCAAAGCCGAGCTCCCAACTCGCGCCGAGAACGCCGCCCTCGGTCACGTCGTGCATGGCGACGGCTCCAACCTGCATCGCAATCCTGCTCTCGGCGACGATGCTCAGCTTGCCGGCAAGAGACCGCGCGGCGTCGAGCATAGCCGCAGGAACGGAGGAGAGACGGTCGGCAAAATCTTCCGCGAGGATGGCCGTACCCTCCACGGCGGCATATTTCGTCATCACGATGTCGTCGCCCGCTCGCATGCCGCGCAGCACTTGATGCCGCGGCTGACGGGCGATGACCGTCGCGTTCGTGACCGCGCGGGTGACTGCGTCCGTGACCTCGGTGTGTCCGCCGAGGATGTCGACGTTGGCAAACTGCGCCGCGGAGGAGAGATCGTCCGCAATGCGCGAGATCTGCTCCATGGTGCCGGTCGGCGGCATGAGCAACGTCACGAGCAGACCCACCGGCTCCGCGCCGGCGGCTGCCGCGTCGTTGCAGCTCACGTGGACGGTGAGCCTGCCCAGATGCGCCACGCTTGCGGAGGTGATGGGGTCGCAGCTCAACACAAGCAGGTCGCTGTCCAGGTCGACCACCGCGCAATCCTGCCCGATGGTGGGCGTGGAAAGGGACTCCGCTCGCACACGGCGGAATTTTTTGAGTACCAGACGATCCAGATCGTCATTGTCGAGTTTTCCGAGTCTAAGCATGTGTTCTTCTATCTCCAAGTTTTTGTTTAAACAATGTAACTGCGCCCTCTTCGCGCGGGGACGCGCCGATCAACGCGAGGAATTCTGCCTCGGTCAAGAGCGGAATGCCGAGCTCGCGCGCTTTGTCGAGCTTGCTACCCGCGCTCTCGCCGTAGAGCACATAGTCGGTCTTCTTGCTGACGCTGCCCGCAGCATTTGCGCCATTTTGCTCGATGAGTGCTTCCGCCTCTCTGCGGCCAAGCGTCGGCAGAGTGCCCGTGACCACGATGGTTTTGCCCGCGATGGGGGAAGCCGTGTTCGCCGCCTGTTCGCTCTGCGGAGAAACGCCGTAGGCAAGCAACTGATCGATCTGTGCGGAGATATTACTATCCCCAAAGAACGAGAGGATGCTTTCTGCGACGATGCCGCCTACGTCGGGAATCGCGAGGAGCTCTTCCCGCGTCGCTGCACGAACTGCACTCAATGTACCAAAGCGCTTGGAGAGATCCTTCGCGGTCTTGCTGCCGACGTTCGGGATGCCGAGTGCGAAGAGAAACGCACTCAGCGGCCTCGTCTTGCTTTTTTCGATGGCGTCCAGCAGGTTTTGCGCCTTCTTGTTGCCGAATCTGTCCAGCGCGACGAGCTGCTCTTTGTCCAGCGCGTAGAGCTCCGGAATCGAGGTGACGCCAAGCGCCTCAATGAACTGCTCGGCGGTCTTGTCGCTAAAGCTTTCGATGTCCATCGCGTCGCGTGAGGCGTAGTGTGCCAATCGCAGCGTAATCTGCGCGCGGCAGGAGAGGGAGTTGGTGCAAAAGAGGTGCGCGCCGTTTTCCTCGACATGCGCGCCGCAAACGGGGCATCGCGTGGGCTTTTGAATCACGTCCGTCGCGGTGTCGTCCGGCACGGCGCCGAGGATTTCGGGGATCACGTCGTTGCTCCTGCGAATGAATACCTTGCTGCCGATCTTCACGCGCTTGCGCTGAATGTCGTCGTAGTTGTTGAGCGTTGCGCGCTGAATCGTCGCGCCCGCGAGCTCGACGGGGCTTAAGTGCGCAAGCGGTGTGAGCTTGCCCGTTCTGCCGACTTCCCAGGTGACTTCCTCCACGATGGAGGTCGTCTCCTCGGCGGCGAACTTATACGCCATCGCCCAGCGCGGGAACTTTTCCGTCGCGCCGAGGAATTCGCGCAGGGCAAAGTCGGTCACCTTGATGACCATGCCGTCGATGAGGAAATCGAGTTTGCCGCGTGTCTGCTCCGCGAGGTCGATCTCGCGCTTGAGCGCCTCCGCGGTGGTGCAATAGCGGATAAACGGGCTGACAGGGAAGCCGTTTTCGGCGAGGAACGCAAGCATCTCGCGCTGATTGGTCAGCTCTTTTCCTTCGATGTAGCCGACATTATAACAGAAGAGATCGAGTTTTCTAGAAGCGGTCACCTTGGGATCGAGATTTCGCAGCGCGCCCGCCGCCGCGTTTCGCGCGTTTTTCAGCGGCTCGTCGACGGACTTATTGAGCTCTTCCAGCACGGAGAGGCGCATGATGCATTCGCCCTGCACCTCCATTTTTCCCTTGAACGGGATTGTGCGCGGAATCGAGCGGATGGTAAGCAGCTGTTCGTAAACGCCGTCTCCGGTGACGCCGTTGCCGCGCGTCGCGCCCTGCACAAACCTGCCGTTGTCGTAGGTGAGGCAGACGGTCAGGCCGTCAAACTTGTATTCCAGCCCGAACTCCACGGACTTTCCGTCGGCGGCGCGGATCGCGCGGTTTGCCCAGTCGGCAAGCGCTTCTTCCGTTCGCACTTTGTCGAGGCTATAGAGCCTGCGGATGTGCGTGTGCGGCAGAAACGCGCCTGCGGAAGCGCCGACGCGAACGGTCGGGGAACCGGGCAGCACGAAACCGCTCTCCTGCTCCAGAAAAACCAGCTCGTCATAGAGCGCGTCATATTCCGCGTCCGAAATCACGGGCGCGTCGGTATCGTAATAAGCCTCGGCATAGCGCGCGAGCTGCTGCGTGAGTTCTTCCTGCCGGGTCATCATCATTCGCCTCCCGCGTATTTGGTCAGTCCTTGATTACTTCAATCGGCGCGAAGCCTGCCGCAAATTTTTTATTTGCGCCGCTGTCAAACGCGATCTCAACGATGGACGACGCACCCGCGCCGTTGACCGCGAGCACCGTGCCGTCGCCAAACGCCTTGTGGCGCACGCGCTGTCCGGGCGTGTAGGTGACGTCTATCGGCGTGGACTTCGGTTCGGGCTTTGCCTGCTCGCGCTGGATCGCGCTCTGCGCGCCGCTGCTCTTGAGGGAGTGCACGGAGATGCCAAACGCCTGCTGCGGCGGTGCGCTCTTGAGCACCGGCTGCTGCTTTGGCGCGGGCTTTGCCTCGGCGGGCAGCGCCGCCTCCAGCTCGGTCAAAAAGCGGGATGGCATCGCGGGCGTAATCTTGCCGTAGAGCATGCGCTGCTTGGCGGAGGAGAGATAGAGCTTTTGCCGCGCGCGCGTGATGCCGACATAGCAGAGCCTGCGCTCTTCTTCGAGTTTATCCGGCTCGTAGATGCTCTGCATGGTGGGAAAGAGTCCATCCTCCAAACCGCAAAGGAACACGACAGGGAATTCCAAGCCTTTCGCGCTGTGCAGCGTCATCATCGAGACGCGCCCGTTTTCATCGCCCATCGCGTCCGTCGCGGAAAAGAGTGCGACGTTTTCGAGGAAAGCGGAGAGCACGTCCACCTTGGTTTCGTCCATCGACTCCGTAAATTCGCGGATGTAGCCCACGAATTCCTTGACGATGTCCGCGCGGGCTTCGTAATTCTCCTTGCGATCCGCCTGCAGATATGCGTCGTAGCCGATGACCTGCAGCAGGTATTCCACCACGTCAGGGAACGACTTCACGCCGAACTGCATGTATACGTCCGAGAGAATCTCCGCGAACGCGACGAATTTTTCGCGTGCGGCTTTGGCGAGATCGCCGTCCTTGAGCTGCATGATCGCGTGCAGCAGCGGCTGTGTGCGCGCACTTGCAAACGCTTGCAGCGCATCGACGGATGTGTCTCCGATGCCGCGGCGGGGGACGTTGATCACGCGTAAAAACGCCACGTCGTCCGCGGAGTTTTGCAGCAATCGCAGATACGCCACGATGTCCTTGACCTCCGCGCGCTGGAAGAACGAAAGTCCGCCATAGACGCGGTAGGGGATATCGTAGCTTTGCAGATACATTTCAATCACGCGGCTCTGCGCATGCGTGCGGTAGAGAATCGCGTAGTCGTCATACCGCCTATCGCCGTAGCGCGCGCCTTCGAGAATCCGGTTTGCGATGCGGTTGGCTTCGTCGCGCTCGTCCATCGTCTCGTAAACGTCGATGGGTTCGCCGCCTTTGATCTGCGTCCAAAGCTCCTTTTTCTTACGGGAACGGTTGTTGGAGATCACGATATTTGCGGCGTTTAAGATGACCTCGGTCGAGCGGTAGTTTTGCTCAAGGCGGATCACAGCCGCACCGGGAAAGTCCTTTTCAAACTCCAAGATATTGCGGATATCCGCACCGCGCCAGCCGTAGATGCTCTGGTCGTCGTCGCCAACCACGCAGAGGTTGCGGTGCTCGCTCGCGAGCTTCTTCACGATATGATACTGCACAAGGTTCGTGTCCTGATACTCGTCCACGAGGATATAGCGAAACTTCCTGCGGTATTTATCCAGCACCTCGGGAAACTGCTCAAAGAGGCGCATCACCATCAGGAGCAGATCGTCAAAGTCCAGCGCGTTACACTGTTTGAGCTGCTTTTGATACGCCTGATACGCCGCGACGACCTCTTTTGGCGCGTAGCCATCGTGGAGGTATTGGAGCGCATCGAGGCTCTGGTTCTTCGCCTCGGAGATGCGGCTACTTAGATCGCGAGGCGTAAACACTTTCTCGTTGAGATTGAGATCGCGGATGATCTTCTTGAGCAGGGACTGCTGATCCGCGTCGTCATAGATCACAAACGTGCGCTCATAGCCCAGCTGCTCAATCTCGCTGCGCAGAATACGCGCGCAGCAGGCGTGGAACGTCATGACCCACATGTCGTTGACACCGGAGCCAAGGAGGTTGCCGACGCGCTCCCGCATTTCACCCGCGGCTTTATTCGTAAACGTAAGAGCAAGGATGCTCCAGGGAGCCACTCCCTTTTCCTGAATGAGATAGGCGATGCGGTGCGTGAGCACGCGCGTTTTTCCGCTGCCCGCGCCCGCGAGAACGAGAAGCGGCCCTTCGGTCGTCTCTACCGCTTCGCGTTGTCTGTCGTTGAGAATCGAAAGATCCATGCTGTTCCCCCATAAGCTATTCGAATTATTATATCATAGCCCGGTGGTCGCATAACACCCGCTGACGCGAAAAAACGAAAAAAATAAGAACAAGCGTTTGTATGCTCTTTTTCTTTACGCAATGGCCAATCTCTGCTATAATCTGCCCATGAAATTGATTCTAGCCACCAACAATGCGCACAAGATGCGCGAAATTTTTGAAATTCTCGGCGCGGAGTTTCCGGATATGGTCACGCTCAAACAGGCGGGACTGGAAATCGACGTCGAAGAAGACGGAAGCACATTCGCCGAAAACGCGATCAAGAAGGCGGAAGAGGTACTGAAGTTTTCCGGCTATCCCGCGGCGCTTGCCGACGACAGCGGGCTGATTGTGGACGAACTCGGGGGAGCTCCCGGCGTCTACAGCGCGAGATATGCGGGCGAAGGACACAACGACGCGGACAACAACGCAAAGCTCATGCGCGATATGGCGGGCGTCCCGACCGAGCGGCGCACCTGCCGGTTTGCCTCCGCCGTCGCGCTCGCGCGCGAAGGCAAAGAGACCATCTACGTGATGGGCTATGCGGAAGGGATTCTGCTCACCGAAGCGCGAGGTAGCAACGGCTTTGGCTACGATTCGTACTTCTTTTATCCGCCGTTTGGCAAATCGTTTGCTGAGCTTTCCGCAGAGGAAAAGAATTCCGTCAGCCACAGGAAGCACGCGCTGGAAGCGCTGTTGGAAGTCTTGAGGCAGGAGAAGGTATGAAGCGCATCGCGGTGTTTGCGGATTCGCACAACATGTTTTCGCGCCTGCCGCTTGCCGTCGAAAAGCTCGGCAAGGTGGACATGCACTTTCATTTGGGCGATTTTGCGATCGACGCGGAGCGGATCGCGGCGGAGCTTGGCGACGTGCCGTACTTTTCCGTGAAGGGCAACAACGACACGGGCAGCGTCTATCCGCGCATGCGGATCGAGCGCGTGGAGGATGTCTGGATCATGCTGGTGCACGGAGACGCGTATTACAATCTCTACCAGATGATCAATCTCGCTCGCGACAACCACTGCGGCGCGCTGCTCTTCGGACACACGCACGAGCCGCTGTTGCAGGCGGACGGCGAAATCCTGATCGTGAACCCCGGCAGCATCTCGCTGCCTCGGCGCGGCAGCAAGCCTTCCTGCGCATTGCTGGAAGTGGAAGGCAAAGACATCAACGTCAAGATGCTTCCGCTCACATAAGGCAATCAACGCAAATAAAAAACCTCTCGCAGTATTGCGGGAGGTTTGCTTTTTCTTTATAAAGCGAATTATACCACCGGAATCTCTTCGGAGCTGTCCTCCAGAATTTCCTGCGAATAATATGGAAAATTCGGCATCTCTTCCAGCGCGTGAATGCCAAACTGGCGCAGGAACTTGTCCGTGGTGCCAAACAGAGTCGGGTGACCGACGACATCTTTGCGACCGACCTCGACGATGAGCCCGAGCTTTTGCAGCTGTGTCACCGCATAGTCGCAACGGACGCCGCGCACACGCTCGACATCCGAGCGGGTCACGGGCTGGCGGTAGGCGATCACAGCGAGCGTTTCGAGCAGAGACTGGGAAACGTTCTTGGTCTCGTCAGGATTGACGAGCTTCTTGACGTCCTCGATGTAAGAGCGGTTGCTGACGAGCTGCGCCGTGTCCGCGGTGACGAGCAGCTGCACGCCGCGTTCATTCACGCGATAAGCGTATTCCATCTCGGAGAGCAGCGTTCGCGTCTTGGGTGTCGGGAGATCGAGTACGCGCGCAAGCTCCGCAATCGCGACCGGATCGCCTGCTACAAACAGCATGCATTCGATTCGATTCCGCAGCGTCAGCTCGCTGATTTTCTCTTCCGGTTTTTCTTCTCTTCGTTCTTCCATCGTATCCTCAAATATTATTCTTCCGACTCGTCCATGTACTCGTAGTTGTCGTCGTCCAGCAGGAGCTTGTCCGCGCTGATGCGGATCGGCGCAAACGGCGCTTTCTGCTTGAGCAGGATTTCTCCACGCGCGATCATTTCGAGCAGCGCCATAAACGTCGCGATGATCTCCATGCGCTCGGCATCTTCCGAAAACAGCTCCTCAAACGAGATCGCGTGCTTTTCCAATAGGACCGAGCGGATCTTTGCGGTCTGTGTGCGCACGGTGTACCGGTCCGGGTTGACGTGCTGGGAGCGGATGACCTCCGGCGCGTCTTTTTTTCGCGCCAGCATCTCTAAGAAAGCGGCAAATAGTCCGTCCATGGTCGCGCCGTCCAGCTCCACTTCCTTAGGTGGAAGGGGAATATCCTCCGGCAGGCGCACACAGCTGTTTTTCGCGTCCTCAAACAGGGACTTGAGCTGTTCGCTGGCTTCCTTAAACGCTTTGTAGTCGCGCAGTTGACGAATCAGCAGCGTCTCCGGGTCTTCCTCCGCTTCGTCTTCCTTCGGCGGGCGGGGCAGGAGCTGGCGGCTCTTGATGTAGAGTAGCGTTGCCGCCATCGAGAGGAACTCGCTTGCAGTATCCATATCCAGCTCGTCCAGTTGATCCATATACAAAAGATACTGCGCGGTGATCTCGGAGACGAAGATGTCCTTGACGTCCACCTCAGCTTCTTCGATCAAATGCAGCAGCAGGTCGAGAGGACCTTCAAACTGTTGTAGCGAAACGGTATATGGCATGCGTGTTCCTTCGTCGGTTACTAGTTTGACGGAAGCAGTTCCGGCTATGCGGGATTAAAACAGGTTGATAAACCACGCGGCGACCGAGAAGAATCCGGACGTGATGCCGGAAACCAAGTATCCAAGTGCGATGGAGACAACGTTTGTCAGCAGCAGCGCCAACAGGATCAGCTGCCCGTACTGCCGCAGGAACATGAAGACGCGGGGGATTTTCGACATAAACAGGTTCTCCGCAACATGCGATCCATCAAGCGGATAGATCGGAATCAGGTTGAAGATTGCCAGCGCAAGATTGATCGAGATGATGGAGCCGATGATGCTCGTGAAAGCGTCGTTGGTGCCAAGACCCCACTTGAGGAATCCCGCGACGTAGACGAAGGAAAACACAAACGCGACGAGGATGTTCATCGTGATTCCCGCGAGGGAAACGATGATGTCGTCCCGCTTGAAGTGCTTAAAGTAACGGGAGTTGACCGGAACGGGTTTCGCCCAGCCGAAGCCGACCAGCAACAGCATGGCGAAGCCGAACAGGTCGATGTGCGCAAGCGGGTTGAGGGTCATGCGTCCCATGTTGCGCGCGGTCGGGTCACCGAGACGGTAGGCGGCATATGCGTGCGCCCATTCGTGAACGGTCAAACCAATGAGAATCGCCGGCAGAATATATAGAAACTGCAGCGGGTTTTGTATGAGTTGTGCGATGCGTGACAAAATCGCGTGCTCCCTTCCTGATCGTTGATAGCGTTAAAACGGTATTGCGATACAATCGCGTGCTGGATCGATCGCTGTCACAATTATACGGTAACGGGGAACCGAACGCAATCAAGCGAATGCGCGCCGCCGGATTTTCCACGAACTGTTCACAAACAAGAGGACAAATCCAAAGTCTGCCGCAATTCTACTTTGCGTCCGCGTTTTCGCGTAAGCGTTGCACCGTCTGCGCGTCCGGGGTTACATAAAGCGTGCGGTTGGTGGAATAGATCACCATGCCGGGTCGCGCGCCGGAGGGCTTTTTCACGAACTTTCGCGGCGTATAGTCGATCGGCACTGCGGTTGATGCGCGCGCCTGCGAGTAAAACGCGGCGAGCATGGCGGCCTCGCGGAGCGTTTGTTCCGCTGGTTCGCCGTCAAAGTCGATGATCACATGCGAGCCGGGCATGTTTTTCGCGTGCAGCCAGATGTTTTCCGAGCGCGCGGTCTGCAGCGTCAGCGAATCATTCTGGCGGTTGTTTTTGCCGACATAGATCGCAATTCCGTCGCCGGAGACAAAGCGCATCGGCGCGGAGGACTTGTTGGCGGGCTTACTTGCCTGCGCTTTCTCCGGGCGCAGATAGCGCTCCCGAATAAGCTCCTCCTTGATCTCATTCAGCTCATAGAGCGTGTCGCACTTGTCGATGTTCTCTAGCTGCCCTTCGAGATAGGCGATCTCGGAGGCGAGGCCTTCGATCTGGCCTTCCGCGTAGGCTTTGCCGAGTTTGCCCTTGCGATAGAGCTTGAAGTACTTTTTCGCGTTATCCTGCGCGTTGAGTGCGGGATCGAGCGCGATGATCCGCTTTGCGGGCGGTTCGACGAAATAGTCGTCCACGACCAGCTCGCGCATACCGGGGCGGGAGAGATGCAGGTTTGCGAGGATCAGCTCGCCATTGATGCGCGCGGTATCGTGCGCGTCGCTCTGCTGAATCGTTTCCAGGAACACGGCATACTTGTTCTGCGCGCGGCTGAGTGCGGTGGAGACCGTGTGCCGAAGCGCGGAGCCGTGCCTGCGTATGCGCACGATCTGGTCGCGGTCGGCGTAATATCGATCCAGCGCCTCGCTCATGCTGCTCATAGGCTCGATGCGGGCGTAGAGTCCAACGGGAACGAACGGCAGAGCCGCAACCGGCTCACCCTCCGCGCCGAATGCGAGGCAGGGCGCGAAGTTTCCGCTCTTGAGCGAGCGAATCAGCGAAAAAAGCATTTCCGGCGTTGCGGCTGCGGGGAGCAGCGCCATCGCGTTCTGCTTGGAAACGCCGTCAAACGCGGCGGTCATCGCGCGAACGGGGTCAGGGGATGCGTAGATCGGAACGAACGCCTCAATCGGCGCGGAAAATGGGTCGAGTTTGTTCTGCGTGGGAATCGGATCATACGGAAATCCGGGCAGGAGGATGCGCGCGCCGTCGTTGTTTGCGGAAACGCGGCGGAGGCAGTCCACGATTACGCCGTTGGGTTCGAGCAGGAGCAGGTTTGCGTGCTTGCCCGTGAGTTCGATGATGAGCCGAAGCGAGACTTCGTCGAACAGCTCGTTTCGCGCGAGGATGATGATCTCGCAGACGCGATCTGCACCAAGCTGCCGGATCGAACAGATGCGCCCGCCGACGAGCCTTCTGCGTAGGAGCATGCAAAACGCGGGTGCGTTCATGGGGTTGTCGTATGTGCGGCCGGTCAGCTGAATCCGTCCGTTTTCCGGGTGGATGCTGAAGAGCAGCCGTTGATTTCCGTTATTTGAGCGAACAACAAAGAGCAGCAAGTCCTTTTCGGGCTGCTGCACCTTATCGATCTTGCCGCCGATGAGCGGCTGAAGTTCTTGTATCACCGCGCCGAGTGCGATGCCGTCCATTGCCATGAAAACTCTTTTCTCCGGTGGGATTCGTAATCGCGCGTGAAACGCGATAACGAACGAATTACTCCGGCTTCTTGAGCCGGTCGAGGATGAGCCGGTATCCGCCCGCGCCGTATTCGAGGCAGCGGTTCACGCGGCTGATGGTCGCGCTGCTGGCGTTATACCGGTGCGCGATGTCCTGATAGGTTTCTCCCGCGTCGAGTTGGCGCGCAACCTGCCAGCGCTGCGCCATGGCTTGCAGCTCGTTGATGGTGCACATATCTTCGAAAAACTGATAACACTCGTTGACGTCGCGCAGGGAAAGAATCGCCTGAAATACATCGTCCAATTCTTCACTTCTGAGTCTGGAAACATAGGCATCCATGCGCGTGTCACCTTTCGTTTGCGGTTTATGCGGGTTTGTTATGCTCCGTTGCCAACCATTATTTTATTCGCTTTCACACTGGAAAGCAAGAAAAAAGGGGCATACCGAAACGGTATGCCCAAAGCTGAAAACCGAACTGGGGTTACAGCGCCGCAGTGCGCTTTTTAGCCAACTGCGCCTTTTTCCGGGCGGCAGCATTCTTGTGGATCATGCCCTTAGCGGCAGCATGATCAACTGTGCTGACGGCCGTCAAATACGCTTTTTCGGTTGCGGCAGAGTCCCCGGCCTGCAGCGCTTCATCAAAGCGGCGGATAGTCGTCTTCATTTCGGACTTGGCCGCGCGATTATTCAGCGTCTGCTTCTCGGTGATTTTGACACGCTTCATTGCGGATTTGATGTTTGCCAAAACAATTCACCCCCTATTTCAGTCTCACATTTCATTCGAACAGAAGTCAGTTTAGCATACCACGCGGGATAATGCAAGGGAAATATTGCGGATTGACAAGGTAAAGTTGCATATGTTTCGCGTTTGGCTGAGCATAGTATTTTTCTCAATGCATGTCACTTGCGGTTAATAAGAGCTAAGATACTATCATAGTCCCAGTTCCAATACTCTTGCGCGAATGGCTTAAGTAATTCTATCGTGTCAGCATTCAGCAGGTTTATCATATTTGGATTTGCAATTAAAATAGAAATCCAAGTCAACCATTGTTCATCGTGGGAAGCGTATGCCAATTTTGCAGCATTCTCCAATGGAACGCAAAGCAAATCGGATGATACGATTTGTAGCCGTTTTTGTATCATGTCTGCTCCAGGCCAGTTTATGTCTTTCAACCAATTGAGTAAATCGAGAAGGTACGGTTCAATCTCGGTGTCACTTAGCATTAAAAATACAATAGAAGCATTCTCCCAACTGCGAACATACTCTGTGGGTCGAATCAGATAAGAATGCTCCGCTTCTTGTAAAGCGGAAATAAAGCCAGCCTTAATTTGATCAGGTGCATTATCCCATGCAAGTTTTTCAAGTATCTCTGCTTGATGTTGATTCATTTCTTGATCTCCTGAATTGAGTATGACTGCAACTTCATGTAATTATTTATACTATAATTAATAAGAACAATAAAACATCAAGGCATCCTATATGATTATACTGTTGAAAACAATCTGACGCAACGAATCATATCGCTTCATATATATAAATTCAAAGTTGAGAAAGTTCCTTTATTATTAATCGCTGTGCGTTTTTGATTTACTCGCAGTTTCGGCACCCGATCATCAAAAAACGTATTCGTTTCTAATCTCTTGTGTGATTTTATCGCACAGATACAAGCGTAACATAGGACATTTTCACATTTTCGTTGCATTTTCAAAGTTGACGCATAAAACATTCGTGGTATAATTGTTTTCGTGATTAGCACTCGTCAAAAAAGAGTGCTAACAAATGAAAAAAGCAATTCATAATACATAGGAGGCGAATCTCGTATGAAACTGAAACCTTTAGCGGATCGCGTTGTTGTTCTCAGCATCGAGAACGAAGAGGTTGTCAAGGGCGGCATCGTGTTGCCGACCGCAGCGAAGGAAAAACCGCAGATGGCGGAAGTGATCTCGGTTGGCCCCGGCGGCGTCGTGGACGGCAAAGAAGTCGTCATGTACGTCAAAGCGGGCGACAAGGTGATCTGCTCCAAGTATTCGGGCACCGAAGTCAAGCTGGATGACAAAGAATACCTCATCGTCCGTCAGAGCGACATTCTCGCGGTCGTAGAATAATCAGGAGGAAATTGAACTATGGCAAAGCAGCTGAAGTATAGCGAAGACGCCCGCAAGGCGCTTCAGGTCGGCCTTGATAAGCTGGCCAACACCGTTAAAATCACCCTCGGGCCCAAAGGCCGCAACGTCGTTCTGGATAAGAAATACGGCGCACCCTTGATCACCAACGATGGCGTGACCATCGCCAAAGAGATCGAGCTGGAAGACCCATTTGAAAATATGGGAGCCCAGCTGGTCAAAGAAGTCGCCACCAAGACCAACGATGTCGCGGGCGACGGCACCACCACGGCGACCCTGCTTGCGCAGGCAATCGTTCGTGAAGGCATGAAGAACGTTGCCGCGGGCGCAAACCCGATGGTCGTTCGCCGCGGTATCGAAGCCGCCGTCAACGAGGCGGTTGATGGGCTTAAGTCCCTCTCCAAGCCCGTCGGCAGCAAGAACGCTATCGCACAGGTCGCCTCCATTTCCGCCGGCGACGAAAACGTTGGTAAGCTCATCTCGGACGCGATGGAGAAGGTCGGCAACGACGGCGTCATCACCGTGGAAGAGAGCAAGACGATGAAAACCGAGCTCAACATCGTTGAAGGTATGCAGTTTGACCGTGGTTATGCCTCCGCGTACATGGTCACCGATACTGAAAAGATGGAGGGCATTCTCGATAATCCCTACATCCTGATCACCGACAAGAAGATCAGCAACATTCAGGAGATTCTCCCGATCCTCCAGCAGATTGCGCAGCAGAGCCGCGCGCTGTTGATCATCGCGGAAGATGTCGAAGGCGAAGCGCTCACGACTCTGGTTCTCAACAAGCTCCGCGGCACGTTTAACTGCATCGCGGTCAAGGCCCCGGGCTTTGGCGATCGCAGAAAGGCCATGCTGCAGGATATCGCGGTCCTCACCGGCGGCGAAGTGATCTCCTCCGAAATCGGCCTCGACCTCAAGGAAACCCAGCTGACCCAGCTCGGTACCGCCCGTCAGGTCAAGGTGGACAAGGACAACACGATCATCGTCGAAGGTTCGGGCGACGCCGAGGAAATCAAGGCGCGCGTTGCAGCAATCAAGGTTCAGATCGCAGAAACCACCAGCGATTACGACAAGGAAAAGCTCCAGGAGCGCCTTGCCAAGCTCGCGGGCGGCGTCGCTGTGATCGCGGTTGGCGCTGCCACCGAGATCGAGATGAAGGAGTTCAAGCTCCGCATTGAGGACGCTCTCTCCGCAACCCGCGCGGCTGTGGAAGAGGGCATCGTCCCCGGCGGCGGCGTCGCTCTCCTGAACGTGTCTGATCGCGTGAAGAAGCTTGCCGAGAAGTCCGCTGGCGACTTCAAGACCGGCGTGAACATCGTGCTCCGTGCGCTGGAAGAACCGGTTCGCCAGATCGCGACCAACGCTGGCGTGGATGGCGCGGTCGTGGTGGAGAATATCCGCCGTGAGAACAAGCCCGGCTATGGCTACAACGCCGCGAGCGACACCTACGGCATCATGGCGGACGAGGGCATCATCGACCCGACGAAGGTCACCCGCAGCGCGCTGCAGAATGCGGCTTCCGTCGCGGCAATGGTGCTGACCACCGAGAGCCTGGTCACCGATATCCCGACGCCTCCGGCACCCGTTGCGGCGCCCGGCCCGGATATGGGCGGCATGTACTAAGACTAGCAACACAAAGAGAGCACGGAGAAATCCGTGCTCTTTTCATACATGTTTACGTCGCAATGGCATTACTCAACTTTTCCACCGTGAAAGAAGCATTCGTAAATTCGATCCTGACCGAGAAGAATCTTTTCGTATCCATTATACCAGTCGATGTCTCCATCCACTTTGCACACATAACGCATTTGTCCTTCCTGATACGAGTCAGGCCCGCGGAACGGGCGTTCCTGCGGAACCTGTAACAGCACGCGCTTGAGAAAATCACCGTCAAAGCGCTGATCCAGCACGCGCCCGGAATAATTCATTGACCAAACAGGCGTGTTTTGCACCCAAAGCGCCTCTTCACCAATAAAGCGCTTTCCTCCAAGATAGGTATCAATATAAACCAAATCATTTTCCGCATACCGAAGATCATGCGAATTCGGGCGGGAAGGGGAGGTTTCCTTTCCGCCTGCGGCATAGGTGCTCTTTTTCGCCTGAAGAAGAAATGCAAGCTCGCAATCCAACATATAAAGGCTGTCTCCTTATAACAATGTACTGTTCTCAGCATTATATCAGAGAAGTCTGTTGCGCACAAAAACATATTACTGTGAAGTTTGAGGCTTGTTTGATTTCAGCGGAATACAAAGCCGAGCTCTCTTTCTATGGATTACTCCTCATCTTCCCCCAAACGCCGCAAATACCGCGCGGGTTCGGAGAGAAAATCCCGCAGGAAGTTGATGTTCTCCAGCGCGCGAAAGCTGCTCACGCGAAGTAAACCATTTTCAAACGAATACAGCGTTGCGTCCGGGTACGCCAGCAGCACGGGAGAGTGCGTGGAGATGATGAACTGGCAGTCGCGCTTGACCGCGTCCGCAATCATGTTCATCAGCACATATTGGTTATAGTAGGAGAGCGCGCCTTCCGGTTCGTCCATGAGGTATAGCCCCTGCGCGTTGAGCCGCGAGCCAAAGAAATCAATATACCCTTCGCCGTGGGACTGGCAGGAGAGCTCGTCGGAATACATGCTTTTCATCTCGTGCAGGCCGGATGCGTGCGGCATGGAAGCGAGCGCCTTTGCATAGCCGGATCTGCCTTCATAATCGCGCGAGATACGCTCCATCTCCGCCTGCTCCTCGCGCATCATATCCTCTCGTGCGTCGATATAGCGCGTGAAATCCTCCGCCAGAAAAAAGAAACTGCGCTTGGGCTTGTGCGAAAACTCCGCGCGAAACGCACGGGAGGCAGAGGAGAAGCTGCTGTGCGCGCGCCGATCCGAGCGCGCGTCTCCGATGCGAATTGCTCCCGTGAGCGCCGCAATCAGTTCGACGAGCGTCGTCTTTCCGCTGCCGTTGTCGCCCGCAATCAGCGTGACGGGCGCAGTAAACTCCAACCGCTCGATTGCCGCAATCTGCGGTAAACTCAGCGGATAGGAATCGTGTGCGTGTTCGGTTTCGGCCTGTTTGATCGCGCGTAAATAAATCATGCAAAAATCATACCATATGAATGCAAACAAAAACAGGGAGCGATAGAATCACTCCCTGTTTTATGCGGCTTGATCAGCCGACGATCACGATGCCGTCAGATTTGATTTCAATGCTGGCACCCGTGGTTACATAGGATAGGAACTCCTCGCCGAGGCTGTCTACGACCGGCATGGAGACATCCGTCCAAACGTCCGCCAGAATGGCACCGGCGGCAGCAAGCGAATCAATCGGTTTGCTGAACAACATACAAGCGGGCTGTTGCCCCAGCGCTGCCGCGCAATACAGCACCATTCCACCCGTTGTGGACCCGATGGTCTGCGGCATGCACAGCGCCGAACCGTGCAACGGCTTTTCGTAGAGATCGGGGTTGTTCTGGTCGGAACATTTTGCGTTCTTGTCTTTGAACATCAGCGCTTTTTGAAAACTCGCCAGTGTATTAAATCCCTGCTTTGAAACGAGCGCCTTTGCATTCGCGCTGCCGGGAACGACCACACGCCCTTGAAACGTTCTGGACATATCAGTTGCCCCCTTTCGAAAGGATTTCGAGAATCTCCGCGTCGGTATGATACCTTGCCGTGGTATAGGTTCGCAGTTTGTTGCTGTTTGTCACAACGGGCATCTTGCCGCAAAGCGGGTTATTCATGTACATGAGCGGGCAGATATAGGAAAGAATCACTCCCATGTTCTTGAGCTTCTGATAATCGTCTGTTTTCTCAAACTCTCGCTGCACGGCAACCGGCGAGGTGAACACCGTTGGGATGGCAACCTTCGTGCGCCCGCTCGCGTTCAGCGCGGCGGAGAGCGCGTCCGTCCAGTCATGCAATTGCTTGAGCGAGAGATGCGGGCAGCCGATGAAGCAGAGCTTTGGTTCCGCATCCGGGTTTTTCCACATGATGGGATAGCTGTTTTTCACCCGCGCAAGCTCCGCGTCGTCGACCACATAGGTTCTTGCGCCTTGAGCAATCAGCGACACACCGCTCTTCTTTGCTTCCGGTGTAAGCCCTTCGATGTGATATAGCCCCACGGCGCCGTTGCTTGCCGTTGCCGCGCCGAAGTCCTTGAGGTATGCCGTCGCGTCGTCGTTGAGTTCCGTGCCGAGAAAGCGTGTTAGCCCGCGCACAAACGGAACGTCTTCCATGACCTTCATTCCGATCGCGCTGCCGAGGATCTGCGCTTCCGGCTTTTGCGTCGTTTTGACCTCGACGATCCAGCTTGCCTTGCGCCCTTCATCGGTCAGAAGCCCGAAGTACGGCACGCATCCGGCGATGCTGCCAAAGAGCTCGAGGATTCCGCTGTTTCGATTGCAGCGCGCGCCGATCACACTGTTTGCGTAGACAACGGCGCTGCTTTCCGCCCAGCTGAGCACGTCGCCAAACATGGGCTTGTTGCCGACCTGATCCAGATAGCAAGCGCAGGTAAAGGAATCTTCGCCGATCAGGCCAAGCGTTTGCAGCTGCTTTTCATAATCTGACTGCTTGGAGTACATGAACTTGAACACCAGATCTTGCAGCAGATTTGTAGGCACATGCGGGTCGAGCGGGCGGGGATCGACGGAAAACTGCTGACCGGAAAGCACACCGCTTTGGATGAGCTGATCCATTAGCGCATAGACGGGCTTCATGACCGAAAGACCGAAGCTCGTGACCAAGTGCCCGCAACCGCTCGTCACGGGAACCATACGGTCTGCGCCGAAGGTTTCGCCATACACGACAAGCGTCTTCATGACTTTTGCCATGGTCTCGCCCTTGTCGCCGTTGAGCAGCGATTGCTGTTCTGGGGTGAGCGTCATTCCCATTTTGCGTGTTCCTCCTGCTTAAATGCGGGTAGAGAGGGCATAGGCCGCGCGGCAGGCTTCCAGAACGCGTCCTGCGGAGAAGCTGTCACCGATGTTATAAAGCTCCGGCGCGACCAGCTCCTTTTGCCCTTCCAGATAGGCTGCGTCGTCCGGCTTTCCGCCCATGGCGAGCACGACAAGATCGCAATCCAGCGCGATGCGCTTGGGCACGTAACCAAGCTTTGGCGCAAGCGGGTTTTCGATATTCTCCGGCAGGATGGGTTGCCATGTATTGTAAGGATTCGGGACGTTCTTGTGCGCGTTTTGCTCAACGATGACGTGCGTCTCGTCAAATTCCTTCACCATCGCGCAGTTCAATAGTTCAACGCCCTGATCCTTCAGGTAGTGAATGATGTGCCCGCGGTTTGCCGTGCAAGTGCCCTTCATGAAATGCGGCAGCATCTCTACGACCTTCACCTTGCGGTCGTCCTGCTCATACGCGAGCCAATAGGCGGTTTCGCAACCAACCACGCCGCCGCCGACGACAACGATGTTCTTTGCGTCTCCAAGCAGCGAGCTATCCAGAAGGAGATCGGTCGCCTCAACGTGCTTGATCTTCTCGAGCCCTGCTAACTTTGGTGTGCCGCTCTTCGTTCCGATGGCATATACGACAGCGTCATAGTGCTTTCCCTTGAGAGATTGGGTCGTGATTTCCGTGTTGAAATGCACGTCAAGATCGTATGCCTTTTGTGCGGCCTTCAGCTCGTTCTCCAGGTAAAGCAGGTAGTTCTTGATATCATACTTGATGCGGGGTACGCTGCCGGGCACAATCTTTCCGCCGATGCGGTCGGTTTTTTCATAAAGATCAACCTTGTGACCGCGGCGCGCAGCCATCGTCGCAAACAGCACGCCCGCGGGACCGGCTCCGATCACGGCGATCTTCTTTTTGATTTCGGCAGGCGTGATCGCTTCCGGCATAACATCCTCAAAGCCACTGCGCGGGTTTACGGCGCACTGCGGATGCCCTCCATCGACAAACTCGTTGATGCAGCCTTCCTGACAGCCAATGCAGGGACGGATTTCACTGACCTTGCCTGCATATGCCTTGTTTGGCCACTCTGGATCAGCGAGCAGCGGACGCCCGAGCATGACCATATCGCACATTTCGTCCCGAAGCGCCTTTTCCGCAAGGTCGGGATATCCCAGCTTGCCTACGCCGACCACAGGAACGGGGATTCCGGCGTTGCTGAGCACATGCAGGGAGTCAAAGCGATCCTTGACCAACCGGCTCACCTCCAGGAAACAGCCCGCGGGCATACCGGCCGGCGGATGCGGGAGCCACCAGTTATCATAGCAGCCGAGGTCTACGTCGAACATGTCAACGCCCGCTTTCACGAGGTTTACCATGTAATCGAGCGTCTGCTCGACCGAACGACCGTTTTTAAACTTTTTCAGCGCGGCAATCGACATGCCCTCTTCACCATAGGTTTCGTTGAGCGCGAGGGAGAGGTCGATGCGATACATAATCGGATATTTCGCGCCACCGCGGCGACGCATCTCCTTGACGATGTCTATGCCGAAGCGCTGCCAATCCGCGTATTTTCCAATCTTGCGGCGATTGAACGCGGGGTTTGTGAGCTGCTCCAGCAAATATCCTTCGTGCCCGTGCAGGTAAACGCCGTCGAGCCCCGCAGCTTTTGCATCCGCCGTTGCTTGTCCCGCGTTTTGGATGATCTTGTGCAGTTGTCCGCCGGTGAGCGGAAGGCAGGGAATCTCCGGAATGTAAAAATTCGGATTGAGAGAGGCGGAGACGGGGAACTTCAGCTGCGTGATCAAACACTGCGGATTGCCGACGCGACCCAATCCGGGCGTGAGCTGAACAAAGATGCGTGCACCGTAGTTGTGGCAGCCCTGCGCGAGATCGCGCCAGCCGGAAAACACCGTGCGGCTGCGGTCAATGCGTGGAAAATAGGATAATCCGCCCAATTCGGTGATGGAGTGGTCGATGCCGTGGCTGATCGGGATCAGTCCGGTCGTGATCAACCCCACGCCGCCTTTTGCACGCGCAAAAAAGTATTGCTGCATCTTGGCGTTCGGGCGGCCCGTCTCTTCCGCCATGTCGATGTTGCCCATCGGAGCCATGACGAGACGGTTCTTGATGGTTAAGCCATTGACGCGAATCGGCGAGAAAAGCTTCTCGTAAGGGTATAGATCCTGCGTCATAGCCGCTGAGCCGCCTGCACGGTTAAAGTTATCCGGCGCACAAACCCAGTTACCATAGCCATCGATCAGCTGTTGTACAAACGCATCTTTTTTCAACATGAATATTCCTCGCTTTCGATGTGTTGATCGATTTGAATCAGTGATGTGTTATCGATTTCATGATATCAAATCACACAACGCACGTCAATTAAACAACCGCAATAAAACCACATTTTACATAAATAATGATAATTTGATCGTAAGACAATTTTTCGAACCTTCATTTCGCCAAAGAAAGACCCGTAGAAATGTTTACGTATATTCCGATTGATTTTACAACCAAAATACGGTACTATCTGACAGCTAACGTTTTCGTTTAAATGTGATGCAAATACTAAGCAACGCGAGAAAACGTGACGGGAATGCCCGGTTTGGCATTTTGCAAGATCGATGATATAATATAAATATGGAAATTATGCGCGCAAAACAGCAGATCATCAGCGATGTGCTCCCCGGTTCTCCGGCGGAGCGTGCTGGCTTAGCCAAAGGCGACGCGCTATGCTCGATCAACGGCGAACCGGTGATCGACCTGATCGACTATGAGCACCTCAGCGCAGGCGAACTCGTGACGCTGGAAATCCTCAAGAAAAACGGGGATCAGGAGATCATCGAGCTCGAAAAGGACGACTATGAGCCGCTGGGGCTGTCGTTTGCCACGAGCCTGATGGACAAGATGCGCACCTGCAAAAACCACTGCGTGTTCTGCTTCATCGACCAGATGCCCAAGGGCGGCAGAAGCAGCTTACACGTCAAGGACGACGACTGGCGCATGTCGTTTGTGATGGGCAACTACGTGACCCTCACCAACCTCGACGAGCGAGAGTTGGATCGCGTGATTCGCCGCCGCGTCAGCCCGCTGTATATCTCGCTGCACGCGAGCGATCCCGCCGTGCGACGCGCGATGATGAAGAATCCGCACGCGGGGGACATCGTGCCGCAGCTCAAGCGCCTCGCGGAGGCGGGCTTGCAATTTCATCTACAAATCGTGCTCTGTCCAGGGCTCAACGATGGAGACGTGCTGCGCCGCTCGATCAACGACATGCTCGAGCTCTATCCGGCCGCGCAGTCGCTCGCGATCGTGCCCGTGGGGCTCACGCGACATCGCGAGGGACTCGCACAGCTTCGCACATTCACGCCGGAGGAAGCGCGCGCGCTGATCACCGAAATCGAAGCAAGGCAATCCGAGCTGTTGCGTGAGCACGGTACGCGGTTCGTCTTTCTCGCGGACGAGTGGTATACCCTCGCGAAAATACCGCTGCCTGCATATGACGACTATGAATGTTTCCCGCAGATTGAAAACGGTGTCGGCCTACTGCGGCTGTTTGAAGGCGAAATGCTCGAGGCGCTTGAGGAGCGAAAATCGCTCAAGGAGCCAAAACGATTCCTCATGGCGGGCGGCATCTCGGCGCACGATTTCTTTGCGGAGTCCTACCGCCAACTCCTGCCGTACAGCATCACGATCGACACCCGCGCGATCAGGAACCGCTTCTTTGGCGAGAGCGTCACGGTTGGCGGCCTCGTCACGGGGGGAGATCTCGTGGAGCAGCTCAAGGGCGAAGACTTCGGTCGCGCGTTGCTGATCCCCAGAGCCATGCTCAAGGCGGACGAGGAGCTGTTCCTCGACGGCATGAGCAAAGCGGAGGCGGAAGTAGCTCTCGGCACCCGCATCATACCGGTCGCGGGCGGGGAAGACCTTGTTGAAATTGTTTTTTCGGAATAAGTAAGCTTAATTTGCCTATTTGCTTTTACTAAGATATAAAAATTTGCCGCCAGTCGGCAGCAGGAGAACACATGAAGAAACCTTTGGTAGCGATCGTCGGCCGCCCGAACGTCGGTAAATCGACGCTCTTTAACCGCCTGGTCGGGCGCAGAGTCGCAATTGTGGAAGATACCCCCGGCGTCACGAGAGACCGCATCTATCAGGATGCGGAGTGGCTCAACTACGCCTTTACCCTTATCGACACCGGCGGAATCGAGCCGGAAAGCGAGGACATTATCGCGTCGCAGATGCGGCGGCAGGCGGAGCTTGCCATCGAGACCGCGGACGTGATCATCTTCCTCGTGGATGGCAGAGAGGGCATGACCAGCGCGGATATGGATGTAGCCGAGATGCTGCGCCGCTCGAAAAAACCCGTCGTGCTCGCGGTCAACAAGATCGACGCGCCGAAGTTTGAAGAGGCGATGTACGAGTTCTACTCGCTCGGCCTCGGAGACCCGTATACCATCTCCTCCTCGCAGGGGCTGGGGCTCGGCGACCTTCTGGACGCCGTCGTCAAGGATTTTCCGAAGGACATCGAGCAGACGGACACGGAGCGCGTCAACATTGCGGTCGTCGGCAAGCCGAACGTCGGCAAGAGCAGCCTCGTCAACGCGCTGCTGGGCGAAGAGCGCACCATCGTGAGCGACATCCCCGGCACGACTCGCGATTCCATCGACTCCAACTTCACGCGAAACGGCCGCGAGTACACGATTGTGGATACCGCGGGCATTCGCAGAAAGCGCAGCGTCGAGGACGAGAGCATTGAGCGCTACAGCGTGATCCGTTCGCTTTCGGCTATTCGCCGCGCGGACGTTGTGCTGATCGTTTGCGACGCGAGCCAGGGGCTCAGCGAGCAGGATGTCCGCATTGCGGGCTATGCGCATGAGGAAGGCAAAGCGAGCGTGCTGATCGTCAACAAATGGGACCTCATTGAGAAGGACACCCACACGATGCACGCGTTTGAAAAGAGCCTCGGCGCGGACCTCGCGTTTATGAGCTATGTGCCGATGCTGTTTATCTCCGCAAAGAGCGGACAGCGCGTGGGCAAGGTGCTGGAGCTCGTAGATCAGTCCTTTGAGCAAGCGAAACGCAGGATTCCGACGGGTCAGCTCAACGACGTCGTCAGCGAGGCGGTCATGATGAACGACCCGCCGAGCGACAAGGGACGCGTGCTGAAGATCTACTATTCGACGCAGGTTTCGGTTCAGCCTCCGACGTTTGTGATTTTCGTCAACGATGCCGAGATCGTGCATTTTTCGTATGAGCGGTATCTGGAGAACTATTTCAGAAAGTCCTTTGGCTTCGAAGGGACACCGATTCGGATCATCTTCCGGAGCAAAAAGAAGGAGAATGAACAGTGACGTTTTTTTCGGGACTCTTTTCAATTTCCGTCTGGACGGTGGTTGCCTGCATCCTGATCGGCTATCTCCTGGGAAATATCCAAACCGCGATCATCGTGAGCCGCGCGTATTATCACGACGACGTTCGCAACCACGGCAGCGGCAACGCGGGCAGCACCAATATGGTGCGCGTCTATGGCTACGGCCCGGGAGCCATCACGTTTGCGGGCGACTTTACGAAGGCGTTTCTGGGCGTACTGCTGGGGCAGCTCGTCTGTGGTGAGGTCGGCGGCTATCTGGCAGGATTGTTCGTCGTGATCGGTCATTGCTGGCCGGTGTTCGACGGCTTTCGCGGCGGCAAGGGCGTCGCGTCCTCCTACAGCATCGCGATCTTCACGTTTCCGCTCGGCGCGCTGGGTGCAATCCTCATCGGCGGCCTGATCCTTCTGATCAACAAAAAGATGTCGATCATGTCGCTCACGGCCATGCTGCTGTTCTTCCTCGCAACGCTGGTATTCCGCCTCAACGATCTGCCGCTGGTGATCCTCGCGGGGCTACTGACCATTGTCGTCTTCGTGCGGCACACGGATAACATTCAGCGCTTGATCCACGGCGAAGAGCAGAGACTTCGCAAAGAGGGCAAGTAACCCTCACCATTGCTCAAACAAAAAAACGCTTCCAGCGATCAATCTCGTTGGAAGCGTTTTGTATTGCGGAATCGATTATCCGATATGGAATTTCTCGCGAACGGCGTCCGCAGCGCGGAGCGCATGCACGGACTCCACACAGAACTCGATGCGCGTTTCACTGGTGGTGATCAGCCAGATGTGGATGTTCTCCTTGCGCAGCGTCGAGAAGAGTTGGGCGGCGACGCCGTGTTGGAGCGCCATGCCCGTGCCTTCGAGAGTAAGCTTGGTCAGATCGGTGCGCGTGCGGATATCGCAGCCGTAGCCGTTTCGCGTGAGCTCGTTGATGGCGTTGAGTGCCTCGGACAGCGCGTTCTCGTTGAGCGAGAACCCGATGCTCAGACTCTGTTCGTCCGGCTCTGAGCAGGCAATCATATCGACGAATACGCCGTGCGCGGCGATCACATCGAACACGCGCGAGGCAAACGCGTCCTCTTTTGCGAACGAGCGCATGATGACCACCGCCTGGTTTTCGAGCGAGAACAGGCGGGAGGCTGCGTCGTGCTCGGTGACCACGTTTTTCATGTTGTACAAGCCCGTCTTTTTGCCGACGAGGAACTTCGCCGCGCGGAGCGCACCCTGCGCAAAGACCTGCTTGCTAAATGCCCGATGCGAAACCTCGATGATCTCGTCGTTGCCTATGAACTGCACCTGATGTTCGCCGACGACCGTGCCGCCGCGAACGGAGTGGATGCCGATTTCGTGATCTGTGCGCCGTTTGTTCTTCTCGTGGCGGCCAAAGACAAGCTCTTCGTCTTCGGGCGAAATCGACGAGACTGCGTTAGCGAGCATCAACGCGGTGCCGCTGGGGCTATCCACCTTCTTGCGGTGATGCGTTTCGATGATCTCCACGTCGAAGTTCGCGCCGAGCGTAGAGGCGGCAAGCTGCACCAGCTCGACCTGCAAGTTCACGCCGAGGGACATGTTGCCCGTCTGGAACATCGCAACCTGCTCCGAGGCGGAGCGGATGAGCTTGAGCTCACGTTCACCAAGGCCTGTGGTGCCGATGACCGCGGGGATCTTCTTTTCCAGCGCATAGCGGAGTATTTCGGTCGTGCTGGCGGGAATTGAAAAATCGATGATGACGTCCGCCTGCTCGGTTACCTCGTCCAACGTTTTGTATACGGGACAGGCATATGTGTTCGCGCAGTCAAACGGGTCTACGCCTGCTACAGCGGAAAAAGCGCCGCTCTGCGCTTGAATAGCGGCATAAACGGCGCGTCCCATTTGACCGCAGATTCCGTTGATAATCACAGAAATCATGTCAGTCCTCCAATATGATGTTGCGGTTAGATCAGCTCGTAGCTCTTGAGCGTTTCCTCGATGAGGCGCATGCTTGCCGCGCTCGGGGGAACGAGGGGCAGACGCACATCCGGCTCGCAGAGCTGCATGAGTCCCATCATCGCCTTGAGCGGAATCGGGTTGACCTCGCAGAACGCGGCCTTCCAGATCGGGATAAGCTGCAGCTGAAGTTGACGCGCCAGCTGGAGGTCGCCCTTGAAGAACGCCTCGCACAGCGCATGCATTTCGCCGGGCACGATGTTGGCGATCGTGGAGATGACGCCCTTGCCGCCGATGCTGAGCACGGGAAGCACGTGGTCGTCGTTTCCGCTGTAGATGTCGCATTGCGGGCAGAGCGCCGCGATGTTGACAATCTGCTCAATGTTGCCGCTGGCTTCTTTGGTGCCGACGATGTTCTCATGGGTGCAGAGTTCCGCCATCGTCTGCGGTAACACATTCAGGCCCGTGCGCGAAGGCACGTTGTAGACGATGATCGGGGTTTCCACCGCGTCCGCAACCGTGAAGTAGTGCCGCACAAGCCCCGCCTGCGTGGTCTTGTTGTAGTAGGGGGTTACGACAAGCAAGCCGTCAACGCCGATGGCTTCCGCGGACTTGCTGTTGTTGACCACTTCTTCGGTGTTGTTGCCGCCGGTGCTCGCGATGACGGGGACGCGCCCGTTGACGCGCTCCACGACGAACTGGATGACGCTCAGGCGCTCATCTGTTGTGAGCGTGGAGCTTTCCCCGGTCGTCGCCGCGCAGATGATCGCATCCGTACGGTTTGCGATCTGCAGCTCGATCAGCCGGGTAAACGCGGTAAAGTCAACCGACCCGTTTTGGAACGGGGTAACGATTGCAACACCGCTTCCTCGAAAGATTGACATATGATGTTACGCCTCCCATTGACGAATGAGTTCCTGCGCAATCTGCACGGCGTTGGTCGCCGCGCCTTTGCGGATATTGTCCGCAACGCACCAGAAGTTGATTCCGTTTTCCACGGAGAAGTCGCGGCGCAGACGTCCGACATAAACGGGATCGGTGTCCGCGGCATTGATCGGCATGGGGTAGATTCCCTTTTCCGGATCATCCTGAACGATCAGGCCTTCCGTCGATTCCCAGAGCTTGCGGATATCGGCGACTTCAAACGGCTTTTCGAGTTCGACGTTGATGCTCTCGCTGTGTCCATGGAACACGGGTACGCGAACGGTGGTCGCCGTCACGCGAAGAGAGGGCAGCTCCAGAATCTTTCTGGATTCGTCGATCATCTTTTGCTCTTCTTTGGTGTAGCCGGTGTCGAGGAACACGTCGATCTGCGGCAGCACGTTTCCCGCGATGGGGTGCGGGAACTTCTTGGGCGCTTCGCCCTTGAGTCCGTTTTCGAGGTCGCTGTAGCCACCCATGCCCGCGCCGGACACCGCCTGATAGGTCGAGTAGATCACGCGCTTGAGGCCGTATTTGACCGCGAGCGGCTTGAGGGCGACCATCGCCTGAATCGTGGAGCAGTTGGGGTTTGCGATGATACCTTTGTTCTTGTATTGCGAAATCGCGTGCGCGTTGACTTCCGGCACGACGAGCGGGACTTCGGGATCCATGCGCCATGTGCTGGAGTTATCGATGACCACTGCGCCGGAGGCAGCGACGATCGGTGCAAAAATCTTTGATGTACCGCCGCCTGCGGAGAAAAGCGCGATGTCAACGCCAAGATCTTTAAACGCATCCTCAGTCAGCTCGCGGACGGTGTGTTTTTTGCCCATGAACTCGACGGTAGTGCCCGCGCTGCGTGCAGAGGCAAAGAGGAAGTATTCCGACGCCGGAAGTTTACGCTCTTCCAGTACGCGGAGGAACATTCTGCCGACCATCCCTGTGGCGCCGACAACTGCGATCTTGTACTGTTTCATGTTGCGCTTGTGTTCGCGTTCCTGAAAAAACAGGAGCGCGCCTTTCTTATAGTTACGATGATTTTAATAAATATTCACTGGTTTGTCAAATGAGATCAGCGATTTTATAGGATATATATTTGCGAGAACTGCCATTTTGTTGTAGAATAGAAAATCGAACACCTATGTGCTCAATGTATGAATAAAACAGGAACCGGAGCGGTTATTCATAGATTAACTTCGGCAAAACGCAGGCGAAAGGAGGCGGTGATCCTATATGACACAGCAGTATCAGGCGTTTGCCGCCTACTATGACCGCCTGATGGCGGATGTCGATTACGCGTTGTGGGCGGATTATCTACAGGATTTGCTCCGGGGAAACGGCGTTTTGCCCGGAGAATCGGTTCTGGACTGCGCATGCGGAACAGGCGAACTCACGCTCAGGCTGCACCATGCGGGCTACCGCATGACAGGCGCGGACATCTCCGTGCAAATGCTGGAGATTGCGCAGCAGAAAGCGCGAAAAGCCGGAGCAAAGATCGCCTTTGTACAGCAGGAGCTGCAAAGCGTCCGCGTACACAAACAGGTCGCCGCGATCACCTGCGCCTGCGACGGGGTTAATTACCTGCTTACGAAAGAAGATGTGCTCTCGTTTTTTTGCGCCGCAAACCGCGCACTCAAGGGCGGAGGCATGCTGCTGTTCGATGTTTCCAGCGCGTATAAGCTGGAGCACGTGCTCGGCGGGCAGACGTTCGGCGAGGACGAGCCCGATTGCACCTACCTTTGGCAGAACTGCTTTGACCCGAAGTCCCGACTGCTGGAAATGCGGCTTGCGTTCTTCACGCCGGACGGGAAGGGCGCGTATACGAGATTTGACGAGCGGCATGTGCAGCGCGCGCACACACAGGATGAGCTGACGGAGCTGCTCACGCAAGCGGGCTTTTCCGTTACGGGCGTATATGACGCGTTTACGAAACGCGCGCCGGACGAAACTTGCGAACGGATTCAATTCGTAGCGCAAAAGACAAGCGAGCTGGATGATTGCTCGCAGTAAAATGATGAAGAAAGTGAATGATAATTGAACGATGAAAGACAATGTTTTAACATATAAACCGCTGACAAAAGACCGCCTGATTCAATGCGTGGCGGCGGACGGCATGGTGAGAATCGCGTTTATCGACGGAACAAACCTCGTGCGCGAGGCGCAGAAGCTGCTCAAGCTTTCTCGCGTGGCGACCGCGGCGCTTGGCAGACAGCTCATGATGACCGTAATTATGTCTGCCGATCTCAAGGGAGAAAACGATCTCGTCTCGACGATTCTCAAGGGAGACGGTCCCGCGGGCAGCATGATCTGCACAGGCAACAGCCGCCTCGAAGTCAAAGGCAGCGTCACGAATCCGGAGGTTGAGCTCCCGATCAACGAACTCGGCAAGCTCGACGTCGGCGGGTTTGTCGGTCACAGCGGGAAGCTCTCCGTGGTCAGCGACCTTGGCCTCAAGGAGCCTTATGTTGGGCTGAGCAACATCGTCTCCGGCGAAGTTGCGATCGATTTTGCGAACTATTATGCCGCGAGCCTGCAACGCCCGGTTTTGATCTATCTTGGCGTGCGGGTGCGTGCGGACAACGGCAGCGTCCGCGCGGCGGCGGGCGTGTTCGCCGAGCCGATGCCCGGTTGCCCGGACGAAGTCATCGACCGTATTCAGGCAAAGAGCGCGGATATCGCACAGTTCTCCGAACGGTTGGACGCAGGCGAAACGCCTGAGAAGCTGCTTGAGAGCGCGTTTGGCGAGTTTGAGCTCGTCTATGTCGGCGAACGGGAGCCGCTCTATCACTGCGACTGTTCGCGGGAGCGCGTGGAGCGCGCGCTGATCTCCATCGGCAGCGAAGAGCTCGCGAGCATGATAGAAGAGGATCACGGAGCGGAAGTCACCTGCCGTTTTTGCGACAAGGTGTATCCGTTTACGGAAGAGGACCTGCAAACGCTACTGGACACTGCGACAACTGGAAAACATGACGAAGAATAAGACAGGAAAAGTGATTCCCTTTACGCAGGGCGCAACATTCTATATGAAGCGCGGCGCAAAGGAACTGGAAAAAAACGATTTAATCGCGGCGATTGGAAAATACCGCGAGGCATATGAGCGCGCGCCGGAAGACGCGGAGATCGCTATCGCGCTTGCTGAAATCCTCAGCCAGATGCAGCGCTTTGAGGAGAGCAACCGCATTCTGTTCCGCCTGCTTGCGGATCAGGAGGATGCTCCCGCGGAGTGCCACTTTGGTCTTGCCTGCAACTATTTTGGGTTGCAGGACTATGATCGCGCGGCGGACAGCCTGGAAGACTATTTGGAACTGGAGCCGGACGGCGAATTTGCCGCCGATGCGGAAGATTTTCTCGATCTCATCGACGACGACGACGCGATGTTTGAAACGACGGGACTACGCGGAGACGACGACTACGAGGACAACGCGGTGAACCACTTCGCGCGCTCACTGCTCGCCAGCGGGGAAGCGACCTACGCCGTGGAGGAGCTGGAGCATCGTCTGAGCCAAACGCCGCAGTCGCTGAAGATTCGTGAGCAGCTTGCCATCGCGTATTTTGTCGCAAACCGCCGCGACGAAGCGAAGAAAATCGCACAGGAGCTGATTTCGGAGGACGAGACCAACATACTCGCGAACAGCACGCTCGCGCTCACGGAAATCGAGGACGGCAACCGTGCCTCCGCGCTCGCACGGCTGAACGCGATGACGAAGATTCGCGCACTCGAGCCGGAGGAACTGCATAGCATCGCGGTGTTACAGCTCGATCTGGAGCAGTTTGAGGAAGCAGAGAAGACGCTCACGCAGATGTCGCATCTCATGCCATACGACGAAAACGTGATCCACAAGCTCGCTTATGCGAAGTTTATGCAGGGCGATGCGGAGAGCGCAAAGGCGCTCTATCAAAAGCTCCTGCGAATCGATCCGCATGACACGGTTGCGCGCTATTATCTCGCGCAGAGCAAGCACACGGATGCCGCGGGCAAGCGCGCGAACGCAAAGTGGATCATTCCGTATCAGGTTCCGTTTTCGGAGGCGTTCCGCAGGCTCAACCACCTCAACCGCATGCTGGCGCTCCCGCAAGACGAGCTCAATAACGAGTGGGCTGTGGACAGCGCGTTTCGCGACATGCTGGTCTGGGCGATATCGCTTTCCGACCTGCGGGTGAAGCGAAGCATGCTATCGCTCGTGTTCACCTTTGCGGACGAGAACGCGCAGCACATACTGCGTGATTTCCTCCTACACACCGACCAACCGGACGAGCTCAAGCGCGCGGTGTTCGGCATGCTGAAACACCTTGGCGCAAAAGAGCCGTATATGGCGTATCTCAACGGCCGCTGGATCAAAGGCCGCGTGAGCCTGCTGGAGCTGGACTACAAGCTTCCTGCTTCCTACGAAGGCGTCATGCAGGTGCTCGTGCAATACATGCTCGGCAACTGCCGCGAGGAATGCGCAACCGAAGCCGCGCATATCTTTCAGAGATATGTGAACAGCCTAAACAAGAAATTCCCCCGCATCTCCGCCGCGCAGGAGATTTCGTTTGCCGCGGCGCTGGAATACCTCGGCAGGCTCAACTGCGGCGAAACGGTAACGGAGGAGGAGATCGGCGAAGTGTACCGCGTGACGAAATCCCGCCTACGCAACGCCTTGGATAAGCTGGAGCCCTTCGTCAACCACGAAAAAAACCCGGAGTAAACGCGTTTTTCAACGAACGCCTTCAAGCGATAAAAGCAGGCACAATCGACACATAGGAGAACAGATGAAGTTTATTGCAACCTGTAAATTGGGTCTGGAGTCGCTGGTAACGCGCCAGCTGCACGACCTGGATATCGAAGTCATCGAGACGGCGGATGCGCGCGTTTCGTTTGTCGGCGGCATGGAGGCGATGGTCAAGTCGCTGCTGTGGCTGCGCACGGCGGAGCGGGTGCTGCTCGTCGTGGACGAGTTTGACGCGCATACGTTTGACGAGCTGTTTGAAAAAACGAAAGCATCGCGTTGGAAGCAGTATCTTAAACCCGAAACGAACATCCACGTCACGGGAAAATCTGCAAAGAGCACGCTTTTTTCGGTGAGCGACTGCCAGAGCATCGTCAAAAAGGCGATCATCGAGAATCTCAAGACGGCTTATCGCACGCAGGTGATCCCCGAAGGCGGGAGCGAGATCATCGTCGAGGTGGGCATTCTGCGGGATCACGTGTCGCTTTGCCTCGATTGCTGCGGCGCGGGACTTTCGCGCAGAGGATACCGCACCTACAACGTTGCGGCTCCCCTTTCGGAAACGCTCGGCGCGGGCATCGTGATGCTGTCGCGGTTCCGCGCGGACAGTCCGCTAATCGATCCCATGTGCGGCTCCGGCACGATGCCGATTGAGGCCGCGATGATCGCGCAGAACGTAGCGCCCGGGCTGGGCCGCTCGTTTGCCGCCGAGAGCTGGTGGTTCTTTGACAAGGGCGTTTGGACGCGGGAGCGCCAGAATGCGCTGGACGTGAGAACGAATCAGAAGATAGACGTGCGCGGGTTTGATATCGATGAACGCAGCATCGACCTATGCAAGAAGCACGCGAAGAAAGCGGGCGTTTTCTGCGACTGGCGCGTGCAGAACGTCAAAGATTTCTCCGTGACGGAGAAGAGCGGCGTCATCGTCTGCAACCCGCCGTATGGCGAGCGGATGCTGGAAAAGGACGAGGCGAAGCAGCTGTATCTGATCATGCGGCGCGTGTTTTCGCGCTATCCCGGCTGGAGCGTCAACGTATTCTCCGGCATGCGGGAGTTTGAGCAGGTCTACGGCGCGCGCGCGGACAAGCGCAGGAAGCTGACCAACGGCGGCATGCCCTGCACACTGTATCAATATTTCGGCGTGCGGGATGTGTAAAAGCAACAAGCAATCAAGCGACTGAACCCTTGGTGGAGAGAAATAGATGAAGCTTGCGGTAATTTTAGGCGATGGCATGGCGGATTGGCCCGTGGACGAGCTCGGCGGCAAGACGCCGCTGGATGTGGCAAATCACCCGTATATGGATCTTTTCGTGCGGGACGGCGCGTTTGGTCTCGTCAAGACCGTTCCGGACGGCATGAAGCCCGGCAGCGACACGGCAAACCTTTCGGTGTTTGGCTATGACCCGAAGCGGTATTATTCCGGCAGGTCTCCGCTGGAAGCCGCCAGCCTCGGCATCGAGCTTACGCAATCGGACGTGACGTATCGCTGCAACCTCGTGACGCTTTCGCAGGAGTGCGACATCGCGGATACGACGATGGTCGACTACAGCGCGGGCGAAATCTCCACCGAAGAGGCGCGGGAGCTGATCCTGTTCCTCGAATCCGAACTCGGAAACTCCGGCGTTCACCTCTGTCCGGGTTTTTCATATCGACACTGTCTCGTGCTCAACGAGGCGGAAACCGGCGCGGAGCTGGTTCCGCCGCACGACTTCACGGGAAAGCCCGTTGCGGGCAGGCTGCCGACGGGTACAAACGCGGAGCTCCTGCTGCGCTGGATGAAACACGCCTACGCAGTCCTGAGCGATCATCCCGTCAACCGGGCGCGCGTTGCCGCGGGCAAAAACCCAGCAAACGCGATCTGGTTCTGGGGTGAGGGTAGGAGACCCGCGCTGACGCCGTTTTTTGAAAAAACAGGGTTGCACGGCGCTGTCATCTCCGCGGTCGATCTGATTCAGGGAATCGGTCGTTGCGCGGGTATGGAGGTCGTCAAGGTGGAGGGCGCAACGGGTACGTTTGAAACAAACTTCGCCGGAAAAGCGGCGGCTGCCGTCGATGTCCTCAAGCGCGGGGCAGACTACGTCTACGTTCATATTGAGGCAGCGGACGAGTGCGGCCACCACGGTCAGCTCAAAGAAAAGATCTACTCCATTGAGCAGATCGATCGGCAGGTGATCCAGCCTGTCTACGAGTATCTGGAAGGATGCGGCGAGGATTACGCGATTCTCGTGTTGCCGGATCACCCGACGCCGCTCAAGATTCGCACGCATTCCTCCGACCCGGTGCCGTTTGTACTGTATCGCAAAGGCGATCACGCAGGGCGCGAAAACCGCTATACCGAGACCGATGCAAAGGCGACCGGTTTGTATGAGCCGGAGGGATTTCTGCTTGTCGATCGGATGAAGCAAAGGACATAAAATTTCACGCATCCTGCGAAAAACGAAACGCAAAACTCGTGAAAAAGGCTTGCAAATTCGAGCGCATTCGTGTATCATACACAATGCGTCCGAAATAAAAGTGCCGTGGAGAGTTGGCTGAGCGGTCGAAGGCGCACGATTGGAAATCGTGTTTACGGGGAACCGTAACTAGGGTTCAAATCCCTAACTCTCCGCCAAAAATAAGAGCACCCAAACGGGTGCTCTTTTTTTGCTGTAAGATCAAAGGGATTTGAAGCCGCGAAAGAAAACGCCACGGTGTCGGCGTTTTCCGCGGCAGGGGGAGCGCCGCTGACCAAAGCCGCGCCGCGCGGAGCGCAAGTGGCGGGAGGCGAAGCGGAAAATCCCTAACTCTCCGCCATAAATAAAAGCACCCAAACGGGTGCTCTTATTTTATTCAATATCTAGTTACGGCATTTGATACACGGTCATGATCTCTGCGCCGAACGCGCGCTCTGTGACGGTCTTCTTCAGCCCGCTTAGGTAAACGTCCAGCCCGTACGCGAGAATCCATTGTTGCCGCGGTTCCAGCGTCTTGTCGCTGCAAATCTGGAGCCCGCGCGGGTTGATCATCAGGTAATCTGCGCCGCGCGCAATATTATATTGACCAACAAAGATCAGCCGCATGCGATTTTGATACGATTCCGGCAGGATGTTGTACGCCTTCTCCAGTCCGTCGCCCGTGTACCAGTCCGCGGCGGTGACCAGAATCTGCTCGTCCGAATCGACGGTATCGACGAGATTCATGAGCGTCTTTGCCTGAGACACGTTCCAATAGTCGAGGTCGAATTTCGCGCCGGGGTTGCTGCCGGCCAGCGCGTTGAAATACGCAAACTGGAACGGATGGCTCAGGATCACGATGGCGAGCATCGCGAGTATTTGCGCCGCAACCGCGCCGACGGCGACCCATTTCCAGCGCCCCTTGAGCAAGTTGATGATCGCGCGAAGGCCGTAGACCGCAAGCAGAATGAACAGCCCGTAGAGGAAATAGAAATGCCGCCAGCTGTCGTAGAGGATCGGGCGCGTGATCATCGCAAAGCCCAGAAACGCCCAAACGAAGACCAGCATCATCAGATAATACTTGTGCTCGCCGGAGAACAGCTCCTTTGCTTTGTTGCGAAACGGCGACGCAATCGCCGCGACATTCCCGATAAGCATCAGAATCGTGATCAGGATCGGCGTCGTGACGGCGATCATCACGGGGATATAGTGCCAAGGCACGGGCCTCTGCGCGCGACCCAGATAAAACACATAGCCGGGCCAGTCCGAGAAGTTGGACGAGCGCGTGAAGACATACGTGATGAACTTGACGGGGTTTTTCCAAAGCCCCGGCGTGAGCGCTGCATAAAACACGCAGAACGCGACGATCGCAAGGAGGCCCAGCAGGAACGTTTTCCAACTCCACTCCCGCTTAACAAGAATGGTCACAAGATACAGCACGCCGCAAAGCCCAAAGAACGCAAGTCCGGAGATGCGCATATTCGCCGCCAGTGCGCCAAAAAGCGCAAACAGCAGCGTCGAACCAACGCTCTTTTTCTCGATAAATCGGATCGCAAACCAGAGGCAGAGGAGGATCATGACCATCGTCATGATGTCCTTGTTGTTGTAGTGCGATTCCGCAAAGAACCGTGGGCTGAGATAGAGAAGAAGGCTTGCGGCAAACCCGTATCGCCAATCTTTGGCGAGATAGGACGCGATGCAATAGATCGCGAACACGCCCGCCATGAAGATGAGGAACGTGTAGCCGTGCCAGAGCAGCATGAGCGTGCGCGCGCCGCCGTCTCCATATTGGAAAAACAGTGCGGGAGAGAACAGGTAATACACCGACTGCCCGTGGTCGATATCCACGTTCTTCGAAACATCGGGAAACTCGATTCCGGTAGAGGACTGCGCGGGCTTCGCGTCGGCGCCCTTGACGAGCGCGATATATTCGCGCACATTGGTGCCAAGCGTGCGAATCTCCGTCAGCTCGTCCCACGGCATGCCGTAATCTCCCGTCACGAGGAGCCCCGCGACGGTCATGATGAGGAATACGAGCGCGATGATCCAACGATATCGCTTGTCGGGTTTAACCTGCATGGTGCTTGCTCCAATCATACTGCTTAACTAAGTTTCTTAATCTTCCGCTGCGACGACGATGCGGTCACCTTGTGCAAAGCGGATGGGCTTCGATTTGGCGGGGTTGACGTGAATGCCGCCGGAGGTCTTGTCGCTCTCGGATTCCGCGGCGATCTTGTAGCCAAACGCGGTTTCGCCCTTGCGGCGCGCGGCTTCGATGACGGCATAGAAGCTGACGGGCTCGCCGGTGTGGACATACGCCTCGACGGGCTTGAGATAGATCTCCGAACCATCCGCGTCAAAAATATCCTCAAACACGGAGTTGAGCACGTTGTTCTCCGAAACCTGCGAAATCAGCAGGCTGATGATCGTATCGCTGACGATGAAATCGTTGACCTTCGCGACCTCGGCAAGACGGCGGTTGCGGATGTCGAGCATTTCGCTGACGATGGAAAACTGCTTGTCGGTGGTCTCCGCGATGTTGCGAAGATGCAGCAGCGTGATCAGCGTGTTCGCGTCCGCCTTCTGCACGTCCTCCTGACTGCGATCGGAGAGCAGAATGATGTGCGGATAATCGCTGCTGAGAAGCATTTCCAGCGTCGATCTTTGCGTGATGTCCTCTTCCACAAACTTGACATTTGCGTGATCCAGACCGCGCTCCAAGCGCCGCAGAGCAAGCTTTGCATCGGCGATGTCGCTCACGACGGTGATGCCGGAGCCGTCCGCCACATAGTGATCCAGCTCCTGAACGATGAGGAGCGCGTTTTCGTTCCAACCGAGGATGAGAATCTGCTCGGGAACGGCCGCCTCAGCAGGCTTGCTGGAGAACATGGATTCATCGATGGTGGCAGACGTGCCGTTGAGGAGCAGGGTGTCGTCGTCCGCGGTGACGGCGATAAGCTCATCTCCATCCCGCAGCACGGTGTCCATCGGGGGATTGAGCTTCACGCCAACCTTCGACTTCAAACCGATGACGGAAGAAGTTTCAAACAACGAGAGCGTTTCGCCATACGTTTTTCCGGTGAGTTCCGGAAACGCGCGCAGGTAGATTTCGTCTCCGCCGAAGTCGAGCAACTCCGTATACACGGCGGAAAGGCCGGATTGGCGGCAGGTTTGCGCGATGATGCGGGAGATGATGGTGTCCTCGAGTATGATCTCCGCCTGACCGCGCGCGGCAATCCGCGCGACATCGACATTCTTCGGCTCGCGCAGAACGGCGACGATCTGGTACGGCGTTGTGCGCTCCGTTGGAGAGTTGATGACCGCAAGCAGCGTCTTAATCACGTCTGCATCGTCGTTCTCGTTGATGATGATGGATTTCGCGGTATGAAGGCTGAGTAGTCCGAGATCGTTTAGGTCGATCGCGCTGCCGTTTCGCGTGACGATGCGCGTGGTCTTCGTGTCCGGAATGCGGTTACGAATCGCCTCGTCCATCTCGACCTTGTCGGTCTGACTCATGATGACGATGCAGGCGTTTTTCTGGTTGCTGTTGGCCTCGATCAGCTCGGAGAGAATCGTGAAAATCTGGCTCGACCAGCCGAGGATCACGGTGTGTCCGCTTTCCACCACGATGGAATGTCCCTTTTGCAGGGACTCCAGCTTGGAAGAGATGCCCGTGGTCAAGAGACCGACGAGGATGCTGAAGATGAAGATGCCGCCGAGTGTAATGACGAACATTGCGCCAACGAAGAGGAAGCTGCCGCTGTCGCCGCCCATCGTGCCAGGGTCGAGCGAACGGAGCACGCCCATCCAGAAGAGTGTCAGGAAGCTCGTTCCGTCGCCGGAGCCGGTCACCCAAACGACGAAGGAAACGATCGTGATCATCAGCAGCGTCACGATTGCGAGGCTCGCAATCAGCATGCCGGTGCCTTTGGACATCAGGTTGTCAAAACGGTATTTGAGCTTGTTTTTCATGTACACCTCATCATAATTTCATTTGGGTGAGCTTTTTACTCAAGAATGGGCTTTCAAAAAACCTGTTCTTTCTGGATGGCAGGAAAAGAACAGGCTTTCAACAATATATAGTGCGATTGATTCTTGATACTACTTTATCGGAAATCATACCAATGTCAACATGAAATTACACCAAAAACCAACTTAAATTAAAGAACAGGTTAAGCTCAATCAATCGGGTGAATGATTCGACGGAATCCGCCTTTTTCAACCTCTGTACAAGCAAACCGCAGGCGATATGATGAAGCTGTACGATCTAAAATCGCTCCAAATTTTGCATGCGCGGAGGGCGGATCATGAAAAAGGCACTTGCCGTTGTATTCTGGATATTTTCCGTCGTGCTTTGCCTGATGGCGCTGGCGCTGCTTTCAGATTGCGCGCTGAGCTGCGTGCTACTCTTGGCATGCGCGGTGCTGATCAACCCGATCTTTATCGAGAAGATCCAGTTGAAGAAGGGGTTAACCGCGCTGTTGACGATCGGGCTGTTTATCGCAGGCATCGCGGTCTTTCCGGCGAACAGCGCGCCTGCTGCCGCGAGTGCGGATGAGGCGATTCCCGCATCGCTTGAAACAACAATCGAAGCTACAGCAGAAGCCACTAGCAAACCGGAGCTCAATGAGCTCGTTGGAAGCGCAAGCACAGGGAAGGATGCGCCAAATCGCGAGATCGAATCGATACAGACAGATGAACTGACGGGTGCACAGCCAGCGACTCTTGCGCCGACGGAACGGCCAACCGCGACTCCCAAGCCAACGCCGACTCCTACGCCGACTCCTACCAAAACGCCGAAGCCGACGGCAACGCCGAAGGCAGTTACGCGGTCGGTCGGGATCACGATACTCGACTACTCGGACACGGTCAGCCGCGGAAGTTACGCGTATATCAAGATTCAAGGCGCGCCAAACACGGACTATGACTGCGAAGTGGAGTATAAATCCGGCATGTCAACTGCCGACGGGCTCGGCACGAAGCACTCGGACGGCAACGGCAACGTCTCCTGGAAATGGAAGGTCGGCTCACGCACGTCGCTGGACTACACGCCGACCATCTATATCGACGGCGGCGGGGATTCGATCAGCGTGGATTTCGATGTGGTCAAGTAAGAATATCATATAAGACTCAACTAAAAAAGCACCGCGGCAAACGGTGCTTTTGTTTGTAAAGTAAAAAAGGATCAGAGTTTTCGAACGAAGATATCGCTTTGTTCCACGAGGCTCTCGATGCTGTCCAGCCCAAGCTGGTGCAGAAGTGCCACAACATACGGGTTATCGATCGGCGTTTCATAGCTGGCCTCCGCGCCGTAGCGGATGACATTCTTGCGACCTTCGTCGCGCGGAATCAGGGCCTTTGGCCCGCCGACGCATCCGCCGACGCAACCCATGCCTTCAAAGAAGTTTGCGCAGCCGTTGCCTTCCAGAATGTCGTTGAGCATCTGCTTGCAGGCAGGAACCCCGTCCGCATGCCGCGTTTTCACCGAGATCGGTTTATTGGGGTTGATGCGCGCAACCGTGGCGCGCACCGCCTCACTGACGCCGCCGACGCCCGCGTAGATTCGTCCGGCCTTAGAGGAGTGGTCGCGCTCGTCTTCCTCCATCTCGAATAGGTTGATGCCCGCGTAGTCAAACACGTCCTGAATCTCCTGAAATGTCAGCACAAAGTCGGTCGAATCGCTGATGTCCGCCTCGCGCGCCTCCGCTTTTTTCGCGATGCACGGGCCAATGAAGACCGTGACTGCGTTCGGGTGAATCTTCTTGATCGAGCGACCGCAGGCAACCATCGGAGACACCGCCGCCGGAACGTGCGGAATGAGCTGCGCGTAAACCTTTTTGATCATCGCGATCCACATCGGGCAGCAGCAGCTCGTGAGCTGATAATCCTTCTCGGATTGAATGTTGTGGTCGAACTCCAGCGCTTCCTTGAGCGTGAGAATGTCCGCAAACAAAGCTACTTCCAGCATGCCCGCAAAACCGATCTTCTTAAACGCCGCGCGCAGTTTCCCCGGTGTCACCGCCTCGGAATACTGGTTGATGAACGCGGGCGCGATCATCGCGTAGACGGGAGCATCCGCATTACGAAGCGCGTTGAGCGTGGGCAGGATGTCGCGGCTCTCGGTGAGCTTCTTTGCGTCGCATCCGCGAATGCACTCGCCGCAGCCGACACAGGCAGCAGGGTTGACCTCAACGCTGCCGTTTTCGATGAACAGCGCGTCAAAATAGCAGCGCGCGCGGCACTTTTCCAGTTGCTCGCCTTTGCAGTCACAGGTATCCGTGCGGATCACCACGGGATGCTTTTCGGGGTTGAGGAGGCAGGAGAGCTGATGCGGGTCATAGCCCTGTTGGCGTGCCAAATCCAGCTCCTGCGTCAGGTTACCTTGGATACTGCTCTTGAGCAAGCGATTATACAGTTCTTCAAACGTCATAGTTTCACCTCATACATAAGCCTATCTTAACATGAGATTCGGGCTGCTTCAATAAGATTGGTTTTATCTGAGGATTTCTGATTTTGCCGACGCACAAGTTTGTGAAAATGCAGAAAGGGATCTTGACAACAATTGCAAGCGCGTTTATACTGTGCATGCTGTATATGAACAGTAGACGAGGAGCGTGATCCATTGAACATCATCATCAGCAATGCGAGCAGCCTGCCGATCTACGAGCAGATCTATACGCAGATCAAAAACGCGGTTCTGTTGGCCGATCTTGCGGAAGGGGATTTGCTGCCGTCGATTCGCCAGCTTGCGAAGGATTTGCGTATCAGCGTGATCACTACCAAGCGCGCCTATGACGAGCTGGAGCGGGATGGATTCGTCTATACCGTAGCCGGAAAGGGCTCTTATGTCGCGGCAAAAAACACCGGCATCATTCGCGAAGGACAGCTCAAGGAAATCGAAGAACACATGCGCGAAATCATTCGCCTGGCGCCCGCCTGCGAGCTTTCGCGTGAGGATTTGATCGAGCAGTTTCGCGTGATCATAGAGGAGGAATACAACACATGAATGCGATTGAAGTAAACGGAATCAGCAAGCAGTATAAGGACTTCCTGCTGGACAACGTCAGTTTTACGCTGCCAAAGGGCACGATTCTCGGCCTCGTCGGCGAAAACGGCGCGGGCAAGAGCACGACCATCAAGCTCATTATGAACGCGATTTCGCGCGACAGCGGTTCGATTCGCGTCCTCGGCGAAGACAACACCTCGCCCGCGTTTCATTCTGTGAAGGAAGACATCGGCGTCGTGTTGGACGAGGCGTATTTTCCGGAAGTGCTGACCGCAAAACAGGTCGGCTCCGTGATGAAGCAGACCTACCGCCGCTGGGAAGGCGAAACTTACCAGCGCTATCTAAAGATGCTGGATATTCCGATGAGTAAGCCGTTTCGCGATTTTTCGCGCGGCATGAAGATGAAGTTTGCAATCGCGGTCGCGCTTTCGCACCAGCCGAAGCTCTTGATTCTCGACGAGGCGACCAGCGGGCTCGATCCCATGGTGCGGGACGAAATCCTGACGCTGTTCAACGATTTCACGCGGGATGAAGAGCATTCGATTCTGTTATCGTCGCACATCGTAAGCGATCTGGAGAAAGTCTGCGACTACATCGCGTTCCTGCACAAAGGAAAGCTCGTTTTGTGCGAGGAGAAGGATCGCCTGCTGGAGGAGTATGCGATCGTGAAAACGACGCAGTCCGCGCTGGATCAGTTGCCCATCGATGCGGTCATCAGCAGCAAGTCCGGCCCGTATGGCGTGGAGGCGCTCGTGAAGAAGGAACAGCTGCCGCACGGCATGCAGCCGGAGTTTACGACGCTGGAGAACATCATTCTATTCTTAGCAAAGAGAGGTGAGCGCGCATGAAAGGCCTGCTGTTAAAGGATTACTATACGCTGCTCAAGCAAGTGCGATTCTATCTGATTTTCCTCTTGATCTTTACGATCATCCCCAACATGAACCTGTCTTCCATCGCGATCGTGTACGCTGCGATGCTTCCCATCACAGTGATCGCCTTTGACGAGCGGAGCAAGTGGGATCAGCTGGCCGCGATGATGCCGTATACCGAACGGGAACTGGTGCTGAGTAAATACTTTCTTGGATACATCGCTGTGGCGGTGTTCGGCGTGGTTGCCTTCGCGCTCCAGAGTGGCATCGCGCTGATCGGACACCACGTGTTCACCATGGAGCAGGGGATGGCGCTGCTCGTTACCGCGGCTGCGGCTATGATCCTGCTTGCGATCAACCTGCCGTTCATGTTCTGGTTGGGCGTGGAGCGCGGCAGAATCGTGTTCATGATCCTGATCGGCGTCACGGTATTTCTCGGCATGATGAGCGCGGACAGCGCGAAAGAACTGATCGCGAATAACACAATAACTGCGGCACAACTGCTGCTGCTCTGCGGAGCCGCCGCCATCGTAACAAACGCGATTTCAATCTTCGCCTCCTTCAAGATCTATCAAAAGAAGAAGGTTTGATCTCGAACTATAAATCTTAATTAAAAAGACGGCTTTCAACGAAATCGCCCGGCATGACTGCCGGGCGATTTTTCAGGGGATAGGGGTGAGGTTTGGGGTTTGGGGAAGCTTTTCAAATAGTAAAGTTTTATCCTATATAATAAAGCAAGAAATTGCGATTTTTTCGTTTGTATAAAAAAGGCGCTGTCGTTTGCAGACAGCGCCTTTGCTTATGGATGGTACTATAAAGGATACGCGGACGAATTGCAATAGTGGATTATATATTTTATTCGGTTTTGTGTCAAATTCGTGTCAGTTTAAAAACCATATTGACATTGCATCTACTACTGAATATAATGCAGTAGTAGACAATAAACGATCGACAGTGTTTGATGGCGGAGGAGAGGGAATGAACATTCAATACAAGAAAGGCGTTCTGGAGCTTTGCGTGCTGTCCATGCTGGCGAAGCGGGACTGGTACGGTTACGAAATCTCCGAATACCTTTCGAAAAAGATCGATATTGCGGATGGAACCGTGTATCCGATACTGCGCAAGCTCAAGAGCGACGGATTTGTCGTAACCTATCTGTCGGAGGACAGCGGCGGCCCACCGCGCAAGTATTATTCGCTCACGGAGGCGGGAAAGATCGCCTATGAAGCGGACCGAAACGATTACCTGAATTTTGCGACAACTGTAGCATCTATATTGGAGGATTGAGAAAATGACAAAGCTAGATTACTTAACGGCGTTACAACAGGAACTAAATAAGAACGCGGTTGCGGACGCGGAGGATATCGTCTCCGAATACGAGCAGCACTTTCAGTTCAAGCTTGCGGACGGATTCTCCGAGGAGGAGATCGCATCAAAGCTCGGCGCACCCGCGCAGATCGCGCTTCAGTTTGCGGGTCTGCCCAAAGAGCAAAAGCGAAAAGGCGGAAAGAAGACGCTCCTCGTGCTCTGGCTCACCATCATTGGCATCTTCGAAGTGGTGCTGTACGGCGCGTTCCTCTGCTTTATCGTAGGACTCTTCGTCGGCTCTCTCGTTCCGGCGGTGCTCGGCGTGGAGCTCATCGCGGGCCTGAATTTCATGAACATTCTGCCGCCCATGCCGTATGGCGGGGCTGTCGTGTTCGGAATCGCGCTGATCGCGCTCGGTGTGATGATCTTCCTCTTCGCCGTGTACTGCTTTGCGATGCTGCGGCAGATGGTGCGCGCAAGCCTCCGCTGGAGAAGGAACATGCTACGCGAGGAAGCGCTGCCACTGCTGCCGCTCAGCCCGCAGTTCTCGCCCAAAACGCGGCGTGCGCTTCGGGGAATTCTGCTCTCGGCGGTGTTGATTTTCGCCGTCACGTTCATCGCGGGGTTCGCCATCCTCAGCCTATACACGCACGCCTGGGGATTCTGGCATGCGCTGGGCTGGTTCGGGTATCCGGCAACCGTATACTGAGATTTTACATTTAACTTTATTCATACACACACGACAGGATCGTTTTTCAGAAAGGGAAATCATGAAAACAGCAGTCATTACGGGTGCGAGTTCCGGCATCGGACGCGCGACCCTGGCGGAGCTTACGAAAAAAGGCTACCGCGTGATCGGAATCGGCCGCGACAAGGCCCGCTGCGAGCAGACGAAGCAGCAGATTCTCGCTCAGACGCCGGATGCGAACATTACGTTTCTTTGCGCGGACCTCATGCAGCAGCGGGAGGTGGAGCGCGTCGCAACAGAGATTCGAGACATCCTCATACGTGAAAACGAAGATCGGCTGGATGTACTGATCAACAACGCGGGATGTGTGCGCAGCTGGTACACCACGACCGAGGAAGGCTACGAGCAGCAGTTTGCGCTCAACCACCTCGCGAGCTTTTTGCTGACATACCGCTTGCTCGTGCCGCTGCGCAGGGCGCAAGGGCGCGTGATTATGACCGGCAGCGAGAGCCACAAGCATATGCGCATACATTGGAACGACGTAATGCTCACGCGCGGATACAACCCGCTGACGGCTTACAAGCAGTCCAAGCTCGCGAACATCCTGTTTGCAAAAGGACTCAACGAGCGCTACCTCGGCGACGGAATCCAGTCTTATGTGGTCGATCCGGGGCTTGTCTGCACCGAAATCGGCTGCAAGAACACCGGCGGGCTTGTGAACTGGGTTTGGAACCTGCGCAAGAGCCACGGGGTAGCACCGGAGGTTCCCGCGCAAACGTATGTGTATCTTTGCGAGACGAAGCCAGCTCCACGGGAACTCTACTATTATTTATGCAAGCCAAACACCTACAGCGCGCAGGTGACGCGGGAAAACGCAAACAAGCTCTTTGCGCTCAGCGAGCAGCTCTGCGGGGTCACATACCCCTCGTGGATCAAAATTTAACGATTAGAAGATACTTTCGCGTGAACACACGAAAGAGCAAGGACGAGTATGAATGTATTTATCACGGGCGCAAGCGGCGGCTTAGGCAGAGCTATGGCGAACGAATGCGGCAGGCGCGGCTACAACATGCTGCTCTGCGATATCAACGAGCAAGGGCTTAAATCGATTCAGCGCGGTCTGGAGCGGCAGTTTGGCGTGACCGTCACGACGGCGGCTTGCGACCTGACGAGCGAGGCGAGCGTGGACGCGCTGATGCAACGGCTGGATTCGTATCAGATTCGCTTTGACATGCTGCTCAACATCGCTGGCGTGGATTACGAAGGAAGCTTTCTGGAGCGGGATCGCAGAGACATCTCCCGCATCATTTCGCTCAATAACGACGCGACGCTGCGCATCACCCACGCGATCTTGAGTCGCAGGAGGGAAGGAAACCCGTTCTATCTGCTCTTTACGTCGAGCTTAGCGAGCATGTACCCCATGCCGCTCAAGGCGACCTATGCCGCGTCGAAACGCTTCCTGCTCGACATCGCGGTCGCGTTGGGTGCGGAGCTCAAGCAGCAGAACGTGAACGTGCTCGCGCTTTGCCCGGGCGGGCTCGCGACCACGCGGGAAGCGATGGAAGGCATTGCGGCGCAGGGCTTCTGGGGTAGTGCTACCACAAACCCACTGGAACGCGTCTCAAAGCAGACCATCAACCGGCTGGAAACGCGCGGCGGCGTTCTCATTCCCGGCGCGCTGAACCAAACGCTGACCTTCTTTGGCAATCTACTTCCGCGCAGTTGGGTTGCCGCGGCGATCTATCACCGCTGGAGCAAGGCGCAGCAGCAATGGAACCCGGTGGAGTTTTCTGCGGGATCAATGAAATGATCGGGCTGTAATCGATATGATCCGCATTGCAAAATTGGGTTTGATCCGTTAGAATACTCCTTATGAAATTACAACCCGAATGCATCACCTGCATCATTGCGCAGGTCAAGAACGTCACCAACATGTTTGGGCTCTCCGAGGATAAGCGGGAGGAAGCGATGCGGGACACGCATACGTATCTCGCCGGAGCCAACTACGAGGGCTGCACGCCGGAATCGATGGGCGAGCTCTGGCAGATTCTGCTGCGCCATGTCGGCGAAAAGGACCCGTATGCGGCCATCAAGTCGCTCTGCAATCAGGAAGCGATGAAGATGCTGCCCGCGACGCGCGAGAAGATTGCGCGCGCAGGCGACCCGTTCACCGTTGCGCTCAAGTACGCCATCGCTGGAAATCTCATCGACTACGGCCTTGAGCATCCTGTTTCTATCGAGGAGCAGAACGAACAGATTGACGCGATTGCGAACACCGCTTTCTCCATAGACGACAGCGACAAACTCATGCAAGCGATGAAACACGCAAAGACTATGCTGTATCTCGGCGATAACGCGGGTGAAATCGTGTTTGATAAGCTGCTTGTCGAACAGATCCGCAAGCGTTTTCCCGAGATCGACCTTGCGTTTGTCGTAAAAGGCTCTCCCGTGCTCAACGATGTGACGCACGCGGACGCGCTTGAAGTCGGCATGCAGGACGTTGCCCGCGTGATCGACAACGGAGACGCTTCTCCGGGTACTGTTCTACCGCGCACGAGCAGGGCGTTTCAGGCGGCGTTTTTAGACGCGGACGTGATTCTCTCCAAAGGGCAGGGGAATTACGAGAGCCTCAGCGGGGTAGATAAGAAGAACTTATTCTTTCTCTTTACTGCAAAGTGCGACACGGTCTGCGTGGAGGCGGGCGTGCCAAAGCTTTCGATCGTCTGCATGGAGAACAAGATTTCATAACATCCTATCAAACACGTTTTTTGAAAAGAGCGCTTTGTATTTTGACAGAGCGTTCTTTTTTATCGGTTCAACGAAATAAAACGGAACTTTAGAATCAGAAAAAACGTGCTACTGATAGCAAAGTCCCTTGACAGAGATCACATGAATGTTATAAAATAACATCAACAAGAAAATGTTTAACATCAAATCGAGTTATAAGGAGGCATACTATGGCAACACCGGTCATCATGCCGCGTCAGGGGCAGTCGGTTGAGAGCTGCATCATCACGGAATGGAAGAAAAAAGTAGGGGACAAGGTCGCCGTTGGAGACGTGCTGTTTTCCTATGAAACGGATAAGTCTACCTTTGAGGAACAGGCAAAAGTCGATGGAACGCTGCTCGCCGTGTTTTACAACGCGGAGGACGACGTTCCTGTTTTATTAAACGTCGCGGTCATCGGTAACCCCGGCGAATCGTTCGCGGAGTTTGCGCCGGAAGGCGCAGCTGCCGCCGCACCCGCAGCGCAAGCGGAAGCAATTGTAGCACCTGTCGTCGAAACTGCGCCCGCAGCGCAGGCAACCGCGGCAAGGGCGGAGGGCGTTTCCCCGCGCGCGAAGAACGCCGCGGAGAAGCTTGGCGTAGACCCCGCGCAGGCGGCGCCCACCGGCCCGCACGGCAGAGTGATTGAGCGGGATGTGCTGGCGCTCGCCAAAGAGAACCGTTTCGGCGGAGAAGCGACCGCGCAGAGCGCCGTTGCCGCTCCCGCCACTACCAAAGCATCCGAAGCGCCCGCCGCTATCAACGCGCTGGACTATGACGAAATCAAGCTGCCGAACCTTCGCCGCATGATCGCCAAGACCATGCACGACAGCCTCGCGGAGATGGCACAGCTGACACACAATACGAGCTTTGACGCGACGAAGGTGCTCGCCTTCCGCGAGAGCCTGAAGGCCGCGCCCGAGAGCTTGGATTTGCCGAAGGTCACCATCAACGACATCATCCTCTTTGCCGTCTCACGCGTGCTGACGAAACACGAAGGACTCAACGCGCACATGATGGGCGACAAGATTCGCTATTTCAAGCACGTCAACCTCGGCATCGCGGTGGATACCCCGCGCGGGCTACTCGTTCCGACGCTGTTCGCCGCCGAGACCAAGACGCTTGGGCAGATCGCCGCGGAGTCCAAAGTACTCGCGAAATCCGCCATCGACGGCAGCATCAACCCCGACCTGCTGCAGGGCGGCACGTTTACGATCAGCAACCTCGGCCTCTACGGCATCGAGAGCTTCACGCCCGTCATCAACCCGCCGCAGGTCGCGCTCCTCGGCGTCAACTGTATTACTGAGCGCGTGCGCACGGTGGAGGGACAGATCACGACCTATCCCGCGATGGGGCTATCGCTCACGTACGACCACCGCGCGGTGGACGGCGCGCCCGTGAGCCGCTTCCTGAAGGATCTCGTCACGGCACTGGAGCATTTTGATCTGCTCCTGATCGGCTAAGGAGGAAGAACAAAATGGCATTCGATTTAATCGTACTCGGCGGCGGCCCCGCCGGCTATCTCGCGAGCGAACGCGCAGGCCACGCGGGACTCTCCGTTCTCTGCATCGAGGAGCGCAGCGTCGGCGGCGTGTGCCTCAACGAAGGCTGCATCCCAACGAAGACGCTCTTGTATTCCGCGAAGGTTTACGACGGCGCGGCACATGGCGACAAATACGGCGTCACTGCCGAAGGGCTCAAGATCGACCACGCGAAGGTCGTTGCCCGCAAGGACAAGGTCGTCAAAACGCTCGTCGCGGGAGTAACCTCCGCGCTCAAAGCAAACCATGTAACGCTCGTCAGCGGGCGCGGCGTGATCACCGGTAAGAGCGACGAAGGCTATACCGTGACTGCGAACGGCGAAACTTACGTGGGTAAGCGCCTTCTGATCGCGACCGGTTCTTCTCCCGCCGTACCGCCGATTCCCGGCCTCAAGGAAGGGCTTGCTGCCGGATTTGTCTGCACCAATCGCGAAATCCTCGCGCTCACCGAAAAGCCGGAGCACCTTGTCGTCATCGGCGGCGGCGTGATCGGTCTGGAACTCGCAAGCTACTTTACTTCGATCGGCTCCAAGGTGACCGTGATCGAGATGCTCGACCACATCGCGGGCGAAAACGACGCGGAGCTGGTCGGCATCCTAAAGAAGAGCTTCGAAAAGCGCGGAGTGACGTTCTATCTTTCCGCGAAGGTCACCGAAGTGACCGCGAACGCCGTGAAGTATGAAAAAGACGGCGTGGTCAGCGAAGTTGTCTGCGATAAGGTGCTGCTCTCCATCGGACGGCGCGCCAACACGCGGGATATCGGGCTTGAGAGCATTCACGTGCTTACAGAGCGCGGCGCAGTCGTCACGGACGCGCACATGAAGACCAACCAGCCGGAGGTTTACGCGGCGGGCGACGTCAACGGAAAGTCGATGCTCGCGCACACTGCATATCGCGAGGCGGAGGTTGCGGTCAACGTAATGCTCGGTAAAAAGGACACCATGCGCTACGAGGCAGTGCCCGGCGTACTCTATACCAATCCGGAGCTCTCCGCGGTTGGCGAAACCGAAGCCAGCGCGAAGGCGAAGGGACTCGATTTCACATGCGTGAAGATTCCGATGCGCTTCTCCGGTAGATATCTTGCCGAAAACGAAGGTGGCGACGGCATCATGAAGCTCGTGGTCAATAACGCAACCAAGCAGGTGCTCGGCGCACAGCTTCTGAGCAACTATTCCAGCGAGTTCATCGTCACGGTCGGCACGTTTATCGAGCTTGGCATGACGCTGGACGAAGTCAAGAAGATCGTGTTCCCGCATCCGACGGTGTCCGAGATCATCCGCGAAGCCGTTTTCCAATATTAAGCCAAGCAATAATTTGATGTGTTTGAAATAAGGAGATAAACTATGTCGAAGCAACTTTTCATCGATCCCAATGTGGTCAGAAAACCCGAAACGCTCTCGTTCCCGTCGATTCCGGTCAACCAGTACCAGAAGAGCGTCAAGGATGAGAAGAAGAACTTCACAAAAGAGGAGTTCCTCAACATCTATCGCGATATGGCGTATATCCGCGAGTTTGAGACCATGCTCAACCTCATCAAGACCACCAACGAGTATTGCGGCGTGCAGTATAACCACCCGGGCCCGGCGCACCTTGGCATCGGTCAGGAAGCGGCCTACGTTGGCGCAGCATATGAGCTCACGCTGGACGACTACACCTTTGGTTCGCACCGCAGCCATGGCGAGATCATCGCAAAGGGCCTTCGCTCCATCCAGATTCTCGATGATAGCAAGCTCATGGAGATCATGGAGAGCTTCTTTGGCGGGCGCACGCTTAACGTCATCAAAGACAGCGGCAAAACCGTCAAGGAGATCGCGATCAACTTCCTGCTCTACGGTATGATGTGCGAAACCTTCGCGCGTAAAAACGGCTTCAATCAGGGACTCGGCGGCTCCATGCACGCGTTCTTTACGCCGTTTGGCATCTTCCCGAACAACGCAATCGTCGGCGGCAGCGGCAGCATCGCACCGGGTGCCGCGCTGTATAAACTCAGCAACAAGAAACCCGGCGTGGTCGTCTGCAACATCGGCGATGGTTCCATCGCCTGCGGCCCGGTCTGGGAGGGCTTGATGATCTCCGCGATGGATCAGGTTCGCACCCTCTGGGGCGAAAACGGCGGCGGCATGCCGATCATCTTCAACATCAACGACAACTTCTACGGCATGGGCGGACAGACGCGCGGCGAAACAATGGGCTACGATATGGTGGCGCGCATCGCGGCGGGCGTGATGCCCTCCGCCATGCATGCGGAGCGCGTGGACGGCTTTAACCCGCTCGCGGTCATCGACGCATACCGTAGAAAGATCCCCGTCGCCAAGGCGGAAGGACCCGTGCTGCTCGACCTTGTGACGTACCGCTTTAGCGGACACAGCCCGTCGGACTCCAGCACCTACCGCACCAAAGAAGAGATCGAAGCCTGGGAAGCGCAGGATTCCATCGCATCGTTCGGCAAAGAGATGGTCGAGGCAAAGATTGCCACACAGGCAGAACTCGACGCCATCTGGGTCACGGTCAAGGACAACATGCTTCGCAACATGAAGCTCTCCATCGACGAGACCGTTTCCCCGCGCATCGACATCTATGGCGCGGAGAGCGACTATATCGGAAACCTCATGTTCTCCAACCAGAAGGTGCGCTCCTTTGACGAAACGAGAAAGCCGGATGTGCTGCTTCCCAAAGAAGAGTGCCCGCGCGTGCAGCAGATCGCAAAGAAAGCACGCTTTGGCCTGGAAGCGGACGGCAAGCCCGTCAGTAAAAACCGCGTATATCAGCTGCGCGACGGCATCGCGGAACCCATCATCAACAAGTTTTATGAAGACCCCACGCTGGTTGCGTTCGGCGAGGACGTCCGCGATTGGGGCGGCGCATTTGCGGTCTATCGCGGCATGACGGAAGCGATTCCGTATCACCGCCTGTTTAACACGCCCATCGCGGAGGCGGGCATCGTCGGCGCCGCGATCGGTTACGCCATGAGCGGTGGCCGTGCGGTTGCGGAGCTCATGTATTGCGACTTCCTCGGCCGTGCGGGAGACGAAATCTTCAACCAGCTCTGCAAATGGCAGTCCATGAGCGCAGGCATGCTCAAGATGCCGGTCGTGCTTCGCATGAGCGTCGGCAGTAAGTACGGCGCACAGCACTCGCAGGACTGGAGCGCGCTGATGACGCACATTCCCGGCCTCAAGGTTGTGTTCCCGGCAACGCCGTATGACGCAAAGGGACTCATGCAGTCCGCAATCAACGGCACCGACCCGGTCATCTTCCTCGAAAGCCAGCGCATCTATGATGTCGCCGAGCTGTTTCATAAGGAAGGCGTGCCGGAAGCCGAGTACGAAATTCCGTTTGGCGAGCCGGACGTGAAGCGCGCGGGCAAGGATGTGACCATCCTCTCCATCGGCGCCACGCTCTATCGCGTGACCAAGGCCGCGGACATCCTGCAGGAGAAGTACGGCGTTTCCGCCGAGATCATCGACGCGCGTTCGCTGGTTCCTTTCAACTACGAACCCGTCATCGAGAGCATCAAGAAGACCGGTCGCATCGTTGTCACCGGAGACGCCTGCGAGCGCAACAGCTTCATGCGCAACCTTGCGAGCAACATTGCGGAGCTTGCGTTTGACTATCTCGATGCGCCGCCCGTCGTCGTCGGCGCAAAGAACTGGATCACGCCAGCGCACGAGATGGAAGACGCGTTCTTCCCGCAGCCGGAATGGATCGTGGACGCGATTCACGAGCGAATTTTGCCGCTAAACGGACACGTCTGCCAGCATAACTTCACGGAACTGGAGCAGATTCGCGAAAATAAGCGCGGGATCTAATCGATTGAACAAATGTTGGCGACGGATATGGTATAATATTCGTCGCCATCTCTTTATTGTGTTGCACAACAGAAAGGAATCTACGATATGAAACAGATTGAGCAGAAAGCCATTACGACCATTCGTTTTCTCGCGGCGGAAGCGGTACAAAAGGCGAACAGCGGACACCCGGGCCTGCCAATCGGCGCGGCACCGATGGCGTTGACACTCTGGAAGCAGATGCGGCATGATCCCAAGGACGCAACCTGGACCGGCAGAGACCGCTTTGTGCTCTCAGCGGGCCATGCGTCTATGTTGGAGTATTCACTCCTGCACCTGTTTGGCTACGGGCTTTCAATTGATGAGCTCAAAAACTTCCGCCAGTGGGGCAGCAAGACACCGGGACATCCGGAGTTTGGCCACACCGTCGGCGTGGAGACGACCACCGGCCCGCTGGGTCAGGGCATCGCAACCGCGGTCGGCATGGCGATGGCGGAAGCGCGGCTTGCCGCTGAGTTTAACCGCGAAGGATTCCCCGTCGTGGACAACTACACCTACGCGCTTACCGGTGACGGCTGCCTGATGGAGGGCGTTGCGTCCGAGGCCGCTTCTCTTGCGGGTCACCTTGGATTAGGCAAGCTGATTCTGCTGTACGACCGCAACGAAATCACGATTGAGGGCAGCACGCATCTTGCGTTTACCGAGGATGTCGGCAAGCGCTTTGAAGCATATGGCTGGACGGTTCAGTACGTTGCGGACGGCGAGGATACGGACGCGATCGCAAAGGCGATTGAGGCCGCGAAAGCAGACAAAACGCATCCGTCGCTGATCATCGTTCGCACGGAGATTGCACACGGAACGCCGAAGGCGAACAGCGCCAGCGCACACGGCGAACCTCTGGGTACGGATGCACTCAAGGCGATGCGCGAATTCTATCATTGGAATGAGGAACCGTTTGCGGTTCCCGAAGACGTGAAGGCGTACTTTGCCGAGCTGCAAAAGGGTTATAGCAAGCAGCACGCGGACTACGACGCGATGTTTGAAAACTATAAGAAAGTATATCAGGAACTCTACCTCAAGTGGGTTGATTGGCACGAAAAGAAGCTGCCGGAGACGTTGAAAAACGATCCACGCCTCTTTAGCTCCGTCGATCCGAAAGCAACGCGTCAGGTCAGCGGCGAGGTGCTCAACCTCTTTGCCGAGTATGTGCCGAATCTCTTCGGCGGCAGCGCAGACCTTGCTCCGTCCAACAAGACCGAACTCAAAGGCAAGGGCTTCTTTGGCACGGAAAACCGCGCAGGCGCAAACATCCATTTCGGCATTCGCGAGTTCGCGATGGCGGCAATCTGCAACGGCATCCAGCTCTACGGCGGGTTCCATGCATATTGTGCCACATTCCTCGTGTTTACGGATTATCTCAAGCCTGCGCTCCGGCTCTCCGCGCTCATGCATCAGCCCGTGGTGTACGTCATGACGCACGATAGCATCGGCGTTGGCGAAGACGGGCCCACGCACCAGCCGATTGAGCACCTTGCGGCACTGCGCGCTACTCCCGATACGCTCGTGTTCCGCCCGGCGGACGCAAAAGAGACCGCCTACAGCTACATCGCGGCGTTTGAAGCCACGAAACCCTCCGTGCTCGCGCTGACGCGGCAGAATCTGCCGCAGTACGCGGAGACGGGCGATGGCACCTACAAAGGCGGCTATATTCTCAAGGATGTTAAAAAGGGCAAGCCGGACGTGATCCTGATGGCGAGCGGCAGCGAGGTGGAGTTGATCTACAAAGCCGCGGAAAAGCTCGAAGCAGAAGGTATCAAGGCCCGCGTCGTCTCCATGCCGTGCCTCGATCTCTTTGACGATCAGGACGCGAGCTACAAGGAAGCGGTTCTGCCCAGAAGCGTCCGCGCGCGCGTTGCGGTGGAAGCAGCGTCCTCCTACAGTTGGGATCGCTACGTTGGTCTCGACGGCACGACCGTCTGCATCGACCACTTTGGCGCTTCCGCACCCGCAGGGATTCTCTTCAAGGAGTTTGGCTTCACGGTTGAAAACGTGGTTGCCAGCGCAAAAGCGAGCATCGAGCGCGTGAAAAACTGGAACAAGGCGCTCTAAGCAAGTCAATCGATTCCGACTCAGCCAAAATAAAGCGCAGGAGGGACTGCCGTTGAACCGATTCTTGATCACGGATTCTGTCGATCCATACGAAAACCTCGCGCTGGAAGAGCTACTGTTTGAAACCCAGGGCGAGGGCGCAACCTTCTACCTCTGGCAAAACGAGCGCACGGTCGTCATCGGCCGAAACCAGAATGCCTGGCGCGAATGCCGTGTGGAGCTGTTGGAAAGCGAAGGCGGCAAACTCGCGCGGAGGTCTTCCGGCGGCGGCGCGGTGTTCCACGATCTCGGCAACCTGAACTTCACGTTCCTGCTGCCGAAGGAACACTACGACCTTGTGCGCCAGCTCGGCGTAATTCAAAAAGCCGCAGCGAAGTTCGGCATCGAAACCTCGTTTACGGGCAGAAACGATCTCGTTTTGACCGCAACGGGTGAAAAGTTCTCCGGCAACGCGTTTCGTTTTTCCAACAGCGTCGCGCTCCACCACGGCACGATCCTGATCTCCGCCGACTTCTCGCGCCTCGGACGCTATCTCGCGCCGTCGCAGATGAAGCTGGAGTCCAAGGGCGTCAAGAGCGTGGTCAGCCGCGTCACGAACCTCGGCTTACAGAATCCCGCGCTCACCGTGGAGACGATGAAGCAGGCGCTCATGGAAGCGTTTAAGGAGGAATACGGCGTATACGAACCGCACAGTTGGGATCTCATCGACAAAGAGAAGCTGGAGCAGAAACGGCAGACATATGCATCGTGGGACTGGAAATTCGGCACGACGCCCGCGTTCAATGTGTCTTTGGAAAATCGCTTCGACTTCGGCTGTTTTGAGCTGCTGATGAACGTGAAAAACGGAATCGTCGAGTCGGCAACCTGCTACACGGATGCGATGGATGCCTCTCTTGCCGCCCGCGTGGAGGCGATGCTCACCGGATGCAACTACGGCAGCGGCGCGCTCTGCGCGAGGCTGCTCACATCCGGCGGCGAGGAAGAGCGCGCAATCGCGGCGTTCCTTGCTCAGCAGACAATCTAAACCACAATCGACCAACCAAAACAAACAAAGAGACGGGAAAGCCCGTCTCTTTTGCGTTTGTATCGCGATTACTGTAGTAAGCCGCTGATGTCGGTGAAGGTGCTTGCGCCTCCGGTGACTTTCGGCAGCTGACCATCCCACTTTTGAATCAGTTCATAGCGGATCAGCATGTCGCTGAGCGACTCCGCGATGGTCTTGTTGCTGCTTGCGGTTGCGTCCGCGAGGAGCTTGATCTTGTCCGCTTCCGCCTGAGCCGCGATGACCTGCTTTTGCGCCTCAGTGTTGGCGATGACGAGGGATTGCTCCTGCTCGGTGCGGGTCTTAATCAGCGTCTGCTCGGCAACCTGTTTGGCCTCGATGGCTTGGATATACTCCTCGGAGAAGTCCCAGTTGATGATATTGAGATCGTCAATCATGATGCCATAGCTGTTGAGCTTCGTGTTCAGGTTATCGTCGAGCAGCGTGCTGACGTCGTTACGCTGACTGACCAGCTCCTGAGCGGTATAGTTCGCCGTGACGGCCTTGAGCACTTCGTTGATCGACGGAATAACAAGAACATCCTCATATCCGAGGCCAACCTGTTTGTAAATCTCCGCGCTGGCGGATTTATTGATGTGGTAATTCACCGCGATGACCGAAGACACTGTCTGCAAATCCTTGCTGAAGGCTTCGGTGGTGACTTCCGTCTTCACAATGCGGTTGTTGATGGTCACGACGTTTTGCGCAAAAGGCACCTTGAGATGGATGCCCTCCTGCATGACGACGGGGTTGACCCGGCCGAACGTGAGCACGACGCCAGTTTGACCCGCTTCAACGACGACGACGCTGCCGCCGATGACGATCAAAACCAGCACAAGAACCGCGACGAGCGCGACGATCTTGCCGACCGCTACATTTCCTGCTTTATCTCTGAACATAAACACTCCCTTTTTTCGTTTCGAATTTCTACCCGGCAAGCGAAGGCTTACGTCTGCTTGCCAGAATGTTACTATTATATCATCTACAATTTCGCGTTCAATGATCTGGATCACGTAGATTGCAATCATATTGTGAAATCGAGAAAATCGCCAAAACGGAAGACGGCGGGGATGAGTCCCGTCTTTAATCCCAAAACGGAAGACGGCGGGGATGAGTCCCGCCGTCTTGGAATGAGGAAACAACTAGCCATAGCCAATGGCTATCGATCAAGGCTGCGGCATTGCTTTCGATCACAAAACAAGCCGTAACCGGAAATGTGCATCATTTTTTGCTATAGGGCGTGTTTTCCAGCGGAAGCTTCGTGCGGAAAATTCCGTCGCGGTTGTAGTACGCGAGCTGCACCGCGGGCGCGGTTGGGATCGAGCAGATTTCGCCAACGCCTTTTGCGCCGCAGGCAAGGCCGTCCTTGCTGGATTTGCCGACGATAACCGGGGTTACTTGCGGCGTCATGTTTGCCTTAAACAGGCCGAGCGTGCCGAACTTGCGCATGGGTTTTCCGTTTTCGAGCGGAAAATCTTCCGTGAGCGCATATCCAAGGCTCATGACAACGCCGCCTTCAATCTGGCCTTCCAGCGAGATGGGGTTGACGGCCTGACCGACATCGTGCGCGGCGGTGACGCAGCACACGCGGCCTTCGTCGTCCAGTTCGACCACCTGCGTCGCATAGCCATAGGCGATATGTGAAACAGGGTTTGCCTTGTCGGAACCCATGGCGTCCGTCTTGCCTTCGTATTCGCCGAGGAAGCTCTGGCCTTCGAGTGCTTTGAGCGAGCCCGCTTCGTCCATCGCGGCCTTGACGAGCTTCGCCGCGCGAACGGCCGCCTCACCCGTAAAGAGCGTCTGACGGGAAGCGGTGGTGTTGCCGGAGTTTGGCGCGCTGGAGGTGTCGGGCACGTGGTAGACAATCTGCTCCAGCGGCAGTCCCGTAATCTCCTTGACATACTGCGTTTGCACGGTGCCCATGCCTTGGCCGATGCATGCTGCGGAGGAGTGCAGGTGGAGCTTGCCCGCCAGCACCTCGATGCGGCATCTGCCGACATCCGGCACGCCGACGCCGAGACCGCTGTTCTTGATCGCGCAGGCGATTCCCGCCTTGGGGTTACGCTCCAGAATCGGGCGAACCGCATCGAGTGTTTCGATCAGCGCGGTGGTCTCGTCCGCAATCTGTCCGTTGGGGAGAATCTGACCGGGACGGATGCCGTTGAGATAACGGAACTCAAACGGCGTCATGCCGACCATTTCCGCAAGCTGATTGATGTTGCACTCAGTTGCAAAGCAGCTCTGGGTTACGCCGAAGCCACGGAACGCGCCGCCCGGCGGGTTGTTGGTGTAGTAAGCGAAGCCCTCGATATCGACATCCTGATAGTTGTACGGGCCCGCCGCGTGGGTGCAGGCGCGCTGCAACACCGGGCCGCCAAGAGAGGCGTATGCGCCGCTGTCCGCGATGATGCGAGCTCGCATGGCAGTGAGCTTGCCGTTTTCATCGCAGGCAGTCGTGAAATCCATCTCCATCGCGTGGCGCTTGGGGTGGATCAGCAGGCTGTCCGTGCGGGTAAAGCGAACCTTGACGGGACGCTTGAGAAGCCAGCAGGCGAGCGCCGCGTGGTGCTGCACGCTCATGTCTTCTTTGCCGCCGAATCCTCCGCCGACCATCATCGCGGTCACGCGAACCAGCTCCGGCGCGAGTCCGAGCATCATGGAGCACTCTTTGCGGGTTTGATACACGCCCTGATCGCCGGAAAAGATGTGCACGCCGTCGCCTTCTACTTCGGCAACCGCGCATTCCGGCTCCAGGAACGCATGATCGGTAAACGGCACACTGTAGTGGTTCGTGACCACATGCGCGCTGTGCTTGATCACTTCGTCCGCGTTGCCGCGCTTGACGCACTGGTAGGAGAGCAGGTTGTCCTTACGCTCCAGATGCACGAGTTCGAAACCATCCTTGCTCGCATCGGCTGCGGAGAGGATGGGGGTAAGGGGCTCGTACTCCACCTTGACCGCGGCTTTGCCCGCCTCCAGCGCCGCCGCGTTTTCCGCAACGACGAGCGCGATTGCATCGCCTAAGAAGTGCGTGATGCCTCCGACAGGAATCATCACGTCGTAATCCTGCACGAGATGGCCGATCTTCTTGGCACCCGGCACATCCTCCGCCGTAAATACGGCGACGACGCCCTCGATAGCCTTTGCTTCCGTGGTGTCGATGGAGAGCACCTTCGCGCGCGGATAACTGCTGCGCACGGCGGAACCCAGCAGCATGCCGGGCAGGTGGATATCGTCCGCGTACTGCGCGGTGCCGAGCGTTTTATCGACCACTTCGATTCGGCGGATACTGTCGCCGACCGAACCGGGCAGCTCCGTTGCGGGAACCTCGGTGTTTTCGCGGAAGAGGCGGGCGGCAAGCAGTACCGCGTCCTCGATCTTCTTATAGCCCGTGCAGCGGCAAATGTTGTTTTTGATCGCTTCCTTGACGTCCGCGCGCGTGGGATCGGGGTTCTTATCGATCAAGCCCTTCGCGCTGATGACCATGCCGGGCGTGCAAAAACCGCACTGCACCGCGCCCGCGGACGCAAACGCGTAGGCATAGACGTCCTTTTCGCGCGGGGTAAGACCCTCGACGGTGACGATGCTTTTTCCGTCGAGCTTATCCGTTTGCTGGATGCAGGCCTTTGTCGCTTTGCCATCGATGAGCACCATGCAGGTACCGCAAGCGCCCTCCGAACAGCCGTTTTTGACGCTGGTGAGAAGAAGCGTGTCTCTTAGAAAAGGTAATAGTTTTTGGTTTTGGTCGACGGACATCTGAATGCCGTTTACGGTTAGAATTGCCATGAAATTCCCTCCAGACGAAGGTGGTAAAGATGAGAAGAGGTGTGCCGCCGAATTCCGCGAAAGAAGACGGCGGCAACCAATCGAATCACATTAGAACAGGTAGCTGTAATCCCAGATGACCGCGTTGATGATCTTTTCGATATCCGGGTCGATGCTGTTGGTGCCGAGTTTCACGGTGGAAACATCGTCCAGCCTCAGCTTGATCTTGCCGCCGCCGAGGACGAAGAAGCCCTTGTTATGGCTTTCGTCAAACTCCTTCTCAGTCGAGAAGAAGGTGAACTTCTCCTTGTAAGGCGCGCTGTCATATGGGCAGAACACGGTGCAGTTTCCGCACTCGTTGCACATGCGATCCACGTGGATGATCTGCGGCATCGACATGCCGTCCACCTCGATGGCGATGTTCGCACGGTTCGGGCAAACCTGAACGCAGCACTCGCAGATGGTCGAGCAGGCGAGGCAACGCTCGGTCTCGCGTCCTGCGCTATCGTAGACCGCAAGCGAACCCTGCTTGGCGAGGCAATTGCCCTGGCAAGCCTTGGCTTCTTCCGGCACGGTGACCGCGTATTTGCCGACGATCGCGTCCGCAACCTTGCGCGCATCCGCGATGGCTTCCACGACGGTGGCAGGCCCGCGGTTCGCGTCGCCGATGACGAACACATTCTTTTCGCTCGTTTCAAGTGTTTCGGGATTGACCTTGACGGCGCCGCGCTCGGTGAGCACGATTCCGTTGTCGGTGAAGTCGCTCGCAACAACCTTTTCGCCGATCGCGGAGACGAGCAGCGAGCAGGGGATAGTCACAAGCTCGTCCGTCTCAACGGAAGCGCGTCTGCCGCTCGCGTCCGGCGCGCCAAGCACGCACTTTTTGCACACAAGCTTGCCGTCCTTGAGCGAAACGGGATTGAGAAGCTCCTGAAACTCCACGCCGTCCTCCAGCGCGAGCTGTAATTCTTCTTCATCCGCGGGCATATAGCGCTGGGTTCTGCGGTAGACGATGCTGCTCGACACCACGCCCTTGATGCGCTTTGCGGCGCGGGCTGCGTCCATCGCGGTGTTGCCGCCGCCAACGATCACGACGTGTTCGCCGACATCCTTGAGGGATTCGCACTTGTACTGCTCGAGGAAATCGAGCACGTTCATGCTCTTGCCTTCCGCGAGCTTGAGGTCGCCGTGCGCCCATGCGCCGGTGGCGAACACCACATGCGTATAGCCGAGCTTTTTGAGCTCCGCAACGCTGGGGGCAACCGTGTTGGTCTTGATCTCCGCGCCCATAGCTTTGAGCAGATCGACGTCGCGATCCATGCCAAAGTCGCCGATGCGGAAGCCGGGGATGACGTAGCGGACGATGCCGCCGAGCTCCGCGCGCTTCTCAAACACGGTGACCTTCGCGCCCTGGCGACCGAGCAGGTAGCCTGCCGCCATACCGGCGGGGCCGCCGCCGATCACGGCGACGTTTGCGTTGCTCTTGCCGGTGGGTTTGAGCGTATGGATGATGCTGTCGAAGCCTTCGCGAGCGGCGAGCAGCTTCGCGTCGCGGATATGCACGCTCTCCTCATAGAAACCGCGCGTGCACTTGTCCATGCAGCGGTGGGAGCAGATGCGCCCCGTGATGAACGGCAGCGGGTTGCGCTCGAGGATGAGCTTCAGCGCTTCGCTGTATTTTTTGTCGCCGACGAGACGAATGTATTCGGGGATATCCTGATTGATCGGGCAGCCGTGTTCGCAGGGCGCGATGAAGCAGTTCGTCAGCGGCACCTTGCTCTTGATCTTGCGAACGGGAAGGGGCTTGACGGGCTTCACATGGCGCTCGTCGGTGCGCGCGGCACGGGCAAGATAGGCCACCTTGCCGACGGAGATGCCGTCGAACGGAACATATTCTTCCTTCGCGAGCTTTTCCGCAATCTGTTTTGCGCGCTGATAGCCGCCGGGCTTTAGTAGCGTCGTGGCGATGGTGATCGGCCAGATGCCCGCGTCAAACAGCTCGGTGATGTTGTAGAAATCCGCGCCGCCGGAGAAGGAGAGGCGCATTCTGCCGTCGAACTCGCGGCTGATGCGGTGCGCCAGCTCGATGGTCAGCGGATAGAGCGAGCGACCACTCATGTACATCTCGTTGCCGGGCAGCTCGTTACGCGCGATGCCGACGGGGAACGTGTTGGTCAGCTTGAGACCGAACTGTACGCCGTTTCCACAGGCGAGATCGAGAAGACGCTTGAACATCGGGATCGCGTCACGATACTGCAGATCGTCGTTGAAATGGAAGTCGTCAAACACGAGGTAGTCATAGCCCATGTCGTCCATGGTCTTGCGCGCAAACTGATAACCCAGCAGGGTGGGGTTGCACTTGACGAACGTGTTGAGGCCTTTTTTGCTGATAAGATAGCTTGCAATGCGCTCGATCTCCTGCGGCGGGCAGCCGTGGAGCGTCGAGAGTGTGATGGAGGAGCAAACGTTGGGCGAGATGGCGTCGATATACTTCGCATCAACCTTGTTGAAGCGCGAAAGATTCGCCTTTGCCCAAGCGCGGCATTCTTCCCAGATGGCGGTAGAGGAGGCGTTCTTGAGCCCTTCGATGAAGCGGTCGATCTTCTCGCTCGTAATGCCTTCAAAGTTGTAGCCGACGCTCATGTTGAACATGAATCCGTCGGGACGGCCGAGGTCGAACTCCCAGCTGATGAGCTTGAGGGCGTACCAGGCTTTGACATACTCGTCAAACGCTTCCGGCACGCGAAGCTCCGTCGACCACTCGACGTTATAGCACTCGTCCTCCGCGAGAATGCAGGGTTTCGAGACCGGCAGGTCTTCGCCGTCGAGCGTCTGCACGGTCTTGAGCTCGAAGAAGCGGCAGCCCGCGTAGTAGGCCGCGATCAGGTTCTGCGAAAGCTGCGTCTGCGGGCCTGCGGCTGGGCCGAACGGCGTCTCCAAATGTTCGGAGAAGAGGTCGAGCATCTTGCCTTTTGGCGCGACATACGGGCGGCGAATACCAAACACGCTGCCTTGCTTGCGCTCTTCCAGAATCCAGTTCATCAGTTCCCCAAAGGGAATGGGTGTCATACGATCGGACATTGGGATGCCTCCTTATTCCTATATCATAATGGGTACGGCGCAACGCTTCCGTTGTGCCTGCAACACGAATTCGTTGGTTGGCTTAGCCGTTGATCGACTGCCAGAGCTTCGATGCGCTCTTGCGGCATTCCTGCATGACGAGCTTTTCGTCCGCGACAAGCACCTTGCGATCCTTCATCAGCACTTTTCCGTTGCAGACGGTGGTGACCACACTACGCCCGTTCATGCCGAATAGGATGTGTTCGTTTGCATTTCCACCGTCCATCGGGGTAAGCGGATCGTAGTCGGTGACGATGACGTCCGCATACGCGCCCGCTTTGAGCACGCCCAGCGGCTTACGGAAGAATCTGCCCGCGATGCGCGGGTTGTTTTCAAACAGCATGGCCGGAATCTCACCCCAGGCGACGGTCGGGTCGCAGAGGTTGTGCTTGTGGATGATGTTGCCGACCTTGTAGCTTTCGAGCATATCGTTGGTGTAGCCGTCAGTACCAAGGCCGAGGAGAATGCCTTCCTGGAAGAGGCGGATGACGGGGCCGCAGCCGACCGCATTGCCCATATTGGACTCCGGGTTGTGCACGACCATCGTATTGGTCTGCTTCAGAATCGCCATCTCAGCGGGGCTGACGTGGACGCAGTGGATCGCGAGCGTATTTTCGCCGAGGATGCCGTTTTCGTAGAGGCGCTCAACGATGCGCTTGCCGTATTTATGGAGGGAATCGACCTGATCGCCGGGGCCTTCCGCTACGTGGATGTGCGCGCCGGTGTAGGAGGGGGTGTGCTGTTTGCAGAGCGCGAGCGTTTCGTCCGAAAGCGTGAATGCAGCGTGCAGACCCATCATGCCCTTGAGCATGTCACTGTCGTCTGCATTTGCGCGGAGGATCATGCGCTCGTTCTCGAGCACCGCCTCAGTCATCTTGGCTTTGCCGTCGCGGTCGGAAACTTCGTAGCAAAGGCTCGTGCGAACGCCGAGCGCTTTTGCCGCGTCCGCGATCGTGTCGAGGCTGCCGGGGATATCCAGGTAGCTCGCATGGTGGTCAAACACCGTGGTCACGCCATTTTTGATGCAATCGATATAGACGGCCTGTGCGGAGAGGCTGTCGTTTTCCTTGGTCAGCAGGCGGTCGATCTTCCACCACATGCCTTCGAGTATGTCGTTAAAATCGTGCGGATTGTATCCCTTAATCGAAAGCCCGCGCGCAAACGCGCTGTAGATATGGTTGTGCGTGTTGACAAGACCCGGCATGATCACGCCGCCGTCCGCGTCGATCCATTCCGCCTCGGGGTATTTCTGTTTGAGTTTGGCGGTTTCGCCAACTTCTAATATCAGGTTGCCTTCAATTGCAACCGCGCCGTTTTCGATATAGTTGCCTTGATCTCTTGTGAGAAGCCGTCCGTTTCCAATCAGTAGCATGGATGTGATCTCCCTTCGCGATATGCAATTATAGCAATGTGAAACTGCAGAATGACAAACTTATTATACTATACCCGTCAAATGCGGCGCAAGACGAGTAGGACAGAATATACAAAAATATTTCGGGCACAATAATTTTGTTCAGCCAAAAATTATTGCTGTACAATTTGTAAAATCCAATGTATGATGGATGTTGTCAAGCGGCAAGTCCGCCGCAAAAATCTTTGAAATATAATTATTGGAGTGTTCTTATGAAGCGCGTTGCAGGCTATCGCTGTACAATTTGCGGAAAGGAATACCCGTTCGGCCCGGAACTGATGACCTGTCCGTCCTGCGGAGAAAAGGGCATTCTGGACATCGTTTACGATTATTCCGAAGTCAAATCCGTTCTTTCCAAAGAATCCTTAAAAAAAGATCATGACAATAGCATGTGGCGCTATCGCGCATTGATGCCGATCAAAGGCGAAGGCCTTTCGGACTTTTTGCGCATCGGTTGGACGCCGCTGTATCGCTCTCTGCGCCTCGGCAAGCAGATTGGCTTAGAGACACTCTACATTAAAGATGATGGCTTAAACCCCACCGGTTCCCTGAAAGACCGCGCAAGCGGCGTCGCCGTCGCCAAAGCAATCGAGCTTGGCTACGACACGATCGCCTGCTCTTCTACAGGAAACGCCGCGAGTTCCTGCGCAGGCAGCGCCGCTCGTATGGGACTCAAGAGCGTGATCTTCGTGCCGGAGCGCGCGCCGCTCGGTAAAGTGGCGCAGCTGCTGATCTTTGGCGCAAACGTCGTCTCCGTCAAGGGCGACTATCGCCAGACGTTTGAGTTGAGCAAAGCCGCCATCGAAAAATGGGGCTTCTACAACCGCAACGCGGGCATCAATCCCGTGATGACGGAAGGGAAGAAGACCGTTGCTCTGGAGATTGCCGAACAGCTCAACTGGAACCCGACCGACTGGGTCGCGATCTCGGTTGGAGACGGTTGCACCATCGGCGGCGTGTACAATGGATTTTACGATCTGCTCCAACTGGGCATGATCGAGCGCATTCCGAGGATTCTCGGCGTACAGTCCACGGGCTGCTGCCCGTTTGTGGACGCGGATAGCCGCGACGGCATCCTCAAGCCCACGCCGGAAGACACGCTTGCGGACAGCATCGCGGTTGGCGTGCCTCGCAACCCCGTCAAAGCGCAGCGCGCGGTGCGGGACAGCGGCGGAACCTGGATCGCCGTTTCGGACGACGAGATTCTCGACGCAATGCGCCTGCTTGGCAGAACTGAGGGCGTCTTCAGCGAACCCGCGGGTGTCACCGCAACTGCTGGCGTCAAAGCTGCCGTTGCCAAGGGCATCATCAAGCCGCATGAGAGCGTGACGGTCGTTTCGACCGGCAGCGGACTCAAGGACGTGAAGAACGCGATGTTGGCAGCGGGAGAGCCGTTCAAATGTGAGCCGGACATCAAGGAGCTGGAGGCAAGCGGAAGAATCCGCTGATGACTTCGCGCAAATATAATATGAAGCGAATGTTTTGACGTTTCGTATACCCGCAAGATAGGGAAGACAAACCGGAGAAAACTGAATATCGAACTCGTTGCCTGAAGGAACAGAAACGCCGAGCAGAATCGGCAAATCCTCCATGAAAAACCGCCGTATGGGCGAACATTTTTGACTTGATGTGAATATTTGTTGTGCATCGCGCAAAAATAGTTCTGAGAAAAGGTTGTTTCACCTCAACACAGGTGCTACAATAAATCAAAATTCTGTAGGAGGAAAACCATGAAAAAAATCATTGCTCTTCTGGCCGTCATGATGATGGTGTTCGCTCTGGTCGCCTGCGCCGCGCCCGCGCCCGCAGCCGAACCGGAAGCAACCGCTGCCGCAACGGAAGCCCCCGCCGCTGAAGCGACGGCTGCCCCCGAAGCAACTGCTGCCGCCCCCGCGATCAAGATCGGCGTCATCCTCGTCGGCGACGAGAACGAAGGTTACACCTACGCGCACATCGACGGCATCAAGAAGGCCATCGAAGCGCTGGGCATCTCCGCTGACTCCGTGATCTGGAAGTACTCGATTCCGGAAGATGAAACCTGCTATGATACCGCGGTTGACCTTGCGGAGCAGGGCTGCACGATCATCTTCTCCAACAGCTATTCGCACCAGTCCTATATGGTTCAGGCTGCTGAAGAATATCCGAACGTGATGTTCTGCCCGGCAACGGGTGACACGGCTGCCGTTTGCGGTCTGCCCAATGTCGTCAACTTCTTCCCCTACACCTATGAATCCCGCTACGTGTCCGGCGTCGTCGCTGGCATGAAGCTCAAGGAACTCATGGATGCCGGCAAAGTCACCGATCCGCACATCGGTTATGTTGGCGCCTATCCGTACGCGGAAGTGGTCAGCGGTTACACCGCGTTCTTCCTCGGCATCAAGTCCATCGTGCCGGAAGCGCACATGGATGTCATCTACACCAACAGCTGGTTTGACATGACCAAAGAAGCTGAAGCCGCCAACACCCTGATGTCCATGGGTTGCGTCATCATTGGCCAGCACGCGGACTCCACCGGTGCTCCCTCTGCCGTTCAGGCGAAGCATGACGCAGGACAGGAAGTCTACAGCGTTGGTTACAACGTAGACATGCTCAGCGTTGCGCCCACTGCCGCTCTCACCAGCGCGCAGAACAACTGGTCCGTGCTTTACAAAGACATCCTCACTGATTTCATGAGCGGTGCCACCATGAAGCATGACTACTCTGGCGGTTACAACGAAGATGCAGTGCAGATCTCCGCGCTAGGCGCGAGCTGCGCAGCAGGCACCGCCGATAAGGTTGCCGAAGTCATCGCGGGCCTCAAGGCCGGCACGCTGCATGTGTTTGACACAGCCACGTTCACCGTCGGTGGCGCGGCCGTCACCACGGCTCCGTTCGACTTCTCGACCATGAACGCCGATTACACCGCGGTTCAGTATCAGGGCCCGACGCAGGAGTGCATCGTGGATGGTTACTTCCATGAGTCCGAATTCCGTAGCGCCCCGTACTTCACCCTGCGCATCGACGGCATCACCGAGTTGAGCTAAAAAACTGCCTAACGGCAAGCAAGATCAAAGGGGAGACGGTCATCCGTTTCCCCTTTGATACATTTTTATCAGCCAATCATTGAAAGAAGCGACTCAATGGAGAGCAGCACGCTGCTCTCTTTTTGCTTATCGCTGAACGATCATTTTTTATTTCGCAATGAATCTTACGTTTTTGTTTACATTGTGATCACGCTTGTGCTAAAATATTTTCAGCAAGTCTTAATCAAATATAGAAGGGGTCAAGCATGTGGATAGTTCAATAGCGATCCGAATGATCAACATCACCAAGACCTTCGGTGAGGTGGTTGCAAACAACAAAGTTTGCCTCGATATTCATCGGGGAGAGATCCTCTCTCTGCTCGGTGAAAACGGCAGCGGTAAAACCACGCTCATGAATATGCTGGCGGGCATCTATTTCCCCGACAGCGGCGAGATCATCATCAATGGCAAACCCGTCACCATCTCTTCTCCGAAAGACGCATTCGACCTGCACATCGGCATGATTCACCAGCACTTCAAGCTGGTAGACGTTTTAACAGCAGCAGAAAACATCATACTGGGCCTGAATGAATCGGCAGTAGTCGATCTCAAGCGTGTGCGGGAATCGGTCAAGCAGATTTGTGACCGTTATGGCTTTGTGGTTGACCCCAACAAAAAAGTGTATGACATGTCCGTCTCCGAAAAGCAGACGCTGGAAATCGTCAAGGTGCTTTATCGCGGCGCAGACATACTGATCCTCGACGAACCGACCGCCGTTCTGACGCCGCAGGAAACGCAGAAGCTCTTCTGCGTGATGCGCAACATGAAGGCGGACGGAAAGTCGATCATCATCATCACACACAAGCTGCATGAGGTGCTGGAGATCTCCGACCGTGTTGCTGTTCTGCGCAAGGGGCAGTACATCGGCGATGTCGCGACTTCGGAGACCAACGCGATGAAGCTGACCGAGATGATGGTCGGCCGCGCGGTCTCTCTGGACATCGGCCGCAGCGAACCTGTCGATCCTAAACCGCGCCTCGTCGTGAAGAACATGAACGTCTGCGATAAGGACGGCGTGACCCGTCTTTGCGACGTGAACTTTACCGCCTACAGCGGCGAAATCCTCGGCGTGGCCGGCATTTCCGGAAGCGGACAGAAAGAACTTCTGGAAGCCATCGCGGGATTGCAGAGCTGCAAGGATTGCAGCAGCATCGAGTTCATCTCCGACAAGGGCGAGAAGAAGCAGCTCTCCGGCATGCATCCGCTCGAAATCAAAAACCTCGGCGTTGCGCTCGCGTTCGTTCCGGAAGACCGCCTTGGCATGGGCCTCGTCGGAAGCATGAACCTAACAGACAACATGATGCTCCGAAGCTATCGCAACGGCAAAGGCCCGATTGCTGACCGCAAAACGCCGCAGAAGCTCGCTGAAACCGTCGTGCGAGAGCTGGAAGTGGTAACGCCCAGCATCAACACTCCTGTCCGCAGGCTCTCCGGCGGCAACGTGCAAAAAGTGCTCGTCGGTCGCGAAATCGCGATGCAGCCGCAGCTTCTGATGTCTGCCTACGCGGTGCGCGGACTTGACATCAACACATCGTACAACATCTACCATCTTTTGAGTGAACAGAAAGCGCGCGGCGCGTCCGTCATCTTCGTTGGAGAAGACCTGGATGTTCTGCTGGAGCTTTGCGATCGAATTCTCGTGCTCTGTGCGGGCCGCGTGAACGATATCGTCGATGCGCGCACAACTACGAAGGATGAGGTCGGATACCTGATGACCTATCTCAAGGAAGGAGGGGCAAACCGTGAGTAAGACGAAAGCAGTCACGAAGAAAAATTCCGTCGCCCACGAACCGTTTGTCCGCATGTCGAAGCGGGACGGCTTACCGATCTGGAAATCGTTTGGCGTTCGCTTGATCGGCCTTGCGCTGGCACTGATCATCTGCGCCATCATCATCTTCGCTTTGACGAAGCTGAACCCGATGAAGGTCTACGCGGCCATGTTTAACGGCACGTTTGGCACCAAGAAACGCATTTGGGTAACGATTCGCGATATCATGATGCTGCTCTGTATCTCGGTCGGCCTCGCTCCGGCGTTCAAGATGCGCTTTTGGAACATCGGCGCAGAAGGTCAGGTGCTGGTCGGCGGTATCGTTGCCGCGGCTTGCATGATCAACCTTGGCAATACGCTTCCGCTGGTTCCGCTGATGATCGTCATGTTCCTCGGCAGCGCGGTTGCGGGCGGCATCTGGGGCGGCATTCCCGCGGTGTTCAAGGCGAAGTGGGGCGCAAACGAAACGCTCTTTACGCTGATGATGAACTACATCGCGATTCAGCTGACGAGCTTCTTCGTAGCCCTCTGGGAGCATCCTTTCGGCAGCAACTCCGTCGGTATCATCAATCCAACGTCGAAAGCGGGCTGGTTCCCGCCGATCTTCGGACAGGCGTATACGCTGAACGTCATCATCGTTCTCACGTTGACGATACTCATGTTCGTCTACCTGAAATACACGAAGCACGGCTATGAGATCGCGGTCGTCGGTGAAAGCGAAAACACCGCGCGGTATGCGGCGATCAACGTGCGCCAGGTCATCATTCGTTCAATGATCATCTCCGGCGCAATCTGCGGCATCGCGGGCTTCCTCGCGGTCAGCGGCGCAAGCCACACGATTTCGACCAGCACGGCGGGCGGGCGCGGATTCACCGCGATCATCATCGCATGGCTGGCGCAGTTCAATAGCTTTGTGATGATCCTCATCTCCGCATTGATCGTGTTCCTGGAGCGCGGCGCAATCGAGATTGCGTCCCAGTTCCAACTGAATGACTATGTATCCGAAATGATCACGGGCATCATCCTGTTCTTCATCCTCGGCAGTGAATTCTTCATCAAATATAAGATCAAGTTCCGTTCGGCTAAGAACAAGGAGGGAAGAAAATGACCGAGTTCATTTCTTTATTCCAGGCTGCGATTGTCTTTGGAACCATCATCATCTACGGCGCGATCGGCGAGATTTTGACGGAGAAATCCGGCAACCTCAACCTCGGCGTTCCGGGCGTGATGTATCTTGGCGGCATCGCCGGACTCACCGGTGTGTTCTTCTATGAAAACGCGGTCGCCGAGCCAAGCGTGCTTCTGTGCATTTTGATTGCAATCGTGTGCGCGTTTGCAGCGGCTTTGCTTGGTGGACTGATCTTCAGCTTCCTGACGATCACGCTGCGCACCAACCAAAACGTCACCGGTCTTACGCTGACGATCTTCTCCGGCGGCGTGGCAAACTTCTTTGGCGGATCGCTGATGAAGCTTGCGGGCGGCGTGGGCCAAATCTCTGTTGCAACGACGAGCGCGGCGTTCCGCGCCACGCAGAGCTGGACGGACGGCTGGGGAATCATCGACAAGCTCTTCCTGAGCTACGGATTCATGGTCTATCTTGCGATCGTATTGGCGCTCTTGATCGGCTGGTTCATCAACAAGACCAGCATCGGCCTCAACCTCCGCGCGGTCGGCGAAAATCCGGCGACGGCGGATGCGGCGGGCATCAACGTGACCAAGTATAAATATCTGGCGACCTGCATCGGCGCCGGTATCTCGGGACTCGGCGGCCTGTATTACGTAATGGACTACACGAAGGGCACCTGGGCGAACGACGGCGCGATTGAAGCACTCGGCTGGCTCGCGGTTGCGCTGGTTATCTTCGCCACGTGGAAGCCCAAGCGTGCAATCTGGGGCGCTTACCTGTTTGGCGCGCTGTTCTGGCTGTATTTCTACATTCCCGGCCTCAACAGAAGCTCGCAGGAAATCTTCAAGATGCTGCCGTATCTGGCGACGCTGTTTGTGCTGATCATGGTGGCGCTGCGCAAGAAGCGCGAAGATCAGCCGCCGCACAGCCTCGGCGCTGCGTACTTCCGCGAAGAGCGCTAGAACACACGAATCTACAAAGCCCGTATGGAGCAATCTGTACGGGCTTTTGCATTGGTTTGCGATCCGTGAAAACATATATATAAAAATATATTTTGAAACCTCAAACTTTTAGAGAATTCTAGGTTGAATTGCCGTACTTTCGAGGATATAATGTATTTGAACAACCATTTCCGACATATCAAGAAAAAAATTCTATTAGGAGTGTGCAGTATGAAGTACGACCGTATCTACAATTTTTCTGCGGGTCCCGCAACGATGCCTGTTGAAGTGCTCGAAGAGGTCGCGGCCGAAATGATGAACTACAAGGGCAGCGGCATGTGCGTCATGGAGATGTCCCACCGCTCCAAGGTGTATCAGACCATCATCGACGAAGCCGAAGCGGATCTGCGCGAGCTCATGAATATTCCCAGCAACTACAAAGTGCTCTTCATTCAGGGCGGTGCTACGCTTCAGTTTGCGATGGTTCCGGCGAACCTGATGAAGAACGGCGTTGCGGACTATGTCGTCACCGGCGCGTGGTCGAAGAAAGCCGCCGAAGAAGCCAAGAAGTATGGCAAGGTCAACGTCATTGCCACAAGCAAGGACAAGAACTTCAGCTACGTTCCCGATCTGAGTGATCTGCCAATCGACGAGAACGCAGACTACGTCTACATCTGTGAGAACGAGACCATCCACGGCACGACCTATGCGGAGCTGCCGAACACGAAGGGCAAGGTCCTGGTCTCCGACCAGTCGTCCATGTTCCTCTCTAAGCCCTGCAACGTCTCCGACTACGGCATGATCTATGCAGGCGTGCAGAAGAACGTCGGTCCCGCGGGTATGGTCGTCGTGATCATCCGCGAGGATTTGATCCGCACGGATCTGCCGGAATGGGTGCCGACCTACATGCGTTACGACATCCACGCGGAGAATGGCTCCATGTACAACACGCCGAACTGCTGGGCGATTTACGTCTGCGGCAAGGTGTTCAAGTACCTCAAGAAGATCGGCGGACTTTCCGCCATGCAGGCCATCAACGAGGACAAAGCGAAGGTGCTCTATGACTTCCTCGATTCCAGCAAGATGTTCCGCGGAACGGTCGAGAAGAAGTATCGCTCGCTGATGAACATCCCGTTTGTGACCGACAGCGAAGAGCTGGACGCAAAGGTCGTCGCCGCGACGAAAGCCGCAGGATACGACAATCTCAAGGGCCACAAGAGCGTCGGAGGCCTGCGCGCTTCCACCTACAACGCTATGCCGAAAGAGGGCGTGGTAGCATTGGTGGACTTCCTCAAGAAGTTTGAAGCAGAGAACAAGTAACGAACAGAGCGAGAAGGAGAACACGCTATGATTAAGATTCTTGCCAGTGACGGCATGGAAAAAAGCGCAATTGCGGCGCTTCAGGCAAAGGGCTGCCAGGTAGACGTGAAGTTCTACGATCCGGACGCGCTCTGCGAAGCCGTGAAGGATTATGACGTACTCGTCGTGCGCAGCGCGACCAAAGTGCGCGAGCAGCAGATCAACGCAGCCTGCATGACCGGCAAATTAAAGCTCGTCATTCGCGCGGGCGTCGGCATCGACAACATCGACAAGGTCTGCGCAGAAGGCCGCGGCATCTCCGTTTGCAACACACCCAAGGCAAGCTCGGACGCAGTTGCAGAGCTCGCGCTGGGACATATGTTCTCCTGCGCGCGCTTCATCTCCGCCGCAGGTCACACCATGCGCGAAGGCAAATGGGAGAAGAAGGCCTACGAAGGCATTGAGCTTTCGGGCAAAACCGTCGGCATCGTCGGATACGGACGCATCGGTCAGGCGCTGGGTCGCCGCTGCCAGGCGCTGGGCATGAGTGTGCTCGCGTACGACATCTATAAGGTGCCGGAACTCGAATGCGATACCATGCGCTATGTCGAAATGGATGAGCTGCTTGCGAATTCCAACATCATCTCGCTGCACGTTCCGTCGCTGCCGGGCCAGCCGCTGGTCAGTCGCGAAGCGCTCGCAAAGATGAAGGATGGCGTGATCATCATCAACACCTCCCGCGGAACCAATGTCGACGAAGCGGCGCTGCTTGAGGCGCTCGAGAGCGGCAAAGTCTACGGCGCAGGACTCGATGTGTTCGCCGAAGAACCCAGCAAGAACGAAGCGCTCTACAAGCATCCCCGCGTGAGCAGCACGCCGCACATCGGCGCCTCCACGGAAGAAGCGCAGGCGAGAATCGGCGTTGAGATTGTCGATTTGATCGTAAAGGCGTTCAATCTGTAATAAAAATCAATCGTCGAAACAGCTCCGGCTGAGAACGCCGGAGCTGTTTTTGTGTCTATAAAACTGTCCTGTTTCGAGAAATAGAGCCACAACCACAAGATATAGTTTGATGTATCGATGTAACATACCATATTTTGTGTCCAATCATCCTAAAATTTATGAAATCTTTCAAAACAAACGACATGTTTATACGTGTTATGCATCAGCTATGCATTGCACCCAAGTGATATGTAGTTGCAAGATGATGAAAAATGCTAGCATTTTACGCAGATTTGATCTTTGGCTCCATTTTTGTGATAATTGTCCACAGGCTATCCACTGAATATATCAACATTTGGTATGCAGAACCGTCTATTGACACAAAATATAGCCGCGGTTAAACTGATATTGCACATCAGCAGGGAGGGGTTAGGGATATGTTTCAAATGATCACCAAGCGTGACGGGCATCAGGAAGCGTTTGACCGTCTCAAGATAAAGAATGCAATCTGGAAGGCCGCACAGGCCGTGAACGGCACGGATGAGGAGCGCTCCGAGCGTCTTGCCGACGAGGTCGTTCGCCTCGCCGAAAAGCGCTACGGCGACAACACGCCGGACGTCGAAGGCATTCAGGACCTCGTGGAAAAGGTTCTCATTGAGGCCGGCCACGCGAAGACCGCCAAGGCATATATTCTCTATCGCGAAAAGCGCCGCGGCACGCGCGAGATCAACGCGCTCATCGGTGCTACCATCGATATGTTCGGCGACTATCTCAACGACCGCGACTGGGGCGTGAAAGAGAACGCAAACATGCAGCGCAGCGTCAACGGACTCAACAACTATGTCCGCGAGGCGTTCACCAAGAAATATTGGCTCTATGAAATCTATCCCATCGACGTGTGCAAGGTGCATGAAAGCGGAGACGCGCATATCCATGATCTCGGCTTTTTCGGCCCGTATTGCGCGGGTTGGGATCTTCGTCAGCTGCTCTCCGACGGGTTCGGCGGCGTTGACGGAAAAGTGGAGAGCAAGCCTGCGAAGCATCTGCGTTCGTTTTTGGGGCAGATCGTCAACTCCACCTTCACGACGCAGGGCGAAACCGCGGGCGCGCAGGCCTGGAGCTCGTTTGATACCTATTGCGCACCGTTTGTCAAGTATGACAACATGTCGTTCGAACAGGTTTGCCAGTGCCTGCAGGAGTTTGTGTTCAACATCAACGTGCCTACGCGCGTCGGCTTCCAGTGCCCGTTTTCGAACCTGACGTTCGACATCAAGGTTCCCTCCACACTCAAGGACGAGCCGGTTTTGATCGGCGGCAAGATGATGGAGGAGACCTACGGTGATTTTCAGGAGCAGATGGATCTCTTCAACCGCGCGTTTTGCAAAGTCATGCTCGACGGCGACGCGAAAGGCCGCGTGTTTACCTTCCCGATTCCGACGATCAACATCACAAAGGATTTCGACTGGAAGAGCCCCGTGGTGGACGATTTCATGCGCATCACGTGCAAATACGGCATTCCGTATTTCGCGAACTATGTCAACTCCGACCTCTCTCCGGAGGATGCGGTCTCCATGTGCTGCCGTCTCAGGCTCGACAAGCGCGAGCTGAGAAAGCGCGGCGGCGGCCTCTTTGGCAGCAACCCCATGACCGGCAGCATCGGCGTCTACAGCATCAATCTACCGCGCATTGGCTACCTTGCCAAGTCGAAGGAGGACTTCTTTGAGCGGCTCAATAAGATTGCGACGCTCGGCAAAGTCAGCCTTGAAATCAAGCGCAAGATCATCGAAAAACAGTCCGAGCAGGGCTTGTATCCGTATTCGACCCACTACCTCCGAAACGTCAAAGAGCGCACCGGCGAATACTGGACGAACCATTTCAACACCATCGGTCTCGTTGGCATGAACGAGTGCTGCCTGAACTTCATCGGCAAGGATATCGGCAGCCCGGAAGGCCTTGAATTCTCGCTCGAGATCATGAACTATCTGCGCGCGCTGATGATCGAGTTTCAGGAGGAGACAGGGCACAGCTACAACCTCGAAGCAACGCCCGCCGAAGGAACGAGCTATCGCCTCGCGAAGATCGACCACGAAAAATTCCCCGGCATCATCCAGAGCGGCGTAGACGAGCCGATGTACTCCAACTCCTCGCAGCTACCGGTCGGCTACACGGACGACGTATTCGAGTGCTGCGACCTGCAGGATGAGCTCCAGTCGCTCTACACGGGCGGCACGGTGCAGCATCTATACATCGGCGAACGCATCGAGGACATTGAGACCGCAAAGACGCTCATCCAGCGCGTGTTTGCCAAGTATAAGATGCCGTATATCTCCATTACGCCGACGTTCTCCATCTGCAAAGAACATGGCTATATCGCGGGCGAACACTTCAACTGCCCGACGTGCGGGCAGAAAGCGGAGGTTTGGTCTCGTGTGGTCGGCTACCTAAGACCCGTGCAAAACTATAACCCCGGCAAAAAGGAAGAGTACATGATGCGCAAGAAGTTCGTCATCTGACGAGCAAACCCAAAACGAATCGTGTCCACATTTGGTTGGAGATGTGCACCGCATGTCTCCAACTTTTTTACCGGAATGTATGGTAGAATAAGAAAAGCAACGTAACAGGAAGGATACCTGCGCGCATGTTGATCGCCGGATTCCAGAAAACATCGTTTGTCGATTATCCCGGGCAGCCCTGCGCGGTCGTGTTTACGCCGTATTGCAACATGGACTGTGTCTATTGCCATAATGCGCATATCATCAAGCGCGACGCGCCGCTGATTCCGGAGGAGCCCGTGCTGGAGTATCTGGAGAAGCGCGCGGGGCTACTGACCGCAGTTGTCATCTCCGGTGGAGAGCCGACGCTCCAGCAAAATCTGGAGGCGTTCATTCTCCGCGTCAAAACATTCGGCTACAAGGTGAAGCTCGACACCAACGGAACAAAGCCGCAAGTGATCCAGACGCTGCTCAGCAAAAACCTGATCGATTATTTCGCAATGGATGTCAAAGCGCCCGCCGAGCGATACGACGAGATTACGCGCATGAGCGTGGATATGGACGCCATCCGCAGAAGCATCGCGCTGATTCGAAACAGTGGGGTAGCACACGAGTTTCGCATGACGTTTGCGCCGCAGCTCACGCGCGAGGACGCGCTGGAGACCGCACGGATGGTCAAGGGATGCGATCGCTTCTATCTGCAGCAATATCGCCCCAGAAACGAGTTAGACCCCCTTGCGCACGCTCCTGCGGACGTGCTGAGGACGGGGGAGGCAATCGCCCGCGAAATCGGCAACTGCACCGTGCGCGGCCTTGGGCCGGAACAATAAAGAAAAACGACCTCCGCACAAGAAAACGGAGGTCGTTTGATATCAATTCGTGAAAGGTTATAGATTACTCGGGCTTGTATGCGATTCGTTCGTCTCGCTTGTCGTGCAGGTGATCCACAAGCGCGAAGATGCGCTTTCGAAACAGATACAGGAGCGCGACACCGATGACCAGTACCGCGCCAAGCAGCGCCACGCTGAGATAGTCGCCATGCAGCAGCTTGTTTCCGATGGCGTTGAGCATGAGCAGCGTCGGGATGCTGCCCAGATACACGGAGAAGAAGAACTGCCAGAACGTGATCTTCGTGCGTGCGGCGATATATGGCACCAATCCGTTTGGCAGCATCGGAATCAGGCACGCCAACGCTACCACAAAGCCCGGATGCTGAGACTCGGTTAAAAAGCGGAAGCGGGATTCGCTGGCGTTGCTAGCGGAAAAGAGCTGATCCAAACGGTTGCCGAGCCGCCTTGCGCTGAAGAACACCGCGATATTTGCCAGCACATATCCGACATGGCAGATGACAAATCCCCAGAGCGTGCCGAACACGACGCCGATGGCAACCTGAATCGGCCCTCCGGGAAAGAAAATGCTGATGATCTGAACGATCTGTAACAGCATCGCGAGCAAGACTCCACCAACGCTGCCGAAGCCGCGAATGTACCGCACGAGCTCCTGCTGGTCTCCGTGCTGCAGCTCATCGGCAAAGCCGGGCAGAATCGCGTTGAACGAAAGAAGTATGATCGAGAGCACAACGGCAAACGCCGCAATCAGCACAAGAACGCGAAGAATGTTATTCCGGCGTGTGATATGGTTTTGTCGCATGCTGCGCTCCTTTCGCTTTTATCAACAGAATATTGCCTGCGTGTTATGACTGCAAAGAGATTGTAACATCTTCACTTTTTGGTGTAAATCGTTATTTTTTCGCGCACGCAGGAAGAAATAAGAGAAAAAGCGCCCTAATCCACAGGAACGTCACATTTCAAGTATTTGAACTATGCCGCTAAATCTATTATAATAGCAACCATGAAACGTGCATTTTTAGGGAAAACAGTTTTGATTCTTATCGTGAGCATCCTGCTCACACTTGGGCTTGCGGCCTGCTCGCAGGCGCTTGACTCGCTCAACACCGCAGCGGAAACGATGGCAACTCCGGTTCCCGTCGCAACCGCGGAACCCGTCATCACGACAGGAGACCCCATGACGGCTCCGCTGACTGATTCGAGCGCGGTACCGACCGGCTACACAAAGGTTGAGCTTGCGGACACGAACATCGCTTTGTTTGCGTTTACGGATCAGGATGGCAAACTCCAGTACCGCGTTTACGGCGGCTACACCACGTTTGTCAACGGAGTCGCGGACGAAACCACCAACGGCTTCTATCCGTCCGACGAAACCGGCGCGATTCTCGCCGACTCTGCGGAAGCGTTTGTCGATCCCGCGACGGAACCATTTGGCGTTTGCGATAGCACGCCTCTGCCGGATACGCTTCGTCTGCGCGCAAAGTATACGCAGCTCGAAAACGGTCTCATCACCGGCACCGAAGGCGGAACGTTTGTCTACGGTTCCTTTGCCGGCGGAGAAGGTGCGTTTTATCCCGCGGACAGCACAGGGAAGATGGTTGCGGGCGCACTGCCCACGACCGAGAAGATCGCTGTCCCGTCCTATACGCCAACCACAGTTCCCACGGCGGATGGCGATCGCATGATCATCGTCTATATCGGTACGCAAAGCGTCGTCGTCTACAAGGCGGTTGACGGTGAGTGGACCGAGGAGCGCGTGATGATCTGCTCGACTGGACGCAGCAAAGATTTGACCCCGCGCGGCAACTTCAACCTCGTTCGCCAGTACCCGTATAAGAAGATGGGGCAGGTTCACGGCGAGAACGTCTATTCGCAATACGCAAGCCGCATTACCGGCAGCTATTTGTTCCACTCGGTTCCGATCGGTGGCGACAAGCGCAATCTTCAGGAATACGGCAAGAAGCAGATGATCGTGAAATATTACGAGTCGCTGGGCACCATTGCCTCCGGCGGATGCGTTCGCCTTCGTTGCGTAGACGCCTACTGGGTCTATATGAACTGCGTCGTTGGAACGCCCATCACAATCACGGATGACAGCGGACCTACGCCGCCGACACCGCCGGCTTTGATCTATGAGGAGCCGTACATGACCGCAGACCATAAATACGGCTGGGACCCGAGCGATCCCGATCCGGAGAATCCTTACCACAAGGTCTACACGCCGGAATTCGTTCTGGATGGCCCGGTGGTCGATAAATCCAAGGACAATTAACGCAATCTAGAAACAAAGAACCGCCGAATCAGGCGGTTCTTTTATATGTACAAAAGCTCCATTCTCGAGAGAAAACAAAAACACAGAACCGTTGATCGATTCTGTGTTTCTGATGGCACCCAGTAGGGGAGTCGAACCCCTGTTCCCGCCGTGAGAGGGCGGTGTCCTAGGCCACTAGACGAACTGAGCGAGCTGCAAGGGATATGATACCGAAATATCGGCCTCCTGTCAATAGAATTTTGCAATTAAAGCGACGGGATTTTTCTCGCGACTTTTACTTGAATTTAGAACGTTTGCTGCGTTGAAATCAAAGAGAACGGCAGCAACTTCTACTGCCGTTCTCGCGCTTTTATTGCTCTTTTTGCTTGTTTCGCATGTGGTGCTGATAGAGTTCCTCGGTCGCGAGCGCAATTTTCGTAACCGCAAAATCCTCCATTTGAGGATAGCAATACCAGGTATCCTCCAGTGTGTTGAGATCGACGCAATCGCCGTATTTACCGAGATAATCAAACTCAATATGGCAGGAGTAGAGCGAGGGGACAGGTTTTACCATTTTAAAATCGCCGAACGCGCCCGTGCCGCGCACCGTAAAGCCCTCCATGCCGTGCTCCAGCGTTCCGTCGCCGATGTGGATGTAACCCTTTGCGTTGGGCAGTGACATCACGCGTACGGGCGCTGTGAAGGCGTAGGTGCCCGCTTCCACCTCGCGGCGGACGTTGGCACGCTCCCACTCGTACCAAGACGGGATATGTGAAAACTCCGTCTCGCCTTCGAGCGCGCGCAAACTGCCGAGCTCGTCCATCTCCCAGCGCTTGCCGCAGGCTTTACAGAAAAGCTGGGTTCCCTTGGAGTCCATCTCGTATTCGGCGTTGCAGCGCGGGCATTGGTACAGCACCTTGTGCAAGCCTTCCGCGCGCGTTTTGCTCTTAACGCGGATGCCGCGCGCGCGTTGCCAGGCAAAATCGTCGTAGATAAACGCGTTGTTGATCGCCTGATTGACCTCATCCGCGGTGGCTTTTGCAAGTGCTTCCGCGGTAAAGAGGCAGGTGAGTTCCGATTCAACGGGTTTCACGCCGTGATCGGTCAGATGCCACACGGGCGAATTCACATGGTGCCCGTGCATGATCAGGCTCACGACCGGCACCTTGAGGAGCTTGCAGAGCTTGCCGAGGGAATCCGGCAGAACGGCGTTTGTGCCGCATAGGGAATAGCGCGCTTCCGGGTAGAGCACGGCGATATCGCCGTTTTTGACGACGCGAGATAATTGGCGCACGAGCACCGCGTCGTTCGTAAACTTTCGTTTGCAGATGCAGCCAACGATGCGCAGTAGCCACTCCCGGCTGGCAAATCCCTTCCTGGTGGGTGAGGTGAATCCGTCGATGGCGACGACATAGTTCGCGCGATGGGGAAATATCGCGGCGGTTGTCACCTTAAAATCGAGAAATGCGTTATGGTTGCAGAGCAGAACATACGGCGGCTTGATGCCTTCCATGTGAATCCGCTGAATCTTTGCACGATGCTTCCAAACATCGGGATAGCTGATTGCCCAGGCGAGCGGGCGGAGTCTTTGTTTTTTCGGGAATGCAAGCATGTCGAAGCGAACGAATGGATCCTGCACGAATTCTCCTTCTCGCGGGCAACACTGTCGCGTGGGAATGTTAAGAACACTGCTCGTATTATAGTGTGCGGTACTTGAGACTGTCAATCAAAACGCGCGGCACATTCTCGCGAGCAAAAAAAGAAGCGCAGATGCGCTTCTTCATCTGATTTCGTTAATTAGGAAAGAATGCCAAGCGCCTCTTCCATGGGTACCACGCGCGCGAGCGGCTCGTGCCAAATCATGCGCTCGTAATAGGTGATCAGCTTTTCGCCGGAGAGGAAGGGGTTTGCGTAGGTGGTGGTGGCTCCTGCGGGGATCACGACGTCGTAGCCGAACTCAAAGGCGACCTTTACGCTGGTATCGATACAATACTCCGTCTGCATACCACAGACCACGAGACGGGATATATCGCGCTCGATCAGGTAATCACGAAGTCCGGTCTGACGAAACGCGCTACCAAAGCGCTTGTCAAACACACGCTCTTCTGCGCGCGGATGCAGCGACTTTTCCAGCTGCCAGCCGCTTGTGCCGTAAGCCAACACATCGCCTTCTCCGCCGTCATGACGCACGTAGATGACCTCTGCGCCGCTCTGATGCGCGGTGTCGATGAGAAGCTTGAGATTGAGCATAAACTCGTCCATGCGGGCGGGATGATCGTCGATCATCGCCTGCTGAACGTCGATCACGAGCAGTGCTGTCTTCATACATCGTCTCCTTTGTGTTGATCGGTTGAAAGAAATCGGTTAAACCTCGTCGTCCCGGTAGCCTTCCGAAACATGACGGGAATCGCAAAACGGCTTGTTGCCGGAGAACCCACAACGGCAGAGCACGACGCGATTGCGCACTTCATACCGGCTTCCGTCAGCGGATTCGATCGGGATGCCGCCCTTGACGAAGATGCCACAGCTGACGCGCTCTTCCGGGTCTTGCAAAATCTCGATGCCGGGTTCATAAATGGGTTCGTGTACCGTTCCGTCCTTTTCAACCGCGGTCAGGCGGCCGGCGGGGCATTCGTTTGCGGCGATGATCGCCTCGCTGTGGTGATACTCGCTCGCGGAATCCTCGGCTAGCTCCCAAGCATCTCCTGCTTCGCGATGGCAAAAGCGCGCAAACGCGCATCTTCCGTCGTCCAGCAGGTCAATTCCCGCGCCGTCGATGCGGGCAGCACGCGACATATAGTCCGTTTTGCAGGCGGTCTCCGTTCCATCAAAATGGGCGGCGACATGAGAGCCGTCGCAGAAAGGCGGTGTTTTCGTCTTGCCGCAGCGACAGAGGGAATAGGATGCGCGCTGAGCTAACGGCTCGCCGTCTTCATAGACATAGCCGTTGCCATGGGGAATGATGATCTTTTCGGAAAGCGGCACGGAACCCGAAACGATGTACGGGCCGTCCTTCACGATGCGAATGTGCGGTTGTTTTTTCTCCATGTCGAAACATACGATCCAATTTCATAAGATGGGGATGGCTATTGATATAGTATTCGTGAAATCGCGTTTTGTAAAGTTTTATATGAACATAAAAAACCACCCTCAGCCGAAAGTTACCGGGAAAGGGTGGTTTTCTTACAATTGAATTTAAGCGCCGATGAACTTCAGAAACGCGTCCGCTTGCTTTTGCAGATAGGGCAGGCTCGTGGTCAATTGAAGCCTTCCCGCCTCGTCCGCCTGCTGCGAGACATTCGGAATCGTCAGCCTGGGGAAGTTCATCACGTTTGCATTGAGCATGCTCAACAGCATCACGAGCATATCCTGCGCAATCAGAGTGCCGCCCATACCGGGAGAAGCGCCGCTAATGGCGATCGCTTTTCTCGACAGAACCTGTCGCTCTTCTTTGCTGATGGGCCTAGAGAGCCAGTCTATCAGGTTTTTCAGCACGCCGGGGTAGGAATGGTTGTATTCCGGCGTGAAGATCCAAACGCCGTCCGCGGACTTGATCTGTTCGCGAACGCGGCAAACCGCCTCCGGCGCGGGATACTCGATGTCCTGATTCATCAGCGGGACATCATCATAATCGATGATGTCGAAGATCGCGCGGTCGCCTACAATCTCTTTTGCAGCAAGAGCAAGCTGACGATTGTAGGAGTTTTCACGCAGTGAGCCAACGATGGCGGCAATCCGTTTTTGTTCCATAAAACTGTTCTCCTGTTTCCAAGCTTCTTATAAACTCGGTTTCTGTTTAATAAATGTTCCGTTGTTGAGTTCTTCAAACGCGAGATCAAGCTCATCCCGCGTGTTCATCACAATAGGCCCTCCCCATGCGACGGATTCATGCAGCGCTTTGCCGGAGAAGAGGATGAATCTTAAGTCGCGATCCGGCGTCGCTTCCACAAGAATGCTGTCTCCCGCGCCGAAGAGCACTGCCGTCTTTTCCGAAAGCAGATGTGCGTTGATCACCGCGTCGCCAGTCATTAAGAACACGAATACGTTTTCCTCCGGCTTGGTGGGAAGTGTAATCTGTTCTCCTTTGGGTAGCGTCACATCAAGGATGCTCGCGGGAATATGCCGCGGCAGCACACCGCTGATACCACCGAATCCGCCGGACAGTATTCGAACCTTCGCGCGACCTACCTCGACAACCGGTATCATCTCCTGCGTGATGCCTAGATAGGCGGGCTCTGTCATCTTCTCTTTCTTAGGCAAATTCAGCCAAAGCTGGAAACCGAGCATACGATCAGACGTTTGCGGCATTTCCTGATGGAGAATACCACTGCCGGCCGTCATCCATTGGCTCTCGCCGGAGTGGATTGTACCGCTGTTGCCGAGGTTGTCCATATGCTCGATTTTACCGTTGATGAGATAGGTAACCGTCTCGATCCCTCTGTGCGGATGCCACGGAAAACCCGCGGTATAATCGTTTGGGTCGGTGGAATCGAAGGAATCCAACATCAAAAACGGATCGAAGTCATATACGTCGCGATTGCCGATGACGCGAACGAGCGATACGCCCGCGCCGTCCACCGCGCGCTGGCCGCGCACGGTCTTCACGATTTCACGTTGTTTCAATTTTTTTCACGCTCCTTTGGATACTCGTTCCGGGTCATTATGAGAACACGTAGCTTGTCATACTCATGGAACCCAATGTGCAGTCCGCGTTAAACGCGCGAACCTGATCGTCTGCGTCACTTGCACCAAGCACATAGAGCAGCGGTGCGAAGTGGTCGATCGAGGGCACGGATAGCTGCGCGGGTTCGCCATCGTTTGCAAAGTTGATCACGTCCTGATGCCGCCCGCTCATCACCGCGCGGTGGATGTACTGGTCAAACTCCTGCGCCCACGGCTGACCGTCGTTCATGCGCCAGTCCACGCGGGCAAGGTTGTGCACCACGTTTCCGCTGCCGAAAACGAGCACGCCTTCGTTGCGGAGCGATCTTAGCTTTTTCCCGATCTCATAGTGTTCCGCAGGGGTCAGTGCCGCGTTTACGCTGAGCTGCACGACCGGAATATCCGCGCCGGGGAAGACGCGGTGCAGCACCGACCATGTGCCGTGGTCAATGCCCCAGTTGTTGTCGATGGTCACAAAATCGCCGACAAGGTCGCGTGTGCGGTATGCGAGCTCCGGCGAACCGGGAGCAGGGTACTTGAGCGCATAGAGCTCATCGGGGAAACCGTACATGTCGTAAATCATCGCGGGCGTGGGGGAATCGTTCACCTTCGTGCCGCGCGTAAACCAGTGCGCCGAGATGGAAAGGATCGCTTTCGGCTTTTCCAACGTCTCTCCAAGCGCTTTCCATGCGCGCGAAAATTCGTTATCTTCAATTGCGTTCATCGGCGAACCATGACCGATGAAAATTACTGGCATCCTGTTTTTCATATGAATAACACCTCATTTCAGATGTTAGGATATCCGTTAAAGCGTTCGCATGAACCTAACGGATACCTTCTACTTATACTAGTCCGAGTATGCATTCTTGTAAAGTGCGTTTGGCACAATTCAGGTTACCGCACAGAAGTGAACCATGCGATAGGAGAAGCTTTTTTGAATCATGCTTGACACCGGAATCACAGCATGATATATATTGAACGATCATTCAATGAACATGCATTCAACATTATTTCGGAATCGAGTCTGGATATGACAACACGGGAAGATCAAAAAGAAAAGCGAAAACAGGAGATCCTGCTTGCCGGATTGAGCCTGTTCATTCAAAAGGGATATTCCGGCACGACGGTGAAAGATATTGCCAGCGCGGTGGGGATGAGCACGGGACTGCTGTTTCATTATTTCGCCTCGAAAGAGGAGCTGTATCTTGCGCTGATCACGCTTGGCATCGAAGGCCCGATGAGTAGCGTACAGCCGACGCAACTCGAACCGATGGCGTTTTTCGAGGCGACTGCCGAGAAAGTGCTCGAATACATTCAGTCTGACCCGTTTGTCGCAAAGATGTTTGTGCTCATGAATCACGCCTATACCAGCGAGGACGTACCCGCGCGCGTCAAGCAAATGCTGGTCGGCTTCGATATCTATACGCCGACTGCGGAGTTTATACGAATGGGGCAGGAAAGCGGAACGATCCGCCCTGGGAATCCGCTCGCGCTTGCAATTGCGTTTTGGAGCGCGATTACCGGCATTGCAGAAACGCTCGCGATGTATTCGCATTTGCCATGCCCGGAAAGTGCATGGATTGCAGATATCTTAAGAAATACAAAATAGAAAAGCGGGGGAATTATGAAGAAGATCATCATCGTAGGCGCGGGGCTTGCGGGCCTCACCGCCGGAGTCTACGCGCGGCAGAGTGGCTTTGACGTCACAATTTACGAAAGCCACAGCATTCCGGGCGGCGCCTCAACCAGCTGGCGCAGAAAAGGGTACTATTTCGAGGGCGGGTTGCATTGGTTGACCGGCTCTTCGCCAAAGACGCAGCTCTACAAGCTCTGGCGTGAAGTGCGCGCGCTGGACGACTCCGTGGCGGTCTATAACCGCGACCCGTTCTTCACCTATGAGATGGATGGCAAAAAGGCGTGCTTATACCGGGACGCAGACACCATGATGCAGCATTGGATCGAGCTTTCTCCCGAGGATGAAAAAGAGATCAAAACGCTTTGCAACGATGTGAAGAAACTCTCCAAGGTGCAGATGCCGGTCATGGACCTGCCGAAGCTCAAGGTAAAATATCCGGCAAAGTTTCCGCTTACCGTGATGCTGCCCATGCTGCCAGCGCTGCCGCGAATGAAGTATTATCAGGATTTCTCCGCGGCGGAGCTCGCCGATCGGTTTCATAGCCCGCTGATTCGAAACCTCCTGAAAAACATGATCGGCGAGGATTACAGCGCTTCCGGCGTACTGTTCACTATCGCGACGCTTGCGTCCGGCGACGGCGGATATCCGTCCGGCGGTTCGCTCGCGATGGCGGGACGGATGGCTGCGTATTTCGAGCAGCTCGGCGGAACGATTCAGTATCGAACCCGCGTAGAGAAGATTACGGTAACGGACGGCATCGCTACGGGCGTTGTCGTCGCAGGCGAGCAGCTCACGGCGGACGCGGTCATCATCACGAAGGATACGCTGAGCGCGATCGACACGCTCTTTGACGAGCCGATCATGGAACCGTGGGCGGTGAAGATGCGCGCGGAGACCGATCCGATGCTGAATGTGTTTGTCGGCCTCGGTGTGGAAGCGGATCTATCCAGCCTGCCGGAGAGCACGACGTTCCCGCTCAACGAAAAAATCACCGTCGGCAATCTGACGTTTGATACGCTCGGCTATAACAATTACGCCGGGTTTGCCGGATACGCGCCGGAAGGATGCACCGCTGTCACCACGGTTCTGATGGGTGACAGCTACGATTTCTGGAAACAATGCCGCGAAAACGGCACCTACGAATCAGAAAAGCAGAAGGTCGCGGAGGCGGTGATTCGCGCCTTCGAGGAAAAATATCCGTCCTGCGCGGGCAAGGTCGCCGTTTGGGATATTGCAACCCCGCTGACCTACGAGCGGTATCTCGGCTCCTTCAAAGGCAGCTGGATGTCGCTGATGAAGAAAGGGCAGGCAAACGTCCAGTATTCGTGCAAACCGCAGAGCATTCAGAACCTCTATTTCGCGGGTCAGCGGCTGACTTCGCCCGGCGGTTGTCCGGTTGCGCTCACGTCTGGACGCACGGCGGTGCAGCAGCTTTGCCTCGATACGGATACAGTGTTTCAAGCAAATCTTTAATCATAAGCGCATAACAAAAGAGCGGGAAATCAACCCGCTCTTGATTTTTATCAAATTATTTTCTCAAACTAGGATTGCTCTGAATATAGTCAGATAGAATTTTTTCAGTGTCAAATGTTAAGGTAGTGTTCTTAGTAATTTGCTTATTGAAATCAACTGGTTTTAATAGACTAAAAATATAAGAGGTGAAGTGTCTTTGAAGCTCATAAGCCTGTTTTACATTAGCTTCTGCGAAATCGCCATTGTATATATCGTAGATAAATACTAAAAATTCAAGAGCTACATGTCTGTGTCCTCTATATGCAAAAGGTTTATTTGCTCCCATAGAATCATCCTTGTTGACGTTTGGGAAATAGAAACGACCTATTTCAATTTGCTTTGAAAGCTCCGATAATAAATCGCACTTTCTTTCGAGTGACAAGCATTTTCTGTCCGTACTGATCCTAAGCAGAACAACAATCGATAATGTTTTATCGTACCAATCAAGCAGCTCTTTTCGAAAAACACTAGTTAGCTCATATCTTTTCGTGTTAGTCAACCATGTATACCCAGCAGCAAATAAAGAAATAAGAATTGATATTATCGCAAGAATGTCAGTTGTTGTCATAAAGCCTCCGATTAATTGAGATCCTTAGATTGTGCTATATAATATTCGAACCCTTGTTCTTCACAAAAATGTTGGATATTCTTGATGATTGAACTTTTTTCGTCTGCATACTCTGTGAGATAGACCGAAAGCCCCGCCGACTTACATCGCGCCAGATACTCCTGATAATACGAGGTTGTATCCGCGTCCTGCCGGACGAGTGTGCCTGCATCAAAGTCGATATTCGTAAACACACACTCCTGATTGACACCCGTGATGACTGCGTTCGGAGACGCTGAGTCCAGCACCGCGCGGGAGACGTACGTGTCTCCGCCGTTGATGAGGACGGGCTTGCCATACTGCGCGAGGTCGGTCAAAATCGCATTGAGGCCGTTAAAAATCGCGTCGGTGGGGTAGAGATAGTAGACGTCCGCATTGTCCAGGAAGAAGCCGTCTACGCCCTTCTCCGCGAGCGATTTGGCTTCGTCTGCAACGAATGTCTGCCACTCCTGCTTGGAAACGTCAACCCAGAACTCGTCCGGCCAGTTGTCGTAGGGCGCGAGGGTGAGACTTTTGAGAGAATCATATCCCGCGCGAAAGGTTTCGACGCTGCCGATGTTGAGATAGGTGTAGACCTTGGTGCCTTTTTGTTGCACCGCGGCGATTTCGTCCTTCGTGAAGTATTGCGCGTCGATGACGATGGTTTTATAGCGGCTCAGGCACGAAGCTTGCTCCGGGTCTATGCCGAGGAGGACGGCATAGGAGGTCTCCTTGGAAGTCAAAAAACTGAAAACGACACAGAGAAGGAGCACGGCCCAAACGATGAGGATAAAAGTCGACTTCTTCATTTGCATCAACGCTCCTAAAGTTTAATAGGTCGTTTGATCCTTCAGATAATAGACTTGCTTCATGTTCTCAACGAAGATGCCGACCTTTCCGCTGTCGGGATAGAAGCAGACCTCGGGATAGTGGAAGGTGTCGAAGTCGAGGTAGAGGAGAGGCTCGGTTTCGGAGAGGTTTGTGAGCTGGTGCGCGCCGGTTTCGCCGGTCGGGAAAAAGATGGAATCGCCGGAGGTGACTTCCTGTTCGCCTTCCGGCGTGCGCAGTAAACCGCGGCCATTGAGGATGAAGAAGCACTCTTCGTTGATCGAATGGTAGTGGTAGGGGAATCCCGCTTTCTTCGGCGGCAGCTTGATGAGGTTTGCGTAGCAGCCCTTCGCCTCGGTGCGGGGGAATAGCTCAATTTTCTCGAAATCGTGCACATCGTGATCCGGTCTGCGCGTCCAAACCGCGTCCGGGGAACTGGTGTGGCGAATGATGGGCATGGTAATTGCCTCCTGAAAATTTATAGTTAATTAGATGAAAATGTTTATTGTATTTTTGTCAGCTAACCCGCCATAAGTTAACTCGAGTTCGTTACCTAAAAAGGATAAGTAGACTTTGTCTTTAAGAATGCTCTTGCACGTCGAAAGGGCAATTGAATCAAGCTTCGTATTAAATGAAAATGCTAACTGGCTAAGCTCAAAATTTATTGAATGGTCCTTATTGGAGAATATAGAGTCGTGAGACGAGCTCTTCTTGAAGCGAACTCCTTCAATTTCAATTTCATCTGGACGTAGAGAATATAAGAGCCTTCGTTTCTCATCATCATGACATTTGTAAGTATAGTTCTCGTTATTAACATCAAAAGATTTGCAGCTGACTAGTGAGCCAGTTATAAGTTGATACATTTCATCAGGATAATTTATCATATTTAAATTGAAGATCTCCTGTTTTAGATCCAAACAATAGACATTGTAGTGCATTTCTTCATGAGAACATGACCGTTTAAAGAAAAAAACCATGTCCCAGTAAGCGCTGTATTCATTTCTTATTCTTTCGAGAAATAATCTATCTCTGTAAACTTCGTATTCTATACGAGCAAATGGCTTTGAATAAATTTTTTGTTGATAGAATGATCCATACTTATCAATAAAAACTTCGCATCTGCAATCAAGTTCAATTAGTAAATGCCTATATTTCGCTTGCGGGTAATTTTTATCATATGATGAAATCTTTCCTGTCTTTTGCTCCATTAAGTCGAATATATTCTTTTTTAAATTTCGCGTGTTGGTGCGCCTATCGGGAGTCTTATATTGCACTATATTAAACAAGTCCTGCTTCATGGCGGCTCTTTTCTCAAGGGCGCATTCATCAGATCTACGGATAGAGGTAAACTTACCTGGTTTGACCGAGATGCGTTCGTAAGCATCTACAATAAATCTCTCAATATAGTGCTCATTATATACAAAATCTGGTGCTTCGAAGAAAGATAAGCTTGATAGAATTAGTTCACCATCAAAACGTGCAGAATTTACATAAAAAACTGAAAAATTCTCTCGAATACTATTGACAAAATCTTGATCGTTTTCTGCTTTCTGAATAATCATCTAATCACTTCTCCAATCATAGACAATGAACCTTAATACTAACCATAGTATTATTATAACAAAAAAACATTCCCATAGAACAATTTTCTATGGGAATGTTTCTGGTGCAGGAAACAGGACTTGAACCTGCATGAGTGTGACCTCACACGGACCTGAACCGTGCGCGTCTGCCAATTCCGCCATTCCTGCAATGGTGTAAAAAAAGTGGTGGATGGGGATGGATTCGAACCATCGTAGTCTGCGACAACGGATTTACAGTCCGCTCCCTTTGGCCGCTCGGGAACCCATCCACGTAAGGTGATTGGAATTGACTATTTGGTTTTCAAGGAAACTTTGGAGCTGGTGATGGGACTCGAACCCGCAACCTGCTGATTACAAATCAGCTGCTCTGCCAATTGAGCTACACCAGCCAGCAAGTCTGGTGCCTCAGAGTGGACTTGAACCACCGACACAGGGATTTTCAGTCCCTTGCTCTACCAGCTGAGCTACCGAGGCAAAGAAAAATGGCGACCCGGAGGGGGCTCGAACCCCTGACCTCCAGCGTGACAGGCTGGCGTACTAACCAACTGTACTACCGGGCCATAAAATATCATCTTGCCAAACGGCATCTCTAGCGAGAGTGGTGGGCCTTCAGGGACTCGAACCCCGGACCAACCGGTTATGAGCCGGCCGCTCTAACCAACTGAGCTAAAGGCCCAAGCACCTGAATGAAAAATGGTGACCCCGAGGAGAATCGAACTCCTGTTACCGCCGTGAAAGGGCGGTGTCTTGACCGCTTGACCACGGGGCCACTTCTGGTCGGGGTGAAAGGATTCGAACCTTCGGCCCCATGCTCCCAAAGCACGTGCGCTACCGGACTGCGCTACACCCCGAAGATGGCACGCACCGCTTTTCGCGACTTTCATAATATACAACAAGCTTATAAAATTGTCAACACGGAAAACACAAAATTCTTTCATTCGATTTGATAAATCATGCTATAATGGATCGAGCTGAAATGGAGTGTACTAACATGGAACAAAAATCGCCTTTTCGCGACGAAACCGGACACGCCGGGCGCGCGTATTATATTGAAACATTTGGTTGTCAAATGAACGTTCGGGACAGCGAAACAGCCGCAGGATTGCTGGAAACGCTGGGGTTTTCGCGCGGAACGGACAAAGAAAGCGCGAGCCTGATCCTCTTTAACACCTGCTGTGTGCGCGATCACGCGGAGAAGCGCGTCTTTGGCAATATCGGCGCGCTCAAGGAGCTCAAGGAGGAGAATCCCAACCTCATCATCGGCGTTTTCGGCTGCATGATGCAGCAGCAGGAGGTCGCCGAAAAACTGTATAAACGCTTTCCGTTTGTGGATATTGTATTCGGCACCAACCTGCTTTCGCGCCTGCCTGCGTTCGTGGAGAGCGCGGAATCCGGTGCGCGCACACTCGCGGTGGACGAGCAAAACATCCAAATCGAGGACGATTTGCCCAGCATTCGCACGGGGAAAATCAACGCGTTTGTCAACATAAACTACGGCTGCGACAACTTCTGCACCTATTGCATCGTGCCGTATGTGCGCGGGCGCGAGCGCTCCCGCGAGGCAAAAGCAGTCGTCGAGGAAGCAAGAAAGCTGGTCGCGGAAGGGTACACGGAGTTGACTCTGCTGGGCCAAAACGTCAACTCTTACGGAAAAGACCTCTCGGACGCTTCGTTTGGAAAGCTTCTTGCCGAGGTGTCCAAGGTGGATGGGCTTAAGCGGATTCGCTTCATGACGAGTCACCCGAAGGACCTCACCGACGAGATGATCGATGCCATGGCGCGCTATGAGAACGTTTGCCACCATGTGCATCTGCCGATGCAGAGCGGGTCAAATGAAATTCTTAAGCGCATGAATCGCAAATATACGCGGGAACGCTATTGGGAGATCGTGCAAAAGCTCCGCGCCGCCATGCCGGATGTGGAACTGACGACGGATATCATCGTAGGATTTCCGGGCGAAACGGAGGAGGACTTCCTCGAAACGCTCGATCTGGTCGAAAAAGTGGGGTTTGCGTCCGCGTTTACCTTCAAGTATTCGCCGCGAAAGGGAACCCGCGCCGCGACGATGGAGGAGCAGGTGCCGGAACCCGACAAACGCAGTCGTCTCCAGCGACTCAACGAGCTGCAGGAGCGAAAGTCCCGCGAAAACAACGAAAAATATATCGGCGTCACCGGCATTGTACACGTGGAGGATTGCGACGAGAAGCATGAACCCGTTTGCTACGGAAAGTTCTCCAACTTCAAGATGGTGTATTTTCCCGGTTCGCCGGAGCTGATCGGCCAATATGTCCCGGTGACAATCACCAACGTTCTCAAGAACTCCCTCTGCGGGAAACGCGCGGACGAGTAACAAACGAATCAATAAACCGAAACACGGAGGAAATATGGAATTAGTTGAACTGGCAAGAGAACTTGGGCTTGCGCTCGCCAACTCTTGTGAATTTATGCGTATGAAACAGGCACAAAACGACTTTGAACAAAACGAAGCGATCGCGGGACTCATGCAGGAGCTCAATGAAAAGCGCGATCGACTCATCAGCATTCTTGCGGATGAGGAAGGGGATGACTTGGAGGCGGTTTCGCTGACAAACGACATCGACCGTCTCGAATCCCAGCTCAAGGAAAGCCCGCTTTACGAGGAACTCATCAACGCGCAGACCGCGTTCTCCACAGTGCTAACCGCGGTCAACGACGAAATCAACGCCTGCATCGGCGCTGAGACGAGCACGAGTCAGGGTTGCAGCGGAGATTGCGGCGGTTGCGGTGGCTGCAAACACTAACTGCCGCTTTTGATTCGATAAAACCCGAACGACGGAGGAACGAATGCCTGTTTCGATGACGCCGATGATGCGGCAATATCTGGAACTCAAAGAGAAATACAGCGATTGTCTGCTGTTTTTTCGCCTCGGCGACTTTTATGAAATGTTTTTTGAGGACGCAAAGACCGCCGCAAAAGAGCTAGACCTCGTTCTGACGGGACGCGACTGCGGCTTAACCGAGCGCGCGCCAATGTGCGGAGTGCCGTATCACGCGGTGGACAACTACGTCTCCAAGCTCATCGAAAAAGGATACAAGGTCGCAATCTGCGAACAGATGGAAGACCCGTCTCTCGCGAAGGGACTCGTGGAACGGGACGTGATCCGCATCATCACGCCCGGTACGGTGATTGAAGATCGCATGCTGGAGGAAGGGCAGAACAGCTACATCGCCTCCATCGCAACCGGCGACAACGCGATTGGCCTTGCGTATGCGGATGTTTCGACGGGCGAGTTCTATTTGCTTCAGTTGAGCGGAAAACAACCTGCGGTTGCGTTGCTGGACGAGTTGGAGCGAATCCGCCCGCGCGAGATTATTGCGGAGCCGTCGCTGTTTTTGCAGCAACTGCTCTCGCGGCAAATCTCCGCCGCCTATTATCTGGAGCAATACGGTGCGAGTGCATTTTTGCCAGAAAACGCGAAGGATATCCTCAAACGCCACTTTCAGGTAGGCTCGCTTTCCGGCTTTGGCGTAGACGATTCTCCATATGCCGTCTCCGCCGCAGGCGCGCTGATGCGCTATCTCGACGAGACGCAGAAAAACGCGCTTTCGCATATTCGTGGCATGCGGTTGCTCAATCGCAGCCAGTACATGGTGCTGGACGCAACCACGCGCAGAAATCTGGAGCTCACGCAGCCGCTTCGATTCGGCGGAAACAAGAAGAACACGCTGATCCATCTGCTCGACCACGCCAAGACCGGCATGGGCGGGCGTATGCTCAGAGATTGGGTCGATCGTCCGCTGCAATCGATTCAGGACATCGAGCGCAGGCTTGACGCGGTCGGCGCGCTGAAGGAAGACCTCACGCAACGGAAACAGGTTCAGGAACTGCTGCACGGTATGTACGATATCGAGCGGCTATGCAGCAAGATCGTCTATGGCTCCGTTAACGCACGGGATTGCGTTGCGCTGATTCAAACCATTCAGCGGGTGCCGATCATCAAGGAAGCGCTGCGCGCAAGCGAGAGCGAGGCGCTTACTTCGATTTCGCGCGAGCTGGACGAGATGGACGACGTGCTGAATCTGCTGCTTTCCGCGATCACCGAGGAACCGCCCGCGACGCTCAAGGACGGCGGATTCATTCGCGCGGGCTACAACGCAGAGGTGGACGAGCTCCGCAACATCGCGGAGAATTCCCAATCATGGCTCGAGAATTTTGAGCAAACGCAGCGTGAAAGTACGAAGATCAAATCTCTTCGCGTGAACTATAACCGCGTGTTCGGGTACTATATCGAGGTCACGAAGTCGTATCTTGCGCAGGTGCCGTATGAGTACGAACGCAAGCAAACGCTCGCCAATGCGGAGCGGTTCGTGACACCCGAGCTCAAGGAAATGGAGCAAAAGATCCTCGGCGCAAAGGATCGCCTTGTCGTACTGGAAAACGAGCTATTCGCGGGCATTCGGGAACTGCTTGTCGAATGCACAGGCCGCCTGCAAACAAACGGATCGCTCATCGCCGAGCTGGACTGCTATGGTTCACTTGCGGAAGTCGCAGCCAACAACAACTATTGCCGCCCGAACTGGAACCAGCAGGGCAGGATTCAGATTGTCAACGGTCGCCATCCCGTCATCGAAAACGCGATGAATGAACCGTTCGTGCCAAACGACGTGCTCTTAAACCGCACGGATGACCGGCTTTTGATCATCACAGGCCCGAACATGGCCGGCAAGAGCACCTACATGCGCCAGACTGCGCTGATTGCGCTCATGGCACACATCGGTGCGTTTGTTCCGGCAATGAAGGCTGATCTGTGCATCGTGGATCGGATCTTTACGCGCATCGGCGCAAGCGACGATCTCTCGTCCGGGCAAAGTACATTCATGGTGGAGATGAGCGAGGTCGCGAACATCCTCCACAACGCGAGCGAGAACAGTCTGCTGATTCTGGACGAAATCGGTCGCGGAACCAGCACGTTTGACGGGCTCAGCATCGCGTGGTCGGTGCTGGAATACATTGCGGACGCGAAGAAGTGCGGCGCAAAGGCGCTGTTCGCGACGCATTATCACGAGTTGACCGAATTGGAAGGCGAGCTTCCCGGCGTGAAAAACTTCCGCGTGACCGTCCGCGAAATCGGTGAAGACATCGTTTTTTTGCGCAAGATTGTGCGCGGCGGTGCGGATCAAAGCTTCGGCATTCAAGTGGCGCGGCTTGCAGGCCTGCCGGAGCTGGTGCTTGCCCGCGCGAAGGAGATATTAGAGAAGCTGGAGTCCGCAGATATCGCCGCAAAGCGAGAGCCCGCGAAGATCGAAACCAGCGTTCAACCGTCGCTCTTAGACGAGAGCGGGGAAGAGAGCGCGCTGCGCATCCTGCGCGAGATGGACGTCAACCACCTCACGCCGCTGGAAGCGCTCAACCAGCTCTTCGCGCTGCACGCGATGCTGAAGCACTCGTAACATCGACCGGAAACGGAGAAACTATGCCAAAGGTACACGTTTTACCGCCAAGAATTGCAAACCAGATCGCTGCCGGCGAGGTCGTCGAGCGGCCTAGTTCGGTTGTCAAAGAACTGGTGGAAAACGCGATTGACGCGGACGCTACCGCGATTACGATCGAGATTGAAAACGGCGGGCTGGACTGCATCCGCATCATCGACAACGGCAGCGGAATCGCGGACGAAGACTGCGAAACCGCCTTTTTACGTCACGCAACCAGCAAGATTTCCTCCGCAAACGACCTGTTCGCGATTCGTTCGCTCGGCTTTCGCGGTGAGGCGCTGGCCTCTATCGCGGCTGTCGCGCGCGTGAACCTTCAAACGCAGACGGAGGAGGACGAGCTCGGCACCCGGATTCGCTACGAAGGCGGGGATTTGGTCGAGCATCGGCGCACCGCGGGAACGCGCGGCACCAGCATCGAGGTCACAAACCTGTTTTACAACGTGCCCGCGCGGCTCAAGTTCGTCAAAAGCGCGCGCGCCGAGAGCGCGGCAATAGGGGATTATATCGCGCGGCTGATTCTCTCCGTGCCGCAGATAGCCGTGCATTACGTCAATGGCGGGAAGACCGTTTATCGCTCCACCGGAAACGGCAGCGCGAAGGATGCGCTTCTGTGCGTCTATGGAATCGGCGTCGAGCGGCAGATTTGCCCCGTCACGTTTGACGATGGATACCTCAAGATCACCGGGTTTGTCGGCGTACCGGATCTGGCGCGCGCCAATCGATCCGGGCAGACGATTTTGCTCAACGGGCGCATCATTCGCTCCAACGCCTTAAGTAACGCGCTTTCCCGCTCGTTTGACACGCGCGTGCTCATCGGGCGTTTTCCGTTTGCGGTGCTGTATCTCAACATCGCTTATGCGGAGGTGGACGTTAACGTGCATCCGGCGAAGCTCGAGGTGCGCTTTACCGACGAGCAGCGCGTCACGAGAAGCGTCGTCGTCGCCTGCTCCGAGGCGTTGATTCGCAGCTATGTTCCGACGATTGAGATTCAGCGGGAGGATCCGCCTGTCACGCAGTCGCAAACCTTTACGATTCCGGAGGAAGCGCGGCGAGTTGATCTGCGTACGCCGGTCTATGAGCCGAGCAGTTCTCTGCGCGAAAGCGGGTATTCGAGTTTGACTCCGCGCGTGCCGACCTATCGCATGCCGAGTCGTGAGCAGGAGGAGAGACCGGAACCAAGGCCTGTGCCCGTATTCGTCACAAAACCAGCGGCGCCGTTGTCCGAACCGTTTCATATCATTGGCAACGCGTTTGATACCTATTGGTATGTGCAGCAGGGTGAGGTCGTCTATTGCATCGACCAACACGCGGCGCACGAGCGCCTGCTCTATGACGCGCTGATGGCGAAGCAGGCGGCAATCGTCTCCCAAACGCTGTTTTTGCCGGAGGATGTGCGGCTGCTGCCGACGGAATCCGACGTGTTTTTTGAGAGTAAGACAGAGTTGGAGCAGTTTGGCTTCGTTTTTTCGGACGCAAGCGAAACGAGCGTAACGCTCATTGCCGTTCCGCAAGTCAACGGAAAAGCGCTCAAGGCTGAGTTTTTGCACGACGTGCTGGAGTTTGTCGCGGGCTTCGACGAAGCGCGACCCAACGACTGGTTCCGGGACGCAATCGCGCAATCCGCCTGCAAACACGCGGTAAAGGCGGGGGAGCGCCTCTCCCAGGAGGAGATTCGCCAGCTACTGGAGCGCATCGCATCGCAGGACACGCTGCTGACCTGCCCGCACGGTAGGCCGGTCGCAATTCGCTTCACAAAGACGGACATCGAGAAGATGTTCAAGCGCGTGCTGTAAACATGAAAGACGAACATTCACGCCGGCAAAGAGTCGTCTGCATCGTCGGCCCGACCGCCTGCCATAAAACAGAACTTTCCATTGAGCTTGCAAAGCGAACGCGCGGGGAGATCGTCTCCGCGGATTCCGTGCAGGTGTATTTTCATTTGGATATCGGCTCCGCAAAGCCCACGATGGAGGAACGGCAGGGAATCCCGCACCACATGATCGACTGTTTGCCAATCGACACGGCGGATGTTTCGGTCTCCATGTTTCGCAGTATGGCGATGGACGCGATCGAGGGCATTGTTTCGCGCGGAAACACACCGATCGTCGTGGGCGGCAGCGGGCTCTACGTCAATGCGCTGACCTATCCGCTGGGATTCGCGGTGCCAAAGAACGACGAGATTCGCGCGCGAGTCGCGGCGGAGTACGATCAAGACCCGCTGAAAACGTATGAGCGCCTCAAAGCATGCGATCCGGTATCGGCGCAAAAGCTGCACCCGAACGACAAGAAGCGAATCGTCCGTGCTCTGGAGGTCTACGACTGCTCCGGGCAGCCGCTTTCCAGCTACGGCGCGGATTTTCTCAACAGTGCGGGCGAGTCGCCTGCGGTTGATCCGCTCATGATTGGGCTCACGATGGATCGGGAGCAGCTCTACCAGCGAATCAATCTTCGCGTAGATCGCATGATGGAGCAGGGGCTTCTTGCGGAGGCTAGAGCAATCTACAATGCTTCTAATGAGCGCAATCTTCCCGCGCTTCGCTCAATCGGGTACCAGCAGCTGTTTGCGTATTTTGACGGCACATGCTCGCTGGAAGATGCGGTAGAGAAGATTAAGCAGGACACGCGGCGTTTCGCCAAGCGGCAGCTCACGTGGTTTCGCCGTGATGAGCGCATCACTTGGTACGACGCCACGGATTGGGACAACACAAAGGATATTTTGATCGAGCGGCTCGCATTAGAGACGCTTGCGTGGATGAAAGGGACAGAATTATGATCGAAACAAGCGATCGCGCGCGGGAACTGGTCTGGAGCGCGGAGCAATTTTGCGCAAACGAGTTTCGGCGAATCGATGCGATTGAGATGGCAAATCAGCAGCGCGTGCTGGAAGCCTTCTGGCAGGAACGTGTCAGCGCGCGGCACTTTACGCCCACGACGGGCTATGGCTACGACGATATCGGCAGGGACACGCTGGATCGCGTGTTTGCTCATGCGCTGCTCGCGCAAAAAGCGCTCGTGCGTCCGCAGTTCGTCAACGGAACGCACGCGATTTTTACCGCGCTGGCGGGGCTTGTCGAGCCGGGGGATACGATCCTCTCCTTCACGGGGGAACCGTATGATACGCTGCTTGAGGCAATCGGCGTGCGCGGGGATGCGTATAACTCACTCAAGCGAATGGGCGTGAAATTCGATTCTATCCCGCTCGTTGAAAAAGGCGCAATCGATCTGGAAACAATTCAGCGGAAGATGGCAGATCAGTCGATTCGCGTCATCTACGCGCAGCGGTCGCGCGGGTACGCCTGGCGGGAAGCGCTCACAATGGCGCAGATGAAGGAAGCGTTTGACCTGATTCGCGTCTGGTTTCCGGAGGCGATCATCCTCGTGGACAACTGCTATGGCGAATTCGTGGAGACGACGGAGCCGACGAGCCAGGGCGCGGATGTGATCGCGGGATCGCTGATCAAGAACCCCGGCGGCGGACTCGCGCCAACCGGCGGATACATCGCGGGCAGGGAAGACCTGATCGACCGCATTGCACAGCGCATGACGGTACCCGGCATGGGCGCGGAGGTCGGCTCCTACGCGGGCGATTACCGTTTGTTCTATCAGGGATTGTTCTTAGCTCCGCATGTAACCGCGCAGTGCGTCAAGGGCGCGGTGCTTTTCGCGCGTGTGTTTGAGCAGATGAACCTTCTCACCATGCCGCTGTATGATGCCAATCGCTCGGATATCATTCAGGCCGTGCAGTTTCCGGATGCGGATTCGCTCGTTGCGTTTTGCCGAAGTATACAAAAAGCGGCCCCGGTGGACAGCTTTGTGTCTCCGGAGCCGTGGGATATGCCTGGTTATGAGGATCAGGTCGTGATGGCGGCTGGCGCGTTTGTGCAGGGAGCTACCACCGAACTCAGCGCGGATGGGCCGATTCGTGCGCCGTATACCGCATATCTGCAGGGCGCGCTGACTTATGCGCACGCGCGGATTGCCTGTATGCTCGCTTGCGACGAGCTGATTCGTCAGGGACTGTAAAGCGATTAGATCGAGCGAAGCAGGCCGATGACCTTGCCGGAGATTTCCACCTCGTCGAAGGGGACATAGATCGGCTCAAATAGATCGTTTTCCGGCTGGAGACGCACACGATCCTTTTCGCGGAAAAAGCGCTTGACGGTCGCGCTCTCGCCTTGCACACGGGCAACGACGATATCGCCGTTGGTGCAACTGCAATTGTGGTTCACCACGAGGATGTCACCGTCGCGAATGCCTACGTCCCGCATGCTCTCGCCATCGACGCGAAGCATGTAGACTTCTTCCGGTTCCTTACCGTGCATGAGCACGTCCGGCAGGGGAAACGCATCCTCAATATTCTCTGCGGCGAGCATCGGAAGACCTGCCGCAACGCGGCCGATCAACGGCACATTGTATTGCTTTTCTTCTCTATCGGGAAGCTGGTCGGTGTTGATGAACACCGCGCGCTGCTTGGCAGGATCGCGTGTAATCAAACCCCGTTTTTCGAGATTTCTCAGGTGCGTGTGTACCGTTGCGGTCGACTTGAGGCCAACTGCGGCGCAAATCTCCCGCACCGAAGGGGGATAAGCGTGCTCCTCGGTAAACGAAATCATATAGTCGAGGATAACCTGTTGGGGATCGGCGAGTTTTTTCATAACGAACCGTAACCTCCGTTTGTGCTGAACTGCTTGACTTTATAGAGATTTTATCATACACTGCAAAATATTGCAAACATATGTTCGGGAGACTGGTGATTTTTTTATGAAACGTTGTGTTTTACAAGCTGATAAGGTTTGCAACGACTGTGGCGCGTGTGACGACCGCTGCGAACTCGATCCAACCAAGATTTGCGACAATTGTTTCCGCTGCCTGGATGAGGGAATTCCCGCATTTCAGCAGATTCCGATCTCCGGCGTCTATCTGGATGACGATTACAGCCCGGAGCGGAAGGAGTCTTCAACGGTCGATCTGGAGGATGGATTCGTGCCGGATCTCTACGAAGACTGGAAGGACGAGGAGATCGTTCACGCGAAAACGCTGCCTGTGACGTACTTTGGCGAGCGAGTCAGAAGAACGCACCCGAAACGCTAGTCGTCCCGCAGTTTGATCTTTTTTGCGGCGATGCGCTTATGCTCCTCGCTGGAAGCCGCGTAGTGCTTTCTCGTGGTGTTGACGTCCTTGTGGCCAAGCACGTCCGCAACAAGATAGATATCCTCAGTCTCGTGATAGAGCATCGTGCCGTAAGAGCTTCTGAGCTTATGCGGCGTAATCTTCTTGAGAGGAGACGCGAGGGCCGCGTACTTTTTGACTAGCAGCTCGACAGAGCGCACATTGATGCGCTTCATCTGAAGAGACAGGAACAGCGCGCGTTCGTTTCCGGGCAGAGGCGAGAGCTTCTCGCGAACCGCGTAATAGTCCGCAAGCGCGCAGTGCACCTCGTCGCCAAAGTTGAGGATATCCTCGCTTCCGCCTTTGCGCGTGACCACAAACGCGTTGTTGTCAAAGTCGATATCATTTAGATCGATGCCGACCAGCTCGCTGATGCGGATGCCCGTGCCGAGAAAGAGCGTTAAAATCGCGACATCGCGCACTTTCGTCATCTCGTGATACTTCTTTTGACCCTCGGTCAAGCCTTCGCCGTTTTCCGCGAGATCGAGAAGGTCTGCAACCTCGTTAGGCTCCAGCCGGATAATGGCCTTTTCGTTGAGCTTCGGGATATCGACCAGGGCTGCGACATTCGTCGGCAGATACTCTTGTTTGTGCAAGAACTTGAAAAACGAGCGCAGGGACGAGAGCTTTCTAGCCTTTGCGCGTTCCTGATTGACCCATTCGCGGTCGCCTTTCTGATAGAACGACACTTCGTTTAAAAACAGTTCAATATGGTACGCTTGCACTTTTCCCAGATCGGCCGCGGTGAGGGAGGGGATGTCCTTTCCAAGGAAGAGGTCTTCCTGCTGAGCTGCGAATTGGAAGAAGCCCCTCAGGTCAATCGCGTACGCATAGCGCGTGAGCACGGAAGTTTGACTGTCGATCGCGCGAAAAAACGAACCGCAAAGCACCGGAAGTTCGGTGAGCAGCGCACGGATCTTGAGCGTATAATCCTTGTTGAGTGCGGTATGATAGGTGTTTGCCATCGGTGATTCGCCTCAAAATAGCTAAAACTTGATACCAATATTCTATCGCAACTATTCGTTAAAGACAAGTTTAACGAATAGTTAGAGGTAAAAACACGCAGATTTACGTGTTTTGAGCGGCGGCAAGTGTCTGCTTGATCGCGAGCCTTGCGAGCTCGTCACAGCGGTTGTTATAAGGATTATCCGAATGACCCTTGACTTTAACGAATTGATAGCTGTGTATTTGCAGCAAGCTGAGTAATTCACGCCAGAGATCCTGATTTTCTACGTCGCGTTTTGAGGACGTTTTCCAACCATTGGCCTGCCAGTTGTTCAGCCAGTTCTGATGAAATGCGTTACAGACGTACGCGCTGTCCGTATGAATCGCAATTTTGCAGGAAACCTTCAGCGCACGCACGGCTTCAATGACCGCGCGCAGCTCCATACGGTTGTTCGTTGTCTCCGGCTCAAAACCGGACAACTCCTTTTTCTGTTCCTGATACATCAAAATCGCGCCCCAGCCGCCCGGACCCGGGTTGCCGGAGCACGCGCCGTCCGTATAGATCGTAACCTGTTTCATCATCCCTGTTCTTTCCGTATTATATATAATATATTATTTGCTCATGCGCTCGGATTTCTCACGGCAGGCATCGACCGCCGCGATCACGGCACCGCGAAACCCTTTTTGTTCCAGCATGGCAACGGCGTCAATCGTCGTTCCGCCCGGCGAGCAAACGCGATCCTTCAGCTCGCCCGGATGCACGCCTGTTTCGGATACCATCATGGCGGAACCCTTCACCGTCTGCGCCGCGAGCTTGAGCGCGATCGGTCTCGGCAGCCCCGCCTTCACGCCGCCGTCCGCAAGCGCCTCAATAAAGAGATACACATACGCGGGCCCGCTGCCGCTGACCGCCGTAACGGCGTCCATGAGCTTGGGCTCGAGGCTGATCACGTCGCCAACCGCGCCAAACATCGTTTCTGCAAACGCGCGCTCTTCGTCCGTCAGTGAATCGCCCGATTCAAACACGATCATGCCTTCGCCGATCATCGCGGGCGTATTCGGCATCACGCGCAGCACACGCGTGCTGGCGGGCAGCGCTTTTTTGAGCCTCTCCCCTCCCCATCCTGCGGCGATGGAGACGACTGCCTTGTTCGCAAAGCGGTCAAACTGCTCTTCGAATAAATACGCACATATGTTCGGTTTAACGGCGATCAGCAAAAGATCACTTTTTTCGATCAAACTTGCAAGCGAATCGGCAACGGCAACGCCGAGGTCGCGCTCAAGCGCGCGGCACTTCTCCGTGTCCGGATCATAGACCGCGGTTTTATCACCGGAGGCATAGCCGCTGGTCAGATATCCGCGCAGGATCGCTTCGCCCATGTTCCCGGCTCCGATGACGCCGAGTCGAATCGTATTGGAACGCATATGGTCATCCTCTTCTCATGATAGTTGTGATTTTATGTTGTTTTGCTTATTATAACAGAGTTTCGCCTGCCGGAGTAGTAACTTTACTTCCGGCAGGCGAATTGTTTATGCCAGTGTTTCGAGCCGCTCCGTCAGCTTGGAGAGCATCTCCTCTGCTGCGGCGAGCTTGCCTTTTTCCTCATCCACAACGCTTTGCGGTGCTTTGGCGAGGAATCCCTCGTTGTGCAGCTTGCCGTTTGCGCGGGAGATATCTCCGCTCAAGCGCTCGATTTCCTTTTGAATGCGCGCGCGCTCCTTCTCGGGATCGATCAGCGAGGAAAGCGGAATAACCGCTTCGATTCCCTCGCAGACGATATGCACGTCGCTCTTGGGAATCTCGCCCGTCTCAGTGGAGACTGTTGCGTGTTCCACACCGGCTAGCTTGCTCAGGTACACGGTCATCGTTTCAAACGCTTTCGCGTCCGCCTTGTCCACGACGAGACGCGCGCCGATTCTCTGCGCCGGCGGCACCTTCATCTCCGCACGGAGATTGCGGATCGAGCGGACAAGCTCCATTAGCTTCTCCATACGCGCGCAGTCTTCGCTGTAGGCGTTGAATCGCTCGTCCTCTTTCGGCCAAGCGGAGAGCATGATCGTGGGCTCGTCGGAGAGTTTCGTGAAGATCTCCTCCGTGATGAACGGCATGAACGGATGCAGCAGCTTCAGGCTCGCCTTGAGCACGTGAATGAGCACCGCGCTAACGGTTGCCTTCTCCTCCGCGCTCTCGCCATAGAGGCGCGTTTTCGCGATCTCGATGTACCAGTCGCAGTATTCCGACCAGATGAAGTCGTAGATCTTCTGCGCCGCCATGCCGAGCTCGAACCCATCGAGGTTCTTCGTTACCTCGTTGATGATCGCGTTGAGACGATTGAGAATCCACTTGTCTGCAATTTCCAGCTTGCTCTCGTCCGGCAGATCGCCAGCGGTCTCGTCCGCACCCATCAGCACAAAGCGGGACGCGTTATAGACCTTGTTGCAGAAGTTACGCGCGGCTTCCACCTTTTCCCAATAGAAGCGCATGTCGTTGCCCGCGGAGTTGCCCGCCAGTAGCGAGAAGCGGAGTGAATCTGCGCCGTGCTTTTCGATGACTTCTAGCGGATCGATGCCGTTGCCGAGGGACTTGCTCATCTTTCTGCCCTGGCTGTCGCGCATGATGCCGTGGACATAAACCGTTTCAAACGGGCGCTCATGCATGACCTCGTAACCAAACACGATCATGCGCGCGACCCAGAAGAAGATGATGTCGTAGCCGGTCACCAGTGTGTCGGTCGGGTAGAAATACTTGAGTTCTTCCGTCTGCTCCGGGTAGCCCAGCGTGGAGAATGGCCACATGCCGGAACTGAACCATGTGTCGAGAACATCCTCATCCTGCCGCACGGGCGCGCCGCACTTCGGGCATTTTTCAGGTTTCGTTTCCGAAACGACCATCTCGCCGCACGCGTCGCAATAATACGCGGGGATGCGGTGGCCCCACCAGAGTTGGCGGGAAATGCACCAGTCGCGGATGTTGTCCATCCAGTTGAAATACGTCTTCTCAAAACGTTCCGGCACGAACTTCACTTCGCCGTTTCGCACGGCCTCGATGGCGGGCTTTGCCAGAGGCTTCATGTCCACGAACCATTGCTTCGAGACAATTGGTTCCACCGTGGAGTGGCAGCGATAGCAGGTACCGACGTTGTGCGCATACGGCTCAATCTTGATCAGATTTCCGCTTTCTTCCAGCTCTTTGACGATCGCCTTACGGCACTCAAAGCGCTCGAGGCCCACGAACTTGCCACCGTTCTCGTTGATGTAACCCGCGTCGGTATACACGCGAATCACGGGCAGCCCCTGCCGCATTGCGACTTCAAAGTCGTTGGGATCGTGCGCCGGCGTGATCTTCACGGCGCCCGTGCCGAACTCCATCTCGCAGTATTCATCGCCTACGATCGGGATTTCGCGTCCCACGGCGGGCACGATCACGGTTTTACCGATCAGGTGCTTGTATCTCGGGTCTTCCGGGTTCACGGCAACGCCGGTATCGCCCAGCATGGTCTCGGGACGCGTGGTGGCAACCGTGATGGAGTAACTCTTGTCCGGCGCGTCATAGCGCACATGCCAGAGGTGGCTGTGCTGCTCTTCATATTCCACTTCTGCGTCCGAAAGCGCGGTTTTGCAGTCCGGGCACCAGTTGATGATGCGGTCTCCGCGATAGATGAGTCCCTTGTTATAGAGGCTCACGAACACCTTGGTCACGGCTTTGCTGCAACCTTCGTCCATAGTAAAGCGTTCCCGCTCCCAGTCGCAGGAGGAGCCAAGATAGCGAAGCTGCTTGACGATCGTGGAGCCATATTCCTCTCGCCACGCCCAGGCGCGCTTGAGGAAGCCTTCGCGGCCGATGTCTTTCTTGGTGATGCCTTCCTTCGCCATCTGCTCCACGATCTTCACTTCCGTCGCGATCGAGGCATGGTCGGTGCCCGGCATCCAGAGCGCTTCATAGCCGCTCATGCGCTTATAGCGAATCAGCACATCCTGCAGCGTCTCGTCGATCGCGTGGCCCATGTGGAGCTTGCCCGTGATGTTGGGCGGCGGAATCACGATGGTATACGGCGGTTTGCCGGTGTTGGGACGCGCGTGAAAATAGCCGCGCTCCTCCCAGGTTTTGTAGAGCGCGCTTTCCACCCGCGCGTGATCGTAGGTTTTTTCCATTTCGGGACGCATTGTCTTTCTCTTCCTGCCTTCTTCAAAAATACGGTTTCAGTTTCGTACAAAATAAAAAGCGCCCACTTCGCCAAAGGACGAAGCGGACGCTCGCGGTACCACCTTTGTTGAATGCAACATTTTCAATCAATCGGTCACATTCCTCTCAAGCATCCGTAACGTGAATAATACGGGAAACGCTACAAATGACTTTCGCGTCTCCGGCTCCGATGCGACCTTCCGCGTCCGCTCCGCAAACCGCCTCCCAGCAAATGGCGGTCTCTCTTTGTGCGGCGTCAGCGCGTACTCCTCATCTTCACAGCCGTTAAAATTCATTCGATTGACGTTAGTCTAGCCGAATGCGGCCATTTTGTCAAGCGCTTATGCGGCATCCTGCAAAAGCGAGTTCGCCCAGATATCGATGCGCTCTTTAATCAGGTCAAAGTTCGCGGGGCCAAGATCAAGATACGTCTTCAAGTAAGCGCTCATGTCAAATTTGTCGCCCAGCTCGCTCTGTGTGTCGCGATAGAGTTGCGCCGTCTCGCAATACCCGATGGCATAATCAAAGAAGTAATACGGCTGATCGATGACTGTGTTGTAATAGATCGATGCTACATACTTGCCGTCAAAGCCCAGCTCCGTGATCGCGTTTTCCAGCGCCTCGTCCGTGTATCCGTAGTAGTTGACGAGAATGCTGATGATCGCGGGGAGAATTGCGTTTGCGATCATGCCGTTGTCGAAGTTGTAACGCACATAGTCTTCGTCATACTGCTTCTGGTTCTCCATGGTGAGGAATTCCGCAAACTGCGCCCAGCCCTCCGCATAGCCGCTGAAGTTTGCCGCGCGCTGCATAAGACCTAAGCTATCCATGCTGCGCTGGTAGATGTATTGGTACATGTGTCCCGGATAGCCTTCGTGCGCAAGCGTTAAGAGCATCGTCGGGTCTTCAGTCGCGGTGTTGATAAAGATCGTGTTGTCCTTCCAGTCGTCCAACGCGGGAATCACGTATGCCGCGGGAGCAAATTGATCCTGAAGCTCTTCCGGCACGTCGGTCAGCGTCACATTGTGCTCCGGCAACACGGGCAGAAGCGGCTGAATCAGCTTTTGCAGGTAGTCCAGGTCGTCCTGCATATTGCCGCTGGTCACCTGAATCTGCTTGTCGTTGATATCAGGGGTATCGGTGCTGATCTGGATGACCTGATACAGCAGATAGTTCAGCTCGGTCTTGAGCATCTCAAGGTTTTCCTCTACCGTAAGGTAGTTGCAGCCCGCAGACTGCATGGAGTACTCAAAGTATTCCTTTTGCAGATCGGTATACTTGGATGCTTCCTCATATGTGCGGCAGCTCTTGCGCAGATCATTGAGTCCGTCATAGAGCGTTTGGAACGAATTGATATACTCATTCTTGAGCAGGCTGTCGTTCTTATCCTTATATGCTTTTGCCTGATCCGCGGTCAGATCGGTGAGCTTATCGATGCCCTCGTTAAATGTAACATACAAAAACGAAGTATCCTTCGAGTCGATGATCGCTTTGCAGTCTTCCAGGATTGCATCCAGCGCGGGCTCCGTCATAAACATGCCGAGCTCCGCGCGCTTTTGCTCATAGGCAAGAATCTGGCCCATGTAACGCGGCATATCCGCAAGCAAGGTCAGATAATCTTCCACATCCTGCACATTCTTCAACTCAAACAATGCAAACGATAGCGGCAGGTTCGAGTGTATTCCGCTGTATTCGGTCAGCGGCTCATAGTAATATTCGAACTTGTTCTCCGCGGCATAGTCCGTCAGGAACTCGTTTAACACATCGTAGGAAAACTGCGATTCCGGCTTGATCTGCTCACGATCGATCGCGTTGAGACGCTCCAGATAAACGCCTGCTTCCTTGGTCATGCGCGCGGTGTCTTCCTCGGTGAACTCGCCGAGCGTCATTTTCACATTTGCGCGATCAATGCCGAAGTTTTTCGGATCATCGATGAACATATGGTAGGAGTATCCGTCGGACGTTGCATACCAGCGGAATACGTCGAGGTCCAGCGCGTGAAAGTCCGCTTCCGCGGCATCGCTGACCGAGAACGTCGGTTCCGGTGTAGGCGTTGCTTCTGCGGCCGGTGCTTCGGTCGAGTCCGACTCAATGGTGATAGGCTGGGTCACCGTGTTGTCCGGCAATTTACAACCGGAGAATACGCTCATCAGAAGGATCATCGCCATCACGAGCGCAATGAGTCTGCTGGTTCGGTTCGCTTGAGAATTCATGAATATCTCCTTTTCTGTTGTGTTCAATCGAAAACGGATATCGGACACGCTTGCAGCTATCTAAACAGCTCGCGTTATCGTTCCAACTCTTTTAGACGCTCCAGCACTTCGGATTCGTCTCGAATTTCGCCCGCTTTTCGCAGCGCATTCGTAAAATAGTCCGGCAACGGTGCGTAAAACACCATCTTTTCCTTTGTGCGCGGGTGTTCAAACACAAGGCGGTAGCCGTGCAGCGCCTGTCCCTGCAGCCCGAATGGTCGCTTCTCGCGCCCGTAGACGTCGTCTCCTGTGACAGGGTGTTGACGGCTGGCCATATGTACACGAATCTGGTGCGTTCTGCCGGTCTCCAGCTCGATTTGGAGCAGCGTGTATTGCCCGTATCGCGCGGCAACGCGCCAGTGTGTCACGGCGTCTCTGCCGCCCTGCACAATCGCCATACGCTTGCGATCGACCGGGTGTCGCGCGAGCGGCGCGTTGACGGTGCCTTCCTCCTCGCGAATGTTGCCGTCCACGAGAGCAGCGTAACTGCGGTGCGCGCTGTGGTCGCGAAACTGATCGCTCAGCGCGCGATGTGCTTCGTCGTTTTTTGCGACTACGATGAGGCCCGATGTCATGCGGTCGATGCGGTGCACGATCCCCGGGCGCAGCTCGCCGCCGATGCCGGAAAGATCGCGAATGTGATACAGCAGCGCGTTGACCAGCGTTCCGCTTTCGTGCCCCGCGGAAGGATGCACCACCATTCCCTGGGGCTTGTTGATCACGAGCAGATCCGCGTCTTCATAGACTACGTCCAGAGGAATATTCTCCGGCAAAACGTCCGTCTCCACCGGATCGGGAAATGTGATGTCAACGAGATCGCCCTCTGTCGTAATCGCGTTCGGCTTTACCGATTTACCGTTGAGCAGAATCGCGCCATCACGAATCAGGCGCTGCGCCTGCGTACGCGAAAGCTCCGTCTCGGCGGCAACAAACGCGTCGAGCCGGAGACTTGTGTCGCAGACGATGCTCTCCTGCTCAGGCATCTTGCTTTTTTGCGGGATCATCCGCAGTAGTAACTTCTTTTTTCACTTTTCCCTTCTGGAACGAAACGCGTTCAAAGAGCGATTTGTCCTTGAGGAACAGCGCATCGATCACGAGAAAGACGCAGCCGACGCTCAAGGAGCTATCTGCCACGTTGAACACCGGGAACGAGAACCATGGCGTGATGTCGATGAAGTCCCGCACATAGGAGAGCGCCGCGCGGTCGATAAAGTTGCCGACCGCTCCCGCAAACAGAAGCGCGAGCGTGATGCGCGAAAACACGGTGAGTTTTTTGTTGAAGCGAATGATGATATAGATCAGCAGCCCCGCGACAATCAGCGTCATCGGGATAAACAGCCAGCGAAACCCTTCCAGCATGCCCCAGGCTGCGCCCGTGTTGTGCACGTTGGTCAATTGCAAAAAGCCGTCGATCACAGGCACGCTGGTTCCGACGGGCGAAAGATTCATCTGAATCAGATATTTGGTCAGTTGATCCAAGGCTAGGATCACGATGATGATGATAAGTTCGAGCAAAGTGGTGTCCTCCGTTGATTTGATTCAGTATATCACGTCATTTAACCTGCGACAACCGTCGCGGTCTGTGTATTTGTAGTAAATAAATCCGGGTAGAGCGTTGTATAGTTCTGATACGCCAGCATGACGTTGTCGTAATACTTTGCGGTGTCCTCAAAAGGAATCGTGGTCAGCGTGCCGTTTTCCGAGAAACGAGGGTCTTCCAACCAACTCTTCACGCTGCCGTGCCCTGCGTTGTATGCGGCGATGATCTCCATTCGATTTCCGTCAAAACGATCGCTGAGAAATTTCAGGTACCAGCAACCGTACTCGATGTTGATCGCGGGATCGGTGAGCATATCGAGCGAATACGCGAGCTCCGGATCGATCTTGTGCCCAATCCACTCCCCTGTGTCCGGCATGATCTGCATCAGCCCGATCGCGCCAACCTTGCTGACCGCATCGGGCTTATTGCTGCTCTCACAGCGAATGATGGACTGCACGAGATAAGGATCGAGCTCATACTTGTCCGCGTATTGCTTGATCAACTCCGTATAGGCAACGGGATAATTGAGCAGCGCTTTTTGATGCTGATCTTCCTCGTACCAAACATATCCGCCAAAGCCCGCGGCCGCTAAGAATAAGATGGATCCCAATACGATAACGGCAATCTGAATACCGCTCAGGCGCTTACGCTTCCTTCTGCGTTTCTCTGCAGGTTGTTTCATCCGCGAATGTTACCCCCGGCTTTCAGCGTGGTATACAGCGCATCGACCTGACGAAGCAGGTTTTCGTGCGTTCCGTTGTTATCCAAAACATAGTCCGCGCGAAGACGCTTTTCTTCCTCCGGCATCTGCGCGCGCATTCTGGCGAGCACCTGTTCGCGCAGCAACTCATCCCGATCCATCACGCGCTGAATACGCGTTTCTTCTTCGCATGTCACGAGTATATTCGCGTCCATCTGGTTATCCATACCGCTCTCAAACAAGAGCGGAACTTCGAACACTGCGATTCCGTTCGGATCGTTTTTCAAATCTCTTTCCGCGCTGGAAAGCAGCTCGTCAATGACATACGGGTGGATGATTCCGTTGAGCACGTTGCGTTTGGTTTCGTCCGCGAACACGATCTCTCCGAGTTTGCGGCGGTCAATCGAGCCGTCGTCCAATACTATATCCGTGCCGAACTCCGCGACGACCTTTCCATAGATATCCGAGCAGGGATCGAGTGCGTGGCGGGAGACCTCGTCCGCGTGATATACCTTCGCTCCGAGCGCGGCAAAGTGTTTCGCTGCGGTCGTCTTGCCGGAGCCGATGCCACCCGTCAACCCTATCTTTTGATAACGGCTCTCGTCCTGACTCATTTTGTTTCGTACCAGCTGTGTCCAACCTTGACGTCCGCGTCCAGCGGCACGGAAAGATGCGCTACTTGCTCCATGCACTCATGCACGAGCGTCACGACCTCGTCCGCCTCCGCTTTGGGCACGTCGAAGATGAGTTCATCGTGTACCTGCAAGATCAGCTTTGTCTTCAACCCGCGCTTTTGCAGCACCTGACTGACTTCCACCATCGCGAGTTTGATGATATCCGCCGCAGTGCCTTGAATCGGCATGTTCATGGCGACGCGTTCGCCAAAGGAGCGCGTGTTGTAGTTGGAGCTTTTAAGCTCCGTCATAGAGCGGCGGCGCTCGAACATCGTGACGGCGTAACCAAGCCTCTTTGCGTCTTCCACGCTCTTTTCAAGATACGATTTCACGCCGGGATAGCGCTCGAAATAGAGCTTGATGTATTCGCCCGCGCGCTTGACGGGGATGTCGAGGTTTCGCGCGAGTCCGAAATCACTGATGCCGTAGACGATGCCGAAATTGACCGCCTTTGCGGCGCTTCTTTGCTCGCTGGTCACCTCGGCAAACGGTACGCGGAAAACCTCGCTCGCGGTCGTGCGGTGAATGTCCTTGCCGCTGTTGAAGGCCGCAATCATTCCAGCGTCTCCGCTGATGTGCGCAAGCAACCTTAGCTCGATTTGCGAATAGTCCGCGTCCACGAGCACGTTGCCCTCGGAAGCGACAAACGCCTTTCGAATCTCCCTGCCCTGCTGGGTTCGAACGGGAATATTCTGCATGTTCGGCTCCGTGCTGGAGATGCGGCCCGTCGCGGTGACGCACTGGTTAAACTGCGTTCTCACGCGGTCGTTCTCATCGCTGACCACATTGAGCAGCCCGTCCACAAACGTGCTCTTGAGTTTCGTGATGAAGCGGTATTCCTGAATCATCGGTATTGCGGGATGCTTGTCCAAGAGCGCATCCAGCGTCTCCGCATCGGTTGAAAACCCACTCTTGTTCTTTCTGCCGGTCGGCAGACCGAGCTTTTCAAAGAGCACTTCGCCGAGCTGCTTGGGCGAGAGAATGTTAAAGGTCTCTCCCGTGCTTTCGTAAATCTGCTTGGCGAGAGTTTCGCTCTGCTCGTTGAACTGCGTCTGAAGCTGCTTGAGAATCCCGCGATCCACGCGGAATCCCTCGTGTTCCATCTCGTAGAGCACGCTCGCAAGCGGAAGCTCCATATCGGTGTAGAGCTTCGTCATGTTCGCTTCTTGTAGCTCCTGAAGCATGGTTTCCCGCATGGAAAACAGCATCGCGGCATTCGGCTTCTGGTTCGGGCAGAGCCGTTCGCCGAGCATCGCAAAACTGGTTGCGGGTCGTGTGGCGTCCAGCAAATAATCCGCAATCATCGCGTCAAACACGCGCGCTTTGAGCGGAATGCCGAATTTATCCAGCAAGTGGCGCAGGCGCTTTGTGTCAAACGCGAGCACCTCGCAAGTTTCGTCCGCAAAGATCGGCTGAAGAGCGCCGTAGAGCGCTTTTTCATCGATCGGCGTACTGAACAGGTCAGCGCCCTGCACGATTTCGAAATATCGCTCGCCGGAGAATGCAAACTGCACCGTTTCGCTCGCCTCGATTGCAAGCGCGTGTACGGGAGCGGCTTTTAATAGCGTTTCGCGAACGGCTTCGATGGACTCCAGCTCCACGCGCTGGGAAGCGGGCATCTCCGCGCGAGCGGCAGCCTCCGGCGCGCTGTCTCCGCCTATGCGTGCGGCAAGGCCGCGCATCTCGAGTTCCATCAGCCGAGTTCTTGCGCCGCTCATCGCCTCGGGATGAAAACTGCAATCCGCAATCGTGAGTGGAATCGGCGCCGTCGTGCAGATGGTGCCGAGTTCGTAGCTCATCCGCGCGGACTCCGCGCCGGATGCGATCTTCTCGCCGAGTTTCCCTTTGATCTCGCTCGCGTTGGCAAGCACGTTTTCCAGTGTACCGTATTCTTCCAGCAGCTTCGTGGCGGTCTTTTCGCCAACACCCGCAATGCCGGGAATGTTGTCCGAATTGTCGCCCATGAGGCCCTTTAGGTCGCGCATGCGGTCGGGTTCGAGGCCATACTGCTCACGGAGCACGTCGCGATCGAACTCAATCGTCTCGCTGATGCCCTTTTTCGTCATGAGCACGTGCGTGTGGTCGTCGATGAGCTGCAGCGCGTCGCGATCACCGGTCACGAGTAGGGCATCAATCCCCTCCTGCTCGCATTTCTTCGCGAAGGTGCCTAAGATATCGTCCGCCTCATAGCGCGGCGTTTCGCAGACCGCGATGCCCATCTCGCAAAGCAATTCTTTGAGCAACGGGAATTGCGTGCGCAGGTCGTCTTCCGTCTCTTTTCGTCCGGCTTTATACGCCTCAAACTGCTCATGCCGAAACGTCGGGCCGTGCATATCGAACGCCACGACCAGATAGTCAGGATTGCGCTCGATGAGTTTGAGGAGCATGCTGATGAAGCCGTGTAGTGCGCCGGTCGGTGTGCCCGCGCGCGTGGTCATCGGCGGCAGCGCGTGGTAGGCGCGGTGCATGAGGCTGTTTCCGTCAATCGCGATCAGCTGTTTCAAGCGGCACCTCCTGCGTGTTTGGTTCGGTCGGGTTTGTCAGCGGACAACGGCGTAGACCATCGGCGCAACATGATCCGGCTTTGCGCCGATCGTGATCGCCTCGCGCATGGTCGCAATCGCGTCGTCCAGATTCTTCTCGTCGTTGACGTAGAGCGTGCAGAAGGCTTCGCCTTTCTCCACCTTGTCGCCAACGCGCTTATGCATGATCAATCCCACTGCGGGATCGATGACATCTTCCTTCGTGGCTCGACCAGCACCCAGCACCTGAGCCGCTCTTCCGATCAGCTCCGCCTGCATGCCGACGATGTAGCCCGCTTGATCCGACGTGATCGGAACGAGGCGCTTGACCGCGCAGAGCTTGTCCATGCCGTCCAGCGTCAAAAGCTTCTCGTCTCCGCCCAGCTCGTGAATCATCGCGCGGAGTTTATCGAGGCCCGCGCCGCTGTCGATGGCGTGCTTGAGCATGGTTCTCGCTTCGTCATCCGATTTTGCGAGTTTGGAAAGCAGCAGCATCTGGGTGCCCAGCAGCATGCAAACCTCATAGAGCGCGTCGCCTTCCGGCACCTTGCCGGAAAGGAGCTGCACAGCCTCGCGGAATTCCAGCGCGTTGCCGACAGAAAGCCCCAGCGGCTGATTCATATCGGTCACGACAGCGACCACCTCGCGTTTGAGGAGCTTGCCCATCTTCACCATCAGAGAAGCAAGGCGTTTCGCGTCGTCCACCGTCTTCATGAACGCGCCGCTACCGACCTTGACGTCGAGCACGATCGCGTCCGCACCGGCGGCGAGCTTCTTACTCATGATACTCGCGGCAATCAGCGGCACGCTCTGGACAGTGCCCGTTACGTCGCGAAGGGCATACATCTTCTTATCGGCGGGCACAAGATTGCCCGTCTGCCCGATGACGCAGACGCCGGTTTTGCGTACAATCTCCTTAAAGCGGTCGATCGGCTGCCCGATATTCACGCCGGGGATCGATTCCAGCTTGTCGATTGTGCCGCCGGAGAACGCGAGTCCGCGCCCGGACATCTTGGCGACCGTTCCGCCGCAGGCCGCAACCAGAGGTGCCACCACCAGCGTGGTCGTGTCGCCGACGCCGCCGGACGAGTGCTTGTCTACCTTGACGCCGGGCAGGTCGCTTAAATCCACCGTGTCGCCGGAACGCATCATGCTCAACGTGAGATCGGCGGCTTCGCGCTCGTTCATGTCGTTGAGGACGATTGCCATCATCAGCGCGGACATCTGATAATCCGGAATTTCGCCGCTGACAAAGCCGTCTACAATAAACTGAATTTCGTCGTGGCTCAGCTCTTCATGATTTACTTTTTTCTCGATCAAATCTACCATTCGCATGGTTTTATCCTCCTGATTGTTGACGTTATATTACATGTCGCTGATGACTGTCTCTTCGTGCTCCACGGGCGGAAACAGCGGTGGCGGAAGAATCGGTGTGTTCTTGATGATTAAAAACAGCGCATCTGCCGCCTCGTCAAACGACGAAGTATCGATGGGCACCAAGGGAGTTTCGTCGATCTTCGCGAAGAAGCGCCCATCGTCTGTGAAGGCAAGAATCGCTGCGTGCTTATGTAGAAGTCTGCAATGGAACAGCAGCGCGTCCGTGGTTGGGTCCTTCATCAAGCCATCTTTGTCGAGCAGCCGGGTCAGCACAATCAGCCAATCCGCTCGGCTTAGATGCAGATTGAATTCGCACAGCTCCAATACCGTTTCAATGCCGTTTCGGTACTCGATGCGAATACTGTTTCGTTGGGTCGCGGGGATTCGCTTGCCGAGCACGGTTGCATACCGTCCTTCCGGCACATCTTCGGGCAGCTCGCCCGTGCCCGCCGCAACCACATACTCCGTGAAACCCTTGTTCTGCGGCAGCGTGAGTGCAAGCGTCAGCTCTTCTTTCGTGAGTGATTCGGACTCGATCACCACGGTGCGATTCGGCAAGATTCCGTATCGCAGGTTCTTGGTTTCTCCGCTCGCGGTCGTGATCGCGGCTTTGAGGTATCTGCCATTGTTGGAGCAGACCAGCGCGTCCAGCGTGCCCTGCCCTCCGTCCGCGATGAGCTGTGTGCGCAAACACGCTTTGGGCAGCATATGCGATGCGGAGCGGAGCATATGCCGCGCTGCATCCGCGGAGGTGAACTTTCCCTCCCATGCGTCGGGCGCAATCAGAATACGATTGCATTGACCCGGCTTGTCGCTGATCTCCGGCAGAGTACCCGCAATCTGCATGGTGCCGTACGAAACATCTCCTCCGGTAACGCTGCCGTCCGGTTGTACACTGCCGAGATACTCCACCGCGCTGCATTTCTCCACGCGATTGTTCTGGATGAACGGGTGGTAGATCGTCAGATATGAAAGCAGCACAGGCTTTCGCTGAAGCTGCGCAAAGAGCGCCTTGCCCACCTTGAGCGGCAGATTCGAGAACATGCAGATGTAGGCTTTTTCGCTCTCCGCGTCTCCAACGTCGTCCCAGGCACCAAACAGCGTGGATTCCACCACGTATGTGATCGGCACCTGAGAAAAAGCGATGTTCCAGCAATCGTTTGGGGTCAGATTGGAGTCGCTCGTCATCGCAAAGCGAAGTCCGAGAGAAAACTTGGAATATTCCATGTTTGTGTATCCTCCTCAAGCGGCGTGAAACCGCTTCGAGCTATTCTTCTTCCTCGCCGATGAGCGCCTGCAGTTCCGCCTCCGCCTGTTCCCAATCGAAATAACAGGTTTCGACCAACTGGCGCTGCGCGTCCAGCTGCTCGTAAATCGCCTTTGCCGCTTCAAAATCGCTTGCAATCTGCGGATCAAACGCCTTTTCCTCCAGCGCCTTGAGCGTGATCTCTTCCGCGTGCACGCGCTCTTCCGCCTTGCGTTGCGCGGACTTTGCGCGCACAATCGCGCTCTTTCGCACTTTGGAAAGCTGGTAGTCGTTCTTGACAGCGGGCGCTTCCTTTTCCTTTGGCGCGGTGCTCTCCGCTAAGAATTCCTTATACGCGTCCCAGTCGCCCTCAAACTCGCGCATGCCGTCTTCATCCATGATGATGATTCGATCCGCGATGCGGTTTGCGAGGTAGCGGTCGTGGGTCACGATCAGCATTGTGCCGCCGTAGTCGCTCAGCGCGCCTTCCAGCGCCTCGCAGGACGGGATATCGAGGTGGTTGGTCGGTTCGTCGAGAAACAGCACGTTACTGCCGTTGAGCATGAGTTTGAGCAGTTGAATGCGCGCGAACTCTCCGCCGGAGAGATCGCTCATGCGCTTAAATACATCGTCTCCGCGAAAGAGGAACGAACCCAGCATATTGCGTAGCTGCTTGGTATCGTATCGCGGAAAGCTCGCGTTGAGGGACTCCAGCATCGTGCGCGGGTCATTCGGGCGCACAGTGCCCTGCTCGTAATAGCCCACATGAACATTGGAACCGAGTTTGTAACTGCCGGAATCCGGCTCGATCTTGTTGGTGAGAATCTTGAGGAGCGTGGTCTTGCCGCAGCCGTTTGCGCCAAGCAGACACACCTTCTCGTCCCGCCGGATCATGAGGTTGAGGCTGCGGAAGATCTCGCGATTGCCAAATCGCTTGCTCAAGTCCTTGCAGACAACGACCTCGTTCGCGGTCAGCGCATCCGCTTTCAGGTGAAAGTGGATCGCCTGCGGGGCATCCTCAGGCTTGACGAGCGTGGATTTGATCCGCTCGATCTGCTTTTCCTTGGAGGCGATGGTCACAAAATTTCGCGCCTGGTTCCATCTGCGCTGCTGCTCGATGATGCCCTCGATGCGCTTGATTTCGCGCAGCGTGTTTTGATACTTTCTCATGGCAAACTCGCGCTCGTCCATCTTTTTTTCCATGGACTGGCTGTAGTTGCCGGAATATTGATTCATCGAGCCGTTCTCCAGCTCGAAGATGCGGTTACAGACCTTATCGAGGAAATATCGGTCGTGGGATATCAGCACAAACGCGCCGCGAAACGCGGAAAGATAGCTTTCCAGCCACTCCAACGCCGCGATGTCGAGGTGGTTGGTCGGCTCGTCCAGCAGCAACAGCTCCGCGTCCGAGAGGAGTATCTTGGCAAGTGATGCTTTGCGCATCTGGCCGCCGCTCATCACGGAGATCGGACTATTCAGCTGCTCCTCGGAAAAGCCGAGGCCGAGCAGCGTGGAACGCGTTCGCGCGCGATAGGTTAAGCCGCCGTCCTGTGTGTAGCGATCCTGCAAATCCGCCTGCTTGCGGATGAGCGATTCGCTTGCTCCTTCGCGCTCTATGCGCTCCGCAATCTCATGCAGCGCGCGCTCCGCCTCCATCCATTTGCCGGAGGCTTCCAGCACCGCGTCGTAGAGCGTTTGCCCTTTGCCCCAGTTGGGAGATTGGTCCAGCATCGCGAAGGACACGTTTTTGGATACAAAAAGCTGGCCGCGCCCGTCGTGCGGCTCCTGCCCTGCCATCATGCGCATCAACGTGCTCTTTCCGCAGCCGTTGACCCCAACGAGGCCAACGTGATCCTGCTCAAACACATCAAACGCGATATCTGAAAATAGAGTTCTTTCTCCGAAGCTTTTTTCAAGCTCCTGTGCGTGAATCAACGACATCGTGTGTTTCTCCAATAGTTAGACAGCTTATTTTATCATAGCGGTAGTGCATTTGCAAAAGCAGACTCGCGTGTTTTGTGCGAATAAAACAAACAGAGTGTAAACACAGCGTTCAATATCTTGTTACATTTCAGTGACCAAGTTTTGAATTTGTTCAAATCAATCCCGTTAGAAAACCGTTATAATGATTGTGTTGAGTAATTTTACTCTTTTCCAAATTTTCGCATTTTCGAGACAATATGAGGTGTTTATATTGAATACGCCGCGCCTGCCTTCGGGCAAACCGCAAAAGCATATCTTTCCGCCCGCCGCGCGCACATGGATACTCACCATCGCGGGCGGATGCATCATCGCGTTCCTCGTGCTGCCGCTGGCGATCAACTACTTCTCCGGCGCAAACGCGGTAGCGCAGGAAGCCGATCGCGTGGTCATCGAAGCGACGCCGACGCCGATTCCCTTTAGCGCGGAGGCACTCGCGCCAACTTCCTGCGCGCTCGATACCCCGCAGCCTGCGGAAGCAACCCCGGGCGTCATCATGTCCCAATTCACGCTTCTCAAGCAGGACGACGATTATCCGACCGTTTCCCAACTGCAAAACAGGCTTATGGAGCTCGGCTATCTCGATTCGGATGAACCGACAACCGTCTATAACGCGGCGACGACGGTTGCCGTCTCCCTCTTCCAGCGCACGATCAACGAGCCCATGGACGGCATCGCCACGGGAGAACTGCAGGAGCATCTCTTTAGCACGGAAGCAAAGCCATACGAAATCAAACTTGGGGACAGCGGAACAGATGTGGAGAGCATGCAATCCCGCTTGAATGAGCTGGGCTATTACGATGATAAGATCAACGGTTATTTTGGTGTTGCAACCGAGGACGCTCTGCGGGCGTTCCAAAAAAAGAACCAGATCAGCGAAGACAGTGTGTTCAACGTGGAAGATCGGGACTTACTCTACTCGCCACAAGCGCGCCCGAGGATCGATCCCACGCCGACTCCTTCGCCGAAACCCACGCCAAAACCAACCAAGAAGCCCACGACAACAAAGAGACCGACGACCACTTCCTCCAGCGGATCGACCCAGACCGAAGCACCAAATGTTACTGACGCACCAACCGTTCCAGACGCACCCGCCGCTACCGAAGCGCCTGTGACGAACGATATCAGCTACAACGCATCCTATAGTGCAGACGGCTTGATTTCGGTGGCGAGCGCGATGATGGGCATCCAGTATTCCTGGTCGGAGGAAAGCCCGTCCAGAGGGTTCGACTGCTCCGGCCTCGTATATTTCTGCTTGCGTACCTGTAGCGTCAGCGTGAGCCGGTACAGCGCAGCGGGGTTCTCGTCCGTAAGTGGCTGGACGGAGATTACCTCGATCAACGATCTACAAAAGGGCGACTTGATTTTCTTTAAAAACGACACATCCGACCGAGTCAGCCATACCGGTATCTATGCGGGCGGTGGAAAGTTTATCCATGCGTCGTCCAGCGCCGGAAAGGTCATCACCAGCTATATTTCGACCGCGTATTGGACGCGTAACTTTGTCAACGGCAGGCGAGTGTTCTGATATGAGCGTGTGTGAATTATGCCCTCGCAAGTGTGGCGCGGATCGCGCCGAGCAGCGCGGCCTCTGCGGCGCGGATGAAAACGTGCGCGTTGCGAAGATCATGCTGCACGAGTGGGAAGAGCCGTTTATCAGCGGCACGCGCGGTTCCGGCGCGGTGTTCTTCTCCGGCTGCAACCTCAGCTGCGTCTATTGCCAGAATCACGAAATTCGGGACGGCGGCATCGGCGAAATCATGGATGCTAGCGTGCTGGCTCAAGCTTACCTGAATTTGCAGCAGCAAGGCGCGCACAACATCAACCTCGTGACCGCAGCACCCTATGTGCCTGAGATTGTCGAGAGTCTCCGCCGCGCAAAGGCTCTGGGGCTTACGATTCCCGTCGTGTATAACTCTAGCGGGTATGAGTGCGTGGAGGCGATCCAATCGCTCAGCGGGCTAATCGATATCTATCTGCCGGATTGGAAATACGTCTCCCCCCTGCTTTCCAAGAAGTTTTCCAATGCGCCCGACTATTGCGAGGTTGCGTCCGTTGCCATTGAGGAGATGTTTCGTCAGGTTGGCGAGCTTTCGCTGGATCAGGACGGCATCGCAAACCGCGGGCTTGTGATACGCCATCTGATCTTGCCGGGCTGTGCGGACGACTCCCGCAGCGTGCTGGACGAGATCGCAAAACGTTTCCCGCTTTCGATCCACATCTCGCTGATGAGCCAGTATACGCCGCAGGTATATACAACGACGTTCCCGCTCAACCGCAGAATTACACAGCGGGAATACGATCGCGTGATCTCGTATGCGTTGTCTTTGGGGCTACACAATATCTTGATTCAGGAGCGTGAATCGGCGCAGTCCGCCTACACGCCACAATTCACAAATCAGATATAATATTGACACAATCGGCGCATAGATTTGCTTGCAATTGCATAATTCGGGTGTTATACTCAAACCATAAAAGATATCAAGTTTCCGTCCGTTATGTTCGTTTTTTCATTACCGATTTCCTCCTTAAAACCGCGTAACCGAACTACTACGTAACTTCATAATTACTTTCTGGTGGATAGGGCACCATCGGAAAGGCTTGACGGACGGAAAGTACAAAGGAGCTAGGAAACTAGCTCCTTGTCTATGTTTTAGGGTAAATAAAACTTAGTAACGATTTACACATTTCGGTTTTAATAGTTGAATTGGCTCCTTATCTATGTTTTGGAGCAGTTCGAATCTGCCTCCACATTTTGGTTTTCAATTCATACAAAGAAATTTACGAATACAATTTAGTGATAAAACGCAATAAAAAAAGCCGCTTGCGCGGCTATTTTTATTGAAGATACTGAATCATAAGCAAGCAAGGATTCTCCGGGTCCCAAAGCTCCGGTAATACCTCAAGCTTTCGAAACCCCACCGACTCATAGAACAAGCGGGTATCGTCATACTCCTGATAATGCCCCTCATCAACCGTCTTTACGTGGAGGAACGAATACCCCTGCGCCTTTACAAAAGATCGCATCGCCTCAAACAGCGCTTTGCCGATTCCCTCCCGGTGATGCGCTTTTTTCACTCCCATGACGTTCAACTCAACCGCGTAAGGACTCGTCTCTTTGATGGCGATAAACCCCGTGAACTCTCCTGCCTGCTCGCAAACCCATAATGGCATTTCGGCACAAGCGCGAATGTAGTTCTCGGTGTATTCCGGAATCCCGAACCACTCCGGCAGATCGAGCAGAACCTCTCGCGCAATCCTGGAGCGCTGCTCCGGCTGCGCGACAAAGCGTATCTCCCCGTTCATCTTTGCAGATGCAGCATCGCGGCGCCAACGATTCCCGCGTCGTTCTTCATCTCTGCCGCGACGATCTTCGCGTGGTTCTTGAAGAACGCATATTTCTTCGCGTACTCGCGAATCGGAGCAAGCAGGAACTCGCCATCGTTGCTGACACCACCGCCGAACGCGATGATTTCGGGATCAAACAGCGCAATCGCCGTGCAGGCGGTCGCCCCCAGATAGTCCGTAAACTGATTGTATACTTCGCAGGCAACGGCGTCACCTTCCCGCGCACAATCCATAACGAGCTTCGCATTGATCTTCGTCAGGTCACCCTGCGCGCGCTGATACATTGCGCTCTCGTGATGCACATTCGCGGATTTTCTACCCTCGCGCACGAGTGCCGCAGCGGAGCAGTACGACTCGATGCAGCCCTTTTGTCCGCAGGTGCAGGGTTCGCCGCCAAAAAGCAGCACCGCGTGCCCGAACTCAAAGCCGTTCTTTTTGCCGCCGATGAAGATCTTGCCGTCCAGCACAAGTCCGCCGCCGATGCCGGTGCCGATCGTGATCAGTAAGCCGGAGGAACATCCACGGAACGCGCCGCTGTAATACTCCGCAAGCGCCGCCGCATTTGCGTCGTTTTCCACATACACCGTGATACCGGGAAAATCCGCGCCGACGAGCGCGCAGAGCGGGAAATTATGATAGTCGAGGTTGTGCGCGTCGATGACCACGCCGCGATCATAGTCGATACTGCCGGGCACGGCGAGTCCGATTGCCGAAATCTGATCCGATTTGAGGTTGTTCTCCGACATCAGTCCGCTGATGAGCGTCTGAATCGTCGCGATGGAGTCTTTGGGATCGCCCGTATGCGGAAACGGAAGCGATTTTTTGCTGATGAGCTTTAGATCTTCGCTGACAACACCTGCCGCAATCTTGCTTCCGCCGATATCGACGCCGATACTGTACATGTTCTTTCCTCCTGCATGATCGATCCGGTAAACCGGTTAGTTTCTATTGATTCAACACAAATTGCTCGATGAACACGGCAACTGCGTCCTCATCGCTCGCGGGAATAATCACATCTGCAACCGCCTTGACCTCTTCCGCACCGTCAAACACGCAGGCGCCGAGGCCAGCCCACTCGATCATCTCCTGATCGAGATAGTTGTCGCCAGCGGCGGCGATGCTTTCGCGCGGAATATGCAGCATGTAGGAGAGCTCTTCCAGCGCGGTTGCCTTCGTAATACCAAGATTGTTGATCTCGATAAAGCCAGGGCTGGAACGCGAAACCTGCGCAATTCCCGCAAAATGCTCCCGAAACTCAAAGAACAATTCATCCTGCCGCATAAGCGGCGCAAAGGCGAGAATCTTCGGCACGTTGTGATAAGTCTTCTTCCGGATATCGGGATCGACGATGAACTTGAGCTTGTGGCGGTTGACGTAGCCGCTCGCAACCTCGCTCGGCTGCTCGCTGATGACCGTCTCGTCGATGTAGATCTGCGCGGGAACGTCTGCCTTTTTGGCGTATTCCAGCACCTCGCGGATCACGGCAGGGTCCATTTCGTGCAATACAAGCGCGCGTTCGCTGTCGATATCCGCGATCATTGCCCCGCCGTATTGAATCGAAGGCCCGTGCAGATCAAGCGTTTTCCAGATCGGGCGCGTTGCGATGCGACCTCTGCCCGTCGCCAGTACGACATGAACCCCGGAATCGATCGCCTGCCGTACCGCGTTTCGGTTTCGCTCGCTGATGATTCCAGCTTGGTTGGTCAGCGTTCCGTCGATGTCCAGCGCGATGAGTTTGATTTCCATTTATTCTCCAGTGATTTCTACCGCAAGTGCGGGTGTGTTATCGAATTTGACCCGCTCCGCGAATCGTGTACTTGATCGTAGTCAGCTCGTCGAGTCCCATAGGTCCTCTTGCGTGCAGCTTTTGTGTGCTGATGCCGATCTCCGCGCCAAAGCCAAACTCTTCGCCGTCCGTAAACCGCGTGGAGGCGTTGACGTAGACCGCAGCCGAGTTCACCTCGTTGAGGAAGCGCTCCGCGGTATCATAGCATGCGGTCACAATCGCGTCGCTGTGATGGGTACCGTAGGTTTCGATGTGATTGATCGCCTCATCCAGCGAATCGACGACCTTGATCGAGAGGATCAAATCGTTGTATTCGGTTGACCAGTCCTCTTCCGTGGCGTCGATTGAGCCCGGCATCAGCGCTTTTGCACGCACATCGCACCTGAGCTCTACACCGCGCGCCGTGAGCCGCTTTGCAATCTCCGGAAGGCAAGCGCTTGCAACGCTTTCGTGCACAAGCAGCGTCTCCGCCGCGTTGCAGACGGAAGGACGCGAACACTTCGCGTTTTCGATGATGTCCGCCGCCATATCAAGATCGCCCGACTCGTCGATATAGACATGGCAAACGCCGACGCCTGTCTCGATGACCGGAATCGTCGCTTGCTGCAGCACACTCTGGATGAGTCCCTGTCCGCCGCGCGGAATCAGTACGTCGATGAGTCCGTTAAGCTTCATCATCTCCGCTGCGGCTACGCGATCCGTGTCCCGCAGTAGCCCGATTGCGCCTTCGGGGATTCCGTTTGCCGTGGCGGCAAGGCTCAGCGCGTCGCAGACGGCGGCGTTGCTCAACAGTGCCTCGCTTCCGCCGCGCAGCACGCAGGCGTTTCCGCTCTTGAGGCAGAGCGCGATGGCGTCCGCAGTGACATTCGGGCGCGCTTCGTAGATGATGCCGATGACGCCGAGCGGAACACGGCGCTTCTCGATGCGAAGGCCGTTTGGGCGAACGAATACCGCGTCGCTTTTGCCGATCGGATCAGCAAGAAGCGCTACCTTGCGCATGCCGTTTGCCATGCTCTCGATGCGCTTCTGATCGAGCGTCAGCCGGTCGATGAACGAGGCCTTGACCCCGCGCTCTTTCGCGAGGCGAACATCTTCTGCATTTGCGCGGAGGATTTCAGGCGTGGCTAATGCCAGCGCGTCTGCCATAGCAAGCAGCGCGTCGTTTCTCGTCTTTGCGGATGTGATGGCGAGCTTGCCGGAGGCAGCTTTTGCGCGTTGCGCCAGTTCGCGAACAGTCATGGGTCAATCCCCTCCAAACTTTCCACACATTATATCGTATATACTCCGGAATCACAAGTGAGTAACCGCCCGAACGAGCGATTGCCGGCACATTCCGGCGATTCCGCTTGACGCGGTGCGCGGAACGTGATACTCCTATCATAACGAAAATTCGGAGGGAAACCATGCAGGCTTATCTCATCTCCGACGGAGAGTTTCTCACGCCGAGACAACAGCAAATCAAACTTAAACTGACGCAGTATTTCACCGCAAAAGGATTTTCAATTCTAGAGAAAACGCTTGATCGGGACATGCTCGCGTTCTGCCGCGGGTGCTTCGATTGCTGGGTCAAAACGCCCGGCGAGTGCATCATGCGGGACGGCATCGTTGAGATCAACCGCGCGTGCATGACGAGCGACGTGGTCGTCTATCTCTGCCCGATCGTGTTCGGACAGTTTTCCGCAAACATGAAGTACGCAATTGACCGCTGGCTTCCCAACATGCTGCCGTTTTTCATAACGCGAAAAGACGGCTCCACAATGCATTCTCCTCGCTATGATGATTACGCGGCGCAGGTTTTCATCGGCTATGGCCATGTTTCGGCGGATGAGCCGCAACTCTTTACGGACATCAACAAGAAGCATAGAAGCAATGTCTATGTGATCATCGATCAAGGGAACGACGAATCGATCACGTCCGCGCTGGACGGCGTGTCCCTCAATCGTGCGGGAGGTGCATTATGAGCGAAACGAACTATCGCGTCGCGCTGGTCAGCGCAAGCCCGAAGGTCGAGCAGGAATGGGCGGTTTCTGCATTTCTCGCGAAGTACGGTGAATCTAGATTGACGAGTGATTCTATCACCGTCACCACGATTCCCGTTCGTCACGCGCTCATGCATCACGAAACGGATACCGCGTTTGCGTCGTTACAGGAAGCGGACGCAATTGTGCTAATCTTCCCGCTCTACTTCTTCTGCATGCCCGCCATGCTGACGAGATTTTTGCAGGACTTCGCAGCAAAAGAGCCGAAAGCAGCGAAGGATTGCGCGGTGTATGCGCTCGTCAACTGCGGCTTTCCCGAGCCGGAGATCAATCTCGAGGCGATGCGCGTCGTGGAGCAGTTTACGCTTCAAACCGGGCGCAGCTATGGCGGCGGTGTGATGATCGGCTGCGGCGGCATGATCCTCGGCGCACAGGGCGCGCCGTTTATGCGCGATGTGATGGAGCAGATCGACGCCCTGTTTGCGCGGGTGGATGCTAGCCTTTCGCAATCAGGTTCCATTGAATCGAAGATCGTTCCTACGGCACCGAAGTTTCCGCGCGCGCTCTACTTTCTCGCGGGAAATGCGGGATGGCGCTCGACAGCGCGAAAAAATCACCTCAAAAACAAATATCTATTCCGAACACCTTATCGACCCGAATAAACGCAAGCAGCGTGAAGCAAATCGTAAAAAACGAACCGCCGGGATTCGGCGGTTCGTGTGTGTTTTGGGTTGAATGGGTCAATGATTATTGCTGCGGCTTCTTTTCTTTTGCGAAGAACGCACCGATGATCATGATCGCGGCGAAAATGACAAGATACCAGACGACCTTCATCCCGTGCGATACGATAGCAGCGTAGCCCATAAACAGGCAGCCAAGTACGCCTAGTGTCGGCATCACGATGCGCTTGAACGCGCCGAGATCCTTCTGCTTCACCATGAACGCGATAAACATCGGGATATACAGGGCATAGACTGTGATGATCGGCAACTCCGAAGAGTCAAACGACAGCACGCCGAACCAGGATTTCTCGACGAGGTTCGCGCCAAAGAAGTACGCAAGCCAAAGCACGCAGAGCAGCAAACCCAGCACGGACGAGTTGGTCGCCATGTTGGTCTTGGGGCTGACTTCCTGATAGGTTTCCGGCGAGGGACCGACGTGACGCGCCGCAAGCGAGTAGAATCCGCGCGTGCAGCCCATCATGAGACCGTTGAGTGTGCCCAGGCAGGAGATGATGATGAACACGAACAAAAGCGTGCCACCTACGTTGGAGAACAACGTGGAAAACGCGATCTTGACGCCTTCCTGGCCCTGCTCCATGAGCGTTTGGTTCGAGACCACACCCGCAAGACCAACGTAGTAAAGAATGTAGACGACGATGACGATCGCAGCGCCGGCAACCAGCGCGATGGGCAGGTTTTTCTTGGAGTCACGCAGCTCCGCGTTGATGCTGGTCGCGATGACCCAGCCTTCATATGCAAACGCGGTTGCGCAAACAGCGGTCAACAGCGCGCTGCTCTTGGAGGCGACGACGGTGACGGCATTGGTGAAATTCTGTACCGTCATACCGTTGGCGAGGCCAACGATCACACCGACAACGCCCATCAGAACGAGCGGAATCAGCTTGATCACGGTTGTAGTCACCTGGAATTTACCCGCGAGCTTCGGCGAAAGCGCGTTGATGGCATAGCTGCCGATGAGGAAAACCGCTGAGAGAACCATGCACTCCGGGCCGACGATCGACCAGCCGAAGAGAACCGCAGTGTAACGCGCGGAAACCCAAGCCAGAACGGAGGTCAGCGTCGGATAATAGATGGTGGCGAAAAACCACCCCATCATATAACCGTACTTTTTGCCGACCGTGACTTCGGAATAGTCCACGACGCCGTTGACATACTCATACTTAGTCGCCATGACGGCAAACACGTAAGAGCAGATCATCATGATCACACCGCCGATGATCCACGCAAGAATGCCGAGCGGCAGATTTCCGCCAGTAACGCCAAGAATTTTCTCGGCCTTAAAGAAAACGCCGCTTCCGATGACGATACCAACGACCATCGAGATAGCGGTAAACAGGCCATATTTCTTTTTGAGTTGTGTATCCATTGCCCAATCCCCTTATTCAAAATTTAATGTTAATTGGAAAGCTCACTCAACCCCGATACATTTATACAGGATCGTGTGCAGAAAGTCAACAAAAGCAACCTGAAAATCGCATAAAAATTCGTTGGCTCATGCAGGCGGATCAACATTGACGATGCGAGTTTCCAACGATACAATGACATTGATTTCACACATCATTTCTTCTTGTATTTTTCGTCAGGAAAGGAAGCATATGATCGACTATCAGGATCAGCTGTTTACGCTGGAAACAGATCATACCAGCTATCTATTTCGCGTCACAGGCTTTGGTCATCTGGAACATGTCTACTACGGCGAGCGGATTCCGCGCGGGGAAACGCAAACACTCTCGACCAAGCGCTCGATTATGCACGGCAGCTCGGTGTTGTATGACGCGCAAAAGGACGATAGTTACTGCCTCGACAACATCCCGCTGGAATGGTCCGGCGTGGGCTCGGGAGACTATCGCCAGACGCCGATCGAAGTCAAGCTTGCGGACGGAACCTACCGCACCGACTTTTTGTTCGACTCGTACGAGATCGTCGCGGGCTGCGTTGCGATGGAGTCCCTGCCCTCCGCTTACGATGAAACGAACACGACGCAAACGCTGATCGTCACCCTGCTCGACCGCGCGGCAAACCTCAAGCTCCTTCTGTATTACACCGTATTTCCCGCGGCCGACGTGATCTCGCGCAGAAGTGTGCTCGTCAATACGGGCGATGGCGCGGTGTCGATCCGCAGGATCATGAGCATGCAGCTCGATATGGAGAACGAGGGCTTCTCCCTCGTCACCTTCGACGGCGCGTGGATCAAAGAGACACATCGGCATGACCGCAAACTGCAATATGGGCAGTTTGTCAACTCCTCCGTCACAGGCGCTTCCAGCAACCGACACAACCCCGGTTTTTTACTGTATGCCGATGGCGCGACGCAGTCTCACGGGCGCGTGTACGGATTTAACCTCGTCTATAGCGGCAACCATATGGGGCTTACCGAGCTAAGCCCGTTTGATCTGGTTCGCGTGCAGCTCGGTATCCATCCGCAGAGCTTCGACTGGCTCCTCGAATCCGGCGCACGCTTTGAAACGCCGGAGGCGGTGATGACGTTTTCGCCGGATGGCTTCAACGGCATGAGCGCGCACTTTCACGACTTCGTAAACGGGCACATCGTGCGCGGAGACTGGAAGGGCAAAGAACGCCCGATACTCATCAATAATTGGGAAGCCTGTTTTTTCCGATTCACCCGGAGTAAGCTTCTCCGTCTTGCGCGGCAGGCAAGGCGGCTCGGTGTAGAACTGTTTGTGCTCGACGACGGCTGGTTTGGCAAACGGAACGACGACCATGCCGGCCTTGGCGACTACAACGTCAACCGAAAGAAGCTTCCCCGGGGTATTAAATCGTTTGCCGAGGAAATTCACGCGCTGGGTCTTCAGTTTGGCCTCTGGTTTGAGCCGGAGATGGTGAACCCCGACAGCGACCTCTATCGCTCGCATCCGGAATACGCGGTCACCACGCCGGGCAGAACGCCGCTGTTTGGCAGAAACCAACTCGTGCTCGATCTATGCAATCCCGCCGTGCGGGATTATATCGTAGAGAACGTCTCCCGCATTCTGGACGATGCGAAGATCGACTATGTCAAGTGGGACATGAACCGCCACATCAGCGACGCCTGCTCCCCCGTGCTCGCGAATCAGGGCGAGTTCTACCATCGCTATATCATCGGGCTTTACGATGTGCTCGCGCGCATCTTCCGTCCGCGCCCGCAGATTCTGCTCGAGTCCTGCTCCAGCGGCGGAAACCGCTTTGATCTTGGCATGCTGTGCTTCTCGCCGCAGGTTTGGTCGAGCGACGACACGGACGCGATGGAACGCCTCAAGATTCAGGAAGGCCTGAGCTATCTCTATCCGCAGTCCACGATGGGCGCGCACGTCTCTGCCTCGCCAAACCAGCAAACACTCCGGCAAACGTCGATTGCGTCGCGGTTCAACGTCGCGAGCTTCGGCTGCCTCGGCTACGAGCTGGATTTAAAGCATCTCACGCATTTGGAGCGCACGGAGGCGCGCGAGCAGATCGCGTTTTATAAAGCGCATCGCAAAACGCTCCAATTTGGTCGTTTCTTTCGCCACGACACGCCGAAGTCGAACAAAGTATATTGGCAGGCGGTCTCGCGGGATCAGACAAAGTCCGTCGTTGGTGTTTATCAACCGCTGGCGCAAGCCGCGGAGGGCAACGATATCCTGCCAATCTCCGGCTTACAGGACTCGCTCATATACCGCATGCAGACCAAAGGACAGCGCGTGTTTCTACATCGCTTCGGCGGTCTGGTCAACCACCTATTGCCGTTCTCAATCAATCCAAACGGACTGCTCTTCCGCTGGGCGGATCGGCTCTACGCGATGCAGGATTGTGTGGTGAGTTACGAGGCCAGCGGAAAAACGCTCATGCAGGGCGTGCACCTGAACAATCAATTCGTGGGAACCGGCTACAATGATCGCGTCCGCATGCTAAGTGACTTCGGGTCAAACCTGTACACAATTGAAGCAAAAGCAAATGACGAGATTTGAAAAACAATGTAACTGTACACATAATACAAATATACCCTTGCTAATATTCATGAAACGCGATTAAATAGACAGGAAAGGATTTTTCTGTCTGTTTTTGTTGTACTCGTCTGGAATTCGATCTATTTCTATAGTTGACGCTGATAGTCGTCTTTGCTAGAATTAGAAAACTGTCTGCTCGAGGAGGATACTATCGTATGCCTGATCACCAGATCGTACTCAGCGCGGATACCCCTTGCGACATTGGCGAGGAGCTCAAGTTGCGTTATGCGGTCTCGCTCTATCCGCTCCATATCATACTCGATGAAAAACAATATACGGATGGCTTGGACATCACGTCCGCGGAGCTTTACGAGGCTTGGTGGAAGCACAAGCTTCTTCCGCGTACCGCCGCCATCAATCCCGAGGAATATCAGAGTTATTTTCAGAAGTTCTTAGATCAGGGTTGCGATGTGATCCACATCTCCCTTGGTTCCGGACTTTCCAGTTCGCATGCAAACGCCGTTCTTGCGGCAAACTTGCTCAAAGACAAGGGCAACGTCTACGTGATCGACTCCTGTTCGCTTTCCACGGGCTTCGGCCTTCTCGTTTGCGAGGCGGGTGAGCGAATCAAGGCAGGGCTAACCGCAGAGCAAATCGTAAACGAAGTTTCGGCGCTCACGCAGGACACCCGCGCGAGCTTTGTTCTCGATACGCTGGAGTTCATGCGCGCGGGTGGTCGCTGCTCCAGCATCACACAAATCGGCGCCGCGCTGATGAACCTCAAGCCCACGATTCTCGTGCGAAACGATCGTCAGGGCAGCATGGTCGTCGGCAAAAAGTACATGGGCAAACTTGCGCCGTCGCTCATGAAATATGTGGACGACCAGCTCAAGGGACGCACCGACTTGATACTGGATCGTGTATTTGTGACCCACTCCGGTATGGATGATCCCTCTTCGATCGATCGTGTTGTTGCCCGTATCAAGGAGCTGCAACCATTTCGCGAGGTCTTCGTTACTCAAGCGAGCTGCACGATCAGCAGCCACTGCGGGCCAAACACGCTTGGCGTTCTCTTTCTTACAAAGCCCGGCTCAAAGGCCGCGGAATAACGCACTGCAACATAAAAGCGGCGAGTAATCGCCGCTTTTTGCATGTTATTTGATTCGGATAGATCAAATAAAATATCTTCCCGAGATTCCCTCGATTCCTCTGCGTTTACAGGTCATCCTGTTCTATAATGCTTAGAAATACTTCTGCAATCTGCGGGTCAAACTGCGTACCCGCATTCTTCCGGATCTCTTCAATCGCACGCTCCCGAGGCAACGCTTTGCGATAGACACGGTCTTCCGTCATCGCGTCGTACGCATCGGCGACGGCAAGGATGCGCGAAAGCAGCGGAATCTTTTCGCCCGCGATCTGATTGGGATATCCCTTGCCATCCCAGCGCTCGTGGTGCGTTAAGATGAGGTCCGCGATGGGTGCGAGATCCGGCGAAGCCATCGCAATGCGATAGCCGATCTCGGGATGCGTTCGCATGATGGCGAGTTCATCCTCATTCAGAGCGGATGACTTATTCAATATTTGATCGCTGATGCCGATCTTGCCGATATCGTGCAACATCGCAAAAAGCCTGAGCCGATCGATATCATCCTGATGCAGCATCAGCTTCTGCCCGATGATCGAACAAAACGACCCGATTCGCTCGGCGTGTTCCTTGGTTTCAAAGCTGCGCTCAAACAGCGTCGTCATGATGGAAGAAAGTACCGCGTTATGATGGCTCTTTTGGTCAAAGAGCTTTCTGCGCGCCATGTTGGCCTCTGCATCCTTCTCTACCTGCGCAAACTCAACCGATGGATCCGACTTTGTACTGAATCCAATTGAGAGATTGATCACCATTGCGCGATCTTTTTCATTCGCATTGCGAATGGTGAATGCATCCTTGAGTTCCTGCATGCGCGATTCACAATCCTGCGCATTCGTGTGGGGTAATAATATGCCAAACTCGTCGCCGCCAATGCGGGCGAGCACTTCCTTAGGCCTCATATTTGCCTTGAGAACAGCCGCGGTCGATTGAATGATATGATCCCCAACATCGTATCCGAACGCGTCGTTGATCAGTTTCAGTCCGTTGATGTCCACGAAAAACACCGAGAGCGGCAGATGTTCCGCCGTGTCCAGGGTCCTTCTGGCCGTGTCATAATATTGTCTGTTATGAATTCCAGTGAGCTGATCGTGATTGCTCAGATATTGAATTTGCAAAAATTGCAGTTTTGTTTTGGTTACGTCGATAATGATACCCTCGAGCGCAATGATTTCCCCTGCTTCGTTTGCAACGCCTTGATTGATATCTAATACCCATTTGCGTTCGCCAGATGCTGTCATGATCTCATATTCATAACGATTGCTGCTCTTTTTTTCAATGTGATCGATGCTTTCATTCCAAATGGATTCCCTGTACTCCGGGCAGATGACATCATTAAACGTCAAAACTCGATTATCGATCAGCTCATCGGGTAGATATCCGGTCAGCGCAAAGCAGCCCGAGGAGACAAACTGCATCGTCCAGTCCCGATCAAATGCACAACGATACGCCATGCCGGGCAGATTGGAAAGCAACACGCTCTTGCTGCGTTCACTCTCCTGAAGCGCTCGCATCGTCTTATGAAGGTCGGTCACATCGATTCCGGCTGAAAGAACTCCGGTAATCTCTCCGTTCTCGCCGCGAAGAACTCTGTTTCGCCACTCAACCTGTCGAATCTCATTGTCTGCGCGCAATATCCCGTTTTCATTGCTGTCGGTTGGCAAAATTGCTCCATCAAAGAGACGGCGCATGACATCGTAAACGCCAGCACGATCTTCCGCCGGTACAAACTTTTCGATCCAGGGTTGCCCTATGATCTCCTCTTTTGGCAAACCAACGATATCGCACCCCGTCTGGTTGATCATGGTGACGTTGCAATCTTGGTCAAACGCCACAAACGCCACCGCGGCGATATCAAAGTACGTCTGCGCGCGGTCTCGTTCCTGCGCAATCGTTTTTTCCGTTTGCTTGCGCTGCGTGATATCGCGGGAGATGCCTCCAACGCCGCGCTTATGATGAGACAGCTCCACCGGGAATATGATCGTCTCGAAGAAACGATCATCGTTGGAGTCTTCAATATAGACCGGCCTCCCGCTGAGCAGAACCCTGCGGTCACGTGACTCCCAAAGGAGCGCATCCGAACCGGGCTTGATTTCATTGAGCTGTTTCCCGATCAGCGAATCCTCCTTCAGGCCATAATACCGCTGCATGTTGGTGTTGACCGCGATATAACGAAGTGCGCTGTCCTTGAGATAGACGAGATCGTAGCTGGAATTGAGAAACGCCTTATAGATCGCCTCGTTCTCTCGCGCCGCGTTCTCTGCCTGAACGCGCTCTGTCACATCCTGCAGGGTCCCGATGACGTAAAGCTGATCGGAATGATCCCCAAGGATACTTTGAAGTCGGATTTGAATCGTCCTCTCCGGCGCATGCATACGCAGAATGCGGCAGTCAAAAACGGTTTCGCCGCCTTTCATCGTAACTTCGCTCGACATTTTTTGAACCATGTCGCGGTCGTTGATATGCACTTTTCTAAGCAACTTGTCGAAGGAATACGGCAAATCCTCTTCGTTCAAATCGAGTATTTGCAACGCTTCATTGGAAAAAAGATATGTTTGTGTTTTTGCATCAAACGAAAAATTACCAACATGCGCAAGGTGCTGCGCCTCTTGAAGCGCATTTTCGCTTTCCTGACGAATCAGACTTTCGCGGTAAACCTTACGCAAGTTGGAATAAACAAGGATGTAGATTAAAATTGCGGACGCAGTGACAAAAGCAAGACCTTTCCAGATGCTGATTAAAAAAACATCGGCGCTCTCATGATGAGTACTCGCAACGATCATTTCGGATCCGATGATCCATACATAACCAATAAAGCCATAGATGGCTGCAATCAAAAGAGATGCTCTCAACGAACCTCTCTTGTTATGGGGTTGTATGCCGCCGATTGGTTTCATAATCACGCTCCATTGCCACTTTCCAAAAGCACAAACGTTCCTCGTTTATGAACTGAATCAAATCGAAGATTGTTTGCCGGCGATATACGGTTTCTAGAAGTTTTACTGCTAAATACTACAAAACCAGCATAGCAATATAATATTATGTAGTTTGCTGTTTAGCAATCAAATTATTGACTATGCGTATAGTTTTACCCAGAAAACGGGTATTACTGCCGTTATTCACCACCAATAAAGGTGAATCTTTGATATATTTTTCCGTCGCGTTCCACTATTTCGTTCCACATGCGAGCTGGCCGCACCCAAACACCATGCGCACCATAGAGCGCACGATATACCACCATATCCTCTAGCGACTCGGAGTGCTTCGCCAGATACAACACCTCGTATTCGTTTCCCTTAAAATGGCGGTAACGCCCGATCTTAATCTCTTCCATCTTTCAAATCCTCCGAATCCATTATACAACAAACACCGCCTGCACGAGAAACATATATAAGGCGGTTCCTAAGCCGATGCTGAGCAACACATTCTTTCTCCAAAGGTGGATAAATATGATAAACGCAATCGAGATCAACTCCGGCAAGCCGTGCGGATACGAAATGATCGGCACGCTTTTGAGGCAATAAACGACAAGAAGCCCCATCATCATGGGTGGTAGAACATTACCAAGATAGGTGACGACCGCGGGCGGTTGCTTTCCTTCCGGAAAAAGAACAAACGGCGTAAAGCGTGTCGTTATCGCGCCGAGCATGACTGCAAACACGGTTAGGATCACTTGTATCGGCGTTAGTTGCATAGTTTTTTCCTCCCCGCAAGCAGTGTGATTAAGATGATAGCCAGCGCGGGCAAAACCATGTTTGCAGCCCCGAATACCAACCGTGAGATCAATGCGCAGGCGATCCCGATTAGTCCCAGCACCCAGTTATCCTTCTTTTTCATCTGCTCTAAAAACAGCACGACAAACAGCGCGGTCAGCGCAAAATCCAGCCCCTTCATGTCAAACGGCATCCAGTTTCCGATCAAGCCGCCGATGAGTGTGCCGCCTACCCAATAGAGATAGTCCAAGAGCGAAATGCTCAAATAGAAGTACTTCGGCTCCACTCCCTCTGGTGGTGCTGCGGAAGAGACGATCGAAAATGTTTCGTCGCAGAGCGTAAAGATCAAGAAGCCCTTGATCTTACCAAAACCTTTGTACTTGTCCAGCATCGACAGCCCGTAGAATAAGTGCCTTGCGTTGACGAGCAGACTGAGGATCAGCGCCTCCAACGGTTGAAACGCCGTTGTGAGCAGCGTGATCGCCACAAACTGCATACTCCCGCAGAACGCAACCGCGCTCATGAGCACAGACCACTGCGGGCCGTAACCCTTCTCGAGCATCAGCATGCCGTATGCGATCCCCAATACGAGAAACCCCGCAAGAACGGGTAGTGTATGCGGGAATGCTGCCGAGAGTGCTTTTGTGAACTTATGCTTCCTTGTTGTCTCCAACATGTTTCTCCTCATTGATCCCATCCGGGATGAATACAAAACAGCCGACGGGTGATCGCCGCCGGTTGCCTTGCCTTTTGTATGTTGTCAATCGCGCCCGAATTCCGGCTCATTCATCCAGAATCGAAGCGCCTTTCTGGTTTTGCGCTGCCGCCCACTCAACAAACTGCTTCGCTGCGCGCGGAGACCTGCCGCCCGCGCGAATCGCCCACTGTACCGCCGCGCGATCCAACGTTTCCTGCGGTACGGCAAGCGCCTTTTCGCTTGCAATCAAGCGCACTATCGAAAGATACTGTGCTTGATCCGGCGCAAAGAAGTTCACGGTTTGATCAAAGCGGTCGTAGAGCGAGAGCTTCTCCTGCTTGGTGTCCCCTGCGTGTACGTCGTCCACATCCACACTGCGCTCCGAAAACGTCTCCTTCACGAGATGTCTGCGGTTGCTGGTGGCATAGATGCGGCAGTTCTCCGGCCTCGCGACCACGCCGCCTTCGAGAACGGACTTGAGCGCGGAAAAGCTTTCGTCGTCCGTGGAAAACGAGAGATCATCCAGAAACAGGATGAATCGCAGCGGAACTTCGCGGAAACGTTCCATAATCGCCGGAAACTGCGGAATACTGCCCTTTGTAACCTCCACGATGCGAAGCCCGCTTGCGCGATATTCGTTCGCGAGCGCTTTGATCGTGCTGCTCTTCCCTGTTCCCCGGTCGCCGTAGAGCAGCAGGTTGCCGCCGCCGCGACCTTCGACAAAATCCTTTGTGTTTGCCGCGACCAAGCCGCGCTCATATTCGTAGGACTTCAGGTCGGAGAGCCGAACCGGATCGGGATTCGCAACACCGATCAAATCTCGGCTCCAGCGGAACGCGCCATATTGCGCGAACACACCGTATCCGTTCTGCCGATAGAACGCTTCCAACAGAGCCAGCAGATTCGCGGCATCGCCGAGGAAGAACGTGCTCAGTGCGGAGTATTCCGGCACTGCGGAGATGAGTTCGAGCTCCTGCGACTCCGCATGCGCGAGAATCACCTGCTTGAGCTGCTTTGCGGAAACCGCTGCAATCGAGCGAATCGCTTCCAAATCATACACCGCGGCATTCAGCAGCGCTTGCTCCGGCTCGTTTCCCTTACGCGAAGCCGCGCGGGAAAAAGCGTTGTCGTCGAATTTCAGCAGCTTCTCCAAATGTCGCCCGAAGTCGAGGGAATCCTCCACCTGACTCAAACTCTGCAGAAACGCGCCGTAACTTGTGCAAAACGACTCGGCGACGCCGCTCTGCGCGGCGTCCAGTGCGCGCGCAAAGCGGGTAACCGTTTCGTCTGATAGAATCGCCCGGTAAACCGTCAGAGATTTCAGCTGAAGATTCACCTTTGATAAGTCGCTCAATGTATTCTCCTCGAACCCGGATTTCTTAATCCGTTGATCTACTGCTTATTTCTTGAGGAAGGTCATCTGGCTTCTGAGCTGCTGACCGACTTTGACGAGCTGCGTTTCCGCGCCCTGACGCTTCATGGCGTTGAAGTGCGGGCGGCCTACGCGGTTCTCCAAAATCCAGTTGCGGGCAAACGTGCCGTCCTGAATCTCGGTGAGCACCTTCTTCATCTCTTTGCGTGTGTCTTCCGTGATGATGCGCTTGCCGGTGACGTAATCGCCGTATTCCGCAGTGTCACTGATGGAATAACGCATGCGCTCGAAACCGCCGGCGTAGATGAGGTCAACGATGAGCTTCATCTCGTGGATGCACTCGAAGTATGCGTTCTCCGGCGCATAGCCCGCTTCGACCAGCGTCTCAAAGCCTGCCAGCATGAGCTCCGTCACGCCGCCGCAGAGGACTGCCTGTTCGCCAAAGAGGTCGGTTTCGGTCTCTTCGCGGAAGGTGGTCTCGAGGATGCCCGCGCGCGCGCCGCCGATACCGGCCGCATACGCAAGCGCCGTTTCCTTCGCTTTGCCGGTGAAGTCCTGATAGACAGCGATCAGGTTGGGTACGCCCGCACCGCGCTGGTATTCACTGCGCACCGTGTGGCCGGGGCCTTTCGGGGCGACCATGATGACGTCCACGTTGCAGGGCGGGATGATCTGGCCGAAATGGATGTTGAAGCCGTGCGCAAACACGAGCGTGTTACCTTCCACAAGGCCTTCCGCAACGCTGTCGGCGTAGAGCGCGGCTTGCTTTTCATCATTGACGAGGATCATGACCACGTCCGCAAGCTTTGCCGCTTCCTTCGCGGTGTAGACCTTGAATCCTGCTTCTTCCGCAGATTTCCAGGATTTGCTTCCCTGATAGAGGCCGACGATGACGTTGACGCCGCTCTCCTTGAGGTTCAGCGCGTGTGCGTGGCCCTGACTGCCGTAGCCGATGACCGCGACGGTCTTGTTCTTGAGGTGCGCGAGGTTACAGTCGCTTTCGTAATACATCTTAGCCATTGATTTCATCCTCCAAACTATTCTTTCAAATTCTTTTTTAATCTAATCCGGCATACCGCCGTGGAACCCAAATAAATCAGCAGACGTTCAGTCCTTCTGCACCGACATCACATGCGCGTTTTCAATCGCGATGGTGCCGGTTCGCACCGTCTCGCGAATGCCGTAACGCTCCAGCATCTGCTCAAGCCTTCGCACCTGATCTGACGTGTCCGCGTATTCGACGATCAGCATCTCGTGCGACACGTCGATAACTTTCGCGCCGAAGATTTTTGTGATCTGCAAAAGGTCGGAACGGTTTTCCGAGGTCGCGTTGACTTTGAGCAGGATCAGCTCGCGGTTGATGAACTCACCTTCGGTCAAGATCTTGACTTCGATGACGTCGATGAGCTTACAGAGCTGCTTTTCAACCTGATCGAAGATCTCCTCGTCGCCGTCCACCACGATTGTCATGCGCGAAATCGCGGGATCGCTCGTGGTTCCGACTGCCAAACTATGGATATTGTACGCCCTGCGCGAAAACAAACCGACGACCTTATATAGGATACCTGCGTGGTTTTTCACGAGGACGGACATCGTGAGTTTCATGGGCTTTCCTTCCATATGCGCTCCTTCCTTATGCCGTCTCGATCAGGCGGCAGACGATATCACCCATTTGCCGGGTTCCGATGGAGGCCTTGCCTGCCGCGATATCCGCGGTGCGCCAGCCTTGCTCAAGAGCCGCGTGTACCGCGCGCTCGATGGCATTTGCCGCTTCCTGCTGGTTCAGCGAGTAGCGAAGCAGCATTGCGCAGGATAGGATGGTCGCCAGCGGGTTTGCACTGCCCGTGCCCGCGATATCCGGCGCGGAGCCGTGGATGGGTTCGTAGAGACCCAATGTACCATCGCCAAGAGACGCAGAAGGCAGCATGCCGATGGAGCCCGTGATCATGCTTGCTTCATCTGAAAGGATGTCGCCAAACATGTTGCTCGTGACCACTACGTCGAACCGTGCGGGGTTGCGCACCAGCTGCATCGCGCAGTTATCGACAAGCATGTCGTCATAGACAACGTCCGGATACTCTTTCGCGAGCTTGTGCATGGTTTCGCGCCAGAGGCGGGAGCTTTCCAGCACGTTTGCCTTATCGATGCTCGTGAGCTTGTTGCCGCGTTTCTTTGCGGCTTCAAAACCGATTCTGCCGATGCGCTCCACTTCCATTACGGAATAGCGCTCCGTGTCGTAAGCCTCTTCTCCGCGTTCGCCTTTGCTTCTTCCACGTTCACCAAAGTAGATGCCGCCGGTCAGCTCTCGTACCATCAGGATATCGAGCCCGCCGGCCACGATCTCCGCTTTGAGCGGGCAGGCGTCCTTGAGCGGGTCAAAGAGCGCCGCGGGACGAAGGTTTGCGTAGAGCCCCAGCGCTGCACGGATGCCGAGCAGCCCCGCTTCCGGGCGAAGATGCCCGGGCAGCGTTTCCCATTTCGGGCCGCCGACCGCGCCGAGCAGCACCGCGCTGCTGGCTTTGCAGACGCGAATGGTCTCCTCCGGCAGCGGGACGCCCGTTGCGTCGATGGCGCAGCCGCCCATCAGCACATCGTGAAAGCTCAGCGCAAAGCCGAATCGCTTTGCCGCAACGTTGAGTGCTTTGATGGCTTCGTCCACGATCTCCGGGCCGATGCCATCTCCGCGAATCACCGCAATATTGTAGTTCATGCTTGGTTCCCCCTTACAGCTTGCCCGCTTTGATGGCGTTCATGAGTCCGCCTGCGGAGATGATACCCTGAATGAACGCCGGGAAGGGTTCGCCCTGATAGCTTTCGTTCTTGGTCAGGTTCGTGATGACGCCCGTGTCAAAATCGACGGCGATCTTGTCGCCAGCGGAGATCTTCTCGCTCGCTTCGGGGCATTCTACGATCGGAAGCCCGATGTTGATCGCGTTGCGGTAGAAGATACGCGCAAACGTGCTTGCGATCACGCAGGAGATGCCGCTTTCCTTGATCGCGATCGGCGCGTGCTCACGCGAGCTGCCGCAGCCGAAGTTCTTGCCGCCAACCATCACGTCGCCCGCCTGCACACGCTTGGAGAAGTCCTTGTCGATGTCCTCCATGCAGTGCGACGCGAGCTCTTTTGCGTCGGTGGTGTTGAGGTAGCGCGCGGGGATGATCACGTCCGTATCGATATTGTCGCCATATTTGATGGCGGTTCCTAGTGCCTTCATGCTTTGCCTCCTAACACGGATTCAGGGGTTACGAGTTTGCCTGCGATGGCGGACGCAGCCGCTACCGCGGGAGAAGCGAGATATACTTCCGAGCCGGTGTGTCCCATGCGACCGACGAAGTTGCGGTTCGTGGTGGCTACCGCACGCTCGCCTTTGGCGAGGATTCCCATGTGCCCGCCGAGGCACGGCCCGCAAGTGGGAGTGCTCACGGCGCAGCCCGCGTCGATAAACGTCTTGACGAGGCCTTCTTCCATCGCCTGCAGCATGATCTTCTGCGTCGCAGGGATCACGATGCAGCGTACGCCATCGTGTACCTGGCGGCCTTCAAAGATCTTGGCAGCCGCGCGGAGGTCTTCGATTCTGCCGTTGGTGCAGCTGCCGATGACTGCCTGATCGATCGTGATTTCGCCGATTTCGGAGACGGGTTTCGCGTTCTCCGGCAGATGCGGCAGCGAAACGGTCGGCTCGATGGCGGAAAGGTCGATCTCGAAGGTCTTGGTATATTCCGCATCGTCATCGGCCTTGTAGACCGTCCAAGGCGCGCAATTGTGTTCTTTTGCGAACTGCTCTGTCTTCGCATCATACTCGAAGATGCCGTTCTTCGCGCCCGCTTCGATGGCCATGTTCGCCATGCAGAGACGGTCTTCCATCGTGAGGCTGGCTAAACCTTCGCCCGTGAACTCCATGCTCTGGTAGAGTGCGCCGTCCACACCGATCATGCCGATGATCTGAAGAATGACGTCTTTGCCGGAAACCCACGGCTTATGTTTGCCCTTGAGGACAAAGCGCATCGCGGTCGGTACCTTCAGCCAGCAAAGCCCTGTCGCCATGCCTGCCGCCATGTCTGTGCTGCCCACGCCCGTGGAGAACGCGCCGAGCGCACCGTAGGTGCAGGTGTGCGAGTCCGCGCCGATGATCAGATCGCCGGGCTTGACGAGCCCCATCTCCGGCAAAAGCGCGTGCTCCACGCCGACCTTGCCGACATCGAAGAAGTTCGTGATCGCGTGCTTCTTGGCAAATGTGCGGACGGTCTTGCACTGTTCCGCCGCCTTGATGTCCTTGTTGGGTGTAAAGTGATCCATCACGAGCGCGATCTTGTCGCGGTCAAACACCGACTCAAGCCCCGCTTTCTCGAACTCGACGATCGCGACAGGAGCCGTGATGTCGTTGCCGAGCACCAGATCGACCTTCGCGCGGATGAGTTGCCCCGCGCTGACATGGTCGAGCCCCGCGTGACTCGCGAGTATTTTTTGCGTAATTGTCATTCCCATATTGCTAATTATCCTCCTGCGCCTTTTCGTAAATCAGGTTATTGATTGCGTTGATGTAGGCAAGAATACTCGCCTCAATCACGTCTGTACTCAGTCCGTAGCCCTTGGCTGTCGCGCCCTCGCTGCTGATCTTCACGCTGACCTCGCCCTGCGCGTCCCGGCCTTCCGTGACCGCGCCGATGGAGTATTCTTCCAGCTTGACGGCTTTTCCTACGATTTTGTTGATCGCGTTAAACGAAGCGTCCACGGGCCCGAACCCGATTGCGACCTTCTCCGTCCGTGACCCGTCCACTCCTGTGAGAGTTATGCTGGACGTCGGCGTGATCGTGTTTCCGGTGTTGATCACGTAGCGTTCCAGCGAAAAGCTCTTTGGTATCTCCTGCGCGAGTACGCTGCGTACCAGCGCCTCGATATCGCGATCTGAAACAGTCTTCTTCTTGTCCGCCAAATCCTTAAACTGCTTGAACAGTGTGTTGGCGAGCTCGAAGTTGACGCTGTAGCCGAGCTCCTTGACGCGGTCGTTGAACGCGTGCCTGCCGGATTGCTTCCCGAGCACCAGCTTGTTGGTGGTGAGTCCGACCGACTCCGGCTGGATGATCGTGTAACTTTGTCCGCTGATCGGCGTTCCCTGCGGAAGGGTTCCGCTCTCCTGCGCAAACGCGTTTTCACCCACGATTGCCTTGTTTGGCTGCACCTTGATGCCGGTGATTGCGGTGAGCAGTCTGCTCGTCTTGTAGATCTGCGTGGTGTCGATTCCCATGTCCGCGCCATAGTAGTCCGCGCGCGCCTTGAGGCTCATTGCAATCTCTTCCAGTGCGGTGTTGCCTGCACGCTCGCCGATGCCGTTGATCGTGCACTGCACCTCTTCCGCGCCCGCGAGGATTGCCGCGAGAGAGTTAGCAACCGCGAGTCCAAGATCGTTGTGGCAGTGGCTGGAGAACACGGCGTGTTCCGCGCCCTTGACCGATCCGCGCAAGAACCGAATCAGGTTTCCGTATTCTTCGGGCGTCGTATACCCGATCGAATCCGGAATGTTGATTACGCTCGCGCCGGACGCAATTGCGGTTTCGCAAACCTTCGCCAGAAACGTTTGATCGCTTCTTGTTGCGTCCTCCGCCGAGAACTCAATCTCCTCACAGTACCGCTTTGCGTATCGCACCATCTCGGCGGTCTGCTCCAGCACCTCTTCGCGGGATTTCTTGAGCCGCTGTTCCAGAATGATGTCCGACGTCGCGATGATCAGGTGCAGCCGTGGATACTTCGCGTGGCGGATGGCTTCCCAGGTGTTGTCGATGTCCTTTGCAAGCATCCGTGTCAGGCTCGTGACCCGTGAGTGTTTGAGCTCCTTGGCAACCAGACGAACGTTGTTGAAGTCCGTTTGGGACGCCGCAGCCGTTCCCGCCTCGATAATATCCACGCCGAGGGATTCGAGCTGCCGCGACATGTCGAGCTTCTCTTTGCCGCTCATGCTGCACCCGGGAGACTGCTCTCCGTCTCTCAGGGTCGTATCAAATAGTCGTATCTGCCTCATTGCTGTGCCTTCTTCCGTTTTGCGGCGTTATTTCACGACCGCTCCTTCCGAGGCCGAGGAGACCATGCGCTCATAGCGCGCAAGATATCCTTTCTTGACTTTTGGTTCCGGCGCTTTCCAGCTCTTTTTGCGTTCGCTGAGTTCCGCTTCGCTGACGCGAACGTTGAGCGTGCCCGCCGGGATGTCGATGTCGATCATGTCGCCGTTTTGAATCAGCGCGATGTTGCCGCCGCGCGCGGCTTCCGGCGAAACGTGCCCGATTGCGGCTCCGCGGGAAGCTCCCGAAAATCTGCCGTCCGTGATGAGCGCCACCGTGCTGTCGAGGCCCATGCCCGCGATGGCGGACGTCGGCCCAAGCATTTCGCGCATACCCGGACCACCCTTCGGGCCTTCGTAACGGATGACGACGACGTCGCCTGCCTGGATTTCCATGCCGTAGATCGCCTTGATCGCCAGCTCTTCCGAGTCGAACACCTTGGCTTTGCCGGAGTGAACCATCATGCTGTCCAGCACCGCAGCGCGTTTGACCACGGCACCGTCCGGCGCAATGTTGCCCTTGAGAATCTGGATGCCGCCGGTCTTGGAATACGGTTCCTTGCAGGAATGGATCACGTTGCTGTTGCGAATCTTGGCAGTCTGAACCGCCTCAGCCATCGGTACTACCAGCACGGTCATGGTAGAACCGTCGTAGAATCCATTTTGAATCAGCTCGTTGACCACCGCCGAGACGCCGCCCGCGTGATAGAGGTCTTCCACATGGTGCGGGCCGGAGGGCGCAAGTCGGCAAAGATTCGGCACTTTCGCGCTGATTTCGTTGATCATGTCGAGGTTGAGCGTGACTCCCGCTTCCCGCGCGATGGCGGTCAGGTGCAGCACGCTGTTGGTTGAGCAACCCAACGCCATATCCACCGCGAGCGCGTTAGCAAACGCTGTCTCGGTGAGAATCTGCGAAGGCCGGATGTCTTTCTTCACTAGCTCGACAATCTGCATGCCCGCGTGTTTCGCGAGCCTGAGGCGCTCCGCATAGACTGCCGGAATCGTGCCGTTGCCGGGCAGCGCCATGCCGATTGCTTCGCTCAGGCAGGCCATTGAATTTGCGGTGAACATGCCGGAGCAGGAGCCGCAGCTGGGACAAGCGTTGTTTTCGCAAAAGTCCAGCTCCGCCTGCGTCGCCTTGCCCGCTTTAAACGCGCCGACCGCTTCAAACACGCTGTTGAGGTCGAGGTTTTTGCCGTCGCCCTGATAGGAGAGCATCGGCCCCGCCGTGACCACGACCGCGGGCAAATCGAGCCGCGCCGCCGCCATCAGCATGCCGGGAATGATCTTGTCGCAGCCGGGCAGGAACACCATGCCGTCGAATCGGTGCGCCTCCGCCATGATCTCACACTCGTCGGCGATGATCTCGCGGCTCGCGAGCGAATAGTGCATGCCCTGATGCCCCATCGCGATGCCGTCGCAAACGCCTATGGTGCCGAACTCGATCGGTGTGCCGCCCGCCATGCGGATGCCAGCCTTGACCGCTTCCGCGATCTGATCGAGATGAAAGTGACCGGGTACGATTTCGTTTCTGGGGTTTGCAATGCCGATCAGAGGACGGCTGAGTTCTTCATCCGTATACCCCATGGCTTTAAAAAGTGAGCGGTGCGGCGCACGCTCCGCATTTTTTGTGACTTCATCGCTGCGCATATGCTCGTCTTCCCTTCTTACTTTTGTTCCGGATTTTCGTGCTCATGCAAGACAAACTCGGTGATCGGTTTACCCGGCGCAACCATCGGCGTGATGGTCTCGTCGCAACCGATGCGGCAGTCGATCACTGCTGCTTCACCGGAGGCAAGCGCTTCCGTGAACGCCTCGTCAAACTGCTCCAGCGAGCAGACGGTGTAACCCTTAAGTCCGTAAGCATCGGCCAGCTTCGCGAAATCCGGCCCGCGGTCGAGGTTTGTCTGCGAATAGCGCTTTCCGTAAAACACGGTTTGCCACTGACGCACCATGCCGAGCACGCCGTTGTTCATCACGAGGATCACGACCGGGATTCCGTAGTGCTGCATGGTGGCAAGTTCGTTGCTGTTCATGCGGAAGCAGCCGTCTCCCGTGATCAAGACCACTTTTCGGTCGGGCCGCGCCATCGCGGCGCCCATCGAGGCACCCGCGCCGTAGCCCATCGTGCCAAATCCGCCGGAGGTGATGAATGTGCCCGGCGTGTCATAGTTGCAGTATCTGGCGGCCCACATCTGGTGTTGACCCACATCGGTGACGATGATGGAATCCTTCGGCAGATGATTTTGCACCTCGGTCAGGATCGCTTTGGGCGAAAACCCTGCATGGCGCGCGGCGTGAACCGGCAGCTTCAGCGTCTGAATTGCGCCGAGCCACTTCTCCCGCTCAGCGGTGTCGATGGGTGTGCTTTCGAGCAGCTCCAGCAAGCGGCGCAGCACGACCTTCACATCGCCAAGAACATGATGCGCGGTGCGCACGTTTTTGTTGATCTCCGCCGCGTCGATGTCGATCTGAACGATCTTCGCGTTTTTGCAAAACTTGTTCACGTCACCCGTAACGCGGTCGTTGAAGCGGCTGCCCAGTGCGATGAAGAGATCGCTTTCGGACACGGCGACGTTGGTCGCGCGCGTTCCGTGCATGCCGATCATGCCGGTAAAGTTCGGGTGCGTCGAGGGGAAGCTTCCTGTACCCATGAGTGTACAGCCGACGGGTGCTTTGATCAACTCCGCGAGGCGATAGACCACCTCGCTCGCGCCGGAGAGCAGAACGCCGCCACCGCAGAGCAGGAACACCTTACTGCTCTTTTTGATCATGTCCGCGAGCGCTTCAATCTCCGCTTCGGATTCCTTCGGCAGAGCAGGCTCTTTTCGGGCAGTGTCAATCTTCGCGGCTTCATATTCCGCAGTTTCTGCGGTCACGTTCTTCGGGATATCGACGAGAACAGGGCCCGGCCTTCCGGCACGCGCGATTTCAAACGCTTCACGCACCGTCTCGGCGAGGTCTTTGACGTCCTTGACGATGAAGTTGTGCTTCGTAATCGGCGTCGTGATGCCGGCGATGTCCGCCTCCTGAAAGCTGTCCTTGCCGATTAGATTCACGTTCACGTTTCCTGTGATGAACACGACGGGTACGCTGTCGAGATACGCCGTCGCGATGCCGGTGACGAGGTTGGTAGCCCCCGGGCCGGAGGTCGCGATGCAGACGCCGACCTTTCCGCTCGCGCGGGCGTAGCCGTCCGCCGCGTGCGACGCGCCCTGCTCGTGCGCGGAGAGAATATGTGTGATTCGGTCGCTGCTCTTATACAGCTCATCGTAGATATTCAGCACGGAGCCGCCCGGATAGCCGAACACGGTATCGACTCCCTGCTCCACGAGGCATTCAATCAGGATTTGTGCGCCGGTGAGTTTCATATATGGTACCCCTTTCGATCATAGGTGAATCTCGTTCTATGCGGTTTCGCCTTGTGCTTCAAAGCACTTCGACTGCGCCTGCGACTTGAGAAGCTTGTACTCAATGGAATCCATCAGCGCGCGCGTGCTCGCCTGCATGATGTCTACCGCGACGCCTACCGTCGTCCAATACTCGTGGCCATCAGTGGATTCGATGAGGACGCGTACCTTTGCCGCAGTTGCGCTCTCGCTGTCCAGCACACGTACCTTATAATCCGTCAACCGGATGTCTCCGATTTCGGGATAAAATACCTCCAACGCCTTTCGTAATGCTGCGTCTATGGCGTTCACCGGGCCTAAGCCCTCCGCCGCCGTGATTTCGAGTTGTTCGCCGACAAGTACCTTGATGGACGCGAGCGAAGGTTTCTTGCGGTTTAGATTTTCGGACTGCGGCTCGTCCACTACACTGAGCATCTGAAGCTCGAAGAACTTGGGACGAACGCCGAGGAGCTTTCGCACCTCCAGTTCAAACGAAGCCTCTGCACCCTCGAACTGGTATCCCTGATGCTCCATCTGCTTGACCATGTCGATGATCATTGTGGCCTCGGCGGAGTCCTTCTTGATCTCGGGGTAGAATCCCTTGACCTTCTCCAGAATCGCGCTCCTGCCCGCTACCTCCGACATCATCACCCTGCGGTTGTTGCCTACCGCGGAGGGAGAAACGTGTTCAAACGTGAGTGAATTCTTCATCACGCCGTCTACGTGCATGCCGCCCTTGTGGGCAAATGCGTTTGCGCCAACATACGGCATATTCTTTCCAACGCTGATGTTTGAGATGTCCGCCACCTCGTGTACCGTGCTCGTTAACCGCTCGAGCGCTTCGTTGGGTACGCAGTCGTAGCCGAGCTTGATCTGGAGGTTGGCGAGCACCGTCGCGAGATTCGCGTTGCCGCAGCGTTCGCCGAATCCTGCGAGCGTGCCCTGTACGTGCGTGGCTCCCGCGGTGACCGCGAGTACGCTGTTTGCGGCCGCCATGCCTGCGTCGTCATGCGCGTGGATGCCAACCGCAACGGGAAAGCGCTCCTTGACGAGCCGGGTTGCTTTCTGCACAAAGTCGGGAAAGCTTCCGCCGTTTGTGTCGCAGAGTACGAGACAATCCGCGCCACTTTCGTAGGCCGCCTGGAGCGTGCTCAGCGCGTACTCCGGATTTGCGCGGTAGCCGTCGAAGAAATGCTCCGCGTCGTAGACGACTTCTTTGCCCTTGGCCTTGAGATAACGCACGGTGTCGCGAATCATCGCAAGGTTTTCGCTCAGCTCCGCGCGGAGGATGTCGGTCACATGGATATCCCAGGATTTGCCGAAGATCGTGACGCAGTCGGTATTCGCAGAGAGCAGTGACTTGATGTTTGCGTCCTCTTCCACCGCGATATTCTTCTTGCGCGTGGCACCAAAGGCAGTCACCTTCGCATGCTTGAGGGGATTTTGCTGCAGGAGCTCGAAGAACTCCATATCCTTGGGATTGGAGCCGGGGTTGCCCGCCTCGATATAGTCCACCTGGAGTTCATCGAGAATGCGCGCGATCTTGATTTTATCCTGTACGGAAAAGGAGATGCCAACGCTCTGCGCGCCGTCACGCAGCGTTGAATCCAGCAAATATACCTTGTTCATATCGTTGCCTCCTGCAAATATCTATGCAACATTTGGTCCGATTTCGGGTTATAAAAAATCCCCGTCTCTTAATTGAGACGGGGACGATTTCGTCCTCGCGGTACCACTCAAATTGATCCGGTGTTCTCTTGCATATATACGTATGCCGAAAACGCACTGATCCACTTCAATCAGGTTCTATCAAACCCTGGCTTCTAACGGTGCCTGCCGTAATACGCTTACTATGCTTCGGCGTCTCTGCTCGGGAGGGATCCGCTGCCCGCGTCGCCACCAGTTTGCACCGAACACTGGCTCTCTAAAGACGATCTTGCGATCAGCATGTCTCTTTCATCGCATTTATGTTTAATTTTCGATAATATAACATATACGATCGAAGCATGTCAATACATTTTGAATAATATCTTGCAAAACGCGCTTCGATGATACGGGTATTTACACCGTCTCCACCTTGATCAGGCTTGTGTTGCCGGATACCCCGCTCACGTGACCGCCGGTGATGATGATGTGATCCCCGCTCTTGAGGTCAAACATCTTCTTTGCAGTTTCTGTCGCGTGATAGAACAGCACATCGGTCGAGGTGAATTTTCCGCTCATCACGGGCGTTACTCCCCAGCTCAGCGCGAGCTTATACCACGCCTTGCGATCTGTGGTAAGTCCAATGATATCCATCGGCGGACGGAAGCGCGAAATCATCCGCGCGGTGATACCGGTGAGCGTGCAGGCGACGATCACGCGCGCATCCAAATCGATCGCCATGCCGCAGGTCGCGTGCGAAATCGCATCCACGGTATTCTTAATATGAAACTCCGTGTTGCGGAAGCGCTTCACATAATGGATATGTTTCTCGGTCTCCTCCGCGATCTTCCCCATCGTCGCTACCGCTTCCACCGGGTATTTGCCCGCGGCGGTCTCGCCGGAGAGCATCACCGCGCTTGTGCCGTCGTAAACCGCGTTGGCAACGTCGGAAATCTCCGCGCGCGTGGGCCGCGGGTTGTTGATCATGCTCTCGAGCATCTCGGTCGCGGTGATGACGCGCTTGCCAAGCAGGCGGCACTCCGTCACGAGATACTTTTGCACATACGGCAGCTCTTCAAACGGAATCTCGACGCCGAGATCGCCACGGCCGATCATGATACCCTCGCACTCTTCACATATCTCGTGAATGTTGTTGATGCCCGTGCGGTTCTCAATCTTTGCGATGATGGCGATGTTCTCTCCGCCGTTTTCTTTCAGGAACGTCTTGAGGTCGATCAAATCTTGACGAGTAGAAACAAACGACGCCGCGATATAGTCCACGTCGTGCTGAATACCGAAGAGCAGATCCGCCTTGTCCTGCTCGCTCAGGTACTCCTGACAGATGACCTTATTGGGAAAGCTCATGCTCTTGCGGTCGGAGAGATCCCCACCCGCGAGCACCTTGCAGACGACATCCGTCTTCGTGTGCTCCAGCACCTCGAAGATCAAGAGGCCGTTGTTGACGAGGATGCGATCTCCGGCCTCCAACGAGCTGGCAAGCCCTTTGAAATTGACCGCAACGCGCTCCTGCGTGCCCGGCACATCCTTCGTGGTGAAGGTGAACGTATCCCCTTCCTTGAGCGTGATCTTGCCGTCCTGAAACGTCTTGATTCGAAACTCAGGCCCTTTTGTGTCTTGCATGATGGCGACAGGCATATCCAGAGACTCGCGCACCTTCTTGATCAGTTCGATGCGGCGGTGATGCTCCTCATGCGATCCGTGCGAAAAATTAAGCCTTGCCGTATTCATGCCCGCACGGCACATCGCGATCAGCGTCTCTTCCGATTCGCTCGCGGGCCCGATGGTGCAGACGATCTTTGTTTTTCTCATGGTTTTTCCCTCTTTACATCCATTTCAATAGTTTGTATATCATACTACCCGCTTTCATGAACATCAAGTTGAATACTGTCAATTTATCATTATATATGATAGATTTCACGAAAAATTTGCAGTCATTCATGCAAAAAAGCGCATTCCTGCGCTCTTTCGTTTCTATTTATGAAGGATTTCTTGTCGTTTTATCCTGCATGGCCCGCGCGGTGTCATAGCCGAGCTCATAGTAGTTGTTTCCGTTGAACGAGAAGTTTTTGATCACCTCCAGGCCGACCTTCTCCGTGTGCGCTTTGTAGGAGCGCGGGTTGACGTGGTTGATAAACGTAATCAGAATCGGATATCGTTTGCCCATCTGCCGCGCGGAATGAGCAAACAGCTCCTGCAACACACTCTGTCCGCGATACGCCATATCGATGCACACAGGGCCATACTGGTAGGAGTTCTCGGTGGTCAGCGTCCGACCCAGATACTGCATACTGGGTAAATCCGCAATCATAAATTGAAACAACGGCACTTGCTCCAGAACTGCCAGCTGCCCGCCATCGCATAGGCAACCACCTTGTCGCCGTCGCAAGCTAGCGAGATACCGTCTTCCTGCTCGATAAGCTCTGTCAGTTGTTCGGGCGTAAAGAGCGTGGTTACAAAGCCGTTCTTCTTCTCTTCTTCGCTGATGAACGACACATGATACCGTTTTTGTAAGGACTCGATCTGCGGAATATCCGCGACCGTCGCGTTGCGATAGAGCATGTCTTCTCTCCCTTGTCTCTTGATATTCAGTAACGTATCACGTCGCCGGGCAATCGTCAACCGTTTGGATTTTGTGCTCCCGGATGCATGCTGCAAGCAGGTGAACGGAGGAAACAATCTCCTCCGGTGTAAGATGCCCGTACCCCAACAGGAGTTGATCCTCGTGCTGACCTTTTGTGATGCAGTGAGACTCCATCGTGCTCACGACGACGCCGCGCTCCAAACAAAACCGCTGAAACGACGTATCAAACCGCATGCCGGCAAACGATGCCGCCAGATGCAGCCCCGCCGCGTCTCCGCAGATGGTGCAACTCTCGCCAAACTCCTCATGTAACGCGCCCACCAGAGCCTGCCTGCGCTTTGCATACCGGTTCCGCATCGCGCGAACATGCCGATCCAGCGCGCGGGAACGGAGAAACTCCGCCAGTGCCGCCTGCTCGAACACCGGGTTTTGTACGTCGTGATGCGTGCGCAAGTAAGCCCAGCGCGATTGCAGTTCCTTTGGCAGCAAGACAAACCCGATTCGCAGCGCCGGAAAAACGGTCTTGCTGAATGTGCCGATGTAGATGACCCGCTGCGGGTCGAGTGCATAGAGCGGCGAGATCGGCGCACCGGAGAAGCGAAATTCGCTATCGTAGTCGTCTTCCACGAGATAGATTTCCTGATCGCGGGCATAACGAATCAGCGCAGCCCTTCTCGCGGCGGGCAAGATGCCCCCCAGCGGAAACTGGTGCGAAGGCGTGATGTAGACCATCCGCGCGTGCTCCTGCCCGGTCAGCAGATCGGTGCGCAAGCCGTGATCATCCGCCGGAATCGGTACGATCTCGCAGTTGCAGGCGGTCAGCGTGTCGTAAAGCCCCTTGTGGCAAGGGTCTTCCATGACGACGCGCCCGCGGTTCGCGCAGAGCAAGTCAGCTAGTATGCGAAGCGCCTGCGTGGCGCCTGCCGTGATGAACACATCCTCCGCATTGACCGCAATTCCCCTGCTGCGTGAAAGCCAGGAAGCGATCTCCGCGCGCAGCGGCGCGTAACCACGAGGCCCGGAATATCCGTAATCGTCGGGCTGCAAGTCCTGCGCCGCCTGATGCAACAGGCGAATCCATTGCGCGCGCGGAAACTGATCCAAGTCCGGCCTGCCCGTCGTGAAGTCCGCGTCAATTTTTCTGTGCGTTTTTACGTACTGAGTGGTTGCTTTCTCCTGTGTTGTGAGGATGGCAACGCCTTGCGATACGACGGTTTGCGAACCTTGCCTGCTTTCGAGAAATCCTTCCGAAAGCAGCATTTCATATGCTTCCACCACCGTGCTGCGCGAAACGCCGAGGTCGTTCGCCATCTGTCGCGTGGAAACAAGCGCCTCTCCCTGCCGCAGTGTCCCGTCGAGAATCTGCGTGCGAATTTGGCGATAGAGTTGCCTGCAAATAGGCTCCTGTAAGGTTCGATCGATGATTGGCAAAATCGTTTCATCAACTGGTATGGCTATATTGCTTCCTGATTGGATATTTGAAAATACCAGCTCTCCGATTAGAATCGTAACAGAAATTCTAAAAAAGACAATGGAGAATTTATGAAGAACGAGTCCCGAATCGGAAAACTGTACTTAACAGGTGCTTTCTCTCTCGCGGGCACCAGCGTGGTCGCCGCGAGATATATCTCCGGTCAACTGGGTGTGTTTACGATTGCCGCGGTTAGCATGGCATTTGCGCTGTTGCTGCTTCTTCCGATCAGCTATCGGAAGCTTCGGGAAACATTCCGCGTTCTCACCTTGCGGCAAGCCGGAACGATCCTCATCGAGGCGTTCTTTGGCATGTTCCTGTTTCGGTTTCTGCTGCTCAACGGCGTTTCGAGAACCAGTGCGTTAGAGGCGGGCATTCTCACGGGAGCTACGCCCGCGATCACCGCGTTTCTTGCATGGTCGATTCTGCGCGAGAAAGTTGGCGTTCGTTCGTTGATCGGAATCCTCTCAACCATCCTCGGCGTGCTCCTCGTGCAGGGGATAGCAAACGCCGGGTTTGCTGTAGACCGCGCGCATCTCGTCGGCAATCTTCTCGTTGTTGGCGCCGCCGCGAGCGAATCGCTATTCAATATCGTTTGCCGCACGTCCGTGCTCAAGAAAGCAGCGTCGGGAAATCCGCTCGATCCTATGGTGCAAACGACGCTGGTGACCGCAGGCGCGCTGCTTCTTTGCCTGATTCCCGCGGCGTTTGAAGCGCCCGTTGTGCGGCTCTCCCAACTCGGAATCGTTTCGTGGCTCGCGCTGGTTTGGTACGGCGTGTTCGTCACCGCGCTGGCATACCTTTGCTGGTACGCGGGCATCAAGCGAAGCGGCGCGTTCACCGCAGCCGCCTTCTCCGGGTTGATGCCGCTGACCTCAATGCTACTCTCCACCGCGCTCCTACGAGAGCAGGCGGATGTGTTCCAGTGGCTCGGCGGCGCTTGCGTCATCGCGGGGATGGTGTTGATCGGGTTTCAAAAGAAAGAACGGAACTGAATATTAAAATATTCAGTTTTCGAAAAATACACTTGTTCAGCGCAAACTTCGATATCATGATCGTGAGATAAGAAAATCCGAATAGTAAGTGTGCGTTATAGTTTTAATTAATCAATTATTCATAAATATTCAACAGTACGCCTAAGATACTTAGTCATGGTCTACTTTTTCAACTCAGTAATTTGGTTTATTGGAACTGTTGAAATAATACTTGCGCCAGAGATTGGTATGTTGCTATTTTCATCGTTCGTATCAGAAAACCATTTCACAATATTCCGTGGGATATCTTTTCTTAGCGTCTGCAATGTATCAAGCTGTTCCCAACTATTTCGATTCTTCTTAGGCAACGAATTCGAAATCTGTTTCCCGTTTTCATAAATAGAATTTTTAAAACTCATAAAATGATTATCGACTGATAGTTCACTCGTTTTTGTAGACAAATGGTAGTTTTTAATATTATCTCGATTATCCTGGAAAGATTTTGCAACAGACTCGCCGAATGGTTCTTTGCGCCCCAAAGCCATGATAAACGGATCCATCCATGGAATAGAATGTTTTAATATTTCTTTCTGGCTTTTAATATTAAATCTAGATAAATCGCGAACAGACTTTGGAGAGATAAATGAGCACGCCCAATCCTCGGCATATGTTTTTATATCTAATTTCCGATCTCTTAGTTCTAATGCATTTGGAATAAAACTATAAATACAGTAGATTGGGACAAAAGCGTTTTTTCGAGCGAAATTAACAAGTTTCACTCGCTGCTCGCCGTTCTTATAGTCAAGGTGAAAGCAGTTCTGGGTTTTTGGATTTACGATTTTCGCTTGCACAAGTAATGGGAGCCAGCTTCCTGGTTCTCCAATTAGCCATAGCCAGTCAGCTCCACTTTCCATACCTTCTTCGCGGCGATTAAATTTTTTTGTATAAACAAAATCGCCAAATTCATCACTAATTGAAATTAGATGCATGTCAGTTAATGTCTCTTCCATTATTCCAAGCCGACTAATCATTCCTTTGTAAATAATGCGTTGAGTCCAATGTGCTCTATCTTGCAAATATAGACCGAATTCATCAATTTTTCTCATAAATCCTCAAACAGAAATATTTATTATAAATAATGTTTAAACTAGTATATCATTTTCGAAGGAACGTCAAAAGAGCATTCTCGCGAATGCTCTTTTGTGGCGGAGAAGGAGGGATTCGAACCCTCGCACCAGTTACCCCAGTCTACTCCCTTAGCAGGGGAGCCCCTTACAGCCACTTGGGTACTTCTCCATATTCACTTTTTTCTCCGTTTTTGGCGGAGAGAGAGGGATTCGAACCCCCGGTGCCTTTCAGCATCACTGGTTTTCAAGACCAGCTCCATAAACCACTCGGACATCTCTCCAAGATTTGCACCTAGAGAAGTATAGCAAATTCACCAAACGATTGTCAACGCCTGAATCTCCATACTTTGACACATAGATTTGACATTGATGTGAAACTCTGGGTATTTTCGCTGAATTCATTGCAGTCATCGGAATTATTTCATATAATAAATGCATTGTAGTGCGATTGAATATCGCGCCGGAAATAAGGAGTTTATCCATCCATGCGAAAGTTCTTGACCGTTGCCCTTTCCTCGCTTGCGCTTCTTGTGTTACTGACAGCCTGCAAGACGGAATCGTCAACGATTTTAAACACCGGATCGAAGATATTTTACGGCGGAAGCCAAATCGAAACCACTGTTCGCGAGCTCAAGGTGGACGGCGGCACGACCAGCGCGCGCGTCCGCTTCCTCAACCTCGGCACCGAGGAACTCACGTCGATTCAAGCGCAGGTAGACTTCATCGACGCGAAAGGTGAGGTCATTACGACCGTCGTCATCAGCGACACATTTGATACCCCTGTCGGCATCGGAGACAGCTTCAGCGAAACCGCGGAGTGCGACAGCAATTCGCATATCAAGGGTGTTGTCGTTTCGGAATACAATCCGGAAAGCTGATCCCGACTAGCGTTTTTCCGTGTTAATGTTCGCTTTTCTTGCCTGGCTATGCTGAATCGCTCGCTGGATACGATAGCGCTTTCCGTCTTTGACGAAGTTCGCGCCCGTCTGTTTGAATCGAAACGGAACATTCGCCTCGATGCACTGCCTGCGAATCTCTAGAATCCAATCGTAGTCGCAGGTGCGAGCCTCGTCGCCGGACTCTCCGCCGACAGTAACGCTCTCCACCCAATCACCAAGAAACGCGCTGAGGTCGAGCTGTTCCAATAGCGGCTCGCACACGATCATCTTGTGCCGGATCGGTGCTTCCCGAAAGACAGGAAGCCGTTCTTCCGCCTTTGCCTGATTCTCCACCGTACAGCAGATGGATACATTCGGATATCCCTCTCCCCAATCCTCCGGCAAGCACTGCGCGAATCGTGTGATTCGTTTTGTAATAAACAGAAACTCACAGTCGCACCGTTCGCGCATCATGCGCCAGGCCTCCTGCCGCCAGCTATCCGCGTCCTCTAACAGAAAATCAGATGTAAAGCAGGCCCAGATGAAGCTGCCCGACGGGATTTTGTAGGAACCGTCCCGCGCGTGAGAAACAGGCAAATAGAACCCGCTCGTCTTTGTGACGATGCTCGCATCCTTGCCGTGCTTTCCGTCCGTGCGGTAAACATAGCAGTGCGCGCACCCGGCTGATAGCTTGTGGCAACCGTGCCAGGGGTTCCAGTTTACCCCGCCGCCATAGGTAATCTTTTCCGCAATCCGCTCTTCCATCGTGACCAGATTCCCGTCTTTCACTTTCGTTTTTCGCTCAAACGTATACACAAATCCGCGTTGCGGTTTGCTTTTACGTCACGTTGGTTCACATTTGGTTTCATTGACAATCGTATCATTCACACAGTATAATCGGCAAGCTGAAAGGAGGTTGAACCATGAATGAATTCTTACAGGCGATTGAAACATTCGCCAAAGGTTCGACAATCTGGGTTTATCTCTTCATTTTCTTCGGAAAGATTCTCGAGGTGTCGTTTGGCACACTTCGTATCGTTTTGATCAACCGCGGTGAGCGTACGATTGGCTCCCTGATTGCCGTGATTGAAATCACGCTTTGGTTGATTGTCGCGAGCAGCGTCTTGACCGGGTTTAAGGAAGATTTCCTCAAGGGAATTGTCTACGCGGTCGCGTTTGCCTGCGGCAACTACATCGGCAGCTGGCTTGACGAGCTGCTTGCGTTCGGGCTAAGCTCCATGCAGGTGGTGTTGCCTGATCTTGCCACCGCAAGAGAAGCGGAAGCTTGCCTGCGCGAAAAAGGCTTTGGCATGACCACCATCGATGCGCACGGTCGCGATGACGACCGCAGCATCCTGATCATGACCATGCAGAGAAAGCGCCTTCCGGAAGCGATTGCAACGCTGGAAGAGCACTGCAACGGCGCGGTCGTCACGGTGACGGACATCAAGGCACAGCGCGGCGGATATCTCGAGCGCGCGATTCGCGGAGGTCAACTCCGCGACGGGAAATAACAGAACAAACGGAACCGCCTTCGGGCGGTTCTTTATATAACTGCCGGGAAACGTCAGCGCAACTGCTTCGCAATCTGAATCGAAAGCATGAGGTGCAGGATCGACCGGTTCTCATCGTCCAGATCCAACCCAAACTGCGTCTTGATCCGATCCAATCGATACAGAAATGTACTCCGGTGAATAAACAGCGTGCCCGCGGTCTTTACCGCGTTGAAATGATGCTTCACATACTGCTCCATCGTTTCCAGATAGTACGTTTTGTGCTGAAGATCAAATCTCGCAATCGCACGAACGGAACGCAGGCAGACTAACTCTTTCGGTACTTCCGCAAGTGAACCGGAAATGATCTCCTCCTCAATCCCGTCAAAGAATGCCGAAACACCGCCGGAGCTTGCCGTGCGGTTGAGTGCCCGCTTTGCGAGTGAGAGCCTTTGCGGGAGCATCGCAAATCCATCCAGCGCTTCGCAAACGCCGATCTTCAGCTTCTGCGTTTTCGCGATGCCGCGCAGCCGCTTGATGAGCGCTTCCTCATTTAACAAGCTTGTGCGCACGATTGCGACTATCACGGAAGAAGCTGTAAACACGCAAGAACCTTCCAGCGCACGCTCCAATTCGTCACAGATGGCATCCGCGCGAGCTACGCGTAGGTCTCCATCATCCGGTTCCATCGCGAGAACCGCATATTCGTCCGCATCGCTCCAACCAAGCTGCACGAGCTGTTCCAGTGTCGCTTGCTCCGGCTGATCCTGCGAAAGCAGCTCCCGCAGTAAATGCGCGACCGCCTCGTTTTCGCGATGCGCACGATCCGCGCCAAGGCGTATGTTCCGCTGCGATAACATCAATTTGAGATAGCCGGACAGCGATTCAAACACGATCTCGTCGCTTGCGTAGAGCGGGCGGTCGGCTGCCGCGCAGAGCAAGGTGTAGCGGGTCTCGCCTGTCGAATACCGCGCAAACAGCGCGCTTGGCGCGCTCGTATCTCCCAGCTTTTGTACACTGCCGGAATCAATCCGGTCATCCTTTTTCGCAATCCTGCCAGACAGCGAAGCGATCAAATCCATATCCACGCGTTCCGACTGCGCGACGATGTGCCCGCGCTCGTCAAGCAGCGCAATCGGGTTTTGCAGCATGTCGGAGGCACGCGTTAACAGCTCTTCCACCTCTACCCCGGTTTCGGCGGCTTGCCGCAGGCTCTGCGTCCAATCGTCGAGTCGGTCAAACAACCGCTGCACGAAATTCAGAATCGCGCTCTTCTGCTCGTATTCCGGCAAAACGCAGAGATCGAACGCGTCAAACGCCTTCGCGTCGGGCTGACCAATGCAGAGGAAAAGCGGCTCCGGTTGCGCGGCACTCTTTAGAAGATTCAGCTCCGTCGCATCGCAAACGATGATACGCGCGCCAATCTTACGTTCGCCGCGCTCAAACAGAAGCGGTCGCCCGACCGCCTGCTGTGGAGCGTAAATATGCTCCTCCAAATTCGGATAACGGTAGCGAAGTTCGCTTCGAATAAACTCTTTTTGAATCATTGATAGCTCCTTGCTACACAGTGTAGGATGTATTGTTGAAAATGTCAAATAAATGTGGTATATCTTAGAAATATATGATTTGTTATGATAGAAAGAAATCAACAAATCGCAATTATATGCGCAATATAGGCAAGGAGCACAAACCATGATCGTCATCGGAGAAAAATGCAACGGTTTCATACCTTCTGTCGGAAAAGCCATCAAGGAGCGCGACGAAGCATACCTTCGCGACCTCGCAATTCGTCAGGAGGAAGCAGGCGCGGATTATTTGGATGTCTGCGCCGCAGTGGATAGCGAAGTAGAGGCGGAAGCACTGCTCTGGCTGGCGCAGCTTGTCGAGAGCGCATCCTCTCTGCCGCTCTGCATCGATTCTCCGAACCCCGCCGTGCTCGCGCAAGTGCTTCCGCACTGCAAACGCGCGGGCATCGTCAACTCCGTTTCGATGGAGAGCGGAAAGATCGAGACCATTTTCCCGCTGATCGCCAATACAAAATGGAAGATCATCGCGCTCACCTGCACCAACTCCGGCGTACCGGAGAGCGCGGAAGGAAGACTCGCCATCTTCGAGCAAATCCGCACCGCCGCAAAGGAATACGGCATTTCGGAAGACCGCCTGCTCATCGACCCGATCGTGCACACGCTCTCGACGGATGAACACGCGCTCTCCACCTTTGCAGCCTGCGCAAAGGAAATCCGCGCGCGCTCCAACGGCGCGCATGTCGTGAGCGGACTTTCGAACATTTCCTTCGGCTTACCTTCGCGTCCGGTCATCAACCACGCGTTCCTCACGCTCGCCATGCAGGCCGGTATGAATGCCGCGATCATGGACGTACTCGATCGCGAGATGGTCGGGCTCCTGTACGCGACAAATGCGCTGCTCGGTGAAGATGAATACTGCATGGACTATATCACGGCATTTCGTGAAGGCAAGTTCGGCGTCAAGAAGAATTGATTTTATTAAGAATCAGGTTTGCGAGAGGATTTTATGGGAAAAATAGAAGAGATTTTTACTGCGATCGAGACCGGAAAAGCGAAGATCATCGCGGAGCTTGTGCAGTCCGCCATCGACGAGGGCGTTGGACCGATGGAGATTCTCAACCACGGCATGGTGGACGCGATGACGCTCATCGGCGAGCGATTCAGCCGCGGAGAAGCGTTTGTGCCGGAGATGCTGATCTCCGCCCGCACGATGAAGAAGGGCGTCGAGGTGCTCAAACCGTATCTCGCCAAGGATGCGACCACGAGCTTCGGTACCGCGGTCATCGGCACCGTGCAGGGAGACATGCACGACATCGGCAAGAACCTGGTCGCGATGATGATCGAAAGCGCAGGCTTCGAGGTAGTTGATCTGGAGGTGGACGTGCCGTTGGAGCGGTTTGTCGAGGCGATTCAAACGCACCCGAACGTCCGCATCGTTGCACTCTCCACTCTGCTGACGACGACCATGCCCGCCATGAAGCGCATCGTCGCGGGATTAAACGAGCTGGAGAACCGCAGCACGTTTCGCGTGATGGTCGGCGGTGCTCCGATTACGGAAGAATTCGCGCGCTCCATCGGTGCAGACGGCTACTCGCCGGATGCCGCCGCGGCGGCTGCTCTCGCCAAATCTCTCGCGGGTTGAGGAATATAATCATGGATTGCCGCGTGCTGTTTTTGCCGAATCACATTGAAGTCAGCGTGCCCTCTGGTACGCTTCTTTTGAACGCGGCAAAATCAGCGGACGTTTACATCGATGTCCCCTGCGGCGGAAACGGCACGTGCGGCAAGTGCAGTGTCTTGTTGGATCAAAACGGTAACGTCACTCGCGTGCTCGCTTGCAAGGCTCCGGTTTTGCAGGATTGCACCGTCACGCTGCCGCAAGCAGCTCAGCTGGACACGCTTCGCTTCGGAGCAGAGCGCGTGGTTGAATTTGCACCATATTCCAATTCACAAGAATCAGTTGACGGCGCCTGCTTTGCGGCATTTGATCTTGGAACAACAAGCATCGTATGTTACCTGCTGGACGGAACGACTGGCGAGCAGATCGCGTCCTGCGGCATGCAAAACCCACAATCGTCCTACGGTGCGGACGTGATCACGCGCGGAAACTATGTGCTCACGAGCGATGAGCCGAACGCACTGCGTGACAGCGCGATTCTTGCGCTCAATTCGCTCATCGAGCGCACGACGCGTTCCGCGGGTCGCTCGCAAGAGCAGGTCACGCTCGTCTCCATCGTAGGAAATACAGTGATGCATCATATTCTTCTCGGTCTACCGTTGGAACAACTGGTGCGCGCGCCGTATCTGCCGTTTGTGCGGGAGCATCGTGTGCTCCGCGCGGAAGAGCTGAATCTTCACATCCACGCAGATGCGCCCGTTCTGATTGCCCCGGTGATCGGCGGATTTGTCGGCGCGGACACCGTCGCCTGCCTCACCGCGACCGCGTTTGATGCGATCAAAGCGACGACGCTGCTTTTGGATATCGGCACCAATGGCGAGCTTGCCTGTACGGACGGTGTTCGCCGCGTTTGCTGCTCCACGGCGGCAGGGCCCGCGTTTGAAGGCGCGAACATCTCCTGCGGCATGCGCGCAGAGAGCGGCGCCATCGATCATGTTTGGATCGAGAGCGAGTCGCTCGCGTTTTCAACGATTGAAGGAGCTCCCGCGCGCGGCATCTGCGGCAGCGGGCTCATCGATCTCGTGGCCGTTCTTCTGCGCCTCGGCACAATCGATGAAACCGGACGATTTTTGGAGGAATCGAGCCTCTCCGATCAACTCTATAAAGAAGAAAACGGTTCATACTCATTTTGGATAGAACGCGAAAAAAAACGAGTGTCTCTTTCACAAAAAGATGTGCGGGAACTTCAGCTTGGCAAAGCCGCGATCCGTGCGGGAATCGAGACGCTGCTAGCAACGCTCTCACTCCGAACGGATCAAATCGAACGCGTGTTGCTTGCGGGTGCGTTCGGCAGTCATATCTCCTCGGACGCGCTCTGCGACATAGGCCTCCTGCCGGAAGCGTTTCGCAATCGGGTCGAAAGCATCGGCAACGCCGCTGGCGAAGGAGCGAAGATTTACGCGAGGAATTACGCTTTGTTTTTACAAAGTGAACCGATCGCGCGCGAAACGGAATATATCGAGCTCATGCAATCCGGCACGTTTACTGAGCATTTTGTCGAGGCGATGGCGTTTCCCGAACACAACGCGCAAGAAGCCGAATTTCAAGTTGACAGATAAGGATAGAGTTTTATGAAGATCATCGACCGCATCCAGTCCGGGCTGACGCTTTCGTTTGAGGTGTTCCCGCCGAAGTCAGATAAGCCGCTGGAGCCGCTGCTTGCCACGCTGGATCAGCTCTACACGCTCAAGCCGGACTTCATCAGCTGCACCTACGGCGCGATGGGCTCCAACAAAGGCCGGAACTTGGAGGTCGTCGAGCGCATTCAATCCGGCGGTTCATGCGAGGCACTTTCGCACTACACGTGTGTCGGCAACACGCGCGCGGATGTGGAGTCGGCGCTGGAAGAATATGCCGCAATCGGTGTGGAAAACCTGCTTGCGCTGCGCGGGGATTTTCCCGCGGGTGCTGCGAATTCGAGCGGAGATTTTCTGCACGCAAACGAGCTGATCTCGTTCATTCGTGAGAAGACGGACAGATTCTCCCTCGCCGCCGCGTGCTATCCAGAAAAGCATCTGCTCGCGGACTCGCTGGAAGCGGATATCGAAGCGCTGCTGAAAAAGCAGGAAGCGGGCGCATCGTTTCTGATGACGCAGCTTTGCTACAGCGTGGAGAACTACCTCAGATTCATCGATCACGCAAGAAAGCGCGGCGTGACGCTGCCAATCGTCGCGGGTGTGCTGCCGCTGCTCAAGAAAGACGGGCTTGTGCGCATGACGCTCAGCAACGGCTGCTCCATTCCGGCGGAGGTGTCCGCGCTCGTAGGACGTTATGGCGAGAGCGAGGAGAGCTTCCGCGCTGCCGGGCACGATTTCACCGTTTCGCTTGTGCAAAGATTGATTGCGGAGGGCGCAAGCGGCATCCACCTCTACACCTTAAATCGCTTTGAAGATGTGGAGAATCTGGTGTATGACGCGGGAATCCGCGAAAAACCGCAGGCGAAGAGATAATTCTTTTCGTTTTGAATGCAATACGATATAATCAACTCGTTCTCCACAAAAAAGTATGCTCTTTTGACGTGGTGACGAAAAAAGACAAGTAGAGTAGATATTGTGCGTTAAGTGGCAGCAGGATGGGAAGTCGCCGCTGCACGAAAAGCGCCATCGCGCTTGCGGTGCAATATCGCGTCCGCTACTGCACCAAAACGGGAAATTTCCTCTCTTTGAGGCGATCCTGCATTTGTGCAGCGCAAACAGAAGGAGGAATTACATATGAAGCCTATCTCAACCAAACGTCTCTCGCTGTTGGCGATGTTCATCGCCCTACAGATTGTCCTATCAAAATTCTTGATGTTGCAGCTTGCGCCGTCCATACGTTTGAGCATCGACAGCGTACCGATTCTGCTAGCCGGCATTTGGTTCGGGCCAATCGCGGGCGGGATTGTCGGCGCTTTAGCGGACTTTCTGGGTACCATACTCTTCCCTACTGCCGGAACGTATTTTCCGCTGCTGACCGTCGCGTTTCTGCTCATCGGCGTTGTTGCGGGTCTGCTTTCGCGGATTGTCAAAGTCAAACAGCATATTTTACGAATCGCGCTCATCGTGATTCCCGCCGAGATCATCGGTTCTTATTTCTTCAAGAGTTATGCGCTATTCTTGCTCATCGGCAGACCGTTTGTTGAGCTGCTTGCCGCGCGCGCGCTCCCCGTCTCCATCGTGATGATCGTCAACACGATTCTTGTTACTGTGCTCTCGACGGCGCTTGGAGAGAGGGTGCTAAGCGAGCCAAAACAAGTTGCCTCTCAGCAGACGAGCGCAAGCACCTCGCCGTCTTCCATGACGTATGAAGAGGCGCTGGATTACATCCATAGCGTCACCTGGCGCGGAAGCAGGCTTGGGCTTGAGCGCACAAACGAACTCCTCCATCGAATCGGAGACCCGCATCTCAAGCTCAAGTTTGTGCATGTCGCCGGAACCAACGGAAAAGGCTCCACCTGCGCGATGATTGCAAAGACGCTCTCGCTTGCGGGGTATCAAACGGGTCTCTACATCTCGCCTTTTATCAACCGCTTCAACGAGCGCATGCAGATGAACGGAAACTCGATTTCCGACGAGATGATCGCCGAGATCACCGCGTTTATCAAGCCGCATGCGGAGGCGATGGCAGATCATCCGACCGAGTTTGAACTCATTACGGTCATCGCATTTGAATATTTCCTGCGCAGTCACGCGGATATTGTCGTACTGGAAGTCGGCATGGGCGGCGAGCTGGACTCCACCAACGTCATCGGCGCTCCTGAACTTGCGATCATCACGAACATCGGCCTCGACCACACGCGTGAGCTTGGCCCGACGATTCACGATATTGCGTCCGCGAAAGCAGGCATCATCAAGCCCGGATGCGACGTTCTGATCTACGACCAAAACCCGGAAGCGGACGAAGTATTCGCTTCCGTCTGCCTCTCCCGCGGGGCGAAACTGCACATCACCGACCACAGCAGAATCTCGAACGTGGCGGCGTCGCTCAACGCGCTGACGTTTGACTGCGCGCCGTATGGTACGCTCTCCTGTGGGCTCGTTGGAACCTATCAGGCGAAGAACGCCGCGGTCGCGATTACCGCAATTGAAATTCTGCAGCAAAAGGGTTGGAACATTTCGGCGCAAAATCTCAAGGATGGGCTGATCAGCGTCCGCTGGCCCGCGCGTTTTGAGCTGTTGCGGCGAAACCCGATCTTTATCGCAGACGGCGGGCACAATCCGCAGGGAATCGCGGCGGTAACGGAGAGTCTCAAGCAGCACTTCCCTGATCGGAAGATCACGTTTCTTATCGGCATCATGGCGGATAAGGACATCCCGCAAATGATCGATTCACTCGCACCGCTCGCGAAGGATTTCGTGACCGTCACACCCGACAATCCCCGTGCGTTGCATGCGGACGTGCTGGCCGCGATGCTCACGGAGCGGGGGCTTACCGCAATCTCACGCGACAACGTAAACGAAGGCATCCGTACCGCAATCGAGCAGGCAGGGCCGGACGGCATCGTCTGCGCGCTCGGCTCGCTCTATCTGCTCGGCGACGTACGCAAAGCGCTCGGTGCACACTAACAAACAATCGGAGGAAATCATGGCTTTTCGCGATCAATCTATCGATGCATTCATGCAGGAACTCTCGTCCAAGGCGCCGATCCCCGGCGGCGGCGGTGCCAGCGCACTGGTCGGCGCGCTTTGCGCCGCGCTGACGCACATGGTCGCGTCCCTCACGGTCGGCAAGCCCAAGTATGCGGCGGTTGAGGCCGAGATGAACGAGGTGCTCAAGCAATCTGAATTGCTGACGAACCGGTTCCTCGACTTGATGGACGAGGATGCTTTGGCCTTCGAACCGCTTGCGCAAGCGTATCGGTTGCCCAAGGAAACAGAAGCCGAGAAAGCCGAAAAAGCGCGCGTGATGGAAACAGCTCTTAAGAGCGCCGTGCAGCCGCCGCTCCAGATCATGGAAACGTGCGCGCTTGTCGTGCCGCTGATCGCGCTCTGCGCGGAAAAAGGCAGCGTCGTCGCCGTCAGCGACGCGGGCGTTGCCGCCTCGCTCTGTCGCGCCGCTCTGGAAGGCGCGAGCCTGAACGTTTTCATCAACACGCAGGGCATGCAAGATAAATTGTATGCCGCATCTCTCAACCAGCGCGCGAAGGAACTTCTTGCGCAATTCGGTGCGGATTCGGAGAAGATCTACCGCGAAGTTCTCGTAAAACTCGGCATATAACACCAGACCATTTCTTTCCCCTTCGTTCCAGCGACCAACAAAACCGAAAGGGATTCGTATGCAGATTTGTATTTTGAACGGCAGTCCGCGGCTCCACGGCAACACAGCGGAGTTATTGAAGCCTTTTGTAGAGGAGCTCACCCAAGGCGGTGCAACTCTTACCAACTATACGCTCACGAAGATGAACATCGCGTCCTGCAAGGGTTGCTATCATTGCCAGGATGTGCCGAACGAATACGGCTGTTTCCAGAAGGACGACATGCATGAGGTTGCAAAATCCATCGTGGAAAGCGACCTGATCGTTCTCGCAACTCCGATCTATACCTGGTTCTGCACGACGGAACTCAAGGCGGTGCTGGATCGCTTTTACGGTCTTGCGAAATACTACCGTTCGGCAAAGGGCAACCTCGTCGAAGGAAAGCGTATAGCGATTCTCGCGACGCACGGCTACGACGCGGCCTATGCCGCCGACCCGTTCGTGATTGGCATGCAGCGCATGTGCGAGCACTATCACCTTCGCTATGACGGCATGTATTCCGTGCGCGATGTGGACGATCTCGCCTCGTTTCAAACCAAGCAGGCAATCAGTGGAGCAAAAGAATTTGCGCGGTATCTGCTGAGTAAGAAAGCCTAGCCTATATTCAACGAAAGAAAGCGTGTTCCGAATGGCAGCGCCAAAGAATGACAACGTCAAACAAAAGATTCTCGATGCCGCAACCACCCTGTTTCAGGAGCGGCACGATGTCTCGCTTGCGGAAATCGCAAAAGCGGCGGGCGTGAGCAAAGGCACGCTGTTTTATCATTATCGCAGCAAGGCGGAGATCTATCTCGATCTCGGCGAGCGGTATTGGAGCAGGCTTTCGGACGATCTGCTCGTGTGGGTCGATAATCGCAAAAAAGACACGAGTCTACCCCGTCTCGTCCGATACACTTTCATTCGCGGCGCGTTTGACGAAAGCGGACAGTTGCGTTTGCGGCTGTTTGTGGAGTCCATCTCCGGCGAAGAAGAAAGCCTGATTCGCGAGCGACTCAACGAGCAGTATGCGCACTTTAAGAACATCCTCAAATCGCGCATTTTAGAGCGCGCGCCTAGCGCGGACGGAGAGCAGCTTGCCTGGCTGCTCCTGACGCTGGTCGATGGTCTTATGGTGCAGAGCACGATGCAAAACGAAGGCATGGATGTCAACGCATTCATTGAATGGATGGCAAAGAGCTTTCCAAAGCTGATTTGATCGTTTGATTCAAAATTGAATACTCGCTTCCACGGCGCGCCGGCAACGGCGCGCTATTTTCGTTGAAACGGTATATTGTTACGCGTAATCTTGACAACTTTATTGTGAAATGCTACGCTACTATCGTAAGTCGGTCAGTTGACCGACTCTATCAAAAAACGTTTCGCAATTCAAGTTTGGAGCGAACACATGTCGTATTGCAAGCGAGTCAACCGAACACTTAAGTCCCGCTTTGGCGGGCGTGTTTCCGTGCGCGAGGCGGAGAACGTACTCTATCTCGAGGGTGAGCTCGAGAACTGGGATGATATCGTCGAAGCGGGATTATTCGCGGCTAACCGCCGGTACGACGGTTTGGTCAACGACGTCGTATTCACCGGCGGAACGATTCCGCCCATGCGCCTACCCACCGTGAAGGATTCCGCGCTAGAGGGCACGAACCCCGACGTTTTGATTATCGGCGGCGGCATCGTTGGCTGCGCCATCGCGCGCGAATGTGCCCGATACGACATGCGCATACTACTCGTTGAAAAGGAGCATGACGTCGCCATGCAGACCACCAGCCGCAACGACGGCATGGTGCACCCCGGCATCGACCTCGTTCCCGGGCAGATCAAGCGCCGCTACAACATGCGCGGAAATCGCATGTATGACTCCGTCTGCCGCGAGCTGGATGTTCCCTTTCGCCGTTCCGGCCAGTATATCTGCTTCCACGGCACGAAGATGGCGGCGACCGCTTATGTAGGGCAACTCTACTACAAGCTCGTTGGCCCGAAGGTTCGCTTTCTGAATAAGCGGGCGTTCTTTCAGCGCGAACCCAACATGAAGCCAACCGTATCCGCAGCGCTGTTCTTCCCGGAGGCGGGAGTCGTCTCCCCTTACGGTCTCGCGATTGCGTATGCGGAAAACGCGGTTGATAACGGTGTCACGCTCTCGCTGGATACCGCCGTTCTGGATATGTCGGTTGAAGATGGTCGCATCACGCGCGTGATCACCAACCGAGGCGTGATTCACCCGAAAGTGGTGATCAACGCGGCCGGTGTGTTTGCGGAGGAGATCGCCCGCATGGCGCAGGATCGCTTCTACTCGATCCATCCGCGCAAGGGCACCAACACGATCCTGGACCACAAAGCTTCGACGCGGATGAACACCATCGTGTCCACGTTCGGTACGTCCTCCACAAAAAAGCGCCACACCAAGGGCGGCGGGCTCGTCAAGACCATCGATCAAAACACACTGGTCGGCCCGGACGCCGTGGAGACCAATTTAAAAGAGGATTACTCCACCAGTGCCGAAAATATCGCATACGTGTTTGAGCGGCAGAGCGCGACAGACCCCGCGCTGAGTATGCGCGACGCGATCACCTATTTTTCCGGCGTTCGCGCGGCAACGTTTGAGGAAGATTTCGTGATTCGTAAAGGCAAATGGACGAAAAATCTCGTTCACGCGGCAGGCATTCAATCCCCAGGACTCACGGCGGCGCCCGCCATCGCGCAGGACGTGAGCCGCATGGCTATGGAGATACTTTCCCGCGAACGCGCGGTGGAACGAAACGCGTCGTTCCAGCCAAACCGCAAAGCTATCACGCGCGTCAACGAGCTGGACGACGAGTCCCGCGATGCGCTGATCCGCGAAAACCCCGACTATGGCGAAATCGTCTGCCGCTGCGAAGAGATCAGCCGCGGCGAAGTCAAGAATGCACTCCATCGCAGCGTGCCCTGCGACACGATTGACGGCGTCAAGCGGCGCGTACGACCCGGCATGGGACGCTGTCAGGGCGGGTTCTGCGGGCCGCTCGTGCTCCAAATCATCGCGGAGGAAACGGGTAAATCGCCGGTTCAGGTCGCGAAGAGCGCACCGGGCGGCGAGCTGCTCTTTGGCGCGATCAAGGAGGTGCCGTCAAAATGATCGAAGAACTGTATTTTGACGTGACCGTCATCGGCGCGGGCCCTGCCGGGCTTGCCGCGGCGCTCGCTTCGGATCGCGAAGGCGCACGGACGCTCCTCATCGAGCGGGAAGCGCGCCTCGGCGGAATCCTGAAGCAATGCATCCACGATGGATTCGGAGTTGTGCGCTTTGGCGAGAAGCTCTCCGGCCCGGAGTATGCGGAGCGTTTCATTGAGGAGTTGCCCCAGTCTGAAGTTACGGTTTGGACGCTCTCGTTCGTCAGCGAAATAAGTCGCAATCAGGAGGACAACATCCTCACCGTGATCACGCGCGAGGGAGTCAAGCGTGTTCGCACGCGATCCCTCATCTTCGCGACGGGTTGCCGGGAACGCACCTCGCGTCAGATCGGCGTGCAAGGTCGCCAATGCGCGGGTGTGTTCACCGCAGGCACCGCGCAGTATTACACCAACATCCTCGGCGAACTGCCGACAAAGCGCTGCGTCATCCTCGGCAGCGGGGATATCGGTCTCATCATGGCACGGCGGCTCACGCTCGAAGGCGCGGAGGTCGTCGGCGTCTACGAAGCGAAGCCAACGCCAAGCGGGCTGACCCGAAACATCAGCCAATGCCTCTGGGATTTCGAGATTCCGCTCTATACCAGCAAGACCGTCACCCGCGTCATCGGAGATGTGCGGCTCAGCGCAGTCGAGATCGCGAGTGTAGACGCACGCATGAACCTGATTGCGGGCACGGAGGAGATCATCCCCTGCGACGCGCTGATCCTCTCGGTCGGGCTCATCCCCGAAAACGAGCTTGCGGAGTCCATCGGTGTTCCGATCGACTCCAAGACCAAGGGCGCAATTGTGGACGAGCAAAACGAATCCATGATTCGCGGGATATTCGCCTGCGGCAACGCGCTGCACGTCAACGACCTTGTCGATTACGTTTCGGAGAGCGGAGAGACGGCAGGCACCGCCGCTGCGCGCATGAGAACGCCGCGCAGCCTCGTGCCAGTGGAGTGCGATTCCTCTATGCTCTATCTCGTGCCGCAGCGGATCAATCGAAACACCGACTCAGCCGAGCGCGTCTTCTTCTTTCGCGCTTCCCGGGATATGGATCACGCGACGATGACCGTCACGAAAGGTGAACGAACGTTGGCTGTTAAAACGTTTTCGCATCTGCGTCCGCCGGAGATGGAGCGCCTCTCCCTTGCCCTTCCCTCGGAGCAGCTCTACGGCTGCGAACCTGTCCGTTTTCATCTGGAGGAAACGATTCATGAATGAACCGCTAGAAAGAGAGATCGTCTGCATCGTCTGCCCGAACGGCTGCCGTATCCGCTGCCGTGAGACGCAGGACGGCGTTCAGTGCACGGGTCAAGCCTGCAAGCGCGGAGAAGCATATGCGCGCGCCGAGCTGACGCGACCGATGCGCACCCTCACCACCAGCGTGAAGACCGCTTTTGCGGATTCCCCTGTCGTCAGCGTGCGCACGGATGGCGAAATTGAGAAAGCGAAGATGCAGGACGTAGTCAAAGCCCTTGCCGACGTGGTCGTGCAACAGCGCGTCAAGATCGGCGACGTAATCGCGCGCAACGTCTGCGACACGGGCGTAAACATCATTTGCACGAGCGACCGGCTCGTTCAACCCTATTGACCGAAACGCGAAAGGAGCGCAATTATGTCTCATCCATACAAAGATTTTGAACCCAATTGGGTGCGCGGCGAAATCCCCAAGGACAGCTATCGTTCCATCTTCAAATGGGGTGCTCCGCTGGAAATCAAGCCACCCAGAGAATCTCTCTATAAACTCATGAAGGAGAAATTTCACCTCACGGATGAAGATTTTCGCGCCTATCGCGAGGATATCGGCTTCGACAAGGTCGCGTTCGACCTCCCAACTCACCTGAGCGAGCAGGACATCCATGCGTTTCGGAATATCGTTGGCGCGGATTTTGTGCGCACGGACGACTATGCGCGCCTTTCCGTCGCGTATGGCAAGACGATGTACGACCTGCTGCGCCTCCGCAACAAGATCGTGGAAAACGTGCCGGACGCGGTGCTCTATCCCGACACAAAGGAACAGATTGAGCAAGTCGTAGCCTATTGCGCTGCAAAGAAGATTCCCGTCTACGTCTATGGCGGCGGCTCCTCCGTCACGCGCGGTGTCGAGTGCGTCAAGGGCGGGATCTCGCTGGATCTTCGCCTGCGCTTCAACAAGGTGATCGAGTTCAATGAGATCGATCAGACGATCACGGTCGAAGCCGGCATGAGCGGCCCGAAGCTGGAGGAGACGCTGAACAACGCGCAGAAGCTCTTTGGAGCCAAGCGCGCATACACCTGCGGGCATTTCCCGCAAAGCTTTGAGTATTCGTCTGTCGGCGGCTGGGTGGTCACGCGCGGCGCGGGTCAGAACTCCACCTACTACGGCTGCATTTCGGATATCGTGCTCGCGCAGGAATACGCAACGCCCATCGGCGTGATCAAGACCGACCGCTACCCGCGCAAGGCGACCGGCAGCGACCTTGGTCAAATCATGATGGGCGGCGAGGGTACGTATGGCGTATTGACGCAAGTCACGCTCAAGGTGTTCCGCTATCTGCCCAAGACGATCCGCAGATTCTCCTACATGTTCAAAGATTGGGAAACTGCCCAGTCCGCGGCGCGCGAGATCATGCAGAGCGAGGCAGGATACCCTTCCGTCTTCCGCCTCTCCGATCCCGAGGAGACCAGCATGATGCTGCATCAATACGGCGTGATGGATTCCCCGCTCAAGCATTTGTTCCGCATGCGCAACTTCAAAGAAAACGAAATGTGCCTCTATCTCGGCTTCACCAACGGCGAAAACGGATTTTCGCGCAATGTCGCGAGAAACGTACATCGCGTTGCCCGAAGATTTGGCGGTATCAGCCTCACGGGCTACGTCACGCGCGGCTGGGAAAAAGGCCGATTCAACGATCCCTACATGCGCGATACGATGCAGGATTTCGGCATCGTAACCGATACGATGGAGTGCTCCGTCAACTGGAGCAACATGTCTAAGGTGCATGCGGAAGTTCGCGCCTACTGCAAGTCCCGCCCGGACACGATTTGCATGACGCATATGTCGCACGTCTATCCGCAGGGCGCAAACCTCTACTTCATCTTCCTCATCAAGGAGAGTGACCCTGAGGCGTTCCGGCAATATCACGCGGGCATCCTTTCCGCAATTCAGAAATCGGGCGCTGCGATGAGCCACCACCACGGTATCGGCAAGATGTTCGCGCCCTGGCTGGAAGGCTCTGTTGGGAAAAATGAGTACGACGTGCTGCGCACGCTCAAGAACCACTTTGACCCGGACAACATCATGAACCCCGGCGGAACACTCGGCTTTGACCTCGCCGAAAGCGAAAAGCACTTTCCAAACGATTGATCTCTCTCCCCGCTCCGGCGGGGATTTTCTGTTGCGTCTTTCACGCCGGAATTGTATTTGCCGTCAATTGCGAAGCAAGCCTGTTTGTGATAGAGTAATTCTATTGAACAATGTTTTCGCCTTTCGCTCTACGCATTTATGATCACAATTGAAATACAATTATTTCGGATCAAAGGAGATCGGTCATGCCGTATTTCATCACCGATAGCTGCATCGGCTGCACGGCCTGCGCCAAGCAGTGCCCCGTGCTCGCGATTGACGGCGCGCCAAAGGAACTCCATGTCGTCAACATCCGCCGTTGCGTTTCCTGCGGCGTCTGCGGGAGTGTCTGCCCGAAAGGCTCCGTTCTGGATGGTCACGGCAACCCTTGCAAGAGTCTTCCGCGCACGCAGTGGCCAAAGCCCGTTGTGGACACGAAGACTTGCAGCGCATGCGGCATCTGCGTGACTTGGTGCCGCGCGGAGGCGCTCCATATTTCGCCGCCCGCGTTCCACGGGGACATCCACGTATTTGCCGAGCTGTTTCAGCCAAACAAGTGCGTCTCCTGTGGGCTCTGCGAGGAAAACTGTCCGGTTGGCGCGATTCATCTGGCGGAGGTGAGCGTATGAGAACGCCTGTCTATGCGATCATCGATCTGAACACGCGCACCAGCATGCGCTACGAGATCAGCGAGCAGCTCTTCCGCAACTATATCGGCGGCAAGACGCTTGGCGCGCGGCTATTGTACGACTTAACACCCGCGGGCGTTGATCCGCTCGGGCCGGACTCGGTCGTGATCATCAACACCAGCCCCGCAACGGGAACGAGCGCGCCCTGCTCTAGCCGCTTCAACATGACGTTTAAAAACGTTCTCACGGGCGGAATTGCGAGCAGCAACTGTGGCGGGCAATTTGGCGCACTCATGAAACGCGCTGGCTACGACGGAATCATCCTGCGCGGGCAGAGCGAAACGCCTTGCGTGATCTCCATCGTCGATCGCATCATCACCATCTCTGACGCGGGCGAACTTTGGGGCAAGGATACGGAAGAAACGCAGCACGCGTTCCCGAAAATCTACGGAAAGCTTGTGATCGGCCCGGCAGGCGAACACCTCGTACGTTATGCGGCGGCTGTTTCCGGCGAGCGCGTCGCGGGCAGATGCGGTGCGGGCGCGGTGCTCGGCGCAAAGAAGATCAAAGCGATCGTCGCCTACGGAACGCAACGCCCTTACGTTTACAACAAAGAAAAATTCGGCAAGTACGTCAAGAAGTGGGTCGATTTTCTTCGCAATCACCCGATGACCGGCGAGGCACTGCCTTCTTACGGCAGCGCGGGTTTGGTCAGCAAAGCGAACGCAACCAACGCGCTTCCCACGCACAACTTCAAGTATGGGCACTCCAAGGACGCACACACGGTCAGCGGCGAAACGCTCGCGGACAAGTATCTGCTGCGCAACAGTTCCTGCATTTCCTGCCCGATCCGCTGCGAGCGGCGCGTCGAGGTGGACGGCAAGGATGTCAAAGGCCCGGAATACGAAACCTGCGGTTTCTTCGGGCCGAATATCGACGCGATCAGCATGGAGAATATGTTGCGCCTCAACTATCAGTGCGACCTGCTCGGTATGGACACGATTTCGCTTGCCTCCACGCTTGCGTTTGCCATGGAGCTCAAGGAAAACGGTGTCGCGGACTTTGATGTCACGTTCGGAAACTCTGATAATCTGCCGGAAATCGTCGAGAAAATCGCGCTTCGCGAGGGAAAATACAGCGATCTTGCCAACGGCAGTAAGTGGATGAGCGAGCACTACGGCGGCAAGGAATACGCCATGCACAGCAAGGGTTTGGAGATGGCGAGCTATGAACCGCGCCGTTCCGTCGGCATGGGCTTAGGCTATGCCACGAGCAACCGCGGCGGCTGCCACCTCAACGGTGGGTACCTCGCATTATTGGAGTCCGTCGGCGTGCTCTCGATGGACGCGACCTCCACCTCCGCAAAACCCGCGTTTACCGCGTTCTTTCAGGATGCGCTCGAGGCGATCTCCGCCGCGGGATTCTGCCTCTTCTCTGCGCAGTCTTTCGTTCCAGCGGTTTTGTTCCACCTTGGCCCGCATCATCCCGTGACGCGCACGGTCGGAAAAATCGCAACGCAGCTAGGCTTCGGCGTGAGGCTCCTGCTCTGGATGCTGCCCGTGCTTCGCTTCAACTCCGTCTATCTCTTCCCGCATGCGGAGGCGCTTCGCCTCATTACGGGACTGCCGTTTTACACGGGTTCGTTTGTCCGACTCGGCGAGCGTGGCTATAACCTGGAGCGGCTCTACAACTTCCGCGAAGGTTTGACCGGCAAGGATGATTCCCTACCGGATCGCCTGACCAAGACGCCGCAGGACGCCAACAACCCCAAGACAGTCGTTCGCCTCGACAAGATGCTGCCCGTGTACTACAACATTCGCGGTTGGGATGCAAACGGAAAGCCGAAGAAACGCAAACTCCGAAAGCTGGGTATTCAGGTATGAAGACAATTCGATACTATGCGCCGATCCGTGCGATCGTGCAAAAAGAGACCGAGGAAACGGAACTCTGCTCTGTGCAGGAAGTGCTGGACTACATCGGTAAAACATATGGAAAAGATGCTCTCCGTGCGGCGAAAAGCGCGCTGATCGTCGTCAACGACGTGAGTATTGCGCTGAGTCACGGCAAAAAAACACCGCTGCAGGATGGAGATGTCGTCGGTTTTCTCCCTGTCTGCGGCGGCGGTTGATTCTGTTGTTTTCTTAAACAGAGTATGTATTTCAGAAGGACGATCCGAATCCGGATCGTCTTTTTTTACGGTTTTGGCGTCGTTGTCGGTTCCGCGCTCGGTGTTGGGGTCGGTTTCGGCGTAAAGAGCACCCATTCCTGCGTGTCGCATTGTCCCGCGTCGCTTTCGCCGCGCGCGAGTACGCGCCCATCCGCCGTTACGCCGACGATATGCGTGGCGCTCGCGGAGATCGCGACGATGCTTTGCCAATCGGACACGTCCGGCAGGTGCGCATATGAAAACGCGCTGGAAAGCACGTTCCCGCTGTCGCTAAGCGCGAAAATCCCGTTGGACGTGCAGTCGATCGCGAGAACGTTGCTCCACGCGGAAACGTCCAGCCCGTTGGAAACGACGGTGCCGTCCGCCTTGAGTCCCGCGCTGTTTGCGGTAGCTGCGTCGAAAGCGACGAGATCGTAATAGTCGCTTGTCACGAGTTCGTCGCTCGTATAGAGCGGCTGGCCGTTTTGCATCACGCCGCAAAGCGCGTAGTCGCCGATGGAAAGTGCGGCGATGTCGCGCCACTTGAGCGTGTTCCAGTGCTGATAGCCCGTGTTGAGAATCTGTCCGCTCTTCGTGATTCCGATGGTGTTATACGAGCCCGCATAGATCGCGGCGACATCCACCCATTTCGAAACATCGCACTGTCCGTAGGTATTCATGCCTGTGGCGACGACGGTGCCGTCCGAGTGAAGGCCAACCGTATGATAAGCGCCCGCCGCAACGGCAACGATATCCGTCCATTCCTGCGTGTTGCATTGTCCGGAGAGGTTGGACCCCACGGCGAGTACCGTGCCCGCTTCCGTGCGCGCGACGGTGTGTTTGTATCCCGTCGCGACGATGTTCTTCGGCAGCGCTTCCCGCTCGGTTTGCAGCTGTGCGCGCTGGGCTAGTTGCTCCTCATTGAGTCCAACGAGAAGATCGACCAGATCCCCTGCTCCCGCGTTTTGTGAAAGCTCGGCTGCCGCCTTTTTCGCGTAGCTCTCCGCATCCTGATAGCTGCCGAGCGCATAGAAAAGTCGCATCGCCTCGTCGTAATAACCGTAATCAAACCGCTCCATCGCGTACGCGTAGGTGCATTCTTCGCTCTTCTCCACCGCGTCCTGATAATCTCCAAGCGCGGAATAGGTTTCGCTGGCCTCCTGATAATCGCCGTCCGCTTCATAGACTTGCGCGAGTGAATATCCCACGCGTTGCAGCGCGGCAACGGCCCCCGGATAATCCCCTGCCGCCTGATAGAGCTTCACCGCGTCGGGGAGCTTTCCGCCAGTCTCGTAGGATTGCGCGACCGAGAAATATAGCTTTTTGTGAAGTTCCGATTTTGCCGTGTCGTCGTTGAGAGACTGAATCACGCGCTCCGCTTGGGTAAACTTTGCCTGCGCGATTAACACGGAGACATATGTTTCTTTGACTTGTTCCAGATTCCGAAAGGCAACAACGCCAAGTGCGGCGAGCAGCAATAATGCGATCCCGGAAAACAAAACCGCGCGCTGAATAAACCTGCGATCCTTCGCGCTGACGGCGGAGCCGATCGGGTTGCCTTGCGCGCGCCAGATTCGGGTCGTGTTCTCTCGCGCTTCGGTATGACGAATGATCTCGTGTTTTGCGTTCTTTGGTTCGTCCATCAGTTGATGTTCCCCGGCAGATACTGGTTGAGATACATAGAGCCGATTCCGTTGGTATCGCACAACACGATATAGATGTCGTTGATCTTGAGCCTGCGGATGTATTCCTTCACGCCATCCGCCGCGTCCTGTCGCGTATAATAATCTTCACGGAAATCGACCATGTACACATCGTCATAATACGGCATCAAGAACGGTGCGATGCTATTGCCGAACGAATCGCAGACCATCAGCATGTTTCGCCCTGTATGATACCCGCCCTCAAGCACGCGGTACGGGCCGGATGTTCCGCCCAGAAACACGAGGTAGTTCGTCTTCGTTTCGTCGATCACGGGCAGTTCATTCTTCTTATACGCGTTGGAAACGCGGTAGGATTTCGCGGGAAGCAGCGGGTAAAACACCTCGATCTGATCCGCAAGATCGTTAAGCTTTGCGTTGCGGTTGTGCAGATAGATCGAACCAAGGAATCCCTCGATGGTCTTCTCCGAATAGTCCTTGAGCGGCACGGTTTGGAATCCTTCGCTCTTGAGCATCGACTCCGCTGCGAGATATGCCCCGCGTGCGGTCCAGTGATGGTCAGTGCGGAAATAGACATAATCTCCGCTCAGTATCGGCTCCTGAAAGATATCATATGCCGAATGCAATACCACGTTTTTAGAAACGAGCGGTTGCAGCGCTGCTTCAACCTCACTCGCCCAGCCGCTCTCCGTGTCCAGATGCAGCGCAAATTTATTCACGGTCTGCGCGCGGGGCGCGAGCATCACGTGCAGCTTTCCGCCGACCGGCAGCAGCGCCGCGTATTGGTTGAGCACGGTTGCGGCCTTCTCAATCTGTTCCTTGCTGTAAGTAAAGAGTGCGGTTCTCGTGCCGTCGCGATGATTGAGCCAAACGTTGACGGAGTCACCTGTTATGGCTGTCTTTGTGAGCGTCTGCGCCTGTCGGTTGTCCTCCTCTGGCTGGGCCACCACATCCGGCTGCTCTATTGCGGCTTGCTGTTCCTCCTGCGTCACGGATTCGTCCGCCGGAACGAAGACCTCATCTCCTTCCGCACCCAACAGTTCATCCACCGTCAGCGCAGAAAACAGATGTTTGAGCGCGTTCGCGCCATCGACCAGTTCCGTACGCAGAAAGAACCGGTCGGTAAGGAAGCTTTCAAACGATTCGCTGATGCCGCCGTTTTTTAGCGTTGAGAATGAAATTGCGGGCATGCCCGCCAGCGTCCGGTTCTCCACCACGGAGACGACCGGCGTTTTACCCGCGAACAGGAGCATGCATACGCCGATTGCGCCGCAGAGGATGATCCACCACAGCGTGATTAAAAACGATAGTTTCCGCCGCATATACTGCTCCTTTCTCTCAAAAATGTTCGTTCGATCGGTTAAAACCGGAAGTATAAAAACGGATTGTAGCTATCCGATACGAGGTTCATGATGCAGAGCACGACGCCCAGCGTCAGCAAAACCACGGAGAGCAGCTGCGCTGTTCGTTGGAGACGCACCTTGTTTCGTAAGAACCGCTCCAGTGTGGGAAGAATCGGAATGCTCAGTACCGCGGCAAGCAACGGAAACACCGTGTAGGTGCGTATCGTTTGCAGCGTTGTCGCGTCCATCCAGCCCGCGAAAGAGATGCCGCCGTTACGCGAGATGCCCACCATCGCGAGCACCTGCCGCGCGCAGGCGTGTAAGTCGGTTTGATAGAACAGCGCCCAGCCGAACAGCACCGCAATCAACGTGAGCAGTATGCCGAGCGCGCGCGGTGTGCGTTTGACAACGTATTTCAGCGTGCCGTGCTCCAGCGCGATGAGAATGCCGTAATACAGTCCCCAAAGTACGAAATTCCAGCTTGCGCCGTGCCAAAGGCCGGTCAACGTCCAGACCAGCAGCAGGTTCAAGGTCGTGCGATGCCGACCTTTGCGACTGCCGCCCAGCGGAAAATAGACATACTCGCGGAAGAATTGCCCCAGCGAAATATGCCACCTGCGCCAGAATTCGGAGACCGAACGGGAAATGTAGGGATAGCGGAAGTTTTCCTGATAACGAAAGCCGAGCACACGTCCAAGGCCGATCGCCATATCGGAATACGCGGAGAAATCGAAATAGATTTGCAGCGCGAAGATGACACTGGTCATCCAGCCCGCGGCAACGGAAGCACCCGCGTCCGGCAGCGTGGACAGCATCTCACCTAGGATATTCGCCAGGAGCACCTTCTTGCAAAGTCCTATCGCAAAGCGCCGCATGCCGCCCGTGAAATCGTCCAGCGTGGTCTGGCGCTCATGAAGCTCGAATTCGATGTCGCCATACTGCACAATCGGACCCGCGATGAGCTGCGGAAAGCACGACACATAGAGAAGCAATAGCCCGTAGTTTTTCTGTACGCGAACCGTGCCGCGGTATGCATCCACGGCGTAGGTGATCGCCTGAAAGGTAAAGAACGAAATCCCGATCGGGAGCCTCGGAGTCTGCATTCGAGCGCTGGAGCCAATGAGCGAGAACAGCTGATTGGCGAAAAACGCGGCATACTTGAAATAGACCAACGCGCCGAGCGCGATGACTAGCGTGAGCGCAAACAGCCCACGCTTGCCCGTATTCGTTTTCGCCGTGCTGAAGGCGAGCGTGCCCGCGTACACGGTCAGCGTTACAAACGCCATCACGAGCACAAAGACAGGCTCTCCCCAAGCATAAAACAGCAAAGACCCGATCAAAAGAACCGTATTCTTTAAGCGAATGCTGCGGAACGCAAAATAAACCGCGAGCATTGCGGGCAGGAAAAGCAGTAAAAATGTCAGGCTCGAAAATACCATGAGCGTATTATACCATAGAAATATTCTCATCGTGAGCGTGAGAATCAGATGTTATAATCAACTTGTTTGTATCGAGTTTTTTAAACCATCCATCTTTGAGAGGAAACATGAAAGATCGTTCACCGCTGCAAAAGAGCATACCAAATATCATCACGCTGTTTCGGCTCGTGTTCTCTCCCGCGCTCCTGTTTTTTGCGCCGTTCTCCGTCTCGTTTCTGCTGCTTTACGCGCTATTGGGATTGAGTGATTTGCTGGATGGCTTTCTCGCGCGGCGTTGGGGTGTTTCCGGCAAGCTCGGCGCGCGTCTGGACAGTGCGGCGGACTTTCTGCTCTTTGGTATTTTGCTCTATCTTTTGGTGCGCAACTATCGGTTTCCTGCTTGGGCGCTCCTCTGGGTTGGATCGATCGCGATCCTGCGCTTCGTTGCGCTGGCTGTGTGTTATGTGCGGTTTCACAAACTTGCGTTTCTTCACACGTACGCAAACAAAGCAACAGGATTTCTTCTTGTCCTGTCGCCTTTTCTTCTGCCCCTTCTGGGGCTCAACGCTTCCATCATCGTAGTTTGTGTCGCGGCAAGTATATCCGCGTTGGAAGAATTGATTCTCCAACTCAGCCAACACGAGTTGAATCTGGATGTGGTTTCAATTTTCAAATAGAAAGTACAAAAACCTCCGGCAATTACTACCGGAGGCTGAAATTCTGTTCTTTATGAAAGCATATCGCTGATTGTAAGGTTTGTCTTCTGGTGCAAGAACTGCAAAAAGTCGTATTTTTGCGCCGCGTTTATAAAGGCGGTATTGGGAATCAGGATCGCGGAGATCGCGGAATTATACAGATATACCCCAGATGGGCCGACAGCGATTCGTTCCAGCTTTGCGTACGACGTCTTGACCTCCGTCATAGGCGATTTCTCGATGATAAGTTCATCCTCAAATCGTAGATTGACCTGACTGTCATACGGAAGCCTTCCGTTTTTTTTCATGAGCTTTGTACTGAGTTTAATATTCCAGCGCATCATTGGTCCCAGAAGCAGCAGCATAATTATTCCCATAACTAGGAAAGCGATCAAAGTGTAAATCATGCCCCCCGTATTACCGCTGATAATGTCACTCACCAGTACAAGTAGCAGGGCTGCTAACATGATATAGATCGCAATAGTTCGGGCTCTCTTCCCTGCTGGAGAATTTTGCGCGTGATATCGGTTGAAATCAATATAGTCCTTTTCGGAAACAGTATAATCAAACTCAAACACCCGTGTTACCGTCCTATTCCGTTTTTCTTAGTTGCAAATGCGCAATTTTATAGATACTCTTACACGAAATCTGACACAAGAAAAGCCCTGAGTTTCTCTCAGGACTCTTCCTGCATCCTGAATTTAGTTCAAATCGATCAGTTTTGCCTTGACGCCTTCCAGCGAGTTCAGATCCTTGACAAGTTGCTCGATCTCTTCCTTTTTGCCGTATGGCTGAAGGATGATCATGCCGTCGGTCGCGCAGAGGTCTTCGCTGACTTCGTGCAGCCCGAGCCGCGCCTTGATCTTGCAGCCATTCTCGGTCAGCACCTTTTGAAATTGCGCTGCGTTGGAGGTTCTGTTGTCCATGCGGACACCGATGACGTAGTAGTAAGACATAAAAAATCCTCCTTTTGAATTCTCTAGCATTCCAATGAGTGTTCCATTCCACTTTTTCCAATACTATAAATATAAGTTACCTTAAATTGAAAACGAATTCAATACTTTTCCTTACATTTTGATTACTGTATATAGTAGTTATCATTCTGACTGTATTTCTTTTCGTTACAACTTATATTTCTCCGCTTGTTCCCGAACCAGTTCCTCATTTGAAAAGTAATCGATTTTCATCGCACGCTTGACGTTCAAAAGTGTGTCAGCTGCGACCGCACGCGCGGTGTTGCTGCCTTCCCGCAACACGTCAAATACATAAGGAATGTCTTTCTCGAATGCTTTTCTGCGAATCTGAATCGGTTCAAGCTCCTCTTGCAGAATTCGATTCAGAAACTTCTTCACCTTCACATCGCCCAGCCCGCCGCGTTGATAATGCTCCTTGAGTTCCTCCAGACAAGCATACTCCGAAAGATATTTCTCAAACGAATCATTTTTGCAAAACACATCGAGATAGGTAAACACCGCATTCCCTTCAATCCTGCCGGGATCAGAAACGAGCAGATGATTTGGGTCGGTATACATGCTCATGACCTTCGTTTGAATCACATCCGGCTCATCCGAAAGATAGATACAGTTCCCCAAAGATTTGCTCATCTTTGCTTTTCCATCCGTACCGGGCAGTCGCAAGCATGATTCATTCTCCGGCAGCAGCGCCTCCGGCTCAACGAGAACCTCCTGATAGATGGAGTTAAACCGCCTCACGATCTCTCTCGTCTGCTCCAGCATGGGCAGCTGATCTTCGCCCACGGGCACGACATTTGCCCCAAACGCGGTGATATCTGCGGCTTGGCTGATTGGATAGCACAAAAACCCGACCGGGATGCTGGATTCAAAGTCCTTCTGCTGAATCTCCGCTTTCACCGTGGGGTTTCGTTGCAGCCTGGAGAGCGTGACCAGATTCATGTAGTAGAACGTCAATTCCGTCAGTTCCGGTATCATAGATTGAATCAGGAGCGTGGAGCGTGTTGGATCAAGACCCACGGCAAGATAGTCGAGCGCTACTTCAACGATATTCTCTCGCACCTTCTCCGGGTTCTCAAAATTGTCCGTCAGCGCCTGCGCATCCGCAATCATGATGAAGATTCGGTCAAACTTACCAGAATTCTGCAGCTCAATGCGCCGCTTCAGCGAACCGACATAGTGCCCGATGTGAAGTCGACCCGTTGGACGGTCTCCTGTTAAAATGATATTCTGTTTCATATTTTCCTCCTAATAAAAAAGACTCCTGCCCTCATAGGACAGAAGTCAAAGCTTCTATTGCCACCTAATCGCGGCGCACCAACATGCGCTTCCTGTATGACGGTCAGAATGCTCCGTCAGCGCCTACTTGCTTTCGTGTTCGGGCTGCCCTCATAAGTCCATTCGCCATCGCTCGAAATATCGCCTTTCCATCTCCGGCAACTCTCTGTAATTTCTCTGCACTGGTTACTCGTCTTACTCAACGGTTTGATGATTCAATTTTTCTTTATTATAACAGATTGTCCGCCGTTTTCAAACGTAACTTTTTATTCCCACTCAATCGTTCCCGGCGGCTTGCTTGTGATGTCGTAGACGACACGGTTCACGTGCGGCACCTCGCCGATTATTCGCTCGCTGATTCGGCGCAGCACCGGATACGGAATCTCCGCCCACTCGACCGTCATCGCGTCCGTCGAGGTCACAGCGCGGACGCCAATGATGTAATCATACGTGCGCTGATCGCCCATCACGCCGACCGTGCGCATGCCGGTGAAAACGGTAAAGTACTGCCAAATCGCCTCTTCAAGTCCTGCGTTTTTGACTTCCTCGCGGAAGATCGCGTCGCTCCTGCGGAGGATTGCGAGTTTGTCTTCCGTCACGTCGCCGAGCACGCGAATGGCCAACCCCGGGCCCGGGAACGGCTGCCGCCAGACCAATTCGTGCGGGATGCCGAGCGATTCGCCCAGCGCACGCACCTCATCTTTAAACAGCATGCGAAGCGGCTCAACAAGCCCGATAAACCCAATATCCTTCGGCAGCCCGCCCACGTTGTGATGGCTCTTGATCGTGCTCGCGCTGCTGGTGCCGCTCTCGATCACGTCCGGATAGATCGTGCCTTGCAGCAGGAATTCTCCGCCGCCGAGCTTCTTGGATTCTTCCTCAAATACGCGAATGAACTCTTCGCCGATGATCTTGCGCTTTCTCTCCGGTTCGACGACGCCTGCAAGCTTGCTCAGGAATCGCTCGCGCGCATCGACCTTGATAATGTTGAGCGAGAGCGTGTCGTGATACACCTGCATGACCTGCTCCGCTTCGTTTTCACGCAACAGACCGTGATCGACGAAGATGCACGTCATTTGGCTGCCGACAGCCTCGTGCACGAGAACGCTCGCGACAGACGAATCCACGCCGCCGGAGAGCGCGCCGATCACGCGCTTGTCGCCAACCTGCGCGCGGATGCTCGCGATCAGCTCGTCCTTGAGGTTCGCCGCGCTGTAGTCGCAGCGCAGGTGGCACACGCTCTTGAGGAAGTTTTCAAAAAGCTTTTGTCCGTTTTGCGTGTGGGTCACTTCCGCGTGGAACTGGATGCCGTAAACCTTGCGCTCCTCGTCCGCAAACGCCGCGACGGGGCAAGCGTCGGTGGACGCAATCGCCTGAAATCCCTCTGGCGCGCGCGTGACGGAATCGTTGTGGTTCATCCACACCACTTCGCCAAGGCCGCGGAACAGCGGATGATCGGAAAAGCGAATCTTCGTGTGTCCATACTCACGCACAGGCGCGGAAGCGATCTCGCCACCGAACACCTTTGCGATATACTGCATGCCATAGCAAATGCCAAGCACCGGAACGCCAAGCGAAAACACCGCGTTGTCGCAGGCCTTCGCGCCTTCTTCATAGGCGCTGTCGGGGCCTCCGGTCATGATGATCGCGCTCAGGCTCTCACCTTTGATTCGCTCGATCGGCGCGTCGTGCGGAATCAGCTCGCTGTAAACGCCCGCCTCACGGACTCTGCGCGCAATGAGCTGATTGTATTGACCGCCGAAATCGAGTACTACGATACGTTCCCGCATAGATTACTCCCCGCGAAAGACGACGCCGTTTTCGTCCGCACGTTCGATGATGGCGAGCGATTCGAGGTGAATCCCCGCGTCGCGCAAGCGCTGTCCGCCGGGCTGGAATCCCTTTTCGATCGCGATGCCGATGCCGACCAGCTCTGCGCCCGCCTCGTCCACGATCTCGACGAGACCACGGAGCGCTTCGCCGTTTGCGAGGAAGTCGTCCACGATGAACACCTTGTCGCTGGAGCAGAGCCACTGGCTCGCAACGATGAGCGTGACATGTTTCTTATAGGTATAGGAGTAGATGTCGCTTTTGTAGAGGCCGCCTTCAATGTTGTCGGACTTCGCTTTTTTCGCAAAAACGAGCGGAACACCGAACTCTTCCGCGCAGATCGTTGCGAGTGCAATGCCGGAAGCTTCCACCGTTAGAACGGCGGTCAACCCTGTTAAATCAAAACGGCTCTTGAATTCCTTCGCCATGTCGCGCATCAGCGCCGTATCCACGCGGTGATTCAAAAAGCCGTCAACCTTTATGATGTTTCCCGGAAGCACACGCCCCTCGGCGCGAATTCGATCCTGCAACTGCTTCATCGTGCACCAACTCCCATCCATACCAAATAATGCGTTCATTATCCCTCATATCGCGCTGAGAATCAAGGTTTTACGCAAAATTCATAAAACTGATTTCTGGAAAATTTTAAATCGAGAGTTTATGTGTTTTCTGTTTTATTTCGAATTTTGAAAGAAAACTTGCATCAATGATCTCTAACATAACAATAAAAAAACAGCCCGGAGAACCGGGCTGCTTTGCAAGGGAGTAATCCCTTATTTGATTTCGCAGGTTGCGCCAACTTCTTTGAAAGCAGCCGCGATCTTCTCGGCTTCTTCCTTGTTGATGCCTTCCTTGACTTTGCTCGGTGCGCCATCGACGACGTCTTTGGCTTCCTTGAGGCCGAGGCCGGTGAGTTCGCGGACGACCTTGATGACCTTGATCTTCTCGGCGCCGACATCCTTGAGGATGACGTCGAACTCGGTCTTTTCTTCGACTTCTTCTGCGGCTGCGGCGGTGGGGCCGGCAACGGCAACGGCGGTCGCGGCGGCGGAAACGCCGAATTCTTCTTCAAGAGCCTTCACGAGCTCGAAGAGCTCCAGAACGGACATCGCTTTGATATCAGCGATCAGTTGTTCCTTATTCATAATATTCTCCTTACATTTTTGTTGCGGTTGATCCGCATATTTTTTGTGTTTTGTGATACGCGGTCGTCCGCTTTACGCTTCCGCTCCGCCCTGCTTTTTGGCGATCTCGTTGATTGCGATTGCGAACTTGGAAATTGGGGACATCATGGATCCCAGCATGCGTGCAATCATCACCTCGCGGCTCGGCAGGTCTGCAATTGCTTCGACCTGAGCAGCATTGAGAACGCTCTTTTCGACGAAGCCACCCTTGAGCTCGCACTTCTTCGCCTTCTTCACGAAAGCCTTGAGGATGCGCGCGGGAGCTGCCACGTCAGTGTAACCAAACGCGAAAGCGCTGGGCCCTTTGAGAATGCTGATTTCCTTTGCGTCGATACCATTTGCTTCACAAGCGCGTTCCATGATGTGGTTTTTGATAACCGCATATTCCACGCCCGCTTTGCGCATTTCTGCACGAAGCTCAGTGTCCTCCGCAACGGAGATTCCGCGATAATCGAATACGACGATGCTCTGTGCCTTTTTGATCTTCTCCGCGACAGAAGCAACCTGCTCCGCTTTGCGTTCTACGTTTTGAACGTTTGCCATCTAGTTGTTTCACCTCCTTGCAACTGTTTCACGGGAAATAAAAAACCTTCCGCCCAAGCCAAGACGAAAGGATGACATACAAACCATATGGATGTTGTACGCATCACCTCGGCAGGACTTATGCGGTCTCCCGCTGCCGGCTGTCTTGGGCGATTTTGTTACCGCAGAGAATGTTATCATACGCAACGCGCAATGTCAACACAATCTGCAGAACAAAGCATGAAAACTTCGCCCGGGAAAGCTCCGAAGCGGAGCCTTCCCGAAGCGAATGCGTTTCTTAGAACTTGAGGGTGTTGAACTTCACGCCCGGGCCCATCGTGGAGCTGATGACGACGCTCTTGAGGTAGGTGCCCTTCGCTGCGGAAGGCTTCGCCTTGACAATGGCGTCCATCAGCGTGGTCAGGTTCTCTTCGAGCTTGTCTCCGCCGAACGATGCTTTGCCGATCGGGCAGTGAACGATGCTGGTCTTGTCGACGCGGTATTCCACTTTACCGGCTTTGATGTCGGTAACGGCTTTCGCGACGTCCATGGTGACCGTGCCGCTCTTGGGGTTCGGCATGAGGCCTTTCGGTCCGAGTACGCGACCGATGCGGCCGACGACGCCCATCATGTCAGGGGTCGCGACGCAAACGTCGAACTCAAACCAGTTCTCAGTCTGGATCTTCTTCACGAGGTCTTCGTCGCCAACATAGTCGGCGCCGGCTTCCTGCGCTTCACGGGCTTTGTCAGCCTTGGCGAAAACGAGGACGCGAACCTTTTTGCCCGTGCCGTGCGGCAGAACGACCGCGCCGCGGACCTGCTGGTCAGCATGGCGGGGATCGACGCCGAGGCGGATGGAAGCTTCGATGGTCTCGTCGAACTTCGCTTTCGCGGTGGTCAGAACGAGATCGAGGCCTTCACGAACATCGTACTGCTTCTGCGCTTCGATGCTCTTCTTGCTTTCGGTATACTTTTTGCCGTGTTTCATATTCTCGTTCCCCCTCAGTCTCCGACGATGACGCCCATGCTGCGCGCGGTGCCCGCAACCATGGACATTGCCGCTTCCACGCTGCCCGCGTTGAGGTCGGGCATCTTGAGCTCGGCGATTTCACGCACCTGAGCTTTGGAAATGGTGGCAACCTTCGTCTTGTTCGGCACGCCAGAGGCGGTCTCGATGCCACAAGCCTTTTTGATCAGGATGGCGGCGGGAGGCGTCTTGGTGATGAACGAGAACGAGCGGTCCGCATACACGGTGATAACGACCGGGATGATCAGACCGGCAGACTTCTGCGTGCGCTCATTGAACTCTTTGCAGAAAGCCATGATGTTGACGCCCTGTTGACCCAGCGCTGGGCCTACCGGCGGCGCGGGCGTCGCTTTTGCCGCAGGAATTTGCAGTTTTACATAGCCTTGGATTTTCTTTGCCATTGCAGTTCCCTCCGTTTTATTGGTTGTGGTAAGCGGGGTGCCTCCCCCTCCCACGTTCTATCAACGCATGTAGCGTTATAGATAAGTAAAAAATTAGATTCTCTGGACCTGTACAAAGTCCAACTCAACCGGCGTATCGCGTCCGGAAAATTAAAGCCAAAATGCTTTAAATTCTCTGAACCTGTACAAAGTCGAGTTCGACAGGTGTCTCTCTGCCAAACATGGACACCGTGAGCTTGATCTTCTGGCGCTCGATGTCGAGTGCCTCCACGCGGCCGGTGAAGTTCTCCAGCGGCCCGTTGATGACGCGGACGGTTTCGCCCACCTCGATATTGAGCATGATCGGAATGCGTTCCACACCCATCGAGGTCACTTCTTCATCCGAAAGCGGAACCGGCTTGCTGCCGGGGCCCACAAAGCCCGTTACGCCGCGCGTATTGCGCACGACATACCAAGCGCGAGGATTCATCACGAGATCGACGGATTTCCCGCCGCCCTGCTCTGCCGGACGTTCTTTTTCAAACACGTCCACGAGCATTTTTACCATTACATAACCGGGAAATACTTTTCTCTGGGTTACTTTGCGTTTTCCGTTGGGCAAAATCTCGATGGTTTCCTCCGTGGGGTATTTCACCTCAAGGATGATATCCTGAAGTCCTGCGTTCTCCACGGACTTTTCAAGGTCTTCCTTGACCTTGTTTTCATAACCCGAGTAGGTATGAACCACGTACCATTTTGCTTCCTGCACGCTCATAACTCCTTACCCGATTTTGATTGAGCTCAAAGCGCCGAAACCGCTCGAAAATGCCAAGTCGAGGAGGCCGATGAGAAGAGCCATGGCCAGAACAAAGACGACGACAGCCAGCGTATAGCTGAAGAGCTCTTTGCCGGAAAGCCAGGTGAGCTTCTTCACTTCACCGATCATTTCACGCAGGAAGCGGAAGAGACCGGCGTCGTGCTTGCCATCGACGGCAATGACATAGAAGAGCGAAATGACGACGGCAACGATACCGCTGACAAGCGCGACCGTACCCATCTTGGCAGTCGCGGTCAGAATGACCAGCGCGTACACAACGGAGAGCGCGCCGAGCCACATGAGCGTCTTGCCCTTTTTGCTGAAGAAACCAAGCACACCTGCCGCTGCCAAGAGCAAGCCGAGCAGGCCGCTTGCGACTTTCAGGCCCGTGGAGAGCTTGTAGCTCGCGTCGGGCGTGATGATCTGAAGCGTATTGTAAGCGGCGAGGAATAGCCCGCCTGCCACAAGCAGAATGCTTGCGGGCAGGAGCAGTTTGGGAGCGATGATGCTCCAGAACGGCTTTTTGCGCGCGTGACCGTGTGCGTCGATCTTTGCGATCTTCTTGTCCGCGCTCTTGGCATCCTTTTTGGGTGCGCTAAGATTTTGTGCCATATTGTTCCTCTTTCGTCGTTTCCGTTACTTGGACTCGCGATGCGTGGTGTGCTTGCGGCAGAAACGGCAATACTTGCTGAACTCAAGTCGCTCAGGGTCGTTCTTTTTGTTCTTGTAGGTGTTGTAGTTCCTCTGCTTGCACTCGGTGCAAGCCAGGGTGATCTTTACGCGTGCATCTGCTGCCATGGTCAAAACCCTCCGTAAATTCGGTTAAAACATCATAAATCGAGCCCCTTTGCGGGGCACCTTCAAAAGATACCATAACAAAGGGGCCGTGTCAATCGGTTATTTCAGTTTTCCCAGTCTTTTTGCGAAAAACAGGCGTTTTCTGCGCTAATTTCCCGCAACCGTGAGGCCGGAAATCAGGATACTCGGCGATCCAAAGTACCCGCCCTGCGGCAAACCAAAGCGCAGATCGCTTCCCACCGCGACGGCATCCTTCATCATCGTAACGAAATTTCCTGCGACCGTGATATTGGAGGCCGGGCGCACGATTACGCCATCCTTCACAAGGAAGCCCGCGGCCTTGAGCGAAAAGTCGCCAGAGACCGCGTCCACGCCCGCATGAATGCCCTCCAGCTCGGAGATCACGAGGCCGTCGCCGAGTTCCTTGAGCAGTTCCTTATAGCCGAGCTTGCCCGGTTCGATGCGAAATACGGTAGGCGCCACGCCGACCGCGGAGGCTGCGCTGCCGCGGCTTGCGTTGCCCGTACTCTCCATGCCCGCCTTTTTCGCGGTCTTGAGATTATGAAGCAGTGTCTTGAGCACGCCGTGCTCGATGATCGTTTTCTTCTTACAGGGCGTGCCTTCGCCGTCAAACGCACGGGGCGCAACCGGATCAAACGGATCGTCCCACAGGGTTACGATATCGCTCGCGATTACCTGGCCTTCTTTTCCGGCGAACAGGGAGCAACCCTTCTGCGCCTGATCCGCCGAGAACATCGGCGCAAACGCGCTGAGCAGATCGCTCATCGCATACGGCTTGAGCAGTACGCGATAGCAGCCGGAATCAACGGGGCTTGCGCCGAGTTTGCTCAGCGCATCCTCCACCGCCTCTTTTGCGCAGTCTTCCACATTCGCGGCATCTACGCCCATATAAAACGCAAATCCGGTCTGTACCTCAGAACCGTCTTCCACCGACGGCATCGTGTAGAGGTAAGAACCGTCATAGACGCGCTCCGCATGCAGGCCGAGGGAGTTTTCCATCACGACCGTGCCGGAATCATAACCCGCCGTGCAGTAGACCACGCGCTTGACACGCGGATCAAGAGCAAGGCAAGCCTCCTCGAGTCGTTTGGCGATCGTGATGCGCTCCGATTCGGACATATGCTTGAACGCGCTGTCTTCTCGCTTGACGCTTTCGTAGGTCTGCTTGGTCTGCATCGGGTGATCGTCTTCGCTCTCGATGCACTTTGCGTTGTCCGCCGCGTGATCGACCAGCTTCTCCGGCTCGTCGATGCGTTCGGTATACGCATAGCCCTCTTTTCCGTTGAGAGAAACGCGAACGGAGACGCCCGCTTCCCTGCTGACGCTGTAGCGGTCGATTTCACCCGCGTTTGCGTTGACCTCAAACGATTCGCCGTTTGAATAGTAAAGCTCCGAGGAAGCGCAGCCGATCTCCTTGGCATACGCCATTGCTCGCGTTGCAAATTCCTGATATGTCATTCGATCGCACCTCCTTTGCCGCCGATGGTCATGCCGGAAACCCGGATACGAGGCTGGCCGACATTGGTCGGAACCGCGCCGGAGAGTGAGCCGCACATGCCAGCCGACATCCACATGTTTTTGCCGACGCGGTCGATCTTGAGCAGCACCTCGCTGCCTTTTCCGACCAGAGTGGCGCCGCGAACGGGAGAAACGATCTTGCCGTTCTTGACCCAGTATCCTTCCGCCACGCTAAAGTTGAACTCTCCTGTCGGCGGATTTACGGAACCGCCGCCCATCTTCTTGGCGAACAGTCCTTCCGCCATGCCGGAGATCATTTCCTCGTCATCGTCCGTACCCGGGCAGATGAACGTGTTCGTCATGCGCGAGGTCGGCGCGAACATGTAGCCCTGCCTGCGGGAAGAGCCTGTGCTCGGCATGCCCATGCGGCGCGAACCGAGTTTATCGATGAGGTAGCCTTTCAGGATTCCGTTTTCGATCAGTAGATTCCGCTGCGGCGTTCCGCCTTCGTCATCCACATTGATCGAGCCCCACTCACCGGGCATCGTTCCATCGTCCACCGCGCTGACGCAGCTAGCTGCGATCTTCGTGTTGAGCTTGCCGCAGAAGACCGAGTTGTTGCGACCGACCGCTGTGGCTTCCAGCGAATGCCCGCAGGCCTCGTGGAAGATTACGCCTCCGAAGCCGCCGTCGATGACCACGGGCAGATTCCCCGCCGGACACTCCGGCGCGTGCAGCATGGTCACCGCCATGTTTGCGGCAACCTTTGCGGATTGCTCCACGTCGATAATCTCGCGGTAGGTTTCAAACCCATGGCAGCTGCCCGGACCGACATAGCCCGTCTGCGCTTCGGTCCCGTTCATCGCGACCGCCTGCAGAAAGATTCTCGTTCTCGGGCGCTCGTCGGTCACATAGACGCCGTCCGTATTCACGATGGTCACGCGCTGCACCTGATCCAGATAGCGAACCAGCGCCTGCGTGACTTCCGCAGACGCGGCCTTCATCGTGCGCGCACCAACACGCATCACCTCGACGCGGTCCGCGTTGCCGATGGTGTCAAAGCGCTGCTTGACCGGTGTGACAAAGCGATTGAGCGAGAGCTTGATCTCGCCGTTTGGCGAAAACTTCGCTTCGCCAAGCGCCGCGGCAGCCGCGCGTGCCGTCTCCATGAGCGATTGTTCGCTGATGTCGGCGCAGTAGGCATAGGCGCTCTGCGTGCCAAGCAGCACCCGAACGCCAGCGCCGGAGATACGCGCATAGTTCGCGCTCTCCACCTTGCCGTCGATCATCTCGATACGCGTGCTCTCGTTGTCCTCTAAAAATAGCTCGGCATAGTCCGCGCCGCTTTTTTGTGCCTCTTTCAGCACCGCGCGAGCCGTCTCTTCCAAAATCAAGTGCAAATCCTCCTTATGGCCTTGCCTGCAAGTGGTTTGTTTTGCATACAAAGCCTTTCGTTGAGCCGTGTATTCATCATAGTAAAACGCCCGCCTTGCGTCAACCCGATTTCTCCGGTAAAAGGTGAACAATTATGATTGTTGGATTTTTTACGATTTTCGTTCAATATTTACCGAAAGAATATATAGTTGCGTCCAATCCATTTTGGATTGTGCGTGATCTTTACAAGTACAGCCCGTGCATGATATATTAGCGGCTATGGAAACAGTGAAGAATAGACTCTGGACAAGAGATTTTACGATTCTAACGCTTGGCACCGTTGTCTCCATGCTGGGGAACGCGGTGGCAGGCTTTGCCATCGGTCTTCTCGTTCTGGACAAGACTGATTCTGTGATGTTGTACGCGCTCTTTATGATTTGCTACAGCCTGCCGAGAATCGTGCTTCCGATGGTCGCGGGGCCTTACCTGGACCGGTTTTCGCGAAAGCGCGTCCTCTACTCGCTGGATTTTTTGTCCTCCGCGCTGTACGCAATTTTCTTCGTATTATTGCTCAAGGGTTATTTCAACTATACCGCGTACCTGTTGATCTCGATGCTGATGGGCGCGATCGACAGCGTCTACAGCGTGGCGTACGACAGCTTCTATCCAACGCTGATCACCGAGGGCAACTACACGCGCGCTTACTCGGTTTCGAGCCTGATCTATCCGTTGAGCAACGCCATCATGGTGCCCATCGCGGGCATTTGCTACAAGACCATCGGGCTTGCGCCGTTATTTCTGTTCAACGCGGTCACGTTCCTTGTCGCTGCGATTGCGGAGACGCAGATCAAAGCGATCGAAACACATATTGACAACGCGATCGAGAAGTTCAACGGCAGCCGTTTTGTGCAGGATCTCAAGGACGGGTTCGCCTATCTTAAGCGCGAACGCGGTTTAAACGCCGTCACTTGGTTCTTCTTCGTGATGATGTTTGCAAGTTCGATCTGTATGACGCTTGCCTTGCCGTATTTTAAGAGCCTGACCGGCGTTGACGGCGTCATGCAATATACGTTTGTGATGGGCGCGAGCACCGTCGGGCGCTTGATCGGCGGTGGCGTGCATTATTTCTTCAAGTATCCCGCCCAGAAGAAGTACAACATTGCGCTGTTTGTCTATATTGTGATCTCCTTCATCGACGGCGCATACCTCTTCTTCCCGTTCTGGGCGATGCTGCTCTTCATGCTGTTTGAAGGCATGCTTGGCGTTACGAGCTACAACATCCGCATCTCCAGCACGCAGAACTACCTGCCGGACGAGATGCGCGGGAGGTTTAACGGGCTCTTCCAGATGCTCACCATTCTCGGCACCATTTCAGGTCAGCTTATCGCGGGAGCAATCGGCGACCTGTTCGATATCCGCTGGGTGGTCGTCGCGAGTATGACGCTCACGGTGCTTGCGGTGTTCGTCATCATCGTACCCAACGGCGAGCATGTCAAGAAGATCTACAACGTAAATGTTTAACGCAATAAATGATATATAGCGCTCACGCCAGTGTATAGACTGGCGTTTTTCTTTGCTTTATGCGATAATAAACGCGGTGCCGGAGCAACCTGCACCACCAAAGAATCACTGACACATTTCTAAATCAGGAGGCAACCTATGTTTGATCCAAGAATTCTCAAGCTGGCCAGCGGATTGGTCAACTTTTCCTGCTCGGTGAAACCCGGCGAAAACGTGCTCATCCAGACCATCGGCGGCAACGAAGACCTCACCCGCGCGCTCATCAAGGAAGTCTACAAGGCGGGCGGCGTTCCGTTTCTCTGGCTGGAAGACAAGAGCTTCGATCGTGAAATCATCATGCACTGCACGCCGGAGCAGCTCACGACCAGAGCCAAGGTGGATGCGGCGATGATGTCCCAGATGCAGGCGTTCATCGGCATTCGCGGCGGCACGAACGCGAGCGAAATGAGCGATGTGCCCGGCGATAAGTTCAACGATTATATGAAGTATTACTGGACACCGGTGCACGGACAAATCCGCGTGCCCAAGACGAAGTGGGTCATCCTCCGTTATCCTTCGCCGAGCATGGCGCAGCTTGCGAACATGAGCACCGAGGCGTTTGAGGATTACTTCTTCAGCGTCTGCACGCTGGACTACAGCAAGATGGATAAGGCCATGGATTCGCTCAAGGCGCTCATGGAGCGCACGGACAAGGTTCGTCTCGTTGCTCCCGGCACCGACCTGACGTTCTCCATCAAAGGCCTGCCTGCGATCAAATGCGCGGGTCATATGAACATTCCCGATGGTGAAGTGTACACGGCTCCCGTGAAGTACAGCGTCAACGGAACCATCGCCTATAACACGCCGTCGCTCGAGGCTGGCTTTACGTTTACCGACATCAAGTTCACGTTCAAGGACGGCAAGATTGTCGAAGCCACCGCCAACGACAACGCGCGCATCAACAACCAGCTCGATATTGACGAAGGCGCGCGCTACGTCGGCGAATTCGCCATCGGCGTAAACCCCTACATCACCTTCCCGATGAAGGACACGCTGTTTGATGAGAAGATCGCGGGCAGCATCCACTTCACGCCCGGCAGTTGCTATGACGACTGCAACAACGGCAACAAGTCCAGCCAGCACTGGGACATCGTCCTGATTCAAACGCCGGAATACGGCGGCGGCGAGATCTGGTTTGACGACGTACTGATCCGCAAGGACGGCATGTTCGTGCTTCCTGAGCTTCTGTGCCTCAACCCGGAGAGTCTGAAATAAGATCGCTTCAGCAGCAATACAGCCCGGCGCATGTGCGCCGGGCTGTTGATTTTTTTCGTTGGAATCGCGTGCTCTTGCTGGATTAATTCTCCGGTTCGATGAGACCGTAGTTGCCGTCCTTGCGCTTGTAGAGCACGTTCATCTGATTAGTGTCCGAGTTGAGGAATACGTAGAACGAGTGTCCGACCATCTCAATCTGGAGCATGGCCTCCTCTTCGCTCATGGGCTTGATCGCAAAGCGCTTGACGCGAACGATTTTCGGCCCTTCCTCCTCGGCATCCTCGTCGCCGACGAACTGTGTCTCCATGTCGCGGAAGGCTCCCGTGCGCAGGCATTTTTCGAGCTTGGTGCGGTGGCGGATAATCTGCTTTTCGAGTTTGTCGAGCACGTTGTCGATGGAGGCGTACATGTCGCCGGTGATCTCTTCCCCGCGGATCACTCCGCCTTCATAGGGAATTGTTACCTCGACAATATGGCGGTTCTTTTCCACGGAGAGAGTGACGAAGACATCTGCATCCTGCGGAAAATAACGCTCGAGCTTGCCAACCTTTTTATTGACCAGGTCATTGAGGTAATCGGAGATCTCGAGGTTTTTGCCAGTGATCGAAATACGCATGATACCACTCCTTTTTCGGCAAACTATTTTGTACTCTGCCTATGTTTATTTATTCGATACAATGATGACGTTCCCTTTATTTGGATTGCGTTTATTTTACTTTCTCTTGATGGCTTGGGTCTGTCATCCTTGTGAACGAATTCTAATATATTTCGCATTCTTTCTCTGTAATAGAATCACTTGCAATTCAAACGCGCATCGCGTAAGATGAATGCATCTAGGGGATTGTTCATCTTTCGTCCAACCGATCGAAATCAAAAAGCAGCGGCATGTGTCCGCTGCTTTTTTAGCGTTATTTGAGCCTTCTGCCGCCGCCATAGACCGCAGCGATGCATCGATCATCCGCCAGATACACGGCGCGTTCAAAGCGCTCCTTGGTGGTGAGCTCTCTTGCTCTGGGCGGGAGGTTGCTTTCGTCCAGCACCACCGCGTGGAGCGGATTGCCCGGCGCAAAGCCGTCCGCGTCTCCAAAGTACCGCGCGCCCGCGCTCGTCGCGAGATAATACGCCTCGCCGACGGTTAAGAACGGCTCGCGCCCTTCGGTTTCGATTGCGCGTGCCTTGGACATGCGAAGGCACCCGGTCAGCGCCTGCAGCATCGGCAGCTGTGCGCCGCCCGCGATATCGGACCCCAGCGCCACCCAGACGCCGCGCTCCTTCATCTGACGCACAGGCGCAAACCCGCTGCAAATGTTGATGTTCGAGTCCGGGCAATGCACGCACAGCACGTTGTGGTCGATCATCGCCTGCTGCTCGCGCGCATCGGAATGCACGCAGTGCGCCATGATCGTTTGATTCTTCCACAAACCGTACTTTTCGTAGGTCTGCCAGTATTGCTCGCAATCGGGGTGCAGCTCGTGCACCAGCTCGATCTCGCGCTTGTTTTCGCTCAGGTGAGATTGCACAAAGATATCGCGCTCGTTTGCCAGGTTGCCGAGCCACTCCATGAGTTCGTTGGTGCAGCTGGGCGTAAAGCGCGGGGTCAGAATCGGGCGAATGTGCGAAAAACGCGCGCTTTCGTCGAGCCAACGCAGGGTTTCGCGCTTGCTGTCCTCGGTGAGTTCCTGGCATTCGCCGCTTGCGCGATCCATGTTGACTTTGCCAACGTAGCCGCCGATCCCCGCTTTTTCCAGCTCATCCATCAGGATCAGCGTCGCGTCCGTGTGGACGGACGAATAGATGCAAACCCGCGTGGTACCGTTTTTGACCAGCTCCGCAGCAAGGCGGGAATACGCCTCCCGCGCAAAATCGTTGTCCGCAAAGCGCGCCTCGGTCTTGAAGGTATACGCCTTGAGCCAATCCATCAACGGCAGATCCATGCCCATGCCGAGCATGGGATATTGCGGTGCGTGCAGATGCATGTCCGAGAATCCCTGCAGGATGAGCTTGCCGGAATAGTCTTCGACCCTCGCTTCGGCAAACGCCGCGGGAATCTCCGAATAAACGCCCACTATGACGCCATCTTTGACCGCGAGATATCCGTTTTCCGTGATGACGGGGTCGCCAAACGTCTTTGCTTCTATGATATGTCCTTTGAGCAGTGTTAGGCCTGTCAATTGCTGTGTCATGTTGTCTCTTCCTTGCCTGCATGGCGAGTCTTTTCGCCAGCGACTCCATTATGATGCTTTTGTATCGATGTCGTCCAGTTCGCGCGCGGCGCCCGCTTCCACGAGAGTCAAACGCTCCGGGTGCTGCTTAATCACGGCTCCTCCGCCGATGTCCTGCTTTAGCGCGCAGAGCTCGGGGTAAAACGCCGCGGGGAACACCGCGGGGTTCCCGCGACGAGTACCAAACGCGAGAGATACGATGTCGTGCGGATGCGCTTCAAACGCGGAGAGTAGTTGTGCAACGCTCTCTTTCGTGAGATACGGCTGATCCGCCACCGCATAGAGGATTCCGTCCAGATGCGGTTCTTTTGCTAGAATCGCCTCGGTCGCGATGGCGACGCTGGTTCCGACGCCGCGCTCCGGGTCGGGATTGATCGCAATTGGAAAACCGAACTCGTGCGCGTAACGCTGAATCACATCAGCCTCGCTTCTCGTGACGCAGACGCGCGCGGAGAAATCAAACGCGCCGTAGAGACGCATTGCCCGCGCGATCATCGGCTCTCCTTCGATCTCGTACAGGAGCTTGCCGCCGCCGAAGCGCTTGCCCGCGCCAGCCGCAAGCAGCACACAGCCGATCTTCACGCGCGATACCTTCCGGAAGCTTTACGGAAGACAAATCTTCCCTTGCCTTCGGAAATCAGCTTGCCGTCTTTGACGATCCGCCGCCCGCCGAGCAACACATCCGAAACTCCGCCAAGCACCTTCATGCCCTCATACGGAGAGTTGTCGCAGGCGTGTGCGTTGGTGCGATAGGAAATCTTGCTTTCTCCGGTCGGGTCGTAGATTGCGATATCCGCCTCCGCTCCTTCGCGGAGCACGCCACGGTGCGGGTACATGCCGAACATCTTCGCCGCGTTTTCGCTCATCATCGCCGCCATCTGCTGGAGCGTGATGCGGCCCGTGCGCACGGCGTAGGTATAGATCAGCTGCGCGCGGTTCTGTACACCCGCGCCGCCGTTCGGGGTTTTACTAAACTCACCACCGCCGAGCGCCTTCTGACTCATCATAAACGAGCAGTGGTCGGTGCCGATGACGTCGATCTCGCCGGAGCCCATTGCGGAGAGCAGCGCATCCTGATCCTCCGCCTTTCTCAGCGGCGGGGACATGATGAATTTCTCCGCGTCGGCATCGCCATACCTCGCGTCGTCCAGCACCAGATACTGCGGGCAAGTCTCTAAGTAGACTTCCTGTCCTCTGGCTCGCGCTCTTCTGGCTTCTTCGAGCCCTTCGTGTGTGGAGAGATGCACCACCCAGACGGGTGCTTTCGCGAGTTGGCCGATGCGCATCAGGCGAGAGATCGCCTCCGCCTCCACGGCGTTTGGCCGCGAGATCGGGTGCGCCAGCGGTGAACGCATGCCGATGCTGTTGAGCTCGTGAATTCGCTCGTTGAGCACGTCATAGTTTTCGCAGTGCACGCCGCTGATGCAGTTGAGCGCCGCCATGTGCTTGAGCGCCGCATAGATTTCGCCGTCGTTGAGGCGCATCGCGTCGTAGACCATATACATCTTAAAGGATGTCACGCCCTGCGCCACCATGTTTTCCACCTCGGCTGCGCGCTCGCCATCCCATTCCGAAATCGCCATATGGAAGCCGTAGTTGCAGCTGGAACCCTCCGCTTTTTTGTGCCAGAGATCGAGCGCGTCCTGCATGGTCATGCCGCGATCCTGCGTCGCAAAATCTAAAACGGTGGTCGTGCCGCCGAGAGCCGCGGCTCTCGTACCCGTGATGAAGTTGTCCGCGGTTACCGTCACGCCGAGGTCGAGGTCAAAATGCGTGTGCGTGTCGATAAACCCCGCGAAAATAAGCTTGCCACCCGCTTCGATGACTTCGTCCGCCTGCTCGGAAATGCCAGACGCAATGCGCTTGATGAAACCGTTCTCGATCAGGATATCCGCCTGTTCAATTCCCTGGCTGCGCACGAGCGTTCCGTTTTGAATGAGGGTTCGCATAAGGTTGTCGCCTCCTTACGGTTCATTCGGTCTTTCGATTGTCGTTCCTGTTCTGGTCGCAAAAAAGAAAGTTGTCGGTTTCGTATCCAACCTGCGCAAGAAAACGCAGGAATACAGCCTAAGTGCCTGCATATATGCAGCATCCTGATTCATTCTATCACAGGAAATTCTTCCTGCAAAGTATTTGCATCTAACAATCTTTGTGCTATACTAACAAAAAGGTGGGTGAGCATTATGCAGAAGTCACGTCTACGCGCCGCCATCCTCAATGCGGCCAATCGAAATGCTGCTCTTGTCATTAAAAACGCTAAAATCGTCAATGTTTTTACGGAAGAAATCATAGAAGGTGACGTCGCCATGCGCGATGGCATCATTATCGGCGTTGGTTCCTATACGGGACGCGTGGAGATCGACGCAAAAGGCGGCTATCTCTGCCCCGGCCTGATGGATGGGCATGTGCACATCGAGTCTTCGATGGCGCATCCTTCCCGTTTTGCCAATGTGATTCTCGAAAAAGGCACCACTTCTATCATTGCTGACCCGCATGAGATCGCAAACGTATGCGGTTCCGACGGAATTCAATACATGCTCGACCAAACGGAATGGCTTCCCCTTTCCGTTTTTATTATGGTCCCCTCTTGCGTTCCCGCGACCGCCTTTGAAACCAGCGGGGCAAAATTGACGGCAAGAGACCTCGAACCCTTCATCAGCCATCCGCGCGTGCTGGGTCTGGGCGAGGTCATGGACTATGTCGCAACCGTGGAAGGCGACGGCGAGATGCTCGACAAGCTCCATCTCTTCCGCCATCATCCGATCGACGGCCACGCGCCGACCCTCAGCGGAGACGCGCTCAACGCCTATTGCGTTGCTGGCCCGCAGACGGATCACGAGTGCATCACCTATGAAGAAGTGCTCGAAAAACTCCGCGACGGCCTCCGCATCCATCTTCGCCTCGGCTCCGCAAACCGCAACGTCGAGGAGATCATGAAAAAGATCGCGGAAAACGGGCTGCCCACGCGCAGGATGAGCTTCTGCACGGACGACAAACACCTTGCCGACATCCGCGAGGAAGGTCACATCAACTACATCGTGCGCCGCGCGGTCGCAAACGGCATCCCGCCGATCAAGGCGATCCAGATGGCGACGATCAACACCGCCGACGCATACGGCATTCGCCACTACGGCGCGGTTGCGCCGGGTTACCGCGCGGACCTCGTGCTGTTCGATAACCTCACCGATTTTAATCCGCAGTTTGTCATCACCGACGGAAAAGTGTTCGAGCCCAGCGTAGATTCGCACATCAAGCCCGACCCGAAGATCTACAACAGTGTCCACCTTGCCCCGCGCAAACCGGACGTATTCAAGATGCCGATTGCAGGGCAGGCGAACATCATCCGCCTGATCCCGAAAGAGCTCGTCACGGCGCTGGACGTCGAGGATGTCTACACCGAAAACGGTCTCTTCGTGCCGAGAGACGGCCTTCTCAAGCTCGCCGTGCTGGAGCGTCACCATGCGTCCGGCCGCGTTGGCCTCGGCATTCTGCGCGGGTTTGACATCAAGGATGGCGCAATCGCCACCACCGTGGGTCACGATTCGCACAACCTTGTCGTCGTTGGCGATAACGACGCGGACATGCTCATGGCGGTCGACGTGCTCGAAGAGTGCGGCGGCGGTTATGTCGTCGTGAGCCGCGGCGAAGTCAAGGCAAAGCTTATCCTCTCCGTTGCGGGTCTCATGAGCGACGCGCCGCTGGAAGTCATACTCAAGCACCAGCGGGAGCTGCTGGACGCGGCAGCCGCACTCGGCATCCATACCGAGAGCGATCCGTTCATTACGCTCTCGTTCATCGCGCTGCCGGTGATTCCGGACGTGAGATTGACGGATATGGGTCTTTTCAACGTACGCACGATGGAGTTTGTCAACAAAACCAACCAATAATCCCCCGTTCGTTTTACAACAGCACGAGAAACCCGGTTTTGATAGGATATATGATGTGTTATGTGTGATATTCTCGTAGCATTTTGTGAAAAACGGTTGATGATTTCACGAGTCGTAGTATGATAATCATGTATCAGTAGACATTACTGTTATCCATGTTTCATTCAACTATTATGCAGATAATTTGATACAATGCATCGGTATTTGAAACACTTGTAACCTATCATCGGAGGCATGGAGCGATGCCGCCGGTTTGTTCCACAAATAACAGGAGGGTACTATGGTAGTTGGAACCAGCGTCAAACGCGTAGACGCAATCGACAAGGTAACAGGCCGCGCCCGCTATACGGACGACCTCGTCGACAAAAGCGCACTCATCGTAAAAATCTACCACTCGACCATTGCCCACGGCATGGTCAAATCGATTGACACCACGGCCGCTTCTGCGATTCCCGGCGTGGTCAAGGTGCTGACGTGCTTTGACGTGCCGGATCGTCCGTTCCCGACCGCGGGACATCCTTGGTCGACGGACCCGCACCATCAGGACGTTGCGGATCGTCTGCTGCTCAACCGCCACGTGCGCTATTATGGCGACGATGTCGCGGTCGTGATTGCAGAGGACGAAGTCGCGGCGGATCAGGGCATTCGCGCGCTCAAAGTGGAGTATGAGGAATACCCCTTTGTTCTGGATGTGCAGGAAGCCATGAAGGACGGCGCACCCCAGCTACACGAACGCTTCAAGAACAACATCCTGGGCCGCACGAACTACGAAGTCGGCAACTTTGAAGAGGCGATCAAGGAACCCGGTCTTGTGCGCGTCGAGGGTTGGTATGACACGCCCGTCGTGCAGCATTGCCACATCGAGAACCACATCTGCTACGCCGAAGAGCAGGCAGGCAAGGTCGTCATCGTCTCCAGCACGCAGATTCCGCACATCGTGCGCCGCATCTGCGGGCAGGCGCTTGGCCTTCCCTGGGGCAGTGTTCGCCTGATCAAGCCGTACATCGGCGGCGGATTCGGCAACAAGCAGGACGCGCTCTATGAACCACTCTGCGGCTATTGCAGCATGCAGGTTGGCGGCAGGCTCGTCAAGCTCGATGTCAGCCGTGAAGAAACCTTCGTGAGCAACCGCGTTCGCCACGCGATTCGCTACCATATCGTCACCTATGCCCGTCCCGACGGTCGCTTTGTCGCGCGCCAGATGGAGTGCTATTCCAATCAGGGCGCATACGCGAGCCACGGACACGGCATCTGCGCCAAAGGCGCCAACGCGTTTAAACAGATCTATGTCGATGCGGTCGCCACAAAGGTGGACGCGTACACCGTCTTTACCAACCTGCCCGCTGCCGGCGCCATGCGCGCATACGGCATTCCGCAGGTGTCGTTCGCCATCGAGAGCAGTGTCGAGGACATGGCAACCGCGCTTGGCATGGACTCCGTCGTGCTGCGCCAGATGAACATGATGCCCGTCGGCTATGTGGACTCGTTCTCCAAGAACTGCAACTATTTCGACAGTCTCAATCAATGCATCGCCAAAGGCAAGGCGTATATGGATTACGACCGCCTGCACGCGGAATACGCCAAGCAAACGGGCCCGATCCGCCGCGGCGTCGGCATGGCGATCTTCTGGTACAACACCGCCGTCTGGCCGATCTCGCTGGAAGCCAGCAGCTGCCGCATGGTGATGAATCAGGACGGTACTGTGCAGCTGCACATCGCCGAGACCGAAATCGGTCAGGGCGCGGACACCGTGTTTGCGCAGATGGTTGCGGACACCGTCGGTATTCCGTTTGAAAAGGTGCATGTCGTCTCCACGCAGGACACGGACACGACACCGTTTGGCACGAGCGCATACGCCTCCCGCCAGACCTATGTTGCCGGGTTTGCGATCCATAACATCGGCACCCAGCTCAAGAACAAACTCCTGAACTACGCCTCCTACCTCACGAGCAAGCCCGCGGAAACGATCGACATCGTCGATGGCCGCGTGATCGACAAAGCGAGCGGCGATCTTCTGATGAACATCGATGAACTCGCGACCACGGCGCTCTACTCGCTGGAGCAGGCGGAGCAGTTCAGCGCAGAGGGCACCACGCAGATCAAGAGCAACGCCTATTCCTTCGGCTGCGGTTTTGCCGAGGTGGAAGTCGACATCCCTATGTGCAAAGTCAAACTCCTTCGCATGATCAACGTGCACGATTGCGGCAGGCTCATCAACCCGCAGCTAGCGGAAGCGCAGGTGCACGGCGGCATGAGCATGGCAATCGGCTACGGCATGGGCGAGCAGCTACTGTTTGATCCCAAGACGGGTAAGCCGCTGAACAACAACCTGCTCGACTACAAGCTCTGCACGATGCTGGATCACCCCGATCTCAAGGCGGAGTTTGTTGAAAACTTCGAGCCGACAAGCCCGTTTGGCACCAAGGCGCTCGGTGAGCCCCCTGCCTGCCCGGGCGCGCCCGCCATTCGCAACGCGATTCTCAACGCAACGGGCGTTGCCGTCAACCAAACACCCATGACGCCGCACATCCTCTTTGAGCGCTTCAAAGAGGAAGGCTTACTGTAACGAAGGGAGCTGACGACTATGTATGATTTTTCCGCTTTATATGAGGCAACGAGCGTGCAAAACGCCGTGGAGCTTATTCAGGCGCATCCGTCGGCAGTTCTGATTGCAGGCGGCAGCGACGTACTCATCAAAATGCGTGAAGGCAAGCTCGCAGGCGCGGAGCTCATCAGCCTCTATAAGCTCGATGAACTGCGCGAGGTCACCATGGATCCCGACGGTTCCCTGCGCATCGGGCCTATGACGAGCTTTTCCCACGCGACGAAGAGCCCGCTCCTGCAGCAATATATGCCCGTTCTCGGTGAAGCCGCGGACACTGCAGGCGGCCCGCAGCTCCGCAACATCGGCACCCTCGGCGGCAACATCTGCAACGGCGTTACCAGCGCGGACACCGCCTCTACTCAGGTGGCGTATGACGCGATGCTGGAGATCACCGGTCCTAACGGCATGCGCAAGATCAGCATTCACGATTTCTACAAGGGAGTCGGCAAAGTCGATCTGCAGCCCGGCGAGCTGCTCACGGGCATCCTGATCCCCAAAGAAAGCTACGAGAACTGCTACGGCTACTACATCAAGTACGCCATGCGAAACGCGATGGACATCGCGACCATCGGCTGCTCCGTCAACGTCGTGCTCAGCGCGGATAAAAAGACGATCCAGCGGATGCGCATCTCCTACGGCGTCGCGGGCCCGGTTCCCATGCGCGCGAGGTCGGCGGAGGCCGCAATCAACGGTCAACCCGTAAGCGAAGCCACCATTGAACTCGTCGGAACCGCTGTCCTGAACGACGTGAACCCGCGCACCAGTTGGCGCGCAAGCGCGGACTTCCGCAAGCAGATCATCAGCGAGACCGCCCGCCGCGGCTTACGTGCCGCAATCGAGCGCGCAGGAGGTGTGTTCTAATATGGAAAAGAAACTGGTCAAGTGCAACATCAACGGCAAAGATGTCGAAACATTTGTGGACGTTCGCGCGTCGCTGACAGACATGCTCCGCAACGACTACCGCCTCACCTCCGTTAAGAAGGGCTGTGAGGTCGGCGAATGCGGCGCCTGCAACGTCATCATCGACGGCGAATGCTATAACTCCTGTATCTATCTCGCGGTTTGGGCGGAAGGCAAGCATATCCGCACGCTGGAATCACTGCTCGGCCCAAACGGTGAGCTCAGCGACATTCAGCAGGCGTTTGTGGACGAGGCAGCCGTACAGTGCGGCTTCTGCACGCCGGGGTTCATCATGACCGCGGTGGAAGTCCTCGAAACCGGCAAAGAATATACGCGCGACGAGCTCAGAAAGCTCCTCTCCGGCCACCTCTGCCGCTGCACAGGATACGAAAATATCCTCAATGCGGTCGAGAAAACGATGAAGAAGCGTCTGGGCAAAGCGTGAGTAAACGTACTGTATAATATTGCAGAAAAATCTCATTGCTATACTAAAAAAATAATTGCATTTATTGGATGGTTGAAGTAGCATAAAAAACAAACCATCTTCGCCGCCCGGAGCCGCGAACACACGGTTTCGGGCGGTTCTATATTCACTCGAAAGGAAAAAAACCATCATGCGTTATTCGGATTTGGACAAGTCGGCACTCGGCGCAGAACTCTCCCGCGTTCAGAAAGACTACGAGGCTCTGCGTGGTTACAAACTCAACCTCAATCTCACCCGCGGCAAACCCGAAACCGCGCAGCTGGCGTTGTCGAACGATATGTTCCACACGCTTGATGATGGAGATTTTGATATCGACGGCATGGACACGCGCAACTACGGCGAACTCGCGGGTCTTCCCTCCTGCCGCAAACTCTTTGCCGATCTTCTCTTCTGTAAACCGGAAGAGGTCATCCTCGGCAACAACGCGAGCTTGCAGCTCATGTACGACCTGATCGCTAAGGCGTACACGCACGGCCTCAAGAACAGCGTCCGTCCCTGGTCGAAGGAGGAGAAGATCAAGTTCCTTTGCCCGTTCCCCGGCTATGACCGCCACTTCAACGTCAGCAAGAGCTTTGGCATGGAGCTCGTTCCCGTGCCCATGGATGAAAATGGTCCGAACATGGATCTCGTTGAGGAGTTGATCAAAGACGCATCCGTCAAGGGTATGTGGTGCGTACCGAAGTTTAGTAACCCCGACGGCTACGTCTACCCGCTGGAAACCTGCCAGCGCATCGCCGCCATGAAACCCGCAGCGCCGGACTTCGCGCTGATGTGGGACAACGCCTACTGCATCCACACCTTCGAAGGCGAGGATATCCCGTTCCCGGACATGATTGGCATCTGCCGCGAGGCGGGCAACCCCGACCTCGTGTATGAGTTTGCCTCCACGAGCAAGGTGACCCTTGCCGGCGCGGGCGTCTCCTGCATGGCGGCAAGCGTAGAGAACATCAAGTACATTCTGAGCCTCATGACCTTCCAGACCATCGGCCCGAACAAAGTCAACGAGCTCATGCATGTTCGCTTCCTCAAAAACGCGGAGAATACGCACGCGCACATGAAGAAGCACGCCGCCTTTATGAAACCGAAATTCGACCTCGTTTGCGAAGCGCTCGAAAAAGAGATCGATCCGCTGGAAATCGCGAGCTGGCATCGTCCGTTGGGCGGCTATTTCGTGAGCATCAACCTCATGCCGGGCACCGCCAAGCGCGTGGTCTCGCTCTGCAAGGATGTCGGCGTCGCGCTCACCGGCGCGGGTGCCACCTATCCCGGCGGAGTCGATCCCGAGGACACCAACCTTCGCATCGCGCCGTCCTATCCGCCGCTGAGCGAAGTCAAGCAGGCGATGGATGTCTTCTGCACCTGCGTCAAGCTCGCCACACTGGAAAAGCTCCTCGCATAAGTAATGCAACTAACACAAAACGCCGCTTCCGTTCATTCGGATGCGGCGTTTGTTTGTTTCTGCTGGTTGTTGCGTCGTTCTCGATTACGCTTGATAGACCAAATCTATCTGCACATCGTCCTCGCTTGGTACAAAGCCGACCTTGCGGTAGAGCGCGATGGCGCTGGTGTTGCAGTCGTCCGCGAGCAGAAACGCGCGCACAGCGCCGTGGTCGATTCCGTATTGCAGTGCGCTCTCGACCAAAGCCCGACCGTAACCTTCGCCCTGATGCTCCGGCAGCACCGCCACCTCGCGTAGCCAGACGATAGGCCCGGCTTTCGTATCAAAACCGTAGATCGCAACGCTGACGATGCCGACCATCCTGCTACCGTTACGGCAGGCAAGCACGGTTTCGTGCCTTGCTCCGCCCGCGACCGCCTGCGGATCGCAGCCCGTCATCCACGCGACGATGCTCTCCTTTGTTTCACCGTAGAATTCACGGCTTTGCAGGCGGCAGCTTTGCGAAACAGCCACCGCTTCCTCCGCCTCCGCGAGCAGGATCGGTTCGCAGAGTATCTTTGATTCATCGAAGGCTTTCAGGTCGCGAATCCAGTACTCGCGCAGGATGCCGAATTCCCGAAATCCGCTGTCGATAAACATTACTTTCCAGCACGCGGGAACAAACGTCACGAGGGTTTCGATCTTTCCGCGCTTTGCCGCAGAAATGACCGCATCCGGCTTCTTTGTCGCCCACTGGATGTCCCGAATGTTCGCCTCCTGCTTCAATCCTTCCAGCAGGATCAGCGAATCGGTGTTTTTGAGGATGCAATACGACTTCGCAGTTTCATATTCCAGATAGGTAAACGAAGAGAACTCCATCTTCAGCGCGCGCTCTTTTAACGCGCGGAATTCTTCCGCAGAAATCATACAGCACCTCCAAACTTGTTCGAATTTGCGATTCGCTTGAAAAAAACGACGGAATCCCCTTCCGCCGTTTTTGTTTGGTTACGCTTTGAACGAATCGAAGCCCATCTTGTGGTAGACCTTGTTGACGGTCTTGCGCGCCGTTGCCTGCGCGCGCTCCGCACCGAGCTTCATCATCTCGTTCAGATACGCCTTATCCGCAAGTAGCCGAGCGTACTCAGTCTGGATCGGCTTGAGCGTCTCGATGATCGCTTCCGCGACGCCGGTCTTCAGATCGCCATAGCCTTTGCCCGCGAAGTGCGCGACGGAATCTTCGATGCTGCCATTTGTGCAGGCGGAGTAAATCGAGAGCAGATTGTAGACGCCCGCGCGTTCGGGATTGCCTGTGATCTCGCCTTCGCTGTCGGTCACCGCTCGTTTGAGCTTTTTGAGGATCATGTCCGGCTCGTCAAGGATGCGGATGTAGCCGTTCGGGTTGGGGTCGGACTTGCTCATCTTCTTTTCCGGTTCCTGCAGGCTCATGATACGCGCGCCGACCTTCGGGATATACGGTTCGGGAATCACGAACGTTTCGCCGTACATGTTGTTGAAGCGAATCGCGATGTCGCGCGTGAGCTCAACGTGCTGCTTTTGATCCGCGCCGACGGGGATGTACTTCGCCTGATAGATCAGGATGTCCGCCGCCATCAGCACGGGATAGGTGAAGAGTCCCGCGATGATGTTCTCAGTGTTCTTCGCGCTCTTCTCCTTAAATTGCGTCATGCGGGAGAGCTCTCCCATGTAGGCGTTGCACATCAACGCCCAGGTGAGCTGGGTATGCTCCGGCACATGACTTTGGATGAAGATCGTCGAGCGGTTCGGATCGATACCGCAGGCGAGGAACAGCGCGAAGGTCTCGATGCTGCGGCGCCGCAACTCCGTCGGGTCCATGCGCACTGTCTGTGCGTGCAGGTTTGCGACCATATAGTACGCGTCGAATTCGTCCTGCATGGCGACGTAGTTCTTCAGCGCGCCAAAGTAGTTGCCTATCGTGAGTACGCTCGTCGGCTGGATGCCGCTGAGCACCGCGTGTTTTTTTGTCGTTGCTGTCGTTTCCATGTCCTTCTCCCAAAAAACATCTTTCCCGCAGAGCAGGAAAGATAAAATAAAACGAAAAAGATTTGAGCAAGAAATAAGCCGAGTTCTGTCGAGTGCGACCATCTATCTGGGGCCAATCGTTGCCGAGAGGCTCATGCGATTCCCGAGAGCGTAGCGGGCAGCTATTAAATGCTCTCATACCAATCTTGCACCAAGTGGGGTTTACAGCGCGCTTCCGTCGCCGGAGCACGGGTGAGCTCTTACCTCGCCTTTCCATCCTTACCCGCAAGCGGGCGGTTTCTTTCTGTTGCACTTTCCCTGGAGTCGCCTCCGCCGGGTGTTACCCGGCACTCTGCCCTGTGGTGCTCGGACTTTCCTCACCCGCTCTCGCGGGCGCGGTCGCCTTTCTTACTCAAATCCATATTCATTTTTCAAAGACTATGTCGTGCTAGCTGTTTCTGCTCAAATCGCGATAAATCTCAACTCAGTCGTTCGGGTTATACAGAATTCGGCCGCAGTTCTCGCACTCCACGATGCCGTCGGTCGTTGCGATCTTCTTGAGCATCACCATAGGTAACGACATGTTGCATCCGCCGCACTTGCTGTTGACGATCTTCGCAATCGGCACCGCGTGGTGGAGCTTTACCTGCTGGTATCGCTCCAGCAGCGCGGGGTCAACCGTCTTAGAAAGCTGCTCCAGATTTTGATCGTGGCGGTCAAGCTCGCCCTGCCGCGCCTCACGCTCTTCTTCGCACTGTACGCGGAGCGTGTCATATTCCTTTTTGGCTTTGCTCGCGGCACGCGCTGTGTTTTGATATTCTTCCGAAGCTTTCTCGATTTCGCTGAGCAAAGATTTCGTCTCGCGAACGCCCTGCGAAACCTCGCGGTTGAGCCGCTCGATATCGCCTTTCAGCTCGGTCATCTCTTCCGCGGTGCTTTCGTCGTCCTGCTTGATGGTGACGAGTTCCGCGCTCTCGACCTGTAATCTTGCTTCGAGCTTGCCGACCTGATCGATGAGCTTCGTCAGCTGTGTTTCGTATGCTTCAATGTCTTCGGAAAGTTTTGCAATGACCGCCTGCTGGTTTTTCAGCTGCTTGTGCAGCTTGTTCAGCTGGAGTCTTGCGGGAGTGGTGCGAATCTCATTTTCTACGTTGTTCTTCGCAACCTCGGCCTCCTGATAGGCCCATAATGCTTCCATCTTTCTCACGGCATTTCCCTCCTCAAAGGCGCACAAACGGACTCCCGTCTGAACGCGATAAATTATATTGTACACCAAAACAATCGTTCTGTAAACGTTTGATCAAAGGCTCCAGCACAATCGCCTCGGTTTCATAGTGTCCAGCGACGATGAGGCTGATGCCGAGCGTCATGGCGTCGATTGCGTCCGAGTGCTTGACTTCTCCGGTCAGCAGTACGTCCGCGCCCTGCGCCGCGGCAAGCGCGATGGAATCCCCTCCGCTGCCGCCCATGACCGCAACACGCGAGACTGATTTCCCCAAGTCTCCCAGAATCTGCACGCGAGTCCCCAACACTTCCTCCGCACTGGATGCAAAGCTGGCAAGCGTCTCCGGCGCTTTCAGTACGCCCACCCTGCCGACACCCTCGTCAAACGGGATCGCCTCCCGAATGCCAAGCAGCGAACAGAGTGTTTCGTTCACGCCGCCGTGCGCCGCATCCAGATTGGTGTGTGCGGCGAATAGGCCGATTCCGTGGCGCAGGAGCAGGCATGCGGCATTCGTCGCAGGATCGCTGTACGTCATGTGCTTGACCGGATGAAAAAACAGCGGATGATGCGTCAATACGAGGTCCACGCCCAGCTCAACCGCTTCCTGCGCGACCGCCTTGGAGCAGTCCAACGCCACCAGCACGCGGGTAACTTCCTCGTGATCCGGCTCGATCAACAGCCCCGGATTATCAAACTCCAGCGCGAGATCACGCGGAGCGATTCGCTCCATTGCAGCGGTGAATTCGGAAATCTTCACGGTTCCAGCTCCCATTGCTCCAATATTTGTTCCAACTGTGCCCTCTGCGCGATGAGCGCCTCGGCGTGCTGCGTTCTGAGCTTGCGATTCGTTGTTGCGAGCATGTGTTCAACAAGCGTTTTCATCATCGTCTCGCGGTTTTGAAACGCGCGATACCCAACGAGAAAACAGTCTTCGGGCCAACCCTCCGGCAGCAATTGTGGCTTTTCTGTCGGTTGGCCGACCGAAAACACCTGATAGTATCGCCCGGCGTCGAGCACGACGCGGTCTTCCAACACGGGATAGTTTCGCGCATAGAGCCAACTACGGATGTCTTCCGCGCCGCGCATGGGCTGCATGATGCACTTGCTCGCCCCCATCAGTGGCGGCATCACGTCTAGAATCTGCGCGATGAGCGTGCCGCCCATGCCGAGAATCGCGATTGCGTCCGCCTCATTCGGCTTGAGTGCGGTGAGACCGTCGCCAAGGCGCGTTTCGATTTGCTCCTGCGCGCCGATCTGCTGAATCAGCCGCTCCGCCTTTTTCAGCGACGGCGCGCTGATGTCGATTGCGATGCACCTTTGCGCAAGGTCTCGCTGAATCAGCGTGCAGCTCAGTCGCCCGTGGTCACAGCCCACGTCGGCGACCACGCGCGCGCCGGAAAGAAGTTCGATTGCGCACTCTAACCGCTCGCGCGGATGAATTCTCTGACCATCCTGTTGCATACATTCTTATTATAAAAAACAATGCAGCAAATTGCAAACCGGTGATCCGCACGTATTGTAGCTTTTATGCAACAAATCCACGCATTCACGCAGAAAAAAAGCGCCGGAGTGCGGCGCTTTTACAATCGTAATTCCAGCTTAGACCGTGATCGCCTTTTTGGGTTCCACACGATCGATCGGCCCGCCGCCGAGGCAAACATCTCCCTGATAAAACACGACCCACTGTCCCGGCGTCACCGCCCGCTGCGGATACTCAAAGCGGACATGCGCACCGTTCCCTTCGATCGTGACATGTACCGCCTGATCCGGCTGTCGGTAGCGGAACTTTGCGGTGCAGGCAAACTCGCTCGCGGGCGGATTCCCCGCGATCCAGTTGAGCTTCTCCGCGTCGAGCGAGAGCGATAACAGCTCGTCATGCTCGCCTTGTTGTACGATCAAGAGATTTCGCTTGAGGTCTTTGCCGATGACGAACCAGCTTTCGCCGCTGCCGTCGCTGCGCCCGCCGATGCCAAGGCCCTTTCGCTGACCTAGCGTGTAGTACATGAGCCCGTCGTGCCGCGCAATGACGCGGCCTGTTTCGTCCACCATCTCACCCGACTGCGCGGGTAGGTACTGCATCAGAAACTGTTTGAAGTTCCGTTCGCCGATGAAGCAAATGCCGGTCGAGTCCTTCTTCGCGGCGTTGCTTAGTCCCGATTCCTGCGCGATCTTTCGCACATCCGGCTTTTGCAGCTCGCCAATCGGGAACATCGCGTTTTTCAGCTGCCCCTGCGTGAGTCCGGCGAGAAAATATGTTTGATCCTTGCCGAGGTCTTTTGCCCGCAGAAGCTTCGTTCCGCTAGAATGATCCAGCCGCGCGTAGTGTCCCGTCGCGAGATGTTCCGCGCCCGTGGAGACCGCAAAGTCTAGAAACGCGCGAAACTTGATTTCGCAATTGCAGAGCACGTCGGGGTTCGGCGTCCTGCCGCGTGCGTATTCCTCCAGAAAATAGGAAAACACGCGGTCGCGATACTCCCGCGCAAAGTTCACTGTATAGTAGGGAATTCCGATGGTGGAGCAAACGCTCTTGACGTCTTCATAATCGCTCGCCGCGGTGCAGACGCCGGTCTCCTCGTCCTCTTCTTCCCAGTTCTTCATAAACACGCCGACAACGTCGTAACCCTGCTGCTTGAGCAGCAGCGCGGCTACGGCGCTATCGACGCCGCCAGACATACCAACTACGACATGCCCGGTGTGTATTTGACCCATGCGCTATTCTTTCCTCGTTTCTGCGAAAGCCGCAGGATAAACTCAGTCAGCCAGCACGGTAGTGAGCATATAACCCTCGTCCTCCAAAACGGTGCCAGCCGTTTTGAGTACGGTAGAGGGGTTCATGTCGGACTTAATCTTCGCGTCTCCAAGATCGACAGAAACAACCTCAAAGCCAGATTCCTTGAGAATTCTTGTGACCTTGCTCACGCAGTGCGTGCAGCCCATGCCGTCAATCTTCAACCGATAGGTATTCATGAAACCATCCTCCTTTTGTTTTATTGATACTACCATGTCGCATCGACCGTGTTCCATGACTTTGTCACATTCGTTCGTTCTGTTTGCGTGACGGTCATGCCCGGACTTTATTTGTTCTGAAATCTTAGTTCGACTTTGTTCGCTGAATTCCTGCTTCACTTTCTCGATTTCACGCAGTTGCCAAGAGAAAATCAAGCAGTTTCATTCTCAGCACACGAAATTTGTTAAAAACAGAATTCCGGGTTGTTGAATCATAACATTTGTGTTAAAATAATGTTATAAGGAGGATTGCAAGTATGATGAATGAACGAATTGCACGAATTCGGGATTATGTCCAGTCCCGTGGTGAAGTCAGCGTCTCCGAATTGCAGTCGCTCTACGAGGGCTATTCTTCCATGACTATCTGGCGCGATCTCAAGCAGCTGGAGGAGCAAGGCTATATTCGCCGGGTACACGGCGGTGTCATCTCCATGCAGACAGCAGCGCTCCAGATTGAGGGCGTATACAGTAAGCGCGCGCGGGAAAACACGCGCGAAAAGATCGCAATCGCAAAGGCCGCGCTCTCACTCATCCACCCGGGCCACGCGGTCTATCTCGACGCGGGCAGCACGCTCATGAGCGTTGCAAACCACATCAACAACGACCGCTACACGATCATCACCAGCGGCGCGAATATCGCAATCGAGCTGTCCCAGCGGCACACGTGCGACGTACTGCTCACGGGCGGACAGATTAGCGAAAACACACTCTCCTGCTCCGGGGCACAGGCGGAGGCGTTTATTTCGAGCATCAACATCGACCTTGCCTTGATGTCTCCCTCTGGTTTCTCGCTCCGCACGGGCTTTACAAGCGGCAGCCAAAGCGAAAGCCTGCTCAAACGTGCGGTGATCGCCAAGGCCGCGAAGGTGGTCATGCTGATGGACAACTCCAAGATCGGGCGTTCGCTGCCCTTTACGTTTGCGAATCTTCCGGATATCGATCTGCTCATCTGTAACGCGCCTTTGCCGCAGGAGATTGCGGCCGAATTTCAGGCGCATGGCGTCGAGTGCATCGTCGCCGAAAGCTAATCCACCCAAAGCCACAAGGAGCCGCCGCTTTCACGCGATGGCTCCTTTTTTTGCAGTAATTTTTTTACAATAGTTCGTTTCTCTTGACAATATCCGCAATGGTTTCACCCATGAAGCGCTGGCCTTCTTCGGTCAGGTGCAGCCCGTCTTCGCAGAGCATCTTTTTCACAAACCCGTGATATTCAAGGCACTTCTGCCGTAGATCGATCAGCTGGATAGAAAACTCCCTCGCAACGCGCTCGACGAGCATGGAGTACATCTCCTGATAGCGATAGATCTGCTGCACGTCGCCAAGCCAGTGCAGAATGTGCTTCGGGTTGAGACGCGTTCCGACCAGAAAACGAAAGTAGCGCTCCGCGTCAATCGGCGGCAGCGTCATCAGTACGGGACGGATGTTCTTTTGAATCAGCCACTTTACCATAGCGCGCATCGACTCAAGGTATTTCTCCGGCGGCGTTGCGGAAACGTGCTCTGCGTCCGGTCGCTCTGAAACGGCAGCCCAGTCGAAGTTGCAGTCGTTGCCGCCGAACTCGATCAGCGCGGTCGTGCCCGTGATCCCGCTTGCCATGTCGCGCTCCATGATCTCCATGCCCTCTGGCGCGGTGCAGCCAAACTTCGATCGATTGATCACTTCGATGTTGAGGCGGTCGGCCGCGATCTCCACGGCGGTCGTCTTGCTGTATGCGTGACGCTTGCGCGCGTCGTTCCAAATCACGCCTTTCGCGAGCGAATCACCCCAAATGACAACTGTTTCTCTTGCGAGCGCTTCCATCGATCTCATCTCATTTCTGATTGTTGACTGAATTGTATCAATCGATTTTCAAGTTACGTTCAAAATAGTGTGACAAAATCGTGTGATTTTCATCAAGTAAACTTCAACGAACGGATTGATCGTTCAAATTCATCCGGTAACACAAGAGCCGCGGACGAAACCGCGGCTCCTGTTTGTTTTGTAGCTATTTGGGTCGGATCGATTTACTCCATTGCGTTGAGCTTCTTGTAGTACTCGATCTTCTCCTTGGCTTCTTTCTCGGCGCGTTCGAAGAGGCCATCCGCAACCGCCGGGAAGGTCTTCTTCAGAGAAGCATAACGAACTTCGCTCGTGATGAACTCCTGGAAGTTGCCAGTCGGGTCTTTGCTGTCCAGCGTGAAGGGGTTCTTGCCCTCCGTCGCGAGATCCGGATTGTACCGGTACAGCGGCCAGTAACCAGCGTCAACAGCCTTCTTCTCTTCAATCTGGGAGTGTCCCATATTGATGCCGTGGTTGATGCAGGGCGAGTACGCGATGATCAGGCTCGGGCCCTTGTACGCTTCCGCTTCGTTGACGGCCTTCATGAGTTGGTTCGGGTTTGCGCCCATGGCGACCTTCGCCACGTAGACGTAACCATAGCTCATCGCCATCAGGCCGAGGTCTTTCTTCTTCGTGCGTTTGCCGGCCGCCGCGAACTTCGCGATGGAAGCCGTCGGGGTCGATTTGCTGGCCTGTCCGCCGGTGTTGGAGTAGAGCTCGGTATCGAGCACGAGAACGTTGATGTCCTCGTCCATGGCGAGCACGTGATCGAGTCCGCCGTAACCGATGTCGTACGCCCAGCCGTCGCCGCCGATGACCCAGATGGACTGCTTGGCAAGCAGGTCTTTGCTCTCGAGCAGCTCGGTTGCGAGCTTGCAGGCTTCGCACTCGCAGACCTTGCCGTTCTTCTTCCAGTCTGCTTCCCATTCGGTGCCGGAAAGGTCCACGCCGTCCTGCGCCGCCGCAACGAGGCGATCCGCAGCCGCGCGGGATGCCGCACCGTCGTCCTTCTTCTCGAGCCAGTTCTGCGCTGCCGCGCGGAGTTCGTCGGTGGTGTATTCCGCGGCGATGAGCTGGTTCACGACGTCGATGAGGCGGTTACGGCGCTGGGTGTTGGCCAGAACCATACCAAAGCCGAACTCAGCGTTGTCTTCAAACAGGGAGTTCGACCACGCGGGGCCCTGTCCCTTGTCGTTGGTGGTGTACGGGCAGGTCGGCGCGCTGCCGCCATAGATGGAGGAGCAACCCGTCGCGTTGGCAATCACCATGCGATCGCCGAACAGCTGCGTAATGAGCTTGACGTAAGGCGTCTCGCCGCAGCCTGCGCAAGCGCCGCTGAACTCGAAGAGCGGCTTTTTGAACTGGCTGCCCTTGACCGTCGCGGTGTTGAGCTCCATATCCTTATCCGGCAGTTTCGCGAAGTAGTTCCAATTCTCTTCTTCCTTCTCGACGGCGTCTGCCAGCGGACGGAACTCGAGCGCTTTGACCTTCGCGGGGCAAACGTCGATGCAGTTGCCGCAGCCGGTGCAGTCCCAGGGGCTGACCTGAATGCGGAACTCGTAGCTTTCAAAGCCCTTGCCCTGCGCCTTCTTGGTTTCAAATCCGGCGGGAGCAGCCGCTTTTTCTTCTGCAGTGACCAGCGCCGGGCGGATGACCGCGTGCGGGCAGGCCAGCGAGCACTGGTTGCACTGGATGCAGTTATCGGCGATCCAGCGGGGTACGTCAACCGCGATGCCGCGTTTTTCGTACTTGGTCGTGCCGGTCGGAACCGTGCCGTCTGCGTTGAACTTCGAAACGGGCAGCTTGTCGCCTTCCTGCGCGAGAACCGGCCCGATGAAATCCGCAAAGTACGGATCGTCGGTGGTCTTGACCGCGACGGCACCGTCGGTTACGGTTGCCCAGGACGTTGGATACTTGACTTCTTCCAGCGCACTTGCGCCGAGGTCGATCGCTTCCCAGTTCATTTTAACAACGTCGTCGCCCTTCTTGCCGTAGGACTTCTTGGCGGCGGCTTTCATGTATTCGATGGCTTCTTCCGAAGGAATCACGTTCGCGAGTTTGAAGAACGCGCTCTGCATGATGGTGTTGATGCGTCCGCCCATGCCAACTTCACGCGCAAGCTTGACCGCGTCGATGTTGTAGAAGCGGAGCTTCTTCCTCGCGATGGTCTGCTTGAGGGATGCAGGCAGTTCGCACTCCATCTCGGCGAGCGTCCACGGGCTGTTGAGCAGGAACACGCCGCCTTCTTTGATGCCGTCCGCAACCGCATAACGGGTGACGTAGCTGGAGTTGTGGCAGGCGATGAAGTCCGCGTGATCGATCAGATACGGGCTCTGGATCGGCTTCTTGCCAAAGCGCAGGTGAGAAACGGTGAAGCCGCCGGACTTCTTCGAGTCGTAGGCGAAGTACCCCTGCACGTAGAGCGGCGTATGATCGCCGATGATCTTGATGGAGTTCTTGTTAGCGCCAACCGTACCATCCGAACCAAGACCGAAGAACTTGCAGGCGATGGTGCCTTCCGGAGAAGCGTTGACCTGACGGGTGATGGCGAGCGACTTGTTGGTCACGTCATCGTTGATACCGACGGTGAAGTGATTCTTGGGCTGCTTGGCTACGGAATTTTCGAACACCGCGTTCACCATGGACGGTGTGAACTCTTTGCTGCCGAGACCGTAGCGGCCGCCGACGACGTCGATGTCCTTGTGTCCGGTCTCGATGAGCGCGTTGAGCACATCCTGATACAGCGGTTCGCCAAGGGAGCCGGGCTCCTTTGTGCGATCGAGCACCGCGAGGCGCTTGACGCTCTTGGGAAGCGCTTCCACAAACTTTGCCGCAACGAATGGGCGATAGAGACGGACTTTGAGAAGGCCGAGCTTTGCGCCATTCTTGTTGAGGTATTCGACGGTCTCTTCCGAGACGTCCGCACCGCTGCCCATGACGACCAGAACGGTCTCTGCATCGGGCGCGCCGACATAGTCAAAGAGGTTATACTTGCGTCCCGTGAGCTTCGCGACTTCGCCCATGTAGTGCTCCACGATGCCCGGCACCGCTTCGTAATACTTGTTGGCTGCTTCGCGGCCCTGGAAGTAGATGTCCGGGTTCTGTGCCGTGCCGCCCTGATGCGGATGATCGGGATTCAGCGCGCGTGCGCGGAATGCCTTGACCGCGTCGGTGTCGAGGAGCTTGCCCATGTCTTCGTAGTCGATGGCTTCGATCTTGGAGACTTCGTGAGAGGTGCGGAATCCATCAAAGAAATGGATGAACGGCACGCTGCTCTTGATGGTGGAAAGATGCGCCACAAGCGCCATGTCCATGACTTCCTGTACGGAGGCAGCGGCAAGCATGGCAAAACCGGTCTGACGGCAGCTCATGACATCCGAATGATCGCCGAAGATCGACAGCGAATGCGCGGCCAGCGCGCGGGCGCTGACGTGGAACACGCACGGCAGAAGCTCGCCGGAGATCTTGTACATGTTGGGAATCATCAGTAACAGGCCCTGAGAAGCGGTAAACGTCGTCGTCAACGCGCCTGCTTTGAGGGAACCGTGCACCGCGCCTGCGGCGCCGCCTTCGCTCTGCATTTCAGCAATGCGAACTTGCTGTCCGAAAAGGTTGGTTCTTCCGTTTGCCGACCAATCGTCCGCAACTTCCGCCATGGGGGAAGACGGCGTGATCGGGTAGATCGCCGCAACGTCTGAAAACGCATACGCTACGTGCGACGCGGCGGTATTACCGTCGATTGTCATGGATTTTGCCATTTGGTGGATGCCTCCTTAGATATGTATGGAATCGGGGTTACCCATTGATTACCACCTGATATTATATCGCCAGAAGTGTGTACTGTCAATCAAACCGATCTTCTATCATCGAATAAAATGCAGGAATTTCACTCATTTTACATTTTTCAAAACGGTTTATGAAATTAAATTGCAGGATTCCCTGCATAATTTCAAGTGTCCTAACATGAAACACATTTTCATATATAAAAAGCGAAAAGCGGGCATGATCGCCCGCTTTTTTGTGATACTTTCGTGTGTTCCGACCGCTGAACTTACCGTGCCTCGCCAAAGAGCTTACCGCGGAAGCGTTCCAGCAGCGTCATCAGCGGCAGCCCCAGCGCAAAGCAGGCGATCGCCTGACCGATTGCGACATACCCCGCCGTGATCCAATACGGAAATCCAACCTTATAAATGTAAGTCAGCAGCCAACCGATCACCAATGCGTTCACAACGACGGAAGGTAGTGGTGCCAGGTACTTGGGTACGCGGTTGCGCATCCAATACGTGATATATGCCGCTGCCAATGTGGCGAGACTGCCAAAAATCACATCGTAGATAACCGCTCCGGTCAATAGGTTTGCAAGCAGGCAGCCGATGAACAGCCCGGGCACGGCGGAAAACGTGAAGTACGGCAGTACGCTCATCGCCTCCGCCACGCGGCACTGGACAAGGCCGGACGAGATCGGAGCCAGGAAAATCGTCAGCAGCGCGTAGATTGCCGCGATGATTGCCCCTTGCGCCAGATCGCGCACGGAAAACTTCTTCCTCTTATGTTGTAGTTCTTCCAATGGATGGTTCCTCCTTATGATACAGACACGGTTTTGAGCAAGCGGCTAAATGCCGCACAAGCTCTGTGTATCTGCTATCGTCTCGTGATGCGAAACAGGATGATCCTCATCCGCTTCTGCAAGACTCGTTTTCGCGCTGTTGCTCAGGATACGTTCGCGGCTTTGAGCAAGCGGTCGATCTCCGCCCTGCTGTCCCGCGCGACATGATCCTCGTCAATCGAGAGCAGCGCGCCGTCCTTGACCGTCATCCTGCCACCGACCCAAACCGCGTCCGCGGGCTGATGGTAGCCCACCGTGCCAAAGAGGTTCGCCTCGTCACGCTCGGCCCCCGCCATCTCAAGGCGGTCATAGCGAATCGCGAACATGTCGGCCGCGAATCCGGTTGCAATCTGCCCTAGCTTGTTGCGGCCGAGCAACCGCGCGCTGCCGCGTGTTGCCAGCTTCAGCAGGTCGTATCCGCTCGGCGCTTCGGCACCGTAGCGCAAGCGGTGCATCAGATATGCCGCGCGCATCTCTTCCATTAAATTGGATGCGTCGTTGCTTGCGCTGCCGTCCACCGCGAGTCCCACAGGAACGTCCAGCCGGAGCATGTCGGGAATCCGCGCGACGCCGGAGCTGAGCTTCATATTCGAGCACGGGCAGTGCGCAACACCGGTTCCGGTCTTCGCGAGAAACTCCAGTTCCTCGTCGTTAAAGTAGATACCATGCGCGTAGAACACGTCGCTGCCGACGAAATCCACGCTCTCCATGTAAGCAAGCGGGCGCAAGCCGCGCGTGCTCAGGGTAAAACGCTCCTCATCCTTGGTTTCACATAGGTGCGTGTGAAGGCGAACGCCATAGCTCCGCGCGAGCTTTGCGCTCTCGCGCATCAAGTCCGCCGTGACGGAGAACGGCGAGCAAGGCGCAAGCACGATCTGCCGCATCGAGAAATCGGAAGCGTCGTGATACCGCTCGATGGCTTCCCTGCTGTCGTGCAGGATTTCGTCCGTCGTCTGCACGACAGAATCCGGCGGCAATCCCCCGTCCTTGCGGGACAGGCTCATGCTCCCGCGCGAGCTCACCATGCGGATGCCAAGCGATTCCGCCGCCGAAAACTGCGCCGCAAGCAAATCCCCCGCGCCGTTTGGAAAGACATAGTGATGGTCAAAGCAGGTCGTGCAGCCGTATTTCATCAGTTCGCCCATGCCGGAGAGCGAGCTGAGGCGAACGGTGTCCTCATTCAGATGCGCCCAGATATCATACAGTGCGGTAAGCCAGTCAAACAGCTCCAGATTCTGTACGTGTCTGAGGTTTCGCGTAAAATATTGATAGAGGTGATGGTGCGTGTTGATGAGCCCCGGATAGAGGATCAGTCGGCTTGCGTCGATGATCTCGTCCGCCTGCACCATGTCAAGATGGCCGATGGCGCTAATTACGCCGTCCTCCATCAGCACATCCGCGCCGCGCAGAATCGAGTCGTTGTCGTCACAGGTGACGATGCACCGCGCATTTTGTAAAAGTGTTTTCATGATCGTTCGCTCCCTTCCGCTCAAGCGGCCAATACCGCGTTAACGGGCGCCAGCCCTTGTAAGATGCGGCTATATTTGCTATACTGAATTACCTTTTGATCCGAAATCACACATTTTTTGTGTCCTTCGGAATTTATTTTATCATAGTGTGCGGGTAAACCACAAGAACGCGCGCATACACACTAGAACAGGAGAAAAACGGAATGACCCCGAACGCACTCATCGAAATCGTCAACGTCGGGTTTCAATACGTCGGCGCGGAAAAAGTCGCGCTGAAAAACATCAGCCTCTCGATTCAGAAAGGCGAAGTCGTCGCCATCGTCGGCCACAACGGCTCCGGCAAAAGCACGCTGTGCAAGATGCTCAACGCGCTGCTTCTGCCCGCCGAAGGAACCGTCACGGTTGACGGCATGGACACTCGCGACGAAAAGAATCTTCTGGAGATTCGCCGCCGCGTGGGTATGGTGTTTCAAAATCCGGATAACCAGCTTGTCACCACCATTGTAGAGGAAGACGTCGGCTTTGGGCCGGAGAACCTCGGCGTTCCTCCGGCGGAGATTCGCGAGCGCGTAGACGCCGCGCTGAACGAAGTCGAGATGAGCGAATATGCCGAAAAAGCGAGCCACGCGCTCTCCGGCGGGCAAAAGCAGCGCGTCGCCATCGCTGGACTTCTCGCCATGCAGCCGGAGGTGCTGGTGCTCGACGAAGCCACGGCGATGCTCGATCCCCGCGGACGCGAGGAGGTGCTCTCCACCGTTCGAAAGCTCAACCGCGAGCGTGGCATGACTGTCGTGATGATCACGCAGTTCATGGAGGAGGCGCTGGACGCGGATCGCGTGTTCGTCCTCTCCGAAGGACGGCTCGTCATGGAAGGCACGCCGAAAGAGGTCTTCAATGAGCGCGCGCTGCTCGAAGAGAGCCGATTGGAGTCCCCCGCGTTTGTGAAGCTGCGCGACGAGCTGATTACGGCAGGTCTTCCGATTTCGCACGAGGCGATGACCTGCGACGCCCTTGCGGACGAACTTAGCCGCGCGCTCCACTCTTAATAAAACTTCGATTTCGTAAATAACCAAGATTTCGTAAAAACTTCGATTTCGTAAAAATTTTGGATAAGGAATAACAATGGCAATACAGATCCAACAACTCAGCCATACCTACATGCCCGGCAGCCAGCTCGCCTACCCCGCGCTTGGCGATCTTTCGCTGACGATTCAGGACGGCGAGTTCCTCGGCATCATCGGACACACCGGCTCGGGCAAAAGCACGCTGATTCAGCATCTCAACGGGCTTCTCTTGCCGACCGCCGGAAGCGTTCTGGTGGACGGACTCGATACGCGCGAGAAAAAGCTCCGAAAACAGATTCGCTCTTTGGTCGGAATGGTGTTCCAATACCCCGAATATCAGCTCTTTGAAGAAACCGTCGCACGCGATGTCGCCTTTGGGCCTAAAAATATGGGGCTAGCGGAAGACGAGATCGCAACGCGCGTGACCGAAGCGCTCCGGCTTGTCGGGCTCAATCCCGATGAGTTCGCGGAAAAATCCCCCTTCGAGCTTTCCGGCGGTGAAAAGCGCCGCGCGGCGCTCGCGGGCATTCTCGCGATGCGCCCGAAATATCTCGTGCTGGACGAACCCATGGCGGGTCTAGACCCGCGCGGACGGCACGAAATCCTTAGCCTCATCGAATCCCTCCGCCGCGAATTCGGCACGGGCATCGTCATGGTGTCGCATTCCATGGACGATGTCGCCATGTATGCGGATCGCATCGCCGTGCTGGATCGTGGTTCGCTCTTCATGGTCGGTACGCCGGAGGATGTTTTTTCGCACAGCGAAGAACTTCTGGCGATGGGTCTCAATCTACCGCAGGCGACGCAGCTCGTCCGCGCCCTCCGCGCGCGCGGCGTTGAGATCGAGCGCGACTATTACCGCATGGATGAGCTGCAACAGGACTTGATCGGGAGGTGGAACCATGACCGCTAACATCTCTCTGGGTCAATACCTGCCGGGCAACAGCGTCGTCCACCGTCTCGACCCGCGTACGAAGATTTTCCTCATGGCGATCTATATCGCGATCGTATTTGTGGTCAAGACGCTTCCCGTCTTCATGCTGCCCGTCGTACTGCTGATTGCGATCTTCGCGTTCGCGCAGGTTCCGGCGAGCTACTTCTTCTCGTCGCTCAAGCCGATGAAGTGGCTGCTCGTGTTCATGTTTGTGATCAACCTCTTTGCGACGCAGGGCTCTACGGTCTGGTTTGAATGGAAGTTCATCAAGCTCACACAGGAAGCGGTCGAGCAAGCGGTCTATATCACACTTCGTCTCGTTCTGCTCGTCGCGGGAACCTCGATTCTCACGCTGACCACCTCTCCCATCGCGTTGACCGACGGGCTGGAGAAGCTCATGTCGCCGCTGAGAAAGCTGCACTTTCCCGCGCACGAGCTCGCGATGATGATGACCATCGCGCTCCGGTTTATTCCGACGTTGATGGAGGAGACCGACCGCATTCAGAAGGCGCAGATGGCGCGCGGAGCCGATTTCGAGAGCGGAAACATCTTCCAGCGGGCAAAAAGCATGATTCCCGTGCTGGTGCCGTTGTTTGTCTCCGCGTTTCGTAGGGCGGATGAACTCGCGATGGCGATGGAAAGCCGCTGCTATCACGGCGGCGAAGGCAGAACGCGCATGCGCGAGCTGCATTTTCACGCGCGTGACCTGATCTCCACCGTGCTTCTCGTCGTATTCCTCGTCGGCATCATCGTTCTGGAGAAGCTGCCGCTATGAGCCGCCGCATTCGCGTGATCGTGCAGTACGACGGAACGAATTACGTCGGCTGGCAGGTGCAGGAAAACGGCATCTCCGTTCAGCAGCGCCTCAACGAGGCCGCAAAAGCGATCACCGGCGAGCAAATTCAGTTTCACGGTTCCGGGAGGACGGACAGCGGTGTTCACGCAAACGCACAGGTGGCGCACTTTGACACGAATGTGCGCATGCCCGCGGATAAATTCGCAATCGCGCTGAACATGCGGCTCCCGCGGGATATCCGCGTTCTCTATAGCGATGAAGCGCCGAAGGATTTCCACTCCCGCTTTTCCGCGAAGAACAAGACCTATCGCTATACCGTGCAAACCGGGCTCCACGCGGATGTGTTCACACGAACTACCGCGCTCCATGTCCACACCGCGCTGGACGTTCCCCGCATGCAGCGCGCGGCAGCGTTCGCGCTGGGCGAGCACGACTTTTCCGCGTTTATGAGCGCAGGCTGCACGATCGAGAATACCGTTCGCACGGTAAGCAAGAGCGAATGGACGCAAAACGGGAAATACCTCTATTATGAGGTGAGCGCGAACGGCTTTCTGTATAATATGGTGCGCATTCTGGCGGGAACCCTGTTGGAGATCGGCGGCGGCAAACTGCCGGAGAACGCAATTGCAATCGCACTCGTGAGCGGTCTTCGCGCGGACGCGGGCGCGACCGCGCCGCCTCACGCGCTCTGCCTGCAGCGGGTGCAATATGAGGACTTTGATACGGACGAGGTGTTGAGCCGCAAATGAATCAGGTCAGCGAGTTTGAGCCGTATATGCGCATCGCTCTTGAAGAAGCGTCACTCGCGTTCGCCGCGGGTGAGGTTCCCGTGGGCGCGGTGCTGGTGCGCAATGGCGAGATCGTCTCCCGCGCGCACAATCTCGTGGAAACGCTGCACGACGCAACCGCACACGCGGAGCTCCTCTGCCTGCGTGATGCGATGGAAAGGCTCGGCGGGCGGCTGAATGATTGCACACTCTACGTCACGCTGGAACCCTGCGCGATGTGCGCGGGCGCCTGCGTCAACGCAAAGCTCGGCAGGCTTCTCTTCGGTGCATTGGACGAGGTCGCGGGTTGCTGCGGCTCCAAGATGGATCTCACCGACAAGTGCTTTCTACACAGCGTGGAAACCTGGGGCGGTATTCTGGAAGAGGACTGCAAGACACTGCTATCATCGTTTTTTCAAGCGCTCCGGTAAACGGGCGCTTTTTTTATGGAACACACATCGGGTAATTTTCATTTTGCTGTTCTGAAATGCAATCAAATCGTGTATGATAAGCAAAGACAGAATCTGTGGTTTGGGAGGGTTTCGCATGGACTTTTTACGCCTGCTGGAAGGCATCCGCACGCCGCTCTTTGACGCGGTGTTTCAGTTTTTTACGTTCTTTGGCGAAGAGACGATCTTCATGATCGTCGCCATGGCGTTCTTCTGGTGTATCGACAAGAAGACGGGCTACCTGCTGCTGTATGTGAGCTTCTTGGGCAACATCATCAACACGTTCCTCAAACTGATTTTCCTCGTGCCACGCCCGTGGGTGCTCGATAAAAACTTCACCATCGTCGAGAGCGCGCGCGCAGGAGCGACAGGATATTCCTTCCCGAGCGGGCACACGCAAAATTCCGCGGGTCTCTTCTTCGGCATAGCACGAGCGCGTAAAGAAGTCTGGGTGCGGATCGTTTGCATCGCCATCGCGCTGCTCGTCGCGTTTTCGCGGATGTATCTAGGCGTGCATACGCCTGCGGACGTGCTGGTTTCCCTCGGTGTCGCTCTTGTGCTGGTGTTTGCGGCTTATCCGCTTCTCAACCGTGCGTGGGACAACGCAAAATGGTTTGTGCCGCTCATTGCGGTTCTGCTCGCGGTCGGCGTCGCGCTGATCCTCTATATCGAGCTGGTGCCGATGCCCACGAACGCGATTCCGGAGTTCTCGCTGAGCTGCAACGAGTCCGGCTATAAGATGGTCGGCGGTGCGTTCGGCTTTGCCGCCGTGCTCTGGCTAGAGCGCAAATACATCAACTTCTCGGTCAAAGCCGTCTGGTGGGCGCAGTTGCTCAAGCTCGTAATCGGTCTTGGCCTCGTAATCGTCGTTCGGATGGTGCTCAAAGCCCCGTTACTCGCGCTCTTTGGAGGACACAACGCCGGCAACGCTGTTCGGTATTTCCTGATGGTGCTCGTCGGCGGTGCGCTGTGGCCGATGACGTTCAAGTTCTTCGGCAAGCTTGGACAAAAGAAGGAGCAAGCAGCTTAATCGCGTTCCAACACAAAACTTCCCGCCGAAAGACGGGAAGTTTTATTTTCTGTGTATTCGCTTAGTGGATCAGTCCGCGCAGGATCAGCGCGATGATCAGCACGACGCCGACTACGCCACCATATACCATCCAAACCTTTTTCTTGAGCTGCTGCTCTTTCTGCGCTTCTTCGGCGGGAGGCTGCTTTTCGCTCGTCACCGCGCTCTCCATCGCGTCCAGCGCGCGATCCAGGATGGACTTCTTCTGCCCCGGCTCCTGCTGCTGCGTTTTTGCGCTCGAAACCTGCGGGCGAATCTGCGGCGCATCCTTGTGGATCACCGGAATCGTGCTCTTTACGTCATCCTCCGTCACATCCGGACAGATTGCGCCAACTTCCACGCAAGCCAGCGCATGGCGGTACTCAAACACATTCGTGATTTTGCGATATCCGGCAGATTCCGATGTTTGCCAGAGAAAATCGAAGAACTGCGGCGGAATATTCGCGTGCGGCGCGATTCCATCGCCAAACACCGCGAGTCCCGTCATCGATTCATAAAGTGTCTTGCCGATTGCAGCGAGGTCGATCCACGGTTCGGTGTCGTCCACCTCCTGCCGCGCGCGAAGGCCGGCCTTTGCCGCGCCGAAGTCGATGAGCTTCACCGATCCGTCCGTGCAGAGAAAGATCGAGCGCGCGTTGATGTCGTAATGCAGCGAGTTGAGGCTGTGTACGACGAGCAGCGCATCCGCAAGCGAAGCCGCGATGAACATCGCCTCGTCGGGATAGAGCCGTCTGCGCCGAAGCTGCAAAAACCGCTCCAACGTCACACCGTCGAGCCGCTCCATAACGGCGTAGGATGTGCCGTTTTCGAAGAACGTCGTATAGACGGTGACGAGGTTTTCGCTACCCTTTGCGTCTGTGAGCGCCAGATGTTGGCGATAGAACATCTCGCTGCCGAGGAAAAACAGCGCGCCGCAAGCCGCGTTTTTCGGCGTCAGCGCAAAACTCTTCTCCATGCGCCGGGCAAGCGCATATGGGAAATATTCCTTGACCGCGATCGGCGTTCCCGTCTTCTCGTCGTGTCCGAAATAGGTGATGCCATAGGTGCCGCGTCCCAGCACGCCGTCGACTGTGTATCTTTTGTGCAGCGTTGTGCCGTTTGGCAGCAGCTCGCTGAGTTCCAGTTCTTCCGCCATGAGTTGGATCATTGTAAACGAAAAATCCCCTTTGCCACAGTTATCCCATCCGATTGCGGATTCGTCCGCAAGTTATTCCCAGATCAATATCCCACCGCGTTTGCAATCAGCAACAGAGCGCAGGTCAGTGCAAGCACCGCAAGCTGAATCTTTGCGCTCCACTTAAACCATTTCCCGTAGCCGATTCCAACGATGCCCAGCGAGATCAACAGCACCGGGTTGGTCGGGTAAAACACGTTGGAGAACCCGTCGCCAAAGGCATACGCCAGCACCGCAATCTGCCGCGAGATGCCGGAAAGATCCGCAATCGGCGCAATCAGCGGCATGAGCAGAAACGCCTTGGCCGAACCGCTGGAAATGAACAGCTCCAGCACGAGCGCCAGCGCGTAGATCATGAGCACGACGACGCCGCTCGGCGCATTTTGCGTGAGCAACACCGTTTGGTAGAGAATCGTATCGAGAATCTTGGACTCCACCATGGTGTAGCGAATCGAGTTTGCCATGAGAATCAACAGCACGGCAGGCAGGATATCCAACATGCCTTTGCCGAAGGATGCGAAGAACGCTTTGAGCTTCATGCCCGAAACCAGCGACGAAACGGTGCCCGCGACGAGGAAGATCAGCGCGATCAGCGGCATGATGATGTCCTGCAGGAACGGCACAAAGCTGGAGCAGATGATCAGCAGGATGCCCGTGCCGAGCACCACGGCAAACCAGATCAGCGCGCGGTCTTTTCTCTTCTCCTGCACATAATCCGTTCTCAGCGAGGCCCAGCGCTCCGTCATCGCGGGATCGTAGATGATGCTCTTAGCCGGATTCTTCTCGATCTTCTTTGCGTACGGAACGAGGAACGCGATGAGAAGCCCGTAGATCAGCACAAACGTGACAAGCCGCATCCAAATGCCGGAGAACATCGGCAGTCCCACGAGCTGCTGTGCAACTCCTACCGTAAACGGATTGAGCACGCCGGTGCTGAAGCCGAACCCGACTGCGAGCAGGCTCATGCCGAGGCCGACGAGCGCATCCCAACCCAGCGAGTACGCTAGCGCAACCGCAATCGGCACCAGCGGCACACACTCTTCAAACGAGCCGACAAACGCGCCAAGGCTCATGAAAAACAGCGAGACGAGCAACAACAAGCGATATCGCTGCGTTTCAAACAGTCGATACACGCGGTTAAACATATAGGAAAGCACGCCGCATTCGTCGAGCGCGTGAAACGCGCCGCCGATGACGAGAAGAAACGCGATGATCGCGATGACCGTGCCGGAGCCGGTCGATCCCAGCGCGAGGAACGGAGAGAGCAGCCATTTCCAGAACGGAATCCCGCCGGTGACGCTTTGATACGTTCCCGGAACGATGGACGCTTTGCCGTCGGTTATCACGCTCTGATACTCGCCCGCGGGCATGATCAGCGTGAGCGCATAGGTCAGAATCATCAGCAGAAAGAGGATGATCAGCGCCACGATAAACGAGCGCGTGCCGACGTTGAAGACCCGTTTTGATTGTTTCTCCATATGCCATCCCCCTGTTTTCCATCAGATAATGTGTTCGTATGAACTACGGTCCACCATCTGTAGAATTCTTTCAGACAGTATACCATAGCGCTGAGGCTTACGCACCGTTTTTTAACTTATGTGTACGAATATCTGCTTTCATTCAATCTTTCCAAAGCAAATCTGATTTGTTATAATGATTTTGCGTGAGGGAGTAGTTGGCGCGGCACAACGCCGCGTTCCAAGTCAACATGGTAGCACGACGCAAGGCGCGTCTGGCTTGGATGAAATAGCGAGACTCATGTACGACAGCGTGTTTGCCGTACATGAGTTTTTTCTTTTCCGGCAACACGTTACACATTCGGTACACTCCCAAGAAACACGAAAGGACACAGTCAAATGCAGCAGTATTTACTCGACGTGAAATCGGCGCTCGCAACCGTTTCTTCAACGGAAAACGGGCTGACCAGCGCGGAGGCGCAAAAGCGTCTTTGCGACAACGGGCCAAACAAGCTTGCGGAAGGAAAGAAAACTCCGATCATTGTGCGCTTTTTGGAGCAGTTGAAGGATCCTATGATCATCATTCTGCTCGCGGCGGCGCTGGTCTCCGGAATCACAGCCGCCATCGAAGGCGATAGTTTTGCGGACGTGATCATCATCCTCACCGTCGTGATCATCAACGCGGTTCTCGGCGTCGTGCAGGAGAGCAAAGCGGAAAAAGCGATTGAGGCACTGCAAAAGATGGCGGCCGCCACCTGCCGCGTTTTGCGCGAAGGCCAGATTCTTCGCGTCAAGACGGAAGAGCTCGTGGTTGGAGACGTAATCCTGCTGGAGGCGGGAGACGCGGTTCCGGCGGACGGGCGTATCCTCGAGAGCGCGAGCCTCCAAATCGAGGAAGCGGCGCTCACAGGCGAAAGCGTCCCGGTCAACAAGGCGATCGATGTGCTCCATCTGGGCACCTCGAAGGATATTCCGCTTGGCGATCGCAAGAACATGGTCTACATGGGCAGCACCGTCGTCTACGGGCGCGGCAAGGCGGTCATCACCGCAACGGGTATGCAAACCGAGATGGGCAAGATTGCAGACGCGCTCTCCAAGGCGGAAGACAACCAGACGCCGCTGCAGATCAAGCTCTCCCAGCTTTCCAAGATTCTCACCTGGCTCGTGCTCGGCATCTGCGTGGTGATCTTCGGCGTCAACATCCTCCGCTTCCACGGCACGGGTGAGCGCTATATTCTCGACTCCTTCCTCATTGCGGTCTCCCTCGCCGTCGCCGCCATTCCGGAAGGCCTCGCCGCCGTGGTCACCATCGTGCTTTCCATCGGCGTGACCAACATGAGCAAACGAAACGCGATCATCCGCAGGCTCACCGCCGTGGAGACGCTCGGTTGTGCGCAGATCATCTGCTCGGATAAGACGGGCACGCTCACGCAGAATAAGATGACCGTCGTCGAGGACTACGCGGACGATATCGGTTTGCTCGCCAAGGCAATGGCGCTTTGCAGCGATGCGGAGCTGGACGAAAACAACAGCGCGGTCGGTGAACCCACCGAATGCGCGCTGGTCAACTTCGCGTTTACGAAAAATCTCCCCAAGCCTGCGCTCAAGCAAGCCGAACCCCGCGTAGATGAAGCGCCGTTTGACAGCATGCGCAAGATGATGTCCACCGTGCACCAAACGCAGGATGGTTTTGTGCAGTACACTAAGGGCGCACCCGATGAAGTGCTGAAAAAGTGCACATCCTATTGGAAAGACGGCAAAGCGCAACCGCTGACGGATGATGTCCGCGCGGAAATCCTCGCGGCGAACAAGGCGATGGCGGACAAAGCACTTCGCGTGCTGTGTGGTGCCATGCGTCTGCACGACGTGAAACCTATCGATAACACACCCGCCTCGCTGGAGCAGGAGCTCGTCTTCCTCGGTCTCGTCGGCATGATCGACCCCGTCCGCCCGGAGGTCATCGGCGCTATTTCGCAGTGCCGCTCTGCTGGTATTCGCCCGATCATGATCACGGGAGACCACCGCGACACCGCTGCCGCAATCGCAATGACGCTCGGCATCATCTCCGATCCTTCCGAGGCCATCACTGGCGCACAATTAAACGAGATGGACGATGCGACGTTTGAGCAGAACGTTGAGCAATATCACGTCTACGCGCGCGTTCAGCCGGAGCACAAGGTGCGCATCGTGAACGCCTGGCGCAAGAAGGGCTACATCACCGCAATGACCGGAGACGGTGTCAACGACGCACCCAGCATCAAGAGCGCGGATATCGGCATCGGCATGGGCATCACCGGCACGGACGTGACGAAGAACGTCGCCGATATGGTGCTTGCGGATGACAACTTTGCAACCATCGTCGGCGCCGTGCAGGAAGGCCGACGCATCTACGACAACATCCGTAAATCGATCCAGTTCCTGCTCTCCTCTAACATGAGCGAGGTGCTGAGCATCTTCTTTGCGACGCTGCTTGGATTCGTGATCCTCAAGCCGGTACACCTGCTTTGGATCAACCTCATTACGGACTCCCTGCCCGCACTCGCGCTGGGCACCGAGGCCTGCGAGCGAAATCTCATGCAGCGCCCGCCGCGCAATCCCAAGGACGGCATCTTTGCGGGCGGCGTCGGCTTCGACGTGGCGTATCAGGGGCTGTTTGTGACATTTCTGACGATGGCCGCGTTCTTCATCGGCGAGCGCATTCAAAACGGCGCCTGGGCGATTGTGAACAGCTCAGACGGCACGACGATGGCGTTTTTGACCATGAGCATGGCGGAGATCTTCCACAGCTTCAACATGCGCTCCCAACGTCAGAGCCTGTTCGCGATGAAGTGCCAGAACCTCTACCTCTGGGGTGCGGCTGTGCTGTCTCTGGTGCTGACGCTCGTGGTGCTGTATGTGCCGTTCCTGCAACAGGCGTTCAGCTTTGAGCACATCAGCTTCCTCGAATACGGCATAGCGCTCGGCCTTGCATTCATGATCATCCCGCTTGTCGAGATCGTCAAGGCGATCCAGCGGGCGGTGACCAAGCGAAAGTAACGAAATCGCACACACAACAAGAGCGCGCCAAACGGCGCGCTCTTGTTTGTTCTTTGGACTTCGATCGTTTCGTCAAACGATGCAAAAAAGAAACGCCGCAAGGCAACGCTTGCCTGCGGCGTAAGAAACACGATTCTTTTTAGTTGAGCGAATCCTTGAGCGCTTTGCCAGCCTTGAAGGTGGGTAGCTTGGACGCCGGAATGTCGATCTCCTTGCGGGTCTGCGGGTTGTGGCCTTTGCGGGCGGGACGAACCTTCGCCTCAAAGGTGCCGAAACCAACGATGGAAACCTTGTCGCCTGCCTTCAGGGACTCTTCGATGGAGCTCAGAAACGCGATGACTGCCTTTTCTGCATCTTTCTTCGAGAGTTCGCTCTTCTCCGCGACGGCCGCGATCAAATCGGTTTTATTCATTGTAAAATAACCTCCATGAATTTTTGGTTGCTGGAACATTGTATCAATCTTGGCGTCTGTTGGCAAGCCTTAAATTGTGAATTTATTCCGTAATTCGGCACTTTTTGGCCTCGTCCCACAGTTTATCCTGCTCGTGAAACGGCAAATCTTTCAACTCGTTTCCGCGGGCTTTTGCCAGTTGCTCCATCTTCTCAAATCGCTGTATGAATTTATCCGTCGCCTGCATGAGTAAAAATTCGGGTTCCAGTTTGAGCAGCCTTGCTACATTCACGACGGCAAAGAGCAGATCTCCCATCTCCTCTTCAATGTTGCTGCCCTGCTCCATGGCGCTTCTGAGTTCTTCCGTCTCTTCGTTGATTTTATAGAAAGCCTGCTGTGCGTTCTCCCAGTCGAAACCGACGTCCGCCGCTTTCTTTTGCACCTTTCTGCTTCGAAGCAGCGCAGGGAAACTTTTCGGCACACTCTTGAGCACTTCTGTCTGCGTGGTTTGCTTGCGTTGGGACATCTTGAGCGCGTCCCAATTCTTGAGCACCTCGTCCGACCCGCTCACGCGAATGCTCCCGAACACATGAGGGTGACGGTAGATGAGCTTCTCCACGAGCTCCGTGCATGCGTCCCGCGCGGTAAATGCGCTCTGCTCTTCGGCAATCGCCGCATGCAGCGCAAACTGCAATAGCACGTCTCCCATCTCCTCGCAGATGTGCGCATCATCGTCCTCGTCGATGGCGTCGATGAGCTCATAGCTCTCCTCCAGCAGCGCGTTTTTGAGCGACTCATGCGTCTGCTCCCGATCCCAGGGGCAGCCATTTGGCGCGCGGAGCCTGCGGACGATCCGCATCACGTCGTCAAAGCCGTGACGCGTACGTGCCACATACGCGGTTCTTGGTACGTATAGAATCGTCGTTGCGTCATATTCTTTTTGCCGATCCAGCTCGCAAAGCTTGATTTCGCGGCTCGTGTATGCCCCGTCTTTTCCGATGGAGGCAAGAACAACCGCCGACTCATCCGGACAAAACTCGCTGAAAAAGAGCTTTGCGTCTCCTGCGACAATACGGGAATCGATCTCTTCCACCACATAGTTCTGCTCCGGATCAATCTGCACCGGAAGATCGTGCGCGGATACGGCGACCGCCTGCTCCCGCTCCGGAAACGCAACCTGTCCCGCGGTCAGGTACGGAAGCACCACAACGCGAACTCCACGCGCAGCCGCCTCGCGTTCGATCGCGGGCAGTTGGCTGTTTTGGATGTTGCCGGTTGCAACATAGACGCAGTCCCCTGCGTTACAGAGTCGATTCGCGATCGCATTGTTTAGCGAATCGAAATCTTCCGACGACTCAAATAAATCATCCATCGAGAGCGCGTCAATCTGCTGAACGCGTAAATAATCCGCGGAAGGATGAAGCTTTGTCTGGACGTAAACGGGCAACCCGCTTGTCAGCGTCTTTTGCTGCGCGAGTGTCAGCGCCGCAGGCGCGGGAAGCATCACGATATGGATGGTATGCATGTGTAGCCTTTCTTTACTTCCGGCGGAATTGCAGCTTTGCCAGAATCGCTCCGCCGGGGATATAGGTCAAATCTTCTTGTGTAAAAATCCGCATCCAAAGCACGCCGATCAGGTATAGTGCAACACCGATGAGGATTGCGACAGCCGTCGCGATGGTGTTGGATGCGATTTTATCATAGAGAAACCGATAGATCGCATATGCGGCTCCGCCCATCACCAACGCCGCAAGGGCGGGCTTTACGAATGTATCCAGCACGTTGAGCTTGAGCTTGGTGAATCGGATTAAGTAGACCGCATCGAGCACGCCCGCGACGATATAGCATGCGACCGTAGAGATTGCGGCGCCCTGTATCTCGATGGCGGGATTGCGCATGAGCGTGAGCATCAGTACGACCTTGACCAAGCCGCCAATGATGAGGTTGATCACAGGAATATGCTGCTTCCCCGCGCCTTGCAGAATACCCGTGAGCGTCTGCACCAGCGAGAGAAATATAATCCCGATGGCAGAGGTGCGCATCAGCGTGCTCGCGATGGTCAGCCGCTCTCCGTCGATCTTATACAGTAGGTCAATCACTGGGCCGGAGAGCGTAAAGAGCCCGACCGCACAGGGAATGCCGATGAACATCGCAAGTTTTAGCCCCATCGCGGAGACGGTGTGAATCGTTTTTGTGTCGTTTGCCGAACGTGCGGCGGAAATCGCCGGAACGAGGCTCATTGCAAGTGCAATCGTGAGTGCAGCCGGCATGTTGATGATGTTGGTCACGTTGCTTCTCAGCGCCACATATCGCATGGAAGCGGACACCTCATCAAAGCCGATGCTCAGCAGCGTGCTCTTGATCAGGGTTGCATCCACGATGCCCGTAATCGGCATGATGGAAGCTCCAATGGTCACCGGGATCGCAATTGCCAGCAGACTGCGAAATATCCCCTTGTCGTTTGTGGGTTCGAGTTGAGTCGCTTGTCCAAGCTCTACATCCCGCTTGCGGAAGAGATAGAATCCCCCGACGACGATCAACGCCAGGAGTTCAGCGATCGTAACGCCCGCAACCGCGCCCATTGCGCCATATTCAAGCCCGCGCGGCATCCATTTCGCCGCGAGAAACAGGCCGAATGCGAGCTTGCCCGATTGTTCCGCAAGCTGGGACATCGCGGTACCTGTCATCTTCTGCAAACCTTGCAGATATCCGCGGTAGGAGCACATGAGAGAGGCGATCAACAGCGCCGGCGCCATCACACGAAACGATGGCGCGGCAAGCGCTCCGACCGTGGTGCGCGCCAGAAAATCGGCACCGACGTACATGAGCGCGGCCGAGGCAGCGCCGATGATCGAAAGCAGAATCTGGGACTTGCGGAATACCCGCTTTGCGCCGGAGATGTCTCCAACGGTGATGCGCTCCGCAACCATGCGCGAAATCGCGGTCGGCAACCCCGCCGTACTGATCACGATCAATGTAGAATAATAAGGATAGACCGCCTCGTAGTACTGCATGCCGTCGCCGAGCATGTTGTAGAGAGGAATGCGGAAGAATGCGCCGATGAGTTTGCAGATCAGCCCTGCAGCGCCGAGAATAAACGCGCCTTTTACAAACGTCTTTTTGTCGTTTTTTGCCATGCTGGTTCCCTTCGTGCCGCAAAAAGCGGGTTGTGGCGTTTCTAACAGGTCAAATCTTTCGTTTTTTCGCGATGGCGGTATTATACCATCTTTCCTGTCTGCATGCCATCGTTCTGGGTAAACCGCGCGTGATTTCACGCCTTTGCGACAGGCGCAGGGCATCGCATCTATCGACAAACAAAGACAGCGTTGGTATAATATTTCTATTCTATTACTGGAGGTTTGAGCGATGGGTTTATTATCCGCTGCCACCGGCGCAATCAGCGGCGTGTTGGCCGATCAATGGAGAGAGTATTTTTATTGTGAATCTATGGGGCCGGATGTTCTCGTCAGCAAGGGCCTAAAGCGCATCAACGAGAAGCGCAGCTCCAACACCAAGGCTTCCGACAACATCATCACCAATGGGTCCATCGTGGCCGTCAACGACGGTCAGTTTATGATGATCGTCGAGCAAGGCAAGGTCGTGGATTTCACCGCGGAATCCGGCGAGTATGTCTACGATAAATCGACCGAGCCCTCGCTGTTTTACGGCGGTTTTGGCAAGGGAATTCTGGAGTCCCTCAAGATTATCGGCCGCCGTTTCACCTTTGGCGGAGACACCGCGAAAGATCAGCGCGTCTATTTCTTCAACACGAAGGAAATCCTCGGCAATAAATATGGCACCGCTAACCCGGTTCCCTTCCGCGTGGTCGATAAAAACGTCGGCCTCGATATCGACATCGCGATTCGCTGCTATGGCGAATATTCCTACAAGTTTGTCGATCCGATCCTGTTCTACAAGAATGTCTGCGGAAACGTCGAAAGCGAATATCGCAGAGACGAGATCGACAGCCAGCTCAAGAGCGAGCTCATGACCGCGCTGCAACCCGCGTTTGCGAAGATCAGCGAAATGGGCCTTCGCTACAGCGCGCTGCCGGGTCACGCAAAGGAGATTGCAAACGCGCTGAACGCGGAGCTTTCCGCCGATTGGAAAGAACTGCGCGGCATCGAGATCGCGTCGTTCGGCGTTAGCTCCGTGACCGCCTCGCCGGAAGACGAGGAGCGCATCAAACAGCTCCAGCAGGCGGGCGCGCTCAAAGACCCGACCATGGCGGCGGCAATGCTTGCCAGCGCGCAGGCGCAGGCGATGCAGGACGCGGCGAAGAACGAGAACGGCGCGTTTATGGCGTTTGCGGGCATGAACGCCGCACAGAACGCGGGCGGAACCAACGCCGCGACGCTCTTCGGCATGGGTCAGCAACAGCAGCAGCAAGCGGCAACCTCCGGCTGGACCTGCGCCAAGTGCGGCCAGACCGGTAACACCGGAAAGTTCTGCTCGAACTGCGGGGCTCCGCGTCCCGAAGCGGGCTGGACTTGCCAGAAGTGCGGACAGACCGGCAACACCGGCAAATTCTGCTCCAACTGCGGAGCGGCAAAGCCGGAGTAAGCACAGCAAGCACAAAGAACCGCTCTCGTTTGAGGGCGGTTCTTTTGTTATAAATCATTTCGGGGTGAGTGCTACTCAAGCGCAATATAGATATCCATGTACTCTACGCCTTCTTTGACATAGACTTTCTCAAAGCAAGCAGTCTCCTGCTGATTTTCCGGCTTCATTGCAAGTTTGTTTTCTTTGATGTAGTGCAGCAGTATTTTATAACCGTTGGGAATCAATTCAAACGCAGCGCTCATGGGTTCGGTTATGGTTATGATCGCGTACTTCCCCGCCTCCTGCCAGACAAATTCTGCGCCTTCACAATCGGTTGTGAAATCGGCGGGAACGATGCAAGCCGAGACGTAGCCATGCATGTTGAAGACATTTATTTGCTCCTGAGATAGAAACGGAAAATCCCAGCCGATGAGTTCCAGCTTCTGATTCGGCAATAAGGTCAGCCCGCTCTTTTTTGCCCATTCCTTCATCACCAAAATGGAATCGTCCTCGGGAGTGGAGCTAACGACGGCGTGTCGTGCCATTCGGAAGCGATCGAGTGACTCGATCCGCACCTCGGAATATGCATTACCACGTCGTGTTATATCGCTTCGTAATAGTTGATCCATCGTACAGGAGAAAAAATCGCAGAGTTCAAAGAGTTTTTCCATCGCTGGATAGGCTTCGTCGGACTCCCATTTTGAGATGGTTTGACGCGAAACATCAAGCTTTTCCGCAAGCGCTTCTTGTGTCATAGAGTCACGCATGCGGCGCAGATATTGCAGGTTGGTTCCGAAACTCATATTTCCGTTTCCCCCTTCATTGTTGATGTTATGATGATACGGCATCGGTTCTCGCAACTCCACCGCGCATTGGTGGCGTTTTTCGGAGATTTAGCAATTGTAGGTTGCGCACATACAGTATATCGAAAGATCATACTTCAAACAATCCAGCAAATGAGCAAACAAAAAGACCATCCGTTGGATGGTCTTTTCTTTTGGCAGGGGCACTAGGACTCTCCGCGCGACCTTCGGGCAACTTGCGCTTCGCGCTGTGTTGCCTCTCGGCAGCGCTTCCCTGCCGCTAAAAACACCGACACAGCAGCGTTTTCTTTACGCGGCTTCGAGTCCTATCTGAACAAATGCAAAAGAAAAGACCATCCGTTGGATGGTCTTTTCTTTTGGCAGGGGCACTAGGACTCGAACCCAGAAGAACGGTTTTGGAGACCGCTATGTTACCATTACATCATGCCCCTAGATGTATGAGCGGAGCTTTTCAAAAGCCCGCATGCAGTATTGTAAATTATATCCGGATAAATTGCAAGCTCTTTTCTTTCCAAATCAATCTCAGATTTATCATGCACGTCAATCGCTTTTTATTAACTTCAATCTGCTGTCAATTTCTCGATCGATATACTATAATGAAACCAGGTTTGAATTATGAACCGCAATTACCGTTTCGGTGATCGCGCTAACGTAAAACAGATTCCGCAAAAATGGAGAACGACAGATGGAACATCAACCCAAGAAACTGCGCATACTTCACTGGATTTTGATCATCTACACGCTGATTCTTGCTGCATTTCTCGTGCTCTCCGTCGTATTCCCCGGGTTTCCCATCCTAGCCTTGACCGTCTTCGGAACGAATCTCATGCTCTTTTTACTAAGCATCTGGGCTTGGATATTTGTCATCTGGATCATACTGGAAACAAAGCGCATTGTTGGAGTCCGTTTCACCCGGAAAAACAAAATCACGTTTTTCATCTCGCTCGCAGTGCTCGTTGCCTATTATTCGTATAGTCTCCTCACAAGACAATTTATCTATTACTGGGACTATGTGCTGTATTACCGCATGCAAGGCGGAATAGCCACAACCTTTCAGGCAGATGGCTTCTTTAACGGCGTCGTGGAGGTCGTCAAGAGCGTTTGGTACAACGCTTACTCCCTGTTCAACAATGTCCTGCTTGCCGCGCCCTATGCGGCTGTGCCGAAAGCCCCGAATTGGTTTGTCGCCGTCAGCTCGTTTAGCATTCTGCCGGTTCTATATTGGGTAATCGCACTCTGGATCAAGGTGATCGAGCGCCTGCTTCAGCCGAAACGCAGCGAACTCTTCTTCCTCGGAGCCATGATTCTCTCCGCAGGTTTTCCGCTGATCCACAGAGCACAGCTCTATGGTCAGCCCGACTTTCTGGGCTTGATCTTCGTCTTCCTGATTCTGCTGCTCACGATCACGTACGACTTTTCAAAAACGGACTACAAGCGATATTTTTTTATCCTTGCACTGACGATCATGGCCTGCGCTTCCCGGCGTTGGTATGAGTTCTGGCTTGCCGCATACTACGCCTGCTATGCGGTCTATGTGCTCCTCCGCTCGATTCATGGGAAAGCCTGGTCAAACATCAAACGCGCGGTGCTCTTCGCGCTTGCCGCTGCGGCGATTCTCGGGATTGTTTTCCTGCCGATGATTGTCACGCTGCTCCGTACAAATTATGCAGTCAGTTACAGTGCGTATAATGCCGGCGGATTTCCCGCCGAGCTAAAAAGCCAGGCGCAGTATCTCGGCTTTGGACTATTGGCAATTCTACTTATCGGCATCGTCCATGGCATCCTCAGAAAACAATATAGAAAGCTGATTCTGCTTGCCGTCGCGGACTGGCTCCTGATGGTATTCCTCTTTACGCGCATTCAAAATATGGGATATCATCACACGCTGATCCTTGTACCTGTATATCTGTTTTTGATGCTGGTTTGTTTTGCCGGCGTCTGCCGGATGGAAAAAACATGGCTCCTGGCGCTCTCTACCGTTTTCGTGCTTGGCTTTGGCGCTGTCAACACTTGTGTTTGCGCGTTTTCGAGCGCGGATACGCTCCCTCGAGTTTTCTCGAACGCGGCACTCATCCCGCCGCAGAGAACCGATATCGCGCAGATTCGCAAGTTGAATCGCTGGCTCGTGGAGCATTGCAAGAATTCCGAATCCGCTTATATGATTCCGCATGGATATCCGTATAACCCGGATGTGTTCCGCAGCTGCGATTACCCGGATTCGTCTGTCAGCAATATCCTTCCGTACGGTTCCGCCGTGCTGGGCACGCATTATTTTCCCGACGAGCTATTGCTAGCGAAGTACGTCCTGACGTGCGAGCCGTTTTGCGGCATCAGCATCGCGGAGAAATACAACAGCGCATTTTTGAGCGAGATCCCGCAGAAGCACTTCTCCGAAGTGACGCGCTTCGACATGGGCAATGGCTATGTGTTCATCGTGTATGAACGCAAGCAGTCGACGGATCGGGAAGAAATTCTCTTCTACAAAGACTATTTTTCGGCAGAGGACAAGCTGTTTCCGGAGATGTTCTCCGGCGTGCTCGATGAGATTTTAGCTACGATCAAATAGTAGTTGAACAACGTTTCTTCATAACCAGTTTCGCAAAAAAAAGGTTGAGAGTGAATCTCAACCTTTTGTGTTGTTCAAGCTAGGTAGTTCTAAACTCAGACGAACTGAACGATATAGTCCCGCAAATTCTGATACGCAATGCGATAGAGATCCGCCTCCGAGAATCCGCGCTTGAGGAGCGCCTCAAACAGTGCCGGAAAATCGCGGCTTGTCTTGAAGTTTTTCGGATACTGCTGCATGCCGTCGAGATCGGAGCCGATGGCGCAGCAGTCGATGCCGCCAATCTCCACCACGTGGCAGATATGGCGCACGATGTCGTCGATCGCGGCTTCGTTATTCCTGGTGAGCTGCTGGTAATAGAAGTTGATGCCGACCGTACCGCCCTGCTTTGCGATCTCGCGAATCAATGCGTCGCTGAGCGAGCGCGGATGATCGAGCACCCCGCGTGCGTTGGAATGCGAGGCAAACACGGGTCTTGTCGCGCGCGCCAGCACCTGCTCAATGCCTTTATCGCTCAGGTGGGAAACATCGATCGCCATACCCAGCGAACACATCTCGTCGATGATGTCGCGCCCGATCGTGCTGAGGCCCTTATTGCCGCGACCCATTGCGGCACCGGCAAGCTCGTTGTTTTCATTCCAAGTGAGCGTCATGGCGCGAACACCGAGGCGATACAGCACGCGCAGGATCGCCATACTACCGTCCACCGCTTCCCCGCCTTCCACCGTAAGCACGGTGGCAATCTTGCCGCTCTCCGGCGTAAAGTCGCGTGTCAGCGGCACAAGCTCGCTATGGCTGTCCAGCATGCGCTCATAGGCGTCGATCATTGCAAGGCACTGGTGCAGCGCGGGCGAGGAAAGCGCGGTATCGATCCAGCAAGCGAAAAACTGTATCGCAACGCCGCCCGTGAGCATGTCGTCCAGACGAATCGCCTGTTCACGCTTCGGTTTCTTCAGATCGTACCCGGTTTGAACCGCTCCATAAAGATAATCGCAATGCCCGTCCGCAACAGGAAACATGGTAACCTCCACATGTCAGCCAGCGAAATCGTATTCACAGTTGATTCCTCTGTTTGAGCTTTGATTGATCAGAAAGATTTGATGTGCTTTTCGTCAACAAACGGGGCATGGCTAAACCATGCCCCGATTTGTTTGTGTTTGAGTTACTTTGCGTAGTCGACCGTGCGCGTTTCGCGAATGACGCTGACCTTGATTTGGCCGGGGTATTCGAGTTCCGCTTCGATGCGCTTTGCAATGTCCTTTGCGAGCACAACCGCGTCGCTGTCGCTGACACGATCGGGCTTGACGATGATGCGGATTTCGCGTCCTGCCTGAATGGCAAAACTCGTGTCCACGCCGTCAAAGGAGTTTGCGATCTCTTCGAGCTTCTCAAGACGCTTGATGTAGCTCTCGAGGGTTTCACGCCGTGCGCCGGGACGCGCGGCAGAGATTGCGTCGGCCGCCTGCACAAGGATCGCTTCAACAGTCTGCGGTTCCACGTCGCCATGGTGCGCTTGAATCGCGTGGATGATGGCGTTGTTCTCGCGGAATTTCTTGGCGAGATCCGCGCCGATGGTCGCATGCGAACCCTCGACCTCGTGGTCGATGGACTTGCCGATGTCGTGCAGGAGTCCCGCGCGTTTGGCAAGCGCTACGTTTGCGCCGAGTTCGGCTGCCATGATGCCGGCAAGGTGTGCCACTTCGATGGAGTGCTTGAGCACGTTCTGGCCGTAGCTCGTGCGGTACTTCATGCGGCCGAGATAGCGAACCAGCTCGTGATGCAGGCCGTTGACGCCAACTTCGAGGACGGCGGCTTCGCCTGCCTCGCGAATCGTGGTGTCGACTTCCTTGCGCGCTTTTTCGACCATCTCCTCGATGCGAGTGGGATGAATGCGCCCGTCCAGAATCAGCTTCTCCAGCGCAATTCGCGCCACCTCGCGGCGGACAGGATCAAAGCTTGAGAGGATGACTGCTTCCGGCGTGTCGTCGATGATGAGGTCAACGCCCGTCGCCGTCTCCAGCGCGCGGATGTTGCGTCCCTCGCGGCCGATGATGCGGCCCTTCATGTCGTCGTTCGGCAGAGCCACAACGGAAACCGTGGCTTCCGCGACGTGATCCGCGGCGCAGCGCTGGATCGCCAGCGTGATGATGTTTCTCGCGCGCTTGTCCGCTTCCTCTTTGGTTTTGGACTCGATGTCGCGAATGAGGATTGCGGCTTCGTGCCGCGTGTCCCGTTCTACATTGGCAAGCAACATGTTGCGGGCGTCTTCCGTGGAGAGACTCGAAATCTTCTCCAGTTCGTGGAGCTGCTGGTCGTGAAGGGCGCGCACGGATGCTTCCACTTCTTCGATCTCAGCCTCGCGCACTGCGATGGCGGATTCGCGCTTGTCGAGCGAATCGGTCTTTTTATCGAGAATCTCCTCTCTCTGAAAAATGCGCCTTTCGTTTCTCTGAATCTCTCCGCGGCGCTCGCGGTTTTCTCTTTCCGCTTCGGAGCGAATTTTAAATACTTCTTCTTTTGCTTCTAAGACCTTTTCTTTTTTGATCTCTTCGGCTTTTCGCTGGGCATCATCATAGAGCTTTTTTACGGCGTCCTCCGCCTTTGCCACCTTTGCTTCCGCAACATTGCGACGATAAGCGTATCCAATGAGGAAACCGGAGAGCAGCGCCACGATGCCGATGACTGGATATAGCCACCAATACATATGAGGTTTCTCCGATCTATAAAAAATGTAACCGCACATCTCTGCACGGTCACTTCATAATATCTATCAAAAATTTGAGCCAATTGCATGTCGCGCTTAAGCTTCAAACAAACAATCTATTATGAACACACCATAAGAGTGCAGGATTACTTGAAAAGTATATATCACGTATTGTTGTGCGTCAAGGAAAATTGACAATATATGGGGGGTTACGCGGTTGATTCGGGCGTTTTCACGTGTTTTCTGGTCAATCCACAGGAATTCGCGTAAAACGGACTTTATTGAAACACGCTTCAAAACAGCGAGATCTGAGCCGTCTTTTCCATGCCGTCAAAGCAGCCGCATTTCTCCATTGCCGTAATCACGCCGCTGTTTGCTTTGGTCGCTGCGCGAAACTCCTCAATCGTGTGGAACACTTTTCCTTTGCGGCTCTCCGCGAGTCCTTCCGCGGCGTTGGTGCCCACGCCGGGAATCGCGTTAAACGGCGGGCGTAACGCGCCCTCCTCCACGAGGAACTTCGTGGCGTCCGACTTGTAGAGATCGACCGGCAGCAGCTCGATACCGCGCACGTTCATCTCATAGACCACTTCCAGAATTGTGATGATGTCCTTGTTGCGGCCTTTTTCGGAGTCCGTCATCTTCGCGGACGCGCGGTCGAGCTCCTTCATCGTCTCCAATACTCGCTCCGCGCCGCCTGCCGCCAGAGATACGTCAAACAAATCCGCGCGCACGGTGAAATAGACGCTGTAGAATTCCAGCGGATAATGCACCTTATAGTACGCCACGCGAAAGCTCATCATCGTGTAAGCCACGGCGTGCCCGCGTGGGAACATGTATTTGATCTTCTTGCAGGAGTCGATGTACCATGCCGGAATCTGGTTGTCGAGCAGCTTCTGCTCCATCTCCGGCTTGAGTCCCTTGCCTTTACGCACGGATTCCATGATCTTAAACGAGCTGGACGCGTCCACGCCGTGCAAAATCAGGTAGTTCATGATGTCGTCGCGTGTGCAGATGACCTCGTTGAGCTTGGCGATCTTGTTGATGACCAGCGGCTCCGCATTGCCGAGCCAAACGTCCGTTCCGTGCGTGAGGCCGGAAATGCGCACCAGCTCCTCCATCGTGGTTGGCTGCGTCGCGTCAAGCACGCCGCGGACAAAGCCCGTGCCGAATTCCGGTGTGCCGAGCGTACCAACTTTGCAGCCGATCTCCGTTAGATCGACCTTGAGCGAGTCGCTAGCGATGTAGATACGCATGGTGTCCGGATCGTCCAGCGGAATGGTCACGGGATCGAGTCCCGTGAGGTCTTGCAGCATCCTCAGCGCGGTCGGATCGTCGTGACCCAGAATATCGAGCTTCACGAGGCGGTCGTCCATCGCGTGGAAGTCAAAATGCGTGGTGATCGTGTTCTTGTTCGATTTATCAGCGGGGTATTGAATCGGCGTGTAGTCAAGGATATCGTCCTCTTTGGGCACGATAACGATGCCGCCGGGGTGTTGCCCCGTGGTGACCTTGACATCCTGACAACCCTGCGCGATGCGTTCGCGCTCCGCTTTTCGGAGTGTCTTCCCTGTCTTCTCCTCATATTGGCGCACATAATCAAACGCCGTGCGCTCCGCGACGCCGCTGATCGTGCCCGCGCGGAACGCATGTCCGCGTCCGAACATCTCCTCGACGTACTTATGCGCAACAGGCTGATATTCGCCGGAGAAGTTCAGGTCGATATCCGGCGTCTTGTCGCCGTCGAACCCTAAGAACACCTCAAACGGAATCTCAAACCCCATCTTTTTATATCGTGTGCCGCAGACCGGGCAGTCACGATCCGGCATGTCGATGCCGCAGAAATATTGCAGGCGATCGACCTCGAAGTCGCTGTGCTTGCAGTTCGGGCAAACATAGTGCGGCTGCAGCGGGTTGACCTCTGTGATGCCCGCCATGGTCGCGACAAACGAAGAGCCAACCGAACCACGGGAACCGACGAGATAACCGTCGGAGTTGCTCTTGTGCACGAGCCGCTGCGCCATGAGATAGAGCGAGGCAAAGCCGTTGCCGATGATGGACTTGAGCTCGCGGTCGAGCCGCGCCTGCACGACGTCCGGCAGCGGGTCGCCGTAGATTTCGTGCGCCTTGCCAACCGCCATATCGCGCAAAATGTCGTTTGCGTTTTCGATGGTCGGCGCGTGGGTGCCGTCCGGGAACGGCTTGAGCACCTCGATGAGGTCTGCGATGCGGTTTGGCTCATCCACTACGACGCGGCGCGCGGTATCCTCGCCAAGGTAGGCGAATTCCTCGAGCATCTCAGTGGTCGTCTTGTAATACAGCGGCGCCTGAAACGATGCATCTTCGAAACCGTTTTTCGTGAGGATCACCTCGCGGTAGATCGCGTCCTCCGGGTCGAGAAAATGCACGTCTCCCGTCGCGACAACGGGTATGCCAAGGCGGTCGCCTAATGCTACGATCTCGCGGTTGATGTCGAGAATCCGTTCCTCGTTGGCCTTGTTTTCGCGCACGAGAAACGCGTTGTTGCAGCGCGGCTGAATCTCCAGAAAGTCGTAGGTTCTCGCGAGATACTCTACCCTCTCCTCGCCTGCCTCGTTTAAGATCGCCTGATACAGCTCGCCCGCCTCGCAGGCAGACCCAAGGATCAGCCCCTCGCGATACAGCGAAAGCAGGCTGAACGGGATAATCGGGTTATAGTGAAAATGATCCAAGTGCGCGTAACTGACGATGCGGTAAAGGTTCTTCATGCCGGCCTGCGTCTTGGCGAGGATGATGATGTGGTTCGTCTGCGCGCGCTTTTTCCCGCGCTCCTGCTTGGTCGCGTCCGAGCGAACGGGCAATTCCCGAAGTCCCAGATCGCTCAGTTTTTGCAGCAGCTTGAGGAAGATCTCGCCCGTTGCCGCCGCGTCGTCGGAGGCTCTGTGGTGCGTTTCCAGCACAACATCCATCGCTTCGCAGACCGTGTCCAGCTTGTGATTGATCAGATCGTGCATCAGATATCGCGATAGCATCAGCGTATCCGCGTAGAGATTGCGAAACTCGATGTTGAAGCGCGCAGCGTGATAGCGCACAAAGCTCATATCGAACTCCGCGTTGTGCGCAACAAGGCAGCTTCCCTCGCAAAACTCGTGAAACCGGGTCAGCACTTCTCTGGTGTTGGGAGCTCCCAGCAGCATGTCTGTCGTGATGCCCGTGAGCTCCGTGATGTTCGCGGGAATCACCACGCCGTCGTTGACGAAGGTTTGGAAGCGGTCGATGATCGCGCCGTCCTTGAGCTTCACCGCGCCGACTTCGATGATTTCGCACTGCTCCGGCTTGAGTCCCGTGGTCTCCAAATCGAACACCACGTAGGATTGCTCCATGTCGATGAGCTCGGATTCGCGCAGCAAATACCCTTCCACGCCGAAGATCGGCTTGACTCCGGCTTTCTTCGCGGCCTTCGCCGCCGCGGGAAACGCCTGCACAACGCCGTGGTCGGTGATGGCGAGCGCCTTGTGGCCAAAGCGTTTCGCGGTCTCAAACGCGGCGCCGACTTCGGTGATGCCGTCCTGCGTGGACATCCGCGTGTGCAGATGCAGCTCCACGCGCTTGAGTTCGCTGGTGTCCTGCCGCCAAACGCCGGGTACGAGGCAGATGCTGTTCGCGTAGAACATCAACTCGCCTGTCATCTGCGATTCACGGCAAACACCCTGCGCCAAAACGCGGTCGCGGTTCTTCTGCGCGGACTCAAACTCCGCCATGATGGCGGCCTTCTGTTCCTCGTCGTCAAGCAGGAGCGAGCAATAGATCGAGTCCGTGCCGTCGGTGATCGAAACATCCAGCGGAAAGCTCACCGCGTCCTTGCGGCGTTTGTTTTTAAACGAGTTTCGTTCGTTGATAGAGACGACCGTGCCTTCGATGATGCACTTGTCCTTGCCGTTCTTGATCGCGCGAAGCGGTGTGGATTTCCCGCTCGGAACAAATCCGCCGTAGATCGAGCGCTTGCCGGAAGGCGCCACCACCGGAGCGCTTGCCGCTCCCGCGGTCGCGCTCTTTTGCTGCGCCTCAAACTGCTCGGCTTCCTCCTGCGTTTCCAGCTCCTGATAATACTCCTCGCTGAGCCAGACCACGCGCACGCGCATGCCGCCGAGGCGCTCGGTCAGCGCATCCATGAGGGATTGCGATAGTTCGATGGAGGGTTCCCGCACGCAGCGAAAAAAGACCGTCAGCAAATTCTGCTCACGGCTGAGAACGACGTTTTCGAGCTGAATGGATTCATCCTGAATGCCAACGCGAGCCAGCGTGGCAAAGAGCTCCTCCTGCAACGTTCCCCATCCTCCGAAATACTTTGAATCAGACTACTCTAAATAGCGCTTTTGAAAACGCTTCCGCTATTCTTTCTTCTGCTCGGCGAGCATCTCGATTGCTCTGGTGATCAAGCGCTCGACGACTTCCTCCGCCGCGCCATGATACACCTTTTCCCCTTTTTCAAAGAGGATGCCGTTTCCGTCTCCAAACGCGACACCGATGTCCGCGTCCCGCGCCTCGCCGGGCCCATTGACCGCGCATCCCATGACCGCGACCTTGAGATACCCCTGCTTGTGCGGCAGGCGGCTGTTGACCAGCTCCACCATGCGCATGACGTCCACGCGCGTTCTGCCGCAGGTCGGGCAGCTCACGATCTCAACGTCGTCTCTGCGCAGACCGACCGCGCGGAGAATCTTTAAGCCCGTTTCCACTTCCTTGACGGGATCGTCCGTCAGCGAAACGCGAATCGTATTCCCGATGCCGTCCAGCAGCAGTGAGCCGATCCCCGCGGCGGATTTGATGATGCCGCTTGCGACATCGCCGGTCTCCGTCACGCCCACGTGCAGCGGATAATTCACACGCTTGCTGATCGCGCGATAGGCGTCCACCGTGTCTCGTACGTTCGACGCTTTCAGCGAAAGCACGATGTCGGTAAATCCTTGTTTTTCCAACAAAACGACGTGTTTCATTGCGCTTTCGATCATGGCTTCCGTCGTCGGCCCGCCGTATTTCTGGCGAAGCACGGGTTCAATCGAGCCCGCGTTGACGCCGATGCGGATGGGCGTGTGGTGCGCCTTTGCGCAGTCCACCACGGCGCGGACGCGGCTCTCGTCTCCGATGTTGCCGGGGTTGAAGCGGAGCTTGTCTGCTCCGTTTTCCATCGCGGCAATCGCGAGGCGATAGTCAAAGTGGATATCCGCCACAATCGGAATGCGAATGCGGCTCTTGATCTTCGCAAGCGCCTTTGCACAGTCCATATCGTACACCGAAGAGCGCACGATGTCACAGCCGGTCTCGGTAAGCCGCTCAATCTGCGCCACCGTGGCTTCGACATCCCGCGTGTCGGTATTCGTCATGGATTGCACCGAAACCGGCGCGCCTCCGCCGACGGGAACCCCGCCGACGAGGATTTGCTTCGTTTGATTGGACACGTTACCCTCAACTTGCATCAGATGATGCCGTTTGTCGTGCTTGTCTTATTTGAATGTGCCGTTGAGCAGGTTTGTCACGTCGTTAAACGTCAGGAAAATGATCAGCCCAAACAGCAGCAGCAGCCCGATGAAGTGGATCATGCCTTCTTTTTCCTGTGAAATCGGCTTGCCGCGCACCACCTCGATCAACATGAAGACCAGCCGTCCTCCGTCCATCGCGGGAATCGGGAGCAGGTTCATGATGCCAAGGCTCGCGCTGATGAGAACGAGCTGACGAAGCACGGTCTCTCCGCTGGAGCGCACCGCCTCGCTGATGATCGCAACAATCGCGACGGGGCCCGCCGCGTCGGAGCTGCTTGCGTTGCCCTGCAGGGCTCTGCCGATGAAGCGAAGCGTCTCAACCAGCGTCGCGCTGACATAGTTGACCGAGCGAAGCGCGCTCTCGCCAGCATTGAACATTTGCCGTTCAGTGGTGATCGTAATGCCGATCTTGTTCTTGCCCAGCGCTTCGTTATAGATGTTTTTCAGTTGCAGCGTTTTCTCTTCGCCGTCGCGTTTCACGGTCAACGGCATATCGCCGTTCTTGACCGCGAGCACCATATCGACCGTCTGAAAATAAAACTTGACCGGCTTACCGTCGATCTTCTCGATCACGTCTCCGGGCAAGACCCCGGCGACGGCCGCGGGCGTGTTGGGCTCCACAGCGTAGATCGCTGGCACAAAATCGCCGAAAGCGGTGAGCGTGACAAACGCGAGCAGGATCGCAAACACGAGGTTGGTGATCGGCCCCGCGAGCACGACGATGATCCGCTTCCAAACTTTCTGGGCATTGAAGCTTCTCTCGTTGACGGCGGCCTCGTCCTCACCCTCAAAGCGGCACATGCCGCCGATCGGGAACGCGCGCAGATTAAACTCTGTCCCGCGTTTGCTTGTCTTTTTTAGGAGTTTTGGCCCCATGCCGATGGAGAACTCCAAGATCGAGAACCCGAGCGCGCGTCCGGCGAAAAAGTGCCCGAGCTCGTGAATCATCACAAGCAGAGAAAGCAGCACCAATGCCGCCAAGATGGAGATAGCCGTGCTCAATGCAGGTTCCGCCTTTCCTGATCGATGCGCTGAATGATGCGATTTGCCGCAATGCGCGCCTGTCGATCCGCCTCTATGATTTCCTCCAGCGTGTTGAGCGCCGTCGGAGTGTGCTGATTTAGAGTATAGTCCACGACCACTTCGATGTCCAGAAAGCCGATCAACCCGCTACAAAATGCTTCCACCGCTGCCTCATTTGCGCCATTATAGACCAGCGGGCAGCTCAGCCCCGTTTTGAGCGACTCATACGCCATCTTAAGCGACAAGAACCGCTCCAAATCAGGCTTGTGAAACGTCAGCGGCTGTTCCTGATACAAGAATAGCGGCGAACAGGATGAGGATTTCCGTTCCGGGTATGTGATCGCGTACTGAATGGGTAGCCGCATGTCGGGCTTGCTCATGTTCGCCATACACGTGCCGTCGAGATAGCTCACCATCGAGTGCACGATCGACTGCGGGTGGATCACCACGTCGATCTGCTCCGCCGGGAGATCGAATAAGTATGCGGCTTCGATCACCTCCAGGCCCTTGTTAAAGAGCGTTGCAGAGTCGATCGTAATCTTCTTTCCCATGTTCCAGGTGGGGTGCGCAAGCGCCTGTTTCGGTGTCACTTGCCGCAGATCCTCGCGCGATTTGCGCCAGAAGGGACCGCCGGACGCGGTGAGAATGAGTTTGCTTACTTCACTCTTTTTGCCGTTTTGCAGGCACTGGAAGATCGCGCTTTGCTCGCTGTCTACGGGCAGAATCTCGCCCGCATACTCGCTTAGCACACGATCGATCAATTGCTTTCCGCAGACGATGCTCTCCTTGTTGGCTAGGGCAACGCGCTTTCCCGCCTTAAGCGACGCAATCAGCGGAGCGAGCGCCGCAAAGCCGCTGATGCCGTTCACCACGACGTCCGCTTCCTGCATGGCTGCAAGCTTGCTCGCTGCTCCCTCACCCATGATCGCCGTTACGCCGTCCGGTAGCAGCGCCGCATCAAACTCCGTTTCGCAGGCAACCACGCGCGGTAGATACTTCTTCGCCTGCGCGAGCATGGTCTCGATATTATGATTTGCGGCAATGCCAAAGAGTGCCATCTCATCCGTATGAGTGGCGATGACACCTAACGCTTGTTCTCCGATGGAACCGGTGCAGCCAAGCACCGTGATTTGTTTCTTCATTTGTTACCGTAAGCGCGGTCTAAATGCCGCGCGTTTGTTCAAAATGTTCCAAGTTTCTGCATGAACAGGAACACGCAGAGCACGACGGGCGTGCAAAACATGATGCTGTCGATGCGGTCGATGATGCCGCCGTGACCCGGAAATACGCTGGAAAAATCCTTGACCCCCGCCCAACGTTTGAGCAGTGACGCAAACAGGTCTCCAAACTGCGAAAACAGTCCACAGCCTAGGCCGAGCAGCAGCAGCACGATCAGGTTGATGTTCGCGCCCCAAATCCGCTGTAGGTAGAACATGCCGACTCCAAACGCCGTGCCGCCGATGAGCGCGAAGATCGCGCCCTCCACGGTCTTCTTCGGGCTGATCGTCGGGCAAAGCTTGTGTTTGCCGAGGAAAGTTCCGCCGAAGTAGGCGAACGTGTCCGCGCACTCGGGCGCCGCATACGCCATGCCCGCCGCGACGAGCGCGATCGGTCTGCCGAAGCTATAGTACACGAGCAGCATGCACATCAAAAATAGTGTCGGATAATTGAGAATGAACAACGACGGGATGATGTCGTTTGTCGTGTGCCGCTTGGTGAACAGCGACCAGATCATGGTCGTCATGACCGTCGCAAGATACAGCACAAACATCGGCAGCATGCCGAGATAGAAATACACAAACGGGTACGCGATGGCAAACACATATGCAGGAATCAAGATCGGGTCGTAGCTCTTTTTGCGAAATGTCTGGCCCATTTCGTAGATCGCGGCGAGCGAAAACAGCGCAAGCACGCTCAGCAACAGAAACCCGCCGACAAAGAGGACGACGATCAATAGAAGAACCAACAATATCCCGACAATGATTCTCGTCTTCATGTGTTCTCCTCCAATCCGCCAAAGCGGCGGGAGCGGCTCTGGTATGTGCGCAGCGACGCAAGGTAGGCTTCGTCAGAATAATCCGGCCAGTACTCCTCCGGGAATAAAAACTCCGCATAGGAGATTTGATAGAGCAGGAAGTTTGAAAAGCGCATTTCCCCGCTGGTTCGGATGACGAGATCCACCTCCGGCTGACCAAAGGTATATAGATTTCGCTCCAGCATGTCCGCGGTAATTTCGCTCTTTCCTTCTGCGATGGCCTGTTTCATCGCGATGTTTGCCGCGCGCAGAATCTCCGCACGGCTGCCGTAGTTGAGCGCGATATTGAGGTTTAGTCCGGTGTTCTGCTCCGTGCGCTTCATCGCGCGGTCAATTACGTTTCGAACGGCGGGCGCAAACTCTTCGTAGGCGCCGATGATGCGGATGCGAACGTTGTTGGCAAACAGCTCGTCGATCTCCTTGGTGAAATACTCGATCAGCAGCGCCATGAGGGTGCCGACTTCGTCCGAAGGCCGCTTCCAGTTCTCGGTTGAAAACGCGTAGAGCGTCAGCGAAGTGATCCCAAGGTCGGAGGACAGGCGAATGATGCCGCGAAGCCGGTCTACGCCCGCGCGGTGTCCCGCACTGCGCGAAAGCTTTCTCGACTTCGCCCAGCGTCCGTTTCCGTCCATGATGATCGCTACATGTTTCGGCAATGCGTCTTTTACAAGGCCGAGCGAGCGGATTTCTTCTTCGCTGTAGTTTGCCATAAACCCCCGTTACAGATCGAGGTGCAGCGCGAAAGCACCCTGCACCTCAACAAATCATTTCGATATCTTCAATTTCGGTTGTCACCGTTGAATCGTCGGTTCCTCTCCTGCGGGCTCTGTACGAAACACCGCATAGAGCAGATACGTTCGCCCGTCCTCCAGCAGCGTCTGCCGGATGATGCGCGCGTCGTTTCCGCCTTCCACGCCTTTTTTACAGCGTGTTTCGTCCACGACAAACTCGACTCCGGCCGTGGTCAAAAGCTCTTTTGCCCGATCCAGCGGAAGACCAATGACGTTCATCAAACGGCGAGAATTTCCTTTTCCTTGGCGGCGAGGATGCTGTCGATCTCTTTGATCAGATCGTCCGTGAGTTTCTGCACCTTGTCGTCAAGAGATTTGCGGTCGTCCTCTGTGAGGAGCTTGTCCTTCTCTTCCTTCTTGATCTGCTCGTTTGCGTCGCGGCGGATCGCGCGGATTGCAACCTTGCTCTCCTCGCCCTTTTTCTTCACAACCTTGACGAGTTCTTTTCTGCGCTCTTCGTTGAGCTCCGGGAAGAGCAGGCGGATCACTTTTCCGTCGTTGGAGGGATTGATGCCGAGGTCGGATTTCTGAATCGCCTTTTCAACGGCGGGAATCGCCTTGGTATCCCAAACCGAGATCAGCAGCATGCGCGGCTCCGGCGTGGAGACGTTGCCAAGCTGTGGAATCGGCGTCGGAGTTCCGTAATAATCTACCAAGATACGGTCGAGCAGCTGCGCGTTGGCGCGTCCTGCGCGAAGGCCACCGAGCTCCGATTTGAGCACGGCAATGGTCTTATGCATCCGATCTTTTGTGCTGTCTAATATATCACTTGCCATGTTCCATTCCTCCTGTACGACTCCTATTTTACTATAGTTCGTGTGAATGATTCAAGCCATATATTCATCGATCTACGGATTCCTCCAAAAACGAAAGCACCTCGAAGACGAGCATGGAGCCGCGGATCGAGGCGCTTTGAAGCGGTTTTTACTCTTTTTCGACGATGTGCGTACCGATGGTATCATCCTCGAAAATTTGCTCGATCTGGTCGAGCGCGAACGCGCGAATCGGAATCTTCTGCTCTTTGCAGAGCGTTATTGCGGTCAGGTCGGTCGCGCGGAGGTTTTCGGCCACCACGCGGTCGTAGCTGATTCTGCTGTAGCGCACCGCTTTCGGGTCCGTTTTCGGGTCCGCGGAATAGATCGCGTCGATGTTCTTTGCGAGCAGCAGCGCGTCCGCGCCGATCTCCGCAGCGCGAAGTGCCGCAGCCGTATCCGTCGAGAAGAACGGGCAGCCGCTGCCGCAGGCGAAAATCACAACCTTGCCGTCGGAGAGCGCCTGCTTTGCGCCTCTTGCGGTAAATGGCTCGCAGAAGCGATCCATACCTACCGCGGACTGCACGACACAGGGCACACCCGCCGCTTCCAGCGCGTCCTGCAGCGCAAGCGAGTTGATCGCCGTTGCCAGCATGCCCATGTGATCCGCGCGATTGCGCTCCATTCCCTCGGCGCTTCTGCCGCGTATGATGTTTCCGCCGCCGACGACGATGCCGATTTGAATGCCCTTCTGCCGAACCGCCTTGATCTTGTTCACCGTGCTGAGCACGGTTTCGCGGCAGATGACGGATTGTTCGGAGGAGAGCGCTTCCCCGCTGATTTTGAGCAATACGCGATGATACATGGTTCTGATTCGCCTTTCAATCGATTTGGATTACAGGTGATACTAAATTATTGAAAATTACTCCGAAAAAAAGGAACACGTTGCCGTGTTCCTTTTTCGTTTCTTAGCCTTTGGTCTGGCACATGACCTCTTCAGCGAAGTTGTTTTCGCGCTTCTGCAGGCCCTCACCCATCTCATAACGGGTGAAACGCTTGACGGAAATCTTCGTACCGAGATCCTTGGAAGCCTTCTCCAGAACCTGGGTGATCGAAAGCGAGGTGTCCTTGACGAACAGCTGCTCGAGCAGGCAGATTTCTTTGTAGAACTTCTCAATCCGGCCGATCAGCATCTTTTCGATGACGGCTGCGGGTTTCGGCTTTTCTTCGTTGAGCGCCATGTTGCGGTTGATCTCTTTCTCGTGTTCGAGTTCCGCTTCCGGCACTTCTTCGCGCTTGAGGTAGGTCGGGCGCGCCGCCGCGATGTGCATCGCGATGTCGTGAGCCACGGCTTTGAGCTCCGCGCTGTCCTTGAGGTTCGCGGGCGCGTCGAGATCGACCAGAACGCCGATACGGCCGCCGAGGTGGATGTAGGTGTCCACAACGCCCTCATAGCGGGTGAATCTGCGGATGCTGATCTTTTCGCCGATCTTGGCGACCAGCTCGTTGAGCGTGTCGCTGACCTTGAGGCCGGGTGCGAAGAACGCATCCTGCGCCATCAGTGCATCCACATCTGCGGGGTTGAACTTACCAACCTGCTCGGCGAGCTTGTCCACATACGCATGGAAATCGTCGGTCTTGGCGACAAAGTCGGTTTCGCAGTTGACTTCGATGATCACGCCAACGCCGCACTCTGCGCACAGATAGCTGCTGACGATGCCTTCCGCTGCAATGCGGCCGGCTTTCTTCGCGGCTGCCGCAAGGCCCTTCTCGCGAAGGTAGTCCTTGGCTTTTTCAAAATCGCCTTCACACTCGGTGAGCGCTTTTTTGCAATCCATCATGCCGGCCTGCGTCAGTTCGCGCAGCGCCATTACGTCTTTTGCTGTAAACATGGTGTTTTTCTCCTTTGCTGAAGCGTTACTCGTTGACTTCTTCGACTTCTTCGCTCGCCGGTGCGGGTGCATCGGTCATCTGCTCGCCCTGACGGCCTTCGATGACGGCGTCCGCAATCTTCGCGGTGATGAGCTTGACTGCACGGATGGCGTCGTCGTTGCCCGGAATCGGGTAATCGATCTCGTCCGGATCGCAGTTGGTGTCGATGATGGCAACGATCGGGATCTTGAGCGTGCGCGCTTCTGCAATCGCGATGTGCTCTTTGCGGGGGTCAACGACGAAGAGCGCGCTGGGCAGCTTCTTCATCTCTTTGATACCGCCAAGGTTCTTGATGAGCTTTTCCTGCTCGCCGCGCAGCTGGATAACTTCCTTCTTGGGCAGCAGATCAAAGTCTCCGTTGGCTTCCATGGCTTCGATCTGACGCAGACGCGCGATGCGGCCCTGGATGGTTTTGAAGTTGGTCAGCATGCCGCCGAGCCAACGCTGGTTGACATAGTACATGTCGCAGCGCTTTGCTTCCTGCTCGATGGACTCCTGCGCCTGCTTCTTCGTGCCGACAAAAAGAACAGACTGATTATTTTCGGCAACGCTGCGCACGAAATTATAAGCCTCTTCGATCTTCTTTACGGTTTTCTGCAGGTCGATGATGTAGATGCCGTTGCGCTCCGTAAAGATGTATTCCTTCATCTTCGGGTTCCAGCGGCGGGTCTGATGGCCGAAGTGTACACCGGCCTCCAACAGTTGTTTCATGGAAATCACGGACATGATAAGTAACCTCCTCGTTCTTTTCTTCCCGGTGTTTCTTTTTCCCCGGTAACCTGTCGTAATCGGCAGGCACGAGCCGCGGAATCCGCACCGGTGCGTGATACCTCGAGAATTATAGCATAGGCGTTTTTGTCGATGCAAGTAAAATCATGCGATTTCGCGCCGTTTTGTGCGATTTTCACGTATACGACGCAATCAGCGCACGTTATTCGTCTTCTTCCTCGTCGTCTTCGTCCGCCATCTCGTCAAAGAGCTCGATAAACTCGTTGAACACTTCATCCAGCAGGACAGGATTATCGATGGAGACAAAGTTTTCGCCGCTCTTGTCCTTTACGACCTCAAGCAGCACCACCTCATCGTCGCCAACGCCTTCCACGTTGTCCACGGGAAGCAGCGCGGCATAGCGCTTGCCTTCATAGTCAAACGTCATCACGAGGTCAAACTTTACGTTGTTGCCGCTCTCGTCTACAAGCTCAATGATGGTGCTCTGCTCTTCCATATGCCCCTGCTTTCTTTTTATGGGTTTGATAACGGTTGGGGTTGATTATGTGTTTCCGTGCGCGTCCAGATAACTTTGCAGGATCACGACCGCCGCGACCTTGTCGATCACCTGCTTGCGCTTGTCACGGCTGACATCCGCTTCGATGAGCACACGCCGCGCGCTCGCGGTGGTGAGCCGCTCGTCCTGAAACGCATGGTCACCGTCCCATTTTGCGAGTACCGCGTCGGCAAACTCGCGTGTGATCTGCGCCTGGAAACCGTAGCTTCCATCCATATTTCGCGGCAAGCCAAATACGATCTTCACCGGCTTGTAGCCGTTCGCGAGCTTGATCAGATGCGCAACGTCCTGCTCCAGATCCTCCGTGCGGTGATAGGTCTCTATCCCCTGCGCGGTGATGCCCAGCGGATCGCTGACCGCAACGCCGATGCGCTTTTCTCCAACATCAAATGCAAGAATTCTTAGCATGCTTTAGTGTTTCCCTTCGACGTAGGAGCGAACCAGCTCTTCGAGCAGTTCGTCGCGCTCGATACGGGAAATCAGGTAGCGCGCGTTGTTGTGGCTCGTGATATACGTCGGGTCGCCGGAGAGCAGGTAACCCACGATCTGGTTCACGGGATCATATCCCTTTTCACGCATGGCACCATAGACGCTGAGCAGCGTGTCGCGCGGGCTGCGCTTTTCTCTGGGAATTTCAAATTGCTGTGTATCTCTTCTATCATCCATTTGAGTTCACCTCAAGTCGCTCCGATTTGGATCTGTGTATCCGCCTGCACGATTACGTCATCCATTTGAGTTTATTTACTGTGATTATATCAAAAATGCGCTCAAGAAAACAGTGCTTTCAGCCGCTTTTGCCGAGTTTGCCGATCGTTCACATTGTGTTCTTCTTCTATATATAAATGCCGAATACCACGTTTTCCGGCATTTTCCGAATTTGTTTCGGAAAAGCAAAAACGCCTGCGTTTCGGCAAGCGTTTTTGAGAAATTCTGTTTGAGCTTATTTGACGACTTCCTGCGTCATTTCATTTTCAACGCCGGCGTCTTCCACCTGCGCAATTGCGCCGCGTGCAAAGACGAGCTTCACTTTGTCGGGACCAACGAGCAGGATGACGGTGTCGTCTTTGATGCTGGAGATGGTGCCGTAAATACCGCCAATGGTGCGGACGCGATCGCCGGCCTTGAGGCTGCCGAGCATATCTTTGACTTTTTTGTCGCGGCGACGCTGCGGAATGATCATGATCGCAAACATGGCGATCATCAGGACGATGAGAATGCCGTAGCTGCCGAAGAAGCTGCTAACGCCGGAAGTGAGAGTACTGCTCATATTTGAAAAAACCTTTACCCTTCTATTGAAATCATATTTTAGTCTATCCTATCGGTAAAAATACGTCAAGACATTCGATTGTGTCAATTATGCGAAACAATCCGTTCCAGCTGTCGTAAAGTGCCATTTTTCAGGATAAATGCAAAAAAGAGCGTGTAAACGCTCCTTTTACGCACAATAATTCAAAACTTACTTCGCTTCATCGCGCTTTTTCATGTAGTCTTCGATGGCGGCTTTGACCGCTTCTTCCGCGAGCACGCTACAGTGAATCTTCGCGGGCGGCAGACCTTCGAGCGCTTCCACGACGGCGGCGTTGGTGATCTTGAGCGCTTCTTCTACCTTCTTGCCCTTGATCATCTCGGTTGCCATCGAACTGGTCGCAACGGCTGCTCCACAGCCAAACGTTTTAAACTTCACATCGCGGATGATCTCGTTCTCGTCGATATCGAGGAAAATCTGCATGATGTCTCCGCACTTTGCGTTGCCGACGGTGCCGACGCCGCTCGCGCCCTCGATCTCGCCAACGTTTCTGGGATTCTTAAAGTGATCCATTACTTTTTCCGTATACATGTGTCTATCTCCTTTTAAACTTGTATCTTCAAACTTTGTATGTCGGTTTTACTTCTGCTTCGGGTACAGCGGCGACATATCGCGCAGGCGCTGCACGATCTGCGGAAGCAAATCCAGCACGTAGTCGATCTCTTGCTCGGTCGTGAACTCGGACAGCGTCAGACGCAGCGATCCGTGCGCAATCTCGTGCGGAAGTCCCATGGCGAGCAGCACATGCGAAGGATCGAGTGAGCCGCTCGTGCAGGCGGAGCCGCTGGAAGCCGCGATGCCGTTGATATCCAACATCAAGAGGATGCTTTCGCCTTCGATATAGCGGATGCTGTAGTTCACGTTGTTCGGCAGGCGCTTGGTCGGGTGACCGTTGAGCTTGACATCCGGAATCGTGTCCGCGATGCCTTTCATGAGTTTATCACGCAGAGCGCCAACCTTGGCCGCATTCTCCGCCATGTGCTCGTTGGCAATCTTCAGCGCGGTGGCAAGACCTACGATGCCCGGCACGTTCTCCGTGCCCGCGCGGCGCTTCTTCTCTTGCCCGCCGCCGATGATCAGCGAGGGAATCCGAACGCCTTTGCGGATATACAGCACGCCCACGCCCTTCGGGCCGTGGAACTTATGCGCGGAAACCGACAGCATGTCGATGTTCATCTTCACGACGTCAATCGGCACATGCCCCGTCGCCTGCACCGCGTCCGTGTGGAACAGAACACCCTTGTCGCGGCAAACCTTGCCGATCTCCGCGATGGGATTGATCGTGCCGACCTCGTTGTTGGCAAACATGATGGAGACCAGCACCGTGTCGTCACGAAGAGCATTTGCGACGCTCTCCGCGCTCACCAGGGCATATTCGTCCACGGGCAGGATGGTCAAGTCGATCAATCCTTCACGTTCCATCGCCTGCAGCGTGTAGAGAACCGCATGGTGCTCCACCGCGGAGGTAATCACGTGCTTGCCCTTTTTCTTGTTCGCCGCAACCGCACCGCGCAGCGCCATGTTGTCGCTTTCCGACCCGCCGCCGGTGAATACGATCTCGTCCGGCTTCGCGCCGAGTACGAGCGCAACATCCTTGCGCGCGTTGTCGAGCAGTTGCTCCGCTTCCCGCGCGTATTCGTGCAGGCTGGAGGGGTTTCCGTAATAGGTGGTAAACGCGGGAATCATCGCGTCTACGACTTCCTGACGAACCATTGTCGTTGCGGCATTGTCGAGATAAACCTTCATATATCCTGTCCTCTTTTATACTGTTTCTTTTGCAAATTGATCGGCATTTCTGCCGTTTTACTCAAACTTCTGGTCGCAGATGTTTCTGCTTGGGATTCCGCGCGCTTTCTGCTGGGTGTAATCGTCCGCCAGCTCGCGAATCGTCGTGCACTCCAGCACGTCGTTGATGCGCGTTTGCAGCTTGAGGAACAGCGGACGCGCCGAGCAGGAGCAGGCGCTTGTGCAGTTGTGGTGCAGCGTGCCTACGCAGTCCACAATTGCGGTGGAGCCTTCCAGCAGGTTCAGCACGCGCTGTACGCTGAGCTCCGCGGGATCGCAGGTGAGCTCATATCCACCCTGTGCGCCGCGAACGGTGTCCACGACGTTTCCCTTTTTCAGTTCGCGCAGGAGCTGTTCCAGGTAGCCTTCCGAAATCCCCTGCGAACCAGCCAGAACAGGCAGCGAAACAGGCCCCGTGCCATACGCAATGGCGAGGTCGATCACCGCTTTGAGTCCGTATCTGCTGCGCGTTGAGAGTTTCATGTTGCTCCTTTCGATCGTGATTTCGTGAATCCCTAGTAATTTAGTTGTCTTACTTGTATAGGATAGCATTCTACTAGGCTATTGTCAAGCGTATCGTACCACAAAGATCGATTTGATTTTTGATTTTATGTGAGAAGTGATTCTCGCTCCAGCGTGAGCAGCTTTTGCTTGGTATCGGTGCCGTATGCGTAGCCAACGAGCGCGCCTTTTGCGCCCACCACGCGATGGCACGGAACGGCAATCATGATCGGATTCCGGTTGCAGGCCATACCGACCGCGCGGGAAGCTTTCGCCTGTCCGATCAACCCCGCGATCTCGCCATAAGCTCTCGTCTGTCCATACGGAATCTCCCGCAGCGCCTGCCAGACCTTCTGGTGAAACGGCGTGCCTTCCGCCCGCATCGGAAACGTAAACGCCGCGCGCTTGCCCGCAAAGTATTCGTTCAGCTCCCGCGCGGCCTGCCGGAGAACCGCGCTGTCAACGTTATCTGTTGCGGCCTCGCCGGAACCTTCCTTTGCAAGCGCAATCGAGCAGACGGAGCCCCCTTGTGCCGTAACGATCAGTACGCCAAGCGGCGATTCAACCATGATGCTTTCTCTCGTTTGATCGGCGCGTGTTTCGCTTTGTTTCATGCCGCCTGCCTCCTCGGGTTTGACTGTCTATTTCTTTTTATTATAACCGATGTGTGGTATACTGAGCAAAACACAGCGGCAGATTTTGCCGTGCCTTAGCCGCATTCCCCGCGAGAACATCGAAAGGACGTTTGATCCATGGAAGAAGCAATTGAGAAGCTTGCCCTGGAGACGGTAGAACAGCCGGCCTCGAATGCGAACCCGACTGATTCGTTCGCCGTGATCGATTATGTTCGCGAGCTGTTCCTCAACTCGGAAGAGCAAAAGAAGATCGAGCAAAAGAAGCTGAAGCTCATTCGCGTCTGCGTGGCGCTTTTATCGTTTGTATCGCTTGTCGTTCTGGCGAGCGCGGTGATCCTTGTGCCGAAGTTCCTCACCACCGTGACGGAAGCAAACAAAGCGCTCGTCACCGTGCAGCAGATCGATGTTGTGGGCATCATCACCAATATCGACGCGCTCGCGGTGCAGGCGACCGACACGTTTGAGTCCGTCGGCGAGGCGGTCAAGGTGCTTGACGCGCTGGATATGGAGTCCCTCAATGCGACCATTGCGGAGCTAAAAACCGGCGTACAGTCGTTCTCCCAGCTCGATATTGCAACGCTGAACGCAGCCATCGCAAACCTCAACGCGACGGTGGAACCGCTCGCAAAGCTCTTTGGTAAGAAATAACTTCTGCACCTGATGCGGGCAATCGCTGCCCGCTTTTATCGCGCTCTTTGTTCAACGTTTGATTCATCCGGTGGCTGATTTCGCAATACGTGCGGGAATTCGTCGTCCGGAGATTACATAAGGAGATCATCATCCGATATGGCGGAACTTCTTTCTGTTTGTTATGTAGCCCTGTTTGCCGCGTCCGGCATTGGCTTAAGCCGTCTGCTCTTCTACCGAGAAAAGCCGCTCATTCGCATCTGGCTCGGACTCACGTTCGGCATGGCGATGCTGATTTGGTTTCCGGCGCTGTTTTCCTTTGCGATGGGGTTCTATCTGCCCGCGCAGCTGCTGGGTCTCTTGCTCGCCTGCGGCGTAGGCGCCGCTGGGTTCATTTTTTCGCGCAAACACGCGATGATTCAAACGCCCTGGAAAGCGGAAGTTCCGTTTTTCATCGCAGGCGGCGTCGTGCTGACGATCTGCCTTGTTCTGCTCTCCACGCACACCATCGTGCTGCGGGACGGCGCGCTCTACGTCGGGCAATCCACCTACGGCGACCTTTCCATGCACCTCGGCTTCATCTCCAGCATCGCGACGCAAGGCACATTCCCGCCGATGTACTCCATCTGCCCGGACAAACCCGTCTGCTACCCGTTCCTGTCTGAGAGTGTCGGTTCTACGATCTATCTCTTCGGCACAAGCCTGCGTTTCGCAACCATGCTGACGGCGGCCTATGCGATGCTGCTCGTGGTCACGGGCGTCTATTGCTTCTTTGAAGAATGGCTTGGCGAAACGCGCAAATCCGTCTTTGCGATGCTACTGTTCTTCATCGGCGGCGGCTTTGGATTCTGGTATTTCTTCGATCTGCTCAAGGATCATCCTGAAAATCTCACGCGGCTCTTTACCGAGTTTTACCAAACGCCGACCAACTTCGTGCCGGAGGGTTTGCGCTGGGTCAACCCGATTGCGGACATGATGATTCCGCAGCGCGCGCTTCTCTTCGGTTGGGCGCTGCTGTTTCCCTGCCTGTTCTTGCTGCACCACGCGGCGATCAAGAAGGACACCAGCGCATTTGTTCCTCTTGCGGTTCTCGCGGGCACGCTACCGCTGATCCATACACATTCGTTCCTCGCGCTCGGCATCATCAGTGGGTTTTACTTCATCCGCTCGCTGCTTAAGAACGAAGGCAAAGCGCAGTGGATCGGCTATGCGAAATATCTCGGCATCGTGCTACTGCTTGCCGCTCCGCAGTTGATCTTCTTTACGTTTAAACAGTCCGGAAGCTTCCTCAAGTTTCATTTCAACTGGGCGAATGAATCGGATAACTATTTCTGGTTCTATATCAAGAACTTCGGCTTGATCGCGATCCTCGCGCCCGTCGCCTTCATCGCGGCGAAGAAGGAAGACCGCGGTGTGGTCGGCGGAGCGTTGCTAATCTGGCTGATTGCGGAGCTCATTCAGTTTCAGCCGAATCCCTACGACAACAATAAATTGCTCTTCATCGCGTTTGCTTACGCCTGCGGGTTGGTGAGCGGCTGGCTCTTTGACGCGAAGGATCGCCTCGCGAGCGGCTCTCTCAGCAATCGCTACAGCGTGGCATTGCTCAGCGCGGTTGTCTGCGTGACGATGTTTCTCTCCGGCGCGCTCACGCTCGGGCGCGAGTATGTTTCCGAATATCAGTTGATCGATCAGGATCAGCTTTCCGCGGCGGAGTATGTGGAGGACAACACGGCGCCAAACGCTACGTTCTTGACCTACAACAACCACAACAACTGTATTGCCGCGCTGACCGGAAGAAACATTGTCTGCGGATCGGGCTCCTATCTCTATTTTCACGGCGTCAATTATTCCGCGCGGGAGAACGCGCTACCGCTGCTCTATGAGCAGCCAGAGAAATATTTCGATACGCTGGCCAAGCAGTACAACATCGACTATGTCTTCATCGGCTCCAGCGAGCGCGCAAACTATTCCGTCGATCTGGACTACTTTGCCCAGCATTTCGCGGTGTTCTATCAGAATGATGGCGTGATCATCTACGACGTGCATTCGCAATCGTGATTCGCATCGAAAAGAGCCGCCGACTTTTTTGAGTCGGCGGCTCTTATTTTATGCGCTTAAGTATCGATTCTCGTGAGTTCCGCAAGGCTCTTGTTGCGATAGATCAGGTCGTCCCGCTTGGTAAAGCCAAGCCGTTCCCAAAACGCGTTTCCGATTTCGTTCCGATCAAACACCACAAGCGCAACCTTGCGGATGCCTTCCTGTTCCAGCGCCGCCATCGCGCGCTCCACAAGCGCGGAACCGATTCCGTTCCCTCTTTGCGGAATCGCGACTGCCAGATGATAGATGAACCCTCTTCTTCCGTCATGCCCGGCGAGAATTGCGCCTGATATACCCTGTTCTGCTTCCGCAACAAAGCACGTGTGCGGGTTTCTGGTCAGGTACGCCGCGATTCCTTCGCGTGAATCGTCCGCCGTGTTCAGCCCCATACCCGGTGTGTTTCGCCATAGCGCATAGACTTGATCATAGTCTCTGATCGTCATCTCGCGAATCTTCATAAGAGAGCCTCCTGCATATGAAAAACGGCTGTCCATTCCGGCAGCCGTTCTTGGTACGTTCTTGTTACGATTTCTTGTTCTTGTACTCGGCAAAGCCAGCCATCAGCGCGCCCACGCCGGAGATGATGGACAGAATCGCGCCGACAAGACGGTAGCTCTCCGCGGTGCTGGTCATGAGGTACTGATACATCGCGGTGTCCATGGTTCCATTTTTCATGAGTTCTGCGGTGGCGGTGGTCTGTCCAATGCTGGCGGACATGAGCGTCAGCACGAGGCCAAGCACAAACAAGAGCACCAGCACAACCATGATGCCGGAATAGGTGCTTTTCTTGTCGGGCTTTTGATCGATGAACATTTCCATAAACTTGAAATCCTCCCTTGTTCCATTGTTTGAATTTGTTTCTGTGATGCTGTCTCCGCCGTCAATCATCCAGCCCCATCAGCAGGCGATAGACAGGCTTGAGCAGCGTAAATCCTTCGATAATTTCCTCCGCAATCACCGGCGAAAGCGTCTTCTTCAGGTTCGGAGACGAGAAACAGAAAGACAATCCCTTGCGATTGAGGTATGGCAACACACCCTCCGGCGCGTCCGTGAACTTCGCCCGCTTGAAGGAATCTCCAACCACTTCAAAACGCGCGGTAAACGCGGGATCGGTGACCAGCGAGAGAAACTTTTGTGGTTTTGCGAGAATACGCGGGCGAATCTCGCGCATCAGCGCCGGGTTCGAGCCGTACATACCCATGCCGTAGCCGTATCCTTCGCGCTCAAACTCCGCGTAGACGACCAGACTCTCGCTGAGCATGCCGCCCGGTCTGCGAAATCCCAACCAGGCGTGATCGCGAAACATCGTCTTATCATGCGTGAACCGCGTGTCCCTGCGAATGCGCGAGATCACGGAAGACGGGCGAATGTTGAACTCCGCATCAATCTCCTGCGCAGTCGGCGTGATTGCCAACGTGAGCTCCTTCAGCGGTTCATAGACATTCTTCTTATAGCGTTCTTTGTTCGCCTCATAGAAAGACTGCTCATTGTTGAACGCAATCTCCCAGAAGAATTGATAGGTATCTTCGTTTAATCCCTGAAACACGCTTCTACTCCTCGTCTTCGAACTCTGCCGATGCGTTCTTTCGAACGCGCGTAACGGTCTGCTTCGCTTTGGGCTGCGGTTTTGCCTGCTTCTTGTAGTCAAACACGCGCGGAGCCGCGGACTGCAGTTTTGGCTGTGCCTGCGGTTGCGCAACAGACTGCGCTTGATACTGCGGCTGCTGTTGCGGTTCGTATGGTTTCACCGCGCTGCTGACCGGCCGGTAAGCGGCGTTGCTCTGCGCCTCGCCATAGGGTGTCCGCGCCGTATTGACCAGATGCTGCGCGAGCTGATCCGCCTGCGGTATTGCCTGTTGCGGGCTACGTACAGGTGCTGTCTCCGGCTGTAGCCGCTGCGGAATCGGTTCCGTGCGGTAAACCTGCTGTGGCTCCGTCGTCCGTTTGGGAGGCTGATCCTCCGCGCGCGGCGGCGGTGCAAAGCTCACGTGTGGCTGATCCACGGGCCTAACCTGCGCTGGCGGCAGGCGAATTGCCTCCGGCTTCGGCACGAACGGTTCTTCGTCTTTCATGACGAACATCCGCTTGGTATAGCTGATCTCCTCCGGGTCCGGCGCGTCGTGATACGCGGGCTGCGCCGCATAATGCGCGTTTCTCTGGTCGAAGATATCCTCTTCTTCCTCGTCCTCCTGAAAACCGCGCGGCATACGGGAGCGTTCCATCGCGGTCAGCGCGATCAGTATGATGAACGAAAGCACCATCAATAGTCCCAGAGCGATCAAAACCTTGGTGATTCCATTGCTGATGCCGCCAAAGATCGTAAATCCGGTTCCGCTCGTCTGCGTCGGTGTCGCGGTCAATTCCGGCGTCGATTCGGTGCCATACGCAATCGGCATCACGCAGTTTGCAAGGGTGCGGTTCGTACCCGTTGGGTCATAACCCTTCACCGTGAAGTTGAGGTTTCTCGGTGATCCAAGCAGAAACTCCTGATCAAACGCCGTTTCTCCGGCTGGCAGGATGTCATAGTTTTTGACCACACCGAGGATTGCCTCGGAGATCGTGATGTTGGTCAGCTCAACAGAGCTGTGGTTGGTGATCACGATATGCGCTGTGACCTTCCCGCTCGCTTGTGTCCAGGGTGTTATGGTATCCGCGCGAACGGTCACGTTGATCTGCGAGGCATCCACATACGGATACACCTCATAGATGTCCGTGGGCTTTAACTCATACGGGTTAGAGAACGGGTCTACGCCGGTAAGCTGAAACTGAACGTTTCTCAGCGGCTCCGTCATCAGCGGAACGACCACATAGGAAAAGCTCATATGTTCGCCGGGATCCAGCGCAAACGGTGTCGTATTTACAGGATTTGCCCGCTCGTCGACGATTGAAATATTGCTGATTGCCTGCGTGCCGGTGTTGGTGACGTCGATGTTGAAGGTAACGCCCGTCGTGGTCGGCGTGCCCTGCTGAATCTTCATATCGAGCTGAATGAGCACCATCGTGAGTTCCAGCGTATCCGGCGAGGAAAACGACTTCGCTTTTCCGTTGACCGTATACGTGACCACGGGCGCGCTCGTGACGCTCTGGTCTCCCATGGTATAAGGGAAATCGTAGGACATCGTTCGGCTTGCGCGCAGCGTTTCGTTTTGAAAGATCGGCTGGTCGCTGATGTTCTCATCGATCAACGTCACGTTGGTCATGTCAAACTTCGTCGTGTTTTTGATCGTGTAGGTGACGGTCACCTTTTCGCCGGGCTTCGCGTTTGTCTTGTCCGCGGTTCTCGTCACGGTGATGACGGGGTTTTCCGCCTGCGCAATGGTATACTGCGCTTCCTGGCTCATGGGTTCACCGTTTCGGTTCCAAGTCACCAAAAACGTGATTGGCTTTCCGAGTTGGCTCTGGGTTACATTCAGGTTCAGCGTGATATCCCGCGCGCTGCCGCTCGGCGCAATTTGCGCGCCATGTAATACATCGTAGACCGTGCCGTTGTAGGTGATGGCGACGTCCGTCATGGGATAGTCCGCGTTGTAGTTGGCAATTTCGAATGTAAACGTCACACTTCCACCGTCCACCAACTCCGTGGGGTTTGCGGTGATGTTGATCCTTGCTTCCTCCGCGTGCGCGGTCGGGATAAAGGAGAAAACGCAAATAAGCGCAAAAGCCGCACCGAGTATTTTGTTGATCCAAGTGCGCAAACGCTTTTTTTGCAGCATTCCAGTTCTCCTTCCTCAATGTGCTTCTACCGCGCTTATTCGGCGGTTTTTGGTTTGTATGCTTCGAGCGATTGCCCCAAGCGGGTGATCACCGCTGTGCCGTCGGTTTTGTCAACGAGGCTTGCGGTGAACGTTTCAGATTCTTCGGCAGGAAGAGTGATCGTGAACGTCACTTGATCGGTAAATGCGGCTTCGCACGGATATCCCTTTTGCCTCAGCATTGGTTCTAATAGATTGTAGGACGCGTAGGTGACCCGCACCGATAATTTCTCGCAAACACGAATGGAGACGATTTCCGCGGCTTCCAGCGCCTCGCTTGCCGCCTTGCCATAGGCGCGAACGAGTCCGCCCGTGCCGAGCAGCACGCCGCCAAAATACCGCACCACCGCGCAGAGCACGTTTTCCACGCCCACGCCGGTGAGCACCGCGAGAATCGGCGCGCCCGCCGTGCCGGAGGGTTCCCCATCGTCCGAGGATCGCGCGATGCCGCCCTCCTGCAGACGAAAGGCATAGCAGCAGTGCCGCGCATCATAGTAGCGCTTTCGGATCTGCGCGAGCGCATCCTGCGCCTCCGCCCCGCTGGAAACCGGTATGCAAAAGCCGAGAAAGCGGGACTTACTGATGATAATCTCGCTCTCTCCGGGCTTTCGAATCGTCTGATACGGTCTTAGGCTTTGCGAATCCTGCAATAGCTCTTCTTTCCCTTCCGAAGGATCACGCCCTCGCCATCAATCTGCTCTGCGGTCAGCGTGGCAGAAGGAGAGGCGACTTTGTCGTCGCCAACGAACACGCCGCCGCCTTCTATCAGCCTGCGCGCGTCGCTCTTACTCACGGCGAGCTTGCTCAGCACCATCAGATCAGGAATGCGCAGTCCGCTTTCCTCTATCATCGCCTGCGTGAGCTCGCAGGAGGGAATGTTACTCAGATCGTTGCCACCGGAGAACAAACCTTCGGCGGAGGTCTGCGCAATCTTCGCCTCTTCTTCGCCGTGCACCTGCGCGGTAAGCGTGTAAGCAAGCACGCGCTTTGCTTCATTGATTTGCTCGCCGGGCAGCGAACCCAGGCGGTTTACCTCTTCCATCGGCAGGAATGTCAAGAGTGAGAGGCACATCTTCACGTCGTCGTCGCCGACGTTACGCCAGTACTGGTAGAAGTCGAACACGCTGCACTTCTCTTTGTCGAGCCAGACAGCGCCCTTTTCGGTCTTGCCCATCTTCTTGCCGTCGCTCGTGGTGAGAAGCGCGGTAGTGAGCGCGTAAGCGGGCTTTTGCTCCTTGCGGCGAATGAGGTCCGCGCCGCCTAGGATATTGCTCCACTGATCGTCTCCGCCCATCTGCATCACGCAGTTATAGCGGCGGTTGAGTTCCAAGAAATCGTAACCCTGCATGAGCATGTAGCCCATCTCGAAGAAGGTGAGCCCGCGTTCGAGGCGATTTTTGTAGCAGTCCGCGGCCAACATGCGGTTGACGGAGAAATACACCCCGATATCGCGCATGAAGTCGAGGAAATTCAGCGGGTAAAGCCAATCGCCGTTGTAGACGATCTGCGCGCCGCCTTCCGAAAAATCGAGCAGGCGCGACATCTGCTTTTGAAAACACGCCGCGTTGTGCGAAAGCTGTTCGCGGCTCATCAGCGTGCGCATATCCGTCTTGCCGGAAGGGTCGCCGATGAACGCCGTGCCGTTGCCAAGCAAAGCGATGGGTTTGTGTCCCGCGCGCTGCATATGCGCCATCGACATGAGCTGCACGTAATGGCCGATGTGGAGGCTGTCCGCCGTCGGGTCAAAGCCGATATAGAAGGTGACCTTCTCTTTGCCGAGCAGCTCGCGCAGCTCTTCGGGATGCGAGCACTGCTTTAAAAACCCGCGTTCTTCCAATACATCGTATACGTTGCGTTCCATCAGGGATTCCCTCCGTTAGTGTGTTGCTTCTTTGCATCTTTTGCGCACAAAAACAATACGCTTTTGCGCTCAACCAAATATACCACGAAAAAAGAGAAGAAACAATGTTGCGTACACTGTTTCTTCTCGTGTTGGTTGCTTGTTTTCAACTCGTTTTTCGTTTGTTCACACTTGATCGGATAACGCCACCGTAAAACGGAACACCGCAAATTCGCCTTCGTTTTTCGCCTCGATGGTTTCGCCTAAGTGCGACAAAATCTCGTGCACAATCGCGAGTCCGAGCCCCGTTCCGCCATCGGTATGCGCCGTATCCGCCTTGTAGAAGCGCTCGAACAGGTGCGGCAGATGCTCCTCTGGAATATGCCCCGTGTTCATGACAGAGACGATTGCGCGGTTGAATTCCTCCGAGCGCTTGATGTCCAGAATGATCACGCCATCATCGGAAGCAAACTTGATCGCGTTGTCGATCAAAGCAATCAGCACCTGCTCAATGCGGTCGCTGTTGGAGTGCACGAGTAAGGGTTTCTCGCAATGCCATTTCTCCGTAACACGAATGCCGCTGTAGGAGGCGACAAGGCTCGTCTGCTCCACCACCTCGCTGACGATCCCGTCGAGGTGGAAGTCGTTCTTCTCCAGTGCAATCACACCGGATTGCAGGCGGGAGAGCTCCAATAAATCGTTGATCAGTCGGCTCAGACGCATCGATTCCCGCAGGATATAGCCGTAGTAGCGCGCCTGGTCGTCCTCTTTTTTCACGAGACCGTCGTTGAGCGCCTCCGCAAGGCTCCGAATCGAGGCGATCGGCGTTCTCAGCTCGTGGCTGACGTTCGCGACATAGTCCCTCCTCGTCTGCTCAAGCCGCTCCGCTTCCGTCACGTCCTGCGCCACGATCACCGTGCCGGGCGCAAGCTCGCTCGTCTCCTGCGAAAGCGAAACGAGCAGCAGGAGCTTTCGTTCCCCGATGGTCAGCGATTGCGTCTTGGCAATTCCGCTTTGGCGCACTTCGTCGCACAGCGGCATCACGGGCTCCAGCGCTTGCATCATGTCCTCTTCCGCGCAGGCACCGAGCAGCTGGCAGGCTGCCTGATTCTTATAGATCAGCGTGTGATCCGCTTCCAGCGCGATCACGCCTTCGCGAAGCCCGTCCAGAATTACATGCAGGCGGTTTCGCGCGAGGATGAGGTTGCTGATGTTGCTCTGCAACTGCGTTGAAAGATGGTTCAGCGCGGCGCCGAGTTGTCCGATCTCATCATCACGGCTTTCATCCGCGCGAACGGAGAAGTTTCCGCTCGCCATCGCGGTGGAAGCGTGCGTCATCGTTCGAATCGGCTTCGCCATCCGGCGGGAGATAAAGTACGCGGGGATCACCATGAACACGGATGCCACCAGAGAACTGAGCATCAGTGCGCGTACAAAGCTCATCAGCGAGCTATAGACCTCCATGGATGGGCGGGTCATCAGGATTGCCCCAGTGACGCGTTGCATATTGTCCGTAATCGGAACGCCAACCACAACGCCGTCCGCGGAGCGCCACTGGGTCGAGACCACCTGTTGACCTGTTTTCACGACCTTCGAGCCGTAATCGAGGATGGATTGGCTGATATGCTGGTCAATCTTTCCGTTTTCCGAGGTGTAGGCGATCAGGGTCGCTTTCTCGTCGAAGATATAAACCCGCGTTCCCTGCTGCTCCTTCAGCGTGAAGTCCATGAAGGAATCATAGGAAATCTGGCCGGATTGCAGGCGCGTGGCAAGGCGGGACATCGACTCCGCTCTTGGAATCATCTCGTCGGCAATTCTGCGAGCGTGGACGCTCGCGCCCGCGAAAAGATACACCAGTACCGCGATGACGGACGTGAGCACACACCCGAACACGAGATAAAAGAGAAACTTCTCGAAGATCGAGCCGTTTTTTTCGTTTGATGCTGTTGTTTTCTGCTTTTGCCGCAGATGCAAATGTTTCATGTTTTAAAAGGGCGCGTTCTAAGCCGCGCCTGATGGTTTGTTCAGATTTTGCCCGTTCGGTGCATCAGGTATCACTGGAGCCGAACTTGTATCCAACGCCGTAGACCGTGCGGATACCCCAGCTCAGTCCGTCGTCGGGAATCTTCTGGCGAATGCGCTTAATCTGCGTGTCCACCGCGCGCGTATCGCCAAAGTAATCATATCCCCAAATCTTGGACAAGATCTGCTCGCGGTCAAACACGCGGTTGGGATGCGACGCCAAGAGATAGAGAATCTCCACTTCTTTGGGCGTAAAATCAACGGGCTTGCCCTTGATCTTCACTTCGTAATTGCTCAAGCTGATCTCGAGATCATCCAGACGAATGGTCTTTCCTTCCGTCTCCGGCTCGGCTGAGATGCGGCGGAGCACCGCCTTGATGCGCGCGATGAGCTCCCGCGCGGAAAACGGTTTCACGATATAATCGTCCGCGCCGATTTCGAGGCCGACAACGCGGTCGATCTCCTCGCCCTTCGCCGTGAGCATGATGATCGGCACCGAGCTCTTCTGGCGAATCTCGCGGCAGGCATCCATGCCGTTTTTCTCCGGCATCATCAAATCCATCAAGATCAGATCGGGCGCTTCGGTTTCCGCCATCTTGACCGCCTGCACGCCATTGAACGCAGATGCGTGCGTAAAGCCTTCGTTGTCGAGATAAACGCCAAGCGATTCGTGTATGATTGGCTGATCGTCACAGATCAAAATATGTGCGCTTTTTTGCATGGTGGAGACCCCCCTTTTGCATTGATTATAGTATGCGCTCTGCCACAATTCAACACATCCCGACAGGATGTCGAAATTGTACACGATTCGTACAAGATCGGCTTGAATTCCGCGATTTTGTCGCACTATTTTACGGATTCGCGTGTAGTTTTCAAAGAAACGGCACGGATCAAACCGTGCCGTTGACTGTATTAGCGTTTCTTCGTACTCTTCTCGTTTGGTTGCTTCACGGACTTGTTGCCCTTGTCGATCTTTTTCTCGTGTTGCCGCTTTGGAATCACCTCATACGGCGCATCCTGCGAGCCCCGCTCCTGCCGCCGGTACACGGTGGTGCCGTCGTCCTGAATCACAACATCCGCACCGACAGGGCCTAGGGCAATCGCGTTGCTGATGTAGTTCTTGAGCGTAAAGTGGAAGCTGGTTCCCTCGCCGGGTCTGCTCTCCACATAGATGTTCTCACCGAGCTTGTCGATGATCTGCTTGGCGATGGAGAGCCCCAGTCCGGTTCCGCCCTCTTTGCGGGAGCGATCCGTCTTAAAGAAGCGCTCGAACACATGCGGCAGGTCGTTGGGATCAATGCCGCAGCCGGTGTCCGCCACCGTCACGAGAATGCGCTCGCCCGCCGTCTCCGCGGCGCGGATGGTGATGCTTCCGCCTTCCGGCGTGTAGTGCATCGCGTTGTCGATGAGGATGACGAGCAGCTGCTCCACACGATCCTCGTCCGTCATCGCAAACGGAATCTCTTCCAGCTCCAGCTTGAGGTTAATGCCGCGCTGCGCCGCTTCGTTGAGATAGTTCTGCCGCGTGTCCTGCAACAGCTCCGTGAGGTTGACCGCGTGCAGATCCATATGCTCCGTGCCGGATTGCAGACGCGAAAGCTCCAGCATGTCCGTAATCAGGCGCGAAAGGCGAATGACCTCGCGCAGCATGATGCGGTAATAGCGCTGACGCGTCTCCTCGTCCGTAATCATTCCATCGCTGAGCGGCTCCAGCAGCCCGCGCACGGCGGTTAGCGGAGTACGCAGCTCGTGGCTGACGTTCGCCACGTAATCCCGGCGTGTCTTTTCGAGCCGTTCCAGATCGGTTACGTCCTTAAAGAGGCCGACGACACCGGTGCATTCGCCTGCCTCGTCGGTCACGGGCACGATCGTGATCCAGAGAGCGCGCTCGTTTGGCAGCGTGTAATGCATGCTCGCGGGTTCGCGAGAGTCGTACACCGCGCGGAACAGCTCCCAGATCGACTCGTCCGGCACGAGGTCCATCGGCACCTTGACCTCCACCGCGCCAAACATCTTCATGAGTGCGGGATTGTAGTGCGTCAGGCATCCGATGTTGTCGATGGCGGCGACGCCGTCCGTAAAGCTCGAAAGAAGCTGGTTGAGCTGTCGCTTCTCGCTTTGCAATTGATAGATCGTCTGCGCAAGGTTGTCGCAGAGGGTGTTGAGCGCGCGGGCAAGGATGCCGATTTCGCCGGACGCCCGCTCGTTTGCGCGCACATCAAAGTGTCCCTTGGACATCTCGATGGCGGCGTTGCTCATCTCATGCAGTGGCTTACTCAGCCTGCTCGTGCTGATGGCGACCAGCAGCATGACTACGGGCATAATCGCAAAGATCGTACCCGTGAGCACATTGTTGAGCTGATTAAATGCGCTCTGAATGCGCTGAATCTGCTTGATGACGAGGATTCCGCCGGAGACGTTTCCTTCCGCATCGCGAACGGGAATGCCGACTGAGACTGCTGTTTCGCCGTTGAGCAGCTTAAGGTCGTTGTTCTCGACCGTCTGCCCGCGCAGAATGTTTTGAATCTCCGCGCGGTAGTATTCGCCAAAGTCCTGCATGTCCACCGTGCTGCCGATGTTGCGCACGATGAGCGGCTTGCCGAGTTCGTCCGCAATCATGATCGCGGATTCGCTCGCGAGCGTTTGCTTTTCAATCAATCGCTGAAAAGCCGCCTCTTCCATGTTGCCGTTTTTGTACTCTTCATAGATTTGGCGGGTCACCTCAGCTTCCGGCTCGAGATTTGCCATCTCGATGGAGATATAGGTGTTTTTTCCGACATACGTATAAGCCGCTAGCAAAATGACGTTTGCCAGCAGCAATGCAATGATCGATACGATTAAAATTCGCCAGTAAAAGACGCTGCGCATGTCAGGGAATCGACTTACTCGGTCTCAAACTTATAGCCGACACCGTAGATGGTCTTGATGCTCCAACCAAGGCCGGTCGAATCCAGCTTGGCGCGGATGCGCTTGATGTGCGTGTCCACCGTGCGCGTTTCGCCCGCGAAGTCATAACCCCAAACGCGGGAAAGAAGCTGTTCGCGCGTGAACACCTGCCCCGGATTGGAGGCAAGCATATGCAGAATCTCGATCTCTTTGGGCGTGCAGATCACGGGCTGATTGCGCAGCGTGACCGTATAGCTCTTGAGGTCGATGGTGAGTCCGTTGTAGGTGATGACGCTCGTGTCGCTCTTGGGCTGCTCGCTAGCGCGGCGGAGCACCGCCTTGATGCGGGCGACGACTTCACGCGGGCTGAAGGGCTTGACGATATAGTCGTCCGCGCCGAGTTCCAGTCCAACGATGCGGTCGATCTCCTCGCCCTTTGCGGTGAGCATGAGAATCGGCAGTTGCGAGGTTTTGCGGATCTCGCGGCAAACCTCGATGCCGCTCATCTTCGGCATCATGATATCCAGCACACAGAGCACAACCTCCGGCGTGATGCTTTCAATGGCGGATACGCCGTCGAACGCATCGACAACCTCGAACCCTTCGGCCTTGAGATAAATGCCAAGCGCCTCGTGTACGACCTGATCGTCGTCTGCAATTAAAACCTTTTGCGCCATAGTTTGCTCCTTGTTTCGTTCTCGACTTTCTTGTATAAAACCATATGATTCAGTATAACACATTTGTTTAGAAGCCGCATAGTCTCGCGGTTTCTTATTTTAGTTCATTTTGCGAGCGACTTTGCGACCTCGCCGACATACGCCGCGTCCTGCTCCATGACCTCGACCAGCGAACGGTTATAGATGCCGCTCGCCGGATGATAAAGCGGAATCACGGAGAACGTCTCGCCTTCGATCACGAGGGTCTGAATCGTTCCGTGCGCCTGCCCGATCACCGGAGGCTTTGCTCCCGCAAGCGCGAACAAGGCTTTGAGCGGCGTGTTGCCGAGTGTTAAGATCAGCTTCGGCGAGATGTGCAGTATTTCTGTTCGCAAAAGCGGCAGCGAGGCCTTCACCTCCGCGGGCAGTGGCGTGCGGTTTCGCGTGCTCTTTTCGGAGCGCACGACCGGACGGTACTTGACGACGTTGGTGATATACGCGTCCTCGCGCATCACGCCGAATCGGCAGAAGAGCGCATCGAGCTGTTTACCCGCCTTGCCGACGAACGGATGACCAAGCTTGGTCTCCTCCGCGCCGGGGGCTTCGCCGATGAGCAGGATGCGGCTGTTGCGCCTGCCTTCGCCGAAGACCGGCTTGCGGTATTCGCCCTGCGGATCATCCTTGACCGCGAGGGTAAACAGGCGCGTGCGTTCCCGCGTATACGCCTCTTCCAGCGCACAAGTTCCGATCGTTTCCCCCTGCATCGTCACGGCGTTAACCTCCGTTGTTGTTTTGCGTGAGCTGCGACATATAGTTCTGCAGCGCGAGGAAGTCTGTGTTGAGCTTTTGATACAGCGGCTCGATTTCGGAATACTGGTAGCCGCTGAGCGCAACCTGGAGGCTCGCAATCTCATCCTTGAGCGTATCGCTCATCTCCTTGGGTACGTTCGCTGCTCCGTTGAGATAGTCCGTCACCTGCTGAATCAAGTCCTGCGACTGCGTCTTGAGCGCGAAGATGGAAAGCGATCCATCCGCATGCACCGTGCAGGTCTTCATGCTGGCGACAAACTCGTCGGTCGTCAGCTCCGTGCGCACCGCGGTCGGCAGCGCCTTGAGCAGATACTCGTCGTCAAACTGATACAGCGGATTGTCGGGCCGGATCAGGATATAGCTCACCTGCTGTACGGAATCCGCCGGGCAGAATTCGGTTGCGAGCGCGTTTTCCGCCGTGCAGATGTTGAGCGTCACATGCATGTCGCAGTATTCCGTCGGCGCTTTGTCCGCAAGGTACCATTCGGTCACAGGCTTGTGCTCTTCATCTGCTTTGCAAGCGTCTGTTGCGAGTAGTCCCGAAACCGAGCAAACGGTGCGCTTGACGAGGCCGAGCGACGTCGGGTCTTCATCGATGATCGGCTTATCGGCTAAGCCTTCGTGGATCTTTGCCATATAGGCCTGCCAGAGCGGAGCTGCTTCGTTTCCGCCGGAAGAGCCTTTTTTGAGCTTGTTGACTGGGTAATCGTGACCGACCCAGAGCGTCGATACATAGTAGGGCGTCATGCCTGCAAAATAGACGCTCGCGTAATCGGAGTTGGTGCCCGTCTTTCCGGCGACAGTCATGTCTTCTATCTTCGCCTTGGTGCCGGTGCCGGTCTTCACCGCGTCCGTCATCATATCCACGAGCATCCAAGCGGTGCTCGCCTGGAACACGCGGTGCGTATCGCGCACCTCGTCCGCGTCCAGAATGACGTTGCCTTGCGCGTCCAGAACCTTCGTAAACGACAGCGGCTCCTGATAGACGCCCTCGTTGGCGATGGTCGAGTAAGCAGCTGCCATCTGAATCGGCGTCAAGCCGGAGGTGCCGAGCGCGAGGCCAGCGCCGTCCACGTTGATCTTGTTCTCGGTGGCGCCGAGGTTATACAGATACTGCGCCGAGATGGCGGGCGTCACGTCGTCCATCAGAATGTGTGCCGCGGGCACGTTGAGGGAGCTCACGATCGCGCGGCGGAACGTAACCGGCCCATAACGCGAATCCAGTCCGCCGGAAGGATACCCCTTTTCCGTCGTCCAGCCGTTGATCGGACCATCCATGTTGTAGGTGATGCTTCCCGGCGAGTAGCCGAGGTCCAGCGCAGGTCCGTAGACCGCGAGAGGCTTGATGGAAGATCCAACCTCTGTGTAGCTCTGCGAGGCGCGGTTGAGTCCCTTGCGTACGGTCGGCTCGTCTCTTCCGCCGATCACCGCGCGTAGTTCGCCTGTGTGATAGTCCATCACAACGGCAGCGGCCTGCGGTTCGACGGTTTCGAGCACGGTTCCGTCCTCTTTTGTCTCCACCATCAGGGACTTGGATGTGTCCGCGAGCGAGGGATAGTTTTGCCAGGTGCTCAGCGTATCCTGCACGGTCTTCTGAATCGTCGGATCGACCGTGGTATAGATATGATATCCGCTGGTGCGGAGTTCGTTTTCAATCGCGCTGCGGTTTGCGCTCGTGTTGCTCAACCCGCGCTTCTCGAGAAGGTGGGTCACCACGTCGCTGATGGCATACTCCACGAAATACGCCATGTCCGACATCTGCTTCTGCTGGCTGACTTCGACGATGTTCACCTGCTCGGTCAGCGCGCTATTGTATTGATCCTTCGTGATGAAGCCCGCCTGATACATGCGCGAGAGAACCTGATCCGTTCTTGCGTTGGTGACCTCCATCTTGTCGCGCTGATACATGTTCTTGCGTGGGTCGTAGCGGTACGGTGCCTGCGTGAGTCCCGCAAGCATCGCACACTCGCGAATGCTCAGTTCGGAGAGTTCCTTGCCGAAATAGTCCTTGGCACCGCTCTTGACGCCATAGTTGCTTTCGCCGAGGTCAACGTCGTTGAGATACGCTTCGAGAATCGTGTCTTTGTCAACGATGGTCTCCAATTCAAGCGCGAGGTACGCTTCCTGAATCTTGCGCTTATAGTTTCTCTGTGCGCCGAGCACCTTGTTTTTAATCAGCTGCTGCGTGATCGTGCTGCCGCCGGAAGAGTTGCTGTTGCCAAGGATTTCCAGCGCCGCGGAAAACAGACGCTTGAAGTCCACACCGCTGTGCTTATAGAAGCGGACATCCTCCACCGCGATAAACGCGTTTTTGAGCATGTCGGGAATGTCTTCGATATTCGCCCAGTCGCGGTATTCTACATCCGCAATCGAGCTGATGAGGTTTCCGTTCATGTCGTAAAGATAGCTCGTGTAATCCGAAATCGTGAGCTGCGCCACGTCCAGCGACGGCGTCGTTTCGACATACGCCTTCACCACACCAAGCAGAAGCCCCATGCCGATAAAGCCAACGACAATAAACGCCAGCACCGTGAGCTTGAGCGACGTAAACACGACGCCGAGCAAAAACGAGTGCGGCTTTTTCCGCTCCGTGAAGAGCGGTTGGTTTTCTTCCTGTTGGGTTGTGTTGCGCGATTGGTCTTTCTGCGACTCCAGCCGAAAGAACGGATTGTTTTTTGCCATCAATTGTTTCACCTTATCTAAAGTCGTGGTTATTATAGCATAGCCCGACTTAGGCTTGCATGAAAGCCGCAAAAAGTTCATACTTTCCGATATTTTATGCGACATTCGCCGTCGAATCTTGTGGAAATCTTATGGCATTTCACGAACAAAACGCAAGAAATGTTTGAAAATCCGAGTGAAATCCTGCGAATCAATGATTCCACCGCCGGAAAAAACATTGACGAAAACGAGAAATTTTGTCTTTACAAATTTCCGGGTTTCCACTATAATAGCACTTGCGTCTCGGGGCTTTAGCGAAGTTGGCTATCGCGCTACACTGGCAGTGTAGAGATCACCGGTTCGAATCCGGTAAGCTCCACCAAACAACAAAAACGTCCCAAATCGGGGCGTTTTTTGTTGCTCTTTACTCGATAACTCGCGACGAACTATTCCAGCGGTTTCAGCCCGTCGTAAAGCTCGTTAAAGCTCTTCATCGTATTGCATCTGCCGTAGGAGAGCGTCTTATTCTCACCAAACGCGCCGAGGTAACACTTCGCCAGTTCTTCTACCGTTTGCTCCAGCATGATCATGAACTGCGTATAGACCGCTTCCCGTGTTGGCGTTTTCTCTTCGTAGTGCGCGTCAATCAATCCTTCCGTGAGCTGATCCAGCGGGTAGAGCTTGAGATGCATGAGCTCGTGAACGATGACCTCTTCCGGATTCTCCTGTTTGGGATTGAGCACGTTGAGCATCAGAATCGCTTTTCGGTCGTCACAGTCGATCTTAATATCCCCCGTTTTACGAAACGCGGGATCGCGCACCAGCTCCAACCGGATATCCCACTGGTTTTTCAGCCGGAGAATGTCGATCCATTTTTGAAAGAGGGCTTGTAAGGCGTCAACGGTTAGCATGTTTACCTCTGCTTGTTAAAAATTGAGCAGCTGAATTCTATCTGATCTCCATTCTGGTTCTTCTATCATTTTCGTCGGTAATGTATAGAATATCTTTGAATCCCTTGTCGATGGCGTTTTTATATAATAAATCGGTCACGCTTTTATCTTTTATATAAATCTCCACCCACTCACAATCGTAAATCAGAAACAGGATCTGACAATCACTGTTTAAAAACTCGTCATAAGTTTTTATATCAAAAAATGTGCCGCCCGGGAAATACGCTTGCAGTTTTAGAAATAGAATGAGGTGCTTCCTTTGTATGCGCGTGAGAAAATCAACTCCGCTGTAATAATCCGTTTCAAACAGTTCTTCGTTCTGCTCATCCGGAAAAACCTCATATTGCCGTTCATCGTTATACCACTGGTATTCTGTAACGTTAAGCGGTTGAAATATCTGCCAAAGCGTGTCAATAACCCCTTGCGGAACTTGAAACGATATCCCTCGAATCATTTATTACCTCGAAAAGTATTATAAGTTCAATGTATCTGGAATATTCTTATTGCTACAAGTTGTTATCTGATAATATAAAGGGATCTGAAGTGTCAATCAAATCAAGCACTTCTTCAAATAATCGTGATACTGACGGATCGGTTTCATGGTTTAACTGCTCACGAACAGCTTGAGTCAATCGTTTTCGATCCATTTTTAACAAGAACCGTTTGCTGCAATGGATTGCTGCACGTCTAGTATGTTCATTCTCGTCTGAAAGATGAAGGTATAGCAATTCGAGTTGTTCCATATCGCCCAGCTGCGCCAGCGCTTCTATCCCGCAAATACATACCCAGCTATTGCGTTCATGCACCAAGCGTTTTTTGCTTTCAGAAATCGCATCTGTTTTGTTGCCATCTGCGTTTATCACAATATCAGAATAGCTCATCAAGGCATAGCCTCGCTCGAGTGGATTTCCGTGTCGCATCAAAGGAATGATATGCTTTAGAACATCAATATTGCAGCTATTACTGAGCGAATCGCAAGCATTCACCCGAATGATGGGGCGGCGATCCATAAGTAAACGTAATAGAGGTGAATCAAATGTAGAGTGATAGTGCTCTCCCGCAGCTATCGTTGCTTGTAAGAGCACCTCAGAATTTTTCGAATGCAGCAGTTCTGTAATTCGCTTAACATCATCCAAGTCTATGTCATCGTCCGAATTATTCAAATTAAGTAAAAATTCATGTTCCTGCTGATCTATTTTGTTCATTCTTATCCACCTGCAAGCATTACTTAAGCGAGCAGACTACAATACCGATTCTTACTCGCCTTCCGTAAACCAAAACTCATGCATTTTCTTGAGAAACGCTTTCGTGATCAGGAAGCTTGCGCTCTTTGGAAAGTTCTAAGCAGCTGAATAGATTTTGATATACCAGTCATCCCAGATTTCTTCACCATTGTCATGCAATATCGGGGAATAACTTAGTAATACACATACATTCCGATTCATAATTTTAGATGTCTCGATTAAGGTTTTACTAAACATCAATTCGCCATCTTCCAAACTATTACCATAGGCGAAATAAACTCTATCAAATTCCATCAATAAGGGTTTACAGATCTCGAGTTGCTTATCAATGTTTTGCGGCAGGCTCTCAAGTTTTCCATCTGAAGAAGTTAAAATGCCATGATCCAAATTTAGACTGCAACTTGGATTATTCTTCGAAATCGCTAATGCAATATCAAGCATCTCCGGACGGAAAGCCAGGAATTTCTGCTTAACAGATTCAAGACTCTTTTCCGCATTCGCGGTGTAGGAGTTGCCAAGAAAATTATAAAATGAACCATTCGTATCTATCTTTGAAAATACTAACTTGATAGGCGTTTCGCTATCAAACACTTTGGTGTCATCCTTGAGGACGTTGAAAACAAATTCGTTTTCCGAAAAATCGCATTTGCCATCTAGCAGGATATCATATTTTTGTCCCAATGTAGTGTATCTATAGTTTTGAACAAAAAAAGCATCGTTGCTTACAGCGCTCCAAATAATTGTAAATGGAATTCTTTCAGTTGAATTGCGAATCGTTCCGTCTGCTGACCCTTCGTCGTCCACGATAAATCGAATATCAAAGTCCTTGCAATACCATACTGAATTTTCTTGATCTCTTGGTCGGTGACCATAGTAAGGATCATTCTCACATGCGAACTGCAGAACAATGGGTAAAGTACAAACGAATATCATTATGATTCGCTTTATCAACGAAAATCTGCGCTGGTATAATTTCATGATTCATTTCCTTTGAAAAGTCTCTGAGTTAACCTAATTTTGAATTACCAGCTACTGCTTTATAAGTGGAAATTGATACTACTTACTCGCCTTCCGTAAACCAAAACTCATGCATTTTCTTGAGAAGCGCTTTCGTGATCGGGAAATCTGCACTCTCCGGAAGCACGGAATCGATCCCGCAATAGGGACACATCGCGGTGTGATCCGATTCATCCTCCCAAACAATCTCTTTCGGATCAAAAATCCGCAAGCAATAGAAGCACCCGCAGACTTGCGCGTCTTTCAGTTTCTCTTGATTGCTTTCGCATAGTCTATGCGCGTAAACAAGATCGATATCTTTCATGTTTCCTCAAAATGTATCGGTTAAGTTGGTTGCATGTTACGATTTCGTTCCCTTTTTCGCATCGCGAAGCGAGAGATATCTTGCCCAGTGGTTCAGCCCGATCAGCGCGCGGGAGCTGAGCGTAATCTCGCTGAGCTCTTCGCCACGGATGAGCACATACAGCTCGCAGCCGACCTTGACGAGAATCTTATCAAACAGCAGCTCTCCTGCTTGCGTGTCTACAAACGCCTGTATACGGAGCACATCCGCTCTCTCGAGCCCCGTCGTTTCGCTGAATACATAGAGCCAATTTTCGCGACAGAGGGTGTATTCCTTGAGCGCTTTGGTCTTATCCTCAATCCGCTCGATGATGCGGCCAATGTGCATCTCCTTGACGTCGTGCGGCAGCTCAAAGAGGCTCTCTCCTTCGTCCTCCTCCGCGCCGTTTGCAATCGCCTCGTCGCAATCGCAGTCCGCAAGTATAGTCTGCTCCACGGCCTCGCCGGGCATCTCGTCGCCAAAGGTGCGGTTCATGTCCGCTTCCTGCTGCGCCCATTCCTCGATTGCGGCGCGCGTGACCTCCATGCCGAGTTCGCGGCGCTTGCTGATGAAGTCCGGGCGTTCGCTCTTTTTGAGGAACGTCGGCCAAAGCCGCATGGCGCGGTCTACGTGGAGTTTGGCGTAATATTCAACGTATAGTTTTGAGGGGTCCACTGATTTTCTCCTAATAAAAATTAATAATATTATACACGATTTCCGATATTTTTAAAATTCGGAAGTTTTAGCGTATGTTTCGCTATATTTCGACACTATGTACCGTTATATCGCTACATGATTTTATCCGTCAATTACCATCAAAAAACAACACTTGCATTTTCAGTTTCCGATGATATTATAACAGTGTATTTGCGTTGTTTGCTAGATGATGTTCCAATATTTATTGACATTTTTAATCATCTTGTAACTTGTATAACTACTTTATTCTGTTTTCTCGTGTGATGGTTCAATCGGTTTGGTTTTTACTGTTTCTCCGTTGATGAGGAAGTAAACATTCAACCTGTTCACGACATTTGAAAGGAGAATGAATATGAGAACAGGAAATAAGGAAGACTATTTATCAAAGCTCAACAAACTAGTGATCGCTCGAAACCAAGAAATCGCTCAACAGTTTAATTATGATACCCATCCATCGAGAGGGCCATCACAAGGTGGCCCTTCCAGCGGAAGCGTAAAGGAGCCAGCGAATGTACTATCAATTATTCAAGCGAACCTTGAGAGTATGGAAGGTTACTATACGTGGAGTAAAACGCAGGCGATCATCACTTTCTTCATTGCAGCCGCTTCCTGTGTCGTTGGCATCCTGCTGATTGTTTTTGCGTTTGTGTATTCGGTCACCGGGAAGGTTGCGCTCGATAAAACGATCATCACGGCAATCGGTGGATTGGTAACGGAGATGTTTGCCGGAACAACATTGATCGTTTACAAAAGCTCACTCAAGCAAATGAACTTCTATCATAAATCTTTGCACGAGGATCAACGTTTCTTATCCTCGGTTGATCTTCTTTGCCGTTTTAGCAACGACAAAAACCGCGACAAGATGCTGCAAACCATTATTTGCAGTTCCATGCAGATCAGCATTGCTGCAGCGGCAGATGATGACGACGTGGCAGAGCCGGTAACAGCAAAGCAGTAAGGTTTCGGGTCAGTGAATCTAGAGTATTATCATTATTTCGAGTAAAGGGCGCACCAAGTGGTGCGCCCTTCTTATACCCAATTTACTGATACAGCGGAAAACGTTTACAGATTTCCAGCACTTCTGTTTTCACGGACGGGACGGCGGACTCGCCTTCCTTGATGATCCGCGAAATCAGGTTACCGATCTGCCGCATCTCCGGCTCCTTCATGCCGCGCGTGGTCGCGGCGGGTGTGCCGAAGCGCATGCCGCTCGTTTCGAGCTTGTTGCGCGTGTCAAACGGAATCGCGTTGCGGTTTGCCGTGATGTGCGCGGCGTCCAGCAGCGTCTGCACGCGCTGACCCGTCACGTCAAGGTCTCGCAGGTCAACCAGCATCAGGTGGTTATCCGTACCGCCGGAGAAAATCTTGATACCGTTATCCTGCAGCGTCCTGCTCAGTTCCGCGGCGTTGAGCACAACCTGGTGCTGATACACCTTGAACTCCGGCTGCATCGCCTCATGGAAGCAGACGGCCTTTGCGGCGATCACATGCATCAAGGGGCCGCCTTGCATGCCGGGAAACACTGCCTTGTCCACGCTCTTTGCAAACTCCTCTTTGCAGAGGATCAAGCCGCCGCGCGCGCCGCGCAGGGTCTTGTGCGTCGTGCTGGTCACGATATCCGCATACGGGAAGGGATTGGGATGCTCTCCCGCTGCAATCAGGCCGGAGATATGCGCCATATCCACCATGAAATATGCGCCGACGTCCTTTGCGATTTTGCCGAAGCGCTCGAAATCGATGATGCGTGAATACGCGCTCGCGCCCGCGACGATAAGCTTCGGCATGTGTTCGTGCGCCAACCGCTCCAGCTCGTCGTAGTCGATATACCCCGTGTCCTCGCGCACGCCGTATTGCACGAAATGGTAGAGCCTGCCGCTCTCGTTGACCTTGTGCCCGTGGGTCAGGTGACCGCCGTGGTTGAGGTTCATGGCGAGCACGGTGTCGCCCGGCTGAATCAGCGCCTGATACGCGGCAAGGTTTGCCTGCGCGCCCGCGTGCGGCTGTACATTTGCGTGTTCCGCGTGAAAAAGCTCTTTTGCGCGCTCGATGGCGATGGTCTCGACCATATCGACATACTCGCAGCCGCCGTAGTAGCGCCTTCCGGGGTACCCTTCCGCATACTTGTTTGTAAGCGGGCTTCCCATCGCCGCAAGAACCGCGGTCGAAACGAAGTTTTCGGAGGCGATGAGTTCGATGTGGTCGCGCTGACGGCCAAGCTCCAGCTTCATCGCGTTTCCGATTTCCGGGTCAAACTGCGAAACGATTTCGTAGGACTCTGCAAAATTCATGATGGCTGTTTCCTGTTCCTCATTTTATTTTCGCTCAATCCGCCGCGCAGATCAGACGCGGCAGAGGTCGATTCAACAATTCATTCGATTGTTCAAGCACGCTCGCTTCTCATCAAGCGAGAGCATTATTCCCAATCGTCCAAGATACGCGTCATGCGCGGCTGAAAGCTTTTGTTTTTTGCGCTCTTCTTCTCCACGAATCGCAGGATAAGATAGCTGATGCCGCAAGCGACTATGCCCAACGCAAGCCCCATCCAGTCGGCAAATCTGCTTCCGATGATGACGCCAGCAATCAGCAGCACGAGCGGCACGGCATAGGCGATTAGGCTTGCCTGCACCACACGCTTTGGCGAGAGATCGACCGCAACGCGGTCCCCTTCCTTCGCGCCAAGCGTGTTGGGCAGCGAAATCTCCATCTCGCTGTCGCCAATACTCAGGCAGGCGCCGCAGTGCGCGCAGGCGGAGCCGCGCAGAAAGCGAATCTGCGCGGTACCGTCCGTAACACTCGTAACCAGGCCGATGTGGTCGCCCGCGTTTTCCAAAGTCTACTCCTCCATCTTGGTGCAGACGATGTTCAGCTCACGAAGCTGCTTGTCGTCCACGAAGTCGGGAGCGCCCGTCATCGGGCAGGATGCGTTCTGTACCTTCGGGAAGGCGATGACGTCGCGAATGCTTGGCGAGCCCGTGATGAGCATCGCGAGACGATCAAGCCCGTAGGCCATTCCGCCGTGCGGCGGCGGGCCAAAACGGAAGGCATCCATCAGGAAGCCGAAGCGATACTGCGCCTGCTCGTCCGTAAAGCCTAGGCAGCGGAACATCTTCTTCTGCAGTTCCTGCGAGTGAATACGAATCGAGCCTCCGCCGATCTCCACGCCGTTGAGCACGATGTCGTACGCCTTTGCGCGGACGTTGCCGGGATCTGTGTCGAGATTCGCCAAATCCTCATCCATGGGGCTCGTGAAGGGATGGTGCATCGCGCTGAAGCGCTGCTCCTCCTCGTCCCACTCAAGCAGCGGGAACTCGGTCACCCACAGCAGGTTATAGGTGTTTTCGGGGATCAAGTTGAGCTTCTCCGCGAGCTTTAGGCGCAACGCGCCCAGAGACGCGAACACGGTCTTGTTCATATCGGCAACGATGAAGAGAACGTCACCCTGCTCAAAGTTTGCGGCCTTGCGCACAGCGGTGATCTCGTCTTCGGTGAGGAACTTCAGCACCGGAGACGCGAGGCCGTCCGCCTTGTCGTTCATCCAGATGAGTCCCTTTGCGCGATAGGTTTTCACAAACTCGCCCATCGCGTCCAGCTCTTTGCGGGAGAAGTGCTCGCTTGCGCCCTTGGCGTTGACCGCGCGGATGCTTCCGCCGTTTGCAAGCGCATTCTGGAACACGGAGAACTCGCTCATTTGGAAGATTTCGCTCAGGTCGACCAGCTCGAGACCAAAGCGCGTGTCGGGCTTGTCGGAGCCATAGCGCGCCATCGCGTCCGCGTATTTCAGGCGCGGCAGCGGCAGCTGGATGTCTACATTCAGCGTTTCTTTAAACAGATGCTTGAGGAAGCCTTCGTTGACGGTCTGCACATCGACCTCTTCCACAAACGACATTTCGATATCGATCTGCGTGAAGTCCGGCTGGCGATCGGCGCGGAGGTCTTCGTCGCGGAAGCAGCGCGCAATCTGGAAATAGCGGTCGTATCCCGCGAGCATCAACAGCTGCTTAAAGAGCTGCGGGCTCTGCGGAAGCGCAAAGAACTTGCCCGGATGCACGCGGCTCGGCACAAGGTAGTCGCGCGCGCCTTCCGGCGTGCTCTTGGTAAGAATCGGGGTTTCGATTTCGAGGAAATTCTGGGAATCGAAATATTCGCGCGCAAGAAACGCGATCTTATGCCGCATGATGAGGTTTTTCTGCATCGCGGGACGGCGCAGGTCGAGATAGCGATATTTCAGCCGCAGCAGCTCGTTTGCCTTGCAGTTGTCCGTGATTTCAAACGGCGTAGTCTCGCTCTCGCTGAGGATCTTGAACTCACTCACCAGCACTTCCAGCTCGCCGGTAGCCATGTTCTGATTGACCATGTCGCCGGTGCGCAAAACGAGCGTGCCCTTCACGGCAAGCACGAATTCCGAACGGATCGTGCAAGCGCGCGCAAAGTCCGCTTCGCTTAATGTGTTGCTGTTGAACACGATCTGCATGAGTCCCGTGCGGTCACGAAGTTGCACGAAGACCAGCGCGCCTAGATCGCGGCGCACATTTGCCCAGCCCATGAGAATGACTTCTTTGCCTGCGTCCGCTTTTGTGAAGTTCGCGCAGTAGTTGGTTCGTTTCCAACCGCCCAATAGTTCGCTCATATTTGTTCGCTCCTCATACCATCAATTTGTGAATACTCTCCGCGTTCAGCGCGGTGATCGTCTCTTGTCCGTCGCTCATGTGCTTGAGCTTGGCTTCGCCCTTTTCGAGCTCATCTCCGCCCAGCACGAGAACGTAGCTCGCTCCAATCTTGTCGGCATACTTGAGTTGCGCTTTGACGCTTCTGCCGATGTGGTCGATCTCGACCTTTGAGCCGAGCTTTCTTAGGTTGTTTGCCAGTAGAAACGCCTTCTCCTCCGCCTCTGTGCCCATAGAGGCGATGTAGAGGTCGTATCGCACGGGTTTTTCAATCTGGTAGCCGGTGTTCTCCAGCACAAGCAGCAACCGCTCCATGCCAAGTCCGAAGCCGACCGCGGGCGTGTGCGGGCCGCCGATTTCTTCCACAAGGCCGTCGTAGCGTCCGCCGCCGCAGACTGCGCTCTGGGAGCCGATGCTCTCCGAGGTGATCTCAAACACGGTCTTGGTATAGTAGTCGAGTCCGCGCACGAGCCGCGGGTCGATCACATAGCGAATGCCCATGCCGTCGAGCAGCTTGAGCAGCTGATTCTGGTGATCGCGGCAGTCGTCGCAAAGATAGTCGCTGATGACCGGAGCTCCGTTCGCGATCTTCTGGCAGCCCTCGACCTTGCAGTCCAGCACGCGCAGAGGGTTCGTTTCGAGGCGGAGCTTGCAGGTTTCGCAAAGCTCGTCGTAATGCTCGTGCAGGTAGCCCTTGAGCGCTTCGTGATACTTCGGGCGGCAGTTCGGGTCTCCGATGCTGTTGAGGCGAACGGTCAGCCCGCCGCAGCCGAGGCTAGATAGCAGCTCGGTTGCCACCGCGATGCATTCCGCATCCGCGCTGGGCTTGCTGGCGCCAAAGAACTCCACACCAAACTGGTGGTGCTCGCGGAGTCGTCCCGCCTGCGGGCGCTCATAACGAAACGTCGGGCTGTAAAGATAAAACATCTTGGTCGGCTGTGTGTCGCCAAAGAGGTTGTTTTCCACGAACATGCGAACCACGCCCGCCGTGCCTTCCGGCTTGAGGGTAACCGAGCGCTCGCCTTTGTCGAGGAAGGTGTACATCTCTTTTTGGACGATGTCCGTCGTTTCACCGACGCCGCGCAGAAACAGCTCCGTGTGCTCAAACACCGGGGTTCTGACTTCCTGAAAACCATATTTCTTGACGATCTCACGTATCCGCGCTTCCAGAAACTGCCACTGGTAGCTCTGCTCCGGGAGTACGTCCTTTGTTCCCTTCGGGGCCTTATAGGCTGCCATAACCGACCTCCATCACTTGATTCCCTATCATTATACCAGAAAACGGTATAAAAAAAGCAGGTTCCGATCCTCTAGGGACGGGAAACCCGCGGTGCCACCCTGATTGAACGAACCGGCAGTCGTTGCCGTGTTCCTTCCACTCTGTTTTCCGTTAACGCCGGAGCTACGTCGCGTCTTTGGGCGATTCGCTCGCCTTTGGGCCGCGCGGTTCGCGGGTGCCGTTCATCCGAAAATCGTCTGCGAAACTTTCACCAAGCGTTTCGCTCTCTGCCGCGATTTTGTTCGGACTACTCTCCCGTTCTCAACCTGTTTCCTGCATATTATAACGATGCGATCCCGCGCTGTCAATCGTTTCGGCCACGTTCGGCACGATTTTCCCGTATCAGCGGAAAAACGCCGCCTTGTCCGCGAGCAGGCGATCGAGCTTTGCCAAGTAGGTCGGCACATCCTTGGGGCTTGGCATCCGCTCAATGCGGTTTTGTCCTGCAAAGACGCGCTTTGTCATCGTGCCCGCGCCGTGGCTGAGAATGCTTGCGGTCTCCTCCATCATGTCGATGTTGTAGACACACTCCTTGCCAGGAAGCGCATAGCCAACGTTCTCCAGATTTCCGCTCATATACTTCTGGCGATACATATAATACGGGTTCATGCCCATGCTTTCCGCGCAGCGCGCCCCGATCTGCGTCATCTCCTCCGCCTGTGCGGACGAAGCGAGCGCGTGTTCGTCCAGCTCTTTTTTGAGCGTGGAAGAACGCTTGATCGCAAGCGAATGCACGGTGAGATTGTCGGGCGCGAGTTGCGCGATCGCATCGCAGCTTCTCTGCATGTCCGCCGGCGTCTCGCCGGGCAGTCCCGCGATGAGGTCCATATTGATCGAACCAAAGCCGATCTCCCGAGCAAGCTCGAATGTACGCACGATATCCTCCCGCGTGTGGCTCCTGCCCACGCGGCGGAGGGTTTCGTCGTTCATCGTTTGCGGGTTGATGGAGATTCTACCTATCCCGTGGCGCTTGAGCACGAGCAGCTTCTCGCGGTCAATGGTGTCGGGTCTGCCCGCCTCCACCGTTGCCTCAACACCGAAACTGGCGTATTGTTCGAGCAGGAACGACAACAGCTCGTCCAGCTGATCTGCGCTGAGCACCGTCGGCGTGCCGCCGCCCATATAAAACGAGCGAACAGAGAGCCCGAGTTCGCTCGCGAGCTTCGCACCGGCTGCAATGTCACTTTTCAACAAAGACAAATATTGCGTGAGGCGATCCTGCTTGCCGAGCACTTCACTTGGAAATGAACAATAGAGACACTTTGTCTTGCAAAACGGAATGCCAACGTAGACATCGATCTCGTTCGTCTGAACCGAGCGAATAAACGGCTTCTGCACGGCGCAAATGCGCGCGGCAAGATTCGTCTTCTCCTCGGACACGTCAAACACGTCCAGAAACTGCTGCCGCGCGGCCAGTTCTCCGCCCTTCTGCGAAAGCTCGCGAAAGAGCTTCGTCGGGCGAATGCCGGTGAGCGAACCCCAGGGCGTCGCGACCTCCGGATAGAGTCGCTTGAGCAGATGATAGCAGGCGAGCTTGAGCGCGCGCTTTTCGAGTTTCTTCTTCTCCAAGAAGGAAGCATCTTCCGAAAGCGTAAACTCTTCTTTTTGCTCCAGATCGTTCACTTTCGCGAATGCAGTGTATTGGTAACCGTTTCGAAAGAGTTGCAGATCAAAGATCAGTTCAGCCGAGGCAGGATCGATCTCTTCCAATAAAACAATCTCCGATAACCCAAGAAAAAGCCGAATCTCTTCGGCGATATCGTTGCGGTATTCGGTTCGATTGGTGGAGATTGCAATCATAATCTGCTATTTACCAGCCGCTCCTGCGGCACGTTTCGATAAAGGGATTGTTCCTGCGTTCGTATTCCAATGTGGTGTCTTCCTCGTGGCCGCAGTAGACGTCAAAGTCGCCCTCCAAGGTGAAGAGCTTGTCCGCGATGGAGTGATACAGCTCCTTTTCGCTTCCGCCGGGAAAGTCCGTTCTGCCCGCGCCTTCCATGAAGAGCGTGTCGCCGACAAACAGCTTTCGCTCGATCTTGAGCGCGTAGCAAACTCCGCCCTTCGTGTGCCCCGGCGTGTGGATGACGTCCAGCTTGAGACACGCAAGCTCCAGCGTCTCTCCGCCGTGAAGCAGCACGTCCGCCTCGGCGGGTTTGACGAGCTCGCCCGTGAGCACTGCGAGGCTCATGCGGTTACTCTTGAGCATGCCCGCATCCGCTTCGTGAATATAGATCGTGGCACCGTATGCATCCTTGATCGCTCGCACGCCGCCGATGTGGTCGAAGTGCCCGTGCGTGAGCAGCACGGCGACGCAGTTGAGCGAATCCCGTTCCAGCGCGGCGAGTGCAGGTTTCGCTTCGCCGGGATCGATCACGACCACGTCCTTTGCGCCATCCTGCCCCAAGATATAGATATGTTCGCCCAGCGAGCCGCTGGTGATCTGTCGAAAATACATTGCAAGTACCTTTCTTGTGAAAGTAACTCTATTTAAAACAGCTTTTTCGAATCCAATAATATCGTGTGCGGGCCGTCGTTGGTGAGCCGCACCTGCATGTTTGCCTGAAACACGCCGCATTGCACGGGCACGCTCTGCCCAATCTTCGCAATCGCAGTCTCGTAAAGCGGAATCGCCTGCTCCGGACGCGCGGCTTTGATATAGCTCGGGCGCTTGCCTTTTCTCGCGTCCGCGCAGAGCGTGAATTGAGAGATCAGCAGAATACTTCCGCCGATGTCCTGCACGGATCGATTCGGAATCTCGTTCTCGTCATCAAACACGCGAAGGCCTGTCACCTTGTCGCAGATGTAGTTGAGATCCGCCTCCGTGTCGCCTTCTTCAATGCCCAAAAACACGACGAGACCGCGCCCGATCTCGCCGACGATTTGCTGCTCCACCTCGACCGAGGCGCCCGTGGTACGCTGTACAACCGCTCTCATGATAGAAATTGTTCTCCCAATTTATCGGTTCATGCGATAAACTTCGCTGACGCATTTGAGTTTTTTGAGGTTTCGGATGATCACGTTGAGCTGCTCGGTATTCGCCACCTCAAACGTCATCTCAATGATATAGCGGTCGTCCGCCATGGGTTTGCCGCTGATCGACTGGATGCTCACGTTCAGGCTCGAAATCTGCTGCGAAATCTGCGAGAGCGTGCCGGGCCGGTTGTCGCCCTCAATCTGCAGGGACGCATTAAACGCGCTCTTGGTGTTGATCGCCCACTCGACCTCGATGATGCGTTCCAGATCGCTCAACAGGTTTGCAACGTTCGGACAATCCGCGCGGTGCACGGAAACGCCACGTCCGCGCGTGATATAGCCGATGATGGGGTCTCCGGGCAAGGGATTGCAGCAGTTGCCGAAGCGCACAGCCATGCCGGGATCGCCCTTGACGATGATGCCGTTGACGGGCACATGCGTTTTACTGGTATCTTCCGCGCTGCCGGTGCGAATCTTCTCCGCGATCTCGGCCGCCTTGTCGTCCTTCTTTTTGAGTTCCAGCAGCTTATGCAGCACCTGACTCGCCGACATGCCACCAAATCCGATCGCGGCATAGATATCGTCGATACTGCTGACGTTCAAGCGTTCCAGCAGCGGATTGACATACTCCGGCTTGGTCACATCGCTGATGACGAGGTTCTGGCGCTTTGCCGTGTCCTCCAGCATCTCACGCCCACGGGCAACGTTCCCCTCGCGATTCTCTTTCTTGAACCACTGGCGAATCTTATTGCGCGCGGCCTGTGTCTTGACGATCTTGAGCCAGTCTAGGCTCGGACCCGGCTGACTGTTGGAGGTGATGATCTCCACGACGTCGTTGGTCTTGAGCTTATAGTCGAGCCGCACGAGCGCGCCGTTGATGCGCGCGCCTTGCGTGTGGTGGCCGATGTTCGTATGGATACGGTAGGCAAAGTCCAGCGGTGTGCTGCCGCGCGGCAGATCGATAATTTCCCCCTTCGGCGTGAGCACGAAAACATACTCGCCGAGGAAATCCTTCATGATGCTCTCGACGAATTCCTTGCTGTCCTCGGTGGTGTCCCGCGCTTCGATGACCTGACGCAGCCAGCTGGTTTTCTTATCCAGCAGGCTCTGCACGTTTCGGCCTTCCTTATACATCCAGTGCGCGGCGATGCCGTATTCCGCCGTCTTGTGCATCTCCTTGGTACGAATCTGCACCTCAAACGGGATGCCGTTGGGAGCCAGCAGCGTCGTATGCAGTGAGCGATACATGTTGGGTTTCGGCGTTGCGATATAGTCTTTAAAACGACCGGGTAGCGGTTTCCAGCCCGCGTGAATCACGCCGAGCGCCGCGTAGCAGTCGTTGACGGATTCTACGATGACACGGATGGCGATCAGGTCGTAGATCTCCGCGATGCTGCTGTTCTGGCGCTGCATCTTCTTATATACGCTATAAAGATGCTTTGGCCTGCCGCTGATCGTGCATTCGATGCCCGCCGCGTTGAGCTCTTCCTTGATGATGCGCTTTGCGTTATCCAGCGTCTCCTGCCGCTCCGCCTGTTTCTCGCGGAACTGGCGGCTGATGTCGGCGTATTCCTCCGGCATGAGATACATAAAAGAGAGGTCTTCCAACTCGCCTTTGATCGCGCCCATGCCGAAGCGGTGCGCGAGGGGAGCGTAGACCTCAAGAGTTTCTTTGGCTTTTCGCATGCGTTTGTAAGGGTTACAATACGCCAAAGTTCGCATGTTGTGCAGGCGGTCGGCGAGTTTGATGATGACGACGCGTACGTCCGCCGCAATCGCGAGAAAGAGCTTTCGAAGATTCTCCGACTGCTCCTGTTTTTTCGTAATATAAGTCTGCTGGCCGCTCTTGGTCAGCTTGGTTACGCCGTCAACCAGCTTGGCGACTTCCGCGCCAAACTTAGCCTCGATATCTTCGATTGTGACGTGGTCTCCGTCCTCCACAACGTCGTGCAGCACGGCCGCGGTGACGCTGGAAGCGTCCATGCCCATGTCCATGACAAGCCGCGCGACTTCAAGCGGGTGTACGATATACGGCTCTCCCGACTCACGCAGCTGGGTCGAGTGTGTCTGGTATGCAAAATCGACGGCACGCTGAAAAACCTCCGTCTGCTCCGGAGAATATTTCTTGGAAAACTCCTGTACCAGCTCCTGCATTTCCATGGAACACACACCTCCTCCCGCTCGTTGGCAATGAAAGCGGGGTCACCCACACACGCGGGGAATTAGCCATTAGAATACCGCCATTCGCGGCTGAAAGTCAACCTCCGCAGGAAAAATTTCAGAATTTCGCATCATTTCATCGTATTTTTCTGATTTTCCGAAAAAACGAACCTTTGCCTGCATCGGGGTTAAAAAGCAATTATAAACTGAGAAAACGATTTCTGCTTCTAACGGGGGTAAAAAAGATCAACGGCGAACCGTTGATCTTGTGCGATGCCGATATGATCTTAATACTGCATGACGGACTGTACGTCGTAACCCTTGAGCGGAGTCCTACCGTCGAATTCCGAGCTCAGCTCAATGGCAAACCTGAGGCCCACCACTTCGCCGCCCGCCTGCTCAACGAGCTTCACGGTTGCCAGCGCGGTGCCACCAGTTGCGAGCAGATCGTCTACAATGACGACCTTCTGTCCGGGTTGAATGGAGTCCTTGTGGATCTCCAGCACGTCTGAGCCGTACTCCAGGCCATACTCATACCGCATGGTTTCGCAAGGGAGTTTTCCGGGTTTGCGCGCAAGCACAAAGCCCGCGTTCAGCGCATAAGCCAGCGCCGCGCCGATGACAAAACCGCGCGCTTCGGGCCCGATCACGAGATCGACCTGACGATCCTTGAGGGACTCGGCAATGGTATTAATCAGCTCGTGATAGCCTTCTTTATCCTTGAGCAGCGTGGTGACGTCGCGGAATAATACGCCCTTGATCGGGAAATCCGGTATGCTGCGAATCTTTCCTTTTAGGTCCATGTTACGCCTCCTGTCGGTCGTTCAACATTCGATAGAGCGGGCTTTCACCCAGCGTTCGCGGCGTGCAGCCGTTTTGGATCGAAATCCTGCCGGAATCCGGATCAAACACAAAAAACGAAAGCTGCGTAAATACGCATAGCGCAAGCAGCTCTTCGTTTTGTAATGCACGAATCAACGCTGCGAGTGAAACGGAACCTTCGCTGAGCGTACCTTGCAGCCTGCGGTAATGTTTGCGCATGCCAACATCATCCAGTTCTGCATGAAAGCGCCCACCATATGAACCGTACCACGCGGCGATTTCCTCACTCGAACAGTCTTCATTATACAGTCTTTGCGCGAAAAAAGCATTAAAAAACGCAACTTTTTCTTCCGACGCATTCGCGCAGATCCAGAAGAGCTCCACGCTTTCGCTGCCGCGATACTCGTTGATCGTAGGCCTCGCGAGCAAATCCCAATCCGCAGCCGTGTTCAACGGCTCAAGCAGTTCGCTCTTGCCGAACGCGATTACGCGCATTACCTGATCCTGCTGCACCACACTCGCGCAAAAGTGCTTGTCGTCCTTGCCGATGGTGCGAAGCGAGGCAAAGCGCACGCCGTTGAAGCGAAACGCCGGCTCTGCGTTTCCTTCACCATACGGCGCAAGCTGACGAAGCTCCCGAATGCGGGTGACGTTCAATTCGCCAAACGGCACCGTTTCATCATATTGAAACGAGGGGTAGAAATCTTCCGGACGATAGCTATCGAGGATGTGCTGTTCAAACGCTGCACGGAACTCCTCATAACGCTCTTTTGCGATCGTCACGCCCGCTGCACGCGCGTGTCCGCCGTAGCGAATGAACATACTCGAAAACACGCTGAGGTTCTCAAAAAGATCGACGCCCGCGATGCTGCGGCCCGAACCGGTCAGGACGCCGTTCTGCTCGGCAAAGAGGATCACCGGCAAATGATACTTTTCACAAAGTCGCGAGGCAACGATGCCGATGACGCCCGCGTTCCAGCTTTCGTGTGCAAGCAGGATCGCTCGCCCAATGTCTCCACGCGCGGCAATCTGCCGCTCCGCTTCGTCCAAAATCTCGTTTTCCGTGTCCCTTCGCCGCTGGTTGTATTCGTTCAGCGTCGCAGCGATTTCATCCGCGTGGGTCGGCTCCTCGCCAAGCAGCAGATGCACCGCTTCCAGTGCGCTCGCCATTCTTCCCGCGGCGTTGAGTCTCGGCGCGATCATGAACGAAACCGTCATCTCATCCACGCGCGGCTGGTTGAATCCCGCCGCCCGCAGGAGCGCGGATAGCCCGGTTAATTTTGAAATGTGTCTTAGTCCGCAGGCCGCGATGATCCGGTTTTCGCCCGTCAGCGGAACCACATCCGCAATGGTGGCAACCGCCGCCAGCGCGAGCTCCTCCGGCGTATATGCGCCGCCGTTGAGCGCCTGAATGAGCTTCAGCGCAACGCCTGCACCGCACAGATAACGGTTTGGATAGCTTGCGTCCTTGCGGGACGCCGCAACGACCGCGACGCACTCCGGAATCGTCTTTCCCACGCTGTGGTGGTCAGTCACGACGACGTCGATGCCGAGCGCCGCGCAGAGCGCAATTTCGTCATATGCAGATACGCCGTTATCGACGGTGATGATCAGCTTTACCCCGCGCGCGTACAGCAGCCTTACCGCGTCGGCGGACATGCCATAGCCTTCGCTGTGGCGGTGCGGAATGTAGTATTCCACGTTTGCACCCATCTTTTTTAGGCGCTGCACGAGCATCGCGGTGGAGCAAACGCCGTCCGCGTCGTAATCCCCAAACACGCAGATGTGTTCGCCTTCGTCAATCGCGCGTTGCACACGATCGGCTGCGATCTGCATATCCGGCAATAAAAACGGATCGAGCAAATCGCCCTCGTCAGGGTTGAGAAAGCGCTTCGCCTCCTCCGCGGAGGTGACCCCGCGCCGAATCAACGCCCGCGCGACAAGCTGCGGGCAGTTGCATTCGTTTGTGATTGTTTCTACGAGCGCCCGGTCGCAAAGAACCGGCTCCCGCGCAATCATGCGGTTGTTCATTGCTGCTCGGTCAAATAGATGCCGAAGGCGCATTCAATGCGTTTTTGCATCAATTTACAGCTGATTTCGTGCGGATGATCGAGAGCTCCGCCGTACAGAACCGCGTTTGCCATGCATCCGCCGCTGCAATAGTATTTTGCCCAGCAGTTTCTGCATTGGTCTTTTGTGCAGACGTTGCAGCCCAAGAACGCTTCCTGTAAATCCCGTCGTAAAGCGGGCTTGTCCAGCGAACCGAGCTGGTATTCCTTCATTCCGACAAACTGGTGGCAGGGATAGATGTCCCCATCCGGCGTGACCGCGACGTATTCCGTGCCCGCGCCGCAGCCGTTGATGCGCTTTCTCAGGCACGGGCCGCCGTCGGGATCAAACATAAAGTGGAAGAAGTTGAACCACGTTTCGCTACTTTTGCGCGACTCGACATAATAGTCCGCCAGCGCGTCGTATTCCACGTTGATCCGTGCGATATGTTCTGGAAGCAGGCTGTACGGGCTGTCGTCCGGCAGCACGGCAGGTTCCAGCGAAATCTGGTCGAATCCGTATCCGGTGAGCGCTTTGACGTCCTCCAGAAAATCGAGGTTCTCGCGCGTGAACGTTCCGCGGATATAGTATTCCTTGTCCCCACGGCCTGCGACGAGCTTCTTCGCGTTGTTCAGAATAATGTCAAACGAGCCCTTTCCGTTGATGGTCGGACGCAGTGCGTCGTGAATCTCTTTTCTTCCGTCAAGGCTGATGACCACATTGTGCATCTCGCGATTGATGAAGTCAATCTTCTCGTCGTCCAGCGCCACGCAGTTGGTGGTGATCGTAAAGTGGATGATCTTGTTGAATTTCTGCTCCAACTCGCGACCGTAGGCGACGAGCGCTTTGCAGACATCCCAATTCATCAGCGGTTCTCCGCCGAAGAGATCCACCTCCAGATGATGCCGCGTTCCGCTGCGCTCCATCAAAAAATCCAGCGCGCGCTTGCCTACTTCCAGCGGCATAAGCATGCGCTCGCCGTGAAAATCTCCCGTCGCGGCGAAGCAATAGCGGCAGCGGAGGTTGCAGTCGTGCGCCACGTGCAGGCACATGGACTTGATCGCGCTTCCGCCGAGGACTTCGGGCGCGGTTGGCGTTTCGGTCTCAAACGCGCCGGACGTTTTGAGCTCGTCGAGATCGGACAGCACCTCGCGTACCGTCTCCGCGTCTACGCCGACGCCGTAAGGATTGATTCCGTGCTCCATCGCCTGCACAACGGCAAACGCCGCGTCGTCGACAGCGTGAATCGCGCCGCTTTCAACATCCAGCAGCACATTGGTATTTTGAAATTTGAACGAATGGATCAAGCGTGTTCTCCTTGTGAGTTGCAGATCGTTGATTTCGATCGTAATTATGATCGTCTGGAAGAAAGAAACAGATATTTCAAAATAATTGAAATCGTCTAAAAGAAAGAATCGGATATTTTAAGAGACAAAAAAAGGCCGATATTGGCCTTTCTTTGCGGATCGGCTGATCAAAGATAGCCTACGATTACTTTTCTTCCTTCGCGCACTTCTGGTTGGCTACGGTGCAGGACGTTTTGCAAGCCGACTGGCAGCTCGCCTGGCACTCGCCGCACGCGGTGTTTTTGCCCGCCTTGATGCAGGGCTTCTGAACGGTTTGAATATGCTTCATGACTGAATTCCTCCGAAACAATATCTCTCTTTGGGATTATACACGATATCCGCTTACAGCGCAAGTTCCGCCGTATCGCGGGCGATGGTCATCTCTTCGTCAGTCGGGATTACGTACACATGCACCTTGCTCGTGGGCTTCGTAATCTCCAGATCGGTCGCTCTCGGGCAGGAGAGGTTATATTCCCAATCCATGTCCATTCCGAGATATTCCAAGCCTTGCAGGATCATCTCACGGATGTAGCCGTCGTTTTCGGCCACGCCCGCCGTCATCACGATGGCATCCACGCCGCCAAGCGTTGCGGCATAGGCACCGATGTACTGGCGAACCTTATAGCAGAACATCTTTCTTGCCAGCGCTGCGCGCTCGTTACCCTGCTTGGTTGCGGCGGAAAGATCGCGGAAATCGCTGCTGACGCCGGAGATGCCAAGCATGCCGCTCTTCTTATTCATATAGGTATCGATTTCCTGCGCGCTCATGCCGGTTCTGCCCATTAGATACGGAATGATCGCGGGATCGATGCTGCCGCAGCGGGTGCCCATCGGTACGCCTTCGAGTGGCGTGAGACCCATGGAGGTATCCATGCACTTTCCACCCTTGACGGCGGAAAGGCTGGAACCGTTGCCCAGATGGCAGGTGATGACGCGCGTGTCCTCTTTCTTCATGCCGAGGGCGACGAGCTTCTTGACCGCCTGACCGGAGACGTAGCGGTGCGAGGTGCCGTGGAAACCATAGCGGCGCACTTTGTGCTCAGTATATGCTTCATACGGCAGCGCATACATATACGCTTCCTTGGGCATGGATTGGCCCCACGCGGTATCGAACACCGCTACCATGGGGACGCCCGGCATCGCAGCCATACAGCCGCGAATGCCCATGAGGTTTGCGGGGTTGTGCAGAGGCCCGAGCGGGATGCACTCCTCGATGGCTTCGAGCACGGCATCATCGATCAAAACCGGATCGGCGTATTTCTCGCCGCCGTGGAGCACGCGATGTCCCACCGCGCGGATGCTCTTCATGTCCTTGATCACGCCGATCTTGGGGTCTGCCAGCACGTCGAGCACGAGCTTGATCGCGTCTTCGTGCGTCTTCATGGGGCTCTCTTTTTCAAGAGACTCGCCGCTTGCGGATTTATAACTCAGAACGGACTTCGCAATGCCGATGCGCTCGCAGATGCCCTTTGCGATAACCTTTTCCTCGTCGATGTCGATGAGCTGATACTTCAGCGAAGAGCTGCCTGCGTTGATAACCAGAATATACGTCATTGTGTGCGGTTCTCCTTATAAATTCTGCGCCTGAACGGCGGTCATGGCTACGACGGATACGATGTCTTCGACACTGCATCCGCGCGAGAGATCGTTGATCGGGTACTTAAAGCCCTGGCAGATAGGTCCGATGGCTTCCGCACCGGCAAGGCGCTGCACCAGCTTGTAGCCGATGTTGCCCGCCTGCAAGTCCGGGAAGATCATCACGTTTGCCTTTCCCGCAACAGGGCTGCCGGGGCACTTAAGCTGGCCTACCTTCGGCACGAGCGCCGCATCCGCCTGCAGTTCGCCGTCCACGACGAGATCGGGCGCAAGCTCGTGTACCAATCTCGTGGCCTCGACGACCTTGTCGACCAGCTCGTGCTTCGCGCTTCCTTTGGTGGAGAACGAAAGCATCGCGACGCGCGGCTGCATGCCGCAGAGGCACTGCGCGGTCTGCGCGGAGGAAATCGCAATTGCGGCGAGCTGCTCCGCGGTCGGGTTCGGGTTGACGGCGCAATCGCCGAATACCATCATGCCGTCGTCGCCATAGGCTTTGTTCGGCAGTTCCATGATAAAGCAGCTGGACACGACCGAGATGCCCTTTGCCATCTTGATGATCTGCAGGCCCGGGCGAAGCGTGTCGCCCGTGGTGCTGATCGCGCCCGCGACCATACCGTCTCCACGGCCTTTTTTGATCATCATCGCGGCGTAGAACTTGGTGTCCTTCATCATCTTTTCCGCGCCTTCGGGCGTCATGCCCTTTTCCTTGCGCATCTCATAATATTCCGCAACATATGTCGCGAAATCCGGATCTTTTTCCGGATCGACAAGAGAAACGCCGTCGAGCGATACGTTGAATTTCTCAGCTGTGGCTAAGATTTCATCCGTGTTCCCGAGCAGCGTTACTTCGGCGATTCCTTCTGCTTTGATCAGCGCTACCGCTTGTACGGTGCGTTCCTCTGAGCCTTCCGGTAGTAGAATATGCTTCTTGTGCATCCTTGCCTTTACCTTGATCGTATCCATCAAAGCCATTTTGGTATCTGCGCCTCCATTATTTGAATTCATGCAGATGTAGAATCGAACATTTTTTGTTCGTTTCTATCATTTTTCTTACATTTTGATCTCAACCGATAGAGTATACCACAATCATATCCAAAATGGTATACTTGTCATACGAAAAAATCAGCATTTCAGCGGAGAAAACAAACATGCGCGTCGTGGGAATCATTGCGGAATACAACCCGCTGCATAACGGACATATCTACCATCTGGAGCGCGCGCGTGCGCTCTCCGGAGCGGATTACTGCGTCGTCGTGCTCTCCGGCAACTTTGTCCAGCGCGGAGAAGCCGCCTGCACGGATAAATTCTCCCGCGCGTCCTGGGCGCTGCGCGCCGGCGCAGACCTCGTGTTGGAGCTGCCGAGCGTCTACGCGCTTGCCCCGGCGGAGCGCTTTGCTGCGGGCGGTGTGCGCACGCTCAACGCCACCGGCGTGGTGACCGACCTTGCCTTTGGCTGCGAAGCACCGGACCTCAAGACGCTCTACCAAATTTCGGACATCATCGCAACCGAGCCGCCCGCATTGCAGGAGGCGATCAAGAAGCATCTTGCAATGGGAAAAAGCTATCCGCGCGCGCGGTTTGACGCGCTGGGTGAATACGGTGTCCCACAGAATATGCTGCTCGCCATCGCGCAGCCAAACAATATCCTTGCCGTCGAATACCTCGGCGCAATCAAGAAGTTCGCGTCCGGCATCGAACCGCTGCCCATTGAGCGCATCGGAACCGGCTATCATAGCGAGGAGATCGTTGGCGAGTTCGCGAGCGCAACGGCAATCCGCCGCGCGATCATCGAAGGCCGACACGAAATACTCAACACCATGCCAAACTTTGTCGGAGGCCCTCTCCTCTACGACGACCAGTTCATCATTCCGCAGGAAGCGCTCAGCGACGTGATGCTCTACGCCATCCGCCGCATGTCCGCGCAGGAGCTGGCTGCGATTGCGGATGTCGGCGAAGGGTTTGAAAACGTGCTCTATCGCTGCGTGCGCGAAGTGCGCTCGCTGGCAGAGTTTTACGAAAAGATCAAGACCAAGCGCTATACGCTCGCGCGATGCAAGCGCATCGTCGCAAGCGCGCTATTGGGCATCACGGCGGAGCAGGTGCGAAGGCTCACGCAAAGCCGCGAGGGAAGCTACCTCAAGGTACTCGGATTCCGCAGGCAGGCGCGCGCGCTCATCAGCGAAATCGCGCAGAAAAAGACGGCTCCGCTCTTCCTTCGAAACAGCGATCTGGAGGCAATCCCCGGATTCATACGACAAAACATCGAAACGGACATGCTCAGCACGGATATCCTGAGCTATGTCACCACGCAGGAGATCAAGCGCGACCTCAGCGGTGCGGTGATCCTGTAAAAAAACGCTCGTCAAGCTTTCCAGCCCGAGAATTTGTTACAATTTAACACAGGCGCGTCGGATTCTCCCGCTCGCGCCTGTTCTTTATGCAGTTTATAACGTGAACCATACATTTTCGGGTTCGCGCATGTTTGCCTCGTTACAGTTCCAGCATCTTGCGGATGGCGGGCAGCGCCTCTCTGGTTACGCGTCTGCCTTCCTCGATAGTCGCGCTCGCCTGATCGGTCTGGAATCTGCCGTTGACGAACAGCACCTCCGGCACCAGCATGATATCCGCCTCTTCTCTGCGGTATTTCGTGAGCTCCCACTGCATGATCGAGATCGTGTGGTTCAGCATCGAATACGCGCCGAAATCGGAAACGTCCTTGATGTCCCCGTGGTAACCGACATCCACACCGATCACAACGTCCATACCGTGGTCGCGCAGGGTCTTGCAGGGCACGCGCTCCAGCACGCCGCCGTCGATATACGTCTTGCCGTTGAGCTTCACCGGCTCAAAGAAACCGGGCATGGACATGCTCGCGCGAATGCTCTCGTGCAGCGGGCCTTCTTCCAGAACGTCCAGCTTGCTCGTCTCTGCATCGACCACGACGCAGCAAAACGGGGTTTTCGTCTCTGCAAACGTCTTATTGTGCGTGAACACACGAATCAGCTCTTCAAGCCGTTCGCCTTTGAGCAGACCGCCGGTAAGCGGCATCTTCACGTCCAGATATTCATATAGCTTGATGGACTTGATGAACTTCTCAAGCATATTCAGGTCGGTGCCGACGCTGTAGAAGCCACCGATGATGGCGCCCATGCTGCTGCCGGAGATCATGTCCACCTGGATTCCCGCTTCGTCCAGCACTTCCAATACGCCGATATGCGCAAACCCCTTCACGCTGCCCGCGCCGAGCGCGAGTCCGACTTTCTTCTTCATACGTTTCTTTCCCGTTATCCCAAACTCAATCGTTTGATATCATTTTGGAAAAGCGAGCCGAAAGAGTTGCTTCCGGCTCGCTTGTTTTTCTTAATAGTCTTCTTCCTCGTCCTCGTCGTCGTTCGACTCGATGAACTCGATCAGGCGCTTGCGGGGCTTCTTTTCCTTCGGCTCTTTGGCAGCCTTGGGAGCGGATTCTTCCACCCAATCGTCTCCATCTTCTTCGTCTTCGTCGTCGTCTTCGGCTTCCAACAGGCGGGAGAACAGGCCCTTCTTTTTCGGCGGTGCCTGATCTGCGTGACTTTCACGGCGGCGGGGCGCATCGTCCACATCATCCATCGGTGCGGGGCGGCTCACCGTCGGGCGAGCAAACTGGCGTGTTGCGGTCGGGTCTTCCTCCACGGCGTAACGATCCGTGTTGGGGCGCGGCGCACGTGCCTGACGCGGCGGCTCGCTGTAGGCGGGTTCCGCGGCGTAGCGCGTCGGCTCCGCGTAAGCGGGCTCCGCATAGCGCGGCTGCTCCACGGGCGTGGGCTGCGGCTGGGACGGCATATACTGTGCTTGCGCCGCATACTGCGGTTCGGATACGGGTGCGGGGCGCGTCTGAACGTGTGCCGGCGCAACGACGGGCGCCGCAACAGGAACCGCGACATCGTCCACGCCGAGTTCTTTGCGGTTTGCTTCGATCATCTGGTGATATTCGGCAAGGTAGCGCTGCAAGTCCACGAGGATTTCATCCGCATATTTGCGCGCACCGTTATAGATCGCGGTCGCGTTCTCTTCCGCCTCGGCTGCGATGCCGCTTGCGCGGGTGAACGCTTCTTTATAGACTTCGCTCTCGCCAACGCGGTGGTCAAACTCCGCCTGCGCGTCCGCGCGGATGCTGTCCGCCTGCGCCTGCGCCTGGCCGAGAATGGTGTCCGCTTCCTGATGCGCCTGCTCGACGATCTCAACCGCGTTTTCTTTCGCGTCGGCAATGGTGTTCTCCGCCTCGGAGAGGATGCCGGTCGCTCTGCGGATGTCTTCCGGAATGACGACCTTCAGGTCTTCCAGGAGGTCCAGCAGGCGGTCAACCTCGACCACGCGCTTGTTACCGCCGCCGAACTTGGAACGGGGGCTTTCCTCCAGCTCCTGCTTGATGCGGTTTATAATACTGAAAATCTTCATGGTTTGTGCGCTGCTCATGATGTTTTTAGCCTTTCTGCAATGATATTATGAATGCTGTTCGGTACAAGTCCTTCAATATTTCCGCCCATGGAACCGATCTCCCGCACAGCGCTGGAGCTTAAAAAGGAATGCTCCGGCTTTGCCATGAAGTAAACCGTGTTCACGTCCGGCGCAAGATGGCGGTTGAGTGCGTTGATCTGGAACTCGTACTCGAAATCCATCGTCGCGCGCAGGCCGCGAATGACGTAATCCGCGCCAATCGCATGCGCATAGTTGACCATCAGCCCATCGAAGTGCGTCACGATGACGTTCTTCATTCCCTCGGCATCCACCATACGCTGAATCATGTCCACCCGCTCCTCAACTGAGAAAGAGGGGTGCTTGGCTGCGTTGTTGAGCACGCTGACATACACGCGGTCAAACATCGCAATCGCCCTCTCCAGCACATCGTGGTGTCCGATGGTAAAGGGATCAAAACTACCGGGGTATACGCAGGTTCGCATGCTTCCTGCCTTTCCCAAGACGCGCCTTATTCCGGCTTCGCCTCGTCGTCTGCCCGTTCATAGATCGAAACGGCGCATGTACCGTAACGCTTGGTCTGCTTTAGCTTTGCCATCGGTGTTTCTATCGTTGGCGGAAGCTTTTCCGCATGCTCCAGATACACTCTGCCCTGCTCTGCGAGCAGTCCCAGCGAAAAGATTGCTTCGATTGCAACTTTTGCCGCTCCCTCCTGATAGGGCGGATCGAGAAACACAAAATCAAACTGCTCTCCCGTCCGCTTGAGGTCGGTCAGGCACGCGACATAGTCTTTGCAGGTCACGCGCACGATCGAATCAAGATTGAGCTTCTTTGCATTTTTCGCGATCAGCTCGGCGCAGGTGCGGTCGTGGTCGTTGCAGATCACCCGCTTTGCCCCGCGCGAGGCTGCCTCCAGCCCGAGATTGCCGGAGCCGGAGAAAAGGTCCAATACCGTGCTATCCGGAATGTCAAACTGAATCGAACCGAACAGGGATTCCTTCACGCGATCCAGCGTCGGGCGCGTATTGCTCCCCGGCGGCGCGTCAAACTGTCTCCCGCGCGCGGTGCCCGCGATGATTCTCAATCGAGCCTCCCAAGCGAAATCCGTGTCTCGGGAAGCGTCCGTTTCCCGACAAGCACACAGAATAAGCCACAATAAGTTATTATAGTATAGCACCGAGACACAGCACGCACAAGACAAACATCGGTTTTTGCGCGACACTCCCGCGGTTTTCCGCGGAGGCTATGCCGTAGCAAGTGCCAACTGTGCGGCTGTTCAACCGCCGTTTTCGAGGATCGGGCCGATGCCCGCCTGCACAAACAGGTCGTAGGGATTGACGTACTTGCCCTCCGGTGTAACGACACCGAGATGCAGGTGATATGCCACGCTGTTGCCCGTGCTGCCGACGATGCCGATCTGCTCTCCCTGCTTGACCTTGTCGCCTTCCTTGATGGAAGTGGTCATCACAAACATATGATAGTAATGATAAACGTATCCATACGGGTCACGAATGATCACGTAATTGCCCGGAATCGGCAGGTAGCCGATGTACAGCACAACCCCATCCGTCATGGAGAGAATCGGCGTTTTCGCGCGCATCTTGATATCCGTGCCCATGTGAAGGCGCGTTCTGTGGGAGCGCGGGTCGTACCAGCCGTTTTTGATTTCGCCGCCCTTGACGGGGTGAATGATGGTCTTTAGGTATTCCTGCGGGAATTGATAGACCTCCACGGGAGCCACGCTGCCGTCGTCATTATAGACGGTATTGAAGTAGTCCAGCGCAAAAACACCCTCGACCAGCTGATCATGCGTGCCTTTGCCTGCGAGCTCCTCAAACGTCGGGTCGGGCCATGTCAGCTTCACGCCGAGATAGGCGTTTCCCTTTCGCTCCACGGAAAACGAGTCCGCAACCGCGTCCGTCATTCCCTCGCCATAGATATAGTAGAGCGCGGCGCATTCGCGCCAGGTAAGCCGCGCCTGCGGTTGACCCTGTGCGGAGAGCTGTATGCCCGCGGTGCGGAAGTCCTCGCTGATGCCCCGCACACACTCGGCGGATGCGAGCTGCATCGATTGATTGATCTGCTCCGCCAGCGCGGAGAACGCTTTCACGTTCTGCGCATAGCAATCGTAAACCGTGGGATCAAAGTCCGTCGTCGTTGCGTTCCATGCCGTCCAGTCCGGGCGCAAGCGCGTCTTCATCAGCCGTGCCGCGGCGTTAAACGCGTTTCTGATGCGCTGACCCTTCGAAATGCTGCCGTCCTGGCTCGTGCTGGAGATAAAGCCTGCCTCCCAGCGCAGCTTCTCCGCGGCATATGCCGCGTTGTCGCCGGGCAGCGTATTGATGCCAATGCAGGCGCCGTTGAGGATTGCGAGCGCTTCATTGGGTTCGGGCGTCGCCTCCGGCGTCGGGGTTTGCGCGGCAAGCGATATGCGAACAGAAGCTGTCGATGCTAAAATTAGCACCGACAGCAAAATAAGTCTCTTTTTTATTATTCTTTTTCCCATTACCAAGGGGTTGGTGTGGGTTCAACGTATGGTGTTGGTGTGTCGGTTACTACACCGCCATCCGTTGTCGTGCCGCCAGGCGTAGGCGTTGCTTCATCCGTACCGTCGCCAAGATCGGGCAGCGGCGCCGGCTCATACTTATACGGCAGAACGTGCAGCACGTCCTCGATCTTCCAGTTATCCGTCCAAGGCGAACCGCCCGCCGTGAGCTTGACGTTTGCAATGGATTTCGGCAGGATCAGCTGCGCGCGGATCGCGCCAGTGTCTGCGTCCGAGGCGCTTCCGTCGCGAATTTCGCAGGTCGTGCCATAGCCGATGTTATACCACATCCAGCGCGCATCCGGCACGGTGAGTCGAATGCAGGCATGGCTCGCTTTCGTGCCGAGATTGTCATAAGAGCTCTGCACCAGCGATCTTAAGTCCCTCGCCTTATCATATAGAATCGAGTGGAAATACGTTCTGCTGTGGATCAGGGTCAAATACTGCGCGGCTTCCAGATTGACAAACTGGTAGAAGCGCTCCTTCGGAACCTGAATCTGCCAGATTCCGCTCGTGGTCTCGTGACCGTATTCCTTATCCGGATTACCCGTGGAGCAGATCATGTATCTCACAGGCTGCGTCAGGTCGGGCTTGCCGTTCTTGGTGCCGTCGTCGATGCGCTTATACACCAGCACGACCTGCCATTGCTTGTCGACGATGATGTAATACGTCTTCGGATCGGGGAAACCGTCTTTGAGCAGCTCTTTTGCCTTGACGTTCATGTCGTCAGTGCTTCCGACCAGCTCTTCATACGTCATGTTGACCGTGGGAGCATAATAGGAAAACGGGACGGGTGTCGGTGTGGGCTCGGGCGTCGCGGTAGGCGCAGGCATATCGCCAAAGTCCTCGTCGTTGAGATCCAAAACCTCCATACTGACGATCACCGGCTCGGGCGTTGGCGTAGGCTCCGCCGGAGCGGCGGGTTCTGCGCAGCCAAAAGCAAAAAGAGCGGCAATCACAAGACCCGCCAGCGGCAGCGTCTTGGTGAGATGTCGTCCTAAGGGCATAATCGTAACCTCTTAACATTGGATTTGATCGGAAACGATGCTGTGAAATCCGGCTCCATCAAACAAAAACGGAAGGCGAATCCCGCGGAATCAATTTATGAATCGCGAGTATTGTACCATACCGACGCAGTAGTTTCTCTTGAAAAAACGAAAGTTCACAATTTTTCCCGATTGCGTTTGCTTCCGGTTAGTCTAAATTCGTTTCGTTTTTCTCAGGCGCTTCGTGTTGCGACGGGGTTTGTAAGCCCTTGAGCATGTCCAGCGCCCTTGCGCCAAACTCCACGGAGTTCTCGGTATATGTGCTCAGCGCACGGAAGATTTCGCCGCGCACCGCGTCCGAAAGCTTCACGCGATCCATGTCCGCATCCTCCATCGCGAGCATGCGGCGCATGCCCTCCAGAGCCGTCTTGCTCACAGGCTCGCCGTGTTGCACACAGGCGTTGCAGACCGCTCCCCCGCGCGGAGAAAATCTCACGATCGCGTCAGAGCGGATATCGCGTCCGCACTGCGCGCAGGCGGTGATGGAAGGCCGATAGCCGATCGTGTTGAGAAAGCGCGCCAAGAAACAGCAAAACAAGTCTTGCGGATTGGAGACACCGTAAGCAAGAAACGAAAGCGAATGGTACAGAAGCGAAAAAAGCGCCTCATTCGGCTCGTTTTCCGGCGCCGCGTCGTGACAAAGGCGCAGCATCACAGAGCCGATGGAGTAGCGCTCATAATCCTCGCGAATGGGATAAAACGTCTCGCGGATATCGCAGGCGTTGATGGTTGCCCGCTCTTTTCCCGTAAAGATTTCAAATTGACCGAATACGAACGGCTGGCAGGCGTTGACCAGCGGGCTCTGCGGCTTGCGGCAGCCGCGCGCCTTCGCGTCGATGCGGCCGTTTTGAATCGTAAAGATGCTGAGTATGCGGTCGCTCTCGCGATAGTTTGCATACCGCGTTACGATTCCTTCCGCGCAGATGACCGGCATCGTCTCATACCCCCGGACCGGTGCGTTTACTCGTACCCAAGCTCGTGCAGCATGCCCGGGCGGTTGCGCCAGTCTTCCTTAATCTTGACCCATAGTTGCAGGTTCACCGGGCAGCCGAGCATCCACTCGATGTCCTTTCGGGACTCCTGCCCGATTCGTTTGAGCATGGAGCCGCCCTTGCCGATGATGATGCCCTTGTGGGACTCCCGCTCGCAATAGATCGTCGCGTAGACGTCCATCATGTCGCGGTCTTCCCTGCGCTCCATCTTGTCCACGCCGACGCCGACGCCGTGCGGAACCTCTTCGCGCAGGAGCAGCAGCGCTTTTTCGCGGATGAGCTCGCCAACGATGATGCGCTCCGGCTGGTCGGTGACCATGTCGTCGGGAAAATATTGCGGCCCGGGCACGAGATACGCGCTCAACGTATGCTCCAGCTCTTCGAGTCCCTTGCCCGTTCCCGCGGAGCCGCGGAGAATCGCCTTGATGAAGGGATATTGCTCCAGCGTTTCCTGCGCTTCGTTTGCCTGACCCAGGCTCGCCGCGTCGGTCTTGTTGATGAACGCGATCACGGACGCCTTTGCGTGGCTGAGTTTTTCGAGGATTGCCGCGTCCCGCTCGCGCACGCCCTGCTCGGCATCCGCGACAAACAGGATCGCTTCCACCTCGTTGATCGCGTCGTAGGCGACCTTCTGCATATATTCGCCGAGCTTGTTCTTCGGCACGGTCACGCCGGGCGTATCGAGGAATATCATCTGATAGTCCGGCTTGGAGAGAACGCCTGTAATCTTGTTTCGCGTGGTCTGCGCGCGGTCGGTGACAATCGCGATCTTCTGCCCGATGAGCTTGTTGAGAATCGTCGACTTGCCCACGTTCGGACAGCCGATGATGGAGACGAATCCGGATCGAAACTCGCTCATAGCAGATCCTCCGGCCCGAACGAGTGCGGCAGCAGCTCGCCCAGCGTGGACTCGATCACATTGCGGTCTTTGTCCGCAAACACCACGGGCATGTCGTCCTTGCAGAACTCGCGCAGCACCTGACGGCAAACGCCGCAGGGAGCAGCCGGGCTCTTGCCGGAGCAAACAATGACGATGGACTCAAACTCGCGCTCGCCTTCGGAGACCGCCTTGAACATCGCCGTGCGCTCCGCGCAGTTGGTGGGAGTATACGACGCGCTCTCGATGTTGCAACCAAGATAGTATTTGCCGTTTGCGCCCTTGAGGCAGGCGCCAACCTGAAAATGCGAATACGGCGTATATGCCCGCGCCATCCCCTCGTAGGCGAGGTCGAGCATATGCTCTAGTTCCTGAGACGGTATATGTTTCATCTGTGATACCCCAGTTCGTTTAAAATTTCGTCTTGCTTTGCGAACATCTTTTTCTCGTCGTCCGGCTGCATGTGATCGTACCCCAGCAGGTGCAGCGCGCCGTGGACGGATAAAAACGCAAGCTCGCGCTCCAGCGAGTGTCCATATTCCGCAGCCTGCTCTTCTGCGCGCTCAAAGCAGATTGCGATGTCGCCCAAGTAACCATCCGGCGGGCAGAGGATCGCGTCGCCTTCCCAAGCAGGAAATGTCAGCACGTCTGTGACACGGTCGATGTTGCGATAGCTCGCGTTGAGCCGCTGAATTTCCTCCGCATCGGTAATCAGCACGCAGACATCGCCGGACGCGCTGTTATTCGTGAGCGCATGCGTCACCGCGCGGCGGATGAGTTCCTCTGCGTCCGCGGGCAGACAATCGAGCTCTGTTTGCACGTCGATCATGACATCGCCTCCAGTGCGGGATATCGAATCCGCTCGTGCATGAGTCCCGTCAGCGTCACGAGGAAGCTCTTTTCGATGGTGTTGATCTCGCTGAGCGTCAGCGGGCTCTGCTTGAGCTGGCCGTCGTCCATCTTGCCCTGCACGATTCTACGCACCATCTCGGCGACCTCTTCGCGCGTGGGTTCGCTCATGGAGCGCACAGCCGCCTCGCAGCTATCCGCGAGCATCACGATTGCGCTCTCCTTCGTACTCGGCAGGTTTCCCTGATACCGAAACAGGCGCTCGATGACGGGTTCTCCGTCCTGCGTCTGCTGCTGCTTCGCCTTCACGTAGAAATAGGTGACCAGCGTCGTGCCGTGGTGTTCGGCAACGATTTTCTTGATCTCGGACGGCATGCGATAGCGGGACAGATAGCTCATCGCGTCCTTCTGGTGCGCAATGATGAACCCCGCGCTCTCCTCCGGCTGAAGCGTGTCGTGAATGTTGTGCCCGTTCTGGTTCTCGCGAAAATATTGCGGACGCCGCAGTTTGCCGACGTCGTGATACATCGCGCCCGTTCGCGCAAGCAGTGCGTTCGCGCCGATGGCTTCCGCCGCGCCTTCCGAAAGAGACGCCACCATCATGCTGTGGTGATAGGTGCCAGGTGCCGCCACCATCATCTTCTTGAGCAGCGGATGGTTGGTGTTCGCCAGCTCGTGGAGCCGCGCGGGCGTGACGATATCAAACAAATTCTCCCAAACACTGAGCATGCCGACGCAGAACACGGAGAGAATCAGTGCGCTCGCCATCTGCAGCCCCGCGTAGATGAGCGAGGTATTCCAGCTGTAGTTGAGGATCAGTCCGCCCGCGACGACGATCACACCGCCGGCAACGCCGCCGAGAGAACCCGCGGCAATCAGTGTTGCGCGCTTCTTGCTGCGATCCGCGACCAGCATGACCATCTGGCCGGAGATGAGCATCGCCGCCATAGAAAGTATCGAATCCGAACCAAACAGCGTAGCTCCGCTGCCGCCCGCGAGGAGCGCAAACGACAGCGCAAACGCGACGTTGACCGCCTCCGCGGTCTTTCGCGAAACAAGCAGCGTCGTGAGCAATATCCCGAATACGGCGGGCGTCACCCGCGGATCGACGATATAGCAAACCCATTCCAGCGTGATTGTCATCAAGAGAATCAGCGCGAGAATCGTCATCTGCTTGTTGGAGGAGAATGTCTCCCGCTCAAAGAGGTAGAGATACAGTCCCAGCATGCCAAACACGCTGAAGAGATAGATGATGACCCCGGGAGTCAGCCTGCTTGCCGCCTCCGCGCCTTTGACAAGGTCGAGCGAAAGCAGCATGTCATACTGCTGCTGCGAGACGGTTTGACCCGCTTCCACGATGGTCGCGCCTCGCGCGATATAGATCGGTTCCACCGCGTCCGCGGCCTTTTCCTGCGCGCGCGTGGTTTCAACGGAGTTGACCACGTTCGTCGGTAAGAGGTATGCATCGTAGACCATTTCGCCCATCGCCTTGAGCCAGACGGAGAGCGAGGAAATCTTGAGATCCTTGTTGATCCTGGAGAGCGTCTTTACCTGATCCGCTTCGGAAACACCCGCGCGGAGTTCTTTTTCCAGGGTGGTGAGAATGAGTGTCTTGAGCTGGTCGATCTCCGAATCACTCGCGTCGAGAAGTGAATACCCCAGCGCGGAATCCGTAACCTTGACCGGAAGCTTGATCAGCATTGCGAGCAGGTCGGTAGGCGAAATCACCTCTTGCCAGGTGCGGTTGTCCTCCTGGGTTGCGTTACCGTCCGCGCCGACTGGCTTTGTTGCGGCACGCGTGGTATTCGCGGCGTTACGGAAGCTCTCAAGCGCGGAGAAGAAGCTCTGCGCGTTAGAGATCAGCGTATCCGCGAGCTTTTCGTCCACGGCATAGACGGGAGCAACGTTGTCCCGCGCGGCTTGGCGCAGCGCCTCGGTATTCACGCTGTCTTCCACCATGCGCGGGGCTGTGATCGCCTCCTTGGAAGCGGAGCCGACGGAGACCTCATAGCGTTTCGGCGTCAAAGACGTGATGGTGACCAGGCACGCGAGCGCAAAGCTCAGACACAGCACAATCACGCCGTAAATGCGAGATTTTGGCTTGGTTGTTGTTTTCTTCTTTTTGCTTGAGTTGGTTTTTTGCGTTTCAGACACGATCTTCTCGTCCTCGTTTGCTCATATTGGGCAGAGTTTGGATTAGGCGCGCTTCGGCTTCTCAAACCGTTCGTATGCGCAAATGATGCGTTGCACGAGCTCATGCCGCACAACGTCTTTGTGTGTTAAGTTGATGATCTTGATCCCTTCCACATTGTCCAGCACGCGAACCGCCTGCACAAGCCCGCTGATCTTCTCTCTCGGTAAATCGATCTGCGTGACATCCCCTGTCACCACGACGCGGGAACCTTCGCCGATGCGCGTTAAAAACATCTTCATCTGCTCGGCGGAGCAGTTTTGTGCTTCGTCGAGTATGATATACGCGTTGTTCAGCGTCCGCCCGCGCATGTATGCAAGCGGGGCTACCTCGATTGCGCCGCGTTCATAGAGCGCCTTATAGGTTTCCAACCCCAGAAACTCCTGCAGCGCGTCATAGAGCGGGCGAAGGTAGGGATCGACCTTGCTCTGCAGATCGCCGGGCAAAAAGCCGAGCTTCTCTCCCGCCTCAACCGCGGGCCGCGTGAGGATGATGCGTTCCACTTCCTTATTCTTAAACGCCTGCACCGCCATCGCAACCGCGAGATACGTCTTGCCCGTTCCGGCGGGGCCGATGCCGAAGACCAGCTCGAACTCCTTGAGCGCCTGTACATATCGCTTTTGCCCGAGGGTTTTACATTTGATCTGGCGGCCTTTGTTCGTAATCGCGATCACGTCGCCCATGATCTTTTCGATCATGTCGGCGTTGCCCTCTTTGGCGAGGTCTACCGCGTAGCGAATGCGGCTCCGGTTGATCTTCTCTCCGCGGCGCTGCATATCCAGCATCTTTTCGATGACGACGCGGGCAAGGTTTGCGCCCTCCTGCTCGCCCGTAATGCGGATTCCGCGCTCTTCCGCGCTGATATGCGCGCCGATTTCGTCCTCGAGAACGCCGATGTTCTCGTCAAACACACCAAACAAGCCCAATAGCTCGTCTACGTTTTCCAGCGGGATTGAAAGCATAACCCGCTCTGTTTCCTGTGTCAAGCAGCGCTCTCCTTTGTTGATGAAATGTTTCCATTCCGACGTGCTCACCGAGTTTTTTCAGCATATTCGGGTGTTTTCTCTGTTGAATCCATCGGATTTGCTTACTCGCGATTATAACACATACCGCTCCAAAATACCACGCGGCATGGGCTGACTAGCCCGCCGTTTGCGTATGCATCCTGTAAACAATTCGTAAGATTTTCACGTTTTTTCCATCCAACGGATAAAAGAAAAGCCCGCCGTGTTCATCCGGCGGGCATGGTCTTAATCTTCTTTTTTCAGGTTGTCGATCGCATCTTCTATATTGTCTTCGACAGCCTCGCTGATGACTTCTTCTGTCGAATCCTCCTGAACAGGATGCTTTTCGCTCCAGCGATCCATCATGTAAGCCCCGACAAATCCGGCCGCCGCGGCGACCACGCAAAGAACGGCCTCGCCCACGCTCTTGAACGAAACGGGGATGATCGGAATGGTCGATGCGATGACGAAACCGACGACGCAGAAGAACGCTATGCCATAATGCTTGTCGAAGAGGTTGTTGACCAGGCGCGCGAGCAGCAGCACGGTGCCGATGATTCCGATTGCAAACGGAATCAGCACGTGAAAATCAAACGTCGCGATGCCTTCGGACATTGGCTGATAGAGGCCCAGGAACATCAGAAGCGACGAGGAGCTCATGCCGGGCACGATGAGGCTGATGCCCCAGAGCGCGCCGCAGAAGATATACCAGCCAAACGACGGCGTCACCGTGGTCGAGGTGCTGAACTTGAGCGTAAAGAAGAAGGAGAGCAGGGCCGCCGTGCTGATTGCAAGCGCAATCCACATGCCTTTGGTTCTGCCGTTCTTCGAACCTTCCCGCAGCAAGCCGGGGAACGTTCCCGCGATAAGGCCGACAAACAGGCTGATGATCACCACCGCGTTGAGCGAAAGAAGCTTTGCAATCACGCCGGCAAGGCCAACGAAACCGATTGCCCAGCCGATGCCGATCGGCATGAACATCTTCCAATACAGCTTGAGATTTTTAAACGGATGCGCAAGCACCGCCATCATCTGGCGATAAATGCCGAATACCACGCAGAGCACGCCGCCGGAGATGCCCGGAAGAATCGCTCCGGCTCCGATGAGAATGCCCTGAATCACGCCAACAATGATCTTCTGAAATTTGTTCATAACGGAGGGTTTCGTTTGTTCTTCCATTTGGTGTTAACCTTTCGGGGTATGTTGCCCGCGATCGAATCACCACTGCAACATATCATTTTATTGTTTTTATGTATGAAATCGAAGCTTAGTATATACTATTCCCGCCTGATCGGCAACACGATTGACCGAGATGTCACAAGATTGCCTATGAATCGCATTTGATTCACTGCGCGCAACAATCCCGGGCGTGCGGTGTCGGCTTCCCTTCTATTGCACGCGCGTAATTTTATATGATATAATGCCTTGATTTAGACAATGGGGAGGCTTGGTTTTGTTTACTGCAAACGGTTTTTACTCGCAACTCCACGGTAGCTATCTCTTCTATGAAGTCGGCAGGCGCGCGCAAGCGTTTGCAAAAGCGCATCCCGAAGCAAAGATCATCCGCATGGGCATTGGCGACGTCACGCGTCCTCTGGTTCCCGAAGTTGTCGAAGCCATGCACAAAGCGGTTGACGATATGTCCAAAGCCGAAACCTTCCACGGTTACGGCCCGGACTTTGGATATGAGTTCTTACGCGAGGCGATCCTAAGACGCGACTACACCGCGCGCGGAGTCGCGCTCGATCTCGACGAAATCTTCGTTTCCGACGGCGCGAAGTGCGACGTTGGCAACATTCAGGAGATCTTTTCGCAGGATTGTGTTGTCGCGGTCACCGACCCCGTCTACCCCGTCTATGTCGACACCAACGTCATGAGCGGCCGCGGCGGCAACTACGACGAGCAAAAAGGCGGCTATCAGAAGATTGTCTACATGCCGGGTTCCGAGGAAAATGGCTTTGTCGCGTCCCTTCCCAAAGAGCGCGTCGATGTGATGTACCTGTGCTTTCCGAACAATCCCACGGGCGTGACGCTCACCAAAGACCAGCTCAAGGTCTATGTGGACTATGCCCGCGCGAACAAAACGCTGATTCTCTACGATTCCGCTTACGAAAGCTATATCTCCGAGCCAAACATTCCGCACAGCATCTATGAAGTAGAAGGCGCAAAGGAATGCGCCATCGAGTTCCGTTCCATGTCTAAAACCGCGGGCTTCACCGGCACGCGCTGCGCATATACTGTCGTTCCCAAGGCGCTCGTCTATCAGGACAGCTTTGGCAACGAGGTGCATCTGCGCGATCTCTGGGCGCGCCGCGTCTCCACGAAGTTCAACGGAGTATCGTACATCACCCAGCGCGGTGCGGAAGCGGCATACAGCCCCGAAGGCAACGCGCAGATCATGGATGTTGTCGCAGACTACATGGAGAACGCGCGCATCATCCGCGAAGGCTTGCAAAAGGCGGGCTATACCGTGTTCGGCGGCGTCAACGCGCCGTATATCTGGCTCAAAGTGCCGCACGGTGACAGCTGGCGTTTCTATGATGAGCTGCTTTCAAACTACCACATCATCGGCACACCCGGCGAGGGTTTTGGAGCTGCCGGCGAAGGATATTTCCGCATGACTGCGTTTGCCACTCGCGAAAACACGATCGAAGCCATGCGGCGCATTCAGAAAGGTTTGTTATGACGAAGATCATCGCCTTCGAGGGCATCGACGGAACAGGCAAAACCGTGCAGCTCCAGCGGCTCTATGAGCGGCTGACGGCGGATGGTCGCCTTCGTGTGATGACGCTCTCGTTTCCGATGTATGATACCTTCTTTGGCGCGGAGTGCGGCAGGCTGCTTTCCGGCAGCGGCGGCGTGCGCGCCAACGAGGTGGATCAGCGCAGCATGGCGCTCTGGTACGCACTGGATCGCTTTGAAGCGTTTCGCGATCTCGACTATTCCAGCGCGGATGTGCTCTTGATCAACCGCTATATCCTCAGCAATGCGGTCTATCAGTCCGTTCGTGACCGCGATCTGGGCAACCCCGACCTGCTGGATTTTGTGATTGCGCTGGAGCACGAGCATTTTCGGATTCCGCGTGCGGATGCGCATATCGTGCTCGACATGAACCCCGAGAACGCCTCGGAAAACGTCGGCAAAAAGGGCTTTCGGGACTATGTCGGCGACCAACCGGATATCTACGAGGCGCTGCCGGATATTCAGAAGCGCGCGCGGCAGAAATACATCGAGTACGCAAAGCGCATGCCGGAAATACACATCATCCCCTGCATGGAGCAAAACAAGCTCAAGAGCATCGAGGCAATCGGCCAACTCATCGATGCGGAACTAAAACCTCTGCTTTCAAAATAGCGGGATTCAATCCATTCGCCTTGCGATCACACGGGCGGGTGCTTGAAGATAAGGTAATTAAATTTCGAATAAAGGATTCAATTAGGAGGTAAACAACATGCGTAAAATTGGTATTCTCACGGGCGGCGGAGACTGCCCGGGCCTCAATGCGGTTATCCGCGGCGTCGTCGAAGAGTGCGCGCAGGCGGGCATCGAAGTCTATGGTTTCTCGGCGGGCTGGCGCGGCGCGCTGACCGGTGAAGGCCGCTGGCTCACCCTCAAGGATGTGGAAGGCCTTCAGACCAAGGGCGGCACGATCCTCGAAAGCAGCCGCACCAACGTCATGAAGGAAGAGAACGGCCCGGAGCGCGTTCGTAAAACCCTCGAGAGCCTCGGCCTCGAAGGCATGGTCGCCATCGGCGGCGACGACACGCTGGGCGTTGCCAACAAGCTCACGAAGATGGGCATGAAGATGATCGGCGTGCCGAAGACCATCGACAACGACCTCTCCTGCACCGACTACACGTTTGGCTTCGATACGGCGAGCAACATCGCCATGGAGTGCATCGATCGCCTCCACACCACCGCTGCTTCCCACGCGCGCTGCTTCGTCGTGGAGTGCATGGGTCGTCACACCGGCTGGATCGCCGTTCAGGCAGGCCTCGCCGCGGACGCGAACCTGATCCTCATTCCGGAGTTCCCCAAGACCTTCGACGAGGTCATGCAGGTCATCCGTTCCCGTTACATCAAAGGCCAGCGCCACACGATCATCGCGGTTGCGGAAGGCTTTGAGCTCAAGGGCGAGACGGAAGAAAACGTCGGCCTCGACGCGTTTGGCAACAAGCTGCTGCTCGAAAAAGAGATCGCAAAGACGCTCTCCGACCGCATCGAAAAGGCCATGCGTGCGGATACGTCCCTCGACGAGAAGCGCAAGTACTTCGAGTGCCGCTCGGTCGTGCTCGGTCACATCCAGCGCGGCGGTTCCCCCTCCTGCTTCGACCGCGTGCTCGGTACGCGCCTTGGCTTCAAGGCGGGCGAGCTGGTCGTCAACGAGCAGTACGGCAACATGGTGGCGCTCCAGGGTACGGCGATCGTTACCGCCGACCTCGATAAGGCCGTCACCGAGCGCAAGGAAGTGGATTGGGACTTCTACAAGTCCGTCTCCATTCTCTTTAAATAAGCGATCCAACGCAACAAACAAGCGGGCGGGGTTTTCCCCGTCCGCTTTTGCTTAGACTCGTATTAAGATTGCAATGCGTCTTAACCCGCGCTTTGCTCCGCTTCGTGTTCCAGCACGCGCCGGAACTGCGTTTCATACAGCTCGCGATACACGCCGCTCTGCTCCAGCAGCTCCTCGTGCGTGCCCTGCTCTGCAATCACGCCGTCTTTTACGACGAGAATGCGATCAGCCGCGAGCACGGTCGAAAGCCTGTGTGCGATCACGATGCTCGTGCGCCCGGCCATCACGCGCTCCATCGCGGTTTGAATCGCGCTCTCCGAGATGGAGTCCAGCGAACTTGTCGCCTCGTCGAGCACGAGTATCTTCGGGTCTTTCAGCACCACGCGCGCGAGCGAAAGACGCTGCTTTTCCCCGCCGCTGAGCTTGAGGCCGCGGTTGCCGACCATCGCGTCGTACCCCAGTTCCTGGGACACGACAAAATCGTGAATGTTCGCGAGCTTGCAGGCTTCTTCCAGCTCCTCCTGCGTCGCGTTCTCCTTGGCATAGAGCAGGTTTTCGCGAATCGTGCCGTTGAAAAGATACGCGTCCTGCGTGACCACGCCGATGTTTCGGCGCAGATAGGTAAGGTCAATGTCCCGCACGTCCGTTCCCGCAATGCGCACCTCCCCCGCGTTCACGTCGTAGAGACGCAGCAACAGGTTGACGATGGTGGACTTTCCCGCGCCGGAGGGTCCGACGATGGCGTACATCTTGCCGGACGGGATCGAGAAGCTGATGTCTTTGAGGATCGGCTCCTTTTGCTCATAGGTGAACGTCACGTGCGAATACTCGATATCGGTTCGGGTCAAGTCCGGCTTCACCGCGTTGGGCTTGCTCTTGATCGTGACCTCTTTGTCGTAATAGTCGAAGATTCGCGTAAACAGCGCGAGCGAACGCGTGAAGTCCACGCCGAGATTGAGCAGCGAATTGACCGGCCCGTAGAGGCGGTTGACCAGCGCGATCATCGCCGTGATGGTACCGATGGTCAGCGTCGCGTCGCCTTTTGAGATGATCAACCAACCGCCGGCAAAGTAGATCAGCAGAGGCCCAATCTGCGAGAGCGTGCCGATGATCATCACAAACCACTTGCCGCTGCGCTGCTCCTTGAGCGAAAGGCGCGTGACGCTGTCGTTGACGCGCACGAAGCGGTCGTATTCCGACTTTTCGCGCGTGAAGAGCTTCATCAGCATGGAGCCGGAGACGCTGAGTGTTTCCGTAATCAGCTGATTCATCTTGTCGCGCTCGTTTTGCACGTCGGTCAATAATTTCCAGCGCGTTTTTCCGACCGTCCGCGCGGGAATCAGCGTCATGGGGATGATCGCGATGCCCACAAGCGCCATCTTCCAGTTCATCGAAAACAGCGCAATCAGCGTAGCGATCATGGTCGCAACGTTCGCAACCGAGGTCGTGAGCGTGTTGGTAATCACGACGCCAACGCCGCCGATGTCGCTCTCCATGCGGGTGAGGATATCGCCCTGTTTTTCGTTGGTATAAAACGAGTGCGGCATCTGCTGCAGATGTTCGTACATCTGGTTTTGCATGTCGAATATGATCCGCTGCGAAATCCACGAGTTGATATAGCTTTGCAGAACGCCGATCGCCTGCGATGTCGTCAGCGTCACCAGAGCCAACAGCAGCAGTTGAACGAGCAACTGCATATTCTTGCCGACCAGCGCCTGATCGACGATCTTTCCCGTGATGATCGACGGAAAGAGTCCGATCACCGCGCTGATCAGGATCGCGAGAAAGACGAACACAAACTGTACGCGATACGGTTTGAGATACGACAAAATGCGAAGCAACAGCGCGCGGTCAAGCTTCGGTCGGTTCTTCTTCTCTTCTTCGGTCAGGTAGCCGCGCGGCCCTCCGCCCAAGCCCCTGCCGCCAAGTCCCATACCCTGCGCCATGTTTTACTCCTTGGTGGCCTCGCTCAGTTTCCCTGGAGGCGCTTCACCCGCTGAGCCACGGCTTTGCCCGTCGGTGTGGTGGCAAGTCCCCCGCGCGCCGTCTCGCGGTATTCCACGCGGATATCCTTGCCGACCGCGTACATCGCAGAGACGACCTCGTCAAACGGAATCAGGCTTGTGATGCCCGCAAGCGCCATATCCGCGCAGAGCATGGCGTTTACCGCGCCCAGTGCGTTTCGCTTGATGCACGGGCACTCGACCAATCCCGCGACGGGATCGCAGATGAGTCCCATGACGTTTTTCATCGCCATGGCCGCTGCGTCCAGCGCCTGAATCGGTGCGCCGCCGCTGATTTCGACAAGCGAAGCCGCCGTCATGGACGCGGCAACGCCGGTCTCCGCCTGGCACCCGCCGCCCGCGCCGGAGATCGTCGCGTTCTTGGCGAAGATGAGTCCGATCGCGCCCGCGGTAAAGAGTCCTTCGATGAGGGTTTCGTCCGACCAGCCGCGCTGGCGTCCCGCTTCGATCAGCGCGCCCGCGAGGATGCCGCTGGCTCCGGCAGTAGGAGCCGCAACGATGCGGCCCATCGAGGCGTTGACTTCCACCACCGCCATCGAGGACGCGGCAGCACGGCAGGCGGTGTAACCCGAAAACGGGTTGTGCTTGCCGTACTTGAAGAGCTTCATCGCCTCGCCGCCGGAGAGTCCGCTCACGGACTCCACCTTGCTGTTGAGCCCGCGCTCAACTGAGGCGCGCATCACGTCGAGGTTTTTCTGCATCTCCGCAATGATGTCTTCGCGCGGTTTGTCGCTGAGTTTCTCTTCGCGGCGAATCATCGCCTCATAGATCGGAATATCGTTTTCCTGACAATAGCGGCGCAGGGACTCGCCGTTTTCAAACGCATCAGATAACAGCATGTCTTTCTCCTCCCTTACACCACAAAGAGTTTGTTGATGCCATCGCAGAGCTTGCGGATCATGTTCTGCATGTCCGGCGTCACGGGTTGATCCGTCTCGATGGTCATGTACGCGTCCTCGCCTTTTCCGTGGCGGAACACGCGCATGAACGCGATGTTGATGTCGAGCTGCGCCAGCACATGCGAAACCTCCGCGATTACGCCCGGCTGGTCGTTGTGCTGAATGATCAGCGTCGGATACTCGCCGGAGAACTCGACCGCGAGGCCGTTGATCTCCGAAATGCGGATGTTTCCGCCACCGACGGACTGGCCGACCACGTCCGTCACCTGCCCCGTGGAGCCGGTGATGACGATGCGCGCGGTGTTCGGGTGCTTGGGCGGCTCGTCCGAAAACTCGACCGAGACCATAACACCCATTTCACGTGCGACCGTGAACGCTTCCTTGATGCGCGGATCGTCCGGGTCCATTCCCAGCGCGCCCGCGACCAGCGCCTTGTCGGTTCCGTGGCCTTTCCCCGTCTCGGCGAACGAGCCGTAGAGCGTGAACGCTGCTTCCGCAACGTCCTCGCCCGCGATCTTTCGCGCAATGTGAGCCAGGCGAACCGCGCCCGCTGTATGCGAGCTGCTTGGCCCCGTCATGCGCGGGCCGATGATATCAAAAACCGAAAAATCTTCCATATTCGTTTCGCTCCAATAATCTTTCCATACGATGTCTTGTTGTTCTTACAAGATCCATAAACGGTAATGTTCGGAATAACGTAACAGTCGGCGCGGGATATCCCGCGCCGACTCAAGAATTGCCGCGCACCCGAACTTTGACAAACACGCCTCCGGGCGACGCTCCGACAGGTTGCTCCTTTCAGGCTGCTCCGCGGCACATCGCGTTTTCCGCTGAATGCTGCTTCCGTCAGGACCTGACATGGTTCACGGCCTGCGATTGCACGGGACCCGACGCTCAACACCCCTTATCGGGATCAGACCCCACAGGCGCTTGCCGGGGAACGGGATTTCAGCCCTGCTATAGCGGATTGCAGATATAGGGCACCGCTAACTCCCCGCTTAGCGCGGCAAACTGGTTTACCTAACGATTGTACCATATTGCATCCGGAAAGCCAAACGAATTTTGAGGCACACGCATGAAAGCAATGCGAAATTATCGCGTCAAGTCTGTTTCTCTTTGAGTTTTCGGAGCGCATAGTCTGCCGCGATGCGAACGCCTTCGCGTTCGTCGGTGAGCCACGGCTCAAGCAAAGGGATCAAGTCCGCCCTGCCCTGCTTTGCCGCAATCACGCAGGCGTGCTGAATGATTCTGCCTTTTTTGTTGAGATTTGTGCCGACGATTTCCAGCACGGGCTTGATATGTCCCGCAAGAATCTCCTCCAGCCGGAACGCATCCGGCATCTCGCGGATGGGCTCGATTCCGGCATTGTACGGGCAAACCTTCTGGCACAATTCGCAACCGAGGATGCAGGTCATTGCATCCATGACCCAATCTTCCATCGGATCGCCGCCCATATACGCGCGCGCACAGGCTTTGAAGTCATAGCCGTTTTCGCTGATACCTCCGCTGGGACAGATGCGCTCGCAGGCGTGGCAGGTTGCGCAGCGCGCGGGCGCGGGCGTTTGCGTCGGCGTAAAGCTTGGTTCCGGCAGGTCTGCCGCCAGCGTTTGCACCGCATAACGAGTCCCGAACCCCGGAATGTAGGTGAGCCCGTTCTTGAGCGGCGTTCCGATGCCGGAGCGTGTGAGCAGCTCGCGAATCGGCACATACTCGCGCTCGATTTTCACGCCCTCAGCACGCACGCGCTTCATGAGCTTGTTGGACGCGTGAAACGCAGCGTTGCTGGTAGGATAATTTCCCGAAACAGGAATCTCGTCGGCATAAGGTCGATACGGATAGAGTAGAGCCACGATTGCGTTTGCCCACGGCGCGGTCTTCTTTAGATCTGGTGACAGATCCGTTCCTGCGGAGTGCAGCGCGCCGTCCTGCAAGCGCCGCTCGTAGTAAACAAACGGTTCGGTTGTGAACACGTAGCAAGCTGCGAATCCATGTTCTTTGGAAAGTGCCTGCAAATCCATTTTGCAACCTCCTCTATCCGCGTTTTGCCTAGTATAGCACAAGGCATACGATTTTCAATACGAAAAACAATCATCGAATTCTCGGTGCAAGTGCACAAGCAAAAAGAAAGCGCTGTGTGCGGTTTCGCTCACAACGCTTCTTCTGTTTGGATTATGCTTTCTGCTGTTGCAGCATCTCTTTGGTCTTCATGAGCCTTGTGAGGTTGCCGCGCTCGTTTTCATCCAGCTTCATCTGGATGCGGCGAATCGCCTCCGTAATCTGCGGAATCATGACGTATTCCAGCGCGTTGACCCTGCGGCGCGTCTTCTCGATTTCGTCCGCGAGTCTGCCGCAAGCCTTCTCAATCTCCGCAAGCTGCACCAGCAGCGGAAGAACTTCCGCCAGCAGCTGCACCGAAAGATCAAGATCCGCGCTGGTGGTCGCAAATCCGTAAGGATACGTGAACCCTTCCTGCGTGGAGATGGAAATCTTCGGCACCTGAATCGAGAGCACCTGCTGAATGCCCGCGGTGACTTCCGCGGCGCGCGCGGGATACATCAGCGCTTCTTCGATCTCCGCCTCGCTCATGGAAGCGCGCGCGAGCACAAAGCTCTTCATCGCGCGGGAGAGCTTTTCTTCCACCTCCGCGCGCAGAGCCTGATTTTGACGTGCGAATTCGATGAAGCGGCGAACGAGCTCGTCCCGCTTGTCCTTCATCATTTTGTGGCCGCGAACGGCAACCTTTTTGCGTTTCTTAAGGTTGCTGAGTTCCATGCGGGTTGGTTTTACCTGGATCGCGGCCATCGGCTACGCCTCCTTGGGGTAATACTTCTCGATATAGACGTCCTTGATGCGCTTGAGCTCCGATTTGGGCAGGATGCTCAACAGCTTCCAACCCAGATCGAGCGTCTCTTCAATCGTGCGGTTCGCGTAGTAGCCCTGCGACACATACTCCTGCTCAAACGCGTCCGAAAACTTTGCGTAGAGCTTGTCGGTGTCGCTCAGCGCCGCGTCGCCTAGGATGACGGCGAGCTCCTTTGCGTCTTTTCCGCGGGAGTAGGCCGAGAAAAGCTGGTTCATCGTGTCCGCGTGGTCTTCGCGCGTCTTGCCCTTGCCGATACCCTTGTCCTTGAGGCGGGAAAGCGACGGCAGCACGTTGATCGGCGGCGTAAATCCTTTGCGATAGAGTTCGCGGGAGAGGATGATCTGCCCTTCCGTGATGTAGCCCGTGAGGTCGGGAATCGGGTGCGTCACGTCGTCCTCCGGCATGGACAGGATCGGAATCATCGTGATCGAGCCCGCGTTATCGCGAATTCTGCCCGCGCGTTCATACATGCTGGCAAGGTCGGTGTAAAGATAGCCGGGGTATCCGCGGCGACCGGGCACCTCTTTGCGCGCGGCGCTCACTTCACGCAGCGCCTCCGCGTAGTTCGTGATGTCCGTGATGATGACCAGCACGTGCATGCCCAGCTCGTAGGCAAGGTACTCCGCGGCGGTGATCGCCATACGCGGGGTCGCAATGCGCTCGATGGCAGGATCGTTCGCGAGGTTGATGAACGTAACCGTCTTTTCGATGGCTCCGGTCTTGCGAAAATCGCTGATGAAGAAGTCGCTTTCTTCAAACGTGATGCCGACTGCGGCGAACACGACGGCGAACTTCTCGTCGGAACCGAGCACCCGCGCCTGACGCGCAATCTGCGCCGCGAGGTTTGCGTGCGGCAAGCCCGAACCGGAGAACACCGGCAGCTTCTGACCACGCACCAGCGTGTTGAGTCCGTCGATGGCGGAGATGCCCGTCTGAATGAACTCGCTGGGATAGTCGCGCGCGGCGGGATTCATCGGAGTGCCGTTGATGTTGAGATGCTTTTCGGGAATCAGCGCGGGCCCTTTGTCGATGGGCTTGCCCATTCCGTCAAAGATGCGGCCCAGCATGTCGGGAGCGACGTCCAGCTCAATGGATTTGCCCAGGAAGCGCGCCTTCGAAGTGCTGATCTGTAAGCCTTGCGAGCCCTCAAAGAGCTGCACGAGCGCTTTGTCGTTGTCGATTTCCAGCACGCGACCGCGGCGAATGCTGCCGTCGTGCTGCTCGATTTCGACCAGCTCGTCATATTTCACGCCCGAAACCTGCTCGACGAGCATCAGCGGGCCAACCACCTCGCGAATGGTCTTGTATTCCTTACGCATGATGCTCGCCTCCTTCCGTCAGTGCACGAATTTGGTGATCCAGCTCTGACAGGATCAAATCATATTGTGCCTGCACATCATCTTCCGGCACATATTTGAGTCTGCCGATCTTTTCACGAACAGGCATCTTCACAAGCTTGCTAAACGGCGCGTCCTCCTGCAAGGCGACAAGGCTCTTGTCGTAGAACGCGAGAATCGCCTTCAGCAGCAGGTACTGCTTCTTTGGCGAAGAGTACGTGTCGATCTCGTGGAACGCGTTTTGATGCAGATAGTCCTCGCGGATACTGCGCGTGCTCTCAAGCGTCAAGCGGTCGCGGAAGGACAGTGCGTCGATGCCGACGAGGCGGACGATTTCGTCCAGCTCACTCTCCTCCTGAAGAAGCGCCATGGTGCGCTGCACAAGGCTCGTCCAATCGGGCGCAACGTTCTGATTAAACCAGCCTTCGAGCCGATCGAGGTAGAGCGAATAGCTCTGCAGCCAGTCGATCGCCGGGAAATGGCGGGCGTAGGCAAGCTTGCTGGAAAGCCCCCAGAACACCTTGACGATGCGGAGCGTTGCCTGCGAAACCGGCTCGGAGATATCGCCGCCCGGAGGGGAAACCGCGCCGATGGCGGAAACCGCGCCTTCGCGGCCTTCGCTTCCGAGGGTCTTCACCGCGCCCGCGCGCTCGTAAAACTCCGCAAGGCGGCTGGAAAGATACGCGGGATACCCTTCTTCACCGGGCATTTCCTCGAGGCGACCGCTCATCTCGCGGAGCGCCTCCGCCCAGCGGGAGGTGGAGTCCGCCATGATGGCGACTTTATAGCCCATGTCACGGAAATATTCCGCAATCGTAATGCCCGTATAGATCGAAGCTTCGCGCGCCGCAACCGGCATGTCGGAGGTGTTCGCAATCAGAACCGTGCGCTTCATCAGCGAAAGTCCCGTGCGCGGGTCCTTCAGCTCTGGAAACTCCATCAGCACGTCCGTCATCTCGTTTCCGCGCTCGCCGCAGCCGACATAGACGATGATGTCCGCATCCGCCCACTTGGCGAGCTGATGTTGCACGACCGTTTTACCGCTGCCAAACGGGCCGGGAACCGCCGCCGTGCCGCCCTTTGCGACGGGAAACAGCGTGTCGATGACGCGCTGACCCGTGATCATGGGCTCACGCGGGGAGATCTTTTCAGCATAGGGGCGGCCTTTCCGAACCGGCCACTTCTGCAGCATCGGCAGCTCGACAATCGAGCCATCCGCTTTTTCAATCTTCGCGATCGGGGTAACGATATTCGCCTCGCCCTCGAAAAGCCAAACGAGTTTGCCGGCAACTTTGGGTGGAACCATTACGCGGTGCAGCACCGCCTCGGTCTCCTGAACGGTACCGAGCACATCGCCGCCCTGCAGCTCGTCGCCAACCTTCGCAACGGGTGTAAACGCCCAACGCTTCTCGTGGTCGAGAGAGTCGACCATGATGCCGCGTGTGATGCGGTCTCCCGCGCGCTCGCGAATGAGGTTCAGCGGGCGCTGGATGCCGTCGTAGATGGACTCGATCAAGCCCGGCGCGAGCTCGACGGAAAGCGGCGCTCCCGTCGTCTCGACGGGTTCGCCCGGGCCGATGCCGCCCGTTTCTTCATATACCTGAATGGAGGCCTGATCGCCGCGCAGCTCGATGACCTCTCCGATCAAATGCTTTTCGGATACGCGCACAACGTCGTACATCTGCACGTCCGCCATGCCGCCGGCTACGATGAGCGGTCCCGAGACCTTAATGATCCTTCCTTGCATGCTGGTTACCCTTTCGTCGTCGTAAGAATCGTTACGTTTGATGCGCTTCAGCCTCAATCCGGCTTTCGCGCGAAAGTTCTTTTCAAATTCGGCGATGGTCTCTTATTTGTTAAACAGAATGTCCATGCCAACGGCTTTTTCTACGTTTTGCCGGAGCATCTTTTCGCCAACGCCGCGGGAACCCGCCTGATCGGGAATCGGAATGATGGCGGGATACGCTTGTCCCTTAAACTCCTCAATGGTCTCCGCGCAGGCTGCGAAGAGTTTTTCCGTGACGAATACGGTGACGTATCCTTCCCTCGCGAGGCGATGGAGGGTGCGGTTTGCGCTGTCCCCTTCGTCCTCGAAAAACACATCCAGCCCGACTGCTTTGAAGAGCAATACGGAGTCCCGGTCTCCGATGACACCAATTTTAGCCATAGAGTTCCCTCAGTCTTTCCGAGATGATCGCGTCGTCAAGGCCGTTGCGCTTCACGGTTAAGATCAGACGCACGGCTTTTGCTTCGCGATCCCTCGCCAGATAATACCCGACGATCGGGAATATCGTCATGCTCTCGTGCCGGTGATCGTTTACGAGCGAAAGCAGATAATCGTCTCTCGCTTTTTCGAGCATCGAGATGCTTCCGGTTGCGAGCATGCGATTCAGGCCTTCCTGCAGAGCGCTCTTTGCGACGCTGGTAGAGATCGCCTTGTTCAGCGTCTCCGCCGAGAGCTCGTAAGCCGCAATCAGCGCTTCCCCGCGAACGCCCGCGCCCGGCAGCAGCACTTCCTTGAGGTCTTCCTTCTGCGCACCCATGGCGCGCATGCGAAGGAAGGTAATGACGTTGTTGAAATCGCAGAGCGCCGCAAAATATTGCCGCACAAACGGTTCCTTGATCGAGCTTGCCGTGCTCAGGCAATGCGCGTGATAGCCGTAGTCGACGTAAACGCTCACAAGCTGCGGTTCCTGCGAAATCTTTAGCTTTGCTTCAAGGCGGGTCATCGCCTCGCCCATCTCAGCCGGAAGCAGATCATATTTCGCGCTTGAAACCATGGTTTCGAGTTGTTCGCGGGAATAGAGCCCGCCTTCAAGCCAGTAGAGATCCGTCGTGGAAAGCAGGCGCGCCTTGATCAGAACCTTAAGGTTCTGCGCATCCGTCTGCAGCAAAAACAGATCCGTCAGCCGTGTATCCGGCGAAAGATCGCGGATCGTCTCGGCGGTCTGTTTGCGAACAGACTCGATCATGCGCTCCGTGTCCTCTCCCGTCGCGTCCGGCAGATTGCCGTATTTCGCGTCTGCGAGCTGACGAAGCGCATCCTCCAGCGAACCCTCGGCCATGCGGCGGATGGCGTCTCTGCCAAAGAGCGACTTTTCCAGCGCGCTGATGCGCGCGCAAGCATAGGCGTAGCTTGGCTGTGGCATGAAACCCTCCCTCCGCTCAGTCGAAGAGCAGCTGATAGACCGCGGTCTCTTCCGCGTCGCGAACGGTATCCAGAAGCGAACGGAACGAGCAGTCCTTCTCATAGCCGTCGCCAAGCAGGACGAATCCGCCGTCGATTGCGGCATCGTCCTTTGCGAGCGAAAGCTTCTTTTCCGGCATGGCGGCAATGATCGCGGCAAGAGACGCGCGATCCGCCTTTGCGGGCAAAACCTGCTCTCCGCCTTCCGCGTGCGCCTGGATCATACGCGCGCAGATCTCTTTCCGGTCACTCTGCGGTAGCGTAAGAACGGCGTCATACGCGCGGGTAAACGCGGCATCGATCACAGCTCTCTTTTTCCGGAGCGCGTCCTTTTTTGCATCCAGCAATGCGCGGGTTTGATAGCCGCCAATCAGGCTCTTTACCGCGCTCGTGCGCTGGCTGGATAGCTCCGCGCGGCGCGCAGAGACGGCCTTCTCGCTTTCCTTCTGGATACCGAGAATGACCTCCTGCGCTTGGTCGAGCACAGCGCGCGCCTCCTCCTGCGCATCGAGAACGATGCGCTCGGCGAGCTTATTGGTTCCGAAGATGGTAACTGTAGCCATTGGCTGCTCCTTATCGTGCAAAACCTGTTTCTTATCCAATCTTCACGCCGTTGACGAGCAGGAAGGAAATCAGCAGCGACAGAACCGCGTAGGTTTCCACCATGACGGTCATGAGCATGCCTTTACCAAACTCTTCCGGTTTCTTTGCAACGAGGTTGATGCCGGCGACGGCAACCTTGCCTTGCGCGATTGCAGAAAGCCAGCCGCCGAATGCCGCAGGACAAGCGGCAAAGAGCAGGTTCAGGCCGTTCGTTACGGTGACCGCTTGCACGGCACCGCCGAGAAGTCCCGCTTTGGTCGCGATAACAAACGCGATCAGGAGGCCGTAGATGCCCTGCGTACCCGGCAGAAGCTGCAACAGCAGGCAGGAGCCGAAACGATCCGGATCTTCCGAAACCACGCCGGCCGCGGCCTGACCCGCCATACCGACGCCGATTGCGCTGCCGATGCCCGCCAGTGCTGCGGAGAGAACTGCGGCTGCTGCCGCCAATACGATGCCCAAATTGATTTCCATCAGTGAAATCCTCCTTCAACTACGATCGTTTTATGCGATAGGTTTTTTCATCAAACGAATCTGGAACATGAAATCCAATTCGTTATTTTCCGATTGACGGAACGTTTTCCGTGATGCGCACGTGCTTGGTTCGATAGCCAAGCGGTTTGAATGCCCTGCCGCCTGCCTCGTAAAACTTGCCGAAGAACTCGACGTACTGGAGTCTCGCGGTGTGCACGAATGCGCCGAGCGTGTTGATTGCAAGGCCAAACGCGTGCAGTGCGGCAAGCAGCGCGCTTCCGATGAGAATGCCCAGTATCTTCAGAATAATATTGGGTGAAGTCATCAGCATGCTGCAAAGATCGTTAAACACGGTCGCGATAACGCCCGTGGCAACACCCAGCGCGAAGAGACGCGAGTATGACAAAACGTCCGAGAGGTAACCGGAGATCTGGTAGAGTTCGAACAGTCCCTGCGCGGTTCTGCCAACGGGGTTCTTCGCCTCTCTGCCCTTAAAGAGCAACAGCGTAACCGCGCCCAGAATCGCCATATACATGCCGATCTTTCCGACGATTGCCGGTACACCTGCAACCGCGCTGCCAACGCCGAACACGACAAGCCCGATCAGCACAAACACCCAGGAGAGCGTATCGTAGATAGCGGTTCTCCAGTCTCCGCGCGAAAACGCCACCTTGATCTTGAGCCCGAGTCCAAAGAGAATATGTAAAAATCCCAATCCGAAACAGATAATCAGCATTCCGATCGGGTCTGTCATGGGATCGAGGATCAGTGGGAACTTGTTTACCGTGCCAAACAGCACATCGAAATCCATACCAAAGAACGTTCCGATCAACACGCCCCACACGACCGTTGACAGTCCGCCCCAGAACAGCACCCAGGCAAAGCCTGCCGTTCCGCCGGTTGGTTTCTTGAGCTTGATGAAGAGGAAGCACAGCAACGACAGCACGAGACCGTACCCCGAGTCGCTGAGCATCATGCCAAACAGCAACACATAAAACGGCGCCATATACGGCGTCGCGTCAATTCCCTTCGGATCGGGTCGCGAATAGAGATTTGTCACCTGTTCAAACGGCGTAACGAATGCGCTGTTTTCTACGAACGAAGGTGGAACCTCGTTCTCCTCCGGCTCGCGCACGTCGAGATAGAATGCATCAGTCACCTTCGAAACCGCCTGCTGCACGTCCGCCTCGCGATCCGCAGGCAGCCAGCCTTCGAGGTGGAATGTCGCGTCCGAGCGCTCCAGCTCCGCAGCGGCGAGCGCGCGGTCACGCTCGATGACAGCCGCGTCATACGCGCCTTCGATCAGCGCGTTCTGACCCGTTGCCGCATCGCGGATTTCGTCCTCCAGCTCAACCTTCTTCGCTTGCAGCGTTCTGTTTTTCTCGGAGAGTTCCTCCATCGCTTCCGCGGGCGTGCCCGGCATCTTCGGAAATACGAAGTCCGCCCACTCCAGCGACTTGAGGAAGTTGGAGACGCTCTTTGCCTCGTCGATCGGGCAGGCGATCACGCAGGTGCGCTCAACGCCTTCATTGAAGAGCTGATACTCCGTCGTGGCGTCGATGCTCTCCAGCTTCTCGACATCGGAAGCTGCAATCAATCCGGTAAAATATTTGACGTGCTTACTCATGCTATACGTCTGCATGTCCGCAGGAAACGCGCTCCAAGGACGCAGCGTATTGATCAGTGTTTCGTTTTTGTCGATCTCCGACTTCGTCGCGGAAAGCTCGCGGTTGAGTGTACTGAAGCGTTCCGAGAGCGCGGTCGCTTCCGGAAGCATGTCAAAAAGCTCCTCTGCCTTTGCCTCTTGCAGAGCAGCGAGAAATCCTTTTTTAAGTGCGAAAGGTTTGACGGTCTTCATCGCGTCGCTGAGCTGCTGCATGCGCGCCTGCGCGCGCTCAAGCGCCGCCTGCGCCGCGTTATCCTGTCCGCTGGAGATGACCTCTACCGCGCAAATTGCCTGCAGCGCGTTTAAGATTGCCGCTTCGTCGTCTTTGTGTGCGACGAGCGTCATTCGCTTCATAGAAACGATCATGCCGTTTTCGTCACCTTATCTACGAGATAGGATACGGCTTTGTCCAGCCGTGTGTTTGCATTGGAGCAGAGCGCGTCTGCTTCCTGTTCCAGCTGCGCGAGCATATTGCCGGACAAGCGCTCGCCTTCCAGCTTCGCTTTGTCCAACTCGGCCTGTAGGGTTTCGCGTGCTTCCTCTTCGAGTCGGGAAAGCGCTTTTTGCGCGTCTTCCTTCGCTTGAAGCGTCCGTTCGCGCGCCTGTAGCGCGGCGTTTTGACGGATCTCTTCCGCCTGCTGCTCCGCGTTTGCGATTTCTTCTATGACCGATCGCATGCTTGCCCTCCGAACTAACAATCGTATTATGCGTATCAAAAACAACGTGAAATTAAGGAAGATGAGCCTATAACGTTTTCATCTTAACATAACCTTTTGCGTATTTGAAATAGATTTACATGAAAAATTTAGTATATAAACAAGATAAATTGATTATGAGAAGAATTCTTTGTATCTGAGAGGTGGTTCAAAAAACTGAAAAACGCAAGGCGTACGGACGGTGAAAACCCTCCGCACGCCTGCGTTGAATCACGATCGTCGGCTCAACTTTTATTTGGTTCCAAAGAGGCGGTCGCCAGCATCGCCAAGGCCGGGCACGATATAGCCGTGGTCATTGAGCTTTTCATCGATGTGCGCCACATAGATGTCCACGTCCGGATGCGCGGCCTGCATGGCGGCGAGTCCTTCCGGCGCGGCAATCAGGCTCACGAAGCGGATGCTCGAAACCTTGTTCTCCTTGAGGATGTGGATGGCTTCGATGCCGGAGTTGCCGGTGGCGAGCATCGGGTCCACGATGATGGTTTCGCGCTCTGCGATGTCCTGCGGCAGCTTGCAATAGTAGCCGGTAGGCATCAGCGTGTCGGGATTGCGATAGAGGCCGATGTGGCCGACTTTCGCGTTGGGAATCAGGCTCATGATGCCGTCCGCCATACCGAGGCCTGCGCGGAGAATCGGAATGACCGCGATTTTCTCGTTTGCGAGTGTCTGTACGGTGGTCTTGCAGATCGGCGTTTCAATCTCGATTTCCTTGAGCTCGAGATCGCGCGTGACTTCGTAAGCCATGAGCATTGCAAGCTCGTATACGAGTTCACGAAACGCCTTGCAGCCGGTGTCCTTGTCGCGCAGAAGCGAAAGCTTGTGCTGCACGAGCGGGTGGTCGATGGTGGTAACTTTTGACATGGGTGAGCCTCCTTAGTGCGTTTTTTCGTAAGCGGAAATTTTATCGATTCTGCGCTGGTGCCGTTCGCCGTGGGAAAACGGTTCGCTCAGCCAGATATCTACAATGCCTTTTGCGCGCACAACGGTGGTGACGTTTGCGCCGAGAGCAAGCATGTTGGTGTCGTTGTGTTCGCGCGTCATCTTCGCGGAGTATTCGTCGGTCACCAGTGCGCAGCGAATGCCGTGCACCTTGTTTGCCGCGATGCTTACACCGATGCCCGTCGTGCAGATCACGATGCCGCGTTCGAATTCTCCGCGCGCGACTCCCTCCGCAACCGGAAAGACGTAGTCGGGATAGTCGATGCTGTTTCTATCGTAGGAACCGAAGTCCTTCACCTCGTGTCCCTCCTCGCGCAAATAGGCGACGATGGCTTCCTTGAGGTCAAATCCGCCGTGGTCACAGCCGATACCAATCTTCATTTCTTCTCTTCCTTTCTCTCTCTAACGTGGTTTGCGTTCTATGTTCAAACTTTGCTTGTAGTCGTCTTTACGATTCCTTTGTTGCGTCGATCACATGGAACCCCGCCGCGCGCAGGAGCCGGTTCATATACGCTAATCCCTCGTCTTCCGCGGGAATTCCTTCGGCGAGGATCAGATCCGCGCGCGTATCCATGTCCCTCAACGCGGAAAAGAGGCTTGCACAGAGCGTCTCCGGCTCGTTGCGATCGCCAAGCACCAGATGGCGCTTGCCGCGATAAAACGGTTTTGTTTGCTCCGTCGCGGCGATTTCGACCGATTTCCCCTCGGCTTCCGCCTCGCGGTAGAGCGCGTTGATGCGCTTTGCGGTCTGCTCCGGATTGCCTTGAACAACGATTACCTCGGCGGACGGCGCATAGTGCTGATATTTCATGCCCGGCGAGGCCGCGACTTCGCCCGCCTTCATGGGGTTTAGGATGCTCGAACTGACTTGCACTTCGCCGATGACCGCCGCGAGCATCTCGCGCGTGATCGCACCCGGACGCAGAATCGTAGGTTCGCCGACCAGCGAGAGCACGGTCGATTCCACGCCGTATTTGCACGGGCCTCCGTCGATGATCAGCGGAATCCTGCCGCCCAAATCGTCTAATACGTGTTGTGCGGTCGTGGGGCTCGGCCTGCCGGAGCGGTTCGCGCTCGGCGCCGCGATGGGTACGCCGGATTTTGCGATCAGCGCCCGCGCGGTCTTGTTTTGCGGCATGCGAACGGCAACGGTGTTAAGCCCTGCGATCACTTCGTCCGGTACGAGATCGCTCTTTGGCGCAACAATCGTCAGCGGCCCCGGCCAGAAGGTATCCATCAGAATCTGTGCCTGCTTCGGAATCCTGCTCCAAAGCTGGCGTACATCGCTCTTTTTTGCGACGTGCTCGATCAGCGGATTGTCCGAGGGTCTACCCTTTGCCGCGAAGATCTTCGCGACTGCTTCTCCGTTGAGTCCGTCCGCACCGAGGCCGTAGACCGTCTCGGTCGGAAAGGCGACCAGCTCCCCCGCCTGAATCAGCTTTGCGCCCTGTATCGTGCCCGCTTCCTCTTGCCGGATCGCGTTGATCACTTCGGTGTCAAACGCGGGCAGAGTGTCGTTGTTGCTCTTCATATCAGTCCGATTCCCCGGCGAGCATTTCGCTTCGCTCGGCGACGCTCAGCGCGTCCAGCATCTCGTCCATGTCTCCGTCCAGAAACGCGTCCAGCTTATACAGCGTTAGTCCGATACGGTGATCCGTCACGCGTCCCTGCGGAAAATTATACGTGCGGATTCGCTCGCTGCGGTCGCCGGAGCCGATTTGGCTCTTACGCGCGCCCGCGCGCTGCTCCGCCTGCTGGCTTGCGTAATAATCGTACAGGCGGCTTTTGAGCACACGAATCGCTTGCTCTTTGTTTTTCAGTTGCGATTTCTCGTCCTGACAGGAGACGACCATACCGGTCGGCAGGTGCGTGATGCGAATTGCGCTCTCGGTCTTGTTGACGTGCTGACCGCCGGCGCCGCTGCTGCGATAAGTATCGATCCGAAGATCGGTGTCCTTGATTTCGATCTGAACGTCGTCCACCTCCGGCAGTACGGCGACAGTCGCCGCGCTGGTGTGAATGCGTCCCTGCGATTCCGTCTCCGGCACACGCTGGACGCGATGAACGCCGCTTTCGAATTTGAGTCTACTAAACGCACCGTGCTTGCCGCCGATGGAGAGCACGACCTCTTTCACGCCGCCCATGTCCGTGAGATTGCTGGAAAGGTATTCCACCTTGTAGCCATGGCGTTCGGCATATCGAAGATACATGCGTAGGAGATCCGCACCGAAGAGCGAGGCTTCGTCTCCGCCCGTTCCCGCGCGAATTTCGAGAATCACGTCCCGCTCATCGTTCGGGTCTTTCGGCAGGATCAGAAGATGCAGTTGCTTATCGAGAGAATCCAGTTTCTCTTCGAGCTCTTCAATCTCTGCGTGAACCAGCTCTTTCATCTCGCTGTCGAGATGCTCGTTTTGTAAGGCTTTGCAGTTATCCAACGCGCTCTGCACCGCAACATATTCGTCAAACGCAAGAACAATCTCTTCGAGCGAAGCCCGCTCCTTCACCATTTCGCGCCAGGCGTCTTTATCCGCCATCGCGTCCGGTGAGGCAAGCTTCTCCGAGAGAAATTCAAAGCGTAGTTTGATTCCCTGTAGTTTATCGATCATGGTCCCTCCGGTGTTCGGGCCTATTTTCGCTCCGGCCCGTGCCGCCCGCAGATCGGTCTTGCGGGTTAGCTATCTTTGCTTCGAACGAAGCCTAGTTTGATCAGTTTGGCTCGACGACCAGCACACGCGGATTGCCCGCAAGGTCGTTGAGCACGTATGTTTTCGCCGCAAAGAGCTCAGCTGCAGTTTCCGCCTGCGTGCTGCCGATTTCGAGTAGTAGCACGCCGCCGGCGTTTAGGTGCGCTTGATATTCCTTCGCGATTCTGCGGAAAAAATCGAGTCCATCCGCTCCACCGTAGAGTGCAAGCGCGGGTTCAAACGAAACCTCTTTTTGCAGGTGCTCCATGTCTTCCTTCGAAAGATAAGGCGGATTGCAGCAGATGAGGTCGAACGTTCCATCGATCTGATGAAATAAATCGCTCTCCACGAATGTGACCTTCACTTCGTTGAGTGCCGCGTTTTCCTGCGCCAACTCCAGCGCATCCACGCTGATGTCGGAAGCCGTCACGGAAATCTGCGCGTGTTTCGCAATTGAGACCGCGATGCAGCCGCTACCGGTACAAAGGTCGAAACAGGTTTGATAGCCGCGCTTCTGAATCATCGAAATTGCGGTTTCAACCATAAGCTCCGTGTCCTGCCGCGGAATCAGCGCGCGCTCGTCCACATAGAACGGAAGCCCGTAGAACTCCCATTCGCCGAGGATGTATTGCAGCGGTTGGCCGGAGAGTCGCTGTTCGACGAGATCGCCGATCATGGACATCTGCTCCTCGGTCACCTGAACCCAGCTATGCACGGCGAGTGCGGAGGTCTCTGCGCCGATCACGGCGGCTACGATCTCCTTCGCCTGCTGCAATGCCTCCTCACCCGCAACGGGTTCGAGGCGCAGTTTGCAGAGGCGCACCACTTCGGAAACCGGAATTGTCACAAAAATCAGGCTCCTTTTTCACGAAATCCGTTTATGCTTGCGCACTGTCTTCGGTGCTTTGCGATTCCTGCGGTTCTGCTTGCTCCGCCTTCGGCTCCTCCTGCGGGAGTACGCCGTCGTTGATGGCAAGGTTGAAGGCAGCAATTGCGACCTCCAGCATCTCCGCTTCGGGTTCGCGCGTGGTTAAGTATTGCAGGCCCAGTCCCGGCGCGCGGATGATCCGCGCCCAGAGCGCATCGGACGCCGCGGCAAGCTTGAGCACTTCGTACGCAAGCCCTGCGACCAGCGGCAGAAAGATCAGTCGCGTGAGCACGCGCAGAAACAGGTTTTCCGCATACGGCAGCATCGCGAAAAACAAGATCGATACAGCCATCACGAGGAAGAGATAGTTCGTTCCGCAGCGTGCGTGCAGGCGCGAATACTTCATCGCGCTCTCGGGAGTAAGCGGAGCGTCGTGCTCATAGCAGGCGATGGTCTTGTGCTCCGCGCCGTGATACATATACACGCGGCGAATATCCTTCATCAGCGAGATCGCCGTGATGTAGCCTAAGAAGATGAACAGCCGCACAAAGCCTTCCACAAGGCTCTTCCAGATGCGTGGCGCGTCCGTGTTCCAGTGGATGAGCTGCGTCACCAGAGAGGGCAGCAGTACAAACAGCCCGATTGCGAGCGCGGCTGCCAGAATCACCGCGACGACGATGGCGATATCCATCACGTCCTTGCCGGTCTTCTTGGCAAGCCATTTTTCAAAGCGGCTCGGTTCCTCCTCGATGGCTTCGCCATAGAGCTCTGCCGAGCGCGTCATCATCTTCATGCCTGTTGCGAGAGAGTCCACAAACGCGACCACGCCGCGCACGACCGGCCACTTGAGAATGGGGCTCTTGCTCGTTTCCTTTTTGGGCGTGTATTCGGTTTCTATCGTGCCATCCGCTTTTCGAACGGCAAGCGCGATGCCGCCGCTCATGGTGCGCATCATGACGCCTTCCATGACAGCCTGACCGCCAACCGAGCATCGTTTCATGATTTGTTCCCCTTAATTGCATTCCCATAACAAGCCCATGAAATTTCCCGTTTCACTTCCTGCATGGTTCCGATTATTGTACCATATGCTGAATTGCCCGGGCAAGAAAAACACGGTGCCTTGTGTCGGATCGTCCGGGCAAGAAAAAACCTCCCCCGTAAAGGGAAGGTTTTCACGCTTTTTACAGACCGTAACGCTTTTTGAAACGGTCAACACGTCCGCCGCTGTCCACAAGCTTCTGTTTGCCAGTGAAAAACGGATGGCACTTGCTGCAGATTTCGACAGACAGGTCTTCTTTCGTCGAACCGGTCCTGAAGGTCTCGCCGCAAGCACAGCGAACGGTAGCTTCGCCGTATTTCGGATGGATGTCCTTCTTCATGATGATCACTCCTTTGAAAACACTACCAAAAGTTAGTATAGCGATTGAACGCAAGAAAATCAAGAGTTTTCTGAATATTTTAAGCTTTTTTGCATCGCTTGGTATACAGAAAATTCTCTTTTACTTGCCAAAGCGGCTGGTCGACATGGTCGTATAGCCGTCTTTCTCGTAAATGCTGACCCAATCCTTCAGGCGCTGGAGGAATTCCTCGTTGTTGTTGGTCTTATCCAGCATGCTGATCAGGTGCTCGGTCACGTCCGCCGTGTTGCCGCCCGCGAGCACTCTGCGAATCGTTCGAACCGCTTCCAGCTCCTCATTCGAGAGCAGCAGGTCTTCCCTGCGCGTGCCGGACTTGTAGATGTCGATGGCCGGGAAGATTCTGCGTTCACTGAGCTTGCGATCCAGATGGATCTCCATGTTGCCCGTGCCCTTGAACTCCTCGTATACCATGTCGTCCATGCGGCTGCCCGTCTCGGTGAGCGCGGTTGCGATCACGGTGAGGCTTCCGCCGTTTTCAATCTTTCTCGCGGCGCCAAAGAAGCGCTTGGGCTTATGCAGCGCGCCCGGATCCATACCGCCGGAGAGCGTGCGTCCCGTCGGCGGGATCGTGAGGTTGTAGGCGCGTGCAAGTCTCGTCAGGCTGTCCATGAGGATCACGACATCCTTGCCCATCTCGACCAAGCGCATAGCGCGCTCCTGCACCATCTCAGCAACGCGGGTGTGGTGCTCCGGCAGTTCGTCAAACGTGGAATACAGCACCTCTCCCTTGATGGAGCGCTGCATGTCGGTGACTTCCTCCGGTCGCTCATCGATGAGCAGCACGATCAGGTGCGTGTCGGGATAGTTCTTCGATATGCCGTTTGCGATGCTCTTGAGCAGCGTGGTTTTGCCCGCCTTGGGCTGGGAGACGATCATCGCGCGCTGTCCTTTACCGATTGGCGCGATAAGATCGATCAAACGGATGGCGAGGTTGTTTGTGCCCGGTTGCTCGAGCGTATAGCGCTCAAAGGGGAACACCGGAACAAGCTCTTCATACGGCTTGCGGTCTACGATGCTTTCGGGAGATTCCCCGTTGACCGCCGTGATGTACAGCAGCGCGAGGAAACGCTCGCCCTCTTTCGATGGACGCGTTTTGCCGGTGACCATGTCGCCCGTGCGCAGGCCGAAGCGGCGAATCTGCGCGATGGAGACGTATACGTCATGCTGACCGGAGAGATAGTTTTCGCTGCGGAGGAAACCGTAGCCATCCGGTAGCACTTCCAGCACGCCCTCCGCGTCTCCGCAATCTCCGGTCTGGAGAATTTCGGGAACGGCGGGATTGCTCGTGCCGTAATCTTTGTTGTAATATCCTTCGGGGTTGCGCGGGCGGAAGTTGCGGTCGCCTTCGAAGCCTGCCTGCTCCGCGCCGTAGTTCGCGGCATTAAACCCTTGCTGAAATGCAGGCTGTTGGAAGTTGTTCTGTTGAGGAAAGCTGTTCGGCTGTTGGTAGGAGTTTTGCTGATAGTTGTTGCGCTGATAGCCGCTCTGCTGATAGCCGCCGCTTTGCTGGTACCCACCCTGCTGATAGCCACCGCTCTGCTGCTGATAATTTTGCTGATAGCTTCCCTGCGGAGAGTATTGGCGTCTCTGGTAGCCGTTCTGCTGCTGGCGATTGTCATAATACGGCTTGTTCTGCTGATAGGGCCGCGGCGTATAGGAAGACCTGCGGTATCCGTCCGTCTCCTGCGCATCAAACCGCGCACCGGAAGGATCGTTTCCCGGTTCTCCCGGCATTGCCTCTTGTTCCGCGCCTTGCTGTGCGATTGCTTCGGGAACCGGGGCTTCCTCTTCTTCGGAGGGCGAAAAATCGGAGGGCACTACGCCTCCGCCCATAATGATCTCAACGAGATCACTTTTCCGATATTTAGTTAACGATTTTACACCCTGTAGCTTTGCGATTTCGCGCAAATCTCCAAGGCTCTTCGCCTCCAACTGTTCCTTGTTCAACTGGATACTCCTCTCTACGGTAAGACCAACTGCCTGTCAATAAACCAGAAGCTGATTCGATTTGATATGATTGATATATTATCATATCCTCAGGCGGTTTCTTTGTCAATATACGCCATCCTTTTTTCACAACCAAAGACAGAGTCGCCGGTTCATACGCGTATTTGTGTTTCCAGATGAAACAAACCAGCGTTTTTGGTGTGTTCCGGTTTGCGTGCGCTATTATTATTCTACGATTGATTGATCAAATTCCTATTTGGCGAAGATCAAAACTGGCGGAGAATCGCTCCATAGCTCATCTGATCCAAAAATATCTGTGTTCCTGTAACCAAATTGAAAACCTATTGTGCCTTATCTTTCAATTTCGGGCAAATTATGCTAAGATACACACCATGGCAAGCAAACCGACAGAACGAATCGAACAAATCCGAACCGGATTCCGCATCCGGCCTCGTTATATTATCCTTTTTTTCATTTTGACGATCTTCGTGCTCGGCGGCGTCTATCTTTCGCAGAGGACAAAGCTTTCGAGCATCGCCGAAGAGAAAATCGAGCTGCAGACGAAACTGGACGCAAAAAAGGTCGAGCAGGAACGTCTGGAGCGCATGTTGGAATACATGCAGACGACGGATTATAAGATTCAGTACGCGCGGGAAAAGCTCGGCTACGTATTCGAAGACGACTGGAAGTTTTATGACGATTCGCAGGATGCCAAGGTAACGCCTAAGCTTGCGGAAACGCCTACGCCTCTGCCAGCGTTGACGACGCCTACCGCGAAACCCAGCCCGACGCCGACGCCGATGCCCACCACCGCACCGAACGTCACCGTCGTTACAATGGGACCGTAACGAACATGCAACTGCTCGTTTTTGACATTGGAAGCAATTCCGTTCGCACCCTGCGCGTCACGCAGGATGCGCAATCCCAGCCGCACTTTTCCGGCAAACACGTTTATACCACGCGTCTGGCAGAAGGGTTAGCCGAATCCGGCTCCCTCTCTACCGCCCGGATGCAGCAATCCCTGCTCGTGATTCGCTCGCTGCATGGCGAGTATGCACCGCAGGGCTTTTCATCGTATGCCTATGCCACCAGCGCCGTGCGGGACGCTTCAAACGGAGTAGCTTTCCTCCGCTCTGTTGAGGAGATCATAGGAAGTGGTCATGCGCGCATCCTCACCGGCGAAGAGGAAGCGGCGTTTGCGCAGCAGGGCGCGAATCCGGACGGTGGCAGAATCATACTCGATATCGGCGGCGGCAGCACGCAGATTGTCCGCCCCGGTTCGCGGGAAAGCTGGCCGATCGGCTGTGTGCGCGCAAAAGACCTCGCGCCGCAATCCGACCTACTCTCGATTGCCGACGCGCTCTATCCGATCCTATCGGGCTTGTTCGGCCCACCGGAGCTGGGAGAACGGCAGGACCGTCCTGTCTTATCCAGCGATAAACAGCTCCCCCAGGAGCCGCTGCTCGGCATCGGCGGAACGATCACGACACTTGCGCTGCTCTGCGAAGGAAAGGATTCCTTTACGCCCTGGGAAGGCGAGAAGCCGATCGACTCTATCACGCTGCGCGCCGTGCTCAACACACTTGATCAAATGGGCGATGCGCAGCGCGCCAAGATTCCGCTTCTGAAAGACCGGCACGACGTCATCCTCCACGGCGGCGTCATTCTACAGTATCTCATGGAACGCCTGCACAGTCCCAGAATCGGAGCAACGCTCTCCGACGGGCTGGACGGCTACGCGTTTCATCTGCTCAAGACCATTCATCCATGAGCTTCTGAATATAAAAAGCGGCGCACTCTTTCGGGTGCGCCGCTTTTGTGTTGCGTCGTGTTGTTATTTCGGTGTCGGTGTTGCCTCAGGTATGGGCGAAGGCGTTCCGCCAACCACGTCATCAAAATTCATGTCGCTCTTGTTTCCGATGACGATGGTCAGATCCAGATAGTTCCCATCGCGATAGACCTTGAGCTTCAGTTCGTCGCCAATCATGCAACCAAGCACGATGTTGACGAGCTGCTGATGCGTGGTGATCGTTTCTCCATTCGCTTCGGTGATGATGTCCCCCGCCAGAACGCCGGCCTGATCCGCAGGCCTGCCCTTGACGACGCTCTCTACCAGCGCGCCCTTGGGAACGCCGAGCTCTTCCGCCCTGGCTGCGTCAACCGTGCTGACGGTAACGCCGATGCCCGGGCGCTCGATATAGCCCTTGGTGATCAGCACTTCCATGATCTTCTGCACCTGGTTGATCGGGAGCGCAAAGCCGATTCCTTCCGCGCTGACGGCGTTGCCCAGCTCATCATAGCCCGCCGTGATCGTCTTAGCACTGTTGATGCCGATGACTTCGCCGTTCATGTTGATCAAGGGACCGCCGCTGTTGCCGAAGTTGATCGCGGCATCCGTCTGGAGGTAGGTATTCGTGTAGTTATCGATGGTCACTTCGCGCTTGGTTGCGCTGATGATGCCGAATGTGATGGTGTTCGCCAGCTCGTCCGTGGAGAGCGGGTTGCCGATGGCGAGCACATATTCGCCAACGCGAACCGCGTCGGAATCCCCGAGCTTGAGCGGGTTGAGCTGCGCGCCTTCCACCTTGAGCACCGCGATGTCGGTTTCGGTGTCGGAGCCGATCAGCGTTGCGTTGCGCTCCTGCGTTTCACCAAACACTTTGACGGTGACCTTGCTTGCGCCTTCCACAACATGCGCATTGGTCAGGATATACCCCTCGCTGGAAACGACAAACCCCGTGCCGCTGCCATAGAGCTCGTCAACCTTGTTGCCTTTGGAGTTTTCCGCCTGCACATAGTTGAGAACGCCAACCACACCGGGAGACACCGCGTCGTAGATGTCCGGGATGGGGTTGTCCACCATACCGGGCAGCGTGGGGGCTGCTCCGTCTAGATTTGGCATAACGCGGTCGTTATCCGCAACCACAGGTGTCTGCGTCGGAACGGGTGCCGCCGTCGCTTCCGGATTGCTTGCGGGCGGTTCCGTGGCGTCCGTGCCGACCTGCGGTGTCGGAGTCAAGTCAACGATTGAGTAGTCCGGCATCGCGCCGCCGAGCAGATTCGGCCAGAAGAGCCCTGTTACCAGCAGCGCAAGCAATACGAGAACGATGATGATGACGACTGTCGCAAAGGCGTTTCCGCCTCTGTCTTCGCGGTTGTGTTTGCTTTGGTGGTCCGATGTGTAATAGCCGTTATGTTCCATATTTTTTTCCTCCGTCTGAAGTAGAACGTTTCGGAACCGGCGCGCGCTTGAGCGTAAACGTAAACGTGCTTCCTTTTCCCTTTGCGCTCTTGAGCGTGATGGTTTGGTTGTGTTGGTCGATGATACGCTTCACGATGGAAAGGCCGAGGCCAGTTCCGCTCTGTTTCGTGGGCGTATGCGCCTTTTCTACTTTATAGAAGCGGTCAAATACATGCGGAATATCCTCTTCCGGAATACCTTGACCGGAGTCTTGAATGCTTACGTAGACCTCGCGCCGCATCGCATAGGTCGCAATGCGCAGCTTGGAGTCGTCCGGTGAATACTTGATCGCGTTGTCGATGATGTTACGCAGCACCTGCGAAATCTGCGCGCTGTCCGCTTCCACATAGTACTGCTCCTGCGCAAACTTCACGTCCACTTCCATGTGGTGTTCGTAGATGCGCGCTTCAAACGTGATCAGCGTTCTTCGTATCAACTCGTTGATGTCGAAGATTTCGAGCTTCAGCGCGGTCTTGCCGCTCTCGATTCGCGCAAGGTCGAGCAGATCGTTGACCATGCCCGCCATGCGGCGCGTTTCCGAAAGAACGATGCCGATGTATTTCTCATGCTCCTCCGGCCCGATTGTGCCGTCCTGCATGGCCTCCAAAAAGCCCTTCATGCTCGTCAGCGGGCTTCGCAGTTCGTGGCTGACGTTGGCGACGAAGCTCCTGCGCGTGGCCTCCAGATCCTTGAGCTGATCCGCCATGTTGTTGAAGCTCACGGCAAGCTGGGTTGCCTCTTCCACACTGCTGATCGGAATGCGGATGTTGTAGTCGCCCTTTGCGTATTTCTGAACGGTCTCGTTGATCTCCATAAAGGGCTTGGTTAGCCGGTTTGTGGTGTAGTACACCACGATCACGCAGATCAAGACCGCAATCAGGCAAACCAGCATCACCTCGGCATACGCCATGTTGATGGCACCGCGCGCTTCCGTTATGTCGATATAAAAGCGCACCACATGCGTCGCAACTCCGTCAATGACGACGGGCTTCGAGCCCGCCAGCATCTGAAAACTTCCCTTCAACTGCGTAAAACGCACGCTGTTCGCGTCCAAATCGGAGACGGCGTTCAGCATGCGTGATATCTCTTCCTCCGAGTAGCGGACGTTCATAATCTCGTCCCACTTCGAGCCGGAGGCATATTGCGCCATGGCGCCGTCCACGGAGATGATTTGAATCAATCCGTCGTAGTGCCTTGCGATTGTGTTGAGCTCCATAATCGAGGCGTTTTCCCCTACGATCGGGCTCTTGGTGTTAAAGTACAGTTCGGTAACGATGCTGATTTCGTTCGCGATGTTCTGTTTTTCCCGCCGCATGACAAAGCCGGAAATCAACGCCCCGGAGATAACGCCGGAGAGAAGTAACAGCCCGATGGTCACGCCCATATAGGTTGCCAGCATTCGGGAAAAGAGCGTTCTGAGAAAGTCCTTGCGCATCTTACCGCATCACTTCTGTTCGAATTTATACCCTACGCCCCATACGGTACGGAGCTCCCACTCATGATCGTCGCCAAGCTTCTCACGAATGCGCTTGACATGCACGTCCACCGTGCGCGAATCTCCAAAGAAGTCAAATCCCCAAACCTGTTCGAGAAGCTGCTCTCTGGTGAACACCTTGCCGGTGTGGCTCGCGAGGAAGTATAACAGCTCGATCTCTTTGGGAGGCATCTCGAGCTGGCGGCCGTCCAGCGTCACCGCGTAGTTCTCCAGCGAAACGGTCAGCCCCGGCAGCGCGATCGTCCGCGCGGGCTCCGAAGGCGTGCTGCGGCGTAAAACCGCTTTGATGCGCGCGATGAGCTCCTTTGCGTCGAAGGGCTTGCTGATGTAGTCGTCCGCGCCGAGCTCCAGACCCTGTACGCGATCACCCGTGTCACCCTTTGCGGTGAGCATGATGACCGGCGTTTCGCTCTCCATGCGGATGTCGTGCAGCACCGCCCAGCCATCGCGGCCCGGCAGCATGATATCCAGCACGACAAGCGAAGGCTTGGTCTCGTGAAATGCAGCCAATGCGGATGTTCCGTCCGCACAGGTATACACTTGAAATCCGGCTTTCTTGAGATATAACTCGATGATGGCGAGAATATTTCTGTCGTCATCTATGACCAGAATGGTATTGTTTTCCATCCGATCACCTCCGTACTTGATAGGAAAATGCAAGCGTTTTTGCTCTGTATCTCACATTTGGGTAAAGTATAACAGAGATTATAGACTTTGTCCAACACGGCTGCAAATTGTCACACAAACGCCGCAAGCAATCATACTTTGCGGCGTTTGTATATACGTTTTTTCGAGAGTATTCCCCATTTTGAGCGATTTTACGACTTGAGCGTGACCACCGTTACCCCCGCGTCGCCTTCGCCATATGCGCCGATGCGATAGGTTTTCACCCGCGGATGGTTCTTGAGATACTGCTGCACGCCGGTTCTCAGTGCGCCCGTTCCTTTGCCGTGTACGACATAGAATTCATGCACGCCCGTGATCAGCGCGTTGTCGATGAAGCGATCCAGCTCCAAGCACGCGTCGTCCACCATGCTGCCGCGCAGGTCGATGGAGAGCGCGCTTCCGCGATCTTGAGACAGCGACACCTTTGCCGAGGTCTGCTGCGGCTTCTTCTTTTGCTCCACGGGTCGAATGTCGTTGAGCGGCACGCTGAGCTTCATCACGCCCGCCTGCACAAGCACCTCGCCTTTTGCGTCCACGGGCTTGAGCACAGTCGCCTCCTGCCCGAGCGTGATGAGCTTGACCCTCTCACCGGGGTGCACGCTTGCCGGGGCTTCGCCCGCCGTGTCGCGCTGAATCGCCTGCTCGTAGAGGCGTTCCTCCGTCTTTCGCATCGCGTCGCGGGAGGACTGCACCGCGCGCTCCAGCTGCTTTTGATCGATGTTCTCGATGGAACGCAGCTGTACGATGAGCTTTTCCATATCCTGCCGTGTTTCCTGCACCATTCGGCGGGCGTCCTCGCGTGCTTTCTGGCGCAGAAGCGTCTTTTCGTCCTCGAGCTTTTTCTTTTCTTTTTCCAGCTCGGTTTTAATCTTCTCGGTCTCGATGCGCGTCTTATAGATCGCCTCTTTGTCGTTTTCGGCGGTTCTTCTCGCCTGCTCTGCCTCGGAGAGCACGGTCTCAAACGCGACATCCTTCTTTTGTAAGAAATCCTGCGCGCGGTCGATCACCGCGTCGTTGAGTCCCAGCCTGCGCGAGATTTCAAACGCGTTGCTCTTGCCGGGGATGCCGATAAAGAGGCGGTAGGTCGGGCAAAGCCTGTCTACGTCGAACTCCATCGACGCGTTCTGCATGCCCGCGTGCATCAGCGCAAACGCCTTGATCTCGCTGTAGTGCGTGGTCGCGACGGTCAGCGTGTTCCGATCATACAGGCTTTCGAGGATCGCCTGCGCCAGCGCCGCGCCCTCCACCGGGTCGGTGCCCGCGCCGAGTTCGTCCAGCAGCACGAGCGAGCGCCCGTCCGCCTCGGAAAGGATACGCACGGTGTTCGTCATGTGTGAGGAGAACGTGGAGAGCGATTGCTCGATGGACTGTTCGTCTCCGATATCCGCAAACACGCTGTCAAAGGTGGAAAGCTCCGTTCCCTCGTCCGCAGGAATAAACATGCCGCTCATCACCATCAGAGTAAAGAGGCCGACGGTCTTGAGCGTGACCGTTTTGCCGCCCGTGTTCGGGCCGGTGATGATCAGCGTGCGGAAGGTTTCACCGAGCCAGATATCGACCGGAACCACACGATCCTTCGCGATCAGCGGATGCCTGCCGCGCACAATGCGGATGCGTCCCGATTCGTTGAGCTTGGGTCGAACGGCGCGAAAATCCCGCGCCATGATCGCACGCGCAAAGATCACGTCCAACGCACCCATGATGTTGCAGCTCATGTGAATCTCGTCCGCAAACGGCTCGATCATCGCGGTGAGCCCGGACAAAATCCGTTCAATCTCGTTCTTTTCCTCGATCAGCAGGCGCTTGTTCTCGTTACCGAGTTCCACGACAGTGCTGGGCTCGATAAACAGCGTCGCTCCGCTGCTGCTTTGGTCGTGCACAAGGCCTGGAATCTGCGAGCGGCACTCCGCCTTGACGGGCAGCACATAGCGCCCGTTTCGAATCGTGATGACCGCCTCTTGCAGGTATTTTTGCGTGGTCATGCTTCGCAGCATGCTGTTGAGCTTTTCGCGCACGCGCTCGCCGACGATCTTCATCTGCCTGCGGATGCGGTTGAGCTCCGCCGAGGCATTGTCGGAAATCTCGTCCTCCGCGAGGATGCAGCGCGCGATCTCCTCCTCCACCGAGCGGTGCGAGGTCAGCCGGTTTGCGAGATTGCACAGCAGGCTGTTCTCGTCTCCGGTTTGCAGAACATCCTTTGCTTCTCTTGCGGCTCGCATTGCCTGCGCGATGGCAAGAAGCTCCCGCGTGCTGAGAAACAGAGACGCGTGCATGCGCCCTACCAGCTCGCGCACGTCCGGAAATCCGGTGATCGGCGTTCTGCCCGTTCGGGTGTAGATGCTTTCCGCTTCCCAGGTTTGCTCCTGCAGCGTTTCCGCTTCTTTCAGCGTTGCGGCAGGGCGCAGCTTCTGCGCGAATTCCTGACCCACCTCGCTTGCAAGATGTTGTTTTAATATGTTGAGAATCTTGTCGTATTCCAGTGTGATATACGTTTTTTCCTGTATCATAGTTCCCCCGATATGATCGTCTTGTGCAGGCTGTTCTTATTATAAAACACCTGCTGTCAAAAGAGAAATTTCTTCTCCTCGTGTTGTTTCCTTTTTTCTCGTAAAACAGAAGAAAAGCCCCGTCTCGAACCATCGTGACGGGGCAAACCAATATCCGGCTTTAGCGAATCTCGTTGAGATATTCGCCAATGCGTCGCATCGCTTCTTCGATGTGTTCCATCGAAGTGGCGTAGCAGCACCGAATATGCCCCTCACCTGCCGCGCCGAACGCGCTGCCGGGAACGGTAACAATCTTCTTGCTCGCGAGAAGTCCATCGCAGAACGCCTCGCTCTTCATGCCCGTGGATTTGATCGACGGGAAGACATAGAACGCGCCTTCCGGCTCGTTGCAATCCAAACCAAACGAGTTAAACGCGTCGATGATATACCGGCGGCGTGACTCGTATTCGTTGATCATGTAGCGCGTATCCGCAAAATCGTCCGCAAAGCCCTGCTCCAGCGCGGCAATGCCTGCCCACTGCGCGGGTGTCGGCGCGCAAAGCATCATGAGCTGGTGCACCTTGCGCATCGCGGCGATAATCTCCGCGGGGCCTGCGGCGTAGCCGAGACGCCAACCGGTCATGGAGAACGCCTTGCTAAAGCCGTTGAGCACGATGGTGCGCTCCCGCATGCCGGGAAGCGCCGCAAACGAAACGTGGTGCTTGCCGTTGAAGGTCAACTCCGCATAGATTTCGTCCGTGACCACGAGAATATCTGTGCCGCGCACGACATCCGCAATCGCTTCCAGATCCGCTTTTTCCATGATCGCGCCCGTCGGATTCGTCGGGAACGCGATGAGGATCGCCTTCGTCTTGGGCGTGATGGCGGCCTTGACGGCCTCCGCGCTCAGACGGAACTTGTCCTCGTGACGCGTCACAACGCCAACCGCTTTTCCGCCCGCGAGCTCAATCGCCGGGGCATAGGAAACATAGCACGGCTCGTGATAGATCACCTCGTCGCCGGGGTTGAGAATCGCGCGCATGGCAAGATCGATCGCCTGGCTCGCGCCCACGGTGATGAGCACGTTTTCAATGGACTCGTAGCCCTTGATATCATATTTTTCCGCAAGGAAACGAAGGATGAGCTCCCGCAGGTGCGGATCACCTGAGTTCGACGAATACGGCACGCGCTCGGTTTTGAGTCGCTCCGCAACATATTTGCGGATGCGGTCGGGCGTCGGAAAATCCGGTTCACCAACGCCGAGGCTGATGTGAGTATCATCCAACAGATCGAAATATTTCCGAATACCCGAAGGCGGAATGCGGCGCACGCAGTCCGAAAGCAAGCTCTGATAATCCATAGTCACTCCTGCTGAATCATAATCACGAATCTGAAAAAACAGACTTCGTTTTTACGAGAGTATTCCTACTATAACATGAACATAAATAGCCGTCAAACAGATTTGCGGTGCAGAAACGCTTGTTTCGTTATCGAAATCAACACTCCCTCGCGCATGCATCCGTGATTCAATTCATCGCGATATCGCCCAACAGGGAACCATAGCGCTCGCTCGCGAGCTCGATCATGCGCGCGCTCTCTTCCCCGCCGCTGGCAAGAATCTCCTTCGCGGCTCTCGACGCTTGTTCAAGCAACTTTGCGTCCATCGTGCCGGAGAGCAGCCCCGCGCCGTCGTCTCCGTGCTGCCGGGTTCCGATGAAGTCCCCCGGCCCACGCAGCAACAGGTCTTTTTGCGCGATCTCAAAGCCGTCGTTGGTCTGTGTCATCGTGAGCATGCGCTCGTTTTCCTCGCGGCTCTCCACGCCGTAGAGCAGGAAACAGTAGGCCTGCTTCGCGCTCCTGCCGACTCTGCCGCGCAGCTGGTGCAGCTGGGAGAGTCCGAATCGCTCCGCTCCCTCAATCGCCATGATGCAGGCATTGGACACGTGCACGCCGACCTCGATGACCGTCGTAGTGATCAGCGCGTCGATCTCTCCCGTGCGGAAGGCGCGCATCACGCGCTCCTTCTCCGCCTCCTTCATTTGCCCGTGCAGCTTTGCAAACCGTGTCTCCGGCTGCGTCTTCTTGAGCTCCGAGTAGAGCGCGTTCACGCTCGGGCACTCGATGGTGTCGCTTTCCTCAATCGCGGGGCAAACGATATAGCTCTGCACACCCTCCTTCGCCTGAGACGCGATATAGGCATACATATCATCCCGCTTGCTTGCGGGAATCACGCTTGTTTTGATGGGCTTTCGGCCCGGCGGCAGCTCGTCGATCACGCTGATGTCGAGGTCTCCGTAGAGAATCAGCGCGAGCGTGCGCGGAATCGGCGTCGCGCTCATGACGAGCATATCCGGCCGCACACCTTTTTCGAGCATCGCCGCGCGCTGACGCACGCCAAAGCGGTGCTGTTCGTCCGTGACGATACAGCCAAGGTCGTAAAAGTGAACGTCCTGCGAAAACAGCGCATGCGTTCCGACGACGAACAACGCGCTGCCGTCCGCGATGCGCTTGAGCGCTTCGTCCCGCTGCTTTTTCTTCATGCTGCCCTTGAGCAGCACGACCGTGTCGCCGAAGATTTCACTCATGTTCTGCGCGTGCTGTTCGGCTAGAATCTCCGTTGGCGCGAGCAGCGCACCTTGCTTGCCGTTTGCCGCGGCAACACACAGGGCGTACATCGCAACCGCCGTCTTACCGGAGCCCACGTCTCCCTGCAGGAGGCGGTTCATCGGCACGGGCTTTTGCATATCTTGCGTGATCTCATCCAGCACGCGCATTTGTGCGCGCGTAAGCGAAAACGAAAGCTGGTTGGTAAAGCGCGCAAGCACCCCGCTCGTGTCAAACGCAAATCCGTTTTGCCTGAGCCGTTCGGCTTTTTGCAGCTCCACGATGATGAAATACAGGAGCGTATTCTCGAAATCCAGGCGCTTGCGGGCGAGCTCCAGCGCCTCCCGGCTGAAGGGAAAGTGCGCGTGGCGGAGCGCCAACGCGAGCGGAACCAGCGAGTACCGCTCCAGCACCGATCTTGGCAGAGGCTCCAGAATCTTATCCCAAACACTCTCCAGCGCTGCCATGATGCTGTCCCGCCAGGCACGCTGGTTGACGCCCTTGACGGTCGGATACACGGGCACGATGCCGGGCAGTGCCTGCGAAAGCGAAGGATTTTGCAGCGCTACTCCGTTTTTCTTCGACACGCGACCACATGCGTAGACGATTTCACCGATTTGCAGCTGAGAACTGCGATATGGTTGGTTAAACCACTTGAGCGTGATCTTGCCGGTTTCGTCCTGCGCAGGCGCGGAGAGCATGGTCATCCCTTTTGTGCGAAAAAAACGCGTGGCTCCGCTGATGCGCACCTGCACGGCAGCGTTTTGGCCGTTGACTAGCTCTGCAATCGTCGTCGCCTTCGTGTAGTCCAGATAGTCCCGCGGCAGGCGAAGCAGCAAATCGCCAACCGAACACACGCCGAGTTGAGCAAGCAACTCCGCGCGCTTTGGTCCGATTCCCTTTACGCTCGTCAGCGGAATATCCAGCATTCGATCGTCCTGCCTCCAGATAGAAATGGCTCGTTAGCCTTTCGTGCAAAAAAGCCGACGACGGGAACACGTCGTTCCGTCGCCGGCTGTTCGGCTTTGGTGTGTTGCGGTTACTTATTGCACCGCGACGTAGTAGTAATACAGCGGCTGCCCGCCCGCGAGCACCATGAATTCCGCGTTCTCAAACTCCGCCTGAAGCTGATCCGCAATCGCCTGCGCATTCTCCTCAGTCTGGCCTTCGCCGAAGTAGAGGGTCACGGTGCAGGCATCGTCGCCATGCTCGGCAATCATCTTGCGCACGAGGTCGCTCGTCGCGGCTTCGATCGTCTTTCCGGACACGGAGAGGTGGTTGTTGACGAGGCCGATGATATCGCCCTTCTTCACCGTGTTACCTTCAAACGTCGTGTCGCGCACGGCATAGGTGACCGAACCGCTGACGACATCCGCAATCGCTTCCTTCATGGCAGCTTCGTTTTCCGCGATGTTCGCGTCCTTCGAATACGCCATGCATGCCGCGATGCCCTGCGGAATCGTTTTGGTCGGAATCAGCACAACGCCCTTTTTCGTCAGTTCCGTCGCCTGCTGTGCCGCGAGGATGATGTTGCTGTTGTTGGGCAGCACAAACACGTTTCTCGCGTTGATCTTGTTGATCGCAGACGCGATGGTGTCGATGCTGGGGTTCATCGTCTGTCCGCCGGAGATCAGCGCGTCCACCGCAAGTGCGCGGAAGAGTTCGTCGATGCCGTCTCCCGTGCTGACGGCGAGCAGGCCGAATTCCTTCTCGTTGCGCTTGCGCTCCGCCATGAGTTCGCGGTTCTGCTCGCGCATGTTCTCGATCTTGAGCTTGTCGAGTTCACCAAGGCGCAGCGCCATTTGCAGCACCTTGCCCGGAGAATTCGAGTGCACATGCACCTTGATCATGTCCGCATCGTTTGCAACGACGACGGAATCTCCCAGCCGCTCTAGATGGTTGCGGAAGCTCTCAATCTCTTTATCGTCCGTCTCCGGCGAGAGATGAACAATGAAAAATTCCGTGCAATATCCGTACGTAATATTTTCGCCGGAGAAACTGTCAACATTGAGCGTTTCCTGCGTCGGCTGTTCGGGAACAAGCTCCTCATAGCTTTCAATCTCTTCGCCGTCGAGCGAGAGCTTAAAGCCTTTGTAGATCGTGAGCAATCCCTTGCCGCCGGAGTCCACCACGCCCGCCTCTTTGAGCACGGGCAGCAGATTCGGCGTATCCGCCAGCGCTTTTTCGCCGCTGGACAGAATTTCGTCCATCAGGCGATAAACATTCGCGCCCTGCTGCTGAAGGCTCGCAACATTTTCCGCAATCACGCGGGAAACGGTGAGAATCGTGCCTTCCTTGGGCTTCATGACGGCCTTATACGCGGCCTCGCTTCCCTTTGTCAGCGCGGCGGATAAAAGCTCCGCATCGATAAACTCCGCGCCTTTAAACGCGCGGGAAAATCCGCGAAAGAGCTGGGACAGAATGACGCCGCTGTTGCCGCGCGCGCCCTTGAGCGCGCCCATGCTCAGCGCATCCGCCACCTGCGTTGCGGTAGCAGTCTCCGGCAAAGCGCGAATTTCGTGTACCGCGCTCTGCATCGTCATAGACATATTCGTGCCCGTGTCTCCATCGGGGACAGGGAACACATTCAAAGCGTCGATCGTCGCTTTGTTCTTCTCCAGCAGTGTTGCGCCGGCGATAATCATCTCGCGCAGCTGAGCACCGCCGATCTTCATATTTTTATCCAATTTTCCCTCCGAAGTGTTCGGATCCCAGGAACCGAACCGCGTTATACTCGAATGTTTTCAACGTGGACGTTGACGGCGTGAACCGTAATGCCGGTCATTTCTTCCACCCGATATTTCACGTTGTTCTTGGCATTCTGCGCCACCGCGGGCAAAGATACGCCATACTCGAGCGTGACATACAAATCAATGTCGATCACGTCGGGCGAGACACTCGTTACCTTGACGCCACGGCGCATATTATCTTTTCCAAACAGTTCGATGAAGGAATCGCTTGCTGTCTTTGCGTTCATTCCGACTATACCAACGTTCTCCACGGCCGCAAAGCCTGCGATGCTGGCGATCAGGTCGTCCGCAATCGTGATCTTTCCTAGGGTTGTAGACATTTCCGCTGCCATACGTTACGCCTCCTTTTTTCTATGTTTCTATTTTATACCAAGCACTTGAGCCCCGCAACCGCGTAACCAGTCCCCGCGGGGCATGTGCAAGGCGTTGTTGTAGCCTTGTTGTGAACAATCTGCGGCGGGTAAAGAGCTTACTCTTCCTCATCCTCGGGCAGGAGGCCGTTGTGGAAGAACTCCTGTACGTCGTCATTGTCGTCGAGCTTCTCAAGGAAGCGCTCCACTTTCTCGATGGTCTCCGCGTCGCTGATGTTGACGGTGTTCTGCGGAATCATCTGCACTTCCGCCGAGATAAACTCGTATCCCGCGGCTTCCAGCGTCTCGCGAACACGGGAGAACTCCAGCGGATCGGTGTAGATTTCAAACGCGTCGTCCTGCGCCACAAAATCCGCGGCACCTGCGTCCAGCGCCTGCATCATGACTTCGTCCTCATCCATCAGCGCGGTGCGCTCGATGACGATGACGCCCTTTTTATCAAACATCCAGCCGACGCAGCCGCTGTTGCCAAGGTTGCCGCCGCTCTTGTCAAAGATATGGCGCATCTCCGCCGCGGTGCGGTTGCGGTTGTCGGTCACGACCTCGACGATGATGGCCATGTTGCCGGGGCCGTATCCTTCGTAAACGATCTCTTCGTAGTTGACCGAGGCACCTTCGCCCGCCGCTTTTTTGATCGAGCGGGAGATGTTGTCGTTCGGCATGTTGTTCGCCTTCGCTTTGGCGATGACGTCACGCAGCTTATTGTTGTTGGCCGGGTCTGCGCCGCCCTCTTTGACCGCGATGGCGATTTCTCTGCCGATCTTGGTGAAAATCTTACCGCGCTGGGAATCGGTCTTTTCCTTTTTATTCTTAATGTTTGCCCACTTGGAATGTCCTGACATAAGTCCTCCTAAATTGCCCTTCCACTATTTAAAATTCTGAAACACGCGTTTCTTGAATATAGGTCGCGATTTTACGGATTCTTGTGTTTGATTTCGGCATACGTGCACTGGATCGACTGCAAGTCCGCCCAAACATCCTTCTTCTTCGTCTCGTCCCGCAGCAATGCAGCCGGATGATACGTGGGAATAAAGAGCGTTCCGTTCTTGTTGAGCCATTGCCCGCGCACACGCGTGATTCTCGCCTCGTGATCGTACACATGCTTCGTCGCGGTGGCGCCGAGACAGACGACGATCTTTGGCTTGATCAACGCATATTGCATCCTCAGAATCGGAAGACACGCCTCCGCTTCCTCGTCCAACGGGGTACGGTTACCCGGCGGACGGCATTTGACAACGTTGGTAATATACAGTTCTTCGCGCTTGATGTCAATCGCTGAAAACATTTTATCCAGCAATTGCCCCGCTTTTCCGACAAAAGGACGCCCTTGCGCGTCTTCATCCGCGCCCGGCCCTTCGCCGATAAGCATGATCTCCGCGTTTCGGTTGCCCTCGCCGAGGACGATGCTATGGCGCTGCTGGAAGAGTCCGCAGCGTCGGCAGTCTGATATTTCTTGCTCGATGGATTCCCAACTCAGCTCAGACATGATGCATCCTCAGAAGTGCCGAAAGTAGCGGGATCAGACGTGCTCCGCCGCGTCCTCGTCCAGCATGAAGATCGCGTTCTGATGAAGCTGCAGATAGCTCGCCGGAATGCCCGGCAGCACCGGTCCCGTGATCACGAGCGGCGCGATCTTGCTCAGCTCATAGCCCGAGAGGATCGCGATCACGCGCTTTGCCGCCATGATCGTGGAGATGCCGACCGTCACCACCCTGCCGCGCTCCGTGCGCTCCACATGGGTCACGGGGGCAAGCTCGCTGCCCGGCATGTTGCAAACGATTCTGCCATCCGCGCCGACTGTGCAAACGATGGTGTCCAGTCCGCCTACGTCGAGGATCGCGTTCTCATAATCGTTGCAGAGCACGCTCCAGTCGCGCGCTTCCGCGCTGGGCGAATAGATGTTTTCCGGCAGGATGTTCACGCGGTCGTAGAGCATCGCGTGCATGCGCGATTCGTCGGAGACCTCCGCGTCCTGCCGCACGTGTTCATAGAGGTTAAACGCGCGGATGCAGGCCCAGTCCAGCAGCCCATCGCTCGTCATGCCCGCAATCTTTCGATATGCGGACGCAAGCATGGGATTACAGTCCAACCCAAGCGCGCTATTCGGTTTTTCGATGATGCAACCCGCGAGCAGCGTTGCCAGTGCCTGGCTCAGCGTGTCGCTGTCGCGGTAGACTAGGACGCTCATTTCATCTCTCCCATCGCCTCGACGGCGTTGATGAAGAGCAGCACATCGCCGTAGACATCCTTGCGGTTGATCTCGTTGAGCATCTCGTGGCGTCCGCCTTCATAGAGCTTGAGTTCCGCTTCGTGCCCCGTCTTGGTCAACCAGCCATGTACCTGCTTAACGCCTTTGCCTTTGCCGCCAACCGGGTCCATTGCTCCGGAGAATACAAGGATCGGGCGCTTGGGAACGCGCTTTGCCCACTTCTCGTTGGAGATCTCGGTCAAGCCCGTGAACACGTCATACATGGCGCTCGCGGTAAACGGGAATCCACAATTCTCGTCCGCCACATAGGCGTCCACCTTGGCTTCGTCGCGGGAGAGCCAGTCGTTGACCGTGCGATTCGGCTTAAAGGCGTTATTATACGAGCCGAAGCTCATGTTGAACAGCGTTTCGCTCGGCAGTCTGCCGCCGGTCTTCTTGATCTCGCGCTTGGCGATCCACTTGCCGATGCCGAGTACGGGGTTTGCGCCCGCAGTGCCGGAGAAAATGAACGCGTCGAAGTCTTCCCCGTTGCGTCCCGCATAGGTGCGCGCAAGGAAGGAACCCATCGAGTGTCCCATCAGGATAAACGGAATGGCAGGAAAGTCCTTCTTCACGAGTTCACGCATGGTCTGCATGTCCTTCACGATCGCGTCCCAACCGTTCTTTTCGCCAAAGTAACCCTTTGGCATACCGGGCGCGATGCTCTTTCCATGGCTTGCTATATCGTTTCCGTAGACCAACACACCGTTTTCGGCTAAGAATGAGGCAAACTCGTCATATCGGTCGATGTGTTCTGCCATACCGTGCGTCAGCTGGAGCGCGGCGTGCGGATCTTCCGGCACCCACATACGGTAACGGATATCGCAAAGCCCGGTTGCGGAAGGAAATCGTTTCTCACGAAGAGTGAATTTCATACGCCAAACCTCCCCGACAATAATAAAAAAGTATACCACCTTCCGGCGGAATACTCAATATTTGAAAGGAGATTCCATACGCTTTGCATTTGTCGTCTTGGCTGAGGAGTGATCCTTACAGTTCATATTGAAAGATTCGCTCACCGTCGCTGATTTCAACCTGAACGAACCCAAGTTTCCTGAGAAGCGCAATCGAAGCAAGGTTTTGCTCCTCTACTCCTGCCTTCACCAAGGTCAATCCCGCTTGTTTCAATTCCAGCAGAAGCTGCGTCACAACCTCAAACGCAAACCCTTGCCGCGCAAATTTCGGAGCAATCGTATAGCCGATCCAGGCTGCGTTTTTCTCCAGCTTCAGATACAGATCGCCGAGCAATTCTCCGGTTTGACGGTGTACAACCGCCAGTTGAACGCCGGTATTGAAGTTTGGCTGCATCAGGAGCGCCGCTTTGTATTCCAGATATTTTTTGCCCTTGAAGCCCTGAAACTGCATCCATTCCAGATTATTGCGATAGGATATGAATGCTTCGATATCGCCTTCTTCAAAAGGACGAACGCGGCACCGTTGGGTTTCAAATGGTATCGGCATGCTCTGCTCCAATCTAAATGATTACAAGTAGTATAGCAGATCAGTCTACCACAATCTCGCAGTATTCCCCAAACAGCTCCGCCTCCGCGTCGTCATGGGTAATCACGAGGATCGGCACGCGGGACTCGATCAGCGCCGCCGCCGCAATGCGCTTGTTTTCCTCGTCCAGTCCGGTAAACGGCTCGTCGAGGAACAGGATGTCGCCAGCGTACGCCAGCGCGCGAGCGATGGCGACGCGCCGATTCATTCCGCCGGAGAGTTCGCGCGGAAGTTGGCAAAGGTTTTCGCCGAGGCCCGACCGCGTCAGCGCATCTTTTGCGCGCACTTCGTCCGAACCCAGCGCCGCGTTTTCCAGTGCGGTTGCCCAGGGCAGCAGTCGATCCTCCTGAAACACGACGGCGGGCTTTCTATCCTGCATGCCGCGTATCTCGCCGGAATCGGGTTTCTCCAACCCCAGCAGCAGGCGAAGCAGCGTCGTTTTACCCGCGCCGGAGGCGCCGCGGATCACCGTGACCCCGCAGAGCGGAATCTCGGCGGAAAAGTTGTTTAATACTTGGTGACCGCCGAATGTTTTCGAGAGATTTTTAACCAAAATTACATCATGCATCACGGCGAATCCTCCTCATGCCACGCACGAGCAGCCACTCGAGAAGCATCGAGAGCGCGACGATCAGCAGCGTCCACGCAAACAGGTCAACCGTCTCGATGCGAAGTTTCGATTGATACAGCATGAAGCCGATCGATTTTTGCGGCAGGGCGATGATCTCCGCCGCGACGCCGGACTTCCACGCAAAGCCGAGCGAGGTGGTGCAGGCCGCAAGAAACTGCGGCAGCACAGAAGGCACGTAGATCTTCTTCACGATCTGCCAGCGACTCAGTCCGTAGAGCTTTCCCATCTCGACAAGGCGAACGTCGGTCTGCAGGATCGCCTCCGCCGTTGCCGACCAAACCATAGGCACCACCATCAGAAAGCTGATGAACAACGGTACCAGATCGGACGAGAGCCACAGCAGCGCGAGCAAGATAAACGACGTCACCGGAGACGCTTTCACGATGGCACGCAAGGGCGATAGCAGAGCCTCCGCAAAGCGGGATCGCGCGGTCAGCACCGCGAGCAGCACGCCCGCGACCACGCCGATGACATAACCGCTCATGATGCGCAAAAGCGTCAGCCCCGCGAAGAGCCAGCTTTCTCCCATCGTGAGCAGCACCGCGAGTCGGGACAGCGTGGAAAGCGGAGAGGGAAGCAGGAGCTCCTTGCCGACAAGGAGACTCCCCGCTTCCCACACCGCGAGATAGATGAGCGCAATCAGCGCTGTTTGGTAGATTTTTCGCTTACTTGGCATAGAGGTCGTCGCCGGGCAGCTTGCCGCCGACCGACTTCGGGTTCGCGGTAAAGAGCACATTCAGCACGGCGGATGCGGCGGTCTTCGCCTCATCGCCGGTGATGCTGACGATGTAGCTGCGCGGAATCGCCTGCTTCGCGATGTCTGCGGAGCCAACGATGCCAAGATCCGCGATCTTCTGCGCCGCGTCCGCGGAGGTGTTCACCTTCTCGACCGATGCCGCATAGTCCGCAAGGAACGCCTTCACCTGATCGGGATGCTCATTATAGAAGGTGCGGCTTGCGATATACACGCCCATGACGAGCTTCGTGCCGGATGCCTCTTCCCAAGCTGTATTGAGGTCGAGTGCCACGCGCACGTCGGGATTCTTCACCGTAACCGCCGAAACGAACGGTTCAGGTAGCAGCGCGATCTGTGCTTCGCCGGAGGCAACCATCGCGGCAAGCGCCGTGTGTTCGCCAACGTACTTCACGGTCACCTTGTCAGTGAGTCCGTTTTGCGCCAGCAGGTAGTCGAGCACATACTGCGGGGTTGCGCCCTCGCCGCTGGCATAGATCGTCTTGCCCGCGAGGTCTGCAATCGAGTTGACGGTGTTGCCGTTTTCCACGATGTACAGCACGCCCAGCGTATCGAGGTTTAGGAGGACGACGTTGCCCTCGGTCTTGTTGTAGAGCACGGCGGCAAGGTTGAGCGGAACCGCCGCGATGTCGATTTCACCGTTGACGAACTTGCCGACGACCACATCCGGCGCGTCCTGCAGTTCGACATTGTACTTCGTTTTGTCGTCCATCATGTAGCTGATGCCCATGCCGGTCGGTCCCTTGAGCGCCGCGACATTGACGGGTTCTGCCGGGGCTTTTGCGCAGCCCAAGGCAAAGAGCATGACCGCGAGGGTCAGAATTGCGAGAAGTTTCTTCATTCGTTTTCTCCTTTTGACAGGCGGAATGCCCGCCCGTGCCGTTCTATTTTCCCATCGGAAACCAGTTTATCCATCGCACGGTAGAGCGTCGTCCGGCTGACACGAAACGCGTCCGCCAAGAGGCTCACGCTCCATTCCAACTCATACAGCCCGTTCTCCGCACGGCTTTTGATGTAGTTCAGTACCCGTTCTTCCACGCTCTGCGGCAAAAATCCGTCCAGCCGCCCGCTTAAAAAGCGGATGCGCGCGGTCAGGTAGCGAAGGTAGTTTTCGGTAACGCGAAAGTCCCGCTTCATCATGGTGCTCAGCGCTTCTTCCGAAATTAGCAGCACCCAGGTGCTCTCCATCGCCATCACGCGGGCAACATATGCCTCCTCGTCGTGAAAGAGCGACGCCGCGCCGAAGAGATCGTTTTGCCGGAGCACGCTCATCGGCATCTTGCCGTTTTCGCTCTCCTTGGTGACGGCGCAGGCACCATAGAGGATGATGCCCAGCGCGCGCTCGGTATCCGCGCGGTCGAAGATCACTTGATCCTTCTCAAAATGCTCCACCCGAACCCCGTTTGTGCCGAGCAAATCCAGCACTTCTTCCTCCGGAATTCCCGCAAAAAGAAATGTGTTTAAAACATGATTTGCGTATGCGGTTGGGTTCAGGGATCGGCTCATGGTCTTCCTCTCGCTGCTGTACGAAACTCGCTTCACGGCTCATTCCGTTTGGCGTGATCTCGCTTTCTGTTCCATATGGTACATTTTAACAGGTCTCCCGAATTTGTCAATCCGGTATTTGAAGATCGATATAAGAAAATTTCCGCGGGAAATACGAACTCGTGTTTGTGTTTCATCCCCGCCTATGTTATATTGATGATTAGAATATCTATGCGAAAAGGAGCGACGAACGATGAAATTGATCTCGTGGAATGTCAACGGGCTTCGCGCCTGCATCACGAAGGGTTTTTACGATTTTGTGCGCGAGCAGCAGCCGGATATCCTCGCGCTTCAGGAAACGAAGATGCAGCCGGAGCAGTTTGACGGCGGCATTGAGGGATATCAAATCTACTGGAACAGCGCGGTGAAAAAAGGTTACTCCGGCACTGCGGTGTTCGTCAAAAAAGAGCCGCTCAACGTGTCCTACGGCATCGGCATCGAGGAGCACGACAACGAAGGCCGCGTGATCACGCTGGAATACCCGGACTTCTATTTTATAACGGTCTATACGCCGAACTCGCAAAACGAGCTCAAGCGTCTCGATTACCGCATGACGTGGGAGGACGCATTTCTCGCGTTCGTCAAGAATTTAGACGCGAAGAAGCCCGTCATCGTCTGCGGCGACCTCAACGTGGCACACAAGGAGATCGACATCAAACACCCGAAGGCGAACCGCAAAAACGCGGGCTTTACGGACGAGGAGCGCGCCTGCATGACGCGGCTACTGGAAAACGGATTCGTCGATACCTTCCGCCATTTTTACCCCGACAAGAAGGATGCCTACAGCTGGTGGAGCTATCTCGGCAACGCGCGCGCGAATAACTCCGGCTGGCGCATCGACTATTTCCTCGTCTCTGCGCGGATGATCGGCCGCGTGACGGACAGCCAAATCCTCAGCGAAGTGTTCGGCAGCGACCACTGCCCCGTCCTGATTCATTTGAAAGATTAACCAAACGGTATTGGAGATACTATGATCATTCTCGCGTCATCTTCCCCGCGCAGGCGGGAACTACTGTCCATGATCGGGCTCAACTACGTCATCGAAACCTCCGGCGAGGAGGAAGTACAGCCGCACGGCCTGCCGCCCGCGGAGTTTGTGAAAACCCTCGCGCTGCAAAAAGCGCAGCCGGTAGCCGATCTGCATCCCGGTGACTGCGTCATCGGCGCGGACACGATCGTCTATCTCGAAGGCGATATCCTCGGCAAACCGCACACGCCGGATGTGGCAAAAGCGTATCTTAGCCGCATGCAGGGAAAAAAACACGTCGTGTTCACCGGCGTAGCCGTGCTCAAAAACGGCAAGGTGGACGTACGCCACTGCGAAACCACCGTCACCTTCGCGCCCATGACCCCGCGCGAAATCGACGCCTATGTCGCCACCGGAGAGCCGCTGGACAAAGCCGGGGCCTACGGTGTGCAAGGCCCGGGCGGCATCTTTGTCGAGCGCGTCGAGGGTAACTACTTCAACGTGATCGGCCTGCCGCTGCCCATGCTCTATAACATGCTGATCGACGCGGGAGAGGTCGTCATCTAAACCGCACACGAGATCAAAAATCAGATTATGAATGAGATCATCGAAGAAAAACTGAAGCTGCTTCCCTCCTCACCCGGCGTTTACAAGATGTTCAACGCCGTGGGTGAGGTCATATATGTCGGAAAAGCGATTTCACTCAAAAATCGCGTCCGGCAATATTTCCAATCCTCGAAGAATCATCCACCGAAGGTCGCCGCGATGGTGCGGCAGATTGCGGACTTTGAGTATATCCGCGTCGCCAACGAAACCGAGGCGTTTTCGCTCGAATCCAACCTGATCAAAGAATTCAAACCGAAATACAACATCCTGCTCAAGGACGACAAGCACTTTCCCTATATCCGCGTCGATCTCAAGCAGGATTTCCCCCGGCTGGAGGTCGTTCGCCGCGTCAAAAAAGACGGCGCGAAGTACCTTGGCCCGTTCCTCTCCGGCTTGCTGCTTCGGGATGGTCTTGCGATTGTGCGCGAGCAATACCCGATTCGACAGTGCAAAAAGGACATCGCGCGGATGATTGCGCGGCGGGAGCGGCCGTGCCTGATGTACCACATCGGCAAATGCTGCGCGCCCTGCTCCGGCAATGTCTCGCGGGAGGAATATCACAAGCTCATCGACGAGGTGCTCTCGTTTCTCTCCGGCAACACGTCCGACATTCTCCGCTCGCTCAATGAGCAGATGACGGCGGCGGCTGAGGCGATGGATTTTGAGCGCGCGGCGATCATTCGCGATCGCATCCGCGCCATCGACAGCCTCAACGAAAAGCAAGCGGTCATTGCGACGACAAACACCGTGCTGGATGTGTTCGCGCTCGCGCGGCTGGAGACCAACGCGCTGGTGTTCGCGCTCTTTGTGCGAAACGGCAAGGTGATCGGCACCGAAAAGTTCCGTATGGACGCGGACACCGAGGAGACGGACGCGGACATCCTCTCCGCCTTCCTCTCACAATATTACGCGGAATCCGGCACGTTTGTGCCCGAGGTGCTGCTCTATCAGGACGCCTCGGACATGGAGGCGATTTCCGGTTGGCTCAGCGGGCTCGCCAAGCGCAAGGTCGAGGTGCATCGCCCACAGCGCGGCGAAAAGCGCAAACTCACCGAGATGGCATACCGCAACTGCCTCGACGTGCTGGAAAAAGACGCGTCGCTGCAAAAGCGCGCGTGGGAACGCGGCGAGGGTGCGCTGACCCAGCTTAGCGCCATTCTTGGATTAGAGACAGTGCCGACGCGCCTTGAATGCTTTGATAACTCGCACATTCAGGGACGCGATACCGTGTCTTCCATGGTCGTCTTCACCGATGGTCAGCCAGACAAGAGCGCGTACCGCCGGTTTCGCATTCGCGCAGAGGCGGGCGGAAACGATCTCATCGCAATGCGGGAGGTACTGCAACGCCGATTTAAAAAGGCCGAGGAGCAGGAAGCGGGATTCCTTCCTTTGCCCGACCTGCTGGTGATGGACGGCGGTCCTACGCAGTTGCAGGTTGCGCTGGAAGTCCTGGAGGAGTTTTCGCTCGACTTCATCCCGACGATCGGTCTTGCGGAGCTCAGCGAGTCGATCTATATGCCCGGCGAAGAGACGCCGATTCAGCTGCCGCGCAACTCCGCGCCGCAGCACCTGATCGAGCGCCTGCGCGACGAAACGCACCGTTTCGCGATCAGCTACCACCGCAACGTACACAATCGAAACGCGCTGTATTCCGTGCTGGACAGCATCCCCGGCGTGGGAGACAAGCGAAAACGCGCGCTGTTTGACGCGTTTATGACGATCGATGCGATCAAGGCCGCCTCGCAGGAAGATCTCGCCGCGGTTTCGCTGATCGATTCGCGCACGGCGGAGTCGGTCTTCCGCTATTTTCATCCGGATGAGATCCCTGTTCCACCGGAAGAACCAAAGAACGAGTAAACGCAAAAAGCGCCCGCGAAGGGCGCTTTGTTGTATCGATTCGTGTATTAGCCGGCGACGAGTTTCCCGACAACCGGGATACCTTTGAGCTGCTTGACGCCGTGCGGAGACTTATTCTTGATGATATCCGTCAGGTCGTTGCCAGCAGAGTAGCCGTTATGTTCGCCGTTCTTCCACTGGGGCACGTTGGTCACATCGTAGATCACGCCATCCACCGCTACATAGGCGGGGTTGCCGTTCTTGCCGTCATATTGCTTGAGCTGATCCAGCGTGAGTTCCAGGGTTCCGTTTTCCGCGGAAGGCGTCGTTGCGGCGGCGCTGGAAGCGTTGTCGCTTGCCGCGGGTGTGCTGGTTGCGCTGGATGATGCGCTGTCGGTTGCCGCAGCTGTTGCTGCCGCATTGTTCACACTTCCGCTTGCGCAGCCGACCGCAAAGAGCGCGACTGCCAGTATACTGATAAAAATGATCGATAATTTCTTCATGTTTCTATACTTCCTTTCGGTTCCATTCAAGAAAACTTCGGTTTAACTCATCTAACCAAATAATAACAAATAAGTCGATTGCGTGCAACCGACTTTTGCTCGTTGTGTGTGACGTTATCACCAAACAGCGACCTTTACTTCGTGCCCATATGATCCGCAATCGTGCGCACGAGTTCCTTGAGTCCTTCCGGCGCGGGCACATAATAGGCGCGCTCGGCGGTCTCAATCTTCAGCGACGGCGCCATGTGTTTTCTCGTGATCGAAATCTCCGAGATACTCACCGTCTCAATCTGCGAAAACGGCACGAAGAACGGCTCGGCTTTTTCATTCGTCGTCGGACTCGGAAGCGACAATCCCGATACGCCGGAATTGTCCAGCGTGACCGAAACGCCGACCAACCGCCGCTTGATCGCGAGCGAGTTGTAGCAATTGTAGCCCAGATACAAGACGATTGCGAAGCTCACAAGCAGCACCAGCTGCGGCGACGCAGTTGTTATAAGCGCCGTTTGACCCAGATTCACACGGGCGAGATTGATGGCGTTGATGACGACGATGAACGCCAGCACGACCGCATTGCTCCAGAACATGAAGTCCAGCAGTATCGTTGTCTGACGATCCACTTTGGCGGTAATCTGATTCATACGCATACCTTCCAATCCACGGGCATAGATGCAAACGGAGGGCGGGAAACCCCGCCCTCCGCATCGTAATCCGATTATTCTTCCTCTTCTTCTTCCTTCTTCGCCGACTCGATGATCTTCTTGGCGATGTTGCCGGGCACGTCCTCATAGCGGACGAACTCGCTCGTGAAGGAACCGCGGGACTGCGTCATGCTGCGCAGATCCGTCGCGTACTTGAACATTTCGGAGAGCGGCGCTTCCGCGACGACGACGGTGCCGCCGTCCACGGGGTTCATGCCAAGCATGCGGCCGCGGCGGGAAGAGAGATCTCCGCTAATCGCGCCGACGTAATCGCTCGGCACGAAGATTTCGTAGCGGTAGATTGGCTCGATGAGCGTCGGGTTCGCCTTCACGCACGCTGCTTTATAGGAAAGACGGGCAGCGGATTTGAACGCGACTTCCTTGGAATCGACGGGGTGATATTTTCCGTCGTAGAGCGTGGCCTTGATGCCGACCATCGGGTAGCCCGCGAGCACGCCGCGAACGAGTGCTTCCTTGAGGCCTTTTTCAACCGCGGGGATGAATTCCTTCGGAACCACGCCGCCGACGATTGCGTTGACAAACTCGTATTCCACGCCTTCGGGAGCCGGCTCAAAGCGCATCTGGACGACGCCGTACTGACCGCTGCCGCCGGACTGCTTTTTGTGCTTACCTTCGGCTTCCGCCATGGTGTGGATGGTTTCACGATACGGGATGCGCGGATCGGAGAGCTGCGCTTCCACGTTGTTCTTGTTCTTGAGCTTGCCGCAGACGACCTCGATGTGCATTTCGCCAAGGCCCTGAATCAGCACGTCGCCCGTCTCCGCGTTCTTCTCGATGCGGATGGTCGGATCTTCTTCCGTGATACGGTTGAGACCGGAGATGACCTTGTCGTCCTCGCCCTGCTTCTTCGCGGTGACTGCCAGCGAAATCGCGGGTTTCGGGAACTCGATCTCGTCAAACACGATGGGATCGCCTGCGTCGCAGAGCGTATCGCCCGTCGCGGTATACTGGAGCTTCGGCACGACGCCGATGTCGCCCGCAAACAGCTTCTCCATCGGGTACGTCTTCTTGCCGCGCATCATGGCAGGTGCCGTGGGCTTCTCCGCTTTTTCCGCGTTGGCGTTGTAGAGCGGAACGGTGATATCCAGCGTTCCACGATAAACCTTGATGATCGAATATTTGCCGAACTGGTCAAACGTGGTCTTGATGACCTGCGCCGCAAACTTGCCTTCCTGCTTGACGACGACATCCGCGCCGGTCTTGACGCTCTTCGCGTTCGGCGCCTTTGCAAGCGCCGCGGAGGGCAGGTAGTTCACGATTGTATCGAGCAGCGTCGCGACTCCGATGTTCTGCGCCGCAGAGACGCATACGACGGGCGTGACCACGCCGGTCTGAACGCCGACGGAGAGGCCCTTGAGCATCTCTTCGCGGCTGAGCTCGAACGTTTCGAGGTATTTTTCCATCAGCTCTTCGTCCGCCTCTGCGGCGGCTTCGGTGAGCTTTTCGTAGTAGGACTGCGCGGTCTTCTCCATGGCGGCGGGGATTGCGACTTCCTTTTCGCCTTTGCCGTCAAAGAGTTTGCCGGTCATGTGAACGACGTCCACATAGCCCTTGAACGCGCCGCCTTCGATGATCGGCAGCTGAATCGGAACCACGCTGGGCCCGAATTTCGCGTTGATTTCGCCCATGACCTTCTCGAAATTCGCGTTTTCGCGGTCGAGCTGGTTGATTGCGATCATGCGCGCCTTGTGCGACTTTTCGCACATCGCCATGGCCTTCTCCGCGCCGACAACCGGGCCGGAGACCGCGCTGATGACGATCAGCGCGCTATCGGCAAGCGCCATTGCCGCGGTCACTTCGCCGTAAAAGTCGAAGAAACCAGGTGCGTCGATGACGTTGATCTTCGTGTTTTTCCACTCCAGCGGAGCAAGTGCAACGTTGATGGAAATGCCGCGGGCGATCTCCTCGGGGTCATAGTCGGTGGTCGTGGTGCCGTTTTCCACTTTGCCCAGGCGGTCGATCAACCCGGCATTGAACAGCATAGCCTCGGTCAGCGTGGTTTTGCCTTCGCCGCCATGCCCGAAAACGCCAATATTACGAATGTCTTTCGCGGTATAATCCTTCATTTCGGTTCCCCCTGTAGATGATTTGAACGCTTAGAGAGCGTATTTCGAATCCGCTTGCTACGGATACAGTTCCGATCATATGAAAAACCGTAGAATTGATGCGCGGGCAAAAATGTCGCGCCACATGTTATTTTATCAGCTTCAAAACGCCTTGTAAACCACGAATTTGGCGCATGGTTCGAGCCGGATCAAACGTTCCAGCTCGCCAGATACGCTTCCTGTTCGCCCGTCAGCCGATCGATCGAGACGCCGAGCGCTGTGAGCTTCCGCATCGCGACTTCGCGGTCGATCTCCTGCGGCACTGCGTAGAGTCTCGGCTCGAGTTGGCCGCGGTGATCCGCCACATAGCGCGCGCAGAGCGCCTGAATGCCGAAGCTCAAGTCCATGATCTCCGCCGGGTGGCCGTCGCCCGCCGCGAGGTTCACAAGACGACCTTCGCCGATCACGTTGACCCAGCGGCCGTTCGGAAGCTCGAAGCCCACGATATTCTTGCGCATTTCTTTGCTGTCAACTGCGATCTCCGCAAGGCGGTGAACGTTGACTTCCACGTCGAAGTGCCCCGCGTTGGTCAGGATTGCGCCGTCCTTCATCACCATGAATTCCGGTTCGTCGATGACCTTGATGTCTCCCGTGACGGTGACAAACACGTCGCCGAGCCTTGCCGCCTCGATCATCGGCATCACGGCAAAGCCGTCCATGACCGCCTCGATGGCCTTGATGGGATCGACTTCGGTGACGATAACGCTGGCCCCGAGGCCTTTTGCGCGCATCGCGACGCCCTTGCCGCACCAGCCGTAACCCGCGACAACGACGGTCTTGCCCGCGATGACGAGGTTTGTGGTGTGGTCGATGCTGTCGAACACGCTTTGGCCCGTGCCGTAGCGGTTGTCGAAGAGGTGCTTACAGTCCGCGTTGTTGACCGCGAACATCGGGAAGCGAAGCTCTTTTGCCTTATCCATTGCAACGAGACGGACGATGCCCGTCGTGGTCTCTTCGCAGCCGCCGAGAATCTTGCCGATCAACTGCGGGAATTTCGTGTGAATCGCGTGTACGAGGTCTCCTCCGTCGTCGATGATGATGTCCGGTTCGGCCATCAACACACTCTCGATGCACTCGTTGTATTCCTCTTTGGTGGCGCCGTGCAGCGCAAACACGTTGATGCCGCCTTCCGCCAGTGCCGCGACGATATCGTCCTGCGTCGAGAGCGGATTGCTGCCGGTGACATACATCTCGGCACCGCCCGCCGCGAGAACGCGGCAGAGATAGGCGGTCTTCGCTTCCAGATGGATGGAAAGCGCAATCTTCAGCCCGCGAAAGGGCAGATCTTTTTCAAACGATGCGCGGATGCCGTTTAAAATCGGCATATTTCGGCGAACCCACTCGATCTTCTGTTCGCCCTGCGGCGCGAGGGAAATGTCGCGAATGCGGAACATGGTTATTCTCTCCTAAACTGTTCTTTGATTTATCGTTGTGCCGTTTCGGTTGCATTTGCCTGTTGCGCAAATACTTTGATTGCCGCCTGCAACTGCGTGTCCTTCGCGGGGTCGATCAAGTCGATGGACGTGCCCTTGAGCTCCTCCGGCAGATCGACGACGATATCCGGCGTGATGCCCACGCCGTGGATGCAGACGCCGTTTGGTGTATAGTAAGCGTCGGTCGTCATCTTCACCCAGCCCTTGTTGTTGCTCAGGTGGAAATAGCTCTGCACGATGCCCTTGCCAAACGTCTGCGTGCCGACGATGGTCGCGAGTTTATAATCCTTGAGCGCGCCGGTCAATAGCTCGCTGGCTGAAGCGGAATCTCCGTTGACCAAAACTACGAGGCGCATGGAATACTGTTTGTCGCCCTGGGATTTATAAACATCTTCGTCTCCGTTTTTAGCACGGATGCTGACGATGACCTTGTCCTTGGGAATCAGCTGATAAGCGACATTGAGCACCTCGGTCAGCCCGCCACCGGGGTTATCGCGCAGATCGATAATGAGATTGTCGACCCCCTGCTTGGCGAGCGCATCAACCGCTTTTGTAAAATCAGAAGCGACGCTGCCGTTGAACTCCGAGATATGTACATATCCGATGTTCCCTTGCAGTACGGTGGAAGTGACGCGAACAATATGCACCTCCGCGCGCAATAAGCTCACCGTAGTCGCGACGCCATCTCGCACATAGGTGATCTCATCCGGCACGGTGGTATCCTGCGAGAAAAACGTGATGACCTCGTTGAGGCTCTTGTTTGCGGTGTCTTTGCCGTTGACCTTCGTGATGATGTCGCCTTTTCGAATACCCGCGAGATCGGCCGGAGCGCCGCTATAGACGCTGATGACCATCGCACCCGTTTCGTCCGGCGCCTGAATGCTGATGCCGATGCCTACATAATCACCCGCGTTGTCGGAGAGCAACTTTTTATACTCGTCCTCCGTGAAATACTGCGCATAAGGATCATCCAGCTTGGTTACCATGCCGCGCATTGCGGCGTCAAGGAGTTCGTTGTTATCCAGCTTCTTGTCATCATAAAAGTAATACTGCGAATGGATCGTGTCCGCGAGCTCCTGAAGAGCCGCGGTATCCAGCGCATCGGCGGACTTACGGCTGTCCTGCACAAACAGGAGAGCCACCGTAAGCACCACGATGACGGCAAACGAGAGGATAATCGCGGTTGTGGAAAAATAGGGACGTTTTTCGTTCGTAAGAGATCTCTTCTTTCTACGCTTCGCCCGGTTTAGCGGGCGCTGTTTTGCTTGAAATACCAATGGTTATTTCAGGATCGGCGAGAGCACGCGCTTGGGCATGTCCGCTAGCTCGCAAACGTCGTGGTGACGTTCGGGCTTGCCCAACAGCTCGCTCATCCCCTTCGGAATCGGAGCGCCCGTGATCGCCTTGAGCCGATCCGCGTTGGCGAAGTCGTCTTGTCCCGCCGGCTCAAACGCGCCGAGCACATCGCTCGCGAACTTATACGGATTCGCGGTGGAGAGCAGCACGGTTCTCGTCTGGTCTCCCGTCTTCTCCACATAGCGCTCATAAACGCACTGCGCCACCGCAGTGTGCGGGTCCATCAGATACCCCGTCTCGTCAAAGATACGCTTGATGGTTTCGAGCGTGTCCTCCTCCGTGCACCAGCCCGCGGAGAACGTCTTTTTCAGCTCGTCCAGCGCGCTCTTTGGCAGAGCGTACATGCCCTTTTCCTTGAGCCCCTGCATCCATTCGCGCACCAGCGCGTCATCGCGGTTCGCGAGCTCGAAAAGCAGGCGCTCCAAGTTGGAGGAGATCAGGATGTCGATCGAGCAGCTCATGCTCTGGTAGAACGGGCGGTTATCGTCGTAGACACCGCTGTCGAAGAAGTCCGTCAGCACATTGTTGCGGTTGGAAGCGCAGATCAGCTTATTGACCGGCAGTCCCATCCTGCGCGCGTATTCGCCCGCGAGGATATCGCCAAAGTTGCCCGTCGGAACGCAGAAGTTGACCTTCTCGCCGGGTTGTATTTCCCCGTTCGCCACCAACGACTGATAGCTCGTGAAATAATACACGATCTGCGGCAGAAGCCTGCCGAAGTTGATCGAGTTCGCGCTGGAAAGGCGCCAACCCTTCTCATCGAGCTTCTGCGCGATCTCGCGTGAGGCAAAGATTTGCTTGACGCCCGTCTGCGCGTCGTCAAAGTTTCCATGTACGGCGCAGACATCGACGTTCTCGCCTTCCTGCGTAACCATCTGGAGACGCTGCGCCTCGCTGACGCCGCCAAAGGGGTAAAACACGAGAACACGAGTTCCTTCTACGTCGCGGAAACCCTCGAGAGCGGCCTTGCCCGTGTCGCCGGACGTGGCGACGAGGATATAGACCTGCTTGGTCTCACCTGTTTGACGCAGAGAAGAGCGCATCAGGTGCGGCAGCATCTGGAGAGCCACGTCCTTAAACGCCATCGTTGGCCCGTGCCAGAGTTCCAGCACATGTTCGCGGCCTTTGAGCTTCACGAGCGGGGTCACCTCCGCGTGATCAAAGCTCTTGTATGCCGCGGCGATCATGCGCGTGAGTTCCGCGGAATCCGTCTCCGACAAATATGCCTGCATGACGAGGTGCGCGGTTGCCAAATAGCCGCCGCGCACGCCGTTTTTCCAATCAATTGTGGGATACGATTCGGGTACATATAGTCCGCCGGAGGGGCTGATGCCGCGCACAATCGCTTCCGTAGCGGATGCGGGATCACCGCCTCGCGTGCTCAGGTAACGCATAGGTGTTTCGAGTTCCTTTTCTGGTGTAGTATTGCTTTATCAAATCGCAGCCTTGTTGCCGCCGAGTTTCGAAAGGATAGACGTGTAAAAAGAATATTCCGTTTTCAGAGAACGGATGTCTTGATTCTTACAGCAGGTATTCCTTCATGAACGCGGGAACGGTTTCCTTGCTGCCGGTTATGCTCATAATCACGCTGAGGTTGTTCTTCTCGGAGAATTTCTTGAGGTCGTCGAAGAGTCCTTCGAGGTTGTCGATTTCGTGGCCGATGATTTTCAGCAGACCGTCGATGTAGATGGTCTCTAAATCAAAATCACTCGCCGCAAGACCGCAAAGGAATCCATAAAGCATTTTCGGGGATGTAATGCCATATTCCGATGCGTTGATGAAGCGAGCTTGTCTGGAGAGGTCGTAGATGTAACTCGTGTCGTCGTCAATGAAGATCGTGTTTCCTTTTGCCGACAGGACAGACTTGTTTGCAAGTTCGAGAATCTGCTTGGTCTTTCCTGTGCCCTTTTCGCCGAAGATGACTCCAATCAAAGCCGTGGCCCTCCTTGTGCTTTTTTTCATTATAAGCCCATTTCGGCAACATACGCAAGCCATTCAGTTCAATTTCACCAGCCGTTGGAAATGCGACGCAATTGAACCACAATTTCTTGCGTTTTGCTTCCGAAAAAAGCGCCCGCGAATCAGCTTCGCGGGCGCTTATCCGTTGTCGATCAAAACACGGTTTCGACGATCTTGTCCACGAGTTTGGTGAACTTTTCCGAGGCAATCGCCGCCGTCTCCTGCACCTCTTCGTGGCTCAGCGGCTGGTCGAGAATGCCCGCCGCCATGTTGGTGATCAGCGAAATGCCGATGGTTTTAATGCCGCAGTGCGCGGCAGCAATCGCCTCCGGCACGGTGGACATGCCAACGGCAGACGCGCCGACCGTTCGCGAGAATACGATCTCCGCCGGGGACTCGAACGTTGGCCCGGAGAACATCATGTAGACGCCCTCCTGCAGCTTCACGCCGGCAGCTTTTGCCGCCGCGCGAACGCCAGCGCGCAGGTCGCGGTCATACACGTTTGTCTGATCCGGAAAGCGCGGGCCAAAGTCCTCGTCGTTCGGCCCGATCAGCGGGTGCGAGCCGGAGAAGTTGATGTGATCCGAAATCAGCATCAGGTCGCCGGGCGAAAAGCTGAGGTTCACACCGCCCGCCGCGTTGGTGAGCAGGAGCTTTTCCACGCCTAGGCGCTTCATCACGCGAACCGCGAGCGCAATCTGCGACTGCGGGTAGCCCTCGTAATAATGGAACCTGCCTTGCATGCAGATCACGGTTTTGCCAAAGAGTTCGCCGATGACAAACCTTCCCTTATGCCCTTCCACGCGGGACTGCGGGAATCCGGGCAGCTCGCTATAGCTCACGAAGCGTTTGTTCTCGATCTTCTCCGCGTAGCCGCCGAGTCCGGAGCCGAGGATGAGGCCGATTTTACAGTTATCTCCGCAGAGCGGGGCAAGGATTTCAACGGCGCGTTCGATTACTTCGTTCATGCAGTTTACGCCTCGTAAATATCGCCGAGGAAGCTGGTTCCGACGTTCCATTTTTCGCCTGTGAGGTAGTCGAGAACGGTAGCCCCGATATCCGCAAACGTCTTTCTCGTGCCGAGGTTGACGTTGGCCTTCACATGCTTACCCGCGACCACAAGCGGAATATACTCGCGCGAGTGATCCGTGCTCGGCGTGGTGGGATCGCATCCGTGATCCGCCGTGATCATGAGGATGTCGTCCTCCGCCATCGCACCAAGAATGCGCGGGAGCGCGGCGTCAAAGTATTCCAGTGCGGAAGCGTAGCCTTCCACATCGTTGCGGTGACCGAAGAGCATGTCAAAGTCGACGAGGTTGGTGAAGATGAAATCCCCCGTTCCCTGCTCCAGGAAACGCACCGTCGCGTCGATGCCGGTGTGGTTGTTCTTGGTGTGATCCACGATGGTCACCCCGCGATGGCAGAAGATATCCTCAATCTTGCCGACGCCGACGACGTCCTTGCCCTTTTTGACGAGAGCATCCAGCACAGTATCGGTAAACGGCTCCACCGCGTAGTCCTTGCGGTTCTCGGTACGCTTATAGGCGCCGCTCACTCCCTCAAACGGGCGCGCAATCACGCGGCCGACGAGGTAGTTGTCGTCGTTGAGCAGCTCGCGCGCGACTTCGCAGATGCGGTAGAGTTCCGCAAGCGGAATCACGCCCTCGTGCGCCGCAATCTGAAACACGCTGTCCGCCGAGGTGTAGACGATGGGTTTGCCGGTTTTCACGTGCTCGTCGCCCAACCGTGCAATAATCTCCGTTCCGCTGGCTACCTCGTTGCCGATGGTGCCGCGGCCGATCTTCGCCTCAAATTCGCGCAGAAACTCTTCCGGAAATCCGTTGGGATACGTCTTAAACGCTTGTTTAAGCGGAAGCCCCGCCATCTCCCAGTGTCCGCAGGTGGTGTCCTTCGCCTTGGTCAGCTCCGCGAGCTTGCCGTATGCGCCCTTCGGAGTCATGCCGAGCGAATCCAGCCTGCTGTTTTCGATGGCGGCGAGCCCCAGCGCGGTCATGTTGGGCATGTCGAGTCTGCCGCGCACTTTTCGGATGTTGCCCAGCGTATGGGAACCCACATCGCCAAATTCCGCCGCATCCGGCTGTTCGCCGATGCCGACGCTGTCCAGCACGATGACAATCGCGCGTTTATGGTTTAATTTTTTCATTTCCATGTTGTTCACCTCAAATTAAAAATATGACGATCTATTTCTTGCAATCGATGAATCTAATCCGACTGTTTTTAGTTTAATCTGATTTTAGCTCTGCGTCAATCGATCAAGGTGACACCATCACGCTGAAACGTTGCGCCATGATGAATCTTGTAAATCAGCGAAAGAAAAACCGCGCATCTCGCGCGGTATGTGATCATATTTATCGTTTCAGATAGGTCAGCGCCCGTTGCGCCATCATCGCCACAAACTCCAGATTGCTTGGTTTCCCCTTGTAGTCGTGCATCGTGTAGCCAAAGTATTCGCGGATCGTGTCGGTATTTCCGCGCGTCCAGGCGATCTCAATCGCGTTTCGCATCGCGTGTTCAACCAGCGGCGGGCGGGTGTTATAGATCTTCGCGACAGTCGGATAGATGTCGTTGGTGATGCTCAGATCGACCGGGGATTCGCTCATCGCGTAGATGCGAATCGCATCGCGCAAGTAGTAGTAGCCCTTGAGGTGCGCGGGAACGCCAATCGCGCGAATGCCCGCCGCAATCTGGCTTTCGAGGATGTCCGTCACCTCGTCCGCCTTCTCCGTTTCGCGCTCGTAGAGACGAAAAAACTCCAGCACGCGCAGCTGGATCAGGTCGTATTTCAGCGGCTTTGTGAAGCAATAGATTACGCGGTCTTTGATGATTTGCAGCAGTCGGTCGTCCGCGAGCGCTGTGGTCACAAACACGAGCGGCCTTCGATCCTCGCTGAGTTTTCCGATAAAATCCAGCACGCTGATACCGTCCAGATCATGCAAGAACAAGTCGAGAATCAGGATGTCCACGTCCCGCGCGAAGATGGTATCGATCGCATCCCGCCCCGTAAACGCGCTCGGAAGCAGGCGAATCTCTTCCCGATTCTGAAAAGTTGCCTCAATCCCCTTCGCGTCCGCGACATTGTTACTTGCGATCAACAGGTTCTTTTTCATTTGGTCTCCCGCGGTTCTTTTCCGACTATATCGACGGAATATCGATTAAAAAATGCGGCGCATTGCCTCTTCCGCGGCGTCGATGAGCTGCTGCGCATGCTCGAGCGCAACCGCATCCTCACCGCTGCTGCCCATGATACGGGCGATCTCCCGCGCGCGCTGCTGCCGGGTGAGCTGAATCGCGTTGGAGCGCGTATGCTCGCCGGTCTCTTCTTTGTAAACGAGGTACTGGTGGTTCGCATAGGCCGCAATCTGCGGCAGGTGCGTGATGCACAGCACCTGATGATTTTGGGCAATCTGGCGCATCTTCACCGCGACCGCGGTGCCGATCTGCCCGCTGATGCCGCTGTCGATCTCGTCAAACACCATCGTCGGGATTCCGTCGAGGTCCGCCAGCACGCTCTTAAACGAAAGCATGATGCGCGAAAGCTCGCCGCCGGACGCGACCTTGCTCAGCGACTTAACTGGTTCTCCGCGGTTGGTGGAGAGCAAAAACTCGACATCGTCGATGCCGCTTGCGGACGGAATTTCGCCACTCAGCGTTTCAAACCGTGCGGAAAATGCCGCGTGCGGCATGCCAAGATCGGAAAGCTCCGGCAACAACCGCGCGCTGAGCCGTTCGGATGCGGCTTTTCGCAGGCTCGACAGCGCCATGCTTTCCATGTCATATTCCGCTTTTGCCGCGGCGTAATCCTTCGCGAGCTGTTCCCTGCGTTCCTCCGCGTTGTCAATGAGATCCAATTCCTCGACGCTTTTCTCGCGATAAGCGAGAATCTCCGCAATGCTTGCCCCGTATTTTCGCTTGAGCGTGGAGATCAGCTCCAGACGGGATTCGATCTCGTCAAGCATACCCGGCTCAAAGGAGAAGTCCGCTTTATAGTCGCGCAGCGTATAGCTCGCGTCCTCGAGATCATAATACAGCGCGTGGAGTTTATCCGAGAGCTGCTGATAGTCGGCGCGCAGCCGCGCGATACCGTCCAGCATGTGGAGAGCTACGCTGAACGAAGCCAGCGCGCCGCCGCTTTCAGCTTCGTCTCCGCTGAGCGCCGCGTTTGCGCCTTCCAAGCCTTCCATGACGGCTTGCGAGTTTTGCAACAGTCCGCGCTGCTCCTCGAGCTGTTCCTCTTCGCCGTCGGTGAGCTTTGCCGCGTCAATCTCCTGTATCTGATAGGTCAACAGATCGATCCTGCGGATGCGCTCCTGCTCGTTAAACTGCGCCGCGGAAAGAAGGCGCCTTGCTTCCGTCGCTTTATGATACGCCGTGGCAACCCGAGACTTGACTTCCAATGCTTCTTTTCCTGCGAAACGATCCAGCAGAAGAATATGCTTCTTCTCATCCAATAATGATTGATGCGTGTGCTGTCCGTGGATATCCACCAGCGCGTCGCCGATGAGCTTGAGCGCGCTTGCGTTGATCAGGGTACCGTTTGCACGGCAGACGTTTTTTCCGCTCGCCGTAAACTCACGATACAGCGTGAGCTCGCCCTCATCGCAGTCGATTCCCTGCTCCTGCAACGCTTCCATTACCGGCTCGTCCTGCTTGAGGCGGAACGTCGCCTCCACGCTCGCCTTCTCCTCGCCGGATTTGATGAGTTCGCGGCTGGCGCGTTCGCCCAAAACAAAATTGAGCGCTTCAATAATAATGGATTTTCCTGCGCCGGTTTCGCCCGTCAGCACGGAAAACCCATCGAAGAACTCAATCAACTGCTGATCGATTAACGCGATGTTTCGAATGGATAATTGTTTTAGCAAAGACGACGCCCTCCCGTTTCGAGCATCTTCCGTAATTTCGTTCTAAACTGCCATTGTTTGCGCTCGCGTCGAGAGCCTGCCGAATGGAGGCCACACAACGCTCTTTGCGCTTACAAAGAAAGTGCGATTATTTCAGCATCTTCTGAAATTTCTTGATGATGTCGCCGACGCTCTTTGCGTCCCGCACGGCGATGAAGATCGTGTTGTCGCCCGCGATGGAGCCGAGGATATCCGGCCACTTGAGCGTATCGACTGCTTCCGCCGCGGCGTTTGCGCTGCCCGCGATGGTTTTGATGACGATCATATTGCCGGCGCTCGTCACCGAAAGCACGCAGTTGCTGAACATGCGGATAAAGCGCTCCTGCAAGTCGGCTTCGGCCTTTTCCACCGTGGCGTAGCGATAGCGTCCCTCGGGAGTGAGCACCTTGATCAGGCGCAGTTCCTTGATGTCGCGCGAAACGGTCGCCTGCGTGACCGAAAAACCATGATCGCGCAATTTTCCGGCGAGTTCTTCCTGCGTCTCGACGTTTTCCGATGCGATGAGTTTGGAAATCATGTCATGGCGTTTTGCTTTCATGTTCAAATCCTCAATACAATGAATGATAAGTTCGGTGTCAGCGTCGGATAAAACCATGGATGGGTCGAACTGTGCTCTGGATTCGCGGCTTTCAAATGCTTGCCGTTTTGTGTGGCAAGATTTCATCGGATCAGTTATTCGTTTGTGCTTTTGATGTTCTCTCGGGGATTCGTCGTTCGTGTGCGCAGGTGCGGTATCAGGTGAGTTTCTGTCGGATCAGTTCAAATACGTTCTGTTCGCGGAACCGGATGAAGCGAACGCGGCGGTTGGATCTCGTGATACTGATGCGGTCGTTGGGGCTCACGCGGCTGAGTTTGACGCCGTCTCCGGAGACAAACCCTTCGCCGTTGACGTGAAACGTCCAGATCGCATCCGGCGAGCTCACAATCGGGCGAATGTGCAGCGTGTGCGAGCAGATCGTGGTGACGATGATGCTGTCGAGATTTTGCGTGACCACAGGCCCGCCCGCGGAGAGATTATACGCCGTGCTGCCCGTCGGGGTTGAGGCGATGATGCCATCCGAAAATACGGAGCCGACCGACTGCCCGTCGCAAAACATATCGACCTGAATCGTGCCGGAAAAGCTCTGCTTCGAAATCAGTACGTCGTTGAGGCAGCTCGCAAACGGTTTCTCATTGATGCTGCATAATAGCGTCATGCGTTCCTCAACGCGGTATTCCCCGCGCTGAATCAACGCAATCGCATTCGGGAACTCATCGAGTGCAATCTCGCTCAAAAAACCGATGCGACCGAGGTTCACGCCGAGGATCGGAATATCCCTCAGCGCCGCCACAGAGGCAAAGCGAAGCAATGTTCCGTCTCCACCGATCACGACTAGTAAATCCGGCGCGGCCTGCTCGGCGATCAAATCGTTGGCGCTGTCCAGCGCAACGGTTTCTTCTCCAAGTGAGCAAGCCTGCTCCATTAAGCGGACACGAAATTCGGCGATGCCTTCCTTTTCCAGATTACCCGCAAAGCCGATTTTCATCGTTTACGCTCCAAAAAAGATAATATGTCCATATTATACGGCCTCATTTATAAAAATACAAGAGTAATTATGAATATGTATGCTTTATATACACGAGTTGTGTGCGTCCTGAACCACCGAAACGGCTGTATTATGGTCGATTTCGATTACAATGTGATCGTCGTGTATGCATTTTTCTAAAAAGAGAAGAAACTCGATGTTCCCTTTCGGACCGCGAATCGGTGAATATGACAAGCCTCTTACACAAAATCCTGCGGTTCTGGCAACGTCCAGCACGCGATCGATGACCTCGACGTGCGTCGACTGCTCCGAAACGACGCCGTGCTTGCCGACCTTGTTTTTGCCCGCCTCAAATTGGGGCTTGATGAGCGCCACAACCTCGCCATTCTCCTTCAGGCAGGCAAAGAGCGGCGGCAAAATCTTATCGAGGGATATGAACGAAACATCGATGGAAGCGAAGTCTAGCCCCTCGGGAAACCACGCGGGTTCCATAAACCGCGCGTTCGTGCGCTCCAGCACGGTCACGCGATCATCGCTTCGAAGCTTCCAGTCGAGCTGACCGTAACCCACGTCGATGGCATAAACCTTCACGGCACCGTGTTGCAGCATGCAGTCCGTAAACCCGCCGGTCGAGGCGCCGATATCTGCGCAAACCTTTCCGGTGAGCTCGATGGGAAACGTGTCCATCGCCTTTTGCAGCTTGTAACCGCCGCGGCTCACAAACGGGCACGTGTCCCCGCGCACGACGAGCGGTGTTTCTTCCGTAACGAACTGACCCGCCTTCTCCGCCTTGACCTCGCCTAGATACACCTGACCCGCGAGCACGAGCGCATGCGCTTCCTCGCGGCTCTTGGCGAGCCCGCGTTCAAACAGCGCGACATCGAGGCGAGTCTTCATGCGTTGTCCTCCGTGAGTTCCTCGGAAAGCGCTTCCGCGGTCAACCCGCAAAACTGCCGCTGGTGATTGACGCATGCCTGCGAAACGGGATCGTTCGGCACGCACATCCGCGCGACAGGAATCGGCGCAAGCGCCGCCGTCACGTGGAGGCCAAGGCAATCCACACCTTCCTCCATGACCACGACCTTCTTTGCGGTCCGTTTGATCAGGTCGAGCATCGCACCATCCATCGGTTGAATCGTGCGCGCGTTGACGAGCCCCGCGCCGAGCTTGCGGCAAACGGGAATTGCGACGGAGACCATTGCGCCCGTTGCGATGACCGTCTTTCCCGCGATGGGTTCGAGTATCTCCCAAACGCCCTTCTCGATCGGTTGCGCGGAGACCGCCTGCATGAGGCTTCCGCGCGGATAGCGCACCGCCGCAGGTTCGCCACGGGAGATCGCGAGCTCCAGCATATGCACCAGCTCCTGCTGCGTTGCGGGAGAATAGATCGTCATATTCGGCATCGTCGAAAGAAACGCCATGTCGTAGACGCCCTGATGCGTCTCGCCGTCGTCGCCGACCAACCCCGCGCGATCCACAGCCAGCACGACCGGCAGCTTTTGCAGGCAGATGTCGTGCAGGATTTGATCGTAGCCGCGCTGTAAAAAAGTAGAATAGATCGCGACCACGGGCTTGACACCACCCGCCGCCATGCCAGCCGCCATCGTCAGCGCGTGCTCCTCGGCAATGCCGACGTCGAAGAATCGTTCCGGGAAACGTCCCGCAAACTCGGTCAGCCCCGTGCCGATCGGCATCGCGGCGGAGATTGCGACGATGTTCGGGTCCTTCTGCGCGAGCGCAAGCATTGTGTCGCCAAAGACGCTCGAGTTGCTCTTTTTCAGCGCGCCTTCGATGTCTCCGGTGTCGATGGAAAACGGTGCGACGCCGTGAAACTTCTCCGGGTTGCGCTCGGAAAACGCGTATCCTTTGCCCTTTTGCGTCACGCAGTGCACAAGCACCGGCACCTGTAACTCCTTGGCTCTGCGGAACATGCGCGTGAGCTCTTCGATATTGTGCCCGTCGATCGGCCCAAGATAGAGAAAACCCATGTCCTCAAACAACCGCGTGGGCATCAGAAAGCTCTTGATGCGGTTTTTGAAATTCTCCATATGCCGCGAAAGCCATCGGCCGAAGATTCCGGTATCCAGCGCGCGGACAAGCTTGCGTTTGAAGCGAACATACCACTCGCTGGAACGCATGTTGACCAGCATGTGATGCAGCGCGCCTACATTCGGCGAAATCGACATCTCGTTGTCGTTGAGAATCACGATCAAGGGCACATCCGCCTGTCCCGCGTCGTTGAGACCCTCAAACGCGAGTCCTCCCGTGAGCGCACCGTCGCCCACCAGCGCCACGGACACGCCGGGTTCGCCCCGCAGCTTCTTTGCGCGCGCCATGCCCAGCGCCGCGGAGATCGCGGTGGAGGCATGCCCCGTATTGAAGGGATCGTGAATGCTCTCCTCACGCTTGGGAAAACCGGAAAGCCCGTCTTCCTGACGCAGCATGCAAAACGCTTCTCTGCGTCCCGTGATGATCTTGTGCGCATAGGCCTGATGCCCAACGTCGAAAATGATCGTATCGACAGGGCTGTCAAACACACGATGCATGGCGATGGTCAACTCAACCGCTCCGAGACTCGAAGCGAGATGCCCGCCGCAGCGCGCAATATTTTCAATCATATACTGGCGCATCTGCGCCGCGAGAACGGGCAGTTCGCCTTCTTTGAGTTTTTTGAAGTCCTCGAGTGAGTTCACCTTGTCGAGCACAGGGTAACGATCCATTTCGTTTTATATCTCCGCTTGGTTTGCTTTTATTGTTTAGCTTACTATATTTTCTATGTCTGTTATGCTGCCGTTTACGATTTTCTCGTCAGCGTATAGCTGATCAGCTCGCTGAAAAACGCGCTGTCTCCGCCCGCTTCCAAAACCGCTTCGCGCGCTTCGTGTGCATACTGCTTTGCGAATTCCTTGGCCTGATCGAGCCCGTAGATGGTCACAAACGTGGTCTTGCCTTCCTCCGCGTCTTTGCCGACAGTCTTTCCGAGCACGGAAGCATCGCCTTCAAAATCCAGAATGTCGTCCGTAATTTGAAACAGCAGGCCGTACGCGTCCGCAAAGCGGGTCAAGGCTTCGCGCTGTTCCGCGGAAGCTCCCGCGCAGGCAGCGCCAGCGCCGACCGCCGCGCGAAAGAGCGCGCCCGTCTTGTAATCCTGCAACTGCCGAAGCAGCGACTCGTCTCCGCCGCTGTTGACGTCCAGGCTTTGGCCCATCACCATCTCAAACGCGCCCTTCGAGATCGCCGCGAGCGCGTCCGTGTGCGGGCATCGGGACAGCGCGTAAAACGCGAGCGAGAGCAGACCGTCTCCCGCGAGAATGGCGTTTGCTTCGCCGAACGCCTTATGATTGCTGGGCTTGCCTCTGCGCATGTCGTCGTTGTCCATCGCGGGCAAGTCGTCATGAATCAGCGAATAGGTGTGTATCATCTCCAGCGCGCAGGCGGCAAGCAGCGCGTCCTCCAGAGTTCCGCCGCAGAGTTCGCAGGCCGCCATGCACAGCGCGGGACGCACGCGTTTTCCGCCGGAAAACACGCTGTACGCCATGCTCTCCTGCAGGATTGGCGCGTTCTCGCTCTCGCTGAGCAGCTCGCCGAGCTTGCGCTCCGTCAGCTCGGAATATTGCGTCAGGCGCTCACTCAGCATCGGCTTTCCCCTCCGCATCGTTGAGCCGTGTGATGACCGCTTCATATGCGTCCAGCTGGCGCTCGCAGGTTTTCACGAGCGTCATGCCCTCCTCATAGTCGCGAATCATCTCGTCCAGCGAGCCTTCCGCGTTTTCGAGCTTGTTGACAATATCCGAAAGCTTCTGCATGGCTTCTTCAAACCGCACGTTTTGCTCCATAATGCTTCCTCTCTAGCGTTTACTCGCCGTCGTGTCCGTTGACGCGCTCAATCTTCGCGTCCGCCGTGCCGTCATGCATGCGAATCGCGACCGTGTCGCCCGCATGCATGGTCGAAACCCCGCTCAGCGCGCGCCCGTTTTCGTCGGTCAGGATCGCGTAACCGCGTTCCAATACCGCGGATGGGTCCAGCGCGCGAAGCTGCGCTTGCAGGCGGCTGAGCTCTACTCTCGCGCTTGCGATTCGTTCTTTCGCGCCGCGCAACGCCCGCTCCCGCGTGTTGTCGAGCGACTGCCGCTCGCTCAATAGCCGGTTCTCGAGCAGGCGAAATGCCCGCGACGAGGCAAAGAGTTTGACGTTCGCGCGCATGCGCTCCATCTTTGCGTTCAGCGCCCGCCGGAGCCGCTCCCGCTGCTGCCGCACGGCCTCGTAGCACACGTCCATTTCCGGCACGGCGAGCTCCGCCGCGGCGGAAGGCGTCGGCGCGCGCAAGTCCGCGACGAAATCCGCAATGGTAAAATCCGTCTCGTGCCCTACCGCACTGATGACGGGGATTTTGCTTTCAAAAATCGCCTCTGCGACGATCGGCTCGTTGAACGCCCAGAGGTCCTCCATGCTTCCGCCGCCGCGACCCACGATCAGCACATCCGCCGCGCTCTTCTCGTTCATTTTGCGAATCGCTCTTGCGATTTCCTCCGCGGCACCGGCGCCCTGCACGCGAACGCTCGCGATGGTCACCGGCATGCGCGGAAATCTGCGTTGGATGATGTTGAGGATGTCCTGAACGGCGGCGCCTGTTTCGCTGGTGACCACGCCAACCCGGCGCGGCAGAAACGGAATCGGCCGCTTGCGCGCTTCGTCAAACCAGCCGCGCGCTTCCAGCTCCTTTTTCAGCGCGAGAAAGCGCAGATACAGCTCGCCTTCACCGCTCTTTTTGAGATAGTTGGCGTAGAGCTGAAACGATCCGTCCTTTTCGTAGAGCGAAGCCCTGCCGTAGAGCAGCACCTGCATGCCATCCTGCGGTTGAAAGGTCAGCCGCATCGCCTGCTGGCGAAACATCACGCAGCGCACGAGCGCGCTCTCGTCCTTGAGCGAAAAATAGAGGTGCCCCGACGAATGCCGCTTAAAGCCGCTGATTTCGCCGCTGACCTTGAGGTCGCAAAGGTTCGGGTCGTTGGAGAGCACGAGCGAAACATACTCGTTGAGTTCGCTGACGCGAAACACCGGCGTCAATGTCTGTTCCAATCCGCTCTCCTCCCTCCTGATGTTGTCAATGATTTAGCGAAGCGAGCGCTGATGCAGCTCCCGCGCAAGCAGCGCGGTGCCGACCGCGTTGTCGGAAGAAAGCCCGCTCCTCGCGTAAAACAGCTCTGCATTCAGCCTCTGCTGTAACAATTCTCTTAACAGTAAGCTGCCGGATACGCCGCCGGAGAGCAGCGCGGTCTTGCAGCCGGTCTCGGCAAACGCGTTGGTCAGAAGCTTCCCAAACGTGCGCGCCATACAGTCGTAGACCGCGAACGCGACGCTCTCTTTTGCCGCTCCACCTTCGATGAGCCGCTGAGACTGGCTCTCCTGCCCGGAAAATGAGCAGTTAAGCGCGTTCACGCTGGCGGGCAGCTTGATTGTGCGATCCGTCACCACACGCGCCAGCGCTTCCAGCGAGACACCGCTCGGGAACGGCAGACCAAGACGCACGCCGACGCGATCGACAAACTGTCCTGCGTGGAGGTCGTCACAGCCGCCGATGCGCTCGATTGCGCCGATGATGCCCGCTTCCTGATGCACGAGCAGCAGATCCGTCGTGCCGCCCGAAAGGTGCATCGCGAGAAACGGAGAGTCGGAGAATCGCTCTTCCTGACCCAGCAGAGCTGCGCGGACGTGCCCCGCCTGATGCGTGGTTTCGTAGAGCTGTACTCCTAGCGAAGACGCAATCGATGTTGCGGCGAGCTTGCCCGCAAGGAACACGGGCATATACGATTCCTCAGCGGACGTGGGCTTAGCGCTCACGGCAACGGCGCGAACCTGCGCGCGGTCGATTTCCGCCAACATTGCGGAAATTAGCGGCGGAAGATTCCGCACATGCTGAAATACCGCGTCGCTCTGCCGCAGACCGCGGTCTCCTAATGGGACAGAAAGCATCGTTCTCCGCTCGAAAACGATGCCTTCGTTAGAAACACAAGATACGGACGTCGTATAGTTGCTGGTATCGACGCCGAGATACAGCCCACTCATGGAGAGACGATCTCTTTTGCGACGCTGCCGAGAATGCCGTTGACAAACGCATACGAGCGCTCGCCTCCGTAGCGTTTCGCGAGCTCGACCGCCTCGTTGATCGCGGCTCCGGTCGGCACGTCTTCCTTGCGGTAGAGCATCTCGTAGATGGCGATGCGCAAAATGCTTAAGTCCACGCGCGCGATGCGATCGATCATCCAGTCCTTGGAATACTTACTGACGAACTCGTCGATCTCTTCGGTATGCGCGCCAACGCCATCCAGCATCTGGTTGACGTAGAGGAGGTCTTCCTCGTCCAGCGTGCCGAGAAGCTCGGCTTTTTCGCAGACGTGTTCGGGGGTATCCTCTCCGCCCAACAGATTGGAAAAGTGCATCATCATTGCGACTTCGCGCGCGGTCGTTCTGCTCATGGTTGATCGAATTCCAGCCTATCTCATTCGTTATTTCTGTTCGAGATTATGATTTACTTACGATTTCTTCGAAAACAGCTTGGTGAAAAACTCCTTGATGCTGTCCGGTCCGCCCTGATCGAGCAGATACCCGATGAGGAAGCAAAGACCCAGGATCACGAGAAGGAGCAGCGTGCGCCAGAACCCGATGGTGAAGAACAGAATCGTCAGCACCAAACCGATTGCGACGAACAGCACGGTAAACTTGTGATTTTTCACAAACTCCAAAAACCCGTTCATGTTGATTGCCTCATTCTACGCGGGAAACAGCCGCTGTTGTCGTCGTCGTGGCGGGTGCCGCGGCGCTCTCGACCAACACGCCGATTTCGTTGACTGCGATACCGGTGAGCGACTCAACGTTTTCCTTCAGCGACTTTTGCAGTTCGCTGGAGAGCGTGACCACGTCCGTATCCGGCAGTACGCTCAGACGAATGCCGATGGTGACTCCGGTCTCAGTCGATTGCAGCGTGGTGTGAACATCCTTCACTCTCGAAATCGCGCGGCAGTGCTTCTGCACCATGCTGTCGATCGCTTCGAGGGAGATATAGGTGCCGCCAAGCTCCGTCTGCTTCATCAGCGCGGAAGCGGGACGAACGTCCGCCTTCTTGCTTTTTCCGGCAAAGAGCAGCTTCACACTGATCAGCAGCAGCACGAGTCCGCTTCCCGCAAGGATCAGCGCATTCTGGGTCTCCATGTAAAACAGGGAGATAAACCAGTTTACCTGTTCCTCATGAATCAGGTTTGCAGCGACGCCAAAGAGCACAAAAGAAACGAGGATTGCTGCGATGAGCAGTATGCCCAGCAGAATGCGATCAAAAACCTTGAGTTTCATAAATCGATAAACCCCTTTTCATCCGCCGTGCATCTTGTCGCGGCGGTCAAACACGCCAAACATCGTTGCGCTTGTTGCGTTTCATATCTTCCGCAAAACGGGCGGAAGCGCATCCGCCCGTTGACGACAATTCTAAATGATTCGCGTTATTTCACGCGCGGCGGATCGGGCTCGACAACCTCTGCCACAACCGCTTCCGCTTCTTTTTCCTTGGGCTTGTCCTTGCGCTTTGCCGCGCGCGTACTGCCCTGATCGGCCGCCTCAAACACGACGCTCTGCACAAACACGTTGACTTCGACGACGCGAAGCCCCGTCATGGTCTCGATGGCGCTCTTAACGGCGGCCTGAATCTTTTCGCAGACTTCCTTAATCTTATATCCGTAACGGACGCTGACGGAAACGTCTACTGCCGCTTCTTCCTGACCGACCTCAACCTTGACGCCCTTGGTCATGTTCTTTTTACCGAGCATTTCGGTAATGCCCTCTACCATTCCGCCGCTGAGTGCAGAAACACCTTCAACATCGGATACCGCAAGGGAAGCGATGGTTGCGACTACTTCGTCCGCAAACAGGATACGACCGCCCTCCGCTTCTACTTTTGAAACCTCGGTTTTGGAAACTTCGGTGCTGGCCTTTTTCTCTTCAGACATATGCACACCTCCATTCTTGATTACCAAAAATTATATCGCATGCCGGATGGGATGTAAATATGCAAAGCCCCCACCTTGTTACCCACGCGTGAACGCTTTGCGGCGGTTTGGTGGCAATTGCAAAAACATGCCGTATTTTTGCACGCAATCCACGCTGTTTTCAATATCCGCCGGCTGCGGATCAACACGCCGCGCAGTTTTGCGCGCTAAGCAAGTATACGCATTTATTCACCGGAAGGCAATCTTTTTTTCTCTTCTATTTTGATTTTATGTGATTGATCACGCGGCTGATTCTCCGCGTCTACGGTCGCTTTTTTCGCCGGAAAGAGTGAATTTGAGCGCTCTACCGTAAAACCAATATGCAACAGACCCGAAAGTGTTTGTTTCATTGTATATTTGTATACAAAAGCTTGTGTTTTGCGCAGAAAACCGCTAAACTGATGAGAGGAATTGAGAGCGACAGTTCCTCATTTCTATCGAATCAGATCGTACCCGCGCACGTGCTCGTGCCGCGAAAGAGAGTAACCATGAACGGATATTATGAAAATAAAGACTACGGCTCGTTATCGGAAAAAGTGTATCGCTTTTTACGGGACGGGATTGCCGAAGGACGCTACCAAACAGGCGATTGCCTGATTGAAATGAAGATTGCGGAGGAGCTGGGCGTCAGCCGCACACCCGTGCGCGAGGCGCTCAAGCAATTGGAGCTGGAAGACCTGGTCTCCTCTCACCCGAACCGCGGTGTGGTCGTCAAGGGCTTGACCAATGAGGATTTGCAGGATGTTTCGACCATTCGCCATCTGCTCGAAGGGCAGGCTGCCTATTGGGCGGCGCAGCGCGTGACCGAGGAGCAGCTCAAGGAGCTGCGCGAGGTCGTGGAGCTCATGGAGTTCTACACCGCGAAAAACGATATTGCGCATCTCGTGGCGCTCGATACGCGTTTTCACGAGCTGATCTACGAAGCCAGCGGCAGCCGCACGATTCGGCATATCCTGGCCTCACTGCACCACAACATCCGCAAGGCGCGCCAGAGCTCGCTGACGCTGCCGGATCGCGCGCCGAACTCGCTCGCGGAGCACCTGAGCATTTTTCATGCGATCGAGAACCGCGACGCGCTCGCCGCAAAAGAACAAATGGAAGCACATGTCGCAATCGCCGCGGGAAACCGGCTGAACGAATAAACAGCCACGCTCCCGCTTTTTTCTGTTTCCACTCCACTTCAACAGCGGGAGGATTTGTGAGTATGCGCGTTCTTTGCACATCGGAGCGGCACGCAAACGGAGGCCCGGGCGAATTCTATCTTTCCCGCGCGGAAGAGGCGCTTTCCGGCCTGCTGAAGGACTATCGCGGCAAGGTGCAGGTGGTCTACCTCGACCCGCCGTTTGGCACGGGAGACGTGTTTCACAGCAAGGTATCCTCCGGCCACGCGCGGTTATCCCTGCCGACCTATTGGGACACGATGGAAGAGCCCGCCTATCTTGCGTGGATGAAAACCGTACTCACCGGCGCGCGCGAGCTCCTTTGCGAGAGCGGCTCGCTGTATCTGCACATCGACTATCGCATGAGCGCGAAGCTCCGCCTGATGCTGGACGAAATCTTCGGCGAGCAGAACTTCATGAACGAGATCGTCTGGTGCTATAAATCCGGCGGCAGAGCCACGAAGTATTATCCGCGCAAGCACGACACGATCCTCTTCTACCGCAAGAGCGCGAAGGTGTTTTTCGACATCACCGCAGTCGGCCGCCCGCGCGGGCCGGAGAAACGCAACCACATGCGCCGCTTCATCGACGAGAACGGGCGCATCTGCTTCACGATCCGTTCTGCGGGTAAAATTTATACCTATTATGAGGACACGCCCGTCTTCCCAAGCGACGTTTGGGACGACATCGAGCACCTCCAGCAAAAGGACACGGAGCGTGTGGGTTACGCAACCCAAAAGCCGGAGGCGCTGCTCAACCGCGTGATCCTCGCCTCGTCCCAAAAAGGCGATCTCGTGTGTGACCTCTTCTCCGGCAGCGGAACCACAGCCGCCGCAGCAAGCAAGCTCGGCAGAAGATTCCTCGCCGTGGATGCGTCTCCCATCGCGCTCTATACGCTCCGCGCGCGCCAACTCAAGGCCATGAGCGCGCATTCGCTGCTGGAAGGCGAAAACGAACTGATCCTGCACTGTCCCGCGGATGAAACGCCCGCGCAGATTTCGGCAAAGATCGCCGTGATGCGCGGAAAACGCGTGGTTCAATTGGAGGAAGCCTCGTTTACCCCTGCCTACCCGCTCGTCTACGCGGCAGTGGGCACGATCGAAAACGGCGTGTTTTTGCCCGTCTCCACCGACTGCCGCCCGAAGCTGCCGCTGTCCCTGCCCGTTCACGAAATCCCAAGCCCGGTTCTTCAGATTGTGGACGCGATCGGGCACACGGCATTCTTCGAGTTGAATCCCTGATCGATTCTTTCATTTCACACCGATCGGCTCTTGTTTCCTCTGCCCACAATTGAATTTTCCACAAGATTTTTACCACACTTCATCATAAGTTCACGTTTCCGGAAAATGAATTGTGGCAATATATGATACTTTTTAGTATGATTTCAGTAATGGATAATATGACGCAACAAGAAGTGCCAACCGGCACGCAAGAAACCCCAAACGGGGAAAACAAGAAGAGCAGCAAGAGCCTCCGCCTCATCAGCACGCTATTCATGCTGGTGCTGATTGCGGTGACGTTCTACATCATCCTGCGCGACACTTCGCTGACCAAGATTTGGTCTGCCGTACAGACGTCCGATCCTCTGTGGCTTCTCGCGGCGCTGGGCGCTTCGCTCTTTGCGTCCGTGATGTTCGGCGTTGCGCTGCATATCGCGCTGCGCGCCCTCTACGGCAAGCACATCTCGTTTTTTAGGAATATCGGCTTTGGTTATATCGGGCAATACTACACCAGTGTAACCCCTGCGGGTATCGCGGGACAGCCGATGCAGCTGTATTACATGATCGCGTACGGCGTGGACGTGTCCTATGCGTCCCTTTCTCTGCTTCTGGTGAACGCGTCGCATCAGCTGGTCGTGCTCTTGATTCCGACTGTGCTGTTCCCGTTTCGCGCGGGGCTGATCCTCGATAATCTCGGCCCGTTCATCTGGTTGTTCATTCTTGGCTCGCTGATCAACATCGGCCTGATCCTGTTCCTGCTGTTTGCGATGTTCAGTAAAACGTTCGCGGGCAGGCTGGTGCATAAGGCCCTCGCGCTCCTGACCAAGATTCACATTGTGAAGCATCCGGAGAAGATTGAGAAACGCGTACAGGATCAAATCACGCTCTATCAGAAAGGCGCGGAGGTATTCAAGCGCCATAAATGGCTGCTCTTTACCGAGCTGTTCTCCTATGTGCTGCTGCTTGGTTCGCAGTTCGTGATTCCGTATTTCATCTATCGCGCGTTCCATCTCACCGCGTTTGGCATGATCGACTTTATCGCGCTGCAATCCGTGCTGTATCTCGCGGTGTGCTTCCTGCCCATTCCCGGCTCCGCTGGCGCCAGCGAAAGCGGATTCGTCAAGCTCTTCAAGGTGTTGTTCCAAAGCGCCTTGATCGTTCCCGCGATGCTTTTAAGCCGTGTCGCGAGCTTCTACTTCATCCTGCTCTTCAGCGGAGCTGTCTCGCTCGCCATGCAGTTTGTGCTCTCCTATCGGAAAAAGCATCAGCCTAAACCGGCTCAACCCGAAGCAGTCGAGTAAAGCTGTTTTCCAATCCAATATCAACAAACAGCCTCCCGAACTATATCCGGGAGGCTGTTTTTCTAGCGCTCGAACGCTTTGTATTGCATGTTTTTGAAGCAGACGAATCAAAACCGTTTCTTCTTGGTTGGCCGTGATTCGCCGCTTTCGCCGAGCGTCTCCGCAAACTGCTCCAGCAGCCGCTTCTGCTCGTCCGTCAGGTGCTTTGGCACCTCGACCGTTACGGTCACAAGCAGGTCGCCCTTGCCGCTCGCGTTGAGGCGCTGGATACCCTGCTCGCGCAGGCGATAGGTAGAGCCGGTCTGCGTTCCCGCCGGAATCTGGTACTTGACGCTTTCTTTCAACGTCGGCACCGTCAGGCTGCCGCCCAGCGCCGCCATGGTGTAGGAAATCGGCATCTCCAGATAGAGGTCGAAACCCTTGCGCTGGAACTGCTTGTGAGAGCGCACGCTGATGGTCACATACAGGTCGCCTGCCGGGCCGCCTCTGTGTCCCGCACTGCCCATGCCGCGCAGGCAGAGGCTCTGGCCGTTATCGATGCCCGCCGGAATCTTGACCGTCTTTTTCAGGTTTTTGCGAACGCGTCCCGATCCGCGGCAATCCTGACACGGATCAGCAATCACCTTTCCGGTGCCCTTACAGTTCGTGCAGGGACGCGTGGAGGTAAACGAGCCTAAGATCGTGCTCTGCTGGGTTCGCACCTGTCCCGTGCCGTTGCAGGTTTTGCAGGTGACGGGTTCGGTGCCCGGTTTTGCGCCGGAGCCGTGGCAGGTTTCGCAGATCTCCTCGCGCGGAATCGTAATCTCTTTCTCGACGCCAAACGCCGCTTCTTCAAACGAAATTGTCAGGTTATAGCGGATGTCGTCGCCCGGAATCGGGCCGTTGCGCGTCTGTCCACCGCCAAAGCCGCCGAATCCGCCGCCGAACATCTGGCCTAGGATATCGCCAAAGTCGCCGAATCCGCCGAAGCCCGCGCCGCCGAACGGGTCTTGCCCGCCCATGCTGGGGTCAAACGCCGCATGGCCGTACTGATCATATTTGGCTCGCTTGTCCGCGTCGGAGAGCACCTCCGCGGCTTCATTGAGTTCCTTAAACTCCGCTTCCTTGGCTTTGTCGCTGGGATGCAGATCGGGGTGGCATTCTTTCGCTTTTTTACGGAACGCGCTCTTGATCTCGCTTTCCGTTGCGGTTTTACTCACACCCAATATTTCGTAATAATCGCGTTTATCTGCCAACGCCCATCACCTCTCTGCGAGAAAGCGCTTCCGATTTTGCACTCTCCCGTTTCCACTAGATTCTTCCGTTAGGATTCCGACAAGGAGGCGCAAGCCTTTGTTGCGCCTCCCTGCCGTATTCTATATTCAGCGTGTGGTTGCGAGGATTACTTGTTGTCGTCGACAACTTCGTAGTCCGCGTCTACCACATCGTCCTTGCTCTGGCTACCCGCATCGCTGTAGCCGCCCTGCGCATTGGGATCATATCCTGCGCCGCCCGCCTGCTGCTGTGCCTGCTCGTAGACCTTGCCGAACACGCTGTAGCTGACCTCGGTGAGCTTTTCGGTCGCGGTCTTGATCATCTCCACATCGCCGCCTTCGAGGGTCTTCTTGAGGTCGGCAATCGACTTTTCAATCTGATCTTTGCCGGAGGCATCGATCTTGTCGCCCATCTCTTTGAGGCTGCGCTCGGTGGTGTAGATCAGCTGATCCGCGTGGTTCTTGGTTTCGACCTCTTCCTTGCGCTTCTTGTCTTCGTCCGCGAACTTCTCAGCTTCGTTGACCGCGCGCTTGATCTCGTCCTCGTTGAGGTTGGTGGAAGCGGTGATGGTCACGTTCTGCTGGTTGCCCGTGCCGAGATCTTTTGCGGAAACGTGCACGATGCCGTTGGCGTCGATGTCGAAGGAGACCTCAATCTGCGGTACTCCGCGCGGCGCGGGCGCAATGCCCGTGAGCTGGAATCTGCCGAGGGTCTTGTTGCCCTGCACCATGCCGCGCTCACCCTGGAGCACGTGGACTTCAACGCTGGTCTGTCCGTCCGCCGCGGTGGAGAAGATTTGGCTCTTCTTCGTGGGGATCGTGGTGTTGCGCTCGATGAGCTTGGTGAACACGCCGCCGACGGTCTCGATGCCGAGAGAGAGCGGAGTGACGTCCAGCAGCAGGATGTCCTTGACTTCACCGCCGAGAACGCCGCCCTGAATGGAAGCGCCGATGGCAACGCACTCGTCCGGGTTGATGCCCTTGAACGGCTCTTTGCCGGTGATCTTCTTGACCATTTCCTGCACAACAGGGATACGGGACGAACCGCCGACGAGGATGACTTTGTCCACCTGAGAGGCGGAAAGGCCGGCATCGCTCAAGCACTTCTGCACGAGGGTCTTGGTCTGCTCAACATAATCGTTGATCAGCTCGTTGAACTTCGCGCGGGTGATGGTGATATCCAGGTGCTTCGGGCCCGACTTGTCCATCGTGATGAACGGCAGGTTGATCGTGGTCTGGGCAACGCCGGAAAGGTCGATCTTCGCTTTTTCCGCGGCTTCCTTCAAACGCTGCAGCGCCATCTTGTCCTGACGCAGGTCGATGCCGTTGTTCTTCTTAAAGTCGTCGGCGATGTAGTCCATGATCAGCTGGTCAAAGTCGTCGCCGCCGAGGCGGTTGTTGCCAGCGGTTGCGAGAACCTGGAACACGCCGTCGCCAATCTCGAGGATCGAGACGTCGAACGTGCCGCCGCCGAGATCGTACACCAGAATCTTTTGGTTGTTCTCTTTATCCATGCCGTAGGCAAGCGCTGCCGCCGTCGGCTCGTTGATGATGCGCAGGACTTCGAGGCCCGCAATGCGGCCCGCGTCCTTCGTCGCCTGGCGCTGGCTGTCCGTGAAGTACGCCGGAACGGTGATGACCGCCTGCGTGACGGGTTCGCCAAGATACGCTTCTGCGTCAGTCTTGAGCTTTTGCAGAATCATCGCGGAGATTTCCTGCGGGGTGTAGTCCTTGCCCTCAATGTGAACCTTGCGGGAAGAGCCCATGTCGCGCTTGATGGACGCGATGGTGCGATCCGGGTTCGTGATGGCCTGGCGCTTTGCGATGTTGCCGACCATGCGCTCGCCGTCTTTAAACGCGACCACGGAAGGCGTAGTGCGCATGCCTTCGGAGTTGGGGATGACGACCGGTTCGCCGCCTTCGAGGAAAGCGACGCAGGAGTTCGTTGTGCCAAGGTCGATGCCAATAATTTTGCCCATAAATAATATCCTCCAAGTATTCTATCAATATTTATTTCAAATTTTAAATTGAAACTTAAAATTCCAATTTCGTGATTGCTTGCTTCAAATGATGTTGAAGCAAAATCTTTACTCTGCCACTTTCACCATGCAGTGGCGGATGACGCGGTCTCCCATGCGGTAGCCCTTTTGGAAGACGACCACGATGTCTCCGCTCTCTTTTCCGTCCACCTTTTCACGCATGACGGCTTCGTGCTTGTTGGGGTCGAACTTGCAGTCGTCCTCAATCTCTTCCAGCCCGAGTTTTTTGAGCGAATCGAGCATCTGGCGCTGCACCATCGCGATGCCTTCGCGAAGGCTTGCGTTCTCCGCAGGGATTGCGTCCAGCGCGCGCTCAAGGTTGTCCAGCGCGGGCAGGAGTTCTTTGACCGTGTCGCGCTTGCCTTCTTCGTAGCTGTCCAGCCGGATGCTGGCGTTCCTGCGGCGGAAGTTGTCAAAGTCCGCCTGAATGCGCTGCAGGAGGTTGACCGTTTCGTCTTTCTCCTTTGTGATGGCTTCAATATGCGCCTTTGCCGCGGCGAACTCCTCTGCTGTGAGGGTATAGGATTCCTGCTCGGCAGCTGCCGATTCGGCAACGGTCGGTTCGTCTTTGACGATTTCTTCTTCCGCATTCACCTGCGAAGTGGTCGGTTCTTGTTTGTCAGTCTTCTTGGTCAATGTTCCAGTCTCCTTGTCCGTTCCCGCACAGAAAATCGCTATGCGGTGTAATAAGCGTTTATTCGTCGTCCTGATCCGCGCTGAGCATCTCGGAGAGGCTCCTTCGCATATATTCCAGAACGGAGATCACCTTGCTGTAGTTCATGCGCGTAGGCCCTATGATACCAAACGAGCCGAGTGGTTCGTCGCCGACCTGATAGGTCGCGGTCACGATGCTGCAGTCCTTAAACGTCTCGTCCTGATTCTCATTGCCGATCGTGATGGAAAACTCCAGCTTGCTTGCCCGCTTGAGCATGTCGTAGAGGAGGTTTCTTCCCTCTACCGCGGCGAGGAAGGTCTTTGCCTTGTTCACGTCGCTGTATTCGGGATAGTGCAGCATGTTGGTTGCACCCGAAAGCTGCACGTTGGGCGAATCCGGCGCCATCTTGCGCTCGATTGCTTCCACCACGGAGCAGAGGAACGCGCGCCGCTCGTACAGCTCACCACTCATCTCATGCGAGATCAATTCGCCGATCTGATCCATCCGGCAGTCGTAAAAGCGTTCGGTCAGAATGCGCGAGATGCGCTCCAGCTCGTCCGTGCGGATGTCCTCCGGCACGCGGATGATCGCGTCTCTGGCGAAACCCGCCGTGGTCACGATGACCACTAGCGCGCGGCCTTCGCGAAGGGGCACCAGCTGGATATGCCTGAGCCGGTTTGCGGCCAGCATCGGCGGCATCACCATCGCGGTGTAATTCGTCACGGCGGAGAGCGCCTGCGCGGTCTGCTTCATCACGGACTCGACCTCGTCGAGCTTCGAACTCATGTGCGCGCGGATGATCTTGATCTCGTCGTCGGAAAGCGCTGCTTTCTGCATCATCTGATCGACATAGAGCCGATACGCCTTGTCCGAAGGAACGCGTCCCGCGGAGGTGTGCGGCTGCTCCAGATACCCGAGCTCCTCGAGGTCCGCCATCTCGTTTCGGATGGTGGCGCTCGAAAGATTGAACTCCTCGTGCTTGCTGATGGCACGGGAACCGACCGGAGACGCGGACATGATGTACTCGTCGATGATCGCCTTGAGGATGCCAAGCTTCCTTGCATCCAGTTCCATATTCCGCCGCCTCCTTTCGTAAAAAGTCCTGCCGTTTTTGCGCGGCAGTCTCGTATTTTGCTGGAATTCTTGTTGTTAGCACTCTATTTTGTCGAGTGCTAACCCATGAGAAAAATTTAGCACTTACGAGATTTGGTGTCAAGTAAGTGCTGTATCAAAAATGTGACATTCCAGTGAATTCACCCCCAAGGGTAAAACGGGATGCTGAAATTTCCTTCGAGCATTTTTTCTAACACGAAAGTGACGCTTCACATGAAAAAGCCCAGCGCCTCGTTTTGCAGGTCGAGGCCCTTGCGGTTCAGCGCGACAAACGCCTCGCTTTCCTCCACCCAGCCGCGTGTGCGGAGGCTGTCCATCGCCTTTGGATACGCTTCCACGACGTCGAGTCCAAACCGTTTGAGGAAGTCCGCGCGCCCGATGCCGCGCACGAGCCTGAAGCCAAGCATTACGCACTCAAACATCTCGTCTCTCGGCGCAAGGCGGATCGTCTCCGCGAGCGGGCGGCGGCCTTTTACGAGCAGGCGAGCGTATTCCTCCAGTGTGCTGACGTTGGCATAGCGCGTCCAGCGCTTCTCCCGCACGACGCCGTGCGCCGCGATCCCGAAGCCGAGGTATTCGCCGTTGTGCCAGTAATTGAGGTTGTGGCGGCACTCGAAGCCTTCCCGCGCAAAGTTGCTGATCTCGTAGCGGTGGTAACCGCGCACTTCCAGCAAATCGATGCCTGCGTCCTGCATGTCCGCGACGAGGTCCTCGTCCGGCGGCGTGACTTCGCCGCGCTCCACGCGGTCAAACAGCGGCGTATGCTCCTCCAGAATCAGCGAGTAGGCGGAAACGTGCTGAACTCCCAGATCGCAGACCGTGTTGATCGAATCGAGGTATTGCGCCACCGTCTGGTTCGGCAGCCCGTGCATGAGATCGACATTGATGTTGGTAAATCCCGCCTCGCGCGCGTGCTTGAGCGTTTCCTCAAACTGCGCAAACGTGTGGATACGCCCGATGGAACGAAGCAGCGCGTCGTGCGTGCTCTGCAACCCGATCGAGAGGCGGTTGATGCCCGCTTCGCGATACGCCGCGAGCTTCTCCGGCGTAACCGTGCCGGGGTTTGCCTCCATCGAAATCTCCGCGTTTGCGCGGATGTCGAATCGCTCCCGCAGCGTCGTCATGATGCGCTGCATCTGTTCGCCTGTGAGCAGCGAGGGCGTACCGCCGCCGAAAAACACGGTATCAAAGGCGGCGGGATAACTCCCGCCGCCTGATACAAGCTCGATTTCCGTGATCAACGCGCTCACATACGCCTCCGGCACGTTCGCTTCCGGAAAGCTGACAAAGTCGCAATAGGCGCACTTTCTCACGCAAAATGGAATATGTAGGTAGATGCCCGCCATCGTTAGTTGATGCGAAGCACGCTCATGAACGCGTCGCTCGGCAAGGACACGGTGCCGACCTGACGCATGCGCTTCTTTCCTTCCTTCTGCTTTTCGAGCAGCTTCTTTTTGCGCGTGATGTCGCCGCCGTAGCACTTCGCCAGAACGTCCTTGCGCACGGCGCGGACGGTTTCGCGCGCGATGATCTTGCCGCCGATGGCCGCCTGCACGGGAATCTCAAACTGCTGGCGCGGAATGACCTCGCAGAGCTTCTCGGCCACGGCGCGTCCCTTGGCATAGGCACGGTCGCGGTGGACGATGGTGCTCAGCGCGTCGCATATATCGCCGTTGAGCAGGAAGTCGAGCTTCACAAGGTCGCTCTTCTCGTATCCCTTGAGTTCGTAGTCAAACGAGGCATATCCCCTGCTGCGGCTCTTGAGCTGGTCAAAGAAGTCGTAGATGATCTCGTTGAGCGGCAGCACGTAATGGATACGCACGCGCGCCTCTTCGATGTAGTTCATGTCGATAAAGACGCCGCGACGCTCCTGACAAAGCTCCATGAGCGCGCCGACATATTCCGAAGGCGTCATGATCATCGCGTTGACGACCGGCTCCTCCAACTGCTCAATCTCCGTGACCGGCGGCAGGTTTGAAGGGTTGTCGATCATCTCTTCCGCGCCGGTGGTGCGCTTGATTTTGTAGATGACGCTCGGCGCGGTGGTCACGAGATCGAGGTCGAATTCGCGCTCGAGCCGCTCCTGAACAATCTCCATGTGCAGCAGTCCCAGGAATCCGCAGCGGAAGCCGTAGCCCAGCGCGTTACTCGTCTCCTGCTCATAGGAAAGCGAGGCGTCGTTGAGCTTGAGCTTGTCGAGGGCATCGCGAAGGTCGCCATACTGCGCGCCGTCCGCGGGATAGATACCGCAGAACACCATCGGGTTTGCCTGCTTATAGCCCGGCAGCGGTTTCTTCGCGGGGCGCTCGGCGGAGGTGATCGTGTCGCCGACTTTGGTCTCCGCAACGCTCTTGATCGAGGCCGCGATGTAGCCAACCTCGCCTGCCGTAAGTTCCTCCACAGGCATGGGAGCCGGCGTAAAAACGCCGACCTCGGTCACGTCAAACTCGTGCCCTGTCGCCATCGAGCGGATGCGGTAGCCCGCCTTCACCGTGCCGTCGAACACGCGCACATACGAGAGCGCGCCTTTGTAGTTGTCGTAGAAGCAGTCGAACACCAGTGCGGTCAGCGGCGCCTCCGGGTCGCCGGTCGGCGGCGGAACCGTGTCAACCACAGCCGCGAGCACCTGGTCGACGTTTAAGCCGTTCTTTGCGGAAATCTTCGGTGCGGAGTGTGCCTCGATGCCGATGACGTCCTCAATCTCCTGCGCGGTTCGCTCCGGTTCCGCGCTCGGCAGATCGATCTTGTTGATCACGGGCACGACCTCCAGGCCGTTGTCCACCGCGAGATAAACGTTCGCCAGCGTCTGCGCCTCAATGCCCTGCGTCGCGTCCACGACCAGAACCGCGCCTTCGCAGGCAGCCAGCGCGCGGCTGACCTCGTAGTTGAAGTCCACGTGCCCGGGCGTGTCGATGAGGTTAAACATATAGCGCTTGCCGTCGGTATGCGTATAGAACATCCGCACCGCCGAGGATTTGATCGTGATGCCGCGCTCGCGCTCGATATCCATCGAGTCGAGCAGCTGCTCCGACATATCGCGCGCGGCGACGGTGTCCGTCAACTCCATCATACGGTCGGCCAGCGTCGATTTGCCGTGGTCGATATGCGCGATTATGGAGAAATTTCGAATCAGTTCGTTGGGGTAAGCCATGTGTTTCCCTCCCATATTTCGGGTTTCATCATACTGTATCTTGCGGTGGAATGCAAGAATGAACCTCGGATGCAGGGTTATCGCGCACACAAAAACGGCGGCGCTTCTCGCGCCGCCGTTTGCTTGATTTGTTCGTTACTCGCTTTTATTCACTTTTCATTCAATCGGGCGTCTTCCGACGACGAAGTTCCTGCGCCAGTAGCTGGTTTTTGCTCCGCGGCGAACGACCTTGCCGTTTGCCGAGGAAGCGTCAATCATCTCGCCGCCGCCGATGTAGATGCCCACGTGACCCACGGTGCTGCTGTCGTCCGATTTAAAGAAGATCAAATCTCCGCGCTGCAGATCGTCGATATCCGAAATCTTCTTCCAGCTCGTCGTCTTGCTTAAGCCTGCCGCGTTGAGGCGGCGCGTATAGACGTTTGCCTGCCTGAGGCAATAGACCACAAGTCCGGAGCAGTCAAAGTTGTCCGGTCCGCTCTTGCCGAGGATATACGGATCACCTAGCTGCTTCTTCGCGGCGTTGATGAGCTTATCGATGCGGCCTGCGGCGGAGGAAGCGCGCGCAAGCGCTGCCTGTTTCTTCTTCTCCGCGATGATCTCCTGCTCGCGCGTATAGGAAACGCGCGCGTCGGGAGAGTTGATTGCCTCCAGCGTTTTCTCGCCCGCTTTGCCGTCTTTTGTCAGATAGTTGCGGTGCTGAAAATTCTTCACAGCGTCCACGGTGTCCGTGCCGTAATAGCTGGTCACCTGGTCGCTCTTGAGGTATCCAAGTTCCACCAGCTGCTCCTGAAACGCCTGAATGTCGTCGCCTTCCGCGCCTTCCATCATGACATATGGCTGCGCGTCCTCCGAGTAGATCATTGCGACGGTTTCGGCTCCGCAGATGCCGTCCTGTTGAAGCGTATGCTGGCGCTGAAATAGCTTGACGGCGGCTTTTGTCGCGTTGCCGAAATAGCTGGTCGGTTCGTCGATTGCGAGATATCCGAGCTCCATGAGCCGCTTTTGCAGCGCCATGACGTCCTCGCCCTCCGCACCTTTTTCGATGCGGATTTCCGGCGTGGGACTCGGCGTCGGCTCCGGGGTCGCGGTGGCTGCGATGGTCGGTATCGGCGTTGTCAGCGCGAGCTCTGCGGAGATCGCTTCTTCGCGCTTTTTGTGCCCGCCGGAGACCGCGATGATCACGATGATGCTCACGAGCACAAACGCGCTCGCGCTCATGAGGAAGATGCGCATGGGTTTGCCGAGCAGGTAGATCGAGCGCAGGAACTTTTTCAGCCAAGCGAGAAATTGCTGCTTGAGCGACTTCTTCTTCGGCGGTTTCTTGCCGTTTCCGTTTCCGTTACCGTTACCGTTGCCGGAACCGTTGCTGCCGCTCTTTCCGCCGTTGCCATTTCCGTTGCCGGAGGCGGAACTCTTCCCGCCGGTCACGTTTACCTTTGTGCCGTTGACCGTTGCATTGCCGTTGTTCTTTACGCCCGCACCTGATGCAGAAGGCCTCGCGCTGTTACCGTTGCTTTCGGCGCTCATAACCGCATAGTTTGTGCGATAGCCTGACGCGGGATTGTTCGAAGCGGGACGCTGGTCGGCTCTTGACGCACTTGGCTGGGCGGGATAACCCGCGTTGGAATAGGCGGCGTTTCGCGTGTCCGTATTCCGCGCGGTTCCGTTTGCGGCATTCGTCTCGTAGACCACACGCTGATTCGGTTGTCCTTGAAAATTGGATGTCTGCGGTGCGTTTTCACGCGCGTAATATGCTCCTGAACCGAATGCCGATACCTGCGCATTCTGCGGAGTGCGATAAGCGGACCCGTTGCCGTAAAGCCCCGAATCCGCCGATAAATTCTTGTTCTGAATCGAGCTAAAGTCGTTTGAGTTCATAGCACGCTCCTAAGAAAAAATTCTAAGGAAAGCGCGGCCAATTTGCAATAGCAATCTAAATATTGTAATACATTGTTCAAGATTGCATAATTACATACAACATATGGTGTTATTCACAACGGAATCATACACGTTTTGCGTTTGAATTATGAACTCAGAAAGGCAATTGATGAAAATCGCGCGCTCGGGATATACCGGAGCGCGCGATGATCTGCATGGAATGATTGAATAAGCAACTCGTGTTGCTATTTTCCAAGTTAACGGGCCAATGGTTTCGTTATTTCCCCAGCGCGTTGACCGCGGCTTGCATGATCGTTTTCGGCGTTGTCTCCGCGTTCTCTACCCGCACAAACGGCTTGCCGTTCGGAAGGAATTGTTCCCGCTGCATCTCGTCGAGCTTTTGGAACGCGTCGCTGTCGTCGATGACGACGATCCGCGCCATGATGCCCTGCACGGAGAGCATGTCCCCCGCTTTCTTGATCAGCTCCGCGTCCGCGCGGCTAGACACAAGAACCACATCCGGCCCTTGCTTCGGCTCGCGCAGAATCTCCGCGCAGATGGGTTTTACCGTATCTTCGCGCGAGAAAAGCTTCGTCTTGAGCAGCATCACGCCGATGATGGTCGCAACCACGGCGCCGATGAGGCACTGCATCGTGTTGAACAGGATATTCGGAATCGCGCTTGCGGTGCCGTAAAGAAGCGTTTCATAGAGAAAATATCCGATGGGAACGACCAACGCCGCAAGGTAGAGCGCGGCAAAACGAATCTTCTTTGTGGTTTTCGCAAAGAAAAGCCCGGCGACCAGCGCGACGAGCCCCTTGATCACGAACGTTGCCGGCGCATAGATCGTGTAGCCCAGCAAAACATCGGAGATCGCGGAGGCAGCGCCCGCGCAGAGCGCGCCCCAGCCGCCGCCGAGCAGCATGCCCGCGAGCAGCACGCCCATATCGCCAAGGTTGACGTATCCGAGCCCGCCCGGGATCGGAATCGAGACAAGCGTGGTCAGCAGCACGATCGCCGCGGCGAGCACGCCCGCCGTCGTCAGCTTTCGAATGGATTGCGCTTGTTTGATTTGCATATTTGAGTTCCTCCGTGTTTCCTTCCGGCAGGTGTCGGCTCAAAATCGTTGCCTTGCCGCCGGAATTCGATGGTGCGTTTTCGCTTAAATCAGCGAAATGAAGAGCTTTTTACATTATAAACGCTCTACATCAAAACGCAACCCATAGATTACCCGTGTTTTACAGCCTGACCTTAGGCTTTCTCCTCCGCCTGCGCGTCCGCGCCCGCAATCTCAGGGGCTGTTAGTGTGTCCGGGTCAGCTTCCGTCTTGGACTTTTTAACGCTGAGCATGACGCCGAAGATCACGATTGCCCCGCCGATGATCTTGCGCAGCGTCACCTGTTCACCCAACAGCACCCAAGAGAAGAACACGCCGATGATCGGCATGAGGTTGAGCATCGAGGTGACCGTGCTTGGCGCCATGGTCTTGAGCCCGCGGTTATACAGCAGATATGCAACAACCGAGCAGAACACGCCGAGGAACATCATCATCGAGAAAGAGAGCAGCGTCGGTTCCCGCCACTGTCCGCGCTCCAACAGCGCCAGCGGCAGCAGGAAGATCGTTCCGAACAGCGTTGTGTAAAACTGCAGCGTGATCGGCGGGTAATGGTTGACCACTCGCTTCATCATGAAATTATAAACGGCCCAGCCGATGCCCGCGATGATAAAGAGAATGATCCCAAACAGTTCACCCTGTACGCGGGATTCGGATTTCACATAAGATAGGATGACTACGCCGACGATGGCGATCAGGATCGCGACGATCTTGATTCCGCTGAGCTTCTTTTTATATATTGCGCTTTCCATCAAAAGCGTAATGATCGGGTACGAGGCGATGATCAGCGTCGCACTGGAGGCGGATGTCCACTGCATGGCGATGTTTTGCAGCACGGCGTAGAGCATGATGCCCGTGAACCCGCAGATGACGACCGTGAGGATATCCTTCTTTTGCAGGCGAACGCGATTTTGCGGCAGCAGCGTCAGCGCGCCGAGAATCACCGTCGCAACCACGAATCGTACCACCGCGAGCGTCAGCGGCGGATACGTCGTATACGCAAACTTGATGGCGACAAAGGACGATCCCCACAGGATGAGCGCGCCAAGTACGGAGAGAATGGATATCGCGTTGGATTGCTTTTGCTCAGACACAGTCGTGTTCCCCTTACTCATTTTTTACGATGAAAAGGCTGAAGCTCTACGAGCGACGGTCAAATTACCTTATTCCATTTCATCGCAATTGTCAAGAATTGTATATGATATATGCAACGATGTCTTGCACAATATTGCCTTGTTTGAGCAGAATCGTTTCGATCTGGTTTGCGAAAGCCGAAACCCGTATAATGGACGTGTAGGTGGTTGGTTTGAAGGCTTTTCAAAACAGGAGAATAAATCATGCAAAAACTGCAAAAAACGATCGGCAATTTCGATTGTCCGGAAATACGTTCCCTGGCGCGGCTTGCCGAAACGCAGAGCAAGCGCACGTTATGCCTCTGGAGCATTGATTATGCCGAAGCGCACCTGCTGCCGGTGTTTGAGCGGGAGTTTCCGGACGACAGTCGTCCCCGGGAAGCGCTCGCAAATGCGCGCGGCTGGTTGGAAGGCCGGGTTAGGTTTGTAGACGCTAAGGACACCAACAACGGCGCGCACAATGCCGCAACCGCCGCAGAAGGGCACCCGGCAGCGCAGGCCGCGGCACGCGCCATCGCGCATGCGTCGCTCACCATCCACGTTTCCGCGCACTGTATGGGCATCGCGTTCTACGGAGCGGCGGCACTCGCCTACGACCAACTAGGACTACACGCATCGCAGGAAGAATATCTTGTTGTCGCTCAGCAGGCGTGGTTGGAGATGGAAGATGTTTTGCGTAAAATAGCGGTTGAGAACGAACCGAATCCGGCAAAGTTAAAATGGGAGTTTTGGATTAGTAGGATACATTAAGAAATCATCGCACATAAAAGGCTCTCCTTACGGAGAGCCTTTTATTTGAGTTGCTTATTTCGCCTGTGCGATGGCAACCGCGACAGCGACCGTTGCGCCGACCATCGGGTTGTTGCCCATGCCGATGAGACCCATCATCTCGACGTGCGCCGGAACGGACGAGGAGCCCGCGAACTGCGCGTCGGAGTGCATACGGCCCATCGTATCGGTCATGCCGTAGGACGCAGGGCCGGCCGCCATGTTGTCCGGATGCAGGGTGCGGCCCGTGCCGCCGCCGCTCGCCACGGAGAAATACTTCTTGCCGTGCTCGATGCACCACTTCTTGTAGGTGCCCGCGACCGGATGCTGGAAGCGCGTCGGGTTCGTGGAGTTACCGGTGATGGAAACGTCCACGTTCTCGTGCCGCATGATGGCAACGCCTTCGTTCACGTCGTCCGCGCCGTAGCAGCGAACCTTCGCACGGTCGCCTTCAGAGAAGGACTTCGTGCTCGTGATGTTCAGCTTGCCGGTGTAGTAGTCATATTCCGTCTCAAGATAGGTAAAGCCGTTGATGCGGGAGATGACATACGCCGCGTCCTTGCCGAGACCGTTGAGGATGACCTGCAGCGGCTTGGTGCGGACTTTGTTCGCGGTCTTCGCGATGCCGATTGCGCCTTCCGCCGCGGCGAAGCTCTCGTGGCCCGCGAGGAAGCAGAAGCAGTTGGTCTCTTCACGCAGCAGCATGGCGGCGAGGTTGCCGTGACCTAAGCCCACTTCGCGCTGATCCGCAACCGAACCCGGAATGCAGAACGCCTGGAGGCCCAAACCGATGGCTTCCGCGGCTTTGTCCGCGGTTTTCGCGCCGGTCTTGATGGCGATTGCCGCGCCGACGGTGTATGCCCAGCAGGCGTTTTCAAACGCGATCATCTGAATGCCGCGGACGATACCGAACACGTCGATACCCTTCGCGTCGCAGATGGCTTTGGCGTCGTCGATGCCGTTGATGCCGTACTTGGCGAGCTCTGCGTTGATCTTATCGATTCTTCTTTCGTAACCTTCAAAAATAGCCATAGCTGCCTCCTTACGCTTTCCGCGGGTCGATCACCTTGGCGGCCTGGTCGAAACGCCCGTAGGTACCGATGTTCTTTTCGTACGCTTCCTTAGGATCGACGCCCTTCTTGATCGCGTCCATCATCTTGCCGAGGCTGACGAACTTGTAGCCGATGATCTCGCCGCCTTCGTCCAGCGCGATGCCGAGGACATAGCCTTCCGCCATCTCCAGATAGCGCGGACCCTTGGCGAGCGTGCCGTACATGGTGCCAATCTGCGAGCGAAGGCCCTTGCCGAGGTCTTCGAGGCCGGCTCCGATGGGCAGACCGTCATCGGAGAACGAGCTCTGCGTGCGTCCGTAGACAATCTGCAGGAACAGCTCGCGCATAGCGGTGTTGATCGCGTCGCAGACGAGGTCGCTGTTGAGCGCTTCGAGGATGGTCTTGCCGGGCAGGATTTCCGCCGCCATCGCCGCGGAGTGCGTCATGCCGCTGCAGCCGATGGTCTCGACCAGCGCTTCTTCGATGACGCCTTTTTTCACGTTGAGCGTGAGCTTGCAGGCGCCCTGCTGAGGAGCGCACCAGCCGACGCCGTGCGTTAAGCCGCTGATGTCCGTAATCTGTTTTGCCTTGACCCACTTGCCCTCTTCGGGGATCGGAGCGGGATCATGCTTTGCGCCCTTGAGGACGCAGGTCATTTCTTCCACTTCACTGGAATAATGCATGTGTGAAGTTCCTCCTTGTTATGCTAAAGAATACCCAGATTCATTCAGGGTATAGTATAACAAATCAAATTCGATCTTTCAATACGCGATGATCGAATAAAGATGCAGGATTGGGCACTTCTGTACCCTGCCGCTCGTTCGCCGCGTCGTCGATCACTCTTTTTCGAACGCCTGCCCTTTCGGGTGATTGCCCGACTGTGGTATACTGGTTTCAGCCGTTTGGATTTGGGGGAATATCAGATTGCGATACTTCTTTGCCGGAATGTTACTCATCGATGCCGCTGTACACCTCTTTGCCTGCGTGAATAAAAACCTTCTCATGCTGCGCCGGGTCAGCAAGTGCCTCTTAATGCCGCTGCTTGCCGCGTGCTATATGCTCTTTGCACAGGAGCCGTCTTCTTTTGTAATCGCCGCGATCCTCTTTGGCTTTGCCGGAGACCTCGTGCTCCTGTTCCGTCCGCGTAAATGGGCGTTCCCACTGGGGATTCTCGCGTTTGCGGCGGGGCACGTGTTCTATATCGTCAGCTTCATCCGCCGAATTGCCGTCACGCCGCCGTGGTATATCCTCGCGTTGATGGGGGTCGCAGTGATCGTCTGCTCTGCAACGCTGATGCGCTATATTTGGAAGGGCATGCCCGGTAAGCTCTGCCCGCCGAGCTTCCTATATATGATGATCATTGGCACGATGGTGTCGTGCTCCATCCTATTCTCGCTCTACGGTGTGTCCGCGCATCGCTGGCTTGCCGCCGTCGGCGGAATTTTGTTTGCAATCTCGGATACGACGCTGTCCATCGACGCGTTTCATCATCCCGTGCGCTACCGCAGCGTTATCGTAATGTCCACCTATATTGCGGCGCAGGTGCTCATCGTCTCCGCGCTCGCGTTCCGCTGAAACCATCCCATCGAAAGGGGAACCGATATGAAACCGGAACTCATTCTATTGATTGTCTCTCTCGCGGTCTTCGCCGCGATGATTGTGCTGCTCGTCACCATTTTGCGCCGTCAGCAAGCGCTGCACGACGCGATGCGGGACGACCTGAACCGCGCGCTTTCCGACCTTCGCCGCGAGCTCAACGAGTCGGTGCAGTCCTCTGTATCGCACCTTGGGCGCATGATCATGGAGCAGCAGCGCACCTCGGACGCGCAAGGCGAAACCCGCTTTAAAACGTTCGAGCAGGGCAACGAACAGCGCCTGAAATCCTTTGAATTCAACAACGAGCAGAAGCTCGAAGCAATTCGCCAAACGGTCGAGCGCCGCCTCGTCTCCTTGCAGACGGACAACACGCAGAAGCTCGACGAAATACGCAACATCGTCGATGAGAAGCTGCAAAAGACGCTGGAAGCAAAGGTTGCCCAGTCGTTCCAGCTCGTCAACGAGCGTTTGGAGCAGGTCTACAAGGGACTCGGCGAAATGCAGACGCTCGCAACGGGCGTGGGCGATCTGAAGAAGGTGCTCAGCAACGTCAAAACGCGCGGCATCCTCGGCGAAATCCAGCTCGGCGCCATTCTCGAGGAGATCCTCTCGCCGGAGCAATATGTCACAAACGCAATCACGAAGGTCGGCAGTTCGGAGCGCGTGGAATACGCGGTCAAGCTCCCGACGGATGACGGAGCGCCGGTCTATCTTCCCATCGACTCCAAGTTTCCCGCCGATCTGTATTCCGGGCTGCAGGACGCGTATGAGTCCGGCTCGCCGGAAGCGATTTCCGCCGCGATCCTCCTGCTCACCCAGCGCATCAAGCAGGAAGCGGCGAAGATTCGCGATAAATACCTCGATCCGCCGAACACGACCGATTTTGCGATCATGTTCCTGCCGTTTGAGGGGCTTTATGCCGAGGTCGTCAACCGCGGCCTAGTCGAGGAGCTTCAGCGCAGCTACCGCGTCAACATCGCGGGCCCTTCCACCATGGCGGCGCTGCTCAACAGCCTCCAGATGGGCTTTCGCACATTCGCGATTCAAAAGCGCAGCAGCGAGGTCTGGCGCGTGCTCGGCGCGGTCAAGACGGAGTTTCAAAAGTTTAGCACGGTTCTAGCGAGCTCCCGCAAGCGCCTCCAACAGGTGGACGACGATCTGGAACAGCTCATCGGCACCCGCACGCGCGCCATCACGCGAAACCTCCGCGCGGTGGAACAGCTCGACGAGCGCACAACCACACTCGTCATCGGCGATTCGGGCGAAAGCGACGCGGACGAAGGCGAAACCGAGGAGAACTGATTCGGAAAAGCAGCAAATCGCCTCCGCAAAACATCACACCACAAACAAAAAAGGAGCGATTGAATCATTCTTCGATCGCTCCATTTTATATTTCTTGTTGTCTATTCCGGGATCGTTTCTCCACGATGCTTACAGCAGCCGCACGCGCAGGCTTCTTCCTTGCTGTCGCAGACTGTATAATCTCCGCCGCGAATGATGAGGCTCTTTCCGTTGACCAGCACGTCCGCAAGCTTCTTTCGCGCGTCGTTGTAGATGCCTTGCACCGTCGTGCGGGCGACGTTCATCTGCGCCGCGCATTCTTCCTGCGTAAACCCCATCTGGTCGATGAGGCGGATGGTCTCATATTCGTCCACCGACATCACGATCGTGTCATCGCTTGTTGGTGCTCCGGTCGGGCCGAACGACGCATTCCAGGGCAGGCAGCAGACTCTGCGGCATTTTCTCGGTCTTGGCATATTGCTCTTCCTCGCAGTTCCGCGTTGGTCTCTTTCGCGAAGTGCTCCCGCTACCAAAACGCTATTGACAGTTTACTCTCTCGCCATCGCGCCGTCAATCGATCTCGTGGTTCTGGCTAAGCCAGATTCACTTTTCTTCCGTCTTGTGGCAGCAGCCGCCCTCGTGACCCGCGTGTTCGCCGTGATGCCGGTGTCCCTCGCCTTTCCCGTTTTGGCAGCAGGAGCCGTTTCCTTCTCCGTGATGACGCTGCTTGTTTTCGCAGCCGCATCCGCCTTCCTTATGCTCTCCGTTTTTGCAGCAGCCCTTTGCCGGGCCGGTTCCGTCATGATTTGGCATTTCGTGTTCCTCCTGTTGTTATCGACATATGTCATTATCGGCAGTATATCACGTTTCCGTCATATGTCAATAAAGAATCGGATCAAATCGAATCGCGCGCAAAAAAGGAGCCGTCAAGATAACGGCTCCTTCAGCAGCGAGGATAGTTTTATTTGGAGAACTCGTTGAGAATCGACTTCTCCCATTTTGCATAGGCGCGGTCAAAAGAGGTGCGGAACGCTTCTTTAAACGTCATCTGGCCGGAGCAGTAGCTTGTGAGACGGTCAAAGCCGTAGTGCTCCGCAAGGTATGCGCAGAAGGAAGATGCCATCGACACGCTCATGTCGTCGCCCTGCTCCGCGGGCTCGGTAAAGCCGTAGATCTCGGTGATCGGGTATGACTCGTAGGCGGTTCCGCGCTTCATGCCGTTCTTAAGGCAATCGTATGCGACGGCGTCTACCAACAGGCGATAGTCTTCGTTCGTCAGCTTGTGCTCGGTTCCGCCCTGATCGTAATAGTATTGCACATACGTACCCAGCGGGATCGTGATACCAAGCTGTTCGAGCTTTGCCAGCCACATATCATACGGATTCAGCACGTTTCCGAGGTACATTGCGTAACCATAGTGCTGCCAATGGAGGGAATCCGGATGCAGAATCATGAGCACATATTGCTCCGCGCAATGCCAATAAAATCTTCCGATCTGAATTTGATAAGGATGTACACTCAAATCATAACTATATGTATCGTTATCCATTACATTATAGTCCACTCTTGCCATCGCAACTTTTTTATCATAACAACCTTCGGCATTTTTCTTCAGATATGCCCGGATATAACTCTCTCCGTTGGCTAGTCGATTTACAAAATCCGCCAAAGCATCTGCGGATACAACCTTATCACCAAGCACACTTAATTCGATTCCATAGGTCAAAAGGTTATAAACATTACCTCCAATATTAGCAGTGATATAAACCCCGTTGACCAGTTTTGATTCTGGAACAGTGTAAGATTTTTGATCGAAATCAGAAGCTTTGAAATCGATCAAATCCAATTCTTTGATCGTCGGTGCAACCGCCTGCTTTGGCCGGACAATCGGGTTTGCCAGTAGGAAGATTGCCGCTGCAATCGCTAAAATCACCGCCGCGAGAACGATCCAAAACGTGGGTTTCTTATAGTTCAACACATTGATAATCCTCTCTTTCGTACAGTGTTCACCAAAGGCGAGAGGCCCCGCCGCAAACGCCGCGCGCTGGGTGCCAAGGCGCAGCAGCGTCTCGCCATACGCCGCAATCTCTTCGCGATTGCAGGCTTTCATCGCGCGCTCGTCACAGCTCGCCTCCATGTCGTCGCAAAACAGGCGAAACGCGAGCCAAACGAGCGGATTGAACCAATGAATCGTCAAAATCAGGAACGCCGCCGGTTTTGCCAGATAGTCATAGCGGTAGATGTGTGCCCGCTCATGCAGCAGCACCAGCCTTCTCTCGTTTGCTCGCATGCCAACCGGCAGTATGATGCGCGGACGAAGAAAGCCCGTGACGAAGGGTGACGTGACCGCATCCGTCTCATACACATCCAGCTCCGACCGCACAGCATCGCTAACCCTCCGCTTGAGCCGTATATATTGCACGATCGAATACAGCAGTATGACCGCAACCCCGACCAACCAGACCGTCATGCCGACCGCAAGCCAAATCTGCATCGGATCGGTGCTTGCCTGTGGCGTTGGCGCGAAGGAAGCCGCGCTCTCCGCCACCGAAGCTGGCGCGGAGAAGATGCCCGCTGTATCTTGCGTTGTCTTGCCGGATTGCTCCGTCAAGGTTGCCTGATCCGCGAGATACACTACCGTTCCGTTGACCGGCTCCGGCGCGCCGATGCCACCAAGCAGCGATACTTGAAAGGAGAAACTCACCGGCACAACAAGGCGCAGGAACACAACCGCCCAGAGCGCACAGCTGATCCAACGCGGCGCCCGCTTGAGCGGAATGCGCAGGAGCGCAACGGCCAACACGGCAATGCCGCCGGTCACGCTCATGTTGAGGATGGCGCGAAAAACGTCGTTCATGCGCTATTTCCTCTCGCGATACGCCTTGAGCAGCTTCTCAATCTGCGCCGCATCTTCGCCGGAGATGCTTCCGCCTTCGAGAAACGCCGCGATAAACGCGGGCAGCGATCCCTTAAAACCTCGGCTGACGAGCTGGTTCCCTTCGCGTTTGCCCGCCTCCGCACGCGCCACGCAAGCGGTGACGAGTGCGTTTTCGTTGACCAGATACCCCTTTTCGCAGAGTCGCTTGAGCACGGTATAGGTGGTCGTGCGCTTCCAACCGAGCTTCTCCTCCGCGAGGCGGCAAAGCTGCGGCGATTCAACCGGCTCATGATCCCAAACGATGTCCATCAGCCGCCAATCTGCGTGGGTCAGTGTTGTTTCCTGTTCCATCTGTCTCTCCTTGCCGTTTGCTCTTGATTGTGTTTCGATGTTAGAATGCATTCCGTCTAACGTTTTAGACAAAATCAGTCTAATATTTTAGACGCACTATGTCAAGTGGTTTTCAAATAAAAAATCCGGTGTTTCCACCGGATCATTTTGTTTCGCGATTCTTTCGCAAAATCTGTTTCTATTTCTGAGCTGGTTTGTTCAGCTCGTAAAACGCCTTCATCTCTTTTTTCGTCGTTTCGTCGAGGTGGTGCCAGCGCACACCCTGAATTGCACCTTCGAGCGCGCAGAGGCGCATGTAGCAGGCGGAAGGATCGATGGCAGCGATTCTGAGCCACGCCTCGCGACTGCCTGTCTGCTTGAGCGCGTCGATCGTCGGCACGCCGATCTTGATCAACTGCGCTTCCAGTTTCTCCGCGATGTTTGGCAGCTTTTTCAGTTCTCCCATACTCTGCTCCTTTCCTTAGTCGAGCGCAATCCAGTAGCGCTCCAGATTGACGTTGTCCCGCTCGCAATAGACGGTCTTGTCGTAGACGCCGCCGCAGGAGAGAATCGTTCTGCGGCTTCCCTCGTTTTCCACGAGGCAGGTAATCAGCACGCGATCGAGCCCGAACGCGCGGCAAACCTTCAGGCACTCGGTCAACATCCGCTTTGCGTAGCCCTTTCTCCGCTCGTCGGGACGCACCGAATAGCCGATGTTTCCGCCAAACTCGCGCAGGAAGTCGTTGAACTCGTGCCGGAACTGTGTCATGCCGACGATCTTGTGATCCCGCTCGCGCAAGAGTGCAAACTGTTCGGACGGCACCCAGTTTTCCGGTTTGGTTTCCCGTTGTTCCGCGAGCCGGTTAAACGCCAGCCACTCCAACGGGTCCTCCATCCGGCGGAGCGGGCCGGTTCCGTCCATGCTGTCCCCCACGGCTAAAAACGCCTCGCGGTAAGACACGATCTCCGCCAGCATGGTTTCATCGGGCTTGACTAAGATGCAACTGTCGTTTTCATTATCCATGATTGTGCTCCAGATAGACCGATCCGAGAAATTGCGGTGACTCATTCGAAATCAGCTGTGTAAACGCCGTGCGCACCTCTTTGGGAAGCAGATTGACGGAAGGCACATCCTCGATCGGTACCCATTCGACGGAGATTTGCAGATCATCCGTCTCGGTCGGTTCGATCCGCTCCGTTTTAGTGAGTCGGCAAACGAAGATATGCAGCATCTTGTGCGCATATTGGAGATAGTGTTCGCGAATGAAGGGGTCCATGCAGATCTCCTCCATCAGCGCGCAGAAGCGAACCGGCTCCACGGAATAGCCTGTCTCCTCAAGGCATTCGCGGTGAATTGCCTCCGCAAGGGTCTCAAACTGCTCCTGTCCGCCGCCGGGCAGGGAAAAGTATTCCCCGTTGTTTTCATCCCTGCAACGATTGAGTAGCACCTTGCCCTCGTGAATTACAATCGCCTTGACCGTACTTCTTACATTCATATGATTCAAATACGTGTATCGCGCACATAGGAGAGATATCGCGTTCCCTGAAATGTCAGGCTGCCCTTATCTCCCTCGGTCAGCATTCCATACTCTGTGTCCGGCACGCGGAGCTCCATACGATCCCCGCTCTGTACCTCAAACGTGACGTAATACGTTGTGGAAGAATACCCCATGTTCATCGCGTCATTCGAGTTGTTCATGTTGTGCCGGTAGGTCACGTCCGAGCGTTTGGTAACGACCTTTGCGTCTACCGTCAGTACGGGCGAATTGTTGTTTTGATTCCATTGCTTCGCGCTCTTTACGATTTTGATGATGATAAAGACAAACATAAACGCGAATATGATCATAAAGAAAAAGGGGAAGATTCCAAACATAAAATTAAAACCGTCAAACGAATTGGAAAACATTGTTACGCCTTTCTGATACGAACGATCTCATGCGAAGAAATTCAAACAAACGATTTATTGCAGCACGAAGCCGGAAATGATCCGGCAGATGCCGGAGACATCCGCGCGGCTGACGAACTCAAACTTGACCTTGCCCATGCCTGCAAACCAGAGTTCTAGTTCGCTGTCGAGATCCAGCACGCCCGCGGTCTCTACCGAGAACGCCTGAATCTTACTGTACGGCAGCGAGGTGAAATCCTTTTTCTTTCCAGTGATACCCTGCACGTTGATTGCAAAGATGCGCTTATTGGTGAAGACCACGCCGTCTCGCACGGTCTGAAACGAGCAAAGAATCTCTTCGCCGGGAATGAACATCGGCTGAATCACGGGCGAAAACGTGTTGTCCGCGACCGGACGGAGCTTGAGAAACACAGCATTTTGAAAATCGATCATATCTCTCTCCGCAAGCAAATCATTTTCCCTATCATACCCGACTTTGCGCAAAAAAAGAACCCGTGTTACCGGATTCTTTTTCTAAAATCACAAGTTATTTACAGCGTGCGGTATTTTTTCAGCACCTGAATGTTTAGCACAAAGAACACCCCCGTAAACCCCAGCATGATCAACAGATCGCCCAATACATCCGAAAAGCCCGCTCCGCGCAGCATCACCTTTCTCAGCGCGTCCGCACCGTAGGTGAGCGGAAATATCTTTGCTAAGTATTGCAGCGCCTGCGGCGTTTCGCGCAGGTTGAAGAGCCCGCAAAACATCACCTGTGGAATGATCACGATCGGGATAAACTGAAACAGCTGAAACTCGTTTCGCGCAAACGCCGAAAACAGCGTTCCCATCGCGAGCGAAGTCCCCGCGATTGTGAGGTTGATCAGCAGCACCAGAAACACGGCTGTCCCGGTGTGAATCTTGAGCACGTATTGCAAAAACAGCTGTATCACGACGGTTTGCAGCGCCGCAAACACGCCGAAGCCGAGGAAATATCCCGCGACCAACTGTCTGCGCCGCAAGGAGGAGACGAGGATTCGATCCAGCGTTCCGCTGATGCGCTCCCGCAGAAACGCGATGCCCGCGAGCAGAAACACCAGGAAAAAGATGATGAACCCCATCATGCTCGGCGCGAGAAAATCAAACTGCTCGAAGTCCTCGGAACCGTAATACAGTTCGACCTCCGGCGCTTTGGTTATCGACTCCACCTGAGACGCAAACTGCTGCGGCATGGACGCAACCTTCTGCTCCTGCGCATACTGCATAAACGCGCGCTTCGTAAGCTGGGTCACCGCCGGGTCTGTGCCCTCCGCGACATAGCGATCCTCGCTGATGTATCCGTCGCTCTTGCCGTCCTTCAGCCGCGCAATCGCGTCTGCTTCTGTCGAAACCAGCGTGATATCGGCAACGTCCTCCATCTTTTCGCTCGCGACATAATCCGTGGAGATGATGTCGATGTTCGCCTTGGTGACTCCATTGCCCAGCAGCAGGAACAGCAGCGTCATGATGAGCACGGGAGCCAGCAGCATCACAACCAGCGTGCGCTTGTCTCCCGCAATCTGGCGGATCAGCCTGCCCGCAATCACAAACATCTTCATACGTTGCCTCCAGCAGTCGCGCTCTGCTTTGCGGAGGCGATATAGGCCGCCTCCAGCGTTCCGATCGGCGTCTTTTGCTTGAGCTCGTCCGGCGTTCCGTTTTCGAGTATCGAGCCCGCGCGAATCAGGATCAGGCGGTCGCATTTTTCCGCCTCATCCATGACGTGCGTCGTCACGATGATCGAGCGCCCAAGCGATTTGAGCCGCTGAAACTCCGACCAGAACAGCTCCCGCAGAACAGGATCGATGCCGACGGTCGGCTCGTCGAGCACGATGACGTCAGGATCACCAATCAGCGCGGCGGTGAGCGAAAGCCGTCGCTTCATGCCGCCGGAGTAGTAGACGATCTTTTTGTTCTCGTCCCGATCCAGCTCGACGAGCTTCATCAGCTCATGCGCCTGCGCGATCGCCTCCCGCTTGCCCATGCCCTTAAGTTGCGCGAAAAAGACGAGGTTTTGCAGTCCGGTCAGGTCTTCATAGAGCGCATCCTGCTGCGCCATGTAGCCGATGCGATCCATGATCGCAAGGTTTGGCATTTGCGTGCCCTGCACCTCCACCTCGCCTCCGTCCAGCTTGAGCGTGCCCAGCAGGCACTTGACCAGCGTCGTTTTGCCCGCGCCGGAAGGCCCCAGCACGCCGAGAATCTCTCCCGCGCGGAGGTTTAAGTCTACCTCGCTGAGCACTTCCTCACTGCCGAATCGTTTGACGATTTTTCTCGCCGTTATGGTTTGCATGATCCGCTCCATCCCTTCATCGCATACTGTAAAAACTCGCGAATATCGTGCTCGGTGTTCCGCTTTTCGCTGCCGCCAAACATGCTGTAGGACAGGATAAACCCAAGCATCTGCTGCATCACCAGCCTGGAGGACAGCGCGCTGTCCAGCTCCCCGCGCGCCTTGCCATACTCCACGATTTTTTCGATATACTGCTCGATCATCGGCAGAATGCTCGTCTGAAATTGATGGAGCAGCGGCGCCCGGTGGATCAGTTCCGGCAAAACGGACTTGATGAAGCGCCCGTTGTCACGAATCATCTTGATGCGGTCGATCAAAATGTCGAACCAGATGTCCTCCACGGAGTCGGCCTCATGCGCGCGGATGATCCGGTCGATCGGCTCGCTGATGCGCGGCATCATCACGCGAATCAGCAGCGGCACCATGCGCTCTAAGATTGCATCCTTGGTCGGAAAATAGCGAAATATCGTTCCTTCCGCCACGCCGGCGCGCTCGGCTATCTCGCGCGTACGGGTCGATTCAAACCCCTTCTCGGAGAAAATGTTGATCGCGGCGTTGATGATGCGAATCTCCTTGTCCGACGAGGTCTCGGTATAATCCTCTAAAAACTCCTGAAAATCGTAGCTGTCTTCCTTCATCCCCGCACCTCCGGTCTTCGTCTGTTTGAAAAATGAGTGACCACTCACTCATTATAGCGCTAGAAAAAAGCATGTCAATCCAAACATGCTTTCTTCGTCGATTATTTTGTTGAGAATCAGTTCACCGGCGCGATGTCGAGGAACTTGACGCCTTTGTTCTTCTCCTCCATGCGGCTTAACGACCACTCGTTTTTGAAGAGCACGACCGGGCGCTGATACTGGTCTTCCAGCAGCAACGTGTCCGTATACGCCAGCATCTCCTTGTCGAATTGATCGGTGACGATCCAGCGCGCGAGGTTATATGGGAGCTTGCGGATGCTGATCTCGACGTTATACTCGTTCTTCAGGCGATATTCGAGCACCTCAAACTGGAGAGCCCCCGCGACTCCGATTGTGAAGCGCTCGACGCCAAGGTCGGGTTGCTTGAACACCTGAATGGCACCCTCTTCGGAGATCTGTTTGATGCCTTTGAGGAACTGCTTGCGCTTGCCGGAATCGACCGCGTTGACCTCGGCGAAGTGCTCCGAGGGGAACATCGGAATCCCTTCGAACTGGAACGCGTTCTTGCCGTTGCAGAGCGTATCCCCGATCAGGAAACAGCCGGGATCGAACACGCCGATGATGTCGCCCGCGTACGCTTCCTCGACGCTCACGCGCTCCTGCGCCATGAACTGCTGGGACTGCGTCAGGCGAAGGGTCTTGTTTGTACGCTGGTGGATGACCTCCATGCCTTTTTCAAACTTGCCGGAGCAGATGCGCAAAAACGCGATTCTGTCGCGGTGCGCAGGGTCCATGTTCGCTTGAATCTTGAAGATAAACCCGGAGAAATCGTCGCTGTCCGGCTCGACGCTGCCGCCGCTGTGCCGCTTAGCGTTCGGCGAGGGCGCCATCTCAAGGAATGCCTCCAGAAACGGACGCACGCCGAAGTTGGTCATCGCGCTGCCGAAGAACATCGGCGTGAGTTCCCCCGCGGCGACCTTCTCCATGTCCAGCTCGTCGCCCGCGATCTCCAACAGCTCAATCTCCTCCATGAGGTGATTGTAGAGGTAGTCGCCGAGGATTTCGCGGAAGCGCGGATCGTCCGCGTCTCCGGAGTCCGACGTCGTCTCCTCCTGCCCGTGGCTTCCGCCGGTGAAGAGCTCAATGCGCTTCGTCCTGCGGTCGTAGACGCCGCGAAAATCGCCGTCCATACCGACCGGCCAATTCATCGGGTACGCGCGGATGCCAAGCGTCGCCTCGATCTCTTCCATGAGCGCGAGCGGGCCTTTGCAGTGGCGGTCCAGCTTGTTGACAAACGTAAAGATCGGTACTCCGAACATCCGGCAAACATGAAAGAGCTTCTTGGTCTGCTCTTCTACGCCCTTTGCGCCGTCGATGAGCATCACCGCGCTGTCGGCTGCCGTCAGCGTGCGATAGGTGTCCTCGCTGAAATCCTGGTGGCCAGGTGTATCGAGAATGTTGATGCGAAATCCCTGATAATCGAAGTTGAGCACGCTGGACGTCACCGAAATACCCCTTTGTTTTTCGATCTCCATCCAGTCGGATACCGCGTATTTGGTCGCTTTTCTGCCCTTGACCGTACCCGCGAGGCGAATTGCGCCGCCGAAGAGCAGCAGCTTTTCGGTAAGGGTGGTCTTGCCCGCGTCAGGGTGCGAAATGATCGCAAACGTCTTTCTGCGGTTGACTTCCTTTGTTAAACTTTCCATGGTTTGTAATCCCTGTCTGGCGAATAATCGCCCGTCCACAGATGCTATGTCTGTTATCGTTCTGTTTGAAAGTGATGATTCATCAGGCTGAAAATTCTGCATATTTCTAAAAAGGCCCTTCGTCAAAAAAAGAGCCCCGCCTTTTTCAGGCGGGGTTCCGATGCTTGGTGGAGCATGGGGGATTCGAACCCCCGACCTCAACATTGCGAACGTTGCGCGCTACCAACTGTGCTAATGCCCCAAGCCGCTTGATTATGATACAACAGAGCCTATCAAAATGCAAGAGCTTTTCGGCAAATTTTTTATCCCGTTTTTGATATTTTTTCGGTTGGCACGTTCAAAAAGCCGGCGCGGTGAAGACGCAAGATTTCGTTCGATTCCGGTTGTTATTCCGCCTTCTTCTCCGGCTCTGCGGGCTTGTTTTCCGGTTGCGGTGCGGCTTGCGGCGCGGGCTGCAGCGCGGGAGTTGCCGTCACGGGAGTCGCGACAACCGCGGGTTTCTTCTCGCTGCGCTTGAGCAACGCCGCGAGCAGATAGAGAAACGGCAGTATCATCACCGCGATGTTCTTCCAGTAGGTCTGGAACGTAAGTCCCGCAAGCAGGTTGATCGCGAGCGGAACCGCTGCGATGGCAAGCAGGATCAGCCCCATCAGGCGGCAGCGCTTGAGCTGCTTGCTCACGAGACCGAAGATGCCCGCAACAAATCCCAGTGCGCCGCCGATGATCAGGAACACAGCGTCGGTGACGCCTGCGAATGTCAGCCGCACATCCGCGCGGGAGAGGTTATAGAGCGCTAGCCCGATCATCCCCAGCGCCAACACCAGATAAATCCAACTCATCACGAGTAAAAACGAGGCAGTGCGCGATTTATGCTGTTCCACGGCAGTTTCCCTTTCTGGTTCAAGTACGATTTGTAAGCGAGTCCCGTCAACCGACGTTGTGAATATCGACCACGGTGTGGTTCTTGCGCGATTCTTCCGCGGCGATGCAGATCAGGTGGCTTTGTATCGCGTCCCGAATCGAGCTCTTGACCGCGCTCTCTTCCCCGCGCTCCATGCGCACAAACGACGCGATGAGCCCCATGTCTCCGCCGCCGTGACCATCGCCCATGCCGCCCGGAAGCGGGTTTTCCGTGGTGCGGACGGTTCCGTCGCGGAAGTTGGTGACCTCAATCGTCTCGTCGGACATCTTGGCGCGGATTTCGCCGTGCGAGCCCATGATGTGGATCGTGCGCCCGTGGCGATAGTCCGTAAACGCGGAGACCGTCATCGTCGCGGTCACGCCGCCTTCAAACTCGAGCACCGTGGATTGATGATCGACCACGTCGTTGTCGCAATGATAGACGCACCTGCCGTATGGGCCTTCGCGGAGGGCTTTCATCCGGCCCGCGGGGCTGAGATCGTCCGTGATGACCGAAACCGGCCAGCCCGTGAGAAACGGAATCAGATAGAGCCGCGCGGCGTTATAAGGGCAGGTAGCCGCGACCCTGCAGTCGAGGCAGCGTTCCGCGCTGCCCTCCGGCGCGTTCTCTGCGGTGAAGTGCTTGAGGCTGCCGAAGGAAGCTACACTCTTGCAATCTTTCCCGACGAGATACAAGAGGATATCCGCGTCGTGGCAGCTCTTGGCGAGAATCATGGGGCTGGTCTCGTCCTCCCTGCGCCAGTTGCCGCGCACAAAACTATGCGCCATGTGCCAATAGCCGATGTTCTCGCTGTGAGAGATGTTGACCACGTCTCCGATTTCGCCGCTGTCGATGATCGACTTCAGCGTGTTGAAAAAACGGGTGTAGCGCAGGACGTGGCAGACCGCGGCGCGCCTTCCCGTGCATACGGTGGTATCGTAAATCTTCTTGAGTTCGGCTTCGCTCTTTGCGATGGGTTTTTCCAGCAGCACGTCATATCCGCGCTCCATGGCGACGCATGCGGGCTCCACGTGCTCGTTGTCCTGCGTGGCAACGAGAACCGCGTCCGCATCGATGCCCGCAGACAGCGCCGCGCGCCAATCGGAAAAGATCGCGCTTGTAGGAAGCTGATACCGCGCGGCAAAGGCGTTCCTGCGTGCTTCGCGCGGCTCCGCAACGCCGACGATTTGCAGCTGATCCGGAGCAAGAAGCGCATACGGCGCATAGGCATCCATGCCGCGCGCGCCCGCGCCAAGAACGATCATTCGAACGGGATTCATGTTTCGATGATTCCTTTCAAGCTGAAAAATAAAAACTGAACGCAATAAACTTGTCTCTACAAATCTATCACGTTCAGTTTAGCACGATGTCGGGGAAATGCAAGGTGAGAAGGGTGAATCGAATCTTCGTTTTACATATATTAATACAAAAAACGCGACCCCGTTTGGGGCCGCGTTCGCGTGCTAATTATTGGTGCTTGCCTTAGTCCTGTCGATCTCTCGAGAGCGGAAGGCCGACCACATAGATCAACCCAACCAGATTGAAGAAAAATCCGGTGAAGAAGTATCCGTGATATCCCTTTTTCTTCGCCAGTTTTGCGGTGAAAATCCCCATGATGATGCTCGGAATCAACGCGATGCCCACCCAGACATACCAGATGTTAGCCGCCGACGACATCAAAGCCGGAAAACCTGAAAAATCATAATTCATATGGTTATCCTCCTTTCATTTGCTTCATCATACTATATTTCTCGCGAGAGTCAATTGTCACACCGTGATTTTGTCATGTTTTAACCTGAGTGAATGGTGTTTCGCGATGAAAATCTCGCGATTAAGGCTTCCCCGCGGATTTCTCCGGCGCGAAATAGCCTTCCAGGCAGTAGAGCGTGAACTTGTGCGGATGCCCTTCCTCCTCGCATTTCCCTTTCAGACAGCAGGGACAGAGATCGTCCAGCTTCGCGTCGAGCAGGTTGTTTCGCTCAAAGAGTGTGTAGAGATACTTGAGATACTTACCTTCCGCAATCCGGCTGTGTTCGTTTTTGTGATCCAGCCCCTTCCACTCGTAGAGCCCCTTTGCGCCCTTGCTGGAGTTGCAGCTCTTGCAGACACGCACCACGTTGTCGGCTACATTTTCCCCGCCACGTGAGCGCGGCAAAATATGCTCCGTCGTGAGCGGCCCTTCCTGCCCGCAATAGATGCAGACGCGTGGATTCTCCATCTCCAGCAACCACTCGCTCACAGAGGTGGACCAAACGATCTCTCCGCGTTGAAGCTTGCCAAGAAAGCTCATCCTGAGCGCCCATTCGCGCTTGTCGCCCGTTGCGGCGCCGGTCATGATCGCCGCATATTGCCAAAAGAGTAGGTCACGAACCGTTTTTACTGCGGGAGGTGGCATATCGTCTCTCCTTAAAATAAAATCAAAGTTATTATACCACATTCGGTTGTTTCATGGTGGGCATTGCCGATTTGAAGCGAAAAAACTCCCGCCGAATATCCAGCGGGAGTATGCGTTTGCGCCAATGTGCTTATTGCGTGATTTTCTCGTTCATCTCGCGAATCTTCTTCTTCATTGCGCTGTATTGCGAAATCCAGATGGAAAGATAAATTCCGATGAAAATCGCAATGTAGATGAGAATTCCTGTCACGGTATGCGGCATCCAGCGGGCGAAATACGCAATCGGAAACGACGCCACCGAGGTGATCAGCAGATGAATCAGCGTCATCTTAAGCAGGCTCCAGCGTTCCATGTCCCAAACGACGGAAGCCCCCGCCCAAGCCGTGCCATACACCAGCGACAGCACCGCCTGCAGGACGACCGCGTTGATCTCGCTGCCCATCTCCCGCGCAAGTTCCGGCACGACTGCATAATACGTCCCGTCGCCGACCGTCAGCGAGATGATGATCGTAATGATGCTGCTGATCGCAAGTCCAAGCGGAGCACCAAACAGCATCCGTTTCAACAATTCTTTTTTCATAAGTTCCCCCTCCTATAGTCCGAGTACCTGCTTGATCTTTGAAACGTACCTGCGGGACACATAGGTCACCGCGTCGTTCTTCATCCGAACGCAGATGGTACCCGCAAAGCTCAGGTCAAACCCGCGCACCATGCCAAGATTGATGATCTCCGCGTTGGAGATGCGCACAAAGTGCTTACCGTCCAGCCGTTCCTCCAGTTCGTAAAGACGCAGGCGTAGCAGAAACTGTCCCCCGCTCGTTTCCGCAATCACCTTGCCGCCCTCCGCAAATACGCGCACGATCTCGTCCTGAGATAGGATCACCGCCTCGTCTTCGAGGAACCCCACAATGACCTGCGGCGCGTCCTGAGACAGCTTACGAACAAGCTGCTGAATTTCGTCGGTCACCTTGTCCGTGCAGATCACCACCGTCGTTTCCTCGCAGGCGGCGTCCACCTTTACCTCGATCTTCACTTTTTCACCCCCTCGTTACGATTGCAGTATAGCGAAATCGGGTACTTTCGCGCGACCGTTTTGCGACAGACGGTCGTTTTTTGGTTACAGTCGGTTGTGTTATCGCGTAAGCGCAGAAAAAGCCGCACAAGGCGGCTCATTCTTCATTCTGAATCGTATGCCAACGATAGTTCCAGCGCCTTTTTCGCGTGGATCACCGTGGTGTCAAATAATGGAAGTGACACATCCTCAGCGGACACGATTAGTCCAAGCTCGGTGCACCCCAGCAGGATGCCTTGCGCGCCTCGCGCTTGCAACTCTGAGATTACACGCAGATACGCGGCCTTGGAGTCCGGCTTCACTACGCCGAGGCAAAGCTCGTCGAAGATCACGCGGTTGACGAGGTCGATGTCCTCGCCTTCGGGAATCAGCACGTCGATGCCGCGCGCGGTCAGTTTGTCGCGATAAAACTCCTGCGTCATGGTGTATTTTGTTCCGAGGAGGCCGACGCGCGTGATGCCGTTTGCGCGCAACTCGTCCGCCGCGGCTTCGGCGATGTGCACGAGCGGGACGTGAATGCGACTCTGTACCTCGGGCGCTACTTTATGCAGCGTGTTGGTGCAGATAAGCACCATGTCCGCGCCTGCCGCTTCCAACCGCTGGGCAACGCCGCCGAGCAAGTCAGCAGCTTTCGCCCACTCTCCGCGGGACATCAGCGCCTCTATCTCGAAGAAATCAACGCTGTAGAGCAGGATTTTCGCCGAGTGCAACCCGCCCAGCGCGTCCTTGACACCCTCGTTGAGCAGTTGATAATAGGTAATCGTGCTTTCCCAGCTCATGCCTCCGATGAGTCCGACCGTCTTCATGATAGTTCCTCCCAATTCTGCGATTGTAGTTGTTCCGCTCCTTCGCCGGCGAGTTCCGCAAGCGACGATCCGCTTACACGGTAGACCGTCCATTCGTCCATCGGAACGGCGCCGAGTGAGCGGTAAAAATCGATGCTCGGTTTGTTCCAGTCGAGACAAGCCCATTCCAGCCTGCCGCAGCCGCGCGCGCGGGCAGTCTGCGCAAGATGGCGCAAAATCGCCTTGCCATATCCCTTTCCGCGATGTTCCGGTAAGACGAACAAATCCTCGAGGTAGATGCCGCCTCTGCCGAGGAAGGTTGAGAAGTTATGGAAGTACAACGCGAAGCCGACCTCAACCCCGTCCGCAACGGCGAAGAACGCCTCCGCAACCTTGCGCTCAAAGAGCCAATCGTGTAAAAGTGCCTCGTCGGCTACCACCTGATTGAGCATGTGTTCATACTCCGCTAGCGCGCGGATGAAGGTCAAAAGCAACGTAGTGTCTTTTTCAGTTGCATCGCGAAAAGTGATTGGCATGGGTTCCTCGATTCCGGTATAAATACACTGAAACATTTGCGGAATAATAACATGGTTTGTTATAGTAATCAAATTTATTTCATCTGACTTTTCTACATCGTCGTGATATACTCTAACTCAGCATCGAGCATAGAAAAGGTTAGCTATGATATTTAAAAAGAAAAATCGATCAAGTTGTTATACGTACTTTCGTATCGCAGGTGATTTCAACCCTGATGATATTTCATCCTTTCTAAATTTGACACCATTTGAGACTTGGAAAACGGGTGACCCGATCAAAGATGGGCGAGCATTCTTCGAGTTTTCTTGTTGGAAGTATGGTCTATGTGATGTTTATAATGTGTTTGTAGATCAAATGATGATGCAAACAATTAACGATTTGATTCCAAAGATTGACCTTCTCAATATCATCCGAAGTCGCTATAAAGATGTCATCTTTTCTCTGGAGATAGTTCCATTATTATCCTTAAAAGATGATACAACTCCAAGTCTTTCGCCTGGTCGTGAAGTGATAGAGTTCTGCTATCAGACAAATACCGATATTGATATCGACCTATACGTTTCCTAAATTTCTCGACTACAAAATTCGAAAATCACAAACTATTATCTGAAATAGAAAAAGAACGGCTATCTCTAACCGTTCTTTTCTGGCGCGCCTGGCAGGATTTGAACCTGCGACCTACCGGTTCGTAGCCGGGCACTCTATCCACTGAGCTACAAGCGCATTCACGTTCACGTGCTTGATTATTTTAACCACTGGCGCGCGAAATGTCAAGCGGTGGAGAGGAATATTTTACGGTCATTTTCAACCCAAGGAGTAATCCGCTTTGCCGGATTCCGTAACCCAACGATTCCGCAGGAAAAGGCTTCGCAACCGTGCCTTCGATTACGAAGGAATGTTTCGGTCACAGAAAACTATAAAACAATCTGTTATAATCAAATCATTAAATACACCTTCCGCCATCGACGGACAGCACCTGACCCGTGATAAACGAAGCTTCTTCGGACGTGAAAAACAGCACGGCGGACGCGATATTCTCCGGCGTTCCCGCGCGAAGCAGCGGTGTTTCCTCGCAAATGCCAGCAATCACGCCTTCGTCAAAGCCGCGCGTCATGTCGGTGAGTACAAAGCCGGGTGCCACGCAGTTGACGCGGATGCCGCTGGGCGCAACCTCTTTTGCGAGTGACTTGGTGAACCCGATCACCGCCGCCTTGGAGGACGAGTAGGCTACCTCGCAGGAGCCGCCGGTGACGCCCCACATCGACGAGATGTTTACGATTGCCCCGCGTTTTTGCGAAACCATCTCAGGTAAAGCGGCTCTGGTCACGAGGAACATGCCGGTGACGTTTGTCTCCATCACGCGGTTCCAGTCGGCAAGCGTCGTGTCGGTAATGAGTTGCGTCGGCAGCGCGATGCCTGCGTTATTGACGAGCACATCGATAAAGCCGAAGCGCTCCCGGACGCGGGAAACGATCTGCTTTGCCTCGTCTTCCCGCACGATATCGCCGGAAACGAGCATAACGCTACAGCCCGTGCTTGCGAGCTCGTCGTAGAGGGCGCGCGCTTGCGCTTCCTCCGCGCGATAATGAATCGCGACACGGTGACCCTCCCGGGCAAACCGCCGCGCGATGCCCGCGCCGATGCCGCGGGAAGAGCCGGTGACCAATACGGTGTGTTTCATACGCACATTCTACCAAACGCGGCGCACAAGCGCAACGCACGCGAACGAAAGAAAAAGGTAAGATCATGGACGAACAAACGCTCTATCTGGGTTGCCATCTGAGCAACGCAAAAGGCTACGCGGCGGCGGGTCGCGTGGCGCTCTCCATCGGCGCGAACACGTTTCAGTTTTTCACGCGGAATCCGCGCGGCGGCAGCGCAAAGGCGATCGATCCCGCAGACGCGGACGCGCTGAATACGCTCTGCCGCGAAAACAACTTCGGCACGCTCGTCGCCCACGCGCCGTACACCCTCAACCCCTGCTCCGCCGACGCAAAGGTGCGTGATTTCGCCTACCGCTGTTTTTCCGAGGACCTCGCGCGGATGGAGGCGTTCCCCAATCAGGTCTATAACTTTCATCCCGGCAGCCATACGGGTCAAGGCATTGATGTCGGCATTCGCCTGACCGCGGAGCTGCTCAACGACGTGCTGACAAGCAATCAGAGCACGACGGTGCTGATCGAGACGATGTCCGGCGGCGGCTCTGAGATCGGCGGGCAGTTCGAGCAGGTCGCGGACTTGCTCAGCCGCATCGATCGATCGGAAAAGATGGGCGTGTGCCTCGATACCTGCCACGTCTTCGCCGCGGGGTACGACGTCAAGAACGATTTTGACGGCGTGCTCACGCGCTTTGACAAAATAGTCGGGCTAAATCGTCTCCGCGCGCTGCACCTCAACGACAGCCTGTTCGATCTTGGCTGCGGCAAAGACCGCCACGCGCGCATCGGCGAAGGCTTTATCGGTTTTGAGGCGATGTATCGCATCGCGCATCATCCTGCGTTCGCGGGACTTCCGATGATACTGGAAACACCGAACGAGCCACCGGAGCATGGCGAGGAGATCAAGCTTTTGCGGCAAAATTAGGCTTTAATTCATTCGAATGTGGTTCCCGCTACAATAATATATCCTGCCCATTCGCGCGCGGAAATTGCTCACCGTGCGCGATTGTATTATAATGACAGCGAAACAATTCATGCGTTCCTGCCACGTTTTAAGCGCTTTGCAACACATCTTACAGATTTGTCTTTTTCTATTGATTTGCTGATTTTCCGCAATCGAAAGGAGCATATTGCATGGAAGCCGTCGTCAAGCCGAGCGTAAAAGAGCCGTATCATCTCTCGCCGCGCATTGCGTTTCTCCGGGAATATTATTTCAAGGGTGACGAGCGCAACTGGAACAACGAGTTTGCCGCCTTCACCACCGGCACACCCTGGGACGAAGTGTTCGATGAGACCAGCTTTTTGATCGTGCCGGAGGTCTATTCATTTTTCCCGACGTTCCGCCGCTCCTTCCAGATGGCGGCGCGCACGGTTGTGCCTCCGAAGGGATTTTTCTCGCTCTCTCTGCCGGAGCGGCGGGCGTGGCTCATCAAGGAGATCATCGTCAACCGCGTGCCGCAGGAGATTTTGCCCGGCGATCTGATCGCGGGCGGACGCTTCAACGTCATGGCCTCCCGCTGCTGGAGTAAAAGCGAGGCGAAGGATCGCAATGCCCAGCTCCTCGGCAAAGGCGGCATCCGCTTATCGACATTTGAGTTTCAGGATCGCGGCTACGGCAACTGCGGCGCGACCAGCGGACACCTCATTCCGGACTATCCGCGCGTCCTGCGCGAGGGCTTTGCCGGTATCCGCGCGGATTTGCAGAAGCGCTATGACGCGCTTCCCATCGCGGAGCAGGCGGGTGAAAAAGGCGGCCAACTGCGCGGTATGCTATTGAGCTGCGAAATGCCGATTGCGCTCGCGGAACAATATGCGGCGCTCTGCGAATCGCTTGCGTCCGCTGAAGCGGATGAAGTGCGCAAGGCGGAGCTGCTCACGATGCGGGACGTGCTCAACCGCGTGCCGAAAGAACCCGCACGAAACTTTTACGAGGCGCTGCAGTCGCTGTGGCTCGCGCATATGCTCGTGCTCACGGACGAAAACTATCCCGGCGCGGGCGTTTCGTTCGGCAGAATCGATCAGTATCTGCTGCCCTACTGGGAGCAGTCGATGCGCGAGGGAATGGATCGCGAATTCGGCAAAGAATTGCTCAAGTGCTTCTGGATGCACTGCAATTACGCCTACGACGCGATGATTCAAACTGGAAATCAAGGCATTACTGCGGGCTACGGCCAACTCTTCAACCTCTCCGGCCTCGGCAAGGACGGCGCGGACATGACGAACGACCTGACCTGGGTGTTCCTTGAGGTCATCGACGAGATGAGCCCCATCCTGGAGCCTAAACCGAACGTCCGCCTGCACAAAAACTCGCCGGATGCGCTGCTGGACAAGGTTGTGGACATGATCTCCACGAGCCAGGGCGCGCCGTTTCTACTCAACTTTGACGAACGCTCGATGGCGGGCATGCTGGAGGAAGCCAAGCGCGCGCATGTGGAGCACCTGATCAACGAGGACAACGTGTTCGACTATGCCTCCGTCGGGTGCTTGGAGAACACGATGTGCGGCAACGACCGCTCCGCAACCGTGGACTGCAACCCGAACCTCGTCAAGGCGATCGAGCTTGTGCTGGGCGAAGGTCAGGACCTCGTGGTCTACACCGACGCGCTTTGGGGCAAGCCTTATCCCGTTGAGTCGCAAGCGCCAAGCACGGGAGACCCGCGCAAGTTTGAAAACTTTGAAGCGTTTTACGAGGAGTTCTTGGTGCAGCTCAACTACGTGATGGAGCGCATGGTCTGCCTGTATGAGCGCTCCACCAAGCTCCGCGCGCAATATGCCCCGACACCGTATCTAAGCTGCCTCGTCAAGGGTTGCGCCGAGAGCGGAAAAGACTGCACGCAGGGCGGCGCTGAGCTTTCGTTTGTCACCGTCGAGGGCGTGACCTTCGCGACAACGGTTGACTCTCTGCTCGCAATCCAGTATCTTGTTTATGACAAAAAGGTCTGCACGATGGATACCCTGATCAAGGCGCTCAGGGCAAACTGGCAAGGGTATGAAATCCTACAGGCGCAGGCGAAGAACCGCGCGCCGAAATACGGCAGGGACGACGACGCGGCGGACGCACTGGCAAGCAGGCTCATGCGGGACTGGTCAAACATCGTTTGGAACTATAAGACCACGTCGACCAATGCTCAGTTCCGGCCCGGCATGCTGAGCTGGAACTACTGGATCGGCTCAGGCTTTATCCTCCCCGCCACGCCCGATGGTCGCGCGCGCGGACAGTTTTTAAGCAACGCCATCTGCCCCGTCAACGGCGCGGACACCAACGGGCCAACAGGCAACGCAAATTCCGTCGGCAAGGCGCTCGGAGGCACGGACGCGTCCGGCAATGTTGTCAATTTGCTACCAAACGGAGCAAGCCACACGATCACGCTCTCGCCCTCGTTGATGCGCGATCATGAGCGGCGCGAAAAACTCAAGGCGTTTTTGCGCGGGTACACGCAAAACGGTGGCACCGCGCTGCAGATCAACATTCTCGACGCGGAGACGCTCAAGGACGCGCAAAAGCACCCGGAGAACTATAAGAACCTGCTTGTGCGCATCACGGGATACAACGCATATTTCACGAGCATCGGCAGAGAGCTGCAAAACGAAATCATCGCAAGAGAAAGCCATAACCGGTATTGAGCCTACTGCTTACAATAAACTGACCAGAAAGACACTATAGGAACACTATGACGAAAATCCGATACCTCGATATCCAACGCATGTCCAGCGAAGACGGCCCCGGCCTTCGCACAACGATCTTTTTCAAGGGCTGCTCGCTCGCGTGCGCATGGTGTCATAACCCGGAGAGCATCGCGAAAAAATTTCAGGTGCACTGGCTCTCCACGCGCTGCATCAGCTGCGGCAGTTGCGACAACGTCTGCCCCAACGGCGCGCTCACGCGCGACGAGAGCGGCGTGCACATCGACCGCAGGCTCTGCACCGGCTGCTGCACCTGCGTTGGCGTCTGCCCCACGCTCGCGCTGGAATGCAAGGGCATCGATGCCGAGCCGGAAGAGCTCTGCCGCGAGCTGGTCAAGGATCGCGCGTATTTCGGCAGAGACGGCGGAGTTACCCTTTCCGGCGGAGAGGCGCTTTTGCAGGACGGCGCAGTAGAACTGCTGCGCCTGCTCAAGCAAGAGGGCATCCAGACCGCGGTCGATACCTGCGGTATGGTCTTTACCGAGCAACTTCAAGCGGCATTGCCGTATACGGACATCCTGCTCTACGACCTCAAGATCATGAACGACGCGGAGCACCAGCGTTGGACAGGACGTGGAAACGCGATGATCCTTCGCAATCTCGGCGTTGCGGCGCTCTGGGCAAAGGGCAACGGCAGGCTCTGGATTCGAACGCCGATCATCCCTGGCGCGACGGATTCCGTCGAAAACATCCGCGCCATCGGAGACCGCATCAACGCCATCGGCGGCGCGGAGCGCTGGGAGCTATGCGCGTTTAACAATCTCTGCACCGATAAATACAAGCGGCTCGACATCGACTGGCCGTTTGCGAACACCCCGCTGATTTCCAAAGCGCATATGGAGGAACTGCTCGCGGTAGCAAAGAGCACCCGCGCCTGCGCGGATATCCGCGCGACGGGCGCGCTGCTGCAAGAGAATTGACGAATTCCACGGTTGGACGGATTATTTTATTCGGAGGCGTGAACGATGAATTCTCTCTATTTTGACAAGATTAGCGACTCTTCGATTCAAATGATGGACTGCGACAGCAAGGTTGGCGTGCTTGCAACCGAGGACGAGAGCGGATATCCGCATCTGTCGTTCATCTCCTCCATTCAGGCGCTGGATGATCGAGCGCTGACGTTCGGCCAATTCTCCGCAGGCCTCAGCAAGCGCTTCATCATGGATCGCCCGAAGGTCGGCTTCCTCGTGCTCAGCGCGGATAAACGATACCTCAGCGGAAACGCGACCTATACCCACAGCGCGAACACGGGACGCGAGTTTGACGTTTATAACAACAAGCCGCTCTTTCGGTATAACTCCTACATGGGGTTTTACCGCGTGTTCTACCTCAATCTGGATCGCATCAGCGCCGTCAAGCCGCTTCCGATGGGCGCGATCATGCTCGGCGCGATTCTCTCTCGCGTCAAGGCGCTGTTTTTGCGCAAAAGCGAGAAGAACGCGCTCCCGCTGATCGGGCAGCAGCTCTTTTCGCAGTTGGACTCACTGAAGTTTTTGTGCTATTACGACGACAAGGGCGTTTCTCAAATCTTCCCCGTCGTGCAGGCGACTAGCGCGGGTTCGGATCGAATCGTGCTCAGCGGCGTTCCGTTCGGTGCGGAACTTCGGAAGATTCCCGAAGGCGCGAAGGTGTCCATACTCTGTCTGAATCTCAAGATGGAAAGCGTGCTGGTTAAAGGGCGGTACGCAAAGGGTGTGCTGGAGATCGAACGCGTCTATAACTCCATGCCGCCAAAGATGGAATACGTCTATCCGCGCAGCGAGACAATCGAGCCTGTGCGCTCGTTCTAACTTCAGCCCAAACCAAAAGCGGAGGAGCAATCCCCCGCTTTTTTGATGTGCCTATGAACAGCGTTAACTGTTTTGCTGTAGATACCGCGCGATGGTATAGAGAAACTCCTTGTTGCCCGGCGGGTATTTCCCGCGGTTGATGAAGAGCTGATCGAGCCGCTTCTGGTTGCCAAAGTTCCAGATGGCCTTGATCTCCTCCCGCACGTTTCGCTCGATGCGGGCGGGTTTCGTGTTGCAGCGCTCCGCCACTTTCGGATATAGTACCCGTGTGGTACTGGTCACCTGCTCCTCCTGCATAATCAGTTCGAGCGTCATCGCCATCTGCACATATCCGAGGCGCCCCGTCGGCGCACCGAGTCTGAGCAATTCCTGATCGATCTTCGACCTCACACGTTTGTCCTCCCTGTCAAAATTCACCAATAAAAAGACATTAATCTACAAAATAACAAATTTCAACAGTTCCGCTATTCTTCGAGATTTATCGACGTAATTCGCGTTTTTTCGATCTTTCTGTATATACAATTTTTTCGAATTTCGTCCGGCATCAAATACGTTTTCATCGCAATAGACACTTGAAACAAAAAATGTTTATTTGTAAGTTACGCAAATTTCCTGTGCGTCATTTTTCAACAGAGCAAGCGCATTTTTGCTTGTTTGAGCGTGTTTTTTGAATTGCGCGTCGATTGCGACGCAACAAAACGCATGATACAATGTTAAAAGATCGTATCCATCACAAATTCCCAGCAACCCCGATCAAAATTGAATTTGGAGGCGCGCAACCATGCTTTGGAAACTTAAGAAACTCTGGTACCGCGTGTTTCAGTTTGTGCTCACTTCCTGCATGTATCTCATGCCCTGGCGTCAGCCACAGCTGATCTCCGGCCCGGGCAGCATCAAAAGACTGCCGGAGTTCATCAAGAGCAAGGGCATCAACCGCGTGCTGATCGTGACCGATTCCGTGCTGCGAAAGCTCGGGCTGCTGGATTCCTTCTTTGCGGCCTGCGACGCGGCGGGATTAGAGGGCGTCGTCTACGATGGCGTTGAGCCCAATCCCTCCATAGAAAACATCGAAGCCGCGCGCAAGCTCTATCTGGACAACAAATGCGAGGGCATCGTCGCGTTCGGCGGCGGTTCCTCGATGGACTGCGCAAAGGCAGCCGGCGCGCGCGTGGTAAAACCCCGCCAGAGCGTGGCAAAGATGGGCGGAACACTGCGCGTGCTCAAGAAGCTGCCGCCGCTGTTCGCCGTGCCGACGACCGCGGGCACAGGGTCCGAAACGACCATCGCGGCCGTGGTGACCGACCGCGCGACGCACCACAAATATGCGATTCAGGATCTGTGCCTAATCCCGCACTATGCGGTGCTCGATCCGGAACTCACGGTCGGCCTCCCGCCGCACATCACGAGCACGACCGGCATGGACGCGCTAACCCACGCGGTCGAAGCGTATACCAACCTCTTCGCGCCGAAATCGACGGATAAGCTCGCGATTGAAGCCGTCAAGCTGATCTTTGAGAATCTGGAAAAGGTCTACAAAGATGGCACCGACATCACCGCGCGCTATAATATGCAGCTTGCTGCCTTCTACGGCGGAGCTGCGTTTACCCGCGCCTGCGTGGGCTATGTGCATGGGGTAGCGCATACGCTCGGCGGCCTCTATGGCACGCCGCACGGCCTCGCCAATGCGGTGATTTTGCCTTACGTGATGGAGCACTTCGGCCCTGCCGTCTACTATAAGCTTGCGCGCCTTGCGGAAGCGGTCGGCATCAACGGCAAGGACGACGAGGAGAAAGCAAAGGCGTTTATCCGCGAAATCAAGCGCATGAATGCGGACATGAAGATTCAGAATAAATTCGACTTCATTCAGAATAAAGACGTTCCCCAGATGATCAAATGGGCCATGAAGGAAGCGAACCCAATCTACCCCGTGCCAGTCCTCTGGCATGAGCCGGAGTTTACCGCGCTGATTCAGGATATCCGCGCGTAAAACGGCGGATGAACGGCGGCAGATATGAGCGGCAGATGTTGTTGCCGCAGATCGGGGAATCGGGTCAGGCGAGGCTTTCCGCCGCGTCCGCGCTGGTCGTCGGCTGCGGTGGCTTGGGTTCCACGCTGCTGTTCGATCTTTGCAGCGTCGGCGTCGGCAGAATCGGATTTTGCGATGGAGACGTTGTCGCTCTTTCAAACCTCAACCGTCAGTTTCTGCACACGCCGGACGACATCGGCAGAAGCAAGGCACAATCCGCGTTCGAAAAGCTCCACGCGTTTGCGCCGGAGCTCGTGCTTGAGCCGCACGGGTTTGCGCTCACGCCGGAGACCGCGGCAAAGCTGATCCCCCGCTACGATGTTATTTTACTTGCGGTGGATTCCATCGAATCCCGCCTGATCGTCAATCTCGCCTGCGTGAACGCGCGCGTTCCGCTGGTGGACGCGGGCATCCATGGCATGCACGGCTCCGTCTACACCTACCGACCCGGTAAAACCGCGTGCCTTGCCTGCTATTATGGCGATGCTCGCACGGCGCAGTCCGGGCCAATCCCCAGCTTTGCGCCGGTCGTCTCCGCAATCTCGTCGATGGAGGCACAATGCGCCGTGAATCTCCTGTTGGGATTGCCGAATCCGACAGACGGGAAAATGCTGCTCTACGACGGAACCACGATGACGACAGAGTTTGTCCCGATCGGGAAACATCCGGATTGTCCCGTTTGCGCATAAGTAAATCAAAGAAAACAGGCACACGGTTGCTCACCGCGTGCCTGTTTTTTTTGATTCGTGTTCGGTTTGGCTAGAACCGCAGAATCGGCGCCTTGACGAGATTGAGCACGAGCGCGGTCAGTCCCGTCAACGGAAGATAGACCAGCATCGCGAGCATCATCATCAGTTCGTAAAACACGTTGCTTCTGGGGTCTGCTTTCCCGCGAAAACGCAGCAGAAACGAGCCGGACGGAATCCCGATCGCGTTTCCCATCATGATCATGCGCGTGACCGCAAGCACGCCGTAAGCGCCTGTTTCGCCATACTCCACCACGATTCGATCCCAACTTTCGCGCGAGGGTTTCCCGCGCTGATCCGCATAATGCTGGGCAAAGAGCACGCCGGAGAGCTGCCCCTCCGGCACATCGGCAAAGTCGCCTCCGAGCATGGCGCGAATCTCTTCCGCGCGGAAGCCCTCCTCCAGCGCCACCTTGGTGTGATAATACGAGCACATGGCGCAGCCGTTGACTTCCGTCACAGCTAGCATGATACGCTCCAAAAACGCCTTGTCCATCTTGCCCGCGGCCTTTGCTTTTTGGAGCAATGGAATCGAACGAAACGCAAGCGTCATGATTAGATAGAGTTCGAATACCGAAAAGAGTTTCTTGCCAGATGTTTGCATGGTTTCTCCTGTGTCAAATATAGTTATCATTATTATTTTACGGCGAAACTAAAGACAGGGCAATAGAAGACGCCCGCTTTTTTCGAGCGGGCGTTTTTTTGCGAAGGCAAAGTTTATTTCTTGGTTTTGAGCGAAGCCGCAACAAATCCTTTAAACAGCGGATGCGCGCGGTTCGGGCGGCTCTTGAATTCCGGATGGAATTGCACGCCGATGTAGAACGGGTGATCCTTGAGCTCCACGGTCTCAACGATCCGCTCATCGGGAGAAACACCCGAGAGCACCAACCCCGCACTGGAGAGGCGATCGCGGTAATCGTTGTTGAACTCATAGCGGTGGCGATGGCGCTCGTGAATCAGCGGCTGCGCATAGCACTTTTCAAGCAACGAACCCGGCATCACCTTGCAGGGATAGCTGCCGAGGCGCATCGTGCCGCCCTTGTTGATCGTCGCATACTGATCCGGCATAAAGTCGATGACCTTGTGCGGGCTGTTCTCGTCAAACTCGCCACTGTTCGCGCCGAAGAGTCCGGCGACGTTGCGCGCAAACTCAATGACCGCAATCTGCATACCCAGGCACAGGCCAAGGTACGGGATTTTATTCTCGCGCGCATACTTCGCTGTCTGGATCATACCCTCTACGCCGCGCACGCCGAATCCGCCGGGCAGCACGATTCCGTCGAGTCCCGCGAGCTTTTCGCTCACGTTCTTCGCGTCGATTGCCTCGGAGTCGATCCACTCGATCTCGACCACCGCGCTGTTTTCATAGCCCGCGTGGCGCATGGCTTCCGCAACGGAGAGATACGCGTCGTGGAGCTTGACATACTTGCCCACGAGGCCGATCTTCACGTGCTCTTTGCTGCCGCGTACGCGATCCAGCATCTCGTTCCATTCCTTAAGGTTTGGCTGCGGCAGATCCAGCTGGAGTTCTCTGCAAACGACCTCGGAGAAGTTGTTGCGTTCCAGCATGATCGGCGCTTCGTAGAGCGTCTCGACCGTGAGGTTTTCAATCACGCAGTCGGGCTTGACGTTGCAGAACAGCGCGATCTTACGCTTGAGGTTGTCATCCACAGGACGATCCACGCGCATGACGATGATGTTCGGTGTGATACCGGAGGATTGCAGTTCTTTGACGGAGTGCTGGGTGGGCTTGGATTTATGCTCGTCCGAACCGGAGAGGTACGGCACCAGCGTGACATGGATAAAGAGGCAGTTGTTCGGGCCGACTTCGTGCCCGACCTGGCGGATGGCTTCGAGGAACGGCTGACTCTCGATGTCGCCGATCGTGCCGCCGATCTCAGTGATGACCACATCCGCATTGGTCGCGTCCGCAACGCTGTAGATGAAGCGCTTGATCTCGTTAGTAACGTGCGGAATGACCTGCACGGTCTCGCCAAGATAGGCGCCCGCGCGCTCGTTGGTTAGGATGTTCCAGTATACTTTTCCGGTGGTCAGGTTGGAGTAACGGTTCAGGTCTTCATCGATGAAGCGCTCATAGTGACCCAAATCGAGGTCGGTCTCCGCGCCGTCTTCGGTGACGAACACCTCTCCGTGCTGAAAGGGGCTCATCGTGCCGGGATCGACGTTGATGTACGGGTCCAGCTTTTGTGCCGCAACCTTCAGTCCGCGCGCCTTGAGCAGCCGCCCCAGCGACGCCGCCGTGATGCCCTTGCCAAGCCCCGAAACAACGCCGCCCGTTACAAAAATATACTTCGCCATACAATCTCCTCCGTATCACATGCTCATCTATTTTGATTTTTCATAAAACACGAATGCAAACCCGACCGCGGACATTTGAAAAACATTCACTTGTACATAGGTAAACAGAAAACTACAAAAGCAACGCCCCTTTTTGAGAGGGGCGTGAAACAGGGTGGCTATTCCACCGTGACGCTTTTTGCGAGATTGCGCGGCTGATCCACCGGACAACCTTTCTGAACCGCGAGATAGTATGCCAATAGCTGCATGGGAACAATCGCGCAAAGCGGCGCGAGCGTCTCATCCATCTGCTCAATCTGCCATTGTTCGTGGGAGTGACCTTTTGCACCCTCCCAAGGCCCGTTGGTGACGGCGAGCACATGCGCGCCGCGCACGCGGACTTCCTCCATATTGCTCGCAACCTTCGCCTGCAAATCCGGCTGGGTGGCGAGGGCGACGACTAGCGAGCCTTCCTCAATCAGGGCGATCGTGCCGTGCTTGAGTTCGCCCGCGGCATACGCCTCGGAGTGGATGTACGAGATCTCCTTGAGCTTGAGCGCTGCTTCCATCGCGAGGGCATAGTCCATGCCGCGGCCGATGAAGAACACATGCTTGACCGCAAACGAGCGGCTCGCGAAAAACTGAATCTGTTCCTTGTTGTCGAGTATCTTCTGCATTGCGGCGGGTACGCGGCTCATCTCCTTGAGACGCTCCGTCACCTGCGCGGCCGTCATGGTTCCGCGTTTCTGCGCGAGGTCCAACGCGACAAGATACATCACGATGATCTGCGTTAAATACGACTTCGTAGCGGCAACCGCGATCTCCGGGCCTGCGTAGGTATACAGCACATGCCCCGCCTCGCGGGAAATCGTGCTGCCGGTGACGTTGCAAACCGCCATCGTGTCGCAACCGAGCTCTTTTGCGCGGCGAAGGGCCGCAATCGTGTCCGCGGTCTCGCCGCTCTGGCTGATGACCATAAACGCTTCTCCGCGTTCGATGAGCGTATCGCCATAGCGGTATTCGCTCGCGATATCGACGTCAACGCGGAGCTTTGCCATGTGCTCGATGAACTTTTTGCCGAGCATGCCTGCGTGGTACGCCGTACCACAGCTCACGATGGTCAGGCGGGAAAGCGACTTTGCCCGTGCTTCATCCCATGGGAAGCGGTCGGTTTTCAACGTAAAATCTTTGGCCACATACTGATCGAAGGTCTTGCGGAACGCGTCCGGTTCCTCGCAGATCTCCTTCATCATATAGTGCTCGTAGTTGCCTTTTTTCGCGGACTCGACATCCCAGTCGATGTGCGTCGGGATTTTCTCAATCGAGACCCCGAACTCATCATAAAACGCAAGCCCGCTCTTTTTTAGCACAGCGATCTGCCGATCCTGCACAAAATAGACATCGCGCGTATATTCCAAAATGGCAGGAATATCAGACGCAATGATGCTCTCATTCGTTCCGTGACCTACGACCATCGGGCTGTCCTTGCAGGTGCAATAGATCGTCTCCGGTTCTTCTGCAAATAAAATCGCCAGGGCGAATGATCCCTCTAACATAGGAATGGTCTTTTTGAGTGTCTCCAGCGGATTGCCGTTATAGTAGTATCCGAAGAGCTGTGCAACGACCTCTGTATCCGTCTGGGAGACAAACACGCAGCCGTTTTTGATCAGCATGCTCTTGATCTGCTGATAATTTTCGATGATTCCGTTATGTACGATCGCCAGCGTCTTGTGCGTGTCCGTATGCGGATGCGCGTTGATGTCCGAGGGCTCGCCATGCGTTGCCCAACGGGTATGGCCGATGCCACTATTGCCGCCGACAGGAGATTCTTCCAGTAAGTTTTTGAGATTCTCGATCTTGCCTTTCGCTTTGCGAAGGGTCAGCTCGCTACCCTCCCAGATGGCGACTCCGGCGGAGTCATAGCCTCGATAGGCAAGCGAAGTTAAACCGTTCATGAGAATGGGTACGCAATTTTGATCACCTGTGTATCCAACAATTCCACACATGCTTTGGGTATCCCCCCTTTGCCAAAAATGAAGCGTCCGATAATAAGCCGCCAACCGCCCACCCATTATCGGACGCAAAATCCTTTGGACATTATACAAAACGAAATCGCCCGCCGTCAAGCAAATTTTATACGGGACGGACACAACTTCTTGCGCCGTCCCGTATTGTTAGATACATAATATAGAACGAAATTACTTACTTCTTTTCGAAGAACTGCTCGCCGTAGCCATAGTGCTCGAAGACGTAGTCGATGTCCTTGTCACCTCTGCCGGAAAGGTTGACGAGGATGGAACCGCGCGCGTTCTCGCGGGCATAGCGGATGGCGTACGCCAGCGCGTGCGAGCTCTCGATGGCGGGAATGATGCCCTCGTAGCGGCTGAGGAAGAAGAACGCTTCCATGGCTTCCTCGTCCGTAACGCTCGTGTACTGCACGCGACCGACGTCGTGCATGAATGCATGCTCTGGGCCGACGGAGGGGTAATCCAAGCCGCTTGCGATGCTGTAGACCGGCAGCGGCTCGCCCTTGTCGTCCTGCAGCAGCAGGCTCTCGAACCCGTGCAGCACGCCCTTTTTGCCGAACGTGATGGAGGCTGCGTTGTCGCCGATGTTGCTGCCTCTGCCCATGGGCTCTACGCCGACGATCTCGACCGGTTCTTCATAGAACGGGGTGAAGAGCCCAGCCGCATTGGAGCCGCCGCCGACACAGGCGCAAACCACGTCCGGCAGGAGCCCGGTCATATCAACAAACTGCTCTTTGGCTTCGATGCCGACCACCATCTGGAAGTCACGCACCATCTTCGGGAACGGATGCGGGCCGACCACGGAGCCGATGCAGTAGATCGCGTCATCATACTCGTTAAGGTACGCCATAAACGCAGCGTCCACCGCTTCTTTGAGCGTCTTAAGGCCGTGCGAAACGGGGATCACGCGCGCGCCGAGCATCTTCATGCGGGTGACGTTGGGAGCCTGCTTGGCGATGTCCACTTCGCCCATGTAGATGTCGCACTCGAGTCCGAAGTAGGCGGCGGCGGTTGCGAGGGCAACGCCGTGCTGACCCGCGCCGGTTTCGGCGATCAGCTTCTTTTTACCGAGGAACTTTGCGAGCAGGCCTTCACCCATGCAGTGGTTGAGCTTGTGCGCGCCGGTGTGGTTGAGGTCTTCGCGCTTGAGGTAGATCTGCGTTTTGCCGAGCATACGGCTGAGGCGCTCCGCGTGGTACACCGGTGTGGGTCTGCCCTGAAACTCCTTGCGGATGCGGCGAAGCTCGCTGATGAACTGCGCGCTATGGCAGATGGTCTCATAGGCGTCGTCGATCTCCTTGAACACGGGCACGAGCTGCGGCGGCAGATAGGCACCGCCATATTCACCAAAGCGGCCGTTTTCGTCGGGGTAGAGCTTGACGTAGTTCGTGAAATCTTTGTAGGTCATCTTCATGGTGTTTGTTCCTCGCCCGCCGTTGGCCGCGGACTTTTTGTCCTTTCTTATGTTTGAATAATTTGTTTTCTTGTTTTGTGGCAAACAAAAACGCCCTCGCTTCGACGTTTAAGTCGAAACAAGGACGATGCTCTCGCGGTGCCACCTTGTTTCCCGATTCGTGAAAATCGGGCTCTTTGTGGAAATGCCAACACATTCCCCATGATGTAACGGTCACGACCCGTCGCAGGATACTCATGTTCCCCTGCGCGCTCGGCGGTCCATTTGAACGATCGTTTCCTGCGGGGCTTTCACCAGTACCCCTGCTCTCTAAGAGGTCGTATTCGTCCGTTATCTCCGCTTCACAGCTTATGGTCGGAATTATATATGATCATTTCCGGTTCGTCAAGCTCTTTTTATGATTTTCGCGTCACGAATTACCTCTTTGTGCTGTCATATATGTCGAATACATAAATTGCGGGCGAAACGGTTGAAGTTGAGTGTGTTATATGCCATAATACACTTAATGAATGAAATCGTATCAATCCGCGCTCTTACGCGCGGCCGACAAAGCCGGAACCGCGTTGATCCGCGAAAGGGTTCTGTCATGAAAAAAGCGCTGCTCATCGTGTTTCTTGCGGTCATGATTGCCTCCCTCTTCGGCTGCCGTAAAAAACCGGAAATCACGTTCATCGACACGCTGCCCTGCGACCAGGCAAGCGGGTATACGTGGGTTGCGCGCTCCAGCAGCGAGGACACGGGTCAGGTCTATATCGGGCAGACGTATCGGGACGACGAAACCTATGCGCTCATGGGCGCAAGCGGTGTGCTGGAAAACGCGTTTGCAGGCGTCGTGCCGGGCATCGCGACCGTGCGGCTCTACTACGTCCACTCGCTGGATTGGGATGGCTTCAACAGCAGCGCAAAGGGCACGGCCTATTACGAGTTCCTCGTCTACGACGATCTGACCATCAGCCTTCTCTATTCCGAGATCGAACTGCCGGATGAATTCTAAATTGAACTGCAGACAAAAGCGGCGCTCCAATTACCGGAGCGCCGCTTCTTAGTTTACAGTTGATTATTTCACGTAAAGGCCGTCCGCGCCTTTGTCGATGACCAGCGTGGTATCGGGCGAAATATCGCTTGCGATGATCTTTCTCGCGAGCAGGGTTTCCACCTTGCTTTGCAGATACCGCTTGAGCGGGCGCGCGCCGTAGAGCGGGTCGCTGCCCTCGTTCACGATGAACTCCTTGGCGGCATCGGTCACGCTCACCTTGAGCTGACGCGCGGCAAGTCGCTTATTGAGATCGGCGATCAAGAGGTCAACAATCTGCTTGAGGTCGTCGCTGGTCAGCGGACGATAGAACACGATCTCGTCGAGACGGTTGATGAATTCCGGCCGGAACGACTGCTTGAGCAACTGCATCACGACATCTCTTGCGCTGTCGGTGACACATCCGTCGCGGTCAATCCCTTCCAGAATCACGTCCGAACCAAGGTTGCTGGTCAAAATCAGGATGGCGTTCTTGAAGTCCACCGTCCTGCCCTGTCCGTCCGTAATGCGCCCGTCGTCCAGCACCTGCAGGAGCACGTTCAGCACGTCCGGGTGCGCTTTTTCCACCTCGTCGAACAGCACGACGGCATACGGCTTTCTGCGCACCGCCTCGGTGAGCTGGCCGCCTTCGTCGTAGCCCACATATCCCGGAGGCGCCCCGATGAGACGGCTGACGCTGAATTTCTCCATGTACTCGGACATATCGATACGCACCATGCTCTTCTCGTCGTCAAAGAGTGCCTGCGCGAGTGCCTTGGCGAGCTCCGTTTTGCCGACGCCGGTGGGCCCAAGGAACAGGAACGATCCGATGGGTCGGTTCGGGTCCTGAATGCCCGCGCGGGAACGCAGGATGGCGTCGCTGACGCGATCCACCGCCTCGTCCTGACCAATCACGCGTTGATGCAGAATCTCCGGCAGGCGCAGGAGCTTCTCACGCTCGCCTTCCATGAGGCGGGACACGGGAATGCCCGTCCAACGCGCGACGATGCGGGCAATCTCCTCCTCGCTCACGCGGTCGTGGAGATACGTGGTCTCGTGCTGTCCGCTCTCCGCGAGCTTTTCTTCCTTCTCCAAATCGCAGACGAGCTGAGGCAACTTGCCGTATTTGAGTTCGGCAGCTTTGTTGAGATCATAGGCGCTCTCCGCCTTGGCGATCTCCGCGTTCGTGCGCTCGATCTCCTCGCGGAGCTGCTGCACCTTTCCGATGGCGGATTTCTCGTTTTCCCACTTGGCCTTCATCTCGTTGAAGCCCGCCCGAAGCTCCGCAAGCTCCCGCTGAATCTCTTCCAGATGTTCGCGGCTGAGCTTGTCCGTCTCCTTCTTGAGCGCTGCTTCCTCAATTTCGAGCTGCATGATCTTTCTGCTCGCGGCGTCCAACTCCGTCGGCATGCTGTCGAGCTCGGTCTTGATTAGCGCGCAGGCCTCGTCTACGAGGTCGATGGCTTTATCCGGCAGGAAACGGTCGGAGATGTAGCGGTGGCTCAGTGTGGCCGCCGCAATCAGCGCCGCGTCCTGAATTTTCACACCATGGAACACCTCATAGCGCTCCTTGAGTCCGCGCAGGATGGAGATCGTGTCCTCGACCGTCGGTTCCTCGACCAACACGGGTTGGAAACGGCGCTCCAACGCCGCGTCTTTTTCGATGTACTGGCGATATTCGTCCAGTGTGGTCGCGCCGATGCAGTGCAGTTCGCCGCGCGCGAGCATCGGCTTTAAGAGGTTGCCCGCGTCCATCGCGCCTTCGGTCTTGCCCGCGCCAACGATGTTGTGCAGCTCGTCGATGAAGAGGATGATCCTGCCATCGCTCTCCTTGATCTCGTTGAGCACGGATTTCAAGCGCTCTTCAAACTCGCCGCGGAACTTCGCACCTGCGATCAGCGCGCCCATATCCAGCGCAAACACCTTGCGGTCTTTCAGGTTATCCGGCACGTCGCCGCGCACGATACGCAGCGCAAGCCCCTCCGCAATCGCGGTTTTGCCGACGCCCGGCTCGCCGATGAGCACGGGGTTGTTCTTCGTTTTACGCGAGAGAATGCGAATCACGCTGCGGATCTCGTCGTCTCTGCCGATCACGGGATCGAGCTTTTGATTCTTCGCAAGCTCCACCAGATCCTGACCGTATTTTGCGAGCACATCGTAGGTACCCTCTGGGTTGTCGGTGGTCACGGTCTTGTTGCCGCGGACGATCTTCAGCTGCTCGACAAATGCTTTTTCGACTACATTGTTTCTCGCGAGCAGCTTCTTGACCGGATCGTTTGCCTTTTTGAGCAAGCCAAGGAACAGGTGTTCAACCGAGACATACTGGTCGCCCATCTCTTTTGCCCGCTTCTCCGCCTCGTTGAGCGCTGCGTTCAAATCCTGCGAAATGTAGATTTGATCGGAGCCCGAACCAGTGTTGTAGGTTGGAAGCTGGTTTACCTCGCGCTCCGCTTCCGTGCGAATGCGGTTGAGGTCAACTCCCGTCGCGCTGAGAATGCTGCCGATCAAGCCGTCCGGCTGCGCGACCAACGTATACAGCAGATGCGCCTGCGAAACCTCCGTGTTGTTTCGTTCGCTGGCGAGCTGTTGCGCCGCCTGTACGGCTTCAATGCTTTTTTGTGTTAATTGATTGACGTTCATCCATCGTCACCCCCTGTTATAAGATCATCCCGCCGCTGTGGATGTAGTTGACGTAGAGCTTCTCTACGCTTGTGATAGCCGCGGCAGGATCATGAATGCTTTCAAAATACCGTTTCAGCGCGGAATCCATCAGGTTGATGTATGCCGCGATTCCCTCACCGATCTGCTCGTTGGTTTGTTCGCTGTCCTCGCTGATGCGCAGTTTGCGCAGGTACCTTCCATCCTCCATCGCGCACTCCACGCGCCCGATGTAGGTGTTCTCCAGTCTGGTCCAGAGCTTGAAAAACTGGAGCATCGCGAGCACCAGCGCGCTGTTTTGGCTGCGCACGGAAACCCGAAGCTCGCCAAGCAGCGGACGCGCGTTTTTATAGAGCTCCACGCTGTAGCGCACGCTGGGGTTATATTTATAGTCCAGCGCGCTGCGCAGCGAGAACATCGAATCCGACGGCTGCAGCTGCGGCTCGAATACGCTGCCGATGAGCATATGCTCAATGGCGGAAAATACTTCCCGCATGCGCTTTTCGGGCGTGGTATAGCGCACATAGTCCGCCAATACCTGATTGATCATCGCGGATCGGCTCGCTCCCGCCTCATACGCCATGCGGTCGATCTCCTGCACGATTTCATCGGACAGGACGAGCGAATACACGCTTTTATTCATCAAAATCACCTCACGGTCTGATACGTTTATTATAGCAAGGCCGTTAAACTTTGCAAGCGTCGTTAATAACTTTACAAACGTTTTTGCAATTCTTTCACGTTTTGACTATACTGAATTCGCAATGCTAACAGGAGAACACACGAACGAATGAAATACGATTTTAACGAGACCGTCGACCGCACCGGAACGGCCAGCATTAAGCTGGAAGCCGGTGAAAAAGTCAACCCCTATTTACCCAGAGAGCACATTCCGCTCTGGGTTGCCGATATGGACTTTGCCTGCGCGCCGGAGATCCTCCGGGCCATGCACGAGCGTTTGGATCGCCGTATTCTCGGTTACACCAACCTCAGCGGCGACTGCGAAGCCAGCGCCTGCCGCTGGATGGAGCGCCGCTTTGGCTGGAAGCCGGAGCCGGATCAGATCGTCTTTTCCGCGGGCATCGTCAGCGCGCTGTTTGCGGCGGTTTCGCGGCTCACCAAGCCCGGCGACGAGGTTTGCTTCCTCACGCCTGCCTACCATCCCTTCGACGACGCGGTCAAGAAGCAGAGCCGCGTTCCCGTCTATTCCCGCATGATCCGCAAGGACGGAGAATGGACAATCGACTTTGCCGATCTTTCCGCAAAGCTGAGCCGCCCGAACTGCGCGCTGTTCTTACACTGCAACCCGCATAACCCCACGGGACGCGTGTTTACGGAGACGGAGCTCTCGCGCCTCGGCAAGCTCTGCTTTGCCAACGACGTGATGGTCGTCAGCGACGAGATCCACGAGGACTTGACGCGAGTCGGCAACACGCACATTCCGCTTGCAAAGCTCTTTCCGCTGGAGAAGCGCATCATCACCTGCACAAGCCCCAGCAAGACCTTTAACCTCGCTGGCAACAATCATGCGCATCTGTTTATCCCGGACGAAGCCCTGCGCCGCGATTGGACGAAGAACTACTACAACGGACACCCGAGCGCGCTTTCCAATCAGGCGACGATTGCGGCTTATGACCGCTCCGAGGACTGGTTGGAGGAGCTCAGAGCGTATCTCGACGGCAATTTCGCCATGATGAAGCAGCTTCTGGACGAGCGTCTGCCAAAGGCTGTCTTTTCGATTCCGCAGGGAACCTACCTCGCGTGGGTCGATCTCTCCGGCTATGGTCTCAGCGAGCATGAGCTTAAGCGGAGGATTTCGCAGGCGGGCGTGTTCGTGCAGTTTGGAGAGGACTTCGTGGACAACGCGGACTGCTTCATGCGCGTGAATCTCGCGAGTCCGAGAGCCATTTTGCGCGAAGGACTGGAACGTATCTGCAATGCACTGAATTAATATATTATCTCACTTTTTGTGGAACACCGCCGAAACGAGAGAATCGGCGGTGTTTTGTTGCTTAGGCGTTACGTGGACTTATGGTGATTTCAGACCAAATAATCTTTATCGTTCTCCTATACGTGACAATGAACTATATTTTGCTTGAGTTGCATAGATTACAATGACACAAAAAGATGTAATACCATGATTTTTTTAGTTTTTACTGGTCAACAATGAATAATCGCCTGAAACTGCATATTTCAGCCTGATTTTCTATCATCCAAGCGTGATTTCTTTAACCGAAAAAGATTTTAAACTTTTTCCAGCGAATTTCATCATTCGTAACGCAAATGTAACGACTGGTCAGTATTCTATGTCTCGATAGCAAAAAAGGACGACTAAGAAATGTATGGATAAGAAAGTAAAGCGCGCGTTGATCGTAATTGTCATTCTCTTATTACTTGGCGGTGCGGTGTATGGTATTCACTACTATATGACCAATCCTGCACAAGCGGTATCCAGCCAGTCGGATATCGACGCTCTCAAACAAGATCAGGAGCTCGAATCCATTGCGGATCAAAACGTTCCGTTGGCTGCCGCAGCGCCCGCCGACCTGAATCCGATTGCCGCGACGCAGACCCCTGCACCCACGCCGAAACCCGTTGAGCCGGCTCCTGCTGCCCCGACGGCAACGCCCACGGCAACCCCGACGGCGACCCCGACGGCAACGCCCACGGCGACACCCACGGCGACCCCGACGGCAACCCCGACCGCAACACCCACGGCGACGCCCACGGTGACGCCCACGGCAACGCCGACGGCAACCCCGACGGCAACCCCGACGGCAACCCCGACGGCAACACCCACGTCAACACCCACGGCGACACCCACGGCAACACCCACGGCAACGCCGACGACAACCCCGACAGCGACGCCCACGGCAACGCCCACTGCAACGCCCACGGCAACGCCGACAGCGACGCCCACAGCGACCCCGACAGCAACACCGACGGCAACCCCGACGGCAACACCCACGGCAACCCCGACTCCGACGCCAAAATCAAGCACGGCAACCCGCCTGCTCGAACGCGCGAACACCCTGCTTTCGCAGTTCAACGCCTGCGCAAGTAACGCGGAGAAGCGCGCACTGCTTGGCATCACCAACAGCAACTTCAGCAACGACTCGTTCCGCGCGAAACTGCTGTCAGATCTCGGTGGTTCCTGGGAGCAGCTGGAAGAAGAAATCGTAGACGCCACGCAGTATCAGCAGGACAAAACGCTCTACGTGCAGGTTTACATGAGCGGGCTTCGCAACGATATGGTTCCCGTCGTGTACTCAACGCAGAACTATGATCTCTCCGGCAATCAGTGGTCAACCAACCTCGTCTATAACGACGATATCGCTTTGTGGGAAGAGTACACACAGAAGCATCCCTATAACGATAGCCGCGTTGGCTACGGAATGACCGCTCTTGGCAACAACGAGGACGGCTGGGAAGAGCTCAAGGACACGATGGAGACCAGCCCCGTGTGGCAGGAAGTCGTCGTACCGGCATCCCCAGACCCCGTAACCCCGTAACTGGTTCACTCAAACAAAAACGGACGGCATCTGCCGTCCGTTTTACGTTACAAAACACAGTCTATTCGATATAGTCCCTCGCCACATACGGGCTGGTGTACGCCCGAAGCAGCGCGCCGTAGTCAGGCGTGAACTCCAGCACGTCACCGACGCGGTACTCCTTTGCGTGCGACAAATCCACAATCAGGTGATCCGAACTCGCGCCGATGATCTTGATGTCGCTATCCCGAGGAGTCAGCCCGTCCGCCACCGTGTCCTGACGGCCGATTTTGCAGATGCCGCGAATCTGGTCGCCGAGGCTTTCAAACGTCGGGTGCTCGCCAAAGGCGTTTGCCCCGCTCTCGCCGATCGGCACCGAGGGCTTTCGCTGCACCTCAATGAGCCGGGTTGCGAGCGTAAACGCGTCGCCATAGAGCCCGTTCATCACGCGGCATGCGGCAGTATCGTTGCCGAGAAAGATCGACTCGCCCAGCCGGAGATGATTGACGCACTCCGGCACAAGTCCACGCTTGAGCAGGCCCAGCGAGCTGCTGTTTCCGCCGGAGACGATCGGGATCGAAAGCCCTGTCCGTTCGCGCAGCTCGTCTACGATCTTGCAGAGCTCGCCCAGATTATTCTCGTCGGGCAATATCGCGCCGTAGCAGGTGAGGTTGGTGCCGACGCCGATGAGTTCCACGCCGTCCTCCTCTTTCGCCGCATCCGCCGCGCGGTAGATCGCCTCGCGTTCGAGAAACAGCAATCCTTCGCGCAGATCGCCAAGGTCGATCATAAGGATAATCTTGTGCGTCTTTCCTGCGGCGCTCGCGGCTTTTCCCAGTGCGCGAATCGTCGCAATCTCCGAAACGAGGCTGATATCCGAGAGCAGCACCGCCTCCTCCGCTTCCTCCGGCGCAGGCGCGCGCAGGAGCAGCTTCGGCTTTTGCGTGTTGAGCCGCGCGAGGTTCTCTGTCCGCGCGTCGGCGAGCATCGTTGCCCCGCTCTCTTCGAGCACGCGAACGATCCGCTCGTCCGCGCATACGACCTTTGTCACCGCGGCAATCGAAACGCCGTTCTCCGCGCAGAGCGCGCAGAGCATGTCGATGTTGTGTTTGATTTTAGTTAAGTCCGCCGTGATGCGCGGGTATGTTGCCATAGAGCTTCCTCGGTAAACTACGGTTACACGAACCGCAGAGTTGATCGTAAGAGTTGTTTCGCGGCCTGCGGGTTCGTCTTTGCCAGCACGCCGAGCGATGCCATGATATAGCTTTCGTCAAACGCAAGCCGCATGACGCCGGGTTTCGGGTATAGCATAGTTCCGCCCGCGTTGCAGTCCGCAAGCTTGCGGAGGATGCTTTCCCGTTCCGGCAACCGCGTCAGCGCGCCGCCGGTGCCGATGATGGTCTTCACCTGCGTAAGGTCTTTGCCCTCCGCCGCCGTCGCTCTGCCTTGCGGCGTGTAATAGTGCCGCAGGTGTCCCGCATGTCGGGAGATCGCGGTGAGTCCCGCCTCCAAGCACAGCCGCGTGGTCAGCTTAAATTGCTCGTCGCTCGCCGGAATCGCTTGATAGTCCCGCATGACCGCGGGAACATCCAGCTCAAGCTCGCGTGAGAGTTTCGCTTCTCCAATCTGCTCCACAAGGTGGCGTGCGTTGACGAACAGCCCAAGATCGCCCTCGACCGTGCGCTTGTTAAACGGCTCCGGCGCGGTCAACAACTGCGCAATCTCGTCCGAACCCTGCGTGACCGAGTGTACGTCCGTGGTCGCTCCACCGATATCCAGCACACAACAATCACCGATCTCCTCGTAGAGGAGCATCGCGGCTTCCATGACCGCGCCCGGCGTCGGCAAAATCGCGCCCGTAACCAACTCGCGAATGTGCTCCATGCCCGGCGCGGAGACGATGTGCCGCTCAAACGCCGCGTGGATCACCTTTCGCACAGGCTCGATATTCAGCGCGTCGAGGCGCGGATAGACGTTCTCCGCAAGATAAATCGGAACATGCGCCTCTTCAAAGATCGCGCGGATTGCGCTCTGGTTTTGAACGTTGCCCGCGTAGAGCACGGGAGCTCCCGTACCCGCCTCCGCAATCCGTTTCGCGTTATAGAGCGCGGTTTCGCGCTCTCCGCCGTCTGTTCCGCCCGCGAGCAGGATCAGATTCGGTTTGATCGCGCGCTGTTCGGCGAGATCGTCGTTCGTGAGCCTGCCCGCCGTGGTCTGGCGCACGATTGCGCCCGCGCCGAGCGCGGCAGCCCGTGCCGCACTGACGGTCATGTCGTATACAAGCCCGTGGACGCACATCTTGAGTCCACCCGCCGCGCTGGACGAGGCCAATAGCTCGCCATAGTCGAGTGTACCCGTGCCGAGGTTTCGCTTTAGTTCGTCGATGGCGTGGTTCAGCCCCACGCGAACGTCGCCCTCCAGCACGGTGGTCGCAGCCTGCCCCTGCCCCAAAAGGCGCGGGCAATCGCCCAGCGCAAACGCGCTGACCAGCGTGGTGGTGGAGCCGATCTCGGCGATGAGTACGTCCGCGTACATGTTATTTCGTTTCGCGGCATTCGCGTTCTTTGACGAGGAAGGTAGCCACATGGTTTCCGTGCGTTCCTCTGCCGAAGCCCGCGTCTGCGCCCGCTTCCTTCGCGCGCTCGCTCTCCACCTGCGTGCCGCCCGCGGCAAACAGGAGCTTGTCGCGCACGCCCATCTCCCGCGCAATCCGGTCGATACGAGCGATGTTCTTATAGTGAATGTCGTCGTGCGAGATGATGACCGAAGCCAGCATCGCGTCCGCGTTGAGCTCGATTGCCGCGCCCACGAGTTTTTCCGGCGGAACGGAGGTGCCGAGATAGTGCACCTCGATGCCGTATTTCTCGATGCCGCCGTGCTTGATGTCGATGATTTCGCGCAAGCCGACCGAATGCTCGTCCTCGCCGATGGTGCCGCAGACCACGCGCATGGGCCTCTGCTCAATCGCGGCGCGGAGCTCTTCCTCGCCCAACACGTCGGGATCTGCAGGAATCACGAGTGAAGCGACGTCGATATCAAAATCGACCTTGCCTTTGAGTTCGATGCGCGTGCCCTCCGCGCGGTGCAGCACCTCGCGCGAGATCACGGCGATGTCCTTGAGGTTCATGCGCCTTGCGCACTCGATGGCGGCGGCCTCGGCGATCTTCCTCTCCGCCGGGAAGCAGAATGTCAAAAGCACCGTTCCGTCCGCGAGCCACTCCATCTCCGGTCTGATCTTCTCCGCGTTTGGTTGCGCGAACGATTTCAGCACGTCCATGCGCAGATACACGTTGTCGTCCTCATCGAGTTCGTCGATGTAGACGATCTTCTCCGGCACTTCCAGCGTGCAACCGCCGATCAGTGCGGCGGGGTTCTTTGGGTCTCCGCCGTATTGCGCGACGTTGTTTCTGCCATAGTGTGCGGTGACGGGTGCCATGTAGTCCGCTTCGCGCTTGATCACGGTGCCCGCGCCGATGCCGGCCGCGAGCTTCCGCGCGATGCCGTCGCCGTTGCGCTCCGGGAAAAGCCCGCTGTCCACGAACATCCCGCTCTCGATCGCCGCAAAATAGCCGCCCCGATCTATCATCTCTTCGAGGAATAGCACGGCGCGCTCGGTCAGTTCGCGCGATTTTTCGGCGAGATAGCCGGCTTTCTTGAGCTCTACCATCTCCATAAGCCCGTCGAGACCCACCAACGTCTGCTTGGCGGTGTCGCAAGCCTCGATGTTGTAGATGTGCCAGGGTACGTTGCGCCCTTCGTCCGGCGTAATCGTGGACTGGATGTCCGCGCTGGTGAGTTTGCTGACCACCATGTTGAGCACATGCGTCACCGTCGCCTCGCGCGTGCTGGATTCGATATACTTTGTGTTCATCTGCGCGCGCATGCGATAGCCCGTAAAGAGGTTGCGTAGCGCAACCGCGTACGGAAGATCCATATACACGCAAGGTCCGGGCGTCGCCGTCGGCGGCACGGTGGAAAGGCAAATGTTCTCCTTCGGCACGCCGACCTTCTCGCTGTACAGCGCATTGATCGCGTGCTGCACCATGAGTTCCGGCATGACCTTCCAGGCATCGCGCGCGGTGGCGTTCGCGTTGTGCGCGCCGTCGATCTGCGCCATGTTTGCCCACGCGATGAGCTTTTTGCTCTCCGCCGCGTCCACAAACGAGCGCAGCATGTTGATGTTGCGATAGATCACGTTGTATTGCGGGTCCTGATGACAGCCGTTGACGCCCTCTTCCGCGAACATGACCGCGATATCCGGCCCGGCCACGCCGCTGACATAGCTGTGATAGTTGATGGGTCTGCCGACTTCATCCTCGATCAGGTCGAGCGCTTTTCTCTGCGCGCGCACCTGTTTGCGGGTGATCGGCACACCTCCGCTTCCTTGCGGTGTGCCTTCGATTAAACCATCATAATGGCTTTGTCCTGAAGTGCGGATGACCATGATGTGATCCGCGCCGTGGTGCGCCGCCATGCGCATGCGGCGGATGTCGTCCTCAAACCGCCCGCTCGCGATTTCGGTTGTGATGACCGGCATCGGCTGCGGGTCAACGTCGCCGAAATAGTGTGCGGGAGGCAGCGGCACACCGTCCTTGAGCGGCACGCTGCAATCGTGGTAGGTGAAAGGCCCCATCGTGAGGTTCGGCGCGGGTTCGCGCCATGTCCAACCGCGGCGACGCGGATGATAGCGCTCCAAGTCTTCCAGAATCTTCGCAACGTCGATGTTTTCATCCGGATTCAGGCGATATTCGCTCATTGTTTGCCTCCAAACAGGCGCGCGGCCTCTTCCAGATTTGCGGGAACGAGCAGCGCCAGCCCCGCTTCACGAATGTCAAACCCTTTAGCTTGGCTATAGCGGTAAACGACGTTTCCCGCGCCGTGACCCAACAGGCTCTTTTCGACGCAGCCATCGACAATCGCCTTTGCTTCCAATGAACTAAAGCCCATGCGCAAGAGCACGCTTCGCTCAATCGCGGGCGAGGTGTTCTCTTTTGCGAGCTCCAGCAGAGGATCGACAAGCTGCCCTGTCAGCGCCCAAAAGCGCGCTTTCAGCTCCTCGTCGCTGAGGTTTTTGAGGTGTTCGTGCCTTGTTTGAAAATCGTCTTCGCGTTTGATCATATCTTCCTCCCGATCTTGTTCAGGATTGCTTATTGTTTGAGTGCCTCCAGCACAAACGAGTCATTCGTCTTCGTCTCCTCCGCGAGAAACGCGATGTCCCCCGCCGTCGGCGCGTGGTCGATCGTCGTTGCCGCGTGGGTGATCAGCGAACGGCGCATGTGGTCGAGATCGACGTCCACCGCGTGCAGAAGCTTCGGATGCGCAGGCAGAATGATGCTCTCGCCCGCAACTTCGTCTCTCGGATCGCCGAGCGACACGCGAATTCCGTTTTGCCGCGCAAAGCTGAGTTGCGCGCTGCCATGCTTGCCCGCGCCTGTGTACTCCGTCTCCTGCACAACGACGATCGCGTCTTCTGGCAGCTCCTGCGCGAGCGAGATCGCGGCGGCGAGGCTTGTGTTGCCCGCGGGCCCGCGCTCGATGCCTTCCAGCCGCGCGAGAAGCTCCGTCGTGTAAAACACCTCGCCCTGATTGACCGTCACATATCGATCCATGTAGCGAAGGGGTCTCGCCGCGCTGCGCGGCACGTCGCTGCGATCCGGCCAGGTAGAAAACGGCATACCGAATCCCGTGTGTCCGGTCGTGAACGATTTGCGGTTGAACTGCGTGTCGCTCGCCATGTGCAGCCCTTTGAGATTCACACTCGCGGCGACGACCTGCGCCGCGCAATTCGCCTTGATGAGCCCGCGCGCGGTACCCGTCAGGTTGCCGCCGCCCGCGTTGGTGCAGACGACCACGTCCGGGTCTTTGCCGAGCTGCGTGCGGCACTGCTCGGCCACCTCGTAGCCAAGCGTCTCGATCCCCGCGATACCGAACGCAGTGTAGAGAGAGGCGTTAAAATAGCCCGTGTCTTCGAGCATCCGGAGCACGGTGTAAAACAGTTCCGGGCCAACCGTGAGCTGCACGACCTCCGCACCGAGGGCTTCGCACTTGCGCGCTTTTTCGATGATTTCCGGCTGACCCACGCCGCGCGAATCATAGCACTCCTGCACAACGATACACTTCAGCCCGCTCTTTGCGCAGCAGCTCGCGACCGCCGCGCCGTAGTTGCCGCTGGTCGCGGAGAGCGCGCCCTTGTAACCCATACGCTTAGCGTGGTGGATGCTCGTCGCAGCCCGGCGCACTTTGAAGCTTCCGCTGGGGTTTGCCGCCTCGTCCTTGACGAAGATGCGCGCGCCGTAGCCGTCTTTGCTGATCTTCCGCACGAGGGAAGTGATATTCTTTAGCTCGATTAATGGCGTGTTGCCGATTGCAAACCCGCGCTGAATCTCCGCGACATCCTCCAGCGTGTAGCCGGTGGACGCCATCATGCGTTCGTAGTCAAACGCGATGGAGCCGCTCTCGAACTGCTTGTAGTCCACGCCGACCGCGTTGCGGATGATCTCCGCTTTGCGCGCCATGACGGCGGAGTAACTGTTGTCCTTCGTCATTTTGCGTCACCTCCGAAGAGGAACGCGAATGCCTCGTCCCCCGCCTGTTGCAGTTCCGGTACAAAATCGCCGAAGCTATGGCTGTAGTGCGGCGTTTCTTCCACGAGTGTGCCTCTCACCACGCGTCCCGTGCGGGTCGTCACCACGGCTTCGCTTCCGAGCGCGGCATCCTCGTGGAGATATCCCTTCGTCCACTGCTCCAGCGGAACGGACTTTGTATCGTCCGGAACTGCGGATGATCGCTGCTCCGGCGTTAATATGATGCTATGGATGCGAACCCAATCGCCCTTTTTTGCCACAGAAGTCACCTCGAATCTGATTATTTCAGCAAACCTTCCTCGATCTGATCACGAAAGTCTCCCATGATCGCGTGCGGAACGGGCAGGTCGATCATCGTCTTTAGTCCCGGACGAGCGTTGATCGCGTGCGGAATCATGTTCACGCACATCGCGATGGTGCCGATGCCGCCGTTGACCTCCGGCTGAATCTTCATATCGACCCGCGGCGAACCTTCCAGTGTGATGTAGTCGCCCGTGTGCGTGCCGCCGAGCTCCGGCTCGATCTGCTGCGGGTGGATCATATCGATCTTGACTTTGCCGTTGACATAGCCTTGCCCCGTCATGTTCACACCCGCAACGTTGCCGCGGCTCGCGAATCCGTAAGGCGATTTGCGGTCGACCTCGGTGAGGATCGGTGCCATCTGCTGGGAGAACTCGTCAATCTGCCAGCCAAGCGCATGCGAAATCATACCGACGCTTTCGGCAAATCCGACGTGCCCCGCGAGCTCGCCCTTCTCCACACCCTCGTCAAACGCTTCCGGCGTTAAGCCCACGCCCTGCTCCTGCATCACCAGCGGGCCAAAGGGCGAGAGCGAGTTGACTCTGCGGCAGGTGACCTTGTCCACGTGCGTCATGCAGCCAGAAAGACAAATCGCAAGTAAATCCATCATAAGCCCCGGGTTGATGCCCGTGCCAAGCGCGGTCACGCCGTGCTCTTTTGCCACGCGGTCGATCTCTTTTGCGAGTTCCGGCTCCTTTGCCGCGGGATAGCTCATCTCCTCGGCGGTGCTGATGGCGTTGACCCCGCGCGAGAGCACCTTCACGAGCTTGGGATAGACATCCTTCGTGAACGAGTCGGTCGCGAGGATGCAGACGTCCGCGCTCTTTTCCGGCAACGCTTGATCGATATCGCTCGTGACGATTACGTCCTTGCGATCTCCGCGCGGAACCTCTAATAGCGCAAAAATACTTTTGCCGACGCGATTCGGGTGCAGATCACAAACGCCCGTGATCTCCACGCCCGTCTTTTGCAGCAGCACCTTCGTAATGCCGCCGCCCATCGCGCCAAATCCCCAAACCGCTACCCGAATGTTTCGCATATCGTTCCTCCAGCTGTTTATTAGCCAAGAAAATCGTTGGATTCGATGAAATTATGATGTTGTATGGTTAAAAAAATGATTGAATAAATTAGTAAGAGAGTTCCCGCTTCGGGACAAAGAAGTCTTCCTGTTGCAGCCCGATTTCGTCGATCATCCGCTCGACGTACTTGAGATCTCCGATCTGGAGCGGGCTGTGGCAGTCACTGCCCATCGAAAACTTCAGCCCCGCTTCGTGCGCGCGGCGAATCATATCCGAGCCAGGCGCGTGCCAAAGCCCGGAGATTTCGAGCGCAATATCGTATTTTTTGCAGAGATTGATCACCGCGTCTTCCCATTGCGAGAGAAACTTGGTTCCGTAGAGCTCGTCGCACGGCGGAAGCACCGTCGCGTGGCCGAGAATATCCACACGCTGCGTTGAAAATGTCTTTTCCATCATCTGAATGATGTACGCAAGATAATACCGGTTCATATCGGAGGAGTAATTCTTTTGATATTCCTTGATATAGCCGGATCGTTGGGAGAAATACTGGTTCAGCGGAACAAACCCGCCTCTGCCATCCGGCATGTTATGCACACTCGCGATGATGTAGTCCAGCTGATCTTCCAGATTGTCCGGCAGGTTGAATTTGTGCTCCATGTTGACCTCTGCCCCGCGATAGACGGGATAGAGTTGCAGGATATCGAGATAATTCTTGATGTCGTTGAGCGTATAGATGCCACAGCAGAAGAGGTGGTCGGATACGCCAAGGATATGCCCCTGCTTGCTTTCCGTCTCAATGAGATCCTCAATCGGAAATCTCGCGTCTGACATATTCGTGTGGGTATGGAGGTCGTAATACTGCATGAAGGTCTCCCGGAGCAGGTTCTGCTGCGTTCCTGTTGGATTTCGGTTTGCATAAAACCGCTCAACGCTTATACAATATACCATGAACCCAAGCATTAAAACAAGGGCGCACAGAAATACCGGCTTGTAAAATCGGCGTGTTCTGCGCTGTTGCGGTCTTGCTTGACAGGGTTTCTATCTCTACATATAATGCAACCATACACACGCCGTTTGATGAAAGATGACGTGCACCGCGCACGGCTTTTATGGCGAATCAAATACAACCGACAAAGGAGATTTGTTTCAAATGAAGCCTGTTATACTCTATTACTCCCTCGGCGGAGCAACCCGCGCAGAAGCAAAAAAGCGCGCGGAATCTTCCGGCGCGGATGTGTTCGAAGTCTTGGAGGCGAAAAAGCGCGGCATCTTTTCCGCGTTTATCCCCGGATGTCCGCAGGCGCTCAACCGGAAAGCCTCCGCGATTCAGCCGCTCGCGATCGACTGGAGCAAGTATGACGACGTGACGCTGATGGCGCCCGTTTGGGCGGGACATCCCGCGCCCGCGTTCAACTCCGCTCTGGAGCTCATCCCGAAGGACAAGATGTTGCATATCGTGCTCTGCTCCGGCGGCGGCGAAACGCCCAAGAGCAAGGATATTACAATCAGTCTTTTGCGCCAGCGCGGCTATGCACTCTCTTCCTACGAAGATGTGAAGACAGCGCCTCCTAAGAAATAAATTTGATACGCGACAAAAGAGCGCCCGGATTCATTCCGGGCGCTCTTGTTTTCCGCTGAATCTCATTATACATTACAGGATCGATACTGAATCAATTCCGCCGCGACGCTGACCGCGATTTCAGCCGGGGTTTGCGCACCAATGGTCAGCCCGATCGGTGCATGCAGGCGGTTGATCTGCTCTGCGCTTAGGCCATCCGCGAGAAGCCGTTCCTTCGTGAGCGCAATCTTCTTCCTGCTGCCGATGCATCCAATATAGTCTGCCTCCGAGCGCAGCAGCCAGCGTAAAATCTGATAATCCGTCTCGTGACCGCGCGACATCACGATTCCGTGATCCCGCTTTGTGATGCGCAAGAGCGCTTCTGCGGAGTCATACCCGCAGTGGATCACGCGCTCCGCCTCGGGAAACAGCGCTGCCTGCGCAAACTCCTCCCGATCCTCCACCACCCAAACGCGGTACTCCAGTAGCGCGAGTTGACGCGCCATGCACTGCGCCACATGCCCGCCGCCAAACAGAATCACGCGCGGAGCCTCGCGCAGGGGCTCGATCAGCCACAGTGGTTCCGTTTCGGTCAGAATCGGTTGCTCCGGCGGGCAGGAAATCCCGCAGGTTTCCTGCAACTCAGCTGCGGAAAAAACACGGCTTTCGCCGGGGTTCCCGTTCACGATCTCGCAGACAAGATAAGCTTCGGCTTGTTGCTCCAGCGCGGCGCGCATCTGCCCGATGAGTATTTCCGCCGTCTGATCGGCAAACGCGCGAAACAGCACCGTTACCCCACCGGAGTAAACGTCCTTTTCATCGGCGTGGATTTCGTACTCTTTGACCGCGCATGCGCCTTTGGCGAGCAGCGTGAGCGCATCCTGCTTGACGCGAAATTCCAACGATCCTCCGCCGACCGTTCCAACCTGCTCACCCGCAACGGAGACGACCATACCGGTGCCGACGCCGCGCGGCGCACTGCCGCTTCGCGACAATACCGTCGCGAGCATGCATGCATTCCCCGCGTTCCATTCGGCTTCGATTGCGTTGAGCAGTTCTCGTTCCATATGTTTCTCGCTATGCGATCGGTTTCTTCAAAGCGGGATTCGCCGCGTCAAACACAATCAACCCCATCTTCTTACGCTCGGTCAGCTGATACGGAAACTCCACGTCGCTTGTTTTGTCGAGAAGCACATCCAGCTCCTCATCCGTCAACAGGCGGTTCCAGGAAAAGAGGAAATACGACTTCGCATCCTCGCGGGAGCGAAACGGCTGCACATGCTCCTGCTCAAACGGCTCGTAGGTAAAGGGAATCGACATGCTCTTGAGCGTGCCCGTCATCTCCTCGATCGCGCGTTCGCCTTCCGCCGTATCGCGGGAGAACAGCAAAAACGTCTTCGCGCGGGAAAGTTCCCGCACCACGGGCAGCACCTGCTCCGTGCCGCCGATATCATATAGCACCAGCGCGTCGTAGAGCTTGTCCGGCGAATATGTCAGCACATCGCCTAAAATCGCAACCACGTTTTGCGGGCAACGCACACGAAACGCGGCGACCGCCTTGGGATCGTTTTCCATCACGGTTACCTGCTCCACGTGATAGGACATCCAGATCGCGAGATCGCCTAAGCCGCCGCCTGCGTTGAACACGCGCGCGGAAGGCGGCAGGTAAGCGGAAATTCGCTCCGCGATCCAATAATAAAACTTGCTCTTTTTCGAAGCATCGCTCATCCAGCGAATGTTTGCGTCCGTCCAAACGAATTCTTCCAACTCTTTGTGTCTCCTCGTGTTTATGTTCTATCCATATTTCAAGCATCGGTGCCCGCGCTATTCGCGCAGCGTTTGATCCGCTCCAATCGACTGCATCAGTTCGCCGTAGCGGTAGCAGTTGGTCTCGTGCTCGTTGACGATTCCCGCGGCTTGCAGGAAGGAGTGAATCGTCACCGAACCCGCGTATTTCATGCCGCGCCGCTTCATATCCTCCGCCATGCGGTCCGAAAGCGGGCTGGTTGCGCGCGGCGAATCGTCGGGGCTCAGCACGACTTTTCCGCCGGAAAAGCTCCACAGATAGTTGCAAAACGAGCCGAACTCGCGCCGAAGATCCAGCACGATCTTCGCGTTGGAAATCGCGGCCTCAATCTTGCCGCGGCTTCGGATGATGCCCGCGTTTTGCAGAAGCTCTTCCACCTTAGCCGCATCGTATGCCGCAATCTTTTCCACGTCAAACCCGTCGAACGCTTCCGAAAATGCCTCCCGCTTTTTCAAAAGCGTAATCCAGGATAGCCCCGCCTGAAACAGCTCCAGCAGAAACAGGCCGTACATCTCCTGATCTTCGTGAATCGGCGTACCCCATTCTTCATCGTGATACGCGCAGTAAAGCGGACTATCCTGTCTAACCCAAAAGCATCTCGTTTTTTGCTCCATCGCGTTTGGTACCCACTTTCTTTGTCACGCGCCATCGTCATGCGTCAAACGGCAGGATTGATTATACCATAACCCCAAAACGAGCGCAAAAAAATGCCGTCGCAATTCTTTGCGGCGGCATTCATTTCCTGCTGGATTAACCTACCGGCGTAGGCGAGGGCATCGCAAAATTCTGAGGAAGCCCAATCGTCGGCCCGTCTATAATCGTTCCGCCATAGGTGGTGTTATCGTAATCGTCCTGCAGTGTCTTCCACTGCTTGAGGATTTCGACAAGCCGCGTCTGATCTTCCGCCGTGAAGGTTCGATAGCTCGGGTCGTAAGAGTTAATCGCGCCGTTCGGGCCGACATAACGCACGCTTCCATTGCTGACGTAATAGATGTTTCCGCCGGAGACAAACGTTCCGTCACCATAGGTTGAAGGCATGCTTGCGATGACGTCCGCGCCATAGTACGTTCCGTCCGTCTTATGCACGCGTCCGCCCCAGTTCACGAATGCGCAGAAATCACTCGGATTCGTGGTCTGCTTGCTTCTGGATAGGATGGCGGCGAGCTCGTTCATCAGCGGTTGAAGCTGATCGTTCAGGCTCTGCATGCTGGTATCGTTCGCGGAACGGTTGTAATAGAACGAAATCGCCTGCTTTGTGCCATCCGACATCGGGACATTGTAGAACATGACGGAGAGGTTGAAGTAGTCCATATTGTCAACCAGCGAATCGGACTTCTCCAGCATCTGCTGCATCAGGTCGAGATGCTCGTCTTTGCTCTGCGAGTTTTGATACTGCATCCAGGCGGACGCGGTCTTCGGCATGGAAACGCGAATGTTGTAATAATCCCAGAACCGCGTCATGCCAACATATCCCGCAACCGAGATTGATCCATAGGTCTGTTCGTCGTCCACATTATAGGCGTACGTCGGATCATAGTAGCGGTAGGAATCATTCGCGGGGCTTCCCGTGGTCGGCAATTCCTCGGAGAACATGCGGAAGATTTCCTTGTTCGCCATATAGCCGCCCTTGAACGGGTCGTCCCCCTGCAGGTAGCACACGGACTCCATCGGTGGAAGCGCACGCACCGCCTGAATGTAGTCGCTGTTCTCCTCGCAATAGTTCAAAAGCGTGTTCTTGTTGAGGAACGTCAGCACACGGCTGAATTTTCTGCCGTCCTTGAGCACAAATGTGACCGGCTGGGAGGAAAGCGAATACGCGGTCTGATCGCCATAGCCGTAGCTCAAGTATCCAGTAAGGCGGATGGTTGCGATGTTGTCGCGCAGGGTCTCCACCGCGTAGTTCTTCACATCGCTTTCCGTAAAGTGCACTTTGGACACCTGATACTGCTGGTAGGTGATATTCTCGGACCCGCGGCTCTCGCCCGTAAACTGAACATAGGCAACATCCTGCGAATTCGGAACGTAACTCTGCATGGTGTTCGCAATGCCTATGGTTCCGAAATACGCCGCACCGCCGACGACCGCCGGAACGAGGATCCACGGCAGCGAGAAGAGTACCTTCTTAAAGGAGCGCAGCACGACGGTTTGATAGATGGCATAGATGCCAACCGCAACGGCGATTACGATCGGGATGCTGATTTCACGTTGCGAAATAATCTTGGAGGCAAACAGCATTGCAATCGGAATCACGGCGGCGCAAGCAAACGCGGTCTGCAAGGTTGCGCTCTTTGCACCGCGCTCGGCGAGTTCGGAAGGCCTGCGCGAAAAGAGGAGCCTAGCGATCACTAGCTCCGCCGCAACGAGTAGCGCGGAGTAGAGCATGTTGCCCGGCAAATACAGCGTTTGGCGCAGCATCGGGCGCATCAACTGCGCAAGCTGTCCGGTTGCGATGTTGGTGACCGGCGTTAAGTACCACGGTAAATCCAGCCAGCCGATGATTTGCGTGTTGGCGATGATGCCGCGCGCAACCGTAAACTGCACAAAGCGGAACAAGCCTAACACAAGCACGCTTAGCCCGAGTCCCGTGTAAGCGGTGCCTGTCATCGTCATCGCAATTGCGCAAGCCGCGAACACCAGCATGGTTCCGATTGCGTAAAACGGCACCGCGACCAGCGCATACAGCTGCACGAACGGCGTCCTGGTCAGCGTAAACACGATGACCGTCAGAAGAACGCTGCTGAGTACAATCGCGGCAATCCAGGTCAGCGCCGCAAGCGAAATTGCCCAGAAGAGCTTTTTGCGCGATACGGGCAGGCTATGGTAAAAGTCACTGTCCGAGCGCTTGTTGAGAAACGAAAAGCCCTCCATCGCAAACGCGATGCCGCCGACATAGATCATCACGATCAGCGGAGTGAACATCTTCGACATACTCGGCACGTTGTCCTGATAGAGTGCCGTGCAATACTGAATCGACAAAAACGCGCTTGCCACAAGAATCAGCGTCAAGAGAATGAATCCCACGCGTGAAAGTCTACGAATCGACTCCAGATATGGCTTCATGCGTGTTCGCCTCCTTTCAGAGCGGGCGCTTCAAAGGAGTATCCAAGCGCCTCCATTTCATATAAGAACACCTCTTCCAGCGTCAACGGAAGAATTTCAAGCAGCAACGGATTCATGGCTCCGATCAGCGTCTTCGATTTTGTGCTGTCGCCGCGGATGATCATATTGGCAACGCTGCCCTGTTTGACAAAGGAGAGAATATCCATGTCGGGGAAACGCGTTTGATCATATTCTTCTGCAAAAGCAACCTGCACCTTAAAGAGCGAGGTCTTTAGGTTTTGCACATCGCTTTCAAACACGATTCCGCCCTGATACAACAGCGCGAGCTGATCGCAGGTGTCTTCCAGCTCTCTGAGACTGTGGCTCGTGATAACGGCGGTGCACCCACGCTCCAGCACGTCGTCATATAGCATGCCTTTGACGAGATTGCGCATCACGGGATCAAGGCCATCGAACGTCTCGTCGAAAAACACGTAATCCGTCATCGCGGACAGCGCGAGAATCGTCGAGGCCTGCCTGCGCATGCCCTTGGAGAATGTGTTGAGAAGCCTCGCTCGATCCAGCTTAAACGCGGCGCAAAGATCCGTAAATCGTTCGTTTGAAAAGTGCGGATACATGGATTCATACAACAGCGACATCCGGTTTAGATTGCTCTGCGGTAAAAAATACAGCTCGTCCGGCACGAAAACGCAGTGCTCCTTGACGGACGGATTATCGAAAACCTCGCCGCCGTTGATCGAGATATGCCCTTCGTCCGGTTGATAGATTCCGTTGCAAAGCCGTAAAAACGTGCTCTTGCCCGCGCCGTTTGCGCCGACAAGGCCGTAGATGCAGCCCTGCGGAATGTTGCAATTCAGGTTGGTCAGCGCTTCCACTTCACCAAAGCGCTTAGACAGCTTGCGCGCCTTTATCATGCCTCAATTTCCTTTCCGTAGGCGGCGTTCACCGTGTCAAGCACTTGCTCAACCGGCAACCCAGCCGCGCAGAGTTCCTCTGCGATGTGCCGAATCTCCTCCAGTCGCCCTTTCAACCCTTCCCCAACGAGTCGAAACGCGTCTGCGGTGACAAACCTGCCGTTACCGGGCGCGCTGACGCAAAGGCCGCGCCGCTCCAGTTCACTATACGCCTTTTGAAGAGTGTTCGGGTTGACCGACAATTCCTGCGAGAGTACACGCACGGAAGGAAGCTGGTCGCCCTCCTTTAATAAGCCGGAAGCGATCAACCTCTGTGTCTGATCGATGATCTGTTCGTAGATCGGCGTACGTCCGAACCGGTCGATTTGAAACATCGCACAACCTCCTTTACGAGGATAAGTGTACTATCCGTTATAGTACACTTGAATATTACTTCCGTTTTGCCGGATTGTCAAGAAGAAAAGACTCGCATTTGTGAAGAAATGTTGTTTTTTTCGCGATTTGTGGTGCATCGCGCGTCATTATTCGTCCTGCTGATGTACCTGCTGGGGAAATCGCGTTTTTTGAACAGATTCTGCCGCTGTATTTCCTCTATTGAGTGTGATAGAATGCGCTCTATGGAAAAGCGATTTGATCCAAACAAAAATCAGCAGTCACCCCATCAGCCGGGGTTTGACTGGGCACCTGCCGAGACGCCGGAGCAGCGCGCGCAAAAGCGCAAAGAGCGTATCACGATCGTCTCCATCATCACGCTGCTGCTCGCGATCCTCGCCGTGCTGTTTACGCTGATGCACAACACGCTTGCCGGAGCCGTTGCGGCAGCCGCTTCGTCTTCTCCCGCGCAGACGGCTTCCGCCGTCGCCGCCTCGCCGGAGCCATCGCAAACCGCCGGTTCCGCGCAGGCTCCCGCGGCAAACGCGAGCTTGCTCGTCACCTTTCTGGACGTGGGTCAGGGCGATTGCACCTTCCTTCGCTCGCCTTCCGGCAAGACCATGCTCGTGGACGGCGGCCCGGACGGATCGTTTCCCGTGATCGAAAAATACCTCACCTCGCTCGGTGTGGTCGGGCTGGACGTGGTCATGGCGTCTCACGTGCACGCGGATCACATCGGCGGCTTAATCTCCGTCGTGGACACCTACCCGGTCGGAGATTTCTATTATCCGCCGTTTGACGCGGACAGCGAGACATACTTCAACCTTCTTGATGCGCTCAAGGAGAGTCAGGCAACCGTGCATCAGCCGTATGCGGGCGTCGATACGTTGATCCCGTGGGACGATCAGGTGGAGGTGCGCATCCTCGCTCCCTATGATACGATTTACGACGACTTCAACGACACGAGCTATATCATTCGCGTTTCATACGGTAACACCGCCGTTCTGCTCACCGGAGACTCGACCGATCTCGGCCAAAAGCTCGCACTCAAGGCACAGCCGGATCACTATTTTAAGGCGGATGTGCTCAAGGTTGCGCACCACGGCTCCAGCGATTCCACGTTTGAAAAGTTTCTCGACGCGGTGTCGCCTGCAATCGCGGTCATCAGCGTCGGCAAGGGAAACGACTACGGGCACCCGGATCAGACGCTGCTGGATCGCCTCACCGAGCGGGGCATCACCATCTATCGCACGGATGAGGACGGAACCATCTCGCTCCTGCTTGACGGAACCAGCGTGACGGTGGTAAAATAATTGATAAGTAAACACAACGGCTATGAAGGGGAAAAGTCCTCAGAGAGCGCTTTAGAGAGTACCGTCACCGGCTGAAAGCGGTATGCGCAGGAAAGGACACAAAGTTCGCCCCGGAGCCTCATCGGTGAACAGTGCAGTGCATTCAGTAGTCGAAGACGGGATCGCCCGATACAGCGAGATCGAGGCTTAACCCGGCAGTGCCGGGCGAGCAAACGAGGGTGGTACCACGACGCGATTCGTCCCTTTTGGGCGGAGCGCGTTTTTTATTTGGTAAGATTTCTATTTTAAAAAAGTACTGGTTGATACACAAGGAGGAGAAGAAGAATGGGCATGATGGAATCCCTTGCGCAATTGCGCGAGGAAACCGAAGCGAAACTGAAAGACTGTCAGTCGTCGGAAGAGCTGGAGCAGCTCTTAGTCGACGTGCTCGGCAGGAACGGATCGCTCACCACGATCCTGCGCACGATGGGCAAGCTCGCGAGCGACGAGCGCGCCAGCGTCGGCTCGTTTGCCAACAAGGTCAAGGCGGCTCTTGAGACGGTCGTTGCCGAAAAGCGCGCCTCTCTCGGCGAAGTCGCCAAGCAGCGCAGATTTGCGGAGGAAGCGCTGGATGTCACAGCCCCCGGGCAGCTGACAAACCCGCTGGGCCGCTTGCATCCGATGACGCAGACCTACCGCGAGATTCGCGATGCGCTGGTCGGCATGGGATTTTCCATGTTCGACGGCCCGGAGATCGAGCTCGACGACAACAACTTCACGCTCTTGAACCTGCCGAAGGATCACCCCGCGCGGGACATGCAGGATACGTTCTATATCAACGAAAACGTAGTTCTTCGCACGCACACCTCGCCCTGCGAAGTCCGCGCGCTGACCACGCTGACCCCGCCGTTCCGGCTCCTGATGCCTGGCCGCGTGTTCCGTGTGGACGAAGTGGACGCGAGCCACTCTCCCGTCTTCCACCAGATCGAAGGTTTTGTGGTCGATAAGGGTCTGACGCTGGGCGACCTCAAGGGCATTCTGGACGCGTTTGTTCACGCCGTGTTCGGCGAAAACGTGAAGACGCGCCTGCGTCCCAGCTACTTCCCGTTCACGGAGCCTTCCGCCGAGCTGGACGTCTCCTGCTCCATCTGCGGCGGCAAGGGCTGCCGCGTCTGCAAGGGCACGGGCTGGATCGAAATCCTCGGCTGCGGCGTGACCAACCCGCACGAAATCGCCAATTGCGGCTATGACCCGAAGGTCTGGACGGGACTCGCGTTCGGCCTCGGCGTTGACCGTATGGCAAACCTCAAGTTCGGCATCAACGACATCCGTCTTGAGTATGAAAACGACGCGCGCTTCCTGCGCCAGTTCTAAGGAGGGAAACGAATATGAAATTACCGAAGAAGTGGCTTTGTGAATATGTAGACTTCAACGTGACCAACGCCGAATTCATCGAGAAGATGATGTGGCGCGGCTTCGAGTGCGCGGGTGTGGAAAAAGAGCTTGCGGGTGTCGAGGGCGTCGTGGTCGGCCGCGTGCTCTCCGTTGTCAAGCATGAGAACTCTGAGCATCTCAACATCTGTCAGGTGGATATCGGCAGCGAGGTGCTGACCATCGTCACAGGCGCGGACAACGTCTTTGACGGCGCGCTGGTTCCCGTTGCGGTCGTCGGCTCCAAGCTCGGCGGACGCGAGATGGCTGCCGTCAACATGCGCGGCGTCATGAGCTACGGCATGCTCTGCTCCGGTTCGGAACTGGGGCTTACCAACGCGGACTATCCCAGCAGCGAGGTGCACGGCATCCTGATTCTGCAGGGCGATCACCCGCTGGGCGAGTCCATCGACAAAACGCTGGGCTTCGACGACGACATTTTCGAATTTGAGCTTACCCCCAACCGTCCGGACTGCATCGGCATCATCGGCATGTGCCGCGAGGCAGCTGCGGCGCTGGGTCAAAGCTTCCGTGAGCCCGTGATTCAGCCCGTCAAGGGCGAGGGCAACGCCGCGGACTATGCGCGCGTGTCGGTTGATAACTTTGACCTCTGCCCGCGCTATACCGCGCGCGTGGTCAAGGATATCATCATCGAGCCTTCCCCCGCCTGGATGCAGCGAAAGCTCAAGGCGGTGGGTCTTCGCCCGATCAACAACATCGTAGACATCACGAACTATGTCCTCGTGGAGTACGGTCACCCGATGCACGCCTTCGACCTCGCCTGCATCCACGGCAGCCACATCGTGGTTCGCACCGCGCACGAGGGCGAGATCGTCACCACGCTGGACAAGCGCGAGCGTCCGGTAACGCCGGATATGCTGCTGATCGCGGACGAGAGCCGCGGCGTCGGCATCGCGGGCGTGATGGGCGGCCTCAACAGCGAAATCACCGAGCAAACGCAGGCGGTGCTATTCGAGTCCGCCGTTTTCAAGGGCAGCAACATCCGCGCGACGGCGCGCAAGCTTAAGCACACGACCGACGCTGCTAGCCGCTTCATCAAGGGCGTGGAGCCCGTGAATGCGGAGCTTGCGCTGGAGCGCGCAATTGAGCTGGTTTCCGAGCTCAAGGCGGGCACCGTCGTCGGCGAGATCATCGACATCAAGAAGGAAAAGCCGGTCGATCGCGAGATCACGGTCAGCGTGGATCACATCAACGCGCTGCTGGCGCTCGACCTCTCTGCGCGTGAAATGGCGCAGATGCTCTCGACGATCTCGATTCACGCACGTCCAACGCTGACGGGGCTGCACGTGACTATTCCGCATTTCCGCACGGACATCGAGAGCGGAATCGAGGCGGACTGGGACATCGCGGAGGAGATCGCGCGCATCTACGGCTACTACAACATCAAACCCACGCTCATGCGCGGGGACACCTTCCGCGGGCGCATCAACGAGCTGTTCCTGCTGGACGACACCGTCAAGGACACGCTGGTCTCGCTGGGGCTGTACGAGATGTACAACTACAACTTCACGAGCCCGTCGGTCTTCGATTCCCTGCTGCTGCCGAAAGACAGCGAACTTCGCAAAGCGGTTCGCATCCTCAATCCCTTCGGCGAGGATCAGAGCCTCATGCGCACCACGCTGATTCCCGGCATGCTGGATTCCCTCGTTCGCAACGCGAACCGCAAGAGTGGCTACCAGCGCTTCTTCGAGGTGGGCAACACCCACGTGGACACCGGTGCGGAGCTGCCGGAGGAGCGCAAGAAGATCGGCATCATACTCGGCGGCGAGAACGTGGATTTCTATCTGCTTAAGGGCATGATCGAGGAGCTCTTCCGCGTGCTCGGCGTGAAGAACGCCGTGTATCAAAAGAGCACGGAAAGCTATCTCCAACCCGGCAGAGCGGCGCAGATCATCTCCGCTTCCGGCGCATCGCTGGGCGTATTCGGCGAGCTGCACCCGGACGTTGCGGGTAGCTGGAAAGCGGACGGTAGGGTCTACGTCGCGGAGCTGAACTTTGCCGCAATTGCGGAAAGCAGAACCGCGGGCAAACGCTTTGAGCCGCTGCCCCGTTTCCCCGCGGCGGAGCGCGATCTCGCGGTCGTCGTGGATCTGGAGACGGAGTCTGCCTCGCTCAAGCGCGTCATCGAGACCGCACCCGCGGGCGTGATCGTCTCCGACGTGCGGCTGTTTGACACCTACGCGGGCCTCGGCGTTCTCACGGGCAAGAAGAGCCTCGCGTTCTCGTTCTCGCTCCGCGCGGAAGATCACACCCTCAGCGACGAGGAGATCAAGCGCGCGATGGACGCGATCATCGAAGCTCTCAAGACAAGCGGCGCTCCGCTTCGCGCATAACAACAAAGCAACTTACACATCGGAACCCGGCGTACGCGAAAAATACGCCGGGTTCTTTGTATTCATCTTGCAGTCGATCTATGTTTTGCCGTATACTGAACACAGTAGCGGACAATCGTTCCGGCGTAACAATCCTGGAGGAGCCCATATGGCATTTTGTGAGAAATGCGGAAAGCCTGTGTACCGGCTCGACAAAACCTGCGTCAATTGCGGGGCTCCCGTCACCCAGTTTTCAGCGTCGGCGAACGACGACGACACACCGCGGCAATCGTCCTACTCGCTCGACAACGATTCTTCGCAGGGTTCGCCTTACGAAGTGCTCAGCAGTTGGGGCTTTGTGGGCTCCATGCTGCTCATGGCGATTCCGTTTGTGGGATTTATCATCACCATCATCTGGGCTACCGGCGGAGTAACAAATCTCAACCGCCGCAACCTCGCCAGAGGGTACCTGATTCTGATGGCGCTTGTTGCCGTCATCTATGTGCCACTCGTGCTGGTGCTCGTTTCCAAGATGGGTTCGAATACAATACTCAACCGTTTGATTCAATAACGCGATCGCGCGCAGATTGCGCGAGAACGATACGAAATCATCATAATTTATAGGAGGGATTCAATATGGCATACTGTTCCAAATGCGGCGCTCAGCTCAACGATGGCGACAAGGCGTGCGGCAACTGTGGCGAACCCGTTCAGGGCTCTGCCGGCAGTAACGTTTCGACCGGTTCCAACGACACATGGATGGGCATTCTCGCCTATCTCGGCATTCTCTCGCTGATTCCTTTCCTCGTGAAAGATCAGTCGTCGTTTGTCCGCGCGCATGCGGTTCGCGGCATCAACCTGTTCCTGTTGGAAGTCATCGTTTGGGTCGCCGTCGGCGTCTTATCGTGGGTTCCGGTGCTCAACGACATCCTCAGTACAGTTGCGGGACTTGCAGGATTTGCGTTCTCGCTCATCGGAATCATCAACGTCGCCAACAAAGAGGACAAGGACCTTCCGTTCATCGGCTCGATCCGTCTGATCAAAGGCTAATCCTCTCGCGACTACAGTACACATCAGGGTTTGGGCACGGCTTTGTCCGCGCGCTCAAACCCTTTCCCATTTTTTACAGGACTTGGCGTATTAACTTGAACGATTATATGGATACTCTGATTCAAAACTGCATGATCTACGACGGCACTGGCTCCCCCGCGTTTCGTGGTAGTGTCGGATTTTCGCGCGGCGTCATGCGGGTCTTTCGCGGGAATGACGTCCCGCAATCGAAAAACATCATCGACGCGGGCGGGCTTGCGCTTGTTCCCGGATTCATCGACGCGCATTCGCACGGGGACTTGACACTCGTCAGCCCCTATGCCACGCAGAGCAAGCTCAGCCAGGGTATCACCACGCAGATTGCCGGACAGTGCGGCGTTTCGCTCTTTCCGTATGGCGGCGCGGGCGAGGCGCAGTTCACCCGGTTTGTCTCCGGCATTGCACCGTATCCCGACCTGCCGGAACAGCTCTCGCGGCTCGAAAGCGCGGCGGGGTTTTATGGCTGGCTGGAGTCGCTCGATAACCCCATCACGACAAAATGCTTTGTCGGTCACGGCGCGCTCCGGCTCTGGGCGATGGGCTACGAAAACCGCAAGCCGGACGCGGGCGAGCTCGACCGCATGAAGGCGATGCTCCGCCGTTGCATCCGCGAAGGCGCACTGGGGCTTTCGATAGGGCAGGTCTACGCGCCAAGCTGCTACGCGGACAACGACGAGATTCTCGCTCTGCTGCGCGTGGTGCACGAGGAAGGCGGCGTTTACGCCAACCACCCGCGCAACGAAGGCGACCGCGTCGTCGAGGCGCGCGCGGAGACGATGCGCCTCGCTCTGGAGGCGGATGTTCCGCTCTGCGTTTCCCACCTCAAAGCGGCGGGTCGGCAAAACTGGGGCAAGCCGCAGACGATGCTGACAGCGCTTGACCGCGCCGTGGAGCAGGGTCTTCGCGCGATCATCGACTGCTACCCGTACACCGCGGGCTGTACGTCGCTCAACGTCTCAATTCCCCCGCGCTATTTCACAAGCGGCATGAGCGGGCTTCTTCGCGCGCTGCAGGACCCGCACGAGCGCGAGATCATCCATGAAGAGATGAGCCGCATCAGCGATTACGACAACTATGTCTATAACAGCGGCGGCTTCTCCGGCGTCTATGTTTCGAGCTGCCCTGTCGATCACCGCGCGGAGGGAATGTTTGTTTCCGAGTATGCCGAAAAATCGGGCATGGACCCGTTTGACGCGTTCTGTGATATACTGATCAGGAACAACGGCCTCGGCCTCGGCATCTATTTTCATATGAGCGAGGACGACATGACGCAGATTCTGTCGCACCCGCTCTGCGTGCTCGGTACGGACGGGCTCATCGGAAAATCGAGCGAAAACCCGCATCCGCGCGCCTTTGGCAGCACCGCGCACGCTTATGATCTGCTTGTGCGCGAAAAGAAGCTGCTCACGCCCGAAGCGATGATTCACAAGATGACGGCGCAAGCGGCGGATTTTCTAGGCTTGACCGCCAAAGGACGCATCGCAGACGGCGCGGATGCCGACGCGCTGCTACTCGACCTGGACGCGTTTCGCGATACCGCAACGTATCAAAACGGAAACACTCTGACAACGGGCATCAAGCGCATCTTCATCGGCGGGCGCGAGATCACGCTGCCCAACGCGTAATCACACAATCCCCCGCATCTCAAATCAACGGAGGAACTCGGATGAACACCATCTATATCGTCGGCGGCGCTGCCATCGACATCACCGGAAAACCCGACAGCATCTGCCGCGAGCGGGACAGCAATCTCGGCCGCGTGGGCATTCGCGTCGGCGGCGTTGGACACAACATTGCAAAGCAGCTCGCTTCGCTTTCCTACGAGGTCGAGTTGGTCACCGCCATAGGCTCCGGCTTCCACGCGGGCATGGTACGCGAAAGCTGCCGCAAGGCGAATGTTTCGCTCGCGCATACCTATGTCGGCACCGAACACACGGGCACCTACATCGGCGTGTTTGACGAGGACGGAGACATGCTCGTCGGCATCAGCGACATGTCCGTACTCGACCACCTCACGCCGGACTACCTCGCGAATCTTCTGCCGCAGATCAACCAGGCGAAGATGTGCGTCATCGACGGCAACCTCTCGCCGGAATCGCTGGAGTACCTTTGCAAAAACGTCACTTCCTCGCTGTTTTACGATCCGGTGAGCTGCGCCAAGGCAAAGCGCATCGGCGGAAACATCGGCAGTTGCTACGCCATCAAGCCCAATCGCTTTGAGGCGGGCTTCCTCTCCGGCAAGTCCTGTGATACCCTGCGCGGCATCTATCGCGCCTCGGACTGGTTTTTGGAGCAGGGCGTCAAGCGCGTGTTCATCGACCTCATCGAAGAGGGCGTCTTCTGGGCGGATGCGGAGGGTTGCGGCGTCGTTCCCGCGGAAACGCGCGAAGCCACCACCGCCTCGTTTGTTGGCGACGCGATGAGCGCCGCGATCATCGACGGCTGCGTGCGTGCGCTGCCCGCCGAAGAGTGCGCGCATCTCGGCGCGCTGGCCAGCGCCGCGGTGATGCTGCAAGAGAAATAATCGATCGAAAGAAACAAAAGAAGCAGGGTTCAACCCTGCTTCTTATTTTGCATTTTTTAGAACAGTCTTGTGTTTTCCAGCGGCGGCAGCGGCTGGATATGCCAGATGTCGTTGGCATATTCGCGAATCGTGCGGTCGGAGCTGAAGAACGCGCTGCTTGCGACGTTCATCAGGCACTTTCTGCCAAACACGATGCGATCGCGGTATTCGCAGTTGACGTCCTCGCGTCGCTGACAGAACGCCAAAAGCTCTTGCAGAACGAAATACTGATCCGGCTTGGACCATTCGTTGCCAAACAGCAACGAACGATGCAGGTCCGCAAAGGCGCCGCTGTTGTCGTCGCTGAGTGTGCCGTCGATGAGCGAATCCACCACCCTGCGCACGCGCGGTTCGTAATCGTAGATCGCCTTGGGGTTATAGTGCGGCTTGAGATCGTTGAGCTCCTTGACGCTCGCGCCAAAGATGTAGTTGTTCTCAAGGCCTGCCTGCTGCACGATTTCCACGTTTGCGCCGTCGAAGGTGCCGAGCGTGACCGCGCCGTTGAGCATGAGCTTCATGTTGCCCGTGCCGCTAGCTTCGGTGCCCGCGGGAGAAATCTGCTCCGAAACATCCGCCGCGGGAATGATGTGCTCGGCGTAGCTGCAATTGTAATTTTGCACGAACACAACGCGCATCTTGTCCGCCATATCGGGGTCGGAGTTGATCATCTTGCCCAGCTCGTTGATATACTTGATGATCGCCTTTGCGCGGATATAGCCGGGCGCGGCCTTTGCGCCGAAGATATATGCCGTCGGCGTGAAGTTCTTGATCCGCCCGTCCTTGATGCCAAAGTACGTATCGAGAATGCCAAACGCGTTGAGCAACTGGCGTTTATACTCGTGCATGCGCTTGACCTGCACGTCGAAAATGAATTCCGGCGGTAGAGAAACGCCTTCTTTTTCCAGAATGAGCTTGCTGAGCTGTTCCTTTTTGAGGCGCTTGACCTCGTTGAACTGCTCGACATCCGCGTCCGAAAGGTGCTCCTTCAACGCGGCGATCTGCTCAAGGTTGCTCAGATATCCTTCTCCGATGCGCGCGTCGAGATACTCGCACAGCTCCGGATTGCAGAGTCCCAGCCAGCGGCGCTGGGTGATGCCGTTGGTCTTGTTCTGGAACTTCTCCGGGAATGCCGCGTACCACTCTTTGAGCACGTCGTTTTTGAGAATCTCGGTGTGCAGCGCGGCAACGCCGTTGACATAGCGCGAGCAATACACCGCGAGGTTTGCCATGTGAATCAGCTTGCCCTGAATGATGGACATTCTGGAGCAATCGAACTTGCGCGCCATCAGCTCGCCGCAAAGCTTCGCGTTGATCTGATAGACGATGTCAAACACTTCCGGCAGCACGGACTTAAACAGGTTGACATCCCATTTTTCCAGCGCTTCCGCCATGACGGTGTGGTTGGTGTAGGAAAATGTCTTGCTCGCGATTTCAAACGCGCGATCAAACGGAATGCCTTCCTTCATGAGCAGGCGGATGAGCTCCGGAATGCTCACGGTCGGGTGCGTATCGTTGAGCTGAATCGCCACATGCTCGGCAAAGCTGTCGATCGGGCGGTTCTCGCGCTTGAAGCGGAAGATGATGTCCTGCAGGCTCGCGCTGGAGAGGAAATACTGCTGTTTGAGGCGCAGCTTCTTGCCCGCTTCTGTCGAGTCGTTGGGGTACAAGACACGGGTAATATCCTCCACCGCGTTCTTTTCTAGCACCGCGAGGGAGTATTCTTGATCGTTGAAGAGCTTAAAGTCAAAGTCGGAGACCGCCTCGCTTTGCCAAAGGCGCAGGGTTCCGATGTTGCTGGTGTTGTAGCCGAGCACCGGCATGTCGTATGCCACGGCGCGCACGGTCATATCCGCAAATCGAACGAGCATCTCGTGCGTGTCGCGTCTGCGGCTCCAGGGATCGCCAAAGCGCTGCCAGTCGTCCGCGCTCTCCACCTGAAAGCCATCGACAAACGTCTGTTTGAAAAGACCGTATTTGTAGCGGATGCCGTAGCCATCCAGCGGCAGGTTCTCGCTCGCCGCGGAGTCGAGGAAGCAGGCTGCAAGGCGGCCCAAGCCACCGTTGCCGAGCGCTGCGTCTTCGATATCCTCAAAGATCGCGATATCCAGCCCGCGGGATTCAAACTCGCGCTTGACGTCGCTGAGGATGCCGAGCACGAAGAGATTGTTATATACGGTTCTGCCGACGAGATATTCCGCGCTGAAGTAGTACGCCTCGCGCGTGCGCTCATGCGCATGGCGGCTCTCGTACCAGTCTTCTGCAATTGCGGCCATCACCACGCCGGATAATGCATCATGCAGCTGCGCGGTCGTTGCGTCCAGAAACGACACCTGATGATTCTGCTTGAGCGCAAGCTCTATGCTCTCCATGATGGATTCAATTTTCACTAAATTTAACCTCACTTTTTTGCATCGCGTCCTAGTATAGCACACTTTTTTTCGGATGAAAAGACGCGCGGCATTCCGTCATCGTTGCAAAAGTCGCCTAATTACGGGCTTTTTTCCGGTAATTTACCGGGAATCGAGCTCTTTGGCACCTCGATCCGTGCGTTTCTGTACGTTAAGTTCACGTTTAAGCATTTCAGCACGAAGATCAGTGGTATTATATCTCGAATTATTGTACAAAAGTCCATATTTATTTGGAATAACCGCTATGTTCCACCAAAATAATCCGTAAAAAAAGGCGCAACTTTCGTTTGCGCCCGTAAAATCGGGGATTCCTGTGAGTATCAACCGTGCTGAAAACGTGCGAGTGCCTTGGCAGGGATTATCGCCGTTCAATTCTTTAAATACGCTTTCAAAATCTCAGCAATGCCCGCGATCGTATCCTCCGAGAACACGTTCCCCAACCCGTTTTGGCTCAGCACATCTCCAAGATTTGCATATTGCGCTCGCATCATGATGTTGAAGTAAGCGGTTTGCGCGGCGTCTTTGTCGCTCCTCGAAAGCTCCAGCAACTCCAGCGCCGGCACCATGCTCACCGCGTAGCTGATGTAGTAAAACGGCATTTGGAACGTATGCGGAATCTGCACCCACTCGGTTCCCTGATAGCCGTAGACCTCGTCCAGCCCGTATTCGACGGCGAGCTTTTTATAGAGCGCGTTTATTTGATCCAGCGTTATATCGGGGGTTTCATACACGTCCTGCTGAAACTCGTCCTCCATACAGCCGGAGAGCAGAGAGAACATCGCGTCAATCAGCGTTGCGCTGCGCGCTTCATCCGCGTGCTTTCCATAGAAATTGTCGTATTGATCAAACAGCAGCAGCACTAGCGCCTGCGAGTCCACCTCCGCGAGGTCTAGGTTTTCACCGGTTGAGTTGCCGACCGCCGCGTTATAGTAGTAGTTTGCATAGTGTCCCAGCTCGTGCAGCATGGTCGCGATGTCGTCCGCGCTGCCCGTCCATTTGGAGAAGATGAATGGCGCGTGATAGTCCGAAATATAGGTCGTAAAGCCGGAATCCATCTTCACGACGCTGTCGCTCACATCGTAGAGTTGGTTTTGCATCATGTACATAACCACCTGATACAACGCGGGAGAAAACGCGTTTGCCGAAGCCGGCAGCATATCAAAGAACGTTTTCTCGTCGAATGTCGTCGCGTCCAGGTCGGACGTATCAATCTTTTGATTCGCTTCGATGAAGATCGGCGTAATGTACTTCTTCACCGCGGTATGCAGCGCTCTCGCATTCGTCGGAGAATAATCTCTGCCAAAGTTGGCGTAGCAATACGTCGCGTAATCGGGGTACTGCAGCGCCTTCGCGATCTGTGTCCGAACGGCGATCTGCTTGAGAAAAATCTCTCCGGCATCCTTGTTCAGCGCGAGATTATACGCGTCATAGAGCCGGTAATACTCTTCGTTACTCAGAGACATGTCGCTCTGAATCTCTTGATACGTCCAGTCTTTGCCGTTGTCCGCATAGGTAAACGTCGCGGATAGGTTGTCGTACTCGAGCGTCAGCTGTGCTTCCTGATCCTCCAGATCCTGCACGGATGGATCGATCTGTTGGTTATTATCGGTGACCGAATCCACAAATCCTTCGCCCAGCGTTTGTACAGCGAGATTCTTCACGTCGTCGGAGGATTCAAACAAGGACTCGGACGCGCGCTGCATCTGAGAGTCCAGCTCGGACAGATCAGACTGCAAGGAGGCATACTCCTCGCGGTTCTTGCTGTTGGTTACATCAAACGCGTATTTTAGATAGATCAGCGAAAGCATCGAGTCCGCATGGCTATATTGCGCCTGCAGCGCCTGATAGGACTGAATCAGTTCCTGCGCGGGCTTGTTCGCGTCAATGTCGTCCTCCAGCGCGGTGATTGCGCTTTGTATGGCGTCGATATCCGGGCGCTCGTAGACCATGTCGTCGAGCGTTACATTTTCGTGACTTACTTCTGTTAATTTGCTCGTCGTCTGCGTTTCTTGCGTTGCAGCCGTTGGCGCCGCCATTGCAGCGCTTTCCGGCAGTTTTCCGCAAGCAGACAGCAAAAAAAGCGCGGCTAGCGCAATTGAAATGATCCTGGTTTTTGTTACATACGATTTCATGTGTTTATTATATTCCACTTTCAAAGGAATTCCCAGAAAATTTTAATCACTTCGTAAGTGATCCTGCTAATTCAGATTAATCTCATAGCATTGTTGCTTTTGCGCTTCTATATGATGCTTGGCGTTTTTATAAAGTGAAGTCGTCAGGCAATTTGTATGTAAAACTATATATTTTCTCCCTGCTTCAAGCCGCAAAGAGGCCGCTTCTATTGAATTCATGCGGAAATCATGGTATAAACATAAGAACGGTTTTGCGAAACGTCCTGTTTCGCCGTTTTGACGCACCGATTCTCACATCGGAAAGGAAACCAATTATGAACATCGTAGTGCTTGCGGGCGGCCTTTCGCCGGAACGCGACGTCTCCCTCTCCACCGGAACCATGGTGACCAACGCCCTTCGCAAAAAGGGACACAACGCCATTTTAGTCGATCTGTTCTTCGGCTTGGATCAGCTTCCCTCGCCAATCGAGCGAGCGTTTGATATCAACGGACTTTTGCCGCCGTTTTCCGTTCCGGAAGCGGAACCGGATCTTGCCGCGGTTCGCGCCGCAAGAAAAAGCGGGTTTTCCGACCAGATCGGAAACGGCGTGTTGGAGCTCTGCCGTGCGGCCGATCTAGCGTTTCTCGCGCTGCATGGCGGCGTAGGCGAAAACGGCAGCCTGCAATCCTTCTTTGATCTTTGCGGCATCAAGCACACCGGAAGCCCCTCGATCGGCTGCGCGCTTGCGATGGACAAATCCGTCAGCAAGTCCCTCTTCCGAAGCGAGGGTATCCCGACCGCCAACTGGGCGGTTGCGCGCAAAGGCGTTCCGTTTGATACCGAGCATTTCCCCGTCCCCTGCGTGGTCAAGCCGAACAGCGGCGGCTCCAGCATCGGCGTCGAGATCGTGCGCGAGCGCGCGGCGCTCAAGCGTGCGATTGAGGCGGGCTTTGCGTTTGAAGACGAGCTGATCGTGGAAGAATACGTCTCCGGCATGGAGCTCTCCGCGGGCATCCTCGGCAACAGCGATGATTGCACGGCGCTTCCTCTCATCGAGATCGTACCCAAGCACGGCTTCTACGATTATCAGCACAAGTATCAGTCGGGTTGGACGGACGAGATCGTTCCCGCTCGCATCTCGCCGGAGCTCACGGAAAAGGTGCAGGAGCTCGCGAAAAAAGCGTTCCGCGCGCTCAAGCTCGGCGTGTATTCGCGCGTCGATTTTCTGCTCACAAGCGATGGCGAGGCGTTTTGCCTCGAAGCAAACACGCTGCCGGGCATGACGCCGACCAGCCTGCTTCCGCAGGAGGCGGCGCACGAAGGACTCGACTACGCCTCGCTCTGCGAAACCATCGTCAACCTCTCGCTCAAGCGATATGAATGAGCATGAAACAGTATCTGTTTTCTGAAATCGTCTCCGCTTGCGGCGGAGCCTATATCGGCGATCCCACGCTGCTGCCAAAGACAGCCACGGGGATCGTCATCAACAGCGAACTTGCGCAGCCAGGTTCGCTTTTTATCGCGATCCGCGGTGAAAAGCACGACGGACACAGCTTCATCCCCGCCGCACGCGACAAAGGCGCGTCGCTGGTGGTCACCGATCACCCGCTCGCGCAAAAGCCGTATCTGCTCGTGCCCGACACGCTCAAAGCGATGCACGACATCGCGCGGAGTTATCGCAACAAGTTTACGATCCCTGTAATCGGCCTTACCGGCAGCGCGGGCAAGACCTCGACGAAGGACATCGTAGCGGCGGCGCTCGGCGCGAAGTTCCGCGTCATGAAGACGCAGGGCAACCTCAACAACGAGACCGGCGCTGCGCTGACGATCTTCACGCTCGAAGAATCGCACGAGGTCGCTGTCGTCGAGATGGGCACCAACCACTTCGGCGAAATCGGGCGCATCGCCTCGTTTGTGCAGCCGGACTACTGCCTCTTTACCAACATCGGACTAGCGCATATCGAGAACTTCGGTTCGCGCGAGGGCATCTTCCGCGGCAAGACCGAGATGCTTCCTTATATGCGCACAGGCGGTCGCGTGATCGCCAACGGAGACGACGATTTTCTGTGCACGATTCCGAATGCATTCCAATACGGCCTCGGCGAAAGCTGCGCCGTTCGCGCAACCGAGATTCAAGATTTGGTTCTCCGCGGCATGAATTTTACCGCGCACTATCAGGGAACCTCCTGCCGCATGCACGTGCCCGCGCTGGGATTGCACTCGGTCTATAACGCGCTTGCCGCCGTTTCGGCAGGTCTCCTGCTCGGCATGTCGTTGGACGAGATTGCAGCAGGCATCGAGACCTACACGCCGCTCAAAGGGCGCATGAACGTGCACGAGCTTGCGCCATACACGCTCATCGACGACACCTATAACGCAAACCCGACCTCGATGAAAGCTTCTCTCGATGTGCTCGTCAAATGCTCCGGCAGGCGCGTTGCGATCCTCGGCGACATGCGGGAACTCGGCTCGTCCGCACCGCAGATGCATGAGGATATCGGCAGATATGCGGCGTCTCTCGACATTGAGCGCGTCCTCTGCGTCGGCAGCGAGAGCAAAAAAATGTTCGAAGGCGCGAAAGCAGTAGCGCCCGGTTGCGCGGACTACTTTGAAACGCAGGAAGAGTTGCTCGCCGCGCTGTCAAATCTTGTGTGCGATGGCGACGTCATCCTTGTGAAAGCCTCCCGCGGAATGCATCTCGAGAACACGGTGGAGCTGCTCCTCTCCCTCTCCGCGTCATAACAAAACTTAACTTCCAACCAACAAAAAAGCCCGCGCGGTTTCGTCCGTTCGGGCTTTCTTTTTTGTTTGATTTTCTCTTAGCTATTCTTCATGACGACGAGCTCTACGCTCTCCATGACGTCTTCGCAGGCGTCGCAGCAGGCTTCCATCCAGTCGAACAGCTTTGTCCAGGTGATGCGATCCTGCGCTTCCGCGTTCTCGCAATAGAGCCTGCGCATGGCGGCGCAATAGAGGCGGTCGCCCTGCTCCTCGTAATCGTTCACCTTGACGATCGCCTGCTCCAGGCGCTCGCTGTTTCTCTGGAACCCGGGCAGTTCCTTGAGTGCGTCGCGCGACTCATAGCAGCATAGCTTGATAATTGCGGCGAACTCCAGCGCTTCCGAGCGCATCGCCTTCGTGTTATACATAAACATTTTGCGGACAACATCTTCAATGAAGTCCGTCACGTTATCGATCTGCTGCAGAAGGAGGATGATGTCCTCGCGCTCGATGGGGGTAATGAACTCCTTGGCGAGCTTCTGCATGAGCTTGTGTTTGTTGATATCCGCTTCGTGCTCAATGACGTGAATCTCGTCGATCTGTTCGGCAAGTTTTTCGCTGTCAAAGTGTTCCACAAGGTTTTCGAGATATTCCGCCGCCTTACAGGCGCTCTCCATGCCGGAAACAAAACCTTCGAAATATTCGTTTGAACGCTGCTTTTTCATTTTGAACTCCTTCTATCATTCGATGAATCTAATCATACTTATTCCGACTATTAGAAGATTGCCAGGAACAATTTCACCATCAAAAACCCGACAAGACCACAGCACGGGAACGTGAGCACCCAGGCATACACCATCTCTTTGACGATGCCCAGATTGACAGAGCTCATGCGTTTGCTTGCGCCCGCGCCCATGATCGCGGTCGTTTTCGTGTGCGTTGTGCTGACCGGAATACCCGTCAGCGACGAGAGCAGCAGGCACCCTGCCGCCGCCATATCCGCGGAGAAACCCTGATACTTATCCAGTTTCACCATGTCCATGCCAACCGCCTTGATGATGCGAAGGCCGCCGATGGAGGTGCCAAGGGACATGACCAGCGAGCAGAGAATCATCAGCCAGATCGGGATCGTAAACGTGTTGACGTTCGTTTGACCGCCCGCTAAGAACACACCGAGCAGGAAAACGCCGATGAACTTCTGTCCGTCCTGCGCGCCGTGCATAAACGCCATCGCCGCGCCTCCGACGATTTGTCCTTTTTTAAAGAAGCGATCCGCTTTGCGCCGTTCCGAGTGTTTAAACAGGAGCGCCATGAGCTTTGTTGTGCCGTAGCCCATCGCAAAGCCGAGCACGGAGGACAACAAAAGTCCGTAGATGACCTTCATCCAAGCCGAACCGTTGATCCCGCCGAATCCGTTTTGAATCGCGACCGCAGCACCCGAAATGCCAGCAATCAGCGCATGGCTCTCGCTCGTCGGGATGCCGAAATACCAAGCGATGGTTGCCCAAAGCACGATGGCAAACATGCCCGCACACAGCGCGATTGTCGCGTCTCCCGCGTTGGTGCCGAAATCGACCATGTTGTAAATGGTCTCCGCAACGGTTGCGTTGAGCAGCGTCATGACAAATACGCCGAGAAAATTAAACACCGCAGCCATCAGGATCGCGGCGCGCGGGCTCATGGAGCGCGTCGAGATGCAGGTTGCGATCGCGTTAGGCGCGTCCGTCCAGCCGTTGACAAGAATAACGCCCAACGTGAGCGCTACCGTTACCATCAGCGCCGGGTTGGACGTTAGTCTGGCTAAAAAGTCCGAAAATGTAATTGTCATCGTTTCCCTATTCCCCCAATCTGGCGCATGAACATGCGAGCAATCCAGATATGAATTTTACATTATAATCGAATCCGTTTTACATAGATTTGAATAACACAATTTTCAATCAAATCCACTCACGATTTTATATCAATTCTCGGCTTTGGTCTATAGTACTTTGAAGATTCTGTGAAAGAGTAAGGATAAAAATCAAAAAAAGCGGGGATTTCCCGCTTTCCTGTTCAATTGTAAAATAAATTTTACGCAAGATGAAATGTCGTCCTGAGCGCCTGAATCTCTTCTTCGCTCAGCAGGATCACCGTTCCCGCATCTCTCGCGACCAGAATGGACGCCGCGGTCGCCTCCGCAACCTCCAACCGATCGAACGCGGTAAACAAAGTTTCTCCCGTGGTCACAATGCGGCTGTTTTCAAACAGCACGACCGGCGTTTTCGCGGAGAACAGCGCGGCTGTCGATTCCGGGTCATTGAGAAACTCTCGCATGGTTCTGCGCGGTACCGAGCGGAGCATATAGTAGCTCTCAGGCACCGTGGAGGTCTCGTAAGCCTGCGTCGAACCGGCAAACGCCGCGACATGCGCGGGCGCCGCCGAAAAGATCGCGTTGATCTCTGGATGACTGCGATAGATCGCCGCATGCAGCGGCAACTCCAGCGCGGGAGATTTGCCCGCTTCCGCAGAGCCGCCCTCTACGAGAACAAGATCGCCCTCCTCGAGAAGCGCGTTGTCCAGGCCCTGCGGCGTGATCAGGAACGAATCCGCGTTTATGCGCGCGCTGCAAACGCCGATTGCGCCGGAGATCAGCGCGTGCTCGCATCCGCGACGCAGCTTTTGCACCATCTGCTCCCGCAGAATTCTCTCGTGTTCGTCCACACGGTCGTGCTTACGCGCGGTATAGTCCGGCGTCGGACGCGTTGACCACGCGCATAGCTGTTCCTCGGTGACCGAGCGCGGCGAGCCAAGCTTGCGCGCGAGCAGGTCGAGCTTTGCCGCAAACTCGATGGTTTCGAAGAGCTGATAGCCTTTGAGCAGGTCTTTCGCACCGACGCAGATGCCGTGATTTTCCAGAAACACGACGTCCGCGCCCTTTGAAAACTCCGCGTACATATTCTCGCCGAGTTCGGGACTGCCCATCATCGCGTATTTAGAGAGCCGCATGTTCTTGCACATGGCGAACGTGTCCGGCAGTAAATCGATGCGCGGGAACGTGCGAGTGAGCGAAAACGCGATGCAGAAGACCGGATGCGCGTGCACTACGGCGCGAAAATCCGGCCTCGCGCGGTAGGTTGCGCGATGGAAGAAGATTTCGCTGGAGGGCTCGTGTTTACCTTCGAAAGTACCATCCGGGTGGACGCAAACGATGTCCTCCAAAGTCAGGCTGCCCTTGTCGTAGCCCTTCGGCGTGATCCAGATATCGCCGTTGGAATCGAGCATGGAGATGTTTCCGCCGGTTGCTGTGGTCAGCCCACGGTCATAGACGCGCCGCATAGTCGCGGCAACTTGTTCGGCGGGAGAAAGATCGAAAAACTTCATAAGCGATGCTGATCTCTTTCCAATAAAATGTTTGGTACGATTATACCATGCGCGCGTTTCGTTGTCTTGGTGATACGGGTTTTCGATTCTGTTCCTTTTCGATTTGCATGGAAAAACAATTCGCAGATTCAGCCGATTTCAGCACGATTCGAGCTTGTCAAGTGTTGACATTTACCCCGCCAAATGCTATCATAATCAACGCCGTCTGGGTGTAGCGCAGTTTGGTAGCGTGCTTGAATGGGGTTCAAGAGGCCGAAGGTTCAAATCCTTTCACCCAGACCAAGAAAAAGAATGGACATCGTCTGATGTCCATTCTTTTTTCTGTTTGAGGAACGATTTTATCCTTCGGTCACCGCCGTACCCCATCGGGGTTCAAGGGGTGAGTGCCGCCGCGAAGCGGTCAGCACATAGTGATACAAAGAAAATGGAGAGCTCCAATCATTATGTAATGGTAAACCAAACATACTGCAATCAGGAATGCTATAAAAACTGTAATGAGTGCATCTGTTTGAAAATATTCGAAAATAATTTCAAGACAAACAAATATGAATAGTTTATAATACAAGAAATGCTGTGTTTTTGGAGGAAATTTCGATGGAAGTCCTATCCATACTTGTTGTGTTTTTAGCGATTCTACAGTTCTTTATTCCACCTTCACCAAGCTGGGGGACTCCAAAGAAAGTTATTACATTCATCATCCTATTGGCAGTTAGTTTTTTTATTTTCTCCTATAGAGATAGCTTTTACTTGGAGAAACACAACGCCCCCGATGAGAATGTTGCTGCTGTAGTAAATACATCATCAAATGAATCTTACAACGCCGCCCCGCAAAGCATAGAACAAACTGCACTCGCAAATCCTCCTGTCAATCCGACTCAAACTCCATTCACACAGTCGGATAACTCAAGTAGTAGCCAGCCATACAGCATATATCGATCTGACAAAGTTTTAGAATTGAAAAGAGGTAAGCATTACCCTTACATTTGCAACCCGGAAATTAAAAATTGCCTCGGTTTCACAATGAAGTTTAGTTATAACCTGCCGGAAGGAAATTATGTTAAGAATGTTTGGCTCGTTTGTGTTCGAGAAAATGGTGATAACTGGGTTCAAGTTGGTGAAATCACCATAAATGAAGGAGAGGAAAAAGAATTTACGATCAGATTTGATAGAGCGATCTCATTTTCCGAGATTGTTATTCAAAGGCCCATAGACTATAATGATTATATGCATACAGATAATTTGTCGATTTATAACATTATTTACGCTTGAAAGCCATAATATAAATTGCAATTCTTAAGTATCTTCTTTGAGTAACAGAAGTTTATGAATGGACATCGTCTGATGTCCATTCTTTTTGTTTAAAACCCAAACCCCTTCCAAACCGGCTCGCCGGTGTAGGCATGCGCCTCGTCCTCGCCGCGCAGGACGCGCAGGACGGCACCCGCCATCTCCTCCTGCTCCATCTCGCCCGGATAGACGGTAATTGGTGCGATCCAGCCGCAACGGCTCCTGATTCCATCGGCAACGTCGCGATACCCCGCAAGCCTCCCGGTCAGAAGAACCCCGTCCACCTTGCCGCAAAGCACGGCGCTCATTGCCCCGATCTCTTTACAAATCTGATAGATCATGGCGTTCCAGACGAGTACCGCCTTGCGATCTTTTGCCTCCACCATCTCGTGAACCTTCGCGGAGTTGGACGTTCCAAAGTGGCTCACAAAGCCGCCCGCGCGCGAGCATAGAAGCCGCACCTCGTCGAGAGAATGCCCTTCCATATAATCGAGCAAATTCAGCACGGGCACGCTGCCGATGCGCGTCGGCGTGAACGGACCGTCCCCGCCGGAGCCAACGTTGCCATCGATCATCCGCCCGCAATCATGCGCGTTGATCGTAATGCCGCCGTCGATATGTGCCACCACAAAGCGGCAATCCTCATATTTCTTCCCGAGCGTATTTGCGTGAAACCGCGCAACCGCCTTTTGATTCAGCACGTGCGACTGCGCGTTTCGGTAAACGCCCGCAATGCCGGTCATGCGCGCATAATCGCAGAGCTCGTCCGTGTTCGTGGGGTTTACCGTAAACATCCTGCCACCGAACTCGTTGCAGAGTTCGTATGCCAGCAACACGCCCAGCTTTGCCGCGTGCTCGCTGCCGCCAACCGCGTCCCACGTGTCCCGGTAGAGCCGCTCATCGATTGGCATCACACCCGCTTTTTGGGGATAAGCACTCCCGCCTCTGCCGACAAAGACGTCCACCTGCTCCGGCGTAAACCCGTTTCGCTTCAGGATATCCAGCACCACCTGCTTTCGGAAGGCAACCTGATCGTTGACCGTAGGGAACTTCAGCAAAACAGGTGCGTCGTGGAATTCGCTTTCCTCAAAGAGCGAGGTGTCGTCCTCAAACAAGCTGATCTTTGTGGACGTGGAACCGGGATTGATCACCAGAATATTCATGAGTTATTGTGCCTTTCGGGTCTCTGCGCGTGCTTATTGACGTTATGAACGCCAACAAGAGATGATTATAGCACTCCTGATTTTTTATTCAACGCAAATGCCCGATTTTCTTGTATTGCGATCAAACGTGAACTTTCCCGTTCATTCATTGACTATTTTTTCATAAGCGGTAAACTGATCATTGTATCCAATTGAATCATTTCGCAAACAGGAGAACATTCATGGAACACATCGTAGTAGATTTGAAACGGACATCCGGCAATGTACATTTTGAGGCGGTCAGCGCGGATCATCCCGCGATCACTGTGCCGTTTGACTTTACCCCGCCGCTTGGCAGCGGAGACGGGCTCTCCGGACTCGAAGCGCTCGTAATGACCTTTTGCGGTTGCGTGAGCACCGCAATCGTCGGGCTAACGTTCCGGCTTGGCAAACATATCGGCTCATACGCCGTCAAAGCCGAAGGCGAACGCGCCGAGCAGCCGCTGTCTCTTCAAAAGATTTTCTTCCATATCGACATCACATCCAACGACATCACTGCAGACGATATGGACTGGGTGCTCCGGCAGGCGGAGGCGATTTCCCCAGTTTGGATCGCCATTCAGGGCAACGTTGCGGTTGAAACGTCGTATACGATTTTGCCGGACGATAAGTAATCCATCGCTCCTAAAATCATCAAGCAGGTGTACGATTTGTTTCGCGCACCTGCTTTTTTCTGCTGTTCTGTTTTTCAACGTGGTCATCTTGCACTAACGAGATGGCTTGCCGAGATCCGCGCTGTTGCTGTATCCGTTGCTCTCCCAGTACCCTTGATAGGAATCGTCCGAGGAAAGCTCGATGCGGTTGACCCAGCGCGCCCACTTGTAGCCCCACTTGTCCTCGGCGACGAAGATGAAGGGATAGCCCAGCTCCGGTGGCAGCGCGATTCCGTTTGCGTCATACGCAAGTATCAGGTTGTGATCCAATATCTCTTGCAGTGGCATGGACGTCGTGTATCCGTCCACCGCGTGAAAGATGATTGTGTTGGCCTCCGATTGTGGTTCTGCCGCCTCCAACAGCGTTTTAAGCGGCACGCCTTTCCAGAGGATGTTCGCGTTCCAGCCTTCGACACAGTAGAGCCGCAGCAGTCGTTCCTCGCCGGGTAGCGCCGTGACTTCGTCGTATGTGTAGCTTTGCGGAGCGTCCGCCAGCCCGTCGATGGTGAGGCGATATGTGTCCATATCCACCGTTTGAACGCCCTTGATCGAATTATCGCCGGGGCCAACCGCCGGGTCCAGGCGTTCGCCATCATATTCGCGCAGTTCGCCCTCGCGGTATCTCTTTTCGGTTGCGGCGGAGACGGCGTCCGGCGCAGTGGTATTGCCCGCTGACGGGCTCGTTCCTGCGCATCCAGAAAGCACCAGCGTGCTCAGAAGCAGTAGCGCGACTATTCTTTTCATATTGAATCTCCTCTCCGTTCGGGTTTTTCTGTCGTCAAATCTTGTTTTTGCTACTCGCTTAACCAGAGTAAATTCATACGCTTCTGTGCGAAAAAGTCGCTCCTGTCAGTACATGCATTTCTTTTTCCGAAGATTTGTGCTATATTTTACGCATTCTAAGTGAAAGTCCCGTGTTTATTCATGATCAATCAACAGCAACGTTCCAAGATTCAGCGATCGGACTCCTTCCTCGTCGGTGCGCTACTTGCACTGACGGGCGGCTTTCTGGACGCATATTCCTACCTCACGCGCGGAGGCGCGTTTGCGAACGCGCAAACCGGAAACATGGTGCTGCTGGGGCTGCGGCTCTCCGAGCAGCGCTGGAACGAAGCGTTTCACTACCTCCTGCCGATCCTCGCGTTTGCGGCGGGCGTGCTGCTCGCGGAATGGATGAAGAGCGTATTTCAGCACAGGCACCTGCTCCATTGGCGGCAGATCGTGATCGCCATCGAATGCGCGTTACTGTTTGGAATCGGGTTTATCCCGAGCGGAGACTGGAACCCGTATGTCAACATCGCAATCTCGTTCATCTGTGCGCTGCAGGTGGAGAGTTTTCGCAAGATGCACGGGCTGAACTATACCTCGACGATGTGCACGGGAAACCTTCGCAGCGGAACGGAACAGCTCTTTCTCGCGATCCACGAAAAAGACGGCGTACATTTCCAAAACGCGGTAAAATACTTCAGCATCATACTCGTGTTTATCGTGGGTGCCGTCGCCGGATTCTTCTCCTCGGATACGTTTGGCGTACGCGCAATCTGGATTCCGTTTGCGGTGCTGGTTCTGGTGTTTGTGCTGCTTTGGCATAACATCGCTTCCGAAGCGGATATTGTTGGCACAATTGAAGTATAAATCCAAAACAGATCGGGAGTCTATCCCGTGATTAACATAATCTAGTTTGTAAACTGCATGTTTGATAGCTATGATGCATGGCTTCAAGCAAAGAAGCGCGGATTTCCCGCGCTTTTGTGTTGTGCTGGCATTGTTGAAAACCAGGCTTCTTGTTCCTGCCTACTCCTTTACCCGGATCGCGCTTCTGCGAATCAGAATCAGCAGGGCGATCATGCTCGTACCAAGCAGGATGTGTCCGATTCCCGCGACGCCGGAGAGCGAGCCAGAGAGCGCCGTGGTCAGCGTCGTCTCGGTCGCCTGCGCCAGTCCGCGGAGAAACAGACACGCGGTGGTGATGTTCAGGCCGACGTGATAGAGCGTGATCCACGTTTTGATGCCCTTCTGCGCGGAGAAGGCAAACGCCCGCTCCAGCAGCGCCAGCGCAAGGAAGAAGAACATGCCCAGCATGAAGTAGTGTGTGTGCAGGAAGGCGAGGTTCGTCTTTCCCGTAAACGCTGTGTATTTCGTGAATTCCCGATAGAACACGCCGCCTGCCAGCGCAAGGCTCGCGTACACAATCGATGCATTGAAGTATTTTTTCATCATAGATTTGTCCCTCGATTCTGAAATAGTATGCCGGTACTTACGCGACGGATTCCGTCTTCTTCGTTTGCCGATAAAGGTTCAGCCCCATGACGACCACCCAGACATACGCCAGTGTCTTCGGGATCATCAGCATGCCGATCATCGGAATCTGCTCGGCAAAGAGCACGACCGGCAGATAAAACGCAAACGAGAGCGTGATGGCAAGCCACATGAAGCGGAACACCTTGTCGTTTACGCGCTTCGCTTCCTGCGCAAAGAGAACGATCAGCAGGATTCCCATGATCGCGAACGGAATGTTGCGAATGATTCCCCAGAGAACAGGTTGCGGATAGCTCAGCCACTCGTTCTGCGGAAACGCGCAGAGCGCGATACGCGCAACCGTCAGCACCCACATGGTTACGCTGAGGGCTTTTCTGCCGGTGATTTGATACCGCTCGCGCCAGATGTAGTACAAAATCAGGTAAAAGATCGTCATCGTGATCGACGTGATCAGTTTTCCGATGCCGAGCACCGCAGCGTTTGCCGCGAGTCCCGTAGTCCAGAGAGAGACCGCGCGCGGTACGAGATGAAACGAATCTCCCCCGCCGAGTACCAGCGCCATGATGCCAAAGCTGCGCACCAGAGAGCCTTTTCCGCCCTTTACAATCAGATAGATGCCGATGACGACCGCAAACGTGAGATACAGTGCGTCAAAAATGGATTCCGCCAATGCCTGTGCCATACAATAATCTCCTTTTTCGTTGTTTACTGCTTATCAAATTGTTTCGTTTTTCGAATACAGTGTTCTTCTGACGATCTCAAGAAAAGTATCCGCGTTTTCTTCTTTCTGCTGCAGGAGCGCCAGAATGTTCGTCATGGTAAAGTCTGCAAACGACTCTTTGGTGAACGCATCTGTCCAGACGCTTTGCGCAATCGAGCCGTCATGATCGAGCCACTCCATAAGCGTTTTGCGTAGCACCCGGTGCATGGAAGCCATTCGGATGCGCCCCGTCTCCACGTCGTCCCGTAGGCCCCGCATCAGAATGACCGCGCAGTCGTTCATCCTGCTTCGCAAAAACGCGATCATTTCGCCAAGCTGATCGCTGAATCGCTCATCGGAAATCCGCTCCTGCATCTGTATCAGCGTATCCTTCCAGTATTCCTCCGTGAGCACGAGCAATACCTCTTGCTTGCTTTCGAAATAGTTGTAGACGGTTCCGACCGCGATGTTTGCTTCCGCGGCGAGCCTTCGGATACTGATTGCGTCTACGCCCTCGCTGCACTCAATGCTTCTTGCGCAGGATAGCAATGTCTTTCGTAATTCGGCGTCTTTCCTTCGCACATGCATACCTCGTTTTCGTTAAATGAACGTGTTCATTTATATTATAGCGCGATTGTTGCGCTTGTCAACCATTGTGTTGCATTCTGTAATTCTTCCTTATATATGGAGAAAACAGACGCGTTTTTCTGTTTTTGTTCAACAAGTATCACGCAAATGTCGCTTTTCACGCGATTGCTCCCGTTTCCAACGGTTGCCTGAAGATGGAGAATCGTGTATAATAAACAATACGTGTAATGCTGCGGAAACGGATTTCGTTCGCCGTTTTTTCTGGAAAACCCGAGAGAAACGAAATTCCCGACGCACCGGCGCACAAAATTGTTGACAGACAAAAAGGATTGCCATGTACGAGAAATACTCGGGATTGCCCGACACAAGTAAATCTGCACCGTCCGGCGGAAAGCGCCCTGTGGATCGTTCTTCTGAGCGTACTTCCGGCCGTTCCGCTTATTCCGGCGGGCAGATGGAATATTATCAGGCGCCAAACCGCAGAAGCGACGCAGCCTCCGCCAAGCGTGCAAGTGCACGCCGCGCGAAAGCACGCAAGCGCAAGCTGATACTCGGCGGCATGAGCCTCGGGTTTCTTGCGTTGATCGTTGTCGCCGTTTCCCTGCTCGTCAAGAGCTGCGCAGCCCCTGCGCAGGTCGACATGGAGACCGGAAAATTCCGCAACGGCGTCTATATCAACGGCATGGATCTCTCCGGCAAGACGGTGGACGAAGTGCGTCCGCAGTTGGAGTCCAACGAAAGCTATCTGCTCAACAATATCTCCATTACGCTCGCCAGTGAGGAAATCAATGCGAGCATTTCCGGCTCGGATATGAACGCCACCTCCAACCTCAACGAGGTCATTCAGCAGGCGCTCTCCGGCGGCGCAAATCAGGTTTACTATACCAAAGTAAGCATCGACGACGCGGCGCTTTCCAGCCGCATCGACGCGATCAACCAAACCTCCAGCAAGCCGCCCGTGGACGCAACCGCAACCATGGACTTCTCCAGCAGTGGCAAGCCAACGCCGCAATACGTCGAAGGACAGCCCGGATTCGGGTTGGATGTTGCCTCCACCGTAACTCTGGTCAAACAAGCCATCGAGGCTGGACAATATCAAACCACACTCTCGCCAACGCTGACGACCATTGAGCCCTCGGTCAAGCTTGCGGACATTCAGGGGAATTTTACGCAAATTGCAAAAGCAACCACAACGTACGCCTTCAAAGGCACGGCTGAGGACACGGAAGCACAACGCGCGATCATCCCAAACCGCGCATTTAACGTTGAAAAAGCCGCGGACGCGATCAATAAGCAGGTGGTCAAGCCCGGCGAAAAGTGGAGCTTTAACGACGTCGTCGGCGACCGCACGGAAGCAAACGGTTGGAAAGAGGCCAACGGCATCTTCGGCGGAGACACAATGACGTTGCAGTACGGCGGCGGTGTTTGCCAAACGAGCACTACGCTCTACAATGCGCTCTTGAAGATCTATCCGTATATCAAGATCAACGAGCGTTCGCGACACTCAATTCCATCCACCTATGTCGATATGGGACTCGATGCAACAGTCGATACAAATCATATCGATCTAGTATTTACGAATACTTCAGAACATCCGCTCTACATCTACGCCTACTCCTCTGAGAATAAGATGGCAAAGAGCCGCAAACGCGACCTCACCGTCGTGATTTACGGACAGGCTCTGCCGGAAGGCGAAGAATACAAGGCACGCACTGTTGTCGTGTCGGAAGAAGACCCGGGTCCGGACGAGATCACCGAAAGCAACAAGCTCTTTGTCGGCGAAGAAAAAATACTCGCAGAAGCGCGTTCGAAGTTCGTCGTGCAGGTTTACGTCGATCATTACAGAAATGGTGAGGTAGTGGAACCGATCTTCTTATACGAAGATACGTATCCCGGCAACCCGTTGCGGAAGCTCGTTGGTGCAAAGCCGACGCCTACGCCGATCCCCTCTCCTACACCGACGCCAACAGCCACGACAGGCGAATAATGAACTAATACAAAAGACGGAAGCAAGTCACTTGCCTCCGTCTTTTTTTGTATTTTGGGGGATGTATTATTCCGGTTTTGCTTGACTTGTCCGCTGGTTGCCCGTTCGATAGATCAGGAATCGTCGGGAGAAGAAGTTAAACAAGTACGTTACAACTCCCGCGATGAGCCGTGAGATGCGGTAGTCGATCCGCAGTAGATCGGTCAGCAGATACATGCTTCCTTCCGTCACGGCGAGCGCAAGCAGGGAGATTGTGATAAACAGCAGCAGCTCTTTGCCGAGAGAAAGATTCCCTCTGCGGAATACAAACCAAACGCCGATCAGGTAGTTGACCGCGATTCCCGCGAGAAACGCGATTGGAACGGCAATCAGGTAATGCAGCCCAACCCATTCCTTGAGCAGGAGTAACACCGCATAATCCGCAACAAAGCCACCGAACGCCGCTGCTCCATACTTGATCGCTTGCAGCGGCAGTGCCTCGCCTCTGACGCTTCTCTTATTATCTTGATTCCCGTTTTTTCGCATAGCACCAGTATAGCAATCCCAATGCATGCATACAACAGCTATCATACAAAAAAAGAACCGCCCGTTGAGGCGGTTCTTGTGTGGTTTTGCTTACTCGTCGACCTTGAGACCTTCGAAGAGGGATGCCAGAGAGGTCTTTGCTTCCTGCACCGGCGGGAGTTCATACTCGCCATCCTCGTTGTTGCGACGGCGGCGGTCACCGCTGTCTCTCGCGGGACGGTCGCTGCTCGCGGTACGCGGTGCGCGCTCCGGACGCTCTGCGCGCGGCTGTGCCTGCTGCTGAGCCTGCTGGCTCTGCTGCGATTCGCGCTGCTGCTGACGCTGTTCCTGACGCTCCGCATACTGGCGGTCACGCTCGGCTTTTTCAGCGGCGAGCTGCTCGGCAAGCGCGGGATCTTCTTCCAGCAGCGCTTCCTTGCGGCTGAGGCTGATGCGCTTGGCCTCGGGGCTAACTTCGAGCACCTTGCAGCGAACCACGTCGCCAACCTTGAGCTCGTCCTCGACCTTCGCGATGCGATGGACGGAGACCTGCGAGATATGGATGAGGCCGTCGATCGTGCTCTCCAGAGCAACGAATGCGCCAAACGGAACGATGCGGACAACCTTGCCCTCTACGATCGAGCCAACCGCATACTTGTCACCGGCAAGCATCCAGGGCTTGGGCTGAAGCTGCTTGTAGCCGAGGGAAACGCGCTCTTTTTCGACATCCACGTTCAGGATGATCACTTCGATCTCCTGACCGATGGTGAACACATCCGAAGGATGCTTCACGCGGCCCCAAGCGGCGTCCGTTACATGGACGAGGCCATCGATACCGCCGATGTCAACAAACGCGCCGAAGTCGGCGATTCTGCGCACAACACCGTTGACTTTACTGCCAACGACGAGCTGTTCCCACTTGGCATGCTTCTCGGCTGCCTGTTCGGCAATCAGAACCTGCTTCTGGGAAGCGACGATGCGCTTTCTCTGACGATCTACTTCCAGAACCTTGAGCTTCATGGGCTTGCCAACGAACTCGTTGAGGTTCTCAATATACTTCGTGGAAACCTGGGACGCCGGAACAAACGCGCGAATACCGCTGATGTCCGCAATCAGACCGCCCTTGACGACCTCTTTACCGACCGCGTCGAAGATCTTCTCTTCGATGTTCTCCTGGCTGAGCAGCTCATCCCAGAGCTTCTTGCTTTCAACATTTTTGCGGGAGAGGAGTACATTACCGTCTCCGTCGTTCACCTTGGTGACTTCGACTTCGATGGTATCGCCTTCATGAAACAGGTCTTCGGCTTTCAAGTCCGAATCGCTGGAAAGCTCACCCACGGGAATCACGCCGTCGGACTTGTATCCAACGTTGACAAATACTTCACCGTCCACAACGGAGATGACGGTTCCTTCCAGAACCTGACCGTTATGAATACGCGTCATGGTCTTTTCAAACGCGGATGCAAAGTCGGAGCTGTCTTCATGTTCCGGCTTGGGTTCTTCTTTCGCCTTACCTGTGGCTTTGGGCGCTTCCACAGCCGCCGCGACTTCTTCGGTCACCTGGGTAGCCTGGGGCACGACGACTTCCTCGGCGGGAGCTTCCGCTTCAATGGTTTCGATCGTCGTTTTTTCCTGTTCGCTCATTACTTGTAGTACCTCCCTAATCATCCGGTCCGGCGTCGATGCGCCCGCAACAATACCTATTATATCATCGGATGGTAATTTATCAAGAAAAAGTTTGTCGGTTACATCGATGTTTTCCGTGTTTTTGCAGTGTTTTTTGCAGATTTCAACGAGCTTTTGCGTGTTCGCGCTGGATTTGGAACCCAGCACCAGCATGCGTGTGCTCCGCCTGGAAATCTCCTCCGCTTCGCTCTGGCGCGCCCGCGTCGTATCGCAGATCGTGTTCGACACCTGTAACGTGCAGGAGCTGTCCTGCCGCGATTCTATTTCGTGAATAATATCACAAAACGTCTCTTCCGGCAAGGTTGTTTGCGCAACCAATACCGCCTTTTGTAGTGAAGGTAAATCCTTCGCGTCGCTCGCGCGCTCGAGCACCAGCGCATCTCCGCCCGCCCAACCGCGGATGCCGATCACCTCCGGGTGATTCGCCTTGCCCGCGATGAGCACGGTGTTTCCGCTTTGTGCCGCCTTCTGCACGATCTTGTGGATGCGCTTGACGTATGGGCAGGTTGCGTCAATGAGCCGGATGCCGCGCCTTTCGCACTCCTCGTAGACACTCGGCGGCGCGCCGTGCGCGCGGATGATCAGCGTGTCTCCTGCGTGTAAGCTTTCGAGGGTCTCCACCGAGTGAACACCCTTTTCCGCGAGCTCATGCACCACGCTCTCGTTGTGGATGATGTTTCCGTATGTGTAGACAGTACCGCTCTCCTTGGCGCACTGCTCGGCCATCTCGACCGCGCGGCGCACCCCGAAGCAGAAACCGCTGTTTTTTGCGAGTAGAATCTTCATATGTATCTCTTGCCTGCACGCCTGATGTTACGGCATGCGCTCCATTTCGTTTTTCAGCTCTTGCATGGCGTCGCGGATGGCGTCCGTAACTGCGTCCACCCCGCGTCCTGCGTAGGTCTTTGCAATCGCGTTGGGATCGATCGGTTCGCCCACGACCATGCGCACCTGTTTGCGTTTCTTCCAGTTCGGGTCGGCGTACACGGGGATGATCGGCGAGTTGCAGCGAAGCGCCAGGAAGGCCGCACCCTTTTCAAACGAGTCCAGCTCGCCCGTGAGCGAACGCCTACCTTCAGGGAAGATGCCGAAGATGTGGTTGTGCTCCAAAACGGTCATCGCCTGCTTCAGCGAGAGCATGTCCGCCTGCTTCCGGTAGACGGGAAACGCGAGCATCATCGAGAGTAAAAGGTGCTTGAGAGGTGTATCGAACAGCTCCTGCTTCGCCATGAAATGCACCGGACGCGGCGCCACCATCGCAAGCCGGATGGGATCGCCGAGGGAAAAGTGGTTGGAGATCAAAATCCCCCTGCCTCGAAAGAAGAGTCTGCCGAGGTTCTTCACCCTTGGACGGTAGAAGAGCCAGAAGAATGGTGTCAGCAGATATTTAAAGAAAATGTACAACATGGCAATGCGCTTCTTTCTTGCTTGTGTTCGTGAGCGTCGGGTCTGGGTGCGTTTCTCTTTCGGAGAGAAAATTTGATCAGCGATCCTGCTTTTCGGAAACGGTGCGCAGCAGCAGCGAGAGCGCTTCTTGTATGGTCATATCGCTGGTATCGATCAGCACCGCGTCCTCGGTTTGCCGAAGCGGCATGTAGGCGCGTGTGCTGTCGTTGTGGTCTCTTAGCTTGATGTCCGCGAGCACCTGCTCATACGTTTCCGTCGTGTTTCCGCGCGCGCGCAGCTCCTTGAGCCTCCGCTCAGCACGCACCTCCGGCCTCGCGGTCACGAAAAACTTGTGTTTCGTATGCGGGAGTACGTTGGTGGTGATGTCTCGCCCATCCATGACGACGTCGTAGTTGCGCCCGACCTCGCGCTGGAGTTCCGCGAGCTTTTCGCGGACGCACGGGTGCGCGCTGACCGTGGAAGCGCCCATCGCGAGCTCCTGTGTGCGGAGGCTGTCCGTCACATCCTCCTCGCCAAGCAGCACGCGCTGACCGCGCTCGTCGTACTTCACGCGGATATCCGCGTCGTCGAGAATGGTCTTGAGTCCCGCCTCGTCGTTGACGCTGACGCCGCGCCGCGTGGCAAAGAGCGCCATCGCGCGGTACATGGCTCCTGTGTCGAGGTATCGAATCTGCAAGGCGCTTGCCACCGCTTTGGCCAGCGTGGATTTTCCCGCGCCGGAAGGGCCGTCAATCGCAATGTTGAGGTGTTCGCTCATCGTTTGCTTCCGCCTTTCATCCGATACTGTCCCCCGCCAACGCGCCCGTTGACCAGGCAATCTGGAGGTTATATCCACCCGTAGTGGCGTCGATATCGAGCACTTCGCCCGCAAAATACAATCCCTTCACGCGCTTGCTCTCCATCGTGGAGGCGTTCACGTCCCTGACGCTGACGCCGCCGCGGGTCACCACAGCCTCGTTGAGTCCGCGCGCGCCGCTGACCGTCAATGGCAGCGCCTTGAGCATCTCGATGAGCTGCAAGCGCATGGTCTTACTCAGTTGCCCCACAGGCAGCGCGCCGTCGATTCCGGCAAGCTCCAGCACGATTTCGAGCAGTCTCTGCGGAAGCAGCGCATGCAGCGCGGTCTTAACCTGCTGTCGCGCGCCTTCCTGCAGGTCGCGCAGGAGCCTCGCGTCCAGCTGTTCACGCGAAAGCGCAGGCTTGAGGTCGATGGTCAGCCGCGTTCTCGCGGGCTGCCCCGCGATGACCCCGGAGAGCGAGAGCACGAGCGGGCCGGAGATGCCGAAGTGGGTAAACAGCAGCTCGCCCAGCTCGGAGAAAACTTCCTTCCCATTTTTCTCAGCGCTGAGGGTGACGTTTTTGAGCGTCAGCCCCGCGAGCTCGCGCGGCCAAAGCTCCTCCGTCACGAGCGGCACCAGCGAGGCCACCGGCTCTTCCACCGCGTGTCCGGTTGCGCGCGCAAAATCGTAGCCGTCGCCCGTGGAGCCCGTCTGCGGGTACGAAATCCCACCGGTGGCAACCACGACCGCGTCGCAGGCAAGCGTCTGCGCGCCGATGCGGATGCCGCTGACCGCGCCATCCTGCGTGAGAACCTCGTCCACATGCGCGTTGAGCCGCACGGTCACGCCGGATTCGCGCACGATCTTTTCGCAGGCGCGAAGGATGTCGCTCGACTTGTCGGAGACGGGAAACACCCGCCCTCCGCGCTCCGTCTTGAGCGGAACACCCGCTTGTTCGATGCGCTCCATGAGGTCCTTGTTGTCAAAATGCGAAAAAGCGCTATATAAAAAGCGCGGGTTTCTCAGCACATGCTCAAAAAAAGCGTCCCGCTCCGCCACGTTGGTGACGTTGCAGCGGCCTTTTCCGGTGATATAGAGCTTCTTTCCGAGCTTTTCGTTTCGCTCAAAGAGCGTGACGGTATGCCCGTTTTTCGCGGCGTTTGCCGCGCAAATCATGCCGGCAGGGCCGCCACCGATGACGAAGACGATCATGTACGCTCCTCTTTGACCGTCTCGGACAGGTATACGCCTTCGGCATGCCAAACCTCTTCCAACTGCGTGAGGTGCTGATACGCTTCGTCCTTTCGCGCGTGCCCTATGGCGACGATGATCGCGTTGATCAGCGAAAGCGGAGCCACGAGCGAGTCCGCAAACGAGGCCATGTCGCTGCGCGCGCAGAGCGTAAAGTCCGAAATACGCGCAACGGGAGACGTCGGCATATCAGTGAGCGCAATCAGCGTTGCGCCCTTGGATTTTGCGTATTTCATCGCGTCCACGGTGCGCGCGCTGTAGCGCGGAAAGCTGATGCCGAAGCAGACGTCCTGCGCGTCCACGCGGAGCATGCGCTCGTGGATATCCTGCACCGCGCCGTTGACGAACATCACGTTGTCGCAGACGTAGTCGAGATAGTAGGTCAAAAACTGCGCAAGCGACATCGCGCTGCGGATGCCGAGCACGTAGATACGCCGCGCACGAAGAATCGCGTTGATCGCGCCATCGAAGCTCTCGTTGTCGATCATGTCGATGGTCGCGCGGATATTGTTCATGTCGGAGGAAAGCACGGTTTTCAACACGTCCTGCTGCGGAATGTTCGCGGCAAGGCGGATGCGCTGGACACTGGTGAGTCGATGGCGAATCAGATCCTGAAGCGCCTCCTGCAGCGCGGGGTAACCGTCGAGCCCCAGCATATACGCAAAGCGGACGACGGTGGACTCGGAGACGCCAACGCGCTCGCCGAGCTTTGCCGCGGTCATGAACGCAGCGTCGTCATAGGAGTTAAAGATGTATTCCGCGATGCGCCTCTGCCCTTTGGAAAAGGTTGAATACTGCTTTTCCATCATGGAAAACAATGCGTCCATTGCGTGTCGTCCCTCCAGTCGTTTTGGTAGCGGATAATCGTATTAGTCGAGCCAGTGTATGTCCTGCTGCGCCATTTCCTCCATGCGAGAATACTGCGTCAGGTCATACGTAATTGGCGTGAGTGTTGCATATCCTTCGCGCGCCCAGCGGTCGTCCACATCCAGCCCGTCCGAGCAGGTCGTGCAGCCGCGCGGGCACCAGTAGTAGGTTCTGCCGAACGGGTCCTTGCGCTCCACATACTCCAATGCGTACTGCTCAATCGCAAGCGGGGTCACCTTGATGCCCTTGAGATCCTCAAACGGCACCGCGGGCACGTTAACGTTGAGCACCGTGCCGAAGGACAGCGGGTGTTTTTGCACATAGTCCACCGCAAGGGCAGCGATGCGCACCGCGGTTTCCATATATTTCCCTTCATAAGAAACGCTCGATACCGCGATTGCCTGGTAGCCCAGAAGTGCAGCCTCGTGCGCCGCGGCAACCGTGCCGCTGTATAGCACGTCTGTGCCGAGGTTCGGGCCGTGGTTGATGCCGGAGACGACGATGTCCGGCGCGGGAAAGAGATTTCCCAGCGCGAGACGAACGCAGTCCACGGGAGTACCGCTGACCGCATAGGCGGGAACGTCCGGCAAGCCCTCGATGTGCGTCTTTTGCGCGCGCAGGGGCTCCATCAGCGTCATCGCTCTGCTGACCGCGCTTCGTTCGCGATCGGGAGCTGCGACATACAGTTCATGGCTCTTGTTCAGTTCATGGGCAAGCGCGCGAATGCCGGCGGCAAAGACGCCGTCGTCATTGCTTAAAAGCAGTTTCATGCAGGAACTCCGTCAAGTAATAGTAAAAGCATTGTACCATACTGCGCACTGGATTGCAAAAAAAGATAAAATGTGCAGGAGAAGAATCATCCCCCTGCACATGCGATTCGGTTGAGTTTCAATTTCCTGTTGTTTAGTTGACCGGAGAAACCGAAATCTGGTCGATGTGGAACCCGTTCGTCTCCGAAACGGTCCCGTAGCCGAAGATCACCGCAATCGTCGCCGCCTGAACGATCACGATCGCCAGCATCGCAAAGAACCATGTTCCGCGCGGGAAGCAACCATGCCCGCGGAGCACGCGGTAGAGCAAACGGTTGAGGAACAGCGTCAGAATGATCGGCGAGATATATAAGAGAAGATTCCATGCGCTCTCGAGGATCACCTGAAGCGTACCGCTTGCCAGAATCGACCAGTTGAACGCCAGCGCGAGCCCGAACATGTAGACCGAGTACACCGCGAGCATCACGTTGAGCAGGATCAGCAGGATAAAATAGATGATCACGCGACCGGCGCCGTGGCGCGGCAAATCGCCGTGCCCGTGGTGCCCGTGCCTGCGTTCCGGGTTGTTCTGTTCCATCCGTTTGCCCTCCTCTATCCTACTTTCGACGTGGTTAATCAAGCCCGCGCGTCAAACCTCGATCTCCTCCGCCTCGCAGGAGGAGACGCTCGGCGTCTGCGGCGTTTCCGGCTCCACAAAACGCTCTGCGAGTACCTTCGTGGTCAGGTAGGCGGAGATCGCGTCGATCGCCATCTTGTTCTTGCCGCCGCGCATCACCGCAAAGTCCGCGTCATTGATGTAGTTCGCAATGTATTTTTCGTACACCGGCTTCACGGTGTCCACATACTGCTCCGCAATGTTGTCAATCGAGCGCCCGCGTGCCTTGATATCGCGCTTGATACGCCGTAAAAGGCAGATATCCACGTCCACGTGCAGATACACTTTGAGCGACATCCGCTCGCAGATGCGCTTGTCGTAAAACATGTGGATGCCTTCGAGCACCAGCACCTCCGGCGGCGGAATCAGCACATCCGGCGTGTCCGCGCGCAGGTAGTTGACGTAATCGTAGCCCTTCGTCGTGATGGGGTGCCCGCTTTCGAGCTGTTCGATGTCATGGAGCAGCTCGTCAAAATCAAAAATACCCGGCTCGTCGTAGTTGAGCTTGATGCGCTCGGAAAACGGTAAATCGGGGAAATTTCGATAGTAGCAGTCCTGTCCGATGATGGTGCAGCTACACGCGAGCGAGTCTTTGATGCGCTTGGCGAGCGTGCTCTTACCGCTGCCGCTTGCGCCGCAAATACCGACGATGATCATGAAAACATCTCTCCTATCATAACACAGAGCGTGTATACGTTTTGTAAAGCAGTTGTTTGGTATTTGTCAGTTTATCATGAAACGGGGTTGTTGGCAATGCGGCTAACACTCATAAAGAATTCGATTACCTATTTGCAACGCTTCTTCCAAACCATATTTGCAAAACAAAAACCCTGTCCGTTTGCGCGGGCAGGGTTTGTTTGTGTGACTCGTGAAAACGAAGGTTAGTCCTCGTCCTCTTCGCCGCCGGGGATTTCGAACTCGATGGTCTCGTTGCAGTTCGGGCAAATCAGCCCGTCGTCGCTGTCGATCATGTCCTCGTCGAAATACACGGTTTCGCCGCAGTGTGGGCAGACGACCTCGATGAAATCGTCCTCGTCCAACTCGCCGTCATAGTCTTCGTCGATGGCGGTTTCAATATCGTCCAGCTCATCGTAGATGCCGTCGATGCAATCCGAGAGATCGTCGATGCTCTCGTCCTGCTCTTCCAGCGCCTCGGCAATCGCGCCAAGGGTTTCGATGATGCCGCGCAGCACCTTATCCGTGCCTTCGTCTTTGAGCGACAGGCCGTCGGCCAAACCGTCCAGATAAGCAACTTTCTCAGAGATAAAGCTCATAGGTTTCCTCGCCTTTCCGTTCGTTGCCGAACAGCTCTTGTGTTCTCTTGGACATTATACGCGCTCCATGTATTCACCCGTGCGGGTGTCTACGCGGATGCGGTCGCCTTCGTTGACAAACAGCGGGACGTTGAGCGTATAGCCGGTCTCCAGCGTCGCGGGCTTGGTGGTGCCCGTCGCGGTGTCGCCGCGCACGCCGGGTTCGGAGTGCGTGATCAGCAGTTCGACGAAGTTCGGCGCTTCCACGGAGAACGGTGCGCCCTTGAAGAAGCGAATCTTGACGTTCTGATTCTCCACGATGAACGCGATGGCATCTTCCACCTGGTCGTGGTTGAGCGGCAGCTGTTCGTAGGTCTCGACATCCATGAAGTAATACAGACCGCCGTCTTCATAGAGGTACTGCATTTCCTTGGTCTCGATGTGCGCCGGCGGGTATTTGTCCGTCGGGTTAAACGTGCGCTCCAGCACCGAGCCGGTCATGACGTTCTTGAGGCGGGTGCGAACAAACGCGGCGCCCTTGCCGGGTTTGACATGCTGAAAATCGGTGATCTGCCAGACATTCCCGTCGATCTCGAGGGTCATGCCCTTTCTGAATTCGCCTGCACTGATCATTTGGTTGTTTCCTCCGTTATTCTGATACTCTTCGTTTATTCTTACATCATCAGCATCTCACATGCCGAAAACTTCAATTCAAATGCGATCCCGCGTCAGATCGTGATGAGCTCTTTCGTCGTGCTCGCGAGATTGATATAACCGTCGTCGGTCACCACGCAGCAGTCCTCGATGCGTACACCGCACTTGCCTTCGACATAGATGCCCGGCTCGACCGTGATGGTCATGCCGCTGAGCAGCGTGTCATTGCTCAGGAACGATGCGCGCGGCGGCTCGTGAATTTCGAGGCCGACGCCGTGTCCCAGCCCGTGACCAAAGTGCTCGCCGTGACCCTTTGATGTGATGAAATCCCGCGCAACTGCGTCCAGCGCTTTGCCGTGGATGCCGCTCTTGAGTGCGTTGAGCGCCATCTGCTGGGCGGTCTTGACGATTTCGTAGATCTCGCGGCTCTCGTTGTCGATTGCGCCGATGGCAAACGTGCGCGTCATATCCGAATGATAGCCGTTGACCATGCAGCCAAAGTCCGCGGTCACGAGATCGCCCTTCTGCATTTTCCGCGTGCCCGGCACCGCGTGCGGCATGGCTCCGTTGGGGCCAGCTGCGATGATGGGATCAAACGACGGCGCTTCGCTGCCGTTTTTCGCGCAAACGTAGTTGAGCTCCGCCGTGGCTTCCAGCTCGCTCATGCCGGCACCGATGCGGCCGAGCCACTCGGTAAAGCTCTTGTCCGCGATGCTCTGGGCGGCCTGCAGGCTCACGACCTCATCGGCGGATTTATACATCCGGGGCAGCGAAATCTCCGTCCCGAAAGGAACCCACTCGACAGGCATCGCTTCGTAGGCGCGGAAGCTATTCACCGTCAAATAGCCGTCTTCAAACGCAACGCGCTTGCAGCCATCCGCCTCCAGGAACTTGCGGATGTAATCCAGCTGCTCCGTAAAGATGGTTTCGGCAACTTCGCAAAGGCCCTTTGTCTGTGCCTTTGCCTGAATCGTATACCGGAAGTCGGTGACAAGATAGGCGTTTTTCTGCGTGACAAGAAAGATGCCGTCCGAGCTGGTGAACCCCGAATAATATCGGATGTTGACACCGCTGGTGATCAATGCCGCGTCGATGGACGAGGCGGCAAGGCTTTTGCGTAATGCTTCAATTCTCTGTTTCATACGGAGTTATTTTAACACAGATGTCTTGTTCGGGCAACAAGAAACCAAAGAAACGCAGAATTGGAGAAAAACCGGATCGATCGCACAAAAAAGCTCCGGCGTTTGTTACGCGCCGGAGACAAGTATGTCGTTTAGCCCCAATACTGCTGGAACTTTTCCACGTTTTGCAGATGCTCTTCGTAGGTTTTTGCAAACACCAGCGCGCTGGTTTCCTTCGGGTTCTGGTTGCAGAAGTAAAGGTAGCCATCCGCGAGGAACTGCTCGTTGGGGTACAACGCCGCCTCGATTGCCGCCTTGCCGGGGTTGCAGACCGGGCCTACCGGAAGCCCCTTGTGCTGATAGGTGTTGTAGAGCGACTCCGTCGCCTGCTCCTGCGCGTTAAAGACGTATTTCGTCACGCCCAGCGCATAGGACAAACTCGCGCAGCTCTGCAGCGGCATATCCTGCTTCATGCGGTTTTGGAACACCGCCGAAACCTTCGCAAAATCGTCCGGGGCTGCCGCCTCGCGCTCGATGAGCGAAGCCAGCGTCACCACCTGATCCATCGTCATGCCGAGTTGCTGCGCGCGCGCGATGTAATCCTCCGAAAACACCTCGTTGAAGCGGTTGAGCATCTTGATGAGAATTGTGTCCACGCTCGCGTCCGCATATACCTCATACGTATCCGGGAAGAGATAGCCTTCCAAGAGGTACGTGCGGGAAGCCGCGTTTGCGGTAGCGCCCGCGTCCGCGATGAAGGCAAAGTTCGCGAACGACTCTCCCTTCCGCGCGATGCTCAGGAGATCCTCCTCGTTCTTGATGAGGCCTTTCTCCATCAGCACCTTTGCGATGCTTTGTATCGTGTAGCCCTCGGGAATCGTGAACTTGACCGTCGCCTTCGCGGGATTTCCTTCGCAAATCGTCTCCACGATCTGCTTGATGCTCATATTTTTGCTCAGGACATAGGTGCCCGCCTTGAGGCTGTTCGCCTTGCCCACAAAGTCCACGTAAACCTTAAACGCCGCGGTGCTGGAGATCAGCCCGTCCTTGTCGTAGCCGCAGGCGCCGTAGAGAATGCGCGCGATGCTGCTCGCGGACGAGGAAGCGGGAATCGTAACCTCGATGGGCGTTGCGTCGTTTCTATCCACCGGCTCGATATACTTGGAGAGCACATAGTTTACCGTCGTCCGCGCGAGCAGAAACACGACGACAAGGCTCACCAGCAGCACCACAGCCGGGCGGATGCTGAGCCAGAATCGCCGCATGCGCTTCTGCTGTCTCGTGTATCGTTTTTCCGGTTTCTCGTTCATTGGCATTGTATCACTTTCCTGTATCTGGTGTTCTTATTCTCTTATCTCGGTTGTTGCGCTTACGATTCGAGTGCTCCAAGGTCGATGTCTACGGCCTCGGCAAGAATCTTGTAGACGTCTCCTACCATGCGCTTGAGCCGAAACTCCGCCATCAGGTAGGCGGAAGCGTCCGCGTCAAACTGGAGCAGTTCGCCGATCTTTTGCAGTTTTTTGAGCGATTCGCTCTCCCGATCCCCCGCGATCATCGCGGCCTGCGCCTGAATCTGGAGCTTGTTGTATTCGTCGATGAGCGCGCGGGTTGTGTTGTTCTCCATAGCTCGCGCCTTCACCGCGGTGTATTCGCGGTATTCCACGCTGTTTTTCAACTCGTTCGCGAGAACCTTTGCGGTATCGTAGACCATGCTTCCCCCGTTATATCTCAATGATGATCGGCATGATCATCGGCGTTCTCTTTGTGCGGTTTTTGAGGAACGACTTGAGCGAATTCTTCACGCCCGCTTTGATGTTTGCGTAATCGCTGCGATCCGCTCCCTCAAACTTGCGCGTTTCCTTCACGAGCAGTGCCTTGATGTCCGCAATCAGCTCCTCGCTGTCGCGCATGTACACAAATCCGCGGGAGACGATCTCCGGCGCCGCCAGCATGCGGCCTGTCTCGCTGTCGAGCGTGAGCACCACGACGACAAGGCCGTCCTGCGAGAGCGTCTTGCGATCTTTGAGCACCACGTCGTCGATATCCCCGATTCCGTCCACCATGACGGCGCCAGAGGTGACAGAGCCTGCCTTCTTGCCGCCGCGCTGGGTGAGCTCGATGACATCTCCGCAGTCCGCGATAAACGTGTTTTCCGCGGGTACGCCCATCTCCTCCGCGAGCTTTCCGTGCATCATCAGGTGCCGATACTCGCCGTGAACGGGAATGAAGAACTTGGGGCGCGTGAGCTCCATCATCAGCCGGAGCTCTTCGCGGCAGGCGTGACCGGAAACGTGAACGTCCGCCATGCGGTTGTAGATGACCTGCGCGCCCTTCTGATAGAGCTGGTTGATGACGCGCGAAACGCCGACTTCGTTGCCCGGAATGGCCGATGCGGATATGATCACCGTGTCGCCCTTGCCGATGTTCAGGCGGTGCGTCGCGGTCGCCATGCGGAACAGCCCGCTCATGGGCTCGCCTTGACTGCCGGTGGTGATCACGCAGATCTGGTCGTCGCGGTAGCGTTTGAGCTGGTCAACCTTGACGATGCTCTCCGGCGGAATCTTCAGGTAGCCAAGCCGCATTGCTATCTGGACGACCTGCTCCATGCTCCTGCCCTGGAAGCAGATCACGCGACCATGGTTGACCGCCACATCCGCCACCTGCTGGATGCGGTACACGTTGCTGGCAAAGGAGGCAACAATGATGCGCCCCTCCGCCACGTCGAAATAGTATTCAAACGTCTTGCCGATCTCTTTTTCGCTTTGCGTGTGCCCCGGGCTTTCGATGTTGGTGCTGTCGCTCATCAGCGCGAGCACGCCGCGCGCACCGTAGTGCGCAAAACGGATGATATCGATGGGTTCGCCATCGATCGGCGTAAAGTCCACCTTGAAGTCGCCCGTGTGAATCACGGTGCCGATGGGCGTGTTGATCGCGAGCGCGACGGCTCCCGCGATGGAGTGTCCGGTCTTGATGAACTCCACCTTGAAGCAGCCGAGTTCGACTGTATCGCCGGGCTTTACGACCGTGAGTTTCTTATTGGTAACGCGCGCTTCCTCCAACTTGTGCTCGATGAGCGCAATCGTAAACGCGGTTCCGTAGACGGGCACGTCGAACTCGTTGAGCGCATACGGCAGCGCGCCGATGTGGTCCTCGTGTCCGTGGGTTATCATAAATCCTTTGAATTTTGCGCGGTTTTCCCTTAGATAGGTCATGTCCGGTATGACGACATCGATGCCGGGCATATCATCGTCCGGAAAGCTGATGCCGCAATCGACAACGATCATGTCGTTGCCGTATTCAAATACGGTCATGTTCTTTCCGATTTCGCCCAAGCCGCCGAGCGGAATGATCTTTAGTTTGCTTGCCATGTTATTTCCCCAATTTCCTTCTGTTTTCCCTTTAAAAATATCCCCTGTTGTTTCCGTTTTTTAAGCGGCGAAAGTCTTCCTTCGCCGTAATCTTCTGATTGACACACAAAGAAACCGCGACGCGGCTCTTTTCTTACAAGAAAGAGTATAGTGTATTTTTGCCCGCGCTCCAACCTGTTTTTTATACGCAAGCTAAAAGCGGGTGATGTTCGTGTTTGAATCATGCAGCCTCGAATTTGCCGATGCATGCCTTAGCTGTAAAAATCGTTCCCGCCGAATGTGCCGTAAAAGGTGCGGGTTCCCCATGTTTTGTCGGTTGCGCTGCTTCGGAACGACATCACGTTGGTCGGAAGCAGACGGTTTCCGTTGTTGAATACGTCGTTGGCGTAGCCAATCACGCTGTCTGGCACGGTCTTGGTCAAAAAGTCGCTGCGGCCTACCACCGAGAACTGGCTTTTTTGATACACAACGTCATAGACGCTTCCCGGCCATCTGCCCGATTCCACGCGGTTGAGAATCACGCACAGCACCGCGCGATAGCCGTCCTCCGACCTTCCGGATTCAAAGTAGGCAACGCGCGCCGCAAGCAGCACATCTTCTCCGCTGTATGGCCCGCTGACATCCGGCACCGCCTGAGAGGAGGTTTGAACCGGCGTCGCGGTCGGTACCGCGGTGGGCTCTGGAGTCACGGCAAACGTCGTTTCCGGCGCGGCGGTTGGCGCGGGCTTCGGCGTAGCCGTCGGTTTCGGCGTGCTGGTCACCTTGGGTGTGCTTGCGGTTTTACTCGTTGGTTTCGCGGTTGGTTTTGCTGTCGGCTCCTCGGTTGGTAGCGGGGTTGGAGACGGCGTCGGGCTGGGAGTCGGCGTCGGGGTTGGCGGCGGCGCGGTCGGCACCGGCGTCGGCGTGAGCGGAATTGTCGGCGTCGGGTCGACGCCCTCCAGCACGCGAAGGCTGACGCCGTCCTGCGTCAAAATCGATCCGTCCGGTTGCACTTGGCCCTCGTTTTGTGAAACGATGGTCACATCGTATGCGGGGCCTGCCGTGCTGGCGGGATCGGCAAACGCGACGACCTGCGGGATCGGCGTCGGCGTAGCCAACGTGACATCAAGCGTCTGCACCGCCGCCTCTTCGCAGCCAATCAGCAGCGAGAAGGAGGCGGCGGCCAGAATCGTGAGCACAGTTGTTGTCACGCGTCGTTTCGTCAAATACCTTCGTTCCTTCGCATTTGATTTCGGACGTTGCGGTTTGCTCCGTCCGAATCGACCTGTTAGAGAATGTATTTGTGGATATCGTCCTCGTGGAATTCTTCACCGAGGTGCTCATCCACATATTCCGCGTCGATGTTGAGCTCGATCTCCGGGTGCTGCCCGTTGGCGTTGAAGGAGATGTCGTCGAGCAGGTTTTCCATCACGGTGTGCAGCCTTCGCGCACCAATGTTCTCGGTGTTTTCGTTGGCGAGAAACGCGAATTTCGCGATCTCGCGCAGCGCGTCCGGCGTGAAGTTGAGCTTGACCTTGTCCGCCGATAGCAGCGCGGTATACTGCTTGGTCACCGCGTTCTCCGGCTGGGTAAGGATCTTTTCGAAGTCTTCCTGCGTGAGGTCGTCCAGCTTTACGCGGATCGGGAAGCGGCCCTGCAGCTCTGGAATCAAGTCGCTGACCTTCGCCGTGTGGAACGCGCCTGCCGCGATAAAGAGCATATAGTCCGTCTTGACCGGGCCGTATTTCGTCGAGACCACGCTGCCTTCCACGATGGGCAAAATGTCGCGCTGCACGCCCTCGCGGGAAACGTCCGGGCCGCCGACGCGCTCCGCGCCCGCGATCTTGTCGATCTCGTCGATGAAGATGATGCCGTCCTGCTCCGCGCGCTCGAGCGCCTCGCGGTGGACGTCGTCCATATCGATTCTCTTTTCGCTCTCCTGCTGGACGATGACCCTGCGCGCTTCCTTGACGGGCAGCTTCCTGCGCTTGGTCTTCTTCGGCAGAAAGTCGCCGAACATCTCGCCGATGTTGAGGTCGATACCTGCGGCAAACATCGCGTCGTTTTTACCGCCCTGCTCCTCCACCTCGATCTCGACAAGCTCCTGTTCGAGTTTGCCCGCGCGGAGTTCGGCAATCACGCGCTCACGTTCCGTATAGCGGCGCGCTTTCTCTTCCTCCGTGGGTTCGGGATCGCTCTGCTGGGGCTGACCCGCGTTGAGCAGCATCTGGAGCGCATTCTGCTGCTTGTGCTCGCGTTTTTTCGCGCCGGGCAGCAGCAACTCCGCCAGTGTCTGCTCCGCCGCGGCTTCGGCAACCAGCTTGACGTCGTCCATCCTGCGGTTCATGCTGATGCGGATGGCTGCGTCCACCAGATCGCGCACCATGCTCTCGACATCGCGTCCAACATAGCCGACCTCGGTATACTTCGTGGCTTCCACTTTGACAAAGGGAGCGTCTACAAGCTTTGCGAGCCTGCGCGCGATCTCCGTTTTGCCGACGCCCGTGGGCCCGATCATGATGATGTTTTTCGGCGTGATCTCCTCGCGGAGCTCGTCGGAAAGGCAGCTTCTGCGGTAGCGATTGCGAAGCGCGACCGCGACCGCGCGCTTTGCGCGATCCTGACCGATGATGTATTTATCCAGCGCGTCTACGATTTCTCTCGGTGTCAGTTGCATATGCTTATACCTCCTCCACCGTGATGTTGCCGTTGGTGAACACGCAGATTTCGCCCGCGATGCGGAGCGCCTTTTCGGCGATCTCCGGTGCGGAGAGATCCGAGTTTGCCTTGAGCGCTTTTGCCGCGGCGAGGGCGTACATACCGCCGGAGCCGATGGCCGCGATGCCGTCGTCCGGGTCGATGACCTCGCCCGTGCCAGAGACGATCAGCAGGTCCTCTTTGTTGGCGACGATGAGCAGCGCCTCCAGCTTATGCATGATCTTGTCGCTTCTCCAGTCCTGCGCGAGCGAGACCGCCGCGCGGGTCAGGTTTCCGCTGTATTGTTCAAGTTTTTTTTCAAACCGTTCGCAGAGCGAGAATGCATCCGCAACCGATCCCGCAAAGCCGACCACGACCTGGTCGTGATAGAGCCTGCGCACCTTTTTCGCCGTCGCTTTCATGATGACGGACTCGCTCATGGTTACCTGGCCATCGCCGGCAACCGCAATTTTGCCGTCCTTACGAACGGCGATTATCGTCGTACCCCTGAGTTCCAATCAGGTTATCCTCCTATATCTTCGCCCGTGTGATTTGCACAGGCAGGTAGATTCTACCTGAATACCATACTAGCACAAAGCGGGCGCATTCGCCCGCATTCGTGTATTCGTTTTCAATTCTTTCACGAATTTTCTATCATTAGAGATTTTTTGCCGCAGATGATCAAATACAGTCTTTCACGAATTTTTTAACATTACAGATTTATTGTCTCGATTGATCGATTTATCCAACTTTTACGCCTGGCAACAGAGAATGAATCGTTTCCAGCGCACGCTCGGCGACCTTCGCATAACGCAGCGCCTTCTTGCGGATGCGTTCGGGAATGCTCTCCATGATGCCGAAGGTGACGTTCATCGGCTGAAAATCATCGCCAACGTATTCCGCAACATAGTGTCCCAGCGAGCCGATCGCGGTCTTTGCGGTAAAGTCGATGGGCTCTTCTCCACGCAGCTGCCGCACGAGCGAAACCGCCGCGACAAAGCCGCTGGACGCGCTCTCGACATAGCCCTCCACGCCCGTCATCTGTCCCGCGAAATAGAGGCCGGGCACGCTGCGCATCTGATAATTGTGATCGAGGAGCTTCGGCGAATTGAGAAACGTGTTGCGGTGTATCACGCCGTAGCGCGCAAACTCCGCGTGCTCCAGTCCGGGAATGAGCCCGAACACACGCCGCTGCTCCGCAAACTTGAGGTTCGTCTGAAAGCCCACGATATTGAAGAGTCTGCCATCCTTGTCGTCCTGACGCAGCTGTACGACGGCGTACGGCTCATTTCCGTCCACCTCAAGCCCGACGGGTTTGAGCGGGCCGAAGCATAGCGTCTGTTCCCCGCGCTTTGCCATCACCTCGACCGGCATGCATCCCTCGAACACGCGCGGCGTTTCGAAGGCGTGCAGCTCCGCGGTCTCGGCGGAGATCAGCGCGCGGTAGAACACCTCGTATTCCTCCCGCGTCATCGGACAGTTGAGGTAGTCGTCTCCTCTGCCATAGCGCGAGGCACGGTAGACCTTCGTCATGTCTAGCGAGTCGAATGTTACAATCGGCGCCGCCGCGTCGTAAAAGTGCAGCGGTTCTCCGGTTAAGCGCGAAATCTCCTCCGCCAGCGCGTCGCTCGTGAGCGGCCCTGTCGCGATGATGCAGGGCGCTTCCGGCACGCGCGTTACTTCCTCGCTGTGGATCGTGATGAGCGGGTGCGAGCGAATGATCTCGCTGACCCGTGTGGAGAAGCCCTCGCGGTCGACCGCAAGCGCGCCGCCCGCGGGCACGCGCGTCTCGTCCGCCACGCGCAGCACGAGCGAGCCCAGCTCACGCAGTTCCGCCTTGAGCAGGCCAACCGCGTTTTCGATGCGATCGGAGCGCAGGGAGTTGCTGCAGACCAACTCGCAAAAGTCCCCGCTATGGTGAGCCGGGGACATCTTTTGCGGTTTCATTTCATATAGATCGACGGGGATTCCGCGCTCTGCAAGCTGGTAAGCCGCCTCGCATCCGGATAGCCCCGCGCCGATCACTTGTACGCGTTGCTGTGTCATGGTGTCTCTTCCTAGAGTGGTTTTCGCGATTATTCGGCTTCCTGCTCTTTTTCTTCTTTTTTCTTCGCGTTGCGGTGGATATAGCCGCATTCCTTGTTCACGCAGGCGATATAGCTGCCGTTTTGACCGATCTTTTGCACCATCATGCCGCCGCACTGCGGGCATGGCATCTTGGTGGGCTTGTCCCAGGAGACAAAATCGCATTCGGGATATTTTTCGCAACCGTAAAACGCTTTGCCGCGCTTGCTCTTGCGCTTGATGAGCGCCGCCCCGCACTTCGGGCACGGCACATCGATCTTCTCCACGATCGCCTTGGTGTTCCGGCAGGTCGGGAAATTCGGGCAGGCGAGGAACTTGCCGAATCTACCGATCTTATAGACCATCATCGCGCCGCATTTATCGCAAACCACGTCCGAAACCTCGTCCGGAATCTTCTCCGGCGGGGCTTTTTCCAGCGCGATGGCAACTTTTTCGTGGAACGGGCCGTAGAACTTGCCGAGCACGTCCGCCCAGCCAACCTTGTCCTCCTCCACGCCGTCGAGGTCGTTTTCCATGCTCGCGGTGAACTGCACATCCACGATCTCGTCGAAGTTATCCATCATAAAGCGATTGACGACAAAGCCAAGCTCGGTCGGCACCAGCTGCTTCTTTTCGCGCGCAATATAGCCGCGCTCCACGATGGTGGAGATCGTCGGCGAATACGTGCTAGGTCTCCCGATTCCCTTTTCTTCCAGCGCCTTGACCAGCGTTGCTTCCGTGTATCGGGCGGGCGGCTGGGTGAACTTCTGCTCGTGCTCGATCTTTTCCGCCTTGCAGGTTTCGCCCTGCGCAAGCTCCGGCAGCGTGGTCTCTTTTTCCTGCACGTCGTCGCGGCCTTCCGTATAGATCGCGGTAAAGCC